>CAVQFW010000001.1:0-57864 GCA_963711875.1 uncultured Acidobacteriota bacterium
ATGAACGACCGATCAGTGGCGGAGGGGGTGGGATTCGAACCCACGAGACCCTTTCGGGCCTAACGGTTTTCAAGACCGCCGGAGTCAACCGCTTTCCTACCCCTCCGATTCTATTGATTCTAGCATTGACTCGTCACGGAGTGCGGCCGACGCTGCGGGATCGTTGCCACTTCGGCTCTACATTCCGAACGCGCCGGCGGAAATTCGCTTCCGCGTTACCGAGACTCGGCGTAAATCTCGCGCACGGATCGCAATGAGTTGCACTCAAGGCCTTCGTTTCCGAGAGGATCTGCGGAATCGGAAATCGGGGCGCCCTGTGGCGAATGATTGTAGGCAAGGACGAGGTGTACGACGCCTTCCTTCGCGGGCCAGATTCTAGCGACGAGTGTCTCGCCAGTGGATCTTGATGCCTGGCGAATCACGAATTGTTCCTTGGGATAGACGGTGCAGGTATTCGGCTCGTCCGTAAACTCGGCTGGCGTCATCATTCTCTGTGCCGCCAAGTACGCGCGCGCACGCGCAAGAAGAGCTCTCGCCTTGGTCGCGTCCCACATCGCTGCCGGGTAGTAGTAGTCGAAAACGAAGATTACCTGCGCGGGATGATCTTTGTTGTCTACATATCCGCCCGTGAGGGCAGGATCGTCAATGCTGGTCGGTCTCCAGCGCCTCCAACTACTCGGCCGGCAGAGGCTGAGATTTAAATCTTTGAAAGGAGAGGCCCTCATCGCAGACGGCGCATCGAGCTGTTTGGAAGGCACCGGGAACGCGACACCGTTCAGATAAAAATCGGCGCGGTAATCACCAGCGGGAAGGCAGGATTCCTGGTCAGTCGCTTCGAGATAGGACTGAAACTGGTAAATTTTTCCGTCGTCGCCCTGCATCACGGATTTGGGCGACACCGCTCCGGAAACTTTGGCGAGGACTCTCCACACCTGGCTGCCCGGCTCTCTGGTGTACCAAACAACCGCAAGCGTGGTATCTCCCCCGTCAATTTTAAAGTTGATAGGCTCGGCTTCCCAACGTACTCCACTCGGAGAAATTTGAATGGCGAGGTTCCGAAGTGCGGGAGCGCTTTTCGCGTCTTGTACGGCATTCGAAGGAGGAGGCCACGCGGCTCGAGCCAGCTCGAGGGTGATGTCGGCTTCTTTCGCTCGGATTTTTTCGCAGTACGCTTTCGAGTTCAGGCCCTCGCAGTAGTGATACAACGTTTCGAGGTCGCCGACGGCGCCCGCCAGCAGGTCACCGTCACCCTTTACGCCTTCCTGCTTCACAGCATCCGCAAACGTCGCCAATCCGCCGTCTAAATTTCCCAGGGCCAACTGAGCGACAGCGACGTTGTACCGCAAATACATGTATTGCTTGGACTCGTCGTGCCTGATCGCCTCCTCGGTGCTATCGAGCCCGCGTTGCAGGAGTTTGCGGTCTTTCATAATCAGGCCATACAGATAAGTATCGAAACCGTAGTTCCCGAGAAGCAGCGGTGATTCTTCCAATCCGTTCTTCTTGAATCCTTCGAGAGCCGTTTTTTCGCGGTTCACGGCCTCGCTGATTCGTTCCTCGGGAATCATGTTCAGAAAACCTTCGTTCATTTGCGGATTTCCCAATTCTTTTGCCGCCTGGGAGAGGTAAAGATTCGCGAACAGAAACTTCGGACGGGCGGCAACGGCGACTTCAAGTTCCTTGACGGCTGATTCGTAGTCGCGGATCTGGTAATCGGTGACTCCCCAAGCATATTGAATCGCCGCGCGCAGAGCCGGATCATCCGACTTTGCATTTTTCGCGTCGCAAGCTTCGACGTCATACGCAGTATTCGGAACGCGCCGAATGAATTCGGTGCCCGCCACGCCAAGCCCGACGCCCACGACGATAAGCCCAAAGAAAACCAGCATCCACGCCTCTTCGCTCCGTCCCATGCTGAGGGACTGGCCGAAGAGATAGAGCGCAATCGCGAACATCGTAATGCTGGCGAGAAACCAGTGCGCTTTGTTGCGCCAGCCCAAGCTCTGCTCGTTGGCTGCATCGGCGAGAGCGAAACCGCATTCGGGCCCGAACGTCGTCAAATTCAGAACCCATTTCCGGGGAAAGTTCCTGTCGTACTCGGTGCCTTTCGTACCGTCGAGCGTCTCGATGAGATCTTTGTCATCGTCATTCTTTGGGTGAATCTGCTCGGTGGCGTGGTAGAGAGTTTCATCTACGCTTCGCTGATCGATTCCGAGAGCTGATTCCTTCGCCAACTCATTTTTTTGGAGCGCGGCTTTGTAACGGGCACGGCGCTCCTGGAGAGCCGCGAGCATATTGAGTGCGAAGTACGCGGAAGTCGTGTGGCTGTTCTTCAGGCCGTTGGTGATGTTCTCGGTTGCGTTGCCGGCGCTGGCGCTTGCTTGAATGCTCGCGTCGCTGTAGCTGTAGCTCACCCAGGCGCTCAACAATACAGCGAGTACGATGAGCAGAACGACGAGGCATGTGAACGGGCTCTTGACGCGTTCTGCATGCATCCGCGCGCCGACAAAAAGCCGCACATCCGTTTCAGGGGGATGGAGGCTCTCGCTCTCCTCCGCTTCCTTCGCCTGCGCAGTCGTCATGAAACCGAGTTTGGTGGCCAGCAGCTTCGAAAGACTCTGCAGCCGGGGGCGGATTTTTCGGGTGGCTGGCGCCAGCAGCGCAAATCCCATGGCGCAGACGGTGTAATACCAGAGGCTCGCATGATCGACCATGATGGCGAAGAAGAGACCCGTGAGGCAAGCCAACACCCCCAGGGCCATTGTCATGAGCATTAACGTCCGTTTGTTACGCCACAACTCGGCTAACGAAAGGCAACCCAGCGAGACAACGAAAATAATTACCGCCAACGCCAGCCGCTTCAATTTTTTTCGCGAATTGCCAATCTGGGTTTCCAGATTCTCCCAGATCGTTTTTCCCTTGTCCGCCCACTTGCTTCCCCGTCCTGAATTGGACAAATCTCGAGCGACCTGCCGGTCGATAATTTTTTGCATGGAGAGCGAGTTATCGGACATCCCCGGAACTTCTGTGAATGCGAGGTAAGGTTCCTGCACAAGCGCAAGTGAATATTCTTCCTGCGCCTCCAATTCGAGAAGAACCGCCCTTCCGCGATCGCTCGCGCGGATCTTTCCGGCGCGCACGCGGCACTCCTCGGCGCGCTGGAGATGGCCCTCTTTCGCCATCTCGAAATGAGCTCTACCGCTGGTACGGTCAAGAAGCTCTTCCCGCTTGGTGAATTCGAGGAACCTTGCTTGCGTCAGTTCGCTTTCCTTGAGCGACGCTTCTTCCTCGGCAGTCGCGGTTCGATAGGCCGTCACCATTCCGAGCATAGCTACCAAGGCCATGAGGACGGCAATCGTCGATTCCTTTTCGAGTTTTCCTTTGCATCTTCGATACAACTTCGAGGACCTGACGCGGGAAGGGATTGAACGGAGCTTTTTAGTGGGTGGCACTGCGATTGGCTCGGGAGCGGATTATATCGTTCGGATGGCGTCGTAACAAGGTTGGGCGCCGCCGGGCGCGAGCCTCCAGGAATCTCCGCGGCGGATCGCGGCGCGCGATGGCCCCTGTCCGCCTGCTGAACCCCGGGCCAGTAGAGCGCTCGAGCGAATCGGGGTAAATATACAGGGCAGGTTGATCGCGCCCCCTCCCTCGCGAGACGGCAAATTAAATCTCCAATACCGGGAGTCCCACAGATGGGCGCGAATAAATCGATCCGAATCGGAATTTGCGTGCTGGCTATGATTGCGGCGCTTCTCGCAGGTGCAAAATCCGCGAGGGCGCAAACAGCTTCACCGATCCGATACGTTTTCGGACCAAATTCATTTACCGACTCGAAGGGCCAGCTATGGTCTGCGATTCCGCAGAGCGACCTTTCCGGATCGGCCTCTCACCATTGGTCGATATGCACACCAACGGCCGTCTTTACGGGGACTCCCGATCCGGGCCTCTACCGCGAGCAGATGGTGGAGGATTCCGGCGATCTGGTTATGACGATTCCAGTTTCGAGCGGCGTTTACACCGTGAATTTGTACTTTGCGGAACCTTGTTCCAACACTGTTGCGGGAAGCAGGGTGTTTGGAGTGACCGTTAACGGCACGACGATTGTTCCGCGCTTGGATCTCACGGCGACGGCTGGCGTGGAAAAGCCCGTCATCGAATCCGCGCAGATTAGCGGGACGCAGGTGAGTCTTGACCTCAAGCGCATAGCAGATGCTCCGCTGATTGCCGCGATCGAGGTCTTGCCGGCCTCGTCGTCTTCATCGTCGGGGTCGGGTTCGTCATCGTTCCAGGTGGCGGCAAAACTGGGGTGGGACGACGGCACGCCGATCGCCGGAACTGTGAACGTCACCCAATTAATTTCGACGAATCCCGCGGCGTCGAAGTCGCTCGGAAGTTTTACGCTGGATGCGAATGGAGCGGCCACGGCCCACCTGACTCCGGACCTCACGTTGCCCCTGACGTTTTCGTTTACGCTCGTCGCACCCACCGGCGCAACCGTGAACACGCTATCGTTTTCCTGCGACCCGATCACGCTCAAGGTATTTCCTCGCGTGCTGAGCGCATCAATCGTCCTGAACAAAGCGAGCGCGACGCTGAAGTCTTTTTCGTTTTGACATATTCGCGGGGCAGGCGAGCGAACGAGAAATAGCTAGCGATTGGGGCCGAGACCGTACAATCCGCCGTCAACGAGAATGTTCTGGCCTGTGACCGCCGTCGCCGCAGAAGCGAAGAAGAGTGCCACCTCCGCACATTCTTCCACCGTGGCGAGCCGCTTGAGCGGCGTAACGCTTTCTTCGGCGTCGAAGGCGGAATCCGAATCCGGGCGGCCGGCGAATTGAGTGCGGATAAGGCCCGGTGAGATTGCATTCACGCGAATTTCAGGAGCGAGCGCGCGGGCGAGGGACTTCGTCAGCGTGAGCACGCCGGCTTTCGCGGCGGCATAGGCGATCGAGCTTCCCACGCCGGTGGAGCCTGCAACCGATGCGATGTTTACGATCGAAGCGCCGGATTGCATTCGCAATAGCGGGACAGCGGCGCGAACACAGTAAAACACGCCGCGAAGATTGATGTCGAAAGTCTTGTCCCAGATTTCATCGCTCAGCTCGTCGAGCTTGCGATGAGGAACGCGAGTGCTCCACCCAGCGTTGTTGACGAGCACATCCAGGCGGCCCCATTCGCGCTCTACCTGTTTCAACATCGCCTGCACTTCCGACTGAATCGAAACGTCCGCGGCGATCGGCAGAGCGATGCCAGCGGCGGCGCGAATCTGCGACACCGCCTTCTCGGCCGCTTCGCGCGAAGTGCGATAATTCACGGCCACCCTCGCGCCCTCTTGAGCGAAACGCTCGGCGATGGCTCGTCCGATTCCGCTGGCAGCGCCCGTGACGAGCGCGACTTTTCCCTGAAGCTTCATTTCCATTTTCGCGGAAGTACCTTCGCTTACTTTTTTTCGATCTGGCTCTCGAATTTGGCCGGGTCGCGATACTTCACCGTCTGCAAGTGTTCACAATATAAAACCAGCTCGCCCGGCATCTTGAAAACTTCATAAGAGACGCGAACCATCCCCATCGTCGGATATTTTGGGCGCTTTTCGAGGTTGGTACGAATCGTGTAGAGAGTATCGCCGATGAACACAGGCTTGATGAAGCGCAGCTTATCGTAGCCGTAGCTGAACGTGTCAACATTATTGTGAGCCATCAGCCCCAGACCAACGCTGAAGACCATCGCGCCGGCGACGAGCCTCTTTCCGAAGATCCCCTCCTCGCGCGCGAATATTTCGTCGGCGACGTAGGGGTGCATGTCGAGAACGAGCGCGTTAAAGGCCATGCTTTCGCCTTCAGAAATCGTGCGGCGGATCGAGCGCGCGCGAAGGCCCACTTCAAAATCCTCATAGAGCCAGTCTTCCTGGTTCCAGATCTTGATTTGCTTATGCTTGGCTGGATCGGGGTTTGGATTCGACACGTGTGCTCCTTTTCGATTTCGTGCGCGATTCTTCTAGGACTTTGCCGCCGCGAGCGCGAGCCGCTCCGCGAAACGCCTGTTGAGCCATTCGATCAACTGTTCATCACCGAGCAAATTCTTCAAGCAGCGATTGATCTCGATTCCGGCCGCTTCAAAGAAGCGCACGAAACCGTCGAAGCGCGGCCGCACATAGGCAGTTTGAAGAGTTGCAAGCGTTCCGGAGAAAAATCCGTCCGCTTCGGAATCAACGCGCGAATCAGTCCACGCGGCCAGGCTCGCGGGCTGGCCGCCTTCCCGGAAATACATGCCGCGCTGGTGGTCGGCACTGGCGATCCACTTCGCATAGGCCACGGCCTTCTCGCGATGTGGGCTTTGTTTGCTGACGCCGATTCCGGTGCCGCCCAGTTGCGTTCCCGCGCAGCCGAGGCCGCCCGCGGCCGGGGCATCGGTAAATTTCAATCGAACCGGATTGTGGCGACGGGAATAGTTTGAGTACCCATAGGCCCACGGGCAGTAGACGATCTCCGACGCGGCGATCATGTGATCGTAAACGTGAATCGGATTCCAACTTGTTGAATTCGGATGGGCGACGGCGATCAGCGCGTGGAGACGGCGAAGCACCTCTTTTGCGACCGCTTTGTCCACGAAAGGGTCGGCATGCTCGGCGACGGGATGGCCGAGATTGGCGGTGAACGTGAAGAAGAGACTGATCGCGTCAATCGGGCAGGCCGCTACAGCGATCGACTTCCCGCCGGCGCGCGCTTTTTCGCCCAAGTCCAGGACTTCGTCAAATGTCTTCGGCGGCAAAGGCGAGAATTGCCGCAAAAGATCCGAACGGTACGATGCGACCTGTGTGGCCGCATCTACAGGCAAAGCCCAAATTCCTTTTGCGTAATCGTAAGACTCCCAGGATGGGCCTACGGAATCGCGCGCGAACGTTTCCTTTTCAGGATCGGAGAGGAACTGGCCGAAGTCAACCAGCACATCGTGCGCGGCGGCAAAGCCAACGAAGGGATGATCCATGATGATGAGGTCGTAGCGGTCGAGATATTGTTCGATCGGAGCTTCGCCGAATTCGCGCAGAGTGCGCCGGTCCCAATGAATTTTTGTATCCGGATGCAGCCTCTCGTATTCCTGAGCGCCCTTGATGAGCGGAGAATAGCCGCGCGGGTGATCCCAGGTGAGCCCTTTCAGAATTGCTTCCACGTCGCGCTCCCGGATTTGAGGTTGCTTCCTGTAGCGGCCACGAACATCACGCTCATTTCCCTTTCGCCGCAGCACTCTTCAACTGAACGATGAGAATATGCTCACAGTAGAGCACCACATCGCCGCGCTGATTGACCACTTCGCACGCTTCCACGACGCGGCCGAATCCCGGCCGCTTCGCGTCTTCTTCTTTGCTCTTGATAGTGACGCGCGTGTGAATCGTGTCTCCGATGAACACAGGTTTCGGGAAGCGCAGCCTGTCATATCCATAACTAAACGCGACGGGATTGATCTGGCTGGCCGTAAGGCCGATGCCGATGGCAAACGTCATCGTTCCGTGCGCGATGCGTTGGCCGAAAGCGGTGGTGCGCGCAAACTCAGCATCCATGTGATGCGGGAAAAAATCGCCGGAATGGCCGGCGTGAACCACCACGTCGGTTTCGGTGATCGTTCGGCCGGAGGTGTTGCGTTCGGCCCCGACGGTGTAATCTTCAAAATATTCCGTCTTTTCCATCTCACCCGTCTCCTGCGATGGCTTCAGCGCTTCTTGCCGCCCATCGCGTTTGAAAGTTTCCGGCTGGCATCGCGCAGCGCCGATTTCACATTCTCCGGTCCGACGCGATCGCCGATACGCGCGAGAAACGGAACCGAGAGCGCTGCAATAGCGTCGCCATGTTGATTCAGAATCGGAAACGCAATGTTCGTAACGCCTCTCACCTGATAGCTCGGCATTTCCTCGTAGCCGCGCTTCCGAATTCGGGCGAGATGCCGGTCGAGATCGCGCGGAAGCGGCCGGGCGGTTCGCCGTTTCCACTCCGCGAGCGAGCGCTCGCGCATCGCGCTTTGTTGAAAGGCGAGAATCAAGTGGCCTGAAGCGGTATTCAGAAGATCGATCCGCGCGCCGAGTTTCAAGGCAAAGCCCGCGGTTTGAGGCGCGTCCACTTGCGCGACCACGATCACTTCACCGTTGCTGAGCATCGCAAGGTGGCAGGATTGGCCGGTTGCGTGCGCCACCTCCTCCATCAACGGGCGCGCTTCAGAGGCGAGCCGGTCGAGAGGCTGATGCCTGTGCGCAAGTTCAAAAAGTTTCAGCGTAAGCTCGAAACGCTCGTCCGATGCGGCTTCGGAAATATAGCCGCGCTCCTCGAGGCAAACGAGCATGCGAAATATCTCGCCGACGGTGCGTCCCAGACGCCGCGCCGCCTCACTGGTGGTGAGGCCGGCTGGTTCTGATGCGAATAGCTCCAGGATATCGAGGCCTTTATCGAGAGCCGGCGCCGCGTAGCGCACCGGATGCGGATGCAAACGAATGCGCGAGGCGCGTTTCAATCGTGGAGCAGTCACAGGCACGGCCCCAGCTTACACCAAGTTTTCTCTAATGAAAACATCCTTTCATATATGCAATACTAGGACATCCGAGAAAGGGAGCTTGTCTGCACCGCTCCCCTTCTGCATGGAGACGTGAAGATGAGCGCTACAAGTGAAGCCGGTACGACGAACGTGACGAAAGACCTCCCCCTCCAAGGCCTGCTCGTGCTGGACTTCAGCCAATTCCTTTCGGGGCCGCTGGCTACTCTCCGGCTGGCGGACATGGGCGCGCGTGTGATCAAGGTCGAGCGGCCGGGCCAAGGCGACCTCGGGCGGACGCTCTACTTGAGCGATACGGACATCAACGGCGAAAACACGCTCTTCCACGCCATCAATCGCAATAAAGAAAGCTTCGCGGCGGACTTGAAGAATCCGCGCGACATGGAGAAGCTGCGGAGCTTGATCGCGCGAGCCGACGTGATGGTGCAGAACTTCCGCCCCGGAGTCATCGAACGCTTAAAGCTCGACTACGACAGCGTCGCGCAGTCGAACCCGCGAATTGTGTACGGCTCGATCAGCGGCTACGGGGAAGCGGGTGCGTGGCGGGATCGCCCCGGCCAGGATCTTCTGGCGCAGGCGCGCTCAGGAATCATGTGGCTGAGCGGCAATGAAGGCGATCCGCCGACTCCGTTTGCGCTGGCCATCGCCGATATGCTCACCGGACACAATCTCTGCCAGGGAATTCTCGCTTGTCTCGTGCGGCGCGGCATCACGGGCCGCGGAGGGCTGGTGGAAACGAGCCTGCTCGAATCGCTGATCGACTTTCAGTTTGAAGTTCTCACCACGCATTTGAACGATGGCCGGAGGCCGCCGCGCCGCAGCGCGATTCGAAATGCGCATCCTTATCTGTCGGCTCCCTACGGTGTGTACGACACGAAGAACGGCCACCTGGCACTCGCGATGACGCACCTGCCCACGCTCGGCGCCCTGCTTGGCATTCCGGAACTCGCGGAAGTGAAAGTTTCAGCCGATGCATTCCGCCGCCGGGACGAAATCAAGCGCCTGATCGCGGCCCGCTTGCGCGATGAAACGACGGAGCACTGGCTGGGGATTCTGGATGCGGCGGACATCTGGTGCTCGGAAGTGCTCGACTGGCCGAAGCTTCTCGCCAGCACAGGGTTTCAGGAATTGCGAATGCTGCAAACTCTCGCGAACGACACGGGGCTTGAAATTTTGACGACGCGCTGTCCGTTTCGCATCGATCGAGACTTGCTCTCGAGCTCGAAACTCGCGCCAAAAGTGGGCGAGCAGACGGCATCGATCGAGGCAGAATTCGCGCTCTAGCCCGCGACGCTAGAATCGGCCGAATTTCCGGTAGGCGTCCACGGGATGCATGCCCTTCAGGATCGATTTCCGAACGAGATTTTCCGTCTGCACCACCTCTTCCGCTTTCTTCACCACTTCTTCGATGATCGATTGCGGAATCACGAGAACGCCGTCGCGATCGCCCACGATGTAATCGCCCGGCTCGATGTGGACGCGTCCGATATCGATGGGAACATTGTGTGCGACGAGGCGCCAGCGGCCGACGATATCAACGGGCGTCTTGTAGCGTGCAAAAACCGGAAAGTCGAGTTTCCGGATGTAATCGGTATCGCGTGCGCCGCCGTCAATCACTGCGCCGCGAGCACCGCGAAATTGCGCTGTCTCGGTCGAGAGCTCGCCAAGATGCGCGGCAAGATTGTCGTTCGGTTGATTGACGAGAACGTCGCCGGGTTTGACGTCGCCCAGCATTTTGAGATATGGAATGAAGATGATCTCGGGATCTTCGCTCGTTGTCGGTTCGCCGACGATCGTGAGCGCGCGTCCGGCCACGGTGTGCCCCGGATGGAGAGACTGGATTTCCTTTGGCAAGACCTGGTTGTGGAAACCCATCTCGTCAAGGATGTCGCTGATCGCGCCCGTGTAGGGAATTTTTGAGAGCCGCTCCACCAACCCCGCCTTCTTGCGTTTTTTCATAATCGTCGCGTGACCTTTCGTGGTTTTTCCCAGCCGCTTTCAATGCAGCCGGTAAATGCGAATTGCGTTGTCGTGAAAAAGTTTCCGTTGATTCGCTTCCCCGGCGGCGTGCGTAAGGGAGAGCAGCGTCTCGACCCACTGCTTGTAACTGGCGGTGAGGTTGCAAACGGGCCAGTCGCTTCCGAACATGACGCGATCCCAACCGAACGACGCGATGACGTGATCGATGAACGGGCGCAGGTCCTCGGCCGTCCAGTTCGCGGGGTCTCCGTACGCGATCAGGCCAGACACTTTGCACGCGACGTTAGGGAAGTTCGAAAGCTCGGTGATTTGCGCGCGCCATGGATCGAGCACCTGGTCTTTCACTTGCGGCACGCCGCAGTGATCGAGAATGAACTGAACGCGCGGACATTTCGCAGCAAGGTTGATTGCAACGGGAAGTTGGCGCGCGAGAACGCAAATATCGAACGAGAGGCCGTACCTCTCGAGACGAGCCACGTTTTCGACAAATATTTTCGCCAGGCCGGCCTCGTCAGCACCCGTGTGAAGAATGCGCCGTACGCCTTTCACTTTTGGGTGAGCGGCGAGCTTTTCGATGTGCGCCTGGAACCCGTCGCGTTCGGGCCTTCCGGAAGCGACGATGCCTCCGATGCGATTCGCTGGATCGTCTGCGAGCCGCAGGATGTGCAAGGCCTCGTCCATCACTTGCGCTTCATCCACATCGCATTCCACAAAAACAGTTTTTTCGATATCGAAGTCACGCGACGCATCGCGATAATCACTCAAGCGAAACGAGCGATCGAGCTGCGGAAGAGGCTCGAGCCACGCATAGTGGAAAAGATCTTTGTCCCAGAGGTGTTGGTGGGTATCAACGAATTTCATCGCGGCACCTAATCCGTGTGAAACACTTCTTCCATCTCGGCCCACCACTCGCCTTCTTTGCGCGTATCGAGTGGCTTTTGCATCGGCATCATGACGGCCCACCACTCCTGCGTTCTTGGATCGGCGGCCATTTTCGCCATGTCGGCTTTGTAATCGGTGCCGTGGTATTCGAAATAGGCGAACAAGAAATCATCCTTGAGGTAGATGGAATAGTTCCGGATGTTACATTTTTTGATCATGTTGAGGATGTCGGGCCATACGGCCGCGTGATAGCGTTTGTATTCGGCGAGCGCCTCGGGCCTGACTTTGATAACGGAGCCGTAGCGTTTCATATCGTTCGATCCTTTCCGGCGATGGAGCAATGCCGGTGATGCAGATTGCTTCTCATGCAGTGATTTCTTCGGGGTTAACCGCTCGTTTTTCGGCCATGGAGCGGTACTCGGCGAAAACGATTTGGAGCGTTTTCAGGTTGTCGCGGCCGCTTGTTTCCGGTTCGGAATCGTCTTCCACCGCGCGCATCAACGATGCCATCGGTCCGACGAACGCGTCGGGAATCCACATCGTATCGAGCCGGGCCGAAAACCAGTATCCCGGATTTTTTTTCGACATGAATTCGAGCGTGTCGGGACGCCCGCTGGGGTAGTTGTACATCAAGCCGATCGTTCCCTTGATCACGCCTTCGGTGCCCTCCAGCCGGAAGATTGCGTAAGGGTCATCCATCCAGGTGGAGTGGCAGACGTCGATGAGAACTTGCAGGCCTGAAGCGTAGTCCCAGACCGTCAGAGTTTTCGTCTCGGCCGTGGTGGTTTCGTTCGGATCGCGGCTGCCGCTTGTGAACACGGACTTCGGCTGGCCCAGGAGGTAGCGGAGCGAATCGATGTAATGAATGCTGTGGAACATCACTTCGAGGTGCTTTCCTGCATAAATCCACGGCCACATGCTCCAGTCGGTCTTGCAGTGAACCTGGATCGTTCCATAGAACGGAGTGCCGAGCCAGCCCTGGTCGATCAGGAGTCGTGCGCAGCGGATGCCGGCATCCCAGCGCATCTGCTGGTTCACGGCAATTTTCACTTTTGCTTTTGCGGCGAGCTCGACGTTGCGGACAGCTTTCGCATATTCGTCCGCAAACGGTTTCTGGCACAGCATGTGTTTGCCGGAGGCCGCCGCTTTCTCGACGATTTCGGCCTGCGCGGCGGGATACACGGCGATGTCAACGATTTCCACTTGCGGGTCTTTGAGGAGTTCGTCAACGTTCGCGTGAACTTTTGGGATCGCGTGATCGCGGGCGGTTTTTTCCGCGGCCTCGGCATTCTTGTCCGTAATGCCGACTACTTTGAAACCGGCCCGTTTGTAAGCGGGAAGATGAGCGTAGTTAACGATGCCTCCGGCGCCGATAATTCCAATTCCACGGTCGAGCTTGCGCGGGAGTTTCGGCTTGTAGTCGAGATGCGGGAAGACTTCAGACATGTCGTGGTCCTCTTTTCCAGGTTGGACGTACAGCTGCTGCTTGTTGTCGATACGGTTGCATCAAATTTGCCTCATTTCGCCTGTGCGCTTTGGATGGCGGCGAGGGCTTGCTTGGCGTCGGCGTCATCCGGATTCAGCTGCAGTACTGTCTCGAGTTCCTTTTGCGCTTGTTCGACATTTCCGGTGCGGATGTACATCATCCCGAGATTCCTGTGGAGGTGCGCCGCCTCGGTGCACTGTCCGCAGAGTTCGAGCGCTTCGTGCATCTGATCGAAAGCTTGAGGCCAGTTCTGCGCATTCGAGGCTTCGAGCGCAAAATTTCCGAGTTGTTGGACGCGATCGGTGATCTGCTGATTTTTTTGAAGCGTGTCGTAGCGGTCCTGATATTGCTGCGCTTCGGGGTCGTTCGATTTCTTGAGTGCGCGAGCCAGATTGTAGAGGGCTTGCGAATAGTTGGGGTCGGCTTGCAGCGCGAGTTTCCAGTGCGCGATTGCCTCGGCTGATTTTCCCTGGTGCTCGAGATTCTGGCCGAGGAGGAACTGCGCATCTGGATTTTCCGGCTGCAGGGCGATCACTTTTTCGAAAAGTTCGGTCGAACGAGCGAGATCGTTGTCTTGTTTGGCAGCGAGAGCCAAAAAATAGAGCGCGGGAGCGTGGTCGGGATCGAGGAGGACCGCTTTTTCGAGCTCTTTGCGCGCTTCGTCGTATTTCGCGGTTTCGAAATAGAAGCGCCCGAGATTGTAGTGGACGGCCGGCGAGCGAGGATCGAGGCGGGCCGCTTCGGTAAATTCCTTGAAGCCGTCGGTGCGATCGTACTGGTCAACCAGCGCGATACCCAGGTTCACATGCGCTTCGGCGGAGCCCGGCTCGAGTGCGGCCGCTTTGCGAAAGCTTTCTACGGCTTCCGCGTTGCGGCCCGTCTTGCCTTGGATCATGCCGAGCGCGGTGTAGGCGCCGGGATCGTCCGGATTGATTTGAATTGCCGCGCGCAGCTGCTGTTCCCCCTGCGCAACCTGGCCATGCTGAGCGAGGAGCAAGCCCAGGTTCACATACGCTTTTGAATATTTTGGATCGCTCGCGATCGCCTGTTGATATTCGGTGGCGGCTTCGGTGTCTTTGCCTTCCCTGCTGTAGAGGACTCCGAGATTATTCTGAGCGTCCGCATATTGCGGATCGCTTGCGATTGCTTTCTTGAATGCGGCCTCCGCTTCCGCCGTGCGGCCGCGTTGCATTTCGAGAATGCCCAATTGATTGTGGGCGACCGCGAGACCGGAATTGAGCTGAACCGCTGTCTCGAGTTCCTGGCGTTCAGCGGTTAGATCGCTGAGCTTATCGAGCGCGAGCGAGAGATTGTAATGAAGCTGCGGATTCTTCGGGTCGGCGCGCAGAGCCTGGCGATAGGCAGCGGCAGCACCGCGCGCATCTCCGGCGGCCAGCAACTGATTGCCGCGAGCGTTGAACTTCGCCGCTTCGGCGTGAGAATCGCCGCGCGATGAGAGCGCCGCCGATTCGGTGTGTTCCTTTTGCGCGAGTTCTTTTTGGCCGGATTTTGCCAGCAGCCGAGCGAGTTGGTCATGAGCTTCCGGGGCGGACGGACGGATTTTTTCAGCCGCTCGTAGTTCTTTAATGGCGCGATCGGTCTCGCCGCCTTCGGCAAGAGCGAGGCCCAATTCGTAGTGGACTTCATAGCTCGCCGGATTTAGCCGCGCGGCCCGGTCGAGCAACTCGACTTCGGGACCCCGTTGCTCGAGTCCCTTGAAAGCGAGTGCGGCGGCGAGATATCCCTGATCGTCGAGGGGGTTGCGCTGAACGTATTCCTTGAGAGGCACGACGGCGTCTGAAAATTTCTGCTGAGCGATGAGAGCACGGCCGAGAGCGAGCCTGGCTTCATCCTTCTTGGGATCGAGGCGCAGTGCTTCGCGGAACTGGGCGATTGCTTCGTCGAGTGTGGGCGGCTGTGCACTGGCGTAGAGAATGCCAAGACCAAGATGGGCGTCCGCAGACTCGGGATGTGCGGCGATCAGTTGCTGCAAAGTGTCCACGGCTTTGCCGGGCTGCCCTGCTTGCGAATAGGCGAGTCCGAGCGCAACCGAGATGCCCACGACTTGTTCGGGAGGCGGAGGCTGCGAGAGGGCTTTCTCAAGCAATGCAATGGCTGCCCGGGAGTTTCCCTGGAGCATGAGAACTTGAGCCAGGTTGGTGGCCGCGCCTGGGAAGTTGGGATCGATCTTGAGGACGGCGTCGAATTCGGTGGCAGCCGGAGCTAGTTTTTTCTGGTTGTAGAGAAGCGTACCGAGCGCGAAATGGGCAGTGGCTGAATCAGGCTTTTCGCGGATGGCGGCGTGCAGTTCGGTGGAAGCGCGGGCGGAGTCGCCTGTAGTAAGGAACGCCAGGGCGAGATTGTAGTGGGCTTCCCAGTTCTTGGCGTCGAGGCGCAGCGAAGCCTGGAACGCCGGGATGGCGCATTTGACTTGACCTGCGGCTGCGTAGAGCGCGCCCAGGGTGTTGTAGGCGCCGGCGGTCGGGTGAGCTTTTACAGTTTCGAGCAGCATGGTGATTTGCTCGGAGGGATGCTCCGGCGAGAGGCAGGCCTTGGGCAGGGCGCCTGCGGTGGAGGCGCCTGAGTTCGAGGTGCCTGAGTTGGAGGGGTTTGTGGTGGTGCCCTGGTGCGACGGGGACTTGGATTGAGCCGCGCGCGAGGGCGGGCTGCTAGTGGTAGCCACGAGGATTAGTGCGATGACTACGATGGAACGTGGACGCCGGGCAAAAATAGGAATCCCCAGTTCGCGTTGGCTGCGATTTATCATAACTCCGCCGCGACCGTAGCACACGGAAACGGGGAGGTTCAACACGTTGTTCGCGTGGGGGTTGGGAAGGTCCGCCATCGATAATCTAAGTGATGATATGGGCGACGATCTAAACGATGACCTGAAATGCGAAAACAACGACGCCCAGCAGATCGACAAGAACCCCGGGAGTGCAGTCGCTGGGGTGGTCGGGGGTTACGTCACGCGCAATCGGTAAGGTGGCGGCGACGTGAAAGCAGCGACTACCACTCCCGGATTCTGGCGCCGGCACCTGAGGGATGCCGGCGCGGGTGGTGACTCGGTGACGCTAGAAGTAGAACTTCACGCCGAACTGCAACTGTCTTGCGAAGCTCCGCGTGGTCGAGATCACGTTAAACGTCGGGTCAGAGATATTCTGGTCCGGAGGATTGAAAGTTGGAGTGTTGAATAGATTGAACGTTTCGAACCGGAACTCGAAACGGTACCTTTCATTGATCGGGAATTCCTTGAACAACGAAAGGTCGAGGTTCTTGAACGAATCCGCGCGCAGCGAATCGCGGCCGAGATCACCGAAGGACCCGAATGCTTTCGCCGGGATCGAGAATGCGGCTGGATTGAGCCACTCGCCTGGTCCCCTGTTATGGGCGTAGAGAGGCTCGCCCGGCACTCGATTCAAGCGGTCATAGTAGCCGTTGCAGCATCCGAAGTTGAGCGTAAGCGCCTGGTCGCCGCCGACGCCCACGTCGAACGGCTGTCCGGAGGTGAGAGTCAGGATGCCATTGAGCGCCCATCCACCGATGATGTAGTCCACCACTTTGTTGTTGGAGGAATACTTCTGTCCACTGCCGAAGGGGAGGCGGTAGACCCAAGCGGCAGAGAAAATCTGGGGGATGTCAATCGCGGAAGGCCCCTTGTCGCCGTTCACATCGTACGGGTTCTGAATACCGCAACCTTCGACGCCGTACCAGCCGGTGCAACCAATGTCCACGCTCTTCGACCATGTGTAGGAGATGAGATAGGTGAGGCCGTGGTAGGACTTGCCATCCAGCGAAACCTGGAGCGCATTGTAATGGCTTCGGCCACCGCTATAGTCGAACGGAGTCGGCGTGACCGGGATTGGAATCGTCGGTGTGGGACTCGCCGGATCGAAATAGGTCAGTGGTTGCGTTCCGGTTGCGGGGTTGATCGTATTCGCGTAAGGACCGAGATCGAGACGGCCGCCATGGGATCCGACGTAGTTCGCGGTCAGGACGTTGTGACTTCCCAATTGTTGCTGGATGCCCAGGTTCCACTGATCGGCGTACGGGCGCTTCAGGTAAGGATCGGCAAACCACGTCGTCTGATTAAATGGCGTGGGGCCTGTGACCGGTACGGAAGTGCCCTGGCTCAGTGGGTCGGTGGCGAAAACCGTGGGCCTTGCCGTAATCGCGTTCAGGTTGCTGGCGCCAAGTTGATCGAGGCTTGGCCACGTTCCTTCGAAGTTTTGAGCCGTCTGGGTGATCGCGGCCCAGTTGTCGTAGAAGCGGCCGTAGGCGGCGCGAATCACCGTATTCTGACTAAGCTGGTAGGCCACGCCAATACGCGGCTGGAAGTTTTTGTAATCGTTGTGATAGATCGCGCCATTTCCGAGCGGACTGACGGTCACGCTCCCGGGTAGCACGCCGCCTGGGATACACGGAGCGGCCACCGCCGGAGGATTGCAAGGCGGGGCATTGCGTTCGAGGTAGTAGATTCCGGTGTTGGCGTCCAAGTCGCCGACGAAGTTATTGGCGTGCGCATTGTCACCGTATCTCGGGACGAGAGTGAGGTCGTAGCGAAGGCCCATGTTGATGGTCAACTTCTCCGTGGCCCGCCACGAATCCATGAAGTAGAACCCGTCCACCCACCCGCCGTGTTCCGTTTCGACGACGTTCCGGCGCGTGCTGGAGTTAGGAACTCCCAGGAGGAAAGAAGCCAGCGCGTCACCAGTGTTGGTGGTAAGCGCGGTGTTTGAATCCGCAGCGGCTGTGTTCGCGGCGGAAAACACCACTGCGGAGTTCAGGTAAACGGCATTCGCATTGTTCGATGCGAAGTTCACGCCCATGCGGAATGTGTGGCGTTGGTAGGTCTTGGTGTAGTTGCCGCCGTACTGCCAGATGTCGGAAGCCTTCGTGTAGTCCACCTGAGCGGCGTTATGAGCGCTGGCGTTGGGGTTGCCGATGTAACCCAAGATGGCGACGATCGGCACCATTTCAACTCCACCGCGGAAATTGGCGGCAAAGTTGGGATTGAAAATCGTCTGGCCGTAACTCGGCGGCGCGCCGGAAGGGTTGGAACCCTGGTTGATCGTGAGCATGACGCGACCGAACGTGAAGTCAATCAAGCTGCTGCTCGAGAAGGCGTGGCTGTATCCGGCTCCAATATTGAAACCGTTGGTCTTTTGGCTGTGCTCGAGACCTTCAAAACCGCCGGAACCCGTTACGGGCTGCCAGAAGCCGACATAGCGCGCCCAGAGATTGTCGCGCTCCGTGAATTGATGATCGATTCTCAGCGTGCCCGTGTCCTGGCGCACGTGGCTGGGGGTGGAGTCTACGCCGTTAAAATTCGGGTTTCCCACGAGATTGGGCCCGGGAAAGATCGTTTGCGCGTAATTCACCATATTCTGATTGATCAGAGTCGAGGGAATCATGTTGCAGGGCACGCCCGAGGCCTGGGTGTTATTCGGCAGCAAAGGGGACGGCACACCTCCAGTGCACAGGAACGGAGAGTTGGAAAACCCAGAGGGGCTCGCGGGATTGGGGACAACGCTGTAGGGATTGTAAATTTGATTCGGGATCGACGAGAGATTTCCCGCCAGCTCATCGGCTACGTTGGGTGTGTTGTAAAGAACGGCGGGAGGGACTTGAGTGAAACGGTAGCCCTCATAGGCTGCGTAGAAGAAAGTCTTCGGAGGGCCGGAATCGTGCCACGGAATCACGATAGGGCCGCCGCCCGCAGCTCCAAACTGGTTCTGACTGAATTGGTAAGGAGCGCCCGAGGGCTGGAAATACGGCAGCGCGTCTGTGCTCGCACCTCGGTGAAATTCCCACGCGGACCCGTGATAGTTCGTCGTCCCTGATTTCGTGACGACGTTGATGAGGCCGCCGAGCGAGCCGCCGAACGAGGCGTCGTCATTGTGCGACTGAACTTTAAACTCCTGAATGTCGTCGAGAATCGGCGCAACGGCGTAGGTGCTGCCGAACGAGCCCTGGTTGTTAACGCCATCGAGCATGAACAGGTTGCTGCGGTTCGTTTGGCCGTTGATGGCGGGATAGCTGTAATCGCCGACCGGGTTCGACCATACGCCGCCTCCGCCGCTGTTTTGCGAGACGTTGATCGTGGTGACGCCGGGGGTGAGAGCCAATAGTTGCGTGAAGTTGCGGCCGTTGAGCGGCAGGTCGTTCACTTCTTTTCGGACGATTGCGACGCCCAACTCAGAGGTGGAAGTTTCGAGCGCGGCGGCAGTGGCCTGGACGGTTACCGTTTCCTTGATCGAGCCCGTCTTCAGAGTGAAATCATAGGTGGCCGTCTGGTTGACGAGCAGGTTGATGTCCGACTGCACGGCCGTAGTGAATCCGTCCTTGCTGACGCGAAGGTCATAGTTGCCCGGCTGGATGTCGGTGATGACGTAGGCGCCGACGGAATTGCTGTTCGTGGGGCGGTCGAGGTTCGTCCCATTATTGTGGAGAATGATCGACGCGTCGGGGATTATGGCGCCCGTTGTGTCGCGCACAGTGCCGTTGACGGCAGCGTGTACCGTCTGGGCGTTGGCTCTGCCCGGCAGCGCGAGCGACAGACCTACGAGCAGCAAGAAGATCCATCCCAGAGACCGCAACTTCGAAGTCTGGCCTGCGCAGTTCAGTGTCATCTTCGATTCTCCCAGCCTCGGTTTTGCAAGACGCACCTGTACCCCTGCTACCCGCTCGTGCGATTCGGGTCGGTGAATGCCCGATTCAATCGGTAAAACCCCAGTTGCAGCAAATAGACAACCCCAATGATTGGGTTGATTAACAATAATTCGGAATCGTGTCAATAAAAAACTTTTATTTGTTTGAACCGCATTTCAAATAGTGATACGAATACGGGCGTTCTTTCGACCCTCCAGTACTTACTGGCTTGAATATCGAGTGGCAGTTTGGGCACGGCAGAGAAGGCGATTTCAACTATTGAAACTTAATGCCATCTTAGTATAGTCTCCAACTCTACAGCGTTGGCCCGATTGGGAGGGCGGAACGACAGTGGCAGTCGGCGTAATATCGAAGGTATTTCGCATTCTGGAAGCGATCGAGGCATCGCCTTCGGGGCTGGGGCTGAAGTCCATCTGCGACGTGACCCATTTGAATAAAAGCACGGCGCACCGTTTCCTCAAACACCTGGAGCGCGACGGATACCTGATCCGCGCGGAAGGCGGGAAGTATCTGATTGGACCCAAACTCTCGCAGATGGGAGCGCGCGCGGATCATCGAGCGACGTTGCAAGCTGTCTCGCGACCGATCTTGTCGGAGTTGTGGAAGTCAACGCGCGAGACAGTGAATCTGGCGACGCTGGACCAGGGAAACGTGCTCTACATCGAAGTGATCGAGAGCCCGCACGAATTCAGACTCTCTTCGCGGGTGGGTAGCCGGCGATCGTTGCACGCTACGGCACTGGGCAAGGCGCTCGCAGCATTCCTGCACGAAACGCATCGCGAACAAATCCTCAGCGGACTGAATTTTCAGCCGCTCACTCCGAAGACGATCATGAATCTGGTGCAATTCCGCCAGGAGCTGGAGGAAGTGCGGCGTCAGGGATTTGCGGTGGACGACGAGGAGACAACGCAAGGCGCGCGTTGCGTCAGCGCACCCGTTCTGGGCGCAAATGGAGAGGCGGTGGCAGCGATCAGCGTTTCCGGACCGGTGACCCGAGTGGGACGCGAGCAGGTGGGGGCGCTGGCAGCCGCGGTGGTGCAAACGGCTCAGGCCATTTCGAGAGCGATGGGATTCCCTCAAGAGCGAGCGATACTCGAGAAGCCGCGGAAGCTTCACTCGGTGGGTTCTTAGGACGCCGATTCCCCGTAGTTGGATTTTTTCTTCGATTCTTTGAGCTTCGGATTAGCGAACTGCTGGACCTGGATTTGTACCTGCCGCTTCTGCCTCCTGCCTAAGCTTGCGCAACAGCGAATCCTGGGGAAAAAGCTCGATAGCGCGGTCGAGTAGCGCGCCCGCTCCGGCGCTATCGTGCAGGCCGATGTACGTTGCGCCGAGCAGCCGGTATAGCAGCGCGTCGTAGGGCAAGAGCTTAATCGCGCGATTGAGCACTTCTGTAGCTTCGGGATATCTTCGCGCGCGGACGAGGAGACCTCCCAACTGCTCATACGTGAGCGGAGACGTAGAACCGTGTTTCGCGGCGCTATCGAAATAGCGAATCGCTGCATCGTCGTTCTTTTGCTCGAGAGAAAGCGCGGCGAGCGCTTCGAGAACGTCCACACTATCCGGATTGGCCGACTCGAGTTGCTTCGCTAAGGCGAAGTAGCGGACCCGGTACTCAGGATTCGGCGTCATCAACTGGCCGTATGCCTGCAAGAGAAGCAGCGGAGAGATAGGCTCGCCGCGTTTGCCGGGAATGGCGGTGAGGTGAACCAGGTCCGGCAATTCGGCCGAGGTCATGTGAAACGCGGCATCCGGATACGGTTCTTCCGCTTGCGCGACGATGCGATGATTCGTGAGCACGGCGTGCGCGATCGTTTGCACATCGCGCTTTGGCATATGGCAGCCGGCGCAGTCGTCGGCGGGGGTTTTTCGCTGGCGGACGGCGACGGGCAACGCGCAACTTTTTTCGTTGTGGCAATCGAGGCATTTCGCGCGGTAGTACGCAGGCGCATCCTGCTTTGCCGGTTCGATGTGAGGATCGTGGCAGGAGATGCAGCCGAGGCGGCCGCCGCTCGAGCGATAGCATTTGCTGAGCGTCATCGAGAAATAGTGCTCCAGAAGATCCGTCTGCGGTGAATCGCGGCGTGGCGGGACCATGAATATCGCGAGCGTCTGATCCAGCGGAGCTCCGGGCTTGAAATCGCGATAATCTTTTCCCGGTCGCAGCACCATCGCATCGCCTGTCTGATGGCACGACATGCAAATGTTGTCGGCGAGCCACGGCTCGATTTTCGCGGGGTTCACGATGGAATGCGTCTTGCCTGGCTCGCTCGAATCTTCTCCCTGCATTTCGCGGACGTGCGCGGCTCCGGGTCCGTGACAATTTTCGCAGCCAATCGCTAATTCGTGGAATGGCGGATCGAGGAAGCGGCCGTTGCCAGTAAGGACTGCCTGCGGTTGACCGCTGTGGCACGCGATGCAGCCGGGGAGGATGGGGCGGTTGAAGCCGTAGTCGCCAAATTCGTAACCGGGCGAAAGAGCCCAGGCCTGCGTTTTGGAATAGAAGGAAAGCGGCGCT
Organism: uncultured Acidobacteriota bacterium; assembly: GCA_963711875.1. Classification (GTDB taxonomy): domain Bacteria; phylum Acidobacteriota; class Terriglobia; order Acidiferrales; family UBA7541; genus Palsa-295. The sequence goes on from CAVQFW010000001.1 coordinate 22,077, forward strand.
TCGAAGATGAATTCGCCGCGCCGTAAGAGCGCACCGAATCCGTTCGCGCCCGAGCCGATGATCCAGTCGATCGGGTGCGTTTCTCGAAAGAGCTCTTTGCCATCCGCGTCGATCGCGTTTTCACTTTGGAAGAGTTTTCCGTTCTCGACGTGAACGTCGAAGTGGCGATGGAGGCGATCGTCGGTGACGGAGGCGGAATTGGGGATTTTCTCGAGCAGCGGCGGAGTGATTTCGGACATGGAGCGGCCCATGTCGGTCTTCAAGTATTTGGCCGCAATCGGAGCGTGGCACTGAGCGCAGACTTTCGAGCCGACGTAGCCGGCGGTATTTGTAGCCGTCTCTGCAGGAGCGTCTGGCTTCTGCTGCGCATCTTGCGGCGCCGGCTGGCGCGCGGAATTTTCACGGCTTCCGGAAAACGAAATTGCCGCTTGCGCGAAAATGATCACGCAGATCGTTGCGGCGGCGCGAGCAGCAACGCCGAAGCTGGTTCGAAGTAGTCTGCGAGGATTCGTTCGCGGCGTCGGCACTTTAGTCCGCAGCTTTCCAGCTGGCGATTTGCTGCTTCACCCATTGCGCAGTTTTTTCAGAGTGGCACGCGAGGCACGCATTGGGGCTTTCGGACGGGCCGAAGCGCTGAGTCATATCCGGATTCGGAATATCGTCGATTTGATGCGTGCGCGCGCGGAATAGAAGCGCATCCATAATGCGCGGCATGTGGCAAGAGACGCATTCAGCGCCTTCCGAGCCCGCTGCATGATGCGAATGCGCGACGGACTTCGATTTGTCCTCGAGCTGCGTATGGCATCCGGTGCACATCTGGTTGGGATCGTCGAGAAATTTCAGCGCGGTTCGGTTTTGCGACTCGTCGTGCGTATGCGGATTGTGGCACGTTCCGCAGCTGACGGCCGCTTTCTGGAAGCATTTCGAGCGCTCCAGCGCTTCGACGATGAAAGTGGTCTGCCGGAAGCGGCCATCTTTGTAAAAACCTTTGCGCGAAAATTCGCCGAACGGAATCATCGGATCGCGCAGAAAGAACGTGCCGGTGGCGGAATAATTCAATTCGCCGTGAGGTCCCGGCGTGCGAATCGCGGATTGCATGTGGCACTGGGCGCAAACGGATACGAATTCGCGGTTGCTGATTTTTTTGAAGTCCACCGGCGGATCGAGCGGACCTTTCTTGTACTCTTCACCGGTGTTCATCGAAGCCACGTGTCTGGCGGACGGACCGTGGCACATTTCGCAGTTGATGCCTGTCTCGCGGAATTCGAGATTGTCGGGTTCGAAGCCACCGCCCTTTACGTTGCGCAACTGGCTCGTGTGGCAGACCGCGCAATCGGCCTGATAACTCGTGGTCGCGTCCAGTTTTTCCCATCGCGGCAAATCGGCGCGCGCGCTTCCCGGCGAGTCGATCACTTTCCAGTAATTCAACCACTGCTTTTCGAGTGCGTTGTATTGAATTGGGAACACATGGATCTGGCCGTTGGGCAACTTTGTGGCATACGCTTGCTGCCACTTTGAGCCGATCGTGTAATCGACGGGATAGGTGTGCCACTGACCGTCGGACTCGAAAATTTGGAAGTAGTGTTTGCCGTCGCGAATTTCCATGCGCGCGAACGGAGTACGATTTGCGGTGCGGGTGATCTGGAGCTTGCCGTCTTTGTATTCCGGGTCGTCCCCCGCGAAGAATTGATTGTTCTCGGTGAAATCGCCGATCACGTTCTGCGGCGCGTAGGCGCGAAACATTTTCGACATGCCGGACTGGGACCAATTGCGATAGACGCCGCCGTGGCAACTGCGGCAGGTTTCCGAGCCGGCGTACTCGGGCAACGCATTCGCGGTGGCGGGATTTTCCGGCGGAGAGTGCTGCGATTCTTTTGCTTCCGAAGCGGCGGCTTGCCGCACGAAGGAGTCGAAGTCTCCGCGAGACTTGGGATCGAGCGTCTTGTAAATCGTTTGCAAATGCTCGAGGGCCTTGGGCGCGAGATCGCTTTTCTGCTGGTAGACCGCTGCGAAGGCGTTCGCGGCTGCCGGGAAATCGCCAGACGACAATTGTGCCAAGCCGAGAACGTAAACAATCTCCCAGTCCCCTGGATTGAGTGCGCGCGCTTGCATCAGAGCCAGCTTCGAATCGGCCAGTAGCGCCGTGCGTTTTTCTCGGCCCGATGCGGCTACAGCGTTCTGCAGGAGTGCGCGGCCGAGGGCGAAATTCGCTGTGGCTCGCAGGCGCCGCTTCATCGCTGGCCATTCGCTTTCCGTGATAGCGCCGGGACGCCCGAATTTATCGAAGTAGTCGAGCGCGGCGCGAGCGCTCGTGATCGCTTCCTCGTTGAGATGCTGGCGCGCCTGTACGTCCGCTACCGCAACGAGTAACTGGGGATTCTCCGGGAGGTACACGAGCGACTGGCGAGCGTAGTCGAGCCCGCCGGGATAGTCGTGCAAGTCGAAACTGCTGGCGGCGGCAACTTCAAAAGCCTGCGCGAGAAATGCCGATTGCGGGAAACTCTGAAGAAAGGACTTCGAGGCCAGGAGCATTTGGCCGGGATCCTGAATTTTGTAGAGATTGAGAAACGCCGCGCGCTCGGCGGGATCGCTTATCTGGTCGGCAACCGTGGAGGGATTTCGATTCGTGGTTGTGACGAGCGTGTCGATGTCTTGGGCCGCCGCCGGAACCGCCAGACCGAGCAGCACCGCGACAAGAATCGCCGGCAGAAATCCACTGCGCATCGTTTGCATCCTGAACCCAAGGGCCGAGACTGGCAAGATGATTTCGTCACCTGCCAGAATAGCTGCCGAAGCTCCCTCCTTTAGAGCTTCTTGGTGGTGCACTTCTCGATAAAGTCCCAGTCCCAATCGACGCCGATGCCCGGCGACTCCGGCGGGTGGGCGTAGCCTTCGGAATCGATTTGAATCGGCGTCTTCATGCCGAAGTCCATATACGAGAGCGGGTAGAGGACTTCGAAAAATTCGCTGTTCACGATGGCGGCGCAGCAGTGCAGATTGACGATCTCGAGCGGATGGTAAATTGTGGTGTGCAGTTCGCAATGGACGCCAAAGGATTCGGCCAGGTGCGCCGTCTTCATCACCGGCGTGATGCCGCCTTTCCAGGAAACGTCGGTGCGAACGATGTCAACGACGCGGCTGGCGATACATTCGGCGGTGGAATAGTGCGAGCCTGCGAGAACTTCCGTGCCGCAGATGGGAATGTCGAGTTTGTCGGTGAGCTTCCGAAGACCGTTGAAGTCCACGTCGAAGAGCGGTTCCTCGAGCCAATAGTAATTTAGTTTTTCGAGCTCGCGGCCCACTCGCAGCGCTTCTTCGTAAGAATAGGCTGCCACAGGATCGGCCATGAGTTTGAAATCCGGGCCCACCGCTTCGCGACACGCCCGATAAGCCGCCAAATCGAAAGCAAGCTTGCCCGGCGGGTGAAGCTTGTAGGCATGCCATCCGCGTTTCTGCACTTCGAGCGCCTGTTTGGCGTAGTCTTCCGGCGTCGCGAGCACGAATGAGCTGGCGTATATCGGAACTTTATCGCGACAGGCTCCCAGCATTTTATAGAGTGGCAAATTCGCCTTTTTCGCGGCGATGTCGTACAGGCAGATGTCAAACGGGCCATAGGAATAGATCGGGACATGGTTCCACCAGCGATCGTACGTGCGGAAATCCTGCCAGTGTTTTTCGCGAAAGAGCGGATCCTTACCCAGGAAGAACGGCTTGAGCGCCGATGCCGCCACCGTTCCCGCCATCTCTGCGCCGCGGCCTGCGAAGCCGAACGAGTGGCCTTCGATGCCTTCATCCGTCTTCATTGTGATGACGAGAAAATCAAAGGTGGACTTGCCGCCCGAGCGCATTTCGGAATCCGTCATGGCCTGGCGTGTGTTCTGGCAAACGCGAATTTCGATGGAAGTTATCCGCATTGGCGGTCTCCGTGCTCGCGCGTCAATATTGGAATTTTTTTGACGAGCAATCGTTGATTGCGCCGCAAATCTAGCGAAAGGGAGCGGCATCGTCAATGAAATCAAAATTTCAGATCATGAAACGGCGGCGAGCGGTCCGGTTTTTACCTTGACGTTGCGTTGCGCATGCCTCATTTTGTGCGCGCTTCGCCTTCCATCGCCGCTCTTCTCGTGCGGCAGGGGGTTTGATGAGTGAACAGCTCGTAGTTGGGCTCGGCCTGGTAATTCTAGCCGGCCTCTTGAACGGGAGCTTTGCGGCTCCGATGAAACAAATGCCGGCGTGGCGATGGGAAAACAGCTGGCTGATTTTCGCGCTAACGGGCCTGATTATTTTCCCATGGATCATCACGCTGGCGACGGTACCCCATGTGGGCGACGTGTATTCGGGAGCGACCGCGGCGACATTGTGGAAGGTCGCGCTTTTCGGAATTGCGTGGGGAGTCGGTTCCACACTTTTCGGGCTGGGAATCGCCCGGGTGGGTATGGCGCTCGGATTCGCGGTGATTCTAGGAATCACGGCATCGTTTGGCTCGCTCTTCCCGCTCGCGGTGCTTCATCCGGAAGAGCTGCATTCCAAACGCGGTGAGGCGCTGATGATCGGCACCGTGATCATGATCGTGGGATTGCTATTTCTCGCGCTCGCCGGCAAGCGCCGCGAACGAGATGCCGGAACGAGCGGCGGCACCCAGCGTTCAGGACTTGCTCTCGGACTGATCATCTGCATTTTTTCCGGAATTTTTTCGTCGATGCTGAACTTCAGTTTCGTTTTCGGTGACGAAATTCGCATTCGCGCATTGGCGGCCGGAGCAAGCAGTTCGATGGCTGCGAATCCTATCTGGTCTTTGACAGTTAGTGGCGGCTTTCTTTCGAATCTTTTTTATTGCGTCTACCTGCTCAATAAAAATAAAACCTGGGGCGTCTATCGCGAAGGAAATCCCTCCACCTGGCTTTTCGGCGGACTGATGGGGCTCGTTTGGTACGGAGGTGTCGTCGCCTACGGGATGGGCGCCGCATCGCTCGGAAAACTTGGCTCTATCCTAGGATGGCCTGTGTTCATGACCGTCTGCATCATTGCCGGAATCTTTTGGGGATTGCTTTCTGGCGAGTGGAAGCAGGCGAGCGGCCGCGCGAAGGCATATCTGTGGACCGGGGTGGGTGTTCTAGTGCTTGCGATCGTGATGATATCGATCGGCAACGCATCCTGAGTGATTCAGTTTGCGCCGGTGCCGGCGGCGCTTATGGCAATTGTGCTTGGTCCGTGGGTTTGCTTCGCGTCTACTCCGCCGCCCTCTTTCACCACGTAGTACTGATTCGCGGGCAGGTCCTTCAGAATTTCCACCAGGCCGCTGGGCCAGCGGATTGTAATTTTTTCCGCTTTCGTAGAGTTGCCCAGGCCGAAATGCAATCGCAGATCGCTTTGTGAAATGTAGCCGTCGCCGCTGCGAACTTCCTGTTCGCGCTTGTCTGCGCCTTGCTCGAGCGTCACCGCCGCACCCAGCGCGGCGCGATTTGATTTTGTGCCCACCAGTTGCAGGCTGATGAAATTGCCGACGGGCGCCGTGTTGTAATAAATCGAGGGCGGCTCGTTCATGTTATTTACGACGGCCGACTCGCGTCCGTTGTTAAAGAGATCGCCGAGCGCCATACCGTGTGCCGCGTGCGGCTCATTCATCACGGCGCCTGCCTGCGCCGTAATATCCGCGAATTTTCCGTTGTGCAGATTGTAATAAACAACTTTCGGTTCGCGGTAGCTCGTGCCCAGGCCTTTACCATCCACTTCGGGATACACGTGGCCGTTCGCGACCAGGATGCCCGGCCAGCCGGAGTTGTCGAAATCGAAGAACTGCACGCCCCAGCCCAGCAGCCGTGTGATTTTCGCGAGGCCGGCGAGTTGCGTGACGTCGTCGAAGAGATTATTTCCGCGATTGAGATACAGCGTTGAAGTGTCATCGCTGAAATTTGTTTTGACGATGTCTTGCATCCCCGAGTGCGTGAAATCATCCGCCGAAACTCCCATGCTTCCCTGGAGCGTGCCGTCTTCGTTGTAAGCCACGCCCGCGGTCTTGGCAATGTCGGTGAAAGTCCCGTCACGATTGTTGTGGTAGAGAAGACTCGGCGTGGAATCGCAGGCGACGTAGATATCCGGCCAGCCATCGTGATCGAAATCCGCGGTAAGGGATGTGAACGCGTAGCAGCCGGAGGTGTTGGTGATTCCGGATTTCTTCGAGACGTCCGCGAACGTGCCGTCGCCATTATTGTGGTAGAGCGCGTTCGTGGGAATTTTCAAGCCGCGCGGGCCGCACATCACGTTCAATCCCTTCCACTGGCACCATTGCCCCTGGCCCGGTCGCGGGACGGAATCGTAGGTGAAATCCACGTAGCGAGAGACGAAGAGGTCCACCTTCCCATCGCGGTCGTAATCGATGAAGCTGCAGCCGGTGTTCCATTCGTCACGCGCCGTCTTGAGCCCGGCTTTTTCCGTCACGTCGGTGAACGTGCCATCGCCGTTGTTGCGGTAGAGAACATTCTGTCCCCAGTACGTGACGAACAGATCGAGATGGCCGTTGTTCTCAAAATCGCCGGCGCATCCGCCTTGTCCCCATCCGGGGCGCGCGAGTCCCGCTTTTTCCGTCACGTCGGTGAACGTGCCGTCGTGGTTGTTGTGGTAGAGGTGGCCGGTAGGTTCCTTGCCTTTTGGAAATCCCTCCACGGTTGAACCATTGGGAAGAAAAATGTCCGGCCAACCGTCATTGTCGTAATCGAAAATCACGCTGCCGTTTCCGGTGGTCTCGATGATGAATTCCTTGTGGGTATCGCTTCCGTAATAATTCTGCATGGTGATCCCCGCGCGCTTTGCGATGTCGAAGAACTGCACGGCGCCGGGTTTCACCGCGGGCGCAGGGGTTTGATTTTTTGCGGAGGTGCCGCTTGTTTGGGGACTCGCAGTCCTTGCGGCAATCCAGGCAATCGGGAGGAACAGGAAAACAGCCAATCGCTTCATGCTTGGAATGCTACGACTTTTTGCCGCGATTCGCCGAGTTTCTCGATTCCAAGTTCGACCACATCCCCGGCTGCGAGGTATGTCGGAGGTTTCATTCCCAAGCCCACGCCGGCGGGCGTTCCTGTGCTGATCACATCGCCGGGAAGAAGCGTCATGAACTGGCTCACATAGCTCACCATCGTGGGCGTGTCGAAGATCATGTTGGCGGTGCTGCCGTTTTGGCGGATCGTGCCGTTCACTTTCAACCACATCGCGAGCTTGCCGGGTTCGTTTATTTCATCTCGCGTTGCGACGAACGGGCCCAACGGCGCAAAAGTATCCGCGCTTTTGCCTTTTACCCATTGCCCCCCGCGTTCCAGTTGAAAGGCTCGTTCGGAATAGTCGTTGTGCAGGACGTAACCGGCGATGTGGTTGTAGGCCGAATCTTTCGATATGTAGCGAGCTTCCTTGCCGATGACGATCGCGAATTCCACTTCCCAGTCGAGTTTCGTCGAGCCTTTCGGAATCATCACGGGATCGTTCGGACCTACGAGCGAGGACGTGGCCTTCATAAAGATAACGGGTTCCTTGGGCGCTTCGAGACCCGCCTCTTTCGCATGGTCGGTGAAATTCAAGCCGATACAGACGATTTTGCTGGGGCGGCAAATCGGAGCGCCCCAGCGCACGGACGAAGCCACTCGCGGCGCCTTCGCCTCGTTGCTCGCGATCCACTGGCGCAATCGATCGAGGCCGTCGGTCGCAAAGAACGCCTCATCGTAATCCAAACCCGAGCCCGAGACGTCAATCCGAGCCCCGTCGTCCAATAGAAGACCGGCCTTTTCTTTGCCGAGATCGCCGAATCGTATGAGTTTCATGGAGCTTTCGAATTCCTGTCGCGAATAATGTCTGAAAACGTACGCTTCCTTGGTAAATCAGCGCGCGCAAATGAGTCAAGGAGATTCGGCTGATTCGCGCAGTTAATTTCAGTGGTTGAAATGAATTTGACCTCCACGCACAATCTGCTGGACATTTTCGGCGCCCGGAGTACAAAGTTCTACCGCGATAGTTCATTCATCAATGACATTTTCTGTCGGGTTGAATCCGGAATCATGATCGTTAGTTGATGAGAGTCGCCCTGTTCATTCCGTGTTTTGTCGACCAACTGACTCCCGAAGTCGGTCTGGACATGGTGCGGGTGCTGCGCCGCCTGGGCTACGACGTCGATTTTCCGCAAGAGCAAACTTGCTGCGGGCAGCCGGGTTTCAATAGCGGATATTGGAACGATGCGAGGCCGCTGGCGGAGCGGTTTCTCGCTGTATTTGGCTCGGCCGAAATTGTTGTGTGCCCGTCCGGGTCTTGCACCACGATGGTGCGAAATTTTTATCCGCAACTCCTGGCGGACTCGCCGCTGCGCGAAAAGGCAATTGAGGTGGGGCGGAAGGTGTTCGAGTTTACGGAGTTTCTCACGCGAGTCGCGAAGGCTACTGACGTCGGCGCCTGCTTCCCGCACCGGGTGACCTATCACGACGCTTGCCACGCGCTTCGTGAATTGCACCTGAAGCAAGAGCCGCGCGAGCTGTTGCGGCATGTGCGGAGCCTGGAACTGGTCGAGATGCCCTATAGCGAGGAGTGCTGCGGATTCGGCGGAACGTTTGCCACGAAATTTACGATGATCTCCGGCGCGATGGGAAACACGAAATGCGGCAACGCAGAATCGTCCGGAGCTGAATTCATCACTTCGACCGACCCGAGTTGCCTGCTGCACATCGACGGCATTCTTCGGAAGCAGAATTCGACCGTGCGCACGATTTATCTCGCCAGCATTCTCGCGCAAACGGATTCGTCCGCGGGAATGAAAGCGCGGGACGCAGCAGGCGCAGCCGCGAAAACGGTCTCAGGGACGCCTCCATGAGCACCGCCGCCCAGGAATTTCTCCGCCGCTCAATCGAAAAATCCGCCGACCTCACGCACAAGCAAATCATTCGCCGCGGCATCGACCAGTACAACACCGCGAACGATCGCGGCCGCATGCGATTCGCCGATTGGGAAGCGGCGCGGCAGCGTTGCCATGAAATCAAGTGGGAGGCGCTGAATAACCTCGATCGCTACCTGCTGGAATTCGAACAGCGCGCGAAGGAACGCGGCGCACACGTTTTCTGGGCCGAAAATTCCGCCGAAGCATGCCGCTATATCACGGAGCTTGCCACCAGCCGCGGAGTGCACAAGGTGGTGAAGTCGAAATCGATGGTCGCCGAAGAAATTCATCTAACACCCGCGCTGGAAAAGGCGGGCGTCCAGGTGGTTGAGACAGACCTCGGCGAATACATCGTCCAGTTGCGCGACGAGCCGCCATATCACATCGTCACGCCCGCGATGCATCTCACGCGCAAAGACATCGCCGACCTCTTCAAAGAGAAATTGGGCGATGTGGACACGGACGACCCCGTGGAACTGGTCGCCGTCGCTCGCCGCGCCCTGCGCCGCGATTTCTTTTCCGGCGAAATGGGAATCAGCGGCGCGAATTTTCTCGTCGCTGATTCGGGAATGATCGCCCTCACCACGAACGAGGGAAACGGGCGGCTCTGTACGAGCTTGCCGCGCATTCACGTGGCACTCGCCGGAATCGAAAAAGTGATTCCGAAATTGCAGGACTTGGCGTTGCTTTGGCCCGTGCTCGCCACCGCCGGCACCGGCCAGCCGATCACCTGCTACAGCACGCTGATTGGCGGACCTCGCAAGCCGAACGAGGTGGATGGCCCGGAGGAGTTTCACATCGTACTGCTCGACAACGGCCGCAGCGAATTGCTGGCGGACGTAGAGCAACGCGATGTGCTGCATTGCATACGCTGTGGCGCGTGCCTTAACGCGTGTCCGGTATTTCGCACGGTCGGCGGGCATTCTTATGGCACCACGTATCCGGGGCCAATCGGCAGCGTACTCACACCGCATCTGCGCGGACTTAACGAGTTTCAGCATCTCTCCTACGCTTCGTCGCTTTGCGGCGCGTGCACGGATTCTTGCCCGGTGAAAATCGATTTGCACCATCATCTTCTCGAAAACCGGCGCAATGCCGTGAATGGCGCCGAGCGGCCATGGAGCGAACGCATCGGCTTCAAGATTTGGCAATGGACGATGCAGAGCGCGTCGCGTTTTCGAATCCTGGGAGGCTTGGCGCGCGCGGCATTGCGCGTGGCGCACCGGCTCGGGCTCGACGGTACGCCACTCGATCCGATGGGTCCGTGGTCAAAAAATCACGCAGCGCCGCGCGTGCCGAAGAAATCGTTTCGCGCGCTGTGGGGAAAGAACAATGCCGCAAACTGAAAACGCGAGCCGCGAAAAAATACTGGCGCGCATTCGAACGGCGCTCCGTGAACCCGCGCCGCGCCACGAGCGTTCGGAAGCGCGCGCGATCTTCGCGCCGGTAACAGACCTGCTCGATCGCTTTCAAAAGGAATGCACGATCAACATCACCGAATGCGTGATGATTCCCGATTCGCGGTCGGCCGGCACCGCCGTGAGGGATTTACTAGCGGCCATTCCTCCCGGCGAAATTTTTGTTCAAGATTCGCCCGATCTGCGTCAGCTCGCCGCGGCATGGCAGGACGGGCGGGAAATCCAGTGGTCCAGCGAGGGAGGGCCGAAGGAAGCTTCGCAGGCGACAATCTCTGGATGCGAGGTGCTTGTGGCGCAAACAGGGTCCGTACTCGTTTCGGCGGCGTGCGGCGGCAGGGGAGCTTCCGTCGTCGCGCCCGTTCACATCGTCGTCGCTACGGTTGCCCAGCTCGTCCCGGATATCAGCGCCGCTCTGGCCCGCGTTCAGGAACGCGGTATCGTCGCCCAGAGTTCCTATCTCTGCCTGATTACAGGATCGAGCCGCACGGCAGACATCGAAAAAATTCTGGTGATGGGCGCGCACGGCCCTCGCCGCTTGATCGTCGTCCTGGCGATGAGCTGAATTTCTTCGTGCAAGAAGCGGATTCTTCCGAGGCTGCGAACTCCCGCCAAATCGATCCTAGTGGGAAGCTCCCGCGGCAAGCTCCATCTCCGTGAACGCCGATGCGTCCAGGCGCGCTGAGATGGTTTTAGCGCTGGTCATCACCGCTTTCGCGAGAAATGGAATTTTGTCCCGGCCGATTCGCGTCACCGGTCCTGCCACGCTGATCGCCGCCGCCACTTTTCCCTGGTCGATCACCACCGGCGCGCTGATGCACCGCGCTCCCAGGGTGGCTTCCTCATCGTCCAGGCCGTAGCCGCGCTGGCGAATATTTTCGAGTTCGCGCCGAAGCCGCAGCGGTTGCGTGATCGTGTGCGGCGTGAGCCGTTCGAACTTCAGCGAGCCGAGCACGTGTTCTTTTTCTTCCGGCGACAAGAATGCTGCCAGCGCTTTTCCCATCGCCGTGCAGTAAACCGGCCGCCACGAGCCCACCGGCGACGCCATCCGAAATGGATGCGGGCTCTGCAGCACGTCGAGATAAAACACATCCTGCCCGTCGAGCGTCCCGAGGTTCACGGTTTCGCCGGTGATCCTCCACAAATCCTGCAGCACCGGCCGGCTGATTTTCCTCAACGACGTCTGATAACTCACGCCGGAACCCAATCGCACCAGCTTCGGCCCCACTACGTAAGCTCCTCTGTCGTCGCGGAAGAGGTAGCCCTCAAATTCCAGGTGCGCCAGAAAACGGTACGCCGTGCTTTTGTTGATTCCGGTGCGCTCCGCTACGTCTTTGAGTGCCAGGCCTTCGGGCGAAGCGCTGAGCGCCTCGAAAACCCGCAGAACTTTGGAAACAACTCCTACCGGAGCCGATTTCGATTGCCTCGCTCGAATCATTACCCCTCCCCTCTCAAGCGGAACTAAGTGGACGGCGACATTCTATCGCCCGCCGACGGGACTGCGGCGTGGACCGCCGCGCTTTGTGCAACACTATATATCCGAGATTTCGCATTGTGAAAAGTGAATTTTTTATCTTGAATATGCTCCGGACGACTGCTATATCGCTTTGTGCTACTCGTCTAGACTTAGCGCATCATTTTGCTGGTCGGCGGGTGCTTTGCTATGGCTGCGGCGAGCGACAGCATCGAACAACAACGCGTGCTTCAACTGAATTCCAGAGATAACGTTCTGGTCGCTCTCTCCGATTTGCGGAAGGGCGAGCGAATTACATTTTCCGGTTCCTCTTACACGCTGGTTACCGACGTCCCCGCCAAGCATAAATTCGCAACCGAATCGCTCGCGCCGGGTGGAAACATCATCATGTACGGCGTGCTCGTCGGAAAAGCGATGGCACCGGTAGCGCAGGGCGAAATCATCACGCCGCACAATACCCATCATGAAGTCGCCGAGTACCACCAAAAATCCGAAGAGTTTCGCTGGACGCCTCCCGACGTTTCGCAATGGCGGCAAACCACGTTCCGAGGATATCACCGCGCCGACGGGCAGGTAGGCACGCGGAATTATTGGCTCGTCGTCCCGCTGGTTTTTTGCGAAAACCGCAACATCGCCGTTCTGAAGCAAGCGTTCGAAGAGGAACTGGGATTCGCTGCGCCGCAAATTTACCGGCAACAGGTCGCCGAGTTCGTACGTCTCTATCGAACGGGCCGCGCGAATGAAATCGAAGGCCACGGACCGGTGGCGAGCGGCGTGCGCTCCTCGATGCCGCGCGTTTTCGAAAACGTGGACGGAATCAAGTTCCTGATGCACGAAGGCGGTTGCGGCGGAACTCGGGAAGATTCGAATAATCTTTGTTCGCTGATCGCCGGGTACATTCACCATCCAAATGTGGCGGGCGCTACGATCTTGAGCCTTGGCTGCCAGCATTCGCAGACCTCCATCCTTCGCGAACAGATCAAGAAGCGCGATCCGAATTTCTCGAAGCCGCTTTTTGTGTTTGAGCAGCAACAGAGCGGATCGGAACTCAAGATGATGTCGGAAGCGATTCGCAAGACTTTTGTCGGCATGGTGGAGCTGAACGAACGCTCCCGTCGCGAGCCCGCGCCGCTTTCGAAATTGTGCGTTGGGCTGAAATGCGGCGGTTCCGACGGATTTTCCGGCATCTCTGCCAATCCTGCGATCGGCCACACATCCGATCTGCTTGCCGCGCTCGGCGGGCGGTCGATCCTCTCGGAGTTCCCGGAACTTTGCGGCGTCGAACAAGAGCTCGTGAATCGCAGCACACGAAAGGAAGTGGGCGACCGCTTCATTCAGCTGATGCGCGATTACTCCGCGAGGGCGAAAGCGGTAGGCTCCGGTTTCGACATGAACCCTTCACCTGGAAATATTCGCGACGGCCTCGTAACCGACGCAATGAAATCCGCAGGAGCCGCAAAAAAGGGCGGCACTTCTCCCGTCACCGCCGTGCTCGACTATCCCGAATACTCCACGGAGCCGGGACTCAATTTGCAGTGCACGCCGGGGAATGACGTAGAATGCGTAACCGCGCAGGTGGCCGCCGGTGCTAGCGTCGTGCTGTTTACCACCGGGCTGGGCACCCCGACGGGCAATCCGATCGCGCCGGTTGTGAAAATTTCCACAAACTCGAAATTGGCGCAGCGCATGCCCGACATTATCGACATCAACACGGGCGATATCATCGAAGGCGCATCCACGATTGATCGAATGGGTGAAATCATTCTCGAACGCGTCGTCCAGGTGGCCAGCGGAGAGCTGCAGACCAAGGCAGAACTCCTCGCGCAGAACGATTTCATCCCCTGGAAGCGAGGAGTTTCTCTCTGAACAATACAGCCAAAAATTCCAACGGGTTCCGGCTCGATGGCAAGACGGCGATCGTTACGGGCGGAGCGAGCGGAATCGGCCGCGCGATCGCGCACCGCTTTGCGATGAGCGGCGCGCGCGTGTACGTCGTGGATATCCGCTCTAAAGAAGCGGACGAAACCGTCCAGCAAATTTTGGACGCAGGCGGCCAGGCGTCTGCGCACATCTGCGACGTGACAAATCAGGAAGAGGTCCGCGCCATCTTCGGCGATCTCGCTCGCCGTGGCCGCGTCGATACTCTCGTGAACAACGCCGGCATTTCGCACATCGGCAGACTTGAAACCACCACCGAGCGGGACTTCGATCGCGTTTTTCAGGTGAACGTGAAGGGCTTTTACAATTGCATGCTCGCTGCCGTCGAGCACATGAAAGTAAACGGTGGCGGCGTGATTCTCAATATGGCATCGATCGCCGGCTCATCCGGCCTCGCTGACCGGTTTGCGTATTCCACCAGCAAAGGCGCCGTAATCGCGATGACCTATTCGGTCGCCAAGGATTATCTCGCCTGCAACATCCGCTGCAACTGCATCTCGCCTGCCCGAGTCCACACGCCGTTCGTGGATGGCTATCTCCGCCAGCACTACCCCGGCCGCGAAGAAGAAATGTTTGGGAAGCTTTCCCATTCTCAGCCGATTGGAAGGATGGCTGAGCCGCACGAAGTTGCGTCTCTCGCTCTTTTCCTTTGCTCCGACGAAGCTTCTTTCTTGACCGGTGTGGACTACCCTCTGGACGGCGGTTTTTTCAATCTTCGTGGCCAATAAATCGCAGTTGCCTCGCGCGGCCCGGGAGTCGTGAATGGATCTGCGGTTGAACGGCAAGGTTGTGTTGATCACCGGCGGGGCGAAGGGCATCGGCGAGGCGATCACGCGGGCTTCGGTTCGCGAGGGCGCCATTCCTGTAATCGTGGATCGCGACCAGCCCGCGTGCGAGAAATTACTGGCGGAGCTGAATCTTGATCGCACCCGCGGTCACTTTGTGGTCGTTGATTTGCGAGGCGCGGAGAATTGCAAGAAAGCGGTGGACGAGACGGCGCGCACATTTGGCCGAATCGATGCGCTGATCAATAATGCGGGTGTAAACGACGGCGTAGGGTTGGAGCACGGCAGCCCCGAAAAATTTGTCGCCTCGCTCGAACTCAATCTTCTTCACTACTACAACATGACGCACTACGCTCTCCCGCATTTGAAGCTTGCCCGCGGCTCTGTCGTCAGCATCAGTTCCAAAACGGCCGTCACGGGCCAGGGCAACACGTCGGGATACGTGGCGTCGAAGGGCGCGATTTTGGGCATGACGCGCGAGTGGGCTGTCGAATTGCTGCCGTACGGGATTCGCGTGAACGCCGTCGTGCCGGCGGAAGTAATGACGCCGCTTTACCGGCAGTGGCTCAGCAAGTTTCCCGATCCCGAAGCAAAGCTCAAGACCATCACCGCCAAGATTCCATTCGAAAAAAGAATGACGGCGCCGGATGAGATCGCCGCGATGGTTTTGTTTTTGATCTCCGCGCAGGCTTCTCACATCACCGGGCAGCACATGTACGTGGACGGCGGTTACGTGCACCTCGACCGGGCATTGACGTAACGATTCACCTTACGGAGACGCATGGAAAACTCTTCTGTGCCCATCACCGAGCGGAAGTACCTGGTGCCGTTCATCCTCGTCACCAGCCTGTTTTTTCTTTGGGCGCTCGGCGTCAATCTCAACGACATCCTGATTCCGCACCTGAAGAAAACCTTCAACCTCACCGACACGCAATCCTCTTTCATACAAGTCGCATTCTTCGGCGGCTACTTTCTCGCGGCTCTACCCGCGGGTTGGATTATGGAGCGCATCGGCTACCGGAAAGGAATTCTCGTCGGGCTCTGCACGTGCGCGATCGGCGCTCTGTTGTTCATTCCGGCGGCGTCGATCCGCACGTATTCGTTTTTCTTGTTCGCGCTGTTTGTGATGGCTTGCGGGCAGGGCGTCCTCGAGGTTGCAGCAAATCCGTATGTAACGATTCTCGGGCCACCCCAGTCATCCGAGCGCCGCTTGAATCTTGCGCAGTCTTTCAATGCCGTTGGCGCCTGGGTGACCCCGTTCATCGGCCGCGCCTTCATTCTTTCCGGGATCGAGTATTCCGCCGCAAAGCTTGCGTCGATGACTCCCGAACAGTGGCAGATTTATTCAGCGTCGGAAGCGAAGCGCGTAACGGGAACCTATCTTGCAGTCGCGGGGATTTTCGCATTCGTCGCCATTTTGATTTATTTCTCCCATTTGCCGGAGGTGCGCGAAGCGAGCGGCGAAGCTCTGGCGGAGCCGGAAGCCGCGCCAAAACTTCACAAGAATATCTGGCATTACAAGCATCTGCTGCGCGGCGTCGTCACCGAATTCTTCTACGTGGGCGCGCAGGTGGGCATCACGAGTTTCGTGATTCGCTTCACGCAGCACGCGATTCCCGGCATACCGGAAAAATCCGCGGCTGACTATCTCAAGTGGCACCTTTTCGGATTTATGATCGGGCGCTTCGCCGGCTCAGCCATCATGAAGCGTATCGCCCCTCACACGCTGCTCGGTCTTTTTTCGATCGCCGCCGCGATCTGCTCGCTCGTCGCAATTCTTATGACCGGATTGGCGCCCGTCTGGGCCGTCGTCTTGCTCGGCTTCTTTGATTCCATCATGTTCCCTACGATTTTCGCGCTGAGCATCAAGAATCTGGGGCCGTACACGAAGCTCGGCGCTTCGTTTCTCGTGATGTCGATCATCGGGGCCGCGATTGTTCCGCTCCTCATGGGATACATCTCCGATCGAAGCTCGATCCAGACGGCCTTTGCAATTCCCTTGTTCTGCTACGCGGTGGTGATTTATTTCTCATTCAGCGGTTACAAGCCGTCCGTCGCAACGGCAGAGGAATAGGCGAGTGATCCGATGAGTGAACGCGCAAAATTCCTGGTTACCGGCGGCGTGGGCTTCATCGGGCAGCCGGTGGTTCGCAATCTTTTGAAGCGCGGTATTTCTGTCGTCGCCGCGGATCAGTCGGCCACCCAATCGGCGGAATCCGAGGCGCTCGAAGGCTTTCGGAAATTGGCTGCCACCTCGAATGCAGTATTCGATTCGGTTCCGATGGACGTGAGCGACTTTCGCGATGTGATGGGCGTTTTTCACAAACATCCGGACATCACGCATACGATTCATCTGGCGTACGTGATGGGACCGCTTGTGGATGAGAATACTTCGCTCTCCACGCGCGTGAACATTCTCGGCATGACCCACATGTTCGAAGCAGCGGTACACCACAAGCTGGCGCGGCTCGTCTTTACCAGCAGCGAAACTGTGCACGGCCCGTCGCAGAAGCCCTATGGCGACCGTCCCGTCACCGAGGACGATTTCTGTGATCCCGCGTCGCACACTTTTACCTACGCGGTGATGAAGCTGCTCAACGAACATATGGGCCGGCGCTACGTCGAGCGGCATCAAGCGAACATCGTTTGCACTCGACCCCCGGTTGTTTTCGGGCATGGACGCAAACGCAGTGCCGTGATGTGGGCCGAGCATTTCGCGTCGAAGCCGGCCGTCGGCGAACCGATCAAGCTGCCGTTTGGCCCGCAAACTCGCGACACGTGGATCTACAAGGACGACTGCGCTGAACAACTCGTGCGCCTCGCCCTCAAACCGGCGCTTTCTCACTTCGCTTACAACAACGGCGGCCATTGCGTCACCGCCGCGCAAATCGCGGAAATCGTAAAAAAATGGATTCCCGGCGCGCAAATTCAATTCGGTGACGGCCCCGGCACTCCCTTGATCGACAATCAGGACGGCACGCGCTTGATTCGCGAAATCGATTTTGTCCCGCCGCCGCTCGAGAATGGAGTGCGGGCGCACATCAACGAAGCGCGCGCGTCCGCGGGGCTTCCGGCGGTTTAATATCATTCTCGACGAATTCATAACTCAAAAACAAAGACGAGGAACATGGCTCCCTTCACCAGCACCGTCGTTGGAAGTTACCCGCGCAATACCAGCGTGGAAGACACCATGAAGAAACCATCGCTCACGCGCGCTGAAATCGACGAGCTCATTCAATGGGCGGCTCGCGACCAGGCCGATCTCGGACTCGACGTAATCACTGACGGCGAGGGCTATCGCGAAAACATGTATTATTTTTATCAGAAGCGGCTCGATGGAATCACGTTCGAGGGAATGCTGAAACAAACATTCGGCACCGCGGGATTCGGAATCGAGTGCGCGCGCGTGGTCGGTGAAATCGGGAATTCGCGCTTCGAACTCGCGCGGAATTGGAAACTCGCGCGCGATGCCGCCCCTGCCCGATGCCGCGTCAAGCAGACCGTCACCGGACCGCATGTCCTCACGCGATTCAGCGTCAACCAGCGCCCCGATCTGTACCCCGACGAGCAATCGCTCTGCCGCGCCTACTCAAAAGTTCTGGCGAAAGAGTTGCGGGAGGTAATTGCGGCAGGCTGCGATTACATTCAGTTCGATGAGCCTATGTGGACGGAATCGCCCGAAGACAGCGTGTGGTCCGCGGAGATTTTGAACGAACTGATCGCTTCGCTGCCGCGCGTGAAATTCGCGCTTCACGTTTGCGGTGGCAATCCGCGCCGAAAGCGAGTCTATTTCACAAAATACACGGACCTCGTCCCGGCCTTTCGCACCGTCAAGATCGACGAAGTCTCGCTCGAGCACTGCACCCTGGGCTACGATTTGATGGATTTATGGAAACAGTGGGATTTCAAGGGTGAACTGGCTCTCGGAGTGATCGATCAGCGAAGCGATGTGATCGAAACTCCCGACGTCGTCCGCGAGCGCCTGAAGCCCGCACTCTCCTATTTCTCTCCCGATCGCCTCCTGCTCACCAGCGAATGCGGCTTCGGGCATGTCCCCCTCGATATCACCCGCAAAAAGCTTCGCGTGCTTGCCGAAACCTGCCGGGAACTGCGAAAATAGTCGAAGGATCGGCGGTTCAGGGGCGTTGCAAAGGAACGGTCAATGAGTGGTGTACGAGTTTTGGTGGGGACGCGCAAGGGCGCGTTCGTTCTTACCGCGGATGGAAAGCGCGAGCGTTGGGACATCACTGGCCCGCACTTTGGCGGCTGGGAGATGTATCACCTCAAGGGATCTCCCGTGGACCCGAACCGGATTTATGCCTCGCAGTCTACCGGCTGGTTCGGGCAATTGATTCAGCGCTCGAACGACGGCGGCAAGACATGGGAGCCGGTCGGTAACAAATTCGAGTACGCCACGGTTCCAGGCACGCATCAGTGGTACGACGGCACGCCGCATCCATGGAAGTTTGCCCGCGTGTGGCACCTCGAGCCTTCGCTCACCGATCCTGACACTGTGTATGCAGGAGTGGAAGACGCTGCGCTGTTCCGATCGACCGATGGCGCTCAGACCTGGGAGGAGCTTCCCGGTTTGCGCGAGCACGGCTCGGGACCCCACTGGCAGCCAGGCGCCGGCGGCTTGTGTCTGCATACGATCATTCTCGACGCGCAACACCCGAACCGGATCGTGATTGCAATTTCCGCAGCAGGCGCGTTTCGCAGCGACGACGCGGGCAAGACCTGGAAGCCGATCAACTATGGCTTGCGCTCGGAACACATCCCGGACCCCAACGCCGAAGTCGGCCACTGCGTTCATCACATCGCGATGCATCCGTCCCGCCCCGATTCGCTCTTCATGCAGAAGCATTGGGACGTAATGCGCAGCGACAATGCCGGCGATTCCTGGAAAGAAGTGAGCGGAAACTTGCCGACTGATTTCGGGTTCGCGATTGACGTTCACGCGCACGAGCCCGAAACCGTCTACGTCGTGCCGATCAAGAGCGATTCGGAGCATTTTGTTCCCGATGGAAAATTGCGCGTCTACCGGAGCCGGACCGGCGGCAACGAGTGGGAACCGCTGTCGAAGGGGCTGCCGCAGAGCGACTGCTACGTGAATGTGCTGCGCGATGCGATGAGCGTCGATTCGCTGGACAAATGCGGCGTTTATTTCGGCACCAGCGGCGGCCAGGTATACGCCTCGGCGGATGCGGGAGAAAGTTGGAACTCGATCGTGCGGGATTTGCCGGGCGTGCTTTCAGTGGAGGTTCAGACACTCAAATGATTCGCGTCGTGCTTCCCGCACATTTGCGAACGCTCGCGCGCGTCAACGGCGAAGTATCGCTCGACGTTGCCGGTGAGCCCACGCTCGTCTCCGTGCTCAACGCGCTCGAAGCGCTCTATCCGGTGTTGCGCGGAACGATTCGCGATCAGGTAACGCAGGAGCGGCGACCGTTCGTGAGGTACTTTGCGTGCGCAGAAGACTACTCGCACGAGCCAACCGGCACTCTATTGCCCGCGGAAGTTGTCGCAGGGAAAGAACCGTTCTTGATCGTGGGAGCGATGTCGGGCGGCTGAGGTTTTCTGCTCGCTAATCTTCCAGGTCCTGCCGGAATACCGGTTGCGAGGGATCGACGCTGCCTCCAATCACGCCCACCAGCAGCTCTCCATACGCGTCCGTTGCCTCGGGCAGCGACGCGTACCCACGTTCCCGCTGTAGCGCTCCCGTCGCCGAATAGACCAGCGTGAAATAGCGTCCTGAAGAATATTGAAGCTCGAGCATCTTGTTTGGCATGTCGGGATCGCCTACCTGCCCCAGCACGTCCATCAGCGCGACGGTCCATTCTTGCCCCTTCGGGTCGACGACCACCTCGCGCTCGAGGTATTGCCAATCGTCCATGCTCCACAGTGGCATATTTATTCTGGTGACTGGGCCAGTAGCTGGTCGAGCGCTCTCGCCACTTGCGAACCGGTGAATGGCTTCGGAACCAGCACAACTTTTTGGGCCTTTCGCGAACGCAGGCTCGCGTCCGCCTCTTCCGGGGTGTCGCTGATGATGACGATCGGCAGTACGCTGTGATCGGGATGGTGCCGCACGGCGTCGAAAAGCGTCTCGCTCATATCGTAGCTCGAACAGTCGAGCACGAGCGCGTCGGCTCGTTGCTCCTCGATGAGTTCGTTGACAGTGACGGTGTATCCCGCTGCGAAAACCTCGTAGCCCTGGTCTCGCAGGGAAAACGTCAGCAGCTCGGCGATCTCCGGCGTGTCGTCGATGAGCAGGATGCGCCGCAAGCGTACGCTACTTCTTGCCGGCTCCGGCGCCTGGCAACCGCTTCTTCTTCCCTTCGCACGGCTCGATATCCATCACCCAGATTCGGCCTCCGGCCGTGTAGTACGCGCGGTGGTCGTTCTCGATCATCGCGCCCCAGGCCTCCAGCGTGCGCATCGCGAACGTGTATCCCTCGAAGTTGTTGCGCGCGTGGTCGAGCACTTCATTCGTGTGCCAGTTGTCCGTGAGGACTGCATCGCCGCCGTGCACTCGCAGCACGGTGAAAAAGCGGTCAAACGCCGCTTCCGCCCGTACGTCGCGCGTCGACCCGCGCTTCTTGCCTTCCGTGACGATATAGCTTTCCTGCGCTTCCGGAGCCGCCGCAGGAGTTGCAGTCAGTTTCGTGTTCATAGAGTTTGCGCCACCTGTTCGGCCTGTACCGCCGACGCCATATTCACCAGATTCTTTGCATCCGCGGCCTGGATCAAAGCCTCGGGCAGCTGCACGTTCATCATGCGCCACTGCTCGTTAGCAAATTTCTGCAGCTTGGCGATGTGTTCCGCGTGAAGGTGACCGAACCGGCCTTGCAATTTCAAGTATTCCGATACGGGCCGCATGTTCTGCGGACGGAAGCTGTAATCGTATTCACGCTTCTCCGGATTCCACTCCCAGATCGGGTAGAGCCCGCATTCCACCACCAGCCGGCCCAGATCGATCGAGCGCGGAGTCTCGTACACAAAGCCCTTCTGGCACGGGGTGTAGACCATCAAGTACGCGGCGCCCTTGTGGTTGAGCCCTTTCCGCACCTTGTTCATCAGGTCGATCGGGTAACCCACGCTCGCGGTCGCCACATAGCAATGCGGATGGCCGGCCGCCATCATGCGCGCGAGGTCCTTGGGAAAGAGCGTCTTCGCTTCCGGAACCATCGGACCCGGGGGCGAGAAAGTTGTCATGCCGCCATAAGGCGTGCGCGACGATGCCTGAATCCCCGTGTTCGCGTACTGCTCGTTGTCGTAGCAAATAATCAAGCAGTCGTGATTGCGATAGAGCGCGCCTGAAATCGAGGCGATGCCGATGTCGGACGCGCTGCCGTCGCCCGCCTCGCAAATAATATTGGGGAACGCGCCCTTCCACTTGCCCTTGCGGATCATCGCTTCGTAGGCTGCCGCTACGCCCGCGGTGAAACTGCCCGCGCTGCCGATTTGCGTATGCGCCCACGGCACATTGTACGGCGTGCACAAATACGAGCTGTTCGCCACGTACATGCAGCCTGTCGGTCCCACCAGAATCGTATTATCTCCCGCGGCCTTGCTCGTCATCCGGTACTGGATGGAAGGTCCGCAGCCGGCACACGTCCGGTGGCCGGGGACGAAAGGTTCGCTCGACGGTAACTCGGGATTATAGAAACGCGCCCCTTGGTTCGGACTGTCGAGAATCGGCAGCAGTTGCCGCTGAACTTCGATTGCAGGCATATCATTCCTCCAAAAGAAACCTTTTTACTCTTCGAATCCGACCCAATGCGTGCGCTTTTCGATTTTCCCGCGCTTCTGCGCTTCCAGCATTTTTTCCGTCATCCAGTAAAATTCCTTCAGCACGATCGCCTCGCCGCCCAGCCCGGCCATAAACGAAAACACCAGCGGCCGCTTCTGGCTTTCGTAGAGAGCGGCGCAGACCTCGGCATACAGCACGCCGCCGCTGCTCACGCTGCCCAGTCCCATGTTCGTCTCAATCACGCCTACCACTTTGAATTTACTCAGCGCCTCTCTCACGCGTTCCGTCGGATAAGGCCGAATCGTTCGCAGCCTCACCATTCCGACCTTCATCCCGCGATCGCGCATATGCTTGATCGCAAAACGCGCGGTCACGGCATGCGCCCCCTGCAGGAAGAAGACCACCTCGGCATCCTCGGTCATGAATTCTTCGAGCCACGCATCGTATCGTCGCCCAAAAATCTTAGCGAACTCTTCATGCACTTGCTCAATCACACCCATCGATTCTTCCATCGCGCGGGCGCGCTCCAGCTGAAGCGGCGGACCCTGCTCGGGCATGATCTGCGGGCCATGCGACACCGGATGCCGCGGATCGAGCGGATAAGGATGCTTGTAAGGCGGCAGAAATTCCTTCACCTGCCCCGTGTCGGGCAATTCCACGTCCCCCGTGATGTGCGAAACGAAAAATCCATCCTGGCAGACCATCTGCGGCAGAAGAACGCGCGGGTCCTCGCCGATGCGATAGGCAATCAGGTGATTGTCGAACGCTTCTTGCGCGTCGCAAGACCACCCCATCAGCCAGCCCATGTCGCGCGTCGAAAGCGCGTCCGTGTGCTCGGAACCGAAATCGCCGGGAGGATCGAGCGTGCGGTCGGCGATCATCATCTGCACCGGCATACGACTGCCCGAAATCGGCGAATAAAGCTCGTATGCGAATTGCACGCCCACGCCTGAGCTGCCGGTGAAAACACGCGCGCCGCTCGACGATGCCCCGTGCGAGATGCTCAACTGCGAGTGCTCGCTATCGGCCACGATGTACTCCGCGTCGAGTTCTCCGTTGGCCACCATTTGCGCGAGCGCCATCATCGTTGCTGTGTAAGGCCGGATGGGGTACGCCGCAATCACATCGACGTCCGCATACTTCGCGGCCTGCGCCGACGCAACGCAGCCGTTGATTCGCACCATTCTTTTCTTCGCTTCGGTAACCGCTGGCATAGTTCGCTCCGATTCTAAATTTGCTTCGCCGCCCGGTCGTCCAGATGTCTCAACTCTTCGGCCTGCCGTCCGTGCAGTCCCGGCGACACCGCGAATGCCGTATCCATTCGCACTACGCCGGTATCGAAGTCCAGTTCCGGCACGCCTTCCAGGCACCCCGTCGGACATTCCTCGATGCACACGCGGCAGCCTTTGCAGTAGTCCACGAGAATCTTGTAAAGACCGTTCGAACGCACGTCACGCACGATGCAAGGCTCGGGACATACGAGGTAACAGTTGTCGCAGGCGTTGCACGTCCCGCAACTGAAACAGCGGCTGGCCTCTTCCACCGCCTGCTCCTCTGAGTAGCCGCGAATCACTTCTTCCTGCGTTTTTCGCCGGCTTGTGGGCGGCAGCAATTGCTGCTGGACGCGCGGGAAGTGCGGGAAATACGTCATGTTCATGCGGTTCAAATCGAAGATGACGTCGATCGCAATCGTGCGCGGCTCGAGAATCTCTCCTCGCATCACTTTATCCAGGTTGAACGCAACGCGCTTTCCGTCGCCCACCGCATTCACTACCATCAGTGGCTGACCCGAACCAACCTGCGCGATGTCGCCCGCGGCAAAAAAGTTCGTATTGCCGAGGCGGCCGAAGCGATCCATCTTGATCGTGCCGCGTTCGTTCTTGAATTCCGCCGGCAACCACGCGAGCGACGCATGTTGCCCCACCGCAATGATTACGCTGTCTACGGCAAACCGGTCGGCGGCTGTTTCACGATCGACGGTAATCGGCGACGCGTTGATCGCGCCCGAAAAACGCGCCGGATGCAGTTGCAAAGCCTCAACCTTCCCGTTGCCAAGCACAGCGGTCACCGCCCGCCCGTGCAACAGCTCCACGCCTTCTTCCATCATGTCGTGCAGATCTTCCGGAGAGGCGGGCATCTCCTGCGGATTGCCCTCGACCGTGATCATCGTAACTTCCACCGCGCCCTGTCGCAGCGCTTCGCGAGCGCAGTCAATGGCCGTGTTTCCCCCGCCGATGACGGCCACTCGCGCCCCCAGCTTCACCTTCGATGCGCCCATGCCGATGTCGCGCAGGAACGGAAGTCCGTAAACCACTCCGTCCTTATTCTCACCCTCGGCCCGCACGCTATTCGGCTCGGTGAGTCCGACGGCCAGCACGCAAGCGTCGTAATCCTTTTTCAAATCGTCCCAACTCACGTCCTTCCCGACTTCCACGTTGGTCTTGATCGTGATTCCCAGCTCGACAAGACGCTCGAGCTCGCGATCGAGCACGTTCTGCGGCAGCACCCAGTCCGGAATCCCGCCGCGATTGAGTCCGCCCGCTTTCGGCGACTTCTCGAGAATCGTCACTTTGTAGCCGAGCCGCGCCAGTTGATACGCAGCGCTGTGGCCCGCGGGACCAGACCCGATCACCGCGACTTTCTTGCCGTTCGGCGTTCCAGCCTTCACGACGTCGCGCGACAGCGCTTGCCCCAGATCGCCGAGAAATCGCTCCACCGCGCGAATCGAGATCGCCTCGTCGTACTTCCCTCGATTGCAAGCTTGCTCGCACGGGTGGTAGCACACGCGGCCCGTTACCGACGGGAACGGCATGTCCTCCTTGATGAGCGCGTAGGCGTCCACATACTTGCCGCGCTTCACGAGGTCCAGATAGCCCTGAATTTTTTCGTTCGTGCCGCACGCGTTATTGCAGGGCGGCAACTTGTCCCGGTAAACCGGTCGAATCGATCGCCAGTTCCCCGTGGGGAAAAGATCCTGCCCCTTCTGCGTGGGCGCCGGCGTGATGCCGGCAAACGGGATCATGAGACGCTCGGGAATCTTTGTACCTTTGGTTGACATAGGTCCTGTCCTACGCCGCTACTGGATTCAGCGGCATAATGTGCAATTCTTGCAGTGCGAGTTGGAACGCGTGCTTATTCGCGATCATCGGTTCAATCGTTGCCAGCTTCACGATACCGGTGGTCTTCACGGCCGCTGCGATCAGCGGCGCCGCGATATCCGGCGCGATCGACTTATTGCGTTCTGCCGCGCCTTCCGTGGAGAGCCGGTCGAGGCCGAGCTCGCCAAGGCGGTAGTACAGCCATTTGTGGTCGGCTATTTTCGCCGCGTCCACGCAGACCAGCTGCGCCAGCCGCTCCGGACCCGGCACGAACCGGATCATGTACTCCGGCGTGTAGTGCGTGTTGATCACGAGCGTTCCGCCCGGAGGCATCCCGCGCATGTAGTCCCAACCCTTCACCATCGTCCCCTCGACGAGTACGACGATGTTGGGCTGCTCGTTTTCGTACGTGAGCTCGTTCTCGATCACCTCGTCGCTCACCCGGCAGTACTTGCGCGTAGGAGCGTTCGTACGGTCGGGATTGTCAACGTAGTTCTCCATCGCCTGAGCCTGCTTGCCTTCCAGGCGCGCCGAAGCGGCGATTGAATTCACGATGTCGCGCCCCTCTTTGTCCATGATGATGCCGCGCGTCCAAACGGTCAGTTCCGTATAGCTCATGTTCAGCCCTCGTCTAACTTGGTAGCTGCTTCAATTCGTATTTCTAATCACGATTCAGTTCGACGACACGTCACGTTCCGATCGCTCCGCACCGCTTCGAGTATTCACTCTCTCGCTCGCCGCGTTTTTCGGATTGCCGCGATCAGACTCGAGCACAGCCAGGAAATCGCTCCGCAACACCGTGAATGGCTCCACTCGACTTCCGTCCTGATACTCCGCGATCGCTAACAATGTCGCTTTCTTGCACAGGCTTTCGATGTCAGCGCCCGTGAATCCTTTCATCCCGCCCGCAAATTCCTCGAAATCGATATCGGGCCCGAGCGGCACGCGCCGGCAGCAAAGCCGCAGGATGGCCGCGCGATCGGCGGCGTCCGGTTTTGCGAATGGAACGATATAGTCGAAGCGCCCGCTTCGCAAAAGTGCCGGCTCGATCCGCTCGGGACGGTTCGTGGCTCCCAGCAGCAGTACTCCCTTCACGTCACGCAAGTTGTCAATCTCGCGCAGCAGTTGGCTCAGAATTCGTTGATACACATCCGTGCCCGATTGCTCGCCGCCGAATTTGGGCGCCACCGCGTCGATCGTATCGAAGAACAAAATGCACGGTGCAGCCCGCCGCGCTTTTTTGAAAACTTCGCGCAGCGCCCGCTCCGATTCGCCCAGCCACTTCGAGTAGAGTTGCGGTCCGTCAATCGCAATCAGCGGAATCTGCTTTTCACCCGAGAGCGCCCGCGCCATCGCTGTCTTCCCGGTGCCCGACGGGCCGGTCAGCAGAATTCCTCGCGGCGGCGCCAGCCCCACTCGGTCGTAGATCTCATCGTGCACATGAGAATGCTCGATCACCGCGTCCAGTAATTTCTTCACCTCATGCAACCCGCCCAGCGACGCAAACTTCGACGAACTTTTCTCGATAAAGAATTCTCGCGTCGCACTCGGCTCCACTTCCCTCAACCCCGCCAGAAAGTCGTCGCGCGTAACCTGCAATTCCCCCAATTCCGAAGATGCAGCCGGATCGCTTTCGAGTGGACGCGCCGCGAGAAAGCCGCGCAGCGCAATCATCCCCACTTCCTGTCCCAGCGCTTCGAGATCGGCGCCGACAAAGCCGTGGGAATGCTCGGCGATTTCCTGCAGGTCCACATCAGCCGCGAGCGGCATCGCCCGCGTGTGGATCCGGAGGATTTGCAGGCGTCCCTGCGTATTCGGTACGCCGATTTCGATTTCGCGATCGAAGCGCCCCGGACGCCGCAGCGCCGGGTCGAGTACCTCGGGAATATTCGTCGCGCCGATCACGATCACTTGTCCGCGCGCAACAAATCCGTCCATCAAGCTCAGCAGCTGCGCAACCACGCGCTTTTCCACTTCCCCGGCCACTTCGGTGCGCTTCGGAGCCACCGCGTCAATCTCGTCAATGAACAGGATCGCCGGCGCGTGGCGCGCCGCTTCCTCGAATACTTCGCGGAGCTTGGCTTCGCTTTCGCCGTAAAACTTCCGCATGATCTCAGGCCCGTTGAGGTGAATGAAGTGAACGCGACTTTCAGCCGCGACAGCGCGGGCTAGAAGCGTCTTGCCGGTTCCTGGCGGCCCGTACAAGAGCACGCCTTTCGGCGCCAGAATTCCCAAACGCTCAAAAATTCGCGAGTGCTTCAGCGGCAATTCCACGATTTCGCGCACCCGCGCCACTTCCCGCTCGAGTCCGCCGATATCTTCGTACGATACCGCCGGAGCTCTCGCCGCCGTCTGCTCGCCTTCCACCACCCGAATGTCCGTGCGTTTCCCGATCACCACCGGTCCCGACGGAATCGTGCGCACCACCTGGAAGTTCACCGCTTTCGCAAACGTCGGCACGCGTACCACGCACCCCGCGATCACCGGAACGCCCAGCAGATCTTCGAGCATCCGTTCGGGTGCGATCATCGCGGGCGCGGCGCCCACCCACAGCGGCGACAGGCGAACCGCAACTGCTTGCTGGTGCTCGATCGGTGCGACCGTGACGCGCTCTTGCAATCCCGCGCCGCAATTACTCCGGCACGTGCCATCCATCTGAATCATGCCCTCGAACGCGTCGTCGGAAAGTTCCGCGCGCCCCACGCCAACCATGCCGCCCGTGATCTTCAATACGTCCCCGGCGCGCCCGCCCATCCGCTCCAGATCCGCCGGCGCCAGCCGCGCAATCGCGTGGCCCACGTCTTCCACGCGCGCTTCCGCCACTCGCAGCGTGAGAATGGGCGCGCTAGATGTCAGGGCCATATCCGTCATGACGTGATTTTCAACCGGCTCGGGATTTGTGGGGCGAGATCGTCGAAGCAGATCGCGGGAAGAAGTTCTCGATCGATCTTTTCAATCGCGAGTAGCCAGCCCAAATGCCAACTCTCCCTTTTTAGAAATATGTTCTAAAAGCTGGTTCAAAACATGTTTCAGAACTTTTCCAAAACTTTTTTCAAAACCATGTTTCGGAGCGTGCCGGAGAGGTCGGTTCAGAGCTTGTTCAGCACGATCTCTTCCACGTCTTCAATATGCCGCCGCATCGCGGATTTGGCGGCTTCCGCATCGCGTCGCTTGATCGCCGCCAGAATCCGCCGGTGGCCGGCCAGCGACTTTTGCGCGCGCCCTTCCACTTGCAAGGACCGTTCCCGCGTGTCGCGCAGCAAGTCCATCAAAATGTCGAGCACCTTCAGCACGACGCTATTCCCGGACGCCAGTGCGATGTTGTAGTGGAATTCGGCGTCCTCGGCGATCGCGGCTTCTCCGCTGAATCTGCTTTTCCTCTTGCCGCTGGAGAATTTCTTCCATTTCCGAAATTTCTTCAGGGGTAGCGTGGCTCGCGGCTCGCGCGGCCAGCGGGGGTTCCAGCATTTTGCGAAAATCCAGAAGCTCGCCCACCAACTCCCTTCGCCGTTCGAGCGCGCTGGCGAATGGATTGGGCGATGCCTCCGATGCGGGCTCGCGAACGATTGTTCCTGCGCCCTGGCGCGGCTCCACCAGCCCCATCAGTTCCAGGCCACGAATCGCATCTCGAATGGAACTGCGGCTCACCTGCAGCGTTTCCGCCAGTTCGCGTTCTGACGGAAGCTTGTCACCAGGTTTTAATTTCGCTAGAATCAGGCGTTCGATCTGCTTGGCGACTTCTTCGTAAACCTTGTTCTTTCGAATGACTTCGAAGTCGAATTTGACCGGTGTCGGCATCAATGAGTGGTCTGGTAAGTGGACCAGCGGAGTATACCCCCGCTGTCAAGCCCCTTCAACTCTATTTGCGTCGACCTCGCCTCCCGCCTCACCTGCTCCCTCTTCTCTATAGCGCCCTTTTAGGCCCTAAGTCATGCGAAAAGTCAGCAACGGCAGAGAAATCCCCTCGACCTCCGCAGTCCACAGATCGCCCTTCTTTATTGCATGTCCAGACGTAAGCGTTCCGGAGCTGACGATCTGCCCGGCGCCCAACCCCTCCGCGGGGAATCGCCGTCCCACCGCCGCGCTCAGCTCCACCAGACATAAAGCCGGACTTTTCAATGAGTTCCGCCCCGATCCTTCCTCCACAAATTCCCCGTTCCTCAACATCCTCACCTTGAACCGTGGTAATTCGTCCACAAGCCCGGGGATCATTTCCGGCCGCACTTTCATCCTCTCCCCGATCACAAGTGCCGCATGTAGTCCGAACGACGCGACAAAATCTCCAGGCTGAAACTTCCACTCCGGAAACGGACAGTCAATAATCTCGAATCCCAACGCCAACCATTCCACCGACCCCAGCGCGGCAGTGGCATCCGTCCCGTCCCCGCTCACCGGCTGGTTCAAACCGAAAACAATTTCCGGTTCGATCTTCAACGAACGCGGATGCGCGATCGAAAGCTCAGCCGCGTTGCTGTCGGCGTAATGCACCGTGTCTTCGTACATATGAGCCCAAACCAAAGTTTCAAGTTTGAGCACTCGCCACATTGCTTTGTTGGCATAACCAACCTTCAAGCCAACGGCCCGGTGTCCATTCGCTTCGCGGGATCGCTTAAGCGCCGCTTCAACCTCGTAAGCTGCATTCAGATCAAATCCGGGGCGGGCGGAGGGAAGATTACTGACCATCTCGCCCGTCTGATACGCAGACAGCAGTTCATGCGCTACAGTTTCGACTTCGCTCTGTGACATGACGCGCTTCCACTTTCCTGATATTTTCCCGCGAAACGCTCCGCATCTTAGCACCAGTCGTTCGCAGCGGCCTCTCTCGCCGCGCCACCATCCAATTAAGGACCAAATTCGGGAGCGTGCTCGCTTCCTCGAATATTTCCTGATGGGCCGCAGGAGAACTCGAATCTGGCCTTGGTTCGAGTTCATGTATCACACGTTGATTTTGATTACTCTTATGGTATCCCCCGTCATGTTCCCGTTTTGGTCCGCTGCGAACGATGCTAGCTTACGGATAAGCTTACTTTGAGGCTCAGGCAGTCACTCGCTGGGGAGTGTTTGACGATCCTGCCGCGCTTCCGGAGAACACGATGAAGGCACGCGCAAAATCTCGGGCTTCACGCATCCCGCACCTACCTACGAACCGTCGCGTTCTCTTGCGAGGTTTGTCTGCTGTCCCTATGCGCGCTCGCGCTCGGTGCAATCGCCGCCAGAGCCCAAAACGCGATCGTACTCGTCGGGTCGGGATCGAGTGTCCCCGCGCCGCTTTACAGTCGCTGGACGCAGGAATACGGAAAGGTCAACCCCAACATCCAGATGCGATATCTGCCGGTTGGCACCAGCGAAGGGATTAAGGAGATCTCTCACGGCTCCGGCGATTTCGGTGCCGGGGAAGCTCAGCTAACCGAAAAGGAGCGGAAAGAAGGAAACCTGATCGAATTGCCGATCATGATCATCGGAATCGTTCCAGTTTACAACGTTCCCGATTTCCACCAGGAGCTTCGCCTATCCGGAGAAGTGTTAGCGGGAATTTTTCTCGGTGACGTGAAGACCTGGAACGCGCCCCAAATCGCGAAGCTCAATCCAGACGTCACTCTTCCCAATCTGCCCATCCATGTGATCAACCGCCCTGCAGGAAAGGGATCCAATTATGTCTTCACTGATTTTCTATCCAAGGTGAGCTCGAGGTTTCGCGCCCAGATTGGCGTCACCGCTTCGCCGAAGTGGCCGGTTGGCGATCCGGCCGAGCGCAGCGCCGACATGGCAGACAAAGTAAAGAACACTCCCGGCTCGATCGGCTATGTGGAATACCAGTACGCAGTGAAGGCAGGCATTCCCCAGGCCGCCGTGCAAAACTCTTCCGGCAAGTTTATAAAAGCTACCGCTGACAGTATCGCGGCAGCGTGCCAGGCGGCCGAAGCGCCTCGCTGGAATAATTTCTC
Source organism: uncultured Acidobacteriota bacterium (assembly GCA_963711875.1). Lineage (GTDB taxonomy): Bacteria > Acidobacteriota > Terriglobia > Acidiferrales > UBA7541 > Palsa-295. The sequence goes on from CAVQFW010000001.1 coordinate 53,393, forward strand.
CGCATCTCTTACCAACGAATCCGGATCTGACACTTTTCCCATTACCGGTTTCAGTTGGATCTATCTGCGAACCACGTCGGCGGACCGGCAGCGCGCAACCGCGTTAGGCGATCTCCTGAATTGGATCTACGCGGATGGTCAGCGATTCGCCTTGCAGGAGGGCTATACCGAACTCCCTTCGCCCCTGCTCGCGGCGGTGAGAAAGAAAATCAAAGAATTGCAATAGCCGCTTGCTCGTTGTAACGGCGGCGCTCCCGCAATCTTCAGTCAGCCGGCTGGTTATCCAGAAGCGTCGCAGCAACGGCGCGCCGCCGAATTTTTCCCGTCGCAGTGGTGGGAATGCTCTTTACCAGATATATCTTCTTCGGGCATTTGTACTCCGCCAGTAATTCGCGGCAGTGCTTGATGAGCGCAGATTCAGTCGCGTCACTCGGTTCGTGCAATACCACAGCCGCAGCCACTTCTTCACCGAGCGTGGGATGGAAGCAGCCAAACGTCACCGCCGCCGCAACCCCGGGATGCCTCAACAAAATCTCATCCACTTCGTGCGGCGCGATATTCTCGCCTCCGCGGATGATGATGTCTTTGATCCTCCCCGTCAGATGCAGGTAACAATCCTCGTCGAGCATTCCTTCGTCGCCCGTTCGAAACCATCCGTTCACAAACGCGCGGGCGTTCGCGTCGGGATTATTTTCGTACCCGCGAAACACGTTCGCGCCCTGAATCGCCACTTCGCCCCGCCGGTTCGTCGCGAGGTGATTCCCTTCTTTATCCATAATGCTGATGCGAAGGCCGGTGCCTACGCCGACAGACCCCGCCTTCCGGTGACGTGGAGGCAGCGGATTCGACGTCATCTGGTGGCTCGCTTCCGTCATTCCATAAGCTTCGACAAATGGCACGCCGAACATTCCCTCGATCGTATGAATCAGCTCGGGTGACAAGGGAGCGCTGCAGGATCGGATGAACCGCAGCGTCGCTGCTTCGGCCGGTTTCTGGTGCGCCCGCGCCAGCAGTAGCTGGTGCATCGTGGGCACGCCCGAGTACCACGTCACGCGATGCTCTCGCACCGTCCGCCAGAACGACAGTGCATTGAATTTCGTCGGCACCACCACCGTCCCTCCCGAAAGCAGCGTCGCCATGAGCGAGCCCATCAAGCCATGTACGTGGAACAGCGGCATGATGCACAGCGATACGTCTGCTTCCGAAAGAGCGTACGTGTTTGCGATATTCGCCGCCGACACCGCAAGATTGAAATGCCGCAGCGGAACTCGTTTCGGCCGCCCGGTGCTTCCGCTCGTGTGCAGGACCAGCGCAATATCGTCGCGCGTCGGTTCGCTCGCCGTAGCTCCCGTGGGCGCGCCGCCCAGCCGGACATTTCCCTCCTCGCTCATCTCCACCGGATATACCGGAATCTTGCGATCCGCGGCTGCACTGCGCGCAAACTCCGCCCCTACCGGGGGGCAAAGCAAAATTCGCGCATTCGTGTCACCCAGAAAAAACAGAAACTCCTCATACGGGTACGCCAGGTTCAATGGCGCCGCCACTCCCGCGATTGCCGCCGCCAGAAAACTCACGATCGCCGGCAATCCATTCGGCAACGCAATCGCCACCGCATCGCCGCGGCGAATGCCCGCCGAAGCCAGCGAGTTGGCCATCGCGATCACCTGCTGCCGCAGTGAATCGTAGCTGACGCGAATCCCAAGCTCGGGAACGATCACGGCCGTCCGGCTGTCGGCGAAGTGTAAGACCTCCAGCAGAGTGTCTGTGGACTTCAGTGTCATTCGCTATCGCCTTTTATCCGCGGCGCACGCAAATAATTCCCGGATTCTACACGCCGATTCACACCGCGCGACATCGAGCAACGCAGCGCGCCCGCTGCTCGTGGCTAGTCTACCGCGTCTCTACCGGCCCGGGTCCAAATCTCTCATCACCACGTGCAGCACTTGCCCCGTCCGCCGCGCGTCGCGCTCGCTCACTTGTATCTTGACGCGATTCTCTCCGCCGCCATCGGTATGCTCCCGATACGTTCGCGCGATCGCCGGCAGCCGCGCACATCCGCCCCGAATAATCCCCGCTCTCTCCGCCACGGCAAGCCGCATATCGAACGACCAATCCGCAATGTTTCCCGGAGCCGCGGCCGCGCCCGAACCCCTCAGCGCACTCAGCCCCGCGTGTTCGAGCGCGTCGGTCACGATCGCCTCCAGAATCCCGCAAGAAGTCCGCATCGCCACCTCGTAGTTCCCTTGCTCCAGTTCGCGCCGGCTATCCAGATACGCCTGCTCGACCACCGGCCGCAGCTCTGCGTTGTGAACAAACTCGAACCGCCGCGCAGCCGGTGCCGTCGAAGATGTCACCAATGCAGCGGACATTTCTCCGCCACCATCCGCGCCCTCGCTCATTCCGGAGACGGACGCAACCGCTTGCGCCAGCACTTCCAGCAATCGCGTGACGATCTCCGCCGGCTCCGCACCCTCCACAGCTCGGCCATCCGTCGCTCGCATCAAAAATGATTGGCTATACGCCCGCGCCAGCCAATGCGCCTTGCTGCCCCCAGACAATTGATTGATCGTCACCCCGCAATGCTCCTGCCACTCGCGAGTCCTGGCCATCAACGCGGGGTTCGCCGGATCCTTCGCCAGCGGTGCCACCTCAAAGCCGCGCGGCTCGCCGCCGGTTTTCGTACCGGCGGCATCCTGCCGGCTCTTTTGCAGCGAATCGCGAATTTCGCGCCCCTGCCGAATCAAGCCCTCCAGGTGCGCCATAAAAATCTCGATCTGTCCTCGCACGCTCTCTGCCATCGCTCGCATCTCCCGCTCGCCGCCGGACCCTGGCAGCGCACGATAACCGTGCTACGCCGTTTGAATTCTCATTGTGAGTGTATTTTAACGAATGACGGTGCAATCGTTCGTTATAATTCCTCCACCATGCCGCAATTCCTAAGCAACCTGCTGCGAAAGCTTCGCAACCGGCGCGACTCGGATCTGTCCGTCCTCTGTCACCAGTTACTTTCCGAACGCGGCGAAGCTTCGCAGACCGCTCTCGCTCAGGAAATCATCAACGCCTTCCGGCTGATGAACGAAGCGCAGCGCCGCCAGTTCTTTCAAATGCTCTCTCGCGACTTTGCGCCCGATCACGCCTCCATCCTCCGCGCTGCGGCCGAGTATCAAAACACGCCGGGCTTATCCACCTTGGCGACATTGTCCGCCGCCGTCGAATCTCCCCGCCAGGAGCTCTTTCGTCGGATCAACACGGCCCCGCGCGGCACCGAAACTCTCGTCGCGCTCAGGGAACACGTATTAGCTTCGAACAATGGACAGTTCGCCGCGCTCGACGCCGACTTGAAACATTTATTCCGCTCCTGGTTTAACCGCGGTTTCCTGCGCCTCGAGCGGATTAGCTGGCACACCTCCGCTCTGATCCTCGAAAAACTGATCGGTTATGAATCCGTTCACGAGATCAACGGCTGGCCTGACCTCCATCGCCGTCTCGAAGCGGACCGCCGCTGCTTCGCCTTTTTTCACCCCGCGCTGGTTGACGAGCCAATCATCTTCGTGGAAGTCGCGCTATCGAACGGACTCACCGGCGATCTTGAGCCCCTGCTCGGCATACAATCGCCCGTACTCGCTCCCCAGTCGGCCGATACCGCGATCTTCTATTCGATTAACAACTGCCTGCGCGGTCTGCGAGGCGTTCCCTTCGGCAATTTCCTGATCAAGCAGGTAGTCGAAGAGCTTGCCGCCGAGCTTCCCAATATCAAAATCTACAGCACTCTTTCGCCGCTACCCGGTTTCTCGCAAGCATTGCGCGATCAACGCAACGAAGACGGATTCACGCACGCTCGCATGTCGCGCTTACTCGCCGATCATTCCCGCTCTCTCGCTTCCGCAGGAAAGCGCCGCGACCCCGTGGAAGCTCTTTTTAATCTGCTCGAACAGCCGCTCGCGCATCGAGACGTCCTCGCAAAGCCGCTCGAAATCCTCGCGCTTGCTTATCTCACCCAGGCGCGCCTCCACGGAAAGCTCTACGATCCCGTCGCCACGTTTCACCTTTCGAACGGAGCGCGCCTCGAGAGAATCAATACGTTTGGAAACCTGCGGCCCTACGGCTTGAGTGCGTCTTTCGGCATCACGGTAAATTATCGCTACCTGCCCGCCGAGCTGGAAGAAAATCACGAGCGCTTTGTCAGAGGAGAAATTCAGGTTTCCAGCAGTCTCGCGTCGGAATACAAAACAGTGAAACGTGCCTGGCAACCGCGCGTGCCGCCACGCTCAGAAAAGCGCTGAACCCGTTTCTTGTAATTGCGCTTACCTCGTCAGGCGCGCGCTGGTGACGCCCCGGCCTGCGGTGCCACCGCCGCCGCTTCACCCTGCGAAGCCGGCGCCTTCATCCGGCGCAAAACAAAAAACGCCAGTATCGCCGCGATCCAGTCGAGGACAATCGTGATCACGAATACGCCAATCCACCCGATTTTC
>CAVQFW010000002.1:0-110559 GCA_963711875.1 uncultured Acidobacteriota bacterium
CGGTCCTCCGAGCCTGAGGCATTCATTCCCGCGGGCGTTGACACGTCTGTGTAATGGACGTCAAAACGGGCGAAACTCTTACTGGAGTGAACACGAACTATGTCGCGGGCCCCGTCCTTTTTGCGGCCAACGACACATTGCTGACGGGTTCGATCAATGACGACTATAAGGGGTACGGCCTAGACACGATCAAGGTATGGGACGCGCGGACTGGCAACCTATTAAGGAAGATTACGAACCCTCGCACCGGAGTCCATTACCGACTTGATCTCTCGGCGGATGGAAAGCTGCTTCTCGGTTACACCGGCACGGAAAAGCCGGTCGAGAACTTCGTCAAGGTCGACTGCCAGCAATTTCAAATCTGGGATTTTGCTTCGGGCAAGCTGATCGCCACGTCGCCGAGCATTCTCCCGGTTGAAAACGTGACCGTCCCACCTGAAATACAGCTCAGCCCTAACGGGAGGTTCGTCCTTGTGTCTTGGGAGCATGACTCTATTCCCCCCAGCGCGCCAGTTGTGTATGAAATCCCAGGACACTGACGGGTGAGAGAGACCCTGCAACGGGAAAGGTTGTCGGTTATACGACGTTCGACGCCAACGGAAAAGTAACATCACGCTACCGGGGTACAGGAAAGAGTCATGGTGGAGTAAAGCCCCCCTAGTGCTTGAGCCTAAGCCAGGAAAAGGACGAGGTGCTCCTGCGAATCGAGCGCGACCGGCCCGGCCCGAAGAAATCCCCCAGTAGAATGGAGACCTATGCGCGAAAAACTCCTTATTGATCATCTAACGAAATTCCACGCTAACTCGGATACAAGCAATTTCAACGTATTGGATTTTGTTTCAGCCTTCGGCGGCCCGTTAGAAGCACTCGCCTATTCGTATCTGTTTTGGCCGGATTTTGTGGAATTCGAGGGGATGATTTTCCACCAAGCGTCGATCGAGGATGATGAAGATCGCTCTCGAATTCGCGCGGCGCTTTCTGAACTCTCGTCGCGTAAAGCAGTTGAACAGTCTTTCAATCAATTCGTGATTCCGGAAGGCTTCTTCTCTGCGGGGATTTCTACAACTACGGACGACGAAAACCAATTTCTAGCAGAGCGCATCGCGGAAATGTGGAAAGCTCGGCTGGCACAGCTCTTTCCAGCAAAGAGATGTGTGGTTGAGGTTCAGTCACCTGACGAGACCGAGGAGGGCCCGACCATTGTTGTGTACCAAGCTTAGTTCCTGGACTGGCGGGTGGCGCACCCTTTGACAGTAAGCGCCTTAAGCTTTCGCACTAGAATTTCCTGGTGGCCCAACTTTCGCGGTGTCGGCGAAAGGTGGGTGTCCGGTTCTTCGTTTCCACTCAAGTCTCGGTGGTTCTTAAATCCATCCTCCTAGCTAGATCTGTCCTAAATCCCCACACAGGTTGCCGCATCCGCGCCCCGGTGACTTAATGATGCCTGTTCCGGTCAGCTTCAAACCAACCGAGCGGCGCCAACGGGAGATGCCATGAGCATGCCCGCGGCCGCGCCATCATTCCCGCCTCTTCCGCTTTGTAGGACGCGGTTTTAACCGCGTCATCACGACCCCGCGCGCGTCGCGCTTCCTTACGCGCAGCTTTACCCGCGCGTGCCTTCGCCTCAGTTCCTCGCTCGCCAGTGTTATCATCCGCGCCAATGGAGCTCGCCTGCATCAACGCCAATAACCACATCACCACCGCTCCGTTTGCCTACGACGCCGCCGGAAACGAAACGGGTCTCTATGATCGTCGAGCAAAATGTCCGCTAGGTGCATTCAGATGAGCGCATGGTTTCGATCTGCTCTAGGCAAGGTCGTTCTGGTTAATTTGGGAGTTGCGATCGGTGTATTGATTGGCTACCGCAATGGTTACCGAGGTATCGATTTGGCAGTAATGGGTGGCGTCTTATTCTGCATCGGAAACTTGGGAGCTGTGATTGGGCTCGTAATAAATAAATTCTCCAAACCGTCCCCGGTCACAAGGGGATACGCTTGGGTTTGGATTCCCATTGCGCTCCTATGGCTCGTCTATCTGTTGTACGCGCTCTTTCCAGTCAAAAAATGAAACAGTAGAAGGGCTGATTAGACGACGTTGTCGGCTCCAACTCCCGAGTAAACTTGGTGGCTGTACCCAGTCCTGTGCCATCCTCCTAGATATGTTCTGTCCCGCATCCCCACACAGGTTGCCGCCTCCGCGCCCCGGTGACATAACGATGCCTGTTCCGGCCAGGTTCAAACCGACCGAGCGGAGTACTTCTAGATTTAATGGATTCATGGACAAGAAAAAGGCTTGGCTGCAGCGAAATCAGAGTCGACCTAACACAGTTTGTCGGCCCAATGATTCCATTTCGCGCCCGGCCGCGGCTGGTCATCTCTACTTAGTCTTTATTTCTTGTTTCTGTTGCGCTTAAGATCGGAACCAAACGACGGATTCTCGCGCGTGCCGGTAATTTTGATCGGTATATCGGTGACTCCGTAATTGTCCGTAAAGTGCCTATCGAAGGGTTTCAGCACGACCGATCTCCATCCCGTCGTCGTTTGCGAGAGCTTTGCGTGTAGCCGCAGATTTCCGTGGAAATCCATCTGCCCGCTGTCGAGATCATAAGTGCCGACGAGTGCCACCGACGCCCCTTCCACATGAAAGCTCAGATTCGAGAAAGTGACGTTGGCTCTCTCCATCCTAAAATCTGCTTGGAGATCCGACACCTCCTCTGAGACATCCAAATCCGTTGGTTTCCCCTGCCCTCTGCGACTGAGCGAATCCACCATTGTTTGCTGACTGGAATTTGTAAAGTGAACCTCGCCAAGACCGAATTGACCGGCCAGCTGCATTCGTTCCATCAGATCTTCGCCGCCCTCCGGAATCACAATCCTGGCTTTCAGCCGCGCCGAGCCGGTCATAATCGGCCGATTCACCTTCACGGTGAGTAAAAGCACATCTTCAATCCGGGCATTGTCCGACACCACATCGAGAACGATGGTTGGGCGTTTGCCGTTCGGTCGAGGGCCCACCACTTCGCCATGCGTCGCGAACGTCGTGTGCAGAAACTTCGCAGTAACGTTTGTGAGAATCGTATTTCCATTCGTTCCGTCGACGATGGCCGAGAAATCCGTGTGTAGCGCTATCGGATGGGCGCTCGTGCGCAGTGCGAAATTCGGCGTATCGGTCGCCCCTTCCACCTTAAGGTAATCGAGCGGACCGCTGAACGTGCCCGTTGAGGTCAACGTGCCGCTGATGCCGTTTAGCGTTCCAAGGTCGGCGTCGCGGAACACGTAATTCCCGGACCCCGCAGTTTCGCTGGGCTGATCGGTTTGCCACGGTCCAAACTGACCATCGCAATGAATCTCGCCGCGAGGCTTCCGATTAGTAAGGAGCGCGTGAAAAGCGACGGGCTGCTCGAAATCCACGTTATTCATCACGAGCTTGTAAATCACGAATTCATTGGGAGACTCGCCTGCGTGTTTCCGCAGGATCACAACCAGCGCGTCATCGGCCTCGACTTCGTCGATCACGACCGGATACTTTTTTGCGAGGTCTTCACCGGTTCCATGGGTCAGGGATGGGCTTCCTGAGTCTCGCGGCGGCATGTGAATCTGCAGCCCCTCCAATCGCACCCTTCCGATTTCATGTCGCTTCCCGAGGAAAGCTAAAAGGCCGGCATTGACGGTTACTTGACGCGCCTCGATCAGCGGCGGGATGTCCGTCCTTCCGTGGTGGCGCATTATCAGGTCATTGATGACTATGCGGATGCGTGGGAACAGAACGACGTGGAAATCAGAGAACTGGACGCTGCTCTGAAATTGAGCCTGCAGTGACGTCTCTACCCGAAGGCGAACGATTCGGCGAATCGTCGGCTTGAGAGCATAGCCCGCCGCGATAATGGCTAACGCAAATGAGCCCCACAACCGCCCCGACAATCACCCTCCAACTGCGCGAGACCCTTTTGGGTGTCTCCTCCGTCACAGCCGTATAACTCTTATGGTCATCGATGGACGAAATTTAGACATCTAAATGGTGGAAGAAAAGGCGTACTGACCGGATCAACGTGAATCGATTCACACGCTATGTTCGTACTATGCACGAAGCAATGCAGTCCCGTTTTGCACACTTCGGCGTTAATTCATTCTGGTAGGGCCTGAGAAGCAGCCTGATGGTGTGATTCTAACTCGTTGAAAACGCGTGGTGAGCCGGGGAGGACTCGAACCTCCAACCCGCTGATTAAGAGTCAGCTGCTCTACCATTGAGCTACCGGCCCACGAATCAAAAATTGTAACACGAGTGAATCGCGTTCCAATGCAAGCGATCGGCTCGTAAAACCCGCTGGGGACGAATATCAGCGACGAAGCTTTGCGGCGATTTCCTTCGCTACCTGGCGCGCGCGAACCAGGTCGCCGGGGCCGAACGAAATCGCAGCCACACGCGCATGTCCGCCGCCGCCGTATTTTTCGCTGAGCGACGCGAGGTTCACTTCCAGATCCGGTTCCTTCCACGGATTCGTGCCCACCGAAACTTTCGCGCGAGTGGGAGAAGCGCTCACGCCCACCGAATAGAGCGCGCTCGGAAATAAAAGATAGGGAATAAATTTGTTGTATCCCTCGAGATCGAGATCGCTCACGTCGAAGTAAATCACTCCGCCGCGTTGATCCGCTCGCTCGCGCAGGATATCGATCGAGCGCCGGTGCCGTTCGAGCAGCGCGCCCAGGTGCTTCTGGACGATGGGCAGCTCGATCATTTGGCTGAGAGAGATCTTCGCGAGGTGCGGAATCAGTTGCGGCACGAGGTCCGGCTCGGGCGCGGCTTCGATCACGAGCGCGAGTTGCATGGCGGGCTCGGCAAGTCCTACGGCTTCTTCGGGTGACGCGAACTGCGCGCCGTCAATGATGTCGCCCCATTTGATCAGGTCGGCGAGCGGCCTGGCGTCGAATCCGAATTTCTCGGACGCGATCGTAGCCAGGAATTTCGTGCAGGATTTATAGTTGGGATCGTAGAATTTTTTGCCCGAGCGATCCTGGCGGAATTGCTCGGCGTCTTCCGGTTTCAGAAATGCGCTTTGATGGTGGTCGAACCACCAGGTGAGTTGCGGAGAGGTGGAATATTTGAAATCCACGACGGCGTTTTCGTCGCCGTCAAACACGCCGCCTTCAAACGGGTGCGAAGCCTTGTGAGTCATTCCGCGATAAAGGAATTCGGCGTCGGGATTGATCCGCTCCCGGTAAAACCGCGTGAAAATAGCCGCCGAGGAAGCGCCGTCAAAACATTTGTCGTGGAAGCAGACCCGAACCTTCAACTCACTCTCCCGCCGATCGCATCTGGAACGAACTTTCCCGGTAAGGAAAGTCAATAAAGATGGACGCTCCCTCTGCGCTTGTCAAGAGGGAACAAGGTGACGACAACGCGCGGGAGATTTTGCGAGTAAATTAGGAAGAAGCCGACAATGCGAGGCAATTCCCGAAAAGCCTGCGGGCCGGATCCGGGCGCAACCGGCGTACGAGGGGGCTATGATTTGCCGAAGATCTTGTCGACCAGGTCGGCCGCGACGGGAACGCGGAAGCGCTCTCCCTGAGTATGCCTTGATCATCAGCAGGATCCAGACGAATTAACACCTAGCCAGCTGAATCAGACGGTACAGGGCGAATCCCAGCGAGAATCCGGTCAAGCCGCCGGTTACGAGGCTGATTCCGAACAACACTCCGAGCACAATTCCGATCAATTGCAGGCCGCCGAAGACGACAATCGACTGCGCCGCGTGAAAGCGGACGAACGGGCGCTTGTCGATGAAATAAAAAATCAGGCCCGTGACCCAGCCCAGCACGTAGCACAGCAGCCCTGCGATGTTTTCCTTCATAGCCTGACTCCGTGGTTGCGGCGGCGTCGCCAGCACCCGATCCGGCCTGCGGCGCGCCACAACTCGGACAAAAGCCCGCATTGTCCGCTATCGCAGCTCCGCATTTCGTGCAGTGTGGCATCGTGTGCCTCCGAGGCGCGCGCCGGCAATTTCGATGGCGCGAACCTAACAAAATAATCGGCGAGCCGCAAGCAGAAAGGAGCGCGCCACGTGGCTCGCATTTGAAGCTCGTCGTCTTGGGAAGCGATTCAGCGCGCGGTGACGACCACCGCATCGCACACCGTGCGCCCCACGCGCCGGTAGCTATGCGGTACCGAGGAATCGAAGTAGATCGAATCCCCAGTTCCAAGCACGTGCTCGGCGCCGCTTATCTTGATGCCAACTCGGCCGCGCAGAACATAGACCAGCTCAGCGCCGGCGTGCTGATGGGGCCGCGCCTTTTTACTGGCCACCGGGCAAAACTCGGCGATATACGCGTTCAACTTGGGATCGGTCACGGGAAAATCGAGCGATTCGAAATAATAAGAAAGATCCTTCGTGTCGGGCTTTTCCGGGAAACGGCGCCGCTCGCTCTTCCGCACGACCGCGAGATGATGTTTTTGTTTCTCGTCCATGAAAAAATGATCCAGGCCGACGCTGAATACCATGGCAATCCGAAGCAAGGTCGGAAGCGTGGGAAATAACCTTCCGCGCTCGAGCTTCGAGAGCAAGGCCGGCGAAAGACCCGTATGCCGCCCGAGTTCGACCAAGCCGAGCTTTTTTCGCATACGCAGAACGTGCAGCTTTTCCCCGATCGAATAGTCCCTCAGGCCCTGCGCCAGCGTTGCGGAAAGCATCCGACACCCCCGATTTGACCGCCAGTAAAAAAATGGCAGGAAATGTTCCCGCCTGTCACTCGAGATTGAGGATACGCGTGTTTTTCCTTGTTGTAAAAATATTTTTCACTATAGTCAATCATGCGGTTCGGGAAAAGCAACTCTCAGGAAAAAGAAGCGGAGGCAAGCGATGAAGAAGATCGATGTGCTGGCAGCGGTACTGGTGGTGGTGGGCGCGGTGAACTGGGGACTCGTCGGCATCGCACACTTTGACCTGGTGGCGATGATTTTCGGGATGCGATTTGGAGAACTCTCAACCCTGTCCAGAATTGTTTACGGGCTCGTAGGACTCGCCGGCTTGTACCAGACGGTGGGCTGGAAGGCGATCCAGCGACGGTGGAATTCCACAACCGTGGTACACGCGCGATAGCGAAAGTTCATACCTCCGGCCGGGCAGAATTCTTACGTCTTCGGTTCCCTGCCCTGCCGGAAATCAAACGGGTAGTTTGCGGATTCGAAAAAGGAGAAAGACATGACACGTTCCTGGAATCAAAGTTTGCTGGGCATCGCAGCAGTGGCAATTATCGCGGTCGGATTGGCAACGGGCTTGACGGCATTTGCAAATCCACCGCAGAAGAAAGATATCGTCGAGACGGCGATTGCGGCGGGACAATTTAAAACTCTCACGGCAGCGCTCCAGGCCGCGGGACTCGTTGACACGCTCAAAGGCGCGGGGCCTTTCACCGTATTCGCACCCACCGATGCGGCTTTTGCGAAACTTCCCGCGGGCACAGTGGAAAATCTGCTCAAGCCGGAAAACAAGGAAAAACTGACCGCGATTCTCACCTACCACGTGGTTGCGGGACGTGTGATGGCGGCGCAAGCGATGAAGCTATCATCCGCGAAGACGGTCAACGGCGAAGAGCTTTCCATCCATACCGAAGGCGGCAAAGTGATGGTGAACGGCGCGACGGTAACCAAAGCCGACATCGTCTGCTCGAATGGCGTGATTCACGTGATCGACACCGTTCTGCTGCCGAACTAAAAGCTCACACAGGCCTCACCCAGCTGAGACAGTGCTGAAGGGCTTGTGGAGAGAAGGGCGCCGACCCGCGAGCGCGTGCGGCGCCCTTCGCTATTTTGCGCGGTTCGCAATGTCCCTTCGCCGGCAAACACGGTTTGCGCGAGAAGTAGTGATTCCCTGCCCGCCGCTTGTATAATCGCAGCACCGTCCGATGCGGAAGTGGCGGAATTGGCAGACGCGCCAGCCTTAGGAGCTGGTGGCCGAAAGGCCGTAGGGGTTCGAGTCCCTTCTTCCGCACCACAGCCTTTCGGAATTCACGGCACGAAGGCGTTCCTCAATTTCGTATTTTCTGTTCAAATTTCCCATGACGATCGCAGCTCGCTACTGCTTGTTCACGTTGACATAGAAGAGGTCGGCAGCTACATCAAACTGGTCTTTCTTCAGTGTCGTCTGCATCGTCTGCCATTGCGTCGTCGGATGAATCCTCTGCCAGTGATCTTTGTCTCCGACGAGCACCGGCATCGCGAATGCCGCTTCAGCGGCGACCCACCGATAGGAAACGGCTCCGCCGGCATCGTCAAACTTCAGCTCAAGCGTTGGGATCGCCGTTTGGCGAAGGTACTGGTCAAAGATCGGTGTGAGATTCATTCCGGTTTGCTGATTGAAGTAGGCGATCACATCTTCCGTCATGATGTTCTGATATTTGAACCGCTGGTAGAACCCGCGAATCAGCTTCCACCATTTCGCATCATTGTTCACTATACTGCGCAGCGTATTCAAGAAAAGCGCACTCTTGAAATATTCATCCTGCGGCGGAGTGGCGTTCACGCCACGCTCGGCGATGATCGGTTTTTCGTTTTTGACTTTCTCTTTGTAGGCGTTCGTGTACTTCAGCCCGTCCGCCTTCCCCCACATGTACTCCACAAACAAGCATTCCAGATACGTCGTCCACCCTTCGTGAATCCACATGTCCGAACGATCAGCGGCGCTTACCGCATTGCCGAACCATTCGTGGCCGCTCTCATGAATGATGATGAAATCAAAGCGCGGGCTGATTCCAACGCCCGTCCAATCGCGTTCTAGATATCCATTCGCGAAATGATTTCCGTAGGTGACCGCGCTCTGATGCTCCATCCCTGAGTAAGGAACCTGAATCAGTTTGTAGCCATCCTTCTTGAATGGATACTCTCCAAAGTAATGCTGAAACGCCTTGAGCATGTCCTTGGCCTGAACGAATTGCTTCTTCGCCTTATCGAGATCTTCCGGAAGCGCGTAGAAATCCATCGGCACGTCTCCGAATCGATCGGACCAATGCTGGTAGTTGCCGATGTTCAGAGACACGTCGTAATTGTTGATCGGGTAGTGGACGAACCAGTTCCACTGCGTGTAACCGTCACCGAGATCCCTGGTGCCCATGAATTTTCCGTTCGAAGCGTCCACCAGGCCATTCGGTATTGCGACGCTGATCTCCATGTTCTGCACTTCGTCGCGCCATTGGTCCTTGTTCGGCCACCAGGTGCTCGCGCCAAGTTCTTCGCACGCCGTATTGATCCACGGATGCCCGGACTCATCCGTCTTGAACGTCATGCTGCCGAAGCGGCCGCTCTCGACGGGATGGCCCGAATAATAGAAGTCGATCGAATAGATTTTGCCCGCGCGAAGAGTCTCCGGGAAATCGATGAAAACGGCGCCCGAATCGCGCTCGTACTTGAGCGGCGTCGAGCCAAGAAGAATCTTGTCGACGTTCAGCGCGTCGGTCAGGTCCAGCTGAATGCGCTGGCCGTCCTGCAGCATCTTGAAGCGAATCGTGTTCTTGCCGCTGATGAATTTCTCATCCGGATTCACTCGAATATCAAGATGGTAGTACAGCAGGTCATTGTTGGCCCGGTACGGGCCATATGCGCCGCGCAACACGTTGGCGTGAGTCGGCGCGGCAGACTCCGCTTTCTCCTGCGCCGCCAACGACTGGCTCCCAACAACACCCACACACCCAAGAATTAGACTCCCTATTGCGAATCGAAACTGTTTGTACATTCAACCTGCTTCAGATTTTTACTTTTGCCGCCAAATCCTACGCGAGCGCTCTGCGATGATTCCAGCGCGGCGTATCATACGTCAGCGTTCCGTTTTTTCATTCCAGATTCGCGGCGAACCGCAGTTGACGCGCCGAATCGGATTCCCTATACTAAGAACACGGTGGCGGTCGCATGTGGCCGAGCACTCCTGCCCTTTTCTTCCTCTGATACTGAACAGGCGAAAGGCAGATTGAAACCAGGTTCGACAGGGCTTATCTGTTCGATGCCTCAATTTAATTCCGGAACTCTCCCGAAAACTCTAAATGGCTGAAACAAACTGCAAGCGTGAGCTCGAGCTGGAAATTCCGGCCGACAACGTTAAAAAAGCGACTGAGAAAATCGCGCGCGATCTGGCGCGCGTGGCGCGCGTTCCCGGATTCCGTCCGGGCAAAGCACCCGTCACGCTGATCCGGCGGCGCTTCGCCGACGATATTCAGGGCGAAGTGGTGCAATCGCTCGTCCCTGAGTACCTCGAAAAGGCGCTCGACGAGAAGAAACTGATCCCGGTCACTCGTCCCGAAGTGGACAAAGTGGAATTCAAAGACGGCGAGCCGCTGCGCTTTCGCGCCGTTTTCGAAGTGCTGCCGGAGTTCGACCTCGGCGATTACAAAGGCATCGAAGTTCAAGTCGAGGCGGTCGAAGCCGGCGACGCGCAGATTGATAAGACGCTCGAAGAACTTCGCGAGCGCGCTGCCACCTACGTTCCGATCGAAGGCCGAGCCGCGAAAGACGGCGACTACGTTCTGATCAAGCTGAAAGGTATGCCGGAAGGCGGCGGCGATCCCGTCGAAGCCGACAATATTCTGTGCCATCTCGGCGCGGAAGAAACACTCGAAAGCTTCAACGAGAATTTGCGCGGCGCTTCCCCGGGCGAGACGAAACAGTTTCGTTCCGTGTATCCGGCCGATTACCCCGATCAAAAGCTCGCGGGCAAAACGTACGACTACAACGTGGAAGTGCAAGGCATCAAGGAAAAGAAGCTGCCCGAGTTGAATGACGAATTCGCGAAAGACGCCGTGGGAGAAGGCGGCGGTGTGGCCACCCTCGCCGAGCTGCGCAAGAAAATTCACGAGAATCTCGAGGCGCAGAAAGAGCACCAGCAAGGTGCGCAAGCGCGCGAGAAAATCCTCGAGACGCTGGTGAAGCGCCACGATTTCCCTGTGCCGGAAGCGCTCGTAGAAGGCCAGATGGATGTGCGCCTGGAACGCGTGGTGCGCTCGCTCGCAGCGCAGGGAGTGGATCCGCGCGCCGTGAATGTAGACTGGGTTTCGCTTCGGCGAGGACAGCGCGACCGCGCTGTGAACGATGTAAAGGCTGAGCTACTGCTCGACCGTATTGCAACAGAAGAAAAAATCGAAGCGACGGATGAGGACGTCGAGAAAGAGATTGCAACGCTCGCGGAACGCAGTGGCGAATCAGCAACCGCGATTCGGGCTCGCTTGACAAAGCAGGGAGCGCTCGATAGGATGAAATCGAAGTTGAGAAGCGACAAAACGATCGAGTGGCTCTACAGCAATTCCCGAATCGAGACGACGGCCAAGAGTGAAAAGTAAAGCTGGTTCGGGTTCCTCAGCGCGCAAAACATACTCCAAATGAGACAAACTGACGACGCAAGTCCGCGTGCCACAACGCTCGTTCCGATGGTCGTCGAACAGACCAATCGGGGCGAACGGGCCTACGATATTTATTCCCGGCTGCTAAAAGACCACATCATCTTTATCGGCACGCCGATTGACGATCACGTTGCCAACCTGGTGACTGCCCAGCTGCTGTTCCTCGAGTCCGAAGACCCCGAGAAGGATATTTCGGTTTACATCAACTCGCCGGGCGGCTCGATTTCAGCGGGCATGGCAATTTACGACACGATGCAATTCGTGCGGCCGGACGTGGTCACCTATTGCATCGGCCAGTCCGCCTCGATTGCGGCGCTGCTGCTGGTTTCAGGCACGCCGAAAAAGCGATATGCGCTGCCCAATTCCCGGGTGCTGATCCACCAGCCCTGGATGTCCGGACTTTCCGGCCAGGCCACCGACATTGATATCCACGCCCGGGAAATCCTGCGGACCCGCGATTCGCTCAACAAGCTTCTCGCGTTCCATACGGGCCAGCCGCTCGAAAAGATCGAAAAAGACGTGGAACGCGACTTCATCATGACCGCCGAGCAGGCCAAGGCCTACGGCATCGTGGATGAAATCATCACGAAGCATCGCTAATCCCATGTCGAGGCGAAGGGTGAGCTGGCGGCGTTCCAATCGGTTAGTAGTGAAGGCGATGATTCGAACTCGCGCGGTTGTGTTTCCGTCTTAGAATGGATTTAAGCAACGCCGTGGGTGTGCTGATTCTCCTTGGGAGGGAGCAAAACCTGTGAAACGGTTCACACCAGAAGAGCCGTTACGCTGTTCCTTCTGCCATAAAACGCAGGAGCAGGTGGAGAAGCTTATCAGCTCTCCTTCCGAATATCCGCGCTCGTACATTTGCAATGAGTGCGTCGGCGTTTGCCAGCAGATTCTCGAAGACGAAAAGCGCGAGCAGGCCAGTCCGGCGAATCGCCGCCTGCCGCGCCCGCCGGAAATCAAAGCGTTTCTCGACGGTTACGTCATCGGCCAGGATAAAACCAAGAAGAAGCTCGCGGTCGCGGTTTACAACCACTACAAGCGCATCTTCCTGAATCGCCAGCCGGGCGATGTGGAACTCACGAAGTCGAACATCATGCTGATCGGCCCCACGGGCACGGGCAAGACGCTTCTGGCGCAAACGCTTTCACGAATGCTGGAAGTCCCGTTCGCGATCGTGGACGCGACGACCCTCACCGAAGCCGGTTACGTCGGCGAAGACGTCGAAAATATTATTCTGAAGCTCTTGCAAGCCGCCGATGGAGACGTCCAAAAGGCCCAGCAAGGCATCATATATATCGACGAGATTGACAAGATTTCGAAGAAGGACGAAAACCCCTCGATCACCCGTGACGTTTCCGGTGAAGGCGTGCAACAGGCGCTCCTGAAGATTCTGGAAGGCACGGTCGCCAACGTTCCGCCCCAGGGCGGCCGCAAGCATCCGCACCAGGAATTTACGCCGGTGGACACGACGAACATCCTGTTCATCTGCGGCGGCGCTTTCGTGGGCCTCGAGAAAACGATCGAACGGCGCGTGGGCCAGAAATCGCTCGGCTTCCATGCCGATACGCAGCCGACCACGGCGACCCGGCGCAATATCGAAGTTCTCGAGCAGGCGCAACCCACCGACCTGATTCGCTACGGCCTGATTCCCGAATTTGTGGGCCGCTTGCCGGTGGTGGGCGTGCTGAGCGATCTGGATAAGATCGCGCTCGTGCGCATTCTGACCGAACCGAAGAACGCGCTGGTGACGCCAGTATCAGCGGCTCTTCGAATTCGAGAACGTCCGGCTGCGGTTTACCGACGACGCGCTCGAAACCGTCGCGGACCTCGCGCTGCAGCGCAAAGTGGGCGCGCGCGGCTTGCGCATGATCCTGGAAGATTTGATGCTCGAAATGATGTACCACCTGCCGGCGCAGCGGAAACTTCGCGACTTCGTCGTGACCGCCGACATGGTCAAGGGCCGCGAAATTAATTGGAGCCTGCTCGAAAAGGCGGGCTAAGGACTGGGACTCAAGGAATCGATGTTCAACCGGGAAAAAGGCGACGTAAAGCGCGTGCCCATGATGCCCGTGCGGGACATGGTCATCTTCCCGGAGATGATGCACCCGTTCATCGTGGGCCGCGAAGCGTCCGTGCGCGCGCTCGAAGACGCACTCGCCGGCGACAAGAAAATATTCCTCGTCACGCAGCATGACGCTTCGATCGACGATCCGAAGCCCGAGGAAATCTATCAGGTCGGAACGCTCGCCAATATCGTGCAGAGCGTGAAGCTGCCGGACGGCAATATCAAAGTTCTCGTCGAAGGCACCGAACGCGCCAAGATCGTTCAAGTGACGAGCGAAGAAGGCTTCTTCCGCGCCTACGATTCGCCTGGTTCCCGTGAAAGCCGAGCCTTCGCCCGAGCTGCAACAGGCTTCGAGCCGCGTCACCAACCTTTTCGAGCAGTACGTGAAGCTCTCGCAGAGCCTGAATTACGACACGATGATTGCCGCCGTGCGCGTCGAAGACGCCGGAAAGCTTTCCGACGCCATCGCCGCGAACCTGCAGATTCCGGTCGAAGAAAAGCAGGAACTGCTCGAGCTCTTCGAGCCGCTCGAACGCCTGAATCGCATCGCCGATATTCTCGAAGTCGAAATCGAAAAGCTCAACGTGGATCGCTCGATCAATACGCGCGTGAAGCGCCAGATGGAGCGCGCCCAGAAAGAGTACTACCTCAACGAAAAGCTCAAGGCCATCCAGAAGGAACTGGGCCGCGGCGAAGCCAACGAAATCGAGCAGCTCAAGAAGAAGATTGAAACCTCCGGCATGCCCGAAGGGCCGCAGGAAAAGGCCATGCAGGAGCTGAAGCGGCTCGAGATGATGCCGCCGATGTCCGCCGAATCCACCGTTTCGCGCAATTATCTCGATTGGCTGCTGGCGGTGCCGTGGAAAAAGCGTTCCAAGGAAATTCGCGACATCAAGCGCGCCGAAGTGATTCTCTCGGAAGATCACTACGGCCTGGAAAAAATCAAAGATCGCATTCTCGAATATCTCGCCGTTCGCCAGCTGGTGAAAAATCCGAAAGGTTCGATTCTCTGCTTCCTCGGGCCTCCGGGCGTCGGCAAAACTTCTCTCGCGATGTCGATCGGCCGCGCCACCGGACGCAAATTCGTTCGCGTCTCGCTCGGCGGCGTTCGCGACGAAGCGGAAATTCGTGGTCACCGGCGCACCTACATCGGCGCCCTTCCCGGCCAGATCATCCAGATGATGCGCAAGGCCGGCACCGTCAATCCCGTCTTCGTTCTCGACGAAGTGGACAAGATGTCGATGGATTTCCGCGGCGATCCGTCAGCCGCGCTGATGGAAGTGCTCGATCCCGAGCTCAATCACTCCTTCACCGACCATTATCTCGACGTCGAATACGATCTCTCGAAGGTGATGTTCATCTGCACCGCCAACGTGCTGCACACGATTCCGCAGCCGCTGCAGGATCGCATGGAAGTCCTGCGAATCCCGGGCTACACCGAACAGGAAAAGCATCAGATCGCGCAGCGCTTCCTCGTTCCCAAGCAGCTCGAAGCCACGGGCCTGACGAAGGAGAATCTCAAAATTCACGGACGAAGCGATCACGCACGTCATCCGCCACTACACGCATGAAGCGGGCGTCCGGAACCTGAACCGCGAAATCGCCAATGTCTGCCGCAAAGTCGCGCGCAAAGTTGTCGCCGAGGGCAAGAGTTTCACGCTCGAAGTGACTCCTTCGAACGTGAACGACTATCTCGGCATCATCAAGTACCGCGATTTCTTCGCCGAAAAGAAAAACGAAATCGGCCTCACCACCGGCCTCGCTTGGACGGAAGTCGGCGGCGAAGTGCTCTCGACCGAAGCCACTCTGATGCAGGGCAAGGGCCGCCTCACGCTCACCGGAAAACTCGGCGACGTGATGCAGGAATCGGCGCAGGCCGGCATGAGCTACGTTCGCTCGCGCAGCCATCTTTTCGGTCTGCCGAAAGATTTCTACCGCCATATCGACATTCACGTGCACGTGCCCGAAGGCGCGATTCCGAAGGACGGCCCTTCGGCCGGAATCACGCTCTGCACTTCGATCGTCAGCGCGCTGACGCAAATTCCAGTTCGTTGCGATATCGCCATGACCGGCGAAATCACGCTTCGCGGCAAAGTGCTACCCATCGGCGGCGTGAAGGAAAAACTGCTCGCCGCGCATCGCCTCGGCTTGCGCACCGTGATTCTCCCGAAAGATAACGAAAAAGATCTGGCGGATATTCCGCCGGAAATCCAGGCGCAAATGTCCATCCATTTCGTCGAATCGATGGACGATGTCCTGCAGATCGCGCTCGAACATCCGCTGCCGATCTGGCACCCGCCTGTTGCCGGAGTGGATTCCAAGTTTGGCACGGATGTCACGCAGGACAATGAATTGACCAATTGAACTCCTTCGGTTCTCCCATAATCCGCTGAGCAGTGCTTGGCCCATAACCGAAGGATTTAGATTGTCTGTACTGCTACCTGGACAGAGTGGCTGGTTCGAATTGTGCCTGCCCGCAGTCCAATTATCACAATTACAATCGCGCCTGAATTCAGGCTTGAGAAGGAAAGAAACTCGATGAGCATTAGCCTTGCAGAATTAAAAGACAAAAACATTACCGACCTGGCGAAGATCGCCAAGGAACTCAATATTCCCGGCTCCTCCGGCATGCGCAAGCAGGAGCTGATCTTCCAGATCCTCCGCGCCCAAACCGAAAAGAACGGCCTCATTTTCTCCGAAGGCGTTCTCGAATGCCTGCCCGACGGCTTCGGATTCCTCCGCGCGCCCGGAATACAACTACCTGCCCGGCCCGGACGATATCTACGTCTCGCCGTCGCAGATCCGCAAATTCGACCTGCGCACCGGCGACACTGTCTCCGGCCAGGTTCGTCCGCCGAAAGATGGCGAGCGCTACTTCGCGCTGATCAAAGTCGAAGCGGTCAATTTCGAAGATCCCGAAGTCGCGCGCAACAAAATTTTCTTCGACAACCTGACGCCGCTCTACCCGCAGGAGCGCATCCGCCTGGAAACGACCAAGGAAAATCTCACTGGGCGCGTTCTCGACATGCTTTGCCCCATCGGCAAAGGCCAGCGCGGATTGATTGTCGCGCCGCCGCGCACCGGCAAGACGATGATGCTGCAGTCGCATCGCCAATTCCGTCACCACGAATCATCCGGAAGTCGCGCTGATCGTGCTGCTGATCGACGAGCGGCCCGAAGAAGTCACGGACATGCAGCGCACGGTGAAGGGCGAAGTCATCAGCTCCACGTTCGATGAGCCGCCGCAGCGCCACATTCAAGTGGCGGAAATGGTGCTCGAAAAAGCCAAGCGCCTCGTCGAGCACAAGCGCGATGTCGTGATCCTGCTCGACTCGCTCACGCGTCTGGGCCGCGCGTATAACGCCGTCACGCCGCCTTCGGGCAAAGTTCTCTCGGGCGGTATTGACGCGAACGCGTTGCAGCGCCCGCGCCGCTTCTTCGCCGCCGCGCGAAACATCGAAGAAGGCGGTTCGCTCACCATCATCGCCACCGCGCTGATTGATACCGGCAGCCGCATGGACGACGTGATCTTCGAAGAGTTCAAGGGCACCGGCAACATGGAAATCAATCTCGACCGGCGCCTCGTGGATAAGCGCGTCTTCCCGACGATCGATATCAACCGCTCCGGCACGCGTAAAGACGAACTGCTGCTTGCCGCCCGACGAGCTGAATCGCATCTGGGTGCTGCGAAAGGTGCTGAGCCCGCTTTCGACGGTGGAAGCGATGGAACTTCTGCTCGGCCGCCTCTCGAAGACCAAAGACCAACGCGGAATTTCTATCTTCGATGTCCAGCCCGGCGTAGGAACTTCCACTCGCGGATTCGTCG
Source organism: uncultured Acidobacteriota bacterium (assembly GCA_963711875.1). Lineage (GTDB taxonomy): Bacteria > Acidobacteriota > Terriglobia > Acidiferrales > UBA7541 > Palsa-295. The sequence continues at coordinate 17,267 of CAVQFW010000002.1, forward strand.
CTGCTGCTTCACTCCGGTGAAAGAAATTTCATTTCGGTGGGAACGGGCTTGCGCGCGATTAGGCGCTGTGCCCCGAAGTCTGGCCGACGTCTGCCTGATGTCTGTCCTGATGCCCGGGCGTTTGCCAGCATCACCACGAGCCGCGCTACTTCCTCGGCTTCCATCGCCGTGCTGTCCACCACCACTGCATCCGGCGCTCGCACGAGTGGCGACGTGGTTCGCTCGCGATCGCGCTGATCGCGCTCGTGAATTTCCTCAAGCGTGCGGGCCAGGTCAATCGAATCGCCCTTCTGCTGGTGCTCGCGCCAGCGGCGCTCGGCACGAATCTCCGGCGACGCCGTCAGAAAAATCTTCAGCTCCGCGTCCGGGAAACACCACGCTGCCGATGTCGCGGCCTTCCATCACCACGCCGCCCTGCTGCCCCGCGCGCCGCTGTTCAGCCACCAGCACGTGCCGCACGCCGGAGACCACCGCGATCTTCGATGCCGCCTGCGAAACTTCGGGCGTGCGAATCGCGGTCGTCACGTCTTCGCCATCGAGAAATACCTGCTGCGTTCCGTCCTGCGCGTCGCAAATCAATTCGCGTGCCGCGCGCGAGCGTCTCGAGGTCGTCGTCCCGCGTCGAACGACATGCCGCTGCGCAGCGCCTTCAGCGCCACCGCGCGGTACATCGCGCCCGTATCGATGTAGATGTAGCCCATCAGCTCCGCCACGCGCCGCGCCAGCGTGCTCTTCCCCGATCCCACCGGCCCGTCAATCGCGATGATCAGCTTTTCATTTCGTGGCTGCATTCTGCTAAGGGAGCCCGCGTTCAAATCCGTTTGAACGCGCGCTCGATTTCGCGCACCGAATAGCGCAGCACCACCGGCCGCCCGTGCGGGCAGCTCATCGGATACTCCGTTTTCGCGAGTTCGCCGAGCAGCCATTCCATTTTCTTCGAGTCGAGCGGCGTGTTCACCTTGATCGCCGCGTGGCAGGACGTCGACGCCGCGATCTTCGACTGCAGCGAATCGATCGAGATGGCCTGATTCTCGCGGGCGATGCCGTCGAGAATTTCAAAGAGCAGCTTTTCGGCGTCGCTGCTCGCGATTCCCGCCGGAGCCGCCTGAATGGCCACCTCGCGCGCGCCCATCAGTTCCGCCTCGAAGCCGTTGGCGCGCAACTCGTCGCCGATCTGCTCAAACGTTACGAGCTGGCGCGGATTCAGCTCCACGATCAGCGGCACAAGCAGTCGCTGGCCGCCCAGCTCGCCCTCGCGGCGGGCGCGCAAGTGTTGCTCGAATAGCACGCGCTCGTGCGCCACGTGCTGGTCAATGATCCAGAGCCCTTCACTATTCACCGCCACGATGAAGCTGCTGTTCACCTGCCCGAGCGGCTTCAATTCGGCGATGGCTTCAAGGCTAGGCAGCGCGCCGCCGGATTCGGGAACTGCCTGCTGACCTTGTTCTGCGAGCGCTGCACCGTTTTGCTGCCCGGAGAATGGAAAATCGGAGCCGCCACCCGTTCCAAATTGGAGGCGCTGAGCGATCGGCCGGTCCGGCGCGCCGGTCAATTCCAGATCTTCCACCAGCGACGCGCCCGGCGAGAAGCCGATGGGAATTTCGGCGCGCGGCGGCCCTGCGAAGCTTGCGCCGGCAGCAGCGGCGCTTGCGGCCGCCGCGTTCATTTCGTTTCCTGCCGAATTGTCCGCCGAACTGGCTGACGAAGCCCCGGCCGCGCCGCCGATCGAGCCGCCCAGAGGAATCGGAGCCGCCGCTGCAGCCGCACGCGCGGCTGGGAAACCCGGAATCGGCCGCGCGAGCGACAGCGCGTGCCGGATCGCGTCGCGCGTGAAGTCGTGTACAAACTGCGGATGGCGGAAGCGGACCTCGATTTTCGCCGGGTGCACATTCACGTCCACTTCCTGATACGGCAAGTCGAGGAATAGCAGCACCACCGGAAACACGCCGGGCGGCACGATGTTGCGATACGCCTCGCTGATGGCGTGAAGCAGCAAGCCGGTCGCGCACCAGCCTTCGATTCACGAAAATGTAAGTGCCGTTGCGATTCGTGCGCTGCACTTCGGGGCGCGACGTGAATCCCGTCACGCGCAGCGTCGCCGCTGGCTCGTCCGCTTCGATCGCGGGCTCGGTGATGGCGCTGCGCATCGGGCGATTCGTTCGCCGGGATCTCCATCAACTCGTCGAGCGCCTGTCGGCCGAAAATCTGGTACACGCGGTCGGAGAGCTTTTCAACGGGCGAGCAATTCAGAATTTCCTGCGTCGGCGTTTTCAGCAGGAATTGCACTTCCGGATGCGCGAGCGCGTAGTGCGTCACCAGTGACGCGATGTGTCCCAGCTCGGTCGTCTCGGATTTCAGGAATTTTCGCCGCGCCGGAACGCAGTAGAAAATATCGGCGACGCTGATCGAAGTGCCGCTGGGCAAGCCCGCGGGCTTTACGCCTACCAGCTTTCCGCCGGCGAACTCGATGCGAGTTCCCTCCTCTTCCTCCGGCGTGCGGGTCTCGAGAAGCAGGCGCGAGATCGCGGCAATCGTCGGCAGCGCTTCGCCACGAAAACCAAGCGTCGCAATCGAAAGCAAATCGTCCGCCGTGCGCAATTTCGAAGTCGCGTGGCGCTCGAACGCGAGCAGCGCGTCGTCGTGAATCATCCCGCTGCCGTCGTCGATCACGCGGATCATGCGCTTCCCGCCCGATTCCACTTCGATCCGAATCGAACGCGCCCCCGCATCAATTGAATTCTCGAGCAGCTCCTTCACCACGGACGCAGGCCGCTCGACCACTTCCCCCGCCGCGATCTTGTTCGCGACATTTTCAGCGAGTATGCGTATTCGTGACATTTCGCCTTTTAGGGGGTCGGAGCTTTAGCTCCGACATTCCCTCGTGCCTCTCCAAGGGCTTTAGCCCCTGAGGAAAAATATTCTGGCGCCGGATCTAAAATCTGACCCTAAAGACCCGACGCTGGAAAAGTCGATTCCTGATGCTAGACCGATCCTTCGGCTGCCGCTTTTGGCTTCTTGATCGCGATCCCTAGATTGTCAAGCTGATCGGTGTCGACACCCGATGGCGAATCGGCCATCAGATCTTGCGCGGCGGTCGTCTTCGGGAACGCGATCACTTCGCGGATCGATTTTTCACCGGCGAGCAGCATCACGATGCGATCGACGCCGAGCGCGATGCCGCCGTGCGGCGGCGTGCCGTATGTCAGCGCGTCGAGAAAGAAGCCGAAGCGCTGGCGCGCTTGTTCGTCGGTGAGGCCGAGCGCTTTGAACATTCTGGCTTGCACGTCCTGGCGATGAATTCGAATGCTGCCGGAACCAAGCTCGACTCCGTTGAGCACGAGGTCGTAACCTTTCGAACGGCACTCCCACGGCGCGGTTTCGAGCTTGTCGAGATCGTCTTCGACAATCCCCGTAAACGGGTGCTGCGCGCTCACCCACGCTTTGTCGCGTTCACTCCATTCGAAGAGCGCAAAACCCGTGATCCACGCGAATTCCCATTTCGTGCGGTCAATCAGATTCAACTTGTCGCCAAGATAGAGGCGAATCTGGCCGGCGACATTGAGCGATGTGTCCGTGTGCGGAATCTGCTCTTTCGCTGCCGTGGCGACGATCAAGTCGCCCGCCTTCGCTCCCAGCTTTTCAGCGAGCTTTTTCAGCGTATCGGCGCCCAGCGTTTTTTCGAGCGGTGAACTGATGCCTTCGGCCGTCACTTTCACGGTGTAAACGCCGCGCGCGCCAGCGGTCTTGGCGAACTCGCCCAGTTCGTCGAGCTGCTTGCGCGACCAGGCGGCGCCGCCCGGCGCAACCACTGCTTGCACGTTGCCTTCGATGTGCATGGTGGCGCGTCCCGGTTCGAAATATTCGGTGACGTTCGCAAGCTCCATGCCGAAGCGCAGGTCGGGCTTGTCTGAGCCGTAGCGGCGCAGCGCTTCCTTGTAATCCAGATGGCGGAACGGGCCTTTGGCCGCAACACCGGCGACGGCGCAGGTGCGCTCCATCACTTTCTCGATAACGTTGAAAATATCTTCCTGGCGCGGGAACGACATCTCGACGTCAATCTGCGTGAACTCCGGCTGGCGGTCGGCGCGCAAATCTTCGTCGCGGAAACACTTCACGATCTGGAAGTAGCGGTCCATTCCCGAAATCATCAGAATCTGTTTGAAGATCTGCGGCGACTGGGGCAGCGCGTAGAACTGCCCGTGATGAACGCGGCTCGGGACGAGATAGTCGCGCGCGCCTTCGGGCGTGGAGCGCGTGAGCATCGGCGTTTCGATCTCGAAGAAGCCGAGCTCGTCCATGGTCTTGCGCATTTCGAAGATCACGCGGTGGCGCAACTCGAGGTTTGCGTGCGGTTTCGGCCGGCGCAGATCGAGGTAGCGATAGCGCAGCCGCGTCTCTTCGGCTGGCGTTCACTTCGTCTTCAATCTGGAATGGCGGCGTCTTCGCGTTGTTCAGGATGTGCAGGCGCGTGGCCATCACTTCTACTTCGCCAGTGGCGATTTCTGGATTTGATTTCTGGCGGCGAATCACGCGGCCTTCCACTGCGACAACGAATTCGGAGCGAAGCTCTTCGGCTTTCGCGTGCGCTTCCGGATGCAGTTCCTTGTTGAAAACAATTTGCGCAATTCCAGCGCGGTCGCGCAGGTCGATGAAAATCAACTGGCCGAGATCGCGCCGGCGATGGACCCAGCCCATGAGCACGACGTCTTTATCGGCGTCGGAGGCGCGGAGGGCGCCACAATAATTTGTGCGTTTCAAATTTCCGAGAGCTTCGAGCAATTTTGCCGTCCTTTTTTTGGCCTGAGTGCGATCGCCGCAGCGGCGATTTACAGTAGATTAGAACCGACCGCCATCCTTTGTTTTCAACAACTTACGGTGCTTTCTAATCGCGGCACCGTAGATTAGAAATTGCGTCTTTCATCGTCGCCGTTCCGACTCCAGGTACTCGAGCAAGTCGGCTTCCGTGAGCTTTTTTTGGTCGGCGTCGGCGAGTCGCTTAAGGGTATAGGTGTGGGAAGCGACCTCGTCTTCGCCAAGAATCAGGGCGTAGCGGGCGCCGAGTTTATCGGCGAGGCCAAGCGATTTCTTGAATTTCATTTCTTCGGGCGGCAGTTCAACGGTGAGGCCGGTGTCGCGCAATTTTCGTGTGATGCGAACCGCGGCTGGATAGGAAGCGATTCCCATCCAGGCGACGTAGACGCTGAGGCCGTCGGGTTTCGGCGCGCTGCCGCTTTCTTCGATCGAAAGAATCGAGCGGTCGGTACCGATGGCGAAGCCGATGCCTTTCGCCGGCGGCCCGCCGAGGAGTTCGACGAGTCCGTCGTAGCGGCCGCCGCCGCAGACGGCATTTTGCGAGCCGAGTCCTTCGGCGATCACTTCGAAAGTGGTGCGCGTGTAGTAATCGAGTCCACGGACGAGGCGCCAATTTTCCTCGAACTGAATGCCGCGGAGGGTGAGCTCGTCTTTCAGGCGCGAGAAGTGGGCGCGGCAATCGTCGCAGAGATGATTCGTGATGCGCGGCAGTTTTTCGATGACGGGCTGTTCGTCCGGAACTTTGGAGTCGAGGACGCGCAACGGATTCGTTTCGATGCGCCGCTGGGAATCGGGGCCGAGCTTGTCTTTCACTTTCTCGAGCGCCTCGCGGAGCACCTCGACATATTGCGGGCGGCAGTTTTTGTCGCCGATGGAATTTACGTAGAGCGTGGTGCGGGTGAGTCCCACGCGTTTGAAAAAGACGAGCAGCATTTCGAGGACTTCAGCGTCAATCGCGGGTGCATCGGACTGGCCGAGGACTTCTGCGCCGATTTGGTAGAACTGGCGGTAGCGACCTTTTTGGGGGCGTTCGCGGCGGAACATCGGGCCAAGGTAGTAAAGCTTCACGTTGCCGGGGAGCGCTTGCATGTTGTGTTCGATGTAGGCGCGGGCGACGGAGGCGGTAGCCTCGGGGCGGAGGCTCACCAATTCTCCCGGCTGTTGCTCTTCTCCATTGGGTGCGGACTTTTCAAAACCTTGCGATGCGGGAAAAGTGAACATCTCCTTCGAAACGATATCGGTATCGGTGCCCACCGATCTTGCGAAGAGATCGGTCTGCTCGAAGATGGGGAGGCGAATTTCGCCGAAATTGTAGGATTCGAAGACTTCGCGGGCAGAGTGCTCGAACCAGTTCCAGCGTGCCGAATCGGGCGGCAGAATGTCGCGGGTGCCTTTGATGGCACGGAATTGGCGTCGTTCGGTCATCGAGGGTACCGCCTGGAATTTTCGGGCATAAGCATCAAAGTATTTTACAGCATGTGGGGCAAGTGGCTAGTGCTCTAGCGGCACGTGGCTAGGGTCCAGCGAGCCCGACTAGGCACTTTCTTGCTTGTAGGTTTCCTTGTACTCGACGTAGCGCTGGGCGTAGGCGTCGATGGAGTCCTGGTCGGCATCGGTGAGGGCGCGGCGGAATTTGCCGGGGTGGCCCATGAAGAGGCTGCCGGGCGGGACTTCCGTGCCTTCGGGGACGAGAGTGCCGGCGGCTACGATCGAGCCGGTTCCGATTTTGGCGCCGTTCAGAATGATCGAGCCCATGCCAATGAGGCAGCGCGACTCGATGGTGCAGCCGTGGAGGACGACGCCGTGGCCGATGGTGACGTTGTCACCGAGGATGAGCGGATGTGTGTCGCGCATGACGTGGAGGACGGAGCCGTCCTGCACATTGGTGCGCGAGCCGATGCGGATGTAATTCACATCGCCGCGGATGACAGTGCAGGGCCAGACGCTCGAGTCGGCGGCGACGTAGACGTCACCGATGATGACGGCTTGCGGGTCGATGTAAGCGGTGGCGGCGATTTTAGGGGTGTGACCGCGGTAGGTGCGAAGCAAGGTTTGGTCTCCTTTGCGAAGGGAGAAGCTAGCACAGGCTTTCGGGGGTGACAACCGGAGGGCGAGAGTTGCGAGGAAATCATGGTGGTGGTGAGTGGCGGAGCGGTGGCGTTGGATCAGCGGGCACGGCGTGCCGTGCCCCTACTGACGCAAGTTGGCTTGGGTGCTGGGGAAAAATCAATTGATGGATTTGAGTTCGATGGAGACGAGGTTGCGGACTGAGCGGGCGGGGCGTTTGTCTTCGGAGACGATGAGGCGGAAGGGGCCGGAAGCGGCGGGGAGCGGGTGGCCGTTCAGAGTGTCGGCAACGATGACTTCGCCGGGTTGGAATGCGGGATCGAGTTCGGCAAGAGCGAGCACCGCTTGGTAGTGATCGGCGCCGGTGGCGAGGATGGACAGCGACAGAGCGGGGCCGCGAAGATCTTTGCCGAGAGGGACGCCGAGTGGGGCGAGGAGATCTGCGAGGCGGACGCCGGAGTAGGTTTCATCGGCGTTGGTGTGTGCGTTGTGAATTTTGATTGTGGTGCGGGGCATGGATTGGAGGTCGGCGCGGCTGTAGGAAACGTCGTCGTGGTAGGGAGCGGCGGAGATGCGCAAGGAATTTTTCGACGTGGAGCCGTTCGGGGCCGAGTGGTGTGGCAGTGATCGGGTCTGCGCCGAATCATTCGGAGGAGGGTCCATCTGCTGCGAGTCTTTGGGTGGCGAATCGTTCGATGGCAACTGATTGGCTGCTGATCCGTGAACGGAGAGGTGTGCGTTAGGCGCCTGGTTGAGGTGAATTTCAAATTTTTGGGGCTCGCTTGAATTTTTCACTACGATTTCTTTTACGAAATCGAAGTAGCCGGGGCGTATGGCAGCGAGCCGGTACGTGCCGGGCACGAGATCGAGCGAGAGCGCGCCCTTTTCGTCGGTTTCCAGGGACTTCGGGGCGGGATAAGGAGCGGGGGTGAGCTGAATTTGCGCGCCTTGCACTGCATTTCCGGAGGAATCGGTGGCGCTGATTGAAATGTGCGCGGAGGGTGTCGTTTGGGCGCGTAGAGTCCTGGCCGATGCGAGTGACGCGAGCAGCAGGATTACGAGAACGGGAGTTCCTACAGTCGGGACGGGGCGTTGCATGGCGAAAGCATAGCGCGGGCGGGAGGTTGCTACAACGGGCGAGGGAGAAAAGCTGCCACCCTGAAGGGTGGCGCTACAGATGCAAGAACCAGCGCCACAGCCGCACGAACAGGCGCTACGGCAGGAGGCGTTTGGGGGCTTTGCGGGTCCAGGCTACGCGGAGAGAGGCTTCGGCGATGTCGGCTGGAACTTTTGCGAGGCGGACGCGGGTGGCGCCTTTTTCGCCCCAGCCACCTGGAACGGGAGAGAAGATTTCCGGCGCGTCCTGGATCATGCCGGCTTGTTGATCGGGGGTGAGAAGGAGGACTCCGTAGCCTTGATGCTCGAGCGCGAGAGTGGCGAAGATTTTTCCGGCGATGCGAAAGTCGGCCTTGCTGAAGTGCGAGCCTTCGGTAGCTTCGGGGAGGGATAGGGCGATGCGGCGAAAGGTTTTTGGAGTCATCGACAGATTTTTGGATTCATTGACTGGTATCGGAAAGTCCGCGAATTTTTAGCGTCGTCACCCACGGAAACTACAGAATCTGAACGACGGGAGAGGTGGCGCGCGAGTTTACGGAATCGACGCGCTGGATTACGTTGCGCGCGACGGCGTAGATGCTTTTGCCGCCCGGGGCGTCTTCGCCCATGGAAGCGACGGGCTTGCCGGTGTCGCCGCCGATGCGGATTTGCGGGTCGATTTCAATTTCGCCGAGGAACGGGACGCCGAAGAGCTGGGCCATGCGGCGGCCTTCGCCGTGACCGAAGACGTCAATGCGGCCGGCGCAATGCGGGCAACTGAAGTAGCTCATGTTTTCGACGACCCCGAGAATTTCGACGTGGACCTGGCGAAACATTTCGACGGCTTTGCGAACGTCGGCGAGCGAAACGATCGAAGGCGTAGTGACAACCACGGTGCCGGTGATCGCGACACTTTGAATCAAGGTGAGCTGGACGTCGCCCGTGCCGGGCGGAAGATCGACGATCAGGTAATCGAGTTCGCCCCATTGCACGCTGCGGAGAAATTGCTGGATGACGCTGTGAAGCATCGGGCCGCGCCAGATGAGCGGTTTGTCACCCGGATTCAGCAGGCCCATCGAGATCATTTTTATTCCGTAGGCTTCGACGGGGATAATGGTGCGCTCGTCGAGGGCGCGGGGTTGTTCGACGGTGCCGAGCATGACGGGCACGTTGGGACCGTAAACGTCGGCGTCGAGAAGGCCGACGTTCGAGCCGAGGGCTTTGAGTGCGAGCGCGAGATTGACGGCGACGGTGGTTTTGCCGACACCGCCTTTGCCGCTGGCGACGGCGATCAAGTTCTTGATGCCGGGGATCGGCGCTTTCTTTTCGGTTGGCTGCTGATTGGGCGCGAATCCTGGCATCTGTCCTGGTCCTTGTCCTGGTCCGGGTGGCATGGAAATCCTTTCGAGAGTTGATAGCTGGTGCGAACTTTCATCATAGACTGGTCGGGAGTGGGCGGCAAGGCAGGCCGCCGAAAGAGTAGATGAGAACCGGCGATCGACGAGGCAGGCGCAGCAGAATACCGGCAGCCAGGAGACCTGCGTGGGCAGCTCAACGGTTGCGGAGCCTTGCTTTGCGTGAAATCGTGCGAGCGGATAGAATAGAAGGCTGAGTCTTAGCGAAATTTTGCCGTGGCAGGCCCGAGGGGCATCTAAATAAGGACATATGGACGTCGAAAGAATAGTCGATAGCGTTGTTGCGCGATTTATCGGGACGAAGCACGAGCGCGACATCAAAGTGATTCAGCCGGTGGTGAACGAGATCAATGCGCTCGAGCCGGCGATGAAGAAACTGACGGATGCGGAGCTGGCGGCGTACACGCCGAAGCTCAAGGCCGAGGTGCAGGCGCGCCTCGAGGGCGTGGAAGCCGACGACCCGGAGATCAAGCAGAAATTGCGGGACGCGCTTCAGCCCGCCATTGTGCCGGCGTTTGCGGTGACGCGCGAGGCGGCGCGACGAACTCTGGGGATGCGCCATTTTGACGTGCAGTTGATCGGCGGCATCGTGCTGCATGAAGGCAAAATCGCGGAAATGAAAACCGGCGAAGGAAAGACGCTGGTCGCGACGCTTCCGGCGTATCTGAACGCGCTGACGGGCCGGGGCGTTCACATCGTGACCGTGAACGATTACCTGGCGCGGCGCGACGCGGAGTGGATGGGCCCCATTTTCAAGACGCTGGGAATGACGGTGGGCGTGATCGTCCATGATTTGGAAGATTCGCAGCGGCGCGCGGCGTATGGCGCGGACATAACGTACGGAACGAACAACGAGTTTGGTTTCGACTATCTGCGCGACAACATGAAATATGATTTAAAAGATTGCGTGCAGCGCGGACACCACTTTGCGATCGTTGACGAAGTGGACTCGATTTTGATTGACGAGGCGCGGACGCCCTTGATTATTTCCGGGCCGGCGGAAGAATCTACGGACAAGTACTACAAGATCGACAAGATGATTCCGAAACTCATCCAGGACATCGATTACACGCTGGATGAAAAACACAAGACGGCGACGCTGACGGAAGAAGGCGTGTCGAAAGCCGAAAAGCTGCTGGGACTTGGAAACCTGTACGATCCCGCGCACATGGACATCATTCATCACGTCTATCAGGGTCTGCGCGCGCATACGCTTTACCAGCGCGACGTGGATTACGTGGTGAAAGACGGCGAAGTAATCATCGTGGACGAATTTACAGGGCGGCAGATGCCCGGGCGGCGCTGGTCGGACGGATTGCACCAGGCGGTGGAAGCGAAAGAGAACGTGAAAATCGAGCGCGAGAATCAGACGCTGGCGACGATCACGTTTCAGAATTATTTCCGCATGTACAAAAAGCTTTCAGGCATGACCGGAACGGCCGAAACCGAAGCGCCGGAATTCGACAAAATCTACAAGCTGGAAGTAGTGGCGATTCCGACGAATAAGACGCTGATCCGCGTGGAGCATGCGGACGTGGTGTACCGGACGGAAGCGGAAAAATTTGAAGCGGCGGTGAACGGGATTTTGCAGGAAGACAATACCAAGGCGGGCGGCATTCGTCAGTATTACGAGAGCGGGCAGCCCGTGCTGGTAGGAAGCATTTCGATCGAGAAATCGGAAAAGATTGCGGAGCATTTGAAGAAGGCGGGGATTCCGCACCAGGTGTTGAACGCGAAACAGCACGAGCGCGAAGCGAAGATCATCGCGCAGGCCGGACGCAAGGGCGCAGTGACCGTTTCGACGAACATGGCCGGCCGCGGTACGGACATTTTGCTCGGCGGCAATCCTGAGGCGATGACGCGCGAATACGCGTTGAAGAATAAGCTCGCGATGCCGTATATGCCGGCCGGTGCCGTGATCGGCGCCGGGGCGGGGACGGAGACCCCAGCGCAGGCGGACGCGGCGAGTGCAGGAGCGGGTTCGGCTCCGAGCGCGGGAGCGGGCGCTGGCGCTGGGGGAAACGGCGCGAGCGGAGCGGCCGGCGCGGCGATGGTGCTGTTCCAGCAGGAAGGGAAAATTTATCAGGTGCCGCTCGAGCAATGGAAGCCGATCTACGACCAGTTTGCGGAGCAATGCCGCGCGGAGCATGACGAAGTGGTGGCCATGGGCGGCCTGCACATTCTGGGAACGGAGCGTCACGAAGCGCGGCGCATTGACAATCAGTTGCGAGGGCGCGCGGGACGGCAGGGCGATCCGGGAGCGTCGCGATTTTTTCTTTCGCTCGAAGATGATTTGCTGCGGATTTTCGGCGGCGAACGCGTGAAAGCGCTGATGTACCGGCTGGGAATGACGGAAGGCATCCCGATCGAGTCGCGGCTGATCAGCAAACGAATCGAAAACGCACAAAAGGCCGTGGAGGCGCAGAACTTCGAAGCGCGCAAACATCTTCTTGAATACGACGACGTGATGAACAAGCAGCGCGAGACGATTTATTCGCTGCGGCGCGCGATTCTGGAAGGTGCGGACCAGAAAGAGTTGGTGCTCGAGAAGGCGGAAGAGATCGCCTTCGAGCTGGTGGATGTTTATTGCCCGGGCGATCAGCATCCCGATCAATGGAACGTCACGCAATTCTCGAACGAGGTGCTGAACCAATTCGGATTCGAGCCGAAAGCGGTGGGCGTGGATGTGACGACGCTGAATCACGACAAGCTGGCGGACGCGCTGATCGAAAAGGTGAACGCGCGGTACGAGGAAAAGGAAACGCTGTTTGGCGCGCAAGTGATGCGATGGCTCGAGCGGCGGATTTTGCTCGATATCGTGGACGCGCAGTGGAAAGATCATTTGCTGAGCCTCGACCATTTGAAGGAAGGCATCGGGCTCCGCGGGTATGCGCAGAAGGATCCGCTGGTTGAGTTCAAGAAAGAAGCGTTTACACTTTTTGACGATTTGATGGACCGGATTGACAAGGAGTCGGTGCGATTTTTGTTTTTGGTGCGGCCGGCGGAAGGGCCCGGAGCCGCGGGACCGGAAGGTGGGGCGGGACCGAGTCCTCGCGCCGCCGAAGATGGGGCCGCGATGGCGCGGCAGATCGAGCAGCGGCAAAAGCGTCAGCAGCAGAATTTGCAATTTCAGACCGGCGCCGCGCAGGCGGAGGCGCCGAAGCCTGTGCGTGCGGCGGCGAAAGTCGGGCGGAACGATCCTTGCCCCTGCGGCTCGGGCAAAAAATATAAGAAGTGCCACGGGACTGAGGCTTAGCATCGGCCCGTCTGTGCCAGCGTAAGAATCAAACTCACCGCCTCGAATATCCGGGCAAACGAGCAGCGCCCCGTTGCGCGGCCTACGATCAGCACACTCCCAAGAATCTGATGTGAACTTTCCACGCGTGGATTGCGTATCCCTTTGTAGACTGGCGTAACTTCGATGGGAGGAATGAAGATGCGGAATCGTGTGCGCGTTCTAGCTGCGTGCTTGATATTGATGATGGCGGCTGCGGTGGCTGCTGCGCCTGCGTTTGCGGAGCAGGAGGGACATTTTGACCGGACGTTGAGCGTTACGGGCGCGGTGGACCTGACGATTCAGACTGGCTCCGGAGATATCGCGGTGAAGCCGGGAGATTCGAGCAAAGTGGAAATTCACGCCACGATTCGCGCGAATCATTCGTGGATGAGCGGCGACTCGAGCGCGCGAATTCATGAGATCGAGGCGAACCCGCCCATCGAGCAGAACGGCAACACGATTCGGATCGGGTCCATGAACGATCACGAGCGGGAGCGCAACATTTCGATCAGTTACACCGTGATGGTGCCGGCGCAGACCAAGCTGCATTCGGAGTCGGGATCGGGAGATGAATCGGTGGACGGGATTGCTGGGCCGGTGGAAGCGACGAGCGGCTCGGGCGAGTTGAGGATTTCGAATATCGGCGCCGAAGTTCACGTACGGACGGGATCAGGCGACGTGGAACTGAATTCGATCAAGGGCAGCGCCAGCGCGCGGGCCGGTAGCGGTTCGATTCGCGCGATCGGCATTGCGGGCGGGCTGAATGCGTCGAGCGGAAGCGGCGAAATAAAACTCGAGCAGACGGCGGCGGGAGATGTGGATATATCAACGGGCTCGGGAGATGTGGATATCAAGGGCGCGAAAGGAGCCGTGCGCGTTTCCACTGGAAGCGGCGAGATCACCGCGCAAGGGACGCCTACGGGCGATTGGAAGCTGCGGACGGGATCCGGAAGCGTGACCGTGAATTTTCCGCCGGAGGCTTCGTTTGATCTGTACGCGCGGTCGAGCTCGGGAAACATCGAGACGAAGCATGCGATTACGGTTGAGGGCAATTTGGGCGCGCACGAGATACACGGAAAAGTCGGGAACGGCGGCGTGCGCGTGGAATTGAGCACGAGTTCGGGAACGATAACGATTTTGTAGCGCGCGCGGCTGCCTTCGTCCGCCCGATTCGCATGGATGCAACCGGGTATTGCTGTTTTGGTGCGTCACCGGGTGCATCCCGCGAAAAATATGCTAGTCTCTCTCGCACACGCCTTGCGGGAAACCCGCGAGGCCACGGGGTGGAAGATGACAGCCGCTGTTGCCGGTGGACATTGCCAACGGGCTGAGTGTGCGAATCCGATTCCGAAAAGTCTCGCGGGGGAACAGTTGTGCCTCGATCACTTTTTGGACGAGGCGTTCATTCGCTCGGATCACGCGATGGAGAGCTGCCGCGCCGGGCAGATGGTGAAAGCCAGCAGCCTGGAATGGTTATTATCCGACGCGCTCGCAACTGTGAAGAATCTGGAAGAAGGTGCAGCGGACCCCAATCCGGAGCAGCGCGACCGGATGCTGGAATTGCTTTTAATCCTCGCAAACCTGCACGAATATGTGGCGCACCATTCGGTGCGTCTGGAGCGGCGGCCCGCGTAGTGCGGTTGCGAAAAAGCGTCGCCCTCCGGCCTTGCTTAAGCGTTAACAGCGCTCCGCGTTCTCGTCTTGCGTTTTTCTCCGGCGCGATTCAACCTTGTTATTCCCTTCCGGAAACCCAGAAGCCGGAGATGGAATGAACAATAATCCTTTCAAACCCGACCAACCGAATATTCCTGGCGTGCTCCCTCGCGATGAAGCGAAAAAGGCGGCCGAGGAACAAGCGGCGGAAGCGGCCCCTGCGCCGTCGAAATTCTCTGCGCCACAAATGCCTCCTTTGTGGGTGATCCTCTCGGCGACGAGCGTGGTCGCGGTGTGCCTGATTGCAGTGTGGTGGATGCGCGGCACGTCGGCGAAGGAGCCGAGTGCGGCAAGCGCGGAGGCCGCGGTAGCGGCTGCCGCTGCCCCGGCAGGCGCGCCCGAGACCAAACCGGAGAAAATAGCAGTGGGACCGGGCGAGATTGCCACCACGGACGAACTGGGGAAGACGTGGGCAGCGAAAAAATTCATCTTCCGCGATCCGACAACTTCAAAACAAGTGCCCTCGATGGTTGTGCACCTCCCCGGCGGAGTGTATTGGGGTTTTTCGCTGATCGAGCCGTATGGCACTTGCGAAATGGAATTCGTGACGGACATGGAGAGGTTGCGGAAGGAATACAACTATCGCGGGTCGCATCCGATGGTGGCGGACCCGTGCAACCACGCGGTTTTTGATCTGTCGCGCTACGGGAATGGGCCGGCGGGACTGGTGCGTGGAGAGATCGCGCAAGGGGCAGCGGTGCGGCCGCCGATGGCGATTGAGATTCAAGTGCGCGGGAAACAAGTGCTAGCGAAAAAGATGGAGTAGGTTCCTCTCAACGACTTCGCAGGGTTTTCCTCCGTTTGAAAACTGCAATAGCTTCGACCGCGGCTCAGAATTGCGCTTCCTGAGCTGCCACCAAAAGAAATGGCACGGCGGGGAACTCGCCGTGCCATCTTACGAACCGAATGCACCCACCGAATCGAATCGGGTAGACGCTCCGGCGAATCGTTCATCTTGCTGGTCTGTTAGTTGTTCAGCGCCTCCACCGAACGGGCCACCATCACCGGAGTATTGTTCGCCGCGGGGTTGATCAGAATGAACCCGACGACTCGCAAGTGAATCGGTTGGCTTCCCGAGAGAGCGGAGAGTCCGCTGAGGTTGATGTAATTCGTAAAGTTGGTGGACATCACGGTGAGCGGCTGCGGCAGCAGAACGCCTGCGAGATAATTATCGTTCAAGCTGAACGTGCCGCTGTTGCCGTTCTGAACGTTCGTGCTGCCGACAACCCACTGGCCGCGCTGACCCTGGCGTTCGAGAACCACGCGATGCACCACAACGGACGGCGGAGCGGTCGTATTGTCGAGCTTGCCGCCAAAAAGAATTCGCTGGCCGGCGAGCTGGCTCGAAGGGCCAAAGAGAAGCGAGAGGAGCGGAACATGAAGATCCGCGATCATGTACTTCTCATTGCCGGTAAGCGGAATGGTGTCGATCTGGCCGAGCGGATAGCTGTCGAGAGCAGGAAGCTCGCCGCGCGCGTAAAGATTGATTCCGGAAATCTGGCCGCCTGAGGACTGAACGAACGTGTCGAGACCTTCGATGAAAAAGTGGTCTTGTGAGACGACCTCGACTTCCGTCGCAGTGATGTCGCGCGTGACGCGATTGAGCGTACCCGAGACTTCTACGATCGTGTTCGTGGTGTAGCTGCTGGGCGTTTCGTCGGAGTCAAAGTTCGTCGTGGCGGTGGTATCAACGGTGTATTGACGGCCGCGCGGACCCTGAATCATGAATTGATTGCCGGCGGGATTGACGCTAACAACTCCGGCGTAGAAGCAATCAATTTGAGCGTCCGCATCGTCCACGGAAAGGCCTTTCACGTCGAACGTAGGTGTGAAATTCCCGGTGACGTTGCCGTTCGCATCGGTTTGGATGGATTGTCTGAGATCGAGATCCATGAAGAAACCCACCAGATCGTTGTCCGCCAATACGAGCGGAGTTTTGAGGGCCTGGGTGACGGTCATCGGCGCGACCATCGCGGCGATCGTGTTGAGAGCCGGCGGCGATTGCGTCGTATCGAGGTACTGGATTGTGACGGTGCCGACCGAGATGTTGGCCGAAGTGTAGGTGCCGGCCGGAACATCTTCGAGATCGAGCAGGCTACGCAGGCCGTTGAGCTTCGCGAAATCCACGGTTTGCGGCCCGTTCAGAAGATTGACCGTGGTGGTGCCGTCGGTCAGCGTGATGCTGGTGATCTGAACCTCGACGGACACGACGCTGGGAAGCGTGGGGCTGTCCGTGCCAATCGTAAACATGCTGCCCATTGGAGTGGGGGGAGGGGTGGTGGAGGCGCCGCCACCGCAGCTTGCCAGTCCGAAAATAGCGAGGAAAGAAAGGAACACACCCGTAGCGTTCGAAATGCGCATTGCAAATCTCCTTTTCAAACGGAAAATCGCTTATAAATTAGGCTCAACACCCGATTCGACTGCTGGCTTGTAGAACACGAGGTGCGCCGAAAAGTTGCGCGAAAAAGTTGCGAGGGAGGTTGCGTGGGGAAGTTGCGTGAGAACGTCGCGTGGAGAAGTTGCGTGAGAACGTCGCGTGGGAAAGTCGCGCGCGAGTTCGGGGCTGCGGGAATATTCGTCGGGCGTGCCGGGATTCGCCACGGGCTCGAGGCAATCGGGGCGCCTCGAGAGCACTTCCTCGTAGACAGCATTTATGGTGAGCCAAGCATCGTAGTAGACTGCAAAGCATCAACTTGGTCGGAGTGGCGGTTACGCCGTTTGTTCGCCCTGGAACGGCACGGGGCACGACATCGTACTGCACAGGCTGCGGCAAAGGAGCCGGCGGGTTAGGTGGCACAGGCTTCAGCCTGTGCGGTTTACTCTTGGGGACAGTTTCGCAGGGCCATAGGGAGCACGAATGCGACGTAGGCGGTTGATCGCTAAATTGCCGGTTAGGTCGACGGTTGCCTTGACGACTGCCTTGACGACTGCGTTGACGGGAGCCCTCGCGCTGGTGCTCGCAGCTGGATGCGCCGAGACGGCGCGGGCTTCGCAAATGGCGCCGCCCCAAACCAGTCAAGCCGCACAGCCCGCGCCGCCACCGTTGCCGCAGCCGAAAGCCGTGGAAGTTCCAAAAACCGCGACGCTGACTGTGCGCATGGTGGACGGAATAGACTCGGCGGTAAACAACGAGGGCGAAATCTTTCACGCGTCGCTCGAGTCGCCGCTTCTGGTGGATAACCAGGTGGTCGTATCGCGGGGCGCCGACATTTACGTACGACTCGTGGGTGCGAAGTCGGCAGGCCGCCTGCACGGGAAGAGCGAGCTACACCTTCAGCTGGTGAAGATGGAATACCAAGGGCGCTCGTATCCGCTGGTGAGCAGCACGTATTCGGTGACGGGCACTTCGCGGGGCAAGGACACGGCGAAGAAGGTGGGCGGCGGCGCGGCGCTGGGCGCGATCATCGGTGCAATCGCGGGCGGCGGGGTTGGCGCAGGAATCGGCGCGGGAGTAGGCGCAGCGGGCGGAGCGGTCTATGCAGGTGCGACGAAGGGAAAACAGGTGAAAATCCCGGCGGAGACGAGACTGGATTTCGAGCTCGAGCAGCCGGTGCTGGTAACCGTGATGCCGCGGCCTGCCTCTTCGGCCGAGGGCCAGCAGTAGAGACAAATCAAATTGAGAGATCGGGCGGGAAACGGAGCGAAGCCGTTTCCCGCTTTTTTTGTTTGAGCGCAGGCTGCCCGCCCGAGTATGGCCGAAGGATGAAGCGCTTTCGCGGCTTGCGCGCGCGCGGTGACTTGTTTACGATTGCACGCTGACGAATCGCATGATTGGCCAAACGATATCGCACTACCGGATCCTCGAACCGCTGGGAAGCGGCGGCATGGGACAGGTGTATCGCGCGGAGGATACGAGACTGGGCCGGCAGGTGGCGCTGAAGTTTCTTTCCGAGGAGCTCGCCCGGGATCCCGCGGCGCTCGAACGGTTTCAGCGCGAGGCGCGGGCGGCATCGTCGCTGAATCATCCGGGGATTTGCACGATCTACGACGTGGGCGAGAGTAATGGGCGCCCGTTTCTCGTGATGGAAGTGCTCGACGGGCAGACGCTACGGGAACGGATCGGAGGGCGGCCGCTGGCGACCGATTCCCTTCTCGAGTTCGGGGCGCAGATTGCGGATGCGCTTGATGCGGCGCATTCTCGCGGAATTGTTCATCGCGACATCAAGCCCGCAAATATTTTCGTGACGGCGCGAGGCCAAACGAAAATCCTCGATTTCGGCTTGGCGAAGCAAGCCGCGTCGCGGCGGCTCGCGGAAGCCGTGGGCGCCGGCAATACCACCACGCAGCCGACCACCGACAACCTTATGTTGACGAGCCCCGGGTCGGCGCTTGGCACCGTGGCCTACATGTCGCCCGAACAAGCGCGCGGCGAGGATTTGGACGCCCGTACGGACCTTTTCAGCCTCGGCGCGGTGCTGTATGAAATGGCTACGGGCCAGGCGGCGTTCAACGGAAATACTTCCGCCGTGATTTTCGATGCGATTTTGAACCGGAATCCACCGGCACCCTCAACACAGAACCCGAATCTGCCGCCGAAGCTCGAGGAGATCATCGGAAAATCGCTCGAGAAGGATCGCGAGCTGCGTTATCAGACATCCGCGGAATTGCGCGGAGACTTGAAGCGGCTGAGGCGCGATTCGGACTCGTCTCGCTCGATCAGCGCGACATCACGGACGTGGCCTGCGGCGGCTGGTTCGGGCGCGACGCCGCTGCCAGGGTCGGCTCCGACGCCGGCCGCTTCGGCACAGCATCCGGTGGCGGGAGATACGTCTCTCGCGGCGGCGAAATCAGCGCGGGGCGTCTGGATGCGCAGGGCGTCCGTATTGTTGGCGCTTGCGGCGGCTGTGATTCTTTTTATCCACGAGCGAAACGCGCGGAAACCGGATTCAACCTTCGCGGAGATGACGATCACGCCGATTTCGTCATCGGGACACACATACGGAGCCGCGATCTCGCCCGACGGAAAGTGGCTCGCATATATTTCGGATGAACAGGGGCCCCCGGGAATCTGGGTGAGGCAGGTCGGCACAGGAAGCACCGCGCAGGTGGTGCCTCCTTCTTCGGGACATTACAGGGGCCTTACATTTTCGCCGGACGGAAATTATCTGTATTTCGTGAAATCTGAGCCGGGATCCGGGCTTTCCAAACTCTACCAAGTGCCTTCCCTCGGCGGGACGCCGCGCGAGTTGATTGTGGACATCGATAGTTCCGTGAGCTTTTCGCCGGACGGAAAGCAATTCGTATTTGTGCGGCAATCGAGCACTGGCGCAACTTCGAGCCTGCTGACGGCCAACGCGGACGGCACGTCGGAACATGCACTCGTGGTGCTGCATCCACCGAGCACCTTCTCGACTGAGGGGCCGGCTTGGTCTCCCGATGGGCGACGCATCGCGGTCGCGAAAACGACAAGCATCGGCTTTCAGGTGTACTCGGTCGAGACCGTGGCCGTGGATACAGGCGCGGAAACGCGCCTCGGTTCGCAGGATTGGGGCTACACGCGGCGGATCACGTGGATGCCGGACGGGTCCGGCGTGATTTTCGGATCGCCGGTGAGTAAGCCCGCGCTCAATTCGCAGTTGTGGCTGGTTAGCTATCCCGGCGGCGAAGCGCGGCGAATCACGAACGACTTGAATTTCTACACGACTGCCAGTATCACGTCGGATGGGGCGACGCTTGCTACGGTTCAGTTGACGCTGACGGGAAGTTTGTGGACGGCGGGGCTGGGCAGCGCGTCGTCATTTTCGCCGCCGAAGCAGATCACTTCCGGGATCAGCCGCGCGGATGGAGTATTCGGCCTTACGTGGTCCTCGGCAAATCAGATTCTTTACAGCTTTTATGCATCGGGCGCGACGAGGTTCGCGACTGCCGCCGCGGACGGCGCGAACGCGCGCGATCTTCCGGTGAATGTGGGAGCTCCGCTCTTTCCGTCGGCGTGCGGCGACGGGCAGCACGTGGTTTTCGGTGTAAGCAGGCCGCAGCAAGGCGTTTCGATTTGGCGCGGAGATTCAAACGCCGGCGACGTGAAGCAGCTTACGAATGGCAATGCGGATGTGTGGCCGAATTGCTCGGCGGATGGAAAGACGGTCGTGTACCAGGACCTTTCTACCGACACCGCCGCCCTGATGAAGATCGGGATTGACGGCGGAGCGGCCGTAAGAGTGGGCAAGGAAGCCTTTCAGTATCCCGTGATTTCGCCCGACAACAAATTGATTGCCGCGGCCTATCAGCCAGACGTCGCAAAACCCTCCAAGCTTGCGATCGTCGGAATCGACAGCGGAGAGATTCGAAATGTGTATGATTTGCCGGCGACGGCAACTATCGGATCGGAAGGTGGCAGCAGCCTCGCGTGGACGAAAGATGGACGCGCGATTCTTTTTACGGTGAACAACAATTCACAAGCCAGCATGTGGGCGCAGCCCGTCGGCCCGCCAGGATCTCCTGCACTCGCGCCCAAAGAAATTATGAACCTGGGACAGGGATCCGTTTGGACCTATTCGCTCTCGCCGGACGGGAAGCAAATTGTCTACTCGCGTGGATTTCCCGCCACGGACGTAGTGCTGATTTCACATTTCCACTAACCGCATACTCATTGGAAACAATTCCAACGGAGAACCGAATGACGCTATCGCGGCGCGAACTATTACGGACGGCTTCGATCGTAGGCGCGGGCGCGGCCAGCGATGGCGCGTGGGCGCGGCGACTCGCCGCTGCGCCGCGCGCCAATTCTTCACAGGCCGGACAATCCGCGCTGCCTCCTGCGTTTGACAAACTGCAGCCGCTAGGCGATCGCGTGAAGCCGATACGAGTGGACGAACTGCAAAGCCGCATCGCGCACGCGCAAAAATTAATGGCGGACGCGAAGCCGCGCTTCGATCTGCTTTACGTGACCCCGGGCACGACGCTGGGATATTACGTGGGAACGCCGTGGGGCCTGAGCGAGCGCATCGTGGCATTGTTGGTACCGCGCGAGGGCGATCCGATGATGGTTTGCCCCGGATTTGAGGAAGCGCGATTGCGCGAGCAGCTTCGCTGGCCGATCGAGGTGCGCGTCTGGCAGGAAGATGAAAGCCCCTACGCGCTCATGGCCAAGTGGATCGCGGAACGCGGCATTCGAACGGGACGAGTGGGAGTGGAGGAAACGACGAGGTATGTTTTTTTCGACGGGCTGCGCCAGGCAGCTCCGTCGCTCGAATATTCGAGCGGCAATCCGGTGACGGTTGGATGCCGCGCGCAGAAAAGCGAGCATGAGCTCGAGCTGATGCGGCTCGCGTGCGGCGCGACGTTCGACGCCTACAAGGCTGCGTTTGCGTCGCTGCGGGAAGGAATGACGCAGCGCGAAGTGTCGGAAATGATTTCGCGCGGGTACGAGAAAATGGGACTCGAAGGCTACGCGATTGTGTTGTTCGGCACGGCGGCGGCGCTGCCGCACGGCAGTCGCGAAGAACAGGTGCTGCGCGAGGGCGTCGGCGTGCTGATTGACGGCGGGACGCGAGTGGAAGGCTACGAGTCGGACGTTACGCGTACGAGCGCACTCGGAAAGCCTCCCGAAAAACTTCAGCGCGCATTTGAAATCGTGCGCAAAGCGCAGGATGCGGCGCTGGCGGCGGCAGTGGCCGGGCGGGAATGCGGATCCGTGGACGGTGCCGCGCGCAAAGTGATCGTGGATGCCGGCTTCGGGCCGAGCTACAAGTATTTCACCCACCGGCTGGGGCACGGAATCGGATTAGACGGGCACGAGTCGCCCTATCTGGTGCGCGGCAACACCACGATTTTGAAGCCGGCGATGACGTTCTCGAACGAGCCGGGCATCTATGTGCCGGGAGATTATGGGATGCGCTGCGAAGACGTGATGGCGATCGCAGAATCCGGCGAGGCTAAACTCTTGACGCGAGGTTTCGCTCCATCGCTCGAGACGCCGATCGCGTAGCAAGCCGCCCGAGGGGGCGCACGGTGCGCGACTCGAGCGGTAAGCCATCGGTAAGCGAGCGGTAAGAGGTAAACGCTCGGACCTCGCAACACTCGATCGCGGCTGCCCTATTTCTGCTGCTGCTTCGCGATCACCGCTTCGATCTTGGGAATTACCTCGCGAACGCTCGCCGCCGACGGGCCGTTGGGATCGAGCTTCAGATAGGTCTGAAACTCGGTCAGCGCGCCCGCAGCGTCGCCCTTCTTCAACAGCACGTTTCCGAGCATCACGTGAGCGCTCGCCATGTCCGGCTGCGCAGCAATCGCCTTCCTCAGGTAAGGTTCCGCATTCGCCCACTGCTGCTGCGCCATATAGGCCTTGGCGAGCTCATAGTCGGCCGCAGGGACATCGGGATTCATGTCGAGTCCCTTGGTAAGGGCGGTTACAGCGCCAGGATAGTCCTTCAACTGGTTCAGCGTCGCGCCAAGCTCCATGTACGCTCCAGCGGCCTTGGGATCAAGCTGGACGGCCTTTTCCAGCGCCGCTTGGGCTTCCTTGTACCTTTTCTGCTCCAGATAAGCGGCGCCCAATGTGGCGTAAGCCTGGGGATAATTCGCGTACAAGTCGATGGCTCGCTGCATGTGCGCTATGCCGGAGTCGTAATCCTTCGCTTCGAGCGCCTTTTGGCCCGCGCTGAATTCCTTCTTGGCATTGTCGGGGACCGCCAGGTCAGCCGCGGAAACGGAGGCACCGGTTGCATCGTTCGCTGCTTCGGGGGGAGCCTCCCCTGGGATCGGATACAGCGTGAGGTCTACGTGACCTTTCGCCGTCTGAATCAGGTCCACGCGCCGAAAGTCCGGCTTGTATCCCGGCTCCTTGAGTCTAACGATCCAAGCCCCCGTCGTGGGCGGAATGAAATGGCATTTGCCTCCCGGCTGAGTCGCACAATCGTCCACGGGCCCACCTTCCGCCATTTCCAACGACAGATGGATTCCCGGAGGTGCGGGCTTGCCATCCGCGTATCGGACCTGGACGTTGATCTCAAGGCCCATCCCCGCCGTTTGCGACAGGGGACGCTGGGCGTATGCGATCCGCGGAGACAGTATGAGTGCGACGATAAATAGAAGAACGGCTAGTCTAGCTGGCTTCATCGAACGGAACCTCCCACTACACGCTAACTCCAAATATGCGCCGAAGCTTTTTGCGAATCAACAAGGATAAGAGCGAGGCTGGACTCTCCGGTCCTGGACATAACGATTGACGAATTGCAGTTCCGACGAGGCAAAAAAAAAGGAGGGCGCCGAAGCGCCCTCCCTGTTTTCTGGTTGAGGTTAGAACTCCAGCTTGATGATCCCTCGCGATTGGAAGGGCAGCTGGAAGTAGTTTAGGAACGGCTTCTGGAAGTCGCTGTTCGGAAGACCAAAGCCCTGGTCAACGTTCTGGTTAACCAGTGTCTGGCGTCGTCCGTCCGCGATATTGAAGGCGTCGAACCCGAACTTCATGGTGAAGCGATCATTTATCTTCCAGGGGTACTCGATGTGAGCGTCGATGCTCGCAGTCAGAGGCGCACGACCCAAATCGCCGCGACCGAAGATCGGCACTTCACCGGGGTTCTGGTAGGCTTGCTGCGCAGCCAGGGTTGTGAGCGGTACACCCGTCTGCATCTTCAGGCCACCACCGAGAACCATACCCTTTAGCTTGCTGGTGCTCAGCACGTAGGTCGTATAGACGTTCACGACGTTACGTCGATCCGTGTTGAGAGGACCGATTCCCTGCTGTTGCCCGATCAGACCGAAAGCACCTTCGGTCAAGTCGAACAGCGAGCTGATACCGGGGTCGGCTTGTCCGTTGTCGTTGCGGAACGCACCTTCGTAATTGCCTCGGAGCTGCGCGATTCGCCAGTTGGCTACCATCGCCCAGTTGTGGCTGAAGGCTTTGTTCACTTCGAACTCGACGGCTTCGTATTCACGCTTCGGGTCCTTGTACGTGTCGGGCAGACCGTCAGGGTGGAATTCGCCGCCGAAGTCAATTGCTGTATTGGCCTTGTTCAAACGCGTGGCGGATCCCGGATTGGGAATCAACCAGGGGGTGTTGCCGCCGTCAACGGCCGGGAAACAAGCACTTCCGAGGACCGTGCCAAACGTATTCGCGGTGTTGGGCGCCACGAACGGAGTGGGCATGTTTGTGCCAGACTGAATGCAAGTTGACGGGAAGCCGAATGCTTCCAGTGCCGCCGCATTCCCTGCACTCGGATTGTTAATGGCGGTTCGAAGGGCACAGTCAAATGCACCTCTGATCGCGCCACCCACCGTTGCGCAGGGCCCTGGAGTTTCGTCCACTGTACCGCAATTGCTCGACAGGCCGTCTTTACTGCCGCTGCAGAGTCCATTCGGGCCGAACGTTTGTTCATTCGGATTGACGAAGATATCTTGCTTCGCGTTGGGGTTTCCGATGAAGTAGTTCAAGCCGCCGCCGTTTGCAGCGAGAGCGTTGAACTGTTCCACCGAGATGCCGCCTTGATCTTCAATTACGCGCTTCAGGCGACGATCAATGTACCGTGCGCTGGCAATGATACCACCGCGGAACTGGTGCTCTGCTCCGACGACCCACTCATCCGTGTACTCCATTCGAGTACCAGGAGCGAACGGTTCGCCACCGCTAATCGCGATGCTCGGCGAAAGGTTCACACCGCCCGACGCCAGGTTCAGAAGGTGCGCGGAATCAGGCACGAACAGGTTGGCGTAATCGGGATTGCCGTTAGCATCGGTAATGACGCAGGGCGTCAAGCCGAGCGGGCAACCGACGTTGGTGGAAGCCGGCGCAAAGTAAGGATTCAGGAAGTCCGCTTCCGAGCTCAACGAGCGTACGGCAGCGTCCAAGGGGAGAACGAACGCATACCGGCCGAAGTTGGCGTAGATCTTCGACTTGCGGTCGCCCTTCGGATCCACAATGATTCCGATGCGGGGAGACCACATGTTGACGAAGGTCTTCTCGACCACGTTCCCGGTCAATCGCTGTTGTTCCCAGCGAACGCCCAGGTTCAACGTCACGTGGGTACCGATCGACCATGCGTCGTTGGCATACGCTGCGTGATACTTACCGCTGCTGGCAGTCGTACCGCCGTCGAAGCGACCACGCGTTTGTTGTAGAACCACACGCTGGGTAACGGTTTGACCGGCAATTCCGGAACCGTCTGGCACCGTCTCGTACGGGCAAAGCGTGCAGTTGTTGGCGGCTGCACCCACGTCTCCGGCCGTGAGAAGCGTGAGAGAAGCGTCCGTCAAGCTCCCTACGACGCCGGGCGCCGAGTCATAGCCCGGATCGGTACCACTGGCGTTGAATTCAGGAATTGGATACTTCGGTCCCGATTCCCGGGTGATGTCGTTGTAGATAGGATACTGCCAGTTGTAGCCGACGCTGAACGTGTGCTGACCGGCGTAACGGTAGGTCTTGGACGTGTCGAATGAAAGCGACTTCGTGTTCGAATCGTACGGCTCAAAGAAACCGAAGCCGATCGGAACGAACGTACCGCGCTGTCCGGTGTTGATCTGACTGGAGTCCACGATCTGAGTTACGTTCTGAGGAGCCTCGGTGAAGTGGTTCCAGCTCCACGTGAATGCGGCGTCGATCGTCCAGGTGGGGCTGAGAGCACCGTCATAGCGGGTGTCCCAGTTCCGGGTTCCGTAGTTCCACTTGGAATTGACCGTCGTGTTGTCCGCGTTCAAAAGATTCGGAGACGGCGCGTAGTTTCTGAGGTTCGGGTCACCGAAAAGGGACGTCTCAATCGTGTGCGAGTTGTTGATCTTGTACGTCAACTTCGCCGCGTAGTCGCCCGAGAACGTCCGATATTGAAGGTTGTCACCGTAAAGATCGAACAGACCGGAGCCGAGGGCAGGCGCCCAAATTGCCTGGTTCCAAGTGGGGTTGTAGTTTCCGAACCAGAACAGCTTGTCCTTCAACCCGAACAAAGGAACATAACCGCCCATCTCACCGGACGCCTCGTATCGAGCATCTTCAATGTGACGGCCGATCAGGTTCTGAACGCTATACCGTGGGTCGTCGGCGTTGAGGTACGTGTCCTGCATGATGTGCGTGTTGAAGTATCCGGCGATACCGCCATGGAACGCGGTGCTGCCGGACTTCGTCACGATCTGGACGATACCGCCGCTGACGTGGCCATACTGCGGCTCGAAGCCGCCCGTCTTGACCTGGACTTCCTTGACGAACGAAAGATTGATACCCGAACCAAGGGCACCGTACGAACGCGACCAAACGCCCAAACCACCGAAGGCCGGGTCGTTGATCGAGACGCCGTCTGCGACATACAGGTTCTCAAGGCCGCTCGACCCTGAAATGGCTGGGTTCGAGTTGCCCGTGGCCAAACCGGAAACGACGCCTGGAGCCAGGTAGAAGAGGCTCGCGACGTTTCGGGCGACCGGAATATTCTCATAGAAGCTGTCCGCCAAGTTTGTGTTCACGGACGAAGCCGAGGTGTCCACTGTCAGGTTTGCCGAAGCCACTTCGACCACCTGAGTAATGGTGCCAGGCTCCAGGGTGACGGAAACGCTGGTCGTCTTGTTAATGAGCACTTCGACGTTGCCAACTTCCGAGACCTTGAATCCCGCCTTCTGGACTCTGACCGTGTACATGCCGGGGATCAGGGTCGAAAAAAGGAACGAACCCTGTCCGCTCGTGTTCTGGGTCAGGCTGCCGATCGGTCCCGTAACCGTGACCTCAGCGCCTGGAACCAAGCTTTGTGACGAGTCATAAACGAGACCGCTCAAATTGCCTCGCGAAGCGCTGTCCTGAGCCAGTGCCGGCGCTGCAAACGCCGCGCAAAGGGCCAGGACGAGAGCCGTTAGCGCAATTCCTTTCAAAAAGTTCATACCGCTCCTTTCACACCAGTTGAGGTCTGAGGGCTTTACCCCGAATCGGACTTGGTTGTCAGAGGAACTTAACAAGCACCACACCCCGGGTTGCCGTTCAATTGCTTCTAGACTTAATGCTTGGTGGACAGGACACCCCAAAATCCCACCAATCTGATACACCCCTATGCACAGGGAATGCCAAAAATACCTCAAAATCGCAAATAATATAAGCCCTATGTTTTGTTATATTTAAGGAACTTTTAGGACGCGCTGGAGAGGGACCGCCCCGATTTCTCTATGCTAATTGAAATAGAAAAATACGAAAAATAATATATTGCATTCCGAATGCATCCGGGTCTTAGGAGGCTTTAAGGTGTCTGTGCGGGAGTTGGCGTTGCGGCCCCGAGTACCGATCTCCCCTTCTTGGTCAGCTCTGCAGCCTTCTGCGCGTCGCCCCTGTGCTCGTAGAGATCGGCCAGGGCAAGGTATAGGGAGCCGTCCTCCGGGCGGGCGCGGATCGCGTCTTCGAGCAACGCGAACGCTCGCTTGGAGTCTCCAGCTTTTTCGAGGCTTTCGGCGATTCGCAACAAAGTTTCAGAGTCGGTATTCGAGGTGATGCCGGCGTCGTTGTAAAGGCTGGCGATCGAGGAGTAGTCCTTCTGCGCATAGTAGGCCTGGACGAGCCGGGAACGAGCCACCTCATTCGCATGATCCCGAGCGAGCGCCCGGCGGAGGAATCCCCTGGCCTCGTCCATCTGGCCCTGATCGAAATAGCAGAGTCCTCGTTCCTGGTCCCAAACTCCCTGCTCCACATCTTTGAGAATGTTCGGGTCGGAGATGTCCCAAGGGCGTTCAAAAATGTCGCCGCCGACCGCTTTAAAGTTGAACGAACTCGAAGCGTGTTCGGAAGTGCCTTGACGGCTGACCGCGACGCTTAGCATATAGCTGCCGATCCACATGGCATTGAGTGGGAATTTCTTCCCATTGACGAGCGAACCTGTCGAATCAAATTGCTCCATCGGAATCTGGTCGTCAACTACGGTAGAGGTTCCCGTATTTGCGACCTGGCCGAGAGCGTAGTGCACCTGCAGCTTCTGGCCTGCGACGGAAGCCGGGGGCTGAGGCACGGTCCAAATCTGATAGGCCACCTGCAAGTTCTGTCCCGGATTCACCATTAGAGGCGACCCAGCCATCGGAGTGAACTTGACGCCTGCCATCGAGAACGGCGTGAAATCCGCGTGGGCCGGATCCAGTGTGTCCGCGGACGAAAATGCCACGATCCCCGGGATCACCAGACTATTGGGTTCAACCTTGGGGACTACAACTTCGCGCTCCGCGTGAAGTCCAACCTTCTTTTGCCAATCCGTCAGCAAGAAATCCAGCCGATACTTCCCGGGCGGCAGCGGCAGCGTGCCCTCATAGCCGAATACCCGCTCTTTAACGGCGTTCAAGTGGGACTTATCCATCGAGTCGCTCACAGATCTCTGCTGCGTGAAGATGAGCTTGTTATCAGCGCTGAACACCCGCACGCGTACCTCAATCGCAAATGAATAGTGCCCGTCTCCCTTATCGAGGACGGTCAAATCATTCGGACTGTGCATGCGGATGGCGTAATCCAAGCGGGTAAGACCGTGGGAATCGCGGACCGGCAACGTAACGATATTGAGATTGCGTCCTTCGACGACCAGGCGCGAGGTAACGTTTTCGAGCAAATTGCGACGACGCTCGAGCTGCGCTTTGTAGGCGGGCTGATTGGCCAGACTCTTGAGCTGCGACAGCATGATGTCGGACTGAAGGCTGATGCGACCCTGCTGATCGGGCGTTTCGTCGGGAAGCAGAGTCTGCGCGACCCTCGCGACGAGAGGTCCGGTGGCATCCGCGATCATCTTCAAGGCTGCGGGATTGTTATTCACCGCATTCGTTCCGGTGACGAGTTCAGTAGGCCCGTTGAAATAGGGGCTGTAGAAGCGGAAGTCGCCGATATTGTCACGCTGATAAAACATGATGTAAAAGAACGGCGGCAGCGGCGGAGTGGTATTCGAATAAAACCAGATCTCGAGCGGCCGTAGATTGCCCGCGCCGTAATGCTTTTCTTTCTGCTGGGGCGGACCGAGCGTGATGTACGTCTGGCCGCGAGCCGTGCGCCAGCCTTCGCCGCCCGACCCGGTGCTGAAGTTGGCGTCGGCGTAGGCGATTCTTGCGTAGATGTCTTCTTTAAAGCTGTTCGAGGGAGAGCCTGGATCAGGATTGCGAAGCTCCCAGAACTTCTCCATGAACTTGTCGCGGGCGTCGTCAGTGGTAAGGCGGAGAAACGTTTCGCGCTCTTCCTTTGTAATCAGATAGACCACGTCGCGGTCGAGCCAGTCGCGGTAGGTGGGCGGGAGATTCTTTTCGCTGACCTTTTGGGCGCAGGCTGGAGACGGAGTGAGCATCGCCACGCCGAGCGCCGCGCCGAGCGCGAGGACGAGTGCGACGGCGGGTGCGGCCGCGAGAAACAAGACGAACGCGATCGGACGCGCGATGGCGCGACGAGCTGCGGCCATTGGTTGTGAATGGGACGCTCCGCGCGGACAGCCCGCGGCCTTGCAATGACTATTGCGATTCATTCGTGTTTCCTTTGTTGCATCGAGCATGAGTCGGCGCATGCCAGTTGAATCTATCGCTGAATTCCCGGATGAACACTAAGAAGGTGAAAGCGGGAAGGAAGTTGCCTTCCGAACTGGCGTAGCGGCGGCTTGATTGTCGAATACGAGTCACGCTTTTATGACGAAGGAATTCTAGCTGCGGTGCTGGCTAGCGTCAAGGCGGGCGAAACTGAGGTTGGTTTGAACTTAGATTGATTCTCGCGGACTTGACGACGAGCGGGCGCTTTGCGTTCGTCAGGGCGGCCGAAACTGGTGAGGCTGCCCAGGGCTTTTACAGTAGATTAGAACCGGTGCCGATCGTTTATTTTCAATGAGTTACGGGGATTTCTAATCGCGGTACCGTAGATTGGAGAAATGCGCTTGGCGTCGCGGCGGCACCGGGATTCCGCTTGGCCACCCTCTGGCCCACGCGTGCTCCAGCATTGCACGGCTGTGCCTTGACGACGCCTTCGCTCTTCTCGAGGGGGACCCGCAAAAACTAAGACGCAACCTCGAAGTGAGCGACTCGAATCGTACCGTCCGGTAGGAGCCCGTTGTTCGCCATTTGTGGAATCCACTCATGCGAGAAGGGTGGGCCACCCGCCCGCGCCAGAAGGGTGCGCCACGCGCCCCACCACGACCCGCCCAAAACCCCAATCTCTCATCCAGATGCAACGTTGCTCCATAGCCATGCGATCCCGAAACCAACCGCCGAGTAGAGGATCGAATTCAACAATGCAACAAATAGGATCGTACCGCATTGGCTCGTGACTGAAGCGTGCTCGGTTGTGATCAGAAAAATCGATGCCGGGGAAACTGCAAATGTTACATTTTGCACGGCGTTCACGAACCCAACCGAAGTGCCATGCCGATTTATGTAGTACCAGATGCCCGTGAGCACCAATGAGACAAAGAATCCCAATAATCCGAACGCTAAAGTGATTTTCAGCCTTGGCACTTCGGCCCTCCCTAAATCACTTTGGATACAGTTGCTTAAGATCACCGATACTGCAAATGAATATTCTTAGAAATACGTATCCGCGGAGTACGGGGGCAGGTCGGTGCTAGTCGGTAAGCGTGGAGTGTTGGGAGCAGAATTCGACGACGCGAGACTCGGCCCAGAAGCGAGCGTCACCCGGCTCGCTCGAGATGAAGGCGCAGTGGCCGCCGTGTGCCGGCGCGACGAGCGAGATCGCCGGATTTTCGCGGATGGCCGGGAGCGCGAACGACGTGAAAGGAACAAAGGGATCGTCCTGCGCGGTGAGGATCAGCGTGGGTTTGCGGATTTGGCTCAGGACGCGGGCTGCGCTCGAGCGAGCGTAGTAATCGTCGGCGCCGGCGAAATCGCAGAAGCGGGCGGTGATGTGCTCGTCGAAATCGCGAACGCTGCGGATGTTGCGCATGCCGTCAATCGGAAAGCGGCCGGGGAACAAAGTTGATTTGAAGCGCATGCGGCGCTTGAGGCCGGTGACGAAATGACGCTGGTAGATGAAATTTCGCGGCTCGTTGAGCGCATTGGCGCAGGAGGCTAAATCGAGCGCGGGAGCAACCGCGACGATGGCGCGAAGCTCGGGTGGCGCCGCGTCCCGAAATTCGCCGGCCATTTTCAGGACGAGATTGCCGCCCATCGAAAAGCCGACGGCAAAAATTTCGGGTAAGCCGTCGCGCTCGATCAATTCGAGGATGACGGAGCGGATGTCGCCGCTAAGGCCGGAATGATAGAGCGAGGGCGTGAGATGTTCCGTGCCGCCGCAGTTGCGTTGATTCAATCGAATCACATGGAAGCCGGCCATCCAGGCTTTTTCGGCGATGCCGCGCATGTAGCCTGATTCCGACGAGCCTTCAAGTCCGTGGAGCAGCACAATTGTTGAATGATTCAGGGGGTTTTCCTGCATGTGGCAATCGGCGCGGACTTGCGTTTCCGGCTCGATCTGGAAAAGTCTCGGGGCGGCGGCGGGCAGGCGCGGATATTTTCGCGGCCAGAAAGCAGCGGCGAGGGTCATGGCGTGCGGGTTGCGCAAGAGACTGGAGGGAACGAAATCTTTCATCGCGTTTGTGCCCGGTGCATGTCGGTTCGATTTCAGGTCGATTTCAGGTAGATGCCACGTCTATGTTAGGGAGTCCGCGGGGAACGTGCAACCCGGCAAACGCGTGCGCGCTTCTTGATTTCGAGTGGCGATGCGCCTAGAATGGCTTTTTTAAACATGAGGGTAATTCGCAACAAGCGAAACGTGGTCGAGCCCAGCGAATCCGGCTGGGCCGAGTTGTTTATGGGCGCATTTTCGGCGGCGAGCGATGAGGTTTCGCGAAAGCGATAGGAGAAATGATGATTGAAGGCGCTATCCCGGAGGGGCTGACTTTTGACGACGTGCTGCTGCTGCCGGGGAAATCTTCGGTGCTGCCGACGCAGGCGGATACGCGCACTTGCGTGGCGCGCAAAATCCCGCTGAACGTCCCGATTGTTGCCGCGGCGATGGACACGGTGACCGACTCGCGCCTGGCGATTGCGATCTCGCGACAGGGCGGGATCGGGTTCATCCACCGCAATATGAGCATCGAGCGGCAGGCGGAGGAAGTGGACAAGGTAAAGCGCTCGGAAAGCGGAATGATTGTGGATCCGGTGACGATCGCGCCGGAAATGTCGGTGCGGCAAGCGCTCGACATCATGACGAAATACCGGGTTTCAGGATTGCCAGTGACTCGCGGGACTCGACTGGTGGGGATCCTGACGAACCGGGACCTGCGGTTCGAGCGGAATCTCGATCAGCCGGTGAGCGCGGTGATGACGAAGGACAATCTCGTCACTGTATCGGTGGGCACGACGCTGGACGAAGCGGAACGAATTTTGCAGCGGCACCGAATTGAAAAACTTCTAGTGGTGGACGACGAATTCAATCTCAAGGGGCTGATCACCGTAAAAGACATTCAGAAGAAAATCGAGTTCCCGAGCGCGACGAAAGACGAGCAAGGACGGCTGCGAGTGGGCGCCGCGATCGGAGCGACCGGCGACTATCTCGAACGGGCTGAGGAACTTGCGCGGGAGAAGGTTGACATCCTGGCGATCGACACGGCGCACGGGCATTCGAGCCGCGTGATGGAAGCAATTCAAGCCGTGAAGCGCAAATTCCCCGAAATTCAGCTGCTGGCAGGAAACGTGGCGACGGCGGAGGGTGCGCGCGACCTGATTTCCCTGGGCATCGATGGATTGAAAGTTGGGATCGGCCCGGGATCCATATGCACGACGCGGGTGGTGACGGGCGCCGGCGTACCGCAAATCACGGCGATTCTGGAATGCGCGCGAGCCGCGAAAAATTCCGGAGTGCCGATCATCGCGGACGGCGGCATCAAGTTTTCGGGCGACATTACGAAGGCGATTGCGGCAGGGGCCTCGGCGGTAATGATCGGGGGCCTATTCGCCGGAACGGAAGAATCTCCCGGCGAGACGATTCTCTACCAGGGCCGAACGTTCAAATCGTATCGCGGCATGGGATCTCTCGGTGCGATGGAAGCAGGCTCGGCGGACCGGTATTCGCAGGAGCTTGCGGACCGCGGAAAATCCGTGCCCGAAGGCATCGAAGGCCAGGTCCCGTACAAAGGCCCGCTCTCGGCGCTTGTGGACCAGCTTGTGGGCGGCTTGAGAAGCGGCATGGGATACTGCGGTGCGGAGAATCTGAAAGAGCTGCAGGAAAAGGCCCGCTTCGTTCGAATCTCGTCGGCAGGTCTTCGCGAAAGCCACGTTCACGACGTGATCATCACGCGAGAAGCCCCGAATTACCGGCTCGAATAATGCGGCGTTGAGAGGGAGGAATTCGCGTGCGGGTGCGTCCGGCCGGGTCCGTGTAGAATGCGCTGGCTCAAGATCTGGTGGCCGGCGATCGCATGGGCGATTGTGATTTCGTCCTTTTCGACCGGCGCGTTTACCTCCGAACACACCTCCCGATTCATCATCCCCGTGCTGCACTGGCTGCTCCCGCATGCATCTCCTGAAACACTTTCTACGGTTCACCACGTCATACGTAAGTGCGGACACTTCACGGAATACTTCATTTTGAGTTTGTTGATTCTGAGGGGGTTCCGGGCGGGAAACCAGGAGTTCGGGCTGCGCCTGGCGCTGCTGTCGATTCTGATGGTGGCGGGGTATGCGGCACTCGATGAGTTTCACCAGTCGTTCGTGCCAGGGCGAGGGGCGGCTGTTTCCGATGTGCTGCTCGACACGTCGGGAGGGGCTGCGGGGATTTTGATCGTGGCGTTGCTGGTACTCTGGGGCAGAGTACGACGGCAGAGGAAAGACAGCGACGCGCAAAGTGAGCTCGGGGCGAAACGCGCGGATTGAGAACGTAACTTTCGAGAGGGAGGAACGAAGGATGCCAGGTCGCGTGGCGAGATTTTCGGCTGTGTTGTGGATGGTGATCGCGCTTCCGATATTGAGCCGTGCAGCGGCGGAGCCATTGCGGTACGAACTTGCTTTCGAACGGCCGAGCACGCATTTGATGGACGTGACGATCCGGGCCACCGGCCTCGAAGGCGCGACGGCGGAGTTCGCGATGCCCGACTGGGCGCCCGGCTCCTACTACATTCAAAACTACGCGGCGAACGTGCAGCGGTTTCGCGCGACGGGGACGGACGGCAAGGAACTGTCCTGGCGAAAGACGGACAGCCAGACCTGGAGAGTCGAACTCGCGGGAGGCAGCGCGGCCGCGATTCATTACCAAGTGTTCGGCGACACGCTTCGGAACAATCAGGCGCAGTTCGACGAGCGGCACGCTTTCATCGGCGGGCCATCCGTCTGGATGTACCTGGTAGGCGGCAAGGAACGGCCAATCGAATTGACGATCGCGCCGCCGGCAGGCTGGAAAGTGGCGACGGGAATGGAGCACCGGTCGGAACACACATTCCGGGCGGCGGATTACAACTGGTTCGCGGATGCGCCGCTGGAGATTTCCGATTTCGCGGAGAAGACTTTCCAGGTGCAGGGTTCGACGTACCACGTGATCGTGCACGACGTGGTGGGCCACGGGGATTTTTCGAAGTTCACTGCCGACACGCAGAAGTTTGTGGAGAAGATCGTACCAATCTTCGCGGCGGTGGCCGGCAACGGCGAACAGGCGGCGCCGTTCAAAGACTACTATTTCCTGTTTCACATCTGGCCGGAAACGGGCGGCGGGCTCGAGCATTTGAATTCGACGCAAATCAATTTCACGAAGGAATGGGACGACAAAAGCCCCTCCGAGGATTTCGGGACGCAATACGATCTGAAGCTTTTTGTGACGTCGCACGAGTTCTTTCATGCCTGGAACGTGAAGCGATTGCGGCCGCGTCCGCTGGGGCCGTTCGATTATTCGCAGATGGTGCACACGCCGTCGCTGTGGCTCTCCGAGGGCTTGACGAGCTATTACGGAGCGCTGGTGCTGGTGCGCGCGGGACTGGTGACGCCAGAGCAATACCTGGCCGGAATTGGGAAGCTGCTGACGAAATTCGACGGCGAGCCCGGGCGCAGCGAACGCAGCATTGAAGATACGAGCTGGGACACCTGGTTTCCGAACGGCGGCGTGCTCGCGCAGAAAAACAATCTCGCGAACACCTGGTATTCGTATTACGACGGCGGGCAGGTGATGGGCCACATTCTCGATTTTGCGATTCGCGAGAAAACAAACAACCAGAAATCGCTCGATGACTGGATGCGGCTGCTCTACTCGCGCTACGCGCTGCCCAAACCGGGATTCGAGCCGGAGGAGGCGATTCGGGCC
Source organism: uncultured Acidobacteriota bacterium (assembly GCA_963711875.1). Classification (GTDB taxonomy): domain Bacteria; phylum Acidobacteriota; class Terriglobia; order Acidiferrales; family UBA7541; genus Palsa-295. The sequence continues at coordinate 52,791 of CAVQFW010000002.1, forward strand.
GCTTCGGAGGTAGCCGGCGGAGACGTGAGCGAAATATTCAGCCGGTACATCAGCGGAAAAGAAGCGATCCCCTACGAGAAATATTTCGCGTATGCGGGAATTGCGGTGACAGCAAAAGTGGATTCGAGCAAGCCGTGGTTGGGAGTGGGAGTAGCGGGCGAGCACGGCAAGTTCAGCATCAAGAGCGTAGTGTCGGGCAGCCCAGCCGAAACCTCGGGACTCGACCGCGACGATGTGCTCCTGGCGATTGACGGCCGCGCGCTGGGAGCGGGCGGACTTGCGGAGGTGGTGAAAGCGCACAAGCCGGGAGACGTGATTGTGGTAACGATTGTGCGGCTGGGCGACATCAAGGACATTCCGGTAACGATCGGGTCGAACCCGCATCCGACGTATACGCTCAAGCCGCTCGAGCATCCGACGGAGGAGCAGAAGGCGATCTATAACTCGTGGCTGGGAATTAAATAAGCGGGCGAAGTTGCAGGGAAAAGAAAAGGCCCGATTCGATTCCTTCGAAGCGGGGAATCGAATCGGGCCTTTTGATTTTGGATTGAGAAAAGTTATTTCTTCGCGACTGCCGCTTCTTTTTCCTTCTCGTTAACCTCAGGCGCCACTTCCGGCCGTTCTCTTCGCTGCTTCTTGTCTTTTTTCTTGAGCTCGGAGCCGATGAATTCGAGGATCGCGAGTTCGGCGCCGTCGCCAATCCGCCATCCGGCGCGGATGATGCGGGTGTAGCCGCCCGGACGATCAGCGAAGCGAGGAGCGAGATCGGTGAAGAGCTTCTTGGTGGCGTCCACGGTCATGAGAAAAGCCGCGGCCTGCCTGCGCGCGTGGAGCGAATCGCGTTTGCCGAGAGTGATCATTTTTTCGGCAATCGGACGAGCCGTCTTGGCGCGAAGCAGAGTGGTGTGGATGCGTTCTTTCTCAATCAGATTCGTGACGAGATTGCGGAGAACAGCGCGACGGTGCGCCGGCTGCTTCCCGAGTTTGGAGCCCGAAATAAGGTGTCTCATGGTTGCGACCGTGGCTTAGAGAGCCGTGGCGTCTCCTTCGGAAGGCGGAGGGGCGGTCTGGCTAGGGAGCGGCGGCCAGATGATGCGGCCGTGCTCGTCGAATTTCATACCAAGGCTGAGGCCCATCTTCACTAGTATATCTTTGATTTCGTTTAGTGACTTGCGGCCGAAGTTCTTGGTCTTGAGCATTTCGGATTCGGTTTTCTGCACGAGTTCGCGCAGGTTCTGGATGTTGGCGTTCTTCAGGCAATTGTAGGAGCGCACCGAAAGCTCGAGTTCTTCGACGGAGCGGTCGAGAAATTCCAGTCGGGGATCGTTGTAACTCTCGACGATTTCTTCGGGCAGATCGGGCGTCTCTTCGAAATTGATGAAGATGCTCATGTGATCTTTCATGAGCTTGGCAGCGAGGCCGATGGAATCCTGGGGCGTGATGGCGGCATTGGTCCAGACTTCGAGCGTGAGCTTTTCGTAATCCGTCATCTGTCCGAGGCGCGCTGCTTCGACGGCGTAATTCACTTTGCGCACGGGGGAGTGGACGGAGTCGATGGGGATGTAACCGATCGGCAGATCTTCGTCGAAGTTGCGGTCGGCGGCGACATAGCCGCGGCCGTTCTTGACGCGCAGCTCGAGTTCGAGTTTGCCGCCTTCGCTGACGGTGGCGATGTAGATATTCTTGTCGAGCACAGCGATATCGGCATCCTCTTCGATTTTCGCGGAGGTTACCGGGCCGGGAACGTCCACGGTGAGCGTGATCGTCTTGGGCTGATCGGTGTTCAACTTGAGCGGAACCTGTTTGAGGTTGAGGATGATGTCGGTGGCATCTTCGACGACGCCGGGAATCGGCGAAAATTCGTGCAGGACGCCTTCGATTTTCACGGCGGTGATTGCCGCGCCTTCGATGGAGCTGAGCAAGGCGCGCCGCAGCGAGTTTCCGACCGTGGTTCCCCAGCCGCGCTCAAACGGCTGCGCGGAGAATTTCCCGTACTTATCGGTGAGTGTTTCCGGTTCTGCTGCCAACCTCTTTGGTTTCTGGAAGCCCTTCCACATCTTTGCGTCCTCCTGGCCCGCCGACGGCGGACCGACAAACTGTTCGACGAAACGTTAAATTAAATTTAGTGCGCTTACTTCGAGTAAAGCTCGACGATGAGCTGTTCGTTCATCGGCGGGGTTTGCACGTCTTCGCGGCGCGGCAGAGCAACGACGCGCGCTTTGAAATTCTCGCGGTCGATATCGAGCCACGGAGCAACGCCCTGGCTCTGCGCGAGATTACGCGCTTCGAGGACCATGGCGTTCTCGCGCATTTTATCTTTGAGGGCGATGTCGTCGCCGACCTGGACGAGATAACTGGGAATGTTCACCTTGTGTCCCTTCACGCGGACGTGGCCGTGAAGAACGAGCTGGCGAGCTTGCGCGCGCGAGCCGGCGAGTCCCATGCGGTAGACGGCGTTGTCGAGGCGGCGCTCGAGCATGACCATCAGGTTCGAGCCGGTGGGGCCCTTCGAGCGTTCGGCTTTCTCGAAATAGTTGCGGAACTGGCGTTCGAGCAAGCCGTAGGTGCGCTTCACCTTCTGTTTTTCGCGCAACTGTATGCCGTAACCAACCATCTTCGGGCGCCGCGCCTGGCCGTGCTGGCCGGGAACGAAATTGCGCTTTTCGATGGCGCATTTTTCAGTGAAACACCGGAGACCTTTGAGGAAGAGTTTCATCCCTTCCCGTCGGCACAACCGGCAAACTCCTTCGCGATGTCTTGCCAAGTCCTTCTCTCCTTTGCCTCTGTTGCGAAAGCCCTAGATACAATCCAACGACGAAAAAATCTGAATCAGACGCGTCGGCGCTTGGGCGGACGGCAGCCGTTGTGCGGAACCGGCGTCACGTCTTTGATCGCGTTGATGTGCAGGCCCGAAGTAGCGAGCGCGCGTACGGCAGATTCGCGGCCTGCTCCCGGACCTTTTACGCGAACTTCGACGGACTTCATTCCGTACTGATCGCGGGCAACACCTGCGGCGGTCATAGCCGCTTGTTGAGCGGCGTAGGGGGTGCCTTTGCGCGAGCCTTTGAAGCCGACCGAGCCGGCGGTGGCCCAGCTAACGGTGCGGCCGTCGGGATCGGTGAGCGTGATCATCGTGTTGTTGAACGTCGCCTGAATGCAGACGACGCCATGCGGCACGACGCGCTTTTCGCGCTTCTTGCGAAATTCTTTCTTGCGCTTCGACGATTTTGCAGGCGCACCGCCTGGAACTGCTGCGCCGGCGGCTGCGTCTTTCGGTTCTTTGGCCACTTGTTTCCTCTCGTCCTGCGAAAAGCCCCGGGCCTATCGATACGAACGGCCCGGGCAAAATAAAATCAAATTCAAAAACTTGCCGGTTACTTGCGCGCCGCTACTTTCTTCTTGGCTGCGACGGCGCCCTTGCGCGGCCCCTTGCGAGTGCGCGCATTGGTGTGCGTGCGCTGGCCGCGTACGGGAAGATTGCGGCGGTGGCGCAGGCCTCGATACGCCTGAATTTCAATCAGGCGGCGGATATTCATCTGCATCTCTTTGCGGAGGTCGCCCTCGACACGGCCTTCGGATTCGATGGCCGCGCGGATACGAGTGACTTCGTCCTCCGTCAGGTCTTTGATCTTCTTGGTGTGGTCGACTTTTGCCTTTTCGGCCAGCGACTTCGCGCGCTCCTGCCCGATTCCGTAGATAGCCGTGAGGCCGATCCAAAGCCGCTTATTGGGCGGTAGGTCCACACCTGCGATGCGAGCCATACTATTCCTCCGTGTCCCTTTAGCCCTGGCGCTGGCGGTGCTTGGCGTTCGAACAAATCACGCGCACCACGCCGCGCCGATGGACTACCTTGCACTTCATGCAAATTTTCTTCACCGATGCTCGAACTTTCATTTTCGACCCGTCCTTCTATTCGAACGAATGTTCCGGCTACTTGTAGCGATACACGATCCGGCCGCGCGTGAGATCGTACGGCGAAAGCTCCACTGCGACGCGGTCACCGGGAAGGATGCGTATGAAATTCTTCCGCATTTTTCCCGATATGTGAGCCAACACTTGATGCTTATTCTCGAGCTCCACTCGAAACATGGCGTTCGGAAGCGGCTCGATCACGGTGGCCATCACTTCGATGGCGTCTTCTTTCCCGCTCTCGCCCGGCTTCTTGTCTTTGATCGGCCCTCTAGCCATGTGCTCCTGTCTTTACTGTGGTTCCGTTACCAAACCGGTCCGGCGGCATCTCGCGGCCGCGTCAAAATCCACGGCCCGTTGGCGGTGACGGCGACGGTGTGCTCAAAGTGCGCCGAATCACTGCCGTCCGTCGTAACCGCCGTCCACTCGTCAGCCAGAATCTTTACTCCCGGGCCGCCGCGATTCACCATCGGTTCGATGGCGAGGACCATTCCCTCCTGCAACCTGGGCCCTTGTCCCGGAGTACCGTAGTTCGGTATTTGCGGCTCTTCGTGCATCCTGGTTCCGATGCCGTGGCCGACGAATTCGCGAACAATCGAGAAGCCGTTCTTTTCAACCCACTGCTGCACGGCCGCAGAAACATCGCCGAGGCGATTGCCCGCCCGGACGTTCTCGATGGCGCGCTCGAGCGATTCACGCGTGACCCGCAAGAGCTTCTCGCGTTCGGGCGAAATCTTTCCGACCGGAACGGTAAGAGCCGCGTCGCCGAAGTATCCATTCAACTCGACGCCAAAATCCATCGAGAGAATGTCGCCTTCTTTGAGCTTTCGGCTCGCCGAAGGAATGCCGTGCACCACCTCCTGATTGATGGAGGTGCACACCGAACCCGGATACCCGCGATAGCCTTTGAAAGCCGGGCGCGCGTGATGCTCTTCCGAGTAGGCCTCGGCAAACGCGTCGAGGTCCTTGGTCGAAACTCCCGGTTTGATCATCGTGCGCATCTTTTCGAGCGCGTTCCAGACGATCAATCCAGCTCGATGCATTTTCTCGAGCTCAGCCGGCGATTTACAGATGACCATCTCGCCCTTCCGCACGCTTGAAAATCTCCGCGAGCGCGCGGCTTACTTCGTCCACGCTGGCCGTGCCGTCAACCACTTCGAGCACGCCATTCTTACGGTAGTAATCCGCCAGCGGCTTTGTCTTGCGCTCGTAAGCCGCCATCCGCTCTTTCACAACTTCCGGCTGGTCGTCGGTACGCTGAACGAGCTTGCCGCCATCGTTGTCGCAGATACCCGCGACTTTCGGCGGACGCTCGAAAACGTTGTACGTCTCACCGCCCACGCTGCAAGTCCAGCGTCCTGCCACGCGGTGGAGCAGCACGTCGGTATTCACGTGAAACTCGACGACAACCGGCTTCGCAAATCCGCGGCGCTTCAAAATCGCGTCAAGCTGTTCCGCCTGCGGAATCGACCTTGGAAAACCGTCGAAGATGAATCCAGCCTTGGCATCGGGCCGAGACAATCGCTCTTCAACCATTCCCATAACAATGTCATCCGGAACGAGCTCGCCGCGTTCCATGATGGGCTTTGCTACGCGGCCCAGTTCCGTGCCGCGAGTGACTGCGTCGCGCAACATATCGCCCGTCGAAAGGTGCGGCACGTTGTAGCGCTCGGCGACGCGCTTCGACTGCGTACCTTTGCCAGCCCCCGGCGGCCCGAGAAAGATGAATGCCCGATTCAGCGACATCTGCACCGCCGCCCTGACGGCATTAACTTCGACGACCTCTTACCCGGCCTTTGCGCACGAAGCCATCATAATTGCGCATTACGAGTTGCGCTTCGAGCTGCTGCACCGTATCCATCGCCACGCCAACGACGATCAGCAGTGACGTGCCACCGAAATAGAACTGGACGTTCAACCCGTCGAGCACGAAGCGCCACATGTGGCGGTCAAACCAGTCGCCTACGAGCCACAGGTGCTGGAGGTGAATTCCGGAAATCATCCACTCCGGCAGCAAGCAAACAATTGCGAGGTAGACGCCGCCGACAAACGTGAGGCGCGTGAGAATGCGGTTGATATGCTCCGACGTGTTCCGCCCCGGCCGGATGCCCGGAATGAATCCACCATACTTCCGCATGTTGTCCGCAAGTTCGGTGGGGTTGAAAATGATGCCCACGTAAAAGAACGCAAAAAAGATGATGAGAGTGACGTAGATGACGGTGTAAAGCGGTTCGCCCCAGCGAATCGTTTGCGCAATTTTGCCGAAGAACGGCGATTTCGCAGCAAAGAGAAGGGCCAGGGTCTGCGGAAACGTGAGCAGCGAACTCGCGAAAATCGGCGGGATCACGCCGCCGGAATTCACGCGCAGCGGGAGATACGTCATCTGGCCGCCCATGACTTTACGGCCCATCACGCGCTTGGCGTACTGCACGGGAATGCGCCGCTGTCCGCCTTCCATGAAGACGATGAAGGCAATCACAGCCGCCATCAGCGCGAACATGGCAATCAGCGCGATAGGCGTGAACGAGCCCCACTGCTGCGTTTTCGCCTTGTCGTACAAATCGGCAACGGCGCGCGGCAGGCCGACTACGATTCCGGCGAAAATGATGAGCGACATTCCGTTGCCGATGCCGCGATCGCTGATCTGTTCGCCGAGCCACATGATGAAGGCGGAACCGGTGGTCAGAGTGAGCATCGTCATGAGAATGAAGCGCGGACCCGGATGATAGACGAGAGCCTGCCCCGACAAATTCTGGCGCGTGAGAGTTTCCGCAATCGTAAAGGACTGGAACGCGCTCAGCATGATCGTCAAATACCGCGTGTATTGCGTGATTTTGCGCCGGCCGAGTTCGCCTTCTTTCTGCAAGCGCTCGAGGTACGGCCAGACGACAACCATCAGCTGCAGGATGATCGAAGCCGTGATGTACGGCATGATACCGAGCGCAAAAATCGTCAGCCGGCGGAAATTGCCGCCGCTGAACAAGTCCATCAGGCCGAGAACGGAACCGCGACCCTGCTCGAAAAGCTGCTGCAGCAAATCGGTATTGATTCCGGGCGTAGGAATAAAAGCGCCGAGGCGATACACCCCCAGCAACGCCAGCGTAAACAAGACACGGTTACGCAGGTCCGGCGTGCTGAAAATATTCCGAAATGCTTCAACCAGCTTCTTCATTTCAGGATTTCGACCTTGCCTCCGGCGCGCTCAATCTTTTCCTGCGCCGACTTGCTGAATGCGTGCGCATGCACGGTGAGTGCGACTTTTAGTTCGCCATCGCCGAGGATCTTTACCTTGTCGCGGGTGGCGCGAACGATTCCGAATCCGGTGAGCGCTTCGGGCGTAACCGTCTCGCCGGCTGCGAACGAATTCAGCGTTTCGACATTGACGACGGCAAAGGTTTTCGAAAACGGCGCGTGGAAGCCGCGCTTCGGCAGACGGCGATGCAGGGGCATCTGGCCGCCTTCAAAGCCGGGGCGCCGCGAATAGCCGCGCCGGGACTGCTGGCCTTTGTTGCCGGCGCCGGACGTCTTGCCCATCTTCGAGCCCATGCCGCGTCCGACGCGCACTTTGCGATGACGCGAGCCGCGCGGCGGCTTCAGATTGGATAGTGTCGGTTTCTCAGCCATTCCTACTCCTCAACCTTTACGAGGTGATGCACGCGCGCGATCATGCCGCGAATTGCCGGCGTGTCCGCGTGCTCGATCACCTGGTTCATGCGGCGAAAGCCCAGCCCGCGAATCGTCTGGCGCATGCCGCGCGGACAGCCGATAAAGCTGACTACCCACTTGATTTTGAGAGTTCCGGATTTTTTCTTTGTCGTCGCCATTGTTCGCGCACCGAGCGGCTAGGATGCAGCCGCTTCTTCCGCTCCCTTGCCGAGAGATTCTTTTACTTTGGCAGCGTCCTTCAAATGCAGGAGCGCATCGAACGTCGCCTTGATCACGTTGTGCGGGTTCGAAGTGCCGAGCGATTTCGTCAGCACGTTGGTGATGCCCGCAACCTCCATCACGGCACGGACGGGGCCGCCAGCGATTACTCCGGTACCTTCCGGCGCGGGCTTGAGCAGCACCTGGCCGGAACCGTAACGGCCGAGCACCTGATGCGGAATCGTGGTGCCCTTCAAATTGAGCTTGACCATGTTCTTCTTCGCTTGTTCGATGGCTTTGCGAATCGCCATGGGAACTTCGCGTGCCTTGCCCATCCCGAAACCCGCATGGCCGCTCTGATCGCCAACGACAACGAGCGCCGAGAAGCGTGAGGTTCTTTCCGCCTTTCACTACTTTCGTGACGCGGTTGATCGAAACCACCTGGTCTTTCAGGTTCGCCGTGTTGGTATTGATCAGCCGGCGGATGGAAAGCGTGTCTTTGAGCTCTTGTTTCGACATAAGTTTTTAGAACTTCAGGCCCGCCTCCCGGGCCGCTTCGGCAAGCGCCTGCACGCGGCCGTGATATTGGTAACCGCCGCGGTCGAAAACTACTTTTTCAACGCCTTTTTCACGGGCGCGCTCGGCAACCATCTTGCCAACTACTTTCGAAGCCGCGATGTTGCCGCCGCCTTTGATGTGCTTCTTGACTTCTTTGTCGAGCGAACTCGCCGAGCAGATGGTACGCGCGGTTTGATCGTCAATCACCTGCGCGCGAATGTGCTTCGTCGAGCGGTGCACGCACAAGCGCGGGCGCTCGGTGGTGCCTGCCAATGTGCGGCGCGTGCGAACGTGAATTCGCCGGCGATGCGCTTCGCGAGATAGTCTTCGAACTGGTGCAGCCACTCGTGTTCTCCTTCCGGATTCTTCTCGAACGCCAGCCGACTACGCCGTCGTCTTTGCTCCGGCCTTTCCAGCTTTCTTCTTCAAGCGCTCACCGGTGATGCGAACGCCTTTCTGCTTGTACGGATCGGGCGGGCGCAGGGCGCGCAGGTTGGCAGCCACCTGGCCCACTTGATTCTTATCCGCACCGCTCACGGACATGTGAGTTTGCTTCTCGATCGCGATCTGAATGCCGTCGGGAATAGGAAACTCGATTGGATGCGAGTAGCCCAGCGCCAAAACGACGTTTTTGCCTTTCACTTCCGCGCGATAGCCGACGCCCACGATGTCGAGGTCTTTCTTGAAGCCGGTGGTGACGCCGGTAACGGCGTTGGCAACGAGAGCGCGCGCGAGTCCATGCAAGGCGCGAAATTCTTCCGCATCGCGCTTGGCGACGAGAGTGCCATCTTTTTGTTCGAAGCGAATTCCAGCGGGCACGCGTACGTTCATTTTGCCCTTGGGGCCTTGCACTTCGACGGCGCCGTCTTTCACCTGAATCTTTACGCCGGACGGCACAGGAATTATTTTGTTTCCAATTCGCGACATGGCTCTATTCGGTCCTCGTTAGTTTCGAAACTGAAACTTTTATCAAAATCGTCTTTACCAGACTTCGCACAACAACTCGCCGCCAACGCCTTCTTTGCGGGCCGTGCGTCCGGTCATCAGTCCGCGCGGAGTGGAGACGATGGAAATCCCCATGCCGCCGACGACCGGGCGGATGCCGAACTTGCCGACGTAACGGCGCGAGCCAGGTCGCGAGACGCGCTGCAAATCAGTGATCACGCAGCGGCGGTCGGGCGTATAGCGCAAGAACACGCGCAACGTCTTCTTGCCCTTCTCTTCGACAACCTTGAAATTCGAGAGGTAGCCTTCGTCCTTCAGAATCCGCGCGATTTCGACCTTCAACTTCGAAGAAGGCAAATCAACGCGCGGGTGCTTGGCGCGCGAGGCATTGCGAATCCGCGTCAACATGTCTGCTACTGGATCAGTCGTCATTCGTTATCCCTTGAGATCCGGCCCAACCGGCCTTACCAGCTGGCCTTTACGACGCCGGGGATTTCACCCTTGAGCGCGAGGCCTCGAAAACAGATTCGGCACATCTGAAACTTCCGGAGCGTACCGCGAGCGCGGCCGCAAATCCGGCAGCGGTTGCGTTCGCGGACTTTGAATTTCAGCTTCCGCTTGGTCTTAGCGATCTGACTGGTACGCGCCATGCTTCTCCTTAGCCTTTTACGCCCGGAAAGGTACGCCGAGCAGTTTCAGCAGCTCGCGTCCTTCTTCGTCGTTGCGGGCTGTGGTGGTAATCGTGATGTTCATGCCCTTGATTTTGTCCACTCGCGTGTAATCGATTTCGGGAAACACCAACTGGTCTTTCAAGCCCAGCGTATAGTTGCCGCGGCCGTCGAAGGAATTGGGCGGCAAGCCTTTGAAGTCGCGAACGCGCGGCAGAACAATCGCCGAAAGACGGTCGAGAAATTCGTACATGCGCTCGCCGCGCAAAGTGACCATGCAGCCAATCGGCATCCCTTTGCGAATTTTGAAGTTCGCAATCGACTTCTTGGCCCGCGTGATGACGGCTTTCTGGCCCGTGATTTGTCCCAACTCCGCAGCGGCTGTATCGAGGAGCTTCACGTTTGCGCTGGCTTCGCCCAAGCCGATATTCACCGTGACTTTCTTGACGTGCGGCACGGCCATCGTGTTCGTGAATCCAAAGCGCTTGGAAAGCGCCGGGATGGCTTCTTTTCGGTACTTATCGTGCAGACGGCTAATCATCGGTCCATTACCTTCTTATTTCTCGAATGTGGTGTTGCAACGGCGGCAGACGCGAACCTTCGTGCCGTCCGGAAGCGCTGTGTGTCCGACGCGGGTGTGCTTGCCGCATCCGGGACAGACCAGCATTACGTTTGAAACGTGGAGCGGGCCTTCCTTCTCGAGAATTCCGCCCTTGATATTTTTCGACGGGTTCGGCCGGGTATGCTTTTTGATGATGTTGGCGTGCTCGACCGTGACCGTGTTCTTGAGTTTGTTGACGGACAGCACTTTGCCGCTTTTGCCTTTCGAGCGCCCCGCCATGACGCGCACAACGTCGCCATGCCGAATGCCGATCGGAGCCGGCTTTTCCATTTTTTCTCTCATCGCTACCACACTTCCGGAGCCAGCGAGATGATCTTGGTGAACTTCTTGTCTCGCAGCTCTCTTGCCACCGGACCGAAAACGCGGGTGCCAATCGGTTCGTTGGCATCGTTGATCAGCACCGCGGCATTGTCGTCAAAGCGGATGTAGGTTCCATCCTTGCGCCGCTGCTCTTTTCGAGTGCGAACCACAACAGCGCGCACCACTTTCCCCTTTTTTACCTGGCTGTCGGGAGTCGCTTCTTTTACCGCGGCGGTAATCACGTCGCCGAGCGACGCCGTCAATCCCGCATCTCCTCCGATCGGAAGGATGCAAGTGATCTGGCGCGCTCCCGAATTATCGGCCACCGTCAGCCACGTCCTCATCTGAACCATGTTCGTGCTCCCCTAATCGAACGGCTATTGAAACCGGCTCAGGCTACGCGCGTTGAGCGCGAGAGAACTTCCTTGAGCCGCCAGCGCTTGAGCTTTGAAAGCGGGCGCGTGGAAACGATTCTTACGACGTCGCCGACGCGCGCATCGCCTGTCTCGTCATGCGCGTAATATTTTTTATTGAAGCGAATCACTCGCTGATAGAGCGGGTGCCTCGTGGTGCGCGTCACTTTCACGACAATCGTCTTCTGCATCTTCGAGCTGGTGACGACGCCGACGAGTTCCTGGCGCGCGCCGCGCGCTGTCCCGCTTTGTTCGACTGCCACTGCTGCTTCGTTTGCCATTACGCCTTCCTCAATTCGTTTGCGCGGAGCAGAGTTTTCACGCGCGCGAAATCGCGCTTCGCTTCGCGGAGCTTTTTCAAACCTTCCGCTTGCCCGGTAGAGAGCTGAAAACGCAGGCGGAAAATCTGCTCGGCGAGTTCGCGCTGCCTGATTTCGAGCTCGTTTGCGTTCATATCGCGGAACTTCTCCATCTTCCGTGCCATTACAGTTCCTCCGCCCGGCTGACGAATTTCGTGCGAATCGGCAGCTTGTGCGCCGCGAGCTTCATCGCTTCGGTAGCGGCCGCCAGGTCCACACCCGCCATTTCGAACATGACGCGCCCGGGCTTCACGACTGCGACCCAATGCTCCGGTGGACCTTTGCCTTTTCCCATTCGAGTTTCAGCCGGCTTTTTGGTGAACGGCTTATCGGGAAAAATCCGAATCCACAATTTTCCGCCGCGCTTGATGAAACGGGTGATCGCAACGCGCGCGGCTTCAATCTGCCGGTCGGTGATCCACGCCGGCTCGAGCGCTTTCAATCCGTACTCGCCAAACGCCAGCGCACCGCCGCGCCACGCCTTACCGCTGCGCCGGCCGCGCTGCTGTTTGCGGTACTTCACTTTCTTCGGCATCAACATAATCGGTCGCCTGTTTCCTTAAATTCTATGCTGCCGCGGTGGTGGTGCCGGGCTTGCCGCGCTCAGGAACTTTCTCGCCCTGATAAATCCAGCACTTCACACCAATCACGCCGTAGGTTGTTTGCGCTTCGGCGGTTCCAAAATCGATATCGGCGCGCAGCGTCTGCAACGGCAGACGTCCTTGCAGATACCATTCTTTACGCGCGATTTCGGCGCCATTGAGCCGTCCTGCGACGCGCACTTTGATGCCTTTACAGCCGAAACGCAGAGCGGAGTCGACCGCTTTGCGCATCGCGCGGCGGAAGGCGACGCGCTTTTCAAGTTGCAGCGCGATCGACTCGGCGACGAGAGTGGCGTTCAACTCCGGGCGATGCACTTCTTGAATGTCGATGTGCACTTCCCGCTTCGTCCGCTTCTGCACTTCGTTCTTGAGCTTGTCGATTTCCGAACCTTTGCGCCCGATGATGATGCCGGGCCGCGCCGTGTAAATCCGGACGACAAGCTTGTTGGCGGCGCGCTCGACGTCAATCGAGTCGATGCCGGCGGACTTGAGCTTCTCCTTCAAAATCTTGCGGAGCTGCACGTCTTCGTGCAGAAGGTCGGCATAGTCCTTCTTGGCGAACCAGCGCGACTTCCAGCCCTTGTTGTAGCCCAGGCGAAATCCGTACGGATGTGTTTTCTGCCCCAAACGAGCCTCCTACTTCTTTTTCTTCGGTTGCTGCGTGCGTTTCTCGAGAGCTTTCCGTGCTTTCCGCACCGCGCCTTTGACGCCCTTCGACGCTTGCGCTTCGGCGGCGGCTGCGGCGGCGCGGTCGGCGGCGGCCCGGTGATGCTCCGCCACTTCCACGATGATATGGCTGGTGCGCTTCTGATAACGGAAGCCGCGGCCCATCGGCGCGGGACGCAGCCGCTTCCAGCGCGGCCCTTCGTTCACGTAGCAGCGCGTAACGAACAGCGCATCCACGTCGAGCGATTCGCCGGAATCTTCCGCTTTGCGCTCGGCATTCGCGATCGCGCTGCGAAGAGTCTTTTCCACTTCTTTCGCCACACGCTTTTTCGTGAAGCGCAGGGTTTGCAGCGCGTCTTCCGCGCGCTGGCCGCGAATGAGATCAATCACGAGCCGCGCCTTTTGCGGAGACACGCGAATGTAGCGCGCCTTCGCGACGCCTTCGATTTGTCCGGGAGCCTGGATCGCCGTAGCCATCGTCTATGCCTTCGGCGCAGGAGCTGCGCCGCCACTGCCGCCTGCCGGAGCCGCACTGCCTGCGGGAGCGCCTGCTGCTGCCGCCGCCCTTTCGAGCGCCGCCTTTACGGCGTGGCCTTTGAAGGTTCGCGTCGGCGAGAATTCACCCAACTTGTGTCCCACCATCTGTTCGGTGATGTAGACGGGGATGAATTTCCTGCCGTTGTGGACGGCGATCGTGTGCCCCACCATTTCCGGCAGAATCGTCGAGCGGCGCGACCACGTCTTCACAACTTTCTTTTCGTTCCGCTCGTTCAACGCTTCCACCTTCTCGCGAAGATGGCCGTCGATGAACGGACCTTTTTTGAGCGAGCGCGGCATCTTTTCTTCTTACTCCTCAACCCGGCGCAATTTCACCCACTGGGCGCGCCGCATTTTCCGGAATCCCCGGACGGGGCCCGAAACGCGGTGCGAAAGCGGGCAGAAAGGACATACGAAACGAGTCCCCTGCGCGTTCGGAATTTTTTCAACAATCACGGCCCAACCGGCCTTGCAAATCCGGAACAGCACCTGCGGCGCCGGTGCAAGCTTCGAAACGTTTTTCACCACCGGCTTGGCGGCACGCCGCGGAACTGCTTTCCGCGTCCGTGTCGTTCGCCGGGCTGTCCGTCGATGCGAACGTCGAGACGTTCTGCTGGCTGTCATAGGGTTACTCTCTATTTCCCGCCGCGCCGGGTTCATTTTGTGATTCTGTTCTCCAAAAATTCCTCAGGCCGACAGACCCGAGTTCCATCTACCAAAGCTTCGGTACTACGGCTTGCGCCGTTCGACGATCATCCGGTCGCTCGGACGCTTCTTGCGCGTCTTCGCGCCCAGAGTCGGAAAGCCCCAGGGAGTTTGCGGGTGATTGCCCTTGACGCGGCCTTCACCGCCGCCGTGCGGGTGGTCAACCGGGTTCATTGCCACTCCGCGCACCGTGGGACGCTTTCCGTGCCACCGCGTGCGGCCCGCTTTCCCGTACGTCACGTTTTCGTGATCGAGATTGCCGAGCTGGCCAATCGTAGCCATGCAATCCACGCTGAATTTCCTGACTTCCCCGGAAGGCAGCTTCACCAGGGCAAAATCGCCCTCTTTGCTGAGAAGCTGCGCGGCGCCGCCCGCCGAGCGAACCACCTGCGCGCCTTTACCCGGGTAGAGCTCGAGATTGTGAACCATCGTGCCGGGCGGAATATGCCGGATCGTCAGAGCATTTCCGGGAAGAATGTCCGCGCCTTCGCCGTTCTGAATCGTCATCCCGACTTCGAGGCCCACCGGTTGCAGGATGTAACGCTTTTCGCCGTCGGCGTAATGCAGCAGCGCAATTCTCGCCGAGCGATTGGGATCATATTCGATGGCCGCAACCTTGGCGGGGATTCCGGTTTTTTCTCGCCGGAAATCGATGGCCCGGTATTTGCGCGCGTGACCGCCGCCCCGGTGCCACGCCGTGACTTCGCCGTGCGAGTTCCGGCCGCCGGTGCGCTTCTTCGATTCCGTCAGCGACTTCTCCGGCGTCTGCTTGGTGATCTCGCTCTTATCGAGCATCGTCAAAAAGCGCCGAGAGGGCGTATACGGCTTGAATGTTTTTAGAGCCATTATGATTGCCTCTTACCTTTGCGGGAGCCGCTTCGCTCCCCTACTTCGCCGCGACTACAGATTCTCGGCGTACTCGATCATCTTTTCGCCTTCGGCCAGCCGCACGTAGGCTTTCTTCCAGTCGCGCCGGTGACCTTCGGCGCGTCCACGGCGCCGAAACTTTCCGTGAAAATTCGCCGTGCGCACGTGGTCCACTTTCACTTTGAAGACGCGCTGCACCGCTTCCTTGATTTCCGTCTTCGTAGCGTCGGAAGCGACTTCGAACACCACGGTATGCTGCGTCTCTTTCACGGCCAGGCCTTTTTCGGTGATGATCGGCCGCCGGATAACCTGATAGAGCCTCGTCGCCATCGCTTAACCCTTCTTCGCTTTCGGCTTGGCTTTCGCCGCGTGTTTCTTTTCCGCCGCCGGCTTCTTGGCAGACTTGGGAGCAGCCGCTTTCGACGGCGATTTGGCTTCGGCTTTTTCGCTTTTCTCAGCCGCCACTTTCTTTTCAGGCGCGCGCGGAGCCGGCTCGATTTGCACCGGAACTTCGGGCTTCGTGGCCGAGAGCGCGCGGCTCAATTTGGCAGCCGCTTCGCGCGAAAGCATCAGACGGTCGTGCCGCATCAAGTCATACGGCTCCAGACCCGTCGCAGGAACAAGCGTCACACCGTCCAGATTACGGCTGGCGCGTTCGAGGTTCAGGTTTGCGCCACTCTCAACCAGCAGAATCGTGCGTGTTTCCTTGTCGAGCTTTCCCAGCGCCTGCCGGAACGGCTTGGTCTTGTGCGATTCCAGTTTCCAGCCGTCCACAATCGTCAATTTTTCTTCCGCCAGTTTCGCGGAGAGCGCGGAACGCAACGCGCCGAGGATCATCTTCTTCGGCAGCGCGTAGTCGTAACTTCGCGGCGTAGGACCATGCACCGTGCCGCCATGACGCCAGAGAGGCGAACGAATCGAGCCTACACGCGCGCGGCCCGTGCCTTTCTGTTTCCAAAGCTTTTTACCCGAGCCACTTACTTCGCTCTTATCTTTCGTCTTGTGCGTGCCGGCATGGCGTCCGGCGAGATAATGCCGCACCGCTTCGTGCAGAAGATCCTGGTTGACCTTCACGCCGAAAACGTCGTCCGCCAGTTCGATCTGGCCGACTTTCTTGCCATCCAAATTCATTACGTCCGCTACGGGCATCGTCGTCTCTTTTTCGGTTACTTACTTGGCCGTTTTGGCCTTGTTGATGAAGATGTAGCTGCCAGCCGGTCCCGGCACAGCGCCGCGGACGAGCAACAGGTTTTCGTCGGTATCAATCTTTACGACGCGCAAATTTTTCGACGTTACGCGCTCATTTCCCATGTGACCCGGAAAGTGCTGTCCTTTCCATACGCGTGAAGGAAACGAGCTCGCGCCAATGCCGCCAGGAGCGCGATGAAACATCGAGCCGTGGCTGGCATCTCCGCCGCGGTAGTGCCAGCGCTTGACGCCGCCGGCAAAACCTTTTCCCTTGCTGATGCCGGTGACGTCCACAAACTCGCCGATCTTGAAGCCGTCAACCAGCACGCGGTCGCCCGCCTTGGTCTCGTCTTTCGAATCGCCGAGCCGCACTTCGCGGACGTAGCGCATCGGAGCGACGCCTGCTTTTTTGAAATGGCCGGTCATGGGCTTGCGCACGCGCTGCGGCTTGATGAATTCGACCAGGCCGAGCTGAACGGCATCGTAACCGTCTTTATCTTTCGTTCGCCGCTGCACCACGACGCACGGGCCTGCCTGCAGTACCGTGCACGGCACGGCTGTGCCGTCATCGGCGAAAACCTGCGTCATTCCCAACTTGATTCCGAGTATGCCTGTGACTGCCATCGCGTTCGCTCTTTCCTTGACTTACTTCGTCGTATGTTCGCGTCCGAAAGCTTTGATTTCAACGTCCACGCCCGGCGGCAGATCGAGCTTCATCAGAGCGTCCACCGTATCCGGGGTAGGCTCGAGAATATCGATCAGGCGCTTGTGGGTGCGCATTTCAAACTGCTCTCGCGACTTTTTGTCCACGTGCGGCGAGCGCAGCACGGTCCAGCGGTTGATAACGGTCGGCAGAGGAATGGGGCCCGCGACTTCCGCGCCCGTGCGCTTCGCCGTGTCGACAATCTCTTTCGTGGATTGATCGAGAATGCGGTGATCGTACGCCTTCAAACGAATCCGAATTTTTTCTCCGTTGGGCATGTTTACTCGATGATCTCGGCGACGGCGCCGGCGCCCACGGTGTGGCCGCCTTCGCGAATCGCGAACCGCAGCCCCTTCTCGAGCGCTACCGGCGTGATCAGCGAGATCTCCACTGAAATATTGTCTCCCGGCATCACCATCTCCACTCCCTGCGGCAGCTTCACGTCTCCCGTCACGTCCGTCGTGCGGAAATAAAACTGCGGCCGGTACCCCGTGAAGAACGGCGTGTGCCGCCCGCCCTCTTCCTTCGTCAATACATACGCTTCCGCTTTGAACTTCGTGTGCGGCGTGATCGACCCCGGCTTGCACAATACCTGCCCGCGCTCCACTTCCTCTTTTTCCGTCCCGCGCAACAGCAACCCCACGTTGTCGCCCGCAATCCCTTCATCCAGCAGCTTGCGGAACATTTCCACGCCCGTTACCGTCTTCTTCATCGTCGGACGGAATCCCACAATCTCGATTTCCTCGCCCACTTTCACTTTCCCGCGCTCGACTCGCCCCGTCACCACCGTGCCGCGGCCCGAAATCGAAAAAATATCTTCAATCGGCATCGCGAACGGCTTCTCGATATCCCGCACCGGCAGCGGAACATTCTTGTCCACCGCTTCCATCAATTCGATAATCGTCTTTTCCCACTTCGCGTCGCCTTCCAGCGCTTTCAACGCCGATCCGCGAATCACCGGTACCGTGTCCCCCGGAAATTGATACATCTTCAAAAGCTCGCGCACTTCGAGTTCGACCAGTTCGAGCAGTTCCGGATCTTCCACCACGTCGCACTTGTTCAGAAATACGACGATGTACGGCACACCCACCTGCCGCGCCAGAAGAATATGCTCGCGCGTCTGCGGCATCGGACCATCCGTCGCCGCCACCACCAGGATCGCGCCATCCATCTGCGCCGCGCCCGGTGATCATGTTCTTGATGTAATCGGCGTGCCCCGGGCAGTCGATGTGCGCGTAGTGCCGGTTCGGCGTCTCATACTCCACGTGCGAGACGGCAATCGTGATGCCGCGCTCCCGCTCTTCCGGCGCGTTGTCAATCGAATCGAACGCCCGGAACTGTACTTTCGGGTTGTTCTTCGACAACACTTTCGTGATCGCCGCCGTCAACGTCGTCTTTCCGTGGTCGATGTGCCCAATCGTCCCCACGTTCACGTGCGGCTTACTGCGCTCGAATTTCTCCTTCGCCATGTGTTTCTCCGCTCCTCGTATCGTTCCGGTCTTGCGTTTAGAATCTAGGCCTTCGGCTTGTCCCCGTTGTTCTTGCCAATAATTTCTTCCGCAATATTGTTCGGCGTTTGCGCATAGTGAGAGAAGTGCATGGTAAAACTGCCGCGGCCCTGCGTGCGGCTGCGAATTTCCGTGGCATAGCCGAACATTTCCGCCAAGGGAACCTGCACGTTGATAATTTCGGTCCCGCCGCGGGATTCCCGTCCCTGCATCTGGCCGCGCCGAGAGTTCAAATCCGCGATCACCGGTCCCATGTAATCTTCGGGAACAACTACTTCGACGCGCATGATCGGCTCGAGCAATTTGGGATTGGCCTTCTTGCAAGCGGCTTTGAAAGCCATCGAGCCGGCAATCTTGAAAGCCATTTCCGAGCTGTCTACGTCGTGGTAGCTGCCGTCTTCGAGAACCACCGCGCAATCAACCATTTCGTAGCCCGCGAGTACGCCCGTTTCCATCGCTTCGCGCACACCGTTTTCGATCGGCTGAATAAATTCTTTGGGAATCGATCCGCCAATCACCTTGTCGATGAAAAGAAGGCGATGTTCCTTGTCGAAATGCCACTTGCCGCCCTTACCCGCAATACCCTTGCAGAGCTCATCGATCTCGTCGGTAGACATTTCGTGCATGTCTTCGTGATTCGAATTCGGGAGCGGATGGACGGAAAGCACTGCGTGGCCGTACTGGCCGC
The DNA here is from genome assembly GCA_963711875.1 of uncultured Acidobacteriota bacterium. Classification (GTDB taxonomy): domain Bacteria; phylum Acidobacteriota; class Terriglobia; order Acidiferrales; family UBA7541; genus Palsa-295. The sequence goes on from CAVQFW010000002.1 coordinate 71,893, forward strand.
GGCCGCCGGTCTGACGAATATATTTCCCTTCGCCTTCGGCCACCTTCAAAATCGTTTCGCGATAGGCGACTTGCGGACGGCCGACATTCGCTTGCACGCTGAATTCGCGCATCATGCGGTCGACAATGATTTCAAGGTGCAGCTCGCCCATTCCCGAGATCAAGGTCTGGCCCGTATCGTGGTCGGTGTGGACGCGGAAGGTGGGATCTTCCTGGGCCAGCTTGCCGAGCGCGGCGCCCATCTTTTCCTGGTCCGCCTTGGTCTTCGGCTCGATTGCGACTGAAATCACCGGCGCCGGAAAATCGATGTTTTCGAGCACGATGGGCTTTTCTTCATCGCACAACGTGTCGCCGGTGGTGACGTTCTTCAAGCCGACGCAAGCGGCGATGTCGCCCGCTTCAATCGATTCGATTTCTTCGCGCTTGTTCGCGTGCATACGCAGCAAGCGGCCAATGCGCTCGCGCGTCTTGCGAGTCGAGTTGTAAACCGATTGCCCGGTCTTCAGCACGCCCGAATACACGCGGATATAGGTTACGTGGCCGACGAACGGGTCGGTCATGATCTTGAATGCCAGCGCGGCGAACGGTTGATCGTCGGAAGCGCGGCGCAGAACAGCTTCATCGCCATTGGGATCTTCGCCTTCGACCGGCGGCACATCCATGGGCGACGGCAGATAATCGATCACCGCGTCGAGCAGCGGCTGAACGCCTTTGTTCTTGAATGCGGAACCAGCCAGAACCGGAACCAGTTTCAAGCCGATCGTCGAGCGGCGAATCGAAGCGCGCAGTTCTGCAGGCTCGAGCTTGTGCTCGGCGAGATATTTGGTGAGCACGGCGTCGTCGTGTTCCGCGATGTATTCGACGACCTTGTCGCGATGCTCTTTGTAGAATTCCGGCGTCAATGCCGAGGCTTTCACAGCCGCGCCAATTTCCGGGCGCGATTCGAGGAATTTTGCGTCCCACAATTTTTCGAGCGGGAGAACTTCGTATTCCGCGCCGAGGGTTTCGTCTTTCCAGATGATGGCGCGTTCTTCGATGAAATCGATCACGCCGATGAAGCTGTCTTCTCTGCCGATGGGATACTGGAGGGGAACGGGGTGGGCGGAAAGGCGTTGTCGCATGGAGCGGATCGAATGATCGAAATCCGCGCCGATACGGTCCATCTTGTTGATGAACGCGATGCGCGGGACGCGGTACTTGTCCGCCTGGCGCCAAACCGTTTCCGATTGCGGTTGCACGCCGGCTACCGCGTCAAAAATCGCGACGGCGCCGTCGAGCACGCGGAGCGAGCGCTCGACTTCTACCGTAAAATCCACGTGACCGGGCGTGTCGATGATATTGATGCGGTACTTCTTGTCGAAGCGCGTCCAGGAAGCAGTGGTTGCGGCGGACGTGATCGTAATTCCTCGCTCGCGCTCCTGCTCCATCCAGTCCATCACGGTGGTGCCTTCGTGCACCTCGCCGATCTTGTAAGTCACACCCGTATAGAACAGGATGCGCTCGGTTGACGTCGTCTTTCCGGCGTCAATATGAGCCATGATCCCGATGTTGCGAATCTGGTCGAGTTGTACGGTCCGTGCCATGACTCGAATCTAGTTCCCTCAGTTCTTCTACAGCGTGATTACCAGCGATAGTGCGCGAATGCTTTGTTCGCTTCCGCCATGCGGTGCACGTCTTCTTTCTTCTTCACCGCGCCGCCGCGTCCATTGGCTGCATCCATGATTTCTTCCGCGAGCCTGTCGGTCATCGATTTGCCGCCGCGGGTGCGCGAGTACAGCACCAGCCAGTGAATCGCAAGCGATTGCCGCCGGAACGGATTCACTTCCACCGGGACTTGATAGTTCGCGCCGCCCACGCGCCGCGACTTCACTTCCAGCACCGGCTTGCAATTCTCGATGGCTTTCTTGAACAGCTTGAACGCATCGTCGTTCGTCTTCTTCGCCACCTGGTCCATCGCGTTGTAGAAAATGGTCTGCGCAGTCGAGCGTTTCCCGTCGTACATCATGCTCGAGATGAACTTCTGCACCAGGTCACTACCGTAAACCGGATCGCCGGGAATCTTGCGGCGAAGAACCCATCCTTTACGAGGCATCGTTCCGCTCTCCTACTTCTGTGCGGCTTTAGGCCGCTTGGCGCCATATTTCGAGCGCCCTTGCTTGCGATTTTCTACACCGGCTGCGTCGAGAGTGCCGCGAATCACGTGATAGCGAACGCCCGGCAAATCCTTCACGCGGCCGCCGCGCACGAGCACGATCGAGTGCTCCTGCAGATTGTGGCCGATGCCGGGAATGTAAGTTGTCACTTCTGCGCTGTTGGTCAGACGCGCCCGGGCTACTTTGCGAAGAGCCGAGTTCGGCTTCTTGGGCGTTTGCGTATACACGCGAACGCACACGCCGCGCTTTTCCGGGCATCCTTCGAGAGCCGGTGATTTCGTTTTCGTCCGGATCTGATCCCGGCCGTAGCGCACTAATTGTGCAAACGTCGGCACGCTCAACCCCCTCGAATCTCGAAACTTCTGCGTCCTCTTCCGCGCTTGCGAAATACAAATTCGCCGCGCAGAGCTACGCACGTGAATGAACAGAAAAGGTCGCCTACGCACCCGAAGGTAATTCAGGTACTCCGCGCTGACGCTTCACCCCGAGGAGTGAACTGCATCTGCTTAATACGGAGAGGCTGCACGGCTTTGCGGGGCTGGCGCCCCATTCTGGCCGCTCTTTCGAACCCCGTTCCGTCCATCTTTGTTCCGGGGCTGAAAGACTTCCCTTTCACCACAGAGCCTCATACCGAGGCCCGAACAACCGCGGAAGTATAGGAGAAATAAAGACTATTGTCAACCCGTTCAGATATAGAAATTTGAGCGAATAAATTTCAAAATATTTTCGGGCGCTCGGGGCCCGATATTAGCTCAATTCACCTTGGGACAATTCCTGTCACACGATCGCAGAATGAGCGATGTCGAAAACCGAGCGGGGTAGAAAGGATCCGTGCACCGTCCGGCGGCGTCACCGAATCGAGACTTTGGCAGTAATCGGTTTTGATTGAGACGCTTACATGAGGATTGCATCTTTAAATGAGCTAGTTCTAGTACCACGCGCCAATTCGCCGTTCCGGCAAGCTCTCCAGCCGCTATTCCCTTCCAGCCCCAGCCGTCATTTACATTTGCTCACCTCGACCGGTCGCAACGCTTTACGCGCCTTTGAATCGTCCCTACACTTGGGACGTCAATTTCCACAGGTTCCACAGGGAGTTGGGATGAACCGAATTTGGCGCGCCGTCCTGCTTTGGACTTTAACGCTCGCAATTCCCGTTGCGGCACAGCAGCCGTCCGCGCCCTCTCCCGCAACGGCTCCGACCCAAACTGGGACGGCTCCGAGCGCCGCGCCGCCGCAATCCCCGGCCGAGTATTCGCAGGAACCTTTTCTCATCGAAAAATATTATTCCGTCGCGCGATTTGAGAATGACGGCACGGGCGAGCGCGATCTTTCCGTGCGCATTCGAGTGCAGAGTGACGCGGGCGTGCAATCGCTTGGTGAGCTTATCTTCGGCTACAGCTCCGCGAACGAGGAAATGGAGGTCCGCTCCGTCGTCGTGCACAAAGCAGACGGCACAAACGTGACCGCCGGACCCGACGCAGTGAAGGAAATGACGGCACCCGTCGCACGCGATGCTCCGGTGTACACGGACTACAAGGAAAAGCACATCACCGTTCCGTCGTTGCGCCCGGGCGACACGCTCGAATATACGATTGTGACGCGCCTCGTGACGGCGCTCGCTCCCGGCCAATTCTGGTTTGAACACAATTTTCTCGATGGCACGATTGTTCTCGACGAGCGACTGGAATTGAACATTCCGAAGGGCCGCGCGATCAACCTGCAATCTCCCGATTTCCAGTTCGACAAGACGGAATCCGAATCCAGAACGATCTACCATTGGAAGCGTTCCTTCCTCGCGCGTCCGACGGAAGAAGAAGCCAAGAAAAAATCCGAAGCGAACGACTCAAAAAAAGCGAGCGTGCGCGCTACCACTTTTTCGAGCTGGGAAGAAATCGCGCGCTGGTACGCGCAGCTGGAAAAAGACCGCGCCGATCCGGGCCCGGAAATTCGCACGAAAACAAAGGAACTGATCGCCGGCCGCACCACCGACCTCGACAAGATTCAGGCGCTCTACGATTACGTGGCGAAAAATATCCGCTACGTGAGCCTTTCCTTCGGCCTGGGACGCTACCGGCCGCACGCCGCCTCGGAAATACTTGCGAATCAGTATGGCGATTGCAAAGACAAGCACACGCTGCTCGCCGCAATGCTCACCGCAGCGGGCATCCCGTCCGACGCGGTGCTGATCAACTCGCTGCGAAAGCTCGACCCGACGATGCCGTCGCCGGCGCAGTTCGACCATGTAATCACCGCCGTGCCCATGAACGATCAACTTATCTGGATGGATACGACCACCGAAGTCGCGCCGTTTCGTTTGCTGGCGGCATCCCTGCGCAACAAAGCGGCGCTGCTCGTTCCGCCCGACGGAGCCGGCAAAATCGTCGAAACGCCGGCGGATCCTCCTTTTCTTTCGACGCAACGCGTAGAAATCGATGCGCAAGTGAGCGAACTCGGCAAGCTCACCTCCAAGCTTCGCTACTTCGTTCGCGGAGACAACGAACTGGCGCTGCGCGTCGCTTTTCGCCGCACGCCGCAAGCCCAGTGGAAAGAACTCGGCCAGACAGTTGCCACGCTCGACGGCCTTCACGGGGAAGTCACCTCCGTAAAGCCGAGCGACCCTTCGGACACGGCGAATCCGTTCGAACTGGACCTCGAATTCGCGCAGCCCAACTTTCTCGACTGGTCGAGCAAAAAAGCGAAAGTGCCGCTTCCCCTCGTGGCGATCGGCGTCCCGGAAGTTTCCGCCGATAATTCCGAGCCGATTCACATCGGCAGTCCTCTCGACGTCGCCGTGCACCTGAAGCTCGCTCTTCCTTCGAATTTCACAGCTCAGCCACCGGTCGGCGTCTCGATTCCGCGCGACTATGCGGTATTCAAATCCGCGTATCGCTATGAGGATCACGTTCTCACGGTCGACCGATCGCTGACTTTCAAAATGCGAGAATTGCCGGCCTCTCGCACCGGCGACTATATTGCGTTCGCGCGCGCGGTTGAATCGGACGAAACGCAAGTCCTCTCCGTACAGAATTCGACGATGGGAACGCCTACCCTGCCCGCATCCGCAAATGCGGACGAGCTGTTCGAAACGGCTCTGGCTGCGTTGAATTCGGGCAATACCCGCGCCGCCATTCCGCTTTTCCAGCGCGTCGTAGAACTCGAACCGAAACACAAGCAGGCCTGGAACGATCTCGGCCTCGCTTACCTCCGCGGGGGAAAATTCGCGGAAGCCGCAGACGCATTTCGCAAACAGATTGGCGTGAACGAGTTCGACGAGCATGCCTACGACTACCTGGGCATCGCTCTCGAGCAGCAACAAAAATTCGACGAAGCCGAAGCGGCATACAAGAAGCAGATCGAAATTAATCCGCTCGATCCAGTCGCGCACTCCGCCCTTGGCGCGCTCTTCCTCGAGCAGCACAAATATGCGGAAGCAGTTCCGGAGATGGACAAGGCCGCCGTTCTCTCGCCCGATAATGCCGGCCTTCAAGTGGGTCTCGGCCAGGCCTATCTGAACACAGGCGACAAGGACAAAGCCCTTGCGGCATTCGAGAAAGGCATCGAGATTTCGCCCTCGCCGGATGTGTGGAACAACGTCGCGTACAATCTAGCCGACCACTCGCTCGAGCTCGACAAAGCTCAGCAATACGCCGAGTCGGCCGTTTCCGCCACCGCCGCGAGTCTTCGCAATATCGAACTCTCGAACCTTTCGCTGGACAATCTCAATGCGGTGGCCAGTATCGGCGCGTATTGGGACACACTCGGCTGGGTTTATTTCAAAAAAGGGGACGCCGCGAAGGCCGCCGATTTCATCACGGCTTCCTGGCTCCTGAACCAGCATGGAGAGGTGGGAGATCATCTCGCGCAGATTTATGAAAAACGGGGCGAAAAACAACGCGCGATTCAAATGTTTGCGCTCGCGATTGCCGCGCCCCACTCGGATCCCGAAACCCGCGCACGGCTCGTGATACTTCTCGGAGGCAACGCCGGAATCGACGATCTCGTCAAAAAAGCCCAGCCCGAACTCGCCTCGCTTCGAAAGCTGCCTGCGGGAAAACTTTTGAGAGAGGATGCCCAGGCCGATTTCTACGTCCGGCTCTCCCCGGGCGTGAAAGGCGCCAAAGTTGACGGCGTCAAATTTGTTTCAGGCAGCGAGAAGCTTCGTCCCTTCGCAGAAAAACTGCGCACTCTAGATTACGGCGCGATGTTTCCCGACGGTTCGCCCGTGAAACTCGTCCGCCGCGGCACGCTCGCATGCACCGAGGCCACGGGCAATTGCACTTTCACGTTGATCCGCCCGGAAGACGTCCGCGCAACAAACTGACACGCGATTGAGATCGTCGCACTCGTCAGGCGTCCAAGCCGGCCGGAAACGCAGAGTCCATCCGCGCGATCCTTGAAATATCGATGGGATCGTCGAATACCTTGGGATCATCGAAACGCTGGTGCGCCGCACGATGCATCGCTACGCGCAAAGCGGTTCTACTGGGGCGGGACTCTTGTATCTCTAAGTCAAACGACGAGGCTCATCGTTTCGAGAAAGTTGCGGCGTGAAAATCGCAGCGTGAAAGTGGAACTGGGAGCCTCGTAACCCACTGCGCCATCCTTCGCACCGCCGAATTCACCGATGGCAGTTTGGCGAGCCGGGCCGGGCCGTCATTTAATTTCCATCACTTCTTTTTCTTTGGCGGCGGAGAGATCTTCGATTTTCTGGGTCTCGGAATGGGTGAGCTTTTCGAGCTCGTCGAGCGTTCGCTTCCGGTCGTCTTCGCTGATCTTTTTTTCTTTCTCGAGCTTTTCCACCGCTTCCTTGATGTCGCGCCGAATATTACGCACGGCGGTGCGATGATTTTCGAGCACTTTGTGAATATGCTTTACGAGATCTTTGCGGCGGTCTTCCGTCAGCGCGGGGATCGGAACGCGCACCACTTTTCCGTCGTTCGCCGGATTCAGGCCAAGGTCGGACGTGCGAATCGCTTTGTCAATGAGCGGCACCGCGCCCGGGTCCCACGGCGCGATCACGATCATGGTGGCGTCCGGCACATTCAGCGTGCCGAGCTGGTTCACCGGCATCGCTGTCCCGTGATAATCCACGCGAATGTGATCCAGCAGCGAGACGTTCGCACGGCCGGTTCGAATTCCCGACAGCTCCTTGCGGAAGTCTTCCACGGCTTTTTCCATCCGAATCTTCGCCTGGCTGAGGGCGTCTTTACTTGTGGCAATCGTTGTCATCTACGAAATTGCCTCCATCGCTAGAGCTTCATGCGGCGCCGACGGTCGAGCCTACCGGCTCGCCCAGCACCACGCGTTTCAGGTTACCCGGCACGTTCATATTGAATACGACGATCGGCATCTTGTTGTCCATGCAAAGCGAAATGGCGGTCGAGTCCATCACCGACAAACCCTTTTTGAGCACGTCGAGATAGCTGATCTTTTCGAATCGTTTCGCGGTCGGCACTTTCTCCGGGTCGGCGTCGTATACGCCGTCCACGCGCGTCGCTTTCAAAATTACCTGCGCTTTGATTTCCATCGCGCGCAAGGCTGCCGCCGTATCGGTGGAAAAATATGGATTACCGGTTCCCGCGGCGAAAATCACCACGCGATCTTTCTCCAGATGCCGCGTCGCACGGCGGCGGATAAACGGCTCCGCAACCTGATGCATCTCGATCGCACTCATCAGCCGCGTGTGGCAGCCCGATTTCTCAAGGGCGTCCTGCAGCGCGAGGCCGTTGATGACCGTCGCCAGCATGCCCATATAATCACCAGTGGCGCGGTCGATCGAGAGTTCCTTCTGGCGCGTGCCGCGGAAAATGTTTCCCCCGCCCACCATGATCGCCACCTGCACTCCCAACTCTTGAACTTCTTTCACCTCGTGCGCAATTCCTTGAATCGTGGTCGCGTGAATGCCGGATTCCTGCGAGCCCGAAAGCGACTCGCCCGAAAGCTTCAGGACGAGCCGCTCATAGACGGGCGCGCCCTTCGCTTCTTTTCGCGTTGCTGCGTCTGCAGTTGTCATGGCTGTCCGGCTCAATTTCCCCGCGTGCATTCTAGTGCCGTTCCCGCGAATTGGCACTAGCGAATTTCATTCGTGCCGCTCGCCGGGCATTTTCAGACCGGACGAATATTCCGATACGGGCGCGGCGCCGGCAGTCTGTAAGACAGGGCAGACTTCGACCCGGCCGTAAAATAAATGGGTATAAGAAATTTGAACGCCGCTCAGGCCGTGGGCACCACGGTGTCCGGCTCTTCCGACGCGGAGGTAGCCGCCGGCGTCGCGTCCATCTCGCCCACCTTGAATCGCGAGAATCGCCGCACCGCAATGTTTTCGCCCACTTTCGCGATCGCCTGATCGATCAGTTCCTTGATGGTGACGCCTTCGTCCTTGATGAAGTGCTGCTCGCAGAGGCAGTTCTCTTCGTAGAATTTTTCCATCTTGCCGTTCACGATCTTCTCGATCACCGCTTCCGGCTTGCCGGTTTGCTTCGCCTGTTCGCGGTAAATGTCGCGTTCGCGGTCGAGGATTTCCTGCGTCACTTCCTCGCGGCGCAAAAATCGCGGGTCGAGGGCGGCGATATGCATCGCTACGTCGTGGCAGAGGCGCTGAAAATCCTCCGTGCGCGCGACGAAATCGCTTTCGCAGTTCATTTCCACCAGCACGCCGATCTTCCCGCCGGCGTGAATGTAACAGCTGACGAGCCCTTCCGAAGTGGCACGTTGCGCTTTCTTAGCCGCGGCGGCTTGCCCCTTCTTGCGCAGAACGCTGATCGCCTGCTCGATATTTCCCTGCGCTTCAATCAGCGCTTCGCGACAGGCTGTAAAGCCCGCGCCGGTGCGGTCGCGCAGCTCTTTCACTTGTTGCGCGGTCGGTTTTCCGTCTGTTGCCATGGGTGCGCTCAATTCCTTTTTATAAAGTTTCGGGCCAAGCCGCTCGCAAGTGGCGTGGCCCGATTGAATTTTGAGTATCTGAGTTTTGAAAAGCTGAGCACAATGCTCGAGAACTAGTGCGGAACCGAATCGTCGCCGTTCGCGATCGGAGCGGTTGCTTCTTCCGGCGCAGCCACGTCTCCCGGTTCGCCTTCCACGAAATCGCCTTCTTGTTTTTCGTACACTTCGTAGGCGCTCGTGTCAACGTAGTCGACTTCCGATTCAGTTGCCTCGCCGCTCGCGGCTTTCTGGTCCGCAATCTGCGATTGCTCGAATGTCTGCCGGCCGGAGAGCACTGCGTCCGAAATCTTGGACGTGAACAGACGAATGGCGCGCAGGGCGTCATCGTTTCCGGGAATCACCCAATTGACGAGGTCGGGATCGCAGTTCGTGTCCACGATCGCCACCACTGGAATTCCCATCCGGCGCGCCTCCCGCACCGCAATCACTTCCGCGTTCGGATCGATTACGAACATTGCATCCGGAAGCGTGGTCATATTTTCGACGCCGGAAAAATTCTGTTGAAGGTGCTTCAGCTCGCGGTCGAGCCGCGCGCCTTCTTTCTTTGAAAATTGCGCCATCCGGCCGTCTTCGCTCATGGCTTTCAGCAGCTTCAGGCGCTTGATGGATTTTTGAAGTGTGACCCAGTTCGTGAGCGTTCCGCCGAGCCAGCGATGGTTCACGTAGAACATGCCGCAACGGTTGGCTTCTTCGGCGATGGCTTCCTGCGCCTGCCGCTTCGTGCCGAGGAAGAGCACGCTTTTCCCCTGCCCGGCCATTTCGGCGACGTATCTGGCGGCGTCGCGGAACATCTTCAGTGTCTTTTGCAGGTCAATAATGTGGATGCCATTTCGTTCCCCGAAAATATATTCCTTCATCTTCGGGTTCCAGCGGCGCGTCTGATGGCCGAAGTGAACTCCAGCCTCCAGCAGCTCCTTCATCGTAATTTCGACTCCCAAAGTACCTCCTCGTTTAGAGGGACGCTTATTGCGCCTCGCGGCGCCAGCGTCCTTTTCTGCCGGTCCGATCCCGGCCGTGAAATTAGGTCCAGCCCCTTGCGAGGCCGGACCGAAACCGATTAGCGCTTGCTGTACTGGAAGCGGCGACGCGCTCCCTTTTGTCCGTACTTCTTCCGTTCCTTCATGCGCGAATCGCGCGTGAGGAAACCATTTTTCCGCAGGCTCGGGCGCAGATCCGGATTCAACTTCGAGAGAGCGCGCGAAAGTCCCATGCGCACCGCGCCAGCCTGTCCGCCCACTCCTCCGCTCTTGACGGTGGCGCGCACTTCCACCTGATCGTGCATCTGCGTGAATTTCAGCGGCTCGGTGGCGGCCGTGTGCCACGCGATGTTGCGGAAATATTCGTCCACTGGCCGGCCATTCACCGTAAACCGGGCCGGACCCATCTTGATGTACACACGCGCCACCGCTTCCCGGCGGCGGCCTGTGCCGTAGAACTGCTTGCCTGCGGCACTTTCGAACGAATTCGGAGCTGAGCTCAACTTCCCTCCTGTATGCCGTGAACGCAGCGCTCGGCGGCGATTCAAGGGCACTCGTAGCGGATTTCTCCGCTGAGCGCAGAAATTGCAAAAAAATCTGTTTCGAGGTTACAGCGCTATCGGCTGGGGCTTCTGTCCGGCGTGGCGGGCAAGCGCTTCACTTCCGGCATAGACACGCAGCTTCTTGGCGCGACGCGCACGGAGCTTGTTCTTCGGCAACATTCCAAGCACCGCCTCGCGCACCACCTCTTCGGGACGACGTTGCATCAACGCCCGGATCGGTACTTCCTTCAATCCGCCCGGGTGACCACTGTGGTGATAGTAAATCTTCTGATCGATCTTGTTGCCCGTGAGCTTGATTCGCTCGGCATTGATCACGATCACATGATCGCCGGAGTCGAGAAACGGCGTGTAGTTCGGCTTGTCTTTCCCGATCAGGATTCTCGCCACGCGCGTCGCCAAACGCCCCAGCACCACACCGTTCGCATCCAGCACGAACCAGTTCTTGCCTACCGTCAACGCTTCGGCCTCTCGGCCTTTTGGAACATACGTCCGCATCTCTTCAGTCACACCTTTCCGTCAAAAGACAAACGACAACTATAGGCTACGGAGTGATTTCTGTCAACGAAATGCAACACACTTCAATGGAGCTCGGCTGTTCACTATGTCGCCGGCGTCAGTTACCCACGACGATCAAGTGCCCGTTGTTCTGCGTGTAGAGTTTTCCGTCGGGACCCACCGCGAGCGGCGTGTAGGCAGCTTCGACCGCTTCCTCCAAAAACAATTTCCCTCCCGGGGTGGTAAACACTCCGGAGTTGCCCTGCGGCAGCATGTAGATGTTTCCGTCTTCGCTGTTCACGAATACGTTTCCGCTGGAATCCACTGCCGGCATGTTGATGCACCATTCGAAGCCATTGGCGTGGTTCGAGTCGGTTGTGGTGTTCTTGAACTGCCATTCAATATTCAGATTCGCATCCACCTGGGTGATCAGATACGGCCCGTCCGCCACCGAAGCGCAAATCGGATTGTTAAAGGTGCAGTATTGCGGAGCGCCGTAGTGATTGTCCTTCAGCACAATCGAGTACGTGCCGTCATGCGACCATACGCCGGGCGTATCGTCCCATCCGAACATATAGGCGTTCAAAAAATTCCCGGCCGCATCGAAGTGGAACGTGTGGCCGCGGAATGCGTTGTAATTGTCGAGCGTTCCGAAAATTACGGATCCATCCGGCAACACCACAGGCGAAGCCGACGCAAGATCGATCAGCGTACCAGAGCCCGAAGCATTCGTGGTCGGGTCGACGCCCATATTCGTACCCACCCGGCACGCGTTCGGCGTGTTGTTGTTCGGTCCGATCGGAATGAGAACCCCGCAACCGTCATTCAGCCGCTCTTGCAGCGACGCCGCCCACTTCGGGGTGAGATTTGGATTCACGGCAACCAGGTAACTCACCATGTCGTCGAAGTGCGCGCGGCTCGCCGTATAGATCGTCCCGTCAGGCGCAATCGCGGGAGCCACATTGATTCCCGGCCTTTGCGATCCGCAGAAAAACGGGAAGACAGGAGCCACCGCATTCACGGCGGGCGGCCAAGGCAAAGTTCCCACAGCATTGGCGCTGAATTCAAACGTTCCCGGGCAATCCTGCGCATTGCCCGCCGGCGCTCCGGGCACAAGCGTTGCGAAACTCACGATGCTCGGCGTATCGTTGGACGCGATCTTCACAAGCCACGCCCCCGCCACGTCGTTGTCGCTCCACGGATCGCCACCGTTTAAATTCAACTCAATCACGTTGTAATACACGTTGCCGTTGGCATCGGAACTTAGCGGCCCCGAAACAAACGTGTTCGCCGCTGTCACACTGGCAATACCATTGAATGGATTGATGTGAGACGCGCTCGCTCCGGTGGTCTTATTCACTTTCCACACCTGGCCGGCCGCGCCCGGCACGTAGATGAAATTGTTCGCGTCGATCGGATGAAACACCGGCTCCCATCCCGAAAGTCCGTTGCCGTTCGGCTCGGGCTTCCAGTCCGACTGAAAAGTCCACGCTTGGACCAGCTGGCTGTTCACCCAACTGAACCGCCGCTCGTTCCATATCATCGAATCCCACGCATTCGGCCCGCACGCGGCACCGCTCCTCCAACTTCCCGCAGGATTGCATGACGTGTAGGTACCCGACTTCACCACCATGTATGCGTCGTTCCCGTCAATGAGCGGCGACTGCATGTGAACCACCAGCTCGCCCGAGAACTCCGCTTTTTCCTGCGCAACGAAGGGGTCGTAGGTGATGTCTGCCAACTTGTTTGCCAGGTGCTGTCCCAGGACGGGCACCATTCCGGTGTGTTGCGGATTGCTTCCCCACTGCGTCCAGAACGGCGCGTTTGACGCCTGCGCCGCCGCCACAACAAAAGTGACCGTTACCGTTGCGGGCGAACCCTGTGCCCCGGCGGCCGTCACCGTCACGTGGCCCGTGTAGGTCGCGGGCGTCAGGGTACCTAACGTCACCGAAATGCTGATGGCTTGCGGAGCGCTTCCGCTTGCAGGAGTCACTGCGAGCCACGGCGCGTCGCTACTCGCCGTGAAACTGTGCGAGCTTCCTCCAGTGATCGTGACGTTGTCGGCAAAAGCGGTGAGATCACCGCCGAAGCCCGCCACGGCGCCGAATGGCACAGCGGTCGTGGCCACTGAAAGCGTCGGCATGGCCCCACCGCCGCTTCCTCCGCCGCAAGCCGCGAGCGCCGCACACAGGATTCCCACCGCCAAAATTCCAGCTGCACGATTCATGGATTCACCTTTCGATCGAGTCGGGTTCACAGTTCTCGCAAACCGGCGCTCGGCGTTTGGACATAATCGCAGATTTGACGGAGGTCCTACCACCTTCGATTGCACACACGAGTAGAGAGCTGTTTTGCGGGGTGGGTGTGACGCGCACTAAGGAGCTCGGATGCAGCGGCGAGCCACATAGGTGGCCCGCCCCGAATCCGCAATGCCAGCCAGTTCGGAAATAATGATTTCCGCCCGGCTGCAATTCGTTCCGCTGATTAATCGGAAGCCGAACTGCTCGACGCGGTCCGCGCCGACCGCGTGTACGCCGGCTTGTCCAGATCGGTGTCGCTGCTGCTGCTCGCGTCACCGGTCTTGTCGATCTCGATCGAGCCTTTGAAGTACGCTCCATCCTCGATCATGATCCGCGCCGTCGTCAAGTCGCCGACCACCGAGCCGTCCTTCTTGATCTCGATGCGATCGCGCGCTCGCAGATTGCCCTTCACGTTTCCGAAGACTGCCACTTCGCGGGCAATGATGTCGGCCGTCACTTTCGCACTCGCGCCGATCGTCAATTTCCGGTCTTCGAGATGCACGAGGCCTTCGACTGTACCGTCAATGTGCAAATCCTCGTTGCCGGTGATCTCGCCCTTCACGTGCAGACTTGACCCGAGCCGCGCCGTGCCGCCACTCGTCGTTGTCGCAGGATAAGGTGAATCCAGTGGTGCCATTGTTTTTGCCTCCCCAGTAATTGGTGTCGCAGATGGTGTTGAAGGTCTAGCTGGCTGCGGGAGCGGAGTCCTTGCGGGAGTCTCCGGTTTCTTATCTCCCCACATTTGCCCTCCTTGGGCCTGGTAATACTCAAGAAATGGTGATGACTGGGACTCCGAATGTAGTCCCCTGCGAAACGATTGGCAAACCCAAATTGGAACAACTGTGTTCGGGGAGGTAACGGAAGAGACGACGAAAGGCGCGAGCGTCAACAACGCGGATCTCAACCTCGAAGCGACAACCGGCCGGCGCTGCGGTGCGCTAATACTTCCGCAGCACTCCCACCACGCGCCCTTGAATTCGCACGTCCGTAGCGGCCACGAGAATCGGCGACATCTGCGAGTTCGCCGGCTGCAAGCGAATCTTCCCGCCCGGCTCGCGATAAAATCGTTTCACGGTAGCCTCGTCCTCGCCTACCAGCGCCACCACAATCTCGCCGGGATTTGCCACCTGTGTCTGTTCCACCACGATGTAGTCCCCGTCGAGGATATGGTCCTCGCGCATGGACTCGCCCTTCACTTGCAGCACGAACGTATTCTGCCCGCGCGCAAAATCCGCCAGCGAGATCGTTTCCTTATCTTCCACAGCTTCCAGCGGACTGCCCGCCGCGATTCGTCCCGCCAGCGGCAGCTCCACCACGTGCCGGTCCAGCACCTGCTCCCGAATCGGCTTGGGCAGCTGTACCACCTCGATCGACCGGCTCTGGTTGTAGCCGCGTCGAATGAATCCCTTCTTTTCGAGCGTTGAGAGATGCTTGTGCACGGTCGCGAGCGACGTGAGCTTCAGCGCGTGCGCAATCTCTTCAAAACTCGGCGAATAGCCGTTCTTATTGAGGAACCCAACCAGGTAATTCAGCACTTCTTTCTGTCGCTTCGTCAACGCCATCGCAAACCCCCGGGGCCTTTCCCTAGCGTGGCCGAGGATAGGCGAACCAAAAGCGAAAGTCAATAGTACTCCGAGACACTGTACTTCCGGCCCGTTTCCGAGCACGCCGTCATCCCGCAGCGTCCCCGGGCCCGCCCGGCCTCCCAAAAACCTTTCCGCGTTGCATCTTTCTGCGTTCAGAGTTAAATTCCCACCAGCGCGCCCTTACAGGGGTTTCCGCTTCGTCGCCGCAGGCGGCGCAGTGGCTAGCTTTCCCGCAGAGACAGCCAGCTGCAACTTGCATTTCGAATGAAACGAATTTCGCTCGAAATGCACTAATTGAGCGAGAATATCGCTGCCGTTGTGGAGGGATGTGTGCGCACGCGTTTGATTCCAGGTTCCTTTCTTTTTCTGGCACTCTCGCTCGCCCTCTGCTTGCCGCAAGCCGCGCATTCGGCTCCGCAAGGCGCGCGAGCAAATCAGCCCTCCGGCGCGTCGCCCCAGCAAGGCCCTTCGTCGACTGGCACTCCGCCTGGAAAGAATGATCCCGCGCCTCCGAAGCCCGCAAGCGCGGTTGACGCGAACACGCCGGTCCCTGCAGACAAACGAAACGCAGAACCATCTCCTCCAAACTCGCCTGGCAACACCGGCGCGGCGGCCGTTGCGCCCTCGGGATCGGCCACGCTCAGAGTTTGCATTCGTACCCAGGACGACTTCCCGTTTAGCGGCGCGGCAACGCTGCACGTCGTCACGCGGCAGGGCGCTGAAGTCGCTGGCAAGGGGTCAGACTCGGAAGAAGGTGAAACCGATTACTCCGGCCTTTCGGCGGGCGCCTACACAATCGAGGCGACGGCTCCGGGTTTCTCGGCCGTAAAGCAATCGTTGGAAATAGAATCCGGAAAACGCACTCAAACCATCTTTCTCGTAATGACGCCGGAGATTCATGGCAGTGCGCCAGATCGCACCGTCGCGAAGACCGCGCCCGAACCGACGCCACCTCCAGCGATTGGCTGGGAGCCTCCGGGCGTTGACTCCTTCAAGCCGGAAGTCGCGGCCGGGGTGTCGTGCTCTCTGCCCAGGGTTCTCGCGGGCGTCAATGAGCGTGCCACACAGTTCGTCGCGAATCTCCAAAGGTTTAGTGCCACCGAACACATCGAGCATTACCAGGTCGATCGCACCGGCAAGCGGCTCGCGCCCCAGACTCGCAACTTCGATTACGTCGTATCCATCGCTACCCTTCAAGGGGGCTTGTTCAGCCTCGACGAATATCGAAACGGAGGGCTCGACCGGACTCGTTTTCCGGCGAATGTCGCCACCGAAGGTCTTCCGGCCATGGCGCTGATCTTTCATCCCACGCTAGCCTCCGACTTCAAGTTTGATTGCGAAGGCCTCGGTTCCTGGCACGGCCGTCCGGCGTGGCTCCTGCACTTCGTTCAACGGCCTGATCGGGTCAGCCGCCTCGGTGGATACCGCACGCAGGATCATTTCTATCCGTGGGAATTTAAGGGCCGCGCCTGGATTGACGCCGGCTCTTACCAGATTCTGCGTCTCCAGATGGAACTGGCCAAACCGATTCCAGCCGTGGGTCTCACCGAGCAACTCGTGATCATTGATTACGCGTCGGTCGCATTCCACTCGCGCAAACAGCAGCTTTGGCTCCCTCAATCGGCCGAAATGTACATGGAGCGGCGCTCACAGCGCTTCTACCGGATCCATACGTTCAGCGATTTCAAGATTTATACCGTCGATACCGACCAGAGCATCCACGCGCCGAAAGAATCCTACTCGTTCACGAACACCAGCGATCACGACATCGCCGGAATTCTCACCATCTCTCCGGCATCTGGAATCTCGCTCAACGCGATCTCGATCGAATTCACCGTCCCACCGGGAAAGAGCGTTTACAAGTTAGTGGGACCGGGGAAGGACATCAACATGCCGGTGAGCGAGGTAGGATCTGCGACCTTCACGCACAACGGATCAGCCGACGCGATCAAAGCGAACGCGTATCTCGTCAAGGAAAGTACCCTCGACGTGATCGCGGACACGCCCGTCGCCGTCAAACAATAGCGGAACCGGGCGGACAATTCCCGCCCGGTCTTCGTTTCGATGCTTAGCCGCCCATCGTTAAGACCGCTCGAAATTCCGCCTTCCCGCTCAGCATGCGCGCATAAGCCTCGGCAGCCTTCACGAGCGGATACTTCTCGATCATCGGCCGCACACCCGTCAATTCCGCAAATCGCAACGTGTCTTCTGAATCCGTCGGAATGCCGGAAGCCCATCCTTGAATGTTTCTCATGCCGATGATCAGTTGAACGGGCGTAACCTCGATCGGATCCATCGCCGCGCCCACTACCATCAGCCTTCCGTTCGCCCCCATCCCGTTGATCAAAGCCGACATCGCTTTCGAATTTGGCGCCGTCGCTAAAATCGCGCGCGCTCCGCCCAATTTTTGCAGCTCCGTTGCAGCGTCCGTCGCCGCGCTGTCAATGTAAACGTGCGCTCCCAATTTTTTCGCGAGCGCGGCGTTTCCCGGTCCTCGCCCGATGGCCGCCACGCGATATCCGAATTTCTGCGCAAATTGAATTCCCAGGTGCCCCAAACCGCCCACACCCTGCACCGCCACCAAATCACTCGGCAACGCCCCGCTGTGCCGCAGCGCGTTGAATGTCGTGACCCCCGCGCACATCAACGGTCCCGCTTCCGCAGCGTCGAGCGACTCCGGCATGTGCGCCAATGCTTCCACTGGCGCGACCATATATTCCGCGTAGCCTCCGTCGTAACTGATCCCGGAAATTTTCAGATTGGCGCAATTTCCGAAATCACCGCGCCTGCACTGCAAGCACGTTCCGTCCTGCCCGCCGTGCCAACCCACTCCAACGCGCTCGCCCTTCTTCCACTGCGTCACTCGCTCGCCCACTTCGTCAATCACGCCTGCTACTTCGTGCCCCGGCACACGCGGAAACGTGAGCCCCGGCCACGCACCTTCCTTCGTGAGCATGTCGCTGTGGCAAACGCCACACGCCTCGATCCGAATCCTCACCCATCCTGCCGGCGGCTGCGGAATCTCCCGCTCGACAATCTCGAATTCCCCGCCGGCCTTCGGAACTTGCGCCACTTTCATTTTCGCCATCGAGTTTCTCCCTGTAATCAGTCCGAGAATTTAATCTGCTAGATCAGGTCCCATGCGGGATAGCTTACTTCCGGCCTTGGCTTACGGCAGTCGTGGCGTCGTGTTTGCGGAACGATACCCGACACCGTCTTAGTGAGTAAACGCGACATTGATTCCGGTCGCGAAAATCACGTCGTTCTGCTTCGTCCCGACGATCGGAGGATTGCTCACGTACCGATCGCTGAACGTGAATTGCAAGCCGAGCCACTTGTTGAGCTTCGTCACGGATGCGGCATCGATCGCAAATCGGTATTCCCCGGTATTCGTGAGGTCGGGATAGAAATAAAAATGCTCGGTGACGACGGTCGAAGAGCCGAACTTGTGCATGAAATCCTCTCCTACCGTCACTCCGGCAAGATTTCGCGTCACCTTACCCGTCTCGCCGTCACTCAGCTCGCCGTTGAAAGTTTCTCGCGTGTAGTTCACGCCGCCGAGTACGTCCAGCGTCGTCGTCGGCGTGCTGATCAGGTGATATCCCAGGCCCACCGAGTAAATGGAACGCAAGTCCAGGCCCTGCAGCTGGTCAACGGCGTAATCCGCGGAACCGAATCCGAAGACCCGCTTCGTGAAATTGCGGTCATATCGAATCCCGCCCAGAATCGAATTGGCCGTGGTGCCGCCGCCCGGAAGGTCGTTGCTTGAATAGAGAGACGAGAAATACATCGTCACCTCATCGTGAAGCGTCTTACGGTCGGCAGTAAATCCGGTCGTCAGGTTTGTCGTTTCGCTGTTCCCTCGCGCCAATGCGAAACCCACGTTTGCCCCGCCCTTCCATGCTTCCAGAATTCCCGGATGCAGGCTCTTCTCGTAGGCCGTTTCCGCATCTTGCGAGCGGATGATCGTCGCGTTCGCGAGGGGCAAGGTAACCGCCCCGGAACCCGGGGTGTTCACGACGATATTCGCGCCCTCGGTTGTGACGTTCCCGTTTACGGTCTTCTCCGTCGTCACCACGTACACCGGCTTGTCGGATTTCACTTCTTGAATGGCCGCCCACTGCACTTTGATCTCGCCGGCGAAGTCGGTTTTGTAAATGATTTCCTTGCCGTCCGAGCTCACGATCGTCCCGGTCAGCCGGTCGCCATTCTTCAGGATGATCGTGTCCGCGGCTGCGGCGGACGCAAGAACCAGAAAACAAATTGCTGCCAATGCGGAATGCTTGAATCTCATGGATTCCCCCGTCAAGGTATGTTGTTCGCGCTGTGAGTGCGCCGAAATGTCCGCCCGATTGTGAAACCTGACGCTGGGCAGGGCGCCAGGTGCAATGGGGCTTTAGTATAGAGAAGGTATCGCCGCAGATGGCACAGAAAAATCACCGGCCCCGCGATTTTTTTGACAGGCGATTCGCGAACATCGTGCCCGCATCGGAATTCCCGCCGCGGCTCCGGCGTGCCGGCGCGCTGCGTCACATAGGTCAGGTATCGCGTCACTGAATTTGCGCATCTAAACAGATACCATGCACCGCGATGCCCAGTACGTCACGAAGCCGCTCGGAATTTCGCCACAGCCGCCGTCCCGCTGTGCTAGGATTTTGTTTCTGGACGTCACATCCGGAAGCCGCATTGACAATTGGGGATTCTGAAAATCTATGTCACCGACCATAACGGAAGTACCTCGTCGCAAGCGTGAAGTAATCGACAAAGCCTGCATCCGTTTCTGCGGCGATTCGGGCGACGGCATGCAAATCACCGGCAGCCAATTCACCAACACCGCCGCGCTCTACGGCAATGACCTGGCCACGTTCCCGGACTTCCCCGCCGAAATTCGCGCCCCTGCCGGGACTCTGCCCGGCGTCAGCGGCTTTCAAGTCCACTTCTCTTCGAGCGATGTGTACACGCCCGGCGACGCGGTTGACGTTCTCGTGGCGATGAACCCGGCAGCGCTGAAAATGAATCTGCCCGACCTGCGCACGAATGGAATCCTCATCGTCAACCTCGACGACTTCAAGGAAAACGATCTTCGTAAAGCGCAGATCACCGTCAGCCCGCTCGAAGATCATTCTCTCGACGGCTACCGTCTGTTCGCCGTCGAACTTACCAAGCTCACCCGCGCGGCATTGAAGGAATTGGGCCTCGACGCGAAGACGATGGACCGCTGCAAAAATTTCTTCGCTCTTGGCATGTGCTACTGGCTTTACAACCGCTCGATGGACGCCACTCTTCGCTACCTCGAAGACAAGTTCAAGAGCAAGCCGGCCCTTGTCGCCGCGAATCGCCTCGCGATGCAGGCGGGCTACAGCTACTGCGAAGCCACCGAAGCGTTTCAGATCAGCTACGAAATCCCGCCCGCAAAATTGACGCCGGGTACTTACCGGAATATCAGCGGTAACACTGCCCTCGCCATGGGCTTCGTCGCGGCGTCATCGAAAGCCGGCATTCCGCTCTTCCTTGGTTCCTATCCGATCACGCCTGCCTCCGACATTCTTCACGAGCTTTCGCAATATAAGGATTTCGGAGTGATCACGTTTCAGGCGGAAGACGAAATTGCCGCGATCACTTCCGCGATCGGCGCCGCTTACACTGGCGCTCTCGGCATCACCACTACGTCGGGTCCCGGCATGGCGCTGAAGACCGAAGCACTCGGCCTCGCCGTCGCCGTCGAACTTCCGCTCGTCGTTTGCGACATCCAGCGCGGCGGCCCGTCCACCGGCCTTCCGACGAAGACCGAGCAAGCCGACCTGCTGCAAGCTCTATTCGGCCGAAATTCCGAAGCGCCGGTTCCCGTGCTAGCGCCTTCTTCTCCCGGCGATTGCTTTTGGGTCGCGCTCGAAGCCAGCCGAATCGCCATTAAGTACATGGTGCCCGTCATTATTCTTTCCGACGGTTACCTTGCGAACGGCGCGGAGCCCTGGAAGATTCCGGACGTTTCCGAGTTGCCGGAAATTCCCGTACACTTCGAAACGAATGCCGAAGACTTCCATCCCTACCGCCGCAATGCGACAACGCTCGCGCGTCCCTGGGCCATTCCCGGCACTCCCGGCCTCGAGCACCGCGTCGGCGGCATCGAAAAGCAGGACGTCACCGGCAACATCAATTACGATCCGCTCAACCACGAGCGCATGGTGCGCCTGCGCGCCTCGAAAGTGGAAGCCGTCGCAGACGAAATTCCCGACGCTACGCCCGAGGGCGATTCATCCGGCGATCTTTTGATTGTCGCCTGGGGTTCGACGCACGGCCCCATTACTGCTGCGCTCAAAACAGCCCGCGAAAAGGGCCAGTCCGTCGGCCACGTTCATCTGCGCCATCTGAATCCGCTGCCCAGAAATCTCGGCGACGTACTCAAGCGTTTCAAGCACGTCCTGGTTCCCGAGATGAATATGGGCCAGCTGCTGATGGTGCTGCGCGCGAAATATCTCGTGGACGCGCAGGGCTACAACAAAATTCAAGGCAAGCCGTTCAAGCAATCCGAAATCGAGCAGAAGATCGACGAAATTCTCGAGTAGGTTTCGAGGGAGTCCGAGGAAAATGACCACGGCCACGTTGCCCGTTTACACGAAAAAGGATTTTCAGACCGACCAGGAAGTCCGCTGGTGTCCGGGCTGCGGCGACTACGCCATCCTCGCCGCTGCGCAGGCCGTCTTTGCCGAGCTTGGCGTCCGCCGCGAAAACTTCGTGATCATTTCCGGTATCGGCTGCTCCAGCCGCTTCCCGTATTACATGAACACGTTCGGCTTTCACACGATTCACGGCCGCGCGCCTGCCATCGCCACTGGCGTGAAGCTCACTCGGCCCGATCTCGACGTCTGGGTCGTCACCGGTGACGGCGACTCGCTCTCGATCGGCGGCAATCACACGATTCACATGCTGCGCCGCAACGTGGGCCTGAAAGTTCTGATGTTCAACAATAAAATTTACGGCCTCACCAAGGGTCAGTACTCGCCCACTTCCGAAATCGGCAAGAAAACGAAATCAACTCCCTACGGCACGGCCGACCGCCCGTTCAATCCCATTTCGCTCGCGATTGGCTCGGAAGCCACGTTCGTCGCGCGCACCGTGGACGTTTTCCAGCAGCACCTGAAAGAAACCTTGAAGAAAGCGGCTGCGCATCAGGGCGCCGCGTACATTGAAGTACTGCAGAACTGCAACATCTTCAACGATCACGCCTGGGAAAATCTCACCGAAAAAGATGCTCGCAGCGAACAGGTCGTTCAGCTCGAACACGGCAAACCGCTCATCTTCGGCAAGAATCGCGACAAGGGCATCCGCATGAATGGGTTCGATCTCGAAGTCGTCCATCTCGGCAATGGCAACGGCCTCACCGAAAAAGATCTCCTCGTCCACGACGAGCATCATCCGCGCGCCGCCTACGCGTTCATGCTCAGCCACATGGAGCAGCGCCCCGGCTTCCCCACTCCCATCGGCGTTCTTCGTTCTTGGAGCGACGTTCCGCGCTACGAAGACGTCATCAACCAGCAAATTCGCGACGTCCAGGCCAAGAAAGGCAAGGGCGATCTCGCGACGCTCCTCCGCGCCGGCGACACCTGGGACGTGAAGGCCTAGCGAACGGTCCCGGCCCCGCATCTCGCTGCCGCTGTCAAAACTTTTGTTCTGATTGTGATTCGAACGGGAGTGACGCCGCCGCTTCGCTGATTCCGCGCGCGTTTTTCAGTCTGCGCCGCGGATATGTCGCGATCGTCGCGGCTTCAGCTTGGGATGCTTGGCGAGAACGGGCGCCGCTTGCGCCGTGGGAAGCTCCGGCATGTGGGTCATCGCCGAATCGCGCGCCGCGGCAAATTCGTTCCAATCGCGCTTCGACACCGGATCGGCGGTCGGCAGCCCGAGCCGCTCGAAATTCAAAAATTGACCGTGCTGTTGGATTCGGAAGTCGAGATGCGGCCCGGTCGCAAGCCCCGTCATCCCCACTAGCCCGATGCTCTGCCCCTGCGCCACATGCTGGCCGCTGCGAACGAGGATCCGCGATAGATGCATGTAATAGGTCGTGTAGCCGTTCGTGTGCTGCACTTCGATCAGATTCCCCGCGCCGCCCTTCGGCCCGGCAAACGTTACGCGCCCGTCGCCAATCGTCTGCACCGGAGTTCCCGTCGGCGCGGCGTAGTCGATTCCCAGGTGCGGGCGGTACTCCTTCAAAATCGGATGATAGCGGTGCGCGCTGAAGTGCGATGAAATCACGGCGGCAAATTTCAACGGCGAGTGCAAAAACGCCTTCTTCATCGCTTTCCCATCCGGCGTGAAATAAGCCGGGTGGCCGGAGACGTCGTGGAACAGCACCGCGCGGTACGGACGTCCCGCGTTGTTGTACTCCGCTACAAGGATTCGTCCGTAAGCGGCCGTCTCGCCATTCGAGAATTTTTTCTTCTCGACCACGATGCGGAACGTGTCGCCCGGCCGCGGGTCCGTGTAGAAATCGAGGTCCCAGCCAAAAATTTCCGCCAGGCGCATCGCAAGTTCCGGCTTTTCGCCCGCTGCAATGATGGATTCAAAGAGCGAACCCTGAATCGTGCCGCTCACTCCCTCTGTCGCCGTCTCGGACGGAATTCTCGCTATCTCAGCAAGAAAATCTGCGGCCGGCGCGTTCCCGGAATCGGGCGGAAGCGGTCGCGAGATTACGAGCTCGCGGTCGGTATCAATCCGGTAGTGCACCTCGCGCAAATCGCCCAATATCCCGCGGCCAATCGTGAGCTTATTGCCGGCGCGAAAATGTCGTAAATCGAAAACGCGTTGCGCCGACGAAACCACTTCCGCCGCGAGAGCGGGATCAAGCCCCATTCCCTCGAGCGCCGAATGGAAAGGAACGCGCGGAGGCACCACCGCCTCGGTGAACCGCACAACTTCTCTTTGTATCCGCGCCGCTTCGGCGCGCGCCAGCTCCGCTTCGTTCGCAAACTGAGCTTCAGCCATACCCCGCACGTGGTACGACCAGGCGATCGTGCCCGCCCCCGCTGCCAGGAGTACCACCCAGAGTATGATTCTGACCGTACTTCTCATTTCTCCCTCAAGTTCGGCAGCATAGCGCAGCCTTGCAACCGCAGAAAAGTGAAATCGTCCATCGATGTCGCAGCAAGTAAATAGCGAATCATCCCGCCGGCCATCGCGGGACTAGCGAAACGCTTCGCTGGCCAGCCGGGCCGCCCTTCGCAAGAGGTAAGAATAATGCCGCCATTCTGCTTCTCGCCGCGCTCCACCCGCGGCGAGAACTCAATGGATGAACGAAAGCCGTTGAGAATGTTAGACTGCAGTTCATCTTTTTAACTGAGGGAGCAATCTCATGGGCGTGCGACGTGGTCTTCTTTTCTTTTCGCTACTGGCGTTCAGTTTTCTCCTGACGGCAGCCACCTCGAAAGCGCAGGACGCGCAGCAAATCGAGGCGAGCTGGCCGCGGGAGATCGAATCAAATCTGGGAAAAATCGTCATCTATCAACCGCAGCTCGATACTCTCGAAGGCAACGTCGTGAACGGGCGCGCAGCCGTATCGTTGCAAGGCCCCGAGAAGAAAGATCCGCTCTTCGGCGCGATCTGGTTCCGCTCGGAGATTTCGGTGGACCGCGATGCCGGCCTCGTGACCGTAGAAGACACGAAGATTCTCCGCTCCAAATTTCCCGACGCCACTCCCGAAGACCTGCAGAAGTTTCAGGACATCGTAGATACCGAAATCAACAAATGGGACATGGTCATGACGCTCGAGCAGGTGCAGGCGAGCCTCAGCGCGAGCCAAAAAGAAGTCGCGTCCACGGAAAACTTGAAAAGCGATCCTCCGGTTATCATTTTCTCGCAGAAGCCGGCCGTTCTCGTGAGCTTCGACGGGGAGCCGGAAACGCGCGCGATCGAAAATTCTCCCTACGAGCGCGTAGTAAACACCGCACTCCTGATCATCAAGGATAAAAACTCCGGCACCTTCTACCTGAGCAACGGTCAGAACTGGTACACCGCGCGAAATCCAAAAGGCCCGTGGACCATCACAAGCAATCCGCCGGCCGCGATCAAAGATTTCGTCAAGCCCGATCCTGATGCCGAGCCGGAAACGGGCCCTCCACCACAGATCATTACCGCCACCGAACCGACCGAACTGATCGTTACCTCGGGCGCGCCGAATTGGACGCCGCTGACGGGGAACGCGCTGCTTTACGTGAGCAACACGGAAAGCACGATGATCAAGGAGATCGCGACCAACAAGTATTTCCTGCTGCTGTCCGGGCGCTGGTTCAGCAGCCAGTCGCTCGACGGGCCGTGGGCCTATGAACGCGGCGATCAGTTGCCGGCAAGCTTCAAGCAAATTGCGCCGGCTTCGCCGATTGGCGACGCGCTCACGGCGGTTGCAGGCACGAACGAGGCCGACGATGCGGAAATGGACGCCGAGATTCCGCAGACCGCCGCGATCAAGCGCGACGAAGCAAAAGTGGACGTGAGCTACGACGGCTCTCCGCAGTTCCAGGACATTCCCACCACGCAGATTCAGTACGCGGTGAATACAGGTTCGTCGGTGCTCAAGATCGGTGACCGCTACTACGTTTGCGACAACGCGGTGTGGTTCGTCGGCTTGACGCCCAACGGCCCGTGGGCCGTGGCCGACAGTGTGCCGGAATCGGTGCAGTCGATTCCGCCGAGCAGCCCCGTTTACAACGTGCGCTACGTCCATATCTATGAGACCACCCCGCAGGTCGTTTACGTCGGCTACACGCCGGGCTACATCGGCACGTATCGCTACTACGGAACTGTGGTCTACGGAACGGGCTGGAGATACCGGCCGTGGATTGGGCCGGTGTATTACTATCCGCGCCCCTACACGTGGGGATTCAACGTTATCTACAATCCGTGGAGCGGCGGTTGGGGATTCGCGCTGGGATACAGCACGAGTTTTATCAACGTGAGCATCGGCTGGAGCAATCGGTATTATCACCGGCCGCCTTATTACGGCGGAGGCTGGTGGGGCCCGGGAGGTTATCGCCCAATCTATCGTCCGCTGCCGGGATATCGTCCGCCCTATCGCCCGCCAAACAACGTGATCATCATTCAGCCGATCCGGCCGGGACGACCTGGCTATCGGCCGGGCAGGCCAGGCCAACCTGGACGTCCCGGCAGACCCACTCCCTACACACGCGACAACATTTACGCGCGGCCGGGAACATCCGACCGCGTGGCGAAAGATTATCGTCCGAACCGGAAGACTCCGAAACCGGCGACAAAGTTGCCGAATAACGTTTACACGGACAAGAACGGCAACGTGTATCGGCGGGACAAAACCGGCAAGTGGGAAACGCGCGACAACGGCAAGTGGACAAAGCCCGCCCCGACGAAACCAGAAACAAAGCCGGGCACTCGACCTGCACCGACAAATCCCGGAACAAAACCAGGCACCCGGCCTGCCCCGACAAATCCCGAGACGAAGCCCGGCACGCGCCCTGCGCCGACGAAACCTGAAACAAAGCCCGGCACTCGGCCGGCGCCTCAGCCGAAACCAGACCAACCAAGCGTTCAGCCGGCACCGTCGAAACCTGAAACAAAGCCCGGCACTCGGCCGGCGCCTCAGCCGAAACCAGACCAACCAAGCGTTCAGCCGGCACCGTCGAAACCTGAAACGAGGCCCGGCACTCGGCCGGCGCCTCAGCCGAAGCCAGACCAACCAAGCATCCAGCCAGCTCCGGCGAAGCCACAACCGAAACCCGCGCAGCCGCCTTCAACGCGTCCTGCGCCTAAGCCGGCTCCAACGAATCCGTCCATTCAACCGGCGCCGAATAATCCATCCACGCGCCCGACGACGCCGTCGACTCGACCTGCGCCAAAGCCATCCAATCCGCAGACGAGACCTTCGACGCCATCCGTGCAGCCGGCGCCTGCTCCGGGATTGGATCGCGACGCCGCCGCGCGTGATCGAACGCGCCCGACGCACACCGCTCCAGCGCCAAAGCCGGCTCCGGCCCAACGGCCCGCGCCGGCCAATAATTCGCGCCAGTCCGGCTCGAACTCGGGCTCGAATTCGCAAAGAAATTCGTCGAGCAAACCAGCTTCAAAACAACCGCGGAATAATTAGTCTGCGGAACAACTAGCGCAATATTCATCAGCACACGGTGTTCGCCAGGACACGGCTTCGGCCGTGCCGCAAATGCAGAAGGAGAGAGCGGCTTTAGCCGCGGAGGGCAATCTTCGCCAAGCCGCCCCCTCAACCGTGCCAGAGGACCGGAAGGAGTTTTTGCCTCACGACGCAACCAGCTCATACGACGACGTCAACTCAATCGCCTTGTGCAGCGTCCGAAACAGCGGGCAATTCATCGCGTAAATTCCGTGAACGCGCTCAATCGTCGCGCGCTTTTCTTCCGCGGCCACCAGGCGCATCGAAACGTGAATACGTCTGATCACAAGCACCCCGTCTTCTGTTTCAACTTCCCCGCGCACCGCCGCCGTGAGTTTGCCGTTGCTCGCATCGATTTGACGCGCTTCCAGCGCGCCTCCGAAAGTCCCCATCATTCAACCGGCGGTTCCTGCGATTACGTAGTCAATCGTCGCAGCGTGCGATTCCCGAATGCTTTCTGGCGGGACTTTGTAATGCGCTGCGATCGCGCCGTGAACGCTGAAAATCACCGGCTGTGCCTCGCCGGGAAGATGCGCGATGCGGAGCGGACCCGCTTTGCGTTCTATTTGAACGTTTGAGACGTAGACGACTTCGGACATGAATTTCTCCTCGAAAATCCCATGCGCAACCCGGCCGCAGCTTACCGAGGCCGGCCTTCGACGTAGAATGCTTGCAGCGGAAGCCGCAAGCAAGCCAAATCCGACCGCCTGCATGCGGTCATCAAACTCCGGAAACAAAATCAGAACGGGAGTCTAGTGCGAGGCGCCGGCGGTGCCGGCTACGGCATATTGCAACGAGCGGTCGGTCGTGGCAGCGAAATAATTTCGTTCGCGGAGACCACGATAGATGCGGCCTGCGATTTGAGAGGCGTGCGGGCCGTTGGTATTGCGTCCACCGCCGCGAATCAGGATCACGAGCACGATCTTGGGATGAATTTCATCAGCGTACGAAACGTACCAGCCGAGGCGCCCGCCGAGCGATTCGTCGTTGCAGGTGCCGGTCTTGCCGAGAGACTGATCGCCGAGCGGATCGTAGCTGCGCTTGGCGGTCCCGTACATCACCGCGGCGAGCATGCCTTCGCGCAAGTCTGGAAGCAGCGGAGCGATATCGAGCTGGCGGTGAACCCGCGGCGTAAAATTCTGGCGTTCTTCCGTGGTGCGCGGGTACTGCAAGTAATATTCAGTGCCGCCGTTCGCTAGTGTAGCTGCGAGATTGGCGAGCTGCAGCGGCGTGATGCGGATGCCTCCGCCGAAGCTCGACATGTGCGCCACGCCGCCATACTTCGGCGGGAAAAGCGGCAGCGCTCCTGGCTGTTCTTCCGAAATGTTGTACCCGACGCGGTCGCCAAGGCCGAGAAGGCGAGCGTACTTGATCACCGTGTCGAAGCCGAGCTGCTTGCCCACGCTTTCGAAATAAATATTGTTGGAATGCGCCATCGCTTCGGTAAGGTCCATGTAGCGGCGGCGGCCCACTTTCAGCATGGTGTCGCGAGTGATCGCGCCTTCCTGCAGGCCGGCGAGGGCAATCACCGGTTTGATCGTGGAGCACGGTTCAAAACCCGCGGAAAACGCCATCTTCTGGTTGACGATCGTAAGGATGCGGCCGGTCGAGGGGTCCATCGCAACCACCGAACCGTTCGTATGCCCGAGGGCGTCTAGGGCTACTTCGCGCACCGTGGCGTCGTCGTAAATTGTGGCGTCGAATTTTGCAGGATCGGCGTAGGCAGATTTGCTGGTGCGATGAGTGCGCTTGGATGCCGGCGAGCCGGCACCGCCCGCAGGAGCACCAAACGCGACTCCTGCCGCTGCTATGAGCAGGAGACAAATGATCGGGACTGCCTGTTTGGCGCTCGAGCTGGAACGCATGATTATTCGCCCGCGACTATTGGCTAATGCTATCGGCCACAGGCTCATACAGCGATTACCTGAGCCTGTCTGAATTGTAAGGACAGACGAAGGAAGGCGCAACTGGTAATCGGTACAGTTTTTCCGGGCGAAGGGCAGTACGAAGGTACCAGCGCAGGGGGTTCAAGTATGACCTTAAACCCCCTGTGAATAGTGCTGGCAGAGTTGGTCTTAGCGGCTCGTTTTTCCCTTGGACGCAGCGGCGGCGGCCATTGTCGCCGGTTTCGCAGGTTCCGTCGCGGCGGATTTTGCCGATTCCGCGGAAGCCGAAGCCTGCTGCGGAACGAGGCCAAGCGCTTTTCGCAGCTCGGTTTCGATTTTGTCGCGAATGTCCGTGTTCTCTTTCAGGAAGATACGCGCATTATCGCGGCCCTGGCCCAGGCGTTCGCCTTTGTAGGAGAGCCATGTGCCGGACTTTTCGATGACGTTCTTCGCAACGCCGACGTCAATCAAATCGCCTTCGCGCGAGATGCCCTCGCCGTAGATGATGTCGAACTCGGCTTCGCGGAACGGCGCGGCCACCTTGTTCTTCACCACTTTCGCGCGGGTGCGCGAGCCCACCACGCGATCTCCTTCCTTGATTGACTGAATGCGGCGAATGTCGATGCGGATCGAGGAGTAAAATTTCAGCGCTCGACCGCCCGTGGTGGTTTCGGGATTCCCGAACATCACGCCGATTTTCTCGCGGATCTGGTTAATGAAGATCAGGCAGGTACGCGATTTACTCACGATTCCCGTCAGCTTGCGCAGCGCCTGCGACATCAACCGCGCCTGCAACCCCATTTGAGGGTCGCCCATGTCGCCTTCGAGTTCCGCGCGCGGGACAAGCGCGGCAACCGAGTCCACCACGATGATGTCCACCGCGTTCGAGCGAATCAGCTCTTGAGCAATTTCCAGGGCCTGTTCGCCGTTGTCCGGCTGCGAAACGAGAAGGTTATCCACGTCCACGCCCAATTTGCGCGCGTAGATCGGATCGAGCGCGTGCTCCGCGTCGATAAATGCGGCCTGGCCCCCTAGCTTTTGCGCCTCGGCGATGATGTGCAGCGTCAGGGTCGTCTTGCCGCCCGACTCCGGGCCGTACACTTCAATCACGCGACCGCGCGGAAATCCGCCAACGCCAAGTGCGCCGTCAATCGAGATCGAGCCGGAAGGGATCACGTTCACCGGGACGAGAACGTCGCGGTTCCCCAGGCGCATGATCGAACCTTTGCCGTGCGCCTTTTCGATCAATGAGATTGCCATTTCTAAACTTTTTGCTTTTTCGTCAGACACGTTTCCACCTCGAGGGACGTTCGCTAGCATTTCCTGGGGACGCAGGAGGCACAGTCTACCAGAATCGATACCCCGTCCTGAATCCGCATTTATACGGCCACAATACCACTAGGCGAACAAAAAGCAAAGACTATTTTGCGTCAGTTCTGCCCCGTTTCGAGGCCGGAAACACACGGGCTCCGCTCGCTGGAAGGCCACACTGGGTGATTTTGGCGGACGTCAGCAGAAATGCACTGAGGACGAAGCGCGGAGCGCTTCGTCCTCAGGTTCTGCGATAAGTGATGGAGAGATCTTACTCCGGCTGCTGTCCAGTCGGTTTGCCTTCAGCCGCCTTCTTCTTGGCGGCGGCTTCGGCTGCTGCGGTCCAGGGTGGCGTAACGCCCACCTCGCGCGCATAAGCGATGGACTGGCCGAGGTGCTCGCTCATGTGCGTCACCAAACCGTACTCTACGTCGCCCTTGTTCGCGTCCGGGCCCAACTTCGGCAGGGGCGTGGCAATCTCAGTGGTTGGGACGCTCGTAATCACCGCGACGCAACTCGCGAACGACTTTTTCAGCTCCGCGACGATCTTGTCCTTATCGGTAGTGGATTTCTCCCAGTCCTTGGCTTTCACCCGCTCCGGCATTTCGCCCCCGAGAGGTTCGGGAATGGCGTAATTCGCTGCCGCGACGTGCAGGTAGACCTCCGCGATGGAGCGCACGCCCTCTGCCGGCCGCCAGGTGTACTTGTCCGCCGGGATTGCTTCCGCCAACGAGATGAATTTCTTCGAGAGCGTGTCGAGGTCGAGCAGCACCTGCGGCCGCAAATCGTAACCGTAGGTCACCGGCGGCTTCGACATCGCAATATCCGGGCCAGCCGCAGCGCCTTGCGCCTGAGCGCGCGCGGCACCGGCACCCGCACCGATTACCACGATTCCGAGGATGAACGACAGCCATAGCCTCTTCATTCGCACTTCTCCTTTTCGATTGCCGCGCTGTCGAATGCTAATAATTGCCGGATGCGTCCGGCGCGAGCCGCCCCAATGCCCTGCTTAGACGGGCAACGAGCGAAAATGCTTCCTCAAAATTTTGGGGATTCGATGCCGGAGACGAAGGTTTGATGCCGGGGCCTAGGCCCGCCGTCGGAGACTAGGGCTCGACCGTGGTGGCGTTGGCGACGAGGAGCCATTTCCCGTCGCACTTCTCATAAGCGGACATCCAGCCCAAGACCGTATCCTCTTTCGACTTCGCGCCCGCCGCATCCGTTCTTGTGTAGGCGATCCGAACGCGGACGATCATCCAGCCCATCTTCCCGTCGGGTGACACCTGAACGAGCGGCGGTTCGAGATCATCCCATGCGGAGAATTCCGCGCCGCGAAAATATTCGGTGAACTGCTTGCGGACGTCATCTCGCGACATCACTTTAATCTTCCCCGCGTGCACGGTCGTGAATTCGGCGCCCATGCCTTCGACAATCGAACCGACATCGCGGTTGAAGTGCGCGCGCCGGTCGGCCAGATGAACTGCGAGGAGTTCGACCTTCGCGGAGGATTCGGCGTCTGGCGGCGCAGGTGCGGCAGGCACGTCGGACGGGCGCGAGTGCGCCATACAAAGCATTCCAGCCAGCGCCGCTGCCACGAACGAAACCGTCTTCATCGCCGCTCCTGTCCTGCTCAGATGTTCTGCTTAGACGTGAAATCGCGCGCGGCGTGAGCCCTGTGAAAATTGTGAAAGACGCTGGAATCTCGACGCGAAGAAAATGAAAAATCAGGAAAGCGGGCGGCGCCAGATTTGTTTCGATTGCACGATTCGCGTGCATGCGATCCAGCGGCCGTCGGGCGAGACGCGCGGGTGCATCAAATTTCCGGCGTCGTGTGTGAGTTGCACGGGAGCGCCGCCGGCGCGCGCCACGGAGAAGAGTTGCAGTTTGTCGCCGGCGAGACCGCTGAAAACGATCGTTTTCCCATCCGGAGTCCAATCGAGGCCGCCGTAACTTGTCCCGTGATAGTCGGCGAGCTTCTCGGCATGTGTGCCGTCGGCATGAACGATCCAGATAGCGCGATCCTCGCCGCCGCGATTGTCCTCGAGCGCGATTTCCTTTCCGTCGGGCGACCAGGCCGCCCACGAAGCGCTGCGAATTTCGGCGGACAGCGGAAGCTGCTTAGTATCGAGCACCGCTCCCGTCACAGGCTGGATTCCGAGAACGAAAAGTTTGTCGATTCCGGGCGTCCCGCCGCGAACCCAGGAGCTGAAAAGCAATTGGCGGCCGTCCGGCGACCAAAACGCGGGCCCCGTTTCCCAGCCGAAATCGGTGAGGCGAATTTCAGGAGCGTGCGGATTGTCGGCCAGGCGTAAATAAATGTCGTCTGTGCTTTCCGCGCTTTCATAATCCGGGACCGGAACTTTCGAGCGATGCGAATGGAAAGCAATCCACTTTCCGTCGGGCGACCATGCGGCGGGAAAATCCTCGTGATAGCCGGAGACGATGGGGAAACGCGCGGAGATTCGGTTCGCGTCCGCGTCCACCAGAACGTATCCGGCATCGAGATCGAGCGCCCAATCGGCAAGGCGCCAGCCGCCGTAAGTGAACGAAATCTTTTTTCCGTCGGGACTCCACACCGGAACTTCTGCGCCAACGAGTACGTCTTTCGAATCACCGCCGCTGATAGCAACCACGGCCACAGAATCGCGGATGGCATTACTCGCCCAATAGAGGCTTCCGCCGGCAACGGCTGGATCATGATCGTCCACGCCGGGAGTCGAGACCACGGGTGAACGTGCGCCGGTCGCGAGATCGACTTTGTAGATCGCGAGCCAGCGATCTGCCTCGGGGCGGTGTCGAGCCGCGTTGTCGGGCGCGCCCGCGCTCGCGAGCGCGATATACGCGTTGCGGCCGTCGTCGGAGATCGCCATTCTGTTCCCGGCCGGCTCGGCATCCAGATCGTGCGCAATCGTTTTCGTGTGCAACTCGTGAATGGCGATGCGCACGAGCGAAGTTTCGCCGGAGGGCTGAAACAGCGAGACGTACAGCATGTTGCCGTCGGGCGAAAATTCGGTGCCGGTGATCCTTCCGCTCACTCCGAATGCCTTGAAAGGACCGTGCACCGGGCCCACAAAGAGTTGCCGGTCAGGATTCTCGGGAATGTAATAGACGAGCTCGCTGCCGTCGGCCGAGCAGTTCACCACGGAATCCGTTGGAAGCGTAGAAAGCTGCGGGCTGTCTGCACCCGGCAGGAATATGCCTCGCTCGCTGCCGCGCTTGCCCAGCCGCACCAGGGCATTCGGCCCGCAAAATCCGGCGCGAAAAACGCTGCTAAGCCCGCCGAGCACGCGGTCGGGATCCTGCTCATGGGTCTCCAGCGAGAAGAGCTGCATGCCGGGGCCGTGCGTAAAGAGCGCCCACTTCGCATCGCTCGAAATCGAAACCTGGATCCCGGGACCTTCGAACCATTGATTGTTGGGGACGCTGAGGACCATCGTGTCCGAAGAGTCGCGCGCCGGCGTCTGGCTCTGCGTCTGGGTCTGCTGGGCCGCTTCCCAGCCGGCCGTGAGCAGAAACAGAAACACGACGGCGCGACACACCAACATTCGACGGCGCATTATGCGTGCCTCCGCACCAGATTTTTCGAGGGGGCCGAAACCAAACGGGATTGTACTCCGAAATTCGCGCGGGCTTCACAGAAACGACGGCCGGCTTTCCGGCGACGACGGCGTGAAGCCGCGACTTGAACGACAGCACCGGAAAACCGGCCGTGTGATTCGCCCGCGCCTGGTTCCTCAGCCCAGAAAACCAAGCGTCGGGGTGGTGAAGTTCGAAAGGTTCGGGAAAATCGCCGGAAGGTCGCTATCGGCCACCCCGAACCATTTTGCGAGTGTGGCCCCGTACTGATCGACGGAGGTGCTGGGAATCCACCGCCCGTTCGATCCGGCGTCGTCCGGCCCGCCCAGCGAGAGCTGCGGGAATTGGCCGTAGACGTCCGTGCCGGCGACGGCGCCGCCCATCACAAGATGGTTGCCGCCCCAAGCGTGGTCGGTGCCGCCGTTCGATCCGGGCTGGAACGTGCGGCTGAAATCGGAAAGCGTAAATGTAGTCACTTGCGGCGCAATGCCCAGCTCGGCCGTGGAAGCGTAGAAGGCGGACATGGCCGGATCGAGCTGCGCGAAGAGGCCCATCTGCCCGTTGAGCTGGTCGCTGTGCGTATCGAAGCCGCCGAGCGAGCAGAAGAAAATCTGGCGTTGCAAGCCGAGCGACGAGCGCGCCTGCATGATCTGCGCCACTTGTTTCAATTGGCTGCCGATGAATGTGGTCGGGAATTGCGTTTGCAGTGCCGGAAGCCCTTGCAGTGACGCGGCCAGAATCTTGCTTTGTTCGAGCGACTGAGTCATCACCGCGCTCGTGTCCTGAACGAGAGAGATTCCCGAATCCATTGTCAGCAGTTGCTGGAAGGCGAGGAGTCGGGCGTTCTGCGAACTCGAACCGTTGTAACCACGCAGCCCCGGGCTTGAGCCGGGACTCAAAGCGTATGGCTGCGTCTGTTCGCCGGTGCACAGAATCGCTCCACCCGCCACGGAGGTAATCGGCGGATACGTCGCGCCCGAATTCATTGACTGCAGTTTGTCGGCTGTGCGCCCCGCCCAACCCGTGGTTCCGAAGCCGGTGAAATCGGCTGTCTGCCATTGCCCCTGTTGGTCGGAGTGCGAGTAGAGATTCACGGGAAGCGTCGCGCCTCCCTGCAGGTATTGCGCTCGCGTGATGGGCTGCGCGAGAGTTCCCACGTTTGCCACCACTGCCAACTGGCCGCTCCCGAATAATCCCTGCAATCCCGGAAGCTGCGGGTGCAAGCCGTAAGGCACGTTCCCGGTTTTGGCCACGATCGGCAGAAGTGTGTTCTGCGCGAGCGCCAGGTTCGAGCGGATGGTCGCATAGTTCCCGTAGCCGACCGTGTCGTTGGGAACGATCATGTTGTTGCTGTCATTGCCGCCGAAAAGAAATATGCAGACGAGCGCGCGATAACCCGGCGCTGCCGGAGCGGCCAGCGCATGGATCAGGTTCAGCCGGCCAAGCGCAGCCGTCATTCCGAACGAAGCGGCCGTGCAGCAGCTGATGCGCACAAAATCTCTGCGGGTGACTCTGCTTTTGCCGAGCATTTTCATTCACGCTCCTGCGCCGTTGGCGCTCGCTTGTTAAGTGCCCAAGATCGAAGGTGGAAGACTAGTGCTGCACCTGATACTGCGACGACGTCCCTATCAGGTAGATCGCCGTTTGCGCCTCCTGCAGGCCCTGATTCGCTCCTGCCGGCACCGCCTGCATCGCGGTCAGAATGCTCGTTTTCATGTCTGCGGACATCGTGCCGTGAAGCATCAGCGTGTTGAGCGAATCGAGTAGCGCGCCGGGATTCGACGCCTGTGTTCCATAACTCGCGAAGCTCACCGTCGTGCCCGAACCCAGCGAGCCAAATACGAACGTGTTCACGAAATTCGCACGATTCAGCGACGTGGCCGTAGTCAAGATCTGAAACTCGGGGCCATAGAGACTTGTCCCCGGAATCACGAAGTTGGGCGAGAAGAAATTGAACACGCTCGCTGAAAACAGCGCGTTCTCGCTCATGCTCGAACCCTGCCCGGAAAGATTCGAGCCGTCGCTCACGGCGCCAAAAGCTCGCAGCAGGCCCGCGATGTAAAGGATGGGTTCCTGCAGATGCCCGTCAACCGCGTTCGCGGTGGTGGGATCGTCTCCGCGGCGCGCTTCCGGATCGAGCAGAATCGCGGTGATCACCGCTTTCATATCGCCGCGCACGCTCGATCCATTGTTTTTGAAGACTTCGGACACACGCTGAATATATTCAGGGCTTGGATTGCTGGTCACCAGATGCTGAATCAGCTCGCGCGAAACGAACGGCGGAAGATTCGGATGGTTGAAGATGTTGTCCATCGCGCCGTCAAGATCCTGCGCGGACGTCTGGCCTCCAGGCAAAAGCCCGCCCGACGCTGCATTCGTGTATTGGAGTAATTGCTTGGCGGTCGTGTCGTGATTCGAATCGGTAGCCACCATCGGCCCCGTCCAATAAGACGGGTTATGTTTCTGCTGGGTCGCGCCGGGCATTGTCGGGTACGTCCAACCGGTGTAGGCGAGCGCGAATTCCTGCACTTGAGCCTGCGAATACGTGGGAATGGGATTGTTGCTCGAATCGAGTTGCGGAGAGCCGTCGTCATTCAATAGCGCAGTGCCGAGGGTGAATAGCTGCATCAACTCGCGCGCGTAATTCTCGTTGGCGTGGTCGCCGGCCTTTGGCTTGTCGTTATTCACCATGTCGAGGTAGTGGCCCATCGCCGGCGACAGCGTCACGTCCTTCATGATCTGGCGGTAGTTCGTGAAGGCATCGTTGCTCAGCAAAGTGAGATAGTTCGTATAGGCCGTGGGATCGGAGATTTTGTCGCCGCCGATCACGAAAATTTGCCCCAGGGCGAAGGCCACGCGCTGCCGCAATTGATCCTGCCCCGTCAGCGCGTGCACCCAGAAACGCTGTTGCAAGGGACCGAGGTCCGTCTCCGTCGAAGCGGGAGTGGGGTAGGCAGTGACTGGCGCTCCGAATTGGTTTGTGAGAAAGGCCGGAAGCCCGCTTTGCTGTACTTGCGCTACCAGCGCGGGATTCGGCCCGAAAGTCGTCTGCTCGAGGAAACGATCGGCAACGTTTGGCGAAATCGCCTTCACCACTTGCGCGGTGAGCATTCCGGAAGTGGCGGACCCGGGGTCGGGGTTCGTCACGCTGAATTGCACGCTGGATGTCTGCGAATTGACGGTGCCCGTCGCCGTCAACTGGGTGCTCGAAACGAAGGTGGTGCTCAACGCGGTCCCGCCCATGTTCACCACCGCGCCGTTTACAAAATTGCTTCCGTTCAATGTGACGGTAAAGTTGCCGACGTCAATCTGTGGCGGCGCCGCGGAGGAAAGCTGCGGAATTGGATTCCACAAGGTCGTCACGGTGGACGCGGTGAGTGACTTGTGCGATGTGACGGTCGCGGCGATCGTCACCGTATTGGGATTTGGCAGCGTTGCCGGTGCCGTGTAAGTGGCCGTCAAAGCCCCGGTGCTCGTAATCGTTCCCACCATCGCGTTTCCATTCGCGATGTCATTCACAGTCCACGTAACGGTGGGGTTCGTAACCTTTTCAACGGTCGCGGTGAATGTCTGCGTCGCATTCGCGCGCACCGATGGACTGGACGGCGAGATTGCTACGCGGTTCTCTGTCGGCGTACCGCCCGGGTCCCCCGCACAGCTCGAAGTCACACCCGCAAGGACGACGATCAACGATGTGAGTAGCCAGCGGCGCACGGCAGCCTCCCGAAATGGCAGATGAAATCTCAGCGTGAAACCCTCTCAACCCAGGTCGCCTCCAAAAGTTTCGAGAATCGATTGCGAATGCCGGGTCGTGAATTACAGGCGGGATGGCAGGGTAGCAACGGGGAGACGCGTATCAAACTGGCACAAGGGCGGGATTCGGTCGCCTGCTCCCAAGTACTACGGAAGCGGGATGGCTTGGCCAGCGAACAAACCGAGAACAAGGCAAAGCACTTACGGCGCAGCGGCGGATTTCTAGATTAGATGCTCGTCAGGAATATTTGTAAAAGCCGCGGCCGGATTTGCGGCCCAGCCAACCGGCGGCGACATATTTGCGGAGGAGCGGGCAGGCGCGATATTTCGGATCGCCGAAACCTTTATAGAGGACTTCGAGGATATCAACGCAGACATCGAGGCCGATGAAGTCGGCAAGCTCGAGCGGCCCCATCGGATGGTTCATCCCGAGTTCCATAACGGCGTCTATAGCTTCCGGCGTCGCCACGCCTTCCATCACGCAGAAGGCGGCTTCGTTGATGAGCGGCATGAGGACGCGATTCGAGACGAAACCGGGCGCGTCGTTCACCGCGACAGGTTTCTTTTCAAGACTTTCGCAAAGCACCATCGTGGCTTGAAAGGTTTCGTCGCTGGTGGCGAGGCCGCGGATCACTTCCACGAGTTGCATCACCGGCACAGGATTCATGAAGTGCATGCCGATGAAGCGGTCGGGGCGGCTGGTCTGCGCGGCAAGCTGCGTGATCGAAATCGAAGATGTGTTGCTGGCGAGGATGGCGCCGGGCTTGAGCGCGCTATCGGCTTCCTTCAGGACGCGGAGTTTCAGGTCGAGTTGCTCGGGGACGGCTTCCACGACGAAATCGGCGGTGGCGAGCGCGGCGATATCGGTAACCGGCTTGATGCGCGCGACGATCACCGGAATATCGGCTTCGTCCAACTTGCCTTTTTTGACTTCCCGATCGAGATTCTTGGCGATCGTCTCGAGCCCGCGATCGAGGT
>CAVQFW010000003.1:0-116038 GCA_963711875.1 uncultured Acidobacteriota bacterium
GTGGCCGCGATGGGGGAGATATCCCGCGAAGAAGCCGAGAACCGCCTCCAGCGCGGCGACGCCCTCGCTATGGCCTACGCGTCTGCCGAACCGGCCGGCTATGGTTGGATCTCGTTCTCGAGCGGCGTCGTGGAACTCGACTTCGGCGTCACCTGGATCGTGCACCCGTGTGAAGCCGTGCGCTACGGCAATTTCGTGCATCCCAGGTGGCGTGGGCGCGGGATTCAAAGTTCGATCAATACAGCGGTAAACGAATACGCGCGCGGCCGCGGCGTCTCCGTCACCTACGGCTCGATTAGCGCGATGAATGCGCAGTCTCTAAGCCTTGCCGAGCACTACAATCGCGCCACGGCCATGAAAGTCACGCTGATTCTCGTGCGCCCTTTCAACTGGCGAATCTGCCGCGCCTCCGGCGCGCCCTTCGCATCGCGCTTTCTCCACTAGCTTTTCTCGCGCATGCGCAAGCTGCAAACGTCGCGATGAGGCCGACTTCGTTATGCCATCAGCTATCTCGTTTTGAGATAGGTGGTGCGAAGAGGATTTCTCAACATCTATCCGTTTGATCACGCGTTTGTGCGGTGATAGAGGCCCAGTGGAATTCTGTTTTCGACGACGAGGATTTATTTTTGGCTCAGAAGATAGAGGTCGGCTTGGCCGGCTGGGCGCGCGTAGACGACCGTCGCGAGATCGCTGGAAAAATCGTAAGCGTTGCCGCCTGCAAGAAGAGGAAAGGCGAACGGAAGCTTTACGGCCACTTGCGTGGGGCCGGTGAGTTTTCCGTCGTGCCAGGGCTGGCGATAAATCGTGACGTCGGAGCGCGACGGGATCGCGTAGAGGAACGACTTGCCGTCGCTCGCCAGGGTGATGCCGAAGCTGACCACGCCGGGCAGCAACGCGATGCACTTCTTGTCGGCGAGCGAGAACTCGCCAATGCCGCGACCCGGCCCCATGAATGTCAGCAAGTACTGCCCGCCGGGAACAGCCTCCCACATGTGCCCGCATTCATTTGTAAGCAGCTCGAGGTTGGA
Organism: uncultured Acidobacteriota bacterium; assembly: GCA_963711875.1. Classification (GTDB taxonomy): domain Bacteria; phylum Acidobacteriota; class Terriglobia; order Acidiferrales; family UBA7541; genus Palsa-295. The sequence goes on from CAVQFW010000003.1 coordinate 1,029, forward strand.
ACCGTCTGCGTTCGCTCTCCAAATCGTGGCGCGCGAAGCTCCCTGGTCGTAGCTATTCACGTAAATATATTTCTGATCGGGGCTGGGAATCACATTTTGAGTGACGCCGCCATTCCAGGGAATTTCGTGGACGCCGCTGCCATCGGCACCGGCGATGAAGATCCTGTTGGGCTCCTCTTGCATAAAATAGAGGTGGAAATTGTCGGGAGCCCAGTCTCCGGTTGCAATCGACTTCGCGGTCGTAATTTTCATCTTGTTGCTGCCATCTATATTCGCTGTCCACACCTCACTGCGATCGTTCGACGGAGTAGTGATATAGGAGATCCGCTTGCCATCCCCGGAGACCACCGGCTGCGTGGCATTTTCCGCAGCGATGTCCGTGGATTGCTTGGATCGGAGGTTGTAAGCGGTCAATATGCCGGAGGATTTGCCGTTGACGAAGTAAATGCCTTTGCCGGCGGGGTCGCGCATGGGAGACAGATCGGGTCCGGTCCCGGAAGTGATCTGCGTCATGCCCTTACTTTTCAGATCGTATTCCCAGAGGTTGCTGAGGCCGTTCACGGTGCGGCTGACCAAAAGCGACTTGCCGGGTTCGCCCCAGTCGGCGTCCAGAAGATTCGCTGAGACTTCGCCCAAATCTTCTGCCGTCTTCTTGCTGAGATCTACATCGTAAGCATGGAATTGATCGTCGGCCAGCGTAACGACCTTTCCATTCAGCACCAGCAAGTGATTGCCGCCTGGAAACGGCAGAATTCTTCGGGCCGGCAAGGCCTTGGCATCGAAGGCGTAAACTTCTTCTTCGCCCATTCCCGATTTGTCGGCGCGGAGGATTGCGCGCTTGCCCTGTCGCAGATAATAGAGGTACGCGCCATCCGGCGAGGGAGCCATGCTATAGGCGGTTACGGCGCGTCGCGGATTTCCGCCCAGAGTAGGCACGGACCAGATTTCAAAACCCACGGTGCTTCGGCCATAGTAGATTTCCGTGCCGTCGGGAGAAAAGCTGTCGACGAACTTCGCGCCTTCGTCCTTGGTGAGCTGCAGCGGCTCGCCGCCGGAGGTGAGCATCACGAAGACTTGAGCCACTCCGTCGACCGGCGAACTGAATGCTACGGTGTGGCCGTCGGGAGAAAGCTTCGCTCCGTCCATCGGCTTGTTCCAATGGCTGATTTGCGTGATTTTCGCGGGGCCGCTTGGCGCGGTACTCGAACCGCCTTTGACGTGATAGAGAACGAATGCCGCCGCTGCGAACATGATGAACGCGCCCGCCGCGATATATTTTGTGCGCGGCGACTTTGTCGCAAGCGGCGAGGTAGGCTGTACTGCTGCTACGCTCACCGAGCTACTGCTCGCTGTCTCTGCTGCTTGCATTGGAGCTGCTTGCGCTCCCGTCGACGACGCGTGGCCCGAGCTTGTATCGCGTCGCAGGCGTTTCAAGTCGGTGCGAATGTCCGACGCTGATTGGTATCGCAAATCGCGGTCCTTCTCGAGCGCCTTGTTGATGATGTCTTCGAGCTTCGTGGGAAGTTCGGGATTCAATCGCACGGGAGCGGTCGGTGCGCGATTCAAAATGCCGTCGGTGATCACGCCCGACGTTTCGCCGCGAAACGGAAGCGCGCCCGTCGCCATCTCGTACAGCACCACTCCAAACGAAAATAGATCCGTGCGCGCGTCCAGTTCCTTGCCGCGCACCTGCTCGGGCGACATGTACGCAACCGTCCCCACCGCAGCGCCCGGGCTCGTCAGGTCCTCCACGCTCACGCCCGCCGTCATCTGCGCCGACTGCCCCATGTCCCGGGTCACCGTGTGCACGGCGGCGCGATGAATCTGCTTGGCGAGCCCGAAATCCAGAATCTTGGCGTGGCCGCGCTCCGTGACGAAAATGTTCGCCGGTTTGATATCGCGGTGAACGATCCCTTTGCTGTGCGCCGCTTCGAGCGCCTCCGCAATCTCGACACTCAGATCGAGCAATAGCTCGAGATCCATCGGACGTCCCGAAATCCGATGCTTCAAGGTGGCCCCATCGAGGAATTCCATCGCCAGGTAGGTCTGCCCGTCGTCTTCGCCAATTTCGTAAATCGTGCAGATGTTCGGATGGTTCAGCGCCGACGCAGCACGCGCCTCACGCCGGAATCGCTCGAGCGCCTGCGCATCCGACGCCAATTCATCAGGAAGAAATTTCAACGCAACGTGCCGGCCAAGATTCGTATCTTCGGCCTTGTAGACCACACCCATGCCACCACCGCCCAGTTTTTGAACGACGCGGTAATGGGAAATCGTGCGTCCCAGAATGGATAAGGAATCAGTCACTTGCGTGCATCTTACGCCTGCTGCCGGATAGGTGTCGAGAACAGGGATTATCACTAGCTATCTCAGCTTGAGATAGCTGGTGGTAAGAGGATTTCTCAACACCTATCCGGGACAGGAACGTCTCGGTCGTTCTTCACGATTTTTTGACCAATCAAGGGTCATAGTTTTTTTCGGCCGGGACCTGCTTGTCAATTCTCTGCGCCTCTCCTATCGTGGGTATACTACGGTCTTCAAGCGATGAGAACTCTTTGCTTCTCGGTGATTGTGTTCCTGAGTTCGAGATTTTGTGATGAGCCAGCCCTCGCAGGCTGTTACACCGCAGACTGTTGAGATTTCGAGCGGCGCTCTCCGCCTCAAGGCTTTCCTCTGGGTTCCGCCGGGCCCGGGTCCTTTTCCTGCTGTCCTGTTTAATCACGGTTCAGGCGATACTGATGCCGGGCATACGGCGGGTCTTCCGATCACAGAAGCGGCCGAAAAGCTCGGACCACTCTTTGTTAAACACGGATACGCCTTTCTCTATCTTTTTCGTCGCGGTCAGGGCCTCTCCGCGGACCAGGCTCCCTTCATGCAAGATATCTTGCGACGCGAGGAGACATCAAAAGGACAAAGAAGCGCGCCAGCACCTGCAATTCGTGCTGCTGACCACTGAACAACTCGACGACGTGACCGCAGCTTTGACTTTCTTGGAAAAGGTGCCAGGAGTCGACGCCGAGCGTGTTGCGATCGTGGGACATTCCTTCGGTGGGCAGCTCACTCTACTTGCTGCTGAGCGGAGCAACGTGGTGCGGGCTGCCATCACCTTCGCTGCTGCCGCCGGTTCTTGGAGAACGCTCGCCTGAACTGCGCGAGCGACTGCTGACCGCCGTCCGCCAGACAACCGTTCCGGTCATGCTTACTACACGCGGAAAACGATTACAGCACGGCTGCGGGCCGTGCTCTAAGCGCGGAGCTTGAACGTCTGCACAAGCCGCATCTCCTGGAGATATACGGAACGGTTGGTCAGACACCAGACGATTTGGCACAATGCTGTGTACCTGGCAATTCCGATATGGGAGCCCGAGTTTTCGGATTTCTGGATGAGTACGTCAGGCGATGATATTCAATTCGACGCCCGCTTTCCGGACAACTGTCGATAACAGGGTTTATCACCATCTATCTCAGGTTGAGATTGGTGGTGGGAAGAGGATTTATCAACACCTATCCGCATCCCAAACCGTTCCGGCCCACCAGCAGAACCTAGTTTCCGGTTACGCGACTCATGCTACTTGGAGCCTTGGCGTGCCAAGGCTTTCCCGGTGATCAAGGATCTCGCCGTTAACCGCGACTCTTTCGATCGGATCATCGCGGCGGGCGGCATCATCTCCGTCTCGACCGGAGGCGCCCCCGACGGCAACGCCGTTCCCATCCGCAAGCAGGATGCCGAGCTCGCCATGGACGCCGCCTGTATCGGTTGCGGAAATTCTTTCAGAGGCTCAACGACGGAAGCTCAGGCCAAAGTAGCTTTAGAATTACTCCCGTTTCCTTCGTGGAGACCAGGGTGAAGACATGGCAGCAATGTTCGCAAAGCCAAAAATGTTTTACGCCGTGAGCATTTCCACGTGAATTCTTGATCCCATCGCCCTCGTGCTTGGCGCTCCCGTCCGCGCGAAATCGGAAGAACCTCCCGCCTTGAAGCCAATGAAACGTAATGGGGCAGGATGGATTTGCACACTTGGGGTTGAGGGTCTGCTGTAAAGCGGTTCCTTCCACAACTTCATTGCCGCCGGGCAAATGCGCATCTTCACAAATCGTGGGGGCGCTCTTTCGATCTTCCAGTTGTCGTATGGTAGTGCGCAGCCAGGTCCCAAATATTTCTTCAATTTCGTGCTGGTCAGCGTATCGATACAAGGTGTCCAGCGTCTCCCCGGAAGCGTTGAGCTGGATCTGGCGGCAGGGAAACTTTCCCAAGCGAAGTTCCGGCGGCACCAATTGCATCAGCACACAATCGCTGCACGGCGCCGGATTCTCTTTGCAATCGTAATTCATGCAGGCAGGGGAATCCTCGAAGATGAATTGTGGCCGCCACGGCTCGCGGGGCGAGCTTCCATATCCGCCCTTTTCAAGAAAATTGAGCTCGAATTTCAGGACGTCCAGGAGATCGCGCTGGTCATTTTGCATTTGAGTGCCTCCTTCTTTGTCCCATGATCTCTCTCGAACGTGGTACGGCGTCTGTGACAGAAATCACGCTTGGGCGTGACCTCGGTCACGGTCGGCAGCGTTTTTTTGGAAAAGACTGTGTTCCTGAAAGAACCGGAAGCCCATCGGGGCTGTCGTCTCCTATGTCGAAACGAATGTGGTTAGCTGCTCCGCGGAAGGGGCGTATAATCCGCGCAGGGTTTCCCATGCGCTCTCCGTACGGGCTCGATATCATCGAAAGCTGCCTGAAGTGTCCGCACAGGGAGGAGCGTTTGTTTTGCGACCTACCTCCTGCTGCCCTGCAAAAGCTAGCGTCCATTACGGCCCCTTCGACATATCCCAAAGACGCCACACTTTTTGTCGAGGGACAAACTCCCCGCGGAGTGTTCGTTCTGTGCAGCGGTAAGGTGAAACTTTCGACTTCATCTGTGGACGGGAAGACGCTCATTCTGAGAATCGCCGACACGGGTGAAGTGTTGGGCCTTGCGGCGGCCGTTTCAGGAAAGCCTTACCAGGCCACTGCAGACGTGCTCGAACCCTGCCAGGCAAATTTCATCAGCCGCAACGATTTCTTGAATTTTCTGCGAGAGCACGGGGAAGTTGCCTTTCGAGTGGCGCAACAATTGAGCGAAAACTACCATCACGCCATCGCGGAGTTGAAGACCATCGGACTCTCGCACTCGGCTTCCGAAAAGCTGGCGCGGTTTATTCTCGATTGGTGCGCGGAGCACGACAAGGGCAGCGGTGAGGTCCGCGCAACGATGGCTCTGACCCACGAAGAAATCGCGCAGATGATTGGGACCTCGCGCGAGACCGTCACGCGGCTCTTCGCAGATTTCAAGAAGCGGCGCCTGCTGGAAATTAAAGGCTCGACGATGGTGATTCGCGATCGGGCGAATCTAGAACAGATGCTTTCTGACTAGACCGCATTCGCCTGCCGGGTCGCTCAAGGCCGAAGAGAATCTTTTGATTTCGACCTCTTCGCGATCAAAACGCAGCGCTCGAGGAAACTTGCGTGATGATGGTTTGCCAAATTTGGACGGCCCTTTTTTCATCTCACCTCGCACCCATGCTTCCAAAACTCGACCGTAATTCCGTTATCAACCCTGTTCTGAGGCGTCGCGTCAGCTCCTCTTAAATCCTATGCTGATCACTGCGATCACGACAGAAGAGTGCCGGGAAATTCTGGCTCGAACAGGTTTTGGCCACCTCGCATGCTCCCGCGACAACGAACCGTATGTGATACCCATCTACTTCGCTTACGAGCCTGACCATCTTTACGGATTCTCAACGTTTGGGCAGAAAATCGAATGGATGAGGTCAAACCCGAGAGTGTGTGTCGCAGTTGACGAGGTCGCTGATCAGTTCAACTGGGCGAGCGTGATTGTTAAGGGCCAATATAAAGAACTCCCCGGCACACAAGAGCACAACTCTGAACGCCAACACGCGTTCGAGCTGCTCGAGAAGCGCAAGCTCTGGTGGCAAACCGCTGAAGCGGCCCGGGAGTTTCGATCCGCGAAGCCCTTTCCGTCCATTTTCTATTACATTTACATCGAAGCGATGTCCGGCCGTCGAGCGACACCCGGAAATTTCTAACAACGTGAAACCGTTGCTGTTCTGCCCGGGCTCCCACGCGGAGGCCTACATCACATCGGTTTGTGATGGCAGTCACAGCAGTCTCCATAACGTTTTGTAACACTGCCTCGGTACATCGGACTGGGGGAGGAAAAACATGAAAACGCTCAATACGGAAACCCGGATTCAGCTCAAGAACGTGCTTTTCCTGACGGATTTTTCTCCGGCGGCGGATTCGGCGATCCCTTATGCGGCAGAGGTTGCGAAGCGCTTTGGAGCCAGGCTCTTTGCTCTCCACGTGCAAACGCCAATCATCAACCCGATGACGGAACCCGCTACGTGGGCCGCCCTGGAGAAGGCCGCGGTGAAAGAAGCGGCCACACACCGAGCGACACTGCTGAAATCATTTCCAGGCCAGCAAGCGGAGGTGCTAATAAGAGAGGGAGGACTCTGGACCGAACTCGATTCTATCGTACAAGAAAATAGGATCGATCTGATCGTGCTCGGGACGCGCGGGCGGTCTGGACTGGCGAAATTCCTGCTGGGCTCTACAGCGGAGGAAATTTTCCGGAAAGCTCCGTGCCCGGTATTGACCGTGGGACCGTTTTCGCCGGGAGAACCCGGCCGGAGTGGGCAGTTTTCCGAGATCGTTTATGCCACGGACTTCAGCACCCAATCGGTGGCAGCCGCGTCCTACGCATTATCAATCGCACAGGAGTTCCAGGCGCACCTGACGCTTGTGCACGTGATTGCGGATGATGAGCCCGGTGATCTGGTGCGCTCCGCGGAACTCGTGAACGCTGCAGAGCATCGCTTGCGCGGCCTTCTTCCCCCGGAAGCGGAACTGTGGTGCGAACCGCGGTTTATAGTGAAGTTGGGTTCTGCCGCCGAACACATCCTGGAAGTTGCGAAGGAAAGGAACGCGAACCTGATCGTGCTCGGCATTCGGCGCTCCGGCGGTTTTCCGGGCGCGGTGACGCATCTTCCAATCGCGACTGCACACAAAGTGGTCTCGCACGCAACGTGCCCCGTGCTTACGGTGCGCGGGTAAAGACTCAGCCGGCCAGATGCCAGGCGTATGCGGAACGAAAACATTTTGGGAGAGGCTGCGTCACTATGAGTTCGTTCGCCCCCTTCGATGCACGGCTACGATTCAAAGAATGCGGCCTCTCCCAGAGTGGCGCGCCGGGGATTTCCAACGATAACAAGCCAGAAGTCGGATCGAACGATTTGAACGAGGGGCCCTCGATGTCAATCTTCCGGCCATATCCCGTGCAATACGTTTCTCGATGGAAGACAAAGCAGGGCGAGGAAATTCTCGTCCGACCGATTCGGCCGGAGGATGAGCCGATGATGGTGAAATTCCACGCCACTCTCTCCGATCAAACCGTCTATTTGCGATATTTCCACATGGAAAAGCTGAGTACGCGCGTCGCGCACGAGCGCTTGGTCCAAAAATGTTTTGTCGAATATGACCGTGAAATGGCGCTCGTGGCGGAACGGACTCCGCCGGATACAGGCCAGCCCGAAATCATTGCAGTGGGCCGGCTGACCAAATCGAAATCTGACGACGAGGCAGAATTGGCCGTTCTCGTAAGCGACCGTTACCAGCGGCATGGATTGGGGGCTGAACTCGTACGGCGCCTGATCCAGGTAGGCCGCGACCAAAAATTAAGGGAAATTGTGGCCAATATTCTTCCGGAGAATTATGCAATGCGCGCACTCGCCGACCGGTTCGGTTTCAAGATGCGAGCGAGCGACGATCCCACGATCGTGGTTGCGGTCTTGAATCTGTCCGGTGAGTAACGAGGACGAAGCCTCCGGCGCGGTTCAGCAATCGATTGCGAATCACAAGGAAGCTGCTTCCACAATGACGATCGCCTTGACACCTGCCCGCTTCTAGCGGCGCGGCAAAAAAATCTCGCTGAACTCCCACAACTGAATCTCCGCGGTTACAATACCCGGGGCTACCAATGAAATACGACGCCATCATCATCGGCTCCGGGCAGGCGGGAAATCCGCTTTCGTCCGCGATCGCCGAGCGCGGCTTGACCGTTGCTCTGATCGAGAGATCCCATCTCGGCGGCACATGCATCAACACCGGCTGCACGCCCACGAAGACGATGGTCGCTTCGGCACAAGTGGCGCATTACGCGCGCAACGCGAAGAAGTGGGGCGTCCACACCGCCGGCGTGACAATCGATCTTCCCGCGATTGTCGCGCGCAAGAATGCCGTGGTTCAGCATTTTCGCGACGGCCAGCAACACCGAATCGACAATCATCCGAAAATCCGCCTGTACCGCGGCGTCGCTCGGTTCTTGTCGCCGCACCAGATACAGGTCGGCGCCGAAACGATCGAAAGCGATAAGATTTTTATCAACGCCGGCACTCGTCCCGATCCGCCGCGCCTCACGGGGATCGATCGCGTCGGCTACCTCACGAACGAATCCATCATGGAGCTTGAGGCAGTTCCCGAACATTTGATCGTCCTCGGCGGCGGCTACATCGGCCTCGAGTTCGGACAGATGTTCCGTCGCTTTGGCAGCAGGGTCACGATCGTTCATCGCGGCGATCAGATCTTGTCGCGCGAAGATCCGGACGTTGCGACAGAACTTCAGAAAGCGCTGGAGGCCGAGGGCATCGCAATTCGTTTGAAAGCGCTCTCGACCAACCTCGAAAAGCAGGGCGGCGAGGTTGTTCTAACTTTCGACTCGGGTGGCCGCACGGAGACGATTTGCGGCTCTCACCTGCTGGCCGCGACCGGCCGCGTTCCGAATACCGGCGATTTCGGGCTCGACAAAGCAGGCGTCGCGCTCGATTCGCACGGCTATGTGAAAGTGAACAACCGCCTCGAGACCGGAGTAGCGGGAATCTGGGCGCTCGGCGATGTGAATGGTGGCCCCGCGTTCACTCACATCTCGTATCACGACTACCAAATCGTCTACGCCAACGTATTCGAAGGAAAGAATCTGACCACCGACCACCGTTACCTTCCTTATTCGCTGTTCACCGATCCGCAGCTCGGGCGCGTGGGCATGACCGAAAAAGAAGCGCGCGCCAGCGGCCGAAAACTCAAGATCGGAACGTTCCCAATGTCGAGCGTCTCTCGCGCGGTCGAGCGCGGTGAGACGACCGGCTTTATGAAACTCATCGCCGATGCCGATACGGATCGCATTCTGGGAGCATCCATCCTCGGAATTGAAGGCGGTGAAACCGTGCAGGTGCTCGGCGCGATGATTCTGGCCGATGCGCCCTATACCGTGCTCAAAGGCGCTGTTTTCATTCATCCCACTCTAGCCGAAGGGCTCTTTGGACTCCTCGAGTCGGTGAAGCCCGTATGAAAATCCTCTCGCTACGAACGCACAAAACTTTTCCGTAGGCGGAAAATCCGGTAGCCGCGCGACGAACGCAATGTAAGATATGTGCGGGGGGCCCCGATGCGATTCTCAGTATCTCGCGTTCGATTTACGACCTTGGCGCTCATCCTTATTGTCGCGGCGATCGCCGTCGAGCTCTCCTCCACAGGTATTGGACGCGCCGCTACTCCACCGGCTGACCAAGCCGCAAGCCTCGCCGCATGGGACCAGGTCCGTTCCGTTCTCCAGAATCCGCGCTGCCTCAACTGCCATCAATTGAATTCGCCGCTGCAAGGTGATGACCGCCGGGTTCACATTCCTCGAGTCGTTCGCGGCCCGGACAACCATGGCGTGGGCGCGATGCGTTGCGGCAATTGCCACAACGACATCGGAAATAATCCCACCTCAGGAACGCCCGGCGGACTCCACTGGCAGCTCGCTCCTGTCTCGATGCTCTGGCAGGGATTGTCGAGCGCGGATTTGTGCCGCGCGGTGAAGGATCCAAAACTCAACGGCAATCGCGACGGCGAAGCTTTGATCAAGCACATGGAAGACGAACCGCTCGTCCTCTACGGCTGGCATCCGGGGAAGGGTCGCGAGCCGGTGCCGATCCCGCATGAAAAAGTAGTGGAGTACATGAAGATTTGGGTGGCAGGCGGAATGGCTTGCCCGAATTAATCGCGGTGCGCAACAGGAGGGAGGCCGAGATGATCACTTTGAAAGTGAACGGCGAGTCGCACGAACTCGATGTGAGTCCCGAGATGCCGCTGCTCTGGGCCTTGCGCGACAGGCTGCATCTCACGGGCACAAAATTCGGCTGCGGCCGCGCGATGTGCGGCGCGTGCACCGTTCATATTGACGGCGAGGCCGCGCGCTCGTGCTCGATCATGGTCGGAGAAGCGGCGGGCAAAACCATCACGACGATTGAAGCGATCTCGGGAAAAGTGGCGGAAGCGGTGACGTCCGCGTGGCAGCGGCTTGACGTGGTGCAATGCGGCTACTGCCAATCCGGACAGATCATGTCCGCGATCGTTCTGCTCAACGGAAACAAAACGCCCACCGACGAAGACATCGATCTCAGCATGGAAGGCAACATCTGCCGCTGCGGCACGTACGTTCGAATTCGCCATGCCATTCATGAAGCCGCCAAGTCGCTGGCGTAGGAGGCCACAGCAATGAGCACATCGAATTTCTCGAACTCCGGCGCGGTCGACAATTCCCGCCGCGACTTTCTGAAATCGGCAGCCGCTGCGGCAGGCGCGTTCATCATCGGCACTTACGTTTCGTTTCCCGATGTCGCCGGCGCTCAGGGCGGCTTCCCGCAAGGTCCCTACGATCCGAATTTGTTCCTCAGGATCGGGGCCGACAATTCCGTCACGGTTCTCAGCAAACATTTCGAGATGGGACAGGGCGTGACGACCGGCCTCGCCACCATGGTCGCCGAAGAGCTGGGCGCCGACTGGTCCGGCGTACGATTTGAATTCGCGGCCGCCGATGCCAGGATCTACAACAACCTGCTGTTCGGACCCCTCATGGGCACGGGCGGCTCGAGTTCGATGGCTGAGTCCTGGGAGCAGATGCGCAAAGTTGGCGCAGCCGCGCGGATGATGTTCATTGCGGCTGCCGCGGCGAAATGGAATGTGCCCGGCTCCGAAATTACCGTCGAGAAGAGCGTCGTCACTCACACTCGCTCCGGACGAAAAGCAAATCTCGGTGAGCTCGCTGTCGACGCGATGCATATGCCAGTGCCGAAGGATGTAGCGCTGAAGCCGGCGAAGGATTGGAATCTGATCGGAACGAAGCTTCCTCGCCTCGACACGCCGGGGAAAACCACAGGGAAAGCAATCTTCGCGCTGGATATGACGCGACCCGGAATGCTCACCGCGGTCATCAAGCGGCCGGATCGGTTCGGCGCGAAAGTCGCATCGTTCGACTCGACTGAAACGAAAAAAATCGATGGCGTAGTTGACGTAGTCCAGGTTCCGGCGGGCGTGGCAGTTCTTGCGAAGGACACATGGTCAGCGATCCGCGGACGCGAAGCGCTCAAAGTCACCTGGGACGATTCAGGTGCGGAGAAGCGTTCGACGGCGGAGATGCTCGAATCCTACCGCCAGATGATGAAGCAGCCGGGAATTTCCGCAGAAGGCCGTGGCGACGCCGCTGCCGGCCTCGCCCGCGCCGCGAAAACCGTGGAAGCCGAGTACACGTTTCCATTTCTCGCGCACGCGCCCATGGAACCGATGAATGGCGTGATCGAGCTTCGCAGCGATGGCGCCGAAATCTGGTCGGGTTCGCAATTGCAGAGCCTCGATCAAATGGTCGCGGCGCAAATCCTGGGCATGAAGCCGGAGCAGATCAAGATCAACACGCTTCTCGGCGGCGGCAGCTTCGGGCGCAGGGCCAGCACCACGGCGGACTGGACCGCGGAAATGGCGCAGGTAGTGAAAGCAATTGGTGGCCGCGCTCCGGTCCACGTCGTGTGGACTCGCGAGGACGACATCCGCGGCGGCTTTTACCGGCCGATGGTGATGCATCGTGTGAAGGCCGGAATTGACGCGAGCGGCCAGATTTCCGGCTGGCAACACACGGTCGTCAGCAAATCGATTTTCAAAGGCACCGGCCTCGAGGCCATGGCCGTGAAGGGCGGCGTGGATAACAGCACGATCGAGGGAATTGCAGACACTCCGTATTCGCTCGCGAATCTCGCGGTTGACGTTCACGACGCCGAAACGCCCATCACGGTTTTGTGGTTCCGGTCCGTCGGAAATACTCACACCGCGTACGTGATGGAGACGATGATGGACGAGCTCGCTCACCTGGCGGGAAAAGATCCCGTGGCGTTGCGCCTCGCTCTGCTCACGAAACAACCGCGTTACGCGGAAGTCGTCCGGCTCGCGGCGGAAAAGAGCGGTTGGGGCCAGTCCACGGGATCTGGCCGCGGCCGCGGATTTGCGTTTCATCACTCGTTCAACACGAGTGTCGCGATGGTGGCGGACGTCTCGGTAAATCAAGCCAAGCTGAAAGTCGAGCGCATCGTGGCGGCCGTCGATTGCGGGGTAGCGATCGATCCCGACGTGGTGACCGCGCAGATCGAAGGTGCGATCGGCTTCGCGCTTTCCATCGCACTGCGGAATCAGCTCACGTTCAAAGACGGAAGGGTCGAGCAAAGCAATTTCGACGATTACGAACCCACGCGCATGCGCGAGATGCCGAAAGTCGAGGTCCACATCGTGAAATCCACCGAGCGGCCCACCGGTATCGGCGAACCGGGCGTGCCTCCGTTGGCGCCTGCGATCGCAAACGCGATTGCCGCGGCCACAGGCAAGCGGCTGCGCGCGCTTCCGTTCGATTTGAGCGCGTTCGCGTGACGGGTTTTCCATGTGGCAGAGGTTGTCGGCAAGCTCTTGCGAACGCTACCTCGAGCGATCGTTTCGTCGCCAGCGATTCTGATGATTCGCTAGTCCCCTGGCGCACTGCTCGAGTTTGCGGCAGCGGCATGACGTCATCACTTCCAGCATATCCCGCATGGCTTTCGTTTTGGTCAGGGCGATATCGAGCTCTCTGATTTTTCCCCGAGCCATTTTCTTCCAGCGAGCGGACGCCGGCACGGTTTCCGGAAATCCATGAAGCAGTAGCTTTATCTCCGAAAGCGTGAACCCCGTTGCTTTTGCGAATTCGATGATGACGAGCTGGTGCAGGATTTCCGCTGAGTATGTGCGCCGTCCGTTGGTGCGCGATGGCGCTTTCAGCAGCCCTGCTTTTTCGTAGTAACGGATGGCGGATGGCGCCAATTCTGCCTTCGCCGCTACTTCTCCGATCTTCACAGGTGCCTCCATACAAAGTTCTTGACTTGAAGTTAACTTCAACTTTTAGCATGAGACCTGCCGTTACGCCAGCCATTGGGAGGAGCCAACTGATGAACGATCGACTTGCGCAATTCGTGCGTGCAGAAGCAGTAGTGCTGTTCGCTGCTTTGTTTCTAATCGTGGCCGTGGGGGGATCGGCGCGGCTTTTACACACAACCGTTTCCGCTCAAGTTCGCGGCAGCGAGCAATCGCCCCCCGAAAATACTGGATTTTATTGCAACTGGAAGGCTTTCAGCGTGGTGGAACGAGCGCGGCACCTGCAGCTAACTCACAAAATCGACCACGCCAGGGTCGAGACGGTCGAGCTAGCGAATGGTTTTGCATTCCGCTTCGAAGAGGGATCCGTATCCATCGCCGAATTGGCGGAATGGGTTTCGGCGGAACGCAAATGCTGTCCCTTTTTTGATTTTGAAATCGAACTTCAGGGGAACTACGGGCCGCTGTGGTTAAAGCTGCGAGGAAAAGAAGGAGTGAAGGCGTTTATGCGCAGCGAGTTTGGCATCAGGTGAACACTCACGAGAATTCTGGCACTGACAATAGGGCGGTCAAGGAGAGAGCATGATGAAGAAGCGTATTTGGATTCTTGGGTCGCTGCTCGTTTTGGCTTTTGGCATCCTCGCGCAGGCACAGAAGCAACTGCCGGAGGAACGTAAGCCAGTGAGTCAAACCCTCGATTTCTGGGTGAGCGAAACAGAGCGCCTCGTAGTTCCAGCGGCCGACGCAATGCCGGAAGCGAACTACTCGTTTGCGCCAACGGGCGGCGAGTTCAAGGGCGTACGCACATTCGCCGAACAGGTGAAACATCTGGCGGCGGCGAACTATCAATTGGGTGCCGGGATTCTCGGCGAGAATCCGCCACCGGGTACGAGGGATGAGACGGCGCCGGCGTCCCTTCAAAAGAAAGCGGAGATTATGGAATATCTGAAGGGATCGTTTGCCTGTCTTCACCGAGCTGCCGCTGCAATCAACGAAGCAAATATGAACGAGCCGCTTGCCGCGAAAGGCAATCGAACCCGGCTTTGGCTTTTGATAGACGCGGTGGCTCACTCGCACGCTCACTATGGGCAAATAGTCGAATATTTGCGGATGAACGGAATTGTTCCACCGGCCAGCCGCTAGAGACTCCTTACGGTTTCGGAATCACGCTCGTCGTCACCGGCGATTCGTGCATGCTGAGGATGTACCAGTGATTTTGCGTCTTGCGGCAGAGCATCATTCCGTGGCCGGCGAAATGGAATGACGGCGATTCGAGCGTGTAGTCATACGCGCTCCACACCACGTCTCCGACAACACGCTGATCGTTCATCGTCATAGACATGTGAACGTGAGGAGTCCTATTGAAATACTGTTCCCGGAAATAATTCGCTGCCTGATCCCGTCCCCTATAGTCGGCTTCCGGCAAGCTGAGTACGAAATCGCGGTCGAAACAGAACGCCAGCCCCGCTGCATCCGCCTCATTGAACGCGTCCGAGCACGAGTGCATCGCTCGTTCCATCTCCGCAATCAGCGATAGCTCGGAAGAATTTGGCGAGGGCATGCCTAGCCGCGCGACGCTACGCTGCAGATCAATCGTCACATCCAGTTGCTCCAGAAGATCGACGCCGAGAATTCCATCAATCGGCCCACCGCAGGCTTTTGCAATCGCGCCGAGGTCGATGGCTGGCAGTTTGAGATTGCGCAAACGATGGCTGCCCAGGCTCAGTTCCGCGAGCGTGACTTCGTGTGCGCTCAGCGATGTCGTTTTATTCCAGGACTGGATTTGAATGTCCTTCGAGGGCCCGCTCGCAAACGATTTTTGATTGAGCATGGACGTCGCGGCCGTATCAATCAGGAAGCGCTTATCGGCTTTGTTTACCCGGACAATCGCAACCGGCAGGCGGTCGCAGCGTTGCAGCGGGATTTCGGATTCAGCGGGAGGGGTCTGCGCGCGAACGGGGGACGTCGCGAAACAAAATACGAGGGCGGCACACGCGAGAATAAGTCGGCCTCGCTCGGTTCGCATTATCGCCTCGGCCGCACCGTCACTTGATCGATCCGCTCGAGAATTGCCCGGCGTATGCGGCGGAATGCGCCTTCGTCATGGAACAGGCGCGACGCCCAGTTCGCCCCCATCGCGAGCGCCTGAACCTCAAACACAAGTTGCCTGGGGCTCACATCCTTCCGGATTTCGCCGGCGTTTTGTGCGTCGCGGACCGCTTGCTCGAGCGTGCCCAGCCATCTCTGTAAAGAGTCCACGATCAGGTCGCGCACTTTGCCCGGCCGGTCGTCGAATTCGAGCGACGCCGCAGAAAAAAAGCAGCCGCCCGGAAACACTTTCTCCTCCGCATAGCCGAGCCAGTGTTCGCACAGCGAGCGGAGCCGCTTGATTCCGTGGAATTCAAAAGCGGGACGAATCACGATTTCGACGAAAATGCGCCCGGCTTCCTGCACCACCGCGCACTGCAAATCTTCCTTCGAACCGAAGTGGGCGAAGAGGCCGCTCTTGCTGATCCGAAGTTCCGAAGCGAGTTTGCCGATGGTGAGGCCCTCGAGACCTTCGAGCGAGGCAATGTTCACAGCTTTCTGCAGGATCGCGCCGCGAGTTTTCAATCCGCGCGCCCGCCGGCCCTGCGTTCCGGCAGCGAGCGCGGCGGCGCGCCGCACTTGGCTTGCGCGAGAGGCCCGGCTCGATCGGGGGCTGTGTTTCATGGCCGGATAATAGCACGACCGTTCGTTCTATTACAAGCGCGACATTCGAGGAGATTGACCCTGCCCGGAAGTCCCCGCGAAGCTCCTAATTCGAAGCGCCGCGGATCGAAGCGGCCGCCTGCGCTTCTCCGCGTTCGTCGCGCGCTCGCTTCTTCTGCGTGTATTCACGCCACGTGAGGTAGATCAGGAAGAGATCGAAGATCGTAAGCAGAACGAGCCAAATCGAATGCGTGCGCGTGTACCGGTGCATCTGATAGACGCAAAAAATGGCGAACACGACCATCGTGAGCGGATACGCCCAGAGTTTGTTGAGCCAGAGCGCGATCACCAGCACCACCTTCGAGAGTCCGTGAGTGATCAGGTACACCGACGCGAACGTCTTTCCGCCGTTGGCCAGCATCTGCGTGGTGTGCAGAAGTTGGGCTACGAGCATTTCATCGTATTTGCCGGGGAGGTCGTGCATGGCTGCGAATCGCACGATCCCATTCATCGAAGTCGGTTTAATGAACCAGACGAGTACGCCGCCAATGCATTCGAGCACGCCGTCGAATCCCTTGATGGCGATTCCGGTGTGAAATGTTTTATCGAGCAGCGATGAGGGCCGTAGCTTCAAAGTTCTTTCATTCCCGTTTTTCGTCCGAGCGTTTTTAGTTCTTCTGCGAGGTACTCTCGCCAGCTTTCGGGCAGGGCTTCAAGGTTCGCCGCACGGCGTAGAAGATTAGCATCCTGGCAGCCATCTCTGTAGATACGGTTAAGATCGGCGACGCTGACGCCCGTCTCGTCTCCGTGGACTTTCTCGATCGGGGCTCCCACTTCGACGAAGCCTTGCTTGACGACTCCGAAATAAAATCCCGATCGCCCGTTCTCCAGCATTCGTTTCAACATATCGTCGCGCTGAAATTTCAGTGCCAGCTTGTAGCAAGGGGAACGCGGCTGCGTGACCATCACGACCGCTTCGCCGATCTGAAATTTGTCGCCGATGAATGTGTTTTCTTCGTTCAGCCCCGAAGTGGTGAGATTTTCTCCGAACATTCCCCAGGGCAGAACCGTCCCGGACAATTCCTTCTTCCAGAAAGGATAGTGCTCGGAAGGATATGCGTAGACGGCCTTGGCCGGTCCGCCGTGGACGGTGAGATCGGCCTGCCGGTCGCCATCGAGATTCAACCGGCGCATCATCACGGGACCGTCAACGGGTTCCTTGAAAATTCCGGTCGTCACCTGGTGCCCTTTCCAGACGACGGCGCGAGGCAGTCCGATGTTGAGCGACACAATTTTCATCTCGTGATTCATTTCGTCATCCATCTCGCCGTCCTTCTAGGAGGGCATCTCGTCTTCGATATTTTCATCTTTTCGGGCCATCGATCACGTGCCGGGCGCTTTTTCATGCGGCCCTGCAATCCAGTCGAGATTCTCGCGACCTTTGGCGATAGAAGCAAGCCAGCCGACGCGCAGAAGTCTCGTGTTCCTATGGATGCATGCGGCGAACCGTTAGACTCATTTTCGGGGTGCGCGGCGAAGCGTTCCGGTTGGCCCGGCGATCATTGAGTCGCGGCTTCCGCTAACGCTTCAGCCGGTGTCTGTTCTAGAATCCGGGCACGATGGCTGAAATTCTGCTGGGCACTTCGGCGTTCACAGCGGCGGGATGGGAAAGCTCGTTCTATCCCGAAGGTATGAAGCCCGCCGATTACTTGCATTATTATGCCGGGCAATTCCGCACGGTGGAAGTGGACAGCACGTATTACCGCGTTCCCAGCCCGACGACGGTAAAGCGCTGGTACGAGCAAACGCCGCCGGACTTTTTGTTTTCGCTGAAGATGGTCCAGACGGTGACACATGAGAAGGTGCTGGCAGAATGCGGCGAGGAGTGCCGCCAGTTTTTCGCGGCCGCGGATCTGCTTCGAGAAAAACTCGGTGCCATCCTGTTTCAGTTCCCCTATTTCAATAAAAAAGCGTTTCCGGACGGCGCCGCGTTTCTCGAGCGGCTGATTCCGTTCGTGAAGAAGCTGCCGGAGGGCTATCCGTTCGCGCTCGAGATTCGCAATAAGAACTGGCTGGGGCCGAAGTTCTTCGACACGCTACGCGAGAGGAAAATCGCGTTTGCGTTGATCGACCACCCGTGGATGCCACGGCCCGGAGAAATTCTCTCGCGTTTCGATGCAATCAATTCCGATTTCGCGTACATCCGGCTGCTGGGCGACCGCAAGGGCATCGAGGAGAAAACGAAATCGTGGGACAAGGTGGTGGTTGACCGCACGGTAGAGCTAGCCGAGTGGGTCGAGACGGTGCGCAAGATTCACGAGCGGCGCATCAAAATTCTCGCGTACGTGAACAACCACTACGCCGGGCATGCGCCTGCCACGGTGCGGCAGTTAATCGAGATTCTGAAAAAGAAATTTCCGGACGCTGTAAAGAATGCCTGAGAATCGGCTGTGATTTATTTCCTGGAGGAATCCCCGATGCGTTTTCGAAATTTGAGTGCCATGGTGCTGGCGATCAGTGGCGCGATTAGTGGCGCGACGACTGGCGCGGCGAGCGTGGGCGCGCAAAACGTCGTGAAGTATCGCACCACGATGGACGATGTGAAGTACACGTACAACAGCACGTCCGCCCCAGTCGGGCGGCTCAAGCCCGGCGACATTCTCGAAACGAACACGGTGGACGCTTTCGGCAACGCCCTCCAAAAGCCGGGCGACACTCTCGCGCTGGTGAAGGGCGACAACCCGTTGAGCGGCCCTTTTTATATTGAGACAGCCGCGCCGGGCGATACGCTCGCGATCGAATTTCTCGCGGTGGATGTGGACTCGTCGCAGGGAGTGGGCGCGTTTGCGCCGGGATTCGGCGCACTGAATGAGACGTTCTACACGCCGATGGTGCACCCGCCGCTGGCGGAGCGCATCTGGTACTACCCGGTCGACAATGCGGCCGGCACGACCACCTTTCATTCGCTCGACTCGAATTTCTCGGTGAAGATTCCGCTGCATCCGTTTCTCGGATGCATCGGCGTGGCGCCGGCAGGGGGCGAGGCGCGCAGTTCGGTGGTGCCGGCGGAATTCGGCGGCAACATGGACGCTCCCGAGGCGAGCGTCGGCAACACGCTCTACCTTCCGGTGAGCGTGGCGGGCGCGCTGCTCTATATGGGCGACGGACACGCGGCGATGGGCGATGGCGAGGTGGCGGGAACGGCCGTGGAGGTGCCGCTGCGAGTGCGCCTGCGCGTCTCGGTGATCAAAGGGCAGAAGATTGACTGGCCGCGTTTTGAGAACGCCGATGAAATCATGGCCGCGGGAATCTATCGCCCGCTCGACGATTCGCTGCGAATCGCGTTCACGCAGCTGATTGGGTGGATCCACGCGGATTACGGATTGTCGGAGCTGGACGCGTATGAGCTGCTCTCGAAAGTGGCGAAAATTCATGTGACGGAAATGGTGGACCCGAACTACGTGGTGATCGCGAAGATTGACAAGAAGTATCTGCCTCCGCGGAAACGGTAAGGGGAGGCGAGGCTTTCGGACGGAGGGAGAAAGGCCCCATTTATCGTGATTCGAGATGCAGTGGCGAGTGTAGCCGGAAGGCAGAAGCGGCCTCACGGTAAAACAGCCGGCAAGATGCCGGCGGTACGAAAATCATCGGCACGCGACGCGGTGCGCCTTTAGGTGGCTCAGGCTTCCGCCTGTGCGTGCGTAGCTTCGCGGCGAGGGCAGGATCCGGACGGGAGTGGGTTGCAGAGTGGTGCGGTGGCGAAGTACTCTGTGGGGAGCCTATTTGACGCTTGGCGGGAAAATAATCCGGAGGGAAAAGAGTGGCTAAGACATTTGAAGTGGAAATTAAGTTTGAGGATCGCGAGAAGGGACCGGGAACGGTAGCGGGGAAAGCGACGGTGACGGCCGGCAGTATGGCTGCGGCGATCGGGAAAGCGGTCCGCGAGATTCTCGATACCACCGATCGAAAGCAGAATTTTGACATGCAGAAGCATGGCGTGGAGATTTCGGTGCGGGCTTCGGCGGGACAGGGCGAGGACGAGTCAGCAGCGGGAGCTTAGTAAGGTTTCAAAATCGAAAATGAAAGACGGCTGGTGGCGATGCGCGATCGCTCGCTGCCGGCCGGAGTTTGCGTTCGAAGTATCTGGGTTGTGAGTTTAGATTGCCTGCCTGAGTCACACGAGTTCCCTTTCCAGCTTATGTGCGGTTAAAAAAACACGCTCGCGTGCCCCACGCGACGCTCGCGATCGGGCGGCCTGCGTTGACATGCGGGCGCTTGGCACCTAGAATCGCGGCCTGATTGGGGGTTGGGGATTCGAGGTTGGGATCCCTGGGCCGCGGATTTGGGTGCGCGGCTTGCAGTTTGCTACGGAGACAGCCATCACGCCGGGACCAGGCAAGCCAAAAATTGCGATTGTCGACGACGACGCGGGATTGCGCGCGAAGATTGCGTCGGCATTGCGCTCGGATTTCGAAGTGCTCGAGGGCGAGGACTACGACGCGGCGGTGAAGCTGCTGGAGGAGAACGCGCTGGACGTTGTGCTGCTGGGGTTGCCGATTGCGTCAGGGGGAGTGCGGGAGTGCACCGAGCTGCTCTCGCGGCTGGACGGGAGCAACATTGATTCGCTGGTGATCGTGCTGAGCTCGGATGAGAAGAAATCCACGGCGCTGAAAGTGATCGATGCGGGATCGTACGACTATTTCATCAAGCCAATCGATACGGACGTGCTGCGACATTTGCTCGAACGCGCGGTGGAGAAGCTGCATATCCAGCGCGAAAACCGGCTGTTGCGGGAGGAAATCAGCCGGAAGAACGCGCTCGGCGATCTGATCGGCACCACCGACTCCATGCGGCACGTGTTCGACTCGATCAAGCGAATGGCGCGCGCCACTACCAACGTGATCATTCGCGGCGAGAGCGGCGTGGGGAAAGAGTTGGTGGCGCGCGCGCTCCACGAGCAGAGCCCGCGGCGAAACCGTGCGTTCGTGAGCGTGAACTGCGCGGCGCTGCCCGAAGGGTTGATGGAGGCGGAGCTATTTGGATATGAGAAGGGGGCGTTCACGGGAGCGGTGGGGACGAAAGAAGGGCGCGTGGAGCTGGCGCACCAGGGGACGCTGTTCCTCGACGAGATTGCGACGCTGACGCCGCCGCTGCAGAGCAAATTGCTGCGAGTGCTCGAGGACCGGTCGCTGACGCGGCTGGGCGGCAAGAAACAGATCAAGGTGGATTTCCGGTTGATCAGCGCAACGAATGAGGATTTGGAAGAGATGGTGCGGGATAACCGGTTCCGCGAGGACTTGTACTACCGGATTCACGTGGTGCCGATTTTCGTGCCGGCGTTGCGCGAACGGGTGGAGGATATTCCGATTCTGGCGGAATATTTCGTGAGCATCTATTGTGCGGCGAACAGCTTTCCCGCCAAGCGCATCGCGGACGACGCAATGCAAGCACTGAAACGGTATCCCTGGCCGGGAAACGTGCGCGAGCTGGAGAATGCGATCCAGCGGCTCGTGATCATGACCGACGACGAAACGATCGGATTAAAGGACCTGCCGGCCGATATCGTACAAGCGGCCGGGCGCGACCGGGGGAAGTTTCGATTGCCGGGCACCGGGATCAACCTCGATAAGGAGCTTGAGGCATTCGAGCGTCGCTGGGTGCAGGAGGCGCTGGAGCAGGCGAAGCAGGTGAAATCGGAGGCAGCGCGCCTCTTGGGAGTGGATCGGAACCGTTTGAACTATCTTTGCCGAAAGTATGAGCTTCTGATTGTGTTGAAAAATTCAGCAAATGCGAGGAACTTCGAGCCGGGGCGACGCCAAAGCCTCATGTCAAAGTAGGCTCCAAGCGGTTGATTCTCCTTCGCGGCTGGTTGCGGCGCACACATCTGGCGACTAACGACTCTGGCGAGCAAAGTGCATTGTCTGGGGCATAGCCCCAGCGAGGGCATTCTCCGTAGCGAGGCAAATCCGATGGCAACGAAAAAACTGAAGAAGGGCAAGAAGCTTGAAGAGACCAAGCCACTCCGCCGGAAGTAGTGGCGGTCGAGAAACACAGCTGAGAGCGAAAGCAACTTAGCTGGCGCCGACAGCTCGGAATTGGAGATTCTCAAAAAAAGGGCCACGGCCGAGAGGCTGGCGGCCTTTTTTGTTTCACGGGAGCCGTTTGGATCGGAGGCGAGGCAGGGAAAGCACGGCAAAACGAGTGGCCACGACGCGAGAGGTGGTGAAAAATTCATCGATGTTGAGTAAATCAATGGTGCGAACCAGTTAAGGGGGAAATGAGCGCGAGGCAAAAACCGAACGCCTCAGATTTCACGGCACTTAGGAGACGGGCGAATGTTGCGAGCGAATGGAGAGCTGATTGCAAGTAAACAGAGCATCGCCCCAGAGGGGCAATTAAGAGGGAGAAAAAAATGGCCAAGAAAACCCTGAAGAAAGCAAAGAAGATCCAATCGACCAAGTCATTGACGATGCGCCAGCCGTAATTTGGGACGGCGCGTTCACACGCGCCTGAACTGCTTGGAATCCGGGGCCGCCTTCGAACGAGGGTGGCCCGATTCCTTCTCTGGAAACCTGCGAAGTCTTTAGAGTGGTGGAAGGACCGCAACACCGACTAAGATTTAGGACTGTGGGATTTATATGAAGCTCAAAAAGACCCCCAAAATCCTCAAGAAGCCAAAAAAGCTCGAGGAGACCAAGCCATTGGTCCGAGCGCCTTGGATGTCGCAATAGCCTCGCACGAACCCGCTCTAGGCCTGTGCGTTTTTCTCACGCTTCTTGATTCGTTACCCGAGTGGCTTACCAGAACCCATTCTCGCCAAATACATTGTGCGAACACTGCGCTTTCCCGGCCGAGAGCTCGGGGGCGCGTTCAGAGCGTGGAAATCGAAGAGCTGTATAGAGTTGAAGCCTGCTTGGTGGAGGGCGCGAAACACTTCACGGTGGGACCAATGGATCTGGACGAGGAGGTCGTTATGCCGGGTCCAACGGCCGCGTGCATCGGGTATGAAGAACGTCATGTCGAGCCAGCCGCACTTAAGACTCGGCTCGTAGCCGCCTTGATTGGCAAGGAAAAACTTAGCGTGGTCGTAGACAGCCGACTCGGCCCAGCCTTCGAAGTGGCGGCGGTGATGAAGGTCGAAGTAGAAATAACCGCCCGGGCGGAGCGCTCGAGCGACGGCCTTAGCGACCTTCAGTAGGTGTGCCTTGCGACGCAGATGGTTGATCGGCCCCCACTCCGAAGTAACTAAATCGGCGGGCTCGGGAAGACGAAATGTGCGCATGTCCGCTTGCCGTACGATCATCTGCACTCGCTTTTTCCTGGCGTTTTCGCGGGTGACTCGGCACATTTCTGGTGAGAAATCCAGCGCGTAGACCTTCATGCCGCGACGTGCGAATTCAATCACATTGGTTCCAGTACCACACCCAAGCTCGCAGACTGTGCGGGCATGTTTAAGTACGGGACCGAGAAGCTGGCGGCGGGCAGCTTGCCAAGGGGCCGGACGACGCGGCCAAATCTCATCGTAGAAGCGGCTGATCAGCCAGTAGGGGATGCGGCGGTCCGTCTTTTTCTTCTTTTGCGAGTGGGGCAAAGCACGACCTCTCCGGAGTCGGGACGTTATAGCAGCAAGCGGCTACATTTCCCAGACTGAAAATCTGCCGAAATTGGCGGGAGCCTGCCGAATTGAATAATTCAACACCGAGTTCTAAAATTCAACTCCGCGATGAGCGCTCGAAGCGCGTGCCTGGTCATCGTCGCTGTTTAAGTGGTTTAGTTTGAACCATGCTTTTGTGACGCGAATTTGGCCGGCGAATTGCAATAACAGGAGCACAGCCCTACAGGGCGACTCGAAGCGGAGGGACAAAGCTTATGAATCCAACCGCGAAGCCCGTGAAAAAGAACAAGAAACTCATTACCGGCAAGAAGCTCGAACGAGAAGAATGCCGTTGACCGTCCGCTCGTTGACGGTGAAGTGGTAAGAGCGGGTCGAGCTTCACGAAGTTTAACGATCTTCCGACCTCGCGCTCCGCTTGGCCGGGAGTTTTAAAGCAGCAACCCCGAAGGGCCGCCGTCCCAGGAACGGCGGCCCTTTTTATTTGGGAGCGGCTGCGCGATCCATTGCGTCGCTACCACCAGACTTGAGAGCGGAGCCAGTGCCAGGCGGTGCGGAGAAATTGAAATCCCAGCGGGCGGCTCTTGGTGGTAATTTTTGCGGTGCCTGTCATTCCTGCGGTCAGCGAACCATCCGGATTCGGAAATTCCATCACAACAGCAATGTGATTTGTCAGCTCCTGGCCGAGGCGCATGAGTTTTTGCGTCTGGGAGACGGGAACGTCCGCAGCGGCGGCGGGGAGAATCTGGTCGACGCGGCCAACGTAGGTACGCAGGGCATACGGGAGCAGTTTTACCTTTACGACGGCGCCGGGGCGGACGTCGCCGAATTCGCGATCGGGAACAAGAATGCGAGCTTTCATGGTGTGACGATCGGAGACGCGGCAGAGTTCATCACCGGCGGCGAGGTATTGGCCGACGCGCTGGTGAATATCCGCGGTGGCGATCACGCCGTCGAACGGAGCGCGAATCTGGAGCGAATCGAGGTTTCTTTCGGCTACTGACAATTCCTTCTGAAGCCGAAGTCGTTCGCGAGCGGCTTGAGCCGATTTGCCGGATGCGGGATCGTCCTGATTCAGACGGAGACTGCTGCTGGCGAGCGCCAACTCGGCTGTGGCGGCGCGGGCGTCGGCTTCCACTTCGGGATTCTCGAGAACGGCGATGAGTTGACCGGTCTTTACGTTGTCGCCCTGGTGGACGAAAACCTGAGAGACCGTCCCCGGGACCTGTGTGCGAAGATGCGCGTCTTTTCCAGGCTCGAGGACGAGGTCGGTCGAAACGCTCGAAGGAACCGGCGGCACGAACAACAGGAGAGCGAGTCCGAGAGCGCCGAAGGTCTGGGCGCGCGTGATTTTCCAGGTCATATAGGCCTCCCGCTGTTTTCTGATCCAGGCGCGAACGGCGGGCAGGGAAGTCTTAATTCCCTTCCGCCCGAAGAAATAGACCACTCCGGCGAACAAGAAGTATCCCCAATCGCCGAATTTCGTGACGAGAACATTTTTTGCAAACAGGAGCACGACGACGATGAGAGCCACGCTGTAGATGATTGCGGTGACTCCGAAGATGAAAAAGATTCGGCGCTGGCGGCGGCTGGAAGGCGGCAAGTCGATCTCGCGTCGAAGAAGATACTTTTCGGCCCACACCTTCAGAAAGGCGAAGGAATCTTCGCGCAGATTGTCGATATCGAGGAACTGCGAGATGGCGTAATAACCGTCGGCTTTGATGAGCGGATTCAGGTTCAACAGCGCGCCCTGGATGCCGCTGAGAAGCATCATTTTGTACGCGAGATCGTTGGTAATCGTGCCGGGAGGAGTGAAATGCCAGACGACGGCGGAGAGGCTGCAAACGACAAGCTCAACCCAGATTCCCGCAAAGATCACCCACTGGCGGCGAGAGGTGCGCTCGAAGAGAAGAATGTCGGTGGTGTCGGTATAGAAGGCGGGCGTCAGGTAAATGAGGAGGAAGCCCATCTGATGCACGTCGCCGCCGAAATGCTTGCAGGTGAGGCCATGTCCGAATTCATGGATTCCTCCGAGCAGGAGCAGCAGGATCCAGAAGGCCCACATATCGTAAGCGCTCTTATCGGCGAAAGAATAAAGAGAAGCGGTATCGTGCTGCACCCTGGCCCAATCCCCCGCGAGAAAGTACATCGCGGTGACGAAGAGGAAGAGGGAGAAAACGACGAATTCGCCGGTGTAGATCCAGCTGAGATAGGGATCGAGTTTCGCGAGGGTCTTATTCGGGTCCCAGGCTTTGAAGCTGATGTAGAGCATGCTGGACTGATCGATGCGGCCTTTGCGTTCGTCGCGGATACGTTCGAGCACGGCGAGATTTTTTTCGCCGAGAGAGCGTTCCCACATCGCCGGCTCGATGGAATCGAGGAATTCGAGGACTTCGGATTCGGCGATCGGGGTGTCGGGGTCCTGCTCGCACAATGCTTCCGCAATCTCTGCCGGAGTGCGAGTGCCGTCGCACAGCTTTAGAAGCTGGTATTCCGATTCGCCATAGCGATTGTAGGAATTGGTTTCATGGTTCTTGATGACGTAGCTTTTCTCGCCGGAGACGGTCTGTTCGCTGATGCGAAGATCGGAGCGAAGTTTCGGGCGGCGAAGTCCTTTGGCGAGGACGCTCGAGACTTGAATACTGGTGGGACCGAATCGCATTTGTGATCGGCTTAGGGCTTGGCGTGCAGAGTGCCAGGCCAGACGACGCGCACAGCCATCCCAGGTCGAAGATCGGAAATTCCGGGGCCGAGAAGCTGCGCAGTTACGTCGTAGCTATCGCTCGCGGGATCGACCGTGGGGCTGACTTTCACGACGCGAGCCGAGAGCGAACGGCTGGAATCGCCGACGAGCGAGAGATCCACCGGCGCACCGCGTTCAGGACGCTTGGCGGAAGATTCCGGCACCTGGAATTGGACCTGCAGCGGGGCGAGCTGGCTGACGCGGAAGCACTTGTCATTTTTTGCGACGGCCTGTCCTTCGCGGATGTACCGCCGAACGACGACGCCGCTGAACGGTGCGCGCAAGCGAGTCTGGTCGAGTTGTATTTCAAGCCGATGGATTTCCGAATGGCTGCTCTCGACGAGAGCTTGCCAACCGTGCAAATCGTACTCAGCGCCTTTGGCTTCAAATTCGGCGGCTTCGAGATCGGCTTCGCTCGAAAGGCCGTTGGCGCGGAGTTGCTGCTGACGCCTGAGCGCCGCGCCTTTGGCTTTTAGCTCCGCCTCTTTGAATTTGACGTTGTTCTCGGCGACGATCAGGTCGCTGCGCGCCTTGTTGAGTTCCATTTGCAGGCTGCGATCGTCGAGCTGGCCGAGAATGTCGCCGGCTTTCACCGCGCTGCCTTCGTCCTTGGCAACGGACACAACGACGCCATCGCGCTCGGTGGCGAGGTCCACCTGATGCTCGACGGAAAGGACGCTGAGAACGTCTCCCGGCTCCGAGGGTCTAGGAGTGGCGGACGAAGCGGCGGCCGCAGCGGGAGAAGAAACGGCGGGACGAGAGGGTGCCGAGGCAGCCGGTGCGGAAGCAGCGGCGGAAGCGTCCGGGCCGCGGGAAGAATCGCTGCAGCCGGCCACCGCGAGAGCCAAAGCTGCGATTCCAAGATACGTCGCACGTCTCATCATGTCCCTGCCCCTTCTGGTTACGGCAACCAACTCCAGATCTTCTGCCAAACCCAGCGAAATGGATCGCGGAACAGCGCGTAGCCGATCGGATACCACCCGCTATGGAACCATTCGGGAAAGCCGTCGCTCGAAGCGCGGATGCGCACGCGTCCGACCATGCCGTCGCGGGCGCGCCCGGTGGGATTCGCGAACGTGGCGCGCACCAGGAAATATTGTTCGCCTGCGTCGGAGCGCGTTTGCGCGCCGATGCGATCGACCGTGCCAAAAAACGCGGCGGTCGGGAAGGCGTTGAGCTTCAGAGCGACATCTTTTCCAGGGCGGACGAGCGCGAGGTCCGTCTCCGGCACGCTCATTTCGGCGGCCATTCGATCCTGCTCGACGATTTCGCAGAAGGGGTCGCCCGGCTTCACCATCACTCCGGTTTTTTCTTCGATCTTTGGGGTGACCACAACGCCGGCGATCGGCGCGTGAAGGTCCGCGGCAGCCACGCGCTGCTGTTCGAGTTGCACTTCGGCGGCGTGCAGGTCGGCGCGAATTTTCGCCTGACCGGCGGCGGAGGGATCGTTACGAAATTCCGCTTCGGCGGATTCGCGGCGGGCCTGTGCTAGTGCGGCTTCGGCCTGCGCGAGTTTGATGCGGTCGTCGCCGTCGTCGAGTTGAGCAAGCAATTGACCCGCCTGCACGGTATCGCCCTCGCGGACGAAAACGTGGCGGACGACGCCTCCCTCCATCGAGCTGACGATGCGGCGTTCGGCAGGAACCACGGTGGCATCCGTGCGGACGCGCAGCGGCCAGGGAATCAGGAAGAGAAGCAGCGCGACAATTCCGCCGCGCTCGGCGTACAGCCTCCAGCGACCCTCGGGAACCGCGGCCATCAGCCGCTTCTTTTGCTCCGCGAGCGGCTGCAGAAAATTCATGAGTGGCACTTGCTGGTAGAGCTGCGCGTTGCGGATCGCGACGGTTGTCTGGTTCGCGAGGATGGATACGGTCTCTTTATTGTTGTCGGTGAGAAAGTCGGCGTCGCTGCTCAGGAGAACCATCGCGCCGAGAACGCCCTGGTCATCGCGCAGAGGCAGAGCATACATGCCGTTGAACTCGTAGGTTTCAAGGAACGAAGCCACCTGTGCGCGGGCATCTTCCGGCGTGGCGTGCCAGCCGTCGTCGTACATGTCCAGGGCCACGGGGTGTTCCTGATCGGCGACCCATTCGAGGCGATCGCGCAGCTCGCTCATCTCGCGGGTTTTCGGGACTTCCTGTTCGCCGGAGACGGCGCCGAGAACGAATCGGCGGCGGTCGAAAAAGCCGATCACGAGCTTGTCGAACGGGATTACGGAAGCAGCTTGTTGCGCGACGGTGGAAAGAACGTGGTCGAGATCGAGTGTGGAAGTGATTTCCTGCGAAATTTTGAGAAGCGCGTCGAGCGCGTGGACTTTGCGCTCGGATTCGAGGAGATTCGCGTTGTGCAGAGCGACGGCGGCCTGCTCGCTGATGCTTTCGAGGAAAAAGAGATCCTCCTCGTTGAACGGAGTGCCGTCGGATTTATTTACGACCTCGACGATGCCCAGCACTTCGTTTTCCTTGCGCAGCGGGGCGGCCATCCAGGATTGAATCTCGAACTCGCCGCCGGCCTTGATGCGTTCTTCAAGGCCCGGTTCTTCAGAAGGTGTCTCAAGAAGCTTGGGATTGCCCTGCTGGGCAATTTCGCCGAGTAAGCCTTCGGTGACGGAGACGCTCGAGATTTCCGCCACGGTGGGATCTTCACCGGCCGTGTTCGCGAGGTGCAGCTCGTCTCCGGCGGCGAGCCAGAGATTGCAGGCGCCCGCGCTGAGGATGTCTTTGATTTTGCCGGCTACGATGGGGAGAAGCTGTTCGAGCTCGAGAGTGGAGGTGAAGGTGCGGCCGAGGTCGTAAAGAGCGGTGAGGCGCTCGAGAGTGGCGAGCTGGGCCTGGCGTTCGCCTTCGATTGCGCCGAGATTCGTGTAAGCCTGGCCGGCGAGGCGGCCGGCTTCCTCGAGAAAGTGAGCGTCTTCGGCGGTGAATTCGCCGGAGCGTTTGTTGAGGACTTCGACGACGCCTTCCGGACTCTGCGCCCCGGGAAGCGAGGAAAACATCGCGGATTTGACGCGTACGCGACTCGTTTCTTCGAGATGTTCGAGATCGTCGTGCGAAAGATCGCCGGCGGAGAGGCGGCTCGTCGAGGCAGATTCGAAGACGACTGCGAGTGGCCCTTCGCTGATGGCATCCGAAGCGGGAACAATCCGCTCGCCCGGCTCCGTCCAGCGAGTGCGGCATACCAGGCCTTCGGCTCCGCGATCGTAAATCCACACGAAAACAGCGCGCGCGCTGAGGGTCGCACCCACGCGGGCAGCGAACGTTTTCAATAGGGTATCTTGATCGCGACACGCGAGAGACACGCTCGCGAGTTCGAAGAGCGCCGAGGTTGATTCCATTGCTCTCCCTGGAGGGGTGTCCTCGTTCTGGTCCCGCGCCGGGCCCAATGACCGTCGGAAAGAGAACGCGCGGAGCCTAACAAATGCGGCCGTAGCCCGTCAAGGAAGTGTCCGGTAAGAACCCTGTAAACCCGAGATATAACGGAGCATCCCCTTGATTGCGGGGCGCAATTCAGTTAGCTTTGCAACTCGCTGTGAGGCGCCTGTGAATATCGCGATTCGGAAAGCCGGGCAGGCTACGATCCTGGATCTGGATGGAGCGCTGAAACTGGGCGATGCGGAAGAAGCATTCCGCGGGCAGATTCAGCAGCTGATGGATGCGGGCTCCACGCGCGTAGCGGTGAATTTGGCCGGCGTCACGGAATTGGATAGCTCCGGGATTGGTGCGCTGGTGCGTTCGTTTACGATGCTGAAGCGGGCGGGCGGGAAGTGCACGTTTTTTGCGCCGAGTAAGCGCGTGATGATGCTGCTGAAGATGGTGCGGCTCGACTCGATTTTGGACTTGGCGGATGACGAAGCTACCGCGCTGACGCGGATCTAGTTTTTCTCCCCTCCCCGCGTATTTCTCAAACCTATGACGGCGCGAATCCAGGATTCGCGTTCCTTCCTGTTTATCCTATAGTTCTAGTTCATCATGCGTGCGTCGGAGTGGATTCAAATCGGATTTTCGTTGGGGCTGGCCGTGCTTGCGTGGGTGCGCCCGCTCAGTCTGGGGCGTCGGCTGCGCATCGCGATGCTGGCGATGATCGTGCCGGGGGCGATTCTGGCTGCGCGGTATGTGCTGGACGGGGTTGTAGGCTCGGTCGTGCGGGATTGGCTCCCTGCCGCGCTGCTGCTCGTACCCTACTGGCAGGCCGGGCAGTTTTTTACCAGACCGAATCCGCGAATCGAGGCGTGGCTGGGCGGGATTGACGCGAAGGTGATGCGCCGGCTTGCGCTCGCTCGCGGGACGGGGGAGAGCGGCGCCTGGGCGACATATTTCGAGTCTGCCTACCTGCTGTGCTACCCGCTGGTGCCCATCGGGCTTGCGGTTTTGTATCTTGCGCACCAACGCCCGGCGGCCGATTTTTACTGGATTGTGGTGGTGCTCGCGAGCGACATCTGTTTTGCGGCAACGATTTTTGTGCCGGCAATGCCGCCGCGGCTGGTTGAGGGGGCCGGAACGAATTCTGCGCTCAGCGGGAATGACGTGCGCAAGCTGAATCTCGAGGTTTTGAACCGTGGCAGCATTCAGGCGATCACGTTTCCGAGCGCGCATGTGGCTTCCACGATGGCGGCGGCGCTGGTGGTGATGCGATTCTTGCCGCTGCCGGGGGCGATTTTTCTCGCGATTGCCGTGAGCATTGCGATCGGAGCGTTTCTCGGCCGCTACCACTATTTTCTGGACGTGGTGACGGGCGCAGCAGAAGCGGCGATCGTCTTCGTGGCTTGCGTTTGGCTGTTCCGACCGTAGCGAAGAAGTTCGGATTCGACCTAGCGGCGGTCGAGCGCCGGGTGGCGTACGTCGCGGCCCGCGACGAAGT
Organism: uncultured Acidobacteriota bacterium; assembly: GCA_963711875.1. Taxonomy (GTDB): domain Bacteria; phylum Acidobacteriota; class Terriglobia; order Acidiferrales; family UBA7541; genus Palsa-295. The sequence continues at coordinate 32,187 of CAVQFW010000003.1, forward strand.
AGATCACGTCTTCGGCGATGTTGGTGGCGTGGTCGCCGATGCGTTCCAGGTTCTTGGCGACGAGGACCAGCTCGAAAGCGGCGAATACGACCGCGGAATTTTCCATCATGTATGTAAGCAGCTCGCGGAAGAGCTGGTCGCGCAGGCGATCCACCTGATCGTCGCGCTGCAGAACGCTGCGGGCGAGATCAATATCGCCGCGGACGAGCGCGTTCAAGCTGTCGCGGACCATGCCTTCGGCCAGTTCACTCATGCGCGGCAGGTCCACATAGGGTTTCACCTGGGGATGGCGGAGCACGCGCATCGCGGACTGGGCGATGTTGACGGCCTGATCGCCGATGCGTTCCAGGTCACCATTGATCCGGGAAACCGCGAGCAGGAAACGGAGGTCAGCGGCCATCGGCTGTTGCAGGGCGAGCAGCCGCTGGACGCGCTCGTCGATTTCGATTTGCATTTCGTTGATGGCGTCTTCTTCGCTCAGCACGGTCTCCGCGAGGTGTTCTTCGGCGTCCAATAACGCGTGCATCGCCTGGTGCACGGCGCGCTCGGCGAGGCTTCCCATCCAGAGCAGGCGCTGCTTCAGTTCTTCGAGGTCTCGTTCAAAATGGCGTTCCATGTAATTTCAGTCCCCTTCGATCCAAGAGCTTGAATTCGGGCCCACAGCCGCATGGAACTAACCGAAGCGGCCGGTGATGTACGCTTCTGTTCGCGGGTCAGTGGGCGTGGTGAAGAGCTTCGAAGTTTCGCTATGCTCGATGAGTTTTCCGTCGAGCATGAAAGCGGTGAAGTCGCTGGCGCGCGCGGCCTGCTGCATGTTGTGGGTGACGATCGCCATCGTGCAGCTATCTTTCAGCTGGAACATCAACTCTTCGATTTTTGCGGTGGTGACGGGGTCAAGCGCCGAGCACGGCTCGTCGAGCAAGAGCACTTCGGGATCGACGGCCAGCGCTCGCGCGATGCACAGCCGTTGCTGCTGCCCGCCCGAGAGCGCGAACGCTGATTTCTTCAGGTAGTCTTTCACTTCTTCCCACAGCGCGGCGCGGCGCAAGCTGTGTTCCACCAGATCGTCGAGGCGGCCTTTGAACCCATTGATGCGCAATCCGTACGCGACATTCTCGTAGATGGATTTCGGAAACGGATTGGGCCGTTGGAAAACCATTCCGACGCGCCGGCGCAATCCCACTACATCAATTCCGTGGATGTCCTGGCCGTCGAGGAGGATTTCGCCTTCGACGCGCGTATTGCGGATGGTTTCGTTCATGCGATTCAGTGTGCGCAGGAAAGTGGACTTGCCGCATCCGGACGGCCCGATCAGCGCCGTCACCTTATTCACCGGAATGTTCAGGTTGAGTCCGAAAACGGCTTGCTTCGGCCCGTAGTAGACGTCCAGGTTCGAAATCTTGAAGCGCAACGGGGACTCCTTCTCCAGACCCGTTGAGGTCGGATCGGTCATGCGGGCCTCCGGTGCGAACCGCACAGCTTCCGGATTCTTACCTTGTGCTGCAGAAGCCATCTCACACGCTCCGAACCGCGCCGCCACGATTCAGCACGAGGCGGCATCCCAAATTCGCCAGGAGAACGAGTCCCAGCAGGACGAGACCGGCGGCCCATGCCTGGCGATGCCAATCGTCGTAAGGCGCGATGGCGTACGTATAGATCATAACTGGCAGCGACGCAATCGGCTGGCCCCATCCGGGGCTCCAATAGCGATTGCTGAAGGCGGTGAAGAGCAGCGGGGCCGTCTCCCCGGCGACTCGCGCGAGAGCCAGCAGCATCCCCGTGAGGATTCCGCCGCTAGCGGCTGGAAGCACCACGGTGGCAATCGTTTTCCATTTGCTCGCGCCGAGCGCCATGGCGCCTTCGCGCAGGGTGTTGGGAATCGAGCGCAGAAACTCTTCGGTGCTGCGCACGGTGATAGGAATCACCATGATGCCGAGGGCAAAGCCGCCCGCCAGCGTGGAGAAATGCTTCACCGGGAGCACCACGAGAGAATAGGCGAATATGCCGATCACGATAGACGGGACGCCGTTGAGCAAGTCCGTGGTGTAGCGCACCACGAACGAGAACGTCTTGCCGCCGAACTCCGCCAGGTACACGCCCGCCATCAATCCCACGGGCAGTCCCATGACGGCGGCGAGCAAGAGAAGCTTCAGGCTTCCCACGATCGCGTTGGCCATGCCGCCGCCTGTTTCACCCACAGGCTTGGGAAGTTGCGTGAAGAAGCTCCAGCTGAGCGACGTGCCGCCGTGCCAGATGAGATAGCCGAGAATCAGGAATAGTACCGAGACCACGGAGAGGGCGGCGACTCCCGTGAGAGTGAGCATCACGATGTTGAGCGTTTTTCGCCAGAGCAAGAGGGCGCGGTTCATGCGGGACGGCCTCCGCCGCGCTCGGTGGCGACGATCAGAACTCGCGCGAGACCGTTCAAGATAAACGTCATTAGGAACAGGACCAGGCCGAGTTCGATGAGCGCGCTGAGATACAGATCGCCGGTGGCTTCCGTGAACTCATTGGCGATCACAGCTGCGATCGTGTAACCGGGATGGAGCAACGAGGCGCTGATTTTCGGGTCGTTGCCGATCACCATCGTGACGGCCATGGTTTCGCCCAGAGCGCGCGCCAGCGCAAGAAACACGGAGCCCATGATGCCGCTCCGCGCCCACGGCACCACCACCTGCCAGGTAGCTTCCCATCGAGTGGCGCCCAGGGCCAGCGCGGCTTCGCGCTGTTCGCGGGGAACGGTGAGCAGAACCTCTCGTGAAACGGAAATGATGAATGGCACCACCATGATGGCCAGCACGATTCCCGCGGTGAAAAAGCCGACGCCATAGTTCGGGCCAGCGAATAGCTTTCCGATGACGGGAAGCTTTCCCAGCGTGGCGATCAAAGCAGGACCGAGCCACGTGCGCATCAACGGCACAACGATGAAGATGCCGAGCAAGCCGTAAATCACGCTGGGAACAGCGGCGAGCAAGTCGATGAGAAACGAAACCGTATCGCTGATCTTTCGCGGAGCCAGTTCGGATAGAAAAATCGCGCTCGCCAGGCCGAGTGGAACGGCGAGACTAAGCGCGACGATCGAAGTGATCAACGTTCCGTAGATAAACGGAGCAGCGCCAAAAGTATCGAAGATCGGATCCCAGGTCTGAGTCCAAAAGAAATTCCAGCCGAATTTCGCGCGGGAGAGATGAGAGTTCACCCACAGCTCCCAGACGAGCATCGACGTGAGAAGGAGAATCGCCGCAGCGAAAGTGAGCGTGAGGAGGTGCGCGATTTCGTCTCCGTGACGAAGTCGCTGAATCAAAGCACGCGGCCCCGAAACGGGAGGAGCCGCGTGCTGAAGTGTGGTGGCCGCTGCGGTCATGCTACTGGATTTGCGAAATCGCCTTGAGTTCCTTATCCACGACGGGCTTCGGAAGCTTGGCGTAGGACAGGCCTTCATTGTAGCCCTGTCCATCCGTGAGCATCCACTTGAGGAAGCCCTTGATTGCATCGCGTTTCGCGCCGTCCGAAATCTGGGCCGGAACCAACAGCCAGGTGAAGCTGGAGATCGGGTACGCCGCAGCGCCCGGAGCATTCACAATCGAAACGCGGAAATCATCCGGAATTTCCTTGGCCTTCGCAGCCGCGGCCGCCGTTACGCCTGCCAGATCCGCCTTCACGAATTTCCCGGAAGCGTTCTGCACTTTTCCGTACGAGATGTTGTTCTGAACGGCGTATATGAGCTCCACGTATCCGATCGAACCGTCCGTCTGTTTCACGAGACCCGCGACGCCTTCATTTCCCTTGCCGCCGAGGCCGACGGGCCATTGCGGTGACGTTCCTTTTCCGACTTTGCCTTTCCAGGCTTCGCTCGCGCTTGAAAGGAAGTCGGTGAAGATGTAGGTGGTGCCGCTGCCGTCGGCGCGGTGGACGACGACGATATCCGAGCCGGGCAGCTTCACGCCGGAATTCGCGTTCGCGATTTCGGGATCGTTCCACTTTGTGATCGTTCCCAGGTAGATTCCGGCGAGGGCCTTCTGCGTGAAATTCAGCTCGCCGCTTACGCCGGGTATGTTGTAGATCGGAATCACGGCGCCGAGAACCGTGGGGAAATGCAGGATCTTGAACTTCGAATCCTTCAGCTGCTCGTCGCTCATCGGGCCGTCGGAGGCGCCAAAGTCAACCGTGCCGGCCTGCAGCTGCCGGATACCGCCGCCCGAGCCAATCGACTGGTAATTGATTTGGACGTCCGGGTTCTTCTGGTGATACACGTCAAACCACTTTGAGTAGATGGGATAGGGGAACGTGGCGCCCGCTGCGTTGAGCAGGATAGTGCCTGGCCGAGCAGCGACTGTGAGTGCCAGGGCGAACAGGATAGACACAACGAGCAAGGACTTCTTCATGGTGGTTGAACTCTCCTTTAGAGACCATTTTTTGTCGGAATTGTTACAGTCGTGTTACATCCACAAAAATTCGGAGTGAAACGAAAACGCCTGGGGTGATAAGAGGCGCGGCCCCGGGGGTTGTCCAGGCCGCGCCTCTCTGGTGGGCGCAGGTCGTAGACTGCGTTTTCTAACGCAAAGTGCTGGTGCGCTAGAACTTGAAAGCGCCGAACGCGGTTGCTGCGAGAACCGATTCCTGCCCCGGCAGCATGCGTCCGGTCGCAAACTGAATGGCGCAGAGTAGGCTCGCGTGTTGAATCCCCGATGACCCGTGCGTGAAAAAACTGTTACGAAGCCTTGGCGTCTTCCTGCGTTTCCAGCATTCGGGCCCGCCCGTGCCGCACCTCGAGGCCGCGGACCCAGAACAGGACGTCTTCGGCGATATTCGTGGCGTGGTCCGCGATTCTTTCCAGGTGGCGCGAGGCCAGAACAAAATGAAGATTGGGCGCGGCGAGCGAGGAGTCCTGCGTCATAGCCGCGAGCAGACCTTCGAACACCTGGTCGCGATAGTGGTCCACGACATCGTCGCTTTCGAGAACTTGCGTGGCGAGATCCACATTCTGGTAGATCAGGGCGCCGAGGCACTTTGAAACCATGGCGCGCACGGCGGTTGTCATTGGCTCGAGTTCGGGCGGAGTATCCACTTTGCCCATGCCTGCCAGCGAAATCGCGCGCTCACTCAGGTTTACGGCCAGGTCGCCCATCCGTTCGAGGTCGTTGTTGATCTTGAGCGTCGCCACGATCAGGCGGACATCGGTTTCGAGGAGGCTTGGCTGGCGCAACATGCGGATCGCGTGCTCGTCGATCAGAATCTCCATCTCGTTGATGCGGGGCTCGGTGAGGAAAACCTCGCTGGCGAGCCGCTCATTGCGTTCCATGAGAGCCCAGAGGGCGCGGTTCAGCGAAGATTCGACGGTGCGTGCCTGCGAGATGAGATAGTTCACCAGCACGTTCTGAAAGATCGCTTCCGAATTGGTTTTCGCCGCTGTCACGATCCGTATTCCTCCCAAGGGGCGCCAGATGGTCCGGAGTGTAGAAATTCTTTTTCCAGGAGCTACAGGATGAACGGTGGACATTGCAAGTGCTTGAATCCACTGTGAATGTTTCGAGACTCGCCGGGAGGCGAGATTTTCGACAGGGTGCGGCCGGGGGCCGTACCGGCTTAGCCGGCGAGGGGAATCGAAAACGAAAACCGCGAACCCTGGCCAACATTGCTTTCAACCCACAGCCGTCCGCCGTGCGCTTCGACGATGTGTTTCGCGATCGAAAGGCCCAATCCCGTGCCTCCCGCCTCACGCGAGCGAGCGGCATCCACGCGGTAGAAGCGTTCAAAGATGCGTTCCTGGTCGGCCACCGGAATTCCGATGCCGGTATCGGAAACCGTGATCACAACTTCGCGCGAGCCGGCACTGGCGCTCACGCGAATGTGCCCGCCCGGTGCGGTGTACTGGATCGCGTTGTCCACCAGGTTTTGAAGCACGTCGCGCAACAAGCTGGCATCGCCCCGTACCGCGGGAAGTCCGGGTGGGACATCGATTTCGAGTGTGATTTGTTTTCGGCTGGCTTTTAGCAGTGCGGTTTCCGCGCAGCGCTCCACAAACTCGATTACGCCGACGGGAGAAAATTCGACTTCCAGCTTTCCCGCTTCGATCCGGGCGAGCTTCAGAAGATCGTCCGTCAGTCGTGCCAGGCGATTCGCGTGGTCGCGCATGATTTCAAGGAAGCGGCGATTATTTTTGGGATCTTCGAGCGCACCGCCGAGCAGAGTTTCCGCAAAACCCTGGATGGCGGTGAGCGGAGTTTTGAATTCGTGCGAGACGTTGGCGACGAAATCCTGGCGCACGCGCTCGAGGCGCCGCAGCTCGGTAACATCGTGAAGCACTACGACTGCGCCGGATGGCTTTTCGGCGGGCGCCGCCGCGGAAACCTGGCCGGAAGCGCCGGGACCAGAAGCTCCGGCAGCGGACGCGCCCGAAGTGGATTCGAGCGCTTTCACCGGGGCAGCCGTCACCGAGAAGCTCTGCTGCTGGACGATTCCCGTGGCGATGTCGCTCTGCAGGCCTTCCTCTCCTTTCAGCGCCTTGCGGATCAAGCTGGTCAATTCTGAGTTGCGAACAACTTCGATCAGCGGGCGCCCTTCGCTGCTTTTCGAATCGATGTTCAGGATTTCCGAGAACGCGCGATTGCAGAAGACCAGGCGCTCGTGCGCGTCAATCACCGCCACGCCTTCCACCATGCTGCGCAAAATTGCGCTCGAGCGGTTGCGTTCGCCTCTCAGCAAGTGAATTTGCGATTCAAGCCGCTGCGCCGACTCGTTGAGCGATTCGCCCAGCTCGGCAAGTTCATCGCGCGAGTCTTCGACCGCCAGCGGGCGGAAATCACCTTCCGCCACGCGCTTCGAAAATTCCGTCAGGCGTTCGACGCGCGCGGAAAAGATGCGCGAAATCACGAGGGAGGCGATCAGTCCCGCGAGGAAAATCACAAACGACGCGACGAGCAAGCGCTGCCGGAGCTCCGTGAGCGAGAAATCGATGTTTCCCAACGCCTCCGCCGCGCGAATCACCACGGGCGGGCCCGTGGGCGGCTGGTAGCGAACGGCTTGATAGATCAGCTGCCGCTGAAGAGTGGCGCTGAAGCGTACGGACTGCCCTTTGCCGCTCGAGAACGCTTGCTGAATTTCCGGACGATCGGAGTGATTTTCCATCGACTCGGGATCCCGCGTGGACTCGGCCAGGACTTTGCCGCTATCGTCGATCACCGTGATGCGGGCCCCCGATCGCGACAGCCACTCGACCCACGCGCGAAGTTCCGCGGGGTCGTCGATTTTCGGAGGACGCGCTTGCGCCAGGCTGAGGAGCGAATCGAGTTCGGCGGTTTTCGAACGGATGTAGTCGTGGCGCAGTACGCGAGCGGAGTAAAGATCAACCGAGAGCAGAGCCCCGAGCAGGAGGGCGAGGTACGTCAGCCCAAGCTTCCAGAAAAGCCTAGCTCGCACGGGTCTCGAAGAGGTATCCGGCGCCGCGAATCGTTTTCATGTATGCCGGATGCTGGGGATCGGCCTCGATTTTTTCGCGCAAGCGGCGGACGTAAACGTCCACGCTCCGCGGTGTGACGAAGCGCTCCGTCCCCCACACGCCATCGAGTAACTGGTCGCGCGTGAATACGCGGTTCGGCCGGGCAGCGAGGAAGTAGAGGAGCCGGAATTCGAGCGTGCTCATGGGAACCGGTTTTCCCGCTCGCGACACTCGATACGCTGCCGGATCAATGCGCAGCGCGCCGATCTCAAGGGCCTTCTCGGAGGGAGTTCCAGGTTCCGCGCGGCGCAGCAACGCTTTCACCCGCGCCGCGAGCTCGCGCGGGCTGAAGGGTTTCGTGACGTAATCGTCGGCTCCAAGTTCGAGGCCCACCACGCGATCCGCCTCTTCGCCCTTCGCCGTCAGAATCAAAATCGGCAGACGATTCAAAGTGACGTCTTTGCGGACTTCCTTGCAGATTTCAAGACCCGATAGCTTCGGCAACATGAGATCCAGGATCAGGAGATCGGGCGGAGTCTTCCGGAGTTGAGCGAGACCGGTGGCACCGTCGCCGCTGGTGCCCACCTGATAGCCGTCCTTCTCCAGGTTGTAGCGCACCAGCTCCACGATGTCTTTATCGTCTTCGACTACCAGGATGCGTTTCATCGCGCTCTCTCTCTTCGCTTGCCCACAACATACGGGAAACGGAGTCTCGGAAGCAAGCTAACGGTTTTAGCATTCTTTGATTAACGGTTTGTTACAAAGGGCGCGTGGGGTCCGATTCCCATTCCTGCTCGGGATTCCCACAATCACGTTTCCTGGCGATTCCATTTCGGGTCACACCCGATCGTGATGAATGCAAGGTACTTGCCCCAAGGAGTCTCGAGAGCGTTCGCCACACTTCTGAACTCATTTCATTGCAGAAGAACGGCGATGCCGCAGCGCCTGTTTGCCGATATTGAGTACAGAGGAATCATTTATGAACGCGCTGATTGGACGCCAGCTGGACCCGGAGCGAAGGAGCCTGGAGTCGCTCGGTTTCGAAACGGGATTACGGCAGAGAATCGTCGGACAGGATGAAGCGGTGCAAGCCGTCGTTGACCTATACCAGGTGTTTCGCGCCGGCATGAGCTCGCCCGGACGGCCGATCGGGAACCTGCTGTTCCTCGGGCCCACGGGCGCGGGCAAGACGCGAGTGGTGGAAGCGACTGCGGAAGTTCTGTTCGGAGATCCGCGAGCCGTGATCAAAATCGACTGCGCGGAGTTTCAACACTCGCACGAAATTGCCAAGCTGATCGGTTCGCCGCCCGGCTACCTCGGCCACCGCGAGACGCATCCGCTGATCACGCAGGAAGCTCTCGAGCAATTCCACACCGAAAAACTCAAAATCTCATTTTTGCTGTTCGACGAAATCGAAAAGGCCTCGGATGCGCTGTGGCAATTGCTGCTGGGCATCCTCGACAAGGCGGCGTTGACGCTGGGAGATAACCGGCGCGTGGATCTGTCGCAAACGATGATTTTTATGACCTCGAACCTCGGTGGCGGCGAAATAACGGAGTTGATGACGGGCGGAATGGGATTTGCGCCGCATGTGCGGGCCGATCTGGTGCCGAGACTGAACGAAAAGGTAAAGCTCGCAGCGGAGGAAGCGGCCAAGCGGAAATTCGCGCCCGAGTTCATGAACCGGATCGACAAGACGGTGGTGTTTCATCCGCTGCGAGCCGAGCAGCTGGAACAGATTCTCGAGATCGAACTTGCGATGGTGCAGCAGCGGGTGCTCGAGACCGCGAATGGGCGTTTTCTCTTCCGCGTGATGCCTGCCGCGCGCGAATTTCTGTTACGCGAAGGAACAGACTTGAAATACGGGGCGCGCCACTTGAAGCGCGCGATCGAACGCCGGCTCGTGTATCCGATTGCGAATTTGCTTTCCACTGACCAGGTGCACCTGGGCGACATGATCTCGGTCGATTGCGGCGGCCCTGAATCGTGTTTGATATTCATGAAAGAAGCGGAAGGCGCGTTGATGCCGATTCCGCTGCGCCTCCGGGCGAACGAAGCCGCTGCGGCCCATTCCGGCGGGCGCACGATCCCGTTGCATCCGGATCTTGTCGCCTTCGAGCGCTCGCCTTTCCGTCCCACACGGTGACAACGTCGTTGGATCCAAATGTTCTCGGTTGAATCGACTCACGTCCCGTGCGAGGCGGATGAGTATCAAAACTGTTCAAGCGGAAAAATCGTTCCGGAGTCTAGCCGACCGCACCAGAGCGGCCCGGACTCGGATCGCGCGGGTCGGATGCGCTCAGTCAACGGGGAGTCCAGGCGCGTGAAGCGAGAGTGTTGCCGGAGATGCAGTCCTGCGATTCAACATGTCTTCAGGCGTCGGGCGGATCTCGTTCCGCTCATCGCGATCGTGTTCTCGTGCGCTCTCCTGCACTCGGTTGTTTTCACTGCGCGGGCGCAGTCCGCCAGCGAATACCAGGTCAAGGCGGCGTTTCTTTACAACTTCGCAAAGTTCGTCGAATGGCCGGCGAGCGCCTTCGGCGATTCCAAACAGTCACTGGATATTTGCGTTTTTGGCCGCGATCCATTCGGGCGCGTTCTCGAGGACTCGTTGCTCGGCAAGACGATTGGGGAGCGCCGCACCGCGATCCGCCGCGCAATCCAGCTTCCCGGCCTCGCGGGATGCCAGGTTGTGTTCGTCGCGGGATCCGAGGGAGGCCGGGCGATCGAAGCGGTGAACCATTTTCGCGGGCGGCCCGTCCTGCTGGTGGGCGAGAGCGAAGGCTTTGCGGCTGCGGGCGGCACGATCCAGTTCATCATGGAAGAAGGAAAAGTCCGTTTCGTAATTAATCCCGACGCAGCGGATCGAGCCAATCTGAAAATCAGTTCGAAACTCCTGGCCCTGGCCAAAATCGTGCACGATTCCAACCCATCCATAGCGGGAGCGCGCTGAAATGAACGTGGGGCGCAGCCTTTCGATCCGGCAAAAAATCACCCGGCTCGTGCTGCTCACTTGCGGTGTCGCCATGCTCGCGGCCTGCGGCATATTTGCAACCTACGATTACGCCACCTCGCGAACCTCTCTGGCGAGAGATCTCACGACGCTCGCGCAAATCACTGGTTCGAACAGCACCGCGGCGATCGCCTTCGACGATGCCCAGTCCGCTCGCGAAATTCTCGCTTCACTCAGCGTTCAGCCCCACATCGTGGAAGCGTGCATTTACAAAAGTGATGGAAGCGTTTTTGCACAATATAGCCGCGATGGATCGAATCCGGATTTTACGCCGCCGCCTGTCTCCACCGCCCGAATGCGCACCGTTTCCGGCTTCATGGAGGTGTTCCAGCAAATCCGGCTGAAAGCGGACGTGGTCGGCACGATTTATGTGAAAGCAGATACGAAGGAACTTCGATCACGCATGGTGCGTTTTGCGTGGGTCGTTTTCGGAGTGGTCGTCGTGTCGTTCGTAGCGGTTTATTTCTCGGCGGCGCGTCTCCAGCGGGTAATTTCAGAGCCGATCCTCGAACTCGCGCGGACCGCGTTTGCCGTTTCGACGGGAAAAGACTTTTCGCTTCGAGCCGCGAAGCGCAGCGACGATGAAATTGGCTTTCTCTTTGACCGCTTCAACGAAATGCTCGGCCAGATTCAGGAACGCGGCGAGGCTCTCGAACGAGCTCGAGAGAGTCTGGAACGCCGGGTCGGGGAACGCACGATCGAGCTGTCGAAGGAGGTCGCCGAACGAACCCTGGCCGAGCGAGCCCTCGAGCAGCGCACCGAATTCCTGAACTCGTTAATCGAAACATCTCCCCTCGCGATCGTCGTGGTCGATTCCAATTTCTGCGTGGAAATGAGCAACCCTTCCTTCGAGAGAATGTTCCGCTATCGCTTTCGAGACATCGTCGGACAGCGGCTCGGCGATTTCATCGCCAAGGGCGAGCTGGGCGAAGAAATGGATTTGGGTGAGGACGCGCTCCGGAAGGGCGCGTGCGTGCACACGACGGGCCGCCGCACGCGAGGTGACGGAGGCTTGCTCGACGTGGAAGGTTACGCTGTCCCCCTCGGGCACGACGGAACTGCGAACCGCTACTTGTTGCTGTATCTGGACATTACGATCCGCAAAAAGGCCGAATTGGCGCTCGAGGACCGTACAAATTTCCTTAACTCGCTCATCGAAATGACTCCTCTCGCCGTGGCCGTCCTCGCTCCCGATTTTCGCGTGCGGTTGTGCAACCGGGCATTCGAAAAACTCTTTCTGTACAGCCGTCAGGAAATTCTCGGGCGGCACATGGCCCGCGTCATCCCGGCGAATCTCAGCGCGGAAGGAGAAGCCCATCACGACGCGCTCGTGAGCGGAAAGACGCTTCACCTGACAACGCAACGGCTTCGGCGCGACGGATCTTCGGTGGACGTGGAAGTTTTTTCTGTCGCTCTTCGGGGCGCGGAGGGTTCGGCAGGATATCTGTTGCTGTATCAGGACATCACTGAACGCAGACAGGCAGAGGAAGCGCTCCTTCGGGCAAAGGACGCAGCCGAGGCAGGCAGCCGGTCGAAGAGCGAATTTCTCGCCAACATGAGCCACGAAATTCGCACCCCGATGAACGGGATCATCGGCATGACGGATCTGGCGCTCGATACAAAACTGACGCTCGAGCAGGGCGAATACCTCGGCATGGTCAAGGACTCGGCGGCTTCTCTCTTAACCATCATCAACGACATCCTGGATTACTCGAAAATCGAAGCCGGGAAACTCGAACTCGAGGCGGTCCATTTTCGCTTGCGGCAGAGCGTGGGCGAAACCTTGCGGACGCTCGGATTTCGCGCTCGCGACAAAGGCCTGGAATTGGCATGGAGCGTGGCTTCGGATGTGCCCGACTATCTCTCGGGTGACATGGGCCGCGTGCGCCAGATCCTGACGAATCTCGTCGCGAACGCCGTCAAATTCACCGAGCGGGGGGAAGTGTTCGTCGAGATCGGAAAAGAACCGGAGTCTACCGAAGCGCTCGCCCTTCTGCATTTTCGCGTTCGGGACACGGGAATCGGAATCACAAAAGAAAAACAAGGAATGATCTTCGGAGCATTTACGCAGGCGGATAGCTCCACCACCCGCAAGTACGGCGGCACGGGACTCGGGCTCGCGATCACCGCACGTCTGGTGGAATTGATGGGCGGGAAACTCTGGTTGGAGAGTGAGCCGGGCGTTGGCAGTACCTTTCATTTCACAATTCAGTTCGCAATTCCCGCGCGTCCGCCGCCGCACCAACTCCCCGACCCATTGCTTTTCCAGCACCCGATTCTTGTCGTTGACGACAACCAAACGAACCAATTTTTGTTGGTGGAGATGCTGCGGAAATGGGGGATACGTGCGGAAACCGCGCCCACCGCCAAAGAAGCGCTCGGGATTCTCGCGCGGGCCGGCACGGCGGGCGGCCAGTTCGCCGCCGTAATTTCCGATCTTCAAATGCCGGATATGGACGGGTTTGAGCTGGTCGAAACGATTCGCGCGAGCCCTCTATTCGGCTCGATTCCCGTGCTGATTTTGAGTTCGAGTGCGCAGCCCGGCGAGCGGGAACGTTCCGCGGCGATGGGAGCTTCCGCCTATCTCGCCAAACCCGTCCACCCCAGCGAGCTGCTCGACGCGATTTTGAATGTCTTGTCGGCCCGCGCGAGCGAACCGGACCCGAAGGAAGCAGTGAACGCCCCGCCAAACGATCGGAGACACACAATGAAAGTCTTGCTCGCTGAGGACAACGCCGTCAATCGCACGCTCGCGAAACGCCTGCTGGAGAAACATGGCCACACCGTTGTGGTGGTCGAAAACGGCCGCCAGGCCCTCAAAGCGCTCGAGCGCGAAAAGGTCGATCTAGTCCTCATGGATGTACAGATGCCGGAAATGGACGGCCTGGAGGCCACTGCCGCGATACGCGCGCGGGAAAAAAACACGGGCGGGCACTTGCCGATCATTGCTCTCACGGCTCATGCCATGAAGGGTGATCGCGAAAAGTGCCTCGCTGCCGGCGTAGATGATTATTTGACGAAGCCCATTCGCACACTGGATCTCTTCAAGGCCATCGAGCGCCTTGGCGATTCAAACTTCACGCCCGCTGCTGCTCCGATTCCAATCGCGAAGCAGCCCGAAGCGGCTGCGTTTGATTTCGATGCCGCTCTCGACCATGTCGAAGGCGACCGGGAGCTTCTCGATGAAGTCGTACGAATCTTCTCGGACGAATGCCCGAGAAAGATGGAGGAAATTCGCAACTCGATTCGCGCCGCCGATCCTCTGCTTCTCGAGCGGGCGGCCCACTCGCTGAAAGGCGCAGCGTCCAACCTGTGCGCTGCGGGGGTCATGCACTTCGCCGAGGACCTGGAGCAATCCGCGCGGGCCAAGGACGTTTCTCGCGCGGGAACGCAATTCCAATCGCTCGAGGCCGCCGTCAAAAAGCTCCTGAATGAACTCGAAGCATTTTCGCGGAAGGTGACGAGTTGAAGATCTTCTCCAAATTCGAGCCTACTCTCGCCCAATCGAGGCGGTTGTGGCGCCTCGGAATCGGTGCCGGTTTTATTTTGTTCTACGTGCTGCTCGATCGCACGACCGTTTATTTTCAATTGTGGCAGGGAATCAGCGCGTGGTATCCGCCCGTGGGTCTTGTTCTCGCGATGCTCGTCGGAATCGATCTTTCCTATGCGCCGCTGCTCCTCGTCGCGGGTGCGATCGCATCCGCGGTCAACTATCATATCTCGCCGTTCTCGGCGGGGTTTTGGGCCGTCAACATCATCGTCGCCGCGGGATACACGGGGGCTGCCTACGTCTTACGCCGCGTTCTGCGGATGAACTGCGGTTTCGGCTCGCTGCGAGACGTGAATTGCTTTGCGGCCGTGGCGCTGACGTTTTCATTCTGCGTCGCTGCGGCGGGCTCGGTAACCTTCGTTTGGGGCGGGACGCTTCTGTGGGCCGACTATTCCAGAGCCGTCTTGAATTGGTGGGTGGGTGATTCGGTCGCGCTCATCTGCCTTACGCCATTCCTCCTCATTCACCTCACGCCGTGGTTGCAAAGGCGCGCAGGCTTCGATAACCCTGCGTGCCCATCCAACGATCTGAGCCTTGTAACCAGATCGGCAGCCGCGCCTTCGCTTTCGAGGAAAATTGAAATTGCCGCGCAAGCCGCCAGCATCCTGTTCTCGTTGTGGTTCGTGTTTGGATGGAATCTTGTCAGGAGCTACGACCTCTTCTACTTGTTTTTTCTGCCGGTCCTCTGGATTGCGGTTCGCCGAGGCTTGCGGGGAGCGACGTTCGCAGTCGTGCTCCTCAATTCCGGAGCGATGCTGATCCTTCGTTACAACGCAGCGGACGCCCACCGCCTCACTCTGCTGCAGATTCTGATGCTGATCGTTTCTCTCACAGGCCTCGCCGTCGGAACCATCATCTCTGATCGCGAGCGAGCCGAACGGGAATCGCGAGAAGGCGAAGCGCGCCTCGAGACGCTCGTGCAATCCATTGACGAACTTGTATTCGAACTCGACTCTTCCTGGCGATTCAAAAACATCTGGACGAATGATGAAAGCCTGCTGCTCGCCTCCAAGGCGGAGTTGATTGGACATCCGTTCGCGACGTTCCTCGACGAAGAAACCGCGCGCCCGTTCCCCCCGATCTTCCAGCGCGTGCTGCAAAGCGGCCGTGGAGAGACCGTTGAATACTCGATTCCCTTTCCCTCCGGAACCCGCTGGTTCCTCGGTCGCGTCAGCGCCATTCCTGCTCCCGGCGGCGCATCCACAACGATCTGCATGACGGCGCGTAATATCACAGATCGCAAACGAGCCGAAGAAGAATTGCGCAGTGCGAAGAATATCGCCGAAGCAGCCAGCCGGGCGAAAAGCGAATTCGTCGCCAACATGAGCCACGAGATACGCACGCCGATGAACGGGATCATCGGCATGACGGAGCTGGCGCTAGACACCGAATTGAACGCCGATCAGCGCGAATATCTCGAGCTTGTGAAACTCTCCGCCGATTCATTGATGATACTGCTGAACGATATCCTCGATTTTTCCAAGATCGAAGCCGGAAAGATGGAACTCGACCCAGTTGAGTTCGCGGCCGGGGAAAGTCTGGGCGAAACGATGAAACTCATGCGATTCCGGACCCGGCAGAAAGGGCTCGCGTTTGCCTGGCGATTGGGCGCTGGCGTGCCGCCAATATTGATTGGCGATCCGGCGAGGCTGCGCCAGGTGCTGGTCAATCTGGTAGGCAACGCGATCAAATTTACGGAAAAAGGCGGCATTGCTGTGAGCGTAGAAAGCGGAAAGCGGGAAGGACAAACCATGGAGCTGGTTTTTCGCGTGAAGGATTCAGGAATAGGAATACCGCCCGAAAAGCGCGCTGTGATCTTTGACGCGTTCACCCAGGCCGATAGTTCCACCACGCGCAGGTTCGGCGGCACCGGCCTCGGCCTCGCGATTTCCACGAGCCTCATCAAACTGATGGGCGGCACGATCTCGGTCGAAAGCGAGCCGGGCAAGGGCAGCACGTTTCTCTTCACAGCGAGATTCGGATTACCACCCGAGGAACACCCGGCGCAATTCATTCCAGCCAATCGGAGAGCGTACGATGACTGACCAAAAGGAAACGGACGACCGAATTCTCGTTGCCGACGACGATCCAGTCTCCCGGCGCGTCCTCGAGGGTTTGCTGAAGAAGTGGGGCTACGACGTGCTGATCGCAAACGACGGGTTAGAAGCTTTGCGATTGCTCCAAAGCCGCGACGCGCCGCGATTGGCTGTGCTCGATTGGATGATGCCAGGTATGGAGGGCGTCCAGGTTTGCCAGCGCGTCCGCGATTCGACGCGGCCTTACATGTACCTGCTGTTGCTCACCGCACGCAGCCAGCGGGACGATCTTGTCCGCGGCCTGGAGTCCGGTGCCGACGATTATCTGACGAAACCGTTTGACGCAGAAGAGCTGCGCGCGCGCTTGCACGTGGGAAAGCGGATTCTTGAATTGCAGGACAACTTGATCGCCGCGCGCGAGAAACTCCTGTACCAGGCGACCCATGATGCGCTCACCGGCATCCCGAATCGCGGCGTCTGCTTGGACGCGCTTCGCCGCGAGCGTTCCCGCCAGACTCGGCAGAGCGGCTCCTTCTCCATCATCATGCTCGACATCGATCATTTCAAATACGTCAACGACACCTACGGCCACCCCGCGGGAGATGCCGTCCTCTCCGAAGTGGCGCAGCGAATCAAAAGCTCGATCCGTCCGTACGACACTCTCGGCCGGTACGGAGGCGAGGAATTTCTGGTCGTCCTCCCCACCGCCGACGCACTCGGCGCGGTTTGTGTGGCGGAAAGAATTCGCAACACAGTGGAAGAAAAGCCAATTTCGACAAGCGCCGGCGAGATAACGCTTACCGTCAGCCTGGGCGTCGCCGTGAGCCAGGCAGCGAACGCACCGGACTCCGAAGCTCTGTTGTACCTGGCCGACGCAGCACTCTATCGGGCGAAGGTACTGGGCCGCAATCGCGTGGAGCTTGCCGCTGCGCCCCAGCAGGCTGAAGAACCAGCGCAGCCGGTTTCGCCCGCAGCTCGCAGCACGATCAAAGCCGAAACTTCCTAGCCACACCCGAACCGGCCTCTCGCTTCCAACCACGGCCGATCAGCCTGCTTTCGCTTGCACCCGTGCGGGGAAACAGAGGAAGATAGAGTTTCTGCTGGTTGACCCCCGAAAGGGCATCGCGCTCCTCATCCGCAGAAGCGAGGGCATGGTGTCCGCAGTTCCTGCAATTCGAATTACGCCTTGCAACCAGGCTCCGCCGAACGCGCGCGGCGAATTCGTCCTGTATTGGATGATTGCATTCCGCCGCCTTCGATGGAATTTCGCACTCGACCGCGCGATCGAATGGGCGAGCGAACTGAAAAAACCTCTCGTGATTCTGGAAGCGCTGCGCTCGGATTATCCGTGGGCGTCGGAGCGCTTCCACAGATTTGTGTTCGACGGCATGGCGGAAAAAGCAAAAGTTCGCCGGCGAGATACCCGTAGCCTCTTTTATTACCCCTTCGTTGAAAGCTCCGCGCATCCTGGAAAAGGACTTGTCGATTCGCTCAGTAAACTTGCGTGCGTAATCGTGACCGACGACTATCCTTGCTTTTTTCTGCCATCAATGACCAAAAGGGCCGCCAAACGGGCTTCGTGCCGGTTCGAAGCCGTCGATTCGAATGGCTTGTTGCCGCTTCGCGCGGCGGACAAATCCTTTGTCACTGCGTTTTCCTTTCGAGCTTTCCTTCAGAAAAACCTGCCGCCATTCCTGCTGCAAAGTCCGAAGCGCGACCCGCTCGCAAGGCTCGATTTGCCTCCGCTGAAATCTTTGCCCGCGGAGATCCTTCGCAAATGGCCTCCTGCTTCGGCCGAGGATCTTACTGGCGCCGATTTACTTGCGAACCTGCCTATCTCCCGCAAGGTAGGCGCGGTCGAAATGCGTGGCGGCGAAGCGCCAGGCCAATCGTGTCTACGTGAATTTTTATCGGAGCGCCTGAAGGGATATTTGGAACTGCGAAACCAGCCCGAGGCGCAAGCCACCAGTGAACTCTCGCCCTATCTTCACTTCGGGCATATTTCTTCGCACCAGATTTTTTCGGAATTGATGGCGAGTGAGAAATGGTCGCAGGAAAAACTTGCACTGCGCTCGAACGGCAGCCGCGAGGGATGGTGGAACGCAAGTCCATCCGCGGAAGGGTTCCTCGATCAATTCATTACCTGGCGCGAGCTCGGATTTAATTTCTCCAGCCATCGCGACGACGATTCCCGCTACGGCTCCCTTCCGGATTGGTCCCAGAAGACGCTCGCAAGACACGCTCGCGACGAACGCGCGCACGTATATTCGCTCGAGCAATTCGCCGAAGCTCGCACCGGCGACGCGCTCTGGAATGCCGCGCAGCGGCAACTCGTCCGTGAAGGCCGCATCCACAATTATTTGCGGATGCTCTGGGGAAAGAAAATCCTGGAATGGACTCGAACGCCTCAAGAAGCTCTCCAGGTGATGATTGAACTTAATAATCGTTACGCGCTCGATGGGCGCGATCCCAATTCCTACAGCGGAATATTCTGGTGTCTGGGCCGCTACGACCGTCCCTGGGGGCCGGAGCGTCCTATTTTCGGCACCGTGCGTTTCATGAGCTCTGGAAACACGGCGCGAAAATTTCGCGTCAAAGGGTATCTCGAAAAATATGGCCCGCAGCAGCGTCTTCATCGCCCAATCGAAAATTGAAGCGCCCGCCGAAGAGGTTTTTCGCTGGCACGCCGACCCCGGTGCGCTCGAACGCTTGACGCCGCCGTGGGAGCCCCTGGAAGTGGTGCAAGCTGCGCCGGGAATTCACAATGGCGACCGCGGCGTCCTGCGAGTGCGTATCGGTCCCTTTCCGGTGCGCTGGGAATTCGAGCATTGCGATTACGTGGAGGGCCGCCAGTTTCGCGACGTTCTAATCTCAGGTCCGTTTCGCCGCTGGGACCACACGCACCGGATGCTGCCCGAAGGTCCCAACTCCTGTCTCCTCGAAGACCGCGTCGAATACGAGCTCCCGCTGGGATTTCTCGGAAAGCTCCTCGGCGGCTGGTTCGTGCAGCGAAAATTGAAAAAGCTGTTTCGCTATCGCCACCGGGTCACGGCCGAAGCAATGGCGGCCCTCCCGAAAACCAGCCCCCCATAAGCGCGGCGAACTCCGGCAAACTCGGTAAGTTAGCTGTCCATACGCTAGCGTATGGTGACGCTGTTGCCGACATCTGGTAGCGTGTGGACGTTTCCTGTGCCGCGCGCACCGGAATTTGGTATACATAGTGTAGAGACGCAGCGTCGCGCTATCCAGCAAGCGCCGTTTTGCTTGGGTGTGAAGGGATCGAGCCATGAATCCGACGAAACCCGGAGCAGTCGTCAACAGCAATGCCGCGCCCGACGGCGCCCGCCGCGATACGCTCACGATCATCGACAACCGAAACGGGAAAGAGTACGAAGTTCCTATCAAGCACGACACCATTCGGGCGATCGACCTGCGGCAGATCAAAATCGCTCCAGCTGATTTCGGAATGATGAGCTATGACCCGTCGTATTCCAACACGGCGTCGTGCACCAGCAAGATTACTTTCATTGATGGCGACAAAGGAATCCTGCGCTATCGCGGCTACTCGATCGAAGAGCTTGCGGAGAAGAGCACCTACCTCGAAACCGCCTATCTTTTGCTGCGCGGCGAACTTCCCACCAAGAATCAGCTCGCGGACTGGTCCTACCACGTCACGCACCACACGTTCATTCACGAGAGCATCAAGAAATTTCTCGACGGATTTCACTACGACGCACACCCGATGGGGATGCTGATTTCCACCGTCGCCGCCCTCTCCACTTTTTATCCCGACGCAAAAGACATCTTCAATCCCGATTCGCGCCGCAAGCAGACGTATCGCCTCGTCGGCAAAATGCCCACGCTCGCTGCGTTCGCCTATCGCCATAGCCTCGGAATGCCGTTCGCCTATCCCGACAACGATTTGAGTTACTGCGGCAATTTTCTGAACATGCTCTTCCGCACCACCGAACTCAAATATCGTCCCAACCCTACCCTCGAGCGCGCCCTCGACATTCTTTTCATTCTCCACGCCGACCACGAGCAGAATTGCTCGTCCAGCGCAATGCGCGGAGTCGGCAGTTCGCACGTCGATCCCTATTCAGCCACGGCGGCGGCCACCGCTGCGCTCTACGGCCCGCTCCACGGCGGCGCCAACGAGCAAGTCCTCCGCATGCTCCTCGAAATTGGTTCCGTGAAGAACGTTCCGGCGTACATCCAGAGCGTCAAGGCGGGCGAAAAACTCTTGATGGGCTTCGGCCATCGCGTGTACAAGAATTACGATCCGCGCGCCACGATTGTGAAGCACATTGCCTACGAGGTTTTTGACGTAATGGGCCGAAACCCTCTCATCGAAATCGCTCTCGAGTGCGAGCGCATCGCTCTCCAGGACGATTACTTCGTTTCGCGCCGCCTCTATCCCAACGTGGACTTCTACACCGGCCTCATCTACCAGTCCATGGGCTTCCCCGTCACGATGTTCCCCGTCCTCTTCGCGATCCCGCGCACTTCCGGATGGATCGCGCAATGGGAAGAGATGTTGCTCGATCCGGAGCAAAAAATTTCCCGTCCGCGCCAGATTTATCTCGGTTACGACCTGCGCTCCTACACCCCGGTCGAAGACCGCGGCTGATAGCGCTTTTCTTTCGCCGTCCCATTTCGGGGCACGCCCGCAATCTCATCTTTATCTGCCGTCCCCGACCGAAAAGTGATTGCATCCGGGGCTAATCTCTGGCAAAACACTCTGCACGTCCTGCAGGGGGCCTTTGTAAATGGAACTGTCTACTCGGGAATCTGGCACCGCCATCATCGTGGATGTGGTCGGCGATATCACGCTCTATAACTCGCCGGATATGCGCAAAATGCTGATCGATTTGCTGCGGACCCAGCGCAAGCCCCGCGTGATCGTGAATATGCTCAACGTGAAATATATTGATAGCGCGGGCGTCGCTTCGCTGGTAGAAGGTCTGAAGATTTCCCGGGATCTCAAGAGTGGTTTCGCGCTTTTTGGGCTCAGCCGCACCACCCGGGAGGTATTCGAGCTCACACGGCTGATTAAAGTGTTCGAAGTCTACGACAACGAAGAGGAAGCTTTGCAGGGCGGGAAACCAGCCGCTCCTGCGCGATAACTTTCCGGGCGCCACGGCGAGGAAAATTTGAGACGGCCGCCGCCCGCCCGGATCCACTCATGGCAATCACTGAATCAGTCGGCGCAGCGACAATCACCGGACTGGCGTACGTCGGCGGCCTCGCGCGCATCACCGGCGGCGCCGCGAAGGCTCTCTTCGTTGAGCCGGACCGCGTTCGAAAACTCCTCAGTCGCGCCATCCACCAGGCGATGTCCGTTGGCGTCGAAGCGCTCCCCATCGTTTCCCTGATTTCGTTCTTCGTCGGCATGATTTTTGCCCTGCAGAGCGCGTATCAACTCCGGAAATTGGGCGCTTTGCAATTCGTGGCCGCGGCGGTGGCGATTGCCATTACCCGCGAACTCGGCCCGTTGATGACAGCCATCATGGTCATCGGCCGCTCCGGTTCCGCATTCGCCGCTGAAATCGGCACGATGAAGGTCAATGAGGAAATCGACGCGCTCGAAACAATGGCCCTTGAGCCGGTCCGCTTCCTCGTCGCTCCAAAATTCCTCGCCATGATCCTGATGATGCCCATGCCTCACCACCTGGGCTGATTTCATGGGCGTCGTGGGCGGAGGTCTGTTTGGAGTCACGAGCGGTCCGTTCACTTGGCATTCCTATATCCTCGCCACCCTCAATAGTCTTCTCCGGCGCGATATTCTCACGGGCTTGATCAAGAGCGTCATGTTCGGAGTGGTCATTACCGCCGTCGGATGCCAGGAAGGATTCGCAACCGGGCTGGGGTCGGAGCAGGTGGGCCGCTCCACCACGTCCGCGGTGGTGAAATCGATTTTCATGGTCATTCTCGTGGACGTTATTTTCACTGCGATTTTCTATTTCTCGATGCCCGACTGAAAAATGGCACTCGATCCCATTTCGAATCCTCCTGACAACACTGCCGAAGGCGGCGCCGCGATCTCCGTGCGGAAATTGCGCGTGAACTACGGCGAGCGCGAAATTCTGCACACGATCAGCTTCGATATTCTGCCGGGCGAAACGCTCGTGATTCTCGGCGGTTCCGGATCGGGCAAAAGCACGCTCTTGCGCACGCTCGTGGGTCTTGAAAAACCCAGCGGCGGAGAGATCTGGATTCGGGGAAAGAATTTCGCGGCGCTTTCCGAGGATGGCCGGAACGATCTCCTGAAGAAAATGGGCATGTCGTTTCAGGGCGGCGCATTGTTCGGCTCGATGTCGGTGGGTGAAAACGTCGCGCTTCCGCTTCGCGAACATACTCCTCTCGACGATTCCACGATCGAAATCATGGTGCGCCTGAAACTCGACCAGGTGGGCCTCTCCGGCTTCGAAAATTACATGCCCGCGCAGTTGAGCGGAGGAATGAAAAAGCGCGCCGCCATCGCGCGCGCCCTGGCGATGGATCCGGAGATTCTGTTCTTTGACGAGCCTTCGGCAGGGCTCGACCCGATCATCGCAGCAGGTATCGACGAATTGATCTTGAAATTGAAAAAGGCGTTTCGGATGACGATCGTAGTCGTCACCCACGAGCTCGCCAGCGCGTACCTCATCGCCGACCGGATGATTCTTCTCGACAAGGGCGTCATCGTCGCCAATGGGACCACCGCCGAGTTGCAAAAAAGCCAGCAGCCCCGCGTACGCCAGTTTCTCGATCGCGTCCCGGAGCCCGAAATTTCCACCGAGTTGGATTACCTGCAGATGCTGACGGGAGAAATTCCGCCGCTGCGGCAGTGATTCAGTCGGGCGCGCGCGCCCGTGCTATACTCCGCGCGCCTGAGGGCCTTCCCGGTTCACCGGGTCGGATATAGAGGAAGCCAATGGAAGCGAAGCGAGAACAGGCGGTCGTCGGTTTCGTGGTAATCGTTGTGTCGGCGCTGCTGATCGCCACCATCTTGTATCTCTCCGGCACCCTCTCGAGCGGGTTGATTCCCTACCGTGCCTACTTCAAAAACGCCGGCGGACTCTCCCCGGGAAGCGAAGTTCGTTATGGCGGCGGTCCGAGGATCGGACGCGTTAAAAAAGTTGCACCCGATCCGAAGGATCCGTCCCGGATGGAGATCGATTTCGTCGTGGATCCGGATGTTCCGGTGAAGACCGACAGCCTCGCGAAAATCGAGAGCACCAGCGCCCTGGGCGAAAACTTCCTGGGTCTTCACGCCGGAACCGACAAGGGCTCGAAGGCTCCGCCGAATGCAATCCTTCCCTCCAAGGAATACACCAGCTTCGCCGACATCGGCGACATGATCAATTCGCTCGGGCCGTCTGCGCAAGAGTTGCTCACCCATTTGAACGATCGCGTTGTGGAATTGAAAGAAACCATCGTTCGCGTGAACGACTTGCTGAGCGACCGCAACCGGGAGAACGTCGCCAGCAGCCTCAGCAACATTCAAGGCATGCTCGCCGAGAACCGCACTCCGATCAAGAACACGCTCGCTCACGTCAATGACGCCAGCGCCAAGATCGGCCCGCTCCTCGACAATTTCAAGACGACTTCCGACAAAGCCAACGACCTCATCACCCACCTCGACAGCGTCGTTCAGGATCCCAAGGTCAAGGAGTCAATCGCCAAGCTTCACCAGACTCTGACCCAGGCCAACGAGCTGATGGGTAGATTGAACAACATCATGGACGCGAATGCCGAAAATCTCGATGAGATTCTCGACAACCTGCGCGCCGTCTCTGACAACATGCGAGAGTTTACGGAAACTATCAAGAATCGTCCGTACACTTTGATTCGTAGCTCCAGTCCCAAACCTCACAAACCTGGTGAGGGTTCCGCCAAGTAGGCTGGAAAAAGCGAGGAGTATTGATGCGCTGCCCGAAGCAAGCTGCTCTATGGGTTTTGATGCTAGCGGCGACGATCTGCGGATGCGGAAGTCCGGCTGCGACGAAATTCTACGTGCTCGACGTCCCCACCACTCCCAACAACGCGGCGACACCGCAGTTTCCGATCTCCCTGCTCGTTGCCAGGCCCGTCACCTCGCACCTCTATCGCGACGATCGGATTGTCTACGGCTCGGGCCCCGTCCAACTCGGAACCTACGAGTATCACCGCTGGGCTCAATCTCCTGCCGACATGACGCAGGATCTCCTCGTCGGCTATTTGCGCTCTTCCGGCCAGTACCGCTCCGTCCTCCGCCCCGGCAGCAGCGCCAGGGGCGATTACATCGTGCGCTCCTACCTGAAAGCGCTCTACGAAGTGGACGAACCGAATTTTGTCGCGCGCTTTGAGATTCACCTCGAGATATACGATCCCAAATCCGGCGCCAACCTCAAGGGCTTTTCCTATTCGCACGACGAGCCCGTCGCCGACAAAACAGTCGCTGCCGTCGTCGAGGCTCTCGATAAAAACGTGCGCGCCGGAATGGCGCAGCTCACCTCCGAGGTAGGCAAATATTTCGCCGACAATCCTCCCAAGGTGCAAGGCGCTCAGTAGATTTCCCGCACTCTCCAATTGCTGAGGGGCCGCGCGCGCCTTCGATTACGCCAGTCGCACGCCATGGTTCGCACTGGTGCTCCAATTTGAATTCCGCGGCTTCGCGCGATTCGCCTCATCGGTTCCTTCCTACCTGCCGATAGCTTCCTTGAGGCACTTTTCTTCCCCATGTCCAGCAGTGCATTAGAAACGGAGATTCCTCGCCAGCAGGCGCCGCTTCGTCTCCTGCAAGTCGAGGAGGAGTTTGAAGAGGTGGAAAGCTGCATTCGCGAGCTGCAAAAATCAGGCATTCTGTTTCACGTCGAAACGGTCGCCACTCGCGAAGCCTTCGTCCAAAAACTGCAAGAAGATACTTTCGACGTAGTGATCGCGGCGTACCGCCTGCCTGGCTGGACGGGCATGGACGCCCTCGCCGAAATCAAAAAACTCGGCCTCAATATTCCGTTGATCCTGGTCACCGGAATGTTGGGTGACAAGCTGGCAGTTGAGTTCATCAAGCAAGGAATCAGCGACTACGTTTTGAAAGACCAGCTCGCTCGCCTCCCTGCCGCACTCCTTCGCGCGCAGGAAGAAAAAGGACTTCGGGACGCCGAGATTCGCGCACTCGACGCTCTTCGCGTCAGCGAAAGGCGTTATCGCGGACTGGTTCACAATGCCACCTACGGAATGATCTGGTTCACAGCCGGTGGCGAAATACTCGCCGTCAATCCCGCATTCGTCCGGATGCTCGGCTACGACTCATCCGAAGAAGTCCTCGCGATTGGCAACGCCTCGTCGTTCTACAACGATCCGGGGGTTTACGCCGGACTCCGGGAGAAATACACGGAAAGCGGCCGCGCCGATACCACGGTCGATTGGAAACACAAAGATGGAAGAATCATCACAGTGCATCTCAGCGAGCGCCGCGTCGTTGACGAAAACCAGTGCAACGAATGCGCCGAGGTGATCGTCGAGGATGTCACCGAGCGACTCGCCCTCGAAAAGAAGCTCTTGCACGTACAGAAGTTCGAAGCCTTCGGCCAACTCGCCGGAGGTATTGCCCACGACTTCAACAATATGATTGGCGCCATCATGGGCTGGTCCGATATGGGCATTGAAGAAACGCAGGAAGGCGCCCGGCTGCGCCGCCATTTCCAGAAAATTCGCCAGCAGGCCGCGCGTGCCGCCGCGCTCACTCGCCAACTGCTGGCCTTCGCCCGCCGCCAGGTCCTCGAGCCGCGCAATATCGACCTCAATCAGGTCGTCACAGAAACGCTCAATCTCCTCGAAAAAGTTATCGGCAGCAATATTGAAGTTACCACCACGCTGGCTTCGGCTTTATTCCTCGTTCGTGCCGACCCCACTCAAATCGAACAAGTGCTGATGAACCTTTGCATCAATGCGCGCGATGCCATGCCCAACGGCGGCTCGCTCGTCATCGAGACCGGCAACTCGACCTTCGACGCGGAATACTGCTCCCACCAGCCGTTCGCGCGCCCCGGCGATTACGCTACCATGTCCGTTACCGACACGGGCACCGGCATGGACACGCTCACGCTCGATCACATCTTCGAGCCGTTTTTCACTACGAAGGAGTTGGGTAAGGGCACCGGTCTTGGCCTCGCTACCGTCCATGGAATCGTGCGCCAGCATGGCGGTTTCTTCCAGGTCCAAAGCCAGCCCGGAATTGGCACCACTTTTCGCACCTATCTTCCCGCCATCGCTCTCGCCACAAAATCCGTCGAGCCTGTCGAAGACACGCAGCCGGCCCGCGGTGGCCCGGAGACGATTCTTCTCGCCGAAGATCATGCCGGTTTGCGCGAGCTTACGTGTGAAACTCTCGCGAATCTCGGTTACAAAGTGATTGTCGCTGCCGATGGCGAACAGGCGCTTCATGAATTCGAAACTCGCCGCGACCAGATCGATCTCCTCGTCCTCGATGTCGTTCTCCCCAAATTGAGCGGACCGAATGTCTACGATCGCATCTGCGAGCTCAGACCCGGCATGCCCGTTATTTTCGCCACCGGGTACGGCGCCGATATCGCTGCGCTTCGTGGGGCGCAGGCACAGGGTCTGCCGATGCTTCAGAAGCCCTACCTGCCCCGCAACCTGGCGCGCAAGGTCCGGGAAACACTCGACCGCAGCCGTCCCGTAGAAGTATCAAAATCCTGACCCTCGCGTCGCCCCCGGATCCTTCCCGATCGCCCGTCACAATTAGCGTTGACACCTTTTCTGCCCATGTGATATTTCAGAATCAATCCGTGGACTCCGGCCTCGTGCCGGGTTGCTGGATCGCCAGACGCGGAAGTACCACCCAAATAACGATCCGGCAATAAACCCCACCCACCCCGGGAGGTGGAACGCCACCTGGCTTTCACCTCCTTATTTCTTCTCCGGCTTCTTTTCAGATTTCCTGCCGTTCGAGCCTCCGAGGGCTTGCTTGCTCAAGCACTTGCGGGGTTATAATGCGCACTCGACGGCCGTCCGTTTGTCCCGGTCGCCGGGGAGGCGAAGATGGGCCTGCAAATCGCAGCGCGAAAGTCCGGGAACGTCACCATTCTCGATCTGCAGGGCCGCATCACCATCGGCTCCAGCAACGATACGCTCGGCGCCGAATTGCGCCGCCTCGCCGAAACCGCCCCTTGCGACATTCTCGTCAATCTCGCTGGCGTTCTGCAGGTGGATAGTTCCGGCATCAGCACTCTTGTCCGGTCGTTCGTAACCCTCGAACGCAACGCCGGCAACCTGAAACTTCTGAATCCCACGGGGCACGTCCGCGAGGTTTTGGAACTCACTCGCCTCATCCAGTCTATTCCCACTTACACCGACGAAAAAAAAGCCGTCGACAGCTTCCGCGGCGGCGTCGCCCGCGCGTAGCTCTGCGGAATTATTTGTGTCCCGGTAGGTTTTCGCGGAAGTTTTGCTTCGAAGTACGGCGGTAAGCGTTACGCGTTTTTCTTCAGATCAGCCAATACCAGCTTCGCAACTTCCTTCAGCGTGTCAAACACGCCCTGCCCCGTCACCGCAACTGCTTCGAGCGAAGGCTCGCCTTTCACGCTGAGCTGTTTCTGCAATTCTTCTACAGGCAGGATATTGGGCAGGTCACGCTTGTTCATCTGCAATACGTACGGAATCGTATCGAAATTCAGGTTGTGATCCTTCAGATGTTCGCGCAGGTTGTCGAGCGTTTCCAGATTCGCGTCCAACCGCTCTTCCTGCGAATCCGCCACAAATACCACTCCGTCCGCGCCCTTCAAAATCAATCTCCGGCTCGCCTCGTAGAACACCTGCCCGGGAACGGTATACAAATGAAACCGTGTTCGAAATCCGCGCACACTTCCCAGGTCCAGCGGAAGAAAATCGAAGAAAAGGGTTCGATCCGTCTCCGTTGCGAGCGAAACCATCTTTCCCTTTTGATTCGATCCCGTGTGGTCGTAAATCCATTGCAGATTCGCGGTCTTCCCGCCGAGGCCGGGGCCGTAGTAGACGAGCTTGCAGTTGATTTCGCGAGCGGGAAAATTAATAAACGGCACAATTTCCTCAGTTTTGCAGCCGACGCTACTTATAGCATAGCCTCGCACCACCGCCAACGCGCCCGGCACGTCGTGCTTCGCAATTGACAACTGTCCTCAGCACTGCCAGTTAGCTCGATTTCTCGGGCCCACCGACATTCTGCGTCCAAATCGCCGAAAAGTGCTCCCCCAGCACCCCCTGAGCGCCGCATTGACGCAAGTGCCCGACTTTGCTATGTTTCCCTCGACGGTACTCGGAGCGTTCAAGTGAAGCATCGCGTGGCCCGCACCACAAATTCCTCACGAACTAGCCAGAAACTTCTGAAAACAAAGACGTTAAAGGCCTCGTCCAAGGCCAAACTGATGCCTCCCGATCCCGATGCTGCCGCCAAAGCCACGCAGCTCAAGTTCTACGAAGAGGCCCTTAAGTACTTTCAGCAGCAAAAGTTTCATCGCGCCAAACAATCGCTCGAGCGCGCTCTGGAAGGGCCCAGCAGGGAGCTTCGCGACCGCGCACAGGTCCACGTCCGCATTTGCGACCAGCGCATCTCCCGCTTGCCGGCGCAAGCCCCGAAATCCGCCGAAGATCACTACACCCAAGGCGTTGCCCTCATGAATTTAGGGCGCTGGGACGAAGCCCGCGAGCACCTCGACCGCGCCCGCAAATCCGCTCCCAAAGCCGACCATATTGTCTATGCCATGGCCGCACTCGATTGCCTCACAGGCGAAGCCGATTCAGCCATGCAGAATCTCAAAATCGCAATCCAGCTGCGCCCGGAAAATCGCTACCACGCTCGCAACGATGAAGACTTCGCTTTCTTGCAAGAGGACCCTCGCTTCACGGAACTCCTCTACCCTGAGCGCGATGGTTCGAGCGCCTAGCTTCTCCTTTTCCACGTGAAAGTTCGTCCGTACCCTCATTCCAGGCCCATCCGCATTGTTGCGCTTGGCGGCGGCACCGGACTCTCCACCGTGCTCCGCGGCTTGAAGGAATATGTCGCGGCGCCGAAGAAAGAGCGCGCCAGCGGGCCGATCGGCGATCTCGTGGCTGTCGTCACTGTCACTGACGACGGCGGAAGTTCCGGCCGTCTCCGCCGCGACTATCGCGTCCTTCCTCCCGGTGACATTCGCAACTGCATGGTCGCCCTCTCGAACGACGAGCACCTTCTCGGCAAACTCTTTCAATATCGCTTTCCCACCGGCCGCGGCCTCGCCGGACACAGCTTCGGAAATCTCTTCGTAACCGCCTTGACGAACGTCACCGGAGATTTTCCCGAAGCAGTCCGCGTCTCTTCTCAGGTGCTCGCCATCCGCGGCCGCATTTTTCCGTCCACCGCGCAGAACGTCACACTCGAAGCCGAACTCGAAGACGGCTCTACCGTTTCCGGCGAAACGAAAATATCGCGCTCCAGGAAACCGATTCGCCGCGTGTACCTCGTGCCTCGCCGCATCCGTCCACTTCCGGAAGTTCTCGCTGCGCTCCGCGCCGCGGACCTCATCCTCGTCGGCCCGGGTTCGCTCTACACCAGCATCATTCCGAATCTTCTGGTCGAAGACGTCGCGGAAGTCATCGCGCATTCCCGCGCGAAATGCGTCTACATCGCCAATCTGATGACTCAGCCCGGCGAGACGGAGCATTACTCCGTTGCCGACCATGTCCGCGCGATCTATGAACATACTCGTCCTCGCCTTTTCGATTGCGCGGTCATCAATCGGACTCCCGCTTCCGCCCAAATGTTGCGCCGCTACACCGCGCAGGGCGCCGAAATCGTTCAACCCGCATTCGCCGAACTAAAACGCATGGGCCTGCCCTGCGTCGCCGCCGACCTGCTGCAGCAGCGCGGTGTAATCCGCCACGACGCAGCCCGCCTCGCCGGCCTCCTGCTTCGCGAATTCCTGAAACCCAGCGCCCGCGCTTGATCCCCTTGTGCTTTCGCTCCCAATTTCAACTTTCAAAAAGCCTTTTCTTGCGCCGCGTTCTCCCTGTTCGTATACTGGCGCCCGCTCTTCCTAAGCCATTTTGGCGTTATTGTTTCAGGTCCTTGTAACAGCATCATGCTGCTGAAAAGTGGGCGCACGTTTTCTCGAACTTGTCAGGAGGAGTCATGTCTGCGGCTGCGCAGGATGAATTAAACGTTTATCAGTCGGCGGAAGCGCGCTTCGAAATCGCCGCGCAGAAATTGAATCTCGAAGAAGGCCTCTACCGTTACCTGAAATATCCCAGCAAAGAAATCACGGTGTACATTCCCGTGCCGCTCGATAATGGCAAGCTCGAAGTCTTCACCGGCTACCGCGTCCTTCATTCCACGATTCGGGGCCCGGGCAAAGGCGGCATTCGCTTCGCTCCCGACGTCAGCCTCGACGAAGTGCGCGCCCTCGCCGCCTGGATGACGTGGAAATGCGCCGTCGTCAATATTCCTTTCGGGGGCGCCAAGGGTGGCGTGATCTGCGATCCCTCCAAGCTCTCGAAGACGGAAGTCGAACGCATCACCCGCCGCTACACGGCTGAGCTGAGCGAATGGTTCGGTCCCGAGCGCGACGTTCCCGCTCCGGACATCGGTACCAACGCCCAAACCATGGCTTGGGTGATGGATACCTACTCCATGCACGTCCGCCAGGCCACTACCGCCGTCGTCACCGGCAAACCGCTCGAACTCGGCGGTTCCCAGGGTCGCACGGAAGCCACCGGCCGCGGCTTGATGATGTGCTGCGACAAAGCGCTCCAAAAACTCGGCATGAAGCGCCCCGGCTGCCGCGTCATCATCCAGGGTTTTGGCAACGTCGGTTCGCAAGCCGCCGACCTCATGCACAAAGCCGGCTACAAGATCATCGGCGTCGCTGATATCCATGGCGGCCTCTATAACGAGAGCTGGCTTCGATGTCCCCAAGTTGATCGAATGGGTCTACGGCCAGCGCAAGCCGCTTCCTGATTTTCCCGGCGGCGGCGAGAAGATGACGGCGCAGGAAGTCCTCTTCCACCCCTGCGAAATCCTTGTTCCCGCGGCCACCGAAAACCAGATCACCAGCAAGAATGCCCATCGCGTTGACTGCAAAATCCTCTGCGAAGGCGCCAACGGCCCCACCACATCCCACGCCGACGCAATCATCGAGAAAAAGGGCATCTTCATCATTCCCGACATTCTCGGCAACGCCGGCGGCGTCACCGTCAGCTACTTCGAATGGGTGCAGGATCGCCAGGGCTTCTTCTGGCGCGAAAGCGAAGTGAACGAACGCCTCCAGGACGTGATGGACCATAGTTTCGATCAAGTTGTGCTTTACGCCGAAACCCATGGAGTGAATAATCGTATCGCCGCCTATATCGTGGCGATCGATCGCGTGGCCCGCGCCCTGAAACTGCGCGGCATCTACGCGTAGCTAGACATGACGATGCCTAGCGGTTGTAACGGCCGCCGCTCTCTTCCGGCCGGTCTTTTTGCACGGGGGAATATCTGTATCCTGAAGCCATATCGCCGGGCGCATTAAAAACCGAAGACGAACACCGTCGCGATATCTGCGCCGTCGGCCGCTGGATTCACGACCGCGGCTACGTCGCCTCCACCGACGGCAATATCTCCCTCCGCCTCGACCCCCGCCGCATTCTCACTTCGCCCACCGGCATCAGCAAAGGTATGATGACGCCCGACGATCTCGTCATCACCGATCTCCAGGGCCACAAACTCAGCGGCCGCCGCAATGCCAGCTCCGAACTCGGCATGCACCTCCTGATCTACAGCCGCCGGCCCGATATCAATGCCGTCTGCCACGCCCATCCCCCCGCCGCCACTGGTTATGCCGCTGCCGGCGTCCCGCTCAATAAAGCCATCCTCTGCGAACTGGTTCTCTCGCTCGGCTGTATTCCTGTGGCGCGCTACGGCACGCCCGGCACGTCCGAGCTTACCGAAGCTCTCGAACCGCTCGTTCAAAGCTACGAAGCAATTCTGATGGCCAATCACGGCGTCGTTTGCTACGGCCAGGATCTCCTCTCCGCCTTTTTCCGGATGGAGACCACCGAGCACTTCGCGCGCGTAGCTCTCGTCACTGAATTAATCGGCAAACAAGTCTTGCTTTCCAGCGGAGATGTGGAAAAATTGCTCGCGGCGCGCGCTCGTTACGGCGTTCAGACCGCTTCATCGATCGGCTCCGATTGTCCGGTCACGTCCGATAGCGCCGACGCCGAGCGCATCACCTTGACGCGCCGTGAACTCGAAACGCTGGTAGACGAAGCCGTGCAAAAAGAGCGCTCGCGTCGCTGATTTCTTGCGGCCCGTTTAGAGATACGCTTCAGGAGTTTTGCCGGAGGATCAAGAATGGGCGAAGCACTGGGAATGATCGAAACGCGCGGAATGGTCGCGATGATCGAGGCCTCGGACGCAATGGTCAAAGCGGCCAAGGTCACGCTCGTTGGCTGGGAGAAAATCGGCTCGGGCTACGTCACTGCGATGGTCCGCGGCGATGTGGCCGCCGTAAAAGCGGCCACCGATGCCGGCGCAGCCGCCGCCCGCCGCGTGGGCGAGTTGATCGCCGTCCACGTCATCCCGCGGCCTCATCAGTCGCTCGAAGACGTTCTGCCCATCGGCAAGACTCCGATGGCCGCGGCGAAGTAAACGCCGCGAAGTAAACGCCGCGAAGCCGCCCAGCGCCCCGCAGCGGCGCACAAGCGCACGGCGCAGAATCATCTTCGCTCTACTCAAATTTTGGATTTTGATTTTTGAATTCGGTGTGCCGTATGTACGTGTCGCGTTTCACTGAATAGTTTTACGGAACGAACTCAATTTCATGCTTCTCGCTCGCATCGTCGGCACCGTCGTTTCCACTCGTAAGGACCCGCGCCTCGAAGGCAAAAAGCTCCTCATCGTCAAGCCCATCAATCCCGAAGGCGGCGACGAATCCGGTTACCTCATCGCTGTCGACACGGTTGACGCCGGCTTCCGCGAAACGGTTCTCGTCGTCTCCGGCAGTTCTGCCCGCCTGGCCGCCGAGTGCAAAGACCGCCCCGTCGACGCCGCCATCATCGGCATCGTTGATTCCATTCAGCTCGACGCCCTCCACGAAGCCGAACTCGCCGCCGCGCGAAAAAAATAATGACGCGCCACAGCGCCATCCTTCGCAGCGTTTCACAGGATCGCCGGCGATGATTCTCGGCCGCGTCATCGGCAAAGTCGTCGCCACCATGAAGAACGATACGCTGCTCGGCCAGCGCCTGCTCATCGTCCAGCCCATTGACCGCCACGGCCGCGATAAAGGCAAGCCCATCGTCGCGCTCGATTCAGTCGGCGCCGGCGCCGGCGAAACGGTCTACTGGTGCCGCGGCAAAGAAGCCAGCTTCCCGTTTCTCCCCGTCGAAGTTCCCACCGAAGCCACAATCGTCGGCATCGTTGACGAAATCAACATTCCCGCGAAAGCCGGTCAACCATAAATGCTCATCGCGCGCGTCATCGGCGACGTAGTCGCCTCTCAAAAAGATCCCTCGCACATCGGCCGTAAGCTTTTGGTGGTCCAGCCGCTCAATCTCGATGGCTCCGATCGCGGCGAAGCCGTCATCGCACTCGACGCCGTTGACGCCGGAATCGGCGAACGCGTCCTGCTCTCCGCCGAAGGCTTCTCCGCAATGACCGCCGTCGGCCGCCCCAATTCTCCCATCGACACCGCCGTAATCGGCATCATCGACGAAGTCACTCTGATTGACGGCGTCAAGTAACTCGCGCCGCTCGCCTCCGCTCACTCTTGGCTGCAAAAAAATCGGGCAGCGCTCGCTGCATCGAACGCTGCCCGTTCACCCCAAATCTAAAATCCACCCGGAGTCGACAACCATTACTTCCCCGATTGGCTGCCGCCCGTCACTGCTATGTACTTCGTCTTCCCGCCAAAATGTACTTCCGTGATCTGGTTGCTGTCGGTGACTACCGAAGTGTACGCCGCTTTCCCCTGCCCGTCTTTCCACTCGATCGGCACTTCCGCCACCACTTTGCCGTCGCGCAAAATCGTCATCTTCGACTCATCGGCGCTCACTTGGTACGACCCGGGCTTGAGATCTTTCCCCGCCAGCGTCGCCGCGCTGTGCAGGTCGACGGCAACACGCGAAACGGGCTTGATGGTTTTTGAGTCGTCGGCGCGAGCTGCGATCGGCATCGCCAGCGCGAGTGCCGCAAGGATGGTCATTGCAAAATTCATTCGACGATCTTTCATTTTCATTTCTCCTTTTTTCCACTCGCCCCTTGCAACTGATTTAGACGTGATGACTGCTGCACGGAAAGCGCCATCACAAAAGATTCATAAATAAAGCCTTTGTCGCACGCTGCGAAAAAATTTCTCTCCGCATGCGAACACCGTCTGCGCGATATCGGACAAAGCCCTTCGCGCACAGGGGTAAAAAATCAACACTCTCCGAATATTCGGAGAAACGTCTAAACGCACGGCCACCACTCGCGTTTCGCTGTCCCTAGATACGCCGCCGGCCCGCGTTTTGTTCCGAATAAGTTCGAAAAATCGAACGAAGTTGCGCATACATTCGCGGCACGCATTTCACGCCTGCACTGTTTCGGTGCACTCCTCGCCTTTCGTTGACACCCTGCTGCCGCTCAGGAATAATCGCTCAACATGATTGGCTCCCTCCGCGGCAAGCTCATCGAGAAGCGTCCCAACCAGCTTCTCCTGGATGTGAGTGGCGTCGGCTATCAGGTCCAAATTCCGCTCTCTACATTCGCAGCGGTCGGCGCGCTCCACTCCGATGCGACGCTCCTCGTTCACACCCACGTGCGCGAAGACCAAATCACGCTCTACGGTTTCGTCACCTCGCGCGAGAAGCAGTGCTTCGAACTCTTGATCTCGGCTTCCGGCGTCGGCCCGTCCCTCGCCCTGAAAATTCTCTCGGGCATGAGCATCGAAGAACTCGTGCCTGCGATTCGCAAGGGCGATCTCGCCCAACTCGTCCGCATCCCCGGCGTGGGCCGCAAAACCGCCGAGCGAATGGTTGTCGAGCTGCGTGACAAACTCGCAGTGGTGGATGTCGCCGAAGCCGGCAAACCAAGCACGCGCTCGCAACTCGAGTCCGACGTCGCTTCCGCACTGGTGAATTTGGGCTACGACGTAAAGTCTGTCGAGCGGGCCATCGAAAAATCGCGCGCCGCAAGCAGCGCCGATTTCGAAAAGCTCCTGCGATCGTCGCTGCAAATCCTGGGCGGCTCCGCCATGCAGAAATCGGCTCGCGCCGGCCACGACGAATAATTGTATGGTTGCCGGCTTCACCCGGCGCACCGCGCAGGAGGCAGCTGTGGTTCACTTCATTTGGGAATTCGTTGCGCGCCCCGATAGAATAGAAGACTTCGAGCGCCACTATTCGGCCTCCGGACCGTGGGCCGAACTTTTCCGCAAGAACGCGGGATACAATGGCACGCAGCTTTTACGCGATGCGGAAAGCCCGCGCCGCTATCTCACAATCGATCGCTGGGACAGCGTCGCTTCTTACACCGCGATGCGCCAGCGTGCGGCAAAAGAATACGAAGCTCTCGACCGCACCTGCGAAGCGTTTACGGAAAACGAGCGCAACGTAGGCGTCTTCGAAGCATCGGCCTGAACTAAGTCGTCTTCGTAGCCGCAGAGGGCGGTTCGTCAGGGCACGGCTTCAGCCGTGCCAAAACGCAGACGAGGAGAGCGGCTTTAGCCGCCGAGGGCGGTTCGTCAGGGCACGGCTTCAGCCGTGCCAAAAACGCAGACGAGGAGAGCGGCTTTAGCCGCTGAGGGCGGTTCGTCAGGGCACGGCTTCAGCCGTGCCAAAAACGCAGACGAGGTTAGCGGCTTTAGCCGCCAAGGGCAGTGGGTTTGTAGCGGCCTAAAGTGATAGCTGTCCGCGGTTTTTAGGGGGTCGGAGCTTCAGCTCCGACAATAACGATTCGCACAGCAAGGGGCTTCAGCCCCTGAGGAAGAATCAACCACCACGCACCATGACCGACAACCGCAACCGCATCATCTCCGGCAAAGCGCTCGACGAAGACGCGCGCATTGACGCCAGCGTCCGCCCCCAGAAAATCGAAGACTTCATCGGCCAGTCCCGCGTAAAAGAAAATCTCAAAATCGCCGTGGACGCCGCCCGCAACCGCGGCGAAGCCCTCGACCATGTCCTCCTCTACGGTCCCCCGGGCCTCGGCAAAACCACCCTCGCGCAAATTCTCGCCAACGAAATGGGTTCGGCCATCAAAATCAGCTCCGGTCCGCTGCTCGAGAAAAAGGGCGATCTCACCGCCGTCCTCACTTCTCTCGACGCGCGCGATTTCTTTTTCCTCGACGAGATCCACCGCCTGCAACCCGCGCTCGAAGAAATTCTCTACCCCGCGATGGAAGATTTTCGCGTGGATTTGATCATCGGACAGGGTCCCGGCGCTCGCGTTCATCCCTACCAGCTGAACAAATTCACGCTGATCGGAGCTACCACCCGCGCCGGGCTCATCATGGCGCCGCTGCGCTCTCGCTTCGGCATCGTTCATCGCCTGGAATTTTATTCGCCCGCGGATTTGCAGCGTATCGTCGAGCGCTCCGCAAAAATTCTCGGCATCACCATGGACAGCGAAGGCGCCGCCGAAATCTCCCGCCGCAGTCGCGGCACTCCTCGCGTCGCAAACCGTCTGCTGCGCCGTGTCCGCGATTTCGCCGAGGTGCGCGCCAAGGGCCACATCACTCTCGGCGTTGCCCGCGACGCTCTCGCCATGCTTGGCGTGGACGAACACGGCCTCGACGAAGTTGACCGCAACCTCATGCTCACCATCATCCAAAAATATTCGGGCGGCCCCGTCGGCCTCAACACCATCGCCGCTTCGCTCAGCGAAGAAGAGGACGCCATCGAGGAAATCTACGAGCCTTACCTCATGCAACTCGGCCTCCTCGACCGCACCCAGCGCGGCCGCGTCGCCACGAGCCTCGCCTACAAACATTTCGGATCGACGAGCCTCGCCGCCAACCGGGCCTTTTCAGCTGAAAAGCCCGAAGCCGGACATTTATCAGCGCCGCCGTTGTTGCTCACTTCCGCATCGCCAATTACAACCGCGTGGCATCCACAGCCACCTGTGGCAACATCATAGTACTGGTACGCACTCGAAGAATTCACTGAGGCCCTTCTGTGGTGAGGCAAGCGAGACGAAAAACGCCGTCGTTCACGATTCCGGGACTCATGCTTCTCGGTTTATGCGCAGCATTTCCGGGAACCGTCCGCGCCTGTGACCAGGTTCCCGCCCGCCAATCGTTCGAGATCCGCCTCCTGCAGCCGCTCGCTTCCTACAGCTCAAAGCCCAATTCATCCGTGCGCGCACTGCTCGTCGAATCTCCTGAGTGCGATGGCGCACCCGTATTCCCGATCGGGACGATCGTCGAGGGCCACGTAGAGTCCGTCCGGCGCGTGGGTATGGGCATCCGGCACGAAACCGCCTCGCTCTTTGTTGTCTTTGATCGGATATCGCCAGCCGACGGGAAGCCGATCGAATTGCACTCTCGCATCGTCGAAGTTGACAACGCCCGCGAAAACGTGAAGAAGGGCGTGATTCAAGGCGTACTCGGCACAGAAACTCCGCAGGGCCGCATCACCAGCCGCTTGAAATATCTTCCAACTCTAAATCCCTATTCCGATTGGGGCCTCGTCGCATATCGCGCCGCGTTCCCCATATTTCCCGAGCCTGAAATTTATTTTCCCGCCGGC
This sequence comes from uncultured Acidobacteriota bacterium, assembly GCA_963711875.1. Lineage (GTDB taxonomy): Bacteria > Acidobacteriota > Terriglobia > Acidiferrales > UBA7541 > Palsa-295. The sequence goes on from CAVQFW010000003.1 coordinate 69,932, forward strand.
ACAGACATGCGCCTCGAACTGACGGTCTCGATGCCGCTCGAAAATTTCCTCCCCGCTGAATCGTCCGTTCGCGAATTCAGCCAGGCCGAAAAAGATACTCTCACCTTGCAAGTGCAAACGCTTCCCGATCGCACTTCCACTCCCAAAGGGCAAGCCGCCGACGCAATCAATCTCGTTTTCCTCGGCTCACATGAACAATTGCAAAGTTCTTTCGCCACTGCCGGATGGAAAGATAGCGATCCCGCCTCGAAGAAAGCTGTCATGCGCCAGTTCCATGCCTTTCTCGCGCTGAAAAGTTATTCCACGGAACCGATGTCGCAACAATTGCTCGAAGGCCGCGCGTCCGACATCACCCGCCAGAAAAGTCTCAATAGCTATGCAAAGCGTGACCACTCCCGAATCTGGAGCATCGACGAAAGTTGGAACGGAGAGCAGGCATGGGCTGCCGCGGGAACGCGCGATACCAGCGCCGTTCTTTCCGTCCGCCGCAGGCGATTGATTCATCACGTGGAAACCAACATCGACGATGAACGCGACAAAATTGTCCGCGACCTCACCGTCGCCGGCTGCGTCGATGCCGTTTTTATCGCACCGCGGCCAGCGTCGCCTCGCTATTTCCAGAATGCCACCGGAGACGACCTACGCACCGACGGCAACGTGAGCGTTGTGAAGCTGAAGGACTGCGAGAAACCCCACTTCGAGGTTGCATCCACAGAAGACGACCTGCAATCACGCCCGCGATCGAAATTCGCGCGCTACTTCCGCATGCAGGTGCTCTCGTTCCGCGGCGATGTGCTGCGCGGAAACATTATCTACGGCACATACGATCTCACTCGCATGAGCATCCACGCTTACCGCAGCAATCGCGCCCGCTCAGCCCAAGCCAAAGAGTACGCGCGCCTGCAGCGCGAGCTCGATGCGCCAACCGCAGCACCCATTGCTTCGATTGTCTCCACGGTTCCCGCCGACTGAACAAAAAGGTATCTGATCGACTGTACGCACTGGCTGGCTCCCACTTCGATTTCTCCCGCTCCTTGAATTACCTCAAACCTCGCTTCGATCTACGCTGATTGCCGCCACTGTATGAAAACCTCGTTAGAGGTTCTTCCGTTTGCGGTCTCGCTGAGAGTCGACCGACAGCAAGCCAAACGAGCGGCCACCGACTGCAATGCCCCCCGCAGCGAGCCCTCCCATCGCGACGGCACCCAGCGCAAGTCCTCCAAGCGCAATAATTCCAATCGACATCCCGCCGACCGCAATAATCCCCATCGCTTTACCACCGAGTGCAATCACTCCGCGTGCGTCGCCTCCCATCGCCAGCCACCCGCGTGCCTCGTCACCGATCGCGATGATCCCGTGCGCTCTTCCATGCTTCTCGCCCGTTTCCGGGTCGGGCCCGTACGCAATGTCAATCAACGGCAATCCCGCATAGCTTCGCTCCGATCTCCGCCGCACGCATTCCCGCGTTCTCGTTTTCATAATCTCTCCGGATAAACGCAGAGCCTACGCGGCGCCCCAAATCGTGTCAACGAAATCGGAGCGTGCGCGCGAGCCGTACTCCATCAGTCCACTTTGGCTCTACCCCGACTTCCCGCGTAAGCTACCATCCGCCATGCACGATATCCGCATCCGCCCCGCGCTCCGTACCGATCTCCCGCGCCTCACCGAAATTTACAACCACTATGTAATCCACACGCCGATCACATTCGACCTCGCGCCGCACACCGTCGAAGCACGCGTCCCATGGTTCGAACAATTCGCGCACACTGGCCGCCACCGCCTCCTCGTAGCAGAGGAAAATTCACTCGTCCTCGGTTACGCTGGCACCACCAAATTTCGAAACAAAGCCGCCTACGAAACCAGCGTCGAAACCACAATCTATTGCAGCCACGATTCGCTCGGCAAAGGCATCGGCTCCCGCCTCTACGCCGCACTCTTCGAAGCGCTCGCCGCCGAAGACATCCACCAGCTCGTAGCCGGCTACACCCTTCCAAACGCCGCGAGCCTCGCCCTCCACGAGCGTTTCGGCTTCAAGCCAGTCGCCGTCTTCACCGAGGTAGGCCGCAAGTTCGGCCGCTACTGGGACGTTGGTTTCTCGCAGCGCCCCCTGCGCGTCATCGGCCAGTAGTGCGGCCAATAGTCCGGCCCCAGCGCCCAAATCCTCGATAGAAGCCGCTGTCGCAACACCCCGACGCCACAAATTTCTAATAATGGGTGCCGCGATTCGAATTCCCGGGGTTTCTCAGGGCGCGTGGACAAACTTGCAGGAGTAAAATCAGGTCTCTTTCTTTCACGTCCGCGGCGTGCTCCGAATCGGTTATTCGCAGCGCAACGAAACCATCGGATCGATTCGAGCGGCGCGCCGCGCAGGAATGTAACTCGCGACGAGAGCGATGAGTGCAAGCAGTGCGGCAATGGCGACAAATGTGAGCGGATCGGACGACTGCACGCCGAAGAGCAGACTACGCATTAGCCGCGTGAACGCGAACGCGCCGGCGAGTCCGATCCCTACTCCCGTGAGCGCAAGCATCATCCCCTGGCGCACGACGAGCCTCAGAATGTTGTTCTCCGTCGCACCCAGCGCCAGGCGAATTCCGATTTCGCGCGTTCCCTGGCTCACCATGTAGGCCATCACGCCGTAAATGCCGATCGTCGCGAGCGCAAGTGCAAGGAACGCAAAGAGCGCGAGCATCGTCATCGAGAAGCGGCGGCGCGCGAGCGAATCCTGAACGCGGTCGTCCATCGTGCGCACGTTGTAAATCGGAAGATCGGGATCCAGCTCGCGAATTTCTTTTTTGATCGCGGACGTGAGCGCCGCCGGTGCCACGTTGCTTCGCACGACCACATTCATAGCCGGCGTCGTGTATTGCGAGTGCGGCATGTAAAAAGCGATGCGCGGGTCGGAGTCGAGCGTCTCCTGCTTGATGCGGCCGACCACTCCGACAATTGTGATCCACGGCTCCTTCGATTCGAGGCCCCCGGTGCGAATGCGTTTGCCGATGGGATCTTCGTTTGGCCAGTATTGCTGCGCAAAGTATTCGTCAATGATGGTGACTCTCTGAGTGGTGGCCGTGTCGAGGTCGTTGAAGAAGCGTCCCTGGCGCAGCGGAATCTGCATGGCCTCGAAATAATGGCCGCTCGCGATGCGTTCGTCCGCATTGATGAAGTTTTCACCCGGTGGCGGCGTGCGGCCTTCGATCGTCACCGGGCCCCATGCAAACATTTCGCTGAGCGGAAGCGACGTGATCGAGCCTGCGGCGGTAACGCCGGGAATTCGCTCGAGGCGCTCGTTGAGCTGGCGATACGTCGCGAGCACCGTGGGTCCGTCCTTGTACCGGCGGCCGTTCAATGTGAGCTCGAGCGTGAGAACATTTTGCGGATTGAACCCGGGCGCCACATTTTCGAGGCGCGCGAAGCTGCGAATCAGCAAGCCTGCGCCGATCAGCAGCACCACCGAAAGCGCCAGCTCGGAGACGACCAGCAACCGGCGAAGATTGTTGCCGCGTCCCCACACGGCGCCGGTGCCGGCTGAGCCGCGTGTGCCGTCGCTCAGCACCGAATGCAGATCGATGCGCGCAATGCGCAGCGCCGGCGCGAGGCCAAAAAGAATCCCGGAAAAAACGGAGAGCGAAACCGTGAACAGCAGCGCCTCGCGGTCCACGCCGATATCGCTCAAGCGCGGAACGCTTTTCGGCCCCAGAACGTGAATCCAGTGCACGCTGAGAATTGAAAACACGATTCCGAGCGCGCCCCCGCAAAGCGCGAGCAGGACGCTCTCCGTGAGCAACTGCCGGATGATGCGCCGCGCGCTCGCGCCCAGCGCCGTCCGCACCGCGATTTCCTTCTGCCGTGCCACGGCGCGCGAAAGCAAAAGATTCGCAACATTCGCGCAGGCGATCAGCAGCACGCAAGCGACCGCCCCGAGCAAGACCAGCAAAGTGCGCCGTGCGTCGCCCACCACTTGCTCCTGCAGCGGCACGATGCCGAACGTGAGGCCGCCGTTCGGCGGATACTCTTGCGGATGATCCTGGCGCAGGCGCGCCGTAAGCGTCGCCATCTCGGCCTGCGCTTGCGCCACCGTTACGCCCGGCTTGAGTTTCCCGATGATGTTGTAATCCTCATGATCGCGGTTCTGCGCCGCGTCCGGCGGCATCGGAAACGGCAGAAGAATTTCGGCCTGGTTCTCGGCGCCATACAGCGTGGGCATCACTTCGCGCGGAAGCGAAAAAGATTTCGGCAGGATGCCGACGACTTCGCACGGTGTGCCGTTGATCGCAATCGTCTTCCCGAGCATGTGCGGGTCGGCGCCGAACCGGCGCGTCCAGGTGCCGTAGCTCAGAAGCGCGGTGCGGTTGTGGCCGGCCGCGTCTTCTTCGGCGAGGAACAGGCGGCCCATCGCTGCACGATAGCCGAGCATGGGTAAAAGATTCGACGAGATGCGAATCGTCCCGATTCGCTCGGGCTCTCCGTTTCCGGTCAGGTTATCGTTCGTGCCAAAAGCGATCGCCACATCCTCAAAGCCCGAATGTCCGTTCTTGATGTCGAAATACTGCGCCGTGGAAAACCAGTCCTGCGTGATCCCCAGGCCGGGCGAGCGATTCCACAGGATCACGAGGCGGCTCGCGTCCTTGTAAGGAAGCGGGCGCAAGAGCAACGCGCTCGTGATGCTGAAGATCGAAGTGTTCGCGCCGATGCCAATCGCGAGAGACAGCATCGCCGCCAGCGTGAATCCGGGATTCTTGGCGAACGAACGGAGAGCGTAACGAAGATCGCGAATCAGGTTGTTCATCAGCAGGAGCTCCGCGCGGCCCTTTGCCGCGGCGATAGAAGAAGCTGTTCGCGTTAGACGGCGGCCCGCGCGTTTCGTCTCTTACGGGCCGTTAGAAAAGGTGTTGCAAGCCTTGATGCTCCCGGAGTTCAGGCCCGCTTTGAACCATGCCACGCGTTGCGCCGAAGTGCCGTGCGTGAATTTGTCGGGCATCACGCGTCCGGTAGCCTGTTGCTGCAGGCGATCGTCGCCCACAGCCGCAGCGGCGTTGAGCGCGGACTCGACGTCGCCCTCATCGATCAGTTTTCTCTGCTCCGTGGAATTTCCCCACACGCCGGCGAAACAATCGGCTTGCAACTCGAGCAAAACCGAAAGCGAGTTCGCGGAGCGCGGGTTGCGCTGCCGTTCCGCTTGTACGGTTTGTTCGATCCCGAGTATTTTCTGCACGTGATGCCCAATTTCATGCGCGATCACGTACGCCTGCGCGAACTCGCCCGACGCGTGGAATCGCGTCCGAAGCTCGTCGAGGAAAGCAAGATCGAGGTAAACCTTTTCATCACCCGGGCAGTAGAACGGGCCGGTAGCCGTCCCTGCCTCGCCGCAGGGCGAGCCGATCTCGTCGCGAAACAAGACCAGTTTCGCGTGGTGATACTTCGGAATGATTTTGTCCCAGTTGGTCTGCGCGTCGTCGAGTACGAAAGAGACGAACTGCACTTCATGCTGCTCAGCCGCTTTTCGCGCCGGATCGGCCGGGCGCGGGACGGCGGCAGGGCCGTTCATCGGCGGTCCGGTATGGAGGAAAGGCGAGATCAGGTCGCGCTTGAAAATGAAGCTGAGAACCAGCAGCACCAGAAGGCCGCCAATGCCGAACGGCATGCCGCCGCCTCCAAACCCACCACCACCGCCGCCGCTATCGTCGCGGCGATCCTCGATATCTCCGCTGACGCCGCCGGGAGTCCAACGCATCGGTTCACCTCAGGGAAAAAGTGGAAAGCGCTGCCACAAGTATACGTGAGCGTCGCCGCCGGAGCGGAGCAAATGGTGCGCGGCAGGGTTGTGCGGTTATGATGGCTTGGTTCCTGGAGCGCGGGCGGCGCTCGAAATGACGAATGTGTATCTATCGCTCGGGGCAAATGTAGGCAATCGCGCGGAGAATATTGCGCGAGCGATTGCAGAACTCCGCAAACGGGGAGTCAGCGTCACGCGCGAGTCGTCGCTCTACGAAACCGAGCCGGTTGAGTTTCTCGAGCAGCCGTGGTTTTTGAATGGCGCGATCGAAGCGCAAACCGAACTCCCGCCGGAACGCTTACTGGGCGTGCTCGTCGCGATCGAGCGCGAAATGGGCCGCCAGCGACGAGTACCGAAAGGTCCCCGCCTGATTGATATGGATATCTTGCTCTACGGCTCGGAGGTGGTGAGAGAGCCGGGTCTCGAGATTCCGCATCCACGGATGGCGGAGAGAAGGTTCGTGCTTGTGCCGCTGGCGGAGATTGCGGGAGAAACTTTTCATCCTGTCGCGATGATGACGATTGCCGAGATGCTGGAAGCGACGGCGGATCGGAGTGAAGTACGCCTGTGGCGCGCCGAAAAAGGGGGCCACAGTTGAACGCACATCGGATTGACTGACTCGTCTTCCTGGTCCAGCGTTTCCGCGCCGCTTATTGCGCGTCCGTTACCTTGCCCTTCACGAATGTGACCTTCAGATCCTTGTACACGTAAATCTGTTTAGCGCCGAGGTTGATGATCTTTTCCGGCTGGCCCAGTATCGCAGTCACCTCGTCCGGACTTTGACCGATCCCAACCGTCGCCGGTGGCGCCGCCGGAGCTGCCGGCGCCTGTTCCGCTGCCGGCTGCTGCTGTTGCTGATTTGCGTCCGCGGCTGGAGCTTGCTGCTGTTGGTTGGCGTCGCCGCCTGCCTGCTGCTGGTTGCCGTTCGCCGGGGCGGAATCGTCCTGCTGAACTTTCAGAACTTCTCCCACCATGCTCAACACCTGATCGGTGGTGGGTGTCGTCCCATGCGGGTAAACGAATTTGAGCGTCGAATAGTAACGGACATCCTGGATGGCATCGGTGAAGAGTGTGAAGACGACCCCGTCGCCCATCACATCAATTCGCGTCACCCAGAACTTCTCCCCGGTAACAAAATAGCGCGTCTGAATGGTCTTCGGCGGAGGATGCCCGATCATGCTGCCGAAGCTCTGCATCTTTTCGTGCGCCGCGTAGGCGCCCGCGGACAGCCGCCCACCCTGATAGGTGTTCTGCGGCGGCGCCTGCGTGCTGACGGCGTACATCAGCAGCTTGTCTTTCTCGAGAATCACCACCGAGCCTGCCGTGACGATGTCCGACTTATCGTCCGTCGGCTTGGTGAGCGCATACTGCGCTACGAGCTTCTCTTGCAGCCCCTGCGCGGCGCTGCGAGGTGCCGCCGCCAGCGACGAAATCAAAACTGCTGCGACTACCCCTGACTGCATGATGGCTCGCCGGAAATACATAGGCTTTCCTCACAAGAAGAATTATTTGGATTGGGGACAGGGAGCGCCGGGCGGAAAGTGCCGCCGGCGCTCCCTGGTTAGTTGTTGCGTGACGCTCAATTCCACTGCCTGGCCGATCGAGTTACGGCGATGCTATTTTCCGCCGGGGCTCGAAGCATTCGTTTGTTGCACCTCGGCCTCAGCGGCGTCGGCATCCTTCTGCTGTTCTTTCAGTTGGGCTTCCACGTCCAGATCAGGCTGTACTTGCCCATCGGGATTCGCGCGCCCGCCCGGAGCGGGGCCGGCCGGGATTCCGTCCTTGCCCTGTTTCTCCGCGAGGGTCTTGAGGCCCTCGTCGAGCTGCTCGCGGAAGTGATTGTGCATTTCCTGCAGATCGTCCACGGCCATCGCCACTTGCGAACCAGAACTGCAATCGCCTTTCTGGGCGCTGCTGACGAGGACCTTGACGTTTCTGTTCCCGTCCGGAGTGTCTTCGATGCGGGTCACCACATCGCCGGGCGAGAGGGAGCAATCCGAGCCGTCGGGCGCTTGTTCCGTGAGCACGGTCGCAACAATGAACGTCCGGTGTTGCGGATCGAGAGCGGCGGGCACTTCCTCTTGCTGTGCCGCTCCTGCGTTCGACGCCGACTGCTGGCCACCGGCTGCCGCATTGCCTCCGGCGGATGCCGGCGCTGACGCTGCCGCCTTCTCGGCCTCGAGTTGCGCTCGAACTTCATCCGCAATCGCTTGCTTCACTTCAGGCGTGAGAGCGGGACCGCTGCTGCCGCCCGAATCCGCGGATTGTTGCTGACCGCCGCCGGCGTAGTCGCCCATCGCCTGCGCGTTGGCGGCCGCGGTTGCATTGGCGTTGGCCTGAGCCTGCGCGGCATAGGCAGCCTGCAGATTCTGGCTGATCACGTAGTCGGTCATCCAAAGTGCTGCGCTGGCGTAAACCGGATACGGATTGAAGTAGTAGCCATAGGCTCCATACCACGGTGCGCCGCCCCAACCCCACGCGTACGTAACGGGAGCAGCCCACGGGTTATACGCCCAGCCGTAAAAACCGGCGCCGTAGTAGTAGCCGGGAGTGTAGCCGTAGTAGCAGCAATAGCCGCGATAGCCGTAGCCACGATAACCGTAGGCGTAATAGCGTCCGCCGCGGTAGTAGGTGCGGCTCGAATAGTAGCGGCCGTTCCGAGTGTAGTTACGGCTCACGTATCCCGAGTTGCGGCCCGTGTTCACCGTGCGAACGTGTTCGCCGCGCGCGTTCACGTGCTCGGAACTGATCGTGCGCCCGCCGCGCGCGTTGCGATTGATCGTTGCGCCCTTGGCGGTGTGAACCTGAGTGACGTGTCCGTTCGAATTCACGCGAGCGGTAGCTCCGCTCTTGGTGGTCACGGACTTGACGCTGTGAGTCGAAGCCGCTCCGCCTTTGCCACCTGCGCCGCCTTTGCCAGCGGCTCCGCCCGCTGCGCCTCCGGTCTTGGCGTTGGCCGTGCCGCCCGTCTTACCGGCACCGGCGCCTGTAGACGCGGTGGACTTGCCAGCTCCCGCGCCGGTAGTGGTTTTCGAATTGGCCGTCGTTGTGGTGGTCTTGCCGGCACCCGCGCCAGTCGTAGTTTTCGAGTTGGCGGTCGTGGTGGTGGTCTTACCAGCGCCCGAGCCGGTGGTAGTCTTTGCGTTCGACGTGGTTGTAGTGGTCTTGCCGGCACCCGCGCCAGTAGTCGTTTTCGAGTTGGTCGTCGTCGTGGTGTGCCCGGCATTCGCTGTAGTCGTATGACCCGCGTTTGATGTCGGTCGTGGTGTGCCCGGCATTCGCTGTAGTCGTATGGCCCGCGTTTGATGTGGTCGTGGTGTGCCCGGTGTTAGCCGTGGTATGACCGGCTGACGAGCCTGACCCCCCGGATGGATGGGCCGGCGCCGAGGAATGTGGCGCAGGCGCCGGATGCGAGCCTCCGCCTCCGCCGCTGCTGCCGCCACCGTGTTTCTGTGCTCGTGCAACTCCAGGAATAATTATCAAAGCGCAAAATACAAGTAACCAACGAAAAGACGCCTTGCTGAGATGGGCCAGCTTCATCACTGCCTCCTGATCATTCGAAAGACTTTTCATCCGTGCCACAAATAGGAACGGCTTCCCGAGATTCACATCCAAAAAACTCTCGCCGCGCTTCCTTCGCTGGGGGCTGCGGCTGCCGGGCAATCTCTGCCGCCCTCAACGCGTGGAAACCGTCGCCGGGGTTATTCAAGGCGATGGCGGCTGCCACAAAGCAAGAAGGCCAAAAATTCGATGGATTCCCCAGTTTCGCTGGAATCTTGTGCAAACAATAGGGCACCTTAACTTTCGTGTCAACTCAAGTCGCGCCCTACTTTCGGGCTCACTCGAGCGCCACTGGAGTCGCGCGCCCGCTCACACACCCGGCATTCGTGCTTCCGGGATCCGCGCTCAGGTCGTCCACCTTAACTTCTACCATCGTTCCGTCGTTTCCGGTCGAGTGGCGTGTCCAATCAGGACACCCTCTACCGAGCATTGCGTATTTCCGCGCTGTTTTCCATCATTCCGGCAGCCAAAAATTTAGGCGCCTTGGCATCCCCGAATCTCGCCGCGCGGCTGGCCGGCTCGCCCTTTTTCTGCATCCAAGTCTGATTATCGGCGACCGCCGCGCGTTGCCTCGACCCAATGCGTCGGCTATCATTTGAGATAGCAGGCGAGAGCGCGCGCAGATTTATCCGCCGCGCGTTCCCAACGGAGAAAACGCTCCAGGAAATGTCCGCCGGCGGCGCACAAACGGAACAAATGGGACAAGCGAGACAGGCGGGAAGAGTCAGCACCGCAGCGCTAAGCGTTCTCGTGGCGCTCGGCGTCATTGCCGTCCTCGCCGCCGCGGAATACTCCATCCCGCGATGGCTGCACCCCGGCGCGGGAGATAGCGGCTCTTTCTTCTCGACAAAGACTTCTCGAACAAAGACTCGGCGCCAAATCCCTCCGGGCCTCGTTCGGCCTCCGGGCCGTCCATCCAACCAGAACCGGCCGGCAACACCGAAGCCGGGCATCGCAACGCGCGAGCATCGACCCCCGAATCTCCCGCGATGAAATCTCTCGGCTGCCAGCCGGGCGATTCGAGCTGCTGGGATCGCAAGGCGCGTTCGATGCCGCCCAGGCAGTCAGCCCATCCAGATTCGAATTCAGAAGCGTCAGCGAGCGCGAGCCAGCAGAATCCACCTCCGCCGCAAACGGGCCGGCAACCGCCCGCTTCTGCGCAAGACGCAAGTGCCGCTGAACAAAATATTCGCACCATGGAAGACGCCACCGCTCATCTCGTAGCACTCGAGCGCGAAGAATTTGACCATCTCTCCAATCGCGCTCGCGCCTTGAACGGCCGCATCGAGGAAGCCGAAAGGCAGCAACCAGCTCCCGCCCGTCAGCTTCGCGACGATTGGGCTTTCTCTCAGCAGCGGTTGCAAAGCCACTTGAACCGCGCCGACAACGCGTTGAAGAGTGCCGACGTTCAGACCGCCAAGAAATTTCTCGACCAGGCGAAAACCGAACTCGAGAAGCTAGCGAATCTTCTCGCCGGGCAATAAACGCCGCACCACGCTCCCCACGTCGAAAATCAACCGCGCGGTTCATGAATTTGCTCGCAGCATCGATCTGCTCGCAGCACTGATTTGCTCGCATGACTAATTTGCGCGCAGCACTTTCAGCCAGTGCAGCGTAACCGGCTTCGGATCGAGCGCTTCAAGCTCAATTTCGGCCGTCTGGCCTTCCGTCCGTTCGCGCCAGCGATACACCCCAGGCTCGGTTTCCTCCCGCAAGCGGCCGTTCGCCGGCTTCAGGAAATCGCGCGCGTCATCGAGCGAAGCGTTCTCGCGCGACGCAGGACGCGACAGCGCTTCCACAGCGTAGCTGCGCAAAAGCTTCGGCCAGTACGTTTCGAACAATGGTGTCGACGCGAAGATGTCGCTCCACGCCACTTCACCGCCGAAGGCTACCACCACGCCCACCACCGTCTGCCCCTTCGTCGCCCGTTCGAACCGCCGCTCGAATTGCCCGGCCATTTCTTCCACGGATTTTCCCACGCGCGGTGATTCGTAAATCTGTTTGTACGACATCGTCGGCGCGCCCGACGCGATCTCCGCTTCCACCGTGCTTTGCGAGATTCGCGGAGCCGCTGTACCAGCACCAGCCGTAACAGCCGACCGCCCCGCGCTCCCCCCGGTCGCGCCGCGCACTGCCGCCCACACCTGCGACTGGCTCTGATCCACAGCCGCTTTCTCGCGAACGCTCGGGTGCACCATCGTCCCGCCCGCCATGAATTTGTCCGAGCCGCCCGTCCAGCGTCCGTGCTCCACGCAAAATACGCTCAGCGGAAGCGGCTCCGCCCCCGGAGGAACGATCCGATCCTTGCCGATGACGCGATCCTGTTTCCCGCCGGAAACGATTTCTCCCGCCAGCAGCAGAAGCGGCCGCTTGCCGCGGTTGACGAGCACCAGTTGATTCACTTGCGCCCCGCCCGACGGCATCGCCTCGCCGCCACCTTCGCGTGTGCGCCGCAAATAATTTCCTTGCTCGGTCACGACCGCGCTACCGGAAGCAAGTGCGTCATCGAGCGTGGCAAAACCGCTTGTGTCCGATTGTTGCGACGCAAGCACAGGGAAAACCGTCAGGTTCTCGTACGTTACGGCTTCGCCCAGCCGCCAGCCTCGCCCCAGCTTTTCGTCTCCGCCCGAATCTGCGTGGGCGTTCGAATTTACGTTGAGCATCAGTCCCACTCCCCCCGCCCAACCGAGAATCGTCACTGCCACAATCCCGAAAACCAGGCTCTTGGGTAGCATCATTATTTCCCCTTCGGCCGGCCCCCGCTCGGTCCGTCTCTGCGCGGCCTTCTGCAGTGAGAACGAACTGCTGCGAATTCCTTGCAGCATTTCTTGGGGGAAAATACAGGGATGGGCGGAGGTGAATACTGCGGGGCTAAGTACTACAGGTGTTCGCGGTCCTTCTGCTGCTTTTCGCGCTTCTTTTTGTCTTCCTCTTCCTGGCGCTCGTAATCCACCATTTCTTCTTCGCTCATCTGGTAATCCTCGCGGGACGCAAACATCGCCCCGTTGCGTTTGTCGCGCGCCGAACGCGAACCAGCCCGCCGCCTCCGGACGGAGAAATCCATGCTGCGAATCGGGGTTTCCAGGGCGCCCGCCTCCACCAGCAGGTCGCCCACTTTCTCGAGAAACTCATTCAGATGGTAGGGCTTGAGCGAGTAGGGAAGGCCTTCCTGTTCAAGCACCGGCTGGGCCTGCTTGGCCGCCAGGATCGGCACCAGGAACAGCACCCGGATGCGTTTCGGACGCGTGGCATCAATTTCAGCGTCTGCCGGTGCGTCGGCTTGGCCCTGGGCAAGATCCCTTAGAGTAGTGAAAATCGGGCCGCGGACGTCCGTGAGCGCCACGTTCACGATTACCAGGCTCCACACGCCGCTTGCGATCTCCGCCATCGCGTGCGATGCCAGCGGAACGATCCGCACGTGCCAACCCTCGGAATCGAGCACATTCTTGAGCGCACGCTGGCTCACGATATCGTCGTCAATAATCAGGATTCCGACTTCGGCCACAGCGTCTTCCCCTCAACTGTATCGGCTGTTTCGAGAAGTATAAGCGTCGCCGGGGAAGACTCTTCCGGATTCGCCCCAGCGCGTGTCGTGAGGGCCCCTGCCGCTCCGTACAGGCGAAATAAAAGCGAAATATTTCGCTTGACATGGCGAACAAAAGGCGAATAAGATGTCCCCCGTGCAGCGAGGCGTTCAATGGCCACTTCTCCCATACTTCGACCCGATCCGAAGACGCTCCCGCGTCGCAGGACCAGACCGAATCAGACCAGTCTCACCCTTTTCCCCACAGCCGCTCGCCACGGCACTTGTGAGTCGCCTGGTAGTGCTTCCGCGCCCACTCCGGTACCAGCCGGAGAACGAAGCCCTGCCACGGAACTGGTCGGCATTGCTCGCCTCGCTGCCTCCTCCCCCTGCGCCGATGCCAAGCGCGGGACGGAGTACTTCCTGCTCCCCGTTCGCTCGATCCTGAATCACTGCGATTCCGAACGCGTCCCGTTCAGCTGGACCGTGAACCCTTATCGAGGATGCGAGTTCGGCTGCAAATACTGCTACGCGCGCTATACCCACGAGTACATGGACCTCGACGGCGGCGATTTCGAAACGAAGATTTACGTGAAGCAGAATGCCGGCCCGCTCGCCGAACGCGACCTCTCCAGCGAGAAAATCTGGGGCGAACACATCGCCATCGGCACAGCGACCGACCCCTACCAGCCGGCCGAACGCGAATTCGGCGCCACCCGCGCCATCCTCGAAAAAATGGCCGAGCGCGAAGGGCTGAGCCTTTCCATCACCACGAAATCAAATCAGGTGGTTCGCGACATTGACGTAATCAAGCGGATTGCAGAGCGGTCATCCATCACCATCCACATCACGGTCACCACAATGCGCACGCGCCTTGCCCGGCTGCTCGAACCGCGCGCGCCGCGCCCGGATTTGCGCCTCGACGCGCTAACGCAACTCCGCGCAGCCGGAATCGACGCCGGAGTGAACGCTATGCCGGTCCTTCCCGGTCTCACCGACCGCGAAGAAGATCTCGACGCCCTCGCCCGCGGCGCGCGCGACGCCGGCGCTCAGTGGATCGCCGCAAGCGTGCTGTTCCTCATGCCGTCATCGCTCAAGGAAATGCTGCCGTTCATCGACGCAAAATTCCCAAAGCTGGCGAAGCGCTACCGCGAGTGGTATTCGCACAATGGCTACGCCCCGGAATCCTATCGCAAAGAGATCTCAGCCCGATTCGAAGCTCTTCGCCGCAAGTACAATCTCGGCTCGCGCCCCGAGCGTCGCAGCGCCGAAAAACAATGGCGCTCGTCGCAACTCGCCCTGGATTTGAACGCAGTTCAGTAGGCAGCAAACAGAGAGTCGTCTTCCGGGTGCAACGAAGGCGCCCAGCCTGAAGTTTTTCCGTTGCGGAATTCCTACGGTAAAATAATGCGGGGAGCTTCTTGTGCGGCCTCGGCGGGAAGTGGAAATCGGGCGCGAACGAATCCCAGGAAGGCCCGCGAAAGCGGCCGCGCGTTGGTTTCTTGCTTCCCGACGCGCAGCAAAAACACCAGCAGGTGAAAAATCTCGGAATCCTTCAGATGTAAGCCGCCCGCCCGGCTCGATTCCTCTTGCTTCACCGCTTGCAAAAATTCCGCAATCCGTCCGTAGAGCGCGCGTGGAAGCGGCGCGTCCGGCGGCCGCTCGTAATAAATTCCCGTTCCAAGCGTGCGGTACGTCTCCGCGAGCGCTTCGAGAGCGGCCAGCACGTCACTGTCGCGGAGCTCTTTGTTCTCTGCCTGAAACCGGTGAATCGTGGCCCCCAGTCCCGCCACCACCGGCCAGCGCTGGTATACGAAATCAATAGGGAACTGAACGTCGCGATAGGGAAACTCATCCGCCGGAATCGGTTTTCGATGCTCGGCTTCATACCGATGCGCAGCGATCAGGTAGGAGCAATCGATCGGGCAATCAATCGTCACTTCGCGGCCCTCGCCGCAGCAGATGGCGCAGATTTTTTCGCCCTTGGCAGGACAGAACCGCTTCGCCGGCCGCTTCTCGCAGATCGGACAGCTCATCGACACTCCTCAGCCTTCATGCCGGAAAAATACAAACTAAGAGCCTCAGACTACGGGAAGCGACGGCGCGCGACAAGTGTGTGGCGGGGAAAAAGTCGGCGAACGTGAAGTGCCACGCAGATTGCGTGCCGCTATCGACTAGCCGCCTGCGGAACGGCGCGCGCTTCGAGCAACGCAATTTCCTGAAGGATTGTTTCAACCGTATGCTCGTCGCCGTATTTCGAATTGATCATCAAATTGTAAAGCGAACGCAGCGGCCATTCCTTGTTGAAGTAGTGCCGGATAAATGCGGCGCGCTCGGAATCCACTTCCTGCACCAGCTGAGCGGCTTCTCGTTCCGACTTCCCGAGCGACATAATGCGTCGAATCTTTTCTTCCTCCGACGCATAAATAAAAACGCTGAACACATCCGCGCGATTCCGAAGAATGTACGGAGCGCCGCGGCCGACGATCACGGAATTTCCTCGCGAAGCCACGTCTTCCACCACCCGGTGTAGCACCGCGACCATTTGATCGGCGTCGAACATCTGCGATTCGCCTTCGAGCGGCAGCGTGCGCTCGTAGCTTCCCCGCGCATACACTTTGAAAAGGCGATACAGCAGCGAATCGCACCGTTCATCGCAACGCAAAGCCGCTCGATGATCTACTTTCGCCACGCGCGCGATTTCGGTGGTCAGCTCTTCGTCCCACACTTTCCAGCCGAGCCGCGCCGCCAGGCCTTTGGCGATCATGGCTCCGCCGCTGCCGTATTCCCGTTCGAGCGTTACGATCCGGATTTGCATCGCGTCCTGCCTTGGCGCTTAGTGTACTGCGATCGCCCCGCCCGGCTTCACTTTTTTCATCAGGAAGACGAACGGAATCATCGTGAGCACCGCAACGCCCAGCATCTTGAAATTGTCGATGTACGCGAGCATCGTGGCTTGCTGCGTCACCAGATTCGAAACCATTCCGTATGCCTGGTGAGCCGCTTGATTTCCGCTGGAGCCCCGCGAAACGAAGAGGTGAGTCATCGCGTTGATCATTGCGTGCAGCCGTCCGCTCCCGGCATTCACGTGATCAACCAGCTGGCTCTGGTGATACTGCGTCCGCCGGTCGAGCACCGTCGTCACCACCGAAATTCCCACGCTTCCGCCGATATTCCGCGAGAGGTTGATCAGTCCCGAGGCCGCGTTGTTCTTGTCTTTGGGAAGAAACGCATAGGCAGTCGTATTGATCGGCACGAACAGGAAAGCGAGCCCCAGCGCCTGGAACATGCGCGCCACTGCCACAGTTCGAAAATCGATCTGCACGTCAAAGCTCGTCATGTGAAAAAGTGACAGACCTACGGCCGTAAGGCCAAAAAGCAACAGGATGCGGGCGTCGTAGTGGCCGAGCAAATATCCCACCAGCGGCATCGCCATGATAATCACGATCCCGCCGGGCATCAGCGCCAGGCCCGATTCCTGCGCCGTGTAACCCATGATCGTTTGGAGAAACAGCGGAATCAGCACCGTGCTCGAGAGCAGCGCGAAGCCCACCATGAACATCAGCAGGTTGCCGATCGCAAACGAGCGGTCGCGAAAAAGATGCAGATCGATGATCGGGTTCTTGTGCCGCCACTCCCAGAAAATCACGGCCACCAGCGCACTCACCGCGATTACCGTCATCCCCACGATGAAGTGCGAGCCGAACCAATCGTCGCGCTGCCCCTTATCCAGCACCACTTGCAACGTACCGAGGCCGAGAGCCAGAAGTCCCAAGCCGATGTAATCCACGCGGAATCCCTTTTTTTTCTCGCCTTTCATGTACGGGGGATCGGTAATCAGCCGGTTCGTGAGGAACAGCGAAATGATTCCAACGGGAATATTGATGAAGAAAATCCAGCGCCACGAAAAATTATCGGTGATCCATCCGCCGAGCGTCGGCCCGATGGCCGGCGCCAGCACCACCGCCATTCCGTACACGGCGAACGCCATCCCGCGCTGCTTCGGCGGAAACGTATCCGCCAGTATCGCTTGTTCGCTCGGTTGCAGCCCTCCGCCTCCCACGCCTTGCAGAATGCGGAAAAAAATCAGCGAGCCCAACGAGGGAGCGAATCCGCACAGGCACGAGCTGATCGTGAACAGCGCGACGCAAGACATATAGAACCGCTTGCGTCCAATCAGCGACGAAAACCACCCGCTCATCGGCAGCACGATCGCGTTCGAAACAAGGTAAGACGTCAGCACCCACGTGCTCTCGTCCTGTCCCGCCGAGAGGCTGCCCGCGATGTGCGGCAGCGCCACGTTCGCGACGCTCGTATCGAGCACTTCCATGAACGTCGCAAGCGTGACCGTGAGCGCGATAATCCACGGATTGATTGCGGGCCGCTCGAATTCGCGCGGTGCCGTTATGGCCGCGCTCGCGCTCACTTCACGTACACCTTGGGCTCGGCGGACATTCCCAATCGCAGGTTGTGGTCGCTATTCTCGCCCGGTTCCAAAACAATTTTCACCGGCACGCGTTGCACTACTTTCACGTAGTTCCCGGTCGCGTTTTCGGGTGGCAGCAAACTGGTGCGCGCGCCGCTCGAGCCCGCGATGCTGTCCACGTGCCCCTTGTAATCGCGGCCGTTCGCGTCAATGTGAATCTTCGCTCTCTGTCCGGGCCGCATGTACTTCAGCTGCGTCTCTTTGAAGTTCGCCGTAACCCAAACCGAATCGAGCGGCACGATCGTGAACAGTTGCTGCCCCGGCTGCACGTTCATCCCAACTTCCGCGTTTTTCATCACGATGCCGTCCACCGGCGCCTTCAGTTTTGTGTATTGAAGATTCAATTCGGCCTGTTCGACCATCGCCCGTTTCTCCGCCACGGTTGCGAGTGCCGCCCGTGCGTGGGCTTGCGACGCAGCCACCTGTTGCGGTCCCGTCTGCGACGCGCGAAACGTCGCCTGCGCTTGCAAGAGCCGCGCTCGAGCCTGATGCACTTGCTGTTCGGCGGCGGACGCCGAAGCGGATGCCGATGAGACGCTCGCCGTGCTGGCGCGTGCGGTGGCCAGAGCCTGGTCGTACTGCTGTTGCGATACTTCCTGCTTGTCAACGAGCTGCTTGTAACGAACGAGATCGTTCTGCGCTTTCACGTCGTTCGCCTGCGCTTGCGCCAGCTGCGCTTGCGCCGCGTCGTACTGCTGCTGCGCGGCCGAAATGCCGGCCTTCGCGTTTTCAACGTCCGCTTCGGTCGCCGAAGTCTGGCTCGTGGTATTGATCGAAGTGATTGGAACGTTGATGCCCAGCGATTGCGCTTGTGCTTCCGCATCGGCCAGATTCGCCTGCGCCTGATCGAGCGCCACCTGGTAATCGCTCGGATCGATTTCCGCCAGCACCGTTCCCGCCTGCACGTACTGGTTATCGTCCACGTTTACTTTCGTCACGTAACCCGAAATTCGCGCGCTCAACGGCATCAAGTGACCGTCCACCTGCGCGTCATCCGTGCTTTCGTAGCTCGAAAAGTAGCGCCATGCGAACACCGCGCCCACCAGCACCACCAGCACAACCCCGATCACCAGCCATCTCGCCGCCGGATTTCGATGCAATGCGTTTCGCGCCGCAGACGATGGCGGAGGTGCCGCCGAATGAGTTTCCGGAGCAGCCGCGGAATTCTCCGTGCCCGCAGGATTCGGCGAAACTTCGACGTCTGTTCTCTGTGCCATGGCTATTTTCCTTTGAAGTACTCTCTCACTCCGTCTTCGGCCCGTCCCACGGCGCGCGCGAGAGAAATCTTGGCGTAGTTGTAGTTGTACAAACTCGAGATGTACCGTTCATTCGCGCTGGCCACAGCTTCCTGCGACTGCACCACTTCCACCGTATCCGTCACGCCCGCCGCAAATCGGTCAATCGATTGCGTCAGCGTTTGGCCCGCCAGATCGATATTGCTGCGCGCCACTTCCACTTGTTGCGCGGACGATTGCAGATTGAATATCGCCGTGCGCACATCCGCATCAATCTGCGCCCGCAAATTCTCCGCGCGATCTCGGCTCTGCTGCAATTGCGCATCCGCCTGCAACACATCTCCGTGCACGCTGCCGCCCTGAAAAATGGGAATGTTCACCGTGCCCCGAATGTCGAACACGCCGTGGTTCGACGACAGATGCTGCCCCGCGATTCCGTAGTCGGAAGCGAACGATACAGTCGGGTAATAGCCCGCCACCGCGGCTTTGCGCGAAAATTCCATCGCCCGCACATCCGCCATCGCCGCCTGATAGTCCGAGCGGTTTGCATACGCGTGCGCCAGCGCTTCTTCCACGGTAATTCCGTCGAGCGGCGCGTACGGTGACTTGTCCGTCAAATCGAATTGCTGCCCCGGCGCCAGGCCAATCACCCGCGCCACCGTCAGCTTCTGAATCGCGTAATCGTTCTTCGCCTGAATCAATTGCTGCTGCCGCGTCTGCAGCTCTACTTTTGCGCGCAGCGCATCGATCGCTGGTGACGTCCCGGCGTTGAACCGGTCCGTCGCCTGGTCGAATAGCGCCTGCCCCGTCTTCACCTGCGCTGCGGCCGTCTCGATTCGCGCTTCGTCCGCAATCGTTTGCAGATACACGTATCCCACCGCCAGCACCACCAGGTCGCGCGCATCCTTATATGTATATTCCGCGGCTTTCACGTTTTCCGTCGCAGAACGCGTCTTGTTGATCGCTTTCCAGTCAAAAAGCTGCTGGCTCAGGTACGCCCGCGCATCAAAATAGGAAAATGGCCCCACGATGCTCGGAATATTCGCACCCCCGATGCTCGTGAATCCAAACTCCGCCAGATTGATTTGCGACACATCCACCAGCGGCGACGCGCTCACATGCGGAAGCAGTTCGCTCAATTTCTGCCACCGCGTGCCGCGTGCCGTCTGCACGTCCTGGCTCGATAGCAACGCTCCCAGGTTCTGCTTCAAGCCGCGATCGAGCGCCTCCTGCAGCGAAATCGGCAGAACGCCCGGCACAAATTTTCCCGGGACGCTGCCGGAAAAGCTGCTCTGCGTTTGCGGCGCCGCCGGAGATTGCAATTGCCCATTCGACGTTCCGCCCGACGAAGAGCCTGATTGTCCCGATGGACCCGCTTGCGGGCTCGGCAAACCAGGCGGCGGCAATTGCGCGCTTCGAACGCTCGTCGCGCCCAGCGCTATCAGCGCCACGGTGAGGAACGATTTAGAATAATGGCCGTTCACGGGATCGCCTCCTCAATCTCATTCCACGATCTCATTCCACAATCTCTCTCTACAATCCTTCTCGTATCTGGGAACGCTCGCCTATCCATTAATGGATGAATTTCGCTCTTCGAACGACTCAGCGCCCGCGTCGAAAAATATCTCCGCGCCCCGTGCCCTTCATCCCTTCCACTTTCGGCGCTTCTTCGAGTTCCTTTTCGTTACATCGGCTCGAAGGCGCGGCGAGATGAGTGCCCACATCTGTTTCGCCGTCGCTTGAAACTGTCTCTCCGGATTCAACGCCCACGCCATCGTCATTCCGATCACCACGGTTTGAATCAGCCGTGCCAGCTCGATCGGTGCGACATCCCGCCGCATCTCGCCGCGCTTCTGCGCCAGCAATATGATCTCCGCAATCAGTTCGCGGCTCGTCCGCATTCGCTTCTGAAGCTCCGCGCGCACCGGCGCGCAGGAAGCATGCGCAGCGTAAATCGCGCGGATCAACGCCGGGTTCTCATGAGACTGGCCGGCCGCATCCGCCGCCAGCTCTCCCAGAACGTCGAGCACGGACCCGCTCGTCGCTCGCGCTTTTTCGAGCGCCCGCTCCACGGCCGCAATGCGCTCGCCCCCATACGCCGCCAGCACGTGCTCCTTCGTCGGAAAGTAGTTGAAAAACGTTCCCTTGCCCACGTCCGCTGCTTCCGTAATGTCCACCACCGTCGTTTCCAGGAATCCGCGCTCCGCAAAAAGTTCCAGTGCGGCGCGGTAGAGCCGCTCGCGAGTCTCCACGCGGTGCCGTTCACGGCGATTCGATCGTGGCGCTGCCGGGGACACGGGTCGCGGGCTCGGGATCGCGCGTTGCGGGTGGGATTTCATCATGACCATGTAACCATACTTGACTTTAAGTCAGTGTTGAGCAAAAGTCAATCGCGCGGCGTCCGGGGAGGAGCCGCACGGGAACGAACGGACGGGGTGGAAGCGAATCCGCCCGCGCCGGAGCCTATTCCGCCCCGGCGCGAGCTTTTCGCTGATTTTTACTTCGCGTGATGTGGTGAATGTTTCGTCAGCGTCGAAATCAAAAGCTTCGCGGAAGGAGGTATCGGCACCGCATGCTTGAATACGATGTCCTTCGCGGGCACCTTCTTTCCGTATAGCCGCTCGTTCGCATCATTATCGGGGCGCAGCGTCGAGCCTTCGAGTGACACGCCCGCGAACAATCCGCGCGAACGCGAATACGTCAGCACTTGCGCCCGCATCGTCACGTCCGTGTCCGCGGCTGCCGTTCGTCCCACCGGTCCGGCAGCGGCCGAAGCATCCGCGCCGAGCTTCACCTTGCTGCTCAGAATCGCGCTCGCGCCGCCCTCATTCATGATGAGTAGAACGAAATCCGTGGCCTGTCCGCCGATCTGGAATCCGAAGCTCCCGCCCTCAAGCGCCATCATCGACGGAGCGCTCCACGGCCCGCGGTAGGTTGGGCCGCTGCGGCACGACATGACTCCGCGGCCGTAGCTCGCGCCCACGATGAACGCGGCTTTCAACACCGACGGCAGGATGATCACGCAATCCGCTTTGTCAATCAGGCTCTGCGGAATGTTGTCCGGGATATTCATGATCTCTTTTGCGACCTTGCCGGCGTTCTCCACACGATCGGTTTCTTTCGTGTTGTCGTCGGCGCTCAGCGGCGCGGGAATCGCGAAGGACAGTGCCCCCAAGAGCGCTGCCGCTATACAACGGTGCCAAAATTCTCTCATCGAACTTCCTCCTCAGGATGGGTGGGCGTACTGCCACTTCGGGGCCGTTGGATACCCGATGACTATATCAAACGACCACGAGAGCGCGAAGCTGGGAAAATCGAAGTTTGGAATATAATCGAGCGCCTTCCGATCCGGCCAGGCCGAAATGAAATCCTCCATCTCTCGACGCGCATCTCGAAGAAACGCCCGGCCCGGCGCTGCCGCTGTCGCTATCGCGCTCGCCGCGCTCCTTGCGCTCGCCATTCCCGTTGCCGCCCAGAACCCGCACTCCGGATCGTCTTCGGCGCAGCAATCGCTCTCGAAACCCGCGCACAACCCGCCATCGGCGGACCGCGCCGACGTCCAGCGCTTCCGCGCACGCGTCGAAGCGGCCCTCGGGGAAGCCCACGCGAAGAAAGCCGATTGGGGCGTCCTCGTCGTGGATCGCGACACGGGCGAAACGCTCTTCGAATCGAATGCGGAAAGCTTTTTTACGCCCGCATCGAATACAAAACTCTTCACGTCCGCATTCGCGCTCGCCACTCTGGGTCCGGCCTATCGCTATCGCACCACCCTCGAAGCAAAAAGCGCGCTCGGCACCGGCGGAAAACTCTCCGGCGATCTGATCCTCGTCGGCCGGGGCGATCCCGATCTTTCGAATCGCAAATTTCCGTTTGCCGGAAAAGTTCTCCATGAGGGCAGCTCCGATAAAATCCTGGCCGAGTTGGCGGACGCCGCCGTCGCTCGCGGCCTCAAGGAAATTGACGGCGATATCGTCGCGGACGACACCTACATTCCCTTCGATCCCTACCCCGCGGGCTGGAGCGTTGGCGATCTCTTCTTCACGTTTGGCGCGCCCGTCACTGCCATCACCTTCAACGACAATTGCATTTCGATCGAAATGCTTCCCGGAGCGCGCGCAGGCGACCCGGCCCTCGTCGCTGTCGATCCGGCCGCGGCGGCCGCCGGATTCACGCAGCAGATTACGACGAGCGCCGCTGGCACCGAGCCCGATCTCGCCGTTGTTCGCCAGCCCGCGCCCAATTTTATTTTGCTGCGCGGCTCGATTCCTCTCGGCCACAGCGCGGTGAAACTCGATCTCGCGATGACGGATCCGGCCCAGACAGCCGCGCGCACCTTGAAACAACTGCTCGAAGCGCGCGGCGTCCGCGTCACCGGTTCTGTCCGCGTCGAAGAAGCGCCTCCCCCGGAAGCGCTCAAGAAGGGCGAACAGCCCGTATTGCTTCCGGCGCCGTCGCAGATCGATCCGCCAAATTCCGCCGCCAATCCGTTCGTGCTCGCCGAACACCTCTCGCCGCCGCTCCTTGAGAGCGTTCGCGTATTGAACAAAGAGAGCCAGAATCTCCATGCCGAATTATTCCTGAGAACCATCGCGCGCGAGAAAACCGCCATCGGCTCAACCGAAATCGGATTGAAGCTCGAGCAGGATTTCCTGAAATCGGCAGGCGTCGCGGATGGTGACGCCGTCCTCAACGATGGCTCGGGCCTCTCCTCCAACAATCTCGTCACCCCGCGCGCCGTCATCGCGCTCCTCCAGTACATCAAACGCCAGCCCTGGGGCGCCGACTTCCTCACGACTTTGCCAATCGCTGGCGTCGATGGCACCCTCGAAGACCGCATGAAAGGCACCCCCGCCACCGGCCTCATCCAGGCAAAAACCGGCGGCCTCGAGCACGTTCACGCACTCTCCGGCTATGCCACCACATTGAGCGGCGAATACCTCGTCTTCTCAATCCTCGCCAACAACAATCCCCAGCACGGCCGCGACTCAACCGCCGCACTCGACGCCATCGCCGTCGCCATGGTCGAAACCCTAGGCTCGACGCCGCAGTCCGAGATGCAATCCCCGGTTAACAAGAAGACGAACAAGAAGACAGACGAGAAGACGAAAAAGAAGTAGTAGCAGCCCTCGAGACGCCCCGGCGCACTCCCGCCTTTCGCCTCGATTCTGATTTCCACACCCAACCAAGCTACAATTCTATTTTGAGGCCCTCGTGTCCCGTCACGCAGAACAGATCCTCGAATTCGACCGGCTGAAAGAAATCGTCGGCGGCTTTACCACCTGTGCCCCTGGGCGGCGCGCCATCCTTGCGCTCACGCCCGCGCAAGACGTTCCCGCACTCAATGACGAATTCACACTCATCCGCGAAGCCGTCGCCTATCTCCGCCCCGGCGCCGAACTCGGTTTCGGCTCGCTCGCCGACCCCGAGCAATGGCTCGCAAGGCTCGGCGTTCCGGCGTCCGTCCTCTCGAGTGCTGAATTGCTCGACGTCGCCACCTTGATGGACACCGTCAACGCGGTGCGCCAGTCGTTCAAAAGCGAGGCTGCAAACTACCCGAGTCTCGCGGAACGCGCCGCATCCTTTGCCGATTTCCGCCACTTGCTCACCGCCATTCGCCGCGCCGTGCTCCCCAACGGTGAAATTAGCGACGACGCGTCTCCGCATTTGAAACGCATCCGCTCCGGCGTCGCTCAGACGCGAGGCAAAATCCAGAAAGCGCTCGATACCATTCTGCGCTCCCGCGGAGAGCCTGCCGGCGAGGATTACATCACCCTGCGCAACGAGCGCTTCGTCATTCCCGTTCGCGCCGCCGATCGCCGCGCGGTTCCCGGTGTCGTGCACGCCGCCAGCGCCACCGGCGCCACTGTTTTCGTCGAGCCGCTCGAAGCCATTGATCTGAATAATCGCCTCGTCCAGCTTTCCGAAGAGGAAATGGCGGAGATCGCGCGCATTCTCGCCGAGCTTACAGAACAAGTCCGCTCCTACCGCGGGCCCCTCGAAGCCGCCGCCGCCGGTATCGCTCATCTAGACTCTGTTTTCGCGCGAGGACGCTTCGCCCGGGAATTCGATTGCGTGATGCCGGAATTTTCCGCGGGCAATTCGCTGCGTCTCGAAGCCGCGCGCAATCCAGTTCTCGAATACACCCTCCGGCCCCAGGGACGAAAAGCCGTGCCGCTTACTCTCGCGCTCGGCGGCTCGGAAACCGTGATGGTAATTAGCGGGCCGAACACGGGCGGCAAAACGGTCGCGCTGAAAAACGTCGGCCTCGCAGCTCTCGCAGCGCAGTCCGCGATTCCCGTGGCCGCCGGGCGTGCCGAGTTGCCGGTGTTCGATCACGTCCTCGCCGATATTGGTGACGAGCAATCCATCGCCGCAGACCTCTCCACGTTTTCAGCGCACATGCTGAATTTGAAATCCATGCTCGAGACGGCGACCAGCCGCTCGCTCATCCTCGTCGACGAAATGGGCACTGGAACCGCTCCCGAAGAAGGCGCCGCGCTCGCCGTCGCACTCCTCGAAGAATTTCGCGCGCCTGCGCGCCTTGACCATAGCCACCACGCACCACGATCGCCTGAAAGCCTACGCTTCCACCACCCCCGGAATCGTGAACGCCGCAATGGAATTCGACGAAGAAAATCTGCGGCCCACTTACCGTCTGCTCGTCGGCGTCCCGGGCACTTCCAGCGGCCTCGAAATTGCCCGCCGCCTCGGCCTCCCCTCTCGCGTCGTGGACCACGCCCGCGCCGCCCTTTCTCCCGAATCGCGCGAAGCCCGCGATTTGATCGCTTACCTCCATCGTAGCCGCGATGAAATGGAAGAAATCAAGCGCCAGGCCCGCGACGAGCTGGCGCAACTCGAAGCCGAACGCCGCTCGCTGCAGACCGAATGGATCGATCGCCAGAAAAACCGCATCGCGGAGCTTGAGAAAAATTTCGACGCGATGCAAAAACGCATGGAAAGCGAAGTCGCGCGTCTTGCCGCCGATATCAAGGACCGCGCCGTGCGCGCGCAAATCGAAAAGCAGTCCGGCCGCCGCCTGGGAAAAATTGCTGGTGACGCTCGCGCCGAAGCTGACGCAGCCGTCGTCGAGACGCTCGCCGCATCGCAGTCGGACTTGGGCGTCCGGCCCGAACGCGCTGCCGAGCCCGTCGCGCCGGATCAGCTCTCCGCCGGCCTGCGCGTCATCGTCAAAGGATTCAAGCAGCCGCTCGTGTTTCGCCGCCACGACGGCCGCACCGCCGAAGTCGAAGCAGGCCCGATGCGCATGAAAGTTCCGCTCGACGATATCGTAGGAATCGAAACGCCCGCGAATCCATCGAACGCCGGCGCCTCAACCGCCGCGCGTCCCCGCGGCATTACCGTACACGCCCGCGCGAGCGATGAGCCCGCCGCCGAAGAAATCAACGTGATCGGCTCGACCGTCGAAGAAGCCACGCGCCGCGTCGACAAATTCCTCGACGAAGCCGCTCTCGCCGGCATGCCTGCCGTGCGCATCATCCACGGTTACGGCACCGGCGCCCTGCGCCGCGGCCTCGCCGAATTTCTCGCCTCGCACCCGCTCGTCGAAAAAATTGCGCATGAGAAACCGGATCGCGGCGGCGAAGCTATCACAATCGCCGAGTTGAAAAGCTAGCGATGGAGTGCTAAACGTCTTAACTCACCACCATGGCTGAAGCCGGATCTTTCGCGGAGCGCGTTAAGCAGCAGGCGGACATCGTTCGCGTCATCGGCGAATACGTCCGCCTCAAAAAATCCGGAGCGAATTTCACCGGCCTCTGCCCCTTCCACCAGGAAAAAACTCCCTCGTTCGCCGTCCATCCCGTCAAACAGATTTATCACTGCTTCGGCTGCGGCGCCGGCGGCGATGTTTTCAAATTCGTGATGGAGATGGACAAGTCCACGTTTCCCGAAGCGATTCGCACCGTCGCCGAAAAATGCGGCATCGCCATTCCGAAGCCGCGCGAGCGTTCGCCCGAAGAACGCCGCGAAAACCAGCAGCGCTCCGCCCTGGTCGAAATGCATCGCGAAGCCGCCGCGTTTTTCGCCCGCTGCTTGCACGAGAGTCCCGAAGGCAAAGTCGCGATGGCCTACCTCGATGATCGCGGCCTCGATCGCGAGATGATGAAACGCTTCGGCCTCGGTTTCGCCCCTTCCGCCGGCGATGCCGCCCTCCGTTTCCTCAAGCAAAAATATCCCGAGAAACTCCTCGATGTCTCCGGCCTCATCTCCCGCGACCAGGGCGGCCGCGCCTACGATCGCTTCCGCCGCCGCATCATGTTTCCCATTTCGAATGAAGCCGGCAAAGTGATCGCGTTCGGCGGTCGCGCCATGGGCGACGACATGCCGAAATACATGAACTCGCCCGAAACTCCCATCTACTCGAAGAGCAACGTTCTCTACCATCTCGATCGCGCCAAAGAAGCGCTGCGCCAAAGTGATTTCGCCGTGCTCGTCGAAGGCTACATGGACGCGATTGCAGTTGCCCGCGCCGGCATTTCGAACGTAGTTGCCAGTTGCGGCACCAGCCTCGCCGAGCCGCAAATTAAATTGCTCGGCCGCTTCACCCGTCGCATCATCGTCAACTACGATCCCGATACCGCCGGACAAGTCGCCACCGAACGCTCCATCTCTCTCCTGCTCGAAAGCGAATTCGACGTTCGCGTTCTCGCTCTCCCCGGTAAAGCCGACCCCGACAAATTCCTCAAAGATCAGGGCGCCGATGCCTACCGCAAACTCCTCGCGCAATCGCCGCCCTATCTCGACTACTTGATCGGCCGCGCCCGCCAAATGGACCGCACCACCGCCGCCGGCAAAGTCGCCGCCCTGAATTTCCTCATGCCCTACGTCCAACGCCTTCCCAATCGCCTCCTCCGTTCCGAATGGGCCACCCGCATCGCTTCCGAATTGCGCGTGGACGAGCCCGTCCTCCGCGAAGCTCTCCGCCGCGCCGCCGCCGAACGTCGCAGCGAAGTGAAACCCAAAGTCGAGCTCCTCGGCCCCGCCGTGAAACCCGCCGAGCGCCTCATCATTCGTATGCTCGTCGAAGCCGAAGGCTTCCGCGAAAAGCTCGCTCACGCGCTCGTTTCCTTTTCTCTTCATCGCGGCCTCGAGAGCGAACGCCTCCTCGATCTCCTGATTTCAAAAGTAGGTGAGCGCCCCGATCCCGCCACTCTCGCCGCCGCGCTCGAGGAAAAAGATCGCCGCTTGCTGTTCGAAATTCTTTTCGAGTCCGTTCCCGAGCCCACTTGGGACGACGCCGAAAGCTGCCTCAGCGTCCTTCGCAGCCGCCGCGTCGAAGAAGAAATGGCCGACCTCCAGCGCCAGATCGAAGCCAAGCCCTCCGGTGACGTACTCCGCACCCTCCTCACCCGCCGCCTCGAGCTCCAGAAGCTCCTCGCCAGCCACTAATCTCGCCCCCCTCGCCCCTCAACCCGTACCGAACTTCGCCGATATCCTCTCCGGGAGGGTAGCGAGAATCCTGAGTCCCAAATGGGTCCAAGCTCATCTAACCACTACGACTCGCCGTCCCGGGATCGCGCCGAAATTCCTGCGCTTCAGATACTTACGCCAAATAATTGACGCAAGTACTGTCCCTGTTGTATTGTCGTAGGGTTTTGGAGGAAACGGGCGGCACGCGTTTTGCATCATATAGATGTGGGGCGCGGGCGTGTTTGGCGCGGACGCGGGCTGGTTACGGGTTCTAACGTCTTAAATTCCGTTCAAATGTCGTTTATTTGACAAGTCGCGCCGGGGTGTCTAATCCCGGGCGCGCATTTCTTTCGGACCCGTTCCTGCGCTTTCTCCCGACCTCATCACTGGAGGCTGTGTGAGTTTGGCTCTTGAGGAAAAATACGATCAGGTACGACAGCTCATCGCTATGGGTAAGGAACGCGGTTACCTGCTCTACGATGAGGTGAACGATATCCTGCCGGCCGAGGTCCATTCCTCGGAAGAAATTGACGACTTGCTCTCGACCTTCGAGCGCTACGGCATTGATGTGTACGAAGATCTTTCGAGTGCCAAAGCGGCCCTCGCCGCTGCCGATGCCAGCGATACTCCCGAAGTCGTCGTCAAAGAAGAAGCCGCCTCGGATGATGGCGAGCTCGATCTCACTCCCGGCACTCTCGAAAAAACGAATGACCCCGTCCGCATGTACCTCCGCGAAATGGGTACCGTTCCGCTCCTCACCCGCGAAGGGGAAGTCGCCATCGCCAAGCGCATCGAACGCGGACAGCTCCTCGTCCTCAAGACCATTACCCGCGCTCCGCTGATCTTGAAAGAACTTCTACAAGTCGGCGAAGATCTGCGCACCGGCGCCCGTTCCATCAAGGAAATCGTCCAGTTCGACGACGAAGAACTCACCGAAGAAAAAATCGAAGCGAAAACCAAGGAAACCCTCAAGCAGATCGACAAAGTCGCCAAGCTGTATCTCGTCGCGATGAAGCAGGCGCAGAAACTCGGCAAAATCCCGCGCTCGAAGAAGCGTCCCTTTTTGCACGCGCGTTACGCCCTCGGCCGTACCCGCGTCGAAATGTCGAATCGCTTCCGCGAACTCGATTTCAATCCGCTCGAAAAGAAGCGCCTCATCGATAAAATCCGCCAGACCGTCGAGCGCGTTCACTTCCTCGAACGCGAAATCGTCAAGCTCGAGCGCCGCGTCGAAGCTTCCAAAGCCGACGTCCAGGCCGAAGCCCGCAAGGATCTTCGCGCGCGCCGCCAGGAACTCGGCGAAATTGAAATCGCCAGCGAAGTCAGTCCCACCGAGCTGAAGCGCGCTCTCCAGGTGATTCTTCGCGGCGAAGCCGAAGCCGAGCAGGCCAAAAAAGAATTAATCGAAGCGAACCTTCGTCTCGTCGTTTCCATCGCCAAAAAATATACCAATCGCGGCTTGCAGTTCCTCGACCTCATTCAGGAAGGCAATATCGGCTTGATGAAAGCCGTGGACAAATTCGAATGGCGCCGCGGCTATAAATTCTCCACCTACGCCACTTGGTGGATTCGCCAGGCCATCACGCGCGCCATCGCCGACCAGGCTCGCACCATCCGCATCCCCGTGCACATGATCGAGACGATCAATAAGCTCGTGCGCACACAGCGCCAGCTCGTGCAGGAACTCGGCCGCGAGCCGACCTCGGAAGAAATCGCAAAGCGCATGGATATTCCGGTCGCAAAAGTCCGGAAGATTCTGAAAATCGCGCAGGAGCCGATTTCGCTCGAAACTCCCATCGGCGAGGAAGAAGATTCGCATCTCGGCGATTTCATCGAGGATAAGGCCGTCGTCTCGCCCTCCGACGCCGTCATCAATCTCAGCCTCAAGGAACAAACTTCTTCCGTGCTGAAGACTCTCACTCCGCGCGAAGAAAAAGTCATCAAGATGCGTTTCGGCTTGGACGACGGAAGCGAGCACACCCTCGAAGAAGTCGGCCAGTCCTTCGCCGTCACTCGCGAACGCATCCGCCAGATTGAAGCGAAAGCCCTGCGCAAGCTGCGCCATCCGTCGCGCTCGCGCAAACTCCGCGCCTTCCTCGAAGGCTCCGCCAACGACTACTAACAACAGTACTGACAACGGCTGCTGACAACGGCGGAGTCTTACTCCCGGCGTTTCCGCCCGATGGTCCGCACAATTGTGTGCCTCAAATGCCCACAGACACGAGCAGCGATTCCAGGCGATTCAAGGCCTCAAACCAGAAGCTTTTCATCTTCAATACATCCTTCGAAGTCCCGAGCTTCATGTGATCCACGGCCACGCGTGTCTTCTTGCCTCCGCTCGGATAAAAATAAACGCTCAAGCGCGTGTCGCCGTCGCACTTCGCGCGAATTGATTTTCCCTTGGTTGCTTTCGTGATCTCGAGATTCGCTCCCTGTAACCACCGTCGCCGGATCTTCTCATCCGTCCACGCCTCGTACACTTTCCCGGCCGGAGCTACCAGAGTCCGGCTGCTGTTCGCCGCGAAATCTCCGTTGCAATTCTGAAATTTATCGCGCATGCCCCGCTCGTGCTCGTACCCTACAGCCACCATCTGCGCCCACCACCCGGGCAGCTTGCGCTTCTCAAATAAATACCCGGCGATTTCCTTGTGCGCCCATTTCTTCGCGCCGGCTGTATCCAGGATTTTGAACCATTCGGCCCACACTTTGCCCGTCTTGGCTTTTACCGCCGCATCGCTCGAACGCTTGGTTTCTTTCGGTCCTTTCGCCGCCATCGTCGCACGCCTCCTCACGCGGCGATTCTACTCCCAAGTCCCAGGAAATTCTCGCGCCGCCATTCACCCACGATCTGGTCCAACGCCTCGCGATAACTCGGATATTTCGGCTTCCAATTGAATTCACGCCGGAAGCGCGCGTTCGAAGTTTGTGTTGACGAAGTCATGAAATTCACCGCCGCCGACCCCGCTGCCAGCTTCGCCATCCACACCGGAACGTGCCGCGGTGCGGGCGCGCCCAACCGCTTCGCGAACCCGCTCAGATACACGCCCGAAGTCACGGGCTGCTCGTCGGTCACGTGCCACAAGCCGCTCCGGTTCGCTTCCGCCACGGTCACGAACGCGCTTGCGGCATCGTCCACATGGACGAACTGCCAGATCGCATCGCCCTTCCCGAGAATGGGCAGCTTGCGCGCCACGAGTTGCTCCCCGAAATAGCGCGTGTGCCCCGCATCCGGCGCATGAAACCATGCGCACCGAAGAATCCCCACCCCAAAGCCGTGCTTGCCGCCGGCTTCTCGCGCCGTCGTTTCCAGATCGAGCGTCGAGCGCGTGATGAAATCGGTGTGCGGCAGCGTGTCCTCATCGAACTCGGATTGATCCTTCGGCCGCGCGACCCACGTAATGCTTTGCACCAGAAACTGCTTCGCCCCCGCCTTCGCCGCCGCTTCCGCCAGCGCGCGTGTTCCCTCGCGGCGAATGCGGTCATTCGTCTTCCAATCTTCCGGCCGCGGTTTCGCGCTCGTCGGAATGGCGGTCGCTGCATGAATCACCACGTCCGAGCCTTCCGCCGCGCGAGCCAGCGAGTCCGCATCAAAGAGATCCGCTCGCCGGCTCTCTCCCCGCAGCTTGCCGATCGTAATCTCATTTTTCGCGCTGCGCGCCGCGCACACCGCGCTGTGTCCGCGCTCGATGAATTGTTGAACCAGCCGCCGCCCCAGCACTCCCGTTGCACCCGCTATGAACACCTTCATGGCAGAATTCTCCTCGCACTTGAAAAAGCGGCCGGTACGTATGGGATGCGGAGGGTAGCCCTCAGGATTTCGAAAAGATTCGAACGCCCGCCAGCACTCCCAGGCATTCGAAAAGCGCCAGCAGCACCGCAGTCACGTCAAAAATGTCCCGCATTGCAAACGACATCGGAAGTTGGACGTGAGTCACGTGATCCGGCCCCGGCAGCACAAAATGATAATACACGCCGAACACCAGCGCCCCCGCCATCGACAGCGCCAGCACCGCTCCGCCCGTCCGCCACCTGCCTCTCCAGATCAGGTAAGCCGCGTAAAATGGCGCCACCACGATCACCGCACCCACAAAAACTTTTTGGAACGTATTGAGCCCGATCGCAAGCTTGCCGTGCGCCATCGCATGCCCCAGATTGATCGCGAAATGAATCGCCACGATCCCGATGGCGAATCCCACCAGCGTTCCTCGATTCGCTTGACGTTCCATTGATAAGTGCATTTCCTCTAGCGAGTTCGGCCATCCCTGCTCCATCCTCTGGAAAGCGGAAAGCTTTCGAGCATTCTGGGCTTCATCGAAGCAACGACGAAAATGCCCTCCGGTGCCATTTAGAAAGTCTGCGGCAAAGTTCTCCAAATCGTGGCGCAAATCGCGGAACCCCTCTATCGGATCGCTCGAGAAGCTAGGGTAGTGATTACGCCCATGTGTCCGAGCAGCGCTCGCATGAAAACCTCATGGCGAATTGATCCGGATCCGATGTGGAGGTCACGAGCCCTAAGCTGTGTCGAAAGTGAATCTCGAGAATCCGATTGCCTTTTGTGTACTTGCCGCTCGCGTAGTCTCCTCCGCTGCTGCGGCCGGCGGGTCCCGGGCAGTACGTAAACCCGCTGGCGGACACGACCGGGTCCAAATTTCGATTCCTCTTTGAAGAGTTTCTCGGACGGTCATTTTGTAGACCTACGGATATTCTACTTCTGCTGTTGCGCCGTCGTCCAGTTCACCGCAGAGCCGTAGCCGTACACCAACTGCGCCCCACGATCCGCTCCGATCGTCAGAAGCACCGCGAGAACGACAAGTCCCACCAGCATCACCTTGCGCAATTGTGCCGTGAAGTTGTTGCGCGCAATGAAAGCAAGCATGCACAACGCCCCGGCCAGACTCGTGGAAATGAGCATCAGCGTCTCGTGAATTCCCACGGCGCGCATCGCATCCCCCGGCGGCACGGAATTTTCCGCCGCAAGCCCCGTAAATACCGTCACCACTGCCGCCAGCGTCCCCAGATACAGCATGCGCGCCGTCATGCGCTGCATCTCGTCGCTCGCCCGCCACAACGCCAGCAGCTGAAACAAAAGTGCCGCCAGCCACAGCACGATCGGAAAGTGCACGAACATCGGATGGAAATTCAGTGCCGCCTTCAAACCAGGTAGCATTTCGGCCACTCCTCCTCGCACTCCTGCCGCGTCGCATTATGTTCCAATGCCGCCCCGCCGTAAACTGCGCTAGAATCCCCGCCACAAGTTCATCCAATAGCCGGAGTCGCTATGAAACGGATTCTTCGCATTCTCGGCGTCATCGTTGCCATCGTTTTACTCGTCGTCGTGATCGGCGCACTCCTTCCCAGGCAGCACACCGTTTCGCGTCAGGCCGTCTACCACCAGCCACCCGAACAAATCTGGCAAGCCATCACCGATTACCAGAAATTTCCCGAATGGCGCAAGACTGTTCTCCGTGTCGAACCATTTCCTTCCGCCAACGGAAATCCTGCCTGGACCGAATTCTCCGCGCACGACATGAAAATTCCGCTGCAGGTAACCGAATCCGTCCCGCCGCATCGCCTCGTCACCCGCATCGCCGATCCGAAATTGCCCTGGGGCGGCACGTGGACCACGGAAATCGAGCCCGCCGGCTCCGGCACAGGATTCACCGCCGTGCGCATCACCGAAAACGGCGAAGTCAGCAATCCCGTTTTTCGCTTCATGGCTCGCTTCGTCTTCGGCTATACCGCCACGATCGATACATACCTCATCGCCCTGGGCCAAAAATTCGGCGAGCAAACAATAATCCACGATTAGCACGGAAGGACCGATGCCGCCCAAATCCCAATCGCGGCTCCGCCTGCCTGACCTCGCCTTTTCTCATCGAATCCTCCGCCGACTAAGGTAGCCGCGCTGTGAGTAGGCAATCGCCCGCGCAAATTTTCGCCACCGCGTTCGCTCGCGTCCTATGATGTTCGCATGAAGGTTTCCGCCACGGCCAAGCTGGCGACGAAGCTCGACGTCCGAGGCCTCACAGTCGAGCTGCCGACCGGCGCGGGATGGATTCGCCCCGTCAACGACGTCTCCTTCTCCGTCGCCGAGGGCGAGACGCTCGGCGTCGTCGGCGAGTCAGGCTCCGGCAAGACGATGCTCTCCCTCGCGCTCATGGGACTCGAGCCTCCCGGCGCCCGCCGCTCCGGCGAAGCATGGCTCGAAGTCCGCGATGGCGCGCGGAAGAACCTCGTCACCGCTCGTCGCGAAGACGTGCGGGCACTGCGCGGCCGCGATATTGCCATGATTTTTCAGGAACCGATGACGGCGCTCAATCCCGTGATGCGCGTCGGCGCGCAAGTAGAAGAAGCAATCCGCGTCCACGAAGCCACTGCAAGCCCCGCAGAACTCCGCGACCGCGCCCTCGCCGCGCTCAAGCGCGCCGCCGTCCCTGAATCTGAGCGGCGCTTTCTGCAATATCCGCACCAACTGTCAGGCGGTTTGCGGCAGCGCGTGATGATTGCGATCGCGCTCGCGGCGGGCCCCGGAATCCTGATTGCGGACGAGCCGACGACGGCGCTTGACGTCACCGTGCAGAAGCAAATTCTCGAATTGTTGGCAGAGTTGCGCCGCGAGTTGGGGCTCTCGCTGCTGTTCATCACGCATGACCTGGGCCTTGTGTCACAGATCGCCGACCGCGTGATCGTGATGTACGCCGGGCGCATCGTCGAGGAGGGCCCGACGGCGGAAGTGCTGCGGGGCCCGCGGCACCCATATACAGAGGGATTGCTGCGTGCTGCGCCGCGGCTTGCACGCGGCAAGCTCACGCCGATTCCAGGTTCGGTTCCGTCGCTCGCGGCGCTTCCACCTGGCTGCGCGTTCTCGCCGAGGTGCGCGCTCCGCGTCGCCGAGTGCGACGAAGCGATGCCGAAACTTTACCCGGTCTCCCCAGTTCACAGCGCGCGGTGTATTCTTGTGGCGAAGTGAGAGCGCTTTGACCGCGGGCGCAGAGGAAGCCCCGGAGCGAAAGTAAGGCGAAGAATTTCTGTTCTATCGGGGTCAACCATGTTGACGATCGAAGCGATGACGAAAGCGGCCCGAAATCGAGCTTGGAGCGGATTCCCATGCCGAATCTGAGTCCCAATCAGCAGCAAGACCTGGTGCGCGACCGGTTTACGCGCACCGCCGAGGTTTTCGGCGACTCGATCCTGAAAACGCGGGCGGCCGAAGCCGAAATTCTCGCGCAGATGGTCGCAGCGAAGCCCACCGATGTAGCAGTTGACCTGGCTTGCGGCACCGGCGCGCTGGCGATGGGATTTGCGCGGCGCGTCCACCGGATTTACGGGCTCGACCTGACTGCTGCGATGCTGGCGGTGGCGCGGCGGGCGGCGCGGGAGGCGAACGCAAGGAACGTCACGTTTGCGCTCGGCAACGCGGAGCAGATTCCTTTTGCGGATGGGTCGCTGGACCTTGCGCTGACGAGTTATGCGCTGCACCACGTTCCGAATCCGGGGCGAGTGATCGGCGAAATGGCGCGCGTGTTGAAGCGCGGCGGGCGCGCAGGGGTCATCGACATTTTCGTTCTCGAAGATCCGCGCAGCGCGGAAATGCACGACCGCATCGAGCGCGTCCGCGATCCTTCGCACACGCGCGCGCTGGCGCGGAGCGAATTTCAGTCGCTCTTTGCCGCGAACGGCTTGCGCATTACCGACACGCGAGTGGAAGAGCACGCAGCGACCTTCGATCAATGGATGCGCACCGCCGGCCGCGAACCAGGCGATCCCGAGTACATCGAGACCCGTCGGCTGATGGAAGCGACGATTCCCGACGACCTGGCCGCATTTCATCCGCGATACTCGGCGACAGGGCCCGCGGCGGATGACGCGGTCCGAACGATTGAAATGGTCAATACGGTCGTTTTTATCGCCGCTGAGAAAACATGACGGTGACAGCGGCGGCTGCGAGCGACTCCCCATTTCTTCTCGAAGCCCTCGGTCTTCGCAAGTTGTACGCGGTGGCAACGGGCGCGTTTAGCGAATCGGCGCGGAAATCGGCGGCGGTGGACGGGGTGAGTTTTTCGCTCACGCGCGGCGAGACGCTGGGCATCGTGGGAGAATCCGGCTGCGGAAAAACGACGCTCGCGCGGATGCTCGTGCGGCTGATTGAACCTGACTCGGGCGAAATCCGTTTCCGCGGGGAAGATTGGCTGGGAGCGCGAGGCGCGGAATTGCGCCGCCTGCGCCAGAAAATCCAGATGGTGTTTCAGGATCCGGTCGGGTCGCTCAATCCGCGGATGCGAGTGGGAGAAATTGTGGGCGAGCCGCTCGCGATTCACGAGCCGGAGCTTTCGCGTTCGGGTCGCCGCGCGCGCGCGGCTGAAATTCTGGAGGCGGTGGGCATGGGCGCGGAGGCGCTCGAGCGCTACCCGCACGAATTTTCCGGCGGCCAGCGGCAGCGGATCGGGATCGCGCGGGCGCTGATTCTGCGTCCCGAGCTTGTGATTGCAGACGAACCGGTATCGGCGCTCGATGTGTCCGTAGGCGCGCAAATCCTGGAGCTGCTGGCTCGTCTGCAGCGAGAATTCTCGCTCACGCTGATTTTGATTTCGCACAGCCTTCCGGTGGTAGCGCAGCTAGCGACGCGCGTGGCGGTGATGCAGGCAGGCAAATTCGTTGAAGTCGGGCCGGCCGAAAAAATTCTCAGCGCGCCGGAGCACCCGTACACGAGGGCGCTGCTAGCAGCCGTTCCAGAAATCCCGGCGTAGGGCAGCGATCCGCGCTTAAGCGACGCTGCCCGAAGTGATGTTGGGCAAGGTAGAAAAAGCAAATCCTTCACGTGAGCGGGTGATGAGAGGGGCGGGTGGCTCACCCTTGCGTGAGGGTTCAGGTTTGGATTTTTCGGGTGGGCCATCCTTCGCGGCGTTTGCGAAGGGTGGGTGCTGGAGTTGCTCGATCTGCTCTCAGCGCTACTCGGTCAGACCATCCGGCGTGCACACGCTCGTTTCACGATACTAATCATAGTAAAGATCTGAATGGTGGGCCACCCGCCCCGGAGTTCCTTTTCTAGTGAGGAGATTCAGATCCGGAGTGTTTCATCAGCTCGCGGCTTGTGATCCAGCGGTAGTTTTCGTAACTTACGCTATCAGGACACAATGGTTCGTCCGAGCCATCCTCCAATCGTCTGACCCTGAGTTGATTCACCTCAGCATCGAGAGCACCTCCTTGAAGAAACCCGAGTTCCTTCACGTAGGCCACAAACCGCGAATCCGGTGACCAATAAAGGCCCGAGCGCACGCCGCCCCAATGATTGTGAAATAGTTTCTTCCTACCGGTCCCGTCGGGGTGCATTGCGTAGTAGGTTTCGCGATCCCGAAACGCAATCCAATTCCCATCCGGAGACCAGGTAGGATCGGTTCCTTTCGCCATAGCATCTGACCGATCGCTATCGAATTCGTAGAGCCGTACGGCATCATCCATCTCATAAACGAGCCGTTTGCCATCGGGGGACCAACACTGCGAAGTGACGTACTTTTTCTGGCCGACATTGATCGCAACTGCTCGAGCGCGCTTCGAGGCCAGGTCAAGGATTGTCAAGGTGGCGCGGCCTGAGGGGCGCTCGATCATGGTGTCTACAAGCTTCGTCTGATCGTAAGACCAGCACTCTCCAATTCCCGAGAGTTGCGGGTATTCTCTAAAGTCGAACGTGTCCGGCCAAAAATCCTGGAGGGAATCCTTTAGAGGCACAATGGTGCGTTTCTTGAACATGATGGCGTCCACACTGCCGCTCATTGGCGTGTGCCTGACGATGGACCTTGTCAGGATGCTATTGTCAACCCACGCCAGGGTCAGACCTTTTTCATCCTGCATTCGAATTAGTTCCGCGCGCACAGACTGCTGAGAAAATGCTTGCGCTGAACAGACAAACATGGCGACGCCAGTCGCAAGACCAAGAATAAGTTCAGGCCGGTGAGGGGCAAACCATTTGTGCATATTCAGTCACCTCGTTCGTGGCTTACACCGATAACGAACTCCAATTACAAAAACGATCTTGACGCGACGCAGGATAGACGAGAAATGCGATGTGCGCGGGGCTCGCTATGACACTTGCGGAAATGTCACAACAGATGGGTAAGTGGGGCTGTTATGAATTGCTGGTAGCGACGTAGCTCTGCGAGCGCAGCCTCAGACAACAAGGCAAAGGGGATCACCACGCAGCGCTTTGGCATTTCAGAAGCTGTGACCGAATCACAGATCACCGCGGCCATTTGCTTTAAGCCTTTCTGCCAGCCGGGCTCGCTTGTGTTTCGAAAAACCAAAGTATCCGGGTGAAAGCCCGTAGCTATGAGCATCGTGCGCGCTAACTTCAGAAATCCAGGCCAGCGCGACGCAATTCCGACGAGCGTGTCGGCGGGGGCTGGCATCCACTCACTCAGCGAACTAGGGACCGATTGGATTGGCAGTACCAGACAGTCCGTTCCAGCCGGCAGCGCTTGCTGCACTTTTTCCCGTTGGCTTGGCAATACAACGCAAACCGCGCTTTGTAATTTTTCCGCGGATCCGCAGGCTTGCATGCCGTCGCCAACCACAGGGAATGTTACCGCTTGGCGCATCTCGTTGATGACGATCCGCCTAAGTTCTTCGTCTGGTTCGATAAGCACAAAATGATCCGGTGGCTGCAGCGCTAGCCATTGACGAAGGCGCGATTGGACGGCGGACAGAGGAGAGCCAAGTTCGCGCGCCGAAATGAATAGGTTTGCAATCAACTGATCGAGGGCAAGTGCTGAGGCAAGCGTCTCCGGTTTGCTTTTTCGAATATACACACCGCTTCCATGCCGGAATTCAACCCAGCGTTCTCTTTCCAGTTGCCGGTAGGCGGCGCTGACGGTGTTGGCGTGAAGATGGAACCGGCGGGCCAATTCTCGTGTGCTAGGGAGTCGCTGCCCCGGGGCGAGGTCGCCTCCCAAAATGCCGAGAACAACTTGAGTTACGAGCTGCTCCCGGATAGGCACTCCGCCGTTGCGGGCAAACCAGAATCGCATGGCGTACTATCCTAAGCTCCGCGAGGGACAATCAACAAGAGATAGGCTGCAATCCCTGTGAGCTCCACCCTCTCCCGGATTACAGTTGATAAATCGGCTTATCACCACCTATTTTCCGCAAGCTGTAAGTAAATGAATTCTATTTTTTCGATTCCCGAGGGATATAAACTAAATTGCGGAAGCGGCTCTTCCAAAGTATCGCAGTCCGCACCATGACGACGTATCCGATAGGGCGAAGTGGTAGCGAGTTCGCACTTCCGCCGGGAGGATCAGGAAGAGGTTACGCGCCCGGGCGGTTCACACTATTGTGGGGGCAGGGATTGAGCGAGGCTTTCGAGATTTTGCGGTTTTACGTTGATGATTCCGTGGCGCGGACTATCAATATCCGCCATGAGATACAGCGAGACGGAAAGAACGATCGGCAGAATCAGGACAATGAACGCACTTTTCCCCGGCGAACCGAAACCTACCAGAAGATTGCAGAAAACAGAGATGACGATCAAAAGGATCCAGGCCGCGACGGGAATACGGTTCCACCAGGCGGCTTGCGTATATCCCTGGGAGTTCAATACGTCGTTCATGCCGGCAAGGACGAAAGCGGCCATAGGCGCGGGCAAAGCCGCGACTGAGGAGGAGGCCGCGGACCACAATTCAGATTGCAGTTGGGCGGTGCGGAGATTGATTTGCAGAAGTTCGCGTTCATCGCGGGTTTTGTAGAAGGCAACGCGCTGGTCGAGATAGCGCCGCAACAGCGCGTGGATCCGGGCGGCATCGGCGGGAGAAAGCTGGTCGGCGCGAAGGTATTCGGTACCGATTGCGTTGGCTTCCTGTTCTTCGTAGTTCTTGCGCTGATCGTAGCGGCTGACAGCCATGGAAAAGGTGAAAGCAATGATAAGGCTCAACAATGCGAGGGCAGCGCCGAGGATGATGGCGAAAAAATCGCGCACTTCGTCCCGGAAGGCTCCATGCTTCGCATGCAACCGGGTGCCGAACCAGCCTGCAAGCAGGAATGCGAGCAGGGAAATGAGAAGAAAGGGAATCGGGTAGTTCATTGGATTGGACATTTGGTCGACTGCGCCCTCGCGTGAGTGAGTCTACAACAGATTATGGGGAAGGCCGCGGTTCGGAGGAAGAATGCCGGAAAAAATATTTCGAGGAAATCCGGAGAAAACGAGAGGGCGGCGAATTGGTTCCGATTGAATGGCGATCGCTCTTGATCAATCCGCTTATCACGGGCTGTCTCACAGTGAGATACGTGGTGATAATCCCTGTTATCGACACTTATCAGAACGTGTGCGGCAGGACGCTGGTAAAAGCTACAAGATGGAGTTCTTCTCGCTCAGTAGAGCCGACATGTGACTTCGATTGGCACGACCACATCCAACGGTGTCTCTTCAGGCCCGACCGCTGGGTTGAACTTCCAATGCGCGACGGCATCAATCGCCTTGCTGGTCAATCCGCAACGCAGACGTTGGATTAACGCGATCCGGACTGGCAAGACGGCGGCGTCAATCTCAACGCCTAATTTCACTGTCGCTTGAACTCTGGCACTCGTGGCAGCGTCGGAATAACTGAGGGTGCGGTCACTGCAAACAGGTCGGCACTTTGATTCCAGGATCCGAACCATAGGAACGTCCAGCGCGCTCCCCCAATATCGCTCTCCGGGTGGTCAGATTCTCGACCAGACGAATCGAACCAGGCGTATCATGTCATTTGTAGCCGGTGGCCATGAACCGAACGCATCTAATCCGTGGCATGAGGGTCAAAGTAATTGGATTCGAGAATATGTTTTTCCCATCGTTCAAGACTGTAACCGACAGGGAAACCGTATCACACGATAAGACGTCGAAAAATCCCTCCAGCATTGTGCATGTGTCTTTGCTGAGGGTTGCTCCGCTGCACAATCCATCCGCATCTCGACGATCGTCGTAACTGGTAGAACTCTCATTTCGAAACCTTGCAAAATAATCCGCTCGACTCGAATTACGACAAAACCCCGCGCCTGTTCTTAAGTGAATCGCTGAACTGATCAGCCAACTTTGAACCCAGATCTCCGGGCTCTTGGTGCAAACGGGCTAAAGTCAAGAACAAGGCTCCTTCGCTCCGCCAACCATATATTATGACGTTTTGGCTTACTGCGGCTGCTGTCTCACCGGCCAGTCATCGAGCTTCTGCTGTTGAGTTCTTACTTCTGGCGGCTGAGCAAAGACGTACGATAAGAACGACTACACCACCGCGGAGATGCGAGCGACAGCAGATTACCTGCATCAGAAAATCCTACCACAGAGGATGGCTGGAACTCTGAGCGAACGCGAGTGCGACATAATCGAGTTAGCAAGTGGCCGTTGGCTCTGTCGGATAGGTGTCGAGAAATCCTCTTATCACCACCTATCTCAGAGTGAGATAGCTGGCGATAATCCCAGTGATCGACAGTTTTCTTGCCGGGATGTGCGGCTCCGAGTAGGATGCAGATTCCAACGACCGGCGCTCCGCCATCGAAGCCAATGAGAGTGTTGCACATGGCCGCTCGACGCAGAATCGTACCGGCAATTGACCCGCGTTATGCAAACTACCTTCTTCGCGTGGGCCGCTCCCGCATTCACCGCTTCGGCGTGTACGCCCTCAAGACGATTCCGCCGGGCCGAAAAGTGATCGAGTACACCGGAGAACGGTTGAATCGCCGGCAGGCGCTCGCCCGGCAAAAACGCCAAGGACTCAGGATCGTTGCGCTGTTTCGATTGAATCGATATTGGATCCTGGATGGGGCGGTGGGAGGGAGCGGAGCGGAACTAATAAATCACAGTTGCGACCCAAATCTAAGCGTCCGTTGGATCCGAGGCCACATTCTGTATTTCAGCCGGCGGCGCATTCGCCCCGGAGAGGAGCTGTTGGTTGATTATCGTTTCCCCGCAAAGTCGGAACGCGTCGATTGCCACTGCGGCTCATCGGAGTGCCGTGGAACGATCAATCTAAAATAGATTGCGTGGTGTAAGACTGCGCCGACTCTTACCCGGATAACTTTTGAGGAATCCTCTTACCACCAGCTATCTCGAAATCGAGATAGCTGGTGATAATCCCTGTTATCGACAGTTATCACCAAAAGGCTAATTCTTCACCCAGGAACGACGGTTTGCACGGATTCGATCTCTTGGAACGTGATCCTGTACGCCGGTTGCTCGTCAAACTTTTCGTATTGAGACTCCCGTGTAGTCGAAACTAATTCGTAGATGACGTCTTGGTCATCATCCGAAATCAGCACGACCTTCGCGAGCAACGTCTCGTCCATCACGAGAGATTATCCTGATCAGCTGTGCATCGACGTTGGCCCTCAGTATTTCGAGGTCTGCGGTAGTCATGATTTTGGCCCGGCGCAGCCCATCCAGATTCCTATCCGTCGATCTGAGTATCACAAACGACTTGTCGGGAGAAGGAAATCACCACAAATCCGAGGCGTGCGTGAG
Organism: uncultured Acidobacteriota bacterium; assembly: GCA_963711875.1. GTDB lineage: Bacteria > Acidobacteriota > Terriglobia > Acidiferrales > UBA7541 > Palsa-295. The sequence goes on from CAVQFW010000003.1 coordinate 112,424, forward strand.
ACTGAGATAGCTGGTGATAATCCCTGTTCGCAACATTTATCGCGACGCTAGGCACGGAAGGGCGACGAGCGCGTTTTATGTGAGTGCGCTCGTAGACCCAATGGCTCCACCTAGCGGCGAAGTAGTGGTTCGCTGACATTGACCGAGACTGATGAAGGAGCTTGGTGCTTCTCCACGCTCTTCGCTCGCGAACGCGGAAGACTCCATCGCAAGTCGACGAGGCAGCTGCACGATTCGACGCGAAGTGCTGTGAACGAGACTCTGGAGAAGCCATAACCGTTTCAGCGATCGTCACTCCGCACTACAGAAAACCAAATACGATTTCGTGGTTCAAGGCACAGCGACGGATTCTCTACATTTAGTTCGTCTTGACACGAGTAAATGTCAACGACGCACAGGGTCGGCACGTGTGTCAGGAGAGTTTCAGACGTTGTCGCGAGTCGTTAGGCGACAGTATTAGCTCAGACTTGAGTAACTTTTGACGAAATCCTCTTACCACCAGCTATCTCAAGCTGAGATAGGTAGTGATAAACCCTGTTATCAACAGTTATCCGGAAACCGCTCCGACCTCAGCCGTTGGAGATTCGAAGATGGTTGAACGTGCTAGGATGCGGGCCAACGAAAGTCCGCGTGTTTTGCGGCAGTAGGTCAACGGAATGCAGGGCTTCTGGACATTCCTCGGTGCGGCGATGTTCGAGCTTTCGCTCGGTTCGGTCGGCCTAACGAGATAGTATGCATCTCCGGAGAGACCGTGGGCAATCCATAGAGTAAAGGGGTTCGTGTGACAGTTCTTAGCGATGTCCACGAAAATTCTTTCGAGGTACTCAGGTCGGTGTCGTAGACGCACTGGGTCAATGATCGACAATTGCGGAGGTATGGACTCTGGCTGTCGTCAGGTGAACAGCATTGAGGTTTCTGGAAGTCCCTGGTAGTTGCCGATTGCTGTGAGTTCTGTCGCGGCGAGATCGACGATCTGCGATTCTGTAATGCCGCGCGTTTCTTGCCGTTTGTCCTGCACAACCAGGGCGAGTTACGACCATCGTGGGACCAGCACGTCATGTCTTCGCGATGGGCACGTCAGGATATTCGCGAAGTCACTGCCGTCGGGTCCATAACCGCAAGGATGACGCCGCCGGAGCACTGCGTACGCTCTGGGTCGGATTTCTACCTCGCGATTCTGGGTTGGACAGGCTTTCTTGCAGCCTCGCTCTTTGATTTTAGGGCGAGTTTGAGGCCACTAAACAAATTGGACAGGGACGCATCGATTCGGGATAGATGTCGAGAAATCCTCTTCGCACCAGCTATCTCAAAATGAGATAGCTGGTGATAATCCCTGTTCTCGACAGTTATCTGACAGTTTGCCACGGGCCTTGGTAGATCGCGGCTTACCGTATGTTTGTCACTGGGATTCCCCGAAGTAAACAATCGAACAGTGGGTGTTACCCGTGAACTCCCGCATGACAATCGATTCAACCATTTTCATCGCGGTCAAACCTGCGCAAACATCGATGAAAACAAGCGTCCAGAGGTTTGCCGGTAAAGTTCAAAATGGAAATGTGCGATCAGTCCTTATTTGCATTGCGCCACTCCATGACAAGCAGGAACGTCAAAACAAGGTGCAACACGACGGCCGGCCACAACAGCGGCCCGACCGACTGGCCGCGGATGCCAAGATACAGAAAGTAAAGCGTGGTGAGCGCGTTGTAAGTCAACATCCCGGCCAGTGGCGGTCCCGGCCAGCAGGCGATCCCTAATGCGACGAGCGCGATGCCGGCGACGCGCGCCACTACCAAGCCACTGCCTGTGAATTCCGTGCCGAGGAGCAATCGCCCGACCAACGATGGGACTGTGAGCAACGCCACTCCGGTGGCCACTTCGACCACGGCGGCAACAGGCAACACTTTCCTCATCGAGTTAGTCCTTCGCGCGCGCGAGTGCGTCGGCAATGGCCGGGAGTTGCTTGCGGTCTTCCGCCGTCATGCTGCGCGCCGGTGGGTGCGACAGAAACTACAATACCCAACAACGACATTCCGATCACTTGAAGCTGAATTCTCTTCAGAATGGCTGCGTGTGTGTTCCCCATGTGCGATTTTTCCTTGAGCAGTGACGGCAAAAATTCCGATCGATAGTCGTCGGGCGCGAGGTCCGGCAAGAAGGCCATGCCAGGCGTCGGTGATTCAACTTTCAGGGGCCGGTGCAAACGGTGATGACTTCCGTATGCGGAGCACGATACACGATTAACGCCTGCCAGGATACTGTCGCAGGTGAAAGTACGGCAATCGGACACGAAGTCCGGGAGGCGTCCCGAAACATTTACGGATAGATGTTGAGAAATCCTCTTCGCACCAGCTATCTCGAAATGAGATAGCTGGTGATAATCCCTGTTATCGCCACCTGCGTCGCCTTTGAAATAATCCGGATGCTGGCTTGCTGTGAACTGAATTGAAGAAAGGGGGCGGGTTGGTACATAGCGCACCTGAACGTTGTGCGTGGACTCTATTCTGACTTATCTCTATTAAGCTCACATTTTGCAGGTCAATCTGCTCGTAATCTATTCGGTGGATCAGAGTTTCGATGTCCAAGAAGAAGCGGGTTCTCCTAGCATTGGGGATCGTGGCCGTTGTGGGAGTCGTCTGGACCCTTTTCTTTGGATACTACACGAGAACCAAAGTGTTCTGGCTGACGTATTTTCCGAACGATACTTATCAACCCGCCAACGGCTTCCCCAGTGTTGATGGACTGGGACAACCGAAGGTAGTGATGGTGAGGAGGTCGGGCCAGCTCGATTGCTTCGATGTTTTTTACTCGCGCAAGTTAAAGGAACTTTTGGAAGCAAGCCCTTCTCGAAGTGCGGCGATTACCTATCGAGTTAGATATCGTTTGCAACCATTCTGGATCGAAACTCTTGACGTGGCTGGTCTCGGCGTTGAGCCAAGCATGAGTCCATATTCGGTCAGAGGAACTTACCGAACCGGTAACGTTGGTCCAGGAGCGTGCTTCTAGTTTGCGGCCTGCTGCGTCGTCCCATTCTGTGGGTCGGGGGCTAGATGTTCAAAAATCGCGGTTAGACTCGAAACCTCCAGAGCTTGCAGTCTGTTAGCGGAGGTTATCGTTGGTCGATTCCTTGTGGAAAGTCGGATAGGTGTTGCGAAATCCTCTTCGCACCAGCTATCTCAAGCTGAGATAGGTGGTGATAATCCCTGTTCTCGACACCTATCCGAGCCGAGATTCAATCTTCCGTCTTATCGGACAAACGCAATTCGAGAAGAAGAAATGAGATTGTCGAGCTCGGTTGGATTGGCAGCATTGAAAATGAAGACAAGAGCATAGCCTTTCCGCAACGTTATGATTACTGCTTCGCTTGCCTCTCCTCTCGTAAAATCAGCTTCAAAAAATATTGTCTCCCCGAGTGTTCTCTGTTTTTTCTCGTTCAAGACCTGATATCCATCGCCTCGCTGATTTTGAACTATTCTCCACAGAATGCCCTCGCTGTCCCGGCATTCTTCTGGATAATTCGACACGCGGTCCGCGTAAGCGACTGCGCCCATCCTTGCTCTCCCGATTTGTGTCTCTGCCCACGCACTGAATAAGCCAAAACTGCTTACTGTCGCCGCA
>CAVQFW010000004.1:0-662433 GCA_963711875.1 uncultured Acidobacteriota bacterium
CGACCTGCTGCTCAGCCGAGGCTGGGCGCCACGCCGGGTAACGCTCACATGCTACGGCCTGACGGTGGGGCTGGTGATTGCGGGATGGAGCATTCTTCGGGCGGGATTTTCAGAGGCGCTGGTGGTGACCGCGCTGATTATGGGTGGGCTTCTCGCAATCGCTGTTCAATTGGGTTCCTTACGTCGGGAGGACGGTTTTCGAACCAAACGCGCCGAAACGCGTTTGGATTGGCGCGAGATGGCTGCCCGGAGGCAGCGCCAAAAAACCTAAACGGGATTTGAAAGGATCGTGCGCGTCGAACGGCGGTTGCGCTCTTTCGGCGTCGATTGTTTCTGTACGTTGCCGAGCTGCACGAGAAGTTTCCGCAACTTCGCGCGTTCCTCGAGGTCCATATCCACCACTTCGAACGCCCGCGCCTGCGTGTTGGCGTCGCGGACTATCATCTGCGCCTTCACGGATTTGGTGGACGTGCTCATCTTGAGGCCCACGATGCTGCCGGGATGCAAGCTCTGCTCGCAGACAGCGATCCCGCCGCCCAGAGTCATCTCCGGAATCTGCATGTCGCAATTGTCCTTCAAGCTGGTGGTCGTCGCACTCACAGGATGTTCCAACCGCAACCGAGGATAGCGCCTTTGGCGAATCGCCGAAGACTCCGGATCCGCATCGAGCGGCTCAATTGAGAATTCAGCAAGGCTCAAGCCGCTTTTCGGAATGAAACTGCGCACCCACTCGGGATCGATCTTTTCCATCGCCTGGGCCGCGACCACGCGTAGTTCGCTCGGGTTCGCCCAGCGCCACGCCTTTCGCGCTTCAGAAACTTTGCGGAGAATCGCTTCCGCGCCTGCCGAACGCAACCGGCCGAGCGCTTCGATAGCCTTCAGGCGCAGATACTCCGTGCCGCCGGTTGGCAAATCGCCTTCCGCGAGCCTCAATAACCGCATATCGGCGCTTTGCTCGCCGCTCATGCCGATTTCGTCCACTGCGAGCGGGCGAATCATCGTATCGAGGGAATCGAATATATCGAGCAGCAAGCGGCCGCGCTCCACTGCTCCGCTCGAAGCAATCTGCCGGACCACGCGGTCATGCGCCGTCCGTTTCCACTCCTTCATCCGCTCCGGCAGTACTTTCTCCACCATTTCGAGATCTATGCGCGCGAGAATTCCGACGGTGTCGATCGCCTCATTCGGACTCCCTCGCAGCAATTGCTTTCGGAGATGTTCGAGACCCTCCGCGCCGAGCAGACCCATCATGGAAACGAGAAGCTCGCAGTCTTCGCGGAAGCCGGCGCGGCTGAACCGGATCGCCAATTGCTCGGACGCGGGTTCCGGCATGCGGCGAAGCAAATCGGCAAAACCAGTCTGCACATGCCCCGTCTTGATTGCTTCGTCGATGAATTCCGGCAGCCGGCTTTCGATCGCGATGCGCGGCCGCAGATTCTTGCCCATTCCGGGGCGTTCGGTTTCGACGTAATCGATCAGTTCCACCGACCGCTGAATCGCTGCGAACGAGCGCCTCTTCGTCGCTTCCTGCGACATGCGCACAAACGCGGCGCCGACAAGGCTTTGCATTTCCGAGTCGCGCTCTTCCGGAAGTTGCACGCCGATCTGACGAATCACGTCCATCAGCAGCTTTTCGTCCGTGTTCGCGTACAGCGAGGCAAGTTCCGCTAATCCCATCGCCGCCTGGCGGCGCGGCTGGCTCTTGGTGTCCGTGATGCAGTTCGCGTAGCCGCGCAGAATGCTGATCGCGGTTTCCGATTCTCCGCGCGCCTGGAGAGCTTCTACGTACTCGCGCACCTTGGCCGCGGGAACGCACCATGCGTCAGGCGACTCGAGGACCGCTTTCCTTTTTTCCTCCGGCACTTCGGTCCAGAACTGTTGCGCGAGCAGCTCCACGTGAGACTGGACTTCGATGCCTGCGCGAGCCATTTTTTCTTCGTACACGCCCATGATCTTCCGCAGCCCGTCGAGCTCGGTGTTCATCTCGTCGAGCAACTGGCGCACGGAATTCACGTCCACGTCTCCGCGTTCGTAGCTTTCGAGTGCGAAACGAATCGCGATGTGTTCCGCAAGTTTTAGAAGCGTCGGCCGGTCCGAAGATTCCGACGGAGCTTGCGCCGCCAGCGCCGATAGCGCCTGGCTGATCGTGAAACGCGCGCGGCGAGGAAGCGTCGAGAGCCGCGATTGAAACGAACTTGGATCCAGTTTGTCTTTGGCGCCGTCGCCGGTGCGCGCGATTTGCGCGAGAACCTGCAAAATACCCTGCAGCTCGTCCTCTTGCAGCGTCATCAGGCCGGTTTCAACCGACATCGAGCCTGGACCTGCCGCGGCGCGCGACGAGCGCCCCGCTCGAATTCCCGAAGTCGCATTCGCCCAACGTCCGGGCGCACCAGCTGCCGGTTCCGTGCTCGCTCCGGGAGGAACTCTCCAGATGCGCTGGTTTGAACCGCCGCTGTTGCCGGCTCCGGACCCTGAACCAGATCCACCCGGAAAGCCGCCTACATTTCCTGCTCCCGCGTCTGCGCCGCCGTGCACGGACGTGGAACCGGCCACGCCTCGCGCAGTGCCGCCACTTCTCGTTGCGCCACTTCCTGCCGAATCTTCCTTGTTGAGCCAGAAGCCGCCCGCATTCGGATCGATCGGCGCGCCCTGCCCGCTGCCGCCGACGATGTTCCATGTGCCCGGATCGCCGGCATTCGATCCGCCATCTGCCGAACCGCCTACTGGTGCTCCACCGGAAAATCCACCGCCAATTCCGCTACCGCCGGAACCCGCGCCGCCGATTCCTGACGACCCGCCGCCTACGCCGGATATCGCGCCGGAAATTCCACCTTCTGATCCCGTTCCAGAACCTGCACCGGTTCCACTCGATCCGTCTTTGTTCAACCAGAACCCGGCTGCATTGGGATCGAGTTGAGATCCACCGCCGCTGCCGCTTCCTCCGATAATGTTCCACGTACCAGCATCGCCGCCAGAGCCAGCACCCGCAGGAGTGACGGGACCTGAAACCATTGCTCCGCCACCGCCGCTGCCGTCTCCGTATCCTGCTCCATATCCGGGCGCGCCTGAACCACCCGGGCCGGGGCCGAATCCAGGACCGTATCCTTCGCCGTATCCGCCACCGCCCGGGCCGCCACTGCCGTCGCCCCAGCCGCCGCCCGAACCAGAACCATCGCCCGATCCGCCGCCGGTTCCGCCGCCACCGGGGCCGCCGGAACCTGTGCCACGTCCGGAACCTTTAGTGCCTTCCGCAGCGACAATCAATTGCAAAAGTTTCTCAGGATCGTTGAAGAGTTCGCTCGCCGCGGCGGAATCCATGCCCAGCGTGCGCGCGGTGATATGCGCCGCGACCGATGATTTCGCAATCGAAGAATCCGCGGGCACGAAGCAGACTTCGTTGACGTGAATGTGGGGATCGCCCTGAAGAGCGGCCTTCAATTGTTCGACAAGCTGAGCGGGCTTCGCGCCGGTTCCCGTAGGAAAGCCTCGAACGAATCGAGCCAGGCTGGCTTGCGTGACTTTTGGTGAAAAGTGAATGCTGGCGATGCCCGCGCCCGAAAGCATCCGCGCGAAGCTTTTTTCCGCTGCAGCAGATTCGAGCGCCATGCCATCCAGCAAGAGTTGGTCGCCAGAGACGGAGAGCAGCACGCCGGCTTCGTTGTCCGAGCCCAGCGCGCTCTGCAATTCGCTCCATGCGGTCTCGTATTGTTTTACGGTGCGAGGGTGCCCGAAGTCGTACATTCGAGCGAACTTGAGCAGGATGTTAAGGCTGCGAACGAAAGCTCGAGCAGCCGCAGTGCGCGTGTTGGCGTTCATCGCATTCATAGCAACGGTGTGGGGCGACAGCCCCGCCTCTACCTGTAAATATGGGGTTTAGGGACGTGGGGAACAATGGTACTGGTGTCCTTTTCAGTACTACCAGTTAGTCCTATGTCGTTCGTGGGAAGGAGGTTTCGGTCCTTCAGCCGCGGAGGAGATATTTTTTGAGCCAGCCTTCCAACTCGCTGATCTCGCCGAGGATAGTCAGCGCCCCGAGCTTCTTTAAGCTCGTACCACGATGGCGGCGTTCCGGACTCCTGCGGGGGAGCACTCCGACGAAGGGCATCTTGGCGGACCTGGCTGCGAGGGCGTCGTCGATGTTGTCACCGATATAGAGCGCCGTGGAAGGATCTCGTCCATCGAGGATTTTGAGGAGGCCTTCCGGATCGGGCTTGGTCCTGGCGACGTCTTCTACGGTTACGATTCGCTTGAAGAGGCGGCGGACCTTCCAGCGGTCGAGCGTGTAATCAAGTTCGCGGTAGATGCGGCCGGTGAAGACAGCGAGTGGAGCGATTTTCGCGAGGCGCTTCATCGTCGCAGGGGGAAGCAGCCACTTTTCGCCGCGGACGTTTCCGCCGCCGTTCGTGCCCCAATAAATTTTCTGGAACCGGCGTTTCACTTCCTCGTATTCGAAATCTCCGCCGAGTTGGCGGACCCAGGCGTGCGAAAGTTTCCAGTCGTCGTTGAATCCGGGGCGATTCTTCCAGCGGTGAAGCTCGGAGCGCGTTACGCGCTTGTGCGTTAATAGGCGGACGGTCTCGAGCGTGGTGCGTTGGAAGGAGCCGCGGGTGTCCACGAGGACGCCGTCGATGTCGAAGATAATCACGGAAAGTTTGCGCGGCATTTTTCGGTTACTCACGGATTGATTTTAAGTTATCTGCTGGCGATTGGCAGGTCACAAGCCCGGTACTCAATTGGACGCGGAGCGGTAGACGGATGAAGAACGCGGCCGCTAGGATGGAGATTCTTCCTCGTTCTCAGAGGTTTGGCCAGAATTTTCCGCGGACGAATCTTGCGGCTCGGAGTCTGCACCAGCCGCTGCTCCGGCGGAATCGTCATCGAGAGAGTCGGACGACCACGCTTCGCCGGGAGTAACCGGCGCGGATGCGGAAGCGGTTCCTTCGGACGCGCGCGCGGAGGGAGCAGCTTGCGACTCAGCTGGCGCCTCGTCTGAAAATGCCGCGGCAGCTGCCGCGACGGGCTCGGGCGCTCGCACGGGCGCCGGAGGCGCAGCCGACTTGAGAGCTTCGAGCCGTTTCGCGAGAACTTCGGCAAGAAGATCGACGATCAACTTTGCGGCAGTCCCGTCGGGATCTTTCGTGGGATTGTAGGCCGCGACTTCGATGGCGGCGAGATGCTTCTGCGTTGCGAAGACGCTGAGCGCTTCGCGTACATCCTCGAGACTCAGGCCACCCGTGCCGGGATAATTCGTGGCTTGAAAGTCGGCGATCACGTCCACATCGAAGTGCAGAATAAATTCGTAACCATTAGCGTGAATGCGTTCTACGGCCGCCTGGGCCGCGGCTGCCGCGCCCATCCGACGAACGTCAGTCGCCAAAAAGCGGCGGAGCGGCGACTTCGTCAGCAACTGCTCCTCGGGCGGATCGAGGCGCTCGACGCCGAAGAGAGCCAGATCAGGTTCGCGCACGAGCGGCGGCTCGCCCCAGAAACGCACTAACTCCGCGGCACCCGTTCCGGTGAGGTGCGAAACGACCATGCCGTCGACGCAGCCTGAGGGCGTGGTGGCAGGAGTGTTCAGATCGGCGTCGCGGTCCATGTAAATCATGCTGACGTTGCGGAAATAGCGCCGGGCGCCGGCCACGGTGGCGAGGGCCACCGAGCAATCGCCGCTCAGAACGATCGGAAGCGCGGCGGATTTCACAGCAAGCTCGATGCGCGGTTTCAAAGCTTCGAGCGAGGCGATCACGCGCGGTAGATTTCGGGCGCGAGGACTTTCATCGTCAGGTTTGTAAAGCTGAGGGGGATCGTCGCCGAGGTCGGTGACTTCGTAGCCGACGGCGAGGAGACGATTGACTAAGCCCGCGGAGCGGAGTGCCGCAGGAGCGCCTTCGTGTCCCGCAGACATCGCGGCGGCGCTGGTGGGCGCTCCCAGCAGCGCGATTTTATTCGGCTGGCGGACGATCTTAACCGCCACTCATCAGCTCCTAAGTTTTTTAAACTGCGTGGCCCCTTCGCAACTAGTGCGCGCTCTGCCGCGCCGCAAGTTCCGGCGGCAACGTGAAGCGCACATCCTCGCGAATCAAATCCAGATCGCGTTCGTTCGTAAAGCCAAACTTCGCGAGCCGCTGGCTCACCTGCTCGACCAAAATTTCGGGCGCAGAAGCTCCCGCCGTCAAGCCCAGGGTTTCGACGCCGGCCACCCACGATTCTTCGATGTCATTCGCGTCTTCGATCAAGCGAGCGGCTACCCCGGCGCGCTTCGCAACTTCAACGAGACGGTTCGAATTCGAGCTATTGGCCGAGCCCACCACGAGAATCAATTTCACTTCGCGGGTGAGCGCTTCCACTGCTTCCTGGCGATTCTGCGTCGCATAGCAGATGTCGTCCGACGCGGGGCCTACGATCGTGGGAAACCGCTGGCGGAGCCGGGCGACAATTTCCTGCGTGTCGTAAAGCGAGAGAGTGGTTTGGGTAAGGAAGGCGAGCCGCTCCGGGTCGGGAACTTCGAGCTCGTCCACTTCTTCCACGCTTCCGACTACAACGGTTTGATCGGGAGCTTCGCCGGACGTTCCCACAATTTCCTGATGATCGCGATGGCCGATGAGAATCAGCGTGCGACCTTCGCGCGCGAATTTAAGCGCTTCGAGATGCACCTTGGTCACGAGAGGGCAAGTCGCGTCAATCACTCGAAGCTGACGCTCTTGCGCTTCCAGTCGAACGCGAGGAGGAACGCCGTGCGCGCTGAATACCAGGACCGCGCCCTCGGGAACCTCTTCGATGGATTCGACGAAAATCGCGCCGCGGCGCCGCAGTTGGTCGACGACATAACGGTTGTGAACGATTTCATGATGCACGTAAACCGGGCGGCCGTAGGCTTCGAGCGCCAGCTCGACGATGTCTACCGCTCGCACCACCCCGGCGCAGAATCCTCGAGGCCGAACGCGCACCAACGTCTTCGCACCGTTAGTTCCCTGAATGTTCGTAAGCGTCAATTAGATCTCCCCAAGCTCGTATTTTACCTGAAGCTGCCACTTCTCGCTACATCGAGAGGGCGCCGCTGGTGCTAACTTGGAGACTATAAACTCTACTGACAAATCGGGTTCTCGTGGCTATTAGGCCTGTCGCCGAGTCTTTGTTTTCTGTGAGTTACGCGAAATCCTAATAGCGGAGTCGCGATTAGAATTTTAGCTTTCACGGGGCCGGATTGAGTGCCGCATATACATAGTTCCACAAATACCCTAGCACGGCGCGAGCGATTTGTCAGATTGGGTTTCGCGTAAGGATTTCTGGGGGGGCGGGCGGCGAGGTTAGAGAAAGCTCACAGCGCGAACGGCGCCCGTCGTGGCTCGTCGGGGCCCGTCATGGGCGCCCCGCTAAACGGGCCCGTAATTTGGGCGCACTGTGGGGATCGTGCGCGGTTTTCAGTGTGAGATTCGGGTGTGACTGCTCGCAGATGCGATTATTGCGCAGACTCTGAACGCGGCTGGCGGATCGCCTTCTTGGTAATTTCTTCGAGGCTGTTAAAACCACGACGGGCGGAGTCTCCGATCACACGTACGCCAACTTCCGCAAAGTCGAGGCCTCGTTCACCGAGCGTGCCGACGAGGTACGCCAAGCCGCCGAGAACCAGCAGGATCGCGAATCCCGCGCCGAAGAGCAATTCTGCCGCGAGCAATTCGCGGACGAAGTAGAGTTGCAAAACGAAGAAGAGCGCGATTCCGGCCATCAGGCCCTTGCGCAGTTTCGCTTTTTCAACGGCTGCTAGAACGAACGATTTAACATTCCCAAAAACCATTTTCATGTGACCTCGCCTGTTGTCGCCTGTACAGATGCACGGGGAAGCCCAAATGCACCATCGCGTAAGTAGCTGAAACGGAAAGAGAATGCGGAAACTACCGAGGCGCGCCGCACGGCCAGAACGGAAAACAACTTCCGCGGAGGGAGTAAGCGAGTACTTCGCGTACCGTTGGTCTAAAAGATGCGATTTGGTGCCGCTTTTTGACTACAGGAGGCGGTTTTCTTTTTGTTTCGCCTGATTCGATTTGGAACGCAGCGGGAACGCGATTTGGTTTGTGTCAAGTCCGCACCGGAGGGTGCGCGGGCGGTTTTTCAAGCCGCCCGACTGCGGAAATATTCGCGACGGGAACGCGCGCTTCGCTCAGCGGCCTTCGAACGGGTAACGATCCTGCGCGAGGACTGCATCGGCGACGCGGCGGCGGATTCCGATCGTGTCGACGGGATTGTGTTTTGCAAAGCGGCGCAATACGGCGAGCTGGGTGACGAGCGTATCGCCTTCAGCCGTTGCCGCCAGAGCCGTGCGCGCTTCCTTCTCGATTCGATCCATCGCGTCATACGCGAAAGCTCTTGCCGCATCGCCCATGACCGTTGCCGCCTCGCCGCGAGTCTTGAGCGCCTTTTGAGCGCGGCGCAGCGACGACTCCATCGCGTACACGTCCATGACGATATTCGCAAGCGACGCCACGATTTCCTGCTGCTCGGCCAGACCCTCGCGGAATTTCTGCATCGCAGTACCCGCGGCGAGAAGGAAAATCTTCTTGGCCTGCGCCAGGGAGCGCTCCTCCTCGGCAAACGCGCCGGTGGGAGCTTCCTCGAAAGACGGTCCGGCCAAGACCTCCTCTCCCAGCTTCATCGCAGCAGGAATGAGCGGAAGAATGCCGCCCATTGAACGCTTGATCAGCATCTGGATGATGAGCATGCGATTGATCTCATTGGTTCCTTCGAAGATACGGTTCACGCGGCTGTCGCGGTAAGCGCGAGCCACCGGATAATCCTCATGAAAGCCGTAGCCGCCGAAAATCTGGACGCCCTCATCCACGCAGTAGTCAACCGTCTCGCTGCCCATCACCTTGCTAATGGAACTTTCGATCGCGTATTCCTCGAGCACCTGCATCGCTTGCTGCGTCTTATCCGCACCGGATTGAGGCGACGCTACGGCGGCCTCGATCATTCCCGCCGAGCGGTAGATCATGGATTCGACGGCATAGATGCGGATGGCCATTTCGCCAAGCTTTGTCTTAATGAGGCCGAAATCCTTGAGCGGCTTGCCGAACGCGACGCGTTCCTTGGAATACTTCGACGACGCCTTCAGAACTTCTTTCGAGCCACCCAGGCAATAGGCGCCGAGAGAGAAGCGGCCGACGTTGAGGGTGTTGAACGCAACGATGTGGCCCCGTCCGATTTCATGGAGCAGGTTTTCCTTCGGCACGGGAGAGTTCTCGAAAAAAATCGGCGTGGTGGAGCTGCCGCGGATGCCCATCTTTTTTTCTTCCGCACCCGCGGAGAAACCCGGCGTGCCGCGCTCGACGATGAAGCAGGAGAATTTCTCGCCATCCACTTTCGCGAATACCACGTACACGTCGGCGAATCCGCCGTTCGTGATCCACATTTTCTGGCCGTTCAGAATCCAGTTCTTGCCATCGGGCGAAAGGACGGCGCGCGTGCGCGCAGCGAGCGAATCGGAGCCTGCCTGCGGCTCGGAGAGGCAGTAGGAGGAGAGAAGCTCGCCCGAAGCGATTTTCGGCAGATATTTCTTCTTTTGTTCTTCGGTGCCGAAATAAACGATCGGAATCGTTCCAATGCCCGCGTGGCCCCCGTGCGAAACGGCAAACGACGCGTAGCCGGAAAGTTTTTCCGCAAGCACCGTGGCCGAGATCTTGTCGAGTCCCGAACCGCCGTACGCTTCCGGTATCGCGCCGCCGAGGAGGCCGATTTCGCCCGCCTTCTTGAGCATCTGCGCCATCAAGCCTTCTTTGTGGGCTTCGAGGTCAGCCACGTTGGGCAGAATTTCCTTTTGCACGAATTCTTCCGCGGTCTGGCCGATCAGTCGCTGATCGTCGGTGAGGTCCGCCGGAGTAAAAACGTCTTCGGGGCTCGTGGTGGTAAGCAGGAAAGAGCCGCCGCGATTGAGAACCTGAGAAGCGGGTGCGGTCGCCATGATGGGCGTAACCTCCTGAAATATTGCGAGAGCGTAAAAAATGATTGTCTCTCTCATTTGAGGTTGACGCAATAGGCTGAGCGGACAGGTGAGCGGAGGTGAGAAAGAGCCGGCCGGCTCGATTTCAGGATTGGGGTGGAGTGTATCGGATATCAGGGGCCGGCGAAGCAAGGGCACGAAAGGCGGCGCCGCGCTGAATCGTTCTATTGACAATATATTTTGTCTTGACAAATGTTATGGTCTATTGTGAGATTAGCGCTGTGAACGCCGCCATCGATACTCAGTCGCACTCGCCCGCTTGGGACTTTGTCGCGGAGATGCCGCGAGCCGCCGCGCTGCTTCATCCCTTGCGGCTGCGAATTCTCGACGCGTTACGCGAACCGGACTCCGCGGCAGGTCTGGCGCGGCGGCTGCGGCTTCCCCGCCAGAAGATCAACTACCACGTGCGAGAGCTGGCGCGCACCCATTTCCTCGAGCGCGCCGGACAGCGCCGCCGGCGCAACATGATCGAGCGGCGCTTTCGCACGACGGCGCGTGGTTACATTCTTTCGCCCGAGCTGCTCGGGCGGCTCGGCGTGCCGCAGGCCCAGGCCGAAGACGCGTTCAGCGCGGCTTACTTACTGGGGCTGCTTTCGCTTGGGCAAGCAGAGCTGGGGCGGGCGAGGCGCGAGGCCGCGACACAATCGAAGCGCCTCGCAACGCTCTCGCTGAATTCGGAGATGCGATTTGAAAGCGCCGGGCAGCGCGCAAAATTCACGACGGAGCTGCAACGCGCAGTGGTCGAGGTGGTGGCGCGGCACGCTTCGCCATACACGCACGCGGACGGCGCGGCTGGAAATGGACGTCCCTACCGGCTGATTCTCGGTTGCTATCCAATCCCGCCAAAACTCAAAGGCGAAAACGAAAGCGGAGGTAATTCCGAATGACAGACGAACCGAAGTCCGAGCCCTACAAGCATCAGGGCCGCACAATTCGCGCAGAGATAGAAACGTCGGCGACACCGCAACAGGCGTGGGAGGCATGGGCCGATCCGGAGAAAATCGCGCACTGGTTTGTGGACCGCGCGTCGGGCGAAGCGAAGCCGGGCGGAGCGATGACGTGGTTTTTCGACGAATTTGGCTACGTGCTTCCGTACAAAGTGGTGGACGCGACGCCCGGGAAATTGTTCGTGTTGAAGTGGGAGGCGTCGCCGGGCATGCCGGCCGGAATTCTGGAAGTGACGATCGAGCGAAAAGGCGGAGTGACGCACGTGCGCCTGGTAAATTCAGGATTTCGCGAGGATGCAGCGTGGAATGACGAGTATGAAGGAGTGGTGTCGGGCTGGAAGATGTCGCTCGCGATTCTGAAATATTATCTCGAGAATCATTTCGGGCGTGCGAAGACGGCGCTGCTGGTGATGCGGCCGGCGTCGTTCAGCTACGAGCAACTGCACGAGTATTTTGTGGACGCGTCGAAGCTTGGATTGTGGCTGACACAATCCGGCGCGATCGGAAAAGCGGGCGAGGCGTGCCGGCTCGAATTGCGCGGCGGCAAGGAGGCACTGGCGCAAACGCTTACGGGGCGCGTGCTGGCGGACACGGGGCGCGAGGTAACGGTCTCTTGGGATGAAATCGGCGGAACGCTTGAATGCAAGGGATTCGCGATGGGGCCGCAGCGAGTGGCGGGCGTACGCTGCATGTCGTGGAATTTGACTCCCGAGAAAAAGAAGCTGCTCGAGGCCCAGTTGAACGGAGCGGTGGAGCGGCTTGCGGCGCTCTTGCCTGTTGCGGCTGCTGCGGGCGTGAGTGAAACGCTGAAGGGCCGTACTTCACCGTTTGAGACGGAGCCGTAGCGGAAGCGAAGCAGAGGAAGAGCCGAAAACGTCGACCATCGAAAAGCAGTCCGAGTTTTCCTCGCCGGTTGGAAGCCACCGCTGCGCGGGAGTGGCGCCGTTCAAATAGCTGCGATCAGGCGACCCGTTCGAAAATTCCCGCGGCGCCCATGCCGCCGCCGACGCACATCGTCACCAGTCCATAGCGCGCGTTACGGCGCTCGAGTTCACGAAGGATTGTCGCCGTGAGTTTAGCGCCCGTGCAGCCGAGCGGATGTCCGAGGGCGATCGCGCCGCCATTCGGATTCACGCGCGAGGGATCGATTCCCGCGACCTTGATCACGCTGAGGGCCTGGGCCGCGAACGCTTCGTTGAGTTCAATCACGTCGATCTGATCGAGCTTCAATCCGGCGATCTGCAGCGCCTTCGGAATTGCGAACACCGGACCGATGCCCATTTCCTCTGGAGGACAACCGGCGGTGGCGAAGGCGATGAAGCGCGCAAGCGGTTTTAGTCCGAGTGCGCGAGCGCGTTCGGCGCTTACAATCACCGCAGCGGCCGCGCCGTCACTCATTTGCGAGCTGTTCCCTGCCGTCACCACGCCGCGCGCGTGAAACGCGGGCTTCAACTTTCCCAGCACTTCGACGGAAGTGTCCGCGCGAGGGCCTTCATCGGTGTCAAATTTTGCTTTCACCGTTCTGGGGCGCGAAGCGTTCGGCGAACCATTCGCGCCGGCTTCGAGCACGTTGTAGCTCACGTCGACGGGCACAATTTCATCTTTAAATTTTCCGGCTGCGATCGCGGCAATCGCTTTTTGATGGCTGGCGTAGGAAAACTCGTCGGCTTGTTCGCGCGTGATGCCATATTTTTTGGCGAGATTCTCAGCGGTCAAACCCATCCCGAGATACGCATCCGGATAATTGTCCATGAGCCAGGGATTCGGCGAAACCTTATTGCCTCCCATCGGAACCATGCTCATCGATTCGGTGCCGCCTGCGACGGCCACTTCGCCCTGCCCCGCCATGATGCGTTGAGCGGCGATCGCGATCGATTGCAATCCGGAGGAGCAGAACCGGTTAATCGTCATCGCGGACGATTCGACAGGAAGCCCTGCGCGGAGTGACGCGATGCGGGCGACGTTCATTCCCTGCTCCGCTTCCGGAATCGCGCAACCGAGAATCACATCTTCGATTTCTTTCGGATCGAGGCCAGCGGCGCGCGCAACCGCTTCTTTAATCACGAGCGCGCCCAAATCGTCGGGGCGCGTGGTGCGCAGAGCACCCTTCGAGGCCTTGCCGACGGCTGTTCGAACGGAACTTACAATCACTGCTTCTCGCATCTCTCACCTCAACTGAATCGGAGCGTCGCAATCGTCATATTCACGGCCGGCGTCAGGGCCAATGTCATGACGAATGTCGCGGCCGACGCCGTGGCTTTTTATTCGATGCTAAGTATTGGATGCCAGCGGAGGCAAAAAAGCAACAGCGCGGAAATTGAGGGCGCTGTACTAGACGGCGGGAATCGATTCGTCGAGCGCTATGCTATGTGCGGAACCTGATCGTCACCTGCATCTGAACTTCCACAGGCTCTCCATCGAGCCGGGACGGTTCGTACTTCCAGCGGCGAAGCGCGTCCATCGCAGCGCCACGAAGGCTGGCGGGGCCGGAGATAACGTGCATCCGAACCACGTTGCCGGACTTATCGATCGTCGTCTCGACTACAACATCCCCTTGTTGCCCCGACGCGCGCGCGGCCGGCGGATATTGCGGCAGCACGGAACTAATTAATTTTGGCTCTTTTACATTGCCGCCGATTTTCACCACGCCCTCAGGCCGCATTTCGGGCGACGGAAGTGACGCTGCGTTCGTGGCCGAGATACCGGGAAGCGCGTTCGCGCTGGAAGTAGAGGCAGACGGATCCAGCACGGGCGCTTGATCGGCTTGCCCTTCATCGCCACGCGACGAGCTCGTCGGACGAGCGGTGAGCGCATTCGAGACCATGTCCGGAGTCACGCCGGGAGTCGCCTGCTTGGCGGGAGCCGGCGAATGATTCGCGGCGGCAGTAGTGTTCGCTGGCGCCTTCACTTCGCTCGACGGAGTTGCAGCCGCAGTTGTCGACGGGCTGCCCGCGACACTCGATTTCGGAAGCTGATTCGGTTCGACAACTCCGGCCGCGTACGGCTGGCCCGGAGGCGTGATCGCAGGAAGTTGGCTCGAGCTGCCGTTCACGGGCTGTGGCGCGCTAGTTGCGGCGCGCGCGGCGGAGGCGCCGCTGCTGTTCGCGGGACGCTGGCGGAAATAGTTGATGCCAGCCGCCAATCCCGCTACGACCACTGCGACGCACGCAGCGATCAAGAACCAGTTTTTCCCAGCGCCCGCATTTTTCGTCGCGGATGTTCCCAGCGTGGAATCAAGACGCGCGCCGAAAGTTTCGGCCGGTTCGGCTTGCGGAGCGGCGGAAGTGGCACCGGCAAAGTTTCCAAAAATCTCGCGAGGCGGGTGAGCTGACGCACTCGCTGAAGATGCTTCGCTCTTTTCTTCGGATCGAGAAGAGGAAGTGCCGGAGAAATTAGTCGCGGATTCGACGACGGAGCTCGACGAACCCGGATCGTCTCCCAATAATTCATCCATCGAGACTGAGGACGGAGCCGCCGGCGGAGCGGTGTTCGCATCGATCGCTACCACATTCCTCGGAATCGGAGGCGCTGGATTCTCGAGTCTCCTCTCAACGGGAGTGAGCGGTCGCGTGGTGGACACGGTCGCAGTCGCGGCGTCTTGCACTTTTTCCTGCGAGCCGATCGAAATGAAACTCGACTCCGGCATTGGCGAGGGAGCGAACGTGGCGGGCGACGGCGTAACAGACGCCGGTTTCGCTTCCTGAGGAATCGTGCTGGATGCGGAAGGACGGTTCGCGGGCGCGACGGGAATCTGTGAAGCAGCGGGCATCGGGAGCGACGGCGCAGCCGTGCTCGGCGCGGCCGATGCCTCCGACGCAAATTGAACGCCCCAATAGCCCGGCTGGCGGTGCGTGAATTCCACTTCGACGTAGCTACCCTGATTTGAATTCGGGCGAACTTTCAAGACGCGGCAGATGGAGTCCTGCTTGGTTTTTATATTCGTGAGCACCAGCATTTGGCTGACGTTTACGCTCGTGGACATCCGGAGGACAGCGCCGTTCGGAAACACGATCATCGTAACGGTTTGTTCTTCGAATGGCTCTGTTTGCGGCGCGGACCCGCGCGCTACTTCAATCACGCGTGAACCATGCACTTTGACGGCGACTTCGAGCGAGAGGGCGTCGGAGCGCATGGCAGACGTCGGCTTCGCTTGACTGCCGGACTGCTGAGCCGCGGTATCGCCAGCTGCGTTTGCGACTTCGACTGAATCTTTCGTTAGTGGCGCCATCGTTCTCTCCGGCAGCTACGCCGTCCCCCAAAGTTGATGATGATTTTCCTTGATATATGTCGATTTTCGGCGCGGGTGACAAAGTGCGGCAATAGTACGTTCGTACTGCCTGAGAACATTCTTTCAATCGGCCAAGCTCAAGGAAACATTAGGCGAACGGTGCGGCCAGGGCGGACAGGTACCAGTCTTCGACAAATGTTCGCTAGGACTATTCAGCTAGAACTGAAAACGCGCCGGGAATCCCTACGCAGGCTTTCGGGGGATGAAAATCGAAACGGGTGGCGTGATCCGGTACACTTTCGAAAAATCCTGCTGATTCACCGCGACGCCCACGCGCCCGCGGGAATCCACATATAACAACGGTTTCCCCACCGGAACGGATGCAAACGTCTTGACGAATGGAAATACGAACGGCTTGCTGTCGATTTTCAAATTGACGACGTCGCCGAGCGCGTAGCCGAGCTGCTTGAAGTCGTCGCCCTTAATATCCGTGATCAGACTGCCGAAAGGATCGTCGAGCCCAATCACGTCGCCGCTGATGCCGTTCATTTCGATCCTCGCCTCGCGCGGCTGCAGCCGGACGAGATCTTTCACCTCAGGGCCGGCGAGTGTCCAGTCCTCACCGGCAGCCAGATGCGCGGCGGCGGGCGAAAAAATGTCGCGGCCGTGAAACGTAGACGAAATCTTGTCGCCGATCATCCACGCCGGATTTGTAATCTCCCGCGCGCCCTCCACACCGTCGCGGTCCGCCACCGGCGTGATCAGGCCGTTGTCCGGAAGTACGAACAGCTGGCCCTTTTTACTTTTGACCACCAGCGCCTTACGCGCACTTCCCACGGTCGGATCGATCACCGCGAGAAAAACCGTTCCGGCAGGATAGTAAGGCGTCACCCCGGAAAGAAATCGCGCGCCTTCTTCGATCGAGAAGGGCGTCACCTGATGCGTAATGTCCATGATGCGAACTCGTGGAGCGATACCGATGATGACCGCTTTGCAAATTGCGACGGCGTCATTGGCGGAGCCGAAATCCGTCATGAATACGATCGTGGTCTGAGTATCGGGCTTTGGCGTGGTTTCCTGGCGAGTGGCAACGCTTCCGCAACCATTCAAAGAAAATAGGATCGACGAAATGAGAAGCACGACGCCCGGCGGAATACTTCTGAAACTCATCCGGCCCCCTGCACGCTTCGTCGGCAGCGGTCTCGCCTGCGAGTCGCGCGCGCGACACGCCTGTGCGATCGCGCGCGCGACGCAGCTTGCGCCCATTCCCTTAGTGTCCCGGCTGCGGTCGCTTATGATATTGCTCGTAGAGATCGCGATGACGGTTGTCCGTGCTCGTCAGCTTTCCGTCGATGAAAAGATAGCGAAGCTCCGTGCGAATTTCGAGCGGATCGCCATTCGTGACAATCAGGTTCGCGAGCTTTCCGGCCTCGATCGAGCCCACCTGATCCGCAATGCCGAACATTTCAGCGGCGTTCAGCGTGATCGCTTTCAGAGCTTCGTCGTGCGGCAAACCGAATGCTACCGCGGTCCCCGCGTATTGCGAAAGTCGCCTCGAGAACGCCGTGCCGAAGCTCGCAAGCGCGATCGGAATGCCGGCCGCGTGCAACTCCTCCGGCTGCGCGAGCTGCTGATCGTACGCCATGTCCTCTTCATCCGGCGGTCTCTCGACCGGGCCCAGGATTACCGGAATCTTTTTTTCCTTGAGCAGATCCTTCACTTTGAACGCCTGTGAGCCGTCGGCGAGAATCATCCTCAAATTCTGCTTCGTGCAGAACGCCACCGCGTTGCGAATGTCGCGGGCTTCGGCCGCCACCACGAGCACTGGCAACTTTCCTTCAACCACAGGAACCAGCGATTCGAGTTTCAGATCCCGTTCGAACAGCGCCGGTGAGCCCTTCTCTTTCGCCTGCGCGTAGTGCCGAGCGCGGTCCATCCAGTCACTCAGCTCATCAATTTTCTTGTCGTATTCTTTTTTCACCTCCGCGTATGGCCTTTCCTTGAACCGAAATGTCGCGAAATCGAACGCGCGCGTCTGAATCGACGGCCAGTTGATCACCATTGCAATCGAACGCTTGATCTGCATTTCGTCCATCGTCCACCCGGCCAGATTGAACGCGGACGCTTGGCCCGTAATCAGCCCACCGTTCGACGCATCGAACCCGCCAATGCCCGGCACTGCCACCACATGCGTAATTCCGCTCGCTCGAGTGACGGGAATGTGCGCGGTGGCCGGATTCACGGCCGTGGCCGCCACAAGTTCCGGATTGAATTCGCCTAGCTCAACCACGTCGACTGTCGCAGCTACCTGGCCGATCTCGTTGAGTCCCATTTGCGTGAGTGGATCAAAAAGGCCTGGGTACACTTCGAGTCCGGCCGCGTCTATGATTTGTGCGCCAGCTGGAATTTCGATGTTGGCGCCCACGGCGGCAATCCTTCCGCCGCGAATGATCACCGTACCGTTTTCAATCGGCGCTCCGGAAATCGTATAGACCTTTGCGCCCTTGATCGCGTAAACGCCCGGCGCATTTTGCGCGTGCGCCGGTGACACGCACAGGACCGCGAGAAACAGCAGCACGAATCGCACTCGTCGGATGGCTCTCACTGGGCGCCTCCCGCGATGCCGCTGGCAGCGCCTTCGTCCGGAGCCGGTTTCTTTCTCGGTGCAGGTTTTTTGTCCGGCTTCTTGGCCGGCTCGTCGGCGGATTTCTTCTGGTCTTCGCCGGATTTCTTTTCTTTCTCGAGGAGGCCCTGCTTTTCTTTTGCGAGCTCGGGGCGCGCGGCGATATCGCGCTCGCGGTCGAAATAAACGTGGCCATCGATCAAAGTTTTCTGCGGCACCGCGTAGACGCTCAACGGGTTGTGATTGTAGATGACGAGATCGGCATCCTTGCCGACGTCAATCGAGCCCACGCGGCTGTCGATTCCCAGTTGGATCGCAGGGTTGAGCGTAACGAGCTTGAGCGCCTCATTCGGCTCGAGGCCGCCGAACTTCATGGCCTTGGCGGCTTCCTGATTCAAGTGCGTCGCCTCTTCCGCATCGTCGGAATTGATCGAGACAACCACGCCGCGCTCCGTCATGAGCGCTGCATTGTAAGGAATTGCGTCAAACGCCTCCATCTTGTACGCCCACCAATCGGAAAACGTGGAGCCGCCCGCGCCCGCAGCCGCAATTTCGTCGGCGACCTTGTAGCCTTCGAGAACATGTTGGAACGTGCGGACTTTGAATCCGAATTCTTTTGCCACTCGAAGGAGCATTAGAATTTCATCCGCCCGGTAGCAGTGCGAGTGAACGTAACGCTTGCCTTCGAGCACCTCGACGAGCGGCTCGAGCGTTTCATTCCGGCGCGGCGGAATTGAATTTTGCTCGCCGGAGGCCTTCTTCTGGTTGTAGTCGTCCCACTGCTTCTTGTACTCACGCGCTTCCGTAAACGCCTGGCGGATCACTTCCTCTACGCCGAGGCGCGTTGCTGGGTAACGGCGGGGAATGCCGGGAGGCGGCGAGAAGTTGTTGCGCTTCGGATTTTCGCCGAGAGCAAACTTGATTCCGGGCAATGCTCCCTGGAACGGAAGCTCGCTCGGTGATTTTCCCCAGCGCAGCTTGATCACCACCGTCTGGCCGCCGATGGGGTTCGCACTGCCATGCAAAATATTCGCCACTGTCACGCCGCCGGCCAGATCGCGATAGATGCTGATGTCTTCCGGATTCAGCACGTCGGCGATATTCGCAATCGACGATACGGCTGGCCCTGATTCATTCACGCTTCCTTCCACCGCAATGTGCGAGTGACAATCGATGATTCCCGGCATCACGAACTGGCCTGCCGCATCAATTATCGTCGCTCCCTCAGGAGCTTTCACGTCCGTCCCGACGGCCGCGATTTTGCCGTCGCGAATCAGAATCGAGCCGTGCTCGATATTTCCGTGAGTGATTGTCAGAATCGTCGCATTCCGAACCAGAATAGTATTCGATTCCTGCGCACGAGCGACACTCGGGACGAGGACGAGCATCGTGAGCGCGGCAAACAGGTTGACGATCCACGCCACGCGCCTCATCGGCCCACCTCTTTTCCAATGGAATCAGAAACGGCGGCGGTCTCTTGTTTACCTTCACCCGGTTTTTCCGGTGGCTTTGCTTCCTCGTGAACCTCGTACCACCGGCCATCCACAAACACGTGCTTCACTTTTGTCTTCTCGTTGAAGAGATCGCCGTCCGTCACAACCAGGTTTGCAATCTTTCCGGTCTGGATGGATCCCATACGATCTCCCACGCCGAGAATCTCTGCGGCGTCAACTGTGAGTGCGCGAAGCGCCGCTTCCGGCGAGAGTCCAGCGTCGGTAGCTTTCTTGATGCTCTTGAAGATGTCCTTGGGCCCGGAAAGCCCGCCCGAATAAAACGCAAATTTCACGCCTGATTTAGCAAGAGCCGCGGGCGTGGACGGCGCTCGATCGCGGAATCGCAAATCGCGCAACGTCTGTTCGGCTTCCGGGTCGGCGTCCTTCGCCTGCTCCGGCCACTTCAGATTCACGAGCACCGGCATCCTCTGAGCCGCAATTGCAGCGGCCACGGCATAGCCTTGCTGTCCGCCGTAAATCGCCGCTGAAAATTTCCACCCGGTGGAAAGGCGCAGCGCACGGAGGATCTGCACCGAACTATTGGCGGGCAGGAGAAGAATTTCGTTTCGGTCTTGCGCCTTTACGATCGTGCGCTCAGCGCGGTCGTACGGAATCCGCTCAAATTTTGTCGCGTGAGCTTCGTAGACGGGTTCCGCTTCCTTGTACCATGCAGAATCGTCGAACACCTGGCGCACGTATCCGATCGTTCCCATCAGCGAGTTGGGGAATCCAAAAAATCCGCCGATCGGTGCGAGCGAGATCTGAAGCGTCGCCGCGGGCTTCACAACAAAATCGCCGGCTCGCGCGCCTGCCAGGTCAATCACAGTCCCCTGCCCTGGAAAAATCCCGCCGTCAGGTGTCGTGAGCGCAGTCGTAAATCCCGCGTTCCGCCAATCTTCAATTCTCTTGTCGTCAATCTTGAGTTCATCCGCCGCAACGCGCCAGGGGAACGTGCCCGGCCGGCCCTCCGGATCGAGAATTATGGGGCTGGGAGGCGCAGCCGGTCGGGCGGCTCCCGGCGCGTCCGCACCCGGTGGCTTGGGCAGACCGAGATCCGTTCCCGCGTCAATCAAGCCGGGATAAACCGTGAGACCTTTTCCGTCGATGACCCAGGCCTCCGGCGGAATCGTCACGCTCGTCCCTACCGCTTGAATCAGGCCTTTTGCGATCACAACGGTGCCGCCCTCGATCGCTGGCCCCGAAACGGGAATGATTCGCGCGTTCGTGATCGCGAAATATCTCGGCTCTCCGCCTTCACCGTGCGCGGCGCGCACCCGAGCCAGTAATCCCGTCGCGCAGATGACAACGGCCGCAATCAAAATGAGCCGGCGATTCGAGCGAGTCTTCATCCCACACTCCTATCCGAAAATTTCCGCTTCCGGGCGTAGCTCCGTGCAAGTGAAAAACGAGCGATGCTATCGGCTGAGCCAATCAAATGCAAGAAGCTTGGCAACGTGTGGGCAGAAACAAAAACCTCGCAGAGAAATCCGCGGATGCTCAAAATTCACGAATCACTCCCCAAGACACACCGCCGCACAGCCTGGCGAATTAGACGCGCAGCGAGCGAATCCGGTTAGCGAATTTTGCCGGGAAAAAAAACCGAGGACCCGCTTTCGCGGATCCTCGGCCGTGTTGGTTGGGCTGCTGGCCGAGTCGACTAGAACTGCTTGGCCATCGTTCCGAGCGTTACGGCGACGTGATCCATTTCGAGCACCAGCACCGTTGAACTATCAACGACGTAGTACGAGAAATTAAATGACGCCGAAGTGGGCTTTGCGGTCGCCAGCGTGAACGTTCCGCGTCCGAATGTGGCGGGCGCCACGATCGTGCTTCCCGCAAGCGGAGTGTTCAGGATAATGGTTCCCGTTTCGTTGATGTCGAGGTAACCGGTGAGACCGGTGGTCCCGGCCGCCGCGATCGAGCCATTGATGTCCTGTTCCCCGTTCGTAGTTTGCCCGGTGGTGTTGATCCCAAACGTACCGGCGGGAGCGCTGGTGGACGATTGCAGGTATCCTAGCCCGCTGCTGATCAGAATCTCGCTGTCGACCTCGACCATTTCGAACGTGTTGCTTGACGTCGGGTATACCGCATAAATGAAATTGGTACTCCCGTTCGAGAGCGTCAAGAGAATGCGATTCGAAGTGGTTGTCGGAGTGAGCGTGTACGTTGAACCCGACGCCGAGAGGGCTTGTGCCATGTGCAGCACGTTCGCCTGCTCGTTCAGATCTTGCACGCCACCGGAGATCGTTCCTGTCCCCGACGCCGTGAATACTCCGCCTGCTGCGTACGGCCCCGCCGTTTGTGCTCCACCCACTGTGAAAGCGTAGCTGCCCTGAAGGCTTGCAAGCGTGATCGTGCTCGGCGCGCTGAAAGCGTCTCCCGCCAGAACCGGAGCTCCGCCCGCGTCGATCTCAACCAGCTTGAAGTGCGTGTTGTCCACGATGTAGAACGCATACGTGAGCGTCCCCGTACCGGGAACGGTGCTGAGGAGTTCGAGCGTTCCTCGCCCAGTGCCGCCATCGAGCGAGATGATATTTCCGTGGAGCGAGATGTCGGCTTGCGTCACCGTTCCCGCATCGTTCACGTCCTGAATCGCTGAATTGATCGGGAACGTACCCGCGCCGTCCGCCAGAAACCGCCCGGCGATCGCCATCGGCAACCCGCTCGAGTCAATCCCCGAAATTCCGAACGCGTAATTATTCGCGATCGCACTGACAGAGAATTCCGCCGGATTTGCGCGATCGATCGTTCCGCTGCCTGTGGCCGTGCTGTCGAATCGAACGAGCAGGCCGTGCGTCTCCGAAATCATCGTCACTTGCCACGTAACGGTGCCGAGTCCCGTTGTAACCGTTGCAATCGTGCGCCCGTCCGGACCCACTTGCAGACTCCCGCCCGAAATCGGATTTTCAACGATGCCTGCCGCGCCGCTGTTCACATCTTCGACGCCGCCCGTGATCGCGCCCGCTCCGTTCGTGGTGAACGTGCCGGCTACGGCCAGGAATCCGCCGGCATCTTCGCCCGCATACGAGAACGTGTATTGCCCGGACAATGTGGCCGCCGAGAAAAGAATTGTGACGGTCGCAGTTCCGGCACCGGCCGCGGAAGTTGCCGAGATCGTAACAGTGCCGCCGGAAGGAGGAGTGCGCGGGGCTGTGTAATTTCCCGACTGGTCAATCGTTCCGGGATCCGATCCGTTGCTCGCCGTCGCCTTCCAAGTGAACGGACCAGTTCCACTCGCAGCAAAAGTCTGCGTGCCCGACGCCGACAATGACACCGCCGCCGGAGTTACCGCCAACGGTTGCGCCGCTGAAACCATCACGGTAACGGATGCGGACTTCGAAGTATCTTCCGCCGACGTCGCAGTGACCGTCACATTTCCAGCTGTCGCCGGCGCAGTGAACACACTCCCTGCAAACGTGCCGGCGCTCGCCTTCCACGTGACTGTATCGTTCGACGCGAAGTTGTAAACGACCGCCGAAAAGTTAATCACTCCGCTCACGGGCACTGTCGCCGAGCCAGGGTAAATCACCACCGAAATCGTAGTATTGGGATTGACGGGAGTTCCGCCGCCGCCTCCGCACCCGGAAAATCCAACCGCGATCCCGGCGGCTATCATCAACGTTGAGAAAATCCGCAGCGCCCGCATCATCAGAGCGCTCCTTTCTGCGAGCTGGCTGACGAAGCTGTCGCGCGAGGCATCAGCGAACGGATCGGAGCCCCGTGCTCGTTTCTCAACATATAAATATGGTCGGAGGTGGTAAGGATCCGGGCGAGCAGCACCGCGTTCCCGCTCGCGCTCGACATCATTCCGGTCACATGAATGCTCTGTCCCACCGAGAGGCCGAGGTTCTGCGCGCTCGCGGCCCGGCTGGCGCCGAGATGCACGTCCAACACGCCTTGCGCCGTCTGCACCAGTAGGTGCGTTCCGATCGGGGCGCCGCTTGTGTTGCCGCCGATCTTTTCAATCGTGCCATCCACTTTAATTTCCTTGCTCAAATCATAAGTCGGGGAAGATAGCGCGGTAGTAGGCACCGCTGTTTGGGCGTTCGCGCTCAACGGCAAAATAATCATTGCGAGGACACAACCCCATAACAACTTCCGGATTGCATTTCTTGTCATTCCGTTCTCCTTAAGCACACCGCTCTGGTTACTTTTACTCGCACCCGTCTACAGAGTTCCCGAGAATTCGAATGCTGCGCACCCACGCTACCCCAGCGGCCCACCCTGGACCGCTAACGGCTACTTAGATGCACCAAACCCTGCTTGGAGTTACACGCAAACGGGGAAAAAGTTGCGCGCGGGCGAACTGCCGCGCGGCTATTCGCCCACATATGTTAACAACAGGTTAATTTCGAAGGGGCTTTCCGGTTTTCAATGTGTGCGCAATGCGTTCCTGCGTCTTCCGCTCTCCGCACAGGCTGACGAACGCCTCGCGTTCAAGATCGAGAACATATTGCTCAGACACAACCTGCGGCGCCGTGATACTTCCGCCGGCAAGAATATACGCCAGCTTCCGTCCCACCACGGCATCGTGCTCCGTAGCGAACTCGCCGCGCACCAGCATGTGAATCGCTAATTTCGCGCCCGCCAGAAACTCTTCGCCCAGCACCCGAATCTCAGCCGGAGCCGGCGCATGATATCCCTCGCGAACCAGCGCGAGCGCCGTGGCCTTCGCGTCGGCCACCTGCCGGTCACGATTCATCGCAATCAAATCCGACGGCCGCAAATACCCCATCGAACGCGCTTCTTCGCCGCTCGTGGATACTTTGGCCATCGCAATATTTTGAAAAATGGGCTTCAGCGCATGGAATAGATCCAGATCTTCTCCTGCCGCCGCGGAGTGCTCGTTCGCGCGAATTAACATCTCCTTCGTTCCGCCGCCGCCCGGAATCAATCCCACTCCCGCTTCCACCAGCCCGATGTAACTTTCCGCCGCCGCGTGAATTCGCGCCGAGTGCAAACTGATTTCGCACCCGCCGCCCAGCGCCATTCCCTGCGGCGCCGCCACAATCGGCCCCGGCGCGTACTTGATCGCCATGTTGACGCCCTGGAACTGCCGCACGGCCATGTGAATATCGTCCCATTCACCTTCCTGCGCCGTCACGAGCAGTAACATCAGATTCGCGCCCACGGAAAAATTCGGCGCCTGGTTTGCGATCACCATCGCCTCAAATTCCGTTCCGAGCCGCTTCACTCCCGCGTGAATCATCGCGCCGATGTCGCCGCCAATGGAATTCATCTTCGAATGAAACTCGCAGCACACCACGCCGTCGCCCAGATCGATCAGGCTTGCGCCGGAATTCGTCTGCACCACACCTGTGCGGTCTTTCACGGATTTCAGCAGGATGATTCCGGAAGGCTCCGGAAGCGGCCGCATCGCGCTCGTCGCCAAATCGAAATAGCGCGTGCTTCCTTTTTCCGTCTCGTAAAATGATTTCCTCGGCGACGCAAGCACCTTCGTCACCGTCGGCGGCAGCGCTTTCCCTTCGCGCTCCAGCGCTTGCGCCATTCGCTCCACTCCCACCGCATCCCACACTTCAAACGGACCAAGCTCCCAGGCAAATCCCCAGCGCATGGCGCGGTCCACATCCACCACGCTGTTCGCAATCTCCGGCACACGCCGCGCTGCGTACAGGCAGTTCTCGCTCAGGCAGGACCACAGAAAACGGTTCGCCTTGTCTCCGCCTTTGCCCTCGAGCGCCGGCCCCACCAACGCGCGCAGCCGCGCCGGCGTTTCTTCAATCTGTTTGCCCGCCTCGATGGACCCGAATTTCGCCTTCTGCCTTGGGCGATATTCCATCTTCTGCCAATCAAGCGTCAGGATTTCCGAATCGCCGCCCTTCTTCACGCGCTTGTAGAATCCGCTGCCGGTTTTCTCGCCCAGCCAGCCGCGCTTCAGCATTTCTTCGATGAACGCGGGAACACGCCACATCTCGCGCGATTCATCGTTGGGAATGCTCTCGTAAATATTCCGCACCACGTGGACCAGCACGTCCAGTCCCACGATATCGGCGGTGCGGAACGTAGCCGATTTCGGCTGGCCGATCGCAGGGCCGGTGCAAGCATCTACTTCCTCGATCGTCATCTCCAGCGCCTGCATTTGCCGCAGCACGTTCAACATGGCGTACGTGCCGATCCGGTTCGCGATAAAGTTCGGGGTGTCCTTCGCGACCACCACTCCCTTCCCCAACCGCAAATCGCAAACTTCTTCCAGCGTTGCCAGCACCTCCGGCACCGTCTTCGGCCCGGGAATTAGTTCCACCAGCTTCATGTAACGCGGCGGGTTGAAGAAATGCGTCCCGGCCCAATGCTGCTGGAAATCCTCGGAGCGCCCTTCCGCGATCAAATGAATTGGCAGTCCCGAGGTATTCGAGGTGACGATCGTTCCCGGCTTGCGCACCGCTTCCACGCGTTCGAAGAGTTTGCGCTTGATCTCAAGATTTTCCGCCACGGCTTCGATAATCCAATCCACCTGCCCGCACCACGCTAGGTTGTCTTCGAGGTTTCCAGGCGTAACGAGCCGCGCCGTCTCGGGAGTGAAAAACGCCGCCGGACGGGACTTCTTCGCCGCATCCAAGCCTGCGAGCACAATTCGATTCCGCACCGCCGGACTCTCGAGTCCGAGGCCTTTGCGCTTTTCATCGGCGTTCAGTTCGGGCGGGACGATATCGAGCAGGAAACAGGGAATCCCGGCGTTTGCCAGATGCGCAGCGATCCGCGCGCCCATGGTTCCCGCTCCCAGCACAGCGACGTTTTCAATGCGTTTTTTCACCGGGCCTGCTTCATGAAATCGATTTCGTTTGGATGGAACAAGGTGAACATCGAGGTTACAAAACGAGTAACCAGTGGTCAACCGGAAATACCGCGCGGCCGAAACTGCGGTAAAGTGTAATGAGGCGATTCAAAAGACATGACTCCTGTCACCAAATGGCTCGGCACCGCGGTTCGGGGCTTGCGCACTTTCGCCTACGGCTCCGATGGACAGCGCCCCAAAGTCGGCCTGGCGCTCGGCGGCGGCTTCGCTCGCGGTATCGCGCACATTGGCGTCCTCCGCGTCCTCGAAGAAAACGAAGTTCCCGTGGATTTCATCGCCGGCACAAGCGTTGGCGCGCTCATCGCCGCCGCCTACGCCAGCGGAACGTCGCTCGACTCCATGGCGCAGCAAGGCAGCTCCACTCGCTTTCGCGATTTTGGCCGCTGGACGCTTTCGCGCATGGGCATGGCCTCCAATGCTCCGCTCGATGAATTCCTCCATCGCTTCACCACCGCGCACGAGTTCAGCCAGATGAAAATTCCGCTCAGCATCGTCGCCACTGACCTGCTTTCCGGCCAGTCCGTTCATTTCACCCGCGGCGAAATCAGCCCCGCGCTTCGCGCCTCTTGCGCCTATCCGGGATTGTTTCTTCCAGTCGAGCACCAGAACCATTTCCTCGTGGACGGATTCCTTACCGAGCAGGTACCCGCGCCGGCCGTGCGTGAACTCGGCGCCGAGATGGTCATTTCGGTTCACCTGGAACCGGGACTTCTTGATTCCAAGCCCCGCAACACGATCGAAGTGATCAGCCGTTCGTTTTCGATCATTCAGACCATCGCGAATCAGCCCTGGCGCGGCGTCACCGACGTGCTCATCGAGCCTGATGTCCATCATGTGCTATGGGATGAGTTTGTGAAGACGCCGCAGCTCATTGCTGCCGGAGCGGACGCATGCTACGCCGTCCTTCCGAAGATCAAACACCTGCTAACCCGCGGCGCTGACCAATTTCTCCACGCCCGCACCGCCCGGCAGATTACCGAAGAATTTTAAATTTTTCTCCGCTACCCTCCTGCTAACCATCACAGGCCGCCCGCGTCGAACTATCTGTGAGGAGCCGAACCCGCTCTGCGGTGACCGCTGCAACGCCCCAGTCATACGCAGGGTGAGTTCGGCTCTTCTATTATTTTTCGTACATCCCCGCAATTCCTCATCCGCAGGCGGTGGGAACCAGAATCCAGCTCATAGATGCATCTTAGGGGGCTGGAGCTTCGCAACCTGAAAACTTGTCATCCTGAGCGGAGAGTCGGCCGCCTCTGCCTTTCGTTCCGCTCTTGCGGAACGGCCGACTCGCAGTCGAAGGATCTCAGCGTAAGAACTTCAGAAAGGAGTCGCCTTCTGGCCCCGTGTTCCAGCTTCCCGCCTTACTTCACCTCTCGGATCTCCACGACTACCGCTTGCCCGTTCCCTTTGCCGCGCTTCGTGAACCATTCGCTCATCGCCGCAGCCAGTCGTTGAATATCAACGTTTGAGCCCGCCTCCAACCTTCCTTCTCCGCTCGGCAGCGTGTCGTCAAACTCACCCGACCCCGTAAAGTTCCGCATACAGAAGCTATCGAGCCACTCCAGTGGCATCGGTTCCCGCTTCCCTGCGATTACAACCTCCGCTTCGAGCTTTTGAGCGTACATTTCGGGGAAGTATAACATCGGGCACACCCGCGACCCTCGGGGCAGGGCAGCTATATTGCTTTTGCCCGGACCGTGGCCTACAATTTTCGCTGTAAGGCGCTTCTGTCTTGTCTGACGCGACGCCTCTAGCCTCTCGGCCCGGCCGCGTCCCCCGCGCAAAAATCATGGAGGTTCCGTGCCAACGCCGTTAGAAAGCTGGGTGGAAGAATCCGCACAGTTGACGAAGCCGTCGAAAATCGTCTGGTGCGACGGTTCACAGGTTGAAATAGACCGCCTGGTGGAAGGGATGTTGCGCGACGGGACTTACATCGACCTGAACCAAAAGACCTACCCCCAAAGCTACCTGCACCGCAGCAATCCCAACGACGTAGCCCGCACCGAAAGCATCACCTTCATCTGCAGTCGCAAGAAAGAAGACGCGGGCCCCACGAACAACTGGATGGCTCCGGAAGAAGCCAAAGCCAAAGTCCGGCCGCTTTTCGACAGCGCCATGAAGGGCCGGACGATGTATGTCGTCCCCTACATCCTGGGACCGGAAAAATCTCCTTACAGTCGCGTGGGCGTCGAAATTACCGACTCCGCTTACGTCGTCGCCAGCATGCGCATTATGTCGCGCATCGGCCAAGTGGCGCTCGAGCGCCTCGGCGATTCATCCGATTTCGTTCCCGGGCTTCATTCGCTCGGCGATCTCGATCCGGCGCGGCGCTTCGTTCTTCATTTTCCCGAGGAAAAATTAATCTGGAGTGTTGGCTCGGGCTACGGCGGCAATGCCCTGCTCGGCAAGAAATGCTTCGCACTGCGAATCGGAAGCTGGATGGCGCGCAAGGAAGGCTGGATGGCCGAGCACATGTTGATCCTTGGTCTCGAAGATCCTTCCGGCAAAGTCAGTTACATGGCGGCTGCTTTTCCCAGCGCCTGCGGTAAGACAAATCTTTCCATGATGGTTTCGGCGCTCGAAGACAAAGGCTATCGCGTCTGGACAGTCGGCGACGACATTGCATGGATGCACGTCGCGTCCGACGGCACGCTTCGCGCGATCAACCCCGAAGCGGGCTTCTTCGGCGTTGCGCCCGGCACGAACGGAAATACGAATCCAAACGTAATCAAGGCCATTCACCACAATTCTATTTTTACGAATACGGCGATCACCGCTGCTCGAGAGCCCTGGTGGGAAGGCATGGACGGCGCCCCCGCCGAAGGCCTCATCAACTGGAAGGGCGAGAAATGGACGCCGAGCAAAGGTCCTGCGGCCCATCCTAATTCACGTTACACGGTGGCGGCGAAGCAATCCCCTTCGATCTCGGCTCATTGGGACGATCCTGCGGGGGTTCCCATCTCGGCGCTGATCTTCGGCGGGCGCCGCGCCCGCCTCGCTCCGCTCGTCTATGAAGCGCGCAACTGGCAGCACGGCGTTTTTGTCGGCGCCACGATGGCATCGGAAACCACTGCCGCCGAAACGGGGGCCGTCGGCGTCACCCGCCGCGATCCGATGGCGATGCTGCCCTTCTGTGGTTACAACATGGCCGATTATTTCCGCCACTGGCTCGAAATGGGTCCGAAACTAAAGCACCCGCCCCGGATTTTTCACGTCAATTGGTTTCGCAGGGATGCCAACGGAAAATTTCTCTGGCCCGGCTACGGAGAAAATGTACGCGTCCTGAAGTGGATGCTCGACCGCATCGAAGGTCGCGCCGACGCCACCGACACTCCGATCGGTTTCGTTCCCACTCCCGCGTCGTTGACGCTCGACGGCCTCAATATTTCTCCCGAGGCCCTTGACGAACTTCTGCGCGTCGATCCCAACAGCTGGGCCGAAGAAGGCGAGGCCACGGGCAAGTTTCTCGACAAATTCGGCAAGCGCTTGCCGGAAGAAATCCGCGCGGAACACGCAGCCCTCGCGGAACGCATCCAGCGCGTCTCCCTGGCGCACAAGTAGCCCCGCCGAGGCTCCCGCGCCACCCGCTGGGATTACGCGCCTGCTTTAATTGACGAGCAGCTCGACGATTTTCCCTTCGCTCGCATTGCACGCGAAGAAAGCGTCCCGGGAAGTCGTCTTCAAACTGATCAATACTTTCCGCACTCGATCCTCTCCCTTCACGGCCCCTACCCACACCGGGCCTTGATCCGGAAGCTTCTTGAAGATGTCGTACGTCGAGTGCACGTCGTAGCTGCAGTTCATGGAAACTCCTCTGGTTGTGAATTCTGGGTTTAGGCTTCTGCTGCCTTGGCGTTTGCTTCCTCGTTCAGCGGACCGCGGGCCTGCACGGCCATCAAGGTTTCAATCAGCACGCCCACTTCGCCCGCTGTGCTTGCGCCGCAGATCAAATCCTGCAGATACTCCTCCAAATCCGTTCTGCTCTTAAATCCAGTCGCTCCGTTCATCTTTTTACTCCTGAGTTCGCGTCGTTACGCTGTCCGAAAAACAGGAACGAACCCATCGGCGGGGGAACTCGGCGCAACGATCGAAGTAGGAATTGCGCGAAGAAGGAAATACCGCCGCGGGAAGCGTGGAGGACGAAACTAGGTTCGGTAAGTACAGATCAGATGACGATACTCGGCCGGAGATGGTGCCGTGGCTCTGTGAACGGGAGCTTGTGCGGAGTGTTTGGCGTGTTCGGTTGGTTCAGCGCTCTCTCGAGCCCCGCTCAATTCCGGTCCGGCAGCCTCATCGGCGTTTACGGACGGCGAGCTTTCGACGGAAACCGAGAGCGTAAAATCATTCGAGGTGTCGTCAGTCAAGTTGACGAATTCGGGCACTTCAATCGAGGAGAGACCGCAGAACAAAAGCGACACAATAAGCAGGAGGCAGAACCGGTGTCGCGTAATGCGCGTCGAATTCATCGCGATTCGTTTATACATCGAACGGCCTGCCAACTCAACCTGTCGAAAACGTCCCACCGCCAGGCTCGGCGTGAGAGTGTGACGCCTTCACTCAGAATCTCGCCGCTCCCAGCGGGTTGTCTCGAGCCGAAAAAGTCCTCGCTATGGCAGGAAAAATCAGGTGGAACGGCTCGCGCAGGGGCCGTTTCTAATCTACGGTGCCGCGATTAGAATTGCTCGTAACTCACTGAAAATAAAGGAACGGGGTGCGTTCTAATCTACTGTAAATCGGCCT
This sequence comes from uncultured Acidobacteriota bacterium, assembly GCA_963711875.1. Lineage (GTDB taxonomy): Bacteria > Acidobacteriota > Terriglobia > Acidiferrales > UBA7541 > Palsa-295. Next base: position 30,840 of record CAVQFW010000004.1, read on the forward strand.
TTCACAGCTTCCCCAATTTTCGCGCCGCCCGGCGCCTCTCGCGCTCCCGGCCGAGCGCCGGGGCCCGCTATAAAATCGACTGAATCTCAGAATCAATCGAAACGTGCGTCTGTGGAAATCCGTTAATTTCGTACGCGTCGCCACCCTCTTTGCCGAAATGAAAAAACCGGCTGATGTGGTAGTCCTCGTCGAGCACGTCGAACGCTTTCTCCGCTTCTTCCCTCGACATACCGAGTGATGCAATCGCCACGGATTTGCCGTAGCCTCCCGCCACCGCCAGATATTTTTTAATTAATTCGCTTAGCGACATCGTTCAGATCCAGACGTACGCGCCGGCTTCGCCGTACGGAAGATTCATGTAGAAAATGTTGGCTTCCGCGATGTTCTCGAAGGCCGCAGCCAGTTTCCGCGCGCCATGCGCGGCGCAAAACCATTCGCCCGGCGCATCACGGATTTTGTCCGTTTCGTCGAGGCTGGCCACTTGCTCTCGCGACATCCAGAGCCACGTCGCCACGCGCGAACATTCTGCGCACGTTTCGCCGGTTTGCGCCAGCCGTTTCTCGATCGCCGCCGCTGTTTCGGGCGCGAGCCCGACCGCTTCGAAATCCGGTGTGCCCACGAAAAAGTACTGGGTGAAAATCTCCGCGTCAGGTTCAAACGCAACGACGCGCCCGTCGAAAGCCTCCAGCTCCTCGCCGATCGTGTCGAGCAAGCACTCGCGGCAGAGCGAGACTTCGGGGCGCGCGGGCTCGCGGCGCTGCGCTCGTTTCCCGCGAAGGTAGAGCGTATCCGGCAAAAGCGTCGCCATCCACGCGCAGTCGCTTCGCACGTGAATGCATTCCGCCGGCGTTCCTTTCAGCCGCGCCCACCAGTTGCGGCTGCCCGGCAGAATCTCGACGCGCGGATACGCCGTTTCATAAGGGACTCGTGCCAAGTTCTTCGGTCTGCTCCGTCACTTCCGGCGCTATGGTAGCAGAACGAGATTCCGCGAATCGAACTTCCCCGGGCGTGGGCGGGCGCCGGCGGGTTTGTCTGGCTTCGTCCCTTCGGATATGATGTTTCCGCAATCGTCAGATCGAAAAAACTGCACACGCGAACACGGAGGAACGAGCATGGCCATCTCGGTAGGAGCCGCGGCACCGGATTTCACATTGAAGGATCAGAGCATGAAGGAAGTGAAGCTCTCCGATTTTAAGGGCGCGAAAAATGTCGTCCTCGTGTTTTATCCTCTCGATTGGAGCCCCACCTGCACGAACGAACACGCCTGCTTCGTCAACGACATGAAGAAGTTCGAGCAACTCGACGCGCAAGTGATCGGCATCAGCGTGGACAGCGCGTGGTCGCATAAAGCGTACGCCGAGAAAATGGGCATTCACTATCCGCTGCTCGCGGATTTTCAGCCCCGCGGCGCGGTGGGTGAGAAGTTCGGCGTCTATCTCGCGGACAAGGGAATTACGGGACGCGCCATCGCGATCGTGGATCGCTCGGGCAATCTTGCGTGGTTCAAAAACTACGACATCCCCGTGGTTCCGGACTTGAAAGAAGTAGCCGACGCGCTCGCGAAAGTGAAGTAACCCCGCTACCCGCCCAACTATCGCGGAGTGGAGCGCCCGGCAAAGGTGCGGATGTAGTCCACCGCTTGCCAGCGCTCCTCTTCGGTCAGCGTTTCAAAGCTGGGCATTGGACGAGCGCCTTTCGTGATGCGCCAGTAAAGCTCGCCGTCCGTGATCGCTGCCATCGCACGTGCATCGCGAAAATCAGCGGGCGCGACTGATAATTCCGCGGCTTTCGGCCCCTTGCCGTCGCCGTTCACGCCATGGCAATTCTGGCAGCGCTCCAAATAAACATTCATTCCCGCGTCGATTGCGGCGGGAGTGGCCGCAACCGGATTCTTCAGTTTTTTCGCGCGCGCGCGTTGCCCAAATTGGCCGAATGAATAGAGGAAGATTCCGCCGGCGATCGCGACAATCAGGAACGTAACCAGTACCGGCGCGAGGAGATTCTTCGGATGGCTCGATGGCGGGATGTTTGGCGCTGGCATGCTTCGAAGTTTGGGAGTTTTTAGAATTTACCCGCGAAGAATTTTCGCACGGCGCTCTAGGATTTCCCAGTGAAGATCGCAAACAGCAGCCAGACGTTCATTCCGAGAATGACAAACGTCGCGATGGCGGCGAGATAGTTCGTAATCGGACGATTCGCGTGAGTGCCCATCAAATCCTTCCGCTGCGTCAAGATCAGCAGCGGAATCATGGCGAACGGCAAACAGAAACTGAGCACGGCCTGGCTGAGCACGAGGGTCTTCAGGGGATCGAGCCCGACGGCGATGACGATGATGGCAGGGACCATCGTCACGATCCGGCGCAGAAAAATACTGATGCGCAGATTCAGGAATCCCTGCAGGATCACCTGGCCCGCCATCGTACCGACGGTCGACGACGAGAGACCCGAAGCGAGCAGCGCCACGGCAAACGCCACACTGGCGAATTTTCCCAGAAGCGGCGCAAGCGTGTGGTGCGCCTCCTCGATCGAATAGACGTGAGTGCCACTTCCAAAAAACACAGCCGCGGCCATCACGACCATCGCGGAATTGATCAGCCAAGCGCCGTTCATAGCCAGCAGGACGTCCAGCAATTCCATCTTGCGGTGATGATGCTCGGTGCGGTCGTGCTCTTCGCGGCGCGGCAGCACCAGTGCGGAGTGGAGGTAAATCACATGGGGCATCACCGTGGCGCCGAGCATGGAGACGGCGATGTAAATCGAAGAGGAGTGAATTTCCGGGATCAGCACGTTCTTCAGAATCGGTTGCCAGGCGGGCTTACTGAGGAACATTTCAAACGCATACGCGATACCAATCACGCCGACGAAGCTCATAATCACGCGCTCAAGCCACTGAAATCCCACCTGCTCAATCGCGAGAATCAGCATCACACAAACGCCGGTTAGAATCGCAGCCGGCAGCATCGGGATTCCGAACAAAAGATAGAATCCGAGAGCCGCGCCCAGGAATTCGGCAAGGTCGGTTGCCATCGCGGCGATTTCCGCCGCAAACCACAAACACAACGTGACCGGTCGTGAAAATTCCGCGCGGCAATTTTCCGGAAGCGTTTTCCCCGTCGAGATCCCGAGCTTTGCCGCGAGATATTGCACCAGAATCGCCATCGCGTTCGACCAGAGCAGGACCCAGAGAAGTTCGTAGCCGAAACGCGCGCCGCCTTCAATGTTCGTGGCGAAGTTGCCCGGATCCATGTATGCGACGGAGGCGACAAAGGCCGGCCCGAGGTACCACCAGGCTTCCCGCGGCGTCCGAGGCTTTTTTGCTGGGGAGGAGGTGGAGGCAACGGCGACATCGCCGGAGGCCTCGGCGGCCGTCGGGGGCAGTTCTCCGGAAATACCGCCGGTGATGGTGGAATCGCTCACGTGTTAACCATGCTGAACTATCGATATAAACTACGCTTAACTCCGCGAAACGTCAATCAATTGCTCGTGAGAAGTTGCTCACAATCCATGGGGACCGATTCCCCGCTCTGCTATAGTAGCTGGAAGGAATTGCGAGGAGCGAAGCGATGGCCGAAGCGCCGAAACCACTGCAACAACAGCAGCAACAGATACAAATCAAGGCCGACGAAAAGGAATTGCTCGGCCAGTACTCGAATCTCGTCGTGATTCATCACAACGCGGACGAATTCACGCTCAACTTCATTTATCTCTTCCCCACCGTTCCACAGGGAAAGCTCGTCGGGAGCATGATTGTGAGTCCGGCGCATGCCAAGCGCCTGATGCGGGCACTCGAGGAAAACATCTCGAAGTTCGAGGCTCAGTTCGGAACGCTGCCGGAAGGCGCCGGCCCGGCGCCCACGCCGAACGTCGGCTTCATTCAATAGATTTCGGCTGGCTTTGAAGCTGAGTGACGGGCTTAGCCGACGGGCGAATCGGCGACGACCCAATTGCCATTTGGTTCGATAAATTCCAAGCCTACCGCGAAGCCTTCTTCCGGAACGAGCTGGCAATATGCTACCCGCGCGAGCGCACGGAACGAACCCGTGAGAGTAGCGATGGTGAGCTGATCATTCTGCTTCCAGCGGCGGACGCTCAACACGCGCGCGCCTCTGGGGCTCACATTTTCAGTAAAGGTGGTTTCTGTTCCGGGCTGGGCGGGATTCCCGGTGATGTGCACGCCCACTTCCATAGGAACCCTCGTCTCGCGACGCGGCGCGGTAAAAGTCTTAGGGACCCCCATCCCAAAGGCCATTTGCCCTCTTTCCTTTTTTTAGATCAACTCTTAGTTCACTCTTAGATCAACGCGGCGATACTTCGAAATCGCAACTTCCCGTCGCCGCGACGTTTCATTCCATAGAGCGCACGATCGGCAGCCCCCAAAAGCTTTTCGATCGTGGTTCCGTCGGTCGGATATACAGAGACGCCCACGCTTGCGGAGACGAACGGCGAGTGCCCGTCATTCACGAGCGCTTCGCAAATGCGCTGCGCCGCCTGCTTGGCTTCCTGCTCGCCTGCCTCCGGCAAGATCAGGGCGAACTCATCGCCACCGTATCGCGCGGGAGTATCAATGGCACGGCTACTATTGCGCAGCGCCACGCCCAATCGCTTGATCGCGCGGCTGCCGGTGAGATGTCCGTACCGGTCGTTAATTTTTTTGAGGCCATCGAGATCGAACAGGAGCAGGGCGAAACTGCGTCCCGTTCGCCGGGATCGTTGAATTTCGCTTTCCAGAACTTCGAGCATCCGCCGGTGATTGGCGAGCCCGGTGAGCGAATCGGAAGCAGCGAGGTGGCTCACCTGATCGAAAAGTTGGGCATTGTCGAGCAGCGTGCCGCCGAGCACCACTACGTAGCTCATCACCATCAACACGTGTGCGAGCGTCGAAGGAGCGTCGAGTATGTGTTGCGATTGGCTCATCGTCACGTGGCAAAAGACGTTTAGCAGCGCGGCGACGAAGAGGGCGCGATCGAGCGAAGCGTCCGCGCGGTGCAATCGTAAGCCATAGCCGATCGTGGCAATCACGAAGATCGCGGCCGGCGCCAAATCCCAGGGCCGCGGGACGATCCAGCCCGGATGCATGAGCGGCGCATTCGGCAGCATGAAATAAAAGACGCTGGTGAGGTAGGCGACCGCGCCCACGATCAGCGTGGCGCCTGCCATTTCTTTCGCCGGTTCGCGCGCCACCGGAATTCGTCGCTCCACGCCGAGCGCGGCCAGCAGGAGCAGTCCAAGAAGCGTACGCCCCGCCAGCCAGCCGAGCGAAATGTGGGTTCCTTCGTAGCGCGAAACCAGCATGCCGCGATAGAACGTCATGCTCGTGCCGGCTTCGATCAACCCAGCCAGGACAAATCCGAAAGCCAGAATCAACGAGATGCGATCGTGGGTGCCGCGGAATCGAACGAGTGCGTTGGCTGCGAAAGTGAAAGCGATCAAACTTCCCGACATCTCGAGATAGGTATCGAGAAGCGGATCAGCCATGTAAGGCGAGTTTCGGAGGATCCAGACGAAGATGAGGTACGCCGTGGTTGCGATCGCCCAAATGAGGACGAGCCGAAATCGATGGATGACGCCCCAAATCTTGCCCGGTACAGCCACAATTCCCCCAAGTCGTTCCACACGCCCCCGCTACTTACGGAGCAAGTTCGATGCCGTGTCGGATGGTAGTATTAGTACTAGCTAAGGCACTGAATGTAGGCGTCTTAAATAAGGAGTGAGTCGCTCTGAAGTAGGTGCTAAGTAGGACGTGCCGAAGACGATGGGGTAGAAAGGTTACAGTCCAACACCCCCCCTACCCACGACCCGAGGAGGTGGCGAGGAGAGATATTGTCAGGTTATTCCTGGGGCGGCTTAACTTCGTCGGCTATTTTTACCGCGGCCTCGGCGCCGATGAAGCCGATCTTGGAATGCTGGCCGTCGCAGAACGGCTTATTCATGCTTCCGCCGCAGCGACACAGAGAAAATGCGGGCTTCCCGGCGATATCGAATTTGTTGCCGGCCGCGTCCACCAATTCCACGGATCCCTCGGGAGCCTCGACGCGCAACGGCCCGTTGGGCCGCACCGTAATTTTCACTTGAGCCATCGTTTATTCCTTTCGTCGCGAGCTGCGGATGGAAGCTTTCGTTAGTATTTGGGCATTTTCGGATCCACTTCGTCCGACCACGCGAGAATACCACCCTTCAGGTTCAAAACCTTGCGAAAGCCCGCTTTCCTCAAGAATTCCGAAGCTTCCGCGGAACGCTTGCCACTGCGGCAGTGCGCGACGATTTCGCGGGAGCTATCAAGTTCGCTCACGCGTTGCGGGAGATCGCCGAGCGGAATTAAATGGCCGCCGATATTGCAAATCTGATATTCGTGCGGCTCGCGCACGTCGAGGATGTAAAGATCGTCGCCGCGATCGAGGCGCGCTTTCAATTCGCGCGGCGTGATCTCCGGCACGGTGGACGGCGACGCGGGAGCTTCCTCGCCGCGGACTCCGCAAAATTCCGCGTAATCGATCAGGGTCGTCAGCGTGGGATGAGTTCCGCAAACGGGGCAATCGGGATTCTTGCGCAGCTTCAACTCACGGAAGCGCATCCCCAGCGCGTCAAACAGCAGCAGCCGGCCAACAAGGGGCTCGCCTTTGCCGATGATCAGCTTCAGCGTTTCCGCGGCTTGGATCGAACCTACGATTCCCGGAAGCACGCCCAGCACGCCGCCTTCTGCGCAGGAGGGGACAAGTCCCGGCGGAGGTGGTTCAGGATACAAGCAGCGATAGCACGGACCTCCGGGATATCCAAAAACGGTCGCCTGTCCCTCGAACCGGAAAATCGAGCCGTACACGTTGGGCTTGCCGAGCAGCACGCACGCGTCGTTTACGAGATAGCGAGTGGGGAAATTGTCCGTACCGTCGACGACAAGATCGTAGGGCCGAAGGATATCGAGCGCATTGGCGCTCGTCAGCATCGTCTCATAGGTGTCGATTTGAATGTCCGGATTGAGGCCGCGGAGCCGTTCGGCCGCGGCTTCGATTTTCGGACGGCCCACATCGCCGGTGCTGAAAAGAATCTGGCGCTGCAAATTCGTGAGATCCACGCGGTCGAAATCGACGAGGCCGATCCGCCCCACGCCCGCGGCCGCGAGATACTGGCCAAGCGGAGCGCCGAGGCCACCCGTGCCGATGCAGAGAACCTTGGCGGCTTTCAGCTTCAACTGCCCGTCCATGCCGACCTCGGGCATGATCAAGTGGCGGCTGTAGCGCAGCACTTCTTCTTTCGAGAGCGTGACGGGAGGTGCGGCGGTTGCAGTTGGTTTTTGTGTTGTTGTTGAGACGTCTGGCTTCGATGCCATCAGAAATTCTCCGTTGTATTTGATGCGATCGCGCTGCTAGCAATGCGGCGCCTTCAGTCGTGCGCGCCACCCGCAATTGACGGGACGATGCTCACCGTGTCGCCTTCTTTCAAGCGAGTCTGGTCCTTCTGCAGATAGCGGATATCTTCGTCATTGACATAGACATTGACGAAGCTGCGCAGTCGGCCGTCATCCGAAAACAGGTGCTTCTTCAGGTCGCTGAATTTCGTTGTGAGCGCCGCGAGCGCTTCGCCCACGGTGGCGGCTTGCAATTCGACGCTTGCCTGCTTGCTGGCATAGGCGCGCAGCGGCGTGGGGATGATCACCTTGACTGCCATTCGACTTCCTCCTCGACTGTCTCCGGATCAAACTTCTGGCCAAGTTTCTGGTCGGCTTCTTCCAACACTTAAGATGACGCCGAGCGCGCTCCCGATTCAATCGCCTCAGGTTCGTAACCGGAGCGATCGTCGCGCAGCCGCCACGACGTGGTGTCGCGCGGTTCGCGCTTTTGGACGCTCACGATAATGTAGCTGTACCAGGGCCACGCGTGCTCGCGGTCGAATTCGCTCGGCTTTGCAGGCGCGTCGGGATGCGAATGGTACCAGCCGATCAGTTCGAGGTGCCGCTCGAGCGCTGTTTTTTCCGCGAGCCGTACGTCGTCCGGCGTCACTTCAAAGCGATTGCGAGGTGAATCGTCGCGCCGATTCGCGAGCGGCAACAAGCCGAACACCTCGCGCGAGCTATCGCCGTCGCTGCCGAGCAGAGCGCCACAACATTCATGCGGATACGTTTCGACTCCATGGGCGTGAATCTGGCGGAGCAACTCGTCTGAAATTTTCAGCGGGGAATTGGTCATTGCCGGCTTGGTGATCGCGAGCTTGGTCATTGCGAGCTTAGTCCTCGCTCCAGAATCGCTCGCTCAGATATTTTTCGCCCGAATCGGGGAACACGGTGACGATCACCGCGCGGTCTCCCGGCCGCACTCGCTTCGCCACATCCAAGCAAGCGCATAGCGCGCCGCCCGAGCTGACACCCGCGAGAATTCCCTCCTCGCGCGCGAGCCGTTTCACCATTTGCTGCGCGGCTTCGGTCTCAACGGCGAGATCTTCGTCGGCAAGCTCGGCGTCGTAAATTTTCGGGACGATTGCCGTGGCCATGTGCTTCAAACCCTCGAGCCCGTGAAAACCCGAAGCCGGCTGCATGCTGATGCAGCGAATCTTTGGATTGAGTTCCTTCAGCCGGCGCGTGGTGCCGACGAACGTACCGCTGGTTCCGAGGCCCGCGACGAAATGAGTGATCTCGCCGCGCGTCTGTTCCCAGACTTCCGCGGCCGTTCCGTGGTAGTGGGCGGCTGGATTCGCCGGATTGCTGTATTGGTCGGGATAGAAATACTTTTCGGGCTCCGCTTTGTAAATTTCGCGGACGCGCCGGATGGCGCCATCCGTTCCCTCATCGCCCGGAGTCATCACCAACTCGACTCCGTAAGCTTGGAGAATCTTGATGCGTTCGGGCGACGCGCTCGACGGAAGGCACAGCTTCACTTTATATCCGCGCGCCGCTCCGACCATTGCATAGGCGATTCCGGTGTTGCCGCTCGTGGCGTCGAGAATTATTTTTCCGGGGCGCAGCTCGTCCTTGCGCTCGCCTTCGCGAATCATCGAGTATGCCGCGCGATCTTTCACCGAACCGCCAGGATTGAACCACTCCGCTTTTGCCAGAATTTGAATTGCGGGCGCAAATTGCGCGGCGAGCCGTTCGATTCGCAGCAGCGGCGTGTGCCCGATCTGTTCGAGCAGGTGTTCACCGAGCCGGGCGGATTGTTCGGAACGCGCGAGCGCTGGTGAGGCGATCGCCGAAACTGATGCCGTTGATTTTTTTGCCGCGCTCACGATAAGCTTTCGAATCCCTTCAACGATGGCGTGCTGAGCTTCCCATTCTTCGCGGAAGCGATTGCGATGCCACCCCGTACGCGCTTAATTTCAGGGAGTTTAGCAGATTCCCATTCCAGCGAATAGCCGCCGGGCGGGTCGCCGTCAGAGGTTTTGATGCGCGGGCGGCCACCGGCGAAGCACATATTTGCCTTTACAGAGCGCGGGTGAAGTTCTTATGCTGAATGCCTATGTGGTACGTGAACAATCTTTTCGACCAGGCGCAGGTGGAATCACTTTCGTCGAAAGCGTTCCTGGTGCGCAGCTCGGGCGGAGTGGTGCGCATCGAGAAGTACGATTGCGGGGCGGAACTTCGCAAGACGCCCGAGGACCGCTATCAGATGACTATCATTCCAACGATCATGATGGCCGGCCAATTTACGCGGCTGTGGGACGCGGGGTATCAGAAATTTCTGCTTTCGAACGAAGGGAAGAAATTTCCGGTGCACGTGAAGCAGCTCAAGGATCTGCGCAAATTCAATGAAGAGCTACGCACCGCGCTCGGAGTGCCTACGTACTACAACGAAGCGATTGGTTCAACCTGCCACCTTAGCGTGTACGACCGCGTGAAGGGCCGCCCCGGCGCTGACCCCGATGAGACCGTCGGCGCGATCGAAAAGAACGAGCACTAGCTCCTGCGATAGGAGGGACGCCTCCTAGCATCACGCTTGCGCGGCGACGCGTCCCAGCTGCGAATGTCCATTCCGCGACTTCGAGCTTTGAGTCCGCACGCACTTCCCGCACAAGCCGAAAAGCTCCGTGCGGTAGCGCTCCACGCGAAAATCTTCGCCGCGCGCCGTGTGTCCCAGAAGTTGCGCCGGCAGCTTGATGTTCACATCCCGCAGCGCGCCGCATTGATTGCAGATCAAATGGTCGTGCCGCTCGACAACCGGATCGTATCGCGCCGCTTCGTCGGCAAAATCCACCCGCGCGATCATGCCCTGCTGCTCGAGCCAGTTTAGAGAGTTGTAAATCGTCGCGTACGCCACTCCGGGCCGGCGTTTCCTCACGATCCGGAACACTTCCGCCGCCGTCGGATGGCTCTTCGCCCCGCGCAGCATTTCGAGCACGACGCTTCGGTACTGCGTCAACCGTCCCGCGATTCTCATCACATTTCCTTTAACCAGGGATTTTGCCGCGCCTGTACGTGGTTTGATTCGCGAGACGGCAAAAGGTTTTTCGACGAAGCGAAATTCCCTGCAGGAATTAGCCGAATTCCAAATTTCGTACACGGGGAATACCTCAAATGAAAGGAAGGCGCTACTTTTTGACGCGCTCGAGCGCGCGCCGCAGCCGCGGCACGTCCACTCGATGCTGTCCGAAGATCTCCGAGCCCAGAAACATCACTGGAACGTCGTTGGTGTAACGGTCGTGAAGCACGGGATCGTCGTCAATATCCACCTCGTGGAGTTTCGCGCCATACTCACGCAGGAGCGGCATGATAACCAGGCGGGCTTCCTCACACAACTCGCATCCTTCGCGGGTGTACAGCGTGATTTCGCGCGGGTCAACGATCGCGAGCCGGCCTTCCTCCGTCCGGGCATAAAAATCACTTTCGCCTTCGCGGAGCAGCTTGCTCTTCACCAGTTCGGAAACCGCGTCCAGCACCGCTTCTCGCTGCTTCGGGTCATTGCCGCCTACAAATTCGAACAGCGTGTGCAAGTCGAGCGAGTCGCGTTCCAGTTGGTCGAAAGTGGACAATACTCGCCGCGAAATTTCATTCATGGTCGGGTGTGCCGCCTTAGGGCTTGATCGTGTAAAACTGCTGAAACGGTCCGCTGTGCGGATAAAAAGCGCGCGAACGGTACAACTCCGCGATCTGCCGGATGTGCCCCAGATCGTGGAACGCCCATTCGTGCATTACCTGTCCGACCGTGATCGGCCCGATTTTCGCGTGCTGACCCTTGCGCAGAAGCACCGACGAAGGAACGTAGCGCAAAAACGAAAGGCTGCGGTCGCGCTCGTGGCAGAATTTCTTGAGATTTTCGCGGCCTTTGCTGCCGGTATAGTTCCCGGCTGCGTACGACGCGTTCTGATCGTAGGCCTCGAGCTGGGGATTGTTCTGTTCCATCATCGCGCGAATTCGCTCGCGGAACACGATCACTTCCGTCTCCGCCAGGTGCGCCAGCACTTCGCTGATGGACCAGCGATCCATCGCCGGCTTCCAGTGCATCTGCTCGTCGTTCGCCGCCCAGATAATTTTTTCGATGATGATGGGCGCTTGCTCGAGGACGGCCAGCCCCGGCAGCGAATCCGGACTCGGTATAGCAGCCATCAAGAAAACCTCCCCGCGGCGCGAACGAATCGCGGCAACAACATTTTATACCTCATTCGTCAGCCCGATGTCGAAGTCGCTCCGGGGCCCTAGTTGAAAAATACCGCGCGTGCTTGTGCCGCACGCGCGCGCATGGTAAACCGGAACGCGAGGTCTTAGACGCAATGGCAGACGTAGTGGCACTCATCGATGATCTATTTTTTCAAGCCAAGGTAATCGAGACGGCCAAGCATCTCGGCCTGAACTTGCGCGTCTGCGGAACACCTGACGCGCTACTGACCGAAATCGCGAAAGAGCCGCCCGGCCTTATCGTCGTGGACCTCAACGCTCGCTCCGAGCCGCTCGCCGCGATTGAGCGCTTACCTCCGGCGGCTCGCGATATACCGCTTGTCGCGTTTCTCTCGCACGTCCAAACGGACCTCGCGGAGAAAGCGCGCGAGGCGGGATGTCGCGAGGTGATGCCGCGCTCGTTATTCACGCGCAACCTGGCAACCATCCTCGCGCAAGCGAAATCCCACACGTGATGAAATCACGCCAATTTTACCCGTCAGTTGCCTCGATTCTGCTCGCTGCTGCCACAGCGCTCTTCGTCCCTGGGCGAGTGATCGCGCAAGAAAGCTCCTCGTCCGACGCTGCTAGCGCTCTCTCCGCGGCTCTCTCGGCCGCCTGCCGTGCCAACGAAACTCAATTCGCAAATTATCTGACGGCCGCGAATGCCGCCATCTTCCGCACTCTTCCGGCCGATAAGCGGGCCGCATTTGTAAAGCGTTTTGCGCTCACCGACGATCCCGGAAAGCCGCTGGCCTCCACAGACGCGGAGAAACACACCGTTCTTCGATGTGAAGCGACCAAAGCCACGATCGAGTATCGCTTCGGCGACGCGCGCGTCCACGAAAACCTCGCCTTCATTCCCGTCACGGTCCTAAATTCCGAGAGCACGGAATTTGGACTCGTTCGCGAGAACGGCGCGTGGCGGCTTCTATCACTCGGCCTCGTCCTGCTCGATATTCCACAGCTGGCAAAGCAATGGGAGGAGTCCGACCTGATCGCGCGCGAGGAAGCTGCCGTTCAGACGCTGCGCGAACTCGCGATCACAGTGCAAACCTACAATCGCGCCTGGGGTAAGCTGCCCGAATCGCTCGCCGCTCTCGGTCCGGCGCCCCCGGGACAAATTTCACCCGAGCAAGCGGCGCTCGTGAGCGCCGATCTGGCGGCCGGCAAGTTGAACGGCTATCTTTTCCGCTATCGCATCGTTCCCGACGCCAGCGGCAATGACACGAGATTCGAACTGGCTGCCACTCCCGAAAAATACGGCGCGAACGGCCGGCGCTCGTTCTTTTTTGACAGCAACGGAAAAATTCACGGCGATGACAAGCATGGCCTCATCGCCACTCCCGAAGACCCCCTGATCGCAGGCGAAAAGTCGGAGTGACGACGCGAGCCCTCAGGTATAATGCCCGTCATCCATTTTCGCCCGAGAACATCCGGCATCATTTCCAAGAGGATTGCGAATGGCCCAGGCGGCTCAGGCAGCATCTCAGTCGGCAAATCCTGTAAAGCTTCTCGCCGATCGAATCTACGGTGGTGAAGGTGTCGCGGCTGACGCAGTCCGTGTAGCCGCCGCAAATATTTTGCTCATCCTATGCGCGCATATCACGATTCCGCTGCCGTTCACGCCCGTTCCCATCACGGGCCAAACGTTTGGCGTCCTGCTCGTAGCTGTCCTACTCGGTTCGCGACGCGGCATGCTCACGTGCGTTCTTTATTTGCTTGAGGGCATGGCGGGATTGCCCGTGTTCCAGCCGCTCGGTGCGCCGGGAGTCTTGCGCTTTTCCGGCCCGACCGCCGGCTATTTACTGGCGTACCCGCCGGCCGCTTTCGTGACGGGCTGGATCGCTGAGCGCGTCGCGGCGAATCGTTTCGTCCGTTTCGCGACGGTTCGCCTCTCCGGTGCTCTAGCTTTCGGCGAAGCAATCATTTTCGCCGGCGGCTGCGCATGGCTCGCCCTCGGCATTCGTCTCGGCTGGACGGGCGCAGTCTACGCCGGAGTACTTCCGTTCGTTCCCGGCGAAATTATCAAAATCGCGCTGATCCTCGCCGCCGTCCGCGGTGTGGAACTGGCGCAAGAACGCGCGTAGCGCTGACTGGCAGGTAAGACAAAGCCGCAGCGAATTTGTTGCAGATTTTCCATTTTCTAATCGATGGCGACGCCAACCGCACCCCCAAAACAGTCTCCCGAAGAACGCGTTCGCGCTGCGAACCAGCGCTTCTACGCCGCGTTCGAGTCCCTCGACATGACGGAGATGGAAGCTGCGTGGGCGCATGACGACAACGTTCAATGCGTCCAGCCCGGCGGCGAACTCCTGCTCGGCTGGGACGAGGTGCGCGGCAGCTGGGCTCGAATATTTGCCAACACAAAGCGCGTTCGCATCGCTCTCAGTTCGATTTGGGTACGCGTGGAAGGCGATGTTGGCTGGGTCGCCTGCACGGAACATGTCACCACGGCCTTTACCGACGGTTTTGACGAAGCGATAATCCAGGCCACGAATATTTTTATCCGCGTCGGCAACGAGTGGCTCCTCGTCGCGCACCATGCCTCTCCGCTTCCTGCTCCCACTCGCTCCACGGTCCAGTAGGTTCGCAGTAAGTGGTCCCGGAAATTTTCCACAGTTGTCTCGCCGGATTTCCGGAGGCGCTGTACGCGATTTATCCGGTTGTGGTAATCTACCCGCCTCAATAGACGCACGCGACAACAGCGCTTACTCCGAAGAACGCACCAACTGCAGCGGGTCCGACGGTCTTGCATCTGCGTCATCTCAGCCCTGCACGGTGACAAGCGTCTCCCGGGAGCGCCAGGATGGACCCTATGACGGCCACACCGGCAGCTTCTACGAAAACCGCCGAGCTTCGTCTCGCCCATTCGCCCGATAGCGATGATGCTTTCATGTTTTACGCGTTGGCGACGGGCAAAGTCCGTCTGCCAGGCGTAAAGTTCACGCACGTGCTGTCCGATATCGAGTCACTGAATCAGGCGGCTCGCACTGAGACCTACGACATCACTGCCGTGAGCTTTTACGGCTACACATTCGTAGCGGACAAATACGTATTAATGGATTGCGGCGCGAGTTTTGGGGAAGGCTACGGACCAATCGTCGTCAGCTCGCATCCGATCAAGAAAAACGATCTTGCCGGGCGCAAAATTGCGATTCCTGGAACGCTTACCACTTCTTATCTCGCGCTGAAACTTTACGAACCGAACGTCGAGGTGGTGACGATGCCCTTCGACAAGATTCTCGGCGCCGTGCAAGCCAAGGAAGTGGAAGCGGGCTTGCTGATTCACGAAGGCCAGTTACTTTTTTCGCAGGCGGGCTTACATCGCGTGGTGGATCTCGGCCAGTGGTGGCAGGAAACTACGAACTTGCCGCTCCCACTGGGCGCGAATGCGATTCGCCGGCGGCTCGGCACCGAACTCGGCCTCCAGGTGGCTCGCGTGATTCGCGACAGTGTCTCCTACGCCCTCGAGCATCGCGACGCAGCGCTGAACTACGCACTACAGTTCGCGCGCGATATGGACCCCGTCCTCGCGGATAAATTTATCGGTATGTACGTGAACCGCTGGACGCTTGACTACGGCGAAGAAGGTCGCCGCGCCGTGCGCGAACTTCTCGATCGCGGCAAGGCCATCGGTCTCGTCCCGTCATCCTTCCAAGTGGAATTTCTATCGGGCGCCGCCTGAATTTGCCGGCCGGAGGCGGGATCGCGTAATTGTAGATCCGGGTGAATGAGTCGCGCTTCGTACCATCCGGAAACAACGCCCGTGGGCAGAGGATAATCTTCGCAACAGCACCGCTGCACATTTTACATTCCGTAACGCCGGCGCCTCGCGCGCTCCTTTACGCCTCGGGGCCTGCCTGCCGGTCGAACGCCGAACACAGTAATCGGTTGCCTCTCTGCCAGCACGACCCGCCAGCCGCCCTCTCATTCGCCCGTCCTCATGAGAAGATTGTAGGTGCCACATGAAGAACCTGATCCAACAAGGCTCCGCCCTTCGCGAACTTCTCCGCGAGCGCATCCTGATTCTGGATGGCGCGATGGGCACGATGCTGCAACAGGAGAACCTCACCGCCGCGGATTTCGGCGGCCCGCAACTCGAGGGCTGCAACGAAAACCTAAACCTCACGCGCCCGGACGTGGTTCTCTCGATTCATCGCAAGTATTTAGAAGCGGGCGCAGACATCATCGAAACGAATTCGTTCGGCAGCGCTCCACTTGTTCTCGCCGAGTACGGCCTGGGCGAACGCGCGCGCGAAATCAGCCGCCGCGCCGCCGAACTGGCCTCGCAGGCCGCCGGCGAACTCTCGAAATCCTCGAAGCCGCGCTTCGTCGCGGGGTCGATGGGTCCCACCACGAAAGCCATCAGCGTCACCGGCGGCGTGACTTTCGCTGAACTTCACAAAAATTATCTGGAACAAGCGCGCGGCCTCGTGGAAGGAGGGGTCGATCTGATCCTGCTCGAAACGTGTCAGGACACGCGCAACATCAAGGCCGGGATTCTCGCGATTCAAGATTTGAGCAAGGAAATCGGCGCGCCCATCCCGCTGATGATTTCCGCGACGATCGAAGCGATGGGGACGATGCTGGCCGGACAAGGCATCGAAGCGCTCTGGGCATCGCTCGATCACGTCGAATTGCTCTCGCTCGGCCTGAATTGCGCCACTGGGCCTGAGTTCATGACCGATCACATCCGTACGCTGCAATCGCTGACGAACCGTTACGTCTCCTGCTACCCAAACGCGGGATTGCCGAATGAAGAAGGGCGCTACGGTGAGACGCCCACGTCGCTCGCCGAGCAACTCGAGCGATTCGCCGATCGCGGCTGGCTGAATCTCGTCGGCGGCTGCTGCGGTACCACCGAAGCTCACATACGTGCGATCGCACAAATGGCCGAAGGCAAGCCACCGCGCCGCCCCGCCGAACAAAAACATCGCGCCGTCTACTCCGGCATCGAAATGATCGAAGCCGAAGAAAGCACGCGCCCGCTGGTGGTGGGCGAACGCACGAACGTGATCGGCTCGCGCGCATTCAAAAACCTAGTGGCCGCCGAACAATGGGAAGAAGCCACGGAAATCGCCCGCCGGCAAGTGAAGAGTGGCGCTCACATCGTGGACGTTTGCCTCCAGAGCACCGATCGTGACGAAATCAAAGACATTCCACCTTTTTACGATCAGCTGATTCGAAAAATTAAAGTTCCTATGATGATTGATACCACCGACGCAGCGGCGATCGAACTCGCGCTCACCTACTGCCAGGGTAAAAGCATCATTAACTCCATCAATCTCGAGGACGGCGAGGAAAAATTCGAACGCGTCTGCCCGCTCGCGCGCTCCTACGGTGCTGCGATTATCGTCGGCTGCATTGATGAAGATCCGGCCCAGGCGCAGGCGTTCACGCGCGAGCGCAAACTCGAAATCGCCCAACGTTCCTTCGATCTCCTCACCGGGAAATACGGCATCCGCCCGGAGAATATTATTTTCGATCCGCTGGTTTTTCCCTGCGCCACTGGCGATGAAAATTACATCGGCGGAGCGGTCGAGACAATCGAAGGCATTCGGCTTATCAAGAAGAACATCCCGCATGTACGCACGGTGCTCGGAATCTCAAACGTCTCTTTTGGCCTTCCGCCCGGCGCTCGCGAAGTTGTCAATTCCGTCTTCCTTTACTACTGCACGAAAGCCGGCCTCGATCTCGCGATTGTGAACGCTGAGCGCATCGAGCGTTTCCCCTCGATCCCTGAGCACGAGCGCACGCTCACCGAAAACCTGCTTTTCAATCGCGTGCCCGCAGAAATTCCCGCGGAGCATCCGCAAGCCGAACTGCTTCGGGGCGCACCCGCCGACTGGCGGGAACAATCGCGCGAACAAAAAGCCGCGATCAACCAGTTCCACATCGCCGCAATTACGGAGCATTTCCGCGCCGCAGGCTCGCGTAAGAAAGCCCGCGCCGAAGATCTTCCGCTCGACGAGCGTCTTTCGAATTACATCCTCGAGGGATCGAAAGACGGCCTCGTCCGGGATCTCGATAAAAAATTAGCCGAAGGCGCCGCTCCGCTCGATGTTGTAAACGGCCCACTTATGGCCGGAATGGCCGAAGTCGGCCGTCTTTTCAACAACAACGAGCTCATCGTCGCGGAAGTTCTGCAATCCGCCGAAGCGATGAAAGCGGCCGTGAATCACCTCGAGCAATTCATGGAAAAAGCCGACACGGAAAAGCGGGCCAAAGTACTACTGGCCACGGTGAAGGGCGACGTGCACGACATCGGCAAGAATCTCGTCGAGATCATCCTCAAAAATAATGGCTACGACGTGGTGAACCTTGGCATCAAAGTTCCGCCCGAGGATTTGATCCGCGCTCACAAGGAGCATCAGCCCGACGCGATCGGGCTTTCTGGCCTGCTCGTCAAGAGCGCGCAGCAAATGGTGATCACCGCCGCGGACCTCCGCGAAGCTGGAATTCGCGTGCCGCTTCTGGTTGGCGGCGCTGCGCTCTCGGACAAATTTACAAAACTAAAAATCGCGCCGCAGTACAGCGCCGCCGTTTGCTACGCGAAAGATGCGATGACCGGGCTGCGCCTGATGAACCAGCTGAGCGATCCCGCGCAACGCGACGCCGCGCTCCTGGCGCACACGCACGTCGAAACGATCGTTCTCGACGAGCCCACCGCCACGCCGCCCGCTCCCGCGAGCGATGTTCGTTCGCCGCGCGTTCGTGTCGATATTCCGATTCCGCCCGTCGCTTATCTCGAACGCAAAGTCCGCTCCGTTCCCGACCTCAACGAAGTTTGGAGCTATATCAATCCGTTCATGATTTACGGCCGTCATCTCGGCTTCCGCGGAAATATCGAAAAAGCGCTCGCCGAACGCGAGCCGCGCGCGCTCGAGCTTTTCAACAACATGGAAGAAGTGCGCCGCGAAGCCGCGACTTTCATGAAAATTTCTGCTACCTGGCAATTCTTCGAAGCCGAACGCCGCGGAAATTCCATCGCCCTCTTTGCGCCGGCCGCAAACGCTTCGACGCTCGTACACACGTTCCACTTCGACCGCCAGCGCCCGCCAGGCGATCTATGCCTCAGCGATTACGTTCTTCCGCCCGCGGGAGCACAGCGCGATCACGTCGCACTCTTCGTCGTCACCGCCGGCGCCGGCATTCGCGATCGCGCTGAAAAAGCGAAATCGGAAGGCCGCTATTTTTATTCCCACGGCCTGCAAGCTCTCGCGATCGAAACTGCCGAAGCCTGCGCCGAATGGCTGCACCGCCGCATTCGCGAGGACTGGGGTTTCCCGGATCCGCCCACAACCACGATGGCTGACCGCTTCACCTCGCGCTATCGCGGCAAACGTTACAGCTTCGGCTATCCGGCTTGCCCCAATCTGGAAGATCAATCCGGCATCTGGCTGCTTCTACGTCCAGAAGAAATCGGCGTCCATCTCACCGAAGGAATGATGATGGACCCCGAAGCCAGCGTGAGTGCCATGGCCTTCCATCATCCCGACTGCACGTATTTCTCCGTTGGCGATTCTCGCGAATCGTAAAACCACCGCGCCGCCCGCGCCCCGAAAAGCAGCTCGCAAGTTTTCGAGTTTTGTTCTCCCCGAGAAAATTTGACGCCACCCGAGCCGTCGCAGATACTCGTGGCGGCGAGTCGCGCCAGACGCCCATGTTCCGCGCCACACCGATCACCCGACGCGTGCGAATGAATCACGTCCCGATTTTGTGCGCAGTGATGCTCCTTTTCTTTCTGGTAGCCGGTTGCGGCGATTATTGCATCATCGTCACTGGAATCGTCCCGAACACATCGTCGAGCACCAATCTACCCAGCTGCCAACTGCCTACGACGACCGGCACAGTCAGCATTCGCATCAACTCCATCGCAGCATCATCGGTCGCCGCGTCATCCGGCGCGGCGTCCTCCGGCGCTGCTTTGTCGCCGAATCTTGCGCACATATTTGTCAGTCTCCGCGGAATCGATGGACACACCGACGAGCTAGGAGATGCAAATTCTCTGGATTGGAAGGGACTCGCTCCTGAACTGGCGAGCCAACCCGTTCAGTTCGACTTGATGGATTCTCAAGCTGCGGACGGCCCCTCCTGCGCGCTCGGCGCGCTCCGCGCAAATCACATCCCCGCCGGCAGCTACCGCCAGGTGCGCTTGCAACTCGTTTCTGATCATCCCGACAGCAGCGAACCCGTGCCGCAACACAACGAGTGCGCCGGCATTGGCTTCAATTGCGTAGTCGGAAACAATGGCGAGAAGCACGCACTCGTGCTTGACGGAGCCGGGCAATTTCTCGAGATCGCGCCAACTCGCATCGCCAACGGTTTCTTCAATGTCATAGCCGACACAGAGACCCGGCTTTCGATCGCGTTCGACTCCTACTCGTCGCTGGCCGCACCCGCAGGTGACGCAGTGCGAATCACTCCGGTATTTTCAATAGCCTCGGCGACGGCCGCTGCAACCTGCGATTCGCTTCCTCCCTCGCCTTAGCGCATTCAGCCGGTCGCGCCGCGAGGAAACGATTGCTTGCCTTGACGCACCCACTCGTTTCGTCTAACTTCATCGCGACTCTCTTCAGAGGCTGCGCGCATGAGTTCGTCGCCCGACAAAAATCTTCCCGGTCTGCATCTCGCAAGCGCGGGCAGCTACCCGCGCATCGGCGACGCGGCGGAGCTTCAACTCCTGCGCCGCGCGTCTTCCGCTCTCGATCGCGGCGAACGCAACACCGCCGACGTTCTCGACGCTGAGAATGAAATGACGCGCCGCGCGATCGCCGACCAACTCAACGCGGGCCTCGAAGTCATAACCGACGGCCAAATCCGCTGGTACGATCCCATTTCGCACATCGCCTCGAAACTCGACAACGTCAAAATCACAGGCCTGCAGCGCTACTTCGATACCAATGTTTATTTTCGTCAGCCGGTATTCACCGGAACTCCCATCCGGAGCGGCCACTTCGTCGCGAAAGACTACAGCTTCGCCCGCAACGCGCTTGGCCATCTGCCCACCCCGAAACACCTCGCCGGAAAGCTCTCGGTGAAACCGGTCCTGACGGGCCCGTACACGCTCGCAAAATTCTCGCTCAGCGCCAGCGCAGGAAATGGCTCGACCGATTCACTTTCCGCTCTCGAATCGCGCGCTCTCGCCTATGCCGGCGCGCTCGCTCCTGAAATCATTGCTCTCGCGCAAATCGGCGCCGCGCAGATCCAAATCGACGAGCCGGCCATCATCAAATATCCCGCAGATTGGGCAATTTTCGAGAAAGCCATGGTCCCGCTCATCGCCGCCCGCGAAAAAGCTGCGAAGGAAGGGCGCCGCCCCGAGCTTGCCCTCTACGTTTACTTCCACGATCCCGCGCCTCTTTACGAAAAACTCCTCGCGCTGGACATCGATATTCTCGGCCTCGATTTCACCTACAATCCGAAGTTCGCCGACCTGGTCGTCTCCGCCGGCTCTACGAAACCGCTCGGCCTTGGCCTTGTTGACGGCCGCAACACCCGGCTCGAAGATGCCAACGAAATCGCGCGCCAGCTCGATCGCCTACTGCCGAAAATTCAAGGCGGACGCGCCTACCTCGGCGCCTCCTGCGGTCTAGAATATCTCCCGCGCGATCGCGCCTTCGCCAAACTCGAATTGCTCTCCAAAATCCGCGCGGCCATGAAAGCCTAGAGGACCCGTCCACAAAATGAGCCGCGAAAAACTCAAAGCCCTCGGTCTGAATCTGCCGCTATTCCCCACCACCTCCGTCGGCAGTTTCCCCAAACCTGACTACCTCACCCGTGCGCGCGCCGATCTGACGAAGGGCAAAATTTCTCCCGAGCAGCTCGCCGAGCTCGAGCGCAAAGCCACCGCCTTCTGGATTGACGAGCAGGAAAAATTAGGCATCGACGTTCTCGTGGACGGCGAAATGTATCGCGGCGATATGGTCGCCTATTTCGCCGAACGGCTTCCGGGCTTCACCGAAGGCGGCCTGGTCCGCGCCTACGGCAATCGCTTCTATCACAAACCGATTATCACGGGCGAAGTCGCCTGGCCCGGGCCCGTCACTGTCTCGTGGTGGCAGTACGCGCAAAGCCTCACGAAAAAACCGGTGAAAGGAATGCTCACCGGCGCCTACACGATCATGGACTGGAGCTTCAACGAGCATTATCCCGATCGCCGTTCCACCGCCATGGCTCTCGCCGCCGTAATCCGCAAGGAAGTCGAAGCCCTCATAGACGCGGGCTGCAAAATTATTCAGATCGACGAGCCGGCTCTCTCTGTCCGCCCCGAAGAATTGCCCATCGCCCTGGAAGCCATGGAGCACACCACAAAAAATCTCGAGGCGTACTTCGTCACTCACGCTTGCTACGGGGAGTTTGAACACATCTATCCCGGCATGCTGGATCTCGCCGTTGATAATTTCGACCTCGAAATGTCAAACAGCGATCTCGATCTGCTGGAGATTTTCCGCCGCCATCCGTTCACGAAAGACATCAGCTTTGGCGTCGTAGACGTCCACTCCTACAAAATGGAAGGCGCCGAGGCGGTCCGCCAGCGCATCGAAAAGGCGCTTACCATCCTTCCCAGGGAAAATATCTGGATCGATCCCGACTGCGGCCTGAAGACCCGGACGGTCGAAGAAGCGATTGACAAGCTCCGGCTCTGCGTCGCCGCCGCAAAATCCTTTCGCGCCTGACGCACAAGCAGCATTACCTCTTTTGCACTTTCATCCCATCCCGGTCTGGACGAGCATCCCGCTTGCGTTACCATCGAATTCACGATGACCGGCGAAATTATCGAAATCACGCCCGAACCTGATCTCCGAAGTAAGTCGTCGGCCGCAGCATCCGCATTCGCCGAGCAGTACTCCCGCGCCATCGCCGGGCAATCCGTTCAAGGCTTGCAGCTCCGGCACTCTCGCCACGGGCTACCGGCTTGGCTCGCCATCGCGGTCGCGTCCGGTGCCGTCATCGCATTCGCCTTCGTCTATACCCTCGCCCGCTAGCACGCTTGCAGCTGCTATTTCTCCGGTGTTAGCATCGCCCCGGTGCCGCACAAACCCGTTGACGATCCCCGCGAGCCGAACTATCGCCCAGGTTCGAGCCGCGAAGTTTTCCTGCCTCCGCAATCGCACGAGGAAGATCTACCCGCCACTCCCCCGGACGAACGCCCGCTGCTGGCCCTCCCAAAAAAACGCCCTCTAATCATGTGGATTGGCATCGCACTCCTGTTCGGCGGCGTCCTGGCCTTGATCCTGGTCGTTCTGATCGGCGACTGATTTCGCAACCGATTCCGCGTCGCCATCTCAATTCGCCTTGACGCTCGCGGATGGTTCACATAAATTCCTCTCGCCCATGAAATCCGCGACAAAAATTCTCATTGCCGCCTCACTCCTTGCTATCTCCTCGACAATCGCGACCGCTCAATATCCCCAGTCGCCCCCTACACCCCCAGCGCAAAAATTCGACTGGTCCACCGAACCCGCGCGCGGCGCGAAAGCTATGGTAGTGAGCGACGAAAAGCTCGCCTCTGGCGTCGGGGCCGAAATCATGAAGCGCGGCGGCAATGCGATCGATGCCGCCGTCGCCGTCGGTTTCGCACTGGCCGTCGTCGATCCTGAAGCAGGCAACATCGGCGGTGGCGGTTTCATGCTCGTCCGACTCGCGAACGGCCGCACCAGTTTCATCGACTACCGCGAGGTCGCACCCGCGAAAGCTTCGCGCGAGATGTACATGAAATCCGACGGCACAGTCGATCCGCAAGCTTCGCTTTTCGGCTATCGCTCCGTCGCCGTTCCTGGCACTGTCGCCGGACTCACGCTCGCCCTCAAAACCTACGGCACGATGAAGCTCGACGACGTGATGGCACCGGCCATCCGTCTCGCGGAAAATGGTTTCCCCGTCAGCGAGAACCTCTCCGCCCAGTTGCGCTCGATGGAATCTGTGTTCAACCAATTCCCCACGAGCCGCCGCATTTTTCTGAAAGCCGGCACTTACTACCGACCCGGCGATATTCTTCGCCAGCCAGAACTCGCCGTCACTCTGAAGCGCATCGCGGAAAAGGGAGCGCCGGGGTTTTATGGCGGACCTACCGCTCAGGAGCTAGCCGCCGAAATGCAGCGCGAAGGCGGCCTGATCACCCTCGACGACCTCGCGAGCTACAAGCCCGAAATTCGCGAGCCACTGACTGCCGGCTACAAATTCAACGGTCACGATTGGCAAGTAATCACGAGTCCGCCCCCCAGTTCCGGCGGCATCGCCACGATCGAAGCTCTCAATATCCTCGTTCCCATCGAACTGAAATCGTGGAACGACTCCGAATCCGTACATTGGGTGATTGAAGCGATGCGCCGGGCTTTCGCAGATCGCGCCGTCTATCTCGCCGATCCCGCCTTCGCAAAAATTCCGGTGCGCGGATTGACTTCCACGTGCTACGCGGATGCGCTCCGCCGCACGATCGATCCCCAACGCGCGTCCTCCAGCGAGAAAATCCGTGCGGGCAATCCAGCGGCCTACGAAAATGCCGCGGCATCCACCGCCCCATGCCCGCAGACCTCGACCAATGACGCGTCCGCCGATTCAGACGAAGCGGCACAACGTTCAATCGCCGAAGCGGCCCGCGACGGCCACACCACACACTTCTCCGTCGTTGACGCCGCCGGCAACGCCGTCGCCAACACCTACACGCTCAACAATCTCTATGGTTCCGGTGTTGCGTCGTCGGGCGGCTACTTCCTCAACGACGAAATGGACGATTTCACCGCGCATCCCGGCTCGCCGAATATGTTCGGCCTCATTCAGCCCGAAGCCAACACGATCGCTCCCGGCAAACGACCGCTCAGCTCGATGATGCCCACGATCTTGCTGCGCGACGGCCAACTCAGCTTTGTCACCGGCGCACGCGGTGGGCCGCGCATCATCTCCGGCACGATGCTCTCGATCCTCAACTGGATGCGACTCGGTGAAGGAGCGCAGGCCGCCATCAACGCTCCCCGCTTCCATCAACAATGGATCCCAGACACCGTCCTCCTCGAGCCGAATTTCCCGCCTGAAGTCGCAAAGGAGCTGGAAGCGCGGGGGTACAAATTTGCCGAGAAGCCGGGCTGGGTTGCGCTCGTCGAAGCGATCGGCATTGATCCTAAGAACGGCGAACGCCTCGGCGCGCCTGATCCCCGCCGCCCCGGTGCCGCTTCCGGATTCTGACGCCCGGAAGCCTTCGCCTCACTCGCCCTTCGCAAAATCCTTAACGCGAACAACCAGTTGCAAACTCGAATACACCTGCTACCCTATTTCCACGTGAAAAAACGAATCAAAATTGCGATTTTTCGCTCCATTTTCCGACCAGTTTCCCCGGCCGCGGGGACGCCCTGATGCAGCGCATTCTCTCTACGTATCGCTACGTCAACCAGCCGCTCACTCCCGCGCTGCTCGCCGAAATCGCGCGCGCTGGGGTCGGAGCACTTCAAGTTTTTTGCGCTCCGGCCCATTTCAGCTATCGCAATGAGCAGAAAATCCGCGAACTTTCCGACGCCCTGGGCGAATACCACCTCGAGCTCCATTCCTTGCACTCCCCCACCGAACGCGACCTCTCTCCCGGTCGCGAAAGTGGCGTGCCTATTTCCATCTCAGACACGGAAAGAATCCGCCGCCTCGATGCGGTGGACGAAGTGAAACGCGCTCTCGATGTCGCGGAACGAATTCCCTTCCGCCACCTCGTCCAGCACATGGGCCACGGCCGGCAATCTGCCGACCCGCGCAAACTTGACGCCGCTTTCACTTCGCTCGAAATTCTTACCGTCTTCGCGAAAGCCCGCGGCGTCACCATCGCACTCGAAAATACCCCGGACGATCTGGGCGCGCCGGGCTCGCTCCAGCACTTCATCACCGACACGCACCTGCACGATCTGCGCCTTTGTCTCGACACCGGACACGCGCACATGGACGGAAACGTTGAAGTGGCTTTCGACGCCATGCGCGACCGCCTCGTTACCGCGCACATTCACGACAATCACGGTGAAAAGGACGAGCACCTCCTTCCCCACAACGGGACGATTGATTGGGAAGCCGTCCTTTCGTCTCTCGCAGGCGCGCCTCAACCCGTCGCGATGGTGCTCGAGGTAAAAGCGCAGCCGGACGGAACGCCCACTTTCGATCAAATTCGCGACACATTCGACAAACTCGAAAAAAACATGGAAGCGAGGCCGATTGGATGACCCAGCAAGCCCAGGCGCCGATGCCCACGATCACAATCGAGCAGGCCGGACAATTCGCCGGCCAGACCGTCACGATTCGCGGCTGGCTCTACAACATGCGCGAATCCGGCAAACTTCTCTTCCCGATTTTTCGCGACGGCACGGGCGTCATCCAGGGCGTCGTCTCGCTCAAGGAGCAGCCGCAAGCGTTTGAAGCGCTCAAGGGACTCACGCAGGAATCAAGCGTCATCGTCACCGGAAAAATTCACGCCGAACCGCGCGCGCCCGGTGGCTATGAAATGCACATCAGCGGGATCGAGGTCGTTCAGCGCGTGTCAGAATCCGAACCGTATCCGATCCAACTCAAAGAACACGGCGTAGACTTTCTTCTCGATAAGCGCCACCTCTGGATTCGCACGCCGCGCCAAGCTTCGATCCTCCGCATTCGTGCGGAAGCCGAACGCGCTGCGCGCAATTACATGGACTCGCTCGGCTACACTCTCACCGACGCCCCCGTCTTCACGCCCGCTGCCTGCGAAGGCACCACCACACTTTTCGAAGTGAACTACATTGACGACCAGAAAGCCTACCTCACGCAATCCGGCCAGCTGTACGTGGAAGCCACCGCAGCTGCACTCGGCAAGGTGTACACGTTCGGCCCCACGTTTCGCGCCGAAAAATCGAAGACGCGCCGTCACCTCACCGAATTCTGGATGCTCGAGCCCGAAGCTTCCTACGCGCACCTCGAAGACATGGTCCAGCTCGGAGAGGGACTTGTCAGCGCGGTCGTCCAATCCGTGGTGAAAAATCGCTCGCGCGAACTCGCGATGCTCGAACGTGACGTCGCGAAGCTTGAAAAAATCACGCCGCCCTTTCCGCGCATCAGCTACGACGAAGCGATCAAAGTCCTGCAGAAAGCCGGCAACCCGGCCAAATGGGGCGATGATTTTGGCGGCGACGAAGAAACCATCATCTCGAAGGAATTCGACAAGCCCGTGATCATCCATCGTTATCCCGCCGCGATGAAGGCCTTCTACATGGCCACCGATCCCGAGCGTCCCGAACTTTCGCTCAGCTTCGACATGATCGCGCCGGAAGGTTACGGCGAAATCATTGGCGGCGGCGAGCGTCTCTCGAGTTACGAGACTTTGCTGCAGCGGCTGCGCGAACACAATTTGCCCGAGGAATCGTTTCAGTGGTATCTCGACTTGCGCCGCTACGGCAGCGTGCCGCACGCCGGTTTCGGCTTGGGACTCGAGCGCACCGTCGCGTGGATTTGCGGGACTGAGCACATCCGCGAAGTCATCCCCTTCCCTCGGATGCTGTATCGCGTTTATCCTTGACCGCCTGCCGTTCCGGGGCTGCGGAAAGAAAACCAAATGCCAGAAAAAATTCGAATTATCGGGGTGCCGATGGACTTGGGCGCCAGCCGCCGCGGCGTCGATATGGGCCCGTCGGCGCTGCGAGTCGCCGGGTTACAGTCGCGCCTCAAGCAACTAGGCCGCACCGTGGAAGATATCGGCAACGTGCAAGTCCGCCAGCCGGAAGAGCAGCACTACGGCGAGAAAAAAGCCAAATATCTCGACGAAATCGCGGAAGCCTGTAAAGGCCTCGCCGAAATTGTCGAAAAAGCGCTCGCCGAAGATTTCGTTCCGCTGGTTCTCGGCGGTGACCATTCCATCGCCGTCGGAACCACCGCTGGCGCCGCCGCGCACTTCAACAAGAAATCAAAACGCATCGGCGTAATCTGGCTGGACGCGCACGGCGACATGAACACGCCCGATTCGTCGCCCTCGGGCAACGTGCACGGCATGCCTCTCGCTTCCATTATGGGCTACGGTCCGCCCGAGCTTACTGGCCTTGCTGGCATCACTCCGATGGTCGAGCCGCGCAGCGTGGCGCTCGTCGGTATTCGCGATCTCGATTCGAAAGAACGCCGGCTCATGAAAGATACGGGCGTCCATGTTTTCACGATGCGCGATATTGACGAGCGCGGCATGCGCGAAGTGATGGCCGAAGCGTTGCGGTTTACGACCGACGACACGGCAGGAGTCGCGGTGAGCCTCGACATGGATTTCGTCGATCCTACCGACGCTCCCGGCGTGGGCACACCGGTGCGCGGCGGCGTCACCTATCGCGAGGCTCATCTCGCACTCGAAATGATTGCCGACAGCAAAAACATGATTTCCTTCGAACTGGTCGAAATTAATCCCGTGATTGACGTTCATAACACCACGGCACTGCTTGGCGTCGAGCTTGTTCTCTCCGGCCTCGGGAAAAAGATTCTCTAATGGTCGCCAGAAAAATGATCGTGGCAGAAATTACGAGCGTGGCGCAATGACGAGCCCGAAGAAACGCCTGCGCATCGGCGTGGTGTTCGGCGGGCGCTCCGGCGAACATGAAGTTTCGCTTGTCTCAGCCGCTTCTGTGATTCGCGCGCTCGACCCGGAAAAATACGAAGCAGTTCCGATCGGTATCACGAAAGATGGCCGCTGGCTCGTCGGCACGGGCGCCGTGAAACTGCTTGGCGACGTTCTGAAATCCGGAGACCGCGTGATGCTTCCGGCCGACCCGACGGCCGCGCAGCTCGTGCCCGTGGGGCCGTCGAGCGGCCAGCCCAGCGTGATCGTGGACGTCGTCTTCCCGGTGCTGCACGGTACGTTCGGCGAAGACGGCACGGTGCAGGGCCTTCTCGAACTAGCCGGCCTTCCGTACGTCGGCGCGGGCGTCCTCGCTTCTGCCGTCGGCATGGACAAGGACGTTCAGAAACGCCTCTTCGAACAGGCAGGCTTGCCGATCGTGCCGTTCCTCGCGGTTCATCGCTGGGAATGGGAACGCGAACGCGTGAAAGTGCTGCGCGAAATCAAAAAGAAATTCCGCTTCCCACTTTTCGTAAAGCCAGCGACGCTCGGCTCGTCCGTGGGAATGACGCGCGTGAAGGCCGCGCACGAACTGCAAGGTGCGATGGATCTGGCAGCGGAGTTTGGGCTGAAAATCATCGTCGAGCGCGGCATCAATGGCCGGGAGATCGAAGTATCCGTACTCGGCAACAATGAAATTCGCGCGTCGATTCCGGGCGAAATCGTGCCGCATCGCGAATATTACGATTACGCCGCGAAGTATCTCGAAGGCGGCACTGAACTCATCATCCCGGCGCAGCTTACGAAAAAACAGGTTGCCACATTTCAGGATTGCGCGATCCGCGCCTTCCGGGCCATCGACGGGACCGGCATGGCGCGTTGCGACTTTTTCCTGGATCGCAAAAATGGAAAGATCTTCGTCAACGAGCTCAATACCATCCCCGGCTTCACCTCCATCAGCATGTATCCCAAGCTTTGGGAGGCATCGGGCTTGCCTTATACGAAGTTGATTGACCGGCTGATCGAGCTCGCTCTCGACCTTCACCGGGAAAAAGCGCGCACGAAATACTCCATCGAACTTCCTGCCGGAGCCGGCGGGGCTCTCGAAGGCTAGTAACAAAATCCCCATCGAAACGTAGTAAGTAGAAGCGGGTGGAGAGCAAAGCTTGACGGAGCGGTCGGACTGGCTTAAACTAACCAGTTAGTTAAATAATGGCATTCGGGAGAATCGCTTGGAATATCGTCGCCTCGGCAAAAGCTCACTCGTCGTTTCGGCCCTCGGGCTTGGCTGTATGGGCATGTCCGAGTTCTACGGCCCCACCAACGACCGCGAATCCACTGACACGATTCGTCACGCCATCGACAGCGGCGTTACCCTGCTCGATACCGCAGACATGTACGGCGTGGGCCGCAATGAAGAGCTCGTTGGCAAAGCGATCGAGAAACACCGCCACGAAGTGATTGTCGCCACGAAATTCGGTAATGTGCGCGGCGCCGACGGTTCATTTCAAGGCGTGAGCGGACGGCCGGAATATGTGCAGGGAGCGTGCGAAGCAAGCTTGCGACGGCTCGGGATTGCAACGATCGATCTCTATTACCAGCATCGCGTTGACAACACGGTGCCGATTGAAGACACGGTAGGCGCAATGGCTCGGCTCGTCGAACAGGGAAAAGTCCGCTACCTCGGACTTTCCGAAGCGGGCGCTGACACGATTCGCCGCGCCTTTGCGACGCATCCGATTGCCGCGCTGCAGACGGAATATTCGCTTTGGACGCGTGACCCCGAGGACGAAATCCTCGCGCTCTGCCGTAAGCTGGGAATCGGATTCGTCCCTTACAGCCCGCTGGGACGCGGATTCCTCACCGGACAAATCAAAAAGCCAGACGATCTCGCCTCCGACGACTACCGCCGCAATACTCCGCGCTTTCAGGGCGACAACTTCAAAAAGAACTTCGAGATCGTTGAAGGCATCAAGCAAATCGCAGCGGAAAAAGGATGTACGCCCGCGCAGCTCGCGCTCGCCTGGGTCCTGGCACAGGGTTCGGACATTGTTCCGATTCCCGGCACCCGGCGAATCAAGTACCTCGACGAAAATATCGGAGCGCTCGGCGTGAAGCTTTCATCCTCCGATCTTGCGCGGATCAATCAGATCGCGCCGAGGGGTGCAGCCGTGGGCCCGCGCTATCACGAAGCCGGAATGAAACGGATCGGACTTTGAGGCATACGCAATGAAACTGGGCCGCAGAAAAGTGGAGAACCCCGCCACCGCGCGAAGAATCCTCGCAGCTGCCGAACAGCATTTCGCCGCGCAGGGAATGGCCGGCGCGCGCACCGACGAAATTGCCGCCGACGCTCACGCGAACAAGGCGATGCTCTACTACTACTTCGGAAGCAAGCGCCGTTTGCATCGCGCCGTCCTCGAGAATCTGTTTCGACAACTCAAGAAGGTCGTTTACGCTCCGACGGCTCCGGACTCGACCCCGCGCGATCGCCTTCGCGCCTGGGTGAACGGCTACTTCAATTTCCTGGCGACTCATCCTAACTATCCCCGCCTTGTGCAGCGCGAGTCGATGGACGCGACTCCCAAGCTTGAATGGATCGCGAATGAATATTTTCGCCCTTTCCTC
This sequence comes from uncultured Acidobacteriota bacterium, assembly GCA_963711875.1. Taxonomy (GTDB): domain Bacteria; phylum Acidobacteriota; class Terriglobia; order Acidiferrales; family UBA7541; genus Palsa-295. The sequence continues at coordinate 61,580 of CAVQFW010000004.1, forward strand.
AAGCACTTGAGCGGATTAATTGATGACGGAATCTCGGCAGGCGAGTTTCGAAAGGTGGACCCGCATCAAACCGCGTTTACGATGCTCGGGGCTTCGGCCTTCTACTTCGCGGCCGCGCCGGTGATGAAGCATGTGGTGGGGCACGAACTGATGACCCCCCGAGCACTCGAAGCGCGAAGGCGCGCGCTGCTCGACTTTCTCGAACACGGTTTGTACAGCGATCATTTGAACCGCAGCTCTTCCAAGCGCACTTCTTCCCTTCCTACCGCAGCGAGGTCCCGATGACCGGACGAAAGTTTATCGTGGTAATTGGAATGGTCTTCTTGGTCGCGTTGATCGTCTACTTCACGACGACTCCGCGAGGCAGCGACATTTCGCTAATTGGCATCGTTGACGGCAACGAAGTAATCGTGAGCCCGCAGATCATGGGCCGCATCATCAACCTGACCGTTGACGAAGGCTCAGCGGTGAAGAAAGGCGATCTGATCGCCGAACTCGACCGCACCGAACTCGAAGCCAGCCTGGCGGCCGCAAAGGCCAACGTCGCAACGCTCGAGAATTCTGTTCACGAGGCGGAGCACAACTATTCCTGGACGAGCGAGCAAACGTCCGCATCGCTCGACCAGGCACAGGCCATGACGACTTCCTCGAGCGCGCAACTCGACCAGGCGAGAGCACAGCTTTGGCGCGATCAGGCTGATCTGAAACGCATGCAGCAACTGTACGACAAGCGCGAAGTCTCCGCGCAGGATCGCGACCACGCCGAAGCCGCCGTGCGAATGTCGGAATCGAATGTTAAGGCATTGGAAGACGCGCTGAAAGCGCAGCACGCGTCGATCGCGGTGGCGCAGGCCAACCGCAAGCAAGTGGACGTACGAAAGAGCGCCATCGCAAGTACGATCGCGCAGCTCGAACAGGCTCGCGCTGCGGAAGCGCAGACGACGGCTCAACTCAGCTATACGAGGATTTACGCGCCGATTGACGGGATTGTCTCCGTGCGCGTCGCGAAACAAGGCGAGGTCGTTTCACCCGGCTCCCCGATCGTCGTCGTCGTGGACGTGGATCATCTTTGGGTGCGAGCGGACGTAGAGGAAAGTTACATCGATTCCATTCAGTTCGGCGAGAAGATGCGCGTGAAGCTGCCGTCCGGAAACGTGATCGAAGGTCCGGTGATTTTTAAGGGCGTCGAGAATGATTTCGCGACGCAGCGCGACGTGAGCCGCACGAAGCGCGACATCAAGACGTTTGCGATCAAGGTTTCCGTTCCGAACCCCGAGCATCGCCTTTTTACGGGAATGACGGCCACGGTTCTGCTTCCGCAGCCCCAGAAGAAGAACTGGCTCGAGCGGCTGCGAACATAGCCGGAAATAAATCATGAATGCAATCGAAGTCGAGCACCTCACAAAACAATTCGGCGCACTGACGGCTGTGAACGACGTCAGCTTTCAGGTGGCCGACCGCGAGATATTCGGCCTGCTCGGCCCCAACGGCGCCGGCAAGACGACCCTCATTCGCATGATGACGACGCTTACTCCTCCGACTTCCGGAACCGCGAGAATCGCCGGACACGACATCCGCACGGATGCCGATGGAGTGCGGCACGCGCTCGGCGTGATCCCTCAGGCGTTTACGTCGGACCCGGAGTTAACCGCGAACGAGAATATGTTGATTCACGCGAAACTTTACGGCGTGCCGGCGGCCACACGCACGAAACTGATTCACGATCTGCTGGAATCGGTGGACCTGCTGAAATTCCAGGACGCTCTGGTGCGCACGTTTTCGGGTGGAATGCGACGCCGCCTGGAGATTGCGCGAGGGCTGGTCCATTCGCCGAGGATTCTGTTTCTCGACGAGCCCACCACGGGCCTCGATCCCGTTTCGCGCACAAACGTCTGGGAAATGATTCGCAACATGCGCGACAAATCGAAACTGACAATTCTGCTCACGACCCATTACATGGATGAAGCGGACAAGCTTTGCGACCGCATCGCCATCGTGGACCACGGCAAAATGGTCGCGCTCGACACGCCCACGGCGCTAAAAGATAGCGTGCCCGGCACCGATACCGTGGAAGCCGAATTTGACGAGATGCCGCCGGACTGGCTCGAACAGTTGAAACACCTCGCGCAAGCCGCTGGCGTCAGCACTCACGATGGCACGGTTCGCATCGCGTCGCACGATGGGCCTTCCACTGTGGCGGCTCTGATGGATGTGGCGCGGGTGCGGCACGTCACGGTGAAAAAAGTGACTGTCACAAGCACGACTCTCGACGATGTGTTTCTGCATTACACGGGCAGCGAATTGCGCGATGCGGCGCACGGAGGCGCCGGCTATGACATCAGCCACCTGTATCGCTAGAAAGACACCTGCCGCGACGATTCGATCCGACCGGGGGAAGGTGCGCGCATGAAATTCTTTCGCATCAGCGCGCTGATTGAACGCGATATGCGGAAGTTCTTTCGGAGCCCCGCCTTGATGATGGCGTCGATGGTGTTTCCTCTCGTGCAGCTGATCGTTCTGGGCTACGCGTTTGGCGGAAAAATAAAAGGCGCGGTGGTCGCCGTGGTGGACCAGGACCAAACGGTGCAGTCGCGGCGCCTGCGCGAGATGTTCAACGGGATCTCGGCCGGTCCGCAAACTTTTCGCGTCGTGGAGTACGATTCCCTTCCGCAGGCGATCAACGACCTGCGCTCCGGATTCGTTGCGGCAGTGGTGCAAATTCCCTACGACTTCACGCAACGCTATTATCAGCACAATCGGCCGCGCATTTCGTTCACCGAAGACAATACGGACCAATTCGTCTCGAGTTCACTGCTCGAACGAGTGCAGCAGATGGTGAATGAGTTGAATACTCCGGACGTGGAGCCACGCCTCGCGAGCCAGGTGGATTTGAACGTCGTCGAAATGTATCCGTACATCGAGTACATCAAATATTTACTGGCCGGCTCGATCGCGATGTCGATTTTCATCGTGGCCATGATCGGCGGCGGCATCACATTTATTGACGACAAGGCGCGCGGACTGCACGAAGGATATCTCGTCACGCCGATTCAGAAGACAGAACTCGTGATGGGACTGATCGGCGCCGGCGCGTTGAAGGGACTGATGGCTGGATTCGTTCTGACAATCATCGGCGGGCTGATTGCCGGAATCCCGCGGCTGTGGGACCCGGTACGGCTGCTGTATCTGGCGATCGTGGTGCTGGTCGCGTCGGTCGCGATGATCAGCTTTATGTTTCTGGTGATGGTGCGCGTAGACGATCCGCTGGTGCCACGCGCGATTTTCGGCGTGCTCAATACGCTGCTTTTTTTCCCGTCGGGAGCGGTATATCCGGTCGAGGCATTTCCAACATGGCTGCGATGGATTTCAGTCGTAGATCCGTTTACGTACACGGTTCACGCGCTGCGAAATCTCACTGTGAAGAACACCGGGTTTGAGGGAATCTACAAGGACGTGTTAATTTTATGCGCCTTTTCTGCCATCATGATTATGGGCAGCATCGCGCTGTTCAAGCGGCAATTATAGATCTGAGGAGCTTACGTGGCACTTTTTGACGGCACCGAGGAACATCCGCCATCGAAGATCCGCCGCTACATCATCACGACGGTGGCGTTCATCATTCTCGTGGCGCTCGGCTGCTGGTATTTGCTGCGCTTTCACACGGAGACGAAAACCGTGAGGCAGTTCATGCAAACCGTGGCTTCCGGCAATTTCGAATTGGCTTATCAGATGTGGAAGCCGGCGCCGAGTTTTTCTTTCAAAGACTTTATGGAGGACTGGGGACCGGACAGCTATTACGGTCCCGTGAAGAGCTTCCGAATCGAGAGCGCCGAAGAGATCAAGCACGGGGCGGAATCGCCCTCGGGGGTCGTCGTTACAGTTGAGGTGAGTCCGTTCGACGCGTTTCCTTCGCGCGGCGATAAGGCGAAAGAAAGCAAAGTAAAAGAAGTTCGCCTTTGGGTGCAATACAAGGACCAGTCACTCGGTTACCCGCCATAGGCTGCAACAGACAAGACCGAGCGGCCGCAGGGCGGAAATCTACAGCGCGTCGATTCGGGCCTCGTCCACAAGCATTACTGGAATATCTTCGCGGATCGGGTAAACGCGACGGCACTTCGAACATTTCAGGCCCTTCTGGTCGCTCGTCAGCTTCACCGGCGTCTTGTCCTCCGGGCAGACCAGAATATCGAGCAGCTCTTGCGCTACTGCCATTTCACTCCTCCTCGCGTCTTCACTTTAGCAAAGCTGTTCGTGGCTGAAAGCTTGCGCGCGCTCTCGTCACGCAAGACTTGAAACCATTAGCGTCAGCCGGCCTTTCCACTCGGCGCCCTGCTGCAACTCGACCGGCCAAACCGCGACGATCTGCGAGCCTTGATAAATTCGTTCGAATCCGTCTTCGGACTCCGAAACGGTTTCGATCGGCGAAACCCAAAAGTCGCGAGCGCCCGGCGCCGCGAGCGCGACGGCAACTTTCTGCCATTCGTCCACGACGCGGAGTTCTGTGGCCGGCACCGCTGCCGCCCATCGCAAAGGATAGCGCTGGCCGGACGATTCGAAGTACCGGTCGGGCGATGAGGGGGCGAGGAAATTCACGATGGCTTCGATGCCGATGACGACCGAGGCAGCGCCGCGCGCGGTCCTTCGCAGCGTCACGTCGCAGGTCAGGTCAAAGCCTTTCGGCGTGCGCGAGAAGGTGAACGCCTTTTCGGCGGGCCAATCGTCACTCGCTTCCGATGCAAGCGTCGCGCCTGTCTTCGAAACATCCTCCACGCGATAGCGCCCTCCCGCGAGTGCGGCGTTTTCTTCCAGGCGAAGCGTGGCGTAGTCCTGATAGGTTTTGTCTGGGCTAAAGAGCATCAGCCGAAATGCGTGGCGAGGCCAGCGATCGTAGTAAAGCCAGCGCTCAAGGCCTTCTTCCTTGGCGCGTGATTGATCGTGGATCGACTTCAGGCCCTGGTCGCTCTTCGCTCCTGCATTTTTCAGCGCCGAGTGGTACGCCTCCAGCCGGCGCTCCAGCGAATTGATGAGCGCGACATTCGTGCCGCGGCAATCGATGGCGCAAAGTGTGGCACCGTCGCCGGGGCTGAGGAGCGCAGCATAGCGATCAGACGTGAAATAGATTTCGTTGCGGCCGTCGGCATCGAAATCGAATTGCGTGACGTCGGCATACTGCTTGGTCCGGTGCGAGAGGCGGTCGGTGATCGTTTCCGCTTGAATCAGCGAATTCCAGAGCGCAGTGCGCAAGTGCGGGGAATAGAGTCCTCCGAACACCCCGTGCCAGTACGCGTCGTTGCACTGGCTGCGCAACAAAAGCGTGGTGGCGTCTTCGGAGGCCCGGAGGGTTGATTTGTCGCGAGTCTCGCTTTCCGCGAGCTTTCTCACTTTCTCGGAAACGTGCAGCATCTTCTTCTGCAGAAGATTCGACTCGCAGTACTTCGTGAAGAAATTGCGCCAGATGCCTCCGCGCAGGAACGGTAGCGCTTCCGGCCGCGAGGCGAACTCCTCCGTCAGCGCGTGATAACGAATGCGCGCGGACGTGGGGAGCGACCACTCCATCATCTCGGTGTACGACGCAGTAGGTAGATCGGCGCGGCCGAACGACGGGTGCAAGGCTACGGCATCACCGGGCGTGGACGTCTCGAGCCAGTCCGCATTTTTCTCGAGCTCGAGGAAGAAATTCTCGAGCCACCCGTCCGTGTAGCAGTGCTTGTGGGTCCCGGGCCAGACGCCAAACTTTTCGAGATCGTCTCCCATAGCCGCGTAAGCACCGGGATGTTCGGCGGCAGCGCGACGCAAAAAATCGGAGGTTTCCGTCACCGGCCGGAACGGCAGCAGGTAGCGCAGCGCCTTCAGTCCGGGAAGAACCTTGACGCTGTGACACTGGTCCTCGGAGCAGTAGTGCCCGAACAATTGGTCCAGCTCGAAGCCCGCGCCGAGAAAATGATTGTCATCCACGAGTGTATATTCGACGCCCGCGGGGGCGAGCGAAGAAGGCAGCTGCGGCTCCCAGACGCGTTCCGCGAGCCACGCGCCGCGTGGCCGCGCCCCAAAGTGCTTCTCGACGTAATTGGCGAGGCGCGTGATTTGCTCGCGGCGATCGGCGAGTGGAATCGCGATGAGGATCGGCTCGTAGTAGCCGCCGCCGACAATTTCGATCTGTCCGCGCTTTACGAGACCGCGTAGTAGCTCGAAATATTCCGGGTGAGCGCGCTCGATCCATTCGAGAAGCGAGCCTGTGTAGTGCAATCCAAGTCGAATGGTGGGATGCCGAGAGAGAACTTCGACGAACGGCAGATAGGATTGCGCGTAGGCGCGCTCGAGTACGTCCTCAAAATTTCCAACCGGCTGGTGCGCGTGAATCAAAAGAGCGAGCTGGAATTTTGCCACGAACGATCCTCGATGAGACGGCACCAGAATAACCCGATTCGCAGGAAGTTCACAGGCGGACGCTACGCGGCCTTTAACGGCAGATTAAAGATCTCACGGAGCTGGCGCCGGCGAACTGTGCGAAGCGCTCTCCGAGGGACGCCATCGCCGTTTCGAGCGCCGAATCCGGGGCTCCGGCCGGCGCGTAGATTATGACGAGAATGTCGTGCGCCGATTCCGTGATCATGCTCCGTGTGGAATCGCTAATCGGACTGCCGAACGGACCCTCGGGGTCGGCCAGAACGGGCCGGCCATCGAGGTGCCACATTTTTTTTCCGATGCCCTCGTAAGTCTCACCGCCGGTGCCGTGGCGCAGCACGATCGGTGCTCGGATACGCGCTCGATCGTAGCAGCCGTATGGCCAACCCGTTTGAATCGATCCCAGGTTGCAGATATCAACCGCGTTCGAGACGCGATACAGCCCCTTTCCTTGCACCACGCGCCGAAGCAGTGCTTCCGAGGATGGCCGATATTTCGACGGGTCCATATCCCACTCGCGAAACATGGCACGCACCGCGCGGATCGCCGGAGCTTCCGCGAGACTCTCTATCGTGAACTCGCTGCGTTTTCGTTCCGAGAGTTCGTCCATCAATTTCGCGAGCCCTGGGTCAACCGGGACCACAGTTAATCCATCCGCTTCGACCACGCCCAACTTCACGCCCGGCAATCCAATCTGAATTTCCATGCTTGCTCGTGTCTCCGCGCTGCTATCGTAACGAATCGAACGGTCCTAGCCTTCGAATGGCCACGCCGCGATAATTCTATCGGTATTCGATGGAGCGCGCGATGAATTCTGACGAGCGGAAGAAGAAGTTCCAAATTGGACTCGAGCACTTCAATGCCGAGAAGTTTTTCGAAGCGCATGAATTCTGGGAGGAGATCTGGCTGCGCGAAGCGGAACCGGAAAAGACTTTTCTGCAGGGGCTGATTCAGGTGACCGCCGCGTTCCACCATTACCAGCGCGGAAATCCGGAGGGCACGGAACTGTTACTGGCCGCGGGTATCGTAAAACTCTCGCGCTTCCCTGAGGATCATCATGGTCTCGCGATCGGGAAGCTACGCTCGGTCGCGAAGAGTTGGGCACGCGCGCTTGGGGCAGCCGAAGATCCCGGGAAAGAGGCGCTCCCGAGGCTCGAGCGTGCCAGCGGATCCGCTGACACGAGACCCACGAAAAAGAAAACGAAAACTAGGGCTCGACGATAAGCTTGCCTTTCATGCGACCGTGTCCGCTGCCGCACTTCTTGCAGCAGCTGAACACATACGTGCCAGGGGCTCCAGCAATGAATTCTACGAGGCCAGTCGCGTCTTTCTTCAGCTTCAGGCAGTCGTCGCCGTAGGTGAAAGAGAGTCCGGGCGGTGTATTCGGGCTGCCACCCTCGGTGAAAGGGTTGATGTGGAGTCCGTGAGTGCGATCCACCGAGGTCACTTTCAACTGGATCTTTTCGCCAACCTTTACTCGGATCTCGGGAGGGTCGAACTCGAAATTCTTCGCGGTCATTTGAATCACTCGCGGCGGGTGCGGAGGCGCTTTCTCCGGCATTTCTTGCGCGAACGCAGCGGGCGCTGCCACCAGGAAAATCAACAGGAACGCCGAGCGGAAAAATTTCCCCATAAAAATTCAACCTCCGTCAAACCACGCCCAATCACCGGCGACACGTTCGAGAGGCGCCGACACCCTTAACGAGAGGCAGGATAAAGCTTCCCGGCGAGAAAGAAAAGCGGTGCGAATCGGCGACCTTCGCGCCTGCGAGGTTGACTCCAACCGCCAGCTATGGAACGCTGATTCCGGGAGCTATCATGCAACTCGATCGAGAGCGCATTCTGGAAGCGCTGCGGCAATGCTACGACCCCGAAATTCCCGTCAACATCGTGGATCTGGGCCTGATTTACGACGTGCAGAACGATCCCGCAGGTAATGTCGCGGTCAAAATGACGCTTACCTCGCAAGGCTGCCCTTCCGCCCAAGCGATTCCGGAACAAGTGAAAAAACAAGTCGCCACTCTGGAAGAAGTTCGAGATGTGAACGTGGAGATTGTCTGGGAGCCGGCCTGGAATCCCAGCATGATCAGCGCCGCGGGACGGAAGGCGCTGGGCATTGAAGAAGACGCGTAAATTCCCGCCTAAAAAGTAAAAGCGCGGCGAGCCCTTCGACTCACCGCGCCAAACTGGCTTACTCTAGCCTCGCGACCGGCCCAAGCCGCACCGCGTTCGTCGCGTTACGATTTCTTGTTCGTGTACCAGTCCGCGTTGATCGGTGTAAAGCTCGCCCACTTCTCAGGCAGATCTTCGAGCGCGAAAATCGCAGTAACGGGGCACACCGGGACGCACGCGCCACAGTCGATGCATTCCACCGGACTGATATAGAGCTGGGTTTCAGCCTCGAAGTCGGGCTCATCTTTGCGCGGGTGAATGCAGTCGACCGGACACACGTCGACGCATGCTGTGTCCTTCGTTCCGATGCAAGGCTCTGCGATTACATAAGCCATCTCGTTTTCTCCTGGATGAGAGCTGCGCTTCCCACGGTGCTACGGGCGTCCCGCCCACTGGACCCCGAATAATTTTTATATCATCAATCCTGTAGAGGCACAAGTATGCCTCGAACGCGCAGTTTTTATGCCGGTACTTGGTTCAAAGCTTGGTCCGTCGTGCCCGGCCGACTTGCCGAAGTTGCCGTTGCGGCATCTCAACCGCTAGAATAGTGGCGTGAAGATGCCGCTATCGAAACCTTGGGCCGTATTTCCGCTGCTTCTCCTCGCAACGCTTTCATTCGCGCTGGCCGGCAGCTCGAATTCCTTGCGCGCACAATCCGCGTCCAGCAAACCAGCTCCCAAATCGGCCAAACCGGCCGGCGCCGATTTGCCGCTGATCGACCTCGCCGGCTACAACCAGATCCTCGCCAAGTACCGCGGCAAGCCGCTCGTCGTGACGTTCTGGGCCACTTGGTGCGAGCCGTGTCGCGATGAATTTCCGCTGCTCGTCCAGCTGCAGAAACAGTATGCTCCGCAAGGCCTCGCAATTTTTGGCGTCAGCCTCGACGACGATTCGGACATGAACCTCGTTCGCCGATTCATCGCTCGCAACCAGCCCGGATTTCCCAGCTATCGCCAGAAACCCGGAATCGATGTGGACGCGTTCTATCGCGGGGTGAATCCTGCGTGGACGGGTACCATGCCGGAGACAATTTTCTACGGGCGCGATGGACGCATCATCGGCCATTTCATCGGCGAACAGCCCCGCGCCGCATTTGAAGAAGGCATTCATCAAGTGCTGGCAAGCCCGGGCGCTCAAACGAGCGGCCACTAGTCAACTGGCCGTGCGCCGCGAGGCGTGCAATTGAGTAGTCATCTGACATCGTCCCTGTCGGAGGTGTTCCATTGCTTCAAACACGCGGAAACAAACTGACGTGGCTCGGCCACGCGGCATTTCGCATCACCACGCCCTCCGGCAACGTGATTTTGATCGACCCGTGGATTCAGTCGAACCCCGCGACACCGGAGGCGCTAAAGAAAATTGATCGCGTCGATACGATGCTGATCACGCACGGCCATTTCGACCATATCGCCGACGCCGTCGAGCTCGGCAAAAAATTCAAGCCGCGAGTGGTCGGCATTTTCGAAACGTGCGCGTGGCTTGAATCGAAAGGCGTGCCGAACACAGCCGGGATGAACAAGGGCGGGACTCAAAAAGTAGGCGAAATCGAGGTCACGATGGTGAACGCCGTTCACTCCTGCGGCATTCAGGACGGCGACAAGATTGTCTACGGCGGAGAGGCGTGCGGTTACATCCTCCGGCTCCCCGGCGGTCTCACGATCTATCACGCGGGCGACACAGCCGTTTTTGGAGACATGAAAATCATCGGCGAACTGTACGCGCCCACCGTGGCGATGTTGCCGATCGGCGACTACTACACGATGGGTCCGCGCGAAGCCGCGCTTGCGATTCGCTTGCTCAATGTGCGCCACGTGATTCCCATGCACTTTGGCACGTTCCCTGTGCTAACCGGCACCCCCGATTCTTTGCAGGACCTAACGCGCGACGTCCCCAGTCTCGAGTATCACGTGCTGAAGCCGGGCGAAACGCTGGGCGAAGAATCCGCCGCGAGCGCAAGATAGGTTTTTGAAGCGCCGGCGGTCAGCCGGTTGCGATTGGCTTTCAGCGGCAAACTGCTGCAACTTACGAGGAGATCGATGGCAGGCAAAATCCTGAATTCAAGCGTCGAAAAATACATCGAGAAATTGCTGCCTAAAAGCGACGGTGTGCTGGCGGAAATGGAGCGGTACGCGAAAAAGCACGATGTGCCCATCATCGGCCCGGCTTGCGGACGTTTGCTTTATCTCGTCGCGCAGCTTTCCGGCGCCAAGAGAATTTTTGAGATGGGATCGGCGATCGGCTACTCGACAATCTGGCTCGCCCGGGCTGCGGGCCCCGGGGCCGAGATTTATTACACGGACGGCAACCCGGAAAACGCCAGGCGCGCGAAGGAGAACTTCGAGCGAGCCGGCGTCGCCGACCGTATTCAGGTGCTCGTAGGTGACGCGCTGGGGCACTTTGATTCAACGAGCGGAGAATTCGATCTCATCTTCATTGATATCGACAAGCACCAATATCCGGAAGCGTTGCAAAAAGCATCGCCGCGCTTGAAGAGCGGCGGGTTGCTAATCACCGACAATGTGCTCTGGTCTGGACGCGTCACCGCGAAAGCGACAGACGTGCGCACACGCGCGATTCAGCAATTTAATCGGATGGTTTACGCTTCGAGCGAGCTGTTTCCGGTGATCGTGCCCTTGCGCGATGGCGTCGCCGTCTGTCGCAAGATTTAGGACGCGGCGTCGCGCGAAGATTTCGGGATCAAATTGCGCAGGAAGAAAACAAGGTTGGCGGGCCGCTCTGCCAGCCGGCGCATGAAATAAGGAAACCAGTCGGTTCCGAAGGGAATGTAGATGCGCAGCCGGTACCCTTCGCGCACGAGTTGCTGCTGCAGATCGGTGCGAATTCCGTAGAGCATCTGAAACTCGAACTGATCTCGTCCGATACTCTTCTCGCGTACGAAATCTTTCGTCGACTCAATCATCGCCGGGTCGTGCGTCGCAATTCCGTGATAGATCCCGCTCGATAGCAGCAGTTTCATCAGCTTCACGTAGTTCGCGTCCACGTCGGCCTTCTCCGGAAACGCAATTTCCGGCGGCTCCTTGTACGCTCCCTTGCAAAGCCGCATCCTGCAGCCGATGCGCAAAAGCTCCAGCACGTCCTGTTCGGCCCGGTAAAGATAGGACTGCATCACAGTGCCGACGCCCGCGTATTTCGCGCGCACCCGCCTTGTAATTTCCACCGTGCGCTGCGTGTAAGCCGAGCCTTCCATGTCGATGCGTACGAAATTGCCCTGGTTCGTCGCGTGCGCCACGATTTTTTCGACGAGCTCTTCGCAAAGCGCCTCGCTGAGATCGAGTCCGAGTTGCGTGAGCTTCAGCGAAACGTTGGCATCGAGCTTTTCTCGCGCGATGCGATCAAACATCGCGAGATAGCCGTCCGCGGCCCGGCGCGCACCCGCCTCGTCCGAGACATTTTCACCGAGCAGGTCGAGGCTCGCCAACTTGAGAGATTGATTGATGGCATGCGCCGCCTCGAACGCGTCGTCAAGCGTTTCTCCGGCCACAAACCGACGCGCCACGCGACGGCTCACACCATTGCTCATCATGAAAGGAGCAAGCCGCTTGCTTTCGGAAAGCTTCAGAAGGAGGGCGCGCATCAAGGGAACCTGAGCCTTGGCGGACGAAAGTAGATTGCGATGGTTCGCATGCGCTCGGGATTATGCCGCGAACGGCGCGATTCGACTAGCCCTGGCTACAATTTGTTTTTTGCGAGGAACTTCTCGGCGTCCATCGCCGCCATGCACCCGGAACCGGCGGCCGTAATCGCCTGCCGGTAATGATGGTCCTGCACATCGCCAGCCGCGAAGACGCCTTCCACGTTGGTTTTTGGCCCGTCGTGCGTGATGAGGTATCCGTTCTCGTCCATATCGAGATGGCCTTTGAAGATTTTTGTGTTTGGATCGTGGCCGATCGCGACGAACACACCCTCCACCGCTACCGTCTTCTTGGCGGACGTATCCATGTTTCGCAGCGTAACCATCTCGACCGACTTCTTTTCCACGTCATCGACGTGCTCGATCACATACGGCGTCAGGAATTCGATTTTTGCGTTCGCACGCGCGCGATCGAGCATGATCTTCGACGCGCGGAATTCGTTTCGCCGGTGTACGAGCGTCACTTTCTTTGCGAACTTCGTCAGAAAGGTAGCTTCTTCCATCGCCGTGTCGCCGCCGCCGACAACGATGATTTCGCGGTCGCGAAAAAAATAGCCGTCGCACGTCGCGCAGGTCGAAACTCCGTGGCCCAGCAGGTGCTTTTCCGACTCGATGCCGAGCATCCGAGCCGAAGCCCCCGCCGCAACGATCAGCGCCTCGCATTCGTACGTTTCTTTCCCCGCCACAATTTTGAATGGCCGCTTGCTCAGATCCACAGACGTTACGGCGCCCGCCGCAAATTCCGTGCCGAACCGCTGCGCCTGTTTTCGGGCGTTTTCGATCAGCGCCGGGCCCAAAATTCCGTCCGGGAATCCGGGGAAATTTTCTACCAGAGTGGTTAGCCCGAGCTGGCCGCCCGGTTCGTACCCGTCCAGCACCAGCGGTTGAAGTTCCGCGCGAGCCGCGTAGATTGCGGCGGTCAATCCTGCACACCCGCTGCCGATGATGATTACCTTGCGCACTGAACGCTCCTCGACGATTCGATGCTGAATCGAGTATTACGATGCAAACCGGAAAGCTAGTCATTGTAGCATCTCGCACGGCAACGGCTAAACCCGGGCATTTTCGCCCGAGGACGATGCATTTGCGGACCGCCCGGAGCGTGGGTGATAATGCTGCGGGTAGGAATTTCCCGATGCCAAATCCCGCAAGCCTCTTTCGCCTGCTGAACGAGTTCATCATGCTGCTGCTCGGCGCGCTCCTGATCCTGCTCTCTGCCACCCGTCGGATCGGTCTACCCGCCCGGCCCGGCTTGTGGTTCGTGCTTGGAATCGCATTGATCTTTTGGGGGCTGCGCACCGGCTCGCGTCCCGTGCCGAAAGCCGCGCACGAGCACGCTGCCATTCGCGGCGGCTCGCTGATCCTTGTGGGCCTCATTATCATTGGCGTGCCGCTCGTGCCGCTGCATTATGTGGCGCTTCTGCTCGCGCTTGCGGGCGGCGTGCTTGTCCTTCGGGGCCTTCTGGGCAGCGTGCTGCTGGTGCGAACTTCATAGTGTGCCGAAACTTCTTCGCATCCTTTGAACTGATAAGGAGCCCGCAATGGAAACCGTAAACTTCGCTGAAAAGCTATTGAAGGTGAACGAATATTGGAGTCCCAAGATCGTCGGTGAACTCAACGACTCCTATGTGAAGGTGGTGAAGATCAAAGGGGCGTTCGTCTGGCATCATCATGCCGACGAGGACGAAATGTTTCTGGTCGTGAAAGGCCGCATGAAGATGCGCTTTCGCGATCACGACGTCTTCGTGGCTCCGGGAGAATTCATCATCGTGCCGAAGGGAGTGGAACACCTGCCGGAAGCTGAGGAAGAAGTCCATATTGTCCTGCTTGAGCCTAAGACCACCCTCAACACCGGCAACGTTCGAAATGAGCGCACCGTGGTAGAACTGGAGCGGCTCTAGTTCGCATCGACACGGGGCAAATCCAGGAATTAGCGCCAGGAGAAGTCCCACTCATGAAACGCCGCCTCTACACGCTCGACGTATTTACCACCAAGCAGTACGCCGGCAACCCGCTCGCCGTGGTTACGGACGGCGATGGCATTTCACAGGCAAAGATGCAAGCCATCGCGCGCGAGATGAATTTGTCGGAAACGGTTTTTGTTCAGCGACCAACGAACAACCGAGCGCTTGCGCGTTTGCGAATCTTCACCACCACGCGCGAACTTCCTCTGGCCGGCCATCCCGTGATCGGCACGTGGTTTCTGCTGGCCGAGCTCGGCGTCGTCCCCGCGTCGGAAGGGCACGTTCAAGTTTGGCAGCAGACCGGTGCGGGAATCCTTCCCGTCGAATTCACTTTTCACGATGGCCGCCCGGTGCGCGTAACCATGACGCAAAAACCCGCAGGATTCGTTCCAGCCAAACTGAATCGAGCCGCGCTCGCCGAGGCCCTCGGATTGAAAGCGGCGGATCTCGATCCAAAGCTTCCGCTCGAATTCGCCTCAACCGGGATTTCGAACTTGATGGTTCCCCTCCGCGGCCGCAGCGTGCTGCCGAAAATCCACATGAACATGCGAGCACTGGCGCAACTGATTTCGCGTCACGGTGTGGTGGCTTACTGCTTCGCGCTGGGTGATCGTGGAAAAGCATTTGCGCGCGGAATGCTGCCCTGGGGATTGGTGGAAGATCCTGCGACGGGCTCGGCGGGCGGCTCGCTCGGGGCCTACCTCGTACAGCACGATCGCCTGCGGCCTTCCGAAAAGCTGACGATCATGCAGGGAATCGAAATGGGCCGGCCGAGCGAAATTCAGGTGGAGATAACTTCCGTGCGCGGACGGTTGATTCCAAAAGTAAGCGGCTCGGCCGTGCGAGTTTTGGAAGGGCACATCGAAGCGTAAGGGTACATCGAAGCTTAGCCTTCGAGTTTCTTTTGTGCCGCGTCGAGAATGCCGTTCAGAAATGCGGGCGCTTCGGCCGATGAGAATTTCTTCGCGAGTTCTAGCGCTTCGTCGATCACGACCTTCACCGGCGCCGTGCCGGATCTGAATTCGTAAATCGCGAGCCTAAGGATGTTCCGATCGACGGCCGCCAGCCGCTCGAATCGCCAATTTTCCGAGAGCTCGCCAACGAGCTTGTCGCTCGCAGCCGCTTGCGCGATCGCTCCCTCGAACAGCTGGTCCGCGAACTTGCGAGTGGAATCCGCGGCGCGCGCAGACTTCCAGAAATTCTGCTCGATTCGCGCGGGCTTTTGATGCGCCATGTCCCACTCGAACAGCATCTGCAACGCAAACTCCCGCGACTTGCGGCGCAGCGTCATCTCATGCCGCGCCGCGATTTACCGCGGGTCTTCTTCGAAAGTTTTCGCGAGAGCTGGCCCATCTCCACCGCGCCCATCCCAGCCTCGTAGCCCTTATTGCCGGATTTCAGCCCCGCGCGATCGATCGCCTGTTCGAGCGTGTCGCATGTGAGAACGCAGAAGGCCATCGGAATGCCTGTATCAAGCTGCGCGATTTGAATTCCGCGGGCGGTTTCGGAGCATACGTAATCGTAGTGAGAAGTCTCGCCGCGCAGCACGCATCCGATGCAGATAATCGAATCGATGTTGCCGGTGGCGGCCAGCTTTTTCGCGGCAATCGCGATCTCGAGCGACCCTGGAACGCGTACGATCTCGATTTGCTTCTCATCGGCTCCGGCCTGCTCGAGCGCTTCGAGCGCGCCCGCAAGCAGGCGGTCGGTGATGAAATTGTTGAAGCGGCTCACGACAATCCCGATGCGCAATCCTTGTGCGCTCACTCCGCCGCGTGTTACTTCTGGCTTCAGTGCCATTCTTCAACGCCCCTGAAATTTTGCCGGCCGCTTCTCGAGAAACGCGCGAGTTCCTTCGCGCATGTCTTCCGTCGAGCAGCACACGCCGAAAAGCGTCGCTTCGAGAAATAGTCCTTCTTCCAGCGTCATGTCCATTCCGTGCTCGATCGCTTCCATCGCGTACTTCACGGCCAGCGGCGCGTTTGCGATGATTTTCTTCGCAATCGCTTCCGCAGTCGGCAGAAGTTCCGCCGATTCCACCACACGGTTCACCAGGCCGATCCGCAACGCCTCATCCGCCGAAATCATCTCACCCGTGAGAATCAACTCGTGCGCGATGCCCTTGCCGCAAAGCCGCGATAGCCTTTGCGAACCGCCAAATCCCGGCAACAGCCCGAGCTTCGTTTCCGGCTGGCCGATTTTAGCGTTCTTGCTGGCGATGCGTATCGTGCAGCCGAGGGCGAACTCACAGCCGCCGCCGAGCGCGAAACCATTGATCGCAGCGATAGAAGGCTTGCCCATTGTTTCGAGCCGGTGCAACACGCGATTCCCAAAAACCGAAAATTCTTTGCCCGTCACGGGCGTGCGCGTCGAAAGCTCATTAATGTCGGCGCCGGCAACGAATGCCTTCTCGCCCGCACCCGTAAAAATAATCACTCGCACCGAGTCATCGCGCTCGATCGCTTCGAGGCAACGGTCCAATTCCTCCACCGTCTTGCGATTCAGCGCGTTCATCACCGTGGGCCGATTGAACGTGACCCGCGCGATTTGATCTTTTACGTCGAACAGCAGATTCTCATACGCCATCGGTTCGTCACCTTCTCCCGTTCGCAGTAGTTGCTCTTGTTCTCGTGTTTACGTCAACTGCATCGCTTTCGGCTTCGCAGGATCGGCATAGTCATAAAATCCGCGACCCGCTTTGCGTCCGTTCCATCCCGCCAGGACCATTCTCTTCAAAAGCGGTGGCGAAGCGAATCGTTTCTCTTTGAATTCATCGAACATGATGTGCGCGATGTAGTGCGTCGTGTCGAGCCCAACGAAATCGAGCAGCGTGAGCGGGCCCATCGGGTGACCGCAGCCAAGCTTCATCGAATTGTCGATATCTTCGACGGAACCGACTCCCTCTTCGAGCGCTCGCACCGCATCCAGCAGGTACGGCACCAGCAGCCGGTTGACGATGAACCCGGTGCGATCCGACGTTCGCACCACCGTCTTGCCCAGTCGCCCGCCAAACGCGACCATCTCGTCAAACACTTTCGGGTCCGTCGCAATCGTGCGAATCACTTCCACCAGCTTCATCACCGGCACGGGATTGAAAAAGTGCATGCCGACAAAACGGTCGGGCCGCTGCGTAAAAGTGGCCATTTCCGTAATCGAGAGCGACGATGTGTTGCTCGCGAAAATCGTGGACTTGGGGCACATCTTATCGAGCGCCGACCACAATTCCCGCTTCGCCGGCAACTGCTCGATGATCGCCTCGATAATTAAATCGGAGTCCTTTAAATCCTCGACGTTCGTGGTGCCCCGTAGGCGGCCTCGAACCTGATCCCGCTCCGCGGCGCTCAAAGTGCCCTTCTCGACGAGGCGCGCGAGATTTTTCTCAATCGATTGCAGCCCTTTATCGAGGAACTGCGCAGAAACTTCGCGCACCGTCACGTGGCAACCCGCCTGCGCCGCCACCTGCGCGATCCCCGAGCCCATCAGTCCGCATCCCACCACACCTACTTTTTCAATCGCCATGCAACTGCCTCCAGGATTTTGATTCCGGTGTGACTACCGCAACTATGTCGCGCGGCCCGTCTCTTCAGCCGCTAGCACGCCTCGCAAAGGGTCGCACGTTTCCACTTGCGGCACTGGCAGGACCGCCTGTGCTCCTGGCGCCGTAACAGGGTAAGGGAACAGAGGCGGAGAGGCAAGGACGGGCCACGGTGAAACTAAATCCCGCCACGATGAAAGACTACCGGCGCTGTGAAATGCAGGCGCGCGAGGCTATGCGGCAGATTCGACAATCATCGCGATGCCCTGGCCTCCGCCGATGCAGGCGCTGGCCACTCCGTAACGTGCGTTGCGGCGTCGCAGTTCGAGCAGCAGCGTGAGGACGAGACGCGCTCCGCTCGCAGCAAGCGGATGGCCGAGCGCGATCGCGCCGCCGTTCACGTTTGTTTTCTCGCGATTCAATCCCAAAGACTTTTCGACGGCCAGATATTGCGCAGCGAATGCCTCGTTCACCTCGACAAGATCGAGTTGATCGAGCTTTAATCCAGCGAGGCTGAGAGCTTTTTGAATTGCGGGAACGGGACCAATGCCCATGATCCGCGGCTCGACTCCTGCCGTCGCCCAGGAAACGATACGGCCAAGTGGCTTCCAGCCGCGCTCCTTGGCGATCTTCGCGTGCGTCACCACCACGGCCGCAGCGCCGTCGACAATGCCGCTTGCATTGCCGGCGGTGACGATGCCGTCTTTGCGGAATGCGGGCGGAAGTGATTCAAGCGTTTCGATCGTCGTTTCGGGTCGGCGATGATCGTCTTCCGCGACGACGATCGTTTTCTTCCCCTTTTTCACTTCTACCGGCACGATTTCTTCCTTCAGCCGGCCAGCGCGAAATGCTGCTTCCGCAGCTTGCTGGCTGCGCAGCGCGTATTCATCGGAAGCGTGGCGGTCAATTCCCTTTTCTGCGGCCAGATTCTCGGCCGTCTCGGACATGCTGTAACCGCAGTAAGTGTCGAACAACCCCGACATCAGCGAATCCTCGAGCTTGCCTTCGCCCAGGCGTAAGCCGCCGCGCGCCCCACGAATCACGTGCGGCGATTGCGACATGTTTTCCATGCCGCCGGCGAGAACCAGTGTGGCTTCGCCGAGTAAAATTCTCTGCGCCGCCTGGCTGATTGCTTCGATCCCCGAGCCGCACAATCGATTTACGGTAACCGCCGGCGTTTCGACGGGCAGGCCCGCTTTCAATCCCACGTGCCGTGCGCCATACAGAGCATCTGCGCTCGTCTGCATCACGTTCCCGAACACCACATGATCGAATGCGCCAGGGTCCGCGCCCGAACGGCTGATCGCTTCGCGACTTGCCGCCGCTCCAAGTTCGATCGCGCTGGTCTGATCGAACGCGCCGGTATAGCGCGTCATCGGCGTGCGCGCGCCATGAACAATTACAGCATCGGTGATGAACATGCGTCTTCGTCCTTATGGAATTGTAGGATTGCTTAAGGCGTGGCCAGCTCGACCAGCGTGTTGCCGCCGCGCTGGCGCGCTTCGTCGATTCCCGCTTCCGCCCGATTCATCCATTCTGTAACGCGGTCTTCGGTCTCATCGCCCGGCCGCGAAGTAGCTTGGGCTACCACCGCGCTGATGGTCAAGTCCTGCGCGCCCCAGGAAGGCCGCACCGTGGCGGCCACTTGCCGTAGTTTTTCGGCGAGCGCTTTCGCATTCTCGAGCGCCGTATCCGGCAAAATAAACACGAGCGACCACGCAGTATATTTCACGGCCACGTCGGTCTGACGAACCGCGGACGATACGGCTCGCGCGAGTTGTTCGATGAAGTGGTCCACGGGCGCGTCGCCGTGCTGGCGAAGAAGCTCGCCGCCGCGATCCACATGCAGCACGACCAGCGAGAGCGACGTGCCCTGCGAGCGCGCGCGGTTCGATTCCATCAGCAGGCAATCCACGTAAGCGCCGCGGCTCAATAATCCCGTTCGCTCGTCCGCCACCGCTAGCGAACGCACCAGTGAACGGAGACGGGTATGATTCACGGAGAGGACCAGTTGATCGCCGACGGCCTGCAGGAAGAAACTCTCATTCGGCTTCCATTTGCGCGGACTCGCCGATCCCACCAGCAGCGCGCCCGAAGGCAACTGCGTCTCTTTGTCGGTGAGCACCACGCCGAGGGCGGAGTTCAGGCCGAGATCGCGCAAAACGCCTGTGCTCGACGCGCTAAGTTCAATTCCACCCAAAGCATCGGGCGGCGCTTTGGAAATTAAATCAGCGATGGCCGCAATTCGCGCAGCTCCAGCAGCCGGTGTGCCCGGCGTCGCATACTCCGTTGTCAATTGCGCCTCGGCTGCGCCACCCACTGTGACGATGCAGCGCGTGACGCCGAGATGCTTTCCGATTTCCGAAGCCGTGGACGTGAGCACTTCACGCGGCGTCGATTGCCGGTACATCAGGCGGTTGATTTCCGCGATGGCGGCGAGATCTCGATGAGTTTCCGCAGGTGTGGCACTGCCGATTCCAACGGATGGCGGTGCTTCTGCAACAGGCACGGCGATGGGAGCGGCCGGAACCGATGGCGCGGGCTGCGCGGGCCGGGCAGCGGGCTTGGGAGGTGCGCCCTTGGGCCACCAGTTTGCGCGCTCGTAGAGAGACCGCAGGCGCTCGTTCTTTTCCTCTTCGCCCGGAAAAAGTTCGCCGATTCGCTGCAGCCGTTCGATGGCTTTCGACTGCAGTGAATATTGCAGGAAAATTTCCACCTGCACGATCAAATCCTCGAGCGCTTGTTGGGCGCGCGCTTCCTCGGTGATCGGTCCCACGCTGGCGGCCTGGTCAGAACCCGCGCCGGTGAACCCGTCGGTGCGGGTTGAGACCGTCGCCGCTTTCGCCGCGCGCGCAAGAATCGTTTGCAGGAAAGCCGGATCGGCTTTTCCTTCCAGCCGCGCAATTCGTTCGTGGTTGCGGTAGTCGTAAGGGTCGATGTCGACCAATCGGTCGAGCGATTCACAGGCTTGCTTCAGTTGACCGGCAGTGAGGTAGAGATCGAACAGACGCACGAGCGCGTCAAAATATTTTGTTTCGCGATTCAGCTCCTCGTAGAGGCGGGCCACAACTTCCGCAACCGGGAGCGACGTTGGAAACGTGGCCGCCATCTGGTCCATGTGCGCGACGAGTTCCGTTTCGCGCCGGCAGCCGCGCATCAGCTCCTTCGTGTGCACCAGAAGGGTCGCAGCCTTTGCGTCGTCTCCATCGAGGATGTACGCGCCCGCCAATTCAAAGAGCTTCGCAAACCCTTCCGGCTTCTGCTTGTAGTAGGCCTCGAAAACTTCGCGCGAACGGTCTAGCCGGTGCGTCCGTAACAGCGCTTCGCCGAAGAGGGCGAGAAACGCAGTGTCCTTCTCGTTTGCCGCGATCGGATCGAGGAGCGAGACGCAACCTTCGGCGTCGCCCTTGCGCAGCCGCGCTTCAGCGAAGAGCAACGCCCCGGTGCGATCTTCGGGTGACAAATGGTGAGCCCGTTCGAAATATTCAATCGCTTCGTCGATTCCCCCGGAAGCCTGCGTAAGTTGGCCGGCGCGAAGATAGCTGCGCGTCGCGAGATCGCGATGCCCCAGGCGTTCGGCGAGCTCGCCCAGCACCACGTGGCGTCCGGGATTTTCCGGATCGAGCAATGCGATGCTTTCGTAGCAAGCGAGAGCCTCAATGTCGCGCTGCTGTTGCTGGTAGAGTTGCGCGGCGGCGCCGAATTGCTCGATCGCCTCCCCCGTGCGGTTTTGCTTCTGAAGCAGCTGCCCGAACTGCATCAAGCGGTCCGGCGGTTGCGGGAAAGAGCGAAGAAAGCGCGTGAAGATCGCGGTAGCTTTCGAGGCATCCCCGGCTTCCACCAGCCGGTCGAACTGCGTTCCGTAAAATTGCGCCGCAAGGCCGGGCTCGTTCAGCCGGGTGTAGATGTCGGCGAGCGCCTGGATGGCTTCCTGATTCGCGGGAACCTCTTCGAGGACCGCCTGATATTCGCTGGTGGCCTCGCGAAGTTTATTCTTTTCGAGAGCGCGCCGCGCTTTTTCCAGGTGTTTATTGGCGTCTTGAGCCATGGGAGTTTGCGCACGTTCGGCAACCAGGGCGGGCTGGGGAAGTCCGACCGGTTACCCTCGCCGCGGCATTCGCCACGGTCTCAATCCGGTGCGCGGGTTGAATTCTAACTATATAACGGAGGCGTTGCCGCGCTCACAACGAAATCGCGTTCGCGTGCAATACCAGCAGCACTGCGGTTGGAATCTTGCTTTGACACCGGGTGACAAAACCCCACCCCCGTGACGCAGTCACCGCCGCTTCTAGCGTCGAACCTCGCTTGGCAGGTGGCTCACCCGCTCGCGCATCGTCTTCATCGAAAGTCCGCTGCGAACGAGCGCCGCAAACCCGAGGAACACAAACGGAAAATTCAGCGCCAGAAACGCGAAGATCGAGAAGCCCGTGGCCGTGGTCTTCTCGATGTTGAACACGCTTAAGCCCAGCACACAGAAAAATTGATACGCTCCGATGTTCGCTGGCGCATTCGGCAGCGAGACCCCCAGGTTAATCACCAGCAGCACCACGAGCGCCGCGAAAAACGACAAATGCAACCCGTACCCCCGCATCATCGCCCATAATCCGAGCACCTGGCAGCCCGGCATCAGCACGGAAAGTAGCACGGCCGAATAGAAACTCGGTGAGGTCCCCATCGCGTGCAGCCCTACCAGCGCTCCCATAAACTTGCCGGTCAATCGGGCTTTTCTGCCTTCGAAAACCTCCTTGTCTCCGAGTTTCATTTCGAGGTAGAGGATCAGAAGCACCACGATGCCAAGCAGCACCAGCGTGACGATCCCCAGCGTATCTACGACTCTTCGGAATTGCCGTGGCAGGTCCACCAGCAACGAAGCAATGGCCAGCGACGCAACCGCGATCACGAGATCGATCAGCCGCTCCACGCCCACGGATCCGAGTACACGCCCGATTCCGATGTCCT
The DNA here is from genome assembly GCA_963711875.1 of uncultured Acidobacteriota bacterium. Taxonomy (GTDB): domain Bacteria; phylum Acidobacteriota; class Terriglobia; order Acidiferrales; family UBA7541; genus Palsa-295. The sequence continues at coordinate 84,267 of CAVQFW010000004.1, forward strand.
CTGAAGTCGAGAGCAAGTAACTTCGCAGGAGTTCGCCAGGCCGAAGCGGAAACACGAGATTCGCAAAGAGTCCTGCATACACCGAACGAACTGCTGACGTGATTCGAACTTTGCCGAACGGGCTCAGCAGAAATTTCCAGCGAAGCGCCTGCACCACGTAACTCAGTATGTCGAACCCCATCCCGGCCAACACCCACCGGTAATCCACGTTCTCCAGCTCGCGCAATGCCTTCATGATCTGGAAATCGTGCAGAACCCATATCAGGCAAAAGATGGCGAGCCCGTAGCCCAGGATTCGAGGCACCTTCGTTGGTTCTTGAGGTGTCGGTTCGAACATGGTGTTTAAGGCGAGAACTTCGGCGCGCGCGCCGGCGATTCCTTGTCGATTTTTTGCACTCTGATTTTCTTGGCGGGTGACGCCACTTCCCCGCACCCAGCTGGCGCGCCCCAAATCCGCTACAGCCTACGACAACAGGTGCTGACAGGCAATCCGTGTCTTTGCCTGGTGTTCGCGGACGGGTACTGCTGCCGATTGGCGGAAGGGCTGGTATCATTGGGAGACGCAGAATCGAACGAAAAGCGAACGAGGGAGCAAACCGGCCATGACGGAACCGACTAAGGAAGAATTGCTGGCGCGAATCGCGGAACTCGAGAAGCAAACTGGCTCGCGCAGGCGTGGCGTGATTGACTTCAAGGTCGGCGAAAAGGGCGGCGTCAGCGTCTACGGCCTCGGCCGCTTCCCTGTCACACTTTATTACGAGCAGTGGATTCGGCTGCTCGACGCCGCTACCGACCTCCGCGCGTTCCTCGAAGAAAACAAGAGCAAGCTCAAGCTGAAGGACCCACAGTAGGAATTTCACTTAGATTGAACTTCTAGAGGGGCGCCATGCGAGACCGCGAGTCTCGGGGTGCCGTGGCCTCGGTTCCTATCGCCTCCTCTTCGTAGTAACTCATTGAGGAATTTGCCCCGAGTTTGCCCACCGCTTCCCGCGGTCGCCGTTCTATCGTAGACATCCAGTCCCCTCTCGAGGTATTTATGTCGAATAGTCCGATCGCCAGCTCTTCCTACCGGCCGGCGCGCCGAAGCACACGCCTGAACGAAACCATTCCCATCCGCGTCGAAGGTGTGGATTCCTATCGGGGGCCCTATAGCGAAGAAGTTTCCACCGTCAGCGTGAGCGCGCACGGATGCAAGTACCACTCGAAGAACCAGGTACTCACGAACGCCCTCGTCATTCTGGAAATGAAAAACGACAAGCCCGATGCGAAGCCTGTTTCCGCGCGCGGACGCGTGAAGTGGGTCACCGGTCTCCACGGCGGCCTTTTCGAGACGGCCATCGAACTCGAGGATCCGGGAAACATCTGGGGAATCTCGACGCCCCCGAAAGACTGGCTTCCGTTCTGCGGCCCTCGAACCATTGAAATTGACACTTCGAAATCGAAGCCGTTCGCAGTTCCGCGTCCCGAATCAGCTGCGCCTCCGCCGGCCGCCGCCGCAACGTCTCCTAAAACGAAAGAAGTTGCACCGCCTGCCGCGGAGAATCGCGCGACAGCCACACTTCCCGCCGAATCCGGCGCTCGGCAATCGCTCGCGTCCATAGCGCGTCCCGTCGGCCAGTTGATGGGTGACTTTCAGCAGCAAATGGAAAACATGCTGTCGGAGGTGGCGACGGCCGCGGTCCGCGAGAAAACCGCGTCCATGCTCAACGACGTCCACTCCAAACTCCGGCAAGAAGCAAAAGCAATTCTCGCGGAGGCCACCGCTTCTCAGGCAGGGCCGTGGATCGAGCAGGCGCTGAAGCAAATGAAGTTGGCTGGTCAGGACACAGCGCAAAAACTCCACTCGCAATGGATGAAGAAGATTGAATCGGATATGGCACTCTCGTTTCAGCAGATCGAAATACGGCGCCAGGAAGCAGAACAGCTCTCAAGCAATCTCGCCGCAAACGCTCTTCAGAAGGTCGAGGGCGTTCTCGAAGCCTCGCGCAAAGACGGAATCGATCGAATCGTTTCGCGCCTGAAAGAGCAAATCACGCCGATCGTCGAAGACACGCGGAAGGCCGCCGCGGACCTCACCCGGCGCAAAGAAGAGCTCGACAAGATCATCGAGAATTCGGTGGAGACGGCGACGGCGCGGGTCGAAGCAGCGTGCTCCAAATTCGACAAACAGTTCGAACTCATGATCCGGGCGAGAATCGACGCCGCCCGGGAAGAAATCGAGCGCGCCGGGATGGCCGCGACGGACCTGGCTCTCAACAATTTGCGCATTTCAGCGCAGCAACATCAGGAGCGAGCGGAAGCTCAGTTGCGCGGCGAACTAGATCGCGTCTCGGAGTCGGTATTGCAGGACGTCGGCCAAAAGGCGGTCGAAGTGTCGCAGCAATTTGCCGGCGAGATGAAAAAGCAGAGCCGCGGCCACCTGGAGTATGTGAGTAGCGCGATTTCTCAATTGGCAAACGGCATCGGCAAACTCTCGAAGGAATAGGGCGGCCCCGCAGGCCACTCTTGGGATGTGGCAATGGAAAATCTGATCGAAGCACCGCCGGAAGTTCGATTGAGCGGGGCAAATGCCCGTTGCGGCGTCGCCCCGTGCGACGAAGCTGCAGCAGTCGAGTTGCGCGGAACGCCTCTATGCCCGCAACATTTCGTCCCTGTCTGCACGCAGGAAATGGAATCGCGCGGCGAGCGCCTCAAGAACGGCTACTACGACGACGCCGCCACGCAAGCGTTCAAGAACTTCATCGCGGCTTGCGCTGAACACGCCAGCAAGTTTATGCAGAATGATTCGCTCGCCGACGGCCTGACGAAAACCCGCCTGGAGGAATTTCTTCGCCGCGTGTCCCAAATGGGCCAGCGGCTTCGCCGCAGCCCTCGCATGAGTTCTTCCGTCCCAATTTACTTGCGGCGCGAAGATTCCGGCCGCACGTGGGAAGAAGAGACCTGGACGATTACGGTCAGCCAGCACGGCGCGTCGCTTGTTTGCCGCCACCCGGTGGAAACGGGAGGCTCTCTCGTGCTTTCGCGCAGAGATCGCGCAAACCGCGTGCAGGCGCGCGTCGTTTACTGCCGGTATAATTCCGAAGGGTGGCGCGAGATCGGTGTCGAATTGCTCGACCGTGACGATTTCTGGGGTCTGGCGCCCGCCGCGCGCATTCAACCCTCGTAGTCGTCGCGTCCCACACCGCCACTCAGTTCGGGAGTCGCGCCACATCAACCCCGTTACAATTCCGACCACGCAATTTGAGATAATCGACCGAGCCAGGAACGCTTGCCCGGAGTTGTGCGCGTGAAGATTCTTGATACGAGACGATTGACGCTTCGGCGCATGGCGCTCGAAGACGCCGAATTCATCCTGGAGCTTCTCAACGAGCCCGCGTTTATACAAAACATCGGCGACAAACGCGTGCGCACGCTGGACGACGCGCGCCTGTACATCCGGAATGGACCGCAGGCGAGCTATGAGAAATTCGGTTTTGGGTTGTATCTGGTCGAGATCAAGGAAACGCGCGAGCGAATCGGGATCTGCGGCTTGCTGAAGCGAGAAGCACTCGAAGATGTGGACATCGGCTTCGCGTTTCTCGAAAGATTTCGCCTTCGAGGATTCGCGTTCGAGTCGGCTTCGGCCGTGATGGAACACGCACGGGTCACGCTCCGGCTCGAGCGAATTGTCGCCATCACTTCGCCGGATAACGAGGGCTCGATTCGCGTTCTCGAGAAAATCGGCCTGCGCTTCGAGAAAATGATCCGAATGCCGGGCTCTGACGAAGACACTCGGCTATTCGTGCCGCGCGCCTGAGTAACGAACGACTTTCTTCTCGTATGGAAATGTTCACCCTCAAAACAAAGCGGCTGATCTTGCGGGAATGGCAACCTGCCGACCGCGCACCCTTCGCTCGCATGAACGCCGATCCACGCGTAATGGAATTTCTGGCAGATCCGCTTACGCGCGAAGAAAGCGATCGGGGGGTGGATCGCATCGAGACGCACTTCCGGCTGCATGGATATGGCTTGTACGCCGTGGAACTCGCTGAAGCTCATGAATTCGTCGGGTTCATCGGGCTCGCGGTGCCGTCATTCGAGGCCCAGTTCACTCCGTGTGTCGAGATTGGTTGGCGACTCGCCGCGGAACATTGGGGAAAGGGGCTCGCGACCGAAGGCGCGCGGGAAATCGTGCGGTACGCATTCGAGGATCTGAATTTGGAATCGCTGGTGTCGTTCACCGCGGCCGGAAATGTGCGCTCGCGCCGCGTAATGGAACGCCTCGGAATGGCGCGCGATCCCGCTGAAGATTTCGACCACCCGAAATTGCCGGCCAGGCACCCTTTGCGACGCCACGTCCTCTACCGCTTGAGCCGTGCAGGATGGAATAAGCAGCTGCAATCAACTGGCACGCGTTCGCAAAGCTGAATCGTCCGAAATCACACACCGCGGCAATCGCTCAGCTCGTTTTCTGAGCCTTCTTGTAGAACGCCATCGATTCATCGTGCGCCTGCTTTGAAAACTCGAACGCCTTCGAGGCATACTCCATCGCTTGCCGGGAATGCTCGTGGCCGGTGAGATGGTCTTCCTTCCCGTGCGAGGCTGCCGCCGCTTGATGAGCGTGGGCCGCCTGCATGTGAAACTCAGCTGCTCTCTGATGTGAATCGTAAGTCATCGTCGCTCCGATTTTCTACAAACGCTTGACGAACAGCACCAGTGTACCGCAACCGATCCGATCTTCGGCATCCGCGCCGGCGGCCTCCCAAAATCGATTGCGAGTGCGAGGCGCGGAGTGTATACCTTACCCTACCTCTGGCAGACTTCGACTCGGAGGTCCCGAACGAGACCCCGCACGGGTGGAATTTCACATCGAGGTGAAATATGACCGGCGCAAGCGTAACAGACGTGGCGAAAAAAGTGACCGGGTGGTCAATCGCAATCAGCGTGCTGATGATTATCGCCGGACTTCTCGCGATCCTCCTGCCCCTCGAAGCTGGTATCGCCGTCAACCTGTTTCTCGGCTGGATGCTGATGTTCGCAGCGGCGGCACATTTCGTTTACGCCTGGTCCACCCGTGGAGCGGGCGGCGTGATCTGGAAAGTCCTCGTCGGCGTTCTCTACGGCGCCATCGCGTTCTATTTGCTTGAGCACCCGGCGCGAGGGCTGGCCACCTTGACGCTCATCCTCGCCTACTACCTGCTGATCGAGGGCGTGATGGAAATTATTCTCTTCTTCCAGCACCGCTCCGCTCCCGGTTCAGTCTGGTTCCTGATGGACGCAATCATCACGCTCATTCTCGGCGGCCTCGTCTGGAAGACATGGCCCAACAGCACCGAATGGGTAATCGGCACGCTCGTCGGACTCAGCATTCTATTCAGCGGCACCACGCGCCTGATGCTTTCGCTCGCCGCGCGTCGCCTCGTCGCTAAAGTGGCTTAGGCACTCACTCGTCCACGCAAACACTGCATATCTCTCTCCCACGGAAGCGCTTTGTAATTCCGTCGCGCCTCTGCTGTGGCTCCGCGATTCAAACTATGGCAAACTCGATAGTTTGAGAGGCGCGGCTGGCGCGCGCGTGTGGCGTCGGACGCAACGGACGGGCCGCCGACCAGCGCACGCGAACTCCAGAGAGAACATCCGAGACGGCATCTGAGATAAAACAGCATTCGGGACAAAAATGGACCCGCAGTACATCCGGAATTTCTGCATCATCGCTCACATCGACCACGGTAAGTCCACGCTGGCGGACCGCCTGCTCGAACTCACAGGCGCGCTCAGCCAGCGCGAAATGACGGCGCAGGTCCTCGACTCGATGGACCTCGAGCGCGAGCGCGGTATCACGATCAAAGCCAAAAGCATTCGCCTCCATTACACCGCGCGCGACGGACATGAGTACCGCCTGAACCTGATCGACACTCCGGGCCACGTGGATTTTTCCTATGAGGTGTCACGCGCGCTCTCAGCGTGCGAAGGCGCGCTGCTCGTGGTCGATGCGAGCCAGGGCGTCGAAGCGCAAACCGTCGCAAACGCATTTCTTGCGTCGCGCCACAATCTCACGATCGTTCCCGTCATCAATAAAATCGACCTGCCCGCGGCGCGTCCAGACCACGTGAAAGAACAGATTGAAAACGTGCTCGCGATTCCGGCGGATGATGCGCTGCTGATCAGCGCGAAAAGCGGTATCGGCGTCGAAGAAGTGCTCGAAGAGATTGTACGCAAAGTTCCAGCTCCCGTTGGTTCGGCCAATAGCCCTCTGCGCGCGCTGATTTTCGATTCATGGTTCGATTCCTATCGCGGCGCCGTGGTGCTGGTGCGAGTGATGGAAGGACGCATCACTCCGCACATGAAAATCCGCCTGTGCGCCAATGACGAAGTGTACGAAGTCGAAAATCTCGGCGTGCTCACTCCCAAGCCTGTCGTTCTCGACGAACTGGCAGCGGGCGATGTCGGTTTCATCATCGCGAATATCAAGCGCGTTGCCGACGCGCGCGTGGGCGATACAGTGGTCGAAGCGGACCGTCCCGCGCCGCCGCTACCCGGCTTCGAGGCGATCAAGCCGATGGTCTTCGCCGGGATGTATCCGGTCAACGCGAGCGATTACGAAGTGCTCCGCGACGCGCTGGGCAAGCTCCAGCTCAACGACGCCGCGTTTTTCTACGAGCCCGAGAATTCCGTGGCGCTGGGCTTCGGCTTTCGCTGCGGCTTTCTCGGCCTGCTGCACATGGAAATCGTGCAAGAGCGCCTGGAGCGCGAGTTCAACATCGAGCTGATCACCACCGCCCCGAGCGTTCAGTACCGCATCACGAACACGGCTGGCGAAGTGATCGAAGTCGATAACCCCACAAAATTTCCGCCTCCCGGCTCAATCGAAAAAATCGAAGAGCCGATGCTGATGGCGATGATTATTACCTCGGAAGAATCCGTCGGCGGCGTCCTGGCGCTGTGCGAAGAAAAGCGCGGCGTGCAGAAGAAATTCGAGTATCTCTCTCCCACGCGCATCATGCTCACCTACGAAATGCCGCTGAACGAAATCGTGCTCGATTTCTACGACCGTCTAAAAAGCGTTTCCCGCGGCTACGCGTCGCTCGATTATCATCTGTCCGGCTACCACGAATCGGATCTCGTGAAGCTCGATGTCCTTGTCGGCGGCGAACCCGTCGACGCGCTCACCATTATTTGCCACCGCGACCAATCGTACGAACGCGGCCGCGATCTCGTCACGCGCCTGCGCAAATTGATCCCGCGGCAGATGTTCGAAATTGCCATCCAGGCCGCCATCGGCAGCCGCATCATCGCGCGCGAGTCCATCAGCGCCATCCGCAAGAACGTCATCGCCAAATGCTACGGTGGCGACATTTCGCGCAAGCGCAAGCTCCTCGAAAAGCAGAAAGAAGGCAAAAAGCGCATGAAGCGTGTCGGCCGCGTCGATATTCCCCAGGAAGCTTTCCTCGCGGTTCTCAAAGTTTCCGGCGGCATCAACGACGAAGAGTAGTCACCCGCACCGTATTTCCAATTACAGCCTGGCAGAACTTGCAGAAGCACTACGCCGAGTTTTTCTTGCGCCGGACCGTCGCGCCCAGCTCGCCGCGCGCCAGCCGCACCGCAATGTCCTCGCCGAGAGCCACTTGATCGGGCGACCGCAGCACTTTGCCGTTGGCATCGTAGGCGATTGCATAGCCACGTTCGAGAATGCGGAAAGGGCTGCGCTCTTCGAGTTGCAATTTTGCAGCTTCAAAGCGCCGGCGCTTCGTCACTAGCACCCGGCGAATTCGCGCTTCGAGCACCACGGTGCGTTGCTCCACCACGTGCCGCCATCGCGCTACCCTCGCGCGCAGATCGAGCGCCGCGAATCGTACTTGCGCCGAGCCGTAACCGCGCCGTTTGCGCGTCATCACTCGCTCGAGCGCTGCAATCAAAGCGAGCCGGTGCTGCTCAATCCGGCGGCGTACCACGGCTGCACGGCCGCGCAAATCAAACGATCCCACTCGCGCGCTCGCCTTCGTCAGGCGCTGCCGCGTCATCCCCAGCCGTAACCGCAATCCAATCGCGAGCGACGACGAAAGCTCGTCCACCTGCTGCCGGCGGCGGCGCACCAAAATTTCCAGCTGATGGAATCCGCGGTGCGTTTCGAGATCCCTCACCCGATGGCGGCGCTGCGAAATCCAGTAGCGAATCTTCTGCGCAAGTTCCCGCTCGCGCTCGGCGATGTGGCGCTCGAACTCCTGCCGCGAACGAACCACGAGCTCTGCAGCGGCAGAAGGAGTCGGCGCGCGCAGGTCCGCGACGAAATCCGCGATCGTGAAATCCGCTTCATGGCCTACACCCGTAATTACGGGAATTTCCGAAGCAGCAATCGCACGTGCCACCACCTCTTCGTTGAACGCCCACAGATCTTCCAGCGAGCCGCCGCCTCGCGCGACGATCAGCACGTCTGCAATCTTCGCTCGATTGAAATAATTGACGGCGGCAGCGATCTCTTTCGCGGCCCCTTCACCCTGCACTTTCACCGGATAAAGCTTCACGTGCGCGTTGGGAAAGCGGCGCTTCAGCACGCGCAGGATGTCGCGAATGGCGGCCCCTTTCGGAGAAGTAACCACGCCGATGCAAAGCGGCAGCACAGGCAGCGCTTTCTTGCGCGACTCGTCGAATAAGCCCTCTTCCTGCAGCCGCTTCTTCAACTGCTCGAACGCGAGCTGCAGCGCGCCGAGTCCTACGGGCTCAATGCTCGTGACATAAATTTGATATTCGCCGCGCACGTCATACACGCCGATGCCGCCGCGCACCGTAACGTGCAAGCCGTCTTCCGGCCGGAATTTCAGCGCGCGCACCTGATCGCGGAAACACACGCAGCGGATTTGCGCCCGCGCATCCTTCAAAGTGAAATAGAGATGGCCAGACTGCGCCGCATGGCAGTTCGATACCTCGCCTTCCACCCAGATATCCGGGAACGCGGTTTCCAGCAGGTCGCGAATTCGGTCCGTGAGTTCGCTGACCTTCCAGACATGCCGCTCGGGCATCAAATTGAAAAGAGAAGCTTGGCTCATCGCTTTATCGTCGGAACAGATTCACAATCCACAAAATCAGCGTCAGCGCAACGCTCAGCACGATGCAGGTGACGATCGGAAAATAGAAGCTGGTGTTCTTTCCCTGATACGCGACGTCGCCGGGCAAGCGTCCCAAACGGAATGGCACTCGCGCGCCGAAGACGAAAAAACCGCCGACGATCACCAGAACAATTCCGACGACGACCAGTAATTTCCCGATCTCGCGCGCCGGTTCCATCGTCAAACACCCCCGGCTATTCTACTCGAAACAAGCCTTCTGCCGCGGCGCCCCTGTTAGCTCCCGCCCGCAAGTCCCACCCAGGCCACGCGCGCGTTTCGCCGGACAGTTAAAACGCAAGCATGCGCGAGCCACAAATCATTCTTAGACTTATCCCATTAAGTTAGTGCCCGGAAATTCGAAAGCGGCTACTATAGCCGCGCGTCCCAAGACCGATCAGGAGAAATCACAATGAAGAAATTCTTGCTACTTGCGTGCGCTCTCGTCTGCTTCAGCTCCACCAGCTTCGGGCAAGCTCTCTCGCCCGCCGACCGCGAAAAAGGCGTGAAGTACCTCGAACAAACTCGCGACGCCGTCATCGCTGCAACGAACGGGCTTTCAGAGGCGCAGTGGAAATTCAAGGCCGCCCCTGACAAATGGTCAGCAGCTGAAACCCTCGAACACATCGCGCTCGCCGAGGACTATCTGTTTGGATTCGTGAAGAACAAAGTGATGAAAGATCCGCCGGGCCCTGCTGACCGCGACATCGCCAAAATCGATGCCATGGTGCTCGCGATGATTCCCGATCGTAGCAACAAGCGCCAGGCCCCTCCCGGAGCTCGTCCCCACCGGGCGATGGACTCCCGCTGAAACTCTCGATCATTTTCTGAAGAGCCGCGCGGTAACCATCGAATTCATGAAGACGACGCCCGACCTGCGCGAACACGTCACCGAAGGTCCGGTCGGAAAGCTCGACGCGTACGAATGGCTGCTATTTATCGGCGCGCACAGCGAACGGCATACCAAGCAGATTCTGGAGGTGAAAGCCGACGCGGGATTTCCGAAGAGTTGAGCCTTCTATTCTGACGCCGGCGATGGCTCGTCGCTAGACGAGTTCCTCGCCGGCAAAGAAATAGGCGATTTCGGCCGCGGCTGTTTCAGGCGCGTCCGAGCCGTGCGTGCAGTTGTTTTGAATGCTCGAGCCGAGTTCCTTGCGAATCGTGCCGGGCGCGGCTTTCGCCGGATCGGTCGCTCCCATCGTGTCGCGCCACTTCGCAATCGCGCCTTCCGCTTCCAGCACCATCACGATCACTTTTCCGGAGCTCATAAACGCGGTCAAGTCTCCGAAGAATGGCCGCTCGCGGTGCACCGCATAAAATCCTTCCGCCTGTACCTTCGTCAAACGCATCGATTTGATCGCCACGATCTGAAACTTTGCCGCGTGAATCCGGCTCAAAATGTCGGCCGAAATGCCGCGTCCCACCGCATCGGGCTTGATAATCGCCAATGTTCGCTGATGTGCCAAGAGAATATTCCTCCGTCGATTTTCGTGCGATTTTATCGCTTACGCTTTTTCGGCTTGCTCGTTGATTTTTTCTTTGCCGCAGCTTTCGGCTTTGGCTTCGATTTTGATTTCGATGTCGATTTCGATTTCGACGACCCGAGCACGCGCGCAATCGTTTCGCCGATATCCGCAGGGCTCTGAATCGTGTGGATCCCTGCGGCGCGCATCGCCTTATACTTCTCGATTGCCGTTCCGTGCCCTCCGCTGATGATCGCGCCCGCGTGCCCCATCCGACGTCCTGGAGGCGCCGTCTGGCCCGCAATGAATCCCACCACCGGCTTTTTCACGTGCTTCTTGATGAATTCAGCAGCCACTTCTTCCGCATTACCCCCGATTTCGCCGATCATCACGATCGCGTGCGTGTCCGAATCATCGTTGAACATCTGAATCGCATCCAGAAAACTCGTCCCAATAATCGGATCGCCGCCGATCCCGATGCAGGTCGATTGCCCGATTCCAAGCTGCGTAAGCTGCCCCACCGCCTCATAGGTCAGCGTCCCGCTCCGGCTCACCACGCCCACGTGTCCCTGCTTGTGAATCGAAGCGGGCATGATCCCCATCTTGCATTTCCCCGGCGAAATCACTCCGGGACAATTGGGCCCGATCAGCCGCGTCTTCGTGTCCTTCATCGCCGCGGCCACGCGAACCATGTCGAGCACGGGCACGCCTTCCGTGATGCAAATCACCAGAGGCAAATCTGCGTCGACCGCTTCCAGGATCGCGTCGGCCGCAAACGGCGGCGGGACGAAAATGATCGACGCATTCGCGCCCGTCTTTTTCACCGCTTCCGCTACGGTGTTGAACACCGGCACCCCGAGATGTTTCGTGCCGCCTTTTCCCGGCGTCACTCCGGCCACAACTTTTGTGTCGTAATCCAGCATCTGCTGCGCGTGGAAACTTCCTTCTCGTCCCGTAATTCCCTGCACCAGGACGCGCGTGTTCTTGTCGATCAAAACGCTCATCGCGCGCCTCCCGCCAGCGCCACCACTTTTTCAGCGCCGTCTTTCATGCCCTCTGCAATCGTGAAATTGAAGCCCGAGTTGCGCAAAATTTCCTGCCCCTTTTCGACGTTCGTTCCTTCCATTCGAATGACCACTGGAATTTTGAATTTCAGCTCTTTCGCTGCGTTCACCACGCCGCTCGCGAGCACGTCGCAGCGAAGAATGCCCCCGAAAATGTTCACGAACACGGCTTTCACGTTGGGATCGCTCAGCAAAATGCGAAACGCATTCTTCACCTGTTCTTCCGAAGCGCCGCCGCCGACGTCGAGAAAATTCGCCGGGCTCCCGCCGCTCAGCTTGATGATATCCATCGTCGCCATCGCCAGGCCGGCGCCATTCACCATGCACCCGACGTTGCCGTCGAGCTTGATGTAATTCAGCTTGAATTTCGACGCTTCCACTTCCAGCGGCGTTTCTTCCTCCAGGTCGCGCAACTCTTTGAATTCCGGATGCCGGTACAGCGCGTTATCGTCGAACGTCACCTTAGCGTCGAGCGCCACCAGCCGCCCATCCCCTGTCACAACGCACGGATTAATCTCCACCAGCGACGCATCCGTCTCCATGAATGCGCGATACAGCGATTGCAGAAACGGTACCGCCGCGTTCACAACTTCCGGCGCAAGCCCAAGTCCGAACGCGAGCTTCCGCGCTTGAAACGGCAAAAGTCCCGTGGCCGGATGAATTGTCTCGCGCAGGATCAAGTCGGGATTGTCCTTCGCCACTTCTTCGATCTCCATTCCTCCGGCTGTGCTCGCCATGAACACCGGCGCGTCCACCGCCCGGTCCACGAGGACGCTCAAGTAAAGCTCGCGCTTGATGTCGAGTCCCTCTTCGATCAACAGCCGGCGAACGATGCGACCCTCGGGCCCTGTTTGCGGAGTGATCAGCTGCATCCCCAGAATTCGTTCCGCGTGCGCCGCCGCTTCGTCGGCCGACTTCGCCAATTTCACGCCGCCCGCTTTGCCGCGCCCGCCCGCATGAATCTGCGCCTTCACCACCACCACCGGCGTGCCCAGCCGCTGCGCCACCGCCCGCGCTTCGTCCTTCTTCGAAACCATCTCGCCGCGCGGCACCGGAACGCCAAACTTCCCGAGAATCGCTTTGGCCTGATATTCGTGGATCTTCATTCTTGCTCCATCGGCTTCCTGAGGCTCGCCTTGAATTGTGCTCGTTGAATAGTGCTAGTATTTATCCTCGCAAAAGCGCTCTAGTTTACTTGGAACGCGGAGGACGAGCAAGGAGCGGCATGGCGCTCGAAATGAAACCCGCTTGCGAAAAATGCGGCGTTGCAATCGCCGCGGCCGATCGTGCGTTTATTTGCTCTTTTGAATGCACGTTTTGCGCAAAGTGCACGGAACTGCTGCAACACACCTGCACCAATTGCGGCGGCGAACTCGTGCGCCGGCCGCGAAGGAAGCCATCCGCGCCCGCCGTTTGAATCGCAAAGCGCCGTCCCAAATTCCATGATCCTCGAAGCGTTTGAAAAAATCGTCGCCGGTGAAGACCTCACCCGCCCCCAGGCCGAAGCCGCGATGGAAGATATCCTCGCAGGACGCGCGAGCGATTCGCTGATCGCAGGCCTCCTCACCGCGCTTCGCATCAAAGGCGAAACCGTCGACGAAGTCGTTGGATTCGCCCGCGCAATGCGCCGCCACGCGACTCAGATTTTTCCGCCAGGGCACGAACGCCCTGCGGGATCGCTGGTAGATACTGCCGGAACCGGCGGCGACGCGCGCGGCACCTTTAATATTTCCACCGCCGCCGCTTTCGTGATCGCGGGCGCCGGCGTGCGCGTCGCGAAGCACGGCAACCGCTCGTTCAGCTCGCAGTGCGGCTCCGCGGACGTCCTCGAATCCCTCGGTGCGAAAATCGATCTCGCCCCGGCGCATGTAGCTCGCGCGATCGAAGAAATCGGTATCGGTTTCATGTTTGCCCCGGCGATGCACGCGGCCACTCGCCATGCCATGCCCGCGCGTCGCGAGCTTCGCATGCGCACTGTGTTCAATATCCTCGGCCCGCTCACGAATCCCGCCGGCGCTTCCGTTCAGATTGTCGGCGTGTACGAACCGAGCCTCACGGAGCTCGTCGCGCGCGCTCTCGGTGAACTCGGCGTCGAGCGCGCCTTCGTTTTTCACGGCGCCGACGGCCTCGACGAAATCTCGATCTCCGGCGACACCTGCATTTCCGAGCTGCGCGATGGTGCCGTGCGAAACTACACCGTCAAGCCCGAGGATTTTGGCTTGCGCCGCTGGCCCATCGAAGAAATTCTAGGTGGCGACGCGAGGCGCAACGCGGAAATCATCCTCCGCCTTTTTGGTCCTTCGTCCCGCCATCACGCGAACGGCGCGCACCGCGAAATCGTCCTGGCAAATTCTGCCGCGGCTCTCGTCGCCGCAGGCCGTGCTCAAGACTTGCTCGATGGCGTCCGCGTTGCCGCAGAGTCGATCGATTCGGGAGCGGCCAGAGACCGCCTCGAGGCCTTCATCGCGTTCACCCAACGCGAAGGCGAACGAGCGCTCGCGGGATCCTGAGCAACCGCTTTCTCTAGATTTGCTTCAAGCAGCGAACTGCATAAACAAAACATGCGAGGACGAAAATCCCGAAAGCAGCAGCTTCAAGGATCAGTTGGTGTGGGTTCCCTAGCCCGATCGACCCATAACGCAGCAAGTCCACCTGCCACGTAATCGGATTCGCCAGCCCGATAACGCGGAACCACCGCGGCAGCGGATCAAGCGGATAGAACATCGAGCTCGCGAACAAAAACACAAAATAAAATACCGAGGTCACGCTGTTAAAAATATCGTTCCGCCGAATCTTCAGCGCAAAAATCGTATAGAAGAAAAACCAGCCCGCGGTTCCAAAAATCACGGTCACGGCAAGCAGCGGCAATAGCTCGAAGCGCAATCGAATATCCAGCAGCCAGGCGCCCAGCGCCAGCGTAATCACCATCTGCACGATCGCGATAAACACATTGAACAGCACCTTGCCCAGCAGATATTCCGCCCGGCTCATCGGATACGTCAGCATCTCGTAGAAAATTCCGTTGTCGCGATCCATGAAAAACGACCACGAACTGTTCGACGCGATCCCGAAGCTCGCCATTCCCAGCACGCCCGCGAGAAAAAAAGAATTGTAATTCACCCCCGGCGCGGAAAGCGGCGTGCCGAGCGCCGCCGTCACTCCCACTCCGAACACCAGCAGATAGCACAGCGGATAAAAAAGATCCCAGAACACGAATGTGATATTCGTGGCCCGAATCTTTCCCTCGCGATACAGCATGGCGGGAATGGACGACATTTTCTCTATCCGCCTCCGGCCTTCTGCGTCAACTCCACAAAAATATCTTCCAGGCTCGCGCCGCCGATTTCCACGCGCAGCACGCGTCCCTTTTTCGCCAGCGCCGCCACGATTTCCAGCGCCTCCGCCTCCTGCGCCTTCACGCAGAATTCCAGCGTGTTGCCGCTGATCTGCGAACGGATCGGATGCAGCGCCGCAATCGCGTCTCTCATTCCCGGCGGCAGCGCGTCAAACGTGATCGAAACTTCGTACACGTCCTGCGAAAGCAACTTCAATGTGTTCAAATCCCCGCGCGCAATTTGCCTGCCTTTATTGAGAATCAAAATGTCATCGCACAGCTCTTCCGCCTCGCTCAAAATCTGCGTCGTCAGCACGATCGTGCGCCCGCGCGCCGCTTCCTGCCGCAGCGAATCCATCACCGCTCGCTTCAGGATCGGATCCATCCCCGTCGAAAATTCATCGAGAAAAAGCACCGGCGTGTTCACCAGAAATACTTTCGCCACCTGCACCCGGCGGCGATATCCCCCGCTTAGATCCTGCACCTTTCGATCGGCTTCGGGCGTGAGGTCGAAGAGCTTCATGATTTCGCCTGCCCGCCTTGCAGCATCTCCCGCGGCGAGTCCTTGAAAGCGCGCGTAGGTAAGAAGATTGTCGCGCACGGAGAGAAACATCTCGGCGGCTGTCTCCTGAAGCACCATGGAAATTCTGCGGCGGACCTCGAGCGGCTGCGCGACAACGTCGAACCCCTCGATCCGTGCGTGCCCGCTCGTCGGTTGCAGCAACGTCGCCAGAATTTTCAGCAGCGTCGTTTTTCCCGCGCCATTCGGGCCGAGCAAGCCAAAAATCCCCCCGCGCGGTACGTTGAAGCTCAACCCGTCAATCGCGCGCACTGGTTCGCTGCCCGCACCAAACAGACCCTTGCGGCGCCCGCGATACACCTTCACGATATTTTCAACTTCGAGCGGGTACGGCGGCGTGTCAGTCATCTAGGTATCAATCCGATGGCAATCAGCGATCGTCTCTCAATCACAAGCGGCCATTCGACGGATCGCTTGACCTGGCCGAATCGAGATCAAGAATAGCAGAACCCGCAAACGAGCCGGGCGCGTAGCAATTCCCGTCAGAATTGTAGGTAGCCGCACAACGTTTCGTGTACTCGCGCCGTCGCGGCGATTGCGCGAATTGCCACACCGCCGCAAACGCGACGCCGCTCCCCGATGGTGCGGGCGGGTGCACGGCATACACGCAGCCGGGCGAGGGCGGACACGCGTCGTTGTAAACGAAATACTCGATTTGCCGCGCGCCGGCGTGCGCACGAATGTCGTTCGCCGTCACGATCGTTTGCCCTCGTTTTTCCTTCGCAGGAATTCCGGAACAATAAATTCCCGCGCGAAAGCCGCGCGCGATCACCGCGTCCACCCACGCGAATATGTATGCGTTCTGCGCCTCCGACATCCGCCCGCCCTCTTCCTGATCCAGAAAAACCACCGCGCCCGCGTGAAATCCTTCTTCGCGCGCGCCCGCGGCTGCGGAATTCCCGTCGGCTTTGCCAAGCTCTGCGGCGGCAGCCGCAGATTTCAGCTGGCTCGCTGTGCGTCCATTGAAAAGCACGAGAAATCCAAAACCATTTTCGAGGATAACCTCGCGCTTCCCTTTCCAGTCGTTGGACCTTCCGCCGGGAGGAACATTCAACCAGTAGCCCGCAAATGAAAATGCGCGTTTCAACCCCGCCAACGCAGCGTCGCCGGGATATTCATTCGCATCGAACCCGAGATACGAAGGCGAATCCGCCGCGAGCGGCCACGCTCCCGCCGTGAAAGCGAAGCAGAGAATTACGGCCCAGCGGAAAATGCCGATCGTCGTCTGATTCCGGGAGCCATTCATAAAGGCGAGATTCCAGTTCTAGACGCTGAGAAAATTCTCGAGCAGCCGGTAACCGGCCTCCGTCAGCACCGACTCGGGATGAAATTGCACGCCCTCAACGCGCAACTTCCGGTGGCGAAGTCCCATGATCGTGCCATCATCCGTCTCTGCGGAAATCTCCAGCGTCCGCGGCAGCGATTTTCGCTCCACGATCAACGAATGATATCGCGTGGCCTGAAATTTCTGTGGCAGACCGCGAAAAATCGTCTTGCCGTCGTGTTCGATGCGGCTCGTCTTTCCGTGCATCAGTTTGCGCGCCCGAATCACGCGCCCGCCAAACGCCGCGCCGATTGCCTGATGTCCCAGGCAAACGCCCAGGATCGGAATTTTCCCCGCGAAACGCTGAATCAGCGGGATGCTGATGCCGGCTTCCTGCGGCGTGCACGGCCCCGGCGAAATCACGATTCGCTCTGGCCGCAATTTTTCAATTTCGTCCAGTGTGATCCGGTCGTTCCGCCGCACCTCGAGCTTCTGCCCCATCTCGCCCAGGTACTGCGCGATGTTGAAGGTAAACGAATCGTAGTTGTCCAGCAGCAGTAGCATCGTCGCAACCCAAGAATACAGCACCACAATCGCTTTGCGTTTTCTCGACTACTTCACTCGATAGCCGGCACGGCGCGCCGATCCCTCTCGACTATCTTTCGATTCACTCGCCCGCGTGCGCAATCTCCAGCGCCCTCACCACCGCCCGCGCCTTGTTCAACGTCTCCTGATACTCCCGCTCCGGCACCGAATCAGCCACCACTCCGCCGCCCGCCTGAATGTAAACGCGTCCGCCTTTCGCGACGAGCGTCCGAAGCGCGATACATGAATCGAGGTTCCCGGAGAAATCCAGATACAAAATCGCCCCGGCGTAAATTCCGCGCCGCGTGGGCTCGAGCTCGTCGATAATTTCCATCGCGCGAATTTTCGGCGCGCCCGAAAGCGTGCCCGCGGGAAAACACGACATCAGCGCTTCGAAACAATCCACGCCTTCGCGCAATCGCCCCCGCAAGCTCGAGACAAGATGCATCACGTGCGAATAGCGCTCGACGAACATCAACCGCTCCGGCTTTACCGACCCGTATTCGCAAACCCGCCCCAAATCGTTGCGCCCCAGGTCTACCAGCATGATGTGCTCCGCGCGCTCTTTCGGATCGGCCAATAGTTTCGCTTCGAGCTCGCGATCCTCGATCTCATCGCGCCCGCGCGGAACCGTCCCCGCAATCGGACGGTACCAAATCTCCCGGTTCTGCACCTTCACGAGCATCTCGGGCGAGCTACCCACTACCGAAACCTCGTCGAGCTTCAGGAAATAAAGATACGGCGATGGATTCACTACCCGCAGCGCGCGGTAGATTTCAAACGGGTCCGCGCTCGTTTGCGCTGAGAATCGCTGGCTCGGCACCACTTGAAAAATATCGCCCGCGCGAATGTAGGCTTTCGCTTTGCGAACGGCGGCAAGATACCGCGCGCGCGTCATATTCGATCGAATGCCTAATTTCCCCCGGCGCGCAGCACGGCGCCGCCTCGGAAGCGGCCCTTCGAGCTTCCGCCTCGAGCTCTCGATCTCACGCACCGCGGCGTCATACTTCGCGCGCAGGCTTCCCTTCCCCTCCGTGAACACATTGCGAATCACCCACACGCGATGTTGCACGTGGTCGAATACGGTAAGGCCGAGATAGAACATCATCACGCAATCATCAAGCCCCAGATCATCGCGTCCCGACGCAGGAATTTTTTCGATCAGCCGCACCATGTCGTACGCAAAATACCCGATCGCGCCTCCAATCAACGGCGGCAAACCCGGGACGCGCACCGGATGGTAGCGCGCCGTCAACCGCCGTAGCTGCTCGATGGGATCGTCGTCGAATTGAATCTCGCGGCCGCCTGTTTCGAGCGTGCACACCCGCCCACGTGCGCGAAATACTTCTCCCGGGTTCGCACCCGCGAACGTATACCGGGCGATATTTTCCCCGCCCTCTACGCTTTCGAGCAGAAATGCATGCTTCGCATCGTGCGCGATCCGAAGATAGGCGCCCACGGGAGTCAGCAGGTCCGCCGTAAATGTTTCGTACATCGGGACCAGGTTCCCCTGGCGCGCGAGTTTCGAAAATGTTTTGAAGTCAGGCTGGATCATTTTTTCGTTCAATCGCTAGCTCGATGGGTAGCTCAAACTCTGGCTCAACCGCTGGCTCAATTATGGAATTTTGCCCGCCTGGGATCCGGACCTGCGCCCTGCCCGCTGCCTCTCTTCGCCCGCGAGCGCCCGAAACACAGCCTTCCGCATCGCCTTCTCCGGCGCGCGCTCGCCCGTCCAGATTTCCCACTGCGCAATTCCCTGCGCCAGAAACATCTCGACTCCGGATACGGTTTCGATGCCGCGACGCGCCGCGAGTTGCATCAGCTTCGTAACGCGCGGGCGATAAATCGTGTCAAACACCAGCCGGCAATTCAGCTCGCGTGCTTCGAGCGGCGAACGCTCGGTCTCGGGATGCATACCTACCGGCGTGGCATTTACGATGGCATCAAAAAACTCGCTTCGCAAATGACGCCGACTGATCGACTCCGCACCGGCCGCTCGTGCCAGCGCCTTTGCCTGCGCAGGCCGACGCGCGCAAACGCACACCGAAGCTCCCGCCCGCGCAAGCGCGAACGCGATGGCCCGCGCAACGCCTCCCGCCCCGAATAGCAGCACGCGGCTGCTTCCCAGAGGCATCCGGCACTCGAGCGCGCGCAGCACCCCCACGTAATCGGTGTTGTATCCGTAGAGCTTGCCTCCAGCGCGCACCGTAACGGTGTTCACCGCCCCGATCGAAGCAGCCAGTCCGTCGCAATCGTCGAGCCGCCGCACAATCGCCTCTTTGTGCGGCAGCGTCACGCTGAACCCCTTCATCCCCATCGGCCCGACCGCCCCAAGAAAATCGCGCAAGTCGCGCACGAGGAACGGCAGATACACCGCGTCCATCCCCCGCGCCTGGAACCCTGCATTCTGCAGCTGCGGCGAGAGCGAGTGTCCGATGGGATTGCCAATCACGCCGTAAATCCGTGTGCGCCGGCTGATGCGTTCAGCGCGATAGAGCGTTTTCATTTCCTCGAGCCAGATTTGACCGGGAGCCGTCGCGTTCTCCGCCGCCGCATACGCCAGCGCGCTTCCTTCGCGCAGCGCGAGAATCCGCATCGGCAGCGCCACGTCCCCCATCGGCACCGCAATCACATCGCGCCGTCCACGCGCCACGCGGATCACTCGCCACGCTTCCGCAAGCGATTCGCACTGAGCTGCGATCTTGATCGCGTCCGGCCTCGACCGCGATAAATCCGCCGCCACTCGCTTCCAATTGCGAGGCGCAGCGCGAAAAAAGTGCGCCGACGAAATCTGCCGCCCTTCTCCGAGCAACACATCAACAAGCTCGCGCGGGCACCGCGACAAGGACTCAACCTCAAGGTCGTACCACTCGCACCCCGCACGCACCGCTTCCCCAAGATGCACAAGCTGTTTCGCGATCGTGCCCCGGTAGCGCCCCCCCGCTTCTCGACGCCGGCAAGTCGCGATAAACGTCGTCGCCCGTCCTCGCCTCGAACCGTGCGAGCTACCCGACAAAGTCCGCGCAGCCAGCCGCGCCAGAAATCGCCCAATCTCGCGGTCATCCGCAAGCCAGTCCAAACGCAGCTCAATCGTCCTGGCATCCCGAAGCGCACCCATGAGCTGCCGCCACATCGCACCGGCGCTCGGAGCCGCCACCACCGCGCAAATTTTCTCGTCGCCAATCATCTAACTCGCCTGCTCCCCGCGATCGCACTCGTTTTCGCCCGCGATCCGCGTTCCCCTGGGATCGCCTCGAAACGCCTCCGCACCTGTCCGTTCGTACAGGGGGTTCTGGCTTCTACCATGCGTTACTCAATGTGTAAAGCTTGCCAGACCTTGTCTTGACGCTCCCATACCCGTTTGTTACGGTCGAATCATCGGGTGGCGCCCCTTGTCGGGCGCTCAGACATCAAAGGAGCAAGCATTATGCGCGGGAAAATTGTCCTTGCTGGTCTCATTTTGGCCCTCTCCGGAGCCGCGGCTTCGGCCCAGAGCAGAGGACCCTCGACGACTCAAGACGACATCTATTGCTCCGGTGTCATTACCAACGAGTCCGTCCCGCACGACACCATTCTGATCACTGGCGAAGAGTCCAATTTCAAGATCACGTTCCAGGAAGGCGACTACGTCTACATCAACAAAGGCGCCAGCCAGGGCGTCAAAGTCGGCGATGAATTCTCCGTCGTCCGCGCCGTCTCAGACCCCACCGAGATTCAGTGGACCAAGTGGCAATTCTCGATCCTCAAGCGCATTGGCACGATGTGGGAAGACGAAGGCCGCCTGCGCGTCGTTGTCGCCCACCCGGATACGGCAGTCGCTCAGGTCGTGAATTCGTGCAACTACATGCAACGCGGCGATATCGTGCTGCCATTTAGCCAGCGTCCCGAGCCGCCCCTGAAATCCGAAGATAAATTCGATCGCTTCGCACCGCCCAGCGGCAAGCCCGTCGCGATGGTGATCTCCGGCAAGCAATTCGCGATCCTCGACGGAACCAACGACGTCGTCTACGTCAATCTCGGAAACTCCCAGGGTGTGAAAGTCGGCGACTACTTCCGGATTTTCCGCTATCA
Organism: uncultured Acidobacteriota bacterium; assembly: GCA_963711875.1. GTDB lineage: Bacteria > Acidobacteriota > Terriglobia > Acidiferrales > UBA7541 > Palsa-295. The sequence continues at coordinate 105,708 of CAVQFW010000004.1, forward strand.
GGGCACCGAGCACGAAACCGCATATCAAACCAAAGACTTCGCCTTCGAAGTATTTGGCTACGGAAGCTCGCCCGCGAGATATAAATGGGACAACGTGCCGCGTGAAGTGATTGGCGAAGGTGTCGTCGTACGCGTAGCTCCGAACGCTTCTACCGTGCTCGTCACCTACAGCCTGCACCAGATCTACGCAGGCGATTACGTAGAACTCGAATAGCCCTGCTTCGCGCGAGCCGGGCTACTTCGCTGAATTACTCGCTGAACCATTTGCTGGATTATTTCCCGAGTTACGCCCCGAACCGCCCGGCGAATTCCTCGTCCCGCCGTGAAATTCCGCCTCGCTGAAAACTTCCGCCGTAAATCCCTGCACCCGCGTCCCGGCCCGTTTCCACGCCTCGCGCTCGAGGCCCGCTTTCACGCACGTCTCCTCTAAAAATCGCTCCGCCGTCCAGCCAAACTCCCCAGCCACTTGCGGCAGCAGCACTCCGCGCCGCCCGCCCCGTCCGCCGTCGTCCGAGCTCACCAGCAAACCGTGCCTGCCCGTCTCGATTTCGCCGGGCGAAATATCGGCCAGCGCCGAGAGCACCGATATCTCGATCGCAAGGCCCTCGAATTCCGCCGCCGTCATCGGATCGAATCGCGGATCCTCCAGCGCTGCCGCCATCGCGCAATACGCCACCACCGAAATCAGCGGCTCCTTCGACGCTAGTTGCCCCACGCACCCGCGCAGCCGTCCATGTCGGTGAAGTGTCACGAACGCTCCCGCGGGCCGCTCCAGAACTTCATCGCGAGGAATATCTTCGAGGAGTTTGCCGCGCTCGGCGGCCAGTTTCACCGCTCGTCGCGCCACGTCGAGGAGAGTTTGCTTCGCTGAATCAGCGAGTGGGGACATCCTGCTGCTTCTCTTCCGGCTTCACGAGTCGTACGCCGCTTCGCCGCTGCTGCACGCGGATATCGATCTGGCTCCAGAACATCTGGAAGTAATGAATCGCCGATCCCACCGCCGACAAAACCACCAGCCACAAGAGCGCCACTCCCAGCGGCTTCAGCGCCGGATGTTTCGCCGTCAATATCACCGCGCACCCGGCCAGCACCTGCAGCACCATCTTCGTCTTGCCCAGCGGCGACGCCGGAATCACCAATCCTTCCACCGACGCGATCTCCCGCAATCCCACCACAATAAATTCCCGCCCGATGATGATCACCACCATCCATGCCGGCACCAGTCCCATCTGCACCAGCGAAATAAATGCGGCGGAAATCAACAGCTTGTCTGCAATCGGATCGAGCAGGATTCCCAGCGTCGTAATCTCGCGCCGCTTTCGCGCGATGTACCCGTCCATCACGTCTGTCGCGGCGGCTACCAGCAAAATCAGCACGCCCCACACTTCGAAATGGATGGGTAAACCCCAGAAATCAAAATTCGGTTGGCGCGTGAGCAGGACCACTACGAGCAGAGGAACGAAAAATATCCGGAGCACGGTAAGACTGTTCGGCAGGTTCATCGCGCTCACAAATTCGTCTCAGTTGGCTAGCCACGCTCCTAGCCACGCTCCCATCGCATGTTCTCACCGGCGATGCGCTTCACTATAAACCTCGCTCCCAGTCGAGTCAACGGTACGCGCGAACGCTTGCCCGCAATGCGCCACGCCGCACGCCGCGCCCTCCGTAACCACTACAGCAAACCCTGTAGCTAGTAACTGTTAGCAAACAAATTGCTGCAGCGCTGTGCAAATTGACTTCGAGCCAAATCGCGCCGCGTCCGCTCCGATATTCGGCCGCACAAGTTCTAGATGGGACGGTAACTTCCACATAATCAAGGGGGTTAATCCAGCACTCCCTGCCGAGCCGTTCGGCACAACCGCCTGGATTGGAAGGATTTTTGCGATTTACAGGGCGCCTTTATCCACAACCTTTTCCACAGTCACGCCCAGGATACTCCCGCCTAACACCCACGATTCACGGGCTTTCTAGCCCGGTTTTGACGCGCGAAACCGCCGCCTTCCACCCGCGCTAGTCGTTTCCCTGCGGCTCTTCCGCAAGCTCCGCGCCTGCCACATACTCCCGCATCTGCCGCGCGATTGACTCCGGCAATTCCGCCTCGATTTCGATGTTGTCGCCCTCTACATCCGACTTCAGCACCCGCCCGCACGCATGAATGATCGAAAGATCTCGCCCCTTCGAGAGCGGCACCCGCAAATGCAGATGAACCAGCGGGTCGCCCGGCAGCACGGCATCAATCCGCGCCAGCAAATCCTCGAGGCCCACTCCTGTCGCTGCCGAAGTGAAAGCTTTCTGCTCGTTGTGTCCGTTCGACCGCACCAGATTGGCCAGCTGCTCGGGATCGATCTGATCGATTTTGTTGAAAACATGAAGCCGCGGCGTATTTTTCACGCCCAGATCGTCCAGCACCTTCTCCACTTCCGCGTCCTGCTCCGCATGATGCGGATTCGAAATATCGCTCACGTGCAGAATCAGCGCCGCTTCCTGCACCTCTTCGAGTGTCGCCCGAAACGCGGCAATCAAGTCCGGCGGCAAATCGCGCAGAAATCCCACCGTGTCGCTCAGCAGCACGCGCCGCCGCGACGGCAGCCGCACCGCCCGAATCGTAGGATCGAGCGTCGCAAACATCTGCGGCGACGTCAGCACCTCCGCATGCGTCAGCGCGTTGAATAAAGTCGATTTGCCCGCGTTCGTGTATCCCACCAGCGCGATCATTCCCAGCGGCACAGCCTGCCGCGCGCGCCGGCGCGTCGTCCGCTGCCGCCGCACCGTTTCAATCGCCTCTTTGATTTTCGACACCCGGTCGCGAATCCGCCGCCGGTCCGTCTCGAGTTTCTGTTCGCCCGGACCGCGCGTCCCGATGCCGCCGCCGAGCCGCGAGAGTTCTTCGCCCTTCCCCGTAAGCCGCGGCAACAGATAGTTCAATTGCGCGAGTTCCACCTGCAGCTGGCCTTCCCTGGTTCGCGCATGCGTCGCAAAAATATCCAGTATCAACTGCGTGCGATCAATCACGCGCCGCCCGATTCCCTTCTCCATATTGCGAAGCTGCACGGGCGTCAAATTGTGGTCCACGATCACCAGCGGCACATGCCGCATCTCCGCTTCAATCCGAATCTCGTCTAATTTTCCGCGCCCCACAAGTGTGGAAGGATCAAACGCATCCCGCACCTGCATCAACGACCCTTCGATTTTCGCGCCTGCGCTCATCGCCAGCTCTTCGAGCTCTTCGAGCGAGTCGCGGCCCGCAGCCGTAGGATCCCCACCCCGTCCGCGCGGCGATTTCTTCAATCCCACGCCCACAAGCAAAACCCTGTCCCGATTATCCAAAGATTGCGGAGTCTTCATACAGGCAAGCGATCGTACACAAGGACAGAGTCGCACACGAGGACGGAATCGCGGTCCAACCAACACCTAAGGCATTCAACTCTCATTGGCCCCAATTATACAGCCGTTAGCAAGCCACAGCCCCAGCGCCCCGCAGCCGTCGCCCTTGCCGTCGCCTCTCGTACCGCCGGCATCCTGCCGGCTCCTTTGCCGAAGCCTCCGCCCCCACCCCACGCTCAACTTCCCGAGCCCCCGCCAAACGCACCCCGACGCATCGCGCTTCACTCCGCGCCCTCATTTCCAATCCCCAATTTCAAATTTGAAATTGCCTTCCAGGAATTACCGCGAATGCCCGCCCGACCTCGCCGAAGCCGCCAGCACCAACTCAGAAAGAAAATCGCCCAAACCCCTCTTCGGCGCATTCCGAAATTCCGCGTCCCGGCTCGCCCGGTCCACCCACCCCAAACAAACCAGCAACGCCAGCTCCGACCACGCTTCCGCCGCCCGCGCCGTGAATCCCACGTCCTGCAGCACCGCCGCAATATACCCGCGCCTCTTCCGCTCGATCGACCGCGCCCGCTCCCCCGCCCGCTCCTCGCGACGCGCCCAATCCCGCAACGCCGCCTCAAACCGGCTATGCCCCTCGTCCGTCAAATGTTTCACCAGCTCAGCCCACCGCGCCGCCGCACTTCGTTCATCCGCCGCAGCCGCCACGAGCCATGCCGCCTCATCCTCGTCCCACTGCTCCAGCATCGCCCCAGCCAATTCATCCCGATCGCGAAAATGCCAGTAAAAACTCCCCTTGCTCACATGCAAATCCCGCGCCAGCACTTCCACCCGCACAGCATCAATCCCGTCCGCAGCCAATCGCGCAAACCCAGCCCGCACCCAATCCCCCCGCTGCAAGGTAACAGCCTTCGGTGCCCGTATTGGTGCAGGTGACGCCATCGGTTCCCCTCGTCTTATGTACCGCCGGCGTCTCGCCGGCGCTTTTGACTCCGCGTCTCTGTCTTTGCTGTTCGCCCAGCCCGGACGATATAGCTCCGCCAAGCGTGCGTCAAGCTCACCCTGGCCATAAAATGTAGCTCACCTCTTCAGAGGTGAGGGTTTTCGATTTGTGGTCATTTCTAGCGCCCCTGATTTCACCGTGACCATGCTTCACGAGCAGGAGTATGGTCCGCCGCGAATCGCAGAGAGATCAGTTCAAGATTGACGAAGGTTACGCCCTGCCCAGCGGGGGGAGCTGATCGCCGCGGATGAAGTTCGCTCGCAAATGGCCGAACGAAAGCGTGCGCGAGGCTGAGGCCGCAACCCGTAAAGAATCAACAACCAACCAAGCGAAAGACCTCACCTCTAAAGAGGTGAGCTACATTTGCGGTCAAATTCGCTAGGAAACCGAATCGGGAATGCTACCTCCATTGAACCGGCCAAAGAGGCTCGTTCGGGTCCGTCGGTCCTGTAAATAGGTCTGGCTGGATGCGAACAGGAGCTTTCTTGGTGTAAAAGGCTGCGCTGGACCATGCCCAATCCTCAGGACGGGCAACCAGGTTCGCCTCGACGGGATTCGCGTGGATGTATTCCAGCTTATTTCCGAAATCACGGACGCGCCGCAGAATGAAATCAAAATAACGTTCTTGCCAGATTGCGCCGTGCTTCGCCCGAGCTTTCGCGATCGCAAAACCGGATGCACTTTTCCAGTCACGCATCAACTTTGGCAGCAACGACTCCAGAGTCCAGAGCAGAAGGTGGATGTGATCCGGCATCACCGCATAGGCAAACAATGCAAACTTGTGTTTGGCACGTGCGCGGTCGATTTGGTCAAGGCAAATGTCGCGTTCCGACGGAGAGAGCAGTGGCGTGTGTCTCAGAAGATTTGTGGTAACGAAGAAATAGCGGGCGTTAACTTCAATTCGTCGGAGGCGCGACACGCGGCGATTTTAATGTAGCTCGGGTCTTCAGACCCGAGGTTTTTGAAGTGCGGGTTGGTTCGAGCGCAATTGCAGGCACAAATCGACGGCAACGACCTCAAAATCCATCAAAGCCTCACAAGGCCTCACCTCTGAAGAGGTGAGCTACATAAAATCGCCGTCTCATCGTTTTCTGGTCAGTTCCCCACAGCTCTGCGTAGTTCTACGAATATTCAACCGGCTCGAATTCGTGCTACCATTTCCTGTTTTTATATGACCATAGGAACAACACAATCCGAGCGCGCGACGATTCACCGCCCCGCTGCGCCGCATCCCGCCTCTCATTCCAAACGGCTTAGCAGCAACTTTCTAATCGCGAATCCGCGATTAGAATTTCGCTTAACTCATAGAAAAGAAAGCCTACTAAAAATTTCTAATCGCGAAGAAATTGCGTTTTTTCACATCGTTTTGAAAGCAAGCGAAGATTCCGCGCCCTCTGCCGACCCCAGACGCCGGTCGCCAACCTCCTCCTCGCACGATTTCCCTACATACCTCCTGGCGCTCGCCCACACTCACCCGCGCAAGCCCTCGCACTCCCGCCGTTCGGCCCCCCTTGCCACTAGCCACTCGCCACCAGACACTGCCTTTCTAATTTGCGGGAATCGCGGCTTGCGAATATCCAGTCCCGCCCCGATTGCCTCCCGCTGCCCATCCGTGTACCGTGTCGAAATCGCCGAACGAACGGCATAATTTCCAAGGGGACTCATGAAAATCGGTAAACGATTTGGCTCTGGGAGCTTTAGCGGCGTTGCCGTGCTCGCTGTCGCAGCTGTGCTCGTTCTGACTGTGCTTGGAGTGAGACTTGAGCTCGGGCTTGGGCTTACCGTGAATGCTTCGGCGGCCGGCACTCGCGTCGCTACGATTACCGACCCGATTTTGAATATGCAGGCTTACTCCATCACGATTCCGGCGAACTGGACTTTCGAAGGCGCGGTGTTTCCGGGGACGAGCTGCAACGACGGGCCGTCGCCCGTATTTCGCACCACGAGTCCCGACGGGCTTACCGGGATCAAATCGCTCCCCCGGATGGACTGGAAATGGTCGGACAATCCGAACGTCGCTGCGAAGACCGGACCGGATTGTTTGCCCTACAAGCAGGAGATGCGAGCGGTCGACATGCTGAAGTACATGGTCGGCGTGCTCGAGGTGGAATTCGTGAAGGAGGAACCGACGCCGGAGCTGGCCGAGGCGCAACAAAAGATGGCCGCACAGGATTCGCCGCAGCTGATGACGCGCATCGACAAAGCCCGTGCCACCGTGCGCTACCACATCAATTCAATCGCGATCCAAGAGCGCCTGAATGTGTTCGTCGGATGCACCACGTTCAAGCTCACACGGCAGCACAGCTGCGCTGCGAGCGTGTCGCGCACGTGGGCGCCCGAGGGAAAGTATTCGGACGAATCGTTCCGGGAGATTTCGAGCACGTTCACAGTGGATCAGCAGTGGACGGCGGAGCGGCAGCGGATCGTAATTCAGAAAATCAACGACATGTCCGAGGCGTCCATGCGCGCGATCCGGCAAATGGGCGACGAAGCGATGCGGCGAAGCAAGGCGCAGTTCAATGCGTTCAATCAGGCGCAGGCGATGCGCCAACGGCAGCACGAGCAGTTTCTCGCGTCCATGCAGCGCGGAACGGATATGTCCATGGCGCGCGCGACGGAGAGCGCCAACGCGCGCCATCAGGCGGCGGACGACTGGTGCGATTATTCGCTCGACTTGCAGAAGCGGCTCGATCCGCGGACCGGCGAGATTACCAAAGACTCGAGCGCATACAACTACACCTGGGTGAACGAGCAGGGCAAACGCGTGCAGACGAACGACGTGAACGCAAATCCCAATGGAAACGGAACTGGCAATTGGACGCTGCAGGAGAATGTGCGTTAAGCAGGACTGGCGGCGAGCAAATCCAGCGCGGCCGATTCGATTTCCGGCGCGTCGCCGAAGCCTTCGAGCCAGTGAACGTCCGGCTCGCGACGGAACCAGGTGAGTTGGCGTTTGGCGAAGCGGCGCGTGGACTGCTGGATGCGCGCGACGGCGGCGGCAAGCGTGACGCGGCCTTCCAGGTGCGCCCTAAGGTCGGCGTAGCCGATGAATTGGAATGGCTTGGCGTTTTCCGGAATGCCGCGCGCGATGAGGGCGCGGACTTCGTCGAGCCAGCCTGCCGCCAGCATTTCATTCGCGCGCGCGTCAATGCGCTCGTAGAGAGCGGCGCGCGGCGGGACGAGGCCGATTTTCGTGATGGCATAGTCCGCGAGCGGGTTCGCGCCGGGCGCGGCGCGTCCGGCGCTGTAAATTTCCGCCACGGGTTTTCCGGCGAGCACACGCATTTCGATCGCGCGGATTATTTTTTGCGTGTCGCGCGGCGCGATGCGCTCGGCGGACGGCGCATCAAGGCGCGCGAGGATTTTGTGCAGGTGCTCGGGGCCATGCTCCTTCGCGGTGTCCCGAAGGCGCTCGCGTAATTCTTCCGAGCGCGTGGGCGCGTCGGCCAGGCCTTCGAGAAGCGCGCGCAAATAAAGGCCGGTGCCGGCGGTGATCACGGGCGGTTTCTCGCGCCGGCGGAGATCGTCGAGCGCGCGAAGTGCGTGGCGGCGATAGTCGCCGGCCGTGAAAACTTCGGCGGCTTCGACCAGGTCAACGAGATGGTGCGGGATTTTTTGCTGGTCCCGAGCTGCGACTTTCGCCGTGCCGATGTCGAAGTGGCGATACACCTGCGTCGAATCGCAGACGAGAATTTCGCCGCCGAGTTTCCGCGCGAGAGCGACACCGAGCGCGGATTTGCCGGAGGCGGTGGGACCGAGGATCACGAGCAGGCGCGGGCGTGCATTGTTCGTCGCGCTCGTTTTCGAATTCGACGCGGCGCTCATTTTCAGCGCGCGAGTCTCCAGCGGATGAGAAGGATGGCGAGCGCGACGGCGGCCAGCACAAGCGCGCCGAGCACTTGAGTGCGGTTGAGTTTCACGGCGTGGTTACTTTCGCACAGTCGGCCAGCGCGGAAAAGCCCCGGCTAGCGCGTGGAACCGGCGTCGGGCGGGATGTTGTAGAAATAGATGAAGCGAAGCTCGATGAACTCGCCTTTGAATTGCGGAGGCAGCGGCTCGAACGGGCTCGAGGTACGAATCGAAGAGAGCGCAGCGGAATCGAGCGGCAGTTTGCCGGATGTGCGCTCGAGACTCGGATCGGGGAGCGGAACGCTGCCGTCGCGATTGATTTTAAAAGTGAGCATTACGATGCCTTTGTCGCCCATGAGCGCGGACTCGGGCATCACGGTGTACCAATTGCGCTTGACGGTGGCGAGCAGGCGCTGCAAGTAGCTGTTGAAGTCAACGCCCTGCGTATCGGTAAGAATCTGCGCGCCGGGCTGCATTCCCTGCATGCCGCCGCGACCACCGCGGCCGCCTCCTCCACCGCCTCCGCCGCCACCGCCGCCGGCGCCGGGATTGTAAACCGTGCCGCCGCCGTGTTGAATTTCGCCCTGAATCTGATCCTGAATCGCTTTGCCGGGAGAACTGTTCGGGAGATTCAGATTCAAGTGGCCGGAGCGCGAAGGCGGAACCGGCAGCACTTGCGACGGAGTCGGATTCGGCTGCACGGGAACTGCGACGGGTGCGTTGGGAGCTTCATGCGGTGTAGGAGCGGACGGAAGCTCGGGCCGGGGCTGCTCGGGATTGGGGATCGAAGGCGGAGCGACGGGCGCATGCGATTCGGCTCGAGGCGGCGCCACTTTGTTCAGCACTTTGTTGTTGATGCGAACCTTCGGGCCGACGGGGCCGGGAGGCAACGCGGGAATGTCGTCGGGCGAAATGTAGGTGATGCCAAGGCTTTTGCTGGCGAGCTCGATTTCTTTTGTGGTGGGAACGTGCGGCGGAAACATTTTCGGAATGAAGATAATGAAAATGATCATGCCGATGTGGACGACGAGAGAGGCGGCGCGCGTGAGGGCGTCCCACTTGGCGTCTTTCTTGCGTTCGGGCTCAATCAGGAGGTTCGCGTCACCGGTGGTGAAGATGTCCGGCTGAATCACTTCGCGAAGCTCGGGCGTCATCACTTGCGGCTTGTCGAAGCGAGCGATGTCGGCGGGCTCCGGCGTCTCCACGTACGCAGGAACCACGACGCGCGAATCCATCACGGAGATGGGGACGTATTCGTCGGCGGGGCGCAGATTGAAAGGCTTTGGCTCGATGTCGCGCGAGACGAGTGAACGGCCGACGAGAACTTCGAGCGGAAAGTGCGAAGGGATTTTCGATTTGGCGTCGAGCGGAGGCGCGTCGGAAACGCCGGAGGGAACGACCATGCGGTCGTCCATATACGTTTCAAAGCGCGCCGCAGGCTTCTGCTTCTTCCGCTCTTCCTCGGTGAGCGGGTGAACGTCCGTCGGAACGAGAGTTCGCGGGATCATCGAGCGTCCTGTGGCGCGAAAGCGGATGATTGGACGTGGCGGGCGTGTTCGAGGATGCCCGACATCACGCGGTCGGCGAGTTCGAGAGCGCGGCGGCCGGCGGCGCCATCAACGGTCGGCTGCGTGCGCGTGCGGACGGATTCGAGGAACGAGCGAAGCTCGGCGCGAAGCGGTTCTTCGGGCGTGGTGGGAACTTTTTCGAATGCGATTTTTGGCTGGGACTCGGTTAAGGGAACGCCGCTCCCCGCAGCGCTGATTCCCGAGGCGCCTGCCATGGGACTAGACGATGAATCGACGCGCACGCGGAGCACGTCCTGGCGCGTGAAATCGAGCGAAACGTATTCATGTTCCTGGAAGAAGCGCATTTTGCGGACGCGTTCGGTAGAGACGCGGCTGGCGGTGAGATTCGCGACGGTGCCGGTTTCGAATTCGACGCGGGCGTGGGCGATGTCCACTTTTTCGCTGATGACGGGGATGCCGACAGCTTTCAAATCCACCACTGGAGCGTTGACGAGCGAAAGCAAGATGTCGAGATCGTGGATCATCACGTCGTAAACGACATCAATATCGAGGCTGCGCGGCGAAAAAATACCGAGGCGATGGATTTCGAAAAACATCGGGCGCGATACGATTTTTCTTGCGGCGACGATGGCCGGATTGAAGCGTTCGACGTGGCCGACTTGCAGGATGCCTTTGCTGCGTTTCGCGGAAGCGATCAGCGCGTCGGCTTCGGCGAGTGAAGCGGCGATGGGCTTTTCAACGAGCACGTCAATTCCGGCTTCGAGGATGCGGGAGCCGATGCGTGCGTGCTCGACAGTGGGGACAGCGAGGCTGACGGCGTCAATGCCGTCGGATGTGAGCGCGTCCAGATCGCGCAGGACGCGCGTGCCGAATTCAGCGGCGACTTTCTGGGCGCGTTCTGCGTTCGTGTCAAGGATGCCGACGAGCTCCGCGCCCGGGGTTTCGCGCCAGACGCGGACGTGGTTGCGTCCGAAATCGCCGGCACCGACGACGGCAACTCGAATGGGGTTTTCGCTCACGATTTCTTTCTCGCGTCGGGAGCTTGCGGCGCAGAACCAGCTGAATTCGCCGGAGCGATGGCGTGAATGGCAATGCTGAAATCGTCTGCCGCTTGAATCAATTGATCGCGGTCGAAAAGCAAAGTTTTTCCGGCATCAATGGCGAGAGCGGTGGCGTTCGAGCGGCGCATGACTTCGATCGTTTTCAGGCCGACGACGGGAACGTCAAAGCGCATGTCCTGCGCCGGCTTGCTGACCTTAACGACAACGAGGCGCTGGCCGCCGGCGATGCGAGCGGCGCGCTCAATCGTTTCGTCGGTGCCTTCCATTGCTTCGATGGCAACGCAGGCACGATCGCGCACGACGACGGTTTGTCCCAGGTCGAGCGCCGCGATTTTCTGGGCGACATCGCGGCCATAGGCGATGTCCGCTGCTTCGGACACATCCGGCGAGCGGCGAGTGAGAACTCCGGCCTCGGGAAGCAGCGGGCCAAGAAACTTTGTGGAATCCACGAGTTCGATGCCTTCTTCTTCCAGTACGCGCGCCACGGCGCCGATCAGCGAGTCGGTGTTTTTCGACGGAAGCGTGAGCAGCAGCTTCGCGAGACGCCAGTCCGGACGAATCGAGCTGAAAATTTTATTGTGCTTCACCTGTCCGGCCATCACGGCGTGCTTCACGTCCTCTTCGTGCAATAACTCAATCGTCCGGCTCAATTCGCCCAAGCTGACCCAGTGCACGCGTTTCGCGGCCTTTTCGATGGCCGGAGAGGCTTCTTCGCGAAGCGCGATCACGGCCATTTCGATCCCGCGGCTGCGCGCGCCTTCGAGCACGAGAAAAGGAAAATCGCCGTTCCCGGCAATCAGCCCCCAGCGCTCAGACTTCTCCGGAATGGCGCTCGCTGACATCGCTATTTGGTGAGACCGCGTTCGGCCGTCGATTCGATAAACCGGATGAGGGTTTGGACGTCTTCGGAGGCGGAAAGGGTTCCACGCATTTGTTCGAGAGCCTGCGTGGTGTTCAATTTCGAGCGCAGAAGCAGGCGATACGCTTTTTCAATGGATTCGATGCGGCTGGGAGAAAAGCCGTTGCGTGCGAGGCCGACGGAATTTACGCCGTAGCAGCGAGTATCGCGCGGGGCGACGATTTTCGAGAACGGTGGCACGTCCTGCGTGATCACGGTGTGCGCCGCGATGTAAGAGTGCGCGCCAATGCGGCAGAACTGATGCACGGGGCAGAAGGCGCCGATGGTGGCGTAGTCTTCGACGGTAACGTGGCCGGCGAGGGTGGCGCCGTTGACGAATATCGTCCGGCTGCCAATCTGGGAATCGTGGCCGATGTGAGCGTAGGACATGATCAGGTTGTGGCTGCCGAGGCGGGTGGTGCCGCCGCCCTTCACCGTGCCGCGATTGACGGTCGAGAATTCGCGGAATTCATTGTCGTCACCGGCTTCGAGCGAGACTCGTTCACCTTTGTAGGTGAGATCCTGAGGATCGCCGCCGACGACGCAGAACGAGTAGAGATGATTGCGACGACCGAGACGCGCGGGGCCCTGGACCATGGCGTGAGAATCGAGGATCGAGCCGTCGCCGAGTTCGACTTCGTCGCCAACGACGGCGAAGGCGCCGACCTTGACGCCGGTGCCGAGCTTTGCGGTGGGGGAGATGGAAGCACGCGAGTCGATTTCACTCATTCGGCAGGCTCATTCTTATCGCTCATTCGGCTGTCTCATCCCGCTCACTCATTGCGCTTTCCCGGCGGGCTCTGCGGCGGGCGACTGAGCTTCGTCCATGTCAATCATCTTGCACATCAGCGTGGCTTCGGCCGCCAGTTCGCCGCCGACCGTGGCGCTGCCCCGAAGTTTGCAGAACGTGCCGCGCCACGCGAGGACGTTTACTTCGATGCGCAATTGATCGCCGGGAACAACGGGGCGGCGGAAGCGAGCGTCGTCAATCGCGACGAAATAGAGGAGCTTCTTCTCGCGTTCCTTCACTTCCTGGAGCAAGAGGAGGCCGCCGGTCTGAGCCATGGATTCGATGATGAGCACGCCGGGCATGATGGGCTTGCCGGGAAAATGTCCCTGAAAGAAATTTTCGTTAATGGTGACGTTCTTGATTCCGACGATGCGCTTCCAGCGTTCCATTTCTTCGATGGCGTCAACGAGTAGAAACGGATAGCGGTGCGGGAGTATGGCTTGGATGGCGTTGATGTCGAGAATCATTGTCGGCCTCGGGATTGAGGTGTGCGAATTAGTCGGTTCAACTTTCGGGCGCCTGGCAGCTTATTTTGTCCTGGAAGCGCGAGACTAGGAACAAGCGCACAATTCTATACGAAAGGCGGGTGCGGGGGAATCGGAGTGAGGTGAGGTGTGCGATGGGAAGCAATTTCAAATTCAAAATTTCAGATGACGGCAAAAAGGCTCCCGGGCAATTCAGGTCAATTCAGGTTAACCCCGGCCCCTTGCGGGCGGGAACGGGGCCGGAGCCGCGGTGAAATTTTGGTCGATATGCGGGGTTGAGATTGATGGAGCGGGAGGCGGCTGTTAGCATGGCGCGATGAGTTCACAAACTTTTTCGATGAGGGATTTATTGCGGGCGGCGCGGGAGCGCGAAGGGGAGATGGTGCGGCTGCTGGGGAGATTTGTGCGATGCGAATCGCCGAGCGTTGACAAGGCGGCGGTGGACCGGATGGGCGCGATCGTGGCGAGCGAGTGGAGGCGGCGTGGGGCGAGGGTGAAAATATTGGCGCAGCGAGTGCGAGGGAATCATTTGCGGGTGGAGATCGAGGCGGGTTCGCGGCGCGGGGTTCGCCGGGACGGCGGGCAGATTCTTGTGCTGGGGCATCTCGACACGGTGTATCCGATTGGGACGATTGCGAAGATGCCATTTCGCGTGGCGGGCGGAAAGGCGTGGGGACCCGGAACGTTTGATATGAAGGGCGGGTTGGTGCTGGCGCTTGCGGCGATGGATGTGCTGCGGGCGGCGGCGGTGCAGCCGCGGAAGCGAGTGGTGTTTCTTTGGACTTCGGATGAAGAGATTGGGAGCGAGACGTCGCGGCGCGCGATTGAGAGCGAGGCACGGAGGAGCCAGGCGGTGCTGGTGCTCGAGCCGGCACTCGGGCGCGACGGACGATTGAAGACGCAGCGCAAGGGAGTGGGCGGGGCGGAAGTGATTGTGACGGGGCGCGCGGCTCACGCGGGGATCGAGCCGGAAAAGGGCGTGAACGCGGTGCACGAGCTGGCGCTGCAGATTGCGCGGCTAATGAAAATGAACGATCCGCGGCGCGGGATCACGGTGCAGGCGACCGTGGTGACGGGTGGAACCACGTCGAATGTGGTGCCCGCGGAGGCGAGGGCGCTGGTGGATATTCGGTTTGCGAGGGTGGCTGATTCGGGGAAGATTGCGCGAAGGCTTCGCGGATTGCGTCCGATACTGCGAGGAGCGCGAGTGGAAGTGCGTTTGGGGGCGATGCGTCCGCCGCTGGAGCGGTCGGCTGGGGTACGCGGATTATTTCGACTGGCGCAGGGGTTGATGGGCGAGGTTGGAGTTTCGCTTGGGGAGGCGGCGACGGGGGGAGGGTCGGACGGAAATTTTACGGCGGCGCTGGGAGTGGCGACGTTCGATGGGTTGGGAGCGGTGGGAGATGGAGCGCATAGTTTGCGCGAGCATGTGGTGGTGCGGGAGTTGGCGGGGCGAGCGGCGTTGATTGCGGGGGTGCTGGCGAGCTTGTGAGGCGGAGGGAGGGTGAAGGGCGATTTCAAATTTGAAATTTCGGATAACGGCGAAGGCTATGACGCTTGCTTGGCAGCGGCTACTGCGCGCTTCGGAGTTCGAAGAGATTTAGCGGAGATACTCCTGGCGGAGGTAGGCGACGGTTTGCTGGTCGAGATCGGCGTAGTCGGCGTGGAGGGATTCGCGGAGAGCGGCATCGATTGATGCGGAAGTAGCGATGCGGTCGAGAAGGCGGCTGACGTCACTAATGCCGCCGGATTGAATGATCGCTTCGACGGCGGCTAGCGAATAGGCGTAGGCGAAGGACGCAGCGCCGCCGGAAAGCGCCATCCACGAGCCTTCGAGCATTTGCAGGCCGGGGGCGCGGCCCTGGCCGGCCAATTCGACGAGTGCGCCTGCGGCGCTATTGCTTCGGCGGCCTTCCATCCATTGCGCGACACCTTCTTGCAGCCATGTGGGAGCGCGGCCGCGAGATTTTTGCGCGATGAAGCTGTGAGTTAATTCGTGCTTGAGAACGCGGGCTAGCTCCGAGGTGACGCTGGTGAGGCCCTGCACGGGAATGCGTATGCGGCCGTCATTGATCGCACCAGCCCAACTGGGGGCACGGGTGATATCGGCGAAGGCTTGACCGGTGTAGAGAATTACGCCGATGGCTTCGGGCGGGGTATAGTCGAGCTGCGATTCGATATCGCGGAAATCGTCTTCGAGGACGCGCAGGATTCCGCGGGCGAGATCGGGAGTGGCGGTGCCGCTGTATTTCAGCGCGAAGTGAGCTGTTTCACCCTCGCGGTAACTTTCCTCTTCGGCTTTGTCCTTTTCGGCTTTTGCGAGAGCGCGCTCGACTTCCGGGTCGGCGTGGAGATGCTCGGCGCGCCGCCACTCCGCGACCGCAAGATCCATTTTATTCAGGCCGTAGTAGGCCCAGCCGTTGAGCTTCGCGACATCCGCGGAATTCGGGGCGACGCGTCGTGCGTGTTCGAGCGGATCGAGCGCGGCGGTGAACTGGCTTTGGCGCAAGTAGAGAACGGAGAGATTCAGGAGCAGCGCGAGATTTTCGGGAGCGAAATTGAGGGCCTGGCGGTAGTGATCGATGGCGCTGTTAACGTCTCCTTTGGAGAGCAGAAATTGCGCCGCCGTGTAGTGCGCGGCGGAAACTTTTTCGATGGACGCGGCGGAACCGGAGCGAGCTTCGCCTTCGAGGCGGGCGATGTAGGCGAAGTCGATGGAGTCGTCGTGAACGGCGAGGCGAGCGACATCGTCATAGCCGCGGACAGGCTCGATTTGAGGAGCGGAAACGGGAGGCGGTTCGCCTGCGTGTGAGGACGAGGAGCCGGAATAGCCGAACTGGTCTTTTTCAATGCGGGCGACGATTGACTTGGGGAGCGAAAAGCGGCCGGCGGAGGTTTCGTAACTGACGTGCTCGCCGTCGTCGGAAACATTGGCCGCGGTGATGCGGCGGCCGTTCTTGAGCACAATGGTATCGGCGGCCGCGGAGGAGACGGCCAGGAGGAGCAAGGCTGCGAGTGGCGCTGCGCGATGCACATTCTAATTTTAGCAATGGCGCGTGCTTACGTTCGCGGCTGCTTGCCGGTCTATGCCTTAAGTGGCTATAGTCGAGAAGATGGGATTTGCAGGCGGAAAATTCGCGCGAGGCGGGGCAATCGCGGTTGTGACGGCGATTGCGCTGGGCGCCGTCATGGGGGGACTTGCGGGGCTTGCGCCTCGTGCGCATGCGCAGCGAGCGGGGGCGAACGCTGCCGGCATTGAGGGAGTACCGAGCGACCCGCGAGCTTTGTATCAGGCGTTGAATGCGCTGACGCCGGATGGCGAGCATGTTTACACGATTCATGAGCTGAATCTGCGGCGCGACGTGGTGAACATGCGGCTGATCGAGGGGAAGCTGGCGTTTTTTCAGCCGATTGGCGGACGCGTGACCGGGGCGGTGTTCACGGGGCGCGGACATATTTTCGCGACGCCGCGGGATCGGGGCGAACGGCAGTCGATTGCGCAATACCTGGGAGTGCCGATGGTGGGGCAGGATTTTGAGCGGGCGTACCTTCGTTTCACGGATGACACGGCGGCGGAGATCCGGCAGCAACTGAGTTCCCCGGACGTGAGCGAAGCGAGCGATCCCGCGTTCGCGGAAAGCTGGGGAGCGCTGGTGAACGGACTCAATCCCTGGCACTCGTTGCGGGTGATGTTCGATCTGCTGTCGGCAGACCCGCTGCCATATTTTTACATCGGAGTTGAGAACGAGCATATCGGGGCGTTTGACGTGCTGGTGGACGAGCGGCGGGACGAGCAGGTGTTGATGGGGCAGCCGCGGATTGAGGCGGGCGGGAGGTTTTACGACACGTGGGCGTCGTTCAAGGCGCTGGATGCACCGAAGAATCCGATCGAGATGTTTTCGCCGCTCGATTACTCGGTGAATACGACGATCGCGAACGATTTGACGCTGGAGGGGACGACAACGCTGCATTTAAAAACGGTGCGGGCGGGAGAACGGATCGTTCTGCTGGAACTTTCAAGGAACCTGACGGTGGAGGGAGTGAAACTCGAGAACGGGCCGCCGCTGATATTTTTTCAGAATGAGGACATGAGCCGGCACGACATTCTGGAGCGCGGGAACGACGCGCTCCTGGCCGTACTGCCTGCGCCGGCGAAGGCGGGCGAAGAGATTCGGCTGGAAGTGAAGTACCGCGGAAATGTGATCAGTAGCGCCGGGAACGACGTGGAATTTGTGGGGGCGCGCGGCACCTGGTATGCACACGTGGGCGGGGGAGATCACTTTGCGCTTTTCGATCTTGCGTTTCGATGGCCGAAGCGATTCACGCTGGTAGCGACCGGGACACGTTCGGAAACGCGCGAAGAGGATGACGCGAAGATCGGGCGCTGGCAATCGCGCGTCCCGTTTGCGGTGGCGGGATTTAATCTGGGCGAATACAAAACGGAGACGGCGGGAGGCGAGCATCCGAAGGTGGAACTGTACGCGAACCGCCAGCTCGAAGCTGCCATCGTGGAGCTGCTGCAGAAAACTCCGACCGGCGACCCATCGGCGCTACCAGGGATGTTTCAAACGCCGAAGCAGCGCGGACTGAGCGGGGCGATTCCGGATGCGCCGGCGCCGAATCCTGCGGCGGTGTTGAAACACCTGGGAGGGCAGGTGACGGATTCGATTCGATATTTCGAGGGATTGAACGGTCCGTTCCCGTTCGACCATCTCGATGTATCGCAGATCCCGGGAAATTTCGGGCAGGGATGGCCGGGGCTCGTATATCTTTCGACGCTCGTTTTTTTGCCGCAAGCGACGCAGGAACGAGCGGGGATCAGCGAGCTTGCGCAGGAAGAAGCTCGGGAGCTGATGCCGTTTCACGAGGTGGCGCACCAGTGGTGGGGAAACGTGGCGGGCTCGGCTGAATACCGCGATGCGTGGATCCAGGAGGCGATGGCGAATTATCTGGCGCTGCTTTACGCGGACACGAAACGTCCAGCGGACCAGCGGATGAAAAACTGGCTCGACCATTACCGGAGCGTATTGACGACGAAGGCGCCGGGAACGGGCATGACGCTGGAGGCGGCTGGGCCGCTGAGTTTCGGGTGGAGGCTTTTGTCGTCGAAGATGCCGAACGCGTACGAAGCAGTGACGTACGGGAAGGGCACCTGGGTGATTCACATGCTTCACGAAATGCTGAAGGAGCCAAACGCTTCTGACCCGGACGCGCGGTTTCGAGAATTGTTGAAGGGGATTTTGGCTGAGCACCGGTTTGCGGCGCTATCAACGGCGGATTTTCAGCGGGCGATCGAGCGGCAGATGACTCCGGCCATGGACCTGGAGGGAACGCATTCGATGGCGTGGTTTTTCGATGAGTGGGTGCGCGGAACGGGGATCCCGCAGTATTCCGTGGAATTTCAGGTGAAGCCGCATGGCCGGGAATTTCTGGTGACGGGAAAGCTGAAGCAAACGGGTGTGGACGATGTTTTCACGGCTGCCGTACCGCTGTATGCGGGGCGAGCGGGCGGAAAGATGGACCGGCTGGGCGTGGTGGTGACGAGCGGAGGCGAGAATTCGTTCCGTTTTATGGCCAAGGCAAAGCCTACGCACATTTTGATTGATCCGCGACGAACCGTGCTTTGCCGCACGGAGTAAAGCTCGGGTGCCGTGTTGCAGGCGTGTGACAAGCGGCGCTCCCGCGCGCCCGATATTATTCCGCTTTCATGTTGCTTCGAATAGCCTTCGGTCTTATCCTGTTCCGTCCTAAGCGAACCGCCTGCAGTTGAAAGCAATGAAACGGAATCCAAGGAAGAATCCGGGGCGCGGGAGGTCCGCACTCGTTTCGCTCAACCAGAGCAAAACCAGCGCACCCGGTTAGATGAAAAGCGAAAGCGCTGCTTTTCGTCAATCCTTTCATCGCCGCTAAGCAAAGTTCGCAGGCAGTTGCAAATCCAGCAACGGGGTTTGGCGTGGACTCTGAGGGTTCACAAAACTTAGCGGGAGCAGGCGACGCGCCGGTTCTTGAACCGGGCCACACGCTCGCGACTGTAACCGACAAGATCAGCTCGATCGTGCTGGGCCGGGGCACGACGAAGGGCTGGTTAGTGGGCTTTGCCATAGCGTTGGCATTGCTCATGATGTTCAATTTGGCTGTCACCTACCTGCTCATCAAGGGCGTCGGCATCTGGGGCATCAAGATTCCGATTGGCTGGGGATTCGCGATCGTCAATTTCGTTTGGTGGATCGGAATCGGGCACGCCGGGACGCTCATCTCCGCAATTCTGCTGTTGCTTCACCAGAAGTGGCGGACTTCCATCAACCGATTTGCCGAAGCGATGACGTTGTTCGCGGTGGCCTGCGCCGGATCGTTCCCGCTGCTGCATATGGGACGTCCGTGGCTTTTCTTCTGGATGATGCCGTACCCCAATCCGATGTGGATGTGGCCTCAATTCCGAAGCCCGCTGGTGTGGGACGTGTTTGCGGTGTCGACATACGCGACGGTTTCGCTGCTGTTCTGGTTCGTGGGCTTGATTCCTGATCTGGCGACGCTGCGGGATCGGGCGAGGAACCGGGCGGCGAAAATCGTTTATGGCATATTTGCGATGGGCTGGCGGGGATCGGCGGTGCATTGGAGCCGGTACGAAACGGCGTCACTGCTGCTGGCGGGCCTGGCGACGCCGCTGGTGGTATCGGTGCACACGGTGGTGAGTTTTGACTTCGCCGTGGCGATCGTCCCCGGCTGGCACACGACGATCTTCCCTCCTTACTTCGTGGCGGGCGCGATTTATTCGGGCTTTGCGATGGTGATGACGCTGGCGATCCCGATCCGGAAGTTCTACAACCTGGAAGACATGGTCACGATGAGGCACCTGGAGAATATGGCCAAGGTGATGCTCGCAACCGGGATGATCGTGGCGTACGGCTACATGATGGAAACGTTCATGGCGTTCTACAGCGGAAACGAGTACGAGCACTTCCTGATGATGAACCGGTTCAAAGGGCCGTACGCGATCGTGTACTGGTCGCTGATCGCGTGCAATATCGTGATCCCGCAGTTGATGTGGTTCCGACGGGTGCGGACGAGCATTCCGGCGCTGTTTACGATATCGCTGATCGTGAATATGGGGATGTGGCTCGAGCGGTTCGTGATCGTGGTGATCAGCCTGAGCCGCGATTTCGTTCCCTCGATCTGGAACATGTACTACCCGACGAAGTGGGACTGGATGACGTACATCGGGACGTTCGGACTGTTCTTTACACTGTTCTTCCTGTTCGTCCGGTTCCTCCCGATGATTTCGATTGTGGAAATGAGAACGCTAGTTCGGGAAACGGACGAGAATCCGGAGAAATAGCGGGACTTCGACAGAGCGATGGCACAAATCTTTCATCACAGTACGAACTTACTTTCGCGGCTGAGCATTTACGGGGGTGTGTTCATCCTCGGGCTGCTGGGAGCGGCGCTCTACGGAATTGAATTGTCGCCGTGGTACACGGAGCAGAACGTGCCACGGGAACAGCCAGTTCCCTTCAGCCACAAGCACCATGCGGGCGAACTCGGCATCGACTGCCGGTATTGCCACACGTCGGTCGAGAAGTCGTCGTTCGCGGGAATCCCGCCAACGCAGACGTGCATGACGTGCCATTCGCGAATCTGGACGAATGCGGCGATGCTCGAGCCGGTGCGCGCGAGTTACCGGGACGATAAGTCGATCGCGTGGACGCGGGTGAATGCGGTGCCCGATTTCGTTTACTTCGACCACAGCATTCACGTGAGCAAAGGCATCGGGTGCACTTCGTGCCACGGGAAGATCGCCGAGATGCCGCTCACGTGGCGCGCCGGAACGCTCTACATGGAGTGGTGCCTCGAATGCCACCGGGAGCCGGAGAAGTTCGTGCGGCCGAAGGCGGAAGTGTTCAATCCGTATTATGAGGCGCCGAAAGATCAGCTGGAATTGGGCCGCAAGCTCGTGAAGGAATACAAAATCCATAGCCTGCAGAATTGCTCGACGTGCCACCGGTGAAAACAGAACGATGAGCGACAACTCCAACTCGAAAGATTTCCTGGACGGGACGGTCGATCTCGCCGCGGCGCAAGCCAAGGTCGCGAACGACGGCGGAAAGAGATTCTGGCAGAGCCTGGATGAGCTGGCGGAAACGCCGGAGTATCAGTACAAGCTTGAAAACGAATTCGCCGAGAATTCGGAAAGCGAAGCCGCGGGAATCGACCGGCGCGGGATGTTGAAATTGATGGCTGCGTCGGCGGCGATGGCCGGGCTGAGCGCCTGCACGAAACTGCCGACGGAGAAAATCGTTCCGTACGTGCGGCCGCCCGAGGAGATCATTCCTGGCAGGCCGCTTTTCTACGCCACGTCCATGCCGCAATCGGGTGTTTCGACCGGGCTGCTGGTCGAGAGCCACATGGGGCGGCCCACGAAGATTGAAGGCAATCCGGAGCATCCCGGCAGCCTGGGCGGAACGGACGTGTTCAATCAAGCGACCATTTTGACGCTGTACGATCCCGACCGTTCGCAAACAGTGATCCACGAAGGGCGCATTGAAAGCTGGGCTGCATTTCTGACGGCGATAGGCAACGTGCGGTCGCAGATTGCGCCTCGAGGGACCGGATTGCGGATTCTGACGGAGACTGTGACCTCGCCGACTTTGGCCGCGCAAATTCGCGCGCTTCTGGCGCAGTTCCCCGACGCGAAGTGGCACCAGTACGAACCGTGCGGGCGCGACGGAGCGCACGATGGAGCGGTGCTTGCGTTTGGAAAGCCGGTGAACACGGTCTATCACCTGGACAAGGCCGATGTAATCGTTTCGCTCGACGCGGATTTCCTGACGACAGGCCCCGGACATACGCGGTATGCGCGGGAATTTTCGGCGCGACGGGCGATCGAAGGGCCGGCGTCGCAATTGAACCGGCTGTACGTAGTGGAGTGCACGCCGAGCAGCACGGGATCGATGGCAGACCACCGGCGGCCGTTGCGCGCGAGCGAAGTGGAAGCATTCACGCGGCAACTCGCGACTGAATTCGGGATTGCGTCCGCGGTTTCGCCTGAAAGCCTGAAGAACGCGATTCCCGCAGAGTGGACCGCGGCGGTGGCGCACGATCTCGAGAAGCACCGGGGAGCGTGCGTGGTAATTCCCGGCGAGGCGCAACCGGCGATCGTGCATGCGCTTGCGCACGCAATGAACGCGGCGCTCGGGAACGCCGGCAAGACCGTCAGCTACACCGAGCCGATCGAAGCAAATCCCGTGAATCAGATGAATTCGTTGCGCGAGCTCGTGAACGACATCAACGCCGGGGCCGTGGAGCTGCTGGTGATGCTGGGCGGCAATCCGGCGTACGACGCGCCCGCGGACTTCGAGTTTGGACCGACGCTTCTGAAAGCGAAGCTGCGGGTGCACTCGGGGCTTTATTACGATGAAACGGCGGAGCTGTGCCACTGGCACGTTCCGGAGACACATTTTCTGGAAGCCTGGAGCGATGGGCGGGCTTACGACGGAACGGTGGGAATCGTGCAGCCGTTGATTGCGCCGCTGTACCAAGGACGCTCGTCGCATGAACTGATCGCGGCGCTGGCGGGCGACTCCGGAAAATCGGGGCACGATCTGGTTCGCGACTATTGGAAGGCGCAGAGGCCGGAAAAGGACAAGGCTTTCGAGGCGTTCTGGGAGCGCTCGTTGCACGACGGCGTGATGGCTGGGACGGCGTTGCCGGCGATACCGGTTTCGCCGCGAAGCGATCTCGGACGACAGCCGCTCACTCAAACAGGCGATCCGGAGGCGCTGGAGATTGTTTACCGGCCGGACCCGACGATCGGCGACGGGCGGTTCTCGAACAACGGCTGGCTGCAGGAAACGCCGAAAACGATTACGCGGCTGACGTGGGACAACGCAGCGCTGGTGAGCACGAACACGGCGGTGCGAATGAATCTGCGGCACGGCGAATATGTGAAGCTGCGGCTGGCGGGGCGGGATGTGTACGCCGGAATATTTGCAGATCCGGGGCACCCGGATAATTCGATCACTTTGCATCTCGGCTATGGAAGGCGGCGCGCGGGAAACGTGGGGAACGGGCAAGGGTTCAATGCTTATTTCCTGCGGACGTCGAATGCGCCGTGGATGGCGACGGGCCTGCAGCTCGAAGACTCGGGGAAGAAGTACTACTTCGCCGTGCAGCAGTATCACTACATGATGAACGAGGACCATCACCGGGCGGACACCGAGAGCGTGCACGCGTTCCGCCGCGAGTTAATTCAAGTGGCTACGCTCGAGGAGTTCCGCAAGGATCCCGACTTTGCGCGGCATCCGGCGACGGAAGGATCGAAGGAACTGTCGCTGTTTCCGCAATTCAAGTACGACGGATACGCGTGGGGGATGTCGATCGACTTGAACCGCTGCATCGGGTGCAATGCGTGCGTGGTGGCGTGCCAATCGGAAAACAATATCGCGGTGGTGGGAAAAGATCAGGTGGCGCGCGGGCGGGCGATGCAGTGGATTCGCATTGACACGTATTTCCGCGGCAATCTGGAAACGCCGGAAATGTATTTCGAGCCGCTGCCGTGCATGCAATGCGAGGACGCACCGTGCGAAGTGGTGTGCCCGGTGGGAGCGACGTCGCACAGCGCGGAAGGCTTGAACGAAATGACGTACAACCGCTGCGTGGGGACGCGCTACTGCTCGAATAACTGCCCGTATAAAGTGCGGCGATTTAATTTCCTGCTGTACTCCGATTACAAGACCCCGAGCCTTTTCGGTATGCGCAATCCGAACGTGACGGTTCGGAGCCGCGGCGTGATGGAGAAGTGCACGTACTGCGTGCAGCGGATCAACGCGGCGAAGATACGGTCCGAGGAAGAGGACCGGATGGTGCGCGATGGGGAAATCGTGACGGCGTGCCAGAGCGCGTGCCCGGCCGAGGCGATTGTGTTTGGAAACGTGAACGATCCGAAAAGCCGGGTTTCAAAATTGAAGGCGCAGTCGCGCAATTACAGTTTGCTGGACGAATTGAATACGAGGCCGCGCACGACGTATCTGGCTCGCGTGCGGAATCCCAACCCGGAGATACGCGAATAGGGGTTATGAAGCAGAAGCCGATTTACGGATTGCTGGCGGAGTTTGAGACGCCGGAAGAATTGATCGCCGCGGCGCAGCGAACGCACGACGCGGGGTACAAGAAGATTGATGCGTTCACGCCGATGCCGATTGAAGGACTGGCGGAAGCCGTCGGATTCGGGCAGACGACGCTGCCGGCGGTGGTGTTTACCGGCGGGCTGCTCGGCGGGCTCTCGGGATTTTTCATGTGCTACTACGCGAACGTGATCAGCTTTCCGTTGAATATCGGCGGACGTCCTTACAACAGCTGGCCGATGTGGATTCCGATTACGTTCGAGCTGACGATTCTTGGCGCAGCGCTGGCGGCGGTGTTTGGAATGCTGGCGATGAATGGATTGCCGACGCCGTATCATCCGGTTTTCAACGTGGCGCGATTTGCGCTGGCGTCGAAGGACCGATTTTTTCTTTGCATCAAAGCGCGCGACCGGAAATTTGATTTGGCGGCAACCAAAGCGTTTCTCGAGGGTTTGCGGGCGCACGGAGTGTTTGAGATTGAAGCGTAGAGTCGAATTCACGGGACTGGCGGCGCGATGGCGCGGGGTTGCGTGCCTGGGCGCGATCGCGATGCTGGTGGCCGGCTGCCGGCTGGATATGCACGTCCAGCCGAAATATCTTCCGTACGAGCCGACGAACTTTTTTGGCGATGGACGCTCGGAGCGGCAGCCGGTGGCGGGTACGGTGGCGCGCGGGCATCTGCGCCTCGACGAATTGCTTTACACGGGGAAAGAAAATGGAGTGCTGGCGGATAAATTCCCGTTCCCCATTACGCGAGCGGACCTCGAGCGCGGCCGCGAGCGCTACAACATTTACTGCACGCCTTGCCACGACTATGCGGGGACGGGCGATGGAATGATAGTGCAGCGCGGCTTTCCGCCTCCGCCGTCGTTTCACATCGACCGGCTTCGTAATGCGCCGGCGGGGCACTATTTCGACGTGATGACGAACGGGTTTGGCGCGATGTACAACTACGCAGCGCGGATTGAGCCGGAAGATCGCTGGCGGATCGCGGCTTATGTTCGCGTGCTGCAGATGAGCCGGCACGCGACGGTCGAAGACGTGCCGGCAGCAGAAAGGCAGAAGCTGGGGCAGACGCCATGAGCGCCGCGAACTCCATGAATTGGCCGGAGGAACTTCGTGCGCGATGCGAGCGAGTGAAGCGCTCCGCATTCTTGTGCGGGGCATTGGGCATGGTGCTCGCGATTCTGTTCAGTTTTCACAGCGCTGAGAGCCGCGTGCATTTCTTCCGGTCGTATTTGATCGCGTTCGTGTTTTGGCTTTTGATTCCGCTGGGGTGCCAGGCGATTCTGATGTTGCATCACCTGACGGGCGGATGGTGGGGCTATCCGATCCGGCGGCTTCTGGAAGCGGGGACGCGAACTCTTTTCGTAATGGCGATTCTATTTTTGCCGGTGCTTGCGGGAATGGGGCAGCTCTACGATTGGGCGCAGCCCGCGAAGGTGGCGGCCGATCCGCTGCTGCAGTACAAGCGTCCGTATCTGAACCCGGGATTTTTTACGGTGCGTGCAGTGATTTATTTCGCGATCTGGGTGGGGCTGGCGTACGTGCTGAACAAATGGTCCAGGGAGCAGGACGAGACCGGGGACCCCAGGATCGAAGGGCGATTCGAAGCGCTGGCCGGGCCGGGACTGATTCTTTGGGGACTGGCGATTACGTATGGAGCGATCGACTGGGTGATGTCGCTCGAGCCGCACTGGTACTCGACGATCTACGGGATGCTGTTCATGATCATCGGGGCGCTTGCGGCGATGTCGTTCGTGATTTTTGTGCTGCGGAAATTTTCGGAATACGATCCGCTACGAGGCGCGGTGACGGCGGCGCAGTTCAACGATCAAGGCAATTTGATGCTCGCGTTCGTGATGCTGTGGGCGTACCTCTCGTATTCGCAGTTCCTGATCATCTGGTCGGGGAATTTGAAAGAGGAGATTCCCTGGTACATGGTGCGCGCGTTCGGAGGATGGGGCGCGGTGGCAGTGATTTTGATGGTGCTGCACTTTGCGGTGCCGTTTCTTTTGTTGTTGCAGAAGGGCGTGAAGCGGCGGCTGGCGCGGCTTTCGTTTGTGGCGGGGATGTTAATCGTGCTGAGCCTGGTGGATGTGTATTGGCTGGTGGCGCCGGCTTTTGGGGGAGGGCCGCGAGTGCGTGCGTCGGATATTTTGACGGTGCTGGGAATCGGCGGAATCTGGATCGGGACGTTCGTGTGGCAGGTGCAGAAGATGCCGTTGCTTCCGTTGCACGATCCGCGGTTTGCGGCGGAGTTGGAGCATCAGCATGGCGACTAAGCGTCCAGCCGCGCACGAGGCACCGAAGCACGGCCCGGAAGGGTTCGAGCATTCGGACGCGAACGTCAGCAGTTTGTACAAGTACGGGCTGACGCTTGCGATTTTGATCGCGCTCGTGATGCTGGCGATGGTGAGGACGTACGATTTTTTCGCGAAGCACGAATCATTGGGGCCGCCTGCGTCACCATTCGAGAATCAACGAACTTTGCCGCCGCAGCCGCGGTTGCAGGCGCAGCCGGGTTTCGATTTGAAAAGTTATTGCGAGATGGAGCAGGAGCAATTGAGCACGTACGGATGGGTGGACCAGCATAACGGGGTGGTCCGAATACCTGTGGATCGCGCGATGGACATGATTTTACAGAAGGGATTGCCGGCGCGCCCAGTGGATCGAGCGGCTGCGGACTCGCTTGCATCGCCGGCGGGATCGGCGATGGAGCCGATGGCGATGGGAGTTGCGGGGCCTTGCGGTTATCTGGCGAAGCCGCAGAATGAACCGGCAGAATCGAAATAACAGAGCGATCGAAGGGTTGAAGTGAAGAGAGCTTTTCAAATGGCGGCGCGGTTCGGCGTTACAGGAGCGGGCGCGTGGATCACGGCGGCGGGGCTCGTCCTCAGCGCGCTTTCGATGGCCACCGCGTGCGAGGCTCAGTTTCAATATCCGACTCAAAATATCGGAGTGCGGCCGGAGCTGCTGAAGGATGTCGGAATCGACCAGAAGCTGAATGAGTCGGTGCCGCTCGACCTCACGTTCCGCGATGAAACGGGACAGACGGTGACGCTGAGACGATTTTTCGCCGGCAAGCCGGTGGTTCTGTCGCTGGTCTATTACAACTGCCCGATGCTGTGCACGCAGGTATTGAACGGAATGGAGCGAAGCCTGAAAGACGTGCCGATGGATATCGGGAAACAATTCAGCGTCGTGACGGTGAGCATCGACCCTACGGAGCGGCCCGTATTAGCGTCGGCGAAGCGGGCGCTGTACACGGGTCTTTACGGGCGCCCCGGAGCAACCGAAGGCTGGCATTTCCTGACGGGTGACGAACCGCAGATCAAGCAGCTCGCGAACGCGGTAGGCTTCCGTTATGCGTACGATGCCGAATCGAAGCAGTTCGCGCACGCGAGCGCGATCATGATTCTTACGCCGGAAGGAAAAATCTCGCGATACCTCTACGGGATTCAGTACGCGACGCGCGATCTGAGGCTCGGGCTCGTAGAAGCGTCGAACGGAAAGATCGGAACGCCCGTGGATCAGATTTTGCTGTTCTGCTACCACTACGATCCGGCGACGGGAAAATATAGCGTGCTGGTCACACGGATCCTGAAGGCGGCGGGCGTGTTCACGGTGCTCGTGATAGGGATTGGGATATTTCTACTGGCTCGCAGCGAACACTACTCGGTGCCGGAGCGACGAGCGTGATCGGCGCAACCACGTCGCGATGGTACGAGTTGGGGGCGAACTTCGTCGCGGGGGCGCTCGCGCCGATTCCGCTGCGTCCTCCGGCGGCATCGTCGATTGCAGAAGGTGTGGACCTGCTGCATTTTACGCTGACCGCGATCACGCTGTTTTTCACGGTTGTGATTTTCTCGACCATCTTCTATTTCATGATCAAGTACCGGCGGCAATCGGAAGACGAGATACCTCCGGAAATCGAAAAAAATATTCCACTCGAAATACTATGGACCGGGATTCCCACGCTGATTTGCGTCGTCATATTTTTCTGGTCGGCGAGCCTCTACATCCGGAACGCGCGGCCACCGGACGCCTCGACGGAAATCTTCGTTGTCGGCAAACAGTGGATGTGGCATCTGCAGCATCCGGAGGGCGTGCGCGAGATCAACGAGCTGCACGTTCCGTTGGGCGTTCCGATCAAGCTGACGATGACGTCGGAAGACGTGATTCACGATTTCTACGTCCCCGCGTTCCGGGTGAAGAAGGACGTGGTGCCGGGCCGCTACACATCGCTCTGGTTCCAGGCAACAAAAACCGGGACGTACCACATTTTCTGCGGCCAGTACTGCGGCGCAGACCACGCGAAAATGATCGGGTGGGTGTTCGTGATGGAGCCGTCCGACTACGCGGCGTGGCTTTCCGGCGGAGCGTCACACGAATCGATGGCGCAGGCCGGCGAGAGACTATTCAACCAACTGGGCTGCGTGACTTGCCACCTCGCGGACAATTCCGGGCGGGGACCGTCGCTCGTGGGAGTCTTCGGGAAGCCGGAAAAACTTCGCAGCGGCGAGGCTCGCGTGGTGGATGAGGCTCTGATCCGGCAGGCGATCGTGTTTCCGAATTCGGTGATTCTGCCGAACTACCCGCCCGTGATGCCCACCTTTCAAGGGCAGATCAATGAAGAGCAGCTCCTGCAGCTGATCGCCTACGTAAAGTCGCTCGGAACGCAGGAAAGGACCGGGAAATGAGTACGGCCGTAGCAGACATCCGCGAGCTTCCGACTGATTCGCGCGTCAATTATTTGAACGCGACCTACGGAATCAAGTCGTGGTTATTCACAACCGACCATAAGCGCATCGCGCTGCTCTATCTGGCTTCGATCACATTCATGTTTTTTGTGGGCGGGACTGCGGCCGTTCTGATGCGCATTCATTTGATTGAGCCGCAGGGCGCGCTGGTCCAGCCGGACACCTACAACAAGCTCTTTTCGATGCACGGCATCGTGATGGTTTTCTTTTTCCTGGTGCCGTCGATTCCGGCAACGCTGGGAAACTTCCTGATCCCGATGATGATCGGCGCGCGTGATCTGGCGTTCCCGAAACTGAATCTTTTGAGCTGGTACATCTACATCATCGGTGCAATCTTCACGCTGTACGCGATGGTTTCGGGAGGCGTTGATACGGGCTGGACGTTCTACGCGCCCTACAGCAGCCTGTACTCCGAGACGCACGTGGTGGCAACGGCGCTGGGAGTTTTCATCACGGGATTCTCATCGATTCTTACGGGCCTGAACTTTATTGTGACGATCCACAAGATGAGGGCTCCGGGAATGACGTGGTTCCGGCTGCCGCTCTTCATCTGGGCGATGTACGCGACCAGCGTGATTTTCATTCTCGGCACGCCGGTGATCGCAATCACGATTTTTCTGCTGGGCCTCGAACGGATTCTGCACGTGGGAATCTTCGATCCGGCGGTGGGCGGCGATCCCATCCTGTTTCAGCACATGTTCTGGTTCTACTCGCATCCGGCGGTGTACATCATGATTCTGCCGGCGATGGGAGTGCTGAGCGAAGTGGTGACGTGTTTCTCGAAAAAGCGAATATTCGGATACAGCATTGTCGCGTTTTCCAGCATGGCGATTGCGATCATCAGCTTTCTGGTCTGGGGCCACCACATGTTCGTGACGGGACAATCCGTCTACGCCGGGCTGATTTTCTCGGTGCTTAGTTTCCTGGTGGCGATTCCGTCGGCGATCAAGGTTTTCAACTGGACGTCCACGCTCTACAAAGGCTCGATTTCCTACGAAGCGCCGATGCTTTACGCGCTTGGATTTATCGGGCTGTTCACGATGGGCGGCCTTACCGGATTGTTCCTGGCTTCGCTCGCTACGGATGTGCACCTCAACGGAACGTATTTTATCGTCGCGCATTTTCACTACATCATGGTGGGCGGCGCGGTGATGGGATATCTCGCGGGGATTCATTTCTGGTGGCCGAAGATTACGGGGCGACTCTATCCGGATGCGTGGGCACGATTCGCGGCGCTCGTGATTTTTGTGGGGTTCAACCTCACGTTCTTTCCGCAATTCATGCTGGGATATCTGGGGATGCCGCGTCGTTACGCGGTGTATCCGGAAGAATTTCAGGTGCTCAACGTGATGTCGTCGGCGGGCGCATCGATACTGGGCGTGGGTTATCTGATTCCGCTGATTTACCTGATCTGGTCAATGCGCTACGGGCCGCCGGCCGGACCGAATCCGTGGGGCGCTCGCGGTTTGGAATGGGAGACGCCGTCCCCGCCGCCGACTGAAAATTTCGAGGAAATTCCCGTGGTCACCGAAGAGGCTTACAACTACACGGGCACGAGGCAAACGCTTGGCTGACATGGCGCATTCCGCTCATTCCCCTGCCCTGGTGCATCAGTTCGAGACCAAGGAGCAGCAGCACGAGGCCGGAAACCTCGGCATGTGGGTCTTTCTGGTCACCGAAATCATGTTTTTCGGCGGCCTGTTCATGGCTTACATCGTGTACCGCTCATTGCACCTGGAAGCGTTCATGCAGGGCAGCCATTTTCTGGATGTCGCATTTGGCGCGACGAACACGGCGGTTCTGATCTGCAGCAGCCTGACGATGGCACTGGCCATCCATGCGGCGCAGACGGACAAGAGCAAATCCACGATCATGGCGTATCTGATTCTGACGATGCTGCTCGGCGTGGCCTTTCTCGGTATCAAATTCACATTCGAATGGACGCATGATTGGACGGAAGGCCTGGTTCCCGGCCTGCATTTTACTTATAGCGGCGCCCATGCGTCGGGCGTAGAGCTATTTTTCTGCTTTTACTTTTTCATGACGGGATTGCATGCGATCCACATGATTATCGGGCTGGGGATACTGACGACGCTGACGGTGATGGCGTCTCGCGGCCGATTCAATTCCGAGTATTACGCACCGCTGGAAGTGAGCGGGCTGTACTGGCATTTCGTTGACATCGTGTGGATTTTTCTTTTCCCGCTGCTGTATCTGATCGGCGGGCGCTACGGAGGTGGGCACTAATGTCCGGTCACGTGGTACCCGTGAAAAACTACGTCGGCGTTTTTATCGCCCTGCTGATTCTGACGGCACTGACCACCAAGGCTGACTATATCGACCTGGGACGGACGGCGATTGGAAAGACGCACCAGATCGAGTGGAATACTGTGGCCGCGCTCGCAATTGCCGTGGTGAAAATGCTGCTGGTGGTGCTGATCTTCATGCACGTGAAGTACAGCCCTCGACTGACGAAATTGGTGGTAGTGGCGGGCTTCTTCTGGCTGGCGATTATGATTGCACTGACGCTTTCCGACATACTCGCGCGCGGCTGGACGGACACGGCGCAACCGTGGAGCGTGCTGCTTCCCTTCGTTCACAGCTCCCTCAGGGGCTAAAGCCCCATTTCATTGCAAGGTTCTTGTCGGAGCTAAAGCTCCGACCCCCTAAAGGGCTGAGGCCCTATCTGTAAAGCCGCAATTGCGCTGCGGGAGCTACGGACTGACATCACCGTTCGCCTACCTGCTTATCCCGCGAGAGCGAAAGTCATGAAGAGCGCCACAGCACCTGTGCAGCATAGCGAGAAGAGGAAAAGCAGGTCAGCGATCCTGGCGAGCTTGAGCTTTTTCGGCCTGTCTGGGCTGCGGAGCGCCAGATAGGCAAAAATCGTGGCGATAAAGTAGCCCACACAGACAAAGGCCAGAAAGTTATCGGCGAGTGTGGTGATTCTTTCGAATCGCGTGTAGATCTTGATCAAACCGATCACGGTGAGGCACAGCACCAGCATGTTGGGCGAGTTCGTGAAAACCTTTTCGGAGAGGTCCACTTCGGCTCTTGACTCTTCCAGATTCTGATTCGCCACAGATCCTCCCGGGTTACGAGCCTCTGCGTGCGCTGCTTTTTCACGCTGCTCTTATAAGTTACTTCGCACGCTTCTGGGCCCGCTACTGGGCATGTTCGAAGCGCGGTGTTGGTCGCGGGATGATACCTCAGGAATCAGACGGATGGCAGAGGGGGTTCGCGGGGGCGCTACCGCGGGATCGAGCGAAAGGCGATGACAGCGTTCAGGCCGCCAAACGCGAAAGAATTCGAGAGCGCGGCGCCTACCCGCTGAGCGCGAGGCTGGTTCGGGATGTAATCGAGGTCGCACTCGGGATCGCGTTCGTTGTAGTTCGCGGTGGGCGGCAGGATGCCGTGATAAAGCGCGAGAACCGTGGCGACAGCTTCGAGTGCGCCTGCTGCGCCCAGCGCGTGGCCGTGCATGGATTTGGTGGAGCTGACGGCGAGCTTATCCGCATGGGCGCCAAACACCAGGCGTATCGCCTGGCTTTCGACCGGATCATTGCCTGGCGTTCCAGTGCCGTGCGCGTTGATGTAGCCAATTTCCTCCGGGGCCATGCCGGCATCTTTCAGCGCGCCGCGCATGGCGCGGGCGGGGCCGTCAACGAGCGGCTGCGTGAGATGATGAGCGTCTGAACTCATGCCCAGACCGCAGATCTCGCAGTAGATTCTGGCTCCGCGGGCCTTGGCGGCTTCGAGGGGCTCGAGAATCATCATTCCGCCGCCTTCGCCCAGGATCATTCCCTTGCGATCTTTGCTGAAGGGGCGGCAGGTATCCGGAGAAATCACGCGCATCGCTTCCCAGGCTTTCAGGAGGCCCAGTGTAAACGGCGCTTCGCCGCCTCCGGTAACCGCCAGTTCCGTGTCTCCATCCCGGACGAGACGAAATGCCTGGCCGATCGCGTGATTGGCCGAAGAACAAGCGGTCGAGACGGTGTAGGTGGGACCCGTGAGCCTCAATTCCATGGAAATCCCGCTGGCCCCGGCGTTGGCCATGGTCTTCGGAATTGTGAGCGGGTGCACGCGCCCGCGTCCGGAAACGTACAAGTCCTCGAAGCCGTTCTCGATCGCCTGCTGGCCTCCCACGGCCGAGCCACAAATCACGGCGCCGTTCTCGCGAAGCGCGGGAGTCAATTCGAGCCCCGAATCGAGCATGGCTTCGCGCGCGGCGACTACGGAAAATTGCGCGAAACGGTCGAGATAGGCGTCGCGCCCGGATTCGAAATACTTTTCCGGATCGAAGCCGCGCACCTGCGCACCGTTCTGAATTTTGGCCGAAATGCCGGAAACTTGTTTCGATTGCAGGGGCGCAATGCCCGAGCGGCCTTCGCTCAGCGACTTCCAACTGTCAGCGAGATTGAGTCCCAGGGGGGAGACGATGCCAAGGCCCGTAATGACGACGCGGCGCGGAGCCATCCTTCAGGCCGCCGGCGTCGCCGAGCCCATCGAGGCGTCCGGCGGTGCGTTGGCGAGAATCTTTTTGACGCCTTCGACAACGTCATTGACGCAGCGGATGGAGCGAACATCATCATCGGGGATGGAGATTTTGAAAGCGTTCTCGAGCTCGAAGAGGAGAGTAAATACGTCGAGCGAATCGATACCCAGCTCCTGCAGGTTCGTATCAAGAGTGATCTTGTCCGCCGGAATCTTCTTTACGGACGCCAATGTGGCGATCACTTTATCGGCAACTGCATCAGACATCGAACTTACCCTCCGCGCTGCTCGCGATTATTAGATGCGATGATTAGGGCGAACGCTGCTGACGGAAGCCGCACGTCATCAGGCCCCTGAGACCGTATCGCACGGCCCGCAAAGAAGTCAAATTTTAGCAGGAGAAGCAGACTTGTGGCGCGATGATTTTCTTCCGCGCTGAACTCAGCGCCCCGCCGGGACATTGGCCGGTGAGACGGCCGGTGCGACTGCCGGTGAGGCTGCCGCTGACGGAAGCGGTTCGAGTTCCTTCTGCGCGGCCGGCGGCAATTTGCTCATGTGGCTCAGGAACGTGACGACCTGCCAGGTTTGGGTATCGCTCAGAGTTTGTTTCCACGACGGCATGCCCGTCCAGCGAATGCCGTGCTGAATGATGTAGAAGCTTTGATTGTCAGCCATGTCCGAACCCTCCTTGAAAAACTGCGGCACGGGAGGATTGAAAGAGCGGCCAAACTGGCTATCGGAATTCCACGGCGTGCCGTGGCAGCCGGCACAGTGATCACGGTAGAGGATTGTTCCGGCCACCAGCGTTTCGTCGGTAGGCTGAAGCGGGTTTTTCTGATCCGAGGCGTGCCGGTCGGTGGACGCGTCAACGGCGGCCATTGCAAAGTGCCTTTCCGTGGAGGTAGGGCGCTGATCGGCTGAGAAATCGACGTAGCCCTGCTTCATGATTAAATAGCCGCCAATCACGATGGCCAGAATAGTGAAGATGACTCCCAGGAAAAAACCACGCATTTGCCGTCTCCTTGTAGGACGCCGATCGTCGCAGGGCGCGACCGAAGTTATTTTACCGTAACGATGCGATTGTACTTCTTCAATACTTCGCGCAGCCGGTCGTGCGGCAGCTCCTCGACGGTGTGGCCGTTGATGCCCGTCATCGTCTTCGCCGCAATCATGGCGTTCACCACTGCTTCTTCGGTTGCCTGCACGGTGGCCTCAAACAGGCCGTCCATTTGCTCGATAGCGAGCATTTGAACGGCCGCCGATTTTTGAGCCAGCCCCGCGCCGGCATTAGCCGTCGAGAATGCGATGAAGATATCGCCGGAATCGTTGCCGGAAATACTGCCGAGGCGGCCGAGACCGAGCGTGACGCGGCGGGCAATGCGTTTCATCTGATGCGGAAGGAGCGGCGCGTCCGTGGCGACGACTACGATGATCGAGCCGACGTCGGCGCGACGAGAATCCAGGGGGATTTCGTAGCCTACCGGCGTCCCGGCGACTCGCAGGAGGTGCCGCTGGCCAAAATTGCATTGGACGAGTACGCCAACGGTGTAGCCACCTTGATTTTCCGGGAGCTTGCGAGAGGACGTGCCCGTACCGCCCTTAAATTCGAAGCACACCATTCCCGTACCGCCACCCACGTTGCCTTCGGCGATCGCTCCAGAGTGTGCGTCACGCATTGCGGCGGTGGCATCCTCGGGCTTCACGTGGAAGCCGTTAATGTCGTTGAGCTCGCCGTCCCATGTTTCAGCCACCACCGGGAGCGACCACCAATCCTCGAGCGGAATCGGGGTTCCGTGTTTGAGCTCCCAGTCGATTACGGTGTCTCGCACGATGCCGACGCTGTGCGTGTTGGTAATCATTACCGGGCCGTAGAGGAATCCAGATTCCTCGACCCATGTGGTGCCGGTCATCTCGCCATTGCCATTCTCGGTGAACCACCCGGCAAAGACCGGGTCCACCGCGCTCTGGCCGCGTGGGAAAATCGCCGTCACTCCGGTGCGGACCGGCCCCACGCCAATTTGCAGTTTTCCTTCTCCGGAGATCAGCGTGCGATAGCCGACTTCCACACCTTTCACGTCGGTGATGGAATTTAGCGGCCCCGGCGTGCCTTCGAATGGAACCCCGAGATCGCGAGCCCTGGGAGCCGACTGCGCGCCGGCGATGGAAGCGACCGCGAGCAGAGCGAGAGCGATGAGGAACGTTTTGTGTTTCACTGCTTCACTCCTGCCGAAATGGAATCGAGTTCGTGGCGCGCGTGCTGCAATAGGTCTGTGTTTTTTGCGAGCGCGGATTCGAGAATTTTCGCCTGCTCAGCGGCGCGCTGCCATTCGCCGGCTTCGGCGGCTTCCGTCAGCCCGGGCAATTCGAGATGTGCATAAGTATAGCGAGCGCCGTAGAGCGAGTGTTTCCACCACGGGCGGCCGGGAATTCCATCCGGGATGCACCAATTGCGCTCGACTTGCATCAGCTCGTGGTTCACTCGCGTAGCCGAAGTAGCGTCGAGGCGCCCACTCGCAATGGCCCGGGAGGCGCTCTCGTTGACCTCGCGGCCGGCGGCCTCAAACGCCGAGACACGATCCTGCAACGCAACGAGATCGATCCTGCCGGTGATGTGAGTGGCCGCATCGAGGCTGAGAATAAACTTGCGAATGTTCGCGCCGTACGAGGCGAAATCGAACGGCAAAATCTCCGCATTCGCGAGACGCAGCGCCATCACTCCCCAGAGTTGCGATATTAGAGCGTGGTAGCGGTAGCCCGGGTCGCCGAACCGGTTCATCCAGTAGAAGTCGTCATACATGGAGTGATACACGCCGTAGGGGCCGACGAAAGTGAGGCCCACGGTTGGAATGCCGAGAAAATTCAGGAACACGGTATGGTCGGAGCCGCTGCCGATACGCGTGTTGGGCAGATCGGAATCCGGAATAGGCTCGGTTTCGTGGAGCTCGTACTGGCGCGAGGATTTCCAATCGTCGTAGAGACTTGTGCCAGAAGGCGCCTGGAGGGTACGGGTGACGTCTACGAGGAGCGGCGCAAGCGAACCTACGACATCACCCTGAAAGTCTTTGCCTGAAGTGGCTTCGTCAACGTTCAGGTATGCGACTGCTTTTTTCTTGAGTTCGTCGGCGTACTGCTCGCCCCACTCGGTCGAGCCTGTGAGCGCGTATTCCTCTCCATCCCAGCTGCAGATGACGAGCGTGCGCTTGGGGCGGATTCCCTGCTTGAGTAGCGCGCCCAAATCGCGCGTGAGCTCGAGCATCGCGGCGGTTCCGCTCGAAGGGTCAACGCCGCCAAACGCCCAAGCATCCCGATGATTGCCGAGAATTACCCATTCGTCGGGAGACTCCGAGCCATGAATCCGCGCTTCGGAGACGTAATAAGGCTCGACGCTCGTCTTCATGTCCACTTTCACATGAAGCTGGACGCGCTTGCCGCCGAGCCGGTATTTGAGCGGGAGACCTCCCTGCCACTCGTCGGGCGCGACTGAGCCATCGAGGTTTTGCAGCAGGGGCTTTGCGTCGTGCCAGGAAAGCGGCAGCGCCATTATTTTCGGCAGCGATACGGCCTGATCCGCGGGGATCCGTTTGGCGCCCGGCACGGAGGCCCAACCGGGCGTGAGCGGATCGCCGGGCTCGAGAAAGTCGTATGTGATCGCGCCGCGCTGAATGTGAGTTTCAGGGCCCCACGGCCCATCCGGGTAGACGGTTCCTCGTTTGTAGCCATCTTCGGCTGGATCGGAATAGATCAGCAGTGCGGCGACTCCCAGGCGTTCGGCGGTGAGAGCCTTGAAACCGCGATAGCTGTACGGATTGGAATATCGCACGAGCGCGATTTTCCCGCGCACATCGATGCCGTGCTTACGCAGGTAGGCGTAGTCTTCGGGATTTCCGCTGTGCGCGTAGACCAGCGGCGCCGTCACTTCACCCGACGCGGAATAGCCGAGATACGCGCCGGAAACGTTTGGATTTTTTGTGTCGGGATCGACATCGTAGGGAGCCTCGCGGAGAAGCGCGCGGTAGTGTTTCGGCGCAACCATCTCGAGCGACACTTCCCGCGGCGAAGAGTTGAGGACGTCATACTCATGAACTGTCACGTCCTCAAGCCCTTGTTCGCGCCACTTGGCAGCAACCCATTGAGCGAGTTCGTTGTTTCGCGGTGAGCCGGCCGGATGCGGCTCAGCAGTCAGGTACCTGTGGAATTTCGAAATTTGTTCGGCGGAGACAAGCGTCCGGTAGTGCTGCTCCATCGCGATTTCTTGCGCCGCTCCGCGTGCGGAAAATCCCACGATTGTTGTTAAATCACCCGAAGCAGCAAGCGCAGCCACAGAGAGAGAAAAAATGGAAATCAGAGGTATGGGCCAGCGGAAGAACCGATCAGACGAGCGCAGAGGTTCCTCCCATGCCGGCGAGATGCGTTCTTTCAAGATCCGCGAGTGCGCGGTTGAGTGCAGCGACGAGCATCTGAATCATCGCAGGGGAAATCGTGAAGGGAGGCGCAATCAAAATGTGGTCTCCGCGTTCTCCGTCAACGCAGCCTTGCATCGGATAGGTCATGACGCCGGCTTCGAGCGCGTCCTCCTGAATCCGAGCCGCCATCCGCGCGTCGGGCGGAAAAGGCTCGCGCGTTTTAGCGTCGCGGACGATCTCGATAGCGAGCAGCAAACCTTTGCCGCGAACATCTCCCACGACGGAGAATCGGCCGAGCGTCTCCAGCGCAGTGCGCAGCTCGCGACCCGCCGGCTCGACGCGCTCAAACAGATTTTCCTTCTCGATGTAGTCGAGCACAGCATTGCCTGCGGCCGTTGCGACCGGATGCGCGTTGTAAGTGAATCCGTGAAGAAACGTCCCCGAGCCTCGCGAGATTGTCTCCGCGACATCCCCGGCGACAATGACGGCCCCGAGCGGTGCGTAGCCGCTCGCGATTCCTTTTCCGACGAGGATCATGTCTGGCGTAACGCCCCAGTGCTCGACGGCGAACGGCTTTCCGGTGCGGCCCATGCCGCTCATCACCTCATCCGCAATCAGAAGAATCTTGTGCCGGCGGCAGATCTCCGCGATTCGTTGCACGTAGCCTTCGGGCGGCGCAACGGCGCCGAGCGTGGCGCCCACGATGGGCTCAAAAATGAACGCCGCCACATCGGACCCTTCGCGCTCGAGCAGGCGGCTCAATTCATCGGCGCAATCCACGTTGCAGGAGGGATATTCGAGCCCGAGCGGGCAGCGGTAGCAATAGCACGGCGGGATGTGCCCCCATTCCTGCAGCATCGGCGCGAAAGGCTCGCGACGCCGAACGTTTCCCGAGACCGAAAGAGCGCCGAGGGACGCACCGTGATAGCTCTGGGAGCGCGATACGATTCGATAGCGTTTCTTGTCGCCGCGCTCGAGCCAATACTGGCGCGCTAACTTCAACGCCGTCTCGGTAGCCTCCGAGCCGCCCGAAGTGAAATAGACGCGGCCCTGATTGCGCATCCCGCTGGGCGCGAGCGCCAGGATGCGCCGGCCAAGCTTTTCAGCCGGCTCGGTATGAAACTGCGAGGAGTGGGCGTAGGCGAGTTGCGTCGATTGCTCCGCCATGGCCCGCCCGATATCGGCCACGCCGTGACCGATCGTGACGACGGCTGCGCCCCCGGAGGCGTCGAGATAACGCTGGCCCGCATCCGTGAAAATGAAACATCCCTCGCCGCGAACGGCCTGGGGATACGTCTTCAGGAAATTTCGAGGAAATACGGCTTCGCTCATTGTCGACTGATCAGGGAATTTGCGTTTCTTTGCCGGTGAGACGTGCCGAGCGTATTCATATTGGCCACGATTTGCAAGCGCGCGACGATTATTTCCACTTTAATTTTTTCACGTCGACCGTCGGCGCCGGAAACTTCATGTTCAGGCTCTCGAGAGTTTCCGTGATGATGTGGGAGACCGCGAGATTGCGAAACCATTTCTTGTTCGACGGTATGACGAACCAGGGGGCTTCGGCAGTGCTGCAGCGGCACAGGGTGTCCTCGTAAGCGGCCGTGTATTCGTCCCAGAATTTTCGTTCTTTGAAGTCATCCTCGGAGATCTTCCAGCGCTTGTCCGCATCGTCAATGCGTTCCTGAAACCGGCGTTTCTGCTCGTCTTTGCTGATGTGCAGAAAGAATTTCAGAATCCGCACATGATTCTGGCGGAGCATTTTTTCGAAGTCGTTAATTTCGTCATAGCGTTTGGACCAATCCGACTCCGGCACAAGATTGTGGACGCGGACGACGAGCACGTCTTCATACTGCGAGCGGTTGAAAATTCCGATGTCGCCAATCGAGGGAATCGCTTTGTGGATACGCCATAGAAAATCGTGCGACGCCTCCTCCGCGGAAGGCTTTTTGAACGATGTGACGTGGCAGCCTTGCGGGTTGACGCCGGACATGACGTGGCGAATCGTGCCGTCTTTTCCGGCCGCATCCAATCCCTGGAGGACAACGAGAAGAGCGCGTTTTTTCTCCGCATAGAGGAGGTATTGCAGTTCGTCCAGGCGTTTCAGATTCTTTTCGAGGCTGGCTTTCATCTTGTGATCCTTTTCCCAGCCAAACGTGTCGTCCGGATCCCATTTCGAAAGTTTCAGGTGCTTTTTCCCCGGTTCGACGATCAACTCCTTGGTGAAATTAGTTCCCATCGGCCTTCCTCTCCCTGGAGCACGCCGGACTGAACCAGGGCTCTAGAGCATACCGCGATCGCCTCGCGCTGGATATGCTGCCGGGCGCTCGATTCCTCGAAATGCCGGAAAACCTGTGTTGTAACACTTTTTTGACTCGGCATTCACAGTTCCGAAGTATGATAGGTTTTCCATCAGGTGCGTTCCTTATGGCTACTGTTTTGCCCGAAATCCCGGCTGCAACTCGCTCCACACAAACCAAATCCCCCGCGCCGAAGCGGCAGTTCCCCGGCGCACTCGTAGTCGTGGAAGGAATCGACGGCTCGGGGAAGAGCACGCAACTCTATCTCCTGAAGCGTTGGCTCGAAATTGGGGGATATCGCATCCATTTCACGGAATGGAATTCGTCGCCGCTCGTGAAATCCGCGACGCGCCGCGGGAAACAGCGCCGGCTTCTGACGCCGACGACATTTTCGCTGCTGCACGCCGCGGATTTCGCCGATCGCTGCGAACGGCAAATTCTCCCGCTTCTTCATGGCGGCTACCTGGTTCTGGCGGACCGGTATATCTACACGGCCTTCGCGCGCGATGCAGCGCGGGGCTGCTCGCCCCACTGGCTGCGAAATCTTTACAGTTTCGCGCCGGTTCCGGACATTACATTCTATTTCCGCGCACCGCTTGATGTGGCGGTGAACCGCATCGTCGCCGGCCGCCCCAAGCTCAAGTACTACGAGGCGGGCATGGATCTGGGAATTTCGCTCGACCGCGCCGAAAGCTTTCGGATCTTCCAGGAGCGAATCCTCTCGAACTACGACGCGATGGTTGATACGGATAGTTTCGTCCTGATGGACGGGACCGTACAAGTGAACAAGCTGCAGAAACTGATGAGGCAGGTGCTCGGCGAAAAGGTCGAGCTCTCCCAGTTTGCACCGAAAAAATAAAGGCGCGCTCCGACAAGAATATGGCTTCCACCAGCTCAAAAAACGGCAAACTGTCCAGCGGCTCGAAGAAGCGGAGCAAGAAAAATGGCCAGAGCGAAGTCCCTTCGCGTTTCTATGGCGTGCCGCTCCCGGGAGTGAAGCTGGAAGAGTTAAGCGGAACGCTCTTTGTCCTCGAAGGCACGGACGGCTCGGGGCGCTCGACTCAAATCGCTCTTTTGACCGAATGGCTTGAATCGGAAGGGTTCGCTGTGCAAACGATGGGCCTGCGCCGGTCTTTTCTCGTGGCGGAGGATATCGACACGCTGCTCGCCGAAAACTCCGTGACGCCGATGACGCTCGCGTTGATGTACGGCACCGATTTCTTCGATCAATTGGAACGAAGGATTCTTCCGGCGCTGCGTTCCGGTTTGATCGTGCTTGCCGACCGGTACATCTATACGCTGATCGCGCGCTCGGCCGTGCGAGGGATCGGCCGCGATTACCTGCACGGAATATACGAAATGGCCTTGCGGCCGGACCTTACGTTCTGGCTCAACGTGAAGCCGGAAATCGCGTTCGACCGCGAATTCAAGAAATCGCAGACGATCAGCTACTGGGAGTCGGGCCGGGACATGTCGCTTTCGAACGACCTGTTTCAATCGTTCATTCGCTACCAATCGCTGATCCGGAGGGAATTCGATTACCTTTCGCAAAGGCACGGCTTCATCGAAGTGGACGGCGAAGAAAGCGTCTCCGAAGTGAACCGCGTGCTGCGCAAGCAAATTGCGGCGGCACTCGGAATCCGGAGCACGCACTACAAACCTTCGCACGCACTCGCGCACGTCTGGCGCTGAAAATTGGCCGCCCCCGTCCAGCTAGCGGCGATTGACGCAGGCTCGAACGCGATTCGCCTCGTCATCGCGCGCGCCACTTCTCCCGAACAAATCCAAATCCTCGATAGCGAGCGCGCCGCCGTGCGCCTGGGCCACAACGCGTTTACGCGCCGGCTACTCGACCCGAAAACAATTGCCCGCGCCACTCGAGCCTTCGAGGGATTCCGCGAGCGAATGGACCAGCATCACGTGACGGCCTATCGCGCCGTCGCAACGGCTGCGGCGCGCGAAGCGCGCAACTATCGCACGCTGATGGAGCGCATCCAGCGAAAGACCGGCCTTGAGCTCGAAGTGATCAGCAGCGAGGAAGAAGCGCGGCTGGTGTGCGCGGCGGTGATGCGTACCGTGGGAGACGTGGTGCAGCCGCGCTTGATCTTCGATCTGGGCGGCGGCAGCCTGGAGCTGAATTTTTTTCAGCGCGGTGTACTCGAGCACCGGGTTGCGTTGCCGCTGGGGACGATTCGACTGATGGAGACATATTCGATCGAAGGCGCCATTGACGAGGACAACGCCAACCGGCTTCGGCTGCACACTCTGGCGCTCTTGCGCAGCGCGCTGCCTTCTCCGCCGAAATTGTCGCGCGCGGTGGCAATTGGATGCGGAGGCAATGCGGAAGCGCTTGTTCGGCTGGCTTCCGGGCCATTCTTCGGGAGAATTCCGTCAATCAACGTGCGGCTGCTGAAGGATCAGACATGGCGGCTGCTGGCGCTGAACATTCCGGGCCGCATGAGAGTTTTCCGCGTGCGGGAAGACCGGGCGGAAGTCATGGGGATCGCGGCCATCATTATCACGACGCTCGCGAAGTGGCTCGATATTCGTACCCTGCTCGTTCCCGGAGTCGGCGTGCGCGAGGGGATTTTGCTCGATCTGGTGGCCGATCAATACTTCGCCAGCATGTCGTCCGAGAAAGAAAAAGACCGGGCGGAGGAACTTCTCGCCGGGGCCCGGTGGTTTGGGCGGCGCTTCGATTACAACGAACAACATGCGGAACAAGTGGTGCGGCTTGCGCTTTCACTCTTCGATCAGCTTCGTCCGCTTCACGAGATGGACGCGGATTTGCGCCTCGTCCTGGAAATCGCAGCGATGCTGCATGACGTGGGCGATGCCATCAGCCACAAATCACATCATCGCCACGGGGAATATTTGATTCGCAACGGCGAAATCCCGGGCCTGCGCGGCTGGCGGTGCGATATGGTCGCGGCGCTGGTGCGATACCACAATTCGAAGTCGGAGCCTGAGCTGGAGCACGCTTCGTACGCGGCGCTCGAGGGGCAACGGCGGCGGCAGGCTCGGCTTCTTACATCTCTGCTGCGGATCGCGGAAAAACTCGAGTCGGAGCACGAGCAACGCATCGCCGGCGTGGATGTGCAAATCGCGGGACGCAAAGCGATTTTTCAAATTCGTGCCGCGGACGGCACGCGCCTGGATGTGCTGGGGTTGGAACGGAAAGCCGATCTCTTCGAAAAAGAGTTTCATCTGAAGCCCGAGTTTCGCCGGGATCAACGGAAAGAAAAGGTAGCGTAAGCCATGATCCTCTATATCGTGCGCCATGGAATTGCAGTGGATCGCAGCGATCCAAACAGCCCGCCTGAGCCGGAACGGCCGCTGACTGCAAGAGGAGTCAAGAAAACGCGCCTGGCTGCGCTGGGCCTGGCGAAAATGGGAATCAAGCCCGACGCGTTTATCACGAGCCCCTTGATCCGCGCGGTGCAGACCGCGGAAATTTTCGCCGAGGCGCTCGGATTTGCTCCGAGTAAGATTCGTTCAAGCGATGATTTGAAACCGGCCGCGAATCCCGCCGAATTTTTGAAAGAACTAGCGCGGCTGAAGGCCAAAGAAGTGATGTGCTTCGGGCACGCGCCCCACGTGGATACGATGATTTCTCAGATGGCCGGCGCGCGGGGAGTGTTTACCTCGATGAGGAAAGCCGGGGTTGCTTGCTTCGAGCACGGCGCTTCGCAAGGGCGGTGGGAACTGATTTGGCTCTTGACTCCGAAAATGTTGCGTCAGCTGGCCGAATAGGCCGCTCTGGTTTCATCGAGCTGGGCCGGACGGACGGTATTGCCTCCTTGCAGTCCCGATCGCCAATCAAGCCAAAGCGACTCCTTGCCGCGGGTTTTTGACAGAAACTTCTCGAGGCGCGCGTCGCGAGGCGCGCGGATTCTCTCGAGCCATTCGGCAACTGCTTCCGGGGTGAGGTCGCGGGAATGGCGGCGAATATAGGTTCGCAGTACGTCGAGGTCGTGAACGTCCCCGAGCAAATCCTGCATCTCTTTCAAATCCGCCGCCCACGATTCGTAGTGCTGCGGCAAAAAGTTTTCGACGATATAGCGAAATCGCTTGATGGCGATTCGTACCCGGTGCCATGCAATCGTACTTTGCCGCTTCTGTGCTTGCTGATAAAGCGCGACGGCGTCGTTTAATTTCACCAGCGCCAGCCGCTGGAACACGACGCTTTCCACCGGAAACATGTCCGCTTTCGTCCGCAGCCTCCGCGAGAGTTTCCGCCATTCCTTGCGGTCGAAACCATCGAGAGATTTCTGCGCAGCTTCGAGACGCTGCCGCTCCTGGACACGCAGATTCTTCAGCAGTTGGACGCGCGTGTGGGTTTCCGGCGGAGACAGCTTCTTGACCCATTCCTGTTCCACTTGAATGTCGCGGAGTTCTCCAAGAGTGTGGAAGACTTTCTTGGAATTCTTCTTGAGTTTGTTCCAGCCGGGGCTCGGGTTCGTCTCGGTCAGCGCGTCCGCCAT
The DNA here is from genome assembly GCA_963711875.1 of uncultured Acidobacteriota bacterium. Lineage (GTDB taxonomy): Bacteria > Acidobacteriota > Terriglobia > Acidiferrales > UBA7541 > Palsa-295. Next base: position 150,217 of record CAVQFW010000004.1, read on the forward strand.
CGTCCGGCATCTCCGAAGCGCGACGCGCAAATCATGGATGTCTTCCGCGCCCCAAGTCTTGCGAACTTTCTGCACACGCTTGAGGGCGCGGTCCATCCACTTCTCGAGGCCATCGTGTCTAGCAGAAATCCGAGTGGGTAACGGTATCGTTTGAGCCATGCAGTACCATTTCTACGGGGTGAAACGAGACACGATACTACATCCACGTGGGATGTTTGGCTAGAGCCGGCCAATCGCCGACGGATTGCGGCCAGGTTCTCGCGAAGTTGGTCGGCATCCCGCGCGATTCCTTTGCTCCCCCGAGCAGCAGGAGGCCGGCTGGGTTTGCCAGTTTTCACGTCTCGTTTATCCGCGGCTAACAACGGCCGCGTATCGTCCGATTGTCCGCGTTACCTCACTCCAAGCAAGGCCCACTGGCTCGTCCCGATTCCTTCGGGGCGGGCCAGCCCCGTTTTGTGCGCGTTGCGGAGCGCATTCGGCGGTATTCTTGCAAACGCTCGACAGTCGATCGGGCGCGGAGTGCGCATGGTCCGAAAAGTTCGCAGCGTTGACCTCACCCAAGTCTCGGAATGGAATGACGGCCAATTGATCCGCAAGGACGACTACCTCGCTGCCGAGGAGCCGCTCGAAATTCGCATCGGCGAAAACCCTCTGAGCGTCACGATGCGCACGCCGGGGCACGATCTGGAACTTGCCGCTGGGTTTCTATTTACCGAAGGTCTGGTACGGCAGCGCGATCAGATTCTGACGCTTGAGGAACCGACGAGCGACGAAGCGGGGAAGCGTGGAAACGTGGTCCGCGCTGTCCTCACGCCCGATGCGGCCCCGGACTTCGAACAAATGCGACGGCATTTCTTTGCGGCTTCCAGCTGCGGAATCTGTGGCAAAGCTTCCATCGATTCAGTGCGCTCGCGATTGCTTCGCGCGCCCAATCCCGATTTCCGAATCGATCCAAACCTGCTGGTGAACTTGCCGGAGGCGCTCCGTTCCGCACAAGATGTTTTCGAGCGTACCGGCGGCCTCCACGCTGCTGCGTTGTTTGACTCCCGCGGACACTTGCTAGTGGTGCGAGAAGACATCGGCCGGCACAACGCTGTGGACAAAGTGATCGGTTGGGCTTTGCTCGAAGAACGTACTCCGTTAAGTGAGTCGATTCTGCTCGTCAGTGGCCGTGGGGGATTCGAGATTGTGCAAAAGGCAATTGTAGCTGGCCTCCCGGTGGTCGCGTCCGTGTCGGCTCCGTCGAGCCTTGCCGTTCAGCTCGCGCGAGAACTTCGCCAGACCTTGATTGGATTCTTGCGCGGAAAGCGGTTCGTCATTTATGCCGGGGAAGAGCGAGTGGCGAAAGCTTGAGCGGTCGCGAGTAAAGTGGTGCGCGTTTGCGTCTAACGAGTCACTCGATATTCCTGGGGAGGTAAGGCGGCAGGACGGCTTTCCCGAATCATATCGCGGAACGAGCTGAACAGTTCCCGATCCCACCATCCGAGGGTCGCTTCTTCATCCATCATTGCCAGAGCCGCTTCAGAAGGAACCGCCGTGCGATAGGGGCGATCTGTCGTCAACGCGTCATACACATCGGCAAGCTGCAGAATCCGCGCGGTGAGTGGAATCGCTTCGCCCTTAAGGCCGTCCGGGTAACCCGACCCGTCGCGCTTCTCGTGATGGTGACGAATGATCGGCAGCACCAGCCGAAACGAGCGTAGTGGCGCGCAGATTCGCTCGCCGACCTCCGCATGCTTGCGCATCACCGAAATTTCTTCCGGAGTCAGCGGGCCGGGCTTCAAGAGAATCGAGTCTGGGACCGCGACTTTTCCGACGTCATGAACGATTCCAGCCCAGCGCAGCGCCTTGATATTTTCTTCCGCAATTCCGAGGCGCTCTCCCAATCGCGACGACATTTGCGCGAGCCGTTCGCAGTGCCCGCGGGTGTACGGGTCTCGCGCTTCGATGCTTTGCGCCAGAGTGAAAAGAACGGTCTCGGCATTCTCGAGCTCGTCCGTGTACTGCTTCAGCCGCAACAACGAACGCGTGCGCGCGAGAAGTTCGCTGAAGTCGAGCGGCTTACTCAGGAAATCATCCGCTCCGGCATTAATTCCTTCGATACGATCCTCGGTGGCAGAAAGTCCCGTGATTAAAACTACTGGCGTGAGCCGCGTCTCGGGTGTGTTCTTGATCCGGCGGCAAACTTCGAACCCGCTCATTCCGGGCATCACGATGTCGAGGAGGATGAGGTCGGGGCGAAAGGATGCGCATTCCGCCATCGCGGACGCGCCGTCGTGCACGTCGCGCACGTCGAACCCTTCGCGGCGAAGCAGCACCTCCAGTGCGCCACGGGCGGAGGATTCGTCGTCTACGATCAGGATTTTCCCGTTCATTCGATGAGAACAAATGTATCCTGTCGGCTACTTGCGAACAACCCCGGAATCGAAAGCTTTTTTGCCCGGTGAATTTCGGGAGTTCGACCACGATTCGAGGCACGCGAGATGAAACGAACCTTCAATCCAGCCACGCTGCAGGAGATCTCCGTGCGGTTGGAGCCGGCGCATAAAGCATTTCAGAAGCGTTATCCCGGTTCCACCGGTGAACGGCAGCCGGTCCACACGGTATACGGCGGCGCGCATCTCTTTCGCGCGGACACGGCGAAGCGCCTGGGCGAACTCGCGCTCCATTCGCTCGATGAATTTGCGCCCGACTTCATCACCTTTGCGAAGGTTCTGGCATTGCCCGGTGCCGAACGCCTCCCTGAGTCCCCGGAAGCAGCAGCGACAATCACGAAATCAATCGAGGCGGATCCCGAAGCAGCGCGGAAAGAAAACCGCCCGGCCTGGTTCGCGTTCACGATCTACCGCCGTGTTCGAGAGAAACTGAAACGCGAGCCCGTGGAGGATTTCCGAATCGATTTCGAAGACGGCTACGGCAACCGGCCGGACGCTGAAGAAGACGGCCACGCCGCCGCTGCGGCCAGTGAAGTGGCCTCTGGAATGAATGCGGGCGAGCTTCCCCCGTTTATCGGAATCCGCATCAAGCCATTTACAGAAGAACTCCGCGATCGCAGCATCCGCACGATGGATATATTTCTTACGGAGCTCGCCACGAAAACTCGAGGCCAGCTTCCGAAGAATTTCTTCCTGACGCTGCCGAAAGTCACCCTCCCCGAAGAAGTAGCCGCCCTCGCTGACTTGTGCGCGCGCCTTGAGCCCTTGCTCGATCTCGAACCAGGCGCATTGCGTTTCGAGCTGATGATCGAGACGACGCAATCGATTTTCAACGAGCGAGGCGCGGTTAACCTGCTACCGCTAGTGACGGCCGGACACGGCCGCTGCGTCGCGGCGCATTTCGGCACTTACGACTACACGGCCGGGCGCAATATCACCGCCGCTCACCAGCATATGACGCATTCGGCTTGCGACTTCGCCCGTGAAGTAATGCAAGTGGCGCTCGCGGGTACGGGTGTCTGGCTCGCGGATGGCGCGACGAACATCTTGCCGGTCGCTCCACACCGCTCCGGCAAAAATGGCACTCCGCTCACTTCGCGTCAGGCTGCAGAAAATCGGACAGCCGTCCATTCCGCATGGAAACTCCACTTCAATCACATTCAACACTCCCTCATCAACGGCTACTACCAGGGTTGGGATCTTCATCCTGCCCAACTCCCCACGCGCTATGCCGCTGTCTATTCATTCTTTCTTTCTGGCCTTGACTCCGCTTCGGAGCGCTTGCGCAACTTTATTGACAAGGCGGCACAGGCAACGCTGGTGGGCGAAGTCTTTGACGATGCGGCGACGGGACAGGGACTGCTGAATTATTTCCTGCGGGCGATCAACTGTGGCGCAATCACCGCGGAGGAAGCTCAGACGCTGACGGGCCTCACGCTAGCGGAATTGCGCGGCGCGTCATTCGTAAAAATCCTCGACGGCCGGAAAAAATAGACGCTCCGTCATTCTTTCCGGAGAGTCGCTTCGATCAGTCCGTGTGGCTCGTCGGTGGGAAGGAATACCTCGGCGGGATTGTCCATTCCAAACGGCGCAAGGTTCACGAGATTGAAGTGTTTGTTCGGCAGCGAAAGATAAATTTCCCGTATTCGATCGTAGCTGTTGAGAACCGCTTCGCCCATTGCGTAAAGCGTGTGCTGCAGCGAATGGCTGTCGTGCTCGGCAAACGTCTCCAGCATCGCCCGGCGAACACCGTGCCACATCGGACTGAATTCCGTTTCGTTTCCTTCGTAGAGCCAATCGGCATGGATTACCGTGGATAAAATACGGTCGCGATCCTCTTTGAGAGTGGTGTAAGGATCGCGGAGAAAACCTTCGAACGCGGACTTCGTCGTTTTCAAAACGGTCAAATCGTCAATCCCCGCTCGGACCGTAGTCCGCTCGCGCGTCCCGACAAGCGTCGCGGTGCGTTTTTCTGCGCCCGACCGCGCAAACGCCGTGGCGTGTGGTTTCCCGTCGAGAACCAACCGGGACCAGAGGCTCTCGCTCGCCTCGATTCGCACGCGCGAAACCTGCGCGTTGTAGGTCAGAAAATGTTCGATGAGATGCAGCGCGAACTCCTCGACAGCTTCCGCGGGGTACTGCCGGGCGAGAACGTACACCGTATTCTTCATCGTGTCCGTAGGCAGAATCTTTTGATTCTCGCCCTTCGTGTGCGCGGTCTCAAAATCGCCTTCGAAGCGGACTCGGATCGTCAGCTCTTTGATGTCATGGCGCCCCTGCTGCCTCACCACGCGAAGCAATCGAATTCCCGACTTGCCATAATTGTTTGCGCCGAGCTTGATCGCCATTCGTTAGCTCCCGCGATACGTGGAATATCCAAACGGACTCAGAAGCAGCGGAATATGGTGATGCTCCTTCGCGTTGCGCACCTGAAACACGATCGCGATCTGCGGGTAGAGCCCTTCGACTTTGCGCGCCTTAAAGTAGGTTTGCGTTTCAAAACTCAGCCGGTACGTTCCTTCGACAAGTGTTCCCGGCGCGAGGAGATGCCGAAGCCGCCCGTCTGAATCCGTCGCGCCGCGAGACAATTCTTTCCAGTTGCCTGCTTTTTCGATCTCGAGAGTTACCGGAACTCCCGCGGCGGGCCGTCCGATCGAGACATCGAGTACATGCGTCGTGATATCGCTCATGACTTGAGTAGTTTCTCCAAGCGCAGCCGCATGATCTTTCGGAGTTCTTCCGCGGCCACGCGCAATTCGATCTCAGGAATATTTGTCAGGCGCTCCCGGAGGCTTTGCAAAATCTCGTCGCCGCTTTTTCCCGCCGCACAGAATAGAAACACATATCCAAATGTCGCCTGGTACGCTTGATTCGCGGCGGCGAGGAGGGCGAGCGTCTCAGGCGCCGATTTCCGTGCGGCAGATTGCTCTCCAGCCGACCACTCGCGGCCGACTCCGGACTGCTTTACCTTGGCTCGCTGGCTGCCGATGGGCGGGTGGTGCTGAAAAGCTCGCAGCCATTCCTTCGGATCAAGTTGCGCCCAGATTCGGTCAGCGCATTCAAATAGCTGCGCTTCATCTGCGAACGGTCTCTGCGCCAACATTTGATGGACCCATGCCTTTGACCCGCAGCAATCGAGGAATGCTCTGCTCAATTCGCTGGGCGCCAGCTGATTCACTCGACCGAGTCCCCTTAATTGATCCTCCGGGCGCAACGGCCGGCCAAAAACTCGCAGCCGGCTGACCCCGCCGTCGGGATAGATGTTGAAACGGATGTGCGAAACTGCGCCCACGTCGGGCAACTTCCGAAAGAAATGCCTCCGATTGGCACGAAGGGTTGCCCGCGGCAGCAGTTCCGTCCACGCGGCAGATTCTATCGCCGCGTTTTCGATTCCTTCTTGCTCGATGTGGCACGCTTCAAGAGAACAGCTTTCCGGAAAATTCCCTTTGAAATGGGCGGTATCTACCTCGATCCGGCGTATCTTCCCGGGCAGCCCGAGCTTCACGACCGCCCAATCGTGTCCAGGACCTCGCCGGCGGCGAGTTTCCCAACCGTCGCTCATGTCCTTGCCGCGTCCGGGCATCAGGAGATTGAGCGGCTCGCTGTAAAACTGATCGCTTGAGGCAATCACTCGTCCACCGCTTTCGACCGCGGCGAGATCGAGCTCTGGACGCTTGATCAATTTGCTGTCCGGCACCACCCCCCCGTGCACGCGAAGGCGCGCCACCCCGCCGTCGGGATAAATCTTCAGGCGAAGGTGCGTGAACCGCCCGGAATTATCCACCGCGAAGGGATTCTGCGAATCGCCTTCGAGCGCCGTCTTCGAAACGATCTCGGTCCAATTCGTTTTGGAAGATTTTGTGCGACTCTTCTCCGCACGATAGGGTGGGCTTCCCAAGTCGCAGGCTTCCAGCGAAAAATGCGACGGGAAGTTTCCTGTGAAAAAACTCGTGTCCACCACAACGCCGCGAATTACTCCAGGCAATCCCAACCGGAGGATGCACCAGTCGTAACCAGGGGTCCGCCGGCGCCGTGTTTCCCAGCCATCCATCCATTTGCCGCGGTTGGTATATTTGCCCGCGATGAAAATCGGCTTCGCAAGCTTCAGCAGATTCTCTTTTGGCGCGAAGAACTCGTCATTCGCCTCGAGCACTCGTCCTCCGAGACGAACCGAAGCGAGATCGACGAGATGGCTGAATTGTTTCACTGGATTCCTCGCCGAAGAATCTGGCCCAGTGGGCTGGCCGAGAATTCGCCTTTGTCGAAAATCTTGCGCCCGCGAAGAAACGTCGTCTCCACTGTTCCCGAAAGCTCGCGGCCGGCGTAAGCCGAGAATTTGTGCCGCTGGTGAAGCCGCTCTGGCTCCACGCGAAACTTTGATTCAGGATTCCAGATCACGAAATCGGCGTCGTAGCCCACCGCCATCGTTCCTTTCCGCCTTTCGAGCCCTGCAAGCCGCGCGGGGCCGCTGCACAACCAAGTTGCGATTTGCGGCACAGCATAGCCTCGCGACGAGGCCTCCGTCCACACCGCCGGTAGACTGAGTTCGAGCCCCGTGATTCCTCCCCACGCACGGAGAAAGTCGCCAGTATCGAAAAGCTTCATCGCCGGAGGGCAGGGCGAATGATCGGTGGCGATAAAATCGATCGTGCCGTCACCGAGCGCGGCCCAAAGTTTTTCACGATTCTCACGCTCGCGAATCGGGGGAGCGCACTTGAATTCCGTCGATCCGTCGGCGATGTCCTCTGCAACGAATGTGAGGTAGTGGGGACAGGTCTCGACGCTCACCATAAGGCCTTCGGATTTAGATTTTTGTACGAGTGGAATCGCATTTGAGGACGACAGGTGCACGATGTGAACCCGAGCGCCAATGTCACGCGCCAGACGCATTAGAAGCGCGATCGCCTGATCTTCTGCGGAGCGTGGCCGGGACAAGAGCCATGTGGCATATCGCCGCGGATCGGCGCTCGAGTTTATTTTTGCCGCGCTCGTGATTTCGCCCGGCAATTCCGCATGGACCAGCAGCGGTGCGCCGAGCGCGACCAGCTCAGGAAGCACCGTGCGCAGATCGGATTCGGTGACGTGCGCGAATTCGTCAACTCCACTGGGCACGAGAAAGCATTTGAATCCGAATACCCCGCTTTCCCACAGCGGACGAATCTCGCCCGCGTTTCCGGGCACCACTCCGCCCCAGAATCCCGTGTCCACCCACAGCTTCCCCGCCGCCGCGGCCAGTTTTTCCCGGAGCGCCGCCGCGGTTGTCGTCGCGGGAATACTATTCAGCGGCATTTCGACGAGCGTCGTAACTCCTCCGGCAGCGGCTGCACGAGTCGCAGTCGAAAAACCTTCCCATTCCGTGCGGCCCGGCTCGTTGATGTGGACGTGCGTGTCAACGAGTCCGGGCATGACAACGGAATCACCTGCTTCGTGAATGGGAACACCGCCCGGAACATCGTCGAATCCGGTGATCGACGAAATCACGCCGCCGCGAACGTGAATGGCCGCCGCAATTTCTCCGGCAGGCGTCACAACGCGCCTCCCGCGAACAATCAAATCCGGAATCGTTGCGAGGTCCGTTGCTGAGTGCGATGAGTTCGGCATACGCGACTAGGAAGCGACCACTTCGAAAAACTCAGCCAGCAGATTCTGCGCCACGCGGCGGCGGTAAACCGCAGTCGAGCGCATGTCGTCAATCGGCGATACTTCCCGGCCGAGCGTCTCTTGCGCCGCCTTCAGCAGCGCGCTCGATATTTTCTGTCCTTCCAACATCTTTTCCGTTTCGACGGCCCTCACAACAGTGGGCGCCACGCTTCCTAATGCAATCCGCACGTCGCTGATTCGTCCGCCGTCGAAATTCACTGCCCCGGCGAAGCATACTTTCGAAATCGCCTGCGACCGCCGGGTTCCCACCTTTCGATAATATTGTTTCGCCCGGTTTTGCGTGCGGGGCAAATGAATGCGAGCGATCAACTCATCAGCACGCATGTGCGTCTGCTTGTATCCGGTGTGAAACCCGCCGTACGGCAACCGCCGCGAGCCGCTCGCGGATAGGAGTTCGATTTCAACATCATAAACGGCGAGAGCGGGCGGTGAATCCGCCGCGGGCGACGCGTTCGCGATATTCCCGCCCAGCGTTCCGCGATTCTGCGTGGCGACGCTCCCTGTTTCCGAAGCAGCCCGGCACAGCAAGGGAAACTCGCTCCGCAGAGTTTCGTTGTTTTGAATTTCCGTGTAGCTGGACAAGGCTCCGATCGCGACCGAATCACGTAGCACGTCGATACGGCGCAATTCCCCAAAATTCCAAATGCTCACGAATCTTCGATGAGCAAGTTTCCCCGCTTCGAGCAGTACCATGAGATCCGTGCCGCCCGCAAAGGGTCTCCACACCCTGGGCTCTCGCGCCAGCATTTCGAGCGCCGACTCCAGATTCCGAGGCGCCACCAGCTCGTAGGAAGGAACGCTCGCTCTCAAATGCGCCGCTCCGTTCGCCGGCACGCCGCAACCACCGATTCAAATATTTTTGTGTAACCGGTACAGCGGCAGAGATTTCCCGCAAGCCCTTCGCGAATTTCATCTTCGGTCGGATTCGGGCGGCGTTCGAGAAGATTCACCGCTGCCAGCACCATCCCCGGAGTGCAAATCCCGCATTGAGCGCCTCCGCAAGTGATGAACGCCTGCTGCACATCGTGCAACTCATCTCCGTTAGCAACTCCTTCAATCGTGCGGATTTTAGCGCCCTCTGCGTGCAGCGCGGGGATGAGGCAGCTGTTCACAAGCGCGCCGTCAAGTTCGACGCAGCATGCTCCGCACTCGCCCTCGCCGCATCCTTCTTTCACGCCCGTCAGCCCGGCTTCGTCTCGGAGCACGTCGAGCAGCCGCTCCATCGGATAGGCTTCGAGCGTCGCCGGCCTCCCGTTGAGAGTGAGCTGCACGCGGGCCTTTCTTGCGGCGTCAGGCACCGGCGCTCTCCCAAATTTCGCTGAGAATTTCTGGAGTCACCGGAACGCGCGTCACGTTTGCGGCGGTCGCATGCGAAATCGCGTTCGCGATCGCCGGCGCCGTGCCGTCGAGCGGCAACTCGCCGATTCCCTTCGCGCCCCCGGGCCCGCGCTCGTAGGGAACTTCTTCGAAAAAAACGCGAATCGCCGGCACGTCCATAGAAGTCGGCATGATGTAATTCGTCATCTGCCCGTTCACCATGCGTCCTTCCTGCCACACGACGTTTTCATACAGCGCCATTCCAATCCCCTGCGCGATTCCACCTTCAATCTGGCCGGCTGCAAGAACGGGATTGATCACCTTGCCCACTTCCTGCACGGCGACAAAATCTTCGACCCGAACTTCCGCAGTGCGCATGTCAACGGAAACCTCCGCGACATAGACGGCCCAGGCATACGCGCCGTACGCATCTCCTTGATAATGTTCGTCGTCCCAATGCAGATCACGGGGATGCTGGTATTTCGCGAGCGATCTCAGCGGCCCAATCTCGTCAATGTATTGCCGGCAGGCTTCCGCAAACTGCGTCGAATCGTACTCACGGCCAAGAAATCCCGCATCCTTCAGCCGCTTCTGAATTTCAATCGCCGCAGTCTCAACGAGCTTGCCGACAATCATCGACGTGCGCGAAGCAACCGTTGGACCGCTGTTTGGCACATTGGCTGTGTCGGGCTGCACGATTTCGATCTGCTCCTGCCCGACTCCCAACGCATCGCCCGCAATCTGCGAGAAAATCGTGTTCGTTCCCTGCCCCATTTCCGTACTCGCAGCCATTACCCGCACGCGGCCATCGCGCGTTGCCTCTGCGGCGACCTCCGACGCAAGATACTCCTCGCCTGATCCAGTGAATCCCGCGCCGTGAAAAAAAGAAGCGAAGCCGATCCCTTTTCGTATCATCCTTCCGGGATTTTCCGCCGCGAACCGCTTCCGCTTTTCGTAATACCCGCTCAACTCAAACGCGCGATTCATCAAGCGGTCCATCTGCACGTTTTCATGAATCACCTGGCCGACCCCGATCGTCTCTCCCTGATGAATGAAATTCCTCCGGCGCAATTCGTCCGGCGCGAGCCCCACGGCTTCTGCGACGCGATCCAGATGCCGCTCCAGCGCAAAAACGCTCTGCGGCGCGCCAAATCCGCGAAACGCTCCGTGCGGCGGCGCGTTGGTCGCCACCACACGGCTTTGAATTCGCACGTTCGGGCAGCTGTACGGCCCGGCGGCGTGAATCGTTCCACGCGAAAGCACTACGGGCGACAAAGTCTCGTAAGCGCCGCCGTCGAGCGTGAAGTCGATGTCCATCGCCAGTAATTTTCCGTCGTGCGTCACGGCCGTCCGGTGTGTCGTGCGCGACGGATGGCGCTTCGTCGTCGCCACCATATCTTCGGCGCGGTCGTAGATAATTTTCACGGGCTTTCCGGATTTCCACGCGAGCAGCGCCGCATGCGCCGCGATCATCGACGGGTATTCTTCCTTGCCACCAAATCCGCCGCCCGTTTCCGCCTGCACCACGCGAATGCGATCTTTCGGCATTCCGAAGAGAGCCATTAAAGCCTTGTGAACGTAATACGGGCATTGCAGCGAGCCCCACACCGTCACGCCTTCCTGCGCGCTCGCCTGCGCAATCATTCCTTGCGGCTCGATGTAGAGTTGCTCCTGCGCGCCCGTCTCGTACGTGCCTTCGACAACCAAATCCGCGCCGGCCCATACCGCGTCTACGTCGCCTTTCTTCACGAGAAACGATTTGAAAATATTGTCGCTGCCCCAAACGATTTCCTTTCGCGCGAGCGAATCTTCCATCGAATAAACGGCCGGCAGCGGCTCAACCTCAATTCGCACAGCGCGCCGCGCCTCTTCGACCAGGTACTTGTCAGGGTGCGCGAGCAGAACGACCGGTTCTTCGGGATGATTTACGAATTCAGCGGCGAGGCAGGGCTGGTCGTCGATCAAAAGCGAGATGCAATTCTTGCCGGGAATGTCCTTCGCGGTAACGACTGTAATTTCTTCCCACGGCACATTCGGCTCAAAATGTATTCCGAGAATCCGCCCGCGTGCCAGCGGACTGCGCACCGTCGCACCGTGAATCATGCCGGGGAATCGGATGTCGTCCACATACTTCGCGCGGCCAGTGACTTTCTCCCGGCCTTCCTTGCGCGGCACGGATTTTCCGATGACCCGACTTGCCATGCGGCTCGCCTCAGTATTCGGTTTTATCCGGCTTCGATTCCCAGGCGCGAAAAGCTTCGAGCGCTTCTTCCCGCATCATCGGGATCAACGGAATCCTTCGCTCCGAGTGCGGCCGGGGAATTTCCTCGTAGATCAGCGAATCGTCAAATCCGGCCTTCGATGCGTCCGAGGCCGTGTTCGCAAAATAGACGCGCGCCGGCCGCGCCCAGTAGATCGCTCCCAGGCACATCGGGCAAGGCTCGCACGTGGTGTAAATATCGCAATCCGTCAATTCGAAGTGTTTCAGATTCTTGCAGGCCTCGCGGATCGCCACCACTTCCGCATGTGCAGTCGGGTCGTTCGTAGACGTAACGCAATTCGCTCCCTCTGCAATTATTTTTCCGTCCCTCACGACGACAGCCGCAAACGGCCCGCCGCGCCCGGAACGAATATTCTCGAGAGAGAGTTCAATCGCTCGAGCCATAAAAGGATTGTGCATTTCGATTTTCCGTTCGCCAGGGCGCTCGTTCCATCACAGCGCGCGGCGTTTGCGGCCTGCCGAATCGCCTCGCGAACTGGAATGCCCCCCGGCTGATTGTAGCTCAGCGCCTCGAGACGACCGTCAGGAATGTCCGCCTGCGCTGATTCGATGGCTCCGCTATTCGACGTCTACTCGACGTGTACTCGAGGTCCACTCGAGGTCAACTCGTCGTCTACCCGTCATCTACTCCACGCCAACGCGCTCGCCCGCCGGCGCAAACGCCATCGTCGCGAACGTTCTCTCTTTCCGCCGCCAGAAGTAGAGCAACGCGCATCCAATCAAAATCAGCGCCACGCAAAGTCCCGTCCACAACCCGGCCGCGCCCCAACGAAGCCGGAAGCAAAGATAAGCGCCCAACGGCAGCCCGATTCCCCAGTACAGCAAAAGGTGACAAATCATCGGCGTGCGCGTATCGCCCGCGCCACGCAAAGCCCCGGTTGCCACGGTTTGCATCCCGTCAAAGAGTTGAAAGAATGCGGCCACATACATCAGAACGCCCGCCGCATGGATCACCACAGGATCCGGCGTATACACCCGCGCAATATAGTCCGGCACCAGGAAGAAAATCACGCCCATGCAGAACATGAATCCCATTCCCATCGCCATCGCAGTCCATCCCGCGCGGCTCGCTCCGTGCGGATCGCGACGACCGAGCGCCTGCCCCACCCTCACCGCTGCCGCGGATGCAATTCCCAGCGGCACCATGTAAGTAAGGCTCACGCTGTTCAGTGCCACCTGATGACTTGCGAGCGGCACCGCGCCCAATTTGCCGATCAGCGCGGTACAAACGGCGAACACTCCCACTTCCATTCCAAATTGTGTCGCCGCCGGAAATCCCAATTGCACGAGCTTCCACATGCGAAGGAAATTCGGAAGCCGCGGCGTATCTCGGAGCCCCGTCTGGTAGCGATGATCGTAATAAACGGCGTACACCAACAGCACGCTCATCATGTAGATTCGTGCGACGCAGGTGGACCAGCCCGAGCCGACGGTTCCCATGGCGCGGAATCCAAGATGACCGTACACCAGCGCCCAATTCCCCGCCAGATTCACGAGGTTCGCGGATATCAGCGCGAACATCACCGGCTTCGCCAGATTCATTCCTTGGAGGTAGCGGCGAAAAACGAAGTAAAGCAAAAGCGGCAGTGTGCCCCAGTTCAAAGCGCGCAAGTACGGAATCGCCTGGTTCAGAACCGAAGCCTGAATATCCAGCGAGCGCAGCAACGGCTCGAATAACCACACGATTCCCATCAAGATCGGCGTCAATCCCAGACTCAGATACACGCCGTTCACGAGCGAGTGGTGGCAGTCTTCCACGTTTCCCGCGCCGTAGGAGTGCGAGACGAGCGTGTCGAGCCCCAGCATCAATCCCGTGCCGAAAATCGCCGCGGCGTTGAAGAGAATGCTGCCCAGGCTCACCGCTCCAATCGCCTCGGCGCTGTTCGCCTGCCGCCCAACCATCATCGTGTCCACGATCGCCATCGTCATCCAGCCAAGCTCGGCCAGAACGAGCGGGATCGCCAAGCGCAGCATCGGGCGCGCTTCTTCGGCGATGTAATGTAAAAACAATCGCTTCAACATGGATGGGCGCTTCTTCAGAAAAATTCCGCGCAGAGAACGACACTAGCGCGGCGCACACAAAAGTAGATAGCGGTCTCAGTTTATAGGGATTTTCCGGCGGTAGAAATGAATTACGTAAGCGCGGCAATCCGCGACTCGATGCCGCGCGCTGAGCATCCATCCTGCAGGATTCCGTTTCCAACTACTCCATTCGCAACGCTTCGATCGGGTCGATAGACGCCGCGCGACGCGCTGGCAAATACGTCGCGATGATCGCGGCTCCTACCAGCACAAGCCCGACGCTTGCAAATGTCACGGGATCGGCCGGCGTCACTCCGAAGAGCAGCGATTTCACCAGCCCCTTAAGCGAAAGCGCCCCGGCAATTCCCAGTCCGACTCCCAGGGCGGCCAGCAGCAATCCCTGGCCCAGAACCATTCGCAAGATCGCAGAAGGCTGCGCGCCGAGTGCGATGCGAATTCCGATCTCGCGCACTCGCTGGCTCACCGTGAGCGCCATGATTCCGCCAATCCCGGAGGCAGCAATCAATAGCGCCAGGCCCGCGAACAACCCCAGGAGAGTGGTGGTAACGCGGGGAGACGCCATCGAATCGTAACGGGCCTGCTCAAGCGTCAACACGCGAGTAATCGCCGACTGCGAATCCACGTCGTGCACCGCTCGCGTAATCGCTCGCGCCATGCTGGCAGGGTCGGCGGCCGTGCGCACTACCAAGGTCGCAGCGGCAGGACTTTGCAATTGCGCCACAAAAAATTCCGGCGATGCCGGCCGGTTCAGCCCGAATTCCTTCACGTCGCCCACCACGCCGACGATCGTAGCCCAATGCTCTCCGTCGCCGGAGACGCGCTGTCCGAGCGGATCACTTTCGGCCCAGAATTGGCGCTTCATCGCTTCGTTGATGATCACCACAGCTTCGCTCTTCGCCTGGTCCGTATCCGCGAAATACCGCCCGGCTTTCAATGGAATCCCCAACGTCTGAAAATAGGCGGATGACACCGAGAATTGGCCGCCCATCGGCGGCGTATCTCCGGGCGCAAGATCCCTCCCCTGGATTTTGAACGGGCCTGAATACGCATTAGGCCCGGCGGAGATAACCTCCGCCTCGAGCGGGTAGGCGGACGAAATCGCAGCAGAGACCACGCCCGGCTCCGCCTGTACCCGGAGCAACAGTTTCTTGATCACGTCCGCGGACTGCTCGCTCGTCGCATACTTGCTGAAACTAAACGTCGTCCGCATCGCCAGCACATGCTGAGGCACAAATCCCGGATCTACTTGCTGCAATTTATACAGGCTCCGCAGCATCAGTCCCGCGCCGATCAAAAGCATGAACGAGAAAGCAATTTGCGAAACGATCAGGACGCTGCGCACGCGATTCTTGCGTTGGCCGGCTCCTGCGCCCGTGCTGCCCTCTTTCAAGCCCGATGACAGATTGACCCGCGAGAAAAGTGCCGAAATCGTCCCGAAAACAATGCTTGTTCCAAGCGCCGCAAATAATGTGAAGGCCAGCACGCCAAAGTCGATGCGGATTTCGCGGGCCCGCGGTGTAAGGCGAGACGCAAAATCGGTAAGCAGGCCCAGGCTGCCGTAGGCGGCCACCAGTCCTAACACTCCGCCGATGAGCGCCAATAAAAAACTCTCCGTCAGCAGTTGGCGCAAAAGCCGGCTTCTCCCCGCACCCATCGCGGTGCGTACCGCAAATTCTCGTTCCCGTTTCGACATGCGCGCGAGCGTCAGATTCGCCACATTCGCGCACGCAATCAACAGCACGAAGCCAGCGGCAGCCAGCAGCACGAGCAACGTGGGGCGCGCATCATGCGTTAGTTCCTCTTGCAGCGCCGTCGCGACGGCCGAGTACCCCATTTCATCGGGATACGATTTCGGGTACGACGCTTTCAGCCGTGCTGCGATCGTCGCCATATCGGCGCTCGCCTGCGGCACCGAGACGCCCGGTTTGAGCCTCCCGAACACTTCCATCATTCGCATGTCTCGGTTGCCAATCATGTGCTCGCCCGAGCGGAACGGACAGGCCGATGTGGGCATGTAAACGTCGCTCTCCGTGGGATATTGCGGTACGGGCGGCAGCACACCGACCACCGTGTGAACCTTGTCATTCAATTCAAATGTTTTGCCTACGATGTCCGGATCCGCGCCGTACTTGTTTTTCCAATATTCGTAGCTCAGAACGAGCACCGGCGGCGCGCCGAGTTTGTCGTCGTCCGGTACGAAGGTGCGCCCGAGCAGAGGACTTACGCGGAAGAGATCGAAATAATTTGCCGACACGACAGCGGTTCGAACCCGGTCCGGATCGCCGTGCCCATAGAGAATGAACGACATCGCATGATATTCGACGAGTCCCGCGAGCGACTGGTTCTGCACGCGGTAATCCTCGATTTCGGGCACCGAGAAACTGGTGTCGTCGATGCTTTCCTTCTGCGCCTGTTGGCGAATAAACACCAACTGCTGCCCCTGCGGGTACGGGAGCGGGCTCAACAAGACTCCGTGAACCACGCTGAAGATTGCCGTATTTGCCCCAATGCCCAGCGCCAGCGTGAGGATCGCAAGAATCGTAAACGCAAGATTCTTGCGCATCGTGCGCAACGCGTAGTCCGTATCCTGCTGCAGCATTTCCCAGTGCTCGCGCGGCGCCGTTGTGAAGATGCCCGCCAGCGTCTCCCACCACACTCGCGCCACTCCCGCCGTGCCGGCCCGGTCTCGCGCTTCGCGTTCCTGCGCTTCGAATGTGTGCTCCATATCGCGTCCGTAGTCCGACCGGAAATCGGCCGGCAGGAAGCGCAGCAATGCTCGAAACATTCTCTTGGAAAGCGGGACATTGGTCGCACTCATCGCCGTCGTCCTCCCTATGCCGTCTCTGGCTTCCGAAACAGATTCTTGTTGCGCGCCATCGCCAGCAGTTCTTCCAGGCGCCGCGCTTCTTGCACCGCCACTCGCCGTCCCATTTCCGTCAGCCGGTAATACCGCCGTCTCTCATCATCCAAACCCGCCACCGGACGTTTCGTAGATTCAACAATCCAATCCTCGGCGTTCAGCCGCTTGATGATTCCGTACAGTGTTCCCGCGCTCAGTTGCACTTTGCCGCCGGTTCGCCGGGCCACTTCTTTCAGGATCGCGTATCCGTGCTTTTCCCCATCGGCCAATGCCAAAAGGACGTGAAACATCGCCGGAGTCAAAGGCTCTTGCGCCTCGATCTCGGCGGTATCGCGGGAACGGCTCATGAACTGCCTCCAGGTTACGCGCTTCTATAGCGTGCGACTGGATACTATAGCGTGATGCGATATAGTGTCAATAGTCGTATTCGACGAGCGCTACCTGCAAAAGGTGAGCGGAGCGTTGCTGCTTTTCGGTGGGATTGCTTCTACTTGTGAATCCGGCCCCTCGGCAATCAGCTGGCCGCGGACTTTCTCGGTTTATAGATGCGGATGATATCGTCCGTCACTTCCACCACGCGGCCCTGATATTCGCGCGCTACTTTTTCGCGCAATTCCTCCAGGGTTGGATAGTCAGTGCGGCCATCGAACCACCGGGCGTCATCAATCAACAGCACATGATCGTAGGGCGATTGTTTGTAGATCGCATCGAGCTCCTGCTTGATTGGCGACGAGATATCGAAATCGTGCCCGTCCAGCCAGAAAAGGCACGGCTCTTTCAGCGCCGGAATCACCTTCGGGAGCACCGCGCCGCTGTCCCCTTCGAGGACGTGGATGTGGGGGCGGCCGGAAAACTTTCGCCGTGCGCTCTCCGCACGCCACGAATCAAGCTCGATCGAATAGATCTCCCGGAATTTGTCTTTGTTCACGTAGATCATGTGGCCGTAGTTCGTGCCGGTCTCGACGAGCACTTGCAGATTGTGCTCGCGCGCGTACTGCTCGATTGTTCTTTGCTTCGTCAGATGCGGCGCTTTCGCACCCGGAGATCCGCGCATTTTCCACCAGGCATATTCGCCGGGCGCAGAAAGCTTCTTGTACCAGTGAAAAAGCGTGCTGTTTCGAAACGCCTGCCGCAACTGTGGAAACATTTCCCCCCTGCCGCCTCAAGATTGCACGAACTGAACCAAGCATAATAGAAAGACCTCTCGCGTTCGGCCTAGCAAAATCTTGGCCGCGTCTTCGCGGCACCTTCGCCCCGGCCTCCGCCACTCCCCGCTAAAACCCCTCCCGCGAGGCCCCTGCCAAAAACTGCCTGCGAAACGGTTTTCAGCTCTTGCCCGCCGCTGACTAAAGTCTTTCCACGACGCTTGTAGTTCCCATTTTGATACGAAATTAAATGGCTTGTTTTCAATCGATTGCGAAATTGCCCGTCTGGCGTGCCACGTGCCATTGAGTACCGTGTGAATAGAGCGAAATCTAGAAGTGTCCAAGGACCCAAGGGAGTCTTAATGTTCAAGAGATTGTCCATTTTAGCGTTAATTGCAGTCGTAGCCTTCATCCTGTCAGCCCCTGTCGCCAATGCCGACGGCGTGCAAGTCACCCTCACTGGAGTAAGCGGCGGGTCCGCGAACGGCGTCGACACGAGCCCTTATTACGGCACCGTAGGCACTCAGACGGGCGTACCGATCGTTTGTGATGACTACTGGCACGAGGTATATATCGGCGAGAGTTGGATGGCCAACGTCAATACCTTCTCAACGCTTTCCCAGGCCCGCTTCCAGGGCGCAACCGCTGATGCCACTCTCCTGATGTATGAGGAAGCAGCGTTTCTCGTCGAGCAGCTCGGTTCGAATCCGTTAGCTGCAAACGACATCTCCTTCGCGATTTGGTCGATCTTCTCTTCCGGCGTGCCTGCAACCGGGAATTCAGCCTGGTGGTTGAACTACGCGTCAAGCCAGACCTATACACCGGGAGAGTTTGCGAACTTTATTATCCTCACACCGCAGGACAACAGTCAGGGTTCCGCGCAGGAATACTTGGTCAAGACTCCCGAACCGGCAACCTTCTTGCTCCTCGGTTCCGGGCTCTTCGCTCTTGTGGGCTTGCGTCGCCGCAAGAACTGCCAGATTGAAGCTGCCTAGATTTCGCAAATCGTTTCGGCCCGGCGTGTAGCAATACACGCCGGGCTTTTTTTTGCCCGGCGCTCGGAGCTACGCCATCCGTTTCTATCTATAGCTTGTCGAATTTCGCCGCGAGAATGAAATCGCTTTCGGTAAGCCCGTCGATCTTGTGGGTCCAGGTGGTAATTTCGGCTTTTCCCCAGCCGAGCAGAATGTCCGGATGATGCCCTTGCTGTTCGGCCACTTCCCCGGCCCGATTTACGAATGCAAGCGCCTGCTTGAAATCCGGAAACGTAAACGTTCGCGTAATGTGATGGCCGTTCACAACCTTCCACTGCGGCACCTGCTTCGCGAGCACCTCAAGCTCCTTCCCGGCCAACGCCGGTACTCCGCCGCGGCAAGGCGTACACGTTTTGCTGGCAAGATCGTTCATCGTCCCCCCCAGTCCTGCTCAAATTCCTCGCGCTCGAAATTCAGCGTCCGCCGGATGCCGCCGCGCGCGCTCCAATGTACTCGCGAACGTACGCGGCGAAAACGTGCTCGAGCTTCTCTGCCACCGGCACCGCTCCCGAGCCGATCCGGTGTCCCGCAATTTCACTTACGGGCAAAAGGTTCCGATTCGTGGACGAGATAAACACTTCGTCCGCCGAATACAGATCTTGCGGGAACAACTTCCGCTCTTCAACAGGCACCCCCGCCGCGGCTCCAATCTCCAGGAGCACTCCGCGCGTAACGCCTTCAAGACAACCCGAATTCAGCGGGGGCGTGGCCACTCGTCCACCCTTCACACAAAAAATATTCGCGGCCGTGCACTCAGCCACTTCTCCTCGTTCGTTCAACAGCACCACCTCATCGAAGCCTTCCCGCTGCGCCTCGTAAAGGCTCCAGACATTATTGAGCCAGGATGTTACCTTCACTCCCGCCAGTGGCGAGGCCGCGTGCCTTCCTTGTTCGCGCAACCCGAGCCGCGCCCGCTCCCCGTGCGTCGGCAGCTCCGCCGAATAAATAATCAAATCCACTGCCGGAAATTTCTCCTCGCTTCGCCAAAATCCCGCCTGGTTATAGATTGCATAGACGCGCGCGCACCCTTCCTTCACCTGGTTGGCACGCAGCACCTCGCCTAATTGCTCCCTCACTTTTTCCGCCGTGAATGGAAACGGACAATGCGTTCGCTCCGCATCCCGCACCAGCCTCTGCCAGTGCCGCTCGAACGCAAATGGAATGCCCTCATACACTCGAATCGTGGTGAAAAGCCCCCAACCATTCAGGAGCCCCGCCTGCCCCGGTGAGAGCCGCACTTCGTCAATCGGCAACACACGGTCGTTCCGAAACACAAACCGATGGATCATGCGCTCCTCCCTGGGGCGAAAGCCATTCTATCGCAGAAGCCTGTCGCGTTTGCGCGCGACCGCCAAATTCCGCGACAGATTCTTCCACCTATCTCCCTTCCGGCTCGCGGCAAATTCAACCTCTCGGCCCCGGCCCAAATCCAGCGTGTATCCTATTGACACAGGCCGTTTCTGCGCCTAAATTGGCCTAGTCGGCCCGCGGAGGACCATAATCATGCGAGTGTTTGCTCGTGCTTGCCTTGTAGCCATTTTGGTTTCGGGGCTGCTCAATGTGCCCGCTTTTGCGGCCAACGATACGCCGCTCGGCACGATCATCCAAGCCGAGGGACTCACGCATCTTGGCCCCGCCAAAGCCGCTATCGGCTCTACCGTTTATCCGGGTGATACCGTCTTCACCGAAACCGGCGGAACGATGCGCCTGCGAGTGGGCGCCAGCCAAGTCTACCTGCTCTCCGAAAGCGGCGCGTCGCTCGCGCAGGGTCCGAATATGGTGCACGTAGTCGTTGCCCACGGCACCGTTGGCTTCTCATCTCCCGCGAACGATCCCGTCGCACTCGATACTCCGCTCGGCCTGGTTCATCCCGTCGAAGGCCACGCAGCTTTTGGACAAGTGATGCTCGCGAGCACGATGGAAATGGTCGTCACCGCGTACCACGGCGATCTCATCGTGGAAGAAAACGGTAATCTGCACACGATTCCAGAAGGAAAGTCCTACCGCATCTCGAAGGATCTCGAGCAGCCCGCGCAACCGAACGCTCCCCCGCAGTCGAGTCAAGGGAGCGGCACAAAGAAAGCAGCCGCCACTCCGATTGCCGAGAAGGTGGCCATCGTCGGAGGCGCCGCCCTGGTTTCCTGGGCGATTTGGAGCGAGCTCTGCGAGAGCCCCCACCGAATGGAATGCTTGAACTAGGCTGGTTCGCGCTCTAAGGCAAGTGGCACGATTTCATTCCGCGCTTTTCGAAATACTGCTGGTGGTAATCTTCTGCCCGGAAAAATTCCGGAGCCGGCGCAATCTCCGTCACGATCGGCCGCTTGAAAACTCCCGATTTCTCGAGTAGGGTCTTCGACCCGCGCGCCGATGATTCCTGCGCCGCATCATGATAAAAAATTGCCGACCGGTACTGCGTGCCCACATCCGGCCCCTGCCGGTTCAACGTGGTCGGATCGTGACTCTCCCAAAACACGCCCAGCAACTGCTCGTAGCTGATCTGCGCCGGATCGTAATCAATCTCGAGCGCCTCCGCATGGCCGGTCCGCCCGGTGCACACGTCCTCGTACGTGGGATCCTTCTTCGTCCCGCCCGTATAGCCTACGGTCGTTGCATTCACGCCCTTCAGGTGCCGGAACGCATCCTCCACTCCCCAGAAACATCCCGCAGCAAATGTCGCCTTCGCCATGATGGCACTCCCCTCTTCCAAGATCCTTCGCTCTTCCATGTTGCCACAATGCGGGTGAAGGTTTCCACAATCCGGGGGCACGCCGAGTTCATCCCGCCGCTCGTCAGAGCACGGCTTCAGACTCACCAAAAACCCGAAACGCGAAACTGGCTTTAGCCGCTGAGGCCACAGCAGTAGAACGGGCCGCGTACGATTCGCTCTCGAACGAAAAATCAAATTTGCTTCACGGAATGCGCGAGCGCAACCTCTGAATCAACCGCGCCGGTTGCCCACCAGCTCATCCCCAGTCGTTTCCATTCCCGCGCTCCCGCGCGATCGCTCGAAAATCGTCTGCAGGATGCCGGGGATTTCAAACACCGCCCGGTTATTCATCGCCGCGGCATTCGCCCGGTAGCGCGCCAGCGTGGACGGCACGATCAGCCGCGCCACCGCCGGTACGATCTCTTTGAAACTTTGCAGCACCTCGCCCACTTCGTTCTCCAGCACCCAATCCGCGTTGTACCGCTCTTGCGGCAGCGTCCACGCATTGCGTTCCACAATTACCGGCAGATGCATCGCCAGCGCTTCGCTCACGCTTCCGGGGCCCGGCTTGCCGATAAAAAAGTCCGCCACCTGCATGTAATAATTCACCCTCGTCGTAAATCCCTCCACGAACCGGGGCAGCCGCGCTTTTTGTCCCTGCAGCGTTTTTGCGAGCTTCTCATTCTTCCCACACACGAAAATGAGTTGCAGCTCCAGTTCCGACTCGTCAAGCTTCGTCGCAATATCGGCCATTACCTCCGAACCGTAGCCGCCAAACAGCACCAGTGCCGTCGGCAAATCCGCTCGCAGTCCAAGCTTCGCGCGTTCGGCCGCACGATCCTCTACCGGCGCCTCGTAAAATCGAGGGTGCAGAATCATTCCCGACGTTTGAAAGATCCGGTCTTCGGCATGCCCGCGGCTTCGCGCCTGCTCCGCCGCCCGGTCCGAGCCGCAAATCAAATACTGCTGCTGTCGCTCAATCCAGAAATGCTCCGGGAAATCCGCCAGGTCCGTCAGCACGGTCACAAACGGCCGCTCGGGATAGGCGCGCCGAAAACTTTCGCCCAGCGCGCGGTTGAAATGCGGCACGAACGAAACCACCATGTCCGGCTGCGTCTCTTTCCAGTGCTCCTCGAGCATCCTCACTGTGGGACCATGATAGAGACGAATCACGAGTTGCAGCACCCTCATGAGCTGCGTGCTTCCGAGCGTCCACCCCGATCGCAGCATCCAGTTGTAAAAATCTTCGATGCGAATGCCCGCGTATTTTTTTAGGACGTCCAGCGTATCGAGGAGTTCTTGCAGATTTGTCAGACGAACTTCCCACGGCCGCTTCTGCCCGCGGATCGCAAGGTCAAGTGCCGTAGCAGCAGCACGATGGCCGCCGCCTGCGTCGAAATATCCAAACTCGATTTTCGCCATGCGACGCGCATGATCGCAGCCCAGCTTTCGCGGAATGCTACAGTCCGGTTAAAAGCTCCTTGCGCGTGTCTAAACGATTAAGTCCCTGTCTTTTCAGAAGTTTAGCGCCACTGTCACATGCCCGTAACCCGCACCCTTCATCCTTCGAACCGTGAGATGCGACATGCATGTTCACTCCTACTTCTCCGGTGCCTGTACCACCCCATTCCTTTCTAAATTTTGCCGCGAAAGCTACAGCGATCCCGCAGCGGTTTACCGCTTGCTGTCCCGCCGGGGCATGAATCTTTTCACCCTCACGGACCACGACTCCATCGAAGGTGCTGAAAGATTGCGCGCCATGCCGAACTTTTTCTTGAGCGAGGAGCTTACCTGCCGGTTGCCGAGCGGCACCGAGATTCACGTCGGCGTGTACGACATCACGGAGCGCCAGCACACTCACCTGCAACAGCGGCGCACCGACATCGTCGCGCTACTCATGTACCTCTCCGAGCGCCGTCTTTTCTTCAGTATCAATCATGTGTTCTCGAATCTCACCGGCGCGCGCGAGCGCGAAGACTTCGCGTGGTTCCGGGAATACTTCCCGGCGATTGAGACTCGCAACGGACACATGCTCGAAAGGTCCAACAAGCATGCGCAAACCCTGGCAAAGCAGTGGGACAAAATTGCAATCGGTGGCAGCGACGCGCATGCGTTGCCGTCCGCGGGCACGGCTTTTACCGAAGTGCCGGGCGCGCGAAACAAGGACGAGTTCTTCGCGGGACTGCGCGGCGGCATCGGGCGCGTGCGCGGCGAATCCGGCAGCTTCGCGAAGCTGACCCGCGATTGCTACCTGATTGCCGGCGAGATGATGCGCGAGAAGTCCTGGACGGCCGTGCTTTCGCCGCTAGGCCTGCTCATTCCGGCCTTCACATACTTCAATTATTACGAAGAGCGCCTGTTCAGCCGCCGCTGGGCCGCCGAAATCCTGGACGAACCTGCGGCCCGCAAGCGTCCGCGATGGATCACCGTCCCGCAATCGGTCGTGCCGGTGGTCGAGGAGTGGGTATGACGGTCGCACAATCCGTCTGGAACCAGATTCAATCGAACGATCACCGGCTGATGCGCCGCGTCCATCGCTGGCGCGCGCCTCGCTGGTTTCGCATCCTCATGATTGTGGCTACGCGCGGCGGCGACGGCTGGCTGTGGTACGCGCTGGGCGTGATCCTGGTGATATTTGGCGGCCCGCATCGATTTGCCGCGATCGGAGCCGCCACTTCCGCAACCGCTGTGGGGATTTTTGTGTTCCGCACTCTCAAACGCGCCAGCCATCGCAAGCGCCCTTGCGAAATCGAACCGCACTGCTGGTCTTCAATTCTGCCGCCGGATAAATACTCGTTCCCTTCCGGCCACTCGATCACGGCTTTCGCAGTCGCTATCGCGCTCGGTCTTTTTTATCCCGAATTGCTCGGAACGTTGCTCACGGTGGCCTTCTTGATCGCCGCCTCGCGCATCATTCTGGGGATGCATTTCTTGAGCGACGTCCTGGCTGGGTCCGCCATTGGAGTGATTCTGGGAGTGATCGGCCACCACGCGTTTCTGCGACTCTAGAAAATTGCCGCCAGAGCTTATGCGCGCTCTGGTGGCGTCTTCTGCCCGGAGTTTGAAGGATCGGCTGGAGTCGGCTTTGCGCTCACGGGTGTGACATCCGGAAGATTCTTCTGCCGCAGCAGTTCGATCAACGCACGATAAAGTCGTGTTCGAACTTCCGGACGCTCGCGTGCGCGCGTGAGATACCGAACGAGTATATTCACGCTGGCGCCCTCCGGGCGGACGGTCACTGTTGGAACCGCTGAGAAGGTTCGTTTGGCATACAGAGGTACCACGCGCTGCCATTCCATTTCCGCTTCCTTTGAATTCGCAGCGGTATCGTCCGTAACGATTTTTTGAATCGCATCGGCGATCGGATAGGGGTCGGCCTCCGGCGGCACCTGCAATTGCACTTCATCCCAGAGCCATTGGCCCGACGTAGAGAAATTGAAGTAGTGCCCTTCGATTGCAAAACTGTTGACGAACGTCACTTTTCGTCCGGTGGGGTGACCCGCGTCCGTCCAGTTTCCCGTCTCGAGCAGCATCGTGCGGAACAACCCCACTTCCAGAACCTCGCCTCCCACCCCGTTGATTTCCACCCAGTCGCCCGGCCGGATTCCATTCTTGCCCATCAGCACGAACCAGCCGAAGAAGCCCACGATGAAGTCTTTCAGCGCGACCGTGAGTCCCGCTCCGGCGAGTGCCACCACCGTCGCAAAATTGCTCGGCGTCCCGAAAATAACCAGGAGGATCAAAATTATTCCCAGCGCTTGCACTGCGAACAAAACGACGGTCTGAAGCGCATGAAGCTGCCGGCGCTCCGGCGACAAATCCGAAAAGAACCGCTGCACCCCTTCGTTCGCGGCGAATATGAATAGCGCGATGAACAAAATCCAGAATGTAGAGAAGAACGCTCCGTGCAGAAATGCCTGCTTGCGGAATCCAACGTAGCGAATCCAGTTTCCGTACAGTGTCGCTAGCTCATGCTCGTTTTCAATGCGCTTATCGAGCTGCGTGAGGTTCTTCTGATCGATGGTGAGATCTTTCAGGTAGGAGAGAGTAGCATCGGTCCCGCTTGGCTGGTCCGACGTCCCCGTCACGGCCCGAGTTGCGCTGGCAGACGTTGCGCTTGCCGACGTTGCGCTTGCCGGCTCCTGCTCAGCGGATCTAGCTGCTCCGCCTGTGCCACCTTCCGCAGGTGTTCCGCTCGGCGCGCCGGTTCCACTTGCTCCGCCCGTTCCGCCCGTCCCACTTGCCTCGTCGGTTCCGGTCGTCGCGGGCGATGCATTTCCTGACGTACTTTCTTCCCCTGCCGGGGTCTTCATTTTTGATGAGGCGACTTTCGCGGCTCCGCTCGGTCGCTTGCGGATAATCTTCTTCTGTGACTTCTCCTCGGCTACGTCTTTTTCGAGTGCGTCATGCGCAGCCGCAAGTTTCGCTTGCCGATCGAGCGCATTTTGTTGCGCCTGAAGCAGAAGATTTTGTTTCGAATTCAGAGATAGCCACGCTTGCATCTGTGCGACGACGCTGGCCGACTTTGTCTGCTCGATGGAAGGAGCTGCCGTGGCAGCGGCGCCGGCCGCTGATTGTGCCGCTAAGGTTTTCTGGTTCGCCTCGTGCTGATCGAGAAGCTGTTGAACGGACGCTTGCTTGTCGCCGCCAGCGCGAACTAGATCCTGATGCGCGTCGTCCAAATCGTCTTGATCCAGCTCGAGCTGCGCTTGGACGACGGCAAGTTGCTGTTGCAGGCTTTCCTTAGTGTTCGCACGACCTTTCGCAATCTGCTGCGTCAGTTGCGCGATGCGATTCTGATCCGTAGCTACCGCCGCTTCCTCGGTCTTCAGGCGCTCGGTGATCTGCCGCGTTTCCGGCGTGAGCGAAGCGGGACTTGCCGCTGCATCCTGCAGCGCCGCCGCGAACGCCGCATCCACCGAATAATCTCCCAGGCGCAGAGCTTCCTGAGCGTAGCCTTTTTCGGTGCGGGATTCGGCGAGCTGCGACAATTGTTCGGCTGTGTCAAACGCGCGCGTATCCACAAGCGCGGCCTGCTGCTTCGAAGCGGCAGTACGCACCGCGCGGAGCCGCTCGCGATAATTTCCCCAGTGCCACGTGGCGATCACTGCGCCAAGCGCTGCAAGCGTGAGCACGGTTAAAACCGTTAATATTACTTTTTGTGGTTTTCCCATGAATCCCGGCTGGTATTTGAATTGTAATATGCTTGCGCGCCGCGCGATTGGACTTTTGCTGTTTATTCACAGCGACCCAACTCTCTCCTCGGTGGCGCCCGCCGCTCGTGTCTTTCGGTCACGTGC
Source organism: uncultured Acidobacteriota bacterium (assembly GCA_963711875.1). Lineage (GTDB taxonomy): Bacteria > Acidobacteriota > Terriglobia > Acidiferrales > UBA7541 > Palsa-295. The sequence continues at coordinate 177,000 of CAVQFW010000004.1, forward strand.
TTCGACCACGCCGGCTGTTCTCGCTAATTGACGCCCGAGTCCACCTGGGCGGACAATACTCGCTCCCAAAGCGCCTGTTCTCCCAATCGGTCGCCCGACGCGAGAACGCAAGGACGTCCCATGTCAGACAAGCTCACAAACCTCCATCCTTCCTTCGAACAACGAACGGCCGCCGGAAAAGCGCTCCGCGATCGCGTTTCGCGAAAATCGCAGGGCAAATGGAAACCTCCCGCCAAGCGGCACGATCCGATCGAACTCCTAAAGCATACCGACGTAGGTCGGCTCTCGGAACTTCTTCCCATTCGCTACGGCAGGATGCGCCACTCTCCCTTCGCGTTTTTCCGGGGTGCCGCGGCCGTGATGGCCGCTGACCTTGCGACCACTCCGGTCACGGGCCTTCGTGTTCAGGCGTGCGGCGATTGTCACATCAGCAATTTCGGGGGTTTCGGCTCGCCCGAACGCCGGCTTGTGTTCGACATTAACGATTTCGACGAGACCATCCCCGCACCCTGGGAATGGGACCTGAAGCGTCTGGCGGCGAGCGTCGTTCTGGCAGCGAGGCAACTCAATTTTGGCGAAAAACGATGCAGCGACGCCGCGCGAAAGCTAGCCGAGAGCTACCGGAATCACCTGCGGAAATATGCTCGATTGCGAGTGATTGACGCCTGGTACTCCCACCTCGAAGCGAGCCTTCTCGTGAGGGAAGCGAAAAGTGTCACAGCGAAAAAACGCTGGCAAGAAATCGAGAAAAAAGCGAAACACCAGACGGCGATGCAGCTTTTTTCTCAGATTACCTACGTTCACGACGGCGCCCGCCGGATCATGGACCATCCGCCGCTCGTCTACCACCCGCGCAATTACTCGAAGACGGGAAAGCTCATCAAGGAATTGTTTCACCGTTATCTCCGAACGCTTCCAGAAGAGCGTAGGGTTCTTTTGCAGCACTACCAAATCGAGGACATCGCGCGAAAGGTGGTCGGCGTCGGCAGCGTCGGAACCCGTTGCGCCGTCGTGCTGCTGGTTGCGAGCGACGATGATCCGCTGTTCCTGCAATTCAAGGAAGCGTTTCCCTCGGTGCTCGAGCCGTATACGGCTAAAAGTAAGTACTCAAATCACGGCGAGCGAGTAGTCACGGGGCAACGCATGCTGCAAGGTGCCAGCGACGTCTTTCTCGGCTGGACTCGCGACGATCAAAATCGCTCCTACTATTTTCGCCAGCTCCGGGACATGAAGATGAAGATCGATGCGTCCACCATGACGCAAGAAGACTTCCTCGAATATATCGAGCTGTGCGGTTGGGCTTTGGCTCGCGGACACGCGAGAACGGGAGACCCCGTAAAAATCGGCGCCTATCTGGGAAAGAGCGAAGCGTTCGACCTGGCGATAGAGAAATTCGCGGTTGCATACGCCGACCAGACAGAACGCGATTACGACAATTTTCTAAAGGCGCTTCGAGCGCATCGCCTTCCCGCGCTCAGCAACGTACCTCTCTAATCACAAATCCAGCGGCAGCGGATTTTTCCCCGTGATCAGCCGCGCGGCGCGGTCGAACGTCACGTAAAGCCACATCCACTGTAGGAACACCAGCAGGCGATTCTGAAATTCCACGATGTACATCAAGTGAACAAAAATCCAGATCATCCACGCCGGCCAACCGGAGAGCCGCAGAAAATTCAGATCGGCCACGGCGGCGCCGCGCCCGATCGTGGCGAGGTTCCCTTTATCGAAATAATGAAAGGCCGGACTTTTCTCGCCGCGAATTCTGCGCTGGATCACTTTCGCAACGTAGCGGCCCTGTTGTATCGCGGGCTGAGCGACGCCCGGAAGCGGCTTCCCGGTTTGATGGCTGAAGTTGGAAAGGTCGCCGATCACGAAAATATCCGGGTGTCCGGGAACCGTCATGTCGGGCTCGACAATCACGCGTCCGGCCCGGTCCACACGCGCGCCCGCGGACTTTTCGAGCATGCGCCCCAGCGGTGACGCGAGCACGCCCGCGGCCCACAGGATTGTGCGTGTCGGTATAATTTCGGTGTGCTCTCCGGATTGGATCGTGACGGATCGCGCTTTCACGTCGATCACCATCGCGCCCGTGCGGACGGTAACACTGAGCCGCTCCAACATTTTTCGCGCCGCTTCGGAAAGCTGCGGCGGATACGTTGGCAGTACCCGGTCGGTGCCCTCGACGAGAATGATCCGCGCTTCGGTGGGATTAATGCGGCGGAAGTCGTGCTTCAAAGTGTCGTTCGCAATTTCGCCCAATGCGCCGGCCAGCTCTGCGCCCGTCGGGCCGCCGCCGACAATCACGAACGTCATCCACGCTTTTAATTTTTCCGGATCCTCTTCTCGCTCCGCTGCTTCGAACGCCAGAAGAATTCGCGCGCGCATGTCGGTGGCGTCTTCGACGGTCTTGAGGCCGGGGGCATATTGCTCCCAATCGTCGTGGCCGAAATATTGATGGCTCGAGCCGGTGGCGACGATGAGCGTGTCGTAGGAGATTTCGCCGTCGCTGAGGATCACGCGGCGGTTGGCGGCGTCTATGTCGATCGCCTCGCCCAGGAGGACGGTTGTGTTTTTGTTCCTCTTGAGGATCTGGCGCAGCGGGCCGCTGATGTTTGCGGGAGAGAGGGAGCCGGTGGCGACCTGGTAGAGGAGCGGCTGGAACAAATGGTAGTTGCAGCGATCGATTAGCGTGACGTCCACCGGTGCGCGCTTGAGGGCGCGGGCAGCGCCGAGGCCGCCGAAACCGCCGCCGAGGATTATGACGCGCGGGCGCGTCATTGGCGGGACCCCCGTGGCGCGATTTTGTTGGGCGCGGCGCCTGCCCGTTTTGCGTCCGTTGGAATCGAGATAGAGTCCATAATTTCAATAACTTACAAGGATCTCGAATCGCGCAACCGTAGATTAGAAACGCCCCTTCGAGATTCGAATCCTGGGCGACCCATGGCGAGTGGAGCGGCATGCGCGTCCGGCCACAGCGGGCCGTTGCCGCCGGTCGGCCTGTCCGACCGTACACAATGAGGCTAGCACGCTGACGAAGATTTGTCTGGTGGGACTTCGTCTTCGACCGTGCGGACGCGATTCCGCGCGATCATTCTGCGTGCAATCGCCCGTGGAGCGCTTTCCAGGATCGCCGGCGCCCGCCATCTTTATAAAAATCTTATGCGTCCCTTATGCCTTCCTGATGCTCGAAGCGTAGCCTGATCTACGGTTCGCCACTGCCGGTCAAGGCGAGGAGAGCACAGCTCATGTTGAAATTTTTGATGCAGAACCGATGGCGGGGCGCTTTTTACGGAACAGTCCTGGCGCTTACGCAGTCGCCGTGCTTTGCACAGTCGACGAGCGGTGCGGCTGGTCAGCAGTCGACGAGAGCCGGTCAAACGGCAATTCAGCCCGATCCATCCATCCCACCGGCGATCGCGAAGGAACTCGCGGCGATGCGGCAGAGGATTGACGAATTGGAGGCGCAGGTGAAGGCGCAGAGTGCGGCCCAGGCGTCGAATACGCGGCCAGCTGCTTCAACGGATGAGAATCCCGCCCTCGTGAGCGCAGTTTATCCGGTGAAGAGCGCGGCGTTAGCCGATGCGACTACGGCCACGCCGAATCGTCCACCAACGAGTTCGTCGTCGCAGCCGGAACACGCCCACATGGCCGCCGCAACCGCGAACGCATCTCCGGAGGAGCCGGCGCCAGCGGAGCCGTTCGCGTTTGCGGATTTTACTTGGCTCAACGGCAACAGCCGCGAAAAGACTCCGCCCGTCGACACGAAGTTCTTCACTCCTGAATTCCGCGCGGATGTGAATTACGTCTACGATTTCAATCATCCGAAGGACGATTCAATCGGCGGATCCAGCGAGATCTTCCGGGCACAAGAAGTGCAGATTACGCAGCTCGGGATCGGAGGCGATTTTCATTTCGACAACGTGCGTGGACGGCTGATGACGCAGTTCGGGCTCTACTCGGAGACGACGCCGCGCAACGACGCGAGCCCGGCGCGCGGCCAGTGGAACCTGGCGGACGCATACCGGTACCTGTCGGAAGCGTACGGCGGATACCACTTCAACGCGTTACACGGGATCAACGTGGATGCGGGCATTTTCATGTCGTACGTGGGCCTGTTCAGCTACTACCAATACGACAACTGGGCGTACCAGCCGTCGTATGTTTCGTCGAATACTCCGTGGTTCTTCAACGGCGTGCGCGTGCAGATATTTCCCTCGGACAAATTGAAGATCGAGCCGTGGTTCATCAATGGCTGGCAATCGTACGGCCGGTTCAACGGGCGTCCCGGACTGGGCGGACAGATTATGTGGCGGCCGACGGGATGGCTCTCCTTCGTCTTCAACAATTACGGAATGGGAACGGACACGCTGGGCGCGCCTGGACGCTCGCGAATTCATACGGACGATAGCGTGCAGGTGAAGTACTACGATAAGCCTTACAATTTCGTGGACAAGATGGCGTTTTCGCTGACGGGCGATGCGGGCTGCGAGTACGGCGGCGGAGTGAGCTGCCACGGCAATACGGCGGGCGGCCCGAAGCAGAGTTTTCTCGGCTATATGCTTTACGATCGGCTCTGGTTCGACCACGACCGCTACGCGCTGACACTTGGCGGTGGACGAATCAACAACCCGGGGCGCTACCTCGTTTTGCTGCCGCCGATCAACGGAGCGACGGCGACTTCCGGAACGCCCTACTTCCCGGAGGCACCGGGATTGCCTTACAAGGCGTGGGACGCATCGGCGACGATCGACTGGATGCCGAGCCAGTACATCACGTTCCGTTGGGAATTCAACCATCGGGCGGCGAGTGTGCCGTATTTCTCCGGGCCGGGAGGAATTACGCCGCCGGGAGGAAACAACGGAAATCCGGGATCGTTCGCGTGTATGGATGGAAGCGTAGCGCCGGTGGGGGGGTGCAGCCCGTCGGTTGGATTGTGGTCGCCCGATTTGCGGAAGATTGAGAATCGGTTGACGTTTGCGTTGCTGGTGAAATTCTGATCGACGGAGCGGACCGCGCTTACCGAGGCGGCTTTGCGACGGGTTGGTCGGTGGGGAGAAAGCGACAGCGAGCTGCCGCACTCCAACGAAGGCGAGGAGTTGGGATTTATGCGAGACATACTATTTGTGGCGTGCTCGGTTGGTTTTTTCGTCTTGGCGATCGTGTACGTGTGGGGATGCGAGCAGTTGAAATAAGGAGCGGCCGCTATGCTGGGAAATATATTGCTCATGGGAATTTCCGGGTTGCTGCTCGTTTATTTGCTGGCGGCGCTGCTGTGGCCGGAGAGGTTCTGAACATGACGGCGAACGGATGGTTTCAAATCGGCTTGTTTCTGGCGTTGATTCTGGCGATCACGAAGCCGCTGGGCATTTTCATGACGCGGGTATTCAGCGGAGAGAAAACATTTCTCGATCCGGCGCTGCGGCCGGTGGAGCGGCTGCTCTATCGCGTAACAGGCGTGGACGAGACCCACGAGATGCGTTGGACGGAGTATGCGACGGCTCTGCTGCTGATGAGCGTGGTCTCAATGGTCGTGCTGTACGCGATTTTGCGGCTGCAACAATGGCTGCCATTAAATCCGGAGCAGTTCGGAGCGGTGGCGCCGGACCTGGCGTTCAATACGGCGGCATCGTTTACGACGAATACGAACTGGCAAGCGTATTCCGGCGAATCGACGATGAGTTACTTCACGCAGATGGCCGGGCTGGCGTATCACAACTTCTTATCGGCAGCGGTGGGAATTGCGCTGGCCATCGCCGTGATTCGCGGAATCGCGCGGCGAGAGATGGCTACGATCGGAAATTTCTGGGTGGACATGACGCGGGCCCTGCTTTGGGTGCTGCTGCCGGCTTGCATCGTGGTGGCGCTGTTTCTGGTGTCGCAGGGAACGGTGCAGAGCCTGAAGCCGTATGCGAAGGCGCAGCTTGTGGACCCGCAGACCGTGCAAGTGACGGGCGCAGACGGAAAGACAACGACGCAGCAGGTGACCGAGCAGAAGATCACGCTTGGGCCGGTGGCGTCGCAGGAAGCGATCAAGATGTACGGCACGAATGGCGGCGGATTTTTCAACGCGAACAGCGCGCACCCATTTGAGAATCCCACGCCGCTGACAAACTTCGTTCAGATGCTGCTGATTTTCTCGATTGGTTCGGGACTCACGTACACGCTGGGACGGATGACGGGATCGCAAAAGCACGGCTGGGCAGTGTGGGGAGCGATGGCGACGCTGTTTCTCGCGGGGGTGTTTTTTGTTTACGCGGCGGAGGCGCGTGGAAATCCAGAGCTGGCCGCAGCCGGAATTGACCAGCACGCGAGCGGGACGCAGCCGGGCGGGAATATGGAGGGAAAGGAAGTGCGCTTCGGAATTGCGGATACGGCTCTTTTTGCGACGATCACGACCGATGCCAGCTGCGGTGCGGTGAACGGCGTGCACGATTCGTTTACGCCACTCGGCGGAATGATTCCGATGATCAACATGATGCTGGGCGAAATTGTGTTTGGCGGCGTGGGAGCGGGGCTTTACGGGATCGTGGTGTTCATTATTCTCACGGTGTTCATCGCCGGGCTGATGGTGGGACGGACGCCGGAGTATCTCGGAAAGAAAATCGAAGCGTACGACGTGAAGATGGCGATGCTGGCGGTGCTGATTTTCTCGCTGATCATTCTGGTGTTCACGGCGGTGGGGTCGGTGACGGCGGCCGGGAAAGCGGGAATTACGAATCCAGGGCCGCACGGGCTGTCGCAGATCCTGTACGCGTACACGTCCGGCGCGGCGAACAACGGTTCGGCGTTTGCGGGGCTGAGTGCGAATACGGTCTGGTACAACGTGACGCTCGGGTTCGACATGTTGTTCGGACGATTTTTCATGGTCTTACCGGTGCTGGCGATCGCCGGGAACCTTGCGAAGAAAGAAAATCGTGCCGGAATCGGCGGGTACTTTTCCGGTGACGACGCCGCTCTTCGCGACGCTGCTTGTTTCGGTGATTTTGATCGTGGGAGCGCTCACATTTTTCCCGGCGTTGAGCCTGGGACCGATCCTCGAGCAGCTGTTGATGCACGCGGGAAAGGTTTTTGGGGGATAACGGGATGAACGCGGAAATGACGATGACACCCGCAAAAGTGCAGTTGCCTGCCGACGGGGAACAGAAACCGCGGGCGGCGAAAAAGTCGCTGTGGAGCGCTGGAATTGTGGGTGGGGCGCTCTGGGAGTCCGTGCGAAAGCTGAACCCGCGCACGCTGATGAAGAATCCGGTGATGTTCGTGGTGGAGGTGGGCGCGGTGGTGACGACGGTCGACCTGCTGCACGAACTTCCCCATCGAACCAGCGAATTCGGGTTCGCGCTGCAGATTACGCTGTGGCTCTGGTTCACCGTGCTGTTTGCGAACTTCGCGGAGGCGATGGCGGAAGGGCGCGGGAAGGCACAGGCCGAGACGCTGAGGAAAGCGCGGTCGGAAACGCAGGCGCGGCGAATGAAGCTCGACGGAACATTTGAGGACGTGCCGGGATCGCAATTGCGAACGGACGACGTGGTGGTGGTGAAAGCCGGCGAATTTATTCCCGGCGACGGCGAAGTGGTGATGGGCGTGGCGTCGGTGGACGAATCGGCGATCACGGGCGAATCGGCACCGGTGATTCGAGAATCGGGCGGAGACCGGTCGGCAGTGACGGGCGGAACGCGCGTACTCTCCGATGAAATTACGGTGAAGATCACGTCGAACCCGGGTGAAACATTTCTCGACCGGATGATCAAGCTGGTGGAAGGAGCCGAGCGGCAGAAAACCCCAAACGAAATCGCGCTGAATATTCTGTTGGCGGGGCTAACGATTATTTTTCTGCTCGCGGTGGTGACGCTGCAGCCGATGGCGATTTATTCCGGCGCGCCGCAATCGATTTACGTGCTGATTTCGCTCCTCGTGTGCCTGATTCCGACGACGATCGGCGGATTGCTCTCGGCAATCGGAATTGCGGGAATGGATCGCGTGGTGCAGCGGAATGTGCTGGCGATGTCCGGGCGTGCGGTGGAAGCAGCGGGGGACGTGGACACGCTGCTGCTGGACAAAACAGGAACGATCACTTTGGGGAACCGGCGCGCGACGGAATTCATTGCGGCACCGGGCGTGAGCGAAGGAGAGCTGGCCGATGCGGCGCAGCTTGCGTCGCTTGCGGATGAAACGCCGGAAGGGCGATCGATCGTGGTACTGGCAAAGGAGAAATACGGGCTACGCGGGCGGGAGCTTGCGTCGGTGGCGACGACTTTCATTCCATTTTCCGCGACCACGCGAATGTCCGGCGTGGATCTCGACGGGCGCGAAATTCGGAAAGGCGCATTCGACGCGATCGCCCGTTACGTCGCGGACGGGAGCAATCGCGTGCCGCCGGATGTGGAAGACGCGGTGAAAGCGATTGCGGGAGCGGGCGGGACGCCGCTACTGGTGGCGGAGGACCGGCGCGTCCTGGGCACGATTTATTTGAAGGACATCGTAAAAGGCGGGATGCGGGAGCGGTTCGAACAACTGCGCGCGATGGGAATCCGAACCGTAATGATCACGGGAGACAATCCGCTGACGGCCGCGGCGATCGCGCGCGAAGCGGGCGTGGACGATTTTCTGGCGCAGGCCAAGCCGGAAGACAAACTCGCATTGATTCGCCGTGAACAGGCCAAGGGAAAACTCGTCGCAATGACGGGTGACGGAACGAACGACGCGCCGGCGCTCGCGCAGGCGGACGTGGGCGTGGCGATGAATGCCGGCACGCAGGCCGCCAAAGAAGCCGGCAACATGGTGGATCTGGATTCGAATCCGACGAAGCTGATCGAGATCGTCGAGATCGGAAAGCAGTTGCTGATTACGCGTGGCTCGCTGACGACTTTTTCTGTGGCGAACGACGTGGCGAAATATTTCGCAATTATTCCGGCGATGTTTGCGGGAGCGTTTCCGCAGCTTGACGTGCTGAACGTGATGCATTTGAAAACGCCGCAATCAGCGGTGCTTTCCGCGGTGATTTTCAACGCGCTGATCATCATCGCACTCGTGCCGCTGGCATTGCGCGGCGTGAAATACCGGCCGCTCGGAGCGGAAGCGCTACTGCGGCGCAATCTGCTTGTTTACGGCATCGGCGGAATTATTGCGCCGTTCCTTGGGATCAAATTGATCGACATGATCATTACGCATATTGGGCTGGCGTGAGGGCGACATGAAACGCAACTTTCTGATTTCGATCTGGATGACGCTGGCGACAACCGTGCTGCTGGGGATTATTTATCCTTTGATCGTGACCGGGATCGCGCAGCTGCTCTATCCGCAGCAAGCGAATGGAGAATTGATCACCCGGGCGGACGGAACGATTGCGGGCTCGAGTTTGATCGGGCAGCCATTCACGTCGGCGGGATATTTTCATTCGCGGCCTTCGGCAGCGGGACCTGCGGGGTACGATCCGATGGCGTCTGGCGGGTCGAACCTCGGGCCAACGAATAAAGCGCTGATCGATCGTGTGAGCGGAAGCGCCGCAGCGCTTGCGGCGGAAAATCCGGGGGCGCGAATTCCGGCCGATCTGGCGACGGCTTCCGGCTCGGGGCTCGATCCGCACATTTCTCCTGCGTCAGCGGAATTTCAAATTTCGCGCGTGGCGAAGGAGCGAGGGATGAACGCGGGTGATGTGCGCGCGCTGGTGGCAAAGCACACGGAGCAGCGGCAGCTTGGATTTCTTGGCGAGCCGCGCGTGAATGTGTTGGAGCTCAATCTGGAATTGAATGCGACGCATCCGCTGCGTTAAGTGCGGATCGAGTTATTTGCAGCGGCGGGCTATTTGCCGGTGCGAGTGCCGGGGGTTTTTTCGCTGGAAGGCTCGAAGCGATATCCGATCCAGGGATCGGTGTGAATGTAGCGCGGGTGGCGCGGGTCGGGCTCGATCTTTTTTCGCAGCTGATTGATAAACACGCGCAGATATTCCGTTTCTTCGCCGTAATCGGGGCCCCAGACGGCTTGCAGCAGGCGGCGGTGACCGAGTGAGGTGCCCTCATTCGCGACGAGCTGGCGGAGGAGTTCGAATTCTTTCGGCGTGAGACGAACGAGAGTGCCCTTCACCGTGACGGCTCGTTTGCTGAAATCAATCGTCAGGTCGCCGGACGCGTAGGTGGGAGGCGCGTCGCCGGGAACGGCGCGGCGCAGAGCGGCGCGAATGCGGGCCATTAATTCGTCGGCGCCGAAAGGCTTCACAACGTAATCGTCGGCACCCGCATCGAGCGCCTGGACTTTATCTTTCTCGGTGTTGCGAACCGTGAGCATGATGATGGGAGTGTCGGAGGTGCGGCGGATTTCGCGACACGTCTCGACGCCCGAGGTTCCGGGCATGTTCACGTCGAGAATGATGAGGTCGGCGCGCTCGGAGCGAAGAGTATCGAGCGCTTCGTCGCCGGATTTCGCTTCGATCACGCTGTATCCGTGCGAGGTGAGTGTGGTGCGCATCACGCGGCGGATTTGCGGCTCGTCGTCGACGATGAGAATCGTGGCGGCGCTCATGCGGGAGCCACGCGGCTGCGATCGATCGGCAGGGTGAACGAAAAAACCGAACCGTGGCCGCGCTGACTGGTGAGACTGACCGTTCCGCCATGCGCCTCGACGATTGCTTTCGCGATCGGGAGACCCATGCCGGTGCCTTCGATGCGATAGCGCTGGTCGCGGCCGCGGTAAAATTTCTCGAAGATCAGCGCTTGCTCGGGATCGTCGATACCGGCTCCGCGATCGGCGACGCTGGTGACAACGAAATCGCCGTGACGCTCGGCGGTGATCGTGACGGGCTCGTGGGGCGGCGAGTATTGATTCGCATTCTCGAGAAGGTGGACGAGCGCCTCGCGGGCGCGCGCAAGGTCCACGCGCACGGGGGGCAAATCGACGGGAATGCGCAAATCGACGCGCCGATTGCCGAGAATGGTTTTTGTTTGCGCGAGCGCGGCGGAAACTACATCGGAGAGAGGACGCGGCTCGAGTTTCAACACGACTTCGCCGGCGTCGAGCTGCGCCATTTCGGCGGCTTCGCCGACCAGGCGATTCAGGCGGTCACTTTCTTCGTTGATGATGGTGAGCAGCTCGCCGCGCTGGTCGTTCGTGAGCGCGGGATTCGAAAGCAGATTCGTGACGGACGCTTTGATTGACGTGAGCGGGGTGCGAAGTGCGTGCGTGACGGAATCGAGAAGCGCGGTGCGCAGGCGCTCGCCTTCGCGCGCGGCCTCCGTCTGGCCAAGTTGTTCGACGGCGCGAGCGCGTTCCATCGCGACGGCGATCAAAGTCCCGATGGCTTCGAGCGTTTGGCGGGATAGAATCGTACCGGAAATTCCGAGGCTTCCGATGGGGCGCACGCCCATGCGGACCGGGACGAAGCAGAGGCTGTTCGCCGCGTCAATCACGGGCTCTTCGCGCACCACAATCGCTTTGAGACTTTCCAGATCGAGCAGCGGCATCACGGGGCCGGAGCGATAAATCTTCTGCTTGTCGGCGAGGAACAGGGCTGCGGCGCCGACTTCGAACGTGTCGACAATTTGAGCGGGAATTCGATTGAGGAGTTGAATCACGTTGCCAGATTCGAGCAAGCCGCGGCTAAACGAGTAGAGCCGCTCCACTTCGCGGCGGCGAGCGGAAACATCCTGGGACTGTTTTCGTGCGCGATTCGAAAGCTGACTGGCGATGACGGAAACCACGAGGAACGCGAACAGCGCCACCCAATTTTGCGGATCGGCAATCGTGAGCGTGCCGACCGGCGGCAAAAAATAATAATTGAACGCAAGCATCGCGACCACGGACATGAACACCGACACAGCGATGCCCCAAACCGTGGAAACCGCTAGAATAGCGAGAAGAAAAGTGAGTGCGACGGTGGTGGCGTTGACGGGAAGCAGCTTGCGGTAAAAAAAAGTGATCCCGAGGACGATGCCAAGCGCGGCCGCGAACTGAAGTACACGGCTGAAGATGGAATCGCGCATCGCGTTATTCTATCGTAGCTTTCCACACGCTCGTAAAAGAGAATACCCGGCATGCCGAAAACGCCCGACCAATGGCTCGCGGAGTCCAAGCCGCCCGAAAAGACGAAAGGATTGATGAAGCTGTTTCTGGGCTACGCGCCGGGCGTGGGCAAGACGTACAGCATGCTGAGCGAGGCGATTCGCCGAAAGAACCGCGGCGAAGACGTGGTGATCGGACTCGTGGAGACCCACGGACGCAAAGGAATCGGTGAACTTTCCGCGCAACTGGAAACGGTGCCGCGCAAAAAGATTGATTACAAGGGAACGCTCTTCGACGAGATGGACACCGACGGAATTCTGGCTCGCCGCCCGGCCGTGGTGCTGGTGGACGAACTGGCGCACACCAATATTCCCGGGAGCAAGCACCGCAAGCGCTACGAAGACGTGCTGGAACTCCTGGAAGCGCGGATCGACGTAATCTCAACCGTCAATATTCAGCACATCGAAAGTATCGCTCCCACCGTGCGCGCGATCACGGGTGTGGCCGTCCGCGAAACCGTTCCGGACTGGGTACTGCAGGTAGCGGATGAAACCGTGATGGTGGACCTGACTCCCGAGGCGCTTCAGAACCGGATGAAGCGCGGCGACGTCTACAACAAAGACAAAGTAGAGCAAGCGCTGAAGAATTTCTTTCGTCGCGGGAATTTGATCGCGCTGAGGGAACTCGCGCTGCGACAGGTGGCGGAGCAGGTGGACCGCAGCCTGGAATCGTACATGGTAGAAAAAGACATTCGCGAGAGCTGGACGGTGCGCGAACGGATTGCGGTGTTGATCAGCGCGAACCCTAAAGCGCAATATTTGGTAGCGAGAGCGGCGCGGATGGCCCGGCGGATGGATGCGGATTTGTATGCGGTGCATATTGACGTGGATCATGCCGATTCCGGCGAGCACGATCAAAAATCATTGACTGCGAACCTGCAATTCGCCGAGAGCCTGGGCGCGAAGACGGTACGGTTGAAGGGCGACAACGTGGCGGATGCAACCGCGCAATTCGTCCGCGAGAAGCATATTACGCAAGTGATTTTCGGGCGCACGGCCGTGGAGGGGTGGCGAAAATTAGTCTTCTTGAACGCGATCAACCGGTTTTTACGCGATGCACCGGCGGTGGATGTGCACATCGTCACGCAAGAACCGGATTGATTCCCGTCTTATGCGTCGTCAGGCGGAATTTCGAATTGCACCAACTCTGATTTGAAGCCCCTGGTCTTTACGGCTCCGTACGCGATTCCAACCGCCATCCAAACAGCGCCTAAAATCAGCGCGAAATGGCTAAGATTTCGCCAGATCAGGAAGCAGATCGCAAAACCCAGTACGGGGAAAACGAGGTTGGGCCAGCGCTTCTCGGGCGCGCGCAGGTAATAGCGCACGAAGGCCGCCGCGTTCACGCCCATGAAGGCGATCAACGCGCCAAAATTTAGTAGCTCGGCCCCGCGCTCGTAGTTGATTAAAAACGAGCCTATCAGCGCGATCGCGCCCACGAAGATCACATTGTTGCGCGGAATTCGATTCTTCGGATCGAGCGCGCCGAAAAACGATTTAGGAATGCCATCGCTCCGACCCATGCCATATAAAAGACGAGCGGCGCCGAGCTGCGACCCCATGCCCGAACCGATATTGGCGATCAGCACCGTGAAATTCATCAGGTGAAAAAGAAAAAAGCCTCCCACTCGCTGGGCCACCAGAGGAAAAGCAGACTCGACCATCTCCGGCGGAAACGGTCTCGATCCCCACACGAGTTGCGCGGCGTAGACTTCCAGTGAAGAGAGCACTCCCGTAATCACGCAGACGAGAACGGTGGCCAGCATGATGTTGCGGCGCGGATTCTCGACTTCTTCGGAAAACGTGGAGATCGCGTCGAATCCGATGTAAGTGAGAACTGCAATCGAAGTGCCGCGAAACACGCCTGCAAAGCTGAATGTTGCCGGGTTGTAGAACGGCTGGCTGAAGAACCCTACGCCGTAGTGCTCGATTCCCCAAACGAATCGGATTACAAATGCCAAAAACACGACGACGACGATTGACATGCCCGCTGCCAGCACATCATTGATGCGCGCCGAAGTTTTCACGCCGCGCAGATTCAGCACCGTGAAAATAACCGCGTAACCGATCGCCAGCGCCCAATACGGCACGCCGGGAAGAATGTTTTTCGTCAGCTTACTGCAAATCACGGTGCAGATCAGCGGATTCAAGATGTAATCCATCACCATCGCCCAGCCCGTGATGTAGCCGAGGCTGGGATGAATTTCCCGGCCGACGTAGGTATACGCGGAACCGGCGCTGGGGTAAGCGCGGGCCATTTTTCCGTAGCTGATCGCGGTAAAAAGCATCGCGACCATGGCGATGAGAATTGTGGTGACGACGTGACCGCGGGCTTCGTTGCTGATCACGCCATAAATTCCCATCGGCGCAATCGGCTGAATGATAACGATGCCGATGATGATGAGGTCCCAAAGACTAAGGACGCGTTTCAGCTTCAGGGGAGACGCCGCCGCGGTCTGCTCGCTCATTCAGTGACGACAGCCTTCACGAGATTTCGCGGATGATCCACGTCGCAGCCGTTGAGCACGGCGAAGTGATAGGCGAAAAGCTGCAGTGGCACGACCTCCAGAATCGGCAGCAGAAGTTCAAGCGCTTCCGGGACGAAAATCACGCGATCGGCGACGGCCGAGACTTCTCGGTCACCTTCGGTGGCGATCGCAATCACACTGCCGCCGCGGCTCCTCACGTATTCGAGCACGGCGAGCGTCTTCTGATAGCGCAGCACGGAATCGGGATCGAGAAGATCGCGCGTAGCGAGAGCGATGACTGGAAGTTTTTCCGCGACGAGCGCATTCGGGCCGTGGCGAAGCTCGCCCGCAGGCAGTCCTTCGGCCTGCACGTAGGAGATTTCCTTCAGCTTTAGGGCCGCTTCGCGGGCGATCGCGTAGTGCACGCCGCGTCCGAGAAACAGGAAAGATTTCGAGTGTGCGACAGCTCGCGCAGCGGCTGCCGCCTGGGCATCCCATCCGGCGAGAGATTTTTCGATTTCCTCCGGCAACGCGGCGAGGCGATGAATGTGGGTGCGAGTGACCTCGGGCGTCATGCGCCCGCGCTTGCGCGCGAGGAAGAGCGAAAAGAGATAGAGGAGGGTCAATTGCGCCGTGAAGCTTTTTGTGGCGGGAATGGCGCGCTCGGGTGCGGCGTGGGTAATCAACGTGGCGCTCGCTTCGCGCGAAATCGTGGAATCGGCAACGTTCGATATCGCAACGGTTTTCGCGCCGCGCCGCAACGCTTCGCGTTGCGCGGCAATCGTGTCCGCCGTCTCGCCGGACTGCGTAATCACCAGCACAATCGGATCGGCGCCGGCGTGGGTCGACCGGTAGCAGTACTCGCTCGCATACTCGACATCCACGGCAGCTCCGGCGAGATCTTCGATCATGATTTCGCCGGCGAGGCCGGCGTGGCGGCTCGAACCGCTGGCGGCAATAATGATTTTCTTGAAAGCGAAAAGCGCACTTTCGATCGGTTGAAGCGCAGACGGAAAAATCACATCGCCATTCACGTTGCGCTCGATCGTTTCGCGGATCGCCTGCGGCTGGTCATAGATTTCGCGGAGCATCGCGTGAGGAAATTCGCGGCTTGGCGTGGCGTCGGGCATGCGCGGATTGCTGGGCATAGTCGCTGTGCTCTGCTCGCGCCCCGGTCACTTCGATTCGAAACGCGAAAGAGCTGCGCTACTATTTACCACATGCGGCGAAACGGAGCCAGAGACAGAGTGGAGTGCAGTTCGACTCCGTGGAGGTTCGCTTCGAGAGTTGGCGCGTCGTTAGACGGGTGGGATCTGCGAAACGGTCCAGCTTCCGCCGAGCGCCTTCACCAGAAGCACGCTCGCTTCCATGCGGCGCGTCTGAATAGTGACTTCGGTGACCTCGTCGGCGAGGGCCGCGTTCTGCGCCGTGATTACTTCGAGATAGTTGACGATGCCGCCCTTGTAGCGATTGTTCGAGAGCGCGAGCGAATGCTCGGCGGAAGATACGGCGGACTGCTGCACGACTTCTTCTTCGTTGAGAATGCGCAGCGCGGCAAGATTATCTTCCACTTCCTGAAAAGCGCTCAGGACAGTTTGGCGATAGTTGTCGATCGTCTGGCGGTAGGCGGCCTGCGCCTGCTCGGTGGCGGCATGGCGGCGGCCACCTTCGAAAAGCGTTTCCGTAGCGGCTGCGCCGACAGCCCAGAAGCCGGCGGGCCCCTGAAAAAGAGTGGTGAAAGCGCCGCTTTCAAGTCCGCCCGAGCCAGTGAGCGTGACGAGCGGATAGTAAGCGGATTTTGCGACGCCGATTTCCGCGTTTGATTCCTGCATGCGGCGCTCGGAAGCAGCGATGTCCGGCCGGCGCTCGAGCAGATCCGAAGGCAGCCCCGGCGGAATGGCGGGCGGAGCGGCTCGCAGCGGTGAGCTTGGCAAAGTGAATTGCGAAGGCGGCTTGCCGATCAAGACTGCGATCGCGTGTTCGAATGCAGAGCGGTTAACGCCCAGGTCAATCGCCTGCGCGCGCGTGGTTCTGAGCTGCGTTTCCGCCTGGGCGACGTCCACGGCGGATGCAAGGCCGGCTCGGTAACGGTTCTGCGTAAGCTCGAGCGCTTTTTCGTATGCGACAACGGTGGACTCGAGAAGATCTCTCTGCGCGTCGAGGCCGCGCAACTGGAAATAATCCATCGCGAGCTCGGCATGGAGTGACAGGCTCACGTTTGCGACGTCCGCGGCCGTAGCCTGCGCTTCCGAGCGGCTTGCTTCGACGGTGCGGCGCACACGGCCCCAGAGATCGGGTTCCCACGACACGTCAAACGGAATCCGGAAATCAGAATAGTTTGTTTTCGAGGAGTGGTTGACGAATAGCGGGTTATTGTCCGAGATGTGATTTTGAGTGGCGTTCGCGCCGCCGGTCACTGTGGGATAGTAGTCCGCTCTCGCGATTCGAACTGCCGCGCGCGCCTGCGCAAATTGTTCCTGTGCGGCTTTCAGGCTCTGATTCGAGACATTAATTTGTTCTTCGAGAGCGTTGAGCTGCGGATCTTCGTACACTTCCCACCAGTTGCCCTTGGCGATCTGGTCGCTCGGCTGCGCGGGCTTCCAATTGCCCATCTCTTTGAAATTTGCGGGAACGTCGGCAGGTGGACGAACGTAGTTAGGTCCAACCGTGCATCCGAAGAGCGCGAGCGCGGCGGTGAGGCAAAGCAACGCCGCAGCCGGTTTTTGCGGAAGCGAGAATCCGCAGAAATAATCGCCCGGGAGGCGCCGCGTCATTTCTCTTTCACTCCCGAAGCAGGCTGCTGTGCTCGAGCGGGCGCTACTCGAACGGTTTCTCCTGCGATGAGCGAGTCCGGTGGATTCACGATCACGGCGTCATCGGCCTCGAGTCCGGAAACGACTTCGACCTCAGCGCCAAAATCGCGGCCGAGGATTATTTTCGAGAGTGCTGCACGATTTCCGTCCTTCACGGTGCCGACTTGCAATCCCTCTGCACGGAAAATCAGCGCGCTCACGGGCAGAAGAAAAGTGGGCGCGCCCGAAGGAACGGCAAGATGGACTTCGGCGAAAGCACCCGGCAGCAACTCGCCGGTGGGATTATCGACGTCGACCTCGGCAAGTAGAGTGCGCGTGGCCAGATCGATCGCATTCGCGGTACGAACGAGCTTGCCCTTGAATTGGCGGCCCGGAAATTCCTGAAGCGTCAGATTCGCGATCAACCCAGGTTTTGCGGCCGGAGAAAATTGTTGCGGCACGTTGATGTACACGCGCAGAGTGTGAATCGCCGCGATATGAAACAGTTCTGAAGCGGCGGTCGCCGGCACCGGAATTAATCAAATGGCCCACGTCGGTATTGCGGGCGGTGATGATCCCGTCGAACGGAGCATAGATATTCTTGAACGATTCGAGCTCCTCGAGATACTTCACCTGGTATTCGGCGGCGGAAACGGTAGCCGCATTGGCGCGTTCGGCGCCGAGAGCGTTATCGACGTCCTGTTGCGCCACGGAATCGGTGTTTTTCAGCTCTTGATAGCGGTTCGACGTGATTTGCGCGAGATTGTAATTCGCCTTCGCGGTATTCAGTTGCGACCGGGCTTGCTGTAGCTGCTGGTCAACTTCCGGGGTCTCGATTTCGGCAAGCAATTGGCCGGCTTTCACGCGGCCGCCGATATCCACATACCATTTTTTCAAGTAGCCGTTGGTGCGAGCGTAGATCGGCGAATCCGTGAATGCCTGCATGTTTCCGGGGAGCACGATTTCCGTTTGCGGGGCACCTTGTTTCGGAGTCGCCACGTTTACTGTGGGGACGGCGAGGTCGTAGGTTTCCGACTTGAGCGCCGCTTTGGCGCGGAGCCGCGGAACGATTCCGCCGACAACGACCGCAGCAACGATCAGCAGGACCACGAGCGTGATCAGGATTCCGTGTTTCGAACCGGAACTGGGGGGCGCGTCGGCGCCGCCGCGATCGGCTTGCTTTGCGAACTCTTCACTCTGAGCCATGTCTCCTCTTCTACTACTCGCTAACTACTTTCTCACCCACTTATTCATTCACGTCGCGCACCGCGTCGCGCATCGCCCCGTACGCGGCGTGTCGTACGTTGCTACGCGGCGGCGTCCTGCGATCTCGTCTGCCGCCAGCTGTGCACGAAGCTGAAGAATACCGGAACAAAGAACAGCGTCGCCACTGTGGCAAACATTAAGCCACCGATCACGGCGCGCCCGAGTGGCGCGTTCTGTTCGCCGCCTTCGCCCAGACCGAGCGACATCGGGAGCATGCCGATAATCATGGCGAGCGCCGTCATCAACACGGGGCGGAAGCGCGTGAAACCGGCGTTGAGCGCCGCTTCCGCGGGATCTTCGCCCTCTTCGAGCCTTTCTTTCGCGAAGCTGATCACCAGAATACTGTTCGACGTTGCGACGCCCATGCACATGATCGCTCCGGTGAGCGCGGGAACACTGACGGTGGTTCCGGTAACGAACAAGAACCAAACGATCCCGGCCAGCGCGGCGGGCAGCGCCATGAGAATAATGAACGGATCGAGCCACGATTGAAAATTCACGACGATCAGGAGATAGACGAGCAGAATCGAAAAGCCCAGACCCGCGAGCAGGCCGATGAACGACGAGCTCATCGTCTGAATCTGGCCGCGCTCGATGATCTGCGAGCCCGGCGGCAGATTTTTTCGCGCTTCGTCGAGAATTTTCGAAATGTCGCCAGCCACTCCGCCGAGGTCGCGCCCTTCCACGGAGCCGTAAATATCGATCACGGGTTGGATATTGTAATGAGAGACGACCGCCATCTCCGCGCCGCGCGTGAACGTGCCGAGGCCGGCGAGAATCTGAGGCCGCGCGACGCCATTCGTGACCGGCATATTTTGAAGATCCTGGAGGGAATCGATGCGGTACTGCGGTGTCTGCGTGGCGATGTTGTAACTCACGCCGGTTTTCGGATCGAGCCAGAAGGTCGGCGTGGTCTGCGAACTGCCGCTCAGAGAAATCAGCAGATTATTGGCGACGTCTTTCTGCGTGAGTCCCACCTGGCTGGTTTTTGTGCGGTCCGCCTCATAGTGGAATCTCGGATAATTGAAGGGCTGCTGGATGCGCAAGTCCACCGCGCCGGGAACGAATTTCAGCTTGTTGAGCAATTGCTCGGCAAACGTGCGGTTGGCGGGGAGGTTGCGCCCCACAATTTGCACGTCGATCGGTGCGGGCAATCCGAAATTGAGAATCTGCGTGACGATATCGACGGGCAAATTGTAAAAAACTACACCCGGAAAATCGCGCAAGAGCTTCATGCGAAGCTCGCGAACCCATTCCTTCGTGGGCCGATGATCGTGCGCCAGCTCTACTTGAATGTCGGCGTCGGCCGGGCCGATCGGAGCGGAGGTGCTGTAGGAGAGATTGATGCCGCTGTAGGGCAAGCCGATGTTGTCAATGATGGTGATGAGCTCTTTCGGCGGAATCGTCTGGCGAATTTCGGATTCCACGCGATCGCAGAGCGCCGCGGTGTCTTCGATTCGAGTGCCGGTCGGCGCGCGGAGATGCAGCTTGAATTCGCCGCTGTCCACGCTCGGGAAGAAGTCCTGGCCGACGAAAGGAAGCAGCAGGAAGGAAAGCAGGCAAGCCGCGAGAAATACCACGATGAAGAGTTTTCGATGGCGAACGGAAGTTTCGAGCATCTGGTGATAGCGATGGCGAAATTTCTCGAATCCCACTTCGAATTTTTCCTGCATGCGCACAAACGGATTGCCGGAAGCGCGCGACGCTTCACGGCGTTCGTCTTCGGTCCGCGCGACCAACAAATAGCGCGCCATGGTGGGCACGAGCGTGCGCGAAAGCAGGTACGACGCGATCATCGCAAAACAGACCGCTTCGGCGAGTGGCACGAACAGGTATCTCGCGACTCCCGAAAGGAAAAACATCGGCACGAACACGATGCAGATCGATAGGGTGGACACCAGCGCGGGCACCGCGATTTGCGAAGCGCCGTCCAAAATCGCCTGCACGATTTCTTTGCCCTGGTCGAAATTGCGGTTGATGTTTTCCACTTCCACCGTCGCGTCGTCCACCAGGATGCCCACGGCGAGCGCCAGCCCTCCGAGCGTCATGATGTTGATCGTTTCTCCGAGGGCGCTCAGAACGATCAGCGAAGTCAAAATCGAAAGCGGAATGGAGACGGCAATGATGATCGTGCTCCGCCAGCTCCCCAGAAAAATCAGAATCATCAAGCCGGTGAGCCCTGCCGCGATCGCTCCTTCGCGCACCACTCCCTGGATGGACGCGCGCACAAACAGTGATTGGTCCGAAACCGGATGAATATCGACCTTCGACGGCAGCGACGCTTGAATGATTGGCAGCTTGGCTTTAATTCCGGAAATAATGTCCAGGGTCGACGCGTCGCCCGATTTCAGCACCGACATCAGCACCGAGCGAGATCCGTCCACGCGCACGATGTTCGTCTGGGGCGGGAAACCGTCGCGCACGAACGCGACATCGCGGATATATACCGTGGAATCGCCGACGCTCTTGATCGGCAGATTGTTCAATTCGGTGACGGTAGACGGCGCTCCATTCATATCCACCTGATATTCGTAGGTGCCGATCTTTGCCGTGCCGCCGGGCAGAATCAGGTTCTGATTGCTGATGGTATTTACTACGTCGCTCGGCGACAGGCCCTTCGATTGAAGCTGCGCGGTGTTGAGGTCAATCTGAATCTGCCGCTGCTTGCCGCCGTAGGGATACGGAATCGCGACGCCCTGCACCGTGATCAGCCCGGTGCGAATGAAATTGACGCCCACGTCGAAAAGCTGCTGCTCGTTGAGACCTTGGCCCGAAAGCGCCAGCTGCAAGATCGGCACGGTGGAAGCGTTGTACTGGATGACGAGAGGTGGCGTGGTCCCCTGCGGAAACTGCCGGACAATTGTCTGGGAGATTGCGGTTACTTGAGCGACGGCATTGCCAATTTGCACGCCCGGGTGAAAGAAGACTTTCGTGATCCCGATTCCGTTGAAGGACTGCGATTCGATGTGTTCAATATCGTTGACCGTGGTGGTCAACACGCGCTCGTAAATGTACGTGATCCGGTTCGACATCTCCTCCGGCTCGAGTCCGCCGTAATTCCAGATCACGCTGACGACTGGAATATTGATGTTCGGAAAAATGTCCGTCGGAGTGCGAAGGATCGCCACCGGACCCAAAATTAGAAGCAGAATCGCGGCCACCACGAATGTATAGGGCCGGCGAAGCGCAAGTCGAACTATCCACATCGATTACACCCGGTTCCTGATTCGGTCAGTCTGAAGTTTTGCGGCTCCGCGCTGTCCGTAAGTGTCCCGCGCAACGCCCCGTCAGGCGAGAGTTCCGGCCACGCGCCAAAACTCGAGTATCGCACGCGGAATTCTAATCCCCATCGAGAAGTTAGACTCTTATAGATGTATTTCGCGTCCATCCGGTTTCAGATTTTGCCTGGCAGGTTCACATCGGAACGGCCCAAGACCTGCAGCCGCGAATTAGATTCCCAGCAAATTGGTTTGAATCTTAGCGTAACCGTGATCCGCCGCCCAAAGATTTAAAGCGATCGTCGCAAGCTCGTCCACCACAGGGACCGCGTTCCCATCTTTCGTCAAATCCACCGTCTTGATGTACTGATGACACGTGTCGCACGCTTCCACGCGAACGTGTGCGATCTCTTTCGCGCTATACACCGCAAGCTTGTGAACGTCCTCTTCGCCGCATCCGGGGCAGACGATCCTCCGGTACGCCCATTCGGTGGCGCACAGCGAGCAAATCAAGAAGCGTTTGCCGCCGTCTCCCTCCGGCCGCAACACGCCCACGAGCGGCTTCGACAAGCACAAGGGACAAATCGGCGGCGTTGCGTGAATCGGAGGATGCGCGGTGTAATCGGCGAGATATTCGGCGTACGGTTGAAGGAACGTCCACGCGAGCAGCGCTTGCGAAGGATCCGGAGCCGGCGATTCGAGCTCCGCCTCCAGTTCCGGGGCGCTGCGCCAGTACCCCGTCAGAATTTCCTGCCAGAGTTTCGCCCCTCTCGCGCGAAAGCTCGCAGCGCGTTCGGCGAGCGCCGCGGGAGCATTTTTTTCGGCAATCGCGAGGAATGGGCCAAACCTCGGCAGCAGCACGAAAAGATCAAGCTCCTGCCGAAGCGTGCCGAGAACGCGCGGCACCTGCTCTTTGCCGCACTCCTTTTCCAAATCAGCGTACAACGATTGCTGGAATTGGGTGATGTGATCGTAGAAGCGGAGTCCTTCAGCGGCCGACGGATGGGCAGAAGCTAATGCACGGGCGCGGGCGATTCGCGCGTCCCATTTTCCACTTCTCATTTTCTGGGCGCGTTGTCACGAGTAATCTGGTCGTACCAGATGCCGTGGTATCGCTTGGCCCAACTCGCGGAGACGTCGCCGCGAATCACGGAACCGAACGACCCGCGCTCCAGCGCCACGCCCATGTACACGTGAATGATGAACAGGCCAATCGTGATGAGCGCCGCTGCCGGGTGCACAAGGACCGCCAAATAGCGCAGGAAGCGAAGATTCCACGGAATCCAGTGCGGAAACCAGAGAACCAGCCCGCTCAGGAGCAATAGAATGCCGCACAGGAAAAATCCCCAGAAGAGCAGCTTCTGTCCTCCGTTGAAGCGGCCCACGGTCGGCACCTTTTCATCTTCGTTCCGAACGTAGTGACCGATCGCATCCCACCATTCTTTGTCCACCGCGGTCTCGTGCATCTGATTGTTCCACATGCGGTACATCAGCACGATGGCTACCGTGAAAATTAGCCCGATCCAGGGATGCAATTCCCGCGCAATCGTCCCGCCGCCAAAAAGGACCGCGATCCAGAATAGCCACGGCGACCAGAACGCCAACCCGGTGAGCATCAGATAAATATAGGAAAGCCCGGCCATCCAGTGAACGAATCGCTCGTGAAACGTGTAGCGAAGCACTCGGCCTTTGGGAAGACTGTAGGCGTCGCTCATGGCCTTGCTCCCGGCCCAGGCTCCTGGCCCGGCCTCGGCGTCGGCGTCAATCTTTCAGGCTCGTCTGGTTCGACAACCTTTGGCCCAAACCGCAAGTAGTGGATGGCCACCCCGAGCACGCCGCCGATCATGGCGATGTTTCCGAGCCACTTCAGCGGCTTCTTCCAAATTTGCACGCTCCACGGCACGTGTGGATCGGCAGGCAGCCCGCCATAGAGTTCAGGATTCTTCGCATCGTGCAGCACGTAAATCACGTGTGTGCCGTTCACTCCCGAAGGGTCGTATACGCCGGCGTCTTTGAATCCCGAGACGTCGCGAAGCTGCTTCGCTCGCTTTTCGGCCAGGAACTTCATATCGTCCTTGGTGCCGAAATGCAGGCAACCGGTGGGACAGGACTTGATGCACGCAGGCTCGAGTCCGGCACTCACGCGGTCCACGCAGAGCGTGCACTTGAAAACTTTCCTCGCGTCGGGGCTGAACTTCGGAATGTTGAACGGGCAGCCCGTCATGCAATATCCGCAGCCGATGCAGTGCTCCTGCTGGAAGTCAACGATGCCATTCACATATTGAACGATGGCGCCGTCCGCGGGACACGCTGCCAGACAGCCGGGATCCTCGCAATGCATGCACTGATCTTTCCGCATGAGCAGCATCATTCCGTGCTCAGGGTGCTCGTACTCGTTGAAGCGGATCAGGTTCCAGTAATTCCATGCCGTGTTCGGCATCGTCTGGTAGGAGTTGTCGAATACCGTTTCGCTGAACGAATATCCGTTCCACTCGAGGCACGCCACCTCGCACGCTTTGCAGCCGATGCACGTGGTCGTGTCGATCAGTTTGCAGACTTCAAACCCGCGTTTGAGTCCTGCACCAGGAACCGAACCGGCGTGGCCCGAAATCGCGCGGACTTCCAGGTTTATTTGGCTCATGCCTTTTCCACCTTTACGAGAAACCCTTTGAACTCCGGGGTGTAGGCATTGGGATCGATCACCGTCGGCGAAAGCAAATTCGCCGGAGTGCGAGCGTCCTTGTCTTCGTCCTCTTTGATTCCGCGGAACCCCTGATGGATGGGCAAGCCGATCTGATAGGTCTTCTTGCCGTCAATCTGCATGGGCTTGATGCGGCGGGTGACAAACGCTTTGGCGATGTAGGTGCCTCGCGCGCTCGTCACCTTGATTTTTTCCGAGCCGCGGATACCCAGGTCGTCCGCCAACTCCACCGGTATTTCGATGAACGGCTCGGGAATCAGCTGGACGTTCATCGGATTGTTTTTCGTCCAGTAGTGGTATTGCTCGGTAAGGCGATAGGTGGTGCAAACCACGGTATAGCCTTGCTCGGGCGTCCCGAACTTGTCCATGTCCGTCGTCAGCTTCTTCACGACAGGATTATTTTGCTGCTGGGGATGCAGCACGTTTTTCGCAGGGCTTTCAAACGGCTCGTAAAACTCCGGGAACGGACCGTCTGTTACAGCGCCGATCGGGACAAACAACCGCCCGACGCCCTCCGGGTTCATGATGAACGGACCCATGTGATCTTTTGGATGAGAATCGGCCTTGAAGTCCGGAACGTCATTGCCCACCCACTTTTGCGCGCCTTCGTTCCACCAGACTTGCTTCCGGGTTGCGTCCCATGGCTTCCCGTCGAGATCGCACGAAGCGCGGTTGTAGAGAACCCGGCGATTCGCTGGCCACGACCATGCCCAGTTCTGGTAGATCCCCAGTCCGGAAGGATCGTCCGTTCCGCGGCGAGCTGTAAGATTGCCCGCCTCGGTGAAGGAGCCGGAATAGATCCAGTTGCCGCACGAAGTGGTGCCGTCGTCCTTCAACCACGCAAAACCCGGCAATTGCTGGCCCGTCTTGATTTCCTGCAGCGTCGCGGGATCCTTTAGGTCAGCGAGCGCTTTGCCGTTGATTTCTTTGGCGACCTCGGCAAGCGACGGATGCTGTGGATCGGTATACGCCCACGTTGCATGCAGAATCGGATCGGGGAATTTCCCTCCGTCCTTCTGATACAGCGCGCGAACTCTCAAATAGATTTGCGCGATAATGTCCTGGTCCAGCCTGCAATCGCCTGGTGGCGGCACGGCTACGTTCTTCCACTGCAGCCACCGCGCCGAATTCGTCATGCTGCCGTCTTTTTCAGCGAACCCGGCGCACGGCAGGCGGTACACCGTGGTATTGATCTTTTTCATTTCGTCTTGCGTCGTGCCTGGCGCTCTCCAGAATTCGCTCGTTTCATCCGGATAGATTTCGCCAACCACGAGCCAGTCCGCCTTCTTCAGCGCATCGATGTTTTTTCGCGTGTCCGGCCCGATCATCACGCCGTTCATTCCGAACGCGAACATTCCTTTCACGTTGCCGCGATACATCTGGTCCCAGATCTGCGTCCACGAGTAGTTCCTGTCGATTTTCGGAAAATAATCGTAGGCAAAATCATTCTGTTTCGTCGCCGCGTCTCCATAGAAAGCCTTTTGCAGCGACGTGAAAAACTTCGGCGTATTCGAATAGTAGTTGAACGAATCCCAGGCGCCCAGGTTTCGACGAGGTCGGAGTGACACGCTTCAGGTAGGTCGCTAGATCAACGTCGTTCGGATTCGGCATTTTCAGATATCCCGGCAACGTGTCGAAAACACCCGCCATATCCGTCGCGCCCTGAATATTGGAGTGCCCGCGCAACGCATTCACGCCTCCGCCCGCTCGCCCCACATTGCCCATCAGCAGTTGCACCATCGCGGCCGTGCGAATGATTTGCGTGCCAAACGTGTGGTGCGTCCAGCCGACTGCATAGATGATCGTCGCAACCTTTTTCATGTCGCCGTCTTTGCGGACGGACGTAAACATGTCATACGCTTTCAGCAGCTGGTCCTTCGGAATGCCCGTAATTCGCTCGACCATCTCCGGCGTGTAGCGCGAATACTGCTCCTTCATCAGCTGGAAGACGCACCGTGGATTCTGCAGGGACAAATCGTATGCCACGTTTCCGGGAAGCTTGGGAGCCGCTGGCGGTGCTGCGCCAGCCGGTCCTCCAGCCTGAAGCCCGTGCCCTTCCGTGCTTCCACTGGCGCCCGCCTGGCCATGACTCGCGGCGCCCGACGAGGAAGCTCCCGACTTCGAAGCTGCGTTCACAGTCTTCGCGCCTGCCGCATCGTGAGACGGAGCTTCAGCAACCGGCGTCTTGCCGGTCATATCCCCGCCTTCCTGGTAGTTCCAGGTGGTCTTGTCGTAGGCCTTCGTATCGTGATTGAAGCCGGAATACAGCCCGTCTTCCGGCAGCTTAAAACCATCCTTCACGAGGTAGGAAGCGTTCGTATAGTTGACGAGGTAATCCTTCGCGAAACGATTGTTTTCAATCGCGTAGCGAATCAGTCCGCCCAGAAATGCAATGTCCGTTCCGGCGCGAATCTGGCAGAAATGGTCCGCCTGCGAGGCAGTGCGAGTGAAGCGAGGGTCTACAACGACGATCTTCGCGTTGCGATTGCGCTTTGCTTCGACAACCCACTTGAATCCGCATGGATGGTTTTCTGCAGGATTGCCACCCATGATCAACATCATGTCGGTGTTCTTGATGTCGACCCAGCCATTCGTCATCGCCCCGCGTCCGAACGTTGGTCCCAAACTTGAGACCGTGGGGCCGTGTCAAACTCTGGCCTGGTTTTCTAAATAGACGACTCCCAGACTGCGCATGCTTTTCACGGCGAGGTAGTTGAACTCGTTCGTATCCGTGCAGCCGCCGGTGAAAGCGATGCCTTCGCAGCGGTTGACTGTCTTGCCGTTGGCATCCTGTTCGACGAACGTGGCATCGCGCGTCTTCTTCGTCCACGCCGCCACTTCGTCGAGTGCCTTGTCCCAGGAAATGTCTTCCCAGTCCGTCGCGCCCGGCCGCCGCACTTGAGGTTTCAGCAGACGCCGCTCATTCATGATGTCTTGCTCGAGCGATGCCCCCTTCGGGCAAAGGGTGCCGCGATTGATAGGATGGTCGGGATCGCCTTCCACGTGAATCACTTGCGCGGTCACGTTCTTGGCCTTATCCCCCAGCGTGTAAATCAAAACGCCGCAACTGACGGAGCAATAGGGACAGGTGGAGCGCGTCTCGGTGGCGCGCGCGATTTTCAATTCGCGCATGGCCGCGTACGCGGGCTTCAAGTCGAAGCCGAACATCGTCGCGGCCGCCCCACCGAGCGCCGCCACCTTCAGGAAGTCTCGACGATTCGTCTCCATTGCGCGATCCTCCGGTTAGATGTTACTGGTGCTGAATCGGTCGTGCTAAATCGGTCGTGCTGAATCGATCGGCGAATTGTTGCCCCGCGGCACGAGCTCTCGTTTCGAGGCGTCGTTTAGAAATGGATCGGCGGATGGGATCGAAGGCAGGGGACATCGAAAATTCGAATAGTGCGGGAATCGTCGCGGGAATTGCGCACGCATTCAGAGGCAAATCTTGCCGCCCGGATAAACCGGCCGGCCCGGGAAGCGCGAAGCGGTTGCCCGAATTTCGAGCATCAGTAATGGTTGACTCCGGAGAAGTCAAAACCGCCAACGCCGCGTATTATGTGCACCCGTCTCTAAGCTGTCAATTTGTTTCGCGCCGACTGGCGCTTTTCAGCCGCTCATCGCATGGGCGTTAATCGCTCGCCCGATCCCTGTCCATTGGCTCGCCGTTCGTCTTGACTTTCGTCCCCCGCAAGGATATATGACCGCCCAGACTGCGTGCCGTGCGCGCAACGCTCGCCGAAGGAGTTCTTGATGAACTGGACCCAGGTCTACGATCCACTCGGCCACTGGTGGCTCTCGACGCTCGTTGCTGCTCTGCCGATCATCGTCCTCTTCACGATGCTCGCGGGACTGAAAATCAAGCCGCACTGGTGCGCGATTGGAGGCGCGGCTACGGCCGTGCTGGTGGGCGTGCTCGTATTCCACATGCCGGCCGCGCTTGCGACCTCGGCTTTCTGTTACGGAGTGGCCTACGGCATTCTGAAAATCGCGTGGATCGTACTCGCCGCTGTCTTTCTCTACGACATCTCCGTCGAGACCGGCCAGTTCGAAATCATGAAAGAATCGATTGCGGGCATCACGCCTGATCGCCGCTTGCAGGTTCTCCTGGTCGCGTTTTGTTTCGGCGCGTTCATCGAAGGATGCGCCGGATTCGGGGCGCCTGTGGCGATCGCCGGGGCATTCATGATTGGCCTCGGCTTCCGCCCGTTCCACGCGGCGGCGCTCAACTTGATCGCGAATACTGCTCCCGTCGCTTGGGGGGCGATTGGAACGCCTGTTCACGCGCTCGCCGCTGTCTCCGGACTGCCAGAATCAGACGTCAGCGCGATGATCGGCCGCATCCTGCCATTCACGGCGATCATTGTTCCGTTCTGGCTCGTTCGCACGATGGTGGGCTGGGCGGATACGTTTGAAGTATTCCCGGCGATTCTCGTCGTAGGCGCTTCGTTCTCCATCACGCAATTTCTCTGGTCGAACTTTGTTGACAGCAATCTCGTCGACATCGCGAGCGCCGTGGTTTCCATCCTCGTGACGCTCTTATTCCTCCGCTTCTGGAAGCCGAAAAAAATCTGGCGCTTCGATTATGACAAACCCGAAGGAGCTGCGGTCGCTACGGCGCCAACCGCCACCGTAGCCGACGACATGGGCGGCGCGTGGCCGGCGAAGGAATACGACGGCTACGTTGCGCCGAAGAAATATCCCGCGTCCGTGGTGTTGAAAGCTTGGATGCCGTTCGCTGTCCTTTCCGTCTTCGTTTTGTGCTGGGGCTTGCCGAAAATCAAGCTGGCAATGAACCAGGCCACCACGCCCTCGTTCAAAGTTGTGCTTGCGGATGGGACCGTCCGCAAAGGCGCGCCCGGTTGGGACTGGCCCTACCTTCACAACCTGATCTCGCGCAACACGCCCGTCGTCGCGAAGCCCACGCCGGAAGCCGCGCGCTATGATTTCAACTGGCTCTCCGCCACAGGCACCGGCTGCTTCCTCGCCGCAATCGTCGCCGGACTTCTTTTGGGCATGGGCCCGATGGCGCTGATGAAAACATTCTGGCGCACGCTGTCGCGCATGCGCCTCGCGATGATCGCCATCTCGTTCATGCTGGGCCTTGGCTTCGTCACGCGCTATTCCGGCTTGGACGCCGTTCTGGGCCTCGCCTTCACCCGCACCGGCTGGTTCTATCCATTCTTCGGCACATTCCTCGGCTGGCTCGGCGTGGCGCTCACCGGCAGCGACACGTCTTCGAACACGCTCTTCGGCAGCCTGCAAAAAATCACGTCTCAGCAGCTCGGAATTGACCCTGTGCTGATGTGCGCAGCCAACTCTGCCGGCGGCGTGATGGGAAAAATGGTGGACGCGCAATCCATCACGATCGCCACCGCCGCCACCGAACAAGTCGGCAACGAAGGGATCATCTTCCGCTTCGTTTTCTGGCACTCAATCGCGCTCGGCTCAATCGTAGGCATCATCGTAATGCTCTACGCCTACGTCTTCCCGCACCTTGTCCCGCACGGCCTCACGTTCGTGAAATGACGCGCAATTTCAGCGCGTGATTTCATCCGGAGGAGTCGTAACTGAGTCGGCGATGGATCACCCGGCGCCGCCGTTGGCGTCTTTTCTTCGGCGACGAGCGGTTCGTGCCGGATGACGAAGAAAAAGCCCCGCAGACAAGCCTCTCCTAATCGCGCTGGTCAAAAAGTTAGTTAAAAAAGACTCGCCTAGAAAGAAAGCAAGCAAGAAGCCGCGCTAAGACTCAGCGCTCGTTCAAGCCTTTGGAATTCCCTGACGGCCGGTGATCTCGACGATGTGGATTCGGAAAAAATGAGGCACCAAGGGCCGCTCTTCTCCCTTGACGATTGTTTTCACGTAACCGGGCTCCCACCAACCAGCTTTTCGTTGCAGCAAATTGTGCGCGATGGCGCGCTCATTCTCCCATTCGGGCTTGTCGGGAAGTTCTTCGTACGTGCCAAGGACGACAACGCTCACCCACTGTTCCGCGTTCACGATCTCATCCGCTTCCAAACACACCATCGGATTCTCTCGCATCCACTCGACCTTCTGTCCTACGGTCGAAAATCCGTACAAGCAATTCTTTTCGTAGGCAAAATACAACGGAACGATGTAAGGCTGAGCCCCTTTCGCGCAAGCAAGTCTTCCGAGATGCACGCGAGCGAGGAGTTCGAGACATTCCTTCCTCGTAATCTCCCGTATCAACAATTGAGTCTCCAAGTCACGGTCGGCACGCGCAGCCGCAATTCGAGCGATCCCGGATGGCGCT
Source organism: uncultured Acidobacteriota bacterium (assembly GCA_963711875.1). Lineage (GTDB taxonomy): Bacteria > Acidobacteriota > Terriglobia > Acidiferrales > UBA7541 > Palsa-295. The sequence goes on from CAVQFW010000004.1 coordinate 207,766, forward strand.
GCGCAAATCTTAGAAACACTGCCGCGCAAAATCTGTCCGCTTTGGAACACTTTCATTTCTCCCTATGCGATTCACCCGCGAGTCGTCGTCACAGCCGATCGTGATTGCAGTCACAGACGCGAGCGCCAAGCCAGGGTATTAACAAATGACGAAGAGATTTGTAAGGCGGTTAGCCATGCCACATTTCGAGACACCTCGCCGCACCCGATTTCAGATTGGGAGGTCAATCTTGCTGGGCTTGCTTCTGAGTTTTGGCAGCACGGCGCTCGCGCAGGATAAGCCGGTCAAGAAGGCCCCGACGAAGCAGACGCTCTCGGGCACGGAAATGTTCAAGGAGTACTGTGCGGTCTGCCACGGTAAAGACGCGAAGGGACACGGGCCGGCAGCGCCAGCATTGAGAGAGCAGCCACCCGACTTGACGACGCTCGCCAAACGGCACGGCAGAGTATTTCCGGACGCCTACGTGGAAAACATACTGCGCAACGGCGTGAAGCAACCGGCACACGGTGACGCGGAAATGCCGGTATGGGGCCCGCTGTTTGTGACGATGGATTCGGATGCAGCGATTTCCTACGTCCGCATTTCAAGCCTGATTAGCTACATCAAGTCACTGCAAGTGACGCGCTAAAGCCCGGCGGAGTGATCTCGCCGGGCCAGTTCGAAGCCGCCTGCTATTGCGCGGCGAGGTTGGTGATTACGGCGGGGGCTATCGGCGTGCCGATTCCGGTTACGTAGTCATAGCCGGCACCCGCGGTGCAGAGCGAACCGCACGCGCCGTTCGTGCCGGAATTCACCGGGTGGAAATTGGTGCTCGCGCTCGTTTTCGAGAGCGAGTAGAGCGGCGTGTTAGTGCTCGAGAGCCGCGCTTTGCGCGCCCCGACGCGGACCGAATTCGCGATCGCGACGAGCGCAGCCCACTGCGGAGAACCGGCGCTTGTGCCGCCGACGCGGAACCAGCCCGTCGCGCCGCCGAGCGAAACGCTGTCGTAAACGCTGAAGCCGGTCGAAGGGTTCGCGTTATAGGAAACGTCCGGCGCACCGCGGTAGCCGCGAGAATCATTCGGGATGCCGTAGAGCGCCTGGTAGAGCGGCTCGCGTTCGTAGTTGCTCATCCCGCCACCGCTTCCCGACCATGCGACTTCGCCCTGATAATTTCCATTGGCATCGAGTGTGAGAGCCGTCCCGCCAACGCCGACCACGTCAGGCGATGACGCGGGATACGCAGCGCCGCTGCCGGCGTCGCCCGAAGCCGCGAGGAACGTGACACCGCTCGAAACGAAGTGATTGTCCTGCTTCGTCTCGCTCGAAAACTCGGTGACGGTCCAGCTCATCGAGACGACCGAAGCGCCGTTGCGAACGGCCACATCAACTGCGGTGAGAAGATCGCCGAGGCTGTTCGTCGAGGCTTCGACGAGAAGGATCGTGGCTTTCGGCGCAATGGCGTGGGCCCATTCGATGTCGAGCGCAATTTCGAGCGACCAGTTGGAGTTCGAGGCCGGGCGCTTCGAGCCGCCGAAGATTTTTCGGAAGCAGCCGTTCGCCGTGGTGCAGGCCGGCAGGCCGTACTGCCTGTTGAAAACCGCGAGGTCGGCTTCGGCATTCGGGTCATCGTAGGCGTCCACGATGCCGATGATTTGGCCGGCGCCTTGATTTACGACCTGGTCGAAACCGTAGGCGTGGCGAATCTGGGCGGGCGTAAAGCCGTTGGGGGTGCCGAGGGTCACCTGCGGATGCACCAGGTACGGCGCCCGCATGAAGGTGATGGCGTCGGGATTCTCGCTCTGGATCGGTAGGCGAAGGGCAAGCGAACGCTGGGCCCACAGCGGCCCGGCCGCGCAAAGCATTAACACGAGTATTTTTACAGCGCGGAAGGCGTAATTGCGTGCGATCGTGCGAAATCCCTCAGACTGCTTCTTCATCTCGATCCCCCCTCAGGGTCATTGGCAAAGGACGCTGACTGCGGAGTCTTGCAACGAATTCAGAGTACCGTCGGGGGTAGACCTGCGGCTATGGGACGCGGCGGTCAATCTGTTGGTACGATCGTTTGCAGGGCCGATTGCACTACTTTGGTGCAATGCGGAGAACCAGCGGCGCGGCGTGGAAGAGTGAGGGAATGCTGGGGAGGGGTAAAAATACAAACGCGACTCGCCGGAGCGAATCGCGTTTGTGAAGAACCCGTAAGTCAGTGCTGCTGAATTACTGCACGCAAACTAGGCGATCGTTTCGTTCTTCGAACGCCGTCGCAATCCGCCGAGGACGGCAAACAACCCCGTGCCGAGAAGCAGAACCGAAGCCGGCTCAGGCATCGGTGAGGTGCCCGGACTGAAATCCACCGCTGTCGGCAGGTCCGTCAAGCTATCGGTGAAGAATGTAAACGCGCTTGGCAAACCAGCCGCGCTCGTGAACGTAAATTTTGCCGCGTTCCCGGTGTCGGACTCGGTGAAGAACGCGTTCGGGTCGGCCGGGATGAGAGCAGCCGTGCATGGCAAAGGGTTGCCGGTGGTCCCGTCTTTCATCACGTTGCCGCCTGCATCAATCGCGTGGGTTGGATCGGTGGTGTTATCGCAGTAAAGCGCGCCGTAGGTCAAACCCGCCAAGCTCGGAAAAGTGAGCGTCAGAATCGAACCCGGCGTAATCGTGTCGGGAATCTGGAACGCGAAGAGTGTCTCCGGTGGTACATCAAAACCGCTCACGAACGTAAACGAGAAAACTGGACTGCCGTCGACAGTGGTGCTTAATTGCGTAGTCGTCTGGCAGTTCGTCGTGCTCGTCGCGCAATTCGGGTCGGTATCGCCATAATTTGACGAGCCCTTGTCGGTGTGGTTCGCGCGAGCCGGCGCAGCGGCGAAAAGGACTAGTACTGCAAGTCCCAAGAAAAAGTGGAATCGAGAACTCATCTAAACGCTCCCCGATACAATTTAACAAACACAGTCTTAGAGACCGAGAGGATGGACACTCCTACCCCTGCGAAATATCCAGCATTTTGAAGTCCCAAAACAGAACTAGCTAATTCATTTGTTTTGAGCCTCGGTCGATGTGACGCACTGAGAGAGAGGCAAATCAATCCACATTATTACCAAACTCGTGCACATGCTGACGTCTCTTAGTACTCGGGAGCGCGCATGCTGGAACAAATCGCGCGGTGAATGCCGTGTGACGCGAGTCAGTGATAAGCTGGATTGCATTCACGCTGTGGCATAATCGCGCAAGTTCCCTGGGATCCTCTCGATGGACGAACCCAAACCGGGCAATCGTGATCAAGAAACGCGTGGAGCGGATTCCCTTCCCGGCGAAAATAAAACCGCGTCCGGCCTGAGCTTCGACCAACGTGCGACGCAAGAGCGCGCCTTTCCCCGAATTTCCTCCTTCGTCAAGGATGCCATGCTCGCCGGGCGCTTCCGAATTGTGCGCTTCGTTGCGCGAGGTGGCATGGGAGAGGTGTACGAAGCCGAAGATACGGAATTAAACGAACGCGTAGCGATAAAAACGATTCGCTTCGAGATGGCGGAGCACGATCGAACCATCGAGCGATTCAAGCGCGAAATTCAGTTAGCGCGAAAAGTGACCCATCCGAATGTGTGCCGGACGTTTGATGTGTTTCGTCACCTCGAAACTCACGCCGACGGGCGGACGAGCGAGACGATGTTCGTCAGCATGGAACTGCTCGCAGGCGAAACGCTAGGAGACCGAATTCGGCGCGCGGGACGAATGAGCCCGGAGGAAGCGCTGCCGCTCGTGGAGCAAATGGCGGCGGGACTGGATTCCGCGCACCGCGTGGGAGTGGTTCACCGCGATTTCAAAAGCAGCAACGTGATCCTGGACACCTCCGGTCGCAACGCGGGCGAAGCGCGAGTGGTGATTACGGATTTTGGCCTCGCGCACGGACTGGCGCCGACGGAACTTTCGCTCACCGGTACGCAAGAGATTGTCGGAACGCCGGCCTACATGGCGCCGGAACAATTGAACAGCGGGCCAATCACACCGGCCACCGACATCTACGCACTGGGCGTCGTGATGTTCGAAATGCTCACGGGAAAAGTTCCGTTCAGCGGAGACACCGCGCTTTCGACGGCGCTGAAACGACTGAGCGAACCCGCTCCGTCGCCGCGAGTGCACGTCCCTAAAGTCGATCCGCAATGGGAAAGCGCCATCGAGCGGTGCCTGGAGCGAGTGCCGGCGGAGCGTTTTCAGAGAACCGATGAAGTGATGAAGGTTCTGAGCGGTGAGACGGCGCCACCGCCGAAGCGCGCCGCGACCGGTCCGCGCAATCGAAGAATCATGTATGCCGCCGCGGCCACCCTCGCGATGCTTGCATTGGCCACCATGGGATACGTGGGGTACAAGAACGACTTCTGGCATACGACGCAGCCCAAAAATCCGGCTACCGCCGCGGAAAAAGCCCGCACCTCCGTTGCCGTGCTCGGCTTCCAAAATCTCTCCGGACGCGACGACACCAAGTTGTTGGGAGACATGCTAGCCGATAGCCTGTGGTCACAGCTCGACACCGACCAGATTCGATTTATTTCGCCCCGCCAGGTAGACGAGATGAAGCAAAGCCTCGGCATCCGGGACATTCCCGAATCACCGAGTCGAGATCAAATCGGAAAAATCGCGAAGTATCTCGGCACAGATGTGCTGATCACGGGATCGTACCGAGTGGGCGGCAACGGGAATCAACCCACCGTCAGCTGGAATCTCCATTTGATTCGCACCTCCGACGACGAAAGCATCGGCTCAATTCCGGTATCCGGACTTGCGTCGGACGTAAATCAAATGGCGGTCCACGCGGGCCGAAGCGTTCGCGAACTGCTGGGAGTGAAGCTGAGCGCTTCAGAAGAATCGCGGATGGATACTTCGCTTTCCGCGAAGGGCGATGCGCTGAAATATTATTCCGAAGCAAGAGAACGACTGAGGAATTTCGATATTCTGGGGGCCACGAAATCGCTCGAGAAGAGCGTCGACGCAGATCCGGATTTTGCCCAGGCGCACAGTGCGCTCGCGCAGGCTTGGTCCGATCTTGGCTACGACTCGAAAGCCCAGGAAGAAGCGAAAAAGGCATTAGATCTTTCGCAAAAAATGTCGACGGAAGCGCGCGGACTTATCAGTGGACGATATTTCGAAATGAGCCGCGAATGGCCGAAAGCCATTCAGCAATACTCTTCGCTGTGGACCCTTTTCAGCGACAACCCTGAATACGGAATGCTATTGGCGCGGAGCCAGATCGGTGCGGGGAAACCATCCGCTGCCATCGTAACTTTGAACCAGCTTCGGAAAAGAGCGTTGCCCATCGGAATGCAGGCCCAAATCGATCTCTCCGAGGCGGAAGCGCAACAATTTCTGGCCGACTTCAACGGACAGCTGGCGGCAGCGAGCTCCGCGGCGGACAAAGCAAAAGAAGTGGGATCGAATGTTCTCCTGGCTCGCGCGCGAATCCTGCAGTGCGCCGCGCTGATTGGAACCGGCAAGTCTGCGGAGGCAGTCCCGCTCTGCGAAGAAGCCGGCAAGCTAAACGCCGAATCCGGCGATCAATTGGGAGTTGCCCGCGCCACAAACCAGACTGGATACGCCTATTACAGCCAGGGAAACCTTAAAGAAGCGCAACCGCGGTACGAGCAGGCGGTGGCAATTTCGCAAACCATTGGAGACAAGCTGGACGAAGCGGGGGCCCTGACCAACATCGCAAACATAAAGGACGACGAAGGGGACCAAGCGGGCGCGAGGAAAGCCTATGAAGAAAGCATCGCCGTCGCTCGCGAGCGTGGCGACCGAAGCGGCCTCGCGCTGGCGCAACAAAATCTCGCCACGGTCCTCTTCAAACTGGGCGATGCTCGAGGCGGGGGCGAGATGTTCGCGCAATCCATCAAGCTCGCGAATGAGATTGGCGACAAGAGGACCGAAGCGCGAGCCTTGAATAATCTTTGCATGCTGACTCTCGCAACCGGGGATCCCAAGCGGGCCGCCCAGAGTTGCGAAGAGTCGTTGCAATTGCGCAAGGAGATTGAAGACAAGGGAGACCAGGCGCGGTCGTATGCAAACCTGGGAGACGTCTTGCTTGCGCAGGGAGATGTTGCTGCGGCCAAGCAGAACTACCAGCAGGCGTTTCAGATTCAGCAATCGCTGGGACAGAAAGGCGAAGCGGCTTACTCGCAAATTTCGCTGGCGATGATATCGCTCGAGGAGAAAAAGCCGGAGGAAGCGAAAAAGTTTGCGCAAGACGCGGCGACGGAGTTTGCCGCCGAGAAAGACGTCGGCGGAGAGGCGCAGGCCCGCGAGACGCTTGCCCTCGCGTTGCTCGATTCGAGCAATGTGGCCGGCGCACGGAGCGAGATCGAGCACGCGTCGAGCCTCGCGGCGCAGGCAAATGACCGCAGTTTGAAGTTAACGATCGCGATCGCAAAAGCCCGGATCGACGCCGCATCCGGCAAGACTGATGATGCGTTGAAAGCGCTCGCATCCGCTCAGAAAGAAGCGCAGACGGCGAGGCTGGTCGCGATTGATTTTGAGGCGCGGTTGGCGATGGGCGAAATCGAAATGAAGGCGGGCAAGTCGGCGAGCGGCCGCGCGACGTTGCAAACGCTGGCTCGGGAATCGAAGGCAAAGGGTTTCATGTTGATCGCCGCGAAGGCAAGCGATCGCGGCGCCTAAGCACGGCGCCTGGTCGTGACGGCCGTACAAACTGGCTCGGCTTCAATCAGAGGCTCGACTAGGCGTATTATGGTTACTCGATGGCGATTCGTTTCAGCGCCCACTCACTTCGCCGGATACTTCGGGCTTCGGAGAAATCTCACTTTCGCAAGGAGAGTTCACATGGCATCCAAAAATGATAAGAGCGACAAGCGCGGTCCGAGCTACTCCCAGCTTTCGGAAGGAACTCGCCACGCGCAGCCCATCCTGCACCAGACCGCGCGGGAAATTCAGCCGTACGGAAAAATCGCGAAGCTGCCGATCGCGCTCGATGAGAAAATCTGCGGCGACAGCGCCGGAAATCTGAACCAGCTTCTCGCAGACACCATGACCCTTCGCGACATGTACAAGAAACATCATTGGCAGGTCGCGGGCCACACGTTCTACCAGCTGCATCTGCTTTTCGACAAGCACCACGGCGAGCAGGACGAGCTCGTGGACGATATCGCCGAACGAATTCAACTGCTCGGCGGCGTAAGCATCGCGATGGCTGCCGACGTGGCGGAAACAACGATCATTCCCCGGCCGCCGCGCGGACGCGAAGAAGTGCCAGTGCAGCTTTCGCGCCTGCTCGAAGCCCACGAAATTATTTTGAAGGAAACGCGCGCGTTTGCGAAACAGGCCGCCGAGGCAGGCGACGACGGCACGAACGATCTTCTCGTCAGCAGCGTGATTCGCACGAACGAGCTGCAAGTGTGGTTCATCGCCGAGCACTTGGTAGACGTGCCGGTGGTTCGGGCAGACGAAGCCAGAGCGGCTTCGGCGCGTTAGGCGATTGATGCCGGCGGATACTCCCAGCCTGCCGCAGCATTCACTGAAGCTCCGCAGTTATCTGCTCGAGGGCGTGATGGTCGTCGAGTGCGGCGGCCGGCTCACGCTCGAACACGCCGCGCGTCTGAAGGGCGAAGTGAGAACGATGATCCCGTCGCATAAACGGATCATCCTCGATCTCGGCGAACTTGTGTTCATGGATAGTTCCGGGCTGGGAACGATTGTCGGCCTGTATATCACTGGCCGGAACTCCGGCTGCCGGATTGAGCTTGTGAATATGAGTAAACCGATCCGAGAGCTTCTCGGGCTTTCGCAACTGCTGACCGTCTTTGAAACGTGCGGGCGGTCGGGCACGAGAATTCCGTAAATCGGGGTCATCCTCACGGCGCAGTGCGGGCTGCAACGAAAGGTGTGCGCGAAATGGGAAAGCAAATCTTTCGAGTCGCCGTCGTTCTGTGCGCTCTGCCGTTCGTCGCGAGCCTGCTTGTGGTTTTGGGGAGCGAGGTTTCTTCGTCGCAAGCAAGTTCGGTTCCCAACTACACAATTCGCGCCATTCGTTACGCGAACCTCGCGCAGTTCCCGCTTTCAGAACTCGTAATCGGCGCCCCGAAAGATCAGAACATCGACATCGCGATGGTCTTCTGGCTGATTAAAGGCGGCGGCCGCATGATTTTGTTCGACAGCGGATGCCATCGGAAGAAATTTGTGGACGAATACCATTTGAGCGATTTCCTCTCGCCGGACCTGGCGGTGAAGCAGGCGGGAATCGAGCCAAATAGCGTGACGGACATTATTATCAGTCACGCGCATTGGGACCACATGGGCGGCGTCGATCTATTTCCCAACGCGACGATCTGGATTCAAAAGGCTGAGTACGAATATTACACAGGGGCAGCGTGGCAACCGGGAGGGCAGAACGGCGGAATCGATCCGGAAGATGTGCTGGAACTGGTCCGGCGAAACGAGCGCGGGCAACTGCGATTTGTAAACGGCGACGACGTCGAGATAATTCCGGGCATTCGTGCGTACACGGGATCGCGCCACACGTTTGCGTCAGAATACATTCGGGTCGCGGGCGAGCCGCCCTTTGTTCTCGCCTCCGACAATTGTTACCTTTACGAGAATCTCCGCAGCCATCGTGCCAGCGCGACATTCGATCCTTCCGACGAACCCGGCAACATCGCGCAGCAGTCGCGTATGATTTCGCTTGCGGGATCGGCCGATCGCGTGGTTCCGGGTCACGATCCTGCTCAATTCGAGCGGTTCCCTACCACGGGGAGAATCGCCCAAATTCGATAAATGAATCGCGACGAACTCTTCGGAGGCATGGCTTGAACCGTTCAATCTCTTTCATCTTCGTATTACTCGGATTCGTTCCCCTTGCCTCGCCCGCTCGTGCGCAGACGATTCAGGTGGACATCACTCCCGCTCACTCGACGAATCATTTCGTACCCGAAAAAACGCTAGGAGCGGGCGTTGACCGCATTCCGATTGAAGCCATCGATAAAGGCCTCGCGCAGCCCGCTCTCGAAAAAGCGCTGAGTTCCGGCTGGCAGCCCGTGACGTATCGCCAGAACACTGAACTTGCCGTGGAAGCGTGGCACTGGAATCCGCAAGGCACATGGAGCGACCCGGGCGGCAAAGGATATTTCACCGGTTCAACCGATCTCGGCGAACCGATTCGATATTCCTATGGCTATTCCCTGCCTCACCGCGGCTTCACTCGAAATGACGGAACGGAAAACTCCGGATTCTCCCGCCTGACGGATGGGGACACGAGCACCTACTGGAAAAGCAATCCGTATCTCACTCGTGGATTCACGGGCGAGAGCGATTCATTGCATCCCCAGTGGATCGTGATTGATTTCGCGCAGACGCAGCAGGTCAGTAGCATGATGATCCGCTGGGCTGAGCCACACGCCACTCGCTTTCTAGTTCAGTACTGGACGGGAGAAGATCCGATAAAATCTCCCACCCGCGGCATCTGGCAGACGTTTCCACAGGGAAGCATCACGAGCGGCAAAGGTGGAGCGGCAACTCTGCAACTTGCTGCCGACGCTATCGCAGTGCGCTTTCTACGAATTCTGATGACCGAATCGTCGAACACTTGCGATTCCCACGGATCGAGCGACCCGCGAAATTGCGCCGGCTATGCGATTTCCGAAATCTACGCGGGAACCACCACGGCAGACGGCAAATTCCACGACATCGTTCGGCATACGCCAGATCAAGAGCAGACGACCACCTACTGCTCCTCGGTTGATCCGTGGCATGAGCCTTCCGACTTACACTCCACGTCGCAGGCTCAGGTGGGGTTTGATTTATTTTTCACGAGTGGCGTGACGCGCGGGCTTCCGGCCATGATCCCCGTCGCCCTGATTTATGAAACGCCCGAGAATGCCGTCGCCGAGATTTCTTATCTCGAGAAACGCAAGTATCCGATCTCCTACGTCGAAATGGGCGAAGAAGCGGACGGGCAGTACATGCTCCCGGAAGACTATGCCGCGCTTTACGTTCAGTGGGCCGCGGCGCTGCACCGCCTTGATCCCGGATTGAGGTTGGGAGGTCCGTCGTTCCAGGGAACGAACAAGGACATCGAAGTGTGGCCCGACTCGCACGGAAGAGTTTCCTGGACCGAGCGATTTATCGCCTACCTCAAGCAGCACCAGCGGCTCGGCGAGCTTTCGTTTTTTTCGTTCGAGCATTATCCCTACGATCCTTGCAAGACTCCTTGGGGCGTCCTCTATGATGAGCCCGAGCTGGTGAGCCACATTCTGCAAGTGTGGCGCGACGATGGAGTGCCGGCGAATCTTCCCATGTTTATCACCGAGGGAAATCTTTCCTCGGGCGCGAGCGAGACGTACATGGATTTGTTCGCGGGAATCTGGCTCGCGGATTACATTGGCGCGTTCCTGAATGCCGGCGGCGACGGAGTGTATTTTTTCCATTATTTGCCGTTGCAGATGGAACACGGCTGCAATGATTCGCCCGGAACCTTCGGAATGTTTACGGTCGATTCGAAATACGAAATCCAACAGCCGCTCGCGCAGTTTTTCGTCGCGCAGCTGATCAATCTGGATTGGGTCCAACCGGGGACGGGTGAGCATCGAGTGTTTTCCGCAAAAGGAGACCTGGACGACGGTGCGGGCCGTGCGCTGGTCACAGCCTACGCGTTGAAACGTCCGGACGAAGCGTGGTCGTTGCTGATCGTGAACCGCGACCAGCAAAATGCGCACAATGTAAGGATTGTGTTTCAAGACGAGTCCACGCATCGAACAAGTTCGTTCGCCGGCCCTGTCGCGATTTCGGCATTCGGCAGAGAGCAGTATCGGTGGCACCCGGCTCAGATGTATTCGATGGCCCACGCCGGCAGCGCAGCCGAGCACTCCGTGCTTACCAACACAAAAGGATTTGCCGAGCCGGACGGCCCAATTCAACGCAGGGACGTGACAGCGGCAGCAGACACGATTTACGAACTACCGGCTGCGTCGGTCGTCGTGATCCGTGGACAAATCGGCGCCCGATAGGCGCCCCCACAGTTCCGGCGAGGGAGGAGCGAGAATGAGTCGACTTCGAATTTTCGCGAGCCTTCTCGATACTGCACGCTCGCCCCGGGCCTTCACACTTTTCCTGATTTTGGGTTTTTTACCGGCGGCTTCCGCACAGTCCTGCGGCGCCAAGGGCATCGCGGTGCAAGTGCTCGGGTCCGGCGGGCCCGAGTTGCAAGACAAGCGCGCTTCGAGCAGCTATCTCGTGTGGGATAACGGGCGTGCGCGAGCGCTCGTAGACGCAGGCGGAGGTAGCGCGCTTCGATTCGGGGAAAGTGGCGCGCAAATGTCGGACCTCGACGTGATTCTCTTCAGTCACTTTCATGTCGATCATAGCGGCGACTTTGCGGCGCTGATCAAATCATCTTGGTTTGAAGACCGCAGCCGTCCGCTGCCGATCTACGGTCCCGAAGGCAATGACTTCATGCCCTCGACGGTCGAGTTCGTGAACGATCTCTTCGGCGACAAGCACGGCGCATATCGCTATCTCAGTGAACTGCTGGTCCCCGGCGAGGATGGTAGTTACAAAATGCAACCGCACAACGTGGCGGGGAGCGCAACGCCTGTTGTTCAATTCCGGAGCGGCGATCTAGCCGCGTATTCGGTGCGCGTGATTCACGGAGCAGTTCCAGCGCTGGCCTGGCGCATCGAAGTAGGAGGCAAGCGAATTGTTTTCAGCGGCGATACGAATGGCGAGGGTGCGGGTCTTGTAGAGTTAGCAATGAACGCTGATCTCTTCATCGTTCACAATGCCGTTCCTGAAGGCGCTAGAGGAGTCGAGCGGAACCTGCACATGCCTCCCTCAGTGATCGGACAAATCGCCGCCGATGCCCATGTGAAGCACCTGGTCTTGTCTCATCGTATGCTGCGAACGTTGGGCAAAGAGAAGCAGACGCAATCCGAAATCGAGAAACGCTACTCAGGCCCGCTTGATTTTTCGAACGACCTCGACTGTTTCCCCGTCAAGTAACAAGCCCTGCTGCCCGAGCCTCAAAAGCGGTGAAATTGTTTGCAACGATTCGGCTCCACCAATCACCAATTATCAGGACTGAACAGCCGAGGAGAGGCCCGAATGGGGTCGCTTCCGAATGTGATACCAGTTCCGGCAATCGATCATGGGCGAATGCGTTCGCCGAAGGTGAAGCATGTCCACAGCGTCAGCAGTGCAGGCGGCAGCTCACGACCCGGTAAAACTCGACCCAGGACACTACCGAGTCGAGCTCGAAAATGAAAAGATTCGCGTACTCCGCGTCCGGTATGGCCCCCACGAGAAATCTGTGATGCACGCGCACGGACCTCTGGTTGAGATCAACCTCACCGTCGCCCATCTCACCGTTACGTACCCCGACGGGCGAACGGAAACCATCCAAGCCAAAGCCGGACAGGTCCTCACGCTTCCGCCACTCGAGCGTCTACCAGAAAATTTGAGCGATTTTCCCTACGAGGCTATTGCGATTGAGTTGAAGTAGGCGAACGAAGCTCCGAACTCGCTGACTCAACACGTCGCGAACAGCAGCAGCGAATTCCGGAATAATATGCCGATCGATCGCCGCTTGCGCGTGTCGCGAACGCCGTCTGGCCGGCGCATGGCGCGAACTCTCTTTATTTTTGAACGCGGAGAAAGACCTGCCAGTTGGCCCAGGCGCTGATGTTTCCCTCTCCCAGGTCCGCTTCCATCAGCGCTTCCGCAGGCGATCCCGATCGCAGCCGGCTAAGTAATCGGCACGCGCATGACGCTCGCGAACATTTTGTCCAACGGTTTCTCATGCCCGCTTTCATCGAGGAACAAAACCAATTTCAGACTCTCCACGTACACGCCTTCCAGCGTATGCGCGCCCGGCCCCGGTCCGTGACGGACCAGCACGGCGCTATGGCCTTCGTTCGGAGCGGAAGTGGGAGGAACCGGGCGCGACTGCAACACGACATCGCTACCGGCCCGCTGCACCGTCACCATCTTTTCGTCACCAACCGTCTTTACGAGCAGCGTGTAATCCCCCGCAACCAACTTATGCCCGTGGCATTGCATGTCAAACGGCAGCTTGAAATGCCCTTCGAATTCCGTCTTCGCGTTCACGGGCACCACCGCCGCTGTATTACTCGACGGGTGATCCTGCGCCCCGGTCTCCGCCTGCGCGTGAGTTTCCGCCGGGACGAAACTCGCAAGAATCAGCCCCAGAATGATCCATGGCAATTTCCTCGACGATTGCTTCATTAGCGATCTCCTTTCGTCTGGAAGTATGACGATTCAATCTCGCCCGTTCCGCTTCGATTCCTTCGCGTGGACTTCTTGTGATTCGAGGTAACTACCAGGATGCGGGCAGTCTACTCCCGCTCGCGAAATCCATCAACAGCGCAGCCGCTACGATTGGCAACCTCGATCCCGTTCGTCACCCGCGAACAAACAAAATCGGGCACCCGACGCGAGAGGCGCGGCTTCGATTCGCTCTACACCTGGTAGTGTCGCCGAGCCCGCGAACGTATCACTCCGAGTCAGGCCGAAATTCCCCGTCGGCTGTTCTGACGCTAAGGGTAGAGTGGCGGTTACAAGCGAGGTGAGGGAAGAAGTCCAAGATCGCAGGAACAATCGCTGCAATTCTGATCGCGACCTGTATTTGCTTTTCTCAATGCGTCCAATCGCGCTCAGGTCAGGTTTGTGTCGGCAACGCCAAAGCCCGGCAGCCCGAGAAGAACGAGAGCGAGCGACGAACTCGCCGCATCCGCACGGAAATCAATTCGATTCCATCCACGCAGTTTATTTTCGGCGCTGAGGCTTCGCCGCGGCCATTCGTTACTCCGGCTTCGTAATGACACCGCAAGCGATCCGCGGCGGCGCGGCGGCAGTGACCTTGTCAGCGATGGCGTGAATCACGATCGAGGTTCCGCCGTTGCTGAAAACAGAGTTGCTCTCGGCCCCAAGCGTCACAAATGGAGCGACTACACTCGTGTGAGCCGTTCCGTCCGCTTTCACCGTCAGCACGAAATTTGGAATATCTCCTGCTGGCATGCCAGCCGAGCCGTGGTCGGCATGGCCCATGCCGGAAGGATCGAAGTGAGGCCCAGCCGATTTGAAATCGGGCGGCTCGCACTTGGGAAACTGGTGAATGTGGATAAAGTGTGCGCCAGGCGGCAGACTTTTGATATCCAAACTGATTTTTACTCCGTGCTCTGCTGCCGTCAGCACGGCAGTTCCTACGCTTCGGCCCTCCGCGTCGACGATGTTTACAGTCACAGGCTTCCCCGCGGCAGGCGGGCGCGCCACACTCGTGCTAACCGCACCCATTAAGAGAACAACCAACAAGGCGAAATTCGTGAGGAAGCGAATCATGGTTCTCCATTCGTTCAGTTGAATGTCCGGCGCGCGCCGGAGGCCTGCTCTTAGTCTACTAACGAAGGCCTCCCTAGCGACGCGCGTGTGACCATTCAGCAAATACGCATCGACGAGCTGCCCCAGGATTACTTCTGGCTCGCGTTCGCTCCAAAACGCCGGAGACTGCAAGCAGATGTCAGGAATCAACTGGGTCCAAAGCGCCACGAGCGGGAAGTTGCGGTCGCGAGACAAATGGTGATAAGAATCACGTAGTCCAAAGCAACGGGACGATTTTCACTAACGGTGTTCGATGACCCAGAAGAGCAAGCCTTCGCAACCCCCAAATCGGAGGTCTGTCCGTCGCTGTTCTCTTGTGGCTTCCGCACGGATAACCGACTTGAATTCTGGAACAACACTTTCAACCCGAATATCGGAGCTGAGTATCGGCGGATGCTATGTTGACGCTTTAAGTCCCTTTCCCGAAGGAACGCTTGTTGAGGTGCGGATCGAGAGGGACTCCGGCGTTTTCGAAAGCCACGGCAAGGTAATGCACGGCGACTCAAATTTCGGGATGGGTATCGCTTTCACTGCCGTCGCACACGAGCAACGGACAATTCTAGAAGCTTGGTTATCCGAAATTGTGAAACAGCTCCGATAGCCGGTGCGCGATAGGGGGTTTGCGCGGACCATTCCAAGAACACTTTGCATCACGCGTTGCTATTGCTTCAGCTGGCCGTAAGAGGACAGCCAGCCGTTAGCGAATTTGCTCAGTTCACGGGAGGCTGGACTGTCCACCTTTTGAGGACGGTCAAGCCGTTCAACGCGTCTTCGATGGCCTGTTTTTCCACCGTGTCCGAATCGCTTTGAATCGCTCTCAGACGCATCAAAATAGCCGATTCAGCTAGCTTAACGCGCTTGACAAGTTTCTGTTCATCGGTCTCCATTAAAGCTTCGAGATAGGGCTGTTGCCATTTGGGGAATTTTAGGTCGTTCGTCATGGTTCTCCCTGTGCTTCTCAATGCTTCAGCTTGGTTCATTGGGGACGAACGCATTGTAAAAACTGTGGTGACTGAGCGTCTGTGCAATCTTGCACAGTTTCGCCAAGTCATGTTTTCGCCCGGTATTAGGAATTCACCACAGAGTTGCGCACCCAGTGCGTATTTCATGGAACGTAGTGGTTTCCCGAGCGCCGTTGCTGAAACGTTGACGCAATTTCGCTGCCAGTACCTTATGGATTTTGGCTCTCTCGCGATAAACGGCGCTCAGCAAATTCGCGATGCCCTTGTCTTGCTCGGGAAGTCCGTCCGAAAAAGTCTCACAGTGCTGCGCGGCGTGAAGCCAGCACTTTGCGTCGCCCTCAACAACAGCCAGAATCTCTTCTTCAACTGCCGAGTCTGGTTTTTTCTGGTCAGCGTACATATAAACCTCTCTCTAGGCGTTTCGTCTGCTTTTCATCGGGGACGAGCGGATTTCACGAATTGCGGAGAGCAAAAACTGCGCGATTTTGTACAGTTTGGAAGCCGCTCAGCGTGCCGGCCTAACTGTCTTCGTGAGCAAGGGCGACAGGAGTGCCAATCAAGAGGGCCACGGCTAAGGTGATGGTGGCGCTGCGTGGCACGGACATGTTGCGCCGGTGATAATGATAACTAGTCATCGCGTTCGACAAAAACAAAAGGGCGGCCCAACGAAAGAGCCGCCCTGGTTGAAATATTTTCGTTTCCTATTGCTTGTCGTAGACCTGCACGTCATGCACTTTTGCATCGGTTGCAGTAGTGCCGGTCGAGTCAACAGTCGTTAGCTTTCCATCCTTTGAAACTGTCACTTTGGATGTGCCAATTACTTTGTCACCCTTTTTTAGGGTCGCCACGTAGTGGTTGGAATCTGTGCGCGTGGCGGAAATCGTATCGGCACCGCTTGGAATCGAGCCCGAGATGGGATTGTCCTTGCCGTCAAATTGGACGACGAAACTGTACGCAACGGGCGTTCCATCGGCGGCAACTCCGTCAAACGTATATTTCACACCATCGCCATCCGCTACGACTGTGCGCGTCAGACTCTTTGGCGCTGGTCCTGGGTCGTATTTCGATTCTGTGACATTAAGTTTCCAAGTCCCGACAAGTGGATTACTTTGGGCTTGCAGAGTGGAAGAACCGACGATTGCCAAGAGAGCAATCGCGACAAACCGTAAGAAACATTTCATGTGAGACCCTCCTTGGGTCTGACTGTTCGGCCGACTTTCCCCATTCGTTTTCTAAGGTCAATTCAGTGAAAGTACGGCGTTTTTAGCGCAGACCAATCGAAGAATCTGTTCAATTCCGCACATACCGCAGCCAGCTGGTCCTCTATCTCAATTACAAGACGGCATGGATTTTGAATGCCGGAGCAAACCTAACTATTCCCAGCTCACGCCACCAATGCGTTGCGAATCGTCCGAGCAAGGTGTAGATTCCCTTCAATTGAAGGTCACTCGAAGGCGAAAAGAAAACCGTTACAAGGAGGTCGAGTCATGAATTTTCTGGCGTGGATTGTTGTAGGGCTAATAGCTGGCTGGCTTGCCGGGCAGGTCATGAAAGGTGGTGGATACGGAGTATTGGTGGACATTATTCTCGGGATACTCGGTGGGTTTCTGGGTGGATGGATTTTCGGTATGTTGGGAATCGGAGCCGGCAGCGGCATGATTGGCTCAATCATCGTGGCATTCGTCGGTGCGGTGATTTTGGTCGGGATTACTCGGCTAATAAAGAGGGCATAGTTAAACGCGGAGGTTGATGAGAACTATTGTCGTTCTTACGTTGTTGGGCGTTGCTCTTTCGGTGGGGACCGTCGCGAAACAAGGAGCGAGCGCTAGTAGCTCACATATTGAACGAGGGCTAGCGTCGTTCTACGGGCGCAATATGGAAGGTCACAAGACGGCCTGCGGAGGGATATACGTTGCATCGGAGATGACGGCAGCGCATAGAACCTTGCCTTGCGGCACCAAGCTACGAATCACCAACACAAAGAATGACAAGAGCGTTGAAGTGACTGTCAACGACCACGGGCCAACCTCGCGAAAGCGCATCATAGACGTGTCGCTAGCTGCGGCTGAGAAATTGGGCTTCGTTAGACAAGGAACAACCACAGTCGCAGTAGAAATCATCAGGTAAGCCGAAATCCACCTGCAAAGCCTCTGCCCTTCGCTTTGCGGTGTTTTCTCAGTTTCCTGCATATTCCGCCGTTTCTACCGTGAAACTACCGCAGACTGCTCGGAAATACCGAGAACAGGCGGCGTACGAGGTGGTCCCGAAAGTAAGAAGTGCGGCAGTTGGCTTGGCGACAACCGTCTTGCATCACTTGCTTGCTTCAGCGAGAGTTACAGGGCACTTAGACACACTCCAGGAGAAAACGTGGACTTCGTAACCAAATTTGAAAAGGCACTTCGCAAGAGATACCAGCATCTCAAGACGGAGATAGCGAAAATTGAACATCTGATTGACGCTTTTGAAAAGGGTGCGAAGCGCGGTGCCAAACCAACCGGTCGCGGCAAGATATCGGCAGCAGGCCGCAAAAGAATCTCGATGGCGCAGAAAGCTCGTTGGGCAAAGACAAAGAAGGGATAGATCATGCTTTCCCAGCGCTGGGTAGCAGGCCATCGAGCAAGGCTTCCCGCTCGGCTTCGAGCGTAGGCCGGTGATAGGTCCGCCCGGCGCGTTGATACCAGTAATCGGCGTTGGAGGCATTACCCTCTTTGCGATGAAGGTAGGCATGGACGGCCATGCCATCTGAGGATTCCATCTCGTCAACCAGTGAGTGGGCGCGGGCCCAATCACCTTTCGCATCCCACCACAGCGCCGCGAGCGCGTCTGATAACTCCATAGGCGGCTCCTCTTCTGCAACCGATGCCCTGAATTGTTCGGGAGTCATTTTCGCCTCCGCTTCCTTCGTTTCTTGAGAGGATATCCTACGCTCGTTGTTTCAGAGAGGTGGCAAATGACGCGGCATTGCATCCTTACAAGTATTGGTCTTGCGACCTTGCTGTTTGCGGGCAGCGTTCGGGTCGCGACTACCGCACCTGCAGAGACACACGCCTTGGTTGAGATGAGCGAGCATTGTTTGATTGGCGGCGTGCAAAACCAGAGGTGGGTTAGTGCGGACCGATTCCAGAAAAGTTTGAAAAGTTCTGGACGATTCGAGCTCTATACACTGAAGGGAGCGGCAGGAGAGATCGAGCTCAAGAGGAATGCGGAAAGCGAGTGTCACGAATCGTGGACTGAAAAGAGTGCGCCTCACGCGGAAAGCGGAATCGCAATTCAGTCCCCTTCGTGGAATGTGATGCCACGCCTGCCTCGAGCAATCGACCCCACAGATGCAACCTACATGGAGGTGGTTAACGACATCCTAAAACGTGAAGGCATAAAAAAGCCTGACGTGAAAATTACGCAAGCCTACAAGGTTGACCTGGATGGCGATGGAAAAGAGGAAGACGTGATTGTTGCAAATCGCTACGCACGAGGATTAAGGGAATTATCTGGTGTCGGAAACGAAACGTCGGCGGGTGACTACACGCTTGTTCTAATACGAAAAATCGTCGGTGAGACGGTTCAGAATATCTTCTTGGCGAAAGCAGTCTGGCTCAAGCCGAACTACGGTCCACTCCCCAGAGCCAATCACCTTTCCGCAATCGCCGATTTGAACGGGGATGGTGTTATGGAGCTTGTTTTTTACAGCGCATATGATGAGGGCAGCGGGAGCGTCGCGGTGCAAATAAAAGGAACCAAAGCAGTAACCGTCTTGGAGTGCTCCTGCGAGCACTGAATTTGGCCGAGCACGACGTTCTGGACGATGCTGCGCCGTTTCAGGTCAAGAACACCTCGGCCCATCAATTTGCGGTGTCTTAACGATTCCCTGCATATTCCGCCGAATCTAGTCTGAAAACACCGCAGACTGCTCGGAAATAACGACGACGGGTGGTGTTCTTGGTGGTCTTGATGATGTTCCGAAGTCGCAAGACTGAGCAGTGATTCACCAAAACGTTTACGGTAGCTCGAAAATGAACGATGCTTTGCCAAGTGCGAGAGCAAATCGTCCGCTATGACTCAGCGCAAGCGTACTTTCGTTCAATGCTGGAATGTCTTGGGAGGTGACAATCCCCGAGTAGGTTGTGAGATTCCAAACAGAAAACTTTCGGTCGACGTCGACATAGTCGAAGTATAGGTCGCCCCAGTTGAACTTTTTAGCTACCTGTCCTGTTGACGCCAAGAAGCGTTTGCCATCTGCAGATGCTGAAACCGATTCGCCTACGCCCAGGATGTCTGCGGACCCATCGTGCACACGCCTGCCCGAGGTCAAGTCAAAGACTCTGAGCTTTGCCTGGTTGTGCGAGAACGGCCCTGCGCACTGGCCTTCGACGACAAGAACGCGATTGTCCGACGTGACTGCGACTCTGGGTGTATCGATTCCCGATGTTAGCTTGTAATTGATCGCCCCCGTTTTGACATCAAATGCAAAAATATCGGGCTGGTGACTCCTCGATCCACAAGACGTAGCAATCGGAATCGCGACGATAAGCATTTCTCCATTTGGATGCCAATGTAGTCCATTTGTCGAGCCAGTCCAGCCATCGGTCGTATCCCAACTAAGAATATGGGTCCCTGAAGAAAGGCTATAGAGTTCAATTCTGCCGAACGTAAAATCGCTAGCCCATAGAATGGCCACGGTCTTTGAATCCGGGGAAATCTCCAACGAGGATACGAAAGTCTTGATATCCACTACGATGCCTGCATAGTTTTGTGTCGGGATGCCGGGACGCGTCAGAGAAATAGTCCGAAGTTTCGCCAAGTCCGTCGCGCTCAATATGTAGACTGTCTGGTTCAGTAAGGCGACGACCACTCTGCCATCAGGCGAGTATCGAACAATTTTCGCACCTTGAGCGGTATCAGGAGGTCCAGGCACTCCTTCCGTTGCAGCGAACTCCGCTAGTAGCGCGTCTTCCTTAAAGTTCCAGACCTGGACGACTTCCGAGAATCGTTGACCTTTTGGGTCACTACGATCTGTTTTCAGCGTGCTTTCGCTAACAACGAATCGTTCGTCAGGCGAGATATCCGCGGAATTAGGGCTGTTGCGTAATGCGTATGCCCTTAGCTGCATCGAGTGCGGTAGCGTAGCCTTGTCGACTGCAAAGATAGAAGATTCGAGTCCTGAAAAGGCCAACGTCGCCACAGATAGCCAAATAACAAGTTTCATCTGGGTACGTTGCTCCGCAATCTGCGTACCTAAATCAGTGCTTGCGAGTTTGAACCAACCAGAAGTGATAAGCCTTGCCGTTGGGCAACACCATCTCCCGATAATATCGACAGCCCGCCAACAGGTCAAATCAGCAATTACTCACCGCCTGAACCGTATCGCCGAGATTCAGTCCGGGTGGAGGCGTTCCCATCGCAATGAGATGTTGCTGGCGAAAACCGATGGTGAATGGTGTTCGATTTTAGTTCGATGACTTTGTAGGGTGAGAGCAAGGTTGCGGGAGGCGCGGACTTTAGTTCGTATGGCCGCAGACATCCACCGAGAAAAATAAAGAAGCTACCGCAGACGACGATTCCGGTTATCCGCCACCGGTCCGCCAGGCCTTTCTTCCCTTTGTTGGACATGCGTCGCCTCAGGTTAAAGCCGAATTCAAGAGGATGCAATTCCTGTTTCTTGGATAAATGCAATCTGGAGGCCAAGCTCGGTTTTCAGGAATGCCATTGAAAATACAGGGATGGTTCGGCGCAGATGGGTTGTGTTTCCAATGCCTGGGTGTCTTTCCCTTCCATCAGTGGATGGTGGGAGAGACATTCCCCGTTAGCGTTTCGCTGTTACTGCTGGTGACAGGTAGGGCTCAGCAAGGAACACCCCGACGCATGGATTTCCACCATCATTCGAGTTTCCTGCATATTCCGACTGTCCGACCTAAGGGTTAGAGCCGAAAGACCAATTCGAGAGGGGTTCGGACGGAGACGGGTTTGCCATCGGCGTCTACGGCTGGCCGCAGCCTCCATCCCTTCACACATTCAATAGCCTGTTCATCTAGACCGTGACCCAATCCTTTGACAACCGTGACTTGGGTAACTGAGCCCTCCGCCGTGATAGTCGCATCGAGCAATACGGTCCCTTGCAGCTTGCTTTTCTTTGCTTCCGCGGAAAATTGCGGACTGGGGCAGTAAATACACGCTAGCGAACCAACTCCTCCTTCGCCTGGAACAAGATTTTTCTTGCTTGCATCGGGCGGCAGCGGCACCACAATTGCAATTTCCTGCATCGGAATCTTGCCTCTAATCTCAGCCACCTGGGTGCCGCTTTCATCAGGATTCATATATGCGTGGTCACGAACATGATAGGCATGCAGAGTAACGCCAATGCCGTTTGCGGCGGAACTGTAGGTCCCCTGAACCAGTGTATCTGCGCCGAGCGAGTTTGCAAGCCGGAGTAGTTCAATGCTGGTGCCGATTTCGTCCTCCTCGGAAAGCCCGTTTGCGCCAAGACTGACCAACAATCGAGCCCGGTCAACCACTTCGATTGGGTAGCCAGAGCCCCGAATGGCGGTGGAAAACTGGTCCGCCAGCCACGAAGAGAACGGAGCCCAAGAGGCATCGGGACCCCAGAAATCTGTGACGACAACCTTACTGCGACCGATGCTGCTGAGTTCTTTCGCGAGTTCGTGAGCAATTGGAGCCAATCCGATCGGCCGGTTCTGATTGGGCAGCGCAACCTCAGGCGGGCGGGTAGGTCGTGGTTGAATCTGAGCGCCGACTGGCAAGGCCGCCGCAAGCTGCAGTGTTAGACAGAGAGAAAGAGCGCGAATGGTCGACACGAGAAACCTCCGCCCGAATAGGTTGCGCGAAGAATGCACCAAATACAAGGCCTCTGCGATTTGATTCGTTCATACCCGTTCTGAGCAAAGAACTATGACACTTTTATGACACTGCACCGTTTTAGGGCACCACGCTCATCCAGCAGAAACCCGTAACCGCTTGAATCTAAAAGTAGAAACATGGTGGGCCTGGGGAGAGTCGAACTCCCGACCAACGGTTTAGGAAATCAGTACGTACCTGATAGGTATACACACAAATATCGATTATGCATGCAGGGTCAACCTCTTACGAAATCTGCGTGTGGATTGGTTCTGACCCTTTCCACCTGATTCGAGCGTGGAACTATGACACTTTCATGACACTGGATGTCCGACCGACATTAGTGTGAAGGTGCAATGACACCGCAGAGTGCGCACTGCTGTAGAATCGGTACTCGCGATTCCATGATAGTTCTGGACAAATCGCGGATTCCAGACAACAGACTTGAAGACCCTCGCCTAATAGCAGAGGGAAAGAATTGTTGTGAGGCCTTGCAAGACCCTAGGTATCGACTTCAGGTGTGCGTCCACGAGGCGGCCCATGGAATTTACCTACGAAGAGCCGGGGCTACCGAGCTTATTTACCACGGACCTGTTGCGTACTATGACGCCGCGATAGATGAATTTGATATAGGAAGTGCGGGGATTCTTGGTAAGTTTCCGGCGGAAGGTGTCAACATGTCCGCACCGGAGCTTGCTCGCTGGCTCGCTGCGGGAGGGGTTGCAAAGTGCCTTCTCACGGATGCATCAGATGGGGGAGATGGCAGGGATTTCGAGGAATTCACTCGCATGTGTGAAGGATACGGCGACCAAGCAATTCAACTCGAATGGGAGGCAGCAAAAAAGGACATTGAGAAAGACCTTCGTAGCCCCGCTTTTCGCCGGGAGGTTTGGAAGCTTGCGCGGGAGTTTGAGAAATGGCTTCTCGAGGAACGCAATACCTAATGGGAAGCCGGTGAGTCAAGAAGAAGCACGGAAGGAAGCCATCGAGCTTTCGCGGCACAGCGGGCACGATGTCACAAAACTGAAATCCTTCTCGTTGACCACCTTGCGGCGAAGGCGGGCAGTTCCGCGTTGACGTTGGAAGTAAGAAGCTTGTTGCCCTTGAACCTCCATCGCGGAAGCCCCTAAAGAAGGGCTAACTAGCCGTTTCCTTCGGCGGACCCGAAACAGCTGAGTTCAAGGAATCCAGGCTAGACCGCTATCTACGATACCTGTCCCCGGTGTACAGCTCAGCGGAGCGGTGTCGTACGAATCGCTCCGCATGAAAGGCGGCAGAACCTAAAAACCAGCGTTTTCTGCCCTATCCCACTGGTGAGATGTTTCTAGGTACATCCACCCTCTATTGACGCTCCCTCAAAGCCAATTCCTGCCACGATTTCGCCGTGTATCCCATTTACACCCACGCGGCGGTGAGTGTAGTCCACAATTGTTCAATTGCCTCGAATTGAAGTAGTATGGAGCTGACAGTGGTTCGATTCCCTGCAGAGGTCATCGCATGAAACACCCAGCAACTTCATGCCAACGGCCCTTTCGATTCGTCTTCCTCGCCTGTTGCATTCTCACGTATCTTGCGCAACCACCAAAGTGTGCGGCAAAGGACTACCTCACAATCAACAGTCAGCCGCAAGGCGCGACCGTCGAGCTTGATGGCGTGGTCGTCGGGAAGACACCGTATAGCGTCGAAATTCCTAGCGGCTATTTGCATGGTTCGAAAACGGTTTTTGGAAAACTTCTTCGCCACCAAGTGCACTTGAAACTCACCCTTGAAGGATACCTCTCCAAGGAGTTAGACCTGGCCAATGGGCCAACTGCCTGGGTCGCGCTCAACGGTACGAATCACGGTGATTATTGGATTTTGAAAACCGCCACGTTCAATCTGAATCTGGACAAAGCTGCCACATCTTTTGCTGGTACGGTTCAGGCGACACTATCAAACACGGCCTCCGTGACGATGGGACCAGCGCTATCCACTGAGGACGTTGTGAGGCGGGCAAACCCAGCCGTCTTATTCTTGAGCGGGTCAGATGGAACCGGGTCTGGATTTCTGATAAGCGAGACTGGGGTTGCGGTCACAAATGCGCACGTCGCACGAGGTCAAGGCAGCCTCCCTTCCATATACACCCCGACAGAGAGGGAAAGCTATCCCCGAACGAGCTGCTGCGCCAAGCTCTTGCCCAGTCGGAGGAAGGCATTCCCACTGCCCGACCCGAAGGATTCATTTTAACTCTTCATCCAAAACGAATCAGGACAGTACCCCATCTTGTAATCGACGGCGTTCCGCCGACGCACGACCACATTGAAGTAGAGAAACGCGGGCATCCCGTCATTAAGGACGGCGGGGAGGATTCTGCGGAGTGGGCGCTGGCAACTAAGTCGGCACGTCAGATGTGGGGAGATGAGGCCGACCCAGACCGCCTATCGCTCGACCTTGCGACTGAGAATATCCTGATACTTACCGAACAGAATCCGGTCGAGGAGTGCCGCCGGAATTCCCAAAGGCTTTGCGACCTTCTCCCTCAATTCCCTTTCAACCTGCCTATAAATATCATCAGGACTGACCCTCACTCCCACCTTCTTGAGTACACCGTATATCCGGGCATCCAAAGCCATACAGTTTTCCGCTAATCTCAATTCGATTAACGTATCCCTTGCGCTCTTATTTCCGTACCGCTTTAACGCTCCTTGCAGGGCCTCTATTCTTTCTTCCTCAGTCCCACGGCTTGCAATACGCTTTCGGAAAAATTGGATTGGTCCGCCCTCGGCCATTAACGTCTTGAAATTCCGTACTGATGCTGCCGCTTTCCAATCATTCTTCCAGCTCCTTCCGACATACCTGACCCCCAATTCTACAAACACTCGATGCAAGTACTTCCGCATTGCGACATCACTCCGAAAGCCCTTCAATTTCCTAGTCGTGACCGTCCTCGCGATTCTGGGGTCATGTTGCAACCGCTCACCTGGCTCCGCCCTGCCAATAACGACCACCTGGCCCAACACTTTTCTCCACAATTCTTCGTCTGACCACTTTTCCAGTGGTTTTCCCAGCTTCACCTTATTTTTATATCGCTTCACGGCTGTTCGCAGTCTTGCGGCTTGGGTGGCGAACAAAAAGGTCGGCATTGGTACGAAGGGTACTAATAGTAACGTTGCTTGGCAACTGCAAAACTTCCATACAGGAGGTCATGAAAAGGTCGATGCAAATCAATGTGAAGCTGTCTCCTGAGGATTTCAATCTTCTGAAGAAGGCGGCTGCCAAAAAGTGGCCGGGTGCCGTGGTGACGAACTCAGGAATCGTATTGGGATTGGCAAAGATTTCTGCCAAGGAAATTCTCCACTCAACAAAGAGAGCTTAGGGCAAGTGCGTCAACACAGAAAGCCACGCCTTTCCTATCCACCTAACAGCTGGATGCCAGTGCACAACGATGTCGTTGGTAAGGTATTTCCAAAGCTTGACGAGAGCCGCTCGGCGCATCTTTACATGGCGATGTACGCCCGGGCACGTCAAACTCGCTCAAAACAGTTCGCCATGAGCCTTCGTGAACTCGGTGAGCTAATTGGCTGTGACTGGCGGACAGCTCGTAACTGTATCATCGAGCTAGTTCGAAAAGGCTTTGTCAAAATGAATTATGAAGGGATGCCGTTGCGAAGCAGGACTCACAAAACCGAGTTTCGGATTCCTCTCAGCGAGATAGCCCTAACCTCTGGAAGGTGGTTTCCGATTCCTAGATTCTTGGTTACTCGGTATTTCCAGGCTTATCCTGGGAGCCTGCTTTTAATCATCGTAGTCTTTTTTCAACATCAAAAATGGAAGAACCAATGCTGGCTCAGCATGCAGTTCCTCGAAAGGACTACCAACTGGAGCCGTCGAAAGATTTATGCTGCTCTGAATCGTATGGGACACAAACACAGGTGGGAAAAGCTCGGCACTGAGCTCCCATGGCCGCTCGAAATCTCATATCCCGAAAATCGGGAGTCGCGGCGTTTCTCGGTTCGTGCTGTCCATTACTACCGTCTCCCTGACCGCCCTAAACGACTCGTCGGGCTCAGCAAGGAGTTCGCATCATACTTTGGGTATCGCGAAGCCACGCCGGGAACAGAAGAGGAAACTGAGAATTAGAACTTAGTGATTGGTGCCGAGCCCTGTTCTGAGTCCTGCAAATTCTGCACGGAGGCCAATGAAAGCTTAGGTCATTCTGCATTCCTTGCACTCGTGTGATGCATTTCTTGCACTGGTGTCATGCATTTTCTGCAACATATAAAGAGTAATGCTAAGAGAAATTAATAGGCTATGTCTGTATTCATCCTTCCTCTTACGAGGAAGGATGAGAGTGCCGCACAAATCGCGGCCCTCTCCGCTTCGCGGTTTTTCTCTGGAAAACATTCCTGAATACTATTCTCCTAGAAGTCATATCTTTCGAACTCCGCTCTGTAAATTAGACGAGCCGACTGATTCCAGCAAACATGGCTTCCGAATTCTCAACCAAAGATTTGATATCAACCGGCGGTGCAGCCGCCATGAGCTTTGACCAGAGAACTTGATACAAATTCGGTGGCAATCAGTTAAAGCCGCCATTCGTGCAGGGAGGTTTGTACGATACCTGTACGCCGTCCTAATTACCGGGAATCTGGGTCTCACGAAGCGGTCTGACACCTGTTTTTCTGTTCCCAGACGACTATCTGAGAATCCATTGCGTTGGTGAAACAGCTAAGTTCAAATGCCCAGAAGGCTTAACGGGTTAGGCGGATAACGACCAAGTTACATGGTAGACTTTTTCGATGCCCGTTTCAGACATTGAGCGCCGTATTTTAGAGAAGGTAGTTGACCGCTTTCTGGCGGAGAAACAGCCCACCCACCGTAAGGTCCTGATTATCGAATTTGAAGACCCAGACGCCATCGACCGCCTAATTCGATGGCAGCTTCTTAGAACGTCGGACTCCGACTTCTATCTCCCTACCGCACTATCATTCCATTACTGTGGGAATGCCAAAGCGGAAGAACTGGCGAAACGCTCAATCCAGGCAATTGCAAGTATTTTCAGAAAACAATATAGCGAAGACAAACCAGATTTCACGCCAGAGGGTCTAGAGAAAGCTATTAAAACCATAGATGGTAGAGCCGACTCTGAAATGCTCCGAATCGGACTCTATCTTGCTCCGGATTTTCGGTTGCTGTCCGGCTGGGCCGGCGGAAATCCACAGCAGCCAGACATCACGCCAACGTCCATCAATGAAGGAATCGTAAAGCTGAGAAACATTCCTACGCTGTGGGATGAGTATGTCCGCCAAAATGTTCCATGGGGTGTGCAGGATTCAACAGGCGGTGTGGCCTATCCAAATTCCGACGTCTTTGGATTGCAGACCGCGAACAAATTGCAAGATGGAAAACTCGATATGGACAATCCCAACCCGTTCCGAAGAAAGGAACGAGACTCAAAGGGTACCGAATCCCCCACAAGTTCACCGATTCTGGTCTTTATCTCACACAGCAGCAGAGATGCCGAGCTTGCACTAGCACTCATTGAATTCCTAAAAGCGGGCCTTGGGCTTCGGTCGAATCAGATTCGTTGCAGCAGCGTTGATGGATACAGACTTCCGGTAGGAGTAAACACTGAAGGAAGGCTTCGCGAGGAAGTGAATCATGCGAGCGTGGTCGTCGGCTTAATTACACCGAGCAGTCTGGCGTCGTCATTTGTCATGTTTGAGCTTGGAGCGCGGTGGGGTGCAAGCCAGTTCTTGGCTCCACTATTGGCGGGAGTGAAATCGTCTGAGTTGACTGGCCCATTGAGTCTGTTGAACGCTTTGGAGAGTAGCAACGAATCCCAACTCCATCAGATGCTGGAAGATGTCTCGAAGCGGTTGGGAATGCAAATGCAGAGCGCCGCGTCGTATTATCGGTACATTGCTGACGTCAAGCGGCTATCGGAAGGCATGAGTGTTCCGCCAGTGTCGCAAGTTGCACAAAAAGAAGACATGGTCTTCGCGGAGACAGTGTACTGGAAGCTTAAGGATAGGGACCGCCAAGGACCGTACTGTCCAAATTGCTTTGACAGCAAACAGACAATGATTCACTTGAACCCAGGAGCAACGAGGGGTACATATCATTGCGGTATTTGTGGCAACGCATTCAGTACTCGCGAGTACGTCCAAGGTTCTACTAGACGCCGCCCTTTCAGCAGTAGATGAGCCTCAACCTTCCAAAGGGATGTCCTAACACGGAGCAATCTGATTCACTGCATCAGATTTTCGCTCGAGGTATCGAAAGTCTTCCGCCTTGTTTCGTCGAGTTTACGAATTGCGTCTCTGTGAGTCGCGTCGACGGATTTCGCGTAGGTCATGACGATTGAGGTGTTCGAATGCCCCAGTAGGTGAGCGACGATAATCGGAGAAGTGCCAACCTCAGCAAGACGCGTCGCAAAAGCATGGCGGAGATTGTAAATCGGGAACCTTGAGAGGTTCGCATTTTTCAGCGCCGTAAACCAGGTCTTGCGTACACTCTTCAACGACTTCAAAGGTGTTTTCGGATTCGGGAAAACCCAATCAGAAATCTCAGGTCCCATCAGCTTCTTCCAGCGAAGCATCTCAGCTTTGCACAAATCTGAAAGCGGAATACTCCGTCTGCCAGCAAGAGTCTTGGAATCACGGACGGTTACTTGCGATTTATCAAAATCAACGTCCGTCCATTTCAATGCGAACGCTTCCCTATTCACCCGCAATCCGGTTTCTGTAAGCAAAACAATCAGACAACGGAGATGAGGAATGGCACCTGCCAAAAGTTTGATTTGGTCTTCGTAGGAAAGAATGTAAGGCCGACGGCGCGCTTTTGCTTCTTCCAGGAGCTCAACTTGAGTGAAAGGGTTCCGGGCAATCAGTCGCTGGCGAGCAGCAAGGTTGAGCATGCGGCGGAGCGTCGAAAGGTCTCGATTCACCGTGGATGGTTTGATGCCCGTTGCTAGTCGCTTCGCTTTGAATTCCTCAATTCGTCGGACAGAAGAGACATCGGGGAGACGCGATTCATCACCAAAGAAGCTCAGCAATTGATTGACCGACAGTTGATAGCGAACCTTTGTGTTGGGGTGCTGAATGGAATCTAAGAATTGAGTGCTCCAGGCTTTGAGGGTCGGAGGATTCGAAGATGGAAAGCTCCAGCGACCTTCGATTATCTCAGCCATGCGGACGGACAGTATTTTCTTTGCTAGCTTCTTGTCGTGAGTGCCGGTACTTTCATGTTGTTGTTTGCCTGACACGGTGTAACACATCCAGTACATGCCCGAAACCCTTCGGTAAAGTCCCAACCCTATCTCCTCGTGACTTGTGAAAACGAACCCAGAAACGGCTGGGTTATAAATCCCTCTCTTTTCAGGCACTAAAAAACACCTAAAATCCTAAGGAAATCGCAAATCGTTCGACACTGCCGTAGGGTTATTTAATTTCAGATTTAGAATCCTTGTGTTTGCATAGTGAGAATGCAGTCCAAACAGATGTGTTGAACTTGCGAGCTAACCGCTTGAAGCTCATTCCCCCTCGCCTTTCCCGCCTCAGCTGACGAATATCTGCAGGGCTGAATTCTCGCAGCGGCGGTCGGCCCAATCGTGTCCCTTTGGCTTTCGCATTTCGAAGTCCCGCCTTTACACGTTCCGCAATCAAGCTGCGTTCCAGTTCCGCGACGCTTCCAAGAATCGTAAAAACCATCTTTCCGGTTGGAGTGCCAGTATCGATTTGTTCTCGGAGCGAAACGAATTCAATCCCCAAGGACGAAAAGGTTTCGAGTGCTCGTAGCAAATGAGAAGTTGACCGGGCAAATCGTGAGAAATCCCAAACCGCTACCACATCGAATCGGCGTCGGTGGGCGTCCGCGATAAGCCTATTGAGTTGGGGCCGGGAGTCAGTCGCTCCTGAGATTCCAGAGTCGACAAACTCGCCCGCAATCTTCCAACCTCGGTTCTTGCAGTAATCCCTCAGTTCCCGAATTTGCATTTCCGGGCTTTGCCCAGAATTCGTTGAAACACGTCCATAAATCGCTGCTCGTCTTTCGGGCTTCATTTCCCTGTACCCTCCCCCTATCGATTTAGGCCGATTGAAAAGATGCATTCCAAACCGTGGCGAGGACAACCTATTCGTGAGGCGGGCGACTAGAACGTTGGCCTACCGAAGTGTTAGCATCGCGGGCTATAAGTCAGCGTCGGATGAGAACGGAGCTGGGCGCGCTTGGAGCGAACCTAGGAATGGAGCGGTAATTCTACGGGCTCATAGCCCTTTAGTTGGCGCGAGCTTCATTCATGGGTGGCGTTGAAGGATTCAAGGATACACCAAATTCGAACGGTTCTTTGGCTGATGCTCACGATTGACTCGGAGCGGAATCAAACCCGGTCAACCCACGCCCACTGCAGTTCGCCTACTGCCTCACAGAATCACACCCGGCAAATCATCAGGAACGCCGCATGAACTCAGGGCCAGAGGTGCCTTCAGAAGGTCGTGATAATCAGCCGAGGGGGCAGGTGTAAGCAACATTGCCACTTACACTCTTTACTCACAGACTGGAAGGGCTTCGTCGAGTGATAATTGACTCTTTAAGGTAAGGTTGATAGTCTTAGGTTACTTGCGTTTATTGTTAATTAAGTTTCCTAATGGCATTTGGCTTGGAAAGCATCTCGTTGAAGGTGATGTCATTATGATGCCTCTAGTTCCCATCCCCACAAGCTTCGTTGGCGTCCGATAACAATGCCGAGAAAGCGAAGCCCGAGCATAATTCCTCGATTTACTGGGATAAAGGGACGCAGAAATCTGTTGGCGGTCGTTTGCGCTCAGCAAGCAGTTGCTGGGGATGTACCTTTAGCCCACCGCCTCATCTCGGCCGGGTCTCTTCACGAGCTTCGACCCGACCAAGCCATTGTTCATCAGGGTGACGCAGACAATGACCTATATATGGTTGTTTCTGGCTCTGTAAGCATTGTGATTAACAAACGTGAAATCGCGGTCCGGAGTAGTGGAACCCACGTCGGCGAAATGGCTTTACTAGACCCAACTTCACGCCGTAGCGCTACGATTGTGACAAAAGAAAAGACCGTCGTCCTAAAGATATCTGAGCCAGACGTGACGCGCATCGCAAAAGACTTCCCGCAGTACTGGCGCCGCCTCGCGCTTGAATTGGCTACTAGGCTCCGAGAGAGGACAAAATTCATAAGAGAACCCAATCCGACGCCCGTTGTGTTCATTGGGTCATCTAACGAAGCGCTGACTGAGGCAAATTACATCAGACGCGGACTAGGGCGAAGAAACCTAACATGCAAGCTGTGGACGGAGGGAGTCTTTCAGCTGTCACAGACTGCTATCGAAAGCCTCTTCCGCGAGGCGAACGAATGCGATTTCGCCATCCTTTTCCTCACTCCCGACGACATGACAGTGAGCAGGGGAAGACAGACGCCCTCGCCCCGGGACAATGTAGTATTCGAACTTGGTCTTTTCATGGGTGCAGTAGGTCGTGACCGTACCTATATAGTTGTGCCCAAAGGGACTAACATAAAACTTCCCACCGACCTTCTTGGAATAACGCATGCGCCCTACGAACGAGGACACAATCGCTCCCTAGGCAGGAGGCTTCGTCAAGTAACCAGAGTAATTTGGCAAAGGATAAGAACTCTCGGTCCGAAATGAGTGGAGGAATTTCGTCGTGAAGACAGCACGAGAGATCATCGCGGAAGTGAAGGAAATCATTGCCACGAAATGGGAGACGAGAAAAGGAAACACAGTACCTGAACCTGAGGACGTCACCCTCGGAAATGACGCTGTGCTACTGGATGGCACTGTGCTTTACGCCGATATGGCGGATTCCACTGCGCTAGTCGACGGATACAAGAACTGGTTCGCCGCAGAGGTCTACAAGTCCTACCTCGTAGCTGCCAGTCATATTATCCGCAACAATCTTGGAGAGATTACTGCTTTCGATGGGGACCGGGTAATGGCTGTTTACGTGGGCAATGGAAAGAATTCGGCCGCTGCCAAGACAGCACTTCAGCTCAATTGGGCTGTAGGTCAGGTAAACACAGCCCTGAAGGCCGCGTATCCCAACACCGCATTCCAGTTACGGCACTGCGTCGGAATCGACACGAGCAGTCTGTTCATAGCAAAAACCGGAATTCGAAACTCCAATGATTTGGTTTGGGTAGGTCGTGCAGCAAATTATGCGGCCAAGCTCTCGGCTATCTCAGACGCATCCGGTAGCATATTCATCACGGACTCGGTTTTTGATAGCCTGAATGAGCAATCCAAAAATGGAGGTAACCCTAAGCGCTTGATGTGGGACAAATCGCTCTGGAAGGAAAAAAACCTGACAGTGTACAAGTCAAATTGGACCTGGGAACCGTAGTGACCTGAGGGCTTGTGCAAGGATTGCATCTGTACCTTATTCGATGTTGCCGAGAATCTGACTACAGTCCATCGGGCATCTGTCGGAGGATGTATCCCCGATGGAGTCCGCAGCAGAGATACCGAATCCCGAGATTTACAACGGAATAAAGAAGGGCGAGTCCCCGTCGACTTGATAACCAGAGATGTAAGGGTGATATGGAGTGCCCTCGATTTCCGGTCCTTTACCGGTTTCCCGCATCTTCCGCCGAATCTAGTCTGAAAACACCGCAGACTGCGTGCAAATACCGAGGACAGGCGGTGTACGAGGCGGTCTTGGTGGGATTGAAGTTGTGGAGTTGGCGGTATGAAGAGCGTTCGCGGTTTACTTGCGATAAGGCGATTTTTCACCATGGATTCCAGTGAGCAAGCGCTTGGTGTAGCTAGCCTAGGCACTCTCCGTAGTAAAACTGCTGCTCTACGACTTGCAAGATGCCGTCCAAAAGCGAGATAAGACCCGATGTACATAGCAGTGCCCCGCTTTTGCTCGCCTGCACTCCATGGACCTCAACTGCGCGGCTTGAACAGAACACAATTGCAGGCGTCCGGGGAGCGTGTCCTCGCATCCAGTCGAGTAGTTCAAGTCCGGCGGTTGGATTGTCGCCTCGTCCCATGTCAGTGATTACCAACGTGTACGGGCTAGAAGAGAGCTTGTTCACAGCGTCAGAAGTGCTCGTCGCTAAGTCGAGCCTACATCCCGCCTTGCGCAGTATCTCGCCGACTCCTTCGTTGTTCTCAGGAAAGTCATCTACCCACAAAATGTTCGGACGCCGTTGCGTTAGTTGCAGAAAGCGAGCCACGTTTAGCCCTAGTGCCTCCCCATAAAAGTTCATGGGTTGCTCAACGGAAAGAAACTTGACGGGCCGAATCTGAATCGAGCGAACTACAGGCATTGACTCAATCGCCTCCGCGGACTTGGCGTTCTCGACCTCGGCTTGGACGCTGGAAGGTTGTGGAGAAACAAACTGTGGGTTGTACGGTTCGTGGATGGAAATCGGTTCGGCAAACCCTTTCAGTGTAGCCTTGCCGTGACAATACCATTTGATGTTTGTCCCGATGAGCCACCCTACAGCGCAATCGTAAACGTGAAAACTTGACAACACGTGTTCCGGTATGGCAATCGACTGAATCCGCGCAGCGCGATTAACCTGTCGGCCAAAAACGTCACTGACGATTCCACCTTGTGAGGTCACGGCGACTTGGCCCATATCAATGCCTATTCGAAGCCTAAAGTAATTGTGGGTTCTAAGCATCGCTTGAAGCGCCAGCGCTTTCATTACGGCAGTGCTCGGCTCTGCAAAAACGGCAAATGCTCCGTCGCCAGTGCTCTTCACGATTGCCCCTGCGCCCTCTGCCTCAACCAAATTGCGAGTATTTCTGTCAAAAGCCTCCCTTTGAAGCTCGTAAGTCACCTCACCCAGCTGTTCGCGCAGTTCAGTGGAGCCGGCAATATCCGTGAACATGATGGCGAGAACGGATGTCGCCTTCCGGCGGCGATACTCTTCAGCCGTTCGTACCGCGTTCTCGTCGAGGATTTCTGCCTGGTGCACGGAGTCCCTATTCGCTACGACTAACTCAGCCCACGAGTCATTCACATGACGGCAACACAGTAGCCTATAGCCCATGACTGCGGGGAATACAAGCGTGGGCGCCTGGACGAAGGAGTCGTCAAGCGCAGTCGCGCAATAGCGGCTCAGCAAGTAATTCCGACCTGAATTGCTCGCCTTCACCGTACGTTGCAGTCCGCGGCCGGTTCCAGCGTCACACTACCGCAGACTGCTCGGAGATACCGAGGACAGGTTGCCTGTACCTGGGACAGGTACAGCTTTGGGCAAGCTAGTCATGTCCAACAGAAGACGGGAATGGGTAGTTGGCGTTACGCTTCGGCTTGAAAATCGAATACTCATCTTTGGGGGGCCACTTTCATGTCGGACGAAATGGGACCAGTTTCATCGAGTGGCGTTGGAATAACAGAATTCCAAGAATGCCTCAGACATCTTCACGATGGGCATAAGTCGATAGCACTCGCTCACATCCGTCGCGCTCTGAAGGCGGAGCCAGGAAATCCGTTTTATCTTTCTTATGTTGGCGTGCTCTCAGCCGTGGCAGAAAAGCGCTATGCCGCGGCTGAGCAATTCTGCCGTGAGGCTCTGCAAATAAAGCACAATCACGCCCAACTCTATCTAAATCTCGCCGAGGTATACCATCGAGCAGGGCGGGAGAGCGATGCGATGGCAACGCTTAAAAAGGGATTCATCTCCGCAGGTCACGACGTACGTATTCGCAAAGCACTTGAAAAAATCGGCGGGCGTCGACCTCCTATACTTTCCACACTTGGACGAGACCACTCCTTGAATCGAATCTTAGGTCGGTTGCGGCATCGAATGATTGGTCCCCGCCGTTAGGTGCACTAGATGAGAATTTTTTGTGATGAGTACTAGGCGGAAACGGAACAGCATTCAGAATTCATGCAAGCAACTACTGCAAAATTACTGCACGTCTCTACTATCCGAAACCCTGTTCCGCGCGCCAAGGCGAATTTGCTTCAGTTTCGCGTACTCGGCTTCCGCGGCGATGAGGATGTCGGGGTCGGCATCCGCAGTCAGGCCACGCTTCAAATCACTCCACGCCGCTCATGGTCCATATGTCGCCTCCCTGAGGCCTGAAGCGGTCAAACAAGACCCACTTTCCATCCGGGGACCAGACGGGGTAGTCGATTCTCACGTCAGAGTCGGGAAATTCGTAGACCATTTCCGGCTTTCCGCCGCTTACCGGAAAAACCCACAGCACCCTGTGGCCCACCACGTCCATAATGCGGGAATAGTCCGGCGAGAACGAAATGTGCGAGCCCCCCTTCATGTCTGCGAAAGGCTGGGGGTCGCCTCCTCCGACAGACGCCTTCATCGTGACAGGTTTGCCGCTGCACGTGCAGCGGAACACGACCTCTCGACCTCCTCCAGTCCAGCGCATGAAGTGTCCGCTCACCCCGACGTTCGTTAACCGGCGCGGGTTGCTGCCGTCGGCGCTCATGACCCAGACCTCCAGCCGGCCGCCCTCGTCAGACTGGTAGGCCAAAAGTGAGCCGTCCGGAGAATAGAACGGGTTGACATTCACAACCGAATTCGATGTCAACCGTCTCAGGGCTCCACTTGCCACTTCTACCTCCCAGATGTTGGGACTCCCGGAACGAGAAGAGAAGAAGGCAATTCGTTTCGCATCGGGCGACCAGTTCGGCTGGAAATCGCCGCCGTGTCCGGTGGTGAGCTGTCGTGAGCTTGAGTCCGCCAGTGAATACAGCCAGATATTCATTTCCCCGGCGCGGTCGGAGTTGAATGCGACCATTGCGCTGTCGGGCGACCATGCGCCCCGGCTGTCTTCCCGGGTCGTGCTAACCACCGCATCAGGTGAGCCGTTTGATATTCCCGTTTGCGACGAAACGGGAAGCCTCCAGATGTCGGCATTCTGGCGCAGCGTGGCGTACGCGAGTCGTTTGCCATCAGGTGAGACCTCGACCTCAACATCTTGTCCGGCTCCGGTAGTCACCTGTTGCAACGGCCCGCTGACCGTTCCGTCCCCATTGACAGGCACTCGCCAAATGTTTATGCCGCCACTTCGGTCCGATGAGAAGTAGATGAACCTGCCAGAGCGGGACCATGACGGACGCAGGTTGATGCGGAAGTCGTTCGTAATCCAGTTCATCTGCTTCGAGTCGAGGTTTACAACACGAATGTTGAACTTCGTTCGCTCCAGATTCTGGAATGCGATTTTCTTGCCGTCAGGAGACCATGCCGGTGCAATATGAGAAAGCTCCTCGCTTGTATCGGTCGTAATTTGCTGCGGATTGTGGCCTTCACGGTCGAGTACCCAGATTCGCCGCGGGCCGGCCCAGGAGGCATCCACGGCAATACGCTTACCGTCGGGCGAATACGCCGGGTCGAACGCGTTCTCGACAATTTTGCTTTCTTTGCCGGTCGGGAGGTCCATCACCCATACGTCCCCCTCCTGGAACTCCCCGAAAACGTCGCCGGGTTGGAGCTTCGCACCGGGTTGGCGTGAGCGTACAAATGCAATTTCTTTCCCGTCAGGAGACCACGTCGGCTGGAGTTCATCAAAGTCGCTGTGCGTCAGTTGTGAGTCCTGACCGGAGACCAAGTCGTGTCTGAAAATCTTCCGGACTTTGCTGACTTCCCCTGTATAGAGCAGAGCCTTGCCGTCAGGAGACCACGCCGGGTATTCGTCAATTCCCCCGGCAAACGTCACTTGCGAGAGCGTCGTGTGCAAGGCTGCCCCCGAGCCTTTCCATCGCCCCGCGATAACGAAGAATAGGGCGATAACCACAACCCCGCCCGCTGCGGCAATGATTCGCCAGAGTGGCCGCTTTCTTCCCTCCGTTGCTGGCTGCCCCACTCCCAGTCGTGCCGACTCGGTATCGCGCTTTAGCCGCTGCAAATCAGTGCGGATTTCGGCCGCGCTCTGGTAGCGCAGCTTGCGGTCCTTCTCCATCGCCTTTCCAATGATTTCGTCCAGCTTTGGTGGGAGTCCTTGATTTGTCCGCGACGCAATAACGGGTGTTCGGTTGAGAATCCCATCGTGAATGACCGCAGCACTGTTGCCTGGGAACGCCATCCCTCCCGTCGCCATCTCGTAGAGCACAGCACCGAAGGAAAAAAAATCCGTCCGTGCATCCAGTTCTTCGCCCCGTGCCTGCTCCGGAGACATATACGCGATGGTGCCCATTGTGGTGCCCGGGCTGGTCAGCAATTCTTCCGCTGTAAGGGTTGGCATTGCAGAAATGCTGACACCTTTGGAATCAGGAGTGAGCTTCGCCAGACCAAAATCCAATACCTTGGCGTGTCCGCGCTCGGTGACAAAAATGTTGGCCGGTTTGATGTCACGGTGGACGATGCCTCTGGCGTGCGCCGCATCCAGTGCGTCGGCAATTTCGATTCCCAAGTCCAGAACTTGCTCAAGCGGCAGCGGCTTGCCGGAAATACGGTGCTTCAGGGTCTGGCCGTCGAGAAACTCCATCGCAATGAACGGCTGACCGTTGTGTTCGCTGATTTCGTAGATGGTGCAAATATTTGGATGGTTCAAGGCGGAAGCAGCCTGTGCTTCACGGTCGAAGCGGCTCAGCGCTTGCGAATCTGGCGTGAAATCGTCAGGAAGGAACTTCAAGGCAACGAAGCGGTGCAGCTTGGTATCTTCTGCTTTGTAGACCACACCCATCCCACCGCCACCTAGCTTTTCCAATATGCGGTAGTGCGAAACCGTGCGGCCGAGTATCGGGGCGGAATCCGTCATTGGCGACGCGATGTTAGTCTGCGTCAGAATGCAAGTCAATCGCGGCTGGTTGCAAGACCGATGCGAGCGGCAACGAGAAACGCAGCAGAATTCTCTTTAGGAGCCGGATTTATTTCTGACTCAGAAGATAGAGTCGGCCTGGCCGCCGGGACGCGCATTCCCTTCCGTAGAATCAGTCCCATCCAATCCCCGCATTCGGCCTTTAGCGTTGGCCGTAGCGGCTGCTATTAGCCAGCGGCAATAGGCTAAGCGGCGGAACGTCTCGGGAACCAGGATTTTGTGTCTTTCAAGCGGAGTCGGGTCTTGGGCCGAGAGTAGTGAAACGATTGCACAGCTTCTCTGGTTCGGCTTCAGGCTCCACGTCAAACGAATACGCTGTGCGATGGCGGTTGACACATTGCTAGAGAAGCAGCTATCTAGCGTCGGTGTAGTGGCGACGCAAGGAGAGCGGGAACTGTCACTCGCAAAGGAACTGCTTAAGCCGTTTCACCGTCGGACTCATTGGTCGTCCCAGGTCCAAATCCACTCGAAAATCATGAAGCGCCAGTTGCATCGAAACACTCCAATCTTGAAATGGTCTCAACCCCAAAGGATTCGACTAAACGGGTCAAGGTAGCGCCTACCTCCTTAACTTGATGCTCTTGAATTTGATTGAAGAAAGGTAACGCCAGGGTTCGCGAAGCGATGTTTTCCGTGAAAGGAAGAGTATGCGGGATTGTTTCCGTCCGATAGATGGGCTGCAAATGGATGGGCGCAAAATACCGCCCCACACCGATTCCACGGTTTCTCATTTCTCCGACAATCCAGTCCCTTTGAAGATTCGTGAACCCCATTCCAAGCCGAACCACATAAACAAACCAACTGATGGTTCGAAGAGGCATGGTCAGAGGCGGAAGTCTCAATTGCGGTCTATCGCGCAACAATTCATCGTAAGTTCTGGCAATAGCTTCCCGCCTTTTGAGAATAGGACCGATTCGCTTGAGTTGTTCAAGACCGAGTGCACAATTGATATCTGAAATTCGGTAGTTGTACCCAAGCTCCGAATGTTGATGCCCATCTCCCGTGTGGTCCCGACCTTGGTTTCGGAGTTTTCGAACAAGATTGGCTATCGCATGATTTTCGGTCACTACAACGCCGCCCTCGCCCGTTGTTATCTGCTTGTTTGGGTAGAACGCAAAAACACCGATATCGCCAAGAGTACCAACCTTTTTGCCATCAAATTCCGCACCTATGGCCTCACATCCATCCTCAATGATGCGCAGATGATGACGCTGTGCGATGTCGAGGATTGCGCTCATATTGGCTGGGCACCCGAAGGTGTGGACGACGATAATCGCTTTCGTACGTGGAGTGATTGCTGCTTCGACGCGACAAGGGTCGAGATTCAGTGTCTCCTCTTCTACATCAACAAAGACTGGAGTCGCCCTTTCATAGCGGAGTGCATTGGCCACGGCTATGAAGGCGAAGGAAGGCACGATAACTTCATCGTTCTCACAAATGCCCAACGCTCGTACGCACAGATGGAGTGCGCTTGTCCCTGAATTGACTGCTACGGCATTCGAGATTTGAATGTACCGAGCAATCGCAGATTCAAACTCTTCCAGCTTGGGGCCCAGACTCAGATGTGGGGTACGCAGTACCTCGGAGACTGCCTGTATGTCTTCTTCGCTGATGTCAGGTGAAGAGAGAGGAATTCTCATAGAGATGGAGTGACCAACGCGGGGATGTGGGAGGTCACAGGGAGGCCGTGGCGTTTCATTATGAGGTCCGCAGTTAACGGAACGTTGGTTAGCACGTGGACAATTCTCTCGGATGCGTGGCCGTCACCGTACGGATTTTCCATGCCTTGGACGGACTCGCGGAAATCTGCTGTTCGCGCCGTGTTCACGGCATTCAAAATGGACGTCGTGTTCGGTGAGGCATCCAGCACATTCCTGGGACGTTCTCGCCCCTGCTGTCTCAGTCCGATATTTACGGTCGGAAGCGCGAATGAAGCCGTTTCCATAATTCCGCTGCTTGAATTCCCTACCAGCATGTTCACATAGCGGAGGAGACTCCAATAAGTGGTCGCATCGAGATTCGTAAAAATCCTTCCATTCCCACGTGAAGCAAGGAATTGTTTGGTTCGTTGGACCAGTGTTCGACTGCCAGCGTCCGAATTGGGATAGCAAAATAGAAGCTGGTCTGGAATCGCTGAGAGGGATTCAAAAAGAGCGTCTGCTTCCTGAACTGTGTCTCTCGCTATTGTAACGGGATGATACGAGACCAGGATGGTGGGTTGGTTAAGGTCTATCCCCAAATGTTGATTTAGATATTCGCGCTTGAAAAGACACGTCCGACGCAAATGGTCCAGTGAAGGAGCACCCGCTCGATGAACCCGCCATTCCTCTTCCCCCATATCGATTACTCGCTGGCGCGCCCTGTCCGTCGAGGTAAAATGAAGGTGACTCATTTTGGTGAGAGCGTTTCGGACCGCATCATCGATTGCTCCCTCGCTAATTTCTCCTCCTTCAATGTGAGCGATTGGAATTCTCAAGGTTAGGCCCACCGATGCAGGCGCGAGCATTTCGTACCGGTCGGCGATTAAGAGAAGCAAGTCCGGCCTTGTCTTTCCTAGATAATCGGCGAGACCGAGTATCGCGATGCCAATGGTTTTTGCCATCCCAACGTCGGTGTCCGAACTCAGCAAGCATTCGATACGGGCATCGATTTCAAACCCGTCTTTTACGATTTCATCCACAGTGTTTCCGAATTCGGGCGTTAGGTGAGGTCCCAGCGTCACGACCTTAAGATTTACATCTGCGTGTTCAGATAGGTCCTTTAGTGGCCAATACAAGTGCCCATAGTCGGCTCGCGAAGACGTCACAACGGCAATTGTTCGTTTCATTTCTGCAGGGCCACAGAATGAGAGAACGATTGGAGCAACGACACGGCAGGTTGATATTCCGGAACAAGCTTACAGAGAGTCTCAATAACCATAGACGCGTCGCGGCGAGTCACTCCCGCAGTCAACTCATTCATCAGGTAGTCGAATTCATCGTCTGGGATTGGGGGCGTCTTGACGGCAAACAGTCTGGGGTCACAGGTTGGTGTGACCGACTCGCGCTCGTCGACAAAATTCTCTGATATCTTGTCTCCCGGGCGGAGGCCAATCCACGTGATTGGTATTTCAAGCCCCGGTTGGAAGCCTGCTTTCCGGATAACCTCATGTGCAAGGTCGAGGATTCTTACAGGCTCACCTAAATCTGATAGAAATATTTGGCCCACTTCATTGAGGGTCAGAACAGCAAGAATTAGTTCGACCGCCCTCTTCATATCCAGAAAGTATCGGCTTACATTTGGATGAGTCACAGTGACAGGTCCACCAACGGAAATTTGTTGCTCGAACGTTCGAACCACGCTCCCTTGTGAACCTAAAACATTTCCAAGTCGTATGGCTCGCATACAGGACCGCCCGGTTGTCCAACGACGCAGCGCCAACTCGGCGGCCCTCTTCGAGGCTCCCATGATGCTTCTAGGACTTACGGCTTTGTCCGTCGAAATCATAATGAGGTATGGCACTCCGAATTTTGCGGCGGCCTTAGCCAAGACGTTTGTGCCCACGGCATTGGTCCGTACCGCCGCTATAGGATTCCTTTCCATGAGCGGTACGTGCTTACAGGCTGCTGCATGAAGGATTATGTCGGGCCGGTGACGACCAAGAATCTCACCAAGCAATTCTGGGTCGCAAACGTCACCAAGGATGGCGACTCGCTCCCCACTGAATGGAAGTGAACTCAGGATAGTTTCAACCTCATAGAGGCTTCGCTCTGATTGGTCGAGAAGAACGACTAGTCGCGGCTCAGAAGCGAGAACGACTCGTGCGAGAGCAGAACCAATTGAGCCACCAGCACCAGTCAGAAGCACACTCTTGTCAAGAATGGCAGGATTCCCGGAGTTCCCCATAGGGTGGCCCTAATGGTAGTTCGAACGATGGCGAATTCCAACCGTAATGAAGACGGAGTGCGGTTGGAACAAATTCATTTGGGAGCGACCTAAGCTGTGACCAGCCGCCGGGACCAACCTGAACAGCCATTTTAATGCTTTTGCTCTGGCATTCGTATTTCTACTGACTCGCTTTTGCGGATGATACGAATAGACAAGCATTCTGTAGTGCAATACCTTTCATGGAGCTAGTGCAACTCCGGTCTTGACCGAATTACCTAGCGTGAGGGGTTGTCGCCGGACGCGGTAGCAACCCCAAAATATCCTTCCTGGTCGCCTCGTCGAGTCAGTTTTGAATCGAATGGGGCCGAAGACTGCTCCTGGCGGGTCGTACCGAGTAAATTCTACATAGAGACATTTGTACTAGGTACATTTGTCTCCTGGCGTGCGACGGGTGTGCTTTCTAGACTCGCCAGCAGGAAATAACAGGAAGGACGGTCGCCTGAACCGTGCGGAATTTTGTCAGATACAATCGCGCCCTCCTTAAGCGCTACGAACAATGGATGGTTGCGATGCACTATGCCCAACACACTCAGCAAATGTACAGAAAAAGTCTTGGGAGGTTTGTTGCCTTCATAGGCAACCGCTCAATCGCTTCAGTCGGTCATCTCGACATTCAACGCTATCTCTCTCACATTTCGGAGGACGGCGTATCTCTGAACTGCGCGTATCGTGACCTTGGCGTGCTGCGGCTGTTCTACGACTTCCTAAATCTCGGAGGAGTCGTGAACTACGTTGCACCCCGTT
The DNA here is from genome assembly GCA_963711875.1 of uncultured Acidobacteriota bacterium. GTDB lineage: Bacteria > Acidobacteriota > Terriglobia > Acidiferrales > UBA7541 > Palsa-295. Next base: position 250,379 of record CAVQFW010000004.1, read on the forward strand.
TTGTAAAGTTGCGCAGACCGTGGTGGAGTAGTCCGAGCCCGCTGACGGAATCGCAGGTCCAGAAGCTAATCTCGGCGACTCGAACGAAACGAGAGCGGGCGCTTATCGAGTTCCTTTATGGGACGGGATGTCGATTGAGCGAAGTACTTCGCCTCAAGGTCGAGGACCTTGACCTCGATGCCCGTTATGCGCGGGTTCACGGAAAGCTCGGAAAAGTCCGAACTGTACTATTCACAAAAACTGCAGCAGGTGCCCTTCGAGAATATCTTGCTGACCGAAGGAAAGGCTACATCTTTCAACCGGACCGGTCGGCACCGAGAGGATGTCTGCATATCCAAGACGGGCAATGGAAATTGAAATGGCCCGTCTACGACGGTCCGGGTCGTCCGAGACGTCTCAAAACCAAGTGCCTCGGTACTATCAAGCAACTGTCTTACGAGCAGGCAAAGAGGAAGCATGAGGAGTTCATTGCGGGTCATCAGGTTCGCCGTCCCCGCAGAAACTATCCCCTGTCAAAAGTGAGCGTGCAACAACTCGTCAAGAAAATAGCCAGCCGAGCCTGTCTAAGAAACGTCTCGCCCCACACCCTGCGGCGGACATTTGCGACACACCTGTACGACCACGGTGCAAGCATCGATGTTATTAAGGTGCTGATGGGTCATGTTTGGATTCAAACGACGATGAAATATGCGCGGATGGGTCATGACCGACTCTCAAAAATCTTTGACCAGCACCATCCGCGAGAGAGCCTAAATGAGCAGGCGGCAGAGTAAATTGACAAAGATTCCAGAGAGGGTTGGCAAACCGGTCATTGTTGGCACCTCTTCTGTTGAGGATGTCTTACTGCAACCGTGGTTTCTGCCGAAGCGAATTGCCGAGGCTATTCGAGGAATCGTTCCTAACAGCTTTCGCGCTAAAATGCGCTACTACTTCGAAGACTATGGGTGCATGGTCTGCGAACGAGAATTTCTTTACCACTCAAACGGAATGTGCATGCCCTGTTACAGAAAAGTGCTCAGCAGATTGAGAAAGAGCGTGCGGCGCAGAGCTAAGTCACCTCAGCCGCGTTTGGACCTCGTGCTTTTCCGCCAACAAAACCTCGCGAAAAAACTGCTCAAACATCTCGTTCCTGCCAACAGAATTCCTACGAAGAGACTGACCCTGCAAGCGTATAGACCACTGAATCCGGTCTACGAAGCCTTTAGCGCCCACCGCGAGTAGCAGGCAGGTTACTTCCGCAACCCACACCTATCTCTAGTCAGTGAGATGTGTGGCTTTCGTCCGCTAGTTGACGTCATCCAAGCCTTCGTCCTGATAAAACTTGACCCAATCCTGAGTTATGCGGTCGAAGGCCTCCTTCGGGTCAAGCTTGCCATTCTTGATTTGTACGCAAATGTAGGTTTCGAGCTTGTCCTTCTCATGAAAGCCAAAGTTTTCTCCGTTCGACATGTTGATTGCGGGCTGATACCACAGATTTTCAATCTTGTTCGAGCCTCCCGCACAGAGTGGATAGAAATGGTCTACTTCACCGTCGACCTTGTTCCTCTTCGATTGGGGCACGTCGTATTCGTCATATACATGCTTGTGTTCGGCGGATGGCACGTTGCGGTGTGCTTGAGAATATGTGCAGGTCGTTTTGTGCGCAGGGCAGTTCTCCGTATATTCTTTCGTGAGGTCATCGACACTCAGGGTGTCCGCTAGTCCGGTCGTCTTGTTCGGGTCTGGATATAGGCTTGGCGGACCGACATGGTGCACGGCCGCAGCAGCACCGCTGGTCTGAATCTTGACATTGTGGCCCCACACCCAACCTTCCATCCCAGCTTCCGTCTTGACGTGAAGAAATCCCTTGGTCGGCTGCGGGTCGAGCAGCTCCAGGTTAGTTGCCGGTGTCAGCGTGAGGAGCGGAACACCGTTGGTGGAAGGGTCCGGTCGGAGATTGACGTCATGCGTGACGACTGCGGTCTGTGCAGCCGCTAGTCCTCCAAACAACAAAGAGACGAACAGAAGGCCAACTAGTCTCTTCATGGCTGGCTCCTGGCTGGGTCGGATGGTCAAACTCACCGATAAGTGGTGAAACTGGGCCTCCAAACGTTGCATGGAATGTTTGGCTCAACAACCTGCTAGGGATTCGATTGCGGTTGAAGAGAGGCATTCACCGTCGCGCTCTCACCACTGCTTACCGTGAGAGTTTTCTCCCAAGCTTTGAATCCGTCTTTTTCCAGCCTTACTTTGTGGTCACCAGCAACGAGGCGCAGCGTGGAGGGCGTACTTCCCATATACTTTTCGTCCACCGTGATTTCGGCTCCGTCTGGCGAGGACTTGATGGCAATTGAAGAAAGGACTGGCTCCCTGGCATTTCAGGGCTGCGGCGTCGAAGACGGTTCAGCAACCGCGCTGATATCGGCGGGAGGCGCAAACTTCGCAGCATCCAACGGAACATCTCCGTTGATGTAGGCTGTAATCTCGGTGCCCTTGGGAATGGTTATGTCCTTGCCGTGCATGAGCAGAAACAAAGGAGCTGCGGGGAAGAACACTATGGCGGTTGCAACGATTGCTCCAGTCATTGCCCCCTGATGCCCCCCGCCCTTCGCCTCTTTGACGGCACGCAGAGGAACCTTCTCGTCTGAAGAAAGTTTGATGTCATCGATATTGATGTTGAGCTTCCCTTCCCGACCCATTCGTCTCTTCGGCTGGGCTCAACCGCCAGGAAACGAACGCGACCAGCAGACTGAAGGTTTTCAACAGGGCGTCGGATTGGTTTGTCTCTTTTGGAGTAGATTGCGCACACGACCAGGATTATACTTTCGCTGAATTCACCAGGATTCTTCCGCCGCGCTTTGCGACGGATTTTAGGCTAAACCGAAAAGTCCCGGACCGGGCTGAATTCGAACCCCTCCCTTCGATTTGAACCGGTTCGCAGCAATTAACACGTCACGCAAACCTCGCGGTTCCGTAGTTGTCTTAGACGGGAGTTCGAAAAATGTACACCTATATTTGCTGCCGCTGTACGAAATGCGCCGCCCAGATTGTGTTGGAATACCAGGCAAATTCGGATACGGAATTACTTCACAGACCTCCGAGGCCTCGGGCTGGCCGCGAAGCATGTCCTTATTGTCGAGAGGTGTTTGAGCCTGAGAACTACTATTTCAAAGAGAGTGGGACTCCTCTCCTATGGCGGGCCCAAGTGGGCACCATTTAGAGTATGACCAATTACGCGTGCCCTGATTGTGACACGCCGGGCGAAGGCAACTGTCGGCGCTGTCATGGTGAAGGCAGAATCCCCGACAAGTCCGGTGCAGAGATGCACTGCCCAAACTGCGAGGCGTCAGGTGCTTGTCCCACATGCGGTGGCACTGGTGTAATTGAAGCCGGCGGTGAAAGCGGGTAGTAGCGAACGGAGGATTGTTACGCGCCTCAGCTAGACTATGCTGGCGCTAATCGGGCGAACGGATTAGACAAACTCGTGAATTAAAGAATCTCAGTCAGGCTATCGTTGAGATTGCAAGCACTCAAGAGGGTTCAGGGTCGCTCTGGTACAAAGGAGCAGTATGGTTTCCGAGTGGGCGAAGAATTTAGCGGATAGAAAAAAACAGGAACTTGAGGATAAGAGGCTCCATCAAGAGAAAGACCTCAGCGACCGCAAGATGCTGGACGCCAATGCAGACAAAATGTGGGTTGAAGTTCGCCGCGCTGCAATCGAATCTTGCAAGGAACTAAACTCTTCAATGGGCAGCGACTACATCAAGTTTGAAGGCGCGTCCTATCATAATGCCTTTACTCTAGTAACTCCGGAACAGAGCTGCACAGTGACATTTAACCCGCCAACGTGGTTGCTATCAGTTCAAGGGTCTACATATTCGCTGGTTGTCGAAGGAAGTGGGGTGCTGTGGAAGAATTCGCAGGGAAACACGTTACCCTCTAAAAGTGTCGCCCAGAACATAGTCGCCGGCGCATTTCACTAGAATCCAATGCCGTTTTACGACTTCGCGCTTCTTTTCGTCATTCGCTGTGCCATCGACATGAAGAGTCTTCGGTCCGGGTCATCCATCCGTGACAAGGCCTTGGCCAACGCCCGAAGTTCGCTGCGCTCTTGATTACTGCTGCCCCATAGATTTTCAATCTCTTCAGAACCTAGCAACTTTGGCACCTTCACCGGCCGGCCATCCGTAAAAAACCTGTATAGGGGAACTTCTAGAGCGCGGGCATACCTCTCTAAGGTATCAACGGAAGGCACAGTGTGGCCGTTTTCAACTCGCGACGTGTAACACCGAAGCAGTCCAGTACGTTTCTCAACATCGCCTTGGCTGAGATTTTTAGATTCGCGCAATTCACGCAGCTTCTGGCCAATAATCATGTGCAAGAGACTACCGCATCCGGCGCTACCGTCACAACCAATTCAGATTCGCGCCGCTTCCTGAGACAAGCGAGGGGCAGAACAGAGGCCGAACCGATTCCCGGTATTTTCCCGTTCTCCTGCATTCCTAGATGACCGCTGCATCGCTCAAGAGTTGATTCAGGGACTCGGAGTAATAATCAGCGAACGATTTTTCGGGAATCATCCGAGCTGCCTAGATAGTTTGTCGATTTCCTCCACGATTGCAAAGATTATTTCTATGTGCAGGGGGCGTTCAACTTGCGCGTCTGAATCCTTCATATCCAAACCAAACGCTCTGAATTTGTCGCGTACGCCCATCTAAGACCCCGAGACCTCGCGGAAGCCGCTGCGTTTCACATCCCCGTACTTAAGTCCGGGAAACTTAAATGCGGGAAGCCCGCCTCGGCCATTACTTCTTCAGCCTGAGCACGGTGACGTTCACCATGCCCTCCAATTGCGAGGAGCCACTGGTAGCAATCGAAGTGGCCAAACATTGGGTGGGGGTAGCCGTGCTCGCGGAGCGGCACGTTTGTGGATGCCGCGAAGTCGGAAGTGCGCTTGCGGACAGCGTCAAATTCACTGAGTAACTGGTCGTGCGACCAGCGGCCCGTAGGCATGAGGCGTTCTGGGCCTTTCACGCGAAACGCACGATTGACGACCGTGCTTAGGATTTCGTCGTCGCTCATGGCTGGTTTGGAAGAAGTGGCTGCCTGCTGCAATGTCTTCTCGATGTTGCTCAGAATAAGACCCTCCACGAAGATAATGTGCTCTAGGCATTCGGCCACGGACCAACGGTCTGGCGTGGGCTTGAATTCCAGTTGGGCACGCCAGAGGTGTCGCGTCGAGCCCACTAGGTTCTCGCGTGTCTCCGCCAAATAGAAGGTCACTCGTTCACGTTCGGCAGGCGTCATTGGTATCACTCCGATATCGCGTTAATGCATTTTAGCTAAGTTCCCATGTGCGAACGACACTCTCCGTCTGGGCCCATGCGATATCCATCAGCGGATTGGTCCCGTTGCAACGAATGCACGGCGACTTACCTTCGGCCATTGAAGAGAGAGGGAGGTAGATACATACCAGCGTGACATCTGCCACGGTTGCGTGGACGACAATAATCTTGCCTTCCACCAACACCAGCATCGGAGTATGCTCAAGTTCTCTTCACAACCTACCGCCGCAACCTACAGACGGCACCTTTTGTGAACACCCGTACCAGGTCGAAGGAGTTCGCCGTGAACGAAGCCACTACCACGTACGACATCTATAGAGAGTATCGCGGAAAGAGTCCAATCTGGGTCGCAGCCGTTCGAGGTATTCAAAACGCGGAGGACTGCATGGCGAAGACGTACGCGGAGGACCCGTCGTCCGACTACTTCCTGTATTGCTCGGTGACAGGAAGAACCCATGGGCGACTGCGGAAATATACGAAATTACATCCCGGCGCTCTACCCAGCCAGCCGTCTCGCGATAAGGCTCGCTGATTTGCCCGTTACGATTAAGTACGACATCTTCAAGAGCGACTCCGCAGGAAGGCTCCTCCGGGTGGAAGCGATTGGAGGTCTTGAACAGGCCACGAACCGGATTGAAGAACTCGCTGCTGTCGACCCAACCTCAGACTATTTCTTGTATTGTGCCGAGGCCGGAAAGGTCATAAGACATTTGCAACGCACGTCAGCGCGCTCTGGCGAAACGGCCGGAGATGCTTCCCGGAAAAAGACAGGCTGAGTCTCGATAAATCCGACGGCGGAAACCCCATCTATCGGAGAAATCAATTGCAAAAGGCGCCTAGATATGAAGAGTTAGGAGTTATCGGACCCGGATAAGGTAGATATCACTTGTATTCGCTCCAGACTCTGAGTGAAAGTAATACGGCTGATTCAATCGCACCCCAGGAGAAAATGTGGACTTCGTAACCAAATTTGAAAAGGCACTTCGCAAGAGGCACCACACACTAAAAGCAGATTTGGCGAAAATTGAACATCTGATTGACGCATTTGAAAAGGGTGCGAAGCGCGGTGCCAAACCAACCGGTCGCGGCAAGATATCGGCAGCAGGCCGCAAAAGAATCTCGATGGCGCAGAAGGCTCGATGGGCGAAGAGGAAAAAGGGATAGGTAAGGTCCGGCTCTGAAAATTCTTGGAGCTACTGCAAAAGGCGTATAGCCTGTTTTGAATCGCTTCGCTCGCGATACCCCTCAACTGGCGAGATACTTGCCCCAAACCGCGTTTGTACGTGCGCGGAGTACTAGAGAACTCGTACTATTGGAGTCGGTCGCAACTCTCTATAGAGTTATAGGGCAGTGACTGGTGTTGGGGGTGGTTCTCTGGGAAGCGGACCACCCTTTTTTTGCGAGCTAAGCTCAGGGTGTTTCACTCCCTACCTTGCGTACGCGATTCAACTTCATCGATACGACTTCGCTTTGGGGATACTTACAATAGGTCGTCGCCAGCGGGACATGGCTCTCCGTCATGACCGACTAGCAGATGGGCTTCGCTTCTGAGTGTGCCGCGGTACGCGTTTGCTAGACAATCGAGCACACATCGATTTGCGGTGTTTTCACGATTTCCTTCATATTCCGCCGTTTCCAGTGTGGAAATACCGCAGACTGCTTGCAAATACCGAGAACAGGCGGCGTACGATGGGGAGTGACGGTTTCTGACTTATTCTGTCGCAATGCGAAGTGAGGGGTTTGTTTCCATGCCGCTTGAAGTGGCCCCTCGCAAGGTAGAAAGGATTTGCGAAGAGTGCAAGTCGGCCAGAAAGAGACAGAAGATAAGAAAGTATAAGAGCGGGGGGAAGTTATGAAAGCGGAACGCGCCTGGTACGTTGTAGCGCTTTTGCTCATCGTGTTCTTTGTGACAGCGGTTATCTTGGCTCAGTCCTACCAGACCGGTAAAATTTTGCACTGTGACACTGATATCAAGCGAAACGCGACTGTCTGTTCTATCCATATCGAGAACACCATCTATCGCGTCACCCGTGGAACTGGGAAACCTTTCACTAATCTCTCGAGCGGCCAGCAGGTGAATTTCCGCATTGAGAAAGGCCACATGTTCATCCGAGATGAGACGGGAAAGGAAGTGAAGTATTCGATTACAACAACGACGACTGGGGCACGTTGAACCTTCACAGTTCCGGCGTCGGCGAGAAGTTTAACTCTCGGTTCAACCTCTACCGACGGGTAGACCGTCATTTATTTTTGAGTTTGAACTTGGCTCGCTTCTTCGGGCTTTCCGCATATTGGCCGGTCACTTCCCCAAACTTACGGCCACAACCTCGCCGTTCCGATTGAGCAGCAGGCCGCCGGATTTTTTTGTAGCTTGGTTTGCCTCAGCAGCTAACTTCACTTTCCAGTTGCCTGCATATTCCGCCGAATCCCGTGTGAAAATACCGCAGACTGCTCGGAAATACCGAGGACAGGCGGTGTACGAAGCGGTCTAGCGAACTATGGCACGTCAGTTTGTGGAATTCTTTTCGAGGTTTTGAAAAAGGGTGTCCATCGATACAGAAACTGTGCGATTGATGTGGAAAAACAGACGGAGTTCATACTCTGTCCCATAGCTGGTGGGGAGCCATTTTCCATCCTCTCGCCGTTTGTACTCGATGTTGTACCCAAAACCAGAAATATCCGTCCCAAGGACCGTACGCACAGCGAAAGGAACGCGCCGCGATAAATTTGTGAATACCCTGACAGGTTGTAGGTCGGTTGCATCGATGTATGCCTCTCCAGCCCAAGCTAACATGCTCTTGTTTTTTGGAGTGAAAGCAACGTGGTACACATCACGCTCTCGCAGAGTCTCTCGCCCAATGAAACGGAAGTCATACTGCTTTTGCTCTTCGCTAGTGAGAGGGAATAAGGGCGGGGTCGATGCGCATCTGGATTTTTCATTCGTCAGGCACATTCGGACGTCGCGAATGTAGTCTGCATCCCAACTTTTTGCAGCCGGAACCGGTTCGCCATTGAAATCCTCATACTTCCCTTGGTTCCAGTAGCGGCCTGTGAGTCGATGGAATTGCAAGGCTGTCTCTGTAGCGCCAGGAGCAAACTCGTAGTCAGCTGTTTCTTCACGCATCACCCCAAATCCGGGTTTGCTCGTTGCGATGTGAATGTGTTGGATACAGCGGAATTGTTTCCGTGCTGCCTCGCCGCGGTCTTGATTGGTAGCGACCTGGGCCATGACGGTGTCTAGAGCTGGCAAGTCCGTTACCGGTTGTGGTTGTTGACCGAAATAGACTCCGCCGGCGAGCAGCAGTCCTACAAGAAATTGCATTGTGGCCAACGATGCAGGCCTCCGTGGTAGTGCTACGCAAGACCTAGCCCGAAAGTTCAAAACACCGTTTCGTGGATTCAAGCAATCTGAGAAATAGTGACATCGAATCAGGGCGATTTTCAGTTTCGATTCGTTCATACCCGTTCTGAGCAAAGAACTATGACACTTTTATGACACTGCACCGTTTTTGGGCACCCCGATAATCAAACGAAAAGCGGAACTGTCTGAAATCAGCCCCGATGGAACTTTAAGCCTGGTCCCAAGACAGCGACAAAGAGCACTCCGAGAATGCCTGCCGCTATCATCCAAGCTCGACTACGAGACAGTGGTGGCATTTCGAAGGGTATCGCTGGAACCCGGTCACCTCGGAAAAATTGCCATATCCAGGCCAGTCCAGAAGTCCCACCAAAAGAAGCAGCAGCAGCCGACACTGCGACCAAAATCATTCCGACTGGATTGAACATCCCTGCGATACAAGAAAGAATTCCTCCTGTGAAATATGGGACCAGACACAGCTTTTTCGCGCGTTGCAGTCGTTCCGGATAGTTCTTCCCCACGAACGGTCGCAGTTCGAGCAGTGCAATCCACACGAAGAGGCTGTACGAGCAGACGCCCAAGATGATGAGGCCAATCCTCCAAAGCCATGAAGGCTTAAGGCCCTGAATAACCATCGCCCAGTCGCCGATATTCCCAACGCCCGAAAACAGGAAGTACCCACCTGCCTGCAAGAAATTGACCGTCATTGAGAGCCACAGGAAGTAGCGCAACCGCGTCGAGTGGACGGCCATGCGTGATGCAAGCCAAAACACAAGCCCAGCGGCAAAATTGGCAATGGTGCCGCCAGCATCAACGAGCCGTCCTTCCCCATCACATTCAAAGTGCACGGTGGAGAGTGCAATGGGATGTCCGCCCGTGAGAAGACAAGCACCGCCGTGACCTAATCCTTCGTGATTGATGCTGGCGAAAACGTAGACAACGATTGCAATTGCGGCGACGGTCAAAACGTCTGGAGCGGAGGTAGCCCTAGCGTTAGACATGGGAGTAATGGTCGTGAGTATGCACTGTTCATGAAGCAGAGTCATCTCGGTGCCAGCTATTTTGGGGGCTTTCGCAATTTCCTGCATTCATAACCGTTTTCAGCACGAAAAACACCGCAGTCGTCGTCTAAATACCGAGGACAGGTGGTGTACGAGGCGGCCTTGATTGCGGATTGTGGGGTTTAGAAACACGAAATTGTTCCAGCCGCCTCGATTGACTTGCCTGTGAGCGCGGCCTAACATGCCTCGGTAAGGTTCGTCCCCAGCCACGATTATCTAAACTATCTCCATCACCGCCGTCTGGAAAAACTCTGTGGCGGCCGCATGGGTGTCGCCTACAAGGCCGGGGACAGATGTGCTGATGAGGCAGTGGACAGTCGAGCGACGGAGCTCACGGTTGGAGCTAGCCGTGCCTGTACTTGTCTACGGATGGGCGGAAGGTGACGACAGCCCCTTCACCGAAATAACGAGGACCTTAGAGGTGAATGCTCACGGGGGATTGGTCGCACTCACTGCGATGGTGCAACCTGGCCAGATGATTCTCCTCGTCAACAATAGAACAGAGACAGAGCGGAAATGCCGTGTCGTTCGAGTACACCGAGCATCCGGTCGCACAGGCGAAGTTGGTTTCGAGTTCATTCGTCCAGAAAGCAGGTTCTGGGAGCTAGCGTACGACTTTCGAAGGAGACTGTGGCAATCAGCTGAGCCGTGTCATGAATCGAAATAGTTTTAGGTAAGCGCGCCTTCCTAGGGCGTCAACTTTGAAACCGGTGCTTTCTCAGTTCCCTGCATATTCCGCCGGTTCCAGCGTCACACTACCGCAGACTGGTCGGAGATACCGAGGACAGGTTGCCTGTACCTGGGACAGGTACAGCTTTGGGCAAACTAGTCATGTCCAACAGAAGACGAGAATGGGTATTTGGCGTTACGCTTCGGCTTGAAAATCGAATACTCGTCTTTGGGGGGCCACTTTCATGTCGGACGAGATGGGACCAGTTTCATCGAGTGGCGTTGGAATAACAGAATTCCAAGAATGCCTCAGACATCTTCACGATGGGCATAAGTCGATAGCACTCGCTCACATCCGTCGCGCTCTGAAGGCGGAGCCAGGAAATCCGTTTTATCTTTCTTATGTTGGCGTGCTCTCAGCCGTGGCAGAAAAGCGCTATGCCGCGGCTGAACAATTCTGCCGCGAGGCTCTGCAAATAAAGCACAATCACGCCCAACTCTATCTAAATCTCGCCGAGGTATACCATCGAGCAGGGCGGGAGAGCGATGCGGTGGCAACGCTTAAAAAGGGATTCATCTCCGCAGGTCACGACGTACGTATTCGCAAAGCACTTGAAAAAATCGGCGGGCGTCGACCTCCTATACTTTCCACACTTGGACGAGACCACTCCTTGAATCGAATCTTAGGTCGGTTGCGGCATCGAATGATTGGTCCCCGCCGTTAGGTGCACTAGATGAGAATTTTTGTGATGAGTACTAGGCGGAAACGGAACAGCATTCAGAATTCATCCAATGGCTTGCGCTCGAATAGAATCTGACCATGTGGACCAAGCAAACAGAGAATACGGTTTTGGTAAGGCGCGGGTCGTAGTGTCGGCAACGTAACCAATCGGCAAGACAGAGTGGAAGAGCGTCGCGCAACTTCTCGGTACAATCTGGCCCTTCCGGTCGAAGTTAGGATTGTGCCCAACCTGACTGCGGTAGGGTCAATCTTGGTTGAGACACGGGACATTTCAACTCACGGCTTCTATTTCAACATCGCGCAAGCGTTTCAGGTAGGAACAGAGTTCGAGTTTTCAATTTCTCTACCGATTCAAGTCACAGGAGCCACTCAAGCCTATGTCAGCGGGAAAGCACGAGCGGTTCGGGTAGAGGAAACTGGTGAGAGTAACCCGGGCCACTTGGGCGTTGGCGCCCTCATCGAAAGCTACCAAATCGGTCGAGCAGAGCCCGTTAAACTTTAATTCCTCATTGAATCCAAGGCAGTTGACTGAGCAGAGTCGGTGTCCATAAAACATCTGATTTATGAACAGGGTTCGACTTCGGTTTCAGCCGCCCGTAGTATTTCCGATATTTGACGCTGCGTTCAGAAACATGGCATTAATGGTGTTAGCTATTCCGTGGATTGTAGTAATTGCGCCGAGCACGAGGAGCGCCAGCAGCAATACATATTCGGCCAAATCTTGGCCTTCCTGTTCGACCCACAGACGGCTGAGTAGTTTCTTAATGTTTCTTTCCTTCTCCGCGTCTGCAGCGCCACAGTCGGGGAATTGCTGAAGGCGGATAAGTGGGGGAGCGTATTTGTACGCCAGCATCATACTAATGTCAATCACTTATCCTGATGATACTCGCTGTCGCGCAGCCACGCTCAGCTCGTTGCCTGAAGGTCGTAGCTGATTCAATCGCGACGACTTTGTTCCGAGATGAGTTACCCCTTGCCGTAGGTGAATCCACTTCTCTCCAATATTCTGGACAGACGCGATGAACACAAATACCCACCGATTTCAGGTACTTTTGCAGATTCCTGCATATTCCGCCGAATCCATCATGAAATTACCGCAGACTGCGTGCAAATACCGAGGACAGGCGGTGTACGACGGGGAGTGACCGGAAGATTTGTCGGGGTGTATACTGCCGCTGCCCGAGGAGGGCACTTAGGATGCGCATGCTACTCAAGGTTTCAATCCCCGTCGAAGCCGGCAATGCGGCAGCTCGCACTGCCAGTTTAGGGACCACCATTAAAAGGATTCTGGATGACCTCAGGCCGGAAGCGGCGTACTTCGCCGAAGATAATGGCGAGCGCACCGGATATATATTTTTCGACATGAAGGAATCGTCGCAGTTGACGGCTATCGCCGAGCCGTGGTTTCTCGCATTCAACGCTAAGGTTACGGTCCGGCCGGCTATGAATGCACAAGACCTCGCTGAAGGCGGCTCTGGCATTGAGAGAGCTGTGAAGGCTTATGGCAAGGCCGCAACGGCCTAATACTTCTACTAGACTCAGCTAGCTGTCGGAGAAACTGGAGTTGTGTCTCGACCGATTTCCGGTGCTTTCCCGTCTTCCTGCATTCCTAGCCGTCTTTCTCTCGAAAATACCGCAGACTGCGTTCAAATACCGAGAATAGGCAGTGTACGAGGCGGAGTGACCGGAGGATTTTTACCGTGCTTTCCTTACCGTCCTCAGAACGTCTCACATGCAACTTGCCATTTTGAGGTTAGGAAGGAAATTCCGGCCACGTTGCACCTAATGGGTCTCGCACAGATTTGTGCGGTACCGCCTGACCTCTGGAGGCCACGCATGAAAGCATCTGCATTTTATCGGGTCGCTTCTGTTCTTCTGCTGCTTTGGGCCGTCGGACACACGCTTGGATTTCGCTCGCCCGACCCCAATTGGGGAGCGGATTCCGTTATCGGCTCAATGCAGTCACTTCACTTCAACGCTCAAGGGTCCAACCGGACATATTGGGACTTCTTTGTTGGCTTCGGGCTTTTTGTCTCCGTGTTCCTTCTACTCTCGGCGGTATTAGCGTGGCAGCTTGGCGGCCTCCCGGCAGAGACTTTGGCGCTCATGCGCCGTACTGCGTGGGCGTTCGCCATCTGCTTTGCCGCATTGACGATTTTGAGCTGGGCATACTTTTTCATCCTGGCAATCGGTTTTTCAATTGTGATTACGGTGTGTTTGGTTGCTGCGGCGTGGCTATCAGCGAAGCCCAGGTGAAGCCGATGGTTGCGTGTGTTCCTGTGTCTCGCCAATTCTCACGATAACTGGGAAACATATCGGCGAAGATACCTCTTAAGCGCTTCGCTTCACGACAACTGCTGATAAATCCTTGTCACCATCAATCGAGTCACCACCGCTTTCCGGTCTTTTCTCGTTCGCCTGCATCCTTAGCCGTTTTCAGTACGGAATCACCGCAGACTGCTCGGAAATACCGACGATAGGTGGCGTACGAAGCGGCGTGACAAGGAATTTTGACAGTTACTCAGACCATTAAGGCTGTATTTCCTCCGGTGCAGCGAGATTATTGATGACTTTCCGGACTCCTGCAACGGACTGCGCTATCCTTTCGGCAAGCAGTTTTTCCGCTCGGGACGTAACAGTGCCGGTCAGGGTGACAGTGCCGTTCTCGGCGTAGATTTGCACGGACTTCAGAGAAATCGCCTTCGTCGAGTACAGTTCAAATTCTACCCGGTGCGCGAGTTTCTCGTCGGCGCTCTCAGGGGTCGCCTGCGCGTTGGTGGTGCTGAGATTGTCCTTCACTCCTTGCACACCAGGAACCTGCCATGCGATTTGCTCCGCCGCGTACTTCTGACTGGCGGTCTCGACCGAGCCGCTTAGCGTCACCACCCGGTTTTTGACTTCCGTCTCGACGCGTTTTTCTCCCACCTCCCCATTCTTAGAAAGAGCATCGCTGACTAGGGTCTTGATTTCGAGGTCCGCTACCCGTTCTCCCAGGCGCTCCGTTTCAGGGTTGCGCTCTGCCGACGGGTTGACGCCCAAATTATTGTGCACTTGCTTGACGCCCGATGTGTCCTGGGCAATCGCTCCCGCCACGGATTTCACTTCTTCCGACGGTACTTGGCCCCGCAAGGTGACTTCGCCCTGGCTTGTTTCCACTTTGATATCGAACGGAGAGGCTTGCTTCGACAGAAGCAGGGCCGTCCGCACCCTGGACGTTGCGGCTGCATCTTGCGCTGATTCTTTTACGGAGTGGAATGCGTTCTGAACAGACGAATTTTGCCTAGAGATATAGTAAATAGCCCCTAGGGCAACGAGAAGAAGCACCAGGGTGAGAACCGTCCGACCGGAACCTCTTTCACCTTTTCTGGAAGATACCAAACTTTATCCTCCGTGTGTCTCACTGGATTCTAGGCCTACGCGTTTGACTCCTAACAGCATTGGAGGAGCGGTTTCTTCGCTGCAGGAGCCAATATCATAAATCAATGGGCCCCTGCACTGCTTTCTCCGTACCAGGAGTCTCTGGTAGGTTCCAGACCGCTATCACCGCCAGGACCGTGGCAAAAATCACCAGTAAACCAATCGACCTCCGTTGCGTAGTCGGATTCTCCATATTTTTCTCCTGAAGGGCGGGGCAAACTCGAAGCCATTTCGAGCCTTCAAGTTGTCGATTCGCTAGGCGATTGTTCCGTGCTGCATGGAATTCCAAGATTGCGGTATAAACCAGAATAGGCGTGAAGCTCGGCGCTCTTCTTTCTTCGGGGTGACGCACTCAAGGATAATCCCTTCTCCCTGTGAATAAATAAAGTACTCCCCCGGCACGACGAGAGCATAGCTAGTCGTGTGTTCCCTGGCTTCCTTCAGAGTCCCGACAGCCGTAATCCAGAACGGGTAACCGTCGTCACGGCGTTTGAAAATATCATAAGTAGGCTCCATTTCGAGCCCTTTGCGAAACGAGTTCGAGCCGTGAAGAATCATCTCAAGTGACAATTGTGCATTCCGCTTGCCATTCGCGCGGAGAGAATCCCTCAATAGAATCAACGAGTTAACTTGGCTCGCCCTAAAGGCTTCTGAGTACTCGAAGATTTGTACTGAGTAACTTTGTCAGAGCACACTCCCATCCGGCGTACTAGTGCTGTTTTGGGTCGCGGCAGCGGATTCGCAGCTCAAGATGATTTTGAGAGACGGTAAGAACGGGCTTATCGACCGCAAGGACGATTCCCAGAATGTCCCGAATGGAACAGATTTACGGCAGGGTACTAGCACAGCATGTTCGAATGAGAATGAAAGACCTGACATCAAGCCAATTGTTCTCAGTTCCCTGTCCACGGTGCGGTGCCGAAACCGGGCATATTTGTGAACTGCATTCAGGTGGTCTTCGCTTGGAGCCACACCTCGACCGGAAGCTCTCGGCCGTTGCTGCCGTGGAAAGGAAACGAATGCACGTTGATGCAAAGCCACTCAATTCAAAAATCGCGAATCGGTCGCGACATGGGATTCAGATTTCGGAGGGTGACGAGTAGGAGATGATTGCTCACTAACAGCTCACCACTATTGTCTAAGAGTACAGTCATGGACCTCCAACTTTTCGTTCGTCATGTCGCTGATGTAGTCATCGTTGACGTACGCGGAAAAGCGACGATTGGGCGCGATAACGACCTCTTAGATAACCAACTTCAACAGCTGATTGACGAAGGAAGCAGCAAGATTTTGCTAAATCTTTCGGATGTGACGCAGATGGATTCCTCGAGTATCAGCAGCGTCCTACGGGCGTTGAAATCCCTCAAGCGTCGTGGTGCGAGTTTGAGACTCCTGCGACCTCGTGGAAATATGAGGCTGGTGCTGGAGACGGTGCACTTGCTGGACATGGTTCCCACCACGGAAGACTAAACCCAGGCGATTGACAGTTTTCATTGAGCGGCTGAGCCAAAACCATCACATCGCAGTTTCGCAGCCTGCTCGGAAATACCGAGAATAGGCGGCGAGCTCGTGAGCGGGCATTTTAAGGATTGAGTAGGTCTTCCTCGTTCTGTCCAGTTCTGCGATACTGAAATCCCCAGCGAATCCACTCGGTCCTCGGAGAAGCTCAATCGGGAGGTAAAGTGTTCAAGAAAACTTTAGTTGGATTGGGTCTAATGGTGGCCGCGGGCTTGGCGTTAACCGCATGCCAGGATACTAAGGCGCGAGAAGAGAACGAGCAACTGAAGGCGCATGTATTGCAATTGCAGAAAGATACCGGCGAACTCGGAAATCGCATCGACGTGCTGACGAAAGAAAACACTGACTTGAAAGCGGAAATCGAAAGGATGAAAAACAAGCATCCCGCGAAGAAATCTGCAACACCCAAACACCATCGAACCAAGTCCACCACACCAGCGAGCAATTAGAATTGAGATGTCAGAAAGCGGAGTTTCATCGTTGGCCGATTTCTCAATCGCAACCCGGCGAATCATATATCGCTCGGTAAAAGACCCAGTCGTTCTTGGTCTTCCCTTCTTCCCATTGAATCGATACCCCGATTTCGGATTTCCATATCTTAGGAATGTTCTTGAGCGCACGTTCGCTAGCGGCTTGGGTATTGCACTGAACGGGTTCAATTGTGATGGAAAGTAGTCGCTTTGTAGAATGGGGGAAAAGTCCGCGTTCTTGCAAGAATATGCGATTGCTGGAATACACTTGCTGCAAACTCAGGCTGAAGGAATGACCAGCGGCACGCTGAATTTCACTAGCGTATCGCACAGATTGGAGGCCCTGTGGCACCGCAACGAATTCAAGTGACCCAGAGCTACAAAATTTCCTTTCGGCAAGACTGAAAATATCAACCTCATCACTAGCGTCCAACCAATGAATCTCCACTCGGCGGTCGTAGTAACTCGTCTGACCTTCGGTTTTCGTACTACTCGCACGAATCTGGTCCTCGCTCTTCTTTAGGAATTGCGTAGTGGGGCTATGTGCGCACGCCAGAATATCGTCAAGTGTCAGCGCCGCGACTTTCTGCCGTTTCTGTTGTGCGTGGCTGGGAATCGAGGAGAGGAGGAACAAAAGAGCAACAAAGAGGATAGCGATTTTGCAATTGTAAATTTTCATTGTTACGTCCCCTGACCCAACAAAACGCTGGAAGTTGGGATTCAGAAGAGCGAATCGATGAAATTAAGTGGTTCCATCTTCGTAGGTTTCGCCGGTAGCGCGAGACTCGACTAGTTTAGGAAAAGTCTGACGAAATTGATACTGGCCGAGCGGACAGGCGAAAGAATCAACAGTCGGAAGGAAATACCGAGGACAGGCGGCGTACGATGGGGAGTGACCGAAAGGGAGGTTCGGAGAGAAGGCATACGCGAAGGCGCATTATGCAGACGGGAACCATGAAGGGAAACACCTGAGTCGTCCCACTTGTGACCGGTTCGTGGGATAATCCGCCCGTGAGAGCAACGACCTGCCTGTTTTCATTTGTCCTGTTTGTTGTTTTGGATTCCCTCATCCCTCTGTACGGACAGGTCCCGGGCCAGCAACAACAGGAACAACCCGAGTTCATCAAGCAGGGTCAGCAGTTAATGCGCGAAGGAAAGATGGATGATGCGCTGGCCCTATATCGGAAGACTCTCTATACGTCACCGGATTCCTTTCTGGCCAACATCGCAATCGGGAGCGTCCTCGACCTGACAGGTCAGGGTAAAGAAGCCCGCCAGTATCTTGCGAAAGCAATCCAAGTTGCGGACACGCCCGAGCACAAGGCGATGGCACAGCGGACGATGGCGATGTCGTATGCCTTTGAGGGAAATTGCAAGAAAACCGTCCAGTACGAACAACAGGTGTTTGACTTCTTCGGCAGCGTGAAGAACTTCTTCCAGCAGGGCGAGATTGCCGACGAAGCCGCTCGCGTCTGCATCGACTCCGGAGATTTGGATGCCGCATACAGCTGGTACCGGACAGGTCATGACATCGGTCTGAAGGAGCCCGATATCAAACCAGCTCGAGTAGACCTGTGGGAGTTTCGTTGGGAGCACGCGCAGGCACGCATCGCTGCTCGGCGAGAAAATCAAACGGAAGCACAGAAGCATGTTGGTGCTGCGAAGGCTATTCTCGATAAGGACACAAATCCTGAGCAGGCGCCATACCTGCCCTACTTGATAGGTTACGTCGCGTACTACGGCGGCGATTACAAGGCGGCTCTTGACGAACTCCTGAAGGCGAATCAAAACGACCCATTCATCCAGTGCATGCTTGGCCAGACCTACGAGAAGCTCGGTGACCAGGAAAAGGCTATCGAGTACTACCGCAAGGCGGCAGCTGCCATCTCCCACAATCCCCCTGCCGCATATGCGGTTCCGTTCGCCAAGAAAAAACTGACCTAGCTCTTTCTATCGGGCGCCGTAAAGACTGCTCGATGCATATTGGAACCGCATCCCTTGAGCTCCCTGACATCGTCGCCCGGTTCTCCTCCATTCATCCCCGTTCTGAGCAAAGAACTATGACGCTCATCGCTTTGCGGTGTTTTCTCAGTTTCCTGCATATTCCGCCGGTTCTACCGTGAAACTACCGCAGACTGCTCGGGAATACCGAGAACAGGCGGCGTACGAGGCGGAGTGACCGGAGGATTATGTGGAATTGCGGGGCCTACAAAACTTCGGCGTTGATACTTCCTCTTAACAACTGCTACGGTCCCGCTTGGACATTTGAAAAAGTTATGTTCGTATTCCTGAGTTCTTGTAGACCAGCTTCACTACCACTGGAAAATATCCATATCAGCCAAAAGTCGTTCGCAGGCGTCAACACCATCGAATTGTGTATCTCGATAGGCGCAGCTCGCCCCAGAAAACTCTGGCGGGACACACCGGATACCGCTATGAAAAGGTGACCTTGAGCCCCAAGAGTTCCGAGCTTCATGCTTTCCTGTTCGCCGAATATCGTGTCTCCAAATGAGCGGACGAGTACCTGACCTAGTTGCCTGATAGTTTCCTCGTCGTCGCTCGAAGCGGGGAACTTTGTGCTAGGAAAACAATCTGGGTCAGCCGCAAGAAGCACTATTAGGGGGTTTACATCTCCCGTGTGTGTACCCTCCGGGTATTTACTTGTCCAGAGCAGCACCTTCGTGCATTTCTGCGCCATTTCATGTTCGCGGGCCGCACGGGGGCTATTGCCCCAAGCAGCTTCATGTCCTGTTTCGGTGACTTTATCCTGCGTCGCCTTATCGGCTAAGGACCATCCGGCTGGGAATTGGTAAGACAACCCGAGGGCACCGTTCGTGTAGTTGTTACCAGAAACTATCCCAGGGCTCAGGTCTTCAATCCGACCGCTGGGGTGAGGTGCACGTGCCCCGGTACCTTGCGAAGGCTCCGTTGCGGGATTATACGGCTGGCTGTCCGAGCCCGCCAGTTCGCGTGCCTTGGCCGGGTCGAAGAACGTGACGGATTCGATGGCATGCACTAGTTCGTCCGTGAATTTGTCGTCAAAAGAAACAATCCTGAAATTGAGAATATAGCCTGGCAATGCGGTAGCGTAATTCACAATCCGCATTCTACCGGCCGGTGTTTTTTCCTGCGACTCGCTTCTCCAAAATTCCGTACTGCCAATCTCGATTCGTTTTGCACTTTGCCCCTTAGGCCCAGAGGCAACTTTTCTGGCCTCGGCCGACGATGCGTTGCCAGTCTGTACTGCGGTCACGATAAAAGCTGAACCTCCGATCTTATGTTGACCCCAGGCTGAAGAGTCAAGCGTTGACACACAGTGACGCGTCGGCGAGTAGAATTCAGCAACGCTTGCTGGGTATTGGCTAAACCAAGCTTCGGTATAAAGCACCGCGATGTTCGCAACTCTGCTAGGTCATTTGCCATGAGGAATGTGTACTATGCTCCGTTCATACCCGTTCTGAGCAAAGAACTATGACACTTTTATGACACTGCACCGTTTTAGGGCACCACGCTCATCCAGCAGAAACCCGTAACCGCTTGAATCTAAAAGTAGAAACATGGTGGGCCTGGGGAGAGTCGAACTCCCGACCAACGGTTTAGGAAACCGCTGCTCTATCCATCTGAGCTACAGGCCCATCTTTGAGTGATTGATTTTATCGTGTGTCGCCGTGTCGCGTCGAATTTTCGATGCCGATCACACTTGCGTCGGTTAGCGTTCAGCCATCAAATGTTCAGCCATCAATGGCTCATCAGGTCGACGAAGATATTTTCAAATTTCGCGACATCCACTCTCATCTCGACGCTTGCCGGATGAAGCTGTTCGGGCGGCGTCAAATGTCCCGCCCACTTCGCGTCGTCGCGCGGCCGCGGGCCGCTGTAGGGCAAGAAAAACGTCGGCACTTCGTTCGGCTGCTTCCACACCACCGTGGAACCGTACTTCGGCCCGTGCTCGATATCTGCGTCGAGGTACATCGTTTCCGATTCCGAAATCACCGAAGGATCGATCAGCGCCGCCACCAAAAGCTCGTCCCACATCGCGGACCAGAGCGTTGTTCCCGCAGGCGGCTGAAAATCAATGTAGAGCTGCTTCACGTGGTTCGCGAGCGGGCCGCCTGCCTGCACCACGCGCTGCATCAATTCCCTGCTCGACCACACTTGCCCTCCCGCTTCTCCAGGGCTCACCACGATTTCTCTCCACGGCTCGCGCATCACGATTGCGGCCGCTTCCGGGTCCCACCACCAGTTCAGTTCAAATCCGCCGCGGCTGCTCCCGCCCATGATGTAGATAGCTTTCGTCAGCGCGACAATCCCCGGATCCATTCGCACCGCGAGCGCGATGTTGGTCAGCGGTCCAGCACAGTAGAGCACCACTTCGCCGGGGTTGGCGCGGATCGTATCAATAATGAAATCGGCGGCGCGGCCAGGCTTCGCTTTTACTTTCGGGTATCCGCCGGGAGGCGCCCACGTTTCGGCCGGATCCGGCGCATCCGGATTGAGCGATCCGTGCCAGGTGGGATGCGATACGTAAAGTTTTTCGAGCAGTTCCTGCTCGCGCTTAGTGTGAAGGAGCGGCATCTGAGCGCCTTTGATCACCGGCACGTCCGTGCGACCCGTCTGCTCGGTGGCCCAGAGCGCAAATACGGTCGCAGGCTCAACCCATTGATCGCCGCTGACCGTCGTGATTCCGAGCAGGTCGATCTGCGGAGCCCGCAACAACATCAGCAGCGAGAGAAAGTTCGTACCCTGTGGACCGGCGCTGTCCTGGTCGGCGATCACTTTGATTTTCTTTTGTTCGCTCGCGGGACGTGGCTCCCCCGATTTAGCAGATACCGCCGAAACCCAGAAAACCGCAACCACCAACGCTACAAATCGCTTCATTTGGCCTCACCTTCTCAAATCAAGAATCAGTCGCGCAAGCGTAACACCGGAACCTCGAAGACGCCGGAATTGTAACCGAGAGCCGCCGAACCATTGCGCAGAAAACAACGGCATGGCAGAGAACACAGCCAAGGCGAATGCCGCCGAGGAACTCCGCCGCGATATGGCATAATTAATGGGAGCGTGGGGACTGGCTGCCGGCTGCGATTGGAACGCCGAATCCCTTGCGTTTGGGCGCATCCGACACAAACCGATCACGTGACGCTATCCAAGAAAATCCGGAAGAATTTCCTGCGGGTGCACCGAAGGGTGCGCTCGATCCGCATGATAGCGAAGGGTCTCCTCTCGACGCGGCACCCGCTCCTCGTCCACATCATTCCCACGCGGCGCTGCAATCTCGCCTGTACGTACTGCAACGAGTACGACGATGTGTCGAATCCAGTGCCGACCGAAGAAATGTTTCGCCGCATTGACCGGCTCGGTGAGATGGGAACCGGCATCATAACGATCAGCGGCGGCGAGCCTCTGCTTCACCCGGATCTCGATGCCATCATCGCGCGCATCCGCAAGCACGGAATGATCGCCGGGCTAATTACCAATGGCTACCTCCTCGTCGAA
Organism: uncultured Acidobacteriota bacterium; assembly: GCA_963711875.1. Taxonomy (GTDB): domain Bacteria; phylum Acidobacteriota; class Terriglobia; order Acidiferrales; family UBA7541; genus Palsa-295. The sequence continues at coordinate 272,434 of CAVQFW010000004.1, forward strand.
AAACGTATCGAGCAACTGAACCGTGCCGGGCTCGAGTTTCTGCAGATCAGCATCGACAACGTGAAGCCGGACGATGTTTCAAAGAAAAGCCTGAAAGTACTCGATCAGAAGCTCGCATTGCTCGCCGAACATGCCGAGTTTCACGTGAATATCAACTCGGTTTTGGGCAGCGGGCTTTCGAGCCCGGAGGACGCGCTCGAGGTGGCTCACCGGGCGATTGAACTGGGATTTACGTCAACCGTCGGGATCCTTCATGACGGCAACGGACAGCTGCAACCATTGGGCGAGCGCGAGCAGCAGCTATTTGAAGAGATCATGTCGCTCGGGAAAAAATCGTTTTCGCGGCTGAATTATTTTCAACACAACATCGCCAAAGGCCGCGAAAATAACTGGCGCTGCCGCGCCGGCTCGCGCTACCTCTATATCTGCGAAGACGGGCTGGTGCACTACTGTTCGCAGCAGCGCGGCTATCCCGGTATCCCGCTCGAAAACTACTCGGACGCGCAGCGCCAGCGCGAGTTTCTGACGAAGAAGGGCTGTGCTCCGCGCTGTACGGTGTCGTGCGTTCATCAAATCGCCGTCGTGGATTTCTGGCGCGCACCGCAAACGATTGATTCCGGAGCGGCTTCTGCACCCGAATCGCTTGTCCAGCTTAGCGGCTCAACCGGCCGCCAATAACAAAGTTTTCGCAAGATTTTCCCCGATACAGCTTTCTGAATTTCGAGAAACTTCCCCCAGATTCCTCACCCGCTGCCCACTTGGACATACGTATCGAACGAAAATAAGTTTTCTGTTGCAAAGCAGTAGGGTGTGGATTAAAAGTCGCATCAACCGCTTCGGGCTCTTCAGGAGAGACGCGACGGAGTCTCCAGTGATTCTCACGGTTTTGGTCAGTCAGCGGCTGCACGGCCGCAAATCGAAATCAGCGCCGACAGTTTTGGGGGGTGTGAAGATGCGTCTTCGTAAACTCGCGTTCGTTGCGTTGTTGCTCGCAGGACTCGTTCTCGCGATCTCGGGCCGAGCGGAGGCGCAGGTCAACACCGTGAACTTGTCCGGAACGGTGCTCGATCCGCAAGGACTCGCGGTGAAAGACGCCAAGATCACCTTGAAAAACAATGCGACCGGAGCCGAACGGCGAGGCACAAGCGGCGACAATGGCCGTTACGAAATCGTCGGCGTGCCCCCGGGCGTTTACACGCTGACGGTGGAAGCTGCTGGCTTCGCCTCTGTCAAGAACTCGGCTTTGACACTCGTGTTCGGCACTTTGCCGGAGTACAACCCTCAGCTGCAACTGAAGACTACGACCGAAACAATCAGCGTAACGGCTGCGGCTGATTTGGTGGAAACGACCAAGTCGGACGTTTCCACTTCCGTCACGCAGACCCAAATTGACAACTTGCCGATCAACGGACGGAACTACATCAATTTCACTTTGCTCAATTCGCAAGCAGGACGTGATGACACTCCGTCAATCGGCGCAGCGCCCACCAGCGGATTGAACTTCGGCGGACAACGCGCGCGTTCGAACGAGGTTTCGGTGGACGGCGCCGATGCAATCGACAATTCGGTGAACGGCGTGCGCTCCACGATTTCGCAAGAAGGTGTGCAGGAATTTCAGGTGATTACGAGCAACTACATGCCCGAGTACGGCCGCGCGATGGGCGGCGTGGTCAATATCGTGACGAAGTCCGGCTCGAACAGCACACATGGCGACGTTTTTGGCTATCTGCGCGATAGCGCGATTCAGGCCCGCGATCCGTTTTCCGTCACGGCGGCTTGCGATCCCGCGACTCTTACCTGCGGCACGACGCCCGTGAAGCAGTCCTACACCCGCGTGCAGGGCGGCGCCACGATCGGCGGCCCGATCCAGAAGGACAAAACTTTTTATTTCTTCAGCTATGAAATCACGCGGCGGCAGGAAACCGGGTTCACAAACATCGGTGCGGACAATTTCGGCTTGGTGCCCACTCCCGCTCCGGCCGATATTCTGCCGTTTCTCCCGCCAGGCATTCCCGCCGAAGGGCTTCTCACAGCCGGAGACACGGGCCAGGCAGCGTTCGTCAACAACACGGCGAATAATTTCGCACAGAGAATCAACGTCTATAGCGCGGGCGTAGGCGCATCAGCGGTTGCGCTGTTTGGCAATACGGGAGTGCTTCCTCCGGGAGCGAATATCTTTCCGTCGTCCGGCGCGACTCTGCCTTCCACCTATCAGGGGCTGTCCTCGGTCATCGGCAATTATCCGACGTCGGAAGAAGGCAGCATCTATTCTCTGAGACTCGATCACATCTGGGATTCACGCAACACCACTTTCGTTCGCGGGATGGCGGCGCCCAACACGAACACGGGCATCCAGGTCAACGCGCAAAACCAGAACTTCGGACAGAACGCGGGGAATCGCACGTCCACGCAGCAATTCCGCGATATGGCGATCATTGGCCAACACACGACTGCGATCGCGCCGAATCTCTTCAATGAATTTCGATTCCAGTATGCGCGCCGCGGTTTGCATTATGGCTTCTCGGACTTGTTTGGAGGTAGCTTCCCTGCCGACAACATCGCGGGCGCAGCATTCCTGGGACGCGAACCGTTCTCGACCGTTGATCGCATCGAGCGCCGCTTCCAGTGGACGGACGCGCTCACTTGGACGAAGGGCACGCACACATTGAAATTCGGAACTGACATCAACCTCGTGCAGTTGCGATCGAGCAAAAGCCAGATCTTTACGTTGAATTATGGCGGAGTTTTTAATTTTGGCACCGTGTCTGCCGGCTCGGTGGGCCTGGATGCTGCGGATCCTGCTTTCTCGGCAGTGCAGGCGTACGGCTTGGGTCTGCCTACAGTGTTCTATCAGGGCGTTGGCCAGTCGAAGCGGCCGTTCAATAACACCGCGCTTGGATTCTTCGCGCAGGATAGTTGGAAGGTGAACAGTAAATTGACGGTGAATTATGGTCTGCGCTATGACATCGAGTTTTTGCCGATCTTTACTCCGGGCACGGCGGTGAATGCCGCTGCGGAGAAAGCGTTCGGCGTGGTCGAGGGAATTCCGCGCGATTCGAACAACGTCGCGCCTCGGATCGGTATTGCATGGGATCCGTGGGGCAACGGCAAAACGGTGATTCGAGCGGGTTACGGATTCTTCTACGACCACCCTGCGCTGGCGCTTGCGTTCCTCTCGACGGCGGAAGATGGTTCGCTCTCCGCGCTTTTGGAAGCTGCCGGCGGCGCTCCGATCAATCCGTTGGTTAATCCTGCCGGAGCCGATCTAAATAACGTGGGAAATGCGGGAGCGCTGAACGCCACGAACATTTTTCAAGGGATCCTGTTCAGTTCGAATCCGAATGCCGTGAATCCAGCGGCACCTCCGATCACGAGTTGTTCAACCGCCTCGCCCACGATGTGCTATGGCACGCCCGGAACTCAATTCGGAGGCGGACCACAAATTTTCGGCTCGATGTTCCCCAATTCGATTTTCAATTCGCAGCGGTTTCTTGCGGTGCAAGGATACGCGCCGGGCGGAGGATACCCGCTGTCCGTTCTGCCGTTCACGATTCCCGTGAAAGACAACTTCCAATACGCGCTAGCGCAGCAAGCGAATCTAACGATCGAGCGCCAGCTCGCTAAAGATTGGAAGGTGAGTTTCGGCTACAACTACACGCACGGCACGCATCTCGACCACACCATAAATTACAACGTCACCAATCCACAGACGCTCGTGGAAAACGCGCAAGCGGCGATCAGCGCGGGATTGATCGCTCCGGGAACAAATCCGCTCACAGTTCAAGTCCCAGGCACGCCGAATACAACGTGCGGCGGCATCCCCGCAGTCAATCTCCCCGTAACTCCTCAAATCCCCGCTCCGGGCAGCATCGTGTTCGGGACTCCCGCCGGTCCCCTCGCGCCGGGAATATTGGGCATCGGATTCACAGGACCAGGCTGCTCCGGAACACCAGTCGGGTTTATCGCGAGCCCTGTAGTTTTCAATTTCTTCCGTCCCTCGGGTCCGAACGCTTCCTTCTCAGGGTTAGTGCCGGGTGGATACCCCACGCTCGTCGCGCTCGCCGGTGCTGCGAATTTGCCCACCGGATTCCCCGGCGTCCAGGTTCCCTGGAGCGATGTGGATGCTCAGACCTCCAACGGGAATTCGCTTTACAACGCGTTTACGCTGACGCTAACAAAACGGTTCTCTCACGGAATCCAGCTGCTTTCGAGTTGGACGTACTCACACACGATTGACGATTCGACGGATCTTTCCACATTGATCGCGCCGCAGGACAACAGCTTTCCTGAGCTGGACCGCGGAAATTCGGATTTCGATCAGCGCCACCGCTGGATCACGAGCGCCGTTTTCCAGAGTCCGTACCACTGGCGCGACAGCGGATTCTGGAAAAAGTTTCTCGCCGATTTCACAGTCGCTCCGATCATGGAAGTCGCCTCCGGCCGCCCCTACAATCTACTGATTGGAGAGGACACGAACCTCGATTTCGGATCTTCGACCGGGCGCCCATCGTTTATCAGGACGAATTCGCCGCCCCCTGGCTCGACAACGTCACCCTTCATCAAAGGTTTCGCGTTCATCCCGCCAAATGTTTGCATCAACAGCGAAGGCCAGACGTTCGGACCGTTTCCCGAAGTTCCGTCGCCGCCGTTCGGTTGCACCGGCGATCTGGGACGCAACGCATTCACGCGGCCCGGTTTTTTCCAAATCGACCTTCGGATTTCGCGAACGATTCAGATCAACGAGCGTTGGAGCGTCCAGATCATTGCTGATGGGTTTAACATGCTCAATCGCTTCAATGTGAGCGACGTGAACCCGGTTTGTGATCCGACTGCCGGCCTTCCCACTTGCGCCGGGGGACAGCCGACGGCGGCTTACGATCCGCGAACGTTTCAATTCGCGATTAAAATTAATTTCTAGCTTGCAGGGCGGAATTTTCGAGAGTTCTCGCGATTGAGCGCGTAAAGCTCTCCACGTCGTTGTCGATGTCGGCTTGCCTGGCCTCAGCCTTGCAACATTGGCGCATCGTGTTAACCTGACCCGTTGGCGTTACCCATCCCGACATTGAAAAAGGTGTCGTCATTATGAGTTCGGTCGTCTGGCTAATCGCCGTCGTTGTAGCCATCGCCGTTATTGCTCTGATTGTGTGGTCCGCTACGCGCCGTACGGACGCGCAGCTCTCGGCTGTTCGCCAGGAGATGCAGAATTCGCTTGCGACGCAGTCCCAAACCGTCCTTTCGCAGATGAACAACTTGATGCAGTCAGTGACGCAGCAGTTGGGACAAGTGCGGCAGGAGCTGCAGTCGGGGGTCGCGTCGTCCGGTCAGCTCGCGAGCGCGGCGCAAACCGCGATGGCGCAACAGCTACAGGCTTCGAACGAAGCCATCCGCAAGATAAGCTCGCAACTCTCGGAGGTGCAGCAGGCGGGCCGCGATCTCTCGCAATCCGCGCAGACTCTGCACAACGTTCTCGGAGGCGCGAAGACGCGAGGCTCGCTCGGCGAAGTGGCGCTCGAGCGGCTGCTGGAAGATGCTCTGCCTCGCGGCGCGTATGAAACGCAATTCCGGTTTGCGTCTACCGGCGCGATCGTGGATGCGATCGTGCGCGTGGGCGAGCGAGTTCTACCGATCGATTCGAAATTCCCGCTCGAAGCGTATCGCAGGCTCGCGGAGGTAGGTGACGACGCGCGCCGGGATTTTTGCGTCGCCGTCCGCAAGCACGCCGATTCGATCGCGGAAAAATATATTCTGCCCGACGAGCATACTTTCGATTACGCGCTCATGTTCGTTCCTTCCGAGAGCGTTTACTACGAGCTGCTGATGAGCGAAGACGCGAAGTACGGGCAGCTCGATGGCTACTGCCGCAGCAAGCGTGTGTTCCCTGTCTCGCCGAATACTTTTTACGCGTGCCTGAGCGCGATCGCGAGCAGTTTGCAGGGGCAGAAAATTGCCGAGAACGCGCGGCACTTGATGGCCAGCCTCGCGGGACTCAAGAAACAATTCGAATCGTTTGGCGAAGTCTACGACAAACTCGGCAATCATCTGCGCCACGCACAGCAGAGCTACGAAGACGCGGACAGCCGGCTGAGCCGCGCAAGCAATACTCTTGAGCAGATGTCGCAAGGCGCGCTGCCGGAAGGCACTACAAAGATTCTGGAAGCTGCTTCGAGCGAATAGCTAAATTGCGGCGCGCGCCGCTTCGAGCAGCGTGCGGAAATTCCCTGCGATCGTCGTGGAAATCATCTTTGCCAGATCCTGCCTCACTTTTTCTTTGTCCTTCGGACGACTCGCCAGCCGGTCTGCCGATTCCTTTACGCGGCGCTGCAATGCCTTTGGCGCGAGCGGCACCGCGGCACGGAGATAGCTTTCGGCTGCAGCGATATCGGGCGGCGGAAACAACTTCGCGTTAAACGAAAAGTCGCCCGCGCGTATCGCGCTGAACTCCACGAGCGCGATGTTGCGCGCGCCGCCGCTCGTCGTGAGTTCCTGAGTGTTTCCTTTCAGAAATTCCAGCACGCCGGGGGTTTCGTTTTGCACCGTGATTGCGAGCGGCGTGTCCGAACCTTCCACGTGAACCGTCAGGTGGCTTTTTTGTCCGGGCAGTGGTGCGGGCTGCGGCGCTTCAAATTGAAGCGAGACGAGCGTTGTCGTCGCGCTCTGTTGCGCTCCGGATAAATCAACGGCCAGCTTCGCCGGGCCGGGAGTCGCGCGGGGGCTGGGGAGCACGACCAGGCATTCTGGAGACGCCGCGACGATGAGCGCGCGGTCGCCGTTCATCGTGACGTGATTTGCATCGGCATCGCCGCGGAAATCTCCGCCGCAGATTGAGAATCGGTCCTTAAGCGAAATTACCGGCGCGACCGCCAATTCCGTTTTATTTTTCTGCGCCGCTGCGGAATCGGCGCTTACCACCAGCGCCACCGCCGAGGCGCCGGAAGCTTCCGCGAATATCACTCCCGCCGCCGCAGGCGCGGTAAAAAACGCACGTCCTGTCGCATCCGTCTTCACGATCTGACCATTCGCGATTGAAACGCTCACGTTGGGAGCCAAGCGGCCATCCGCGCCAAGAACCGCGAGTGTTGCGGGAAAGCCGGCGACAATCTTCGGTGGCAGCACGATGGTTACGTACCAAGTGGTCGAGGCCGTCGCTTGAGCTTCTGCCGGCGCCGGAAGCGCGAAAAGAATCAAGTTTGCGGCAAGAAATGTGACAAAAGCGGGTCGCCCGACGGAAAAGCGCACCGCCCGAATCAAGCTGGCGTACCCATGAAGGCGCCCGATCATTTCCAGGGGGCTCAAGAGGAGCGCGCGCCCCGTTCGTATACTCGCGCGTCGCGGAACAGGCGAAACAGTTCAGGATCGATTTCTTTCGCGCGAACGCAATCGTCGAGAATCCCTAGCGCGCGATCGATTGCGACAGCACGTTTATAGGGCCGATCGGACGCGGTAAGCGCGTCGAAAATATCGCAAATCGTCATCATTTTGGTTGGCAGCGGAATTTGCTCGCTTCGAAGTTTGTAGGGATAGCCGCCGCCGTTCAGTTTTTCATGATGCGCGCGCGCAATCTCCGGTACTTTTTTCAAATCGCTCGTCCAGGGGATCTGGCTCAGAAAATTGTAAGTGTGAATCACGTGCGATTCGATCTCCAGCCGCTCGGTGGCGTCCAGGCTGCCCTTGGGAATGGAGAGCAGGCCAACTTCCTCCGGTTTCAGGTAAGGCGATTCGACGCCGCGGTGATCGAGGAATAAATTCTTGGCGATGTCATTCAGCTTGCGCGAATGCGTTTGCTCGAGGAGCGTTGGCTCGTTCGCTTGGACGATGACTTCGAGAAAATCGTCGATCATTTTCTGCCGCTGATCGAAATCCTCGCTCAGGCGTGCAATTTCCTGCAGCGCGTCGCCCCGGTCGCGTTCGAGATACGCCTGCAGTTTTCTCCGTACCATGCTGGCTTCGAGTTCCTTGCGGATGTAGTCGAATCGCTGCCTCACGACTTCGAGCTGCAACGGGTAAAGCTTTTTTGCTTTGACGAGCACTTCCTCCCGCACGCCGACTTTGCCGAAATCGTGCAACAGGGCCGCATAGCGAATTTCTTTCATCTGCTCGCGATCGAAATGCGTGGCGGCGTAGAGGCCGGTGGCTGATGCGTCCACCGCTTCGGCGAGCGCCTGAGTGTAGGTCGCCACGCGTAGCGAATGGCCCGAAGTGGTTGGGTCGCGCTGCTCGATAGCGGTCACCGCGGCGCTCACAAAACCCTCAAACAGCGTCTCGATCTCGCCGTAGAGCTTACGATTCTCGTAGGCGACGGCCGCTTGCGACGCCAGCGAAAGCGCTAGGCGCACCGACCGCTCACGGAACGGCTGCGCATATTTCGCCACGTCCTCGGCGTTTCGCAATCGAGCCGCCGGATTGCTTTTGGAGTTAATGAGTTGTAGAACGCCGAGCACTTCGCCCTTGGCATTTTTCATCGGCAGCGTGAGCAGCGAGCGCGTGCGGTAGCCGGACTCGCGATCGTAATGATCGTTGAACCGAAACGGCCGGTCGCCGGGAATCTTGTACGCGTCCGGGAAATTCAGCACTTCGCCATGCAGCGCCGTGTAGCCGGCCATCGAGTCTTCTGCCAGCGGCAGCGTAAACTCCTGGAACGGAAACTCGAGGCTGTCGTTTTGGGTGAGCTTGAAGCGCAGGCGCGAGCCACCGCGCGTATCGTCTTCCACGAGGTAGAGCGAGCCCGCGTCCGCGCCAGTGATGTCGCGAGCTTTTTCGAGAATCAGGCTGAGCAGGACGTTGATGTTGCGCTGCGAGGAAAGCGCGACGCCGATCTGGTTCAGTTCTTCGCGCTCGCGCTCCGCCACTTTCAGAAGCTGGCGAGTGGCGCGCAGTTGCGCGGCGAGCTTCTCCGCCTTCGAGCCTGTTGCGTGCAGAAGTTTTTTCTTCGCAGCCATATTGTGCCGAAACGGGTCACAGTATAGCGGAAGCGGGCGGCGGAGCACAGTCGAGGGAGCGTTCGGCGAGTCGTGTCACGGGTCGGGCGGTTGTTCTGGCCTTGAATCGAGCGCATACGTTTGTTAGCCTTGCGCCGATTTCATTTTCTCTCATCTCGCTCGACTGGTTTCTGAAGCCTGCATGGCGAACCGAATCTACAAACAACTCGTTAGAATCTTTCGAGAATGGTGGAGCCACAAGGGTTCGCTCGCCATCAGCCTGATCGTCACCATTGCGGCGCTGGGGATCTATGTCACGACGTTTCTAGGCGAAAAGCCGACGCCGATGTTCGACTTCGTCAATCGCCTGGAACTCAGCACCCTGGATTACCGCTTTCAGGTGCGGGGCCGGACGAATGTAGATCCGCGCATCGTGATTGTCGATATCGACCAGCAATCGCAGGAAGCTCTCGGCCACTGGCCCTTTCCCCGCATCTATTTCGCGCAGCTTTTGGACAACATTCGCGAAGACGGCGGCCGCGTGGTCGCCTTCGATATAACTTTCAGCCAGGCGGACAAAACGGCGAAGCCGCTGGAAGAACTCTCCGCGCAGCTCGCCGAGCAGCAGAAAAAGGGTGGTGCCGCAAATCCCGCGCTTCTCGCCCAAATCGACGCGCTGCGAAAGCAATACGACTACGATCAGCAGTTCGCGGACGCGATCAATCGCTTCGGTCGCGTCGTGCTGGGAAACTATTTCCTCTACACCCAGGCCGATTTGCAGGGCGTGACGCCCAAAGCACTCTCCGATTATGCGAATGCCATCGCGTTCTTCACGTTCCCACAAGTTCGTGCGACGAAAGCGTTCGACAAGACGCCCGGGCCGCAGCGACTGCCCTCATTGATTGATAAATATGAAGAGGTGCGACTCGTGCCGCGCGGCGCCGAGGCGAATACGCTCGTCCTCACAGGGGCCGTTGCGGCCGAAAAAGGCGGTACAGGGTACTTCAATGTGACGGTCGACGCGGACGGCGTGGTTCGTCGCTTGCCGCTCGCTCTTCCCTACGGCCTCGACGCAGATCGGGCGAATTGGGACATGTACGCATCGGTGGACGTGCAGGCGATTCGTCTTTATCTCGGGCTCACGAACGAACAAACGATTTTGTGGTATGGCCCGAGTGGGATTGCGTCGCTCGAATTTGGGCCCAAGCTCATCGTGCACCCGGATGACGTGAGCCGGATGCTCGTGGACTTCCACGGTCCTGCGCGAACGTATCCATACATCTCGTTCGCTGACGCAGCGTTGAAGAAGACCGCCCCCGGCACCTTTAAGGACAAAATTGTTCTCGTCGGCGCATCCGCTACAGGCATCGGCGATCTTCGCGTGACTCCTTTTGGAGGCCTCGATTTTCCCGGCGTCGAAGTTCATGCAAACCTGATCGACAATATTCTTAACCGGCAGTTCCTTACGCGACGGGGAAAGGAAGCGCTCACAGATCTATTCTTTATATTGCTCTTCGGCATACCGCTGGGAATCTGGCTGGCCGTCGTGCAACCGCGATGGATGGCGCTTGGATTCGCCTTGCTACTGCCATTCGCCGGCATCGTTTACTTCGCGTTTCTCCACGGTTCGTGGCTGAATTTCATCGTCCCTGCCCTGTTCACTCTCGTGCCCAACGTCAGCCTCGTCGCCCTGTATCGCGTGCTGATCGAAGAGCAGGAAAAACGCAAAGTGCGCGGCGCTTTCCAGCAGTATGTGAGCCCGGAGGTCATCCGCCGGCTGCTCGCCGATCCTGAGCGCGTGAAGCCGCGCAAATCCGAAATCACCGTGCTCTTCAGCGACGTTCGGGGATTTACTTCCATCTCCGAAGCGCTCGACGCGGAAGAACTAGCCGACTTGCTGAACGGCTACCTCACGGAAATGACGCGCATCATTTTCCGCAATCAGGGGACGCTTGATAAATACATCGGAGACGCCGTCATGGCGCTGTGGGGCGCGCCATTTGACGAGCCGGATCACGCGACGCGCTCCTGCGAAGCGGCGCTCAGTATGCTCACGCGGCTTGCCGAATTGCAAAAAGACTGGCGCGCGCAGGGAAAACCGGTGATGGAAATCGGAATTGGAATCAACACCGGCGTCGCGTCGGTGGGCAACATGGGCTCATCGCTGCGCTACGGATACACGGCGATGGGCGACTCTGTAAACCTTGCTTCCCGACTCGAAGGCCTCAACAAGGAATACAACACGCGCATCATCATCAGTGAATCAACTTACCGCGAGCTGAAGAGCGATCGCACTCTTGTCCGCGAGCTCGATTTGATCCGGGTGAAAGGCAAACAGCTTCCCGTGACTATTTACGAGGTGCTTGACGCGGCAGCGCTAGGCGACGCTGGCAGAGAACTCGTGGAATCATTTGCGCGCGGGCTTGCGGAATACAGGAAGCGCGACTGGCGCGGGGCCGCGCAGGCATTCGAGCAGGTTTTGGATCGCTGGCCCGACGATGGCCCGGCTCGCGTTTATCTTGCGCGCTCCGAGGACTATCTCGCCGAGGGGCCCGACGCCAATTGGGACGGCGTGTACGAGATGAAGCACAAATAGTTTCGCGGCGAGAGGCAGAAGCTAGTCGTCAAGCCGCACGACAAACGTGGTGAACTGGTCGCTTTCGTGCAATTGTTCGGCCAGCTTTCGCGCGGCGTCCTCACTCGGCAGCCTTCCGACGCGAACGCGATAGAAAATTCCATTTGGCGATTCGAACGGGACCACGCTCACCGGCGGGTATCTCGATTCCAGCTGCGCCTTCAGCCGCGCGGCATTCTCCTGCACTAAGAACGCGCCGACCTGCACTCCGAAATAACCGACAGCCGGATTCGGACCGGAAATCACCTCCAGGCGCACCTGCGCAGTGCCGGGGCCTATCATTTCGATGGCCTGCGCGGCAGAATGCGAAAGGTCGATGATGCGGTTACCAACGAACGGTCCGCGATCATTGATGCGCACTTCCGTTTGCTTGCCGTTCGTGAGATTCGTCACGCGGACCACGGCATTGAACGGCAGCGTACGATGCGCCGCCGTCATTTCGTTCATGTCATAGATTTCTCCATTCGACGTGCGGCGGCCCTGGAATGGATACCCGTACCACGACGCCACTCCTTCTTCCACGTACCCGTACGGGACCGCCGCTTGCCGGCCGCGAGGACGTATTGGCGGCAACGTATTCGGTGGCAACGGCTGTGGCGCCGGGACTTGCTGAGCAGGAGGCGTCTGCGCGGGAGCCTGCGTGCGATGCGCTGGATGATTACAACCTGCCACGCAGAGGAATGTCGACGCGCACGCAGATACCAGCCACGCAAACAGCTTGGCCCGCTCGCGGCGGAAAATCGGGTTCGATCGGTTTTGAAATTCTCCCCGGCGGATGCGAGCTCTCACGCAGTAACCCGATTCACTTGTTTTGTCTCATTTTCGGTATTATAGGAACGCACTCAGAATCGCGCAAGGAAGCGTATCGCATTTTCACCATGCGTCCACAAACGACTGGAACGTATCTGTGAACCACGGATCCTCCGAACAATGAGCGGATTTTTCGGAAGCGGTAAGCAGGGACGACCGCAGCTCTGCCCTTCTTGCGGCACGCTCGTGGGCGCAAACGCCACCAAGTGCCATCAATGCGGCGCCAATCTCACTTTCTCGATCGCAGCCGCGAGCCGTTCGCTTGAAAAATTATTCCCCACCGCTGCTCCCGCGACGTACGGAATTCTTGGATTCAGTTGCCTGATCTACATTACCAGTCTGCTCGCCACCATGCGTACGCACGGACTGCAGCCCCCCACGGGTGGAGGAATTGCCGCGATCATGAACCTCGGCGCGATCAGCGGCGACGTCTTGCAGCGCTTCGGCGCGTCGTTGCCGCTGCCCTATGACATCGCTCAACCATGGCGACTCGTGATGGCAGTCTTCCTTCATGGCAGCCTGATGCACATCGTATTCAACATGTGGGTGCTGATGGACTTTGGTCCCGAGCTCGAAGAGGCCTACGGTTCGGCGAGATTTTTCTTCATCTACGTTCTCACGGGCATTGGAGGGTACATCCTCAGCAGCCTGTTCGGACATTTCGCCATCGGAGGCTCCGGCGCGATTCTTGGAATCTGCGGCTTGGCCCTCGCCATCACTACCGGCCGGAGAGACGCTGCGTCCCAAATGCTCCGCGAACGAATCTGGCGTTTGCTGATCTACTTGATCGTGATCGCAATCCTACCTTTCGGATTTCTCGGAAATATCGATAACATGGCTCACATCGGAGGTTTTGCTTCCGGGTTTGTCTTGGGGAAAATAATGACGGACCGTCCGCCGTCGTCACCGGAGGAGCGAAACCGCGCGAATGCGCTGGGGTGGGCGACGGCTGCAGTCGTGGCCGTGAGTCTTGCGATGGTGGTGAAGGGAATTCTTCAATCGAGCTGAACCTCAGGCTCGATTCAACAACAGCTCCGCACTAAGCTCCAGTGTGAAGCTGCCGCGATACAACAATGCTGTAGTGGAACGCCGATATCGCCAGAAAAACTGCCACCAGATAAGTACAGGCGTGTCGCACCATCATCAGCACCTGGTTGTCCCAGATCGCCAGCACCAGAACCAGCACAACGAGAAGAATTTCGAAGAACGTAGTCGCCTTTCCCCAAATGCTCGGAGGAAACGGCCGGTACCCCACAGTAATCAGAATCACCGCGCAGGCCGCCAGAATCAGCACGTCGCGGCCAAGCACTAAAATCGTCAGCCACCATGCAATCTTCCCCTTCAGCGCCAGAATAAAATAGGAAGACGACAGCAGCAGCTTGTCCGCGATCGGATCGAGGTACGCTCCGAGCGGAGTTTTTTGGTTCAAGCCCCGCGCGAGCAGGCCGTCCAGTGCGTCGCTGATTCCCGCTGCAACCAAAATTCCCAGCGCCAATCCGTAGCGCTCGTATTCAATTGCGATCAGAAATACTGGCAGGAACGCCAGACGCAAGAACGTGAGCTGGTTTGGGACGGTCAGTATTCGGCTGGGCATCAGATGCGCACGTGAGCTAAATGCAGTTTACGCGAATTGCGCCAGATAATCAGGAAGCGAACGCCCCACTTTTTTCGCAAATACTTCGGCGAGCGACGGAATCGAGCCGCGCGCCTCGTCCAGCGCGATGCGCTCGATTCGCAGCATCGGAAAAAATAACGTCGGCAATCCCATGCGATCGCCTTCCGGGTGAAGCACCTGGCTTACGAAGTCGTCGAACGAGCTGAGATCGATCCCGCGCAGCGTCACGCCGGCGTTCGAGATATCCACCAACTCGCCCCACAGCTTTTCCTTGGGGCTGTGCAGGCTGATCACGACGATCGAGTGAGGCTCCATTCCTGCTCCTTGAAATCCGTTGCGCTTATGTTATCGCAGGTAAGACGAAGTGCACAGGCGTCAGGTCGCAAGAGTCATCTTTATTCGCGGCGCCTCGATTGCCTCCAGGCTACATCGTTTTCAGATCGGGCGAACGCAGCAGAGTCGGTTCAGTCACTTTCTGAACGTCCTCCGGCGTAATCCCAGGCGCCACTTCGCGCAGAACCAGGCCCTCGGGAGTCACATCAATCACCGCGAGTTCTGTGACGATCGTATCCACCACCCCGACGCCCGTGAGCGGAAGGCTGCACGTCTTCACGATTTTCGGCTCCCCGTCCTTCGTCGCGTGCTCCATCGCGATGATCACTCGCTTCGCGCCCGCCACCAGATCCATCGCGCCGCCCATGCCCTTCAACATTTTTCCAGGGATCGCCCAGTTCGCGAGATTGCCCTTCTCATCCACCTGCAGCGCGCCGAGAACCGTAACGTTGATGCGCCCCCCGCGAATCATCCCGAAGGATTCGGCGCTCGAAAAATAAGAGCAGCCTGGAATCTCGGTGATGGTTTCTTTGCCGGCGTTGATCAGGTCGGCGTCCTCCTCGCCTTCGTATGGATAAGGACCGATGCCCAGCATTCCATTCTCAGACTGCAAGACGACTTCCATCCCGGACGGCAGGTAGTTCGGGATCAGGGTCGGCAAGCCGATGCCGAGATTCACGTAGTAGCCGTCGCGCAGCTCGCGAGCCACGCGGCGCGCGATCAGTTCCCTCTTGTCGATTTCATTCGTGCGTTCAGCCATGCGATCTCCCTGTTACTGGCGCTTTCGCACCGTCCGCCGCTCGATTCGCTTTTCGTACTTCGCGCCCTGAAAAATCGCGTCGACGAAAATTCCCGGCGTGTGAATGCAATCGGGGTTCAGCGTGCCGAGTTCCACGAGTTCCTCGACTTCCGCGATCGTGTAATCGGCTGCCGTTGCCATCATCGCGTTGTAATTGCGCGCCGTCTTACGGTAAACCAGATTTCCCCAGCGATCGCCCTTCCAGGCTTTGACGAACGCGAAATTCCCGCGAAGCGCCGGTACCAGGATGTGCGGACGCCCGTTGAATTCGCGAACCTCTTTTCCTTCGGCAGCCATCGTGCCGTACCCCGTCGGCGTAAAGAACGCTGGAATCCCGGCTCCGCCGCAGCGAATACGCTCGGCCAGAGTTCCCTGCGGATTCAGCTCGACGTCGATCTCTTTCTTCAGCGCGAGCTGCTCGAACGTCTTGTTCTCTCCCACGTAACTCGCGATCATTTTCTTCACTTGCTTCGTTTGCAATAGAAGGCCGATGCCGAATGAATCTACGCCCGCATTGTTCGAGACGAGCGTGAGATTCTTGGCGCCTTTCCGCTGCAGAGCGGCAATCAGATTTTCGGGTATACCGCACAGGCCGAACCCGCCTAGCAGGATCGTTGCGCCATCTTGAATATTCGCGATCGCCGCGTCGGCGTTCGCCACTCGCTTGTCCATTTACTGCTCCTGAGCCGTAGCTATTCCCCGCGCACTGTGTTCCAGAAATTGAATGCAAAATCGCGCGACTCATCTTAGTACATAGTGCGGGGAGTGCAAGCGGGGGCGTGCGAGGAAATCAGGCGACGAGGAATTTCGCGACGGAAATCCGACCCGGCTAGCTGCCCTCTTGCTGCCGGCGGCTGACGCCTTCGCGGGCAGCTTGCTTGAGAATTCGAATACGCGCGGCAACTGCTTCCGCCGCTGCGGTGGGCGACGGTGCTTCCTCAATCGCGGCGACGAGCGCTGAGCCGACAACGGCAGCGTCGGCAATGCCGCCAAGCACCGTGACGTGCGTCGGAAGCGAGATTCCAAAACCTACTGCGATCGGAAGCTTTGTATACATCCGGACGCGACGCACCAGAGTGGGCAGCGCCGCCGGAAGCGCTTCGCGCGCGCCAGTGACGCCGGCCCGGGAAATCACGTACAGGAATCCGCACGATGCGTTTGCAATCTGCTCGATGCGCGAGTTGGTTGAAGTGGGCGCGACAAGAAAGATCGTGTCGAGCGCATGCGATCTCATAATCGCCCGGTATTCGCCCGCTTCCTCCAGCGTCAGATCCGTCGCGAGAACGCCATCAGCTCCCGCCTGGGCCGCCGTGGCCGCAAATTTCTCAAGCCCCATCTGCAAAATCGGATTGAAATAGCTGAACAGGACGAGCGGCACGTCCGTATGCAAGCGAAGGCGGCGAACCAACTCAAGGACGCCTGCCAGAGTGGTTCCAGCGCGTAGAGCGCGCTCGCTCGCGCGCTGAATCGTAGGGCCGTCCGCAACGGGATCGCTGAACGGAACGCCGAGTTCAATCACGTCCGCGCCCGCTTTCGCTGCCGCTATCACGATCCGTTCCGTCGCATCGAGCGAAGGATCGCCCGCGGTCACGTAGGCGACGAGTCCCAGTTCGCCCGCTTCAGACAGCTCGCGAAATCTGCGCGCAATCCTCCCGCCGGACGCTGCGGTGGTCCTCGCAGACGAAGCCGATCTCGTGCTGGCGGGCTCAGACATAACGCGACAGAGTCTCCATATCCTTATCGCCACGCCCGGAGACGTTGAGAATCACGATTTCGTCTTTCGTCATTTTCGGAGCGCGCTTGATGAGTTCGGCGATGGCGTGCGCGGATTCGAGCGCCGGGATAATTCCTTCCAGGTGCGCCATCGTTTTCGCGGCTTGAATCGCCTCGTCATCGCTCACCGCGGTGTATTCCGCGCGGCGCTGATCCGCCAGCCACGCGTGCTGGGGACCGATCGCCGGATAGTCGAGGCCGGCGGACACGGAATGTGTTGTGGAAATTTGGCCATCGGCGGTCTGGAGCACATACGTGTACGTGCCCTGAAGCACGCCGGGACGCGCACCGGCAAAGCCTTCGGCCGCAGCGAGGCGCGCTGCGTGCTCGCCCAGAGATTTTCCGCGTCCGCCCGCTTCGACGCCGAGGAGGCGCACGTTTTTGTCACCCAGAAATGCGTTGAACAAGCCAATCGCATTCGACCCGCCCCCGACGCATGCGATCAGAAGGTCCGGAAGACACCCTTCGGCTTTCAAAATTTGTTCGCGCGCTTCTTCACCGATGATTTTGTGGAAGTCGCGGACCATCTGCGGGTAGGGATGCGCGCCAAGCACCGAGCCGAGAAGATAGTGCGAAGTGGAAACATTGGTCACCCAGTCGCGCATTGCTTCATTGATTGCATCTTTGAGCGTGCGGCTGCCGGCATCGACTCCGACCACTTCGGCGCCCAGGAGACGCATTCGAAACACATTGAGCCGCTGCCGCTCCATGTCCTCGGTGCCCATGTAGACGGTGCACGCAAGTCCGAGCCGCGCTGCGACGGTGGCGGTGGCGACGCCGTGCTGTCCCGCTCCCGTCTCAGCGACCACGCGGCGCTTTCCCATCCGCACGGCGAGAAGTCCCTGACCGATACAGTTGTTGATCTTGTGGGCGCCGGTATGCAGCAAGTCTTCGCGCTTCAGGTAAATGTGCGGGCCGCCAAGATGCTCGGTCAGCCGCGAAGCAAATTGCAACGGCGTTGGACGGCCGGCGAAATCGCGGAGGAGCAAATCAAGCTCGGCCCGAAATTTCGGATCCTCGCGCGCCTCGGCGTACGCCCGCTCGAGCTCTTCGAGCGGAGCCACGAGCGTCTCGGGAACGTAGCGGCCGCCGTACGGGCCGAAGCGGCCGAGCGAATCGGGCATCGCAATGGAAGCGGCATTCATCCGGATTTCCTTTCGGCGCTTCGCACGGCCCACATCAGTGCAACAATCAGCGCGGGATCTTTTCGTCCGGGCTGCGATTCGACGCCGCTGCACACATCCACGGCGTACGGATGCGCGATGTGAATGGCATCGGCAACATTCTCCGGGGTCAAGCCACCGGCCAGAAAAATCCGGCTCACAACCTTCGATCCGCGAGCCAGGTTCCAATTGAAAGTCTTGCCCGTTCCGCCGTGGCGCCGGCGATCGAATCCATCGAGCAACAGCGCAGAAGCGCGGCGGAACGAGGCCAATTGCGCCGGTCGAAACGAACCTCGAACGCGAATCGCCTTGATTACCGGGAACTTGCGTTTGAGCCGGGCGACCGACTCGGGCGACTCTTCGCCGTGAAGCTGCAGATAATCGAGGCCAACCCTTCGCGCAATCGCGAGAACCTTGTCTTCGGGCTCGTTTACAAATACTCCCACGGCAGAAACGTGCTTGGGCAGACGGCGAACGATTCGACGCGCAGCGGCCGGTTCAATGTAGCGCGGGCTTGGCGGATAGAAATTGAAGCCGAGAAATTGCGCGCCCGCGTCGATCGCGCGCCGCGCGTCCGTCCAATTCGTGATTCCGCAGATTTTCACTTTCACTTTGGGCATCCGACTTTTACCCGGCCGCCTGAACCGTACTGGAATTGTCGCGCAGCGCGCGGAGCGCTCCCGCCGAATCGATTTCCCGCATCAGATGCTCCCCAATTAGAAAAGCGTCAAAACCAGCGCTGCGCAGGCGCTGAATGTCGATGGGCGTGCGGATCCCGGATTCGCTCACGGCGATACATTCGTCGGGGATCTGCTCGATTAGCGCAAGTGAGGTCTCGATGTGAACTTGAAAATCGCGGAGGTCGCGATTGTTCACACCGATGATTCGCGCCCCGGATGCGATCACGCGGTCGAGCTCCTCGCGCGCATGAACCTCCACGAGCGGCTCCATTTTCAGCGTGCGGCCGAGCTCGAGCAATTCCTTCAGGGTGGCATCGCTGAGTATCGCCGCGATCAGGAGGAACGAATCGGCGCCCGCCGCGCGAGCTTCCCACACCTGCCAGGGATCAATGATGAAATCCTTGCGGAGAACCGGAATCTTCGTCACCTTGCTGGCTTCTTTCAGGTCCGCGAGCGAGCCGTGGAAAAAATCCTCTTCGGTCAAAACGGAGAGCGCGGCTGCGCCGGCCTGTTCGAAGCCTGAAGCTAAAACGGCAGGTGCGTATTCCTCGCGCAGGAGGCCCTTGGACGGGGAGGCTTTCTTCAGCTCGGCGATGATGTTCACACCGCTACAGGTGAGCGCAGAGGAAAAATCGCGCGGCGGCGGAACTTTTTTTTCAACCGCGATTTTGAGCGCGACGTCCGGAAGCACACGTTTGCGATGCGCGACAGATTCGCGGCGAGCTTCCACGATTCGGTCGAGAATATTTTTCGAACGCGTGCCGGTATCCATGGACTGCGGAATACTCGAGTCCCCGAAGAGGGGCACACCCCAGGATTGGTCCTGAGGGGGAAATCGCTGCGACTATGCTAGCTGCGCATCTGGGCGATGTCAATTTGAAGGGCGTGGCGGGGCTATCGAGCGAGAAGTGGCTCCGACAGCCGGATCGGAATTCCAAAATTGGAGCCGCCGAACCCTTTCAACACCGCGTAGGTGACGCCGATTACCTTTCCCTGTCGATTAAAAAGCGGGCCGCCGGAGCCGCCGGAAGTGGTTTGAGCGTCGAATACGATTTTGTCGGGGAGGACGTCGCCGATGTGGCCCTGGGTGATGAGCGGGCGGATCAGGTTGCGGCGCGCAAGCTCGTCCAGAATTTCCGCCACGTCTCCGCTTCCGTGGGTGAGGATTTGCCGCGCGGTATCTTCATCGGTGCGAGCGAGGATCGCGGCGAGACCGGTGGCGTATCCCATCAGCACGATCGGTGAACCGCTGGCCGCGGCCGTCTGGCTCGCGTCAACCGAGAGCACGGCGCGCTTCAGATCCTGTACGTCCACGCGCATCGTGGCGAGATCGGTGTCTTTTGAAATTTCCTGAATTTCCGCATGGAAAGCGCGCGGATCGCCGGGAAAGTATGCGCGGATCAAAGAGATTTCGGGCTGAAAGCCCTGGCTCGTCAATTCGTTGAGTTCGTCGTTTTTCCACCAGGGTTCGGCGACGTGGCGGTTCGTTAGCACGCGACCGCCGGGACCCACAAGAAAGCCAGTACCAAAAATATCGAACTTCACTTCCGGGCCGCGGCCTTCGAGCGTGAGGATCGGATTGCCGCTGCTATCCTGCAACGGCTCGCCCTGCGGATTCAGCCCCGCATAGCGGAGACGCCTGCCGCTTTCCTTCTGCTTGAATGCAACGGAAACGTGAAGCAGGCAGACGCTTTGCACATCCGCAGGAATAAGATTCTGCGCGGCGGTGCCTTCCTTTTCGACGCGTTTCAGGCGCTCGTTCGTTTCTTGCAATTGTTGTTGCAGCGAAGCCATGTCGGTGGAGCTGGCGCCGGCCATTTTGGATTTCAACTCGTCGGCTTTCCGCTTGAGTTCATCCTTGCCGACGGACTCGGTCGGATCGTCCACTCCGCCCTGCCCCCGCAACTTGCGCGCCTCGGCGATCAGATCGCTCTGGTGCATCAGGCCGCCTTCCAGCTTGGCAATCGTGGCGTTAGCGCGCTGTGTCGCTTTCTGGGCGCTGCGGGCGAATCCGAAATAGATGATGGCCATGATCGCGGCGAGAATGAAGACGGCGCCAAATCCGATCTTCAGGCGGCGATCGAGCGTGAAGGCGTCACTCGTCATTTTCTCGGTGACTGCGAGGGCTTCGAAAGCGGTGTGCGCGATTTGCTGGCCTTCTTCGGCGAGCCGCATTTTGTCTCGGAGCTGCTTTTCGGCCCGCTGCACCCGAAATTGCGAGCGGACTCGAGCGAGGAGTTCGCCCGACTCCCACGGGCGCGAGATGGCATCGTCGGCGCCGAGATCGATAGCCGTCGCGCGCTCTTCGGCCCCGGAACCAACCAGCAGAATCACCCGCACAGCTTCGGTGGCCGCCGACCCGCGAATCGTCGCGAGCGCTTCGCGGGCGCTCGCATCTGGCAATCGCGAATCGAGCAGGAGCAGGTCCGCACCGCTAGCGTGGATCGCGTCGAGGCCTTCCGCCGCCGTTGCGAACGTGGTCACGTCGTAACCAGCGCTGTGCATCATCGTTTGCAGCGCGTCGCGAGTAGCTGCGTCTGACTCGAGGATTACAATTCTTTCGCGCGTATTCGCCATGGGAATTGGGAGGCTCCGAGGGAATCTAAGCTGCTCATCCTAGCGGAAAGACCGCAAACTGCAAACGTGGTTTTTGGGCGCACCGGTTCCGATCGCGACGACGGCGGAAGTCAGCAATGATTGGATGTGCCGGGCGAAGCCAGGGTTTCGTAGAATGAGTTTCGTGGTAGGAGTTTCGTGGTAGGGTTCTCGCGCAGAAGAGCAATGAAGACGCCGGAACAATCAAACTCCAGTCAACTCGTCGTGCTAACCGACGAAATCGTCCAATGCCGCAAGTGTCCGCGCCTGGTCGCCTATCGAGAGAAAGTGGCGCGCGAGAAGCGGCTCGCGTTTCGCGCCTGCGAATATTGGGGCCAACCTGTTCCCGGATTCGGCGATCCGAAGGCGCAATTGCTGATTCTAGGGCTCGCGCCCGCTGCACATGGTGGCAACCGGACGGGACGCGTATTCACAGGCGACCGCTCGGGAGATTTTTTATACGCGGCGCTCTACCGCGCGGGTTTCGCGAATCAGCCGACGTCGAGCGCGCGTGGCGACGGACTCGCGCTGAAGAATGCTTATGTGGCCGCCGCCGTCCGGTGCGCGCCGCCCGCAAATAAACCGCTGCCGTCGGAAGCGGCGAACTGCCGTCCCTATCTCGAGCGCGAGCTTCAGATACTTCTGCCGGCAGCTGTGCTCGTGCTCGGAAACATTGCGATGCGCGCTTATTTGGGCTTCCTCAAAGACCGCGGCGAAATCCGAGGATTTGCAGAATTTCCGTTTCGGCATGCAGCGAGTTACGAATTGCCCGGCTCATTGCCGAGAATCTTTGCGTCGTATCACCCGAGCCAGCAGAACACTTTCACTGGAAAGTTGACCCCCGGAATGATGGACAAAGTCCTCAGCGAGATTCGGAAATTCTTAGGTCGGGCGAGACCGCCGCGCGCGTAATTTCGAAATATCAAAGTTCCCTCGACGAGGCAGCTCGCTCGCCGCGGCCGCTAAACTAGTTTCGAATCGAGCGCGGCATGATCACCAGGTAGACAGCGAACGAGACGCCGAACCCCACGAACCACGCGTATTGGTAAAGGCCGTGTAACGCTGGCACTGCAAGTCCAATCAGCGCGACGACGATGCCGGCGGCGAGTGCCGCCACCGCGCGCCAGTTGAACCCATGCGAGAATTCGTATTCGCCACCGCGCCTGAAAAGATCGTCCGGGTGCAGCACGCGTTTGCGCACGATGTAGTAATCCGCGATCATCACACCCGCGATCGGCCCTAAAAAGCTCGAATAGCCGACGAGCCAGCCCATCACGTACGTCCCGTGGCTCGAAAGCCAGCGCCACGGCTGCATCAAAAGTCCTACAAAACAGGTGATGATCCCGCCGAGCTTGAAACTGATGCGCCGCGGATACAAATTCGAGAAATCGTTTGCGGGCGAGACGACGTTTGCCGCCACGTTGACGTTCAGCGTCGCCAAAAGCAGTGCCAGCATCGCAATCACGACGGCAATCGGATTCCCGAGGCGGCTCAGCACAACGACTGGGTCCCAGATCGCTTGCCCGAAAACGATCACGGTCGCAGAAGTGACAGCGATACCGATGAACGAATAGAAAGTCATCGTAGTCGGCAGGCCGAGCGCCTGGCCGAGCATCTGCTCGCGCTGGCCTTTTGCGTAGCGCGTGAAATCGGGGATGTTGAGCGCAACGGTGGCCCAGAATGCGACCACTCCGGTGAGCGAAGGAATGAAGAATGCGAAAAATTCGCCGAAGGTTTGGAATTTCGACGGCGCGGAAAGCATCGGGCCCAAGCCGCCGGCTTTTGAATAGGCCCACCACAGCATTGCAAGTCCGAGGATCAACAGCGCCGGAGCCGTGACGCCCTGCAGAAAGCGGATCGTGCTGATGCCTCGGAGAATCACAGCCGCATTCAGCGCCCAGAAAAGGAAAAAGCAAAACCACACGTGATTCCAGCCTGGAATCACGGCGGCAAGCAGCGTGTTAATAGCTTCGCCGCCGATCCACGTCTGGATGCCGAACCATCCGCAGGCCACGAGCGCGCGAAACATCGCCGGAATATTCGCCCCAAGCACTCCGAAAGAGGAGCGTGCAAAAACGGGAAACGGAATGCCGTACTCCGCACCGGCGTGGGCGTTCAAAAGCATCGGAATCAGGACGATCACGTTGCCGAGAAATACGGTGAAGAGCGCCTGCTTCCAATTCATGCCGCCGGCGATCATCGCGCTCGCCATCAAATACGTGGGGATATTGACGCTCATTGCAACCCACAGCGCGGTGTAGTTGTACGTGCCCCAGGTGCGGCGGGAGAGTGGAATCGGCGCGAGGTCTTGGTTCCAGAGCGAACTGGAAGCGCCTGCCGGCACGGCGATGGAATCTTTCGTTGTGTTTTCGTTCATTCGATTGCGCGAGTCATGGCGCGGTCCGCTCCGATTCGCGCCGCTTATACTCTGTGCGGCGGCTGCGGGCAAGCCCTTTTCGCGACGCGCCTCAAGTACGCAGGTTCGTTGACACATCGCGGCCGCGCTTGTTAGCCTCGTGGCGGGCGCGACACTTTCTTTCGCCCACGCCACGCATGACTCCCCCAACAACTCACGAGATCGCACACGAAACGGCCATCGAATTTCGCCACGTGCACTTCACGCTCGGAGGGCGGCAGCTCTTAAACGATGTGACCTTCGCGGTGGCGCGTGGCGAAACGCTCGTGCTCCTGGGACGCAGCGGCGCGGGCAAAACCACCGCGCTGAAAATGATCAACCGGCTGCTCGTGCCGGGTTCGGGTGAAGTGCGGGTAGAGGGGCGGTCAACGCTGGAATGGGATCCGATCGCGCTGCGCCGAAAAATCGGGTACGTAATTCAGGATGTGGGGTTGTTCCCGCACTACACCGTCGCGCAAAACATTTCATTGATACCGAAGCTCGAGAAGTGGCCGGCGAATCGGGTCCACGCTCGCGTGAAGGAAATGCTCGAGACCGTCGGCCTGCACGGCGGAAAATTCGAGCACCGCTATCCGCACCAGCTTTCGGGAGGACAGCGCCAACGGGTGGGAGTGGCGCGGGCGCTCGCCGCCTATCCCGATATTCTCTTGATGGACGAGCCGTTTGGAGCTCTGGACCCGATGACGCGCGGCGAAATCCAAAATGAATTTAAAGCGCTCGCCAGGCAGTTGGGAAAGACGGTCGTGATTGTGACGCACGACGTGGGCGAGGCGCTGGTGCTGGGCACGCGAATCGGGCTGATGGAAGCAGGAAAGCTGGCGCGGATCTATTCGCCGCGAGAATTCGTTCATGCCACCGACCCGATGGCGGCCGCGTACATGGCCCAGCTTCGTGTTTATGATGAACACCTCCGCGAAAAAGCCAAGGGGGAAAAATGAAGTTGATCGACTTTTTCCTGCGGCATCAGCGCGAAATCCTTCAGGCCACCTGGGAGCATGTCTGGCTCGTGGGGCTGACGATGCTCTTCGCAACCGCGATTGGCGTTCCGCTCGGAATTCTCGTCACGCGCCGGCCGTGGCTTTCGAAACCGATCCTGGGCGGAGCCAACATTGCGGAAACGATTCCGAGCCTCGCGCTATTCGGTTTCCTGCTGCCGGTGCCGTGGCTGGGTGGGCGCGCGGACCGGCTGGCGATTGCGGCGCTTACTCTCTACGCGCTGCTCCCGATCATTCGCAACACGTCAGCGGGAATCGCAGGTGTTGACCGGGCAGTTCGCGAGGCTGCGCGCGGAATGGGAATGACGGACAAGCAGATTCTATTTCAAGTGGAGCTGCCGCTTTCGTTTTCAACGATGCTGGCTGGGATCCGGATTTCGACGGTCCTCACGATCGGAATCGCGACGATTGCGGCGGCCGTCGGCGCAGGGGGCCTCGGCGAGTTTATTTTCCGGGGTCTTGCGATGGTGAACGACGAGCTGATTCTAGCCGGCGCGATCCCGGCGGCGTTGCTGGCACTGGGAGCGGATTTTGTTTTGAGCGTGATTGAGAAGCGGTTGCGGCCGGCGCGATGAAGTTCTGCCGCGGGTGTCTGCTTCTGTGCCTGGTAGCCCTGCTGATCTCTTGCGGGCGCGATCGGCAGAATACGATCGTAGTGGGCTCGAAGAATTTTTCCGAGCAGGCGCTGCTGGGAGAAATCCTCGCCCAGCACATCGAAATGCGGACGCATCTTCCCGTCACGCGGCGTTTCTATCTGGCCGGTTCGTACATTTGCCAGCAAGCGCTCCTTGCCGGGCGGATTGACACGTACGTGGAATACACGGGGACGGCTTTGACGGCGATCCTGCACGATCCGATTGAGAAAGATCCATCGGCTGTCTTTGGCCGCGTGCAAACGGAATACCGAAAACGGTTCGGGCTCGAAGTGCTCCCTTCGCTGGGATTCAATAATACATTCGCTATCGTGGTTCGCGGCGACGACGCGCGCCGGCTGAATTTGAAGTCGATTTCGGAAGCTGCTGCGCATACGCCGGAATGGCGGGCGGGGTTTGGTTATGAGTTTATGGAGCGGCCCGACGGATACGCGGGACTCGCGCGGGTTTACGGGCTGCGGTTCGAGGAGTCGCCGCGCATTCTCGACCTTGGACTTCTCTATCGCGCGTTACTCGAGAAGCAGGTGGATCTGGTGGCGGGTAATTCCACCGACGGGCTGCTCGCGGCGCACGATCTGGTGATTCTGGAGGATGACAAGCATTACTTTCCGCCGTATGAGGCGGTGCCCGTGATTCGCAACGACACGATCGCACGTCATCCGGAAGTAAGCGCTGCGATTCGAGAGCTGGCCGGAAAGATTTCAGACGAGGAAATGCGGAAGATGAACTATGCCGTCGACGGGGAGCATCGGGATGCCACCGAAGTGGCGCGCGACTTTTTACACGCGAAAGGGCTTGATTGAGAAAATGCCGGAGGGTTTCGCCGCGCGGAGTCAGTCGGTGGTTGATATTTTTGTTTCCGGCTTGACGACTTTCGGATCGTCGCGGAACGTGTATTCGTTTTTCAATTCTGTGAACGGCTTTCCGTCGAGTTCGGCGTAGGGGTAGACGAAGAAGTTCAGCGGATCGCCTTTCTGCGCGGGCTTCAGGTGGATGTCGCGGCCGAGGCTGAACATCACGCGGTTCGGGTCTATCGCCCCGAAATAATAATCGCGTTTTTCCTTGTTTTTCCAACCTTCCGACGCGTCAATGGGAACCCACCCGATACCGCTCGCGTAGAACTGCGCCCAGCAGTGATAGCCGGTGAGGACTCCCGCCTGCGCATTGGTGGGCAGCGAAAATCCAATTTCGAAGCGGGCCGGAATTCCTGCGGCGCGCGCCATCCCGATGAAAAGCGAGTGAAAATCCGTGCAATTTCCATGCTTTGAATTGCAGGCCCAGACCGCGTCACC
The DNA here is from genome assembly GCA_963711875.1 of uncultured Acidobacteriota bacterium. Taxonomy (GTDB): domain Bacteria; phylum Acidobacteriota; class Terriglobia; order Acidiferrales; family UBA7541; genus Palsa-295. The sequence continues at coordinate 299,108 of CAVQFW010000004.1, forward strand.
GCGCCCCCATTCGGTGCCTTCGTGATCGTAGTGCATCGTCGCGATGATGTAATCGTAGATGCGGCGCGCCTTGTCGACGGGCAGCGTCTCATTTTTTGTCTCCACATCGGAGAGCTCGCCGATCACGCCATCAATCGGCACGAGCCGGTCGGGGAGCAGAAAGCGATCCGGAGCGACGAGAGGTTGACCGAGAGGCTCAATCGAAGGCGCCAGGGAGACTCGATCCTCGAAGCGCTCGGCGTGAAACGAAATGCGGATGTCGAAAGCCTTCGCGGAGGTGTCGGCGGCCTCCACAACAACGTAGACGTAGCGGTTCCCGTACTCTTTTTCGCGCTGGATTCTGTACCGCACCGGGCTTTCGATCTTCAGGTGCGAGATGCCTTGCGACCGGTCTTCGAACGGGAGCGGAACCCAGATTCTCAGCTGGTGATATCCGGCGGGAATGGCAGGCACGTGAGTGATGCTTGTGAAAACAAAATTACGAGCGGGAGAGAGAGATTCGTCGGCTGCCGGCGCGGGCCGCGAAATTGTCGCGAGCGCAATGAGAACTACAACGACAATCAGAAGACACGGCCGGAGCGTCCGCTGCATGTTTCGATTTTACCTTTTGAGGCGGCGTACCGAGCCGTGAAAGTTGTGCGCCTGCGGGCGAGAACGCCAACATCACCAGGGGTGAGACATTCGCCCGCTGTATCGCTCGAAGTGAAATGCAAGGCGGAGGCTTCAGGATTTCGCGACCAGCAGCTTCTCGAATTCCTGGGCCATTTCTTCTTCGCTCACGATTCCCTTGCGCAAAAGAATCCGAAGAATAGATTCCAGTACCGCTTGCGTGGAGGGCGTCGGCGGTGAGGACTTTTTGCCGGCGCTCGATCCGTTGGAAGGAACTTCCGGCGTTGCCACGTATAGCCGCGGATCGGTGGGCTCCGGCTCGGCAACGGGAAGAGCGGGCGGTGCGATCGCTCTCAATTTTTCAAAATATTCCGGACTGATCGCCGTAAACGCAACGCTCATTCCCATTCCCATGTGTGAAGTGTTCACGGTGCCGCGAGCATGAAGGCTGCCTAGCGCAGACTTGAGGTCCAATTCAATTCGAGTGCCCGCGGGCAAGGGCGAAAGCATTTCGACGTAGCAACCGCCGAGCGAGATGTCGCTCACTTTTCCGTTATGGCTCAGCGCGGTGCCTACCTCGCTGATGAGCGCTTCGATGCGGCAGGCGACCCGCGGAAAGCGGCGGCGCTCGGTAGCAGGAACGCGCGGCGGCCCAAGATCGGGGGAGGACGACGGCACGAGCGGCGACGGCGCTTCGGTGTCGAATGTGTCGGCCGTCCAATCCGGAAGTGGAACGCCCCAGATGTAATTTCCCGGCTCGAGGCATTTCACGCCCGCCTGTCCGGCGCGCGGCGTGCCTATCTTGCCGATCCACTGAACGCGAAACCAGGCTTTGCCGCCTTGGAATTCGATCTCGATCTTCGAACCGACGTCGGCAATGCCTTTCAGACCGTTCAGCGATGCGCCGGTAGCAGTTATGTCCTGCGTTTGAGCGTTGACGACGAACGGACTTCCACGGCTGTCCTTGCCACGTACGAGGATCGGTACACGCATAGCGATTCGCTGCTCGCTGCGGCGCCCCATCAAACCTCCGAAATCATGCGCCTAGCTTGTGCAAACCGCCTGTCACTGAGAGGAGACCCTAGCGTAGGCCCTCGCAATCAAGCGGTCAAGTGGCAGTCTGGCGTGATTGCATAGGAGTAACCGGTGGCGCCGGCTGAGGCTCCTGCACGGGGCGGCGACACCCGAAACGGGACGGAGGCTAGTCGGATTCTTGGAGCGTTTTGAAATGCGCTTCGAGCGCGGCGCAATACTGATGTTCCGCTTGGAGTTCGGCTTCGAGTTTCTTGACGAATAATTCGAGGCGGCGGATTTCGTTTCGCAACTTCTGGATTTCGGCTGGCGGAGGTCCGGACGGGCGCTGTGCCGCGGCGTGCGCGGGCGCCGAGGGGGGAATCTGCCGTTGCGCCGCAGTTGCCGCGGGAAATTCGGCCCGCGAAGTTGCGGGCTGCATCGCAGACTGGGGTACGGGAGCTGGTGAAAAAAGATTCGTCAGCACGTGTGACGCCTGGCGAAGCGCGTCGGCGGATTCGTCGGCAGCGAGCACGATGGAAGATTTCGGGTGAAGTAGATTCTTGACGCGCGTGATCAAGTCCTGAGGCTGAAACGGCTTGCGGATCAACTCGTCGGCCTTTACGGCCGTTGCGCGTTCCGCGACAGTGCGATTGACGACGCCGGACATCAGAATCACGGGAACTTTGCCGAGCTGCTCGTGCTGCTTGATGAACTCGCAAACTTCGTAGCCGTCTTTGTCCGGCATGATCACGTCCGTGATGACGGCGTCCGGCGCGGCTTCGCCGAATTGCGCCAGTGCGGAACTTGCGTCCGGACAGGTGATGACGTGGATATTCTCCTTGCGGAAGGCGATCTTGATCACTTCGCGCATCGTGGCGCTGTCGTCGATGAAATAGACGGTAGGGATCCGCGCTGCTGTCAGAGTCTCTGATTCGCTCATGTCGACTCCTTCTGCACACTGTCCCGCTCGGTCTCGTCGAATTCGCGCATCGCGTCGAGCAGAAGATCGGTGGCCGAACGAAGCACGGTGCGTTGCGTGGCCGCGGCTCCGTAGATGAATTTATAAACGCCGTTGCCTGCGCCGTGGCACGTTCGCACGATTTGCGTCACGGCTTCGTCGCCAAACAGCATCCCGCATTCCGCGTGGAGCATTTCCCCGCCCCCGAAGAAGATAATGCCGTCCGTGTCTCCCGCGTTCACGTGCAGCGCGCCCGTCTGGCGCGCCTGCTCGAGCATCTGGATCACGCCCGGAAGATCGAGATGCGAGAGATTGCCGCTCAGCGCTGTGTCGGACGTAGACAGCATCTGCGTGGGTTGAAATCCTTCCTGGCGGCTCACGAGAAAGCTGCGAACGTGCGCGGCGATGTCGGTTGGCGAACCGCGACGATCGACGAAATCGTCGCAGCCGGACGTGTAGGCTTCCAGCAAAGCTTTAGCATCCCCACCGCCCATAGCAATCAGCGGAATACTGGCCGTCTTTGCGTCGGCGCGCAGAATCGGAGCCATTTCGAGCGCGCCCATTTCGCGCAAGTTTGTGGCGCAAAGAATCGCGCTGGGCGCGTCCCATTCGAGCATGGTGAGTGCATAGGCCGTCTGGGTGGCCACGGTCACTTCGAAGCCCTGCTGGCGCAGCGCGTCGCTAAGCCGCTTCGAAAAATACACATTGCTATCAATCAGCAGAATGCGCGGCGCCCCTCCTTTCGGCGAAGTCATGAGAGGGGCTCGCTTTTGCGGGGATCGGAAGAATCTGCTCTATGTGCGCCAACTAAAGCATCGAAGTTCAGCACATCGATTGATTCGCCCCCGACGGTAAGCGTCCCCGAAACATAGGCCGGGCGCTCGCTCGCAGAGGGCTCGATATCCGCACTTGCGAGTTCGCACTCCCCGCTGACGGGAATCGCGCTTGGCTCGGACTCGGTGGCGAAGCCGCGCCGCGCGATCAGATAAAAGCGGTGGACCGAAGAGGTGCGGCCCAGCAGGATCGAGGCGACGTCGTAGACCGGGATGATTCGGCCACGCCGCACGATCACTCCTGTAACGAGCGGCGAAATGTGTGGAAACGCGTGCAGTCGCACGGGAGGCGCGAGCTCGGAGACAATTCCCGCGGGCAGCGCGAAGCGGCGGTTGCCAATCTGCATCAGGACGTAGGAATTGGCGCTCGCGTTTTGCAGTTCCGCCATCATGCCCGCACCGCTCCTTCCAGGTCGCGCGGGACAGCGGCCATGGCGGTCGCGTGATCGAGGCGCCGGAATTCGTCGGCCGTCAAAAACCCGGATGGTTGAATGACGGGAATCACGTGGTCGTCAACATACGTCAAGCCGCGATACCAGCGGCGCTCTTCTCCTTCGAACGCCTGAGGGAGCGCATGAACAGTGGAAATTTCCGCCATGCGCTCGATCTTGTCGACCAGCACTGCAACGCGCAGTTGCCGGAGAATCAGAACCAGAGTGGGCCGCGTGACCGGCAACGCGAAATGCGCGCCCGCGTTCACGACGTAATACGTCCGATGACTTCGCTCGAGTGTGTGGCGCACTTTTGAAACTTCGGGGTGATCGAGTTCGTTCGCCGATCCGGCCAGGCTGTCCGTGCTGCGAATCTCCTGCACCGACTCCGCGGCGATCGCGAACATCCGGTTCGCGATCGTGAACAGGATCATTTGCTCGGACGGGCGCGCGCGCCGTGCTTTCCCGGTTTCTTGCGAAGCGATCTTCATCGCGCTTCCACCGGAACGAGGCGAGCGAGCTTCGCAACCCGCTTGTCAATCGCGGCACTGATCGAATCGAGGCCGAGAACTTCGTTCACGCCCCCGGTCTTGATCGCTTCCGCCGGCATTCCGAAGATTACCGAACTGGCTTCATCTTGCGCGATCACGTAACCGGCCGCGGCTTGAATCGCCCGCACACCTTTTGCGCCGTCGTTGCTCATGCCCGTCAACACAACTCCCACTGCCAGGCCGCGAGCGTATGCTGCAATCGATTCGAAAGCCACATCGGCGCAGGGACGATAGCCGTCGATTCGCGGCCCCGCGTCGAGAATAATTTTGCCGGTTGACGAGAGCCGCAGGTGATGCGAGCCGGGGCACAAATAAATCACGCCCGGCTGCGTCGCTTCGTTCGATTCAGCTTCCTTCACGGGCAGCGGTGAAATCTCCGCGAGTTGCACCGTGAATTGCTTCGTGAAAGCCACCGGCATATGCAGCACAAGAAACACCGCGCCCGGAAAATCTTTCGGTAGGCTCGCGATGACGCGCATGACGGCCGCAGGTCCGCCAGTGGAAGCGGCAATCACGACGATTGGAAACTTGCCGCCATTTTGCGCTGCAATCGCCGAAGCCGCGGCGTAGCTCGAGGACACCGGAACCGGCGGGTGGGGCGCCGGAAGTTTCGAGCGAGTGGCGGTGCGGACGACGCGGACCTTGGCCGCCATTTTCAACTTCCGCGTCAGTTCTTCGCGCACGTTCTTCATGTCCAGATCGATGCCACTAGAAGGCTTGGGAACGAAATCAATCGCGCCGAGTTCGAGCGCGCGCAGCGTGGTCTCCGCGCCTTCGCGCGATTCCGAACTTACAATCACGATCGGCCGCGGATTCTGCGACATGATCAATTCGGTGGCCTGCAGGCCATCCACGTGAGGCATGTTGATGTCCATGGTGATGACGTCCGGGTGGAGCGATTCCGCGAGCGCCACGGCATCCCGGCCGTCGCGGCCTTGGCCCACCACTTCGAGCTGCGGGTCCGCGTTGATGATCTCGTTGAGGACTTTGCACATGAACGCAGAGTCGTCCACGATGAGCACCCGGATTTTTTTGTCGGCGTTTTTCGTCATTTCAATTGTGCCGCGCCGGCGCGAGCGTTGCCGGCCGTCCCTGCGGGTCTTCCGCTTCCAGCAAACCTGTCACGGTCGAAATCAGCTGATCTTCCTGCACGGGCTTCGTCAGGAATCCGGACGCGCCTTCTTTCATCGCCCGGTCCCGGTGTTTCGCACCGGCGCGCGACGTAACCACGAGCACGGGAATCCGCCGCGTCACGGGGTCCTGCCGCAAATGCGCGAGCAATTCGTATCCGTTCATCCGCGGCATTTCGAGGTCGGTGATAATCAGGTGGCAGCCGTACTGCGCGACAATTTCCGAAGCTTCGAGCCCGTCCGACGCGAGCTTTACGCGATATCCCGCCTTCTCCAACATGCGTCCGACGAACTTGCGCACGCTGATTGAATCGTCCGCGACCACCACGACGCGATCGTTCTCGACCGGGTCCACCGCTTCGGCCGGAATGCTTCCAGCCGCCACCGCCTCCGCCCCAGGTGCGAACACGCGCGCAGCCGGAGAGGAGGAAGGCAGCGTATGACGCTCGGCCGTGTCCGCGGAAACCAAACGATTCAAATCAATCAGCAGGATCAGGCCGCCGTCGGGAGCGATCGTGGTCCCCGGAAAGAGTTTCACGCGCCGCAGATAGTCGCCGAGGCTTTTGATAACGATTTCGTCCTTGCCCAGCACCTCTTCGACGACCACGCCGACGTGCTTGCCCGCGACCTTCACGATGACCATGTGGAAATAGCCGTTCAGCGGCTCGAGCGGCGCCAGGGCGAGCTGCAAGTCCAGCCGTACGACTTCGGTAACCGCGCCGCGAACGCGGGTGAGCAACTTCCCGCCGACATCTTCGATTTCTTCCGGGCGCAGGCGCCGGATTTCTTCCACAAACGCCAGCGGCAGCGCAAACGTGGAAGTCCCGCAGCGCACGAACAGCGCCTGCGAGATGATCAGCGTGAGCGGAACTTTTACTGTGAAACACGCGCCCCGGCCCGGCTCCGATCGCACTTCGATTTCGCCGTTGAGCGCATGAACGTTCGAGCGCACCACATCCAATCCCACCCCTCGGCCGGCCAGCTCCGTCATCGCAGAGGCTGTGGAGAATCCCGGGCGGAAAAGATATTCGCGCAGCTCGCGTTCCGAGAGTTCGCCGGCTGCGACGGCGGACAAACCGCCCGCTTCGATCACTCCCTGGCGCACCCGCTCGTAGTCGATTCCGCGGCCATCGTCTTCGACTTCGATAAAAATATGATTTCCGCGATGATAGGCGCGGACTGCGATGTGGCCTTTCTCCGGCTTGCCGGCAGTCCCTCGAACGCCGGCGTTTTCTATTCCGTGGGCCACGGCGTTTCGCACAAGGTGAATCAGCGGATCGGAGATGTGCTGGACGATGTTGTTGTCGAGCTCGGTCTCGGCACCTTCGAGGGTCAGGTCGATTGGTTTGCCGGTGGCCTTGGCTGCGTCGCGCACGGTGCGCGATAGCCGGGTATAAAGATTGCCGATCGGCACCATGCGCGCCGCCGTAATTTCATCCTGCAAGTGGTGCGCGAGCTTCGTAAATTCGTCGATATCGGAATCGACGCGGCCCATGAATCCTTCGAGCTGCGTCAGGACTTCCGTCACGTCCGCGGAAATTTCGGTGAGCGAGCGGGAAAGAATGTTGACGTCGTCGTAGCGGTCCATCTCGAGTTCGCTGAACTCGAGCAAGTCGTCCGACATGATTGCGGGTGTGGACTTGAAGCTGCCGCCGAACGTGTCCATCTGGGGCGCGTGGCTTCCGGGCATCAACCCAACGTGCAAGCGGTTGAATTCGTGCTTGTCCTGGAACTCGGACACTTTATTCGCGAGCCGGGCCTTCGAAAACGTCAGCACTTCGACCAGCTTTGCGAGCTCCGACAATCTCCCCACCATCCTGGTGCGATTGATGACGAGCTCACCGACGGCATTCATCATGCGGTCGAGGCGTTCGAGAGAGATCCGCACGGACTTCGCTTGCGGCAGGGCTTGCTGAGCGGGAGCGCGAGCGCCGGATGGCTGTGGCGCGGATTCCGTCGTGGCCGGTTGGTTTTCCGTGCCGGACGGTTCGAGTGCGGCGGCGTCCGCTTCGGCTCCTGCGTCGGGAATCAATTCGGCTATGCGCGCAAGCAGCGGATCCACAGCCGCCGCCATTTCGGCCGCGCTCGCCCACTGCCGGTGGAGCAATTTCTTCAGCACGTCCACCGATTCGAGGCAGATGTCCACGATTTCCGCGTTCGGCAGGAGCGCGCCGTCGCGGAGCTGACCAATCAAATCTTCCACGCGATGCGCCACCGCCGACAACCGGTGCAAGCCGACCTGCGCCGCCGAGCCTTTCACCGTATGCATCGAGCGGAAGAGCCGGTGAATTTCATCCGGATTCGGAGCGGCTTCGAGCGCGAGCAGGCATTCCGTCACGGCTTGCAGGTGCTCTTCGGCTTCGGGAACGAAAAATTCCAAAACTTCTTCGGGAACTTCGCCATCCTCGGGCAGGCGATCTGCGAATGACGGCCCCGGGAAAACTTCCGGCGCGGGTTCGCCTGCGCCCGGTTCATCCCCGTCAAATTCATTGGCAGGCTCCGGCATGGTGGGCGCCGGAAAAGCAAACGCGTAACGCTGCTTGAATATGGCGATATCTTCCGCGGTTTCTACCGCCCCCGAACTGATCTGCAGCAAATCGAATTCGAGGACGGAGATTGCATCGGAAATGAATTCGGTAAGCGGGCCGTGCATCTCCGCCGTGAGCGTCGCGTTCATCGCGTAATGGAAGATGTGCGCCATTTTCGCGGCGACTTCGGAAAATTGCGGATAACCGTAACTCGCCGACGTGCCGGCGAGAGTGTGCGACGCGATGTAGAGCTTCTCGAGATCCTCGGGCTTGGTCTGCGGTTCCTGCAACAGCCCGGAATACTCCCGCAGATACTGGAGGTTTTCCGAAGCCTCCTGGAAGAACAGCTCGAGCGATTCCTGGTTGGGGCCGTTCACAGGCTTCCCTCCACCAGGGCGGGCGTGCGCCGCAAGTCCACCGAAGCCGCAATCGGTTTACGGTAAATCAGGCAATCGCCCAGCACCATCGATTCGAATTTCATGGGCAGGTTCGAGAGAGTTTCCGAATGGCCGAGCAGGAAGTAGCCACCCGGCTCGAGCGCGTCATAAAATCGCCGCAAGATCGAAAGGCGGCGCTCCTCGGAAAAATACATGAGCACGTTCATGCAGAAGATGCAGTCGAGTTTGCCGACGTAGAAGGTGTCCACCATGTTCATTTGCGCGAACGAAATCATCCGGCGGATTCGCGGCCGGACCTGATAACCGTGTTTCGTTCCCGAAAAATACGCTTCCACCTGGTGCAGAGAGACCTCGCCAAGGCTGCGCCGCGAATAGGCACCACGTTCCGCATGGCGCAAGGCGCGGCGACTGACGTCCGTAGCCAGAATTTCGATCTCCCAAGCCTCTGGAAATTTGAGCGAATCGCTTACCGTGATCGCGATCGAATAGGGCTCTTCTCCCGTCGAACAGCCGGCACTCCAAATCCGCAGGGTGCGCGGACTCTGCCAGAATTTCCGCTCCTGAATCTCCGGCAGGATCTTTTTCTCCAGGGCGTCATACACGGCCGGATAGCGGAAGAAAGACGTCTCCTGCGTCAGCAGCCGCTCGAGCAGCGCTTCGTACTCGATGCTCGATCCGCGCACGCCGCGCAACAATTCCGCGCCGCTCGGTAGATTCTTTTCCTCGAGATGTTCGCGGATGCGAGTGGAAAAGAATCGCTCGCGCGACGCATCGAAAAGAATCGCCGAACGCTGCTCGATGAGCGTACGAATCTCATCGAGCTCGGACTCGGTCAGTTTCGCGGTTGTGGCTGGATGCTGTCTCATGTTCGGCACACGTCAGCGGCCGGTGCCCCGTGACTCCGGCCGTGAACACGAGCCTGAATCTAACGAGCGCCCACCGGCGCCGCCGGTCGCGGTTCGTCCGCCGCTTCACCCTGACGCGACGGCTGCGCCTGCGAACGGAACTGTGCGAGCGCTTCGTTCAATTGCTCCGAGAGCTTCACCATGTTGCCGACCGTCGAAGCGGTTTGCCGCGCGCCCTGAGTGGTCTGGCGCGTGATGCCGGAAATAATCTGCATCGCGTTGGCGACACCCTCGGTGCCGCGCACCTGCTGCTTGGACGCGAGCGAAATTTCCTGGACGAGCTCTGCGGACTGCCGGACGACGCTCGAAATCGCTTCGAGCGCTTTACCGGCTTGATCGGCGAGCCCGGCTCCCACTTCCACCTCGCGCGTGCCCTCTTCCATCACGACCACCGCTTCGTTCGTCTCGGCCTGAATCGCCTTGATGAGCGCCGCAATATCTTTCGTCGCGCTACGGGAGTGTTCGGCGAGTTTTCGCACTTCGTCGGCGACGACCGCGAACCCGCGGCCGGCGTCGCCGGCGCGAGCCGCTTCGATGGCGGCGTTCAGAGCGAGCAGGTTCGTCTGCTCGGTGATGTCGTTAATCACGTTGATGATTTCGGAAATTTCGAGCGAACGATCGCCGAGCGATTTGATCTTCTTGGCCGTCGCCTGCACCGAAGCGCGAATGCGCTGCATACCTTCGAGCGTGTCGCGTACGGCGCGGTTTCCCTGCTCGGCGGCGTCCAGCGCGCGGCGAGCCGCTTCGGCGCTGGCTTCGGCGTTGTTGGACACTTGTTTCATCGAAACCGTCAGTTCTTCCACGGCCGATGAAGTGTTGGTGATTTCCTGGTCCTGTTGCGTGGCGCCGGCCGTCATATCGTCGGCCGCGTCCAGAATCTGATTGGCGCTGGCGCTGACGTCAATGGCGGCCTTGCGAACGCGCTCGAGAACCTTCGTGAAGTTGTCGAGCATGAAGTTCACGGAGTCCACCACGTTGCCAAGCGCGTCATTGGTGACTTTGCCGCGAATCGTCAAGTCGCCGCGCGCCACTTCTTTGATCGTGTTCAACAGGTCGGTAATGCTGCGCTGGAGGGAGTCCTGCGCCTGCTGGTTCGTGATCGCGTGGGCAACTTTTGCGGCACTGCGGTTGAAATTCTCGGCGATGAATTCGAATTCGTCGCCCGATTCGATCTCCGCGCGGGCGCGTGCGTCACCCGCGACGATTCGCTCGGAAAATTTCGCGAGCTCGTCCACCGGCTTCAGCACGCGCTTGCTCAGCACCCAAACCACGGTGATGGATGCGAGAATCGCGAGCGCTGCCGCGCTGAAGAGTGCTGCGCTTGCATTTCCAGACGACGAAGCGGCGTCCGCCGCCTGCGTGCCCGAATGAATGCCGGCGTAGTAAGCGAGCCCCAAGACGCCGAATAACGCGGCGCTGGTCCAAAGAACCAGCAGCCACACTGTGGAACTCAAACGAGCTTTCATGACTTCCTCCCAAGCACCAAGAAACTTGCGCGACCCGCGCGCCCTAAATTACCGGAACCGGAAATACGTCCGTTAAACGCCTCAAATCGACGACCAGTGCCAACCGATCGTCATGGCGCAACATTCCCCGGCAGTGCGGCACGTCATTCGGCGCCTGAACGAGCAGCGCTTCTTCCGTCGCCGAATACGTTCCGATCACTTCATCGGAAGCAATTCCTACCCGCAAATCATCGCGTTGCCCATCGCCTTTGAGCGCCGCGACGACCACATGCTTCGGCAGCAGCCCGGGCCGCCGTCCTTCTGTAAACGCGATATCCACGAGCGGCACAATCGTCCCGCGAAGATTGAAAACGCCCATCAGAAAAGCGGGCGCGAGCGGAATGCGCGTCACGATCGGCCAATCCACCACTTCCTCGACCTCGAGCACCGAGAGACAAAATCGCTCGCGGCCGGCGCGGAAAACGCAGTACTGCCGCTCGGGCAGCCGTTCCTCGGAAAACGATTCGTTTTCGAGAAACTCTCCCCCTACCAGCTCGACCGGCAGCGCTGCGTTTTCCGGCTTATCCGCCATTAGGCAAACCTTTTCACCGCGCTGATCAGTTCTTCCGGCGTGAATGGCTTTGCTACGTAGCCGTTCGCGCCTTGCTGTTCGCCCCAGTAGCGATCGCTCGGCGCCGTCTTCGACGTGACGAGAATCACCGGGATTTGCGAGTAAGGCCCGTCACTTTTCAGGTCGCGGCATGCCTGAAATCCGTTGCGCTGCGGCATCACCACGTCGAGAAGAATTACGTTGGGCCGCTCCTCCTCGATCGTCTCTTCGATTTTCGTTGGATCGGAAATTCCCACCGAATGAAAGCCCCCTTGTTGCAGGAACGACTGCATGAGCCGGATTTCCGCTTGCGAGTCGTCCACTACCAACACTTTCTTCAGCACGTGCGCACCTCCGCAGAGATAACTTCGCCAAAATAATTGCAAGTTCAGCGCCACGCTGGGCGCTTGTTTCGCATCCTGCGACCCGCGCGCAACCGGCTTGCGTTTCTTTTAGTTACACGCTTCGGACACCGGCCTACGAACCGGTGACATAGCGATGGGACACGAGCTCCGTCTCAGCTTGAGATTCTTTCTCACCGGCCCGCATTTCCGCCGCCAGCGATGAGAATCGCTGCATCACCTCGTTCAGGCGCAGAGCCATCGCGTGGATCGTGCGAATCTGCTCGCGGCACTCGGCGGAAACCTGGCCCGGCTCGAGCAAAAGCAAGTCGGCGTTGCCGATCACGGAGGTGAGGGCGTTGTTCACGCCCGGGCGCATTTCGAGCATGTAGCGACCGAGAGTGGCGTGCCGGTGCGATTCGAGGGCGCTGCGTTCGGCGCGTTGTGCGCGATTCACCGATTCCACGCGGCGCAACGCTTCACTCGAGAGCAGGATCAACATTTCCGTCCAGCCATCGCGTCGCGGAAGCACCAGCGCGTGAGAATGGCGCGCGCGCAGTTCGGTGATCGCTTTTTCCTCTTCGGCGACGCACACGACGGCGGTGGAAGGATTGGCATCGAGGGATGAAAGAATGGATGCGGACTTTCCGTTGCGCACCGGGCCTACGATTACAAGTTCGTAGCCCGTTCCGCTCGAGGGGTGCCACAGGTCGCTCGTGACGAGCGTGATTTCCGGAACGTGCCTCTCCGCCTGCCAGCGTGCTGCGACAGCACGTGCGAATTCCGTTTCGTCCGAGACGATCAGGACGCTGGCTTGACTCAAGAGACGCCTACCCCCTTGCTCAAGGCTGGAGTTTTTCCGCTTCCTCAATCGTGGAAAGGAGCCGCTTCGTGCTGATCCCCAAGTTCACGGCTGCTTCTGTGTTCTTTGCGCGCTTCGCTTGCTCCACGCGCCCCTGGAAATACGAAACCTCGCTTCGCGCATGCTGCAGCGCCGACGCGAGTGCGCTTTCCTCACCGGACCGTTTGCGCTGGTCCATGGCTACGGAAAGCAACGCGCGGGCAGTGACGGCCCGGCGCAAATCTTCCGCTTCCTGATCCCCTTCCGCTACGAAGGCCGCCACTTCCCACGACGACAGCAAAACTTTCGTATCCTGCAGCACGACCGTGGACATCGAGCGTCCGCGCGAAGGAGGCGCGGCAATTAGCTGCTCCCAGATAGTTTCGAGACACTTTTCCACTTCCGCCGCCCCGGTAGGCAGCGCCGGAGACGTGGATGCGGGCTTCGCGGCTTTCGCCTGCGCAGGAGGGAGATTCGCAGCCGGAGAAGCTTTTTCAGGAGCTGGCTCGCCGATTCCGGAGAGATCGAGTGGCGGACGAGAAGAGGAACTCGCAAGCGCTGCGCCGGATTTAATTTCTGCCACCTTACTCGGCATCACCGTTTCCGGGCGCTTGAAGGTTTGCGTGGGCGCAGCGGCTGCGACAGATGGAGATCCGCCGCCGTGCAACCGCGCGACAGCCTCCTCCAAGTCCGCGCGAAGGGCCAATAGCTGCTCGAACGCGCGGCTGACGGAGCTTTCCGTGTAATCCTTATGAAACGGCTGGCGCCAATTTTCAGCGTAGTAGCGGAGTCGAACGGTGGTTTCCGCAGCAGAGAAACCGGCGCGGCGGCAATCGACACTCTTTACCCCGCTCGCATCCAACTCGTCCACCGCCGTCTTCACCGCGTTCAAATCCGCGTGCAACATGCGAATGAATGCCCGTCGCAGCGAAAAGTTGAAACGGCAGAACGCAACCAGGGCCGCCGGATCGTAAAACATCGCTCCCGCAGAATCCTTCAGCAGTCGCCCCTGCTCGAGCAGCCCGTTTTCCATCAGGTCGCGAAGGCTGTGACAATTCTCGAGGGTCTCGAGGATTCTCTCCAGCGGCTCGCACCATTCGAGAGGCGTTGCATCCGCTTGCACCAGCACCGGCTCGAGAACGTGGGACACGTCGGCCAGCTTGATTTCTTCGCGGTACAGCTCCTCGGGAGCGCACAGCGCAAAATATTGAACCAGGAGAAGATCGACCTTGTCGCGATCGACGGTTGTTTTCTCGGGCCGCTTCAACAACCGCTGAATGAACGCCCGCAGCGCCTCCTCGCTCGCGTTCAGAGTCTCCGGGGGAAGCTGGCGAATCTGAAATGCGCGGACTTTCTCGTCGATCGAATCGAACCATTGCAAACCGCGGTCGAATTCGTCGCGCGTCGGTCTTGCCGGCGGCAATTCGTCGGCGGCGTACGGAGGTGGCGCGAGTTCAAACTGCGCGGACAGCGCGGCGTACAAGGGATACGCGTGCCGCGCCTCGGTCCAACGCGCTGCGAATTCCGCTGGGCCGCCGCTACCGAATGTCTGCGAGCCTTCCGTTCCATTCACTGTCGTGCTGGGCATTTTTGGCGTCATGGTTTGATGATCCAGTTCCCGACTTCGCCCACGAACCGGGCCGCCACAGCTTTGCGGCCGTCGTGATAGCGCACCGCGACCACCGTCGCGCCTGCGTCCAGCGAGCCATCGGAATTTAGAACTTGCACGCGGTCCTCGAATTCAAGAGGCAGCGTTGAAGCAAATAGCACCTCGTGTGCTGTTCCAAACTCAATCACGGTGTACTCCTCGAGGCGCCGCGGGCCGCTTCCCAGCGCTACCACTCGCACCGGCAAGCGCACCGGCGAAGCGCTGGGAAATAGCTGAGCCAATTTTTCGACGCACGTCTGTACTCCTCCAATCGACTCAACCGTGGCTTCACGTGACACATGACCCCCAATCCTTCTCTGCCTGAGTTCCATCGGGCGCCATTTCCGCACCCCAATTAAACGCACCTGGACAAACGCGAACTCGCCCCTGCGAAAGATTGCACGACCACGGCCAAAGATTCGCCAGCCAGCCGTTCTGCAAGGTATTTTGTTTCAGTGGTTTACCGCGGTAGTACCTCGCGCCAGTCTCGACTCCGTCTCAGCCTGAAACACTCCGTCTCACGTTTCATCCCGGCAATCGAGGACGCAGACGACTGCGGCGGCGCAGGAATGCACCGATAATTCAGGCGATCGAATTTCTAGGTGAGGGATTCGACAGGCTGTTTCGACGCGGAACGCAGTGGAATTTGATAGCGCTTCAACTTGCGATACAGCGTGGCTCGACTGATTCCCAACATCCGGCCCGCGAGCACTTTGTCGCCGCCCGCTTGCTCGAAAACGCGAAGGATCGTCATCCGCTCGAGATCGGCGAGCGCAGTAGTGGAAAGCGCGGATGAATCGCTCCCCGAGCCCGCATCTTCTTCCGCTCCGCGAATCGCGGGCGGCAGATCGCTCACGTCGATCGTTCGGTGATCTCCCAGAGCGACGGCACGCGCGATGCAATTCTCCAGCTCGCGCACATTGCCCGGCCACTCGTACTGCAGAAAACTTTTCATCGCCCCGGGCAGGATCTGAATATTTTCGCCCGGCGCGTAACGGTCGAGGAAGCTGTGCACGAGCTGCGGAATATCCGAGCGGCGCTCGCGCAAACTCGGAAGATGCACGGTCACGACGTTCAGCCGGAAATACAGATCCTTGCGAAACGTTCCGCCGCGGTAAGCGGCTTCGAGGTCGCGGTTCGTCGCGGCAACGACGCGGACATCCACCGGAACCTTGTCGTTGCTTCCCACCGGCCGCACTTCCTTCTCCTGCAGCACCCGCAAAAGCTTCGCCTGCATTTCCAGCGGCAACTCGCCGATTTCGTCGAGAAAGATCGTGCCGCCGTTCGCCGCGTGAAATAACCCGGGCTTCGATTTCAGCGCGCCGGTGAACGAACCCTTCTCGTGGCCGAAAAGTTCGCTCTCCATCAACGTCGGCACGAGCGAGCCGCAATCCACCGCGATGAACGGCATTTGCGCGAGCGGCCCGCGGTAATGCATCGCGCGCGCCACCAATTCCTTGCCCGTTCCGCTTTCGCCCGTGATCAGCACCGGCGTGCGCGTATCTTTCAGCCGCGATACCATCCTCATCACGTCCTGAATTTTCGCGGATGTTCCCGTAATTCCGTCCAGCTGAGTTTCTGAATTCACGCGCTCGCGTAGAAACTGATTTTCCGTCACCAGGCGCACTTTCTCGGCCATGCGCTGTAAAAGTTGCCGCAACTTTTCGACGCGGAACGGCTTCTCGATGTAGTCGTACGCGCCCTGGCGCATGGCATCCACGGCGGATTCGATGGACCCGTGTCCTGTCATGATCGCCACTTCGGCGTGCGGGAGCTGCTCCTTGATTTTTCGCAGCAGTTCGACTCCTGAAAGATTGGGCAACTTCAAATCGGTGACGACGATGTCCGGCAGTGCGGTTTCCAGCGACTCAAGCGCCGCCTCAGCCGTCTCCGCCTCGGCGCAGACGAATCCGAGCGCCTGACCCACCGTCATGCACAGCCGGCGGATGCTCTGCTCGTCATCCACAATCACAAATCGAATTCGCTGGTCGTCTTTCATGGCTCTATGGTTTCCCGATTGTCTTTTCCACCGCGGCCATCAATTGCTGGACGCGGAACGGTTTTTCAACGCACGGCGTGCCGGCCTGCGCCAGCAGCGCGATCGTCTCGTCGCTCGCCGTATCGCCGGTGATGAATACGATTCGCGACGCGAGTTCCGGCCGGTGCCGCTCGAGCCAATCGTGCACGTCGGCGCCGGTGATCCCGCCGGGAGTGCGGAAATCCGAAACCACTCCGCGAAAATCACCCGTCGCAAGCAATTGCAATCCTTCCACGGCTGAAGCCGACGGCACCACCTCATACCCGCGCCGCTCGAGCGCGATCCGCAAGAAAGCCGCAACAGACGGCTCGTCCTCGATCAGTAGAATTCGCGCGCGCGCCACGGCGGCGACTCCGCTTGCGACCGTCATTGTCCGGCCTCCGCGGCAATCACTTCCACACCTTGGGTCACCACCGGCAATCGCACGATAAACGTGCACCCGATTCCATCGGCATTATTTCGCGCGCTAATTTCGCCCTGGTGCGCGCGCACGATGCCGTAACAAATGCTCAATCCCAGTCCGGTGCCCTTGCCTACTTCTTTTGTAGTGAAAAACGGATCGAAGATTCGCTCCGGCTGCAGAATTCCCGGCCCATTGTCGCGAATCAGGACTTCGAGTTCGTTCACGCGCTGAATCGTGGCGATCTCGATTTTTCCCGGCCGCCGGGTCTCCTGAATCGCGTCGTACGCGTTATTTAAAATATTCAGGAACACCTGCTGCAACTGATGCGGATCGCCCACCACGACCGGCAGGTCCTCCGCGTAGCTTTCCAACAGCTCCACTCCGTGATTCGAAAAATCGTAGGCGCGAAGTTTGAGCGTCTGGCGCAGCACTGAATTCACCTGCACCGGTTCCCGCTGCGCCGGCATTTGCCGCGCGAAGCTGAGCAGATTCTGCACGATCACACGCGTTCGCTGCGCCTCCTGCAAAATCACGCGCAGCTCTTCCTTCGCCGATTCAGGGACTTCCGGATTTTCCAACAGCAGGTCGGTGAAGCCGACGATCGCAGCCAGTGGGTTGTTCACTTCATGGGCTACACCCGACACCAGCTGACCCAGTGCCGCCATTTTTTCCGTGTGCATTAATTTCGATTGCAGGTCGGCGGCATCCGTCACGTCCGTCATCACCACGACGATGCTGTTGATGTCTCCCTGCTCATCGCGCATCGGACTCAAGCTGATCGAAAACTGGCCGGCCGTTCCATTGCCGCGCACCACCGGCACTTCCACGTTATCCACGGCCGCGCCGTGC
This sequence comes from uncultured Acidobacteriota bacterium, assembly GCA_963711875.1. Lineage (GTDB taxonomy): Bacteria > Acidobacteriota > Terriglobia > Acidiferrales > UBA7541 > Palsa-295. The sequence goes on from CAVQFW010000004.1 coordinate 316,640, forward strand.
AGCGCGCGGTCAAGCGCTTCATTCAGCACCGGCCGCCGCGCGGGCGAAATCATGTCCCTTAGCGAGTGGCCCAGCAGATCCGATTCGCGATAGCCGGCTTCGAAGCAGCGGCGGTTCGCGTAACTGATCAGGCCCGCCGTGTCGAGCACCAGAATCATGCTTTGCGTGTTGTTGAGAATATTTTTGTTGAAGTCGCGCTCGCGGCGGTAGCGGCGCTCTGCTTCGCGGCGGTCGCTGATATCTTTCGCCACATGCACCGTGCGCAAGTCGTCGTCGTGCCCGCTCTGGATGCGCGATGCCGACACCAGATACGATCGGTCCGCCGCCTGGAAAACAAATTCTTCCTGCGCGGCGTTCGGATTCCGGCAGAACGGGCACCGCCCCTCCTGCACGCTCGAGCCGAGCAGTTCGAGTTTTCCCATGTCGCGCCCGATCGCTTCCGTGGGGCGGACCTTTAAAAGATCGGCGAGCGCGCGATTCAAACGCAGCACTCGATTGTCCGCATCGTGCACCACAATCAAGTCCGAGATGGCGTCGAAATCCTGCACCCATTGTTTTCGCGATTGCTCGATCCGCGAAAACAACCGCACATTCTCAAGCGCCACCGACGCGTGCCCCACGAGCGCATCGAGCAATTGCCGCTCGGTATCAGATAGCCCGCGCAAATCCACCAGGCACAGCACGCCCAGCAATTCGCCCTCGCTCCCCGTCAACCGCGCGAGAACAACCTCACGCCAACCGAGCCCATCGGCTAATTCCCTCCCCAAAACTGTCGTCGCAGATCCTGTTCGCAGATCTACCGCCGGGACCGTTGCCTGCTCCGCCAACGCTGCGGCCAAGCGGTGCTGAACGGTCGCGTCCCACCGATGCGCAGGCCCGCTGAGCCCTGCGATCGACCACTCCGATTCCCGTGCCACCGCCAGAACCGCCGCTCGCGCTCCCAGGATCTGTGCAACGCGGGCGGTCAGGCGTCGCGCGAATTCAGAAGTGCCCAGGGAAGGGTTCAGTTCCAAAGTGGTTGCGGAGAACTGCGCCAGCAGGCTCTCCAGAGAGTCGCCGAGAGCGGAAGCCATTTCCCGAGTTCTTTTGAGTGCACGCATTGAAAGCGTGGGGCTTGTGCGCAGTACTGTTACCTAATGACGTTAAGGTCTCATCTCATTTTGAGTCAAGGAAAGTGGCAGCGGGTGTTGCTGAAAGGGGCAATCTGAGACTGTCTCAAGGTGAGACGCGAAAACTGCTTGTACCCCGTCTATGAGACGAATCAGCTACTTAGCGGCTCAGCGTCTCGCTCGCTCCCCTTCTAGTATCATGCTTGTATTCAGTGGCTTAGAGGAGTAATTGGCTCTTTCAATGCCCCCGCCACGAAGGCTTGCCGCATGGCACTGCCCTTGCATTTCCGATAGCTGGAGCTTTCCCTGTGCGGAGGGGTTGGGATGACGCTGAGGCCACGAACACTTGTAGTGGGGCTGGCACTGCTGCTGGGGACGTCAGCGGTGCTCGCACCGAAAGCGCTGTCGCAGGAAACGGTCGTCGAGAGCGCCAAGCGGAAGGTCAAGAGCAAAGTCGTGCCGGACTATCCGTCGCTGGCGAAACAAATGAATGTGACCGGCAAGGTCAAGATTGAAGCCACGATCTCGGCAGATGGGCACGTGAGCAACACAAAAGTTGTGGGGGGCAGCCCGCTGCTCGTGAGTTCGGCGATGGACGCGCTGAAAAAGTGGCGGTTCGAACCGGCGGCCAAAGAATCCACAGAAATCATCGAGTTCGATTTCAACTAGTCGCGAGAACTCCCGGGGGATCGGGCGAGGGGGTTCCGATGGGCATGCAGTGGAGGCGTACGTCATGACGATTCGCAGAAAACTTTATTTTGGATTCGGGGCCATTCTGGCGATCATGCTGGCCCTGTTTGTGGTCAACATTCTCACCGTGCTGCGCGAACATTCGGCGCGCTCGGCCGCCGCGGCCACCCTGAACGATGTCCAGACGATCGAGAACATCCGTTTTCAGATGATGGAGAACCGGCTGTTTCTCGAAAATTATCTTCTGAGCGGCGACTTGCGCGACGAAGAGAAAACCAACAAGGGAGTCACCGATCTCCTGACGCTTCTGCGCGACGGGGAAAGCAAAGGCAACGACGCCAATCTTCGCACTGCGTTTGCGCAGGTGGAAGAAAACGAGCACAACTGGGCCGATAATTTCGCGAAGCAGATGATCGCCAAGCGGCATCAAGTGGATGCGGGCGACGCAACCGTCTCCGACCTTCAGATTTATTACCTGCAGCATGACCCGGCCGCCTGGACGACAAAATCCGCGAGCGTGCTCAACGACGCGAACGTCAACGTTCGCAAAGCGCTGGAAGATTCGAACGCCTCCGCGGCGGCTGCCACCACCACGAGCACGATCATCACGACGCTCGGCACGCTGGTGGCGACATTACTCGGAGCCTGCATCGCCTTCTTCACGGCGAAAACAATCCGCGAGCCCATCCATCAGCTGATCGAAGTGGCCCAACGGATCGGCGAAACGGGTGATCTGGATCAAACGATCGACATCCATCGCGACGACGAAGTCGGCACGCTCGCTGTGAACTTCAACAAGATGATCGTCCACTTGAAAGAAATGGCGGACGTCTCGGCGGCCATTGCGGAAGGCCAATTGTCCGTCAGCGTCCTGCCACGCTCGCAGCAGGACACTATGGCAAAAGCGTTCGCTCGCATGACGCAGGGGCTTCGCGATCTGGTTCGCCAGGTGCGCGACAGCGCGGCGCAAGTCGCGAGCGGCGCCGGCCAGATGGCGAGCGCGTCCGATGAATCCGCGAAGGTCAGCGTGCAGGCGGCCTCGGCCATTGATGAAGTCACCAGCACGATGCACGAGATGAGCATCAACGTGCAAAACGTCGTGAAGAACACGCAAGTACAGGGTTCGAGCGTCGCGGAAACTTCCGCGTCCATCGACCAGATGGTCACTTCAATTCAGCGCGTTGCCGACACGGCGAAGCTGCTGGTGGACATCTCGCACCGCTCGCGCGATGAAGTGCAGACCGGAATGGTCACGATGGCAAAAGCCACCGAAGGCTTGAACCGCACCAGCCACGCGATTCAATCGTCCGCGGAAATCATTGACGTGCTCGGGCGCCGCGCCGACGACATCGGCAAGATCATTGAAGTGATTGATGATCTCGCCGAGCAAACCAATCTGCTCGCTCTCAACGCCGCCATCGAAGCAGCGCGCGCCGGCGAACATGGACTCGGATTCGCCGTCGTCGCCGAGGAAGTTCGCAAGCTCGCCGAAAAATCCACTCAATCCACAAAGGAAATCTCCGAGCTGATCGAGGGCATTCAAAAAGAAGCGCGCGAAGCCGTGGACAACATGGAGAAAAGCACGTCGATGGTCCAGGAGGGCCTCGTTCTTAACAAGGACCTCAGCGTCGCGCTCGAAAAGATTTCCGCCGTCGTCTCCGAAGTCTACAAATTTTCCCAGGAAATCGGCGCCGCTACCACGGAACAATCGAGCGGCTCTTCGCAGATCGCCAAGGCGACGAACCGTCTCACCGAAATTACCCAGGAAATCACTTCGTCCGTCGAGGAACAGGCTTCCGGCGCGCAGGGCGTCGTACGCGCGATGGAAAAAATGCGCGAGCTGGTGCAGCAGTCAACTTCCAGTTCCACGGAACTTGCCGCCGCCGCCGAACAGATGTCGAAGCTGTCCCGCAACCTTCTCGATTCGATGGATCGATTTGTTCTCGACGATGGCCAAGCCGAGGGTCGCCGGTTCGCGCAGCGGCGGTCAGGTCCGAACGCCGAACGTCACAGCGGCGCGCACGAATACGCGGAGATGGCTCGCACCTGAGCCCGCATACAACCATGGATAAGGAACTCCAGGTCGTTGGATTCCGGATCGGCCGTGAGACGTTCGGGCTGCCTATCTCGATCGTTCGCGAGATCGTGCGCGTCCCGGAAGTCACGTCCGTCCCGAACGCTCCGGACTACATCGAAGGGGTGATCAACCTTCGCGGCCGGATTATTCCGATCATTGATTTGCGGAAGCGATTCAACGAGAAGTTTACGGAGCCTGGCAAAAAGAATCGAGTGGTCGTGGTCGAGCTGGAAAACCGCCGGATCGGCTTGATCGTGAATTCCGCTTCGGAAGTGCTGCGGATTCCGCCTTCAGAAATCGAAGCTCCGCATGCGGTGTTTCAGGAAGGCGAGCTCGATTACATCACCGGCGTCGGCAAACTGAAAGGCCGCCTGGTGATCTTGCTCGACCTCAACAAGATTTTGCAGCGCGGCGAGCTGCGGCGCCTCGAAGAATTTTCCGAGTCGTCCGCCGTTCCCGTTGGCGCTGCCACACGAGATTAGCAGTCGTTCCGGGGAGAGTTGTTTCGACGAGGGGCGAATGTCCACACTGAGCACTCAAGTACCGTTGACGGATCCCGAACTCAAGCTCTTGCAGACTCTTGTTTACCAGGAATGCGGCATGTTTTTCGACGAGCGCCGCACCCATTTTCTGCGCGACCGCCTGCAGCGCCGCCTGAAAGCCTGCCAGATGGATTCGTTTTATAGCTACTACCGCCTGCTCACCAGCCGGGAAGGCAAGCAGGAGCTTACGGCGCTTCTCGAAAATCTCACCGTCAACGAAACCAGCTTTTTCCGCATTCGCCCGCAGTTGGATCTATTCCAAAAAGTGGTGCTGGAAGAAATTCTGAAACGCAAGCAAGAGCGCCGCGACTGGACGCTGCGCATCTGGAGCGCCGGCTGCTCCACGGGGCAAGAGCCCTACACGCTCGCGATTCTCGTCTGCGACGCGCTTGCCTACTACTACCTGCGCAACCCTCTGCCCTTTGACATGCCGACTCCGAAGCCTCTGATCCCGCCGCCGTGGAAAGTGGAAATTCTGGCGTCGGACATCAACTACTCCGCGCTCCTCACCGCGCAGCAGGGCATCTATACCGAATCGCAGATGGAAACCGTGGACTATACCTGCCGCCTTCGTTACTTCGACAAAGTCGCCGACAAATACGTCGTGAAACCCGCTCTCAAAAGTTTAGTCCAATTCGATTTTCACAATTTGAAAACGGAATACCTGCCGCAGCGCAACGACGCGATTTTCTGCCGCAACGTAATGATTTATTTCGATGAAGCCGAGCAAAAGCGCATCGTCGAAAAGTTTTACCGCTGCTTGAATCCCGAGGGCTATCTCTTCGTCGGCCACGCCGAAAGCCTTTTCGGCCTTACCAAGTCCTATCACATGATTCATCAGAACAACGCTACCGTCTACCAGCGTGTCGAGGGTGCTTCGTGACCTTTTTTCCCGACGAGCGCGCCGCAGAACTCCGCGATCTCTTCTTCGAGAGCGCCGCGGAGATTCTCCAGGCCATGAACGAAGCCGGCCTAGCGCTCGAAGAGCGCCCCGCCGACAAAGAGAGCCTTCGAAGCGTCCGCCGCGCAGTCCACACGCTGAAAGGCGACTCGGCCGCATGCGGCTTCCGCGAGTTGAGCGAGCTCGCGCACGAACTTGAAGACGTCTTGACTCCGGAACTCGCGCAGCGCCACGCTGGCCTGATCCCCGAAGTAGTTCTCGCTGCCGCGGACACATTCCACGAAATGCTCGCGGCCTACCGCGACAACCTGCAGCCGCCCGCCGGCGGCGCTCTGCGCGAACACATTCAGCGCCTTCTGACGAAACCACTCGCGCAGCCCAAGAAGACCGCTCGTGAAGCGAAGTTCGAATGGACCGAGTACGAGCGTCTGATGATTGCCGAAGCATTCCGCCGCGGTGAACGCGTCTATCAGATCGGAATTCACCTTGACCCCGAATCGCTCCTGCCCGCCGCTGCGTTTGAGCTCGCGCGCAAAGCTCTCGAGGGCGCCGGAAAAATTCTCGCACTGCATCCGGAAAAGCCCGCCGAAATCGAACAAGCCGGGGTAATCGAGGCCGCGCTTTCCACGGCGAACTCCGCCGATTGGATTCGCAAGCGCTGCCACGTGCCCTCCGTCGTCGCGCGCATTTCCGTTCAAGAGGTCGAAGAACAGCAAACGAAACCCCGCGACCTCCTCGATATTCTTCTCGAATCGGAAGCCGCCGCCGTTTCGGCAGGCATCAGCGCAGTCGAACATGAATCGGCTTCCGCCCACGCAGGCGATTCCCACGGCACTGCCGCCGGCACTGCCCACGCTGCGGAGAATACACTGCGCGTGGACGCCACTCGAATCGAAACGGTGATGAATCTCGTGGGCGAGCTGATCATCGGCAAATCGATGCTGCAGCGCACGATTAACGAGTTCGAACGCAGCCACTCGAAGGACCCTCTCCGCGGAAAATTCTCCGATGCTCTCGCGTTTCAATCTCGCGTCCTCGGTGAATTGCAGAAATCCGTGATGAAAATTCGCATGGTGCCGGTGGACCAGCTCTTCCGTCGCTTTCCGCGCATCGTTCGCGACGTCGCAAAACAGCAGAACAAAGATATCGCGCTCGAATTGTCCGGACAGAATACCGACCTCGATAAAGGCATCCTCGACGCGCTCGCCGAGCCGCTCGCGCACCTCGTTCGCAACGCCGCCGACCACGGCATCGAGACCGCCGCCGAACGCCAATCCGCCGGCAAGCCCGCTCGCGGCACGATTCACCTCGATTCCTATCACGAGGGTGATCAGGTCGTAATCGAAGTTTCCGACGACGGCCGCGGCCTCGACCGCCGGAAAATCGTGGAGCGCACCATCGAGCGCGGAATTCTCACAGCGGAGGAAGCCGCGCGCCTTTCGGAATTCGAAGCCCTGCATCTGATTTTCACGCCCGGCCTCAGCACCGCCGACCACGTAACGGAAATATCCGGCCGGGGCGTCGGACTCGACGTCGTGCAAGCCGCGCTTTCCAATCTGAAAGGCGCGATCGAACTCGAGAGCGATCCCGGCAAGGGCACCACGTTCCGCCTGATGGTTCCGCTCACGCTCGCCAGCATCCAGGCGTTGCTATTCCGCGTCGGCAGACGCCTGTACGCCGTTCCGATCACCTCCGTCGTCGAAATCACGCGGATCGCGGACGAAGAAATCCACCGCGTGGACGAGCATGAAGTCTTTCAACTGCGCGAGCAGGTGCTCACGCTCGTTCGCCTGGAGCGCCTTGAATCCAAATCGCCAACCGAGCGCACCAAGCGCGTCTTCGTGATCGTGATCGGAGCGGGCAACCGCAAATTCGGCCTCGTCGTGGATAGCCTGATGGGCGAAGAAGAGCTCGTCATCAAGGCCCTCGAGGATCGTTTGGTCACTTCTCCTCTCGTCAGTGGCGCTTCGATTCTGGGTGACGGCACGGTCGTGCTGATTCTCAACGTGCCGGCCGTGATTTCGCACCTCTCGCGAATTCCGGCAGTCGGAGCCACTGCATGAGCGAACGAATCCGCGTGCTCGTCGTCGACGATTCCGCGCTGATGCGCAAGCTGATTCCGCAGGCGCTGCAGCACGATCCGTCGCTCGAAGTCGTCGGCACCGCCATGGACGGCGAAATCGGCCTGAAAAAAATCACCGAGCTTCGTCCGCACGTGGTCACGCTCGATCTCGACATGCCCCGCATGGACGGCGTCGAGATGCTGCGCCAGATCACGCGCAAACACCGCGTTCCGGTCATCGTCGTCAGCTCGCAAACGGACCGCGGCGCCACGCTCACCTTGAAAGCTCTCGCTCTTGGCGCATTCGATTTTGTCGCGAAGCCCCAGGACGCCGCCGCCGGCCGCATTGACCAGATCGCCGCGGAACTCGCCATCAAAATCAAAGTGGCCGCCGCATCGGGCGCGCCCAAGATGATCATCACGGTTCCCTCCTCGAAGCGGAAGGATCCGCGCCGCTCTTCGATGCCCCACTGGCCGTCGCGCGTCGTCGCGATTGGCGTTTCCACGGGCGGGCCCAACGCTCTGCAATATCTTTTCTCGCAGCTCCCCGAGGATTTCCCCGGGTGCCTGCTTGTCGTGCAGCACATGCCGGAAGGCTTCACCGAAATGTTCGCGCAGCGCTTGAACGAATCGTCTTCGATCGAAGTGAAGGAAGCACAATCGGGCGATCTCTTGCTGGCGGGCCGTGCGTTGATCTGTCCGGGCAATCGCCACATGAAAGTGCGCCGCATGGAGCACGGCAACGTCGCGATTCTCGTCGACGCGCCGCGCGTCAACGGCCACCGCCCCTCCGTGGACGTCCTGTTTCAATCGGTCGCCCAGGAATTCTCGAACAATGCCCTCGCGATCTTGATGACCGGCATGGGCGACGACGGAGCTGCCGGCATGGGCGCGGTGCAGGCCGCGGGCGGCATCACGATCGCTCAGAGTCCGGAAACTTGCGTCGTTGACAGCATGCCTCGCTCCGCCATCGAGCGCGGCTTTGCTGCCCGGGTGGTTTCTCTCTCGAATTTAGCCGGTGTCGTGCAATCGAAATGCATGCCGGAGCGGCCGGCGGCTGAACCAGCTGCAGCCGATCAGGAGATTTCTCGAAGGAGATAGTTATGAAACAGTTCGAAGCACTCACGCGAAAAAAAGACAGTCAGGCCGCACGCTACCTGATCGTTGACGATTCCGTCTTCGCCCGCAAAAGTCTCGCGAAGATGGTCGAGTCGTTCGGCGGCCAGGTGGTCGGCGAAGCGGGCGACGGCTGCACCGCCATTACGGAATACGCCCGCACCAAGCCCGACATCGTCCTCATGGACATCACCATGCCGCAGATGGAAGGAATCGAAGCCGTCGAGCGTATCGTCCAGGAGCATCCCGACGCGCGCATCGTCATGGTTTCGTCCGTCGGCTATCAGGACAATATTCTCGCGGCTCTTCAAAAAGGTGCGCGCCATTTTGTCCAGAAGCCGGTGAAACCCGACGCGCTCTACGAAATTATCCGTTACGTGCTGAATGACGACGGCGTCACGGCGCCCGTTCACGCGGGAGGGGAGAAAAGTCGATGAGAATGGACCTGATTCAGCCGTTCATCGGCTCGCTCGATGCGGTGCTGGCGGAAATGATGAAGACGTCGCCGCGCATCGTAGACCTCACGATGGAAGAGGAAGGTTATCGCCGCAAAGGTCTCGCCGCGTCCGTCAGCTTCAAAGGTGAGATTGAAGGCCGGGTGATTTTGGATATGGACCCGCAGGCAGCCACGCAGGTCGCGAGCTATCTGGCGGGAGACGAAGTGGATTCATCGCAGCCCATCGTGCGCGAGGCCGTTTGCGAACTCGCGAACATGGTTATCGGCAACGCGGTCACCCAGCTCAACGATCGCGGCTTCCAGTTCAAAGTGTTTCCGCCCGCCGTGCTCACCGAAGAGCAATGCGCTGCCGCTGGTCAAGACACCGAAGCCACCATTCTCTGCTTCGAGACTCCGGCCGGCACCGTGCACCTGAACATCTCGATGCAATACCATCGCCGCCGGTCGCGGGAGCGATCCACGGTGGCAGTCAGTTAGAGCTTTCTAAAATCGGCCGCGGCGCGGAATCATTGCGCTCGCGGTCCCACCCTTCGATATTCTGTCCCGTGACGGAAAAGTCCCGCTTTCGGCATCTCCTCCGAATAAACAATCCGCGCCGGTAGAAAAATATTCGCTGAATCCGGCGCGTACGGCACTGCCACGTCAATCGAGGCGTCCGCGTCAAATCGCCGCTTGCTGCGGAAGCACATGCCGATGGGAGATATGTCTTCACAAACGGCCAGTTCGTCATCCGCGCCCGCTTGCCGGATGCACGCCGTCAATCGCGTTTTCATTCTCAACCTTTGCCGCTCGCGTTGCTCGCCGCCGTCTGGCAGCACATCCCGCTGATCACGGCGCGCCCGCGCCGCGCGCGACGTCAGTTTCTTCTCGTCCTCATGCGGCGCTTGCGTCCAGATGCTCGGCACTCCGCACACTTTGCAATGCCGGGCGATCCCTCGATTCGATTCAAATCCCCGCAGATCGAGTTCGTTCAAATAGACGACTTCTCGCCCTCGACAATAGCTGCATTCCAGCAGCATCCGCGCCACGGCCTCTTCGGAATTCGCAATAGGCGGAAACTCGATTCCCCACAAATCCTTTTGCGGGTCGAGGATCTCGACGCCATAGAGGAACCCTTCTTTCTCGCGCCCGAATTGCCCCACCACGCGCACATCGGCTTCTCGATGCGATTCGAGAGGAGACTTTCGCTTCAACCGAACGTTTTGGCCGGTTTTTAATTCCCGCTCGAGCACGATCACCGCACCGGTCTGATTGATCAGCAGCGTGCGAGTGGGATCGGTGAACGACTTGCCGTGGGCGTCCTCTCCGGAAGCCTCCAGCAGCAACGTCAACGAGACGCGGTCGCTGCGACGAACCGGTGCTGCAGAAGATGCCATTCGAAATTCCTCCTCGCCTGGACGGTACGCCTTCGCCAAGATTAACACATCAAGCCCCTCAGCCTTTCTCCCGGGCCTCGGCCGCCAGGACACCGCCGCTCGGTGGGCTTTTGTAGTCCAACGCGCCTTCCGTTTGAAATGCCGGCCCGCACCCATCTCGCACGCCGCGAGGGAGCGTTGATTGCAACCCCGCGATTCTGCGCCCCGGGCAAATACTCTCAGCCTTTGTATTCAATAACTTACACGACCCTTTCGCGAACATGTCCTTGCGCTTCCCCGAGACTTCACTTCTAATATATGTGCGATGTTTTCGCTCAATCGAAGTCTCTTCCTCGCGCTACTCATCTTCGTTGCCGCTTCTCCCTCAGCCCGCGCGCAAGGCGTTCGGGTCGAAGGGACGATTCGCGATTCCACCGGCGCCACTGTTCCGAACGCGAGGATCGAGCTTCACGCGAAGACCTACACTGCGGCGGCCACCACCGATTCCTCCGGGACGTTCTCTTTCGACCACGTCCCCGAAACGTCTGGCTCCATCGTCGTCACGGCGGATGGCTTCGAGCGGCTCGAAAAAAGTTGGGACCAGTCGGCGGGCAACACGGCGCGCCTCGAGATTACGCTCGCGCCGTCCCCGGTCAATCAACGAGTCATCGTCACGGCCACACGCAGCCAAACTCTTCTTGCCGACGTTCCCACGAGCGATATTCAGCTCACGCGCTCCGACCTGCAGGCGATACCTGCGCTGACTCTCGACGACACGCTGCGGCAAGTCCCAGGCTTCAGCCTTTTTCGCCGATCGAGCAGCCGCACGGCAAATCCTACCGCGCAGGGAGTTTCGCTTCGCGGACTCGGGGCCAGCGGCTCGAGCCGCGCACTCGTGCTCGAAGACGGAATCCCGCTCAACGATCCGTTCGGCGCGTGGGTCTATTGGGACCGCGTGCCTCGCGAATCCATCGCTGACGTAGAAATCGCGCAGGAAGGATCATCAAGCCTATACGGCAGCGACGCACTCGGCGGCGTAATTCAAGTTCTCACCCGGCCGGCGGAGCCTGCGGCTCTTTCGCTCGAAACTTCCTACGGCAATCAACAGTCGCCGGAGCTTTCCGTCTGGGGCGGCGGCCAGAAAGACGGATGGGTATCCACTTTCGGCGGCCAGGTGTTTCACACCGACGGCTACATTCTCGTTCCCGAAGATCAGCGCGGAAGTGTGGATACTCGAGCCGGCGTCTCGGACGGGACCGCCGACCTCATGATTGGGCGCAAGATTGGCGACAAGAGCGAAATATTCGCGCGCGGGTGGTATTTCAACGAGTCGCGCGACAACGGCACGCCGCTCCAGGTGAATAACACGCGCATCGGCGAGGGCGCACTCGGCGCGAATCTGGATCTGGGCGGAGCGGGTTCGCTCCGTCTGCGTTTCTACGGCGAAGCGGAACGCTACAACCAGACTTTTTCTTCCGTTGCGGCGGATCGCGATAGCGAATCGCTCACCGACGTGCAGGGAGTCCCGTCGCAAGGCATCGGAGGCTCGGCCGTGTGGACGCGCGCCGTCGGAAAGCGACAGACGCTCGTGGCAGGCGTTGACGACCACCAGGAAATTGGTCACAGCAACGAAGTGATTTTCAATTCAGGGAACAATCTTCGCGATACGTTTACCGGCGGCCACCAAAATACCTTCGGCATCTTCGGCGAAGACTTGATTCAGATCGCGCCGCGTTGGCTGCTATCGGTGAGCGCTCGCTACGATCATTGGAGCAACACGGATGCGTTTTTCTTCTGCACTCCGGTGGCCGGAACTTGCCCGGCCAATATTCTCTTTCCCGATCGAAATTATGATGCGTTTAGCCCGCGGCTGACGCTGCAGCATCAATTCAATGAGCATGTTGCGTGGAGTGCTTCGGCCTACCGCGCGTTTCGCGCTCCCACCTTGAACGAACTCTATCGCTCGTTCCGCCAGGGGAATACGCTCACGGAGGCCAATCCATCGCTCCGCTCCGAACAGCTCACCGGTGGCGATACAGGCGTCTCCTTCAATGGCTTCAACCATCGGCTCGAAGCGCGAGGAACTTTTTTCTTCAACGAGATTGTGGATCCGGTCGCAAACGTCACGATCTCCTCGACGCCGACGCTGATCACCCGGCAGCGCGAAAATCTCGGCCGCACTCGCAATCCCGGCTTCGAATTGGACGCCACCGCACATTTCACTCGCACGCTCGCGCTTTCAGTCGCCTACCAGTTCGTGGATGCCGTCGTCGCCAGCTTCCCTAATGCCACTCCATCGCTCGTCGGATTGTGGGTCGCGCAGGTGCCGCACAATGTCTTCACGTTTCAAGGGCGCTATTTGAATCCCTCGCGAATCAATATTTCCGTGAACGGCCGCATGGTCGGCAAACAATTTGACGACGACCAGAACATGTTTCCGCTCGGCCGATTCTTCACTCTCGACGCGATGGCGTGGCGTTCGGTCGGCGCCGGTTTCGAACTCTTCACCGCCGTCGAAAACCTTTTCGACGTGAAATACGCCACCGCCGCAACCCCGGTCACGCAGCTGGGCCTTCCCATCACGGCCCGCTTTGGCCTGCGCTACGAATTTCCGCGCCGCTAGAAATAAAAACTCGCGCATCATCGGCCGGCCGACGCAGCGGTCGAAGGCTTTCAGCGTTGATTGGGGGTTGCCTGATTTAATGGCTGGGGGTCAAACCTGGCGGCGGGTATTCAGGAAGCTTGGCGTTCTTCGCGTCGGTCCGCTTCACTTCAATCTCGTCGAACAATATCGAGGGGCTGATCACGGTCATCGGGATCTGGCCTTCCCGGTTGCTCACGAGCGGATCGTTGCCGGCCGCGATCAAATCATTGCGTAGCGCGCGCACATCGAGCTCGTTGAAATCGGCGCCGCGGACCAGCTCCTCGTGCCCGTCCTTCTCATACACGCGATACAGCAATCGCGGATTGAATCCGGCAAGGGTCTCGACCCGGTAACAGTAGGTTTTGTTGTCCTGGCGGCAAATTTCAATCAGCTTCTTCTTGATGTCCTCCGCCGAAAGCGGCTGCTTGGAAGCGACGATCAAGTTCCCCAGACTCGGAACAGGAGGCTGCGCCGGCGCGGCGCGGCCGTGACCGTTCGACGCCGGGAAATCGCGAATCGGTTCGCGACCGAGCAGATAATTGATAAGTTCCCCGTTTTCAATCACCGAAACTTTTTCCGCGCGCACTCCTTCATCATCAATGTCGTAGCTGCCAATCAAAGTTTTGCCGTCGAAAGTCTTTAGCGTGGGGTCATCGGTCACCGAAATCGTGTTCGGCAGTACCCGGCTCTTGTAGCTCGACGCAAAATCTCCTTCCGTGCGCGACGAATCGCCCGGCTTCGGCCTCTTGCCCACCACGTTTTCGCCAATCATTCCGTAGAAAACATCGCTCGCGGCATCATTCGAAAAAAGAACGGGCCCGCGATACTCCTCGTCCACCACCGGAGCGTCGCGAAGCGCCTTGAGCGTTCCTACCATCGTCACGGCGTCGGCCTGGAAAGTTTCCGGGCTCGGCAGCTCTTTCATTGTGCCCGTCGAGTAGTAAGGCGACCGTTCGAGACGCATCCCGTCATCCGCCTGCGTCGCACCGGAGACGTTCATGAAGTACACGGTGTAGCCCTTGCGCGTCACGGTTCCTTCCGTATTCACGAAATACCGATTCACCGCGCGGAATCGAAGCGCCGCCGTCAGCGATTGGATTTTGGGATCTGTGCGGAAGAGCGCAGTCGCCTTCTCGAGCATCGCGTCCCAAGGCGCCGGATCGAAATCAAGCTTCGCCCACGCGCCAATCGATTGCAGCGCGGGCGCCGCCGCGAAATCATCAAATGGCTGCCCCGAACTGAACTGGCTGAAAACCGCTTTCTTGGAAGCGAGTGCCTGGCTCGCCGCTTTGTAAGCTTGATCCGTCGCAAGCCACAATTGATGACGCAGCGCGATCGGATCGTTATCGAGCGGTGCCAAATCCACGAAACCCGTTCCCGGACCGTAATAGCTATCTTGCTTGTAGTCGCCCACGCGAACGACCACGCGCGCCGAACGGCCATGCGAGCGCTGTTTCTGCCGCAGCGCGCCGAACGCCGCCTCGGCGTCGTACTCCTCCAAATCGCTCACGCTGTACTCGATGTAGTAGGGCGGCGCGATGTTCTCCATTTTCAGGTGCGCCTTCGACCGCTCGAGTTCCTCGCGCATCGCTACGAGCACTGGATCCAAAGCAGCCGCGGCCGCCGGCGCGGACATCGCTTTTTCGTTTTTCTCTTGCGCGAGCGCTGGAGTGGCATAGGACGCGGCGGCCACGAGCAGAATCAATGGCAGCCAGCGCTCCAAGCCGGGAAGCGCGCGTCGCCCGGTTTTCCGAATCGTGCTCATGGCTTCGCCCCAGCTTCCGCAGACGAGCCGGGCGGCGGCATCAGCGGCGGGCGATCCGTGCCCTTGCCCTTCTTCTGCACTTCAATCTCGGAGAAGAGCATCGCCGGCGCCGCTGCCGACACAGGCACCTGTCCCGATTCCGCTCCGCAGACTCCGTTGAATACCTGCAGCTTGTCGCCCGTGAGAATAATATTGTTCAGCGAAAGCAGCGGCGTGCCGACGATATCCACGCCGCGAACAAGTTCGTCCGGGCGTCCGTCCGCATACACGCGCCACACCATCACCGGAATCACCTGGAACGCTTGCGGAAGCGTGCGCTGCGTCAATGTGAAGCCGCCCTGAATGTCTTCGAAATACAAACCGTACGGCTTGCCTTGTTTTTTGATTTCTTCGACGAACTTCACGCGCAGCTCCGAATCGCTCACCGAGCGCGTGGACGTGATTACCAGATTGCCCTGGCGGCCCGTCGGCATCAGCCCTGGCTGGCGGCGGCCATGGCCATTCGAGTGGCTGAAATTCGTGATCGGCATCCGCGACATCAGAAAACTCTTCAGCACGCCGTTTTCGACCGCCACTACGCGCTCCGCCGGAACGCCCTCGTCATCGAAATCGTACGTCCCCGCCAAACCGATCCCGTTCAGTTCTTTCAATGTCGGATCGTCCGTCACGCTCAAAAATTCCGGTAGAACTTTCTGGTTTACCTTTTTTGTAAACGTCTGGCCCTCGCTTTGATCCTTCTGGCGATGGCCTTCGAGCCGGTGGCCGAGTACTTCGTGGAAGAAAACAGCGGACGCGCGGCCGGAAAGCATCGCCGGCCCGGCATAGGGTTCGGCGGCAGGAGCGGCGCGAAGCGCCTTGAGGTCGGCGGCAACTTTGTCTACCTTGGCCGCGAGCTCTGCATCGGAAGGAAGCTGGCCGGGCGATGCTGCTTGAAAAGTCTCCACACGAAGCAGGTTCATGCCATCTTCTGCGCGAGTTTCTCCCTGAATCACCAGCCGGCTCATCTCCGACGGGCGCACCAGCGCCGTGCCCTCGCTGGTAGCGAGATACGAACGAGCGGCGGAAACCTGGAGATACACGATCGAACTGTAAACTTCGGGGTACTTCAAAAAGCCCCCGGAAATTTTGCGAATGCGATTCTCCCAGACCTTCTGATCCATCGAAACTTTGGGGTGCGCGTCGTTGATATGAGTCTCGGGAGATTCCTGCGAAAAATCGGGCGACTTGTCTTCCTCTTCGGATTGGACCGCCGTATTCGTCTTCACCTTGAGGAAAGCGGCGGAGGCTTGTTCGTACTCGCGATCCGTCAGTTGCCAGAGAACGCGGGCGATGGCGTCTGCGTTGTCGCCGAGCGGCAGCGTGCTGGTCATAATTCCGGAGGCGCGACTCTTGCTATGCGTATTGTCGAGCGCGGCCGAGCCCACACGCATGATTACGTCGGCCTGGCGCCGCTCGTAGGTGCTCGAAACAGCGATGCTGCCCGCGAGTCCGACGATTACGGACGCATCCATATCCGACGCCGTATAGCTGATGTAGTAGGGCGCAGGGTCCGCCTTCGCGAGCGAAGCGGTGGCGCGTTGCAATTCGGCCTGCATGGATGCGAGAAGGACGTCCGGCTTCGACGCGGATGAAAGGTTGCTGAAAGGCAGAGCCAAAGGGATTACGAGAAGCGAGATAGCGATCCGAAACGCGGGCCTAAGGAATGTGCGGTTCATTCGGGTGTTTTTTTGGACGCTCTTCGCGCGCATTCCAATCTAACATATTTGCGACCTGGCGCGGATAGCCCACGGGGTTACGGTTGCGAATCCTACATCTTTCCGGCCGGGGCGACGGTCGGGCAGGCACCCGTCAATCGGTGAACCTCGCCTGCATCGCTGAGTTTCTGCTCAATCGTCGACGCAGCCGCCGGCTGGATGAACTTTCCGAAGCGGGTCCCAGTATTGGCGAACCCCCACGACGGCAATTCGATCCGGAATTGGTCAAGGGACTTGACCGTTTTAGCGTCGTTTTTTTCTGTCATCGTCCACCCACATCTTCACCATCCTCGAGCGGCGTTCGCGTATGTCGCCAGCGGGTGGCTTGATTTGAAGCGCTTGAGCCCTCGCGGAACTCTGGGCGGGACAGAGTACAACTCAGCCTTCGCTTGCGCTCCGCCGCTTAGAAAGAATATCGGAAGGAGAATGTGGCGTTGCTTCCGTTGAAATCCGGCGACTGAATCGGGGCCAGCCCGAACGGATTGGTGAGCCCGGTCTCATTGAACCCGTAATAGTTCCACGCCATCTTGTAGGAGAGACCGCGGTAGAGATTGATCGTGATTGACGCGTAGGGCCTCTGATAGTTGAAATCAAGCGTGCCGGATGGCGTGAGCGGATTCAGGAAAATCGTATTACCGCGAACAAAGCTCCCGCCGTACCCCGCGGTGGCCGAGACTCGCCTCGTCACTTTCCACATCACGGCCGCGTGGGCGAAATGATCCGTACTGTTGTACTTGGAGAGCGCGCCGAGGGGCGAAGACGCGCCCGTAATCGGGCAGGCCGTTCCAGAGGGCAGCACCGGCACACCGGGAGGGAACGCCGATACGATTACGTTGACCGGCGGAGTCGCGGCATTCGCAGCAGTAGTGGAATACGCAAAGCAGATCACCGATTGAGTGTAGACGTTCCAATAGTTGTAACCAAAATCAACGGAGACACGCTGATTCGGAATCAGTATGGTGGCGAAGCTGTAGGAACGGTCGTGTTCGAGGTTGTTCACCGTCGTCACATTGTCGCGGTTTTCATGAATTTCAACCGCGCCAGTCAGATTGGCCCACGGTCGCGGCTTGTAATCTGCATGGATTTTATACGACTGCACTTGCCGGGGATCGATTCGGGTATAGGCGGCATCGTCGTAGCCGAATTCGAAGTCAGCAGTGATCCGCAACGCGTCGATGGGACGCCCGACGAACCCTAGCAGCAATGCATTCTCGTTAATGGTTGTTAGACTGCGCGTCGGGGCTGCTGGTGCTCCGGGAGGAATGAAGGTGATCGAGCCGTCCGCATTCAGAGTACACCCAGCGGGCAAGCCGGCTCCCGTGATGGCGCAGCTTTCGCGCGCGGCAAGAAAATCATTCGCCGGAGTAGCGGTGGCGCCGCCCGGAAAATAAATCAGCTCGGAATCGTTCGTGTCGCTGAACTGCGCGATGGTCCGGTGCGTGTAGAGGTACCCGATGTGACCGCTCCAGCGGCGGTTGAAGTCGTATTGCAACTCAAAGGTATTGGATTTCAGATTCTGGCCCAGAAAGGTGGAAGCGAGACCGAAGGTCGCATCCTGGTTCGAGCTGGACGTGTGCTGCGGGCAAGTCACCGCATTCGAAGCCACCGGACAATTGGTTGTGTTGAAGACCGCCTGATTCTGTTGGAAGCCTACGAGGCCGGGAAAGCCGGTGGGGAAAATATTCGTTTCAGCGAGCGCCCACGTGCCCGGGATACGCCAGTTGTCATAGCGAAAAAAATCTTCAATGCGGAACTTTTCGTTCACCGCATATACACCCGACCAATCTGCGTTCACGGAAACGCGCTTTGCTTGCGCCGGGCCTCCCGTCGTATTACCGCGTTGCGCTCCTTTGGAAGACCACCCGTCCTCCGTCTCGAGAAAGTCCGGGATCTTGTTGTTGCTGCTGCTGTAGCCTACCGATCCCGACATTTCGAAATTCTTGAAATAATTCGATTGGAAGCGCAGGCGCTCCGTGGGCATGAAATTCCGCGGTCGGCCGACCTGGCTGTAAGAGAGGAACCCATTGCAAGTGGGAGTGGCGGTGTTTGCCGTGCCCGCCACGATGGGAGTGGCGCAGGGAACCGTCTGGGCGGGGGTTTGTGTGGTCCAAATGCTTCCCAAGTCGACCGGCGTGTTGTTGGGCGTGCCCACGCCGGATAGGTTTCCCACAACGAATCCGAAGTTCTGCGGGTTCACCGCCGGATTATCTGTGACCACATTATCCTGCTTGAAATAATTGAGAAACTGATCGTAAGAGATTGTCGTCCGGGGGAGGATTTTGAAATCGACTCCGATGTGATACGCATTCGTCGTGTAACTGTAGGCGTCGTTAAAGGCCGAAACGGGGCCGGAATTGGTGGTATATAAACCTGGGCCTTCGTTGCGGTTCCGGAAATATCCCAAGCGGAGCCGCACCACCGACGTGGGAAACAAAGTGAGATCGTAATCCTGCATGCGACGCACAAGATCCAGTGAATGAAGCGAATTGTTTTGAGCTACCGAGGGCGACGAGCAGTACGCCGGCGCACCTTGAGGAAATGTCGGAGTCGGCGGACCCACGTAGCAGCCCGTCGTAAGCGACCCGGGCGGGTTCAAGGCGGCCGGGTTCAGCGGGTTGGCCGAGAGGTTGTAGTCCCAAAAATTCTTGTCTCGACGGAACAGAAGGCGGAAGTCGTACCATCTATTTTTCTCGATGCGCAGGCGGGTCACGTCGTTGGGATCGCCGCCGTATCCGAAGTTGGTAAAGCTCAAGTTGTCGAATAGAAGACCATTGTGATCGAGCGACCTCATTTCCAGGGTGTAATCGAACAGACGAACGCCCGGACCGAGATTCTCAAAGGTGTCGTAGGTGTTTTTGTTGCCGTTGACTTCGTTCGCGCGATACCCGAATTCGATGGACGAATGAATATTGTAGCCGCCCGAATTAATTCCTTTCTGTTCATCCCCGCTGTCCTGCCCACGGACCGCCGGCGATAGGAGAAGGACTCCGGCAAAAATGAGGTAAGCAATTGAGCGAGCCCACCGGCGACGTTTCATGGCTTCTCCCCCTTTCCCGACCGGAGATTCGTTCCGGGCATGCCTGAATTGTTTTTAGGTGAAGTCCGATCCATAGAGGCTCCTACTTGAAGAAGGTCTCATCGAAGTTGGAGCCGTGGATCTGAGAGTGACACAGCAGGCACGACTGATACTGGCTCGACTGGTTGTGGAACGAAGGAGCCCCCGGCGCCCCGCTGAAGCTCGAGTCCGTGTGACATTGCAGACAGAGCAGGTTGATGTTGCTGAGCTTCAGCATGTGGGGGTTCGGCCCGCCGTGCGTCGCATGGCAGGACTGGCAGCCTTCGATTTTCACGGGCTGGTGCTCGAACACGAACGGACCTTGCTTGTCCGTGTGGCACTTGAAGCAGATGGCATCCTGCATCGAAGAAGTCCGCACCTGGTGGGGACGCACGGTGCCGTGGACGTTGTGGCAATCGCTGCACTGAATCAGGCCTTCGTTCACGCGATGGCGAAACGGCATGTCGAACTGAGCTTTTTGCAGGAGGTGGCATCCGTAGCAGAGTTGCGGCTGCGATTTCTTGAGAAGGAATTCGTGAGTCTCGGCGTGGTGCGGCGAATGGCAGGAGACGCAGCTTACATCGTTCTTCGTGTGCTCCGAATTCAGAGCATTCATGTGCTGCGGCCCACCGGCGTGGCAGGTCATGCAGCGCTCGTTGATTTCCTTTGCCGAATGATCCTTAAAGCTAAAAATTTTGGATACGTCGCCGCCTCCCTCCACGTGCGCTGAGCCGGGACCATGGCAGGCCTCGCATCCCTGATGGGAGGGACCACCTTTTGTGTCGAGCGTCGTCTTCCAGTGCGGAGTCTTCTCCCATCCGTTGTAGAGATCTTCGTGGCAGGTCTTGCAAATATCTGCGCCCACGAATTCTGCTGGGTGAGAACTCGTATCGGGGGCGGCTGTTGTGCCCTTCGGAGGAGCGGCTTTACTTTCCTTGTCCTGCGCTTTGCAAGGCGACGCCGTGAGGGTCAGGCAGGGTAGCAAGGCAAGAACGAAAACGAGGTGTGTGAACAATCGCGGTTTCGGCATTTGGCTCTCCCAACCCTCGCGAACCGGCGCAATCCTGCTGGACACATTCACCGAGCACAACTTCCAAAACATTCCACGAACCAGTGACCGTCCAGCCATTCAAAAAAACGCACGCATCCGTTCCGTGTCCAGCGACGCAGGAGCGTCACGACCTGGACGCGGCGAATGGGAGCACGTCAATCGGCTGCGCTGCTGCTCGGCCCGCGAATTCCCGCGCTAAGTTCAACGTCCAATCTATTTGAGCGTCTTTACAAACTCCGCGATCGCTTTGGCTTGGGCGTCACTCAGACCGGCCATGCCCTTATTGTGCGGCGCCTTGGAGGTGGCTTCCCCCTTCGTCAGATGCAGGGCGATTTTGTCGACCGTTAGCGCTGTTCCTTTTATTGCTGGCGCTTTTACAGCCGGCTTTCCTTCACCGCCTGCCCCGTGGCAAGCTGCACATTTTGTTTTGTAGAGTGCGGCTCCATCGTCTGCGCCCTGTGAAGACGCTGGCATCATCACGAGCGAGGCGAGAAGCAGCGTCGTTCCGGCGATCAACTGGCCCTTCATGTTGGTTCTCCTTTGTGTGGGTGCGGGCTACGTTTTTAAACGACGTCCGGTAAGGACTCGTCAGTAGTGGTCTTGGGCCAGCCTCGCTCGTGAGATCTCGCTCACTTGGGGATGGTCGGTTATTGGGTTCGGTTAGTCCGTGACCTTGGTCACAGATGGATGTGACGTGAGTCACGGCGAATCGAGGCACGGACTACAAATTCTGGGACCTTGTGGCGGGAATGTACCGGAAAAGTACACTCTAACACAAGTGGTTTTGAATGAAAGTTTGAAGACCTTGGAATCGATTGGTGGATTTCCATTGGCCGGCCATCAATGCGTGCGGGCGACAGGCCTAGGACACCGCATCCTTGAAGTAGGTCGAGACGCGCCGCAGGCTTCTAAGCTTCGATGATTAGCGGGAGAAGAAATTCCTGCAGGCGGCCGCTTTCGTCCGTGCGCAGTAAATTGAATTGAATTCCCATTTGATTCTCGCCAATCGTTCTCATCACGGCGCCGGTACCGAGGATGGGCTTGGCGCCATCAGGCATGTCGAGGCTCACGCGAACCTGAGACCCTCGAGGAAACGTGCGGGGAGATTGGATCATCATTCCGTTCAGGCTTACGTCGATCGTTTCGCATTCCATTTCGCCCTGATCGGAACTCAGGCGCACCCGTGAGCGGACGGCGACGCGCCGGAACCGGCGCTTTTCGTGTTCGATGGCGCCCTGTGTGACGCGGATCAAGCGCAGCAGGCGGGTGGTATCGATCGGCTTATATAGAAAAAAACTGGCTCCTGCTTCGAATCCATCCGAGACAGCCGAGGGCCTCGGATCGTCGCTGAGTAGGATGATCGGTGTCATTTGGTTGATCCCTGCGCTGCGAGCTTGCTTCGCCAGTGCAATTCCGTCAGGCGGGGGCATGCCAAAGTCGAGCAGAACTACGCTGAACTTTTCGTCGCGAAGATATCCGGTGGCGTCCGAGCTGCTCGTGAGCGCCAGGCACTCGATGCCGGCCGCACTCAGCACGCCCTTGATAAACTCGCAGGTCGTCTGCTCGTCATCCACGATCAAAGCGCGTCTCGCCATACTTCGGTCCGCCTCCGCTAGGTGCGATCAAGCCGGCGCGTACGATCAGTGCAGCGAAGATTTCTCGCGTCGAGGCCTTATCAGCCCCGGAGTCGCCGCCACACCCATCACTTCGTAGCACTGAATCTCGACGCCGTTTCCGCCCCGTGTTGCGTCACTTTCCGCCGCCTGCGCCCGCACCACCCTCCCCGTGCATCGCCACTGGGGAGAAAGTTCGCCGGAAATCTGGGACGGCATGCGGATGAACATTTCGATCCTGGTGCCGACTGGTAGTGGCGAGTCGGTGGCGAAGTAGAGGCCGCGGGCGGAAATGTCTGAGGATTCTGCCGATTGGGCGGGGAGGCCGGGCAGGTCCATGTTGCGGATTTCGAACGGGACTCGTATGTCGAAACGCTCCCGATAACGCCTTTCGAGCTCGTGCATTTTCTTGTCCCTGGGCGATGGAAGGAAATTGCGCCCACTTTGGAATTTATCGGCAAGAGCGGCGAAACCCGTGAGTCCGAGGCGAAAACAGCGCGAGGCGCGACGTGCCTTTTTGGGACGAGCCAGGCGACTTACTTTTGAGAGATTGGTGCAAAATCTCGACAACCCGCTGAAAACAAACGGGCCTGGACGTTCCAAAGCGCCAGCCCGCCGCGTCCGTTCACACCTTGCGAGTGCGAATTCTACGCACGCGCAGCGGGCCGCATCCGTACCAACTCTGATTGCTTTGCGGAGGCTGGAGAGGGTAAAATATGACCCTGCTTGATGCTAGGTAGCCATTTCGGTCCTCTATCCCCCGACAACGCGATCGGACATTACGAAGCAACAGTCTTCTTCGGTCTTACTAGGTGAGTTTGGGGCGGTTCTGTGCGGAGTGGCGAATGGGGCAATTCCCGCGCGGAGCGTGAAGCGTAAGACGATTTCGCGTGCTAGAGTGACCGTTCGTTTTTAAATATGTAGGTAATTTGTAGAGGCCATGCAGTGGGGAGGAGGGGACATGCGGATTGCGGTGCTCGGGGGCGACGGCTATTGCGGTTGGGCCACTGCGCTGTATCTATCGAGTAAGGGCCACTCGGTCGCAATCGTCGACAATTTTCTCCGCCGCCAATGGGACCACGAACTTGGCGCGCAATCGCTTACCCCGATCCGTCCTCTCTCGGAAAGGCTGAAGGTCTGGCAGGAACTTACCGGAAACACGATTGAAATGTACGTCGGCGATGTGACCGACTACGACTTCCTTTCTTCCGCCGTAAAAACATTCGAACCCGACGCGGTGGTGCACTTCGCCGAACAGCGATCGGCGCCGTATTCGATGATTGACCGCAAGCACGCCTCGTTCACACAGCTGAATAATGTGGTGGGAACTTTGAACCTGCTGTTTGCGATCCGCGAACTGCGGCCGGATTGCCACCTGGTGAAGCTTGGGACGATGGGCGAGTACGGAACGCCCAACATTGACATCGAAGAAGGTTACATCACCATCGAGCACAACGGGCGGAAAGACGTGCTGCCTTACCCGAAGCAGCCGGGATCTTTTTATCATTTGTCGAAGGTGCACGACAGCCACAACATCATGTTCGCGTGCAAGATCTGGGGACTGCGAGCGACGGATCTAAATCAGGGAATCGTGTACGGGACTCTCACCGATGAGGTAGCTCTCGATGAAGCCCTGGTGAATCGCTTCGACTACGACGAGGTATTCGGCACGGTGTTGAACCGCTTCTGCGTGGAGGCGGCGATCGGACATCCGCTGACCGTCTACGGAAAGGGCGGGCAGACGCGCGGCTTTCTGGATATTCGCGATACGGTTCGCTGCATTGAGCTGGCCTGCCTGAAACCTGCGGCCCGCGGCGAATGCCGGATTTTCAACCAGTTTACCGAGCAGTTCTCCGTTCTCGAGGTCGCGCAGCTGGTGCAGAAGGCGGCGCGGAAAATGCGGCTGAAAGTGGAAATTCAGAATCTGCCCGATCCGCGCGTGGAAGCCGAAGAGCATTATTACAACGCCAAGCACTCGAAGCTGATTGACCTGGGATTGAAGCCGCACTGGCTTTCCGATTCGCTGCTCGATTCGCTGATGAACATCGCCGTGAAGTATCGCGATCGAATCGACCAATCGCTCATCATGCCGCAGGTGAATTGGAGAAATGCTTCGAACGACCGCCGTACTCAGGTGCCGGCACAGGTCGCGAACGTTTCCACTTCCGTTTCATCGCATTCCAGCAAAGCGGTCTTGACGCACAAGCCCGTTCGGAGCGCACGGACGGCAGTTCGCGGATCGAAGCGACAGTAGTTTTGGCGGGCTGAGAGGTTCTGGTAGCGATACCGGGACTCGAACCCGGATTTGAGCCTTGAGAGGGCTCCGTCCTAACCTTTAGACGATATCGCCAGAGCGTTCCAACTTCTCACTTCTGATAGGCCAATTCTAACATTGCTAGCGCGCACCAGGAAATGGCATTGGTGTGTCCGGTGGACGGGCGATTCCTGCAACGTGGACCTGCCGGGAGGATCGTTTCGGTGGTTGGGGTTCCCGGCCAGCCCTTCCGAGCTGGCCGGGTAATGTCTATTTGCTTGGGGGGTGCGCCTTAAGCTGGGAGCCTTAGGCGGCCAAGCAAGCGCAATGTAAAGCCAACCGGGATTGGACGCAATACTGTAAAAATACTAGAAGCCGGAAAGTGGCGTGATTCCCTTCGTTTCGATGCACTCGTAGGTTTTGCCCGCTGCGAGGCTCTTGTACTCCTCCACATTGCCGCTGGGCCATTCGATCACGGCGCGGTCTACAGTGTCTTGTTTGCCGAGACCAAATGTGACGGGAAGCTCGGATTGGGAGAGATAGCTCGAGCCGCCTTTGACCACACGCGATTGTTTTTGGCGGCCGGATTCGATTCGCACGATAGCGCCAATGGCGTCGCGATTCGATTTTGTGCCGGTAAGGCGAAAACGGATACTGCGCTTGCCCGCGAGCTGGTCGTTGCGATAGAGGTACGCCGGCCCGTTGTTCGTGGTGATGAGCAGGTCGCAATCGCCATCGCGATCGAAGTCGCCGATGGCGAGCCCGCGGCCTACTTTCGGCTGAAGGAAGCCGGGGCCGATGGCCGTGGCGACGTCGTGGAAAATATTCTTTCCGTTGTTCAGGAACAACTGCGGGGCCTGCGCGTATCCAACGTTGCCGCGAATATTGCGGACGGTTTCGTCAATATGGCCGTTTGCTACGGCGAGATCGAGCCACCCATCGAGATTGAAATCGGCGAACGCGCAACCAAAACCCAGCGTGGTGACCGACGGCAGGCCGACGCCGGACTTCGTCGCGACGTCGTCATAGGTTCCGTTGCCGAGCGATTGATAGAGTCCGATCATTTCGTTGTCGAAATTCGTGATGGCGATTCCTGCGTTGCCCGAGTTGTCGAAGTCCGCCGCATCCACTCCCATGCCCGCGCGGGCTTTGCCTTCGGCGCTGAAAGCGACACCCGCTTCTACGGCCACGTCTTTGAAAATGGGGTACGGGGCGCCGGCATGAAGATTGCGGTAGAGCTTGTTGGGTTGTGTGTCGTTCGCAACGAGGATGTCGGGCCAACCGTCATTCGTCGAGTCGAGCATCGCGACGCCGAGCGATTTCGAACTTGTGTCGAAAATTCCGCTCGAGGCAGTTACATCTTCGAACGTGCCATCGCCGCGATTATGGAATAACCAGCACGTCTCGCCGCGGTAGGCTTCCGGCGTGCAATACGATTTGTGCTTGCCGTCGAGACTGCAGAATACATCGTGCTCGGTGGTCCACTTCACGTAGTTGCAGACGAACAGGTCGAGCAAGCCGTCGCGGTCGAAATCAAACCAAAGTGCGGAGGTGCTGAACGCCTGGCGGCCGCCCAGCTTACTTGCTTCGGTCACGTCAACGAACGTGCCGCGGCCGGTGTTTTTGAACAGTCGGTTTTGTCCCACGCAGGTGACGAGGATGTCCGGAAATCCGTCATTGTTATAGTCGCCGATCGCGACTCCCATTCCGTACATCTCCACGTCCAGACCGGCTTGGCGAGTGACATCCGCAAAAGTGCCATTCCGATTATTGCGATAGAGGCGGAGGGTCGAGCGCTGCTTCTTGTGGCCCGGCCAGTCCATTCCGTTGATCAGGAGAATGTCCTGCCAACCGTCGCGGTCGTAATCAAGGAATGCGCAGCCGGAGCCCAGCGTCTCCGGCAGAAACTTCCCGCCGAAGGCGCCACTATTGTGGCGAAACTGGATGCCGGCCTGGGCAGTGCAATCCTCCAGGCGAAATTCGGGGCTTGACGTTTGCGGGCCAGGAGTTTGCGCCGAAAGGGCCGCCGCATCGAGACATGCATCGCGGAAAGCGGGAAGCGACGCGATTCCAGAGAGCGCCACGAGAAACGAGCGTCGATTCACGAAATGTTCACCAGTCCGTTGCGGATTGCGTAAACGACCAGCTCGGCTGTTTTGTGAATGCCGAGAGTCTCCATGATATTGGCGCGATGAACGGCAACTGTATTTGCGCTGAGGTCGAGATCGTCGGCGATTTCCTTGTTCGACTTGCCGTTCACAATCAATTGCAGAATTTCGAGTTCGCGCGGGGTGAGTCCGGCGTTCCGTTCCCCCTTCAACGCGGAGGGACGGGCTAGCTGTGCGTCCAGCACCAACTCGCCGGCGGCGACCCGGCGAATGGCCGTTGCCAATTCGAGGTCCACCGCATTTTTCAGGATGTAGCCGCGGGCGCCGGCATCGAGCGCCTGGCGCACGAGTGTATCTTCCGAGTGCATACTCAGCATCAGCACCGCCTTGCGCGGCAATGTTTCGAGAATCTTGCGCGTGGCGACCAGACCGCTCATCGCCGGCATCGCGCAATCCATTACGATCACTTGCGGGGCGAGTTCGCGGGCCAATCGCACGGCTTCTTCTCCGTCGCCGGCTTCGCCCACGACGACAATGTCGGGCTCGTCCTCAAGCATGCGGCGGAAACCGCGGCGCACGAGGCTGTGGTCGTCAACGAGCAATACTTTTATTTTATTTGCCATCGAGCTCGAGTTTGCCCCGGGGAACTTTTAACCGGATGAGTGTCCCGCCCCGCGGCGGCCTTGCAATTTCAATATTCGCGCCCAGCAGCTCCGCTCTTTCCCGCATGGCGACGAGGCCGATGCCCGCCTTGGTCCCTCGCGCCTCAAACCCCGCGCCGTGATCCTCCACGTCGAGAATCAAAGCGTCGGCGAGAAATCGCAACCGCACTTCCGCTTCACGGCCGCCCGAGTGCCGGACGACGTTGTTCAAAGCTTCCTGCAGAATCCGGTAGATATGGATGCCCGCGCTGCCGTCGATCGGAAATGAAGTCCCGGATTTTTGGTAGTGGATGGCGATGCCGGTCTGTTTCTCCAGCATCGGCAAGTACCAGTCAACCGTACTCTCGAGGCCCGTCTCATCGAGCATGACGGGATGAAGCGCCTGCGAAAGGCTGCGGACATTTTCGAGCGTCTTCTGCGCGATGTCGCGAACTTCGCGAAGATCTCCGCGAACGCTCGAGCCCTCCGGCAATTGTTTCTCGGCCCGCCCGAGCAGCGCGCCGACCGCGGTAAGAATCTGGCCGAATTCGTCGTGGAGCTCTCTGGAAATATGGCGCAGGGTGGATTCCTGCGTGGCAATCAACTTCTGGGCGAGTTCGCTGCGCTGGCTCGAGAGCGCGGCGAGCCGCGCGAACAAAATGCGATTCGAGCGAATCAAATACAAGCCGGTGATAAGGATGGCGGCGAGGG
Organism: uncultured Acidobacteriota bacterium; assembly: GCA_963711875.1. Classification (GTDB taxonomy): domain Bacteria; phylum Acidobacteriota; class Terriglobia; order Acidiferrales; family UBA7541; genus Palsa-295. Next base: position 344,545 of record CAVQFW010000004.1, read on the forward strand.
TGACGGCCAAAAATAGATAGGCCTGGCGCTGCACACGATCGTAAATTTCCAGGACGCGCGCGGAAGCCTTTTCTTCGCTTTCGTTGTTTTCGACCAGAAGCCGGGCCACGGCCGTATTCAGGGCCGCCTGCCTCGCTTGCAAAGAGAGGCGGATTTGTTCCCGCGCTTCTTTCACGTTGCCGTCGCGAGCGAGCGAGAAAGTACGATTCGCGGCATCCCAGAATTGCGCGAACGAATTCGCCAGGTATTCGCGCTGCTCGGGCGTGCGTGACGCCACGGCGAGCTGTTCTTCGAGGCGCAAAGCATAATCCAGATCGGAGTGAATCCGGTCGAACTGCGAGGACCAGGCGGTAAGCGGGTAGGGCTCGTCGGAATCGAGCATGTCGCGCATCGCGAGCCCGAGAGAGTTCAAATCGTTCTGGATGCGCAGCAATTGGAGCGAGTCCTTGCGGTTTCGATCCGCGAATTCGTTTTGCAATCTCCGCAAGCCCGAGATTTGAGCGCTGGTGTGCCAGGCATACGCCACCACGGCACCGAGAGTGACCACGAGCCCGAGGATCAGCGTGAGAGTGGGGGACCGGCCAGTTGAGCGCAGCACGCCACGAGAATATAACGCCGATCGGCCCGGTTCCAAGCTGGCGGCATTCTATTCTCCCGGCGAATCCGGGCCATAATACAAAAGCATTAGAGACACGGCGGGCCGCGCCGTGTAGCTTCCGTTGGCTTGAGGCTCTGCGAGTGAAGACGAAAAGCGTTTTGCGAATGCTGGTAAAAATTATTCTTTCCGTAATCGCGCTGTACGCCGTGATGACGGCGCTGCTTTTTGCCGTGATGTTGCAATCGCCGGATCGTTTCGCGGCAACGATGAAGCATGTGCCCTGGCCGGCGTTCGTCGCGCTGCCTTTCAAGCCGCTCTGGCAAGTGGCGCGCGCGGGCAATGTGAAGGTGGGAGAAATGGCTCCGGATTTTTCGCTCGAGAGCCCGGACCACAAATCGAGCTTCCAACTATCCTCTTTGCGCGGCGAAAAACCTGTGGTCCTCGTGTTCGGCAGTTATACGTGACCTCCCTTCCGGCGGGAGGTTCCCGCTCTAAATAAGCTTTACGAAGAGTATGGAGACCGGGTGGCGTTTTACGTGGTGTACATCCGCGAAGCGCACACAAGCGACGTCTGGCAGGATCCCGACAACCTGGACGACCACATCGTGTTCGCGAGCCCGAAGAGCTTCGACGAACGCAGCGAAATCGGCCAGCTCTGCGTGGTGAAGCTCGGAATCAAATTTCCCGCCGTCATCGATACGTTTGATAATCCCACCGAGCGAGCGTACACGGGCTGGCCCGACCGCCTCTATGTGATCGATCGGGACGGGCGAGTGAGTTACAAGTCAGGGCCTGGGCCGTTTGGGTTCCATCCGCAGGGCGTGGCTGACACGCTCCAACGCCTCGTTCCCAGCGCCACAAATTAAAACTGTTCGAGATTGTTCTAGGTTCCAGCCAGCCTTCGCAAAATCGCAATGAAACCAAAAACAAAAAGGGCGCCCCGGAAGGAGCGCCCTTTTTTTCGAGCTAACTTAGCGGAACGTCGGTACCGCAGCTCTTTTCCGACTCCCCTACGGCAGGTAGTAGCGGAACGAGGTGAGGACCATGTTTTGTCTGCCTGCGGGACCAGTGATTCCTGCGTCGTTCGAAGTCCCCGACCAGGTGTTGCGGACGGTGTAGGAATACTGCAAGCCGGACTGCAAGCGACCCTTCGGTCCGTTATAGAAGCGATACCAGAAGCCGAGTGTCCCTTCGATAAGGTTCCTCGTGTCGGCAGTGCAAGACCCCAACGCGCCGGGCAAAAACCCGTTGTACGCTGTCGGCGATAGACCGGTTTTCGTCGGAGCTCCCGTTCCGCCGGAGAGATTCACCGAGGTGAGAGCGCTATTCGCAGAGTTCGGAAGCGTCTCAGTTCGGCAACCAGCGTTGTTAAATAGCGGTGAGCCGTAGCCCACGCCCGCGCCAGCCGCGTTCACATAAGCCGTGCGAGCGCCATATTCGCCGCCGACGTATGCGTAGACGTCCAGCTTCGGACCGTGATATTCGAGCGTCCCCAACGCCTGGTAGCTTCGGATCGGCGCGAGAGTGCCGTTCGGGCGGGCTGTTACGTCCTGGATCCCGGCCGTGCCGTAGCGCCCGACGCCGTCTCCACCAAGGAAGTGGATCCCGACTTCGATGTGTTTGTCGAAGAACATATTGCGTGCGTTTACGCCGATACCGCCGGTGGTTCGGGTGTCGTTGTTCGCGCCGAACGCCGATGGACTCGTGGTGTCGTTGATGCAAGGAAGAGCTACGCTGGCGGTCGCGCATGGGAAAATACGCGCCCGTGCTGTGCCAACCACGCCGAAGATTTCGTAGTGGCCTTTTCCCGGAGGATCGAACGCGGCCTTGATTACGAAGTCAGGGCTCGCATTGTAGGAATAATTGGCCTGGTTGTTTTCAAGACCGGACAGGTCGCCGATGTTGCCAATCAGCGTGTTGCCGATGCTGGTAGCGGTGGTCAGCAGTACTGCATCGCCTGTTGCGCCGCCGGGTGTAGTGGTCGTGTTCGTGATGGCAAACCCGTGACCAACGAAAGTCGACTCCGAATTTTCCACCGAAACAGCAACTGTCACTTTTTTATCGGCGAAGCTCTTGGAAAGCCGGAAGCCGCCCTGTCGCGCCCAGCTGAAACCGACGTTGTACTGCGCGTCAATCGTCTTGGGCCTTACCTCGGTGAGAGGCTCGGTGCCCTTGCCGGTTTCTGTGACCAGGCTCCACATCTGGCCGCCCGTGAATTCCCATCCGCTGTCGGTGGCCACTTGTCCCCATCCCTGGCGCATGCGAAGCGTGAAGCTGTTGCTTTGGTTGTCGTTGGAAGTTACGCCCGAGCTGAGGAAATCCGTCTCGACGTAGCCGCGGACGCGGACGTCGTCGATTTTCCCTTCCGCCAACAAATTGAGCTGCGATTGGCGGCCGGTGAATTCCAGATCGGAGAGATGGCTTTGCGAGGCACCGGGCATCGGAATGGCTTTGAAGTCCGAGTTCACGGTGGCTGTCTCACCCGTCTGGCGCCATACGCCTTCTGCCGCCAGGAAACCACCGGGCTTCAGAGTGATTCCCTTGAAGTGAATTTCCGCCGCGTCGGGTTTGTCCTGCTCCGCCTTGGTGCTGAAGACGGCGTTCCCTGTGGGATCGGCAGTGAAACTGGAAGCAGGCAGCGCTCCCTCATTTTCGAGAGGAGCGTTGACGGCCCGCAGATTCTCTCTCATCACTTCCATTTCCTTGCGCTGCTCCTTCAACGCGTCATTTTGATCCTGGAGTTGCTTCGACTGCGCCTCGAGGAGTTCGCGAAGCTGTTGAAGTTCATTTTCCAAGCTGGCCGGCACCGGCTTTGCAGGCGTCTCCGTCTTCGAAGTAGCCGCGGCCGGCTTATCGGTCGCCTTCTTTGAAGCGTCCGCTTTCTTGGTTGCTGCGGCTGAATCTTTGTCATCCCCCGTTCCGGCCGTTCGGGCGATCGCCGGCGAAGCGGCGAAGCCAAACGCCAGAATCCATATTGCAAGTGCTCGCATTCCATTCCTCCTTGAATTTAACTACCGATGAACCTCATCTGCGCCACCACCGAGTCCTGCCGGGCCTGTGGCCCACCAACCCCACGCGCCGGCCAACTCACACACCAAGCAATTGCCTCATCCCCGGCCGAGTGACTGCCGATGCAGAGCTTCGGCGCGGGCGTGGGTGTCCCCAGAGATGAGTCAAAGCACAAAGAGTTGCAGCTATTTCGCACCGCACGGTCGCAAATACACCCTGAATCCCCGGCTATGCGTCCCCTCGAATGGATTACAGGGACGGCAAACCTTATTTGCCCGCCTTCAATCGCCCGTGACGGGAATGTTAATTGTGCGTTACATCGCGGAGGGAGCCTTGGGAGGGCCGACGAGTGGCGCGGTAAGCGACGGAGGGGAGCTTACACTCCGGAAGCCGGGGATGCCGAACTCGGCTGCTTCGCTCTACCCCTCGGCGAGCGAGCGAAGGAGGGATTCGCCGAGGGCCGAATGCGGCGGAACGGCAGTACGCTGAAGAACCGCATCCGACACGGATCGCAGCGGTAGGCAGGAACGCCGAGCCATCGTTTTACGGTCATGAGCGTCCCCTGTTCCACACGCTCTCGAGAGATGTACTCGAGATCAAAATTGCCGCATTTCGCGCAGTGGGCGTACCAGGAGAACGTGAATGCCACGCGCCAGGAGTAGAACCGATGGTCGCAGGTATGGCATCGCCAGGGCCTGAGGCCTGTAAACGTGTTGAGGAAGTCACGAACGCCGTCTCGGTGAGAGCGATAACAATCCGCGCTGCGACATTGCGGGCAAATCATTCTTGTTGGCCGTTCCTGGCGGCGAATCTTGGTGCAGCATACTCAAAACGGTGATTGCAGGCAACCGTTGGAGCGTTGGTTCTTCCCCAGTGTAGAATTGGAGCCGTCGTTCGAGAACATATAGAGAGGATCTGCAATGGCCGACTACACAGACGCCCACGCAAGAGCCGGAATTGACGCGCGGCTTCCAAAACTGGAAACATGGCCCAACCATTTTCCGGGATACGAGATCACAATTCAGTTTCCCGAATATACGTCGGTATGTCCAAAGACAGGTCTACCGGACTACGGAAAAATCACCCTCCACTACGAGCCCGGCAAAGTGTGCCTCGAGCTAAAAGCTTTGAAGATGTACTTGCTCGCATACCGGAATTTGGGAATTTTCTATGAGAACGCCGTGAACCGCATGTTGCGCGACATCGTGGAAGCGATTCGTCCCGTGCGCTGCCGCGTGACCGGCGAATTCACGCCCCGAGGCGGCCTGACGACGACGGTCGAAGCGATCTACCCTCGCCGGATAGGAAACAGCCCGCGCCGCAAGTCATAGACATCTTCCGGCGCGTCAGCGATAATTCCGCACGTCTATAGCGCGGCTTAGCCGCGGAAGGAGATCTATGAGTTTGAGTTCTACGCCCCTCCCACGCCCAGAAGAACCGGTCGCAGAGCCCGCTGCACTGCCTCGGTGGGTGGTCCTGCTCTTTGTGGTGTCGTTCGTTCTCGTCGCTTACTTGCTATTCGCCAGCTATGCGGAAAGACAGGCCACGCGGAAAGGTCTCGATGACGCCGACAAAAAGAGCCGCGTGCTCGGCGCGGAACTCGAAAAAACGAACGCGCGCATCGCGGATTTGAAAGGCCAGTTGGACGTCACCTCGCAAAAGCTGGGCTTGACGCAGGACGAACTCGCGCGTGCGCGAAGCCTCTCTGCGTCGCTGAAAAAACAGCAGCAGGAGAGCGACGCGAAACTGCGGGAGCAAATCGGCGCAGTCGAACAGGACACCTCTGCGAAGCTGGGCCAGGTGGCCACGGAAATCAGCGGAACGAAGAGCGACGTGGCCGCGACCAAGGCTGACCTCGAAGCCACCAAAAGCAAACTCCAGAGCACGATTGGCGACCTCGGCGTGCAGAGCGGGCTGATCGCGCGCAATCATGACGAGGTGGAAGAGCTCAAGCGCCTCGGCGAGCGCGATATCTTCGAATTCGACATCAACAAATCGAACTCTCCCGAACGCGTCGGACCGATTCAGGTCCAGCTCAAGAAGGTGGACACCAAGAAGTTCAAATACACGATGAACGTGGTTGCCGACGATAAAGCCATCGAGAAGAAAGACAAGACCGTCGGCGAGCCGGTGCAGTTTTACGTTCGCGGCGTGCAGAGGCCGTACGAGATCGTGGTATTCGAAGTCTCGAAGGACCACGCGAAGGGCTATCTGAGCACGCCGAAGTCGGCAGGTTCGCCGGCTGCAGCCAAGCCCGCGCCGGGCAATTAATCCGGCAGAGGCGTGTTGAAGTCGAGAGCTTGAATCGATTGCCGCGGAGGTGGCGCACGTGAACAGGGCCCTGAGATTCACCTGCGGCGTGCGCCGCTTTTGCATTGCAATTCCGCTCTTTCTCCTTGTCGTCGTCACCACGCCGCTTCACGCCCAGACTTCGTCGCTCCTCGAACGATTGCCTGCCAACACGGTGTTCTTCGCCCACTGGCGCGGGATGGCCTCCGTAACGAGCGCGGAGAAAACGAATCACGTGGTGCAGCTCTTCGAAGACCCGCAATTCGCGCCCGCCCGTGAGGCGCTTCTCAAGAATCTTCGCAGCAACATCGCAAAGAACGGTCCGGCAACCTCTGAACCCGAACTGGCCGAAGTCCTTTCGCTTCTGGACAATTCCGCGGTCCTGGGTGTGGTACTGAACCCCGGCTCGGGGACGAAACCTGCCGCAGATGCGGCGGCGCCGCCGGCCACAGGACTCTTCATTGTGTACGACGCGCACGCCAAGACCGCACTCGTCGAAAAACTGCGGGCGGCCAATCGCGCCAAAGGGAAAGAAGTTCCCACGGTGATGTCGTACGTATTCCAGGGGACGAAGATCGAGGCGCGCGCCACGGGTACGGATGTCTCTTACACCGCTCTCACGCCCAAGTATTATTTCCTCGCGGACCAGAAACCGGTGATCGAAGACTTGATTTCCCGCTACGGCGCCGCCGATAAGCCAGCGGATTCAGTCACTCAGCTCCCCGAATATCAACAGATTCGGCCGTACGTGAATTCCGATGCGGCCGTCGAGTTTTTTGCGCGTGTACCGAATCTCTCGAAGATTCTGACCGCCGAGCAACTGGCGAAACCGGGCGCGAAGTTTGCAGAAAACCTGCACGTGGACCGGGTTCATGTGGCTGGCGGGAGTGTGAGCTTCGCCGGTGAGGCGGTGCGATTTCGCGGAGCGATGCTCGGAGACGCCTCGAAGGGAACGATCTTTGATTTTGCCGGCGCCAGCACTCCTTCCTTCATCACGCTGCCCGTCGTGGGCCCCGGGCCCATCTTCAGCATTTCGCGATACGATCTCGCGGCATCTTACCAATTAGTGCGAACTGCCGCGCAACCGTTCCTGGCTCCTCAGCAGGAAGCCGCTGTCGAGATGTACGAAAAAATGGCGCAGGGCTTCCTGGGAATGTCGGTGCCCGACGCTCTCCAGCTCCTCACCGGCGAGATCTCATCCGAAACTGCCTTCGCGGAAGATGGCTCGTCCATGAAGACCTTCGCGCTCTCGATTCAGAAGCCGCAGGATATTCTTCGCATCCTGCGAGCTGTCGCCGGCGGATTCATCGTCAGCGAGGATACGGCGGGCGACACGACCTACCTCGATCTTTCGTTCCCTTCTACCGATCCAAAAACGGGAGAAAAACGGCGCGACTTGTACTACGTCGCTGTCATGCCGGATATGATCGTCGCGGCGCCACGCAAGGCTGCGGCCCGCGCAATCGTCGAACGACTGAACGCCAAAGCCGGTGCGAGTACTGCGTCCGGAGTTCTCGCGAATCCGGACTTTTTGAAAACGCGGGCTTCATTTCCAGAGAAACTCTCCGGCTTGACTGTCGCCGACCTCTCCGGTATCCCCTGGGATCAAATGATGGCGCACAACCGGCAGCAATTGGCCGAGGCAGCAAAGAACTTGCCCCCCGACAATGCTCCCCAGACCGATTGGTTTTCTGCGATTCCACCCCCTGTTCTTACCCGCCATTTAAAGATCGGGATCCTCGGATGGTGGAAAGACGCGAACGGCATCTACTTTGATTCGTACGTTCAGTAAGCGTCCCTTTTTCCGGGACCGCTTTCTTCTGAAGCTTTTCCTTGGTATGTCGGCACTCAGCTACTCGCTCGCGCCCCCGCTGTGCGCTCAGAATCCCGGCCAGCTGCCTCAGGCCGGCATTCAAGCGACTGCCGAAATCGTCAAGATCGACGTCAGCGTGCTCGACCGCCACGCCGATTTTGTCGGCGGCCTCGCGCAGACGAGTTTCCGGGTGCTCGACGACGGCGTGGAGCAGCCGATTTTGTTTTTCGCGCCCATCGAAGCTCCCGCGCAAGTACTCGTGCTGCTCGAGACAAGCCCGGCAGTCTACCTGATACGCATCGAGCATCTCACTGCGGCATACGCGCTCCTCGAAGGTCTCGCTCCGGACGATCAAGTGGCACTCGTCGCTTACGCGCAGTCGCCGCAAGCGCTGCTCGCATTCACTTCGGATAAAACCGGGTTCGCGGCTGCTCTTGGGCACGTTCAATACACGATGGGAATGGGCGACCTGAATTTTTTCGATTCCCTCTCGACGGTGCTCGATTGGATGGCTCCCCTTCGCGGTAAAAGAGCCGTGGTGCTGCTGACCACCGGACTCGATTCCTCTCCGCCGCAGCGATGGGACGCACTCGTCGAAAAACTTAGAGCCGAGGATGTGGTGCTGTTTCCTGTGGCGTTGGGCGGCTCCTTGCGGCAGGCGAGTTCGAAGAAAAAGAAGGCGGCGAAGTCCGCGCCGAAGTCCGCTGAATCCGCCGAGCCTGTGAATCCGTTGAGTTTCGCAAAGGCCGACGGCGCATTGGTAGCGCTCGCGAAAATCACTGGCGGGCGCGCGTATTTTCCCGAGTCGCCCAACGAATTTGTGCCTATTTATCGCCAGATTGCGGCCGCCTTGCGGCATCAATACGTGCTGGGCATCGCGCCCCAGCATGACGGGAAGTTCCACTCGCTCACCATCCAGATTCTCGACTCCAGCGGACATTCCGATGCCGCCAACGGGAAGCACGCCGAGTATCAGATACTTGCGCGCGAGGGATATCTCGCGCCCGCCCGCTAATCGTATAATCTCTCTCGGATTGCTCGAGCCAAGGAGCCTGGATAGAAATCATGCGCCATGCAGGAATCGCTTTCGGAACCGTTGCCGCGACGTTCTTTGGCTTAGTATTCCAGGGCTTCACGTTCCACGGTTTGGCATTCTCCGGTTTTGCAATCCACGACGGCTCGCCTGCGAACGCTCAAGCGGCAGCGCAGCAAACTGTAGCGCCCGTGCGATTCGCTTTCGGAGGAAATGCTGCCGAGATTCCCGCGGAGTTCGTGGAAAATCTCATCTTCATACCGGTGGATATCAATAAAAGCCAGCCGTCGCTCTTTGTGCTGGACTCGGCCGCTCTCGCGTCGTCCGTTAGCCCCAGCCGCGCCGCCGAACTCGGGTTGGCCAAACTTCCGAATGCGATTCTAAACTTCCCCGGCGTCGACATGCCGTTCGCGGATTTTGCCGCGGTCGATAAGCCGCATTTCTCTACTCAAGTGGGCCGGCTGTATCAGGGAACGCTCGGCGCCGATTTTCTGAGCCGCGTGGTGGTGGAGATTGATTACAACCGGCAAACATTGCGGCTCTACGATCCCAGCGCCTACAAGTATTCAGGAAAGGGAGCTGTCTTCCCGCTCAAATTCGAAGGTGGCGCGCCCGTGGTTTCCGCGAAGTTCGCGCTGCCGGGACAAAAATCCCACGAGGGCGATTTTGTGGTGGATACGTCACTCGATGCGGCTTTGCTGATCTCGGAACGGTTCGCGGAAGCAAAGCGCATCTTTTCATCGCATTTGAAAACCCTCGCCGCGTCCGATCCTGAAATCGACGACGGAGCGAATATTGTGCTGGGGCGCCTGAACGAGTTTCAAATCGGGCGCTACGAGGTGAGAAACCCGATTGCGGCGTTCGTTCGCCAGAAATCAAACTCGGAGATGGATGCCACTCGAGCCGGCGTGATTGGCGGAGGAATGCTCCGGCGATTCACGGTGATCTTCGACTACACACACAAGCAGCTCATCCTCGATCCCAACACTCATTTCGCGGACTACGAACAGGAAGATAAGAGCGGGATCGCAGTAGTGGCCAAAGGGCCGGGACTGATTACGTTCGAGGTTGCGTCGGTGCAGCCGGGAACCCCTGGAAGCGACGCGGGAGTTCTAAAGGGCGACGTGATCGCTGGAATCGACGATGAACCGGCGGCTGACTTGACGCTGGCTTCGATCCGAAATCTTTTTCGCCAGGTAGGCCATAAATACAAACTGCTGATTCAACGCGACGGACAATCGGTGCCGATCGTGGTGCAGATGCGCCGCTTGATCTAGTCCGGCCGAAGAATCAGGACTCGAACCGGCTCAGCGTCTCGGCCATCTTTCGCAGGCGCGCATCCACGGCCGCGAACACCGATCCCGGTTCGAATTTTCCCGTCTTGCCGCGTTTCCCGCCGCGAACACCCGTGAGGATTTCAATTCCCTGCTCGATCGTCGCCACCGGATAGATGTGGAATTTCCCTTGCGCCACCGCATCAATCACTTCGTCGCGGAGCATCAGGTCTTCGACGTTTTCAGCTGGAATCAGCACTCCTTGCGTGCCGGTGAATCCCTTCAGCTTGCACACGTCGTAAAATCCTTCGATCTTCTGATTCACGCCGCCGATCGGCTGCACGTCACCCTGCTGGTTCACCGACCCGGTCACCGAGAGCTCCTGCTTGATCGGAATCTCCGAGAGCGCCGAAAGGATCGCATAAATTTCCGTGGAGCTGGCGCTATCGCCGTCCACGCCGGAGTACGATTGCTCGAAACAAACGCTTGCTGAAAGCGAAAGCGGTTTGTCCTGTGCGAACGTGCGCCGCAGATATCCGGAAATGATTTGCACGCCCTTATCGTGAAAGCGGCCGCTCAGATTCGACTCGCGCTCGACGTTAATAATTCCCAGCTTCCCCAGAGCTACTGCCGCGGTAATGCGCACGGGCTTGCCGAACGCGTACCCGCCGATTTCGAGCACGCTCAATCCGTTCACTTGCCCCACGCGCGCGCCCGTCGTATCGATGAAGAGGAGATTTTGCTCCACCATCTCCCGGATTTTTGTTTCGGTCAGATTGTGCCGGTCAATCTGCGCTTCCTGCGCTTTCCGCACGTGCTCCGCGGTTACCACCGCGGCCTTCTCGTGTTTCGCAACGTAGGACGATTCCCGGGCCAAATCCGCGAGATCGAAAAATCGCGCCGTAATCTTTCCCCGCCGGCCTGCGCGCCGCACGCCGTGCTCGAGGATCACGGCCACAGCCGTCCGGTCGAACGGGCAGAGCTGCTCGTCATCGCTCAGCTTCCGCAGGCGGCCGCCATACTGGCGGATTACTTCGTCGCTCCAGTTCATTTCTTCGTCGAATTCCACGCGGACTTTGAAAATTTTCTTGAAGTCGTCTTCGTAGTCGTAGAGCAGCTCGTACATGTCGCGATCGCCGATCAGGATGATCTTCACGCGAATCTCGATCGGCTCGGGCTTCAGCGCCGCGGTGCTGAACGGAAAGAACACATCCACGGGCTGAATTTCGAGCTTGCCGTGGTTCAGCGTGCGCTTCAGAGTTCGCCAGACGCCGGTTTCCGTGAGCGTGTCGAGCGCATACATCACGAGAAAACCGCCATCCGCGCGCAACAACGAGCCGCCACGCAAGTCCATGAAGTCGGAACTCCAACCGCCGCGCGTGTCGTAGCTTCGGTGAATCGTGCCGAAGAGGTTGGCGTAGGTGGGAATCGTCTCAAATATTACCGGCACTTTTTCCTGCTCGCCGTGCGCCAGAATTACATTCACGCCGTACACCCGGAACGGATCGCGGTCCGAGCGCTCCTGGCGCTGGCCCCCGCCACCCTCCGACGGCGGCTGTTCGTCTTCGCCTTCTCGCTCTTTGAACGGATCGAGATTGTCGAGGATGTGATGTCGCACTTCTTCGAGGTACTCGGATATCTGCGGGCTCGGGTATTTCTCCTTCAGCTCTTCGATCACTCCATCCACAAGCACGGACGCCGCTTCCTGCTCGAGGTAGCTCATCTCACTCGCGAGTTCGCGCGAAAGCGAGAGCGTCTTGCGGTACACAACTGTAAATTCCTGGCGGAACTGGTCGTACTTGCGCTCCAGGTCTTCGGCCGCCACGCTTTCGAGTTTTCCCTCCTGCACCATCTTGGGAATTTCTTCGATGGGGACCATCTGTCCTTCGAGGACAGGAAAAATTTCGGGCAGCGCGACAGCTCCCACTTGCATGCGGCCCAGCGCAAACTGCTCGCGCGCAATCCGGCGAGTGAAATCGTCCATCAGTTCTTTTTCGCGCACGGTGAATCGCTCGACGATGCGCGTCTTCTGCCGCTGAAACGGCTCGCCTTCGAACACCTGCGGAATGCGCCGGCGGAGAAAATCGATTCCGGATTCCACTTCTTTCTTGAAGGCGTTGGCCTGTCCGCGCGGAAGAGTGAGGAGCCTGGGGCGGTCCGCATTCTTGAAATTATTCACGTAGCAACGGTCGGGAGCCGTTTCCGTCTCGAGATGCAACTCCTCGACCATGCGCACGATCATTCCGCCGCGGCTCGTTCCTGAAAGTCCGCAGACGAAAAGATTGTAGCCGGACGCTTTCAGCTCGACGCCCATCCGCAGCGCGCGCATGGCCCGGTCTTGGCCCATATCGTTGACCGTCGGCTCCACTTCGGCCGTCGTCTCAAACGGAATGCGAGCGGGATCACAGTGCCACCGGAGCTTTTCCGGCGGGAGGCTCACGTGTTTTGAATTGGAATTTTTGCGCATGCTGGTTTCCGAAGGGCGCTACTCTAGCACGCCATCCGTTCAGCTCCCACTCGCTTTGGAGAATTGGTTTCTACCCGGGCCACTCGGTACATACAGGTCGAGAAGGCTCGCACCCGTCGCCACCACCACCGGCCCCAGCACCACGCCGAGCATTCCAAATACGCTGATGCCGCCAAGGACGCTGATGAAGACCACCAGGCCGCCCATCTCGGCGCGTCCGCTAATCAGCCACGGGCGAATGATGTTGTCGATCATGCCGACGATTACGCTGCAAATCAGCGCCAGAACGATTCCTTTTGCGATATGGCCTCCGAGCATCAGGCTGATCACCGCCGGAACCCAGATCAGCGCCGAACCCACCACTGGAACCAGCGAAAAGAACCCCATCATGACGCCCCAAAAGACGGGAGAGCCGATTCCCGTCAAGCCGAACGCCAATCCGCCCAGCAATCCATGCGCGGCCGCGGCCACGCCGCTCGACGTCACGCTTGCAAAAATCAGATCGCGCGATTCCTGTATCATCCGGCTTCGATGCACGTCTTCGAATGGCAGAAGTTCGCGGAGCCGGACCACGAGCGATGGCCCGTCGCGAAACAAATAGAACATCGCCAAAATCGTCACCGAAAGATGAAATAGGAAGACTGCCGTGTGGCGCAACACGGCACCGATTTGACCGGCAACGTACGAAGCAGACTGCTCTCCGTAACGACGGAGGGTGCTGCCGAGGTCCGATGTTTCCACTTCGGGAAAGCGTTGCACGAGGCGAGTCCAGAGATCATTCACCCATCGGAAGTGCCCACCGACGACCTCCGATTGGATGGACTGAACCGCTTGATAGCCTTGGCGAACGAACGCAATCATGATGAGGATCGTCGGAACGATCAGGATAATCGTCACACCGATCGTGCTGGCCACTGCGGCGGTCGTCATTCCCCACTTCCTGGCCAGGCGCTCGTACAGCGGAAAAAAGAAGACGACGAGAATGATGGCCCACGCCAGCGCTGCAAGAAACGGTTCGAAGACCCGGAAGACCATGTAGGCCAGGACGGCGATAATTCCGTAAAAGAGCGCAGTGCCGAGTCTTTTTTGCGTGCTGGTTTCAGCGGTCACGCGTTCTCGCTTTCTCCAAGGAGCAGAGAGAGACTGATAGTTGCAATCGGGGCGTTTGTCAACTGCGCCCTGCCCGAGGGTGGCCGGAGGCGGTGGTACAATGCTGGCAGGTTTGCGTTGAGATTGCGATGCCTGATTCCCTCTGCCAACACGCTCGAACGCGGCTCATTGCGAAAGACGACGACTCCCAATACGTCGAATGCCTCGATTGCGGCGAGATCCTGGAAGCCGGTGAATTGAACGACGGCGCAAATTCCGGCGAGTCGCTGTCGGACGCGTAGCTCGGCACATCCGCCGCAATAAACAACTCCCCGGCAGGGAACGGGCGTACAATCCGTGCAATTCCGGCGCAGGAGGCCTCTCGTATGTGGTCGCGCGCGATTGCCCTTTCGGCTCTGCTGCTCCTTCCGTTCGTCTGCCGCGCTCAACAGAGCCCGGCTCCCGAGGCGAAAGCCGCGCCTCCCGCGGCCGGTGCGAAAATTCCGCCCGAAGCGCTGAAAGTTGTGAATCCGGTGAAGTCCACTCCCGCTTCGATCGCCGCCGGAAAGAAAAAATACGGGTACGACTGCGCGATGTGCCATGGATCCGACGGCGACGGCAAAGGCGATCTGGCGGTTGACATGAAACTGAAAATCCGCGATTACCGCGACTCGGCAGCTCTGAAGTCCGTGAGCGATGGCGAAATGTTTTACGTCATCAAAAATGGGAACGGCGATATGCCCTCCGAAGCAGACCGTTTGAAGGATGAGGACGTTTGGAACCTCGTGAACTACATTCGCACTCTAGGGAAAAATTCGCCGGCGACGCCCGCAGCCAAAGAAAAGGCTGACGCGCCATAGCCTTACTTCTCGGAAATCGCCCGGTGTTCCGGGTCCCCTCGCCTCCGCGATTTCCTCCCCGGCTCTACGAAACCACCGCCAAGCGCTTCCACAGCACGCTCTCCATCCTGCGATTTAAGCGTCTAAGACTCGCAAGGGGAAGCACATCCTCGGTTCCAGCGCGCGGGAATCAATCAGGAGAAATACTATGAATTGGTGGAGTCGGTTTGTGTGCCGTGTCGCAGTCGTTGTGGTGATCGGTAGTGCGCTGGCCGCCACGTCGCATGCGCAGGCAGCGAACGCTGAGCAAACTGCCGCGGACGGCTACTACAACGCGAAGGATTGGGCAAAGGCGGCGCCGGCCTATGAATCGTTGGCGAAAGCGAACCCGAGCAACGGACAGGATTGGTATCGCTGGGGCGTCGCGCTGGCCGGAATCGGACAGTATCCGAAAGCGATCGAGTGCTATGAAAAAGCCGGCATCCTCGGCTTTCATCAATTCTCGGTACTCTTCCGCACCGCCAAGGCCTACGCTCGAATGGGCGATCGCGAAAAAGCGTTTGCCAAGCTCGATGAAATCCTGGAAAGCGGTTACGGGCCCGGCGAACTCTTCTCGTCCGATCCGGATCTGATCTTGCTCAAAGACGATGCCCGCTTTGCAAAGGATCTCGAGAAGGCTGACCACAATTCATTTCCGTGCAAGTACAGCGCCGAATACAAGCAATTCGATTTCTGGGTCGGCGAGTGGACGGTAAAGCAAACCGGAGCTGATCAGGTGGTGGGATCGAGCAGCATCCAGAAGATTCTCGACGATTGCGTAGTGCTGGAAAATTGGACGGGCGGGCGCGGCAACACTGGAAA
Organism: uncultured Acidobacteriota bacterium; assembly: GCA_963711875.1. Classification (GTDB taxonomy): domain Bacteria; phylum Acidobacteriota; class Terriglobia; order Acidiferrales; family UBA7541; genus Palsa-295. The sequence goes on from CAVQFW010000004.1 coordinate 359,817, forward strand.
GAGCTTCAATATCTACGACTCGAACACGAAGAAGTGGGAGCAGTATTGGGTCGACAGCAACGGCGGAAGAATCTTTTTCTCCGGCCACCTGAACGGAACCACGATGGACTACTTTGCGGATACGGATGAACAGGGAAAGAAAGCCACGCGCCATCTGCAGTTCTTCCATGTCGGCCCGGACGAGGTGAGGCAGTTCAGCCAGCGGTCCGAGGACGGCGGAAAAACGTGGTCGGTCGAATACGATTTCACTTATTTCCGCAAGAAACCTGGGAGCTGAGGGTCATGCTGAAGGCGCGGTTCGCAGAACGGGAAGGTTACTTGATGCCCAGCTTTTCAATGATGCGCGCAACGTCAGCCGCGGAGACGTCGTAGAGCGCGTGCTCGTCTTCCTGCTCCAGACGTTCGCGGAGATATTCGGCGCCGATGTAGCTGGCTTCGCGATCCGATAGGTTGCGCCCGGCGCGCGTCCGGAATTCCACAAAGCCCGGATGCGCAAGTCCGAGGACGACGCCTTTCCCATCCACGAAAAACTTGCAATCCATCGTGTCGGCATGGCGTGTTGCAATTCCATTCCAGCAGTGTGAGAAGCGGCAGCGATAGACGACGTCCGTCACTTTCGACGGGACGTCGAATGCGCCGATGAAGTCGCTCATCGCGCCGGCGTTCGGAATCATCGAAGCGGAAGTTTTTGTCATCGCGTCGTCGCGTTTACTTTGGCGCTTACTTGGGTGCACCCACGGCGGCAGGCTGCATCGACTGCTGGAAGCTTTGAACGGCCGCCCCCACTCCCGCGCCCGAGGGAACACGGACATTCTGATCGAGCAGAACTTTTTCGAGCGCCGCAAGGAACAAAAGCACGTTCGATTTCTGGCTCGAATAGCCCATCAAGCCGACGCGCCACAATTTCCCCTTCACCGGTCCGAATCCGCCCGCGATTTCAATGTTGAACTCATCGAGCAATTGCTGGCGCACCCGCCGGTCGTCCGCTCCCGCGGGAACCTTCACGCCCGTCACCGTGACCAGACGCTCCGCTGGATTCGCGACAAAAAGCTCGAGCCCCATCGCTTCCACTCCCGCGACGAGCGCACGCTGATTTTGCAGGTGCCGCTCCCAGCGCGCTTCGAGACCTTCTTCGAGGGTCAACCGCAACGCCTCACGCATGCCGTAGATCAACGATATCGGCGGAGTATGGTGATACGTCCGCTCGCTGCCCCACATCGTCATAATCGGCGTGAGATCGAAATACCAGCTACCTACGGGCTTCTTGCGCGCGCGCATCACGTCTTCCATCCGCGCGTTGACGGTGATCGGCGCCATTCCCGGAGGCGCGCTGATCGCCTTCTGCGAGCCGCTGAAGCAAATATCAATCCGCTCGCGGTCCACATCGAGCGGAAGGCCGCCAAGCGTCGCAACGGCATCCACCACCAGCAGAGCTCCCAATTCGTCCGCTACTTTGCGGAAATCGCCGATGCGCTGCACCACCGCCGTCGAAGTCTCGCCGTGCGCCATCCCCACGAGTTTGATCTTCTTTCCTTTTCCTGCGCGGCGCACCTCATCGGGGTCCACCGTTCGGCCGTACGGCACTTCCAGGCGATTCACCTTCGCGCCGCTCCGTTCCGCAATCACAGCCATGCGCTCGGAGAACCAGCCGTTCACGCAGATGATGCACTCGTCCCCTTCCTCCAGCGGATTCAGGACCGCCGCTTCGATCCCGCCCGACCCGGAAGCGGAAATGGGGAACGTGATGCGGTTCTGCGTTTGGAAAACCTTGCGCAGCAGTAGTTGCACGTCGTTCATCATGTTGATGAACCACGGATCCATGTGGCCCACGAGCGGCGTGGACAGGGCGCGATAGACGCGCGGATCCATGCACGAGGGCCCGGGAGTGAGCATCAATCGTGCTGGTGGAAGAAGTTCGCCTACTATTTCGTTCATGTGTATGTACCCCAAGGCGCGTCAGCGGTCGGCCCGCGCAAAGCTAGGTCGGCGGGCCGGAGGGACGAATACTGGCGCCGATTTGAGCGTCTAGTCTCGCTAAAAGGGACGCTCGCGGTCAACCTCCAAAATGGCTCAAATGGCTCCAAGATGGTTCCGATATCACGCCAATCCGGCCCCAAACGGGCACCTGCACACCTTCCCGCCTGCGCCGCAACTCCCTTAAAAACCTGGTGCTTTCTTACTGTTAGCGGTTTCGCATCCTGTTCCCCGGCCGTGTTGAAAGGCCTATACCCCTATGCTAGATTGCCAAACTGGCCCCAAATCGTCATGACAACAGGTAAAATCTCGGCCGCAGAGAAGCCAAAAATCTCCCGCGTGGAGGTGTACTGGCACACGGTGAAATATCGCACCGTGGTGCTGTGCGTGATCGCGTTTGTGGCGCTCGTATTTGTCGCGTTTCATTTTGCGTTCCCGGAGATGGCCGCGAACGTAATCAGCAAGATTTCGAATTCCATTGCGGCGCCTTCCACGAACGAAAGTTCCACGGCGGCAGCCCGCCAGGCCCGCTTCGTGAACCTCGACGGGAAAGTTCAAATCAAGAAAAGCAATTCGGTGCAGTGGGTGAATGCCGACTACCAGCTTTCCCTCGACAAAGGCGATCTGATTCAAACGGGTGGTGAAGGCGTCGCGCGTATTCAATTCGCTGACGGAACCACCTACACGGTCAAGGGAGATACGCTCGTCACTGTGGAAGACAACGTGGTGCAGCAGGACCGCGCTTCGAAAGTCGGCGTGCACATCACTTCCGGTCAGGTCGATCTCGCCACCGGCTCGTGGGAAATTCCCGGATCCAAAGCGGAAGTCTCCTTTGAGAATGCCGTCGCTTCCGTCAAAGCCAATAGCCGCGCGGCCGTGCGCAGCGATCCAACAACGAACCAGCAGGAAATCACCGTCGACACTGGTAGCGCAGAACTGAATCGCGGCGGCGAGCATCTGAACATTGGCCAGTGGGAACGTGCTTCGTTCCCGACCGGTGGCGCGATTACGAAGAGCCAGGTGCTGGCTCCCCCGCAACTCGACAAACCCATCAATTTGGCCGCTGTGATCGTGGCCGATCCCAAGCGCGATCCGATTGTATTTTCCTGGAAAGCGGTGCCCACGGCGAAAGCTTATGAATTCCAGGTCAGCACTACTTCGATGTTCAACAAAGTGGTGATGGAAAAGAAGACCTCCGGCTCCAACGTTGAAATCGAAGGCCTGCCGCCCGGCGATTATTTCTGGAGAGTGCGCGCGATCGACGAGAAGAACAACGCGAGCGACCAGAGCGATCCTTTCAAGTTCATGCTCGTTGTGGCTGGTAAAGAACAGGAAATGCTGCTGGAAGTGGACGACACGGAATTGCACGGAAACAACGTGGAAGTGATTGGACGCACCGAACCCGGCGCTGCATTGATCATCAACGGCGAGCAGGTGGCGGATATCCGGCCCGACGGGCACTTCCGCTATTTCACGCAGCCGATGGATCGCGGCAGCCACACGATCGTGATTACCGGCCAAAACCGGCGAGGCGGCACAGCCATTAAGAAAGTCGATGTCGTAGTTCCCTAGAAATTATCTTTAGGAATTCAGCGAGCTGACTTGCATTCGCAGCCGCAGCAGTGCTCAAGTAGAAGCTGAGGGGGAAGCGTCACGTGACGAAAAGCGGCTACAACATGCGGTCGGTCTTCAGCCTGTTCTCTTCGGATCTGGCTATTGACCTGGGAACCGCGAACACGCTGGTGTTTGCGCGCGGAAAAGGCATCGTGGTCAACGAGCCTTCGATCGTCGCCATCAATAAGAACACAGGCGAAGTAGTGGCGGTGGGACGCGAAGCCAAGGAAATGCTCGGCAGGACGCCTGGCAACGTGGTCGCGATCAAGCCGATGAAAGACGGCGTAATCGCCGACTTCAAAGTCACCGAGCGGATGCTCACCTATTTCATTCAGAAGGCCCACAACCGCCGGGTGCTGGTTCATCCCCGCATCGTAATCGGAGTTCCGAGCGAAATTACGCCGGTGGAAAAGCGCGCCGTGCAGGATTCCGCCTATCGCGCGCGAGCGAGCGAAGTGTATCTGGTCGAGCAGGCGATGGCCGCGGCGATCGGCGCGGGCCTTCCCATCGAAGAGCCCTCAGGCAACATGGTGGTGGACATCGGCGGAGGGACTACGGACATCGCCGTCATTTCCATGAGCGGCATCGTGTATTCGCGCTCCGTGCGCGTGGCCGGCAATGAAATGGACGAAGCGGTAATGCACTACCTCAAGCGCAAATACAATTTGCTCGTCGGCGAGCGTACCGCCGAACAGATCAAAATCGAAATCGGCTCGGCCTATCCGCTCGAGAAGCCGCTCACGCTCGAAGTAAAAGGCCGCAACCTGATCGAAGGCGTGCCGCGCACCGTCACGATTGACGACAGCGAAATCCGCGAAGCACTCTCGGAATGTATCGCGACGATTCTCAACGCGATTCGCGTGGCTCTCGAGCGCACCCCGCCCGAGCTTTCCGCCGATATCAGCGACCGCGGCATCGTACTGACGGGCGGCGGTGCACTCATCAAGAATCTCGACAAGCGCATTCGCGAAGAGACCGGGCTGCCCGTTTCGATCGCGGACGATCCGCTGGCTTCGGTCGTTCTCGGCACCGGAAAAATGCTGAGCGATTTCCGGCTCTTGCGGCTCGTCTCAATTGACTAAGGCCCAGCACGCAAAATGCAAGACACGATCATATCGCGCCACCGTCCACTGAGCCTGCTGGCAGCTCTGGTCCTCGTACAAGTGCTTCTGCTCGCGTTTCAGATCAAGCGTGAGAACAATGTCAGGCTCGTCCGCTACTGGGCGGTACAAACTCTTACGCCGGTCGAACGCGCCGGCACCTGGTCATTTTCGAGGATCAGCGGCATTTGGCACGGATACATCGGGCTGCAGGACACGCGACGCGAAAATGCGCGGCTCCAGAAAGAACTCGACGAGCTTCGCATGCGCAATCGCGAACTTGAAAGCCGCGCCGCCGAAGGCCAGCGTCTCGCAAATCTTCTGAATTTCCGCTCCGCGCATCCGGAAGCTTCGATGATTCCCGCGGAAGTGATCGGAGCGAGCGCCGATCCCACGTCGCACACACTATTCATCAATCGCGGGGAACGCGATCACGTGCGGCGAAATCTTGCCGTGATTACGCCCGAAGGAGTCGTGGGGAAAATCGTCGAGGTGTTTCCCTCTACGTCGCAAGTCCTCCTCATCAACGATAGGGATAGCGGCGTCGGCGCTCTGTTTGCCGCCTCGCGCACTCACGGCGTCGTAAAGGGCAGCGGCGATCCCAACCCTCACCTGGATTACATCGTCAACGACGAAAAGGTCCAGTCCGGCGACAAAATCCTCACCTCCGGCGAGGACCACATTTTCCCCAAGGACTTGCCGATTGGCACTGTGGAAAGCGCGAAACCCGGAACTCCATTCCAGATCATCGGGATTTCGCCCGCTGCGCGGCTCGATCGGCTCGAAGAAGTTCTCATCCTGCTTTCGCAGCAGGAATTAACGCCCAAGAAATCCGAAGAAGCGCCGGACCCGGGCGCTGCGAATCCCAGCGCTCCCATTCCGGGCGCAAGCGGCGCCGCCCGGCCGCCCGCCCCCCATAGATAAAATGGCGACAATGCTGAGCACCGGCGCGCAATCAGAATCAAATATCGAAGTACACAAGTATTATGGCGGAGCCGTTCTGCTCGTTTGTTTATTCGCGCTCGTCGCCCAGGCATTGCTTCACAAGTACGGCCGCTGGGCGGAGCTCCTTGATCTGCCTCTGCTCGTCACGATTTATTTCGGCGTAAGCCGCCGCAATCCGGTTAGCGGGATGTTTCTCGGTGCTGCCATCGGAATCACGCAGGATGCATTGAGCCACGACAATCTCATCGGCATGTACGGCATCGCGAAAACGTGCGTCGGATATGTCGCTTCGTCCGTGGGCGCCAGAATTGATACCGAACACCCCATCAGCCGCTTCGGTCTCATCTTCATCCTTTTCCATTTCCATCAGGTCGTACTGGCTATTACGGAGCGCGTGCTGCTCGCCCATTCAATGCCGTTTTTTACCGTGCACCTTTTCCTCGATTCCCTCGTCACCGCGGGCGTAGGCGTGGTCTTGTTTGCCCTGCTCGACCGCCTCCGCAAGCGTTTCTAGCCCGCCTTTCGCCCTCCCTGTCCCTTAGGCCAGCTATTTTCACTGCTCCGTTTTGGGCACAATACGATGACGGAAAGGGCATCGCTGCCTTGCGGGTAGCGCGTTGGCGGTGTTAGCTTTAAATGCCGCCTCATGTACCGCCCGGTTGCGAACGTCCGGGCGCGCGAGGGCCGAGCGAGTCAGGGCCGAATACGACCCCCGCGCAGGAGTGCCGTTGCCATCGTGGAGTGCTAACGACCAGAAGGTTCCCCAGGGCAGACTGGCGCTGGTTTCCTACGTATCCGTCATTTTCGTCGTGCTGCTGCTGATCGGTTTCTGGAAATTGCAGGTTGTCCAGTCGGGCCACTTCGCCGATCTCGCCGAACGGAACCGCGTTCGCTCGATTCCAATCATTGCTCCACGCGGGCCGATGCTCGATCGCGAAGGCCGCGTTCTCGTGGATAGCTACCCTTCTTTCAGCATCCTGCTCCTGCGCGAGGACATGAAGTCCATCGACAAGAGCATCTCTCAAATCGTGGACGGCCTCGGCATCAGCCGCCAAGACCTGCAGCAGGCGCTCGACGCCGCCAGGAACGAGCCGAAATTTCAGCCGGTCGTAATCAAACCGGCTGCCAGCCTTGCCGATATTGCATTCGTGGAATCGCACCGCGCGGATATTCCCGTCCTCGAGTTGCTGATGGTTCACCGCCGTCGCTACCCGCACGGCAAAATGCTCGCGAATACGATCGGATACGTCGGTGAAGTTTCGCCCCAACAACTCGACCAGAGCGACGGCCACTATCGCCCCGGCGACATCGTCGGAAAGGCCGGCCTCGAACGCCAGTACAACGAAACCCTCGAAGGCACTGACGGCATGCGTCGCGTCGTCGTCAACAGCGTCGGCAAGGCGATGCGCACGCTCGACAACGTGGAAGCGATCCCCGGAAAGCCGATTCAGCTGACGATCGATTACGACTTGCAGGCGATTGCCGAGAACGACATGCAGGACAAGGAAGGCGCCGTCGTAGCGATGGACGCGCACACCGGCGAAATTCTCGCCATGGTCAGCCGGCCCACGTTCGATCCGAACGACTTCGCCGTGCGCATTCCGGCAGACGAATGGGCCAAGCTCAATACCGATAAAGATACGCCGCTATTCAATCGCGCGATTCAGGGACAACTCGCGCCCGGCTCCGTCTTCAAAATCGTGATGGCCGCGGCGATGCTCGATTCCAAGGCCGTTCCCGAAAACACCACCGTCTACTGCCCCGGCTATGCCAGCTTTTACGGACGGACGTTTCATTGCTGGCGCCCGCAGGGACACGGCACGGTCGATCTCCACAGAGCGATCGTCGATTCCTGCGACGTTTTCTTCTACACCATCGGCAAGCAGCTCGGCATTGACCGAATCCACGACTACGCCGCTGGACTGGGCTTGGGCCACAAAACGGGCGTCGATTTGCCAGGGGAAGAAGCCGGACTGATGCCTTCGGAAGACTGGGTCGAGCGCGTTTTCCACCATAAATGGTATGCGGGCGAAACGATTTCTGTATCAGTCGGACAGGGCGCGGTGACCGTCACTCCCATCCAACTCGCGCGCATGGCCGCAGCAGTGGCAAGCGCGGGCACTCTCGTACAACCGCACTTGTTCAAGAATCTCCCGGACCTGAAAACCGCCCACTTCCCTCTTTCCGAGAATGCTGTGGAACAAGTGACGCAGGGTCTATACGGCGTCGTGAACGAAGGCGGGGGCACTGGTTATCATCTGCGCCTGCAGAATATTGACCTCTGCGGAAAATCCGGCACCGCTCAATTAATGAGCTACAACGCCGCCACTCGCCTCGGAAACAAGAAAATGGATGGATGGTTCGTCGGGTTCGCTCCCAGGCGAAATCCTGACATCGTCGTCGCGGCAATCGTTCAAAATACGATGGAGCATGGCGGCGAAGCGGCCGGGCCGGTCGTTCGAGATATCGTGAAAGCCTACTACGACAAAAAGAACGCGGGCACTCAAACGGCTACCGGCGGAAATCCGCCGCCGCCCGCTCCGGTTCGGCCTCTCGTCGCAACCGTCGGAGCGGCCCGGCCATGAGAGCGATTCGCCGATGAAAGATCGTCCACGAACGCAAGACTTCGACTGGGTCCTGCTCGCCATCGTTGCCGCGATCAACACGATCGGCGTCCTCGAAATCTACTCGTCCACACATGCCACTCCGAATATGGCCGGCCTCCAATGGAGACAGCTTACCTGGCTCGCCATCGGCGTCGTGGGAATGTTCCTGATTTCGCGCATCGACTATCACACTCTGATGGACCAGGCTCCCGCTCTCTACATGTTTGGCCTGGCGACTCTTCTGGTGGTTCTGGCCATAGGCCATTCCCGCTTCGGAGCCAAACGGTGGGTGGCGCTGGGTGGCGGCGTCAATTTGCAAGTGTCAGAACTTATGAAGTTGATTATAATCATTGTACTGGCTCGCTTCTTTGCGGAAGTGCGCACAGACCGGATGACGCTGACGGATTTGGTGAAAGTGGCCGTCCTCACTGGAATTCCGGTAGGTTTGATTTTGATTCAGCCCGATCTGGGTACCGCGATGGTGCTGGTGCCGGTAGCGATCGTTGGCGCGTTTCTCGCCGGCATCGAATGGAAGCACATGGCGGTGGGGCTGATACTAGTGGCACTCATGATTCCGATTGGGTGGAATATGCGGAGCCACTTGAAGCCTTACCAGCAACAGCGTATTGAAACTTTCCTCCATCCAGAGGAAAATCCACGCGGGGCTGGTTACCAGATTCTGCAGTCCGAAATTGCGGTTGGCTCCGGCGGTTTCTGGGGCAAGGGATTTGGAAAAGGGAGCCAGAATCAGTTAGGCTTTGTGCCGGTCCGGTATTCGGACTTTATTTTGGCCGCGCTGGCAGAGGAACAAGGTTTCATTGGAGTTTGCGTCGTCTTGCTGCTATATCTCGGGTTGATTCTGCGCCTCGTGGATAATGCGCAGAAGGCCAAAGATCGTGCCGGGATGTTTGTGGTCATGGGCGTCACCGCAATTTTGGGCTTCCACGTTCTGGTGAACGCCTCGATGGTGATCGGCTACATGCCCGTCACCGGCATCCCGTTGCCATTGATGAGTTACGGTGGATCGTCAACCGCTTTTGTGTTTTTGGCTTTAGGCCTGGTGATGAACGTCCGTATGCGGCGCTTCGTCAATTAAGGCTTGGTTTGAAAGAGTACCCGGACTGCGAACGCATTTGACAGCCGGAATTTTGAATTTCAATTAGGATTGCATCGGGTGAACACGGTAGTTATCCAGCCACACGGCACGTCCTTCCTGGGCGGCACATCATGGCCACAACAAAATCGTTCTCCGCGCCATGCTGGCCGAGCCCGTGCGCTCGCTTTCGCCCTCGGCGTGCCCGCCGCCATCCGATGCCCATTGAGGAGTTTTCATGTCGAAGGAAATGGTTATCTCGGCGAACCCCCACGAGACACGGGTCGCCATTCTGGAAGAAGGACAGCTCTGTGAATTTTATGTGGAGCGTGAAAAAGAATTTGCATTAGTTGGAAGCATTTACAAGGGCCGTGTTACACGCGTGCTGCCAGGCATGCAATCGGCCTTCGTCGAAATCGGGCTCGATAGCGACGCATTTCTCTACGTCAGCGACTTCCTCGAAGATCTGGAAGAATTCGATCATATCGTTACCACCGCCGATGAAAAGGTCCAGAAGATGCAGGACCAAGGCGGCCAGGTCTTCAGCGCTGCCACTCCCGGTGCGCCCGCTTTGGAGCCTGTGGACGTCGAGCCGGCTCCGCTTGGCTCCAGCGAACATCCGAACCCCGAGCACGCCGAGAACGCTGCGGAATATTTTCCGCCAGCGGACTCAGGCCCTTCGCAACCACCGCCAGGGAACGTGGCTCCGCCGTATATTGCGCCACCCTCCAACCGGCCTCGATACGAAAATCGCACGGACAATCGCTCCGACAGTCGTCCTCCACGCGGAGGTGGTCGCGATTTTCGCGGCGGCGGCGGTGGCGGACGCGGTGGGCGCCGCGGTGGACGTCCCGGCCGAGGTGGGCCGGGCGGAGGACGTGGCGGTGACCGGCGCTTTGGCCGCGAACTTCCGCAATCGAAATACGCGTCGCACCGGCCGCACGACGATTCCGTGCCGGAATCCGCGCCGCCCGAGGGTTACGTACCGATCATTCTTCCCGGCGAGTCTCTCGCGAAGTACAAGGCGCCATCCTCTGCGCCGTCCGTAGCTCCTCCGGAATCGGCGCCGCCATTGACCCCGGCGAGCTTTCCGCCGGAGCCGACACGCGACTCACTTTCGCCCGCGCCCCCTGCCGAGCCTGTTCGCTCGGAATACCCGGCGGCCTCGTATCACGAGCCGTCTCGCGCATCTTCCTCGGGCCTCGAGGCATTGCCCGGCGAATCCGTAGCAAAGTGGAAAAACCGCGAGCCACAATCCGAGCAGCACCATGAACTGCACGATGCGCCGCATATCGAGCAGGCACATTCCGATGCGTCCATCTCCGCTTCCGAGCCCGCCCATTTCACCGAAACGCCTCGCTACGAATCGCTCGAACCCGATTCCGTCCGCGACACCGCTGAAACAAAAATCTCTCACTTCGAGCGCCAGGCGGAATCAAGGCCCTCGTTCGGTCGAGAGGAAGATTCGCATCCAGACCTGACCGAAGATGAAGCCGCCGCGCTCGCCGAACACGTGGCCGAAGCGCAAAGCGAAGCGGCCGCACGCGAAGCGGAGGAACAGCACTCCGTGGCTGCGAGCGAAGCTCATGCCGAAACCGATCTTCACGTCTCACTCGACGAATCGATCCACGAAGACGACGAATCGGACGATCACATCGTGGACGTCGAGGAGCACGAGCTCGAGGAAGCGGATTCAGAATCCGATGAGGACGCGGAAGCCGACGAGGCCCACGCCCAGGCACACGCGGAGGCGGAATCCGAATCTGGTTCGCCCGCTGCGGCGTCATTTACCGATGGCGAGCAGGATCATTTCAATGTGGCGCCATCCGAAGCCGTCCCCGCGGAAAATGGAATCGCAGATTCGCCCGAAAATGCGCAGCCGCAGGATCGGCAGCCGTGGAACGCGCGCGTGCAGAACGATTACCGCTCGCGCATGCAGCATCCTTCGCGCCGCGGAGGACGCGACCGTGGTGGCCGTCCCGACCGCGGAGGACGCCCCGACCGCGGGCGCCGCCCGCAGCACGGGCCCAGCGGAGGCCATGGCCACCGGACGCCCCCGCGCCGCACGCAACTCATCGCCGATCTCCTCAAACAAGGCCAGGAAATCATCGTCCAGATCGCGAAGGAGCCGCTCGGAAAGAAAGGCGCTCGCATCACGAGCCACGTCGCCCTTCCGGGACGCTATCTCGTCTACATGCCTACGCTCGATCACACCGGCGTTTCCCGCAAAATCGCATCCGCCGAGGATCGCGCTCGTCTTCGCCATCTCGTCAACGAAGCCAAGGGCCAGGGAGGCGGCGGCTTCATCGTTCGCACCGCAGCCGCGAGCGCCACTCCCGAAGAAGTAAAGACGGACGTCGAATTCCTGATGCGCACGTGGCAGGAAATCAAATCCCGCTCCGAACAGCGCAAAGCTCCGTCGTTGCTGCATCGCGACCTGAACCTGGTCGAACGCATCCTCCGCGATTACATGACTCCCGATTTCGGCGCCATCTGGGTTGACTCCGAAGAAGAATTCGCGAAGGTTGTCGAGTTCATGAGCCGCTTCCAGCCGGCGCTCGTCAATCGCGTGAAGCTCTACACCAAAGAAACGCCCGTCTTCGAAGAGTTCGGCATCCAGCAGGAAATCGACAAGGGCTTGCGGCCGAAAGTCTGGCTCAAGTCTGGCGGTTACATCGTCATCAACCATACCGAAGCGCTCGTCGCGATTGACGTCAACACCGGCAAATTTGTCGGCAAGGGCTCGAATCGCCTCGAAGACACGATCGTTCGCACCAATCTCGAAGCGGTGAAAGAAGTCGTCCGCCAGATGCGTCTGCGCGATCTCGGCGGCATCATCATCATCGACTTCATCGATATGGAAGAGCGCCGCAATCGCGAAAAAGTAATGGCCGCGCTCGAAGACGCGCTTCGTGCTGATCGCGCACCCTCAAAGGTTCTGCGCTTCAACGAGTTCGGGCTCGTCGCCATCACCCGCAAACGCACCAAGCAGGCTCTCGAACGCACGCTCTGCCAGCCCTGTCCCTATTGCACCGGCTCCGGCATGGTGAAGTCCATCCCCACGCTCTGCTACGAAATTCAAGCGGAAGCGCGGAAGATGGCTCCCGAAGTCGATTCCGGCAGCCTCACTCTGCGCCTGCATCCGGAAATCGCGAAAGCTCTGAAGACGCGCGAGTCGTCGCTCATCGAGGAGCTCGAGCGCTGGACAAAAAAGAGCATCATCATCCAGGCCGATCCCACGCTTCACTGGGAGCAGTACGATATCTACTGATCCGGGACGCCTATCTGCTTATCCTGGAAGTTGCACGTGGGGCTGCTAGATCGGTGGCATAGTTCAGGAGAACAAGAACAAACGAATCGTCTACCGATCCGTATCGAACCGTTGCTCCCGAAACGGATCTCCATACATGTGATAACCGTTCTGCTCCCAGAATCCCGGCTCATCCTTTGCCATGAACTGCAACCCGCGCACCCACTTCACGCTCTTCCACGCATAGAGCTCCGGCACAACCAGCCGCACCGGGTACCCGTGCTCCGCCGGCAACGGCTCGCCGTTGTGCTTCAACGCGAAGAGAGTCGTCGGATGCATCAAATTTTCTAGCGGCACGTTTGACGTATACCCTTGCTCCGCCATCACCATCACATATTTCGCTTCCGGCTTCACGGCAATGAGCTTCATCACTTCCGAGAACGGCACGCCTTCCCATCGCACGTCGAACCGGCTCCAGCGCGTCACGCAGTGCATGTCCGCAGTCACCTGCTTCATTGGCAGGCGCGTGAATTCATCCCATGTCAGACGCAGCGGCTTCTCCACGCGCCCCGTCACCTGAAAATCCCAGGTCTTCGCATCGAACCGCGGCACCGTGCCTTCATGCAGCACCGGCCATTTCAGCGTCAGCGATTGCCCCGGCGGAAGTCGCCCCGCCTCTCGCATCGCCCGCTCCAAGGTCTTTCGTTCGCTTCCCTCGCCAAACATGGCATCCTCCCCGCGGCGAATCCAAAGACGACCGCCGAATCAAATCGGAACAACCCGGCTAAATATGGCCCGTTCACTGCACACGTCATTCTAGGTCGGTTTGTTATTTGATTTCAGTTCCCCGTTCCGCGATTCAGGCCTGAACCGCTGTGCTATTATTGCGTTTCGCATCCAAATAATCTCGACCGGAGCTTCCTTGCCCGCTCGCATCCTCAATGGCAACGTAATCCGCGACCAAATCTACTCGGAGCTTGCCGCCGAAATCTCGGCGCTCCGCGATGCAGGAATCCGCCCGGGCCTCGCCGCCGTTCTCGTCGGAGAAAATCCCGCCTCCAAAATCTACGTCTCGAGCAAGATTGCGGCCTGCGAAAAACTCGGCCTCGCGAGCATTCACGTCACGCCGCCCGCCACCGCCTCAACGCCCGAGCTTCTAGCGGTCATCGAAGATCTCAATCGCCGCGATGACGTTGACGGAATCCTCGTCCAGCTTCCGCTGCCCGCGCAAATTGACGCGAAGAAAATCCTCGAAGCGGTCGATCCCGCAAAAGATGTCGACGGCTTCCACCCTCTCAACGTCGGACGACTCGTCGCCGGCCGCCCGAATCTCGTCGCCTGCACGCCGCTGGGCGTCATGGAAATTCTCCGCCGCAGCGAAATCAAAATCGACGGCGCGAACGCCGCCGTTCTCGGCCGCAGCGACATCGTCGGCAAGCCCATGGCGCTCCTTCTTATGCACGCGAACGCTACGGTCACCATCTGCCATTCGAAAACGCGCGACCTCGCGGAAACTTCCCGTCGTGCCGATATCGTTATTGCCGCCATGGGACGCACTGCGATGGTCACTTCGGATTACATTCGCCCCGGCGCTACCGTCATCGACGTCGGGATCAATCGCATCACCGACGCCGCGCAAGCCGAATCGCTCTTCGCGCATTTTCCCGAGCGCCTCGCTTCGTTCCGGGCAAAAAATTCCGCCGTCGTGGGCGACGTGCATCCCGATGTCGCGAGCGTCGCCGGAGCGATCACGCCCGTTCCCGGCGGCGTTGGTCCGCTCACAATCGCCCTGCTCATGAGCAACACCGTCCGAGCCGCGCGCCTCCGCCGCGGTTCCCGCATTCACGTGGCCGCACGCAACTGATGTCTGCCCGCGCCCAACACGATGCTTAGAGTCGGACTCACCGGCGGAATCGCTTCCGGCAAATCCACCGTCGCCTCGATGCTGCGCGATCACGATTGCACGGTCCTTGAAATGGATCCGCTCGGCCACGAGCTGCTCGAGCCCGGGCAATCCGCCTACGACGAAATCGTAAGCGAATTCGGCAATTCGATTCTCGGCCCGGGCCGCGTGATCGACCGCTCGAAACTTGGTGCCATTGTTTTTGCTGACGCCGCAAAGCGTGCGCGTCTCAACGAAATTCTTCATCCGCGCATTCTCGAAATTGTACAAAAGTGGTTTGTCGCGCTCGACCGGCCCGGCGGCCCCGAATTTGCGGTGGTCGAAGCTGCTCTCATTATCGAAACCGGTTTTCACAAGCAGCTCGATAACCTTATCGTCTGCTGGTCCCGCCCCGAACAGCAGATCGAGCGCCTGGTTGAACGCGGCCTCACCAAACAGCAGGCCGAGCTTCGCCTTTCCGCCCAAATGCCCGCTGGCGAAAAGCGCGATCTTGCCGACGAAGTCGTCGATTGTTCCGGCACGATCGAAGAAACCGAGCGCCAGGTAAAAAACGTAGTCGACCGCCTGAAAGAAATCTCCGCCAAGTAAGCAAAACATTCCCAAAAGCTGCTCTCGCCCCAACTGTTCCAGTAAGGGCTCGCCACGCCGTGCCCTCCCGCGCCCCAAACCCGCCCGCCATGATCCTCGATGGGCGATTCCATATCCGCTCAGCCCTCATCTGAAATTCTATGAGATGATTCCACCGGGCTGTAGAATGTTTACTCGGCAGAGGATTTCAGCATGACCACCGGCAACAACGACAGAAGCGCGCTCCGCCTGTTGGCGATCGGCTTGATCATCGGTCTCGGCGCCTATTGGGCCGGCTCGCGCTACGGCAAACCGAGTCCGAGATCCGTGGACGCGCTCCGCCTTCCCGCTTCCGCCTCCGATAACACGCTCGACGCTTTCGAGGCCGAAAATGTGCGCATCTATAAGCAGGCCTCGCCGGCTGTCGCGAACGTCGTCACGCGCACCGTCGAGTACGATTTCTTCTTCAATCCCGTTCCCGTCGAAGGCGCGGGCTCCGGCTTCGTTATCGATACCGACGGCCACATCCTCACGAACTACCACGTGATTCAAGGCGCGCAGACGATCGAAGTCACGCTCGGCGACCGCTCCCGCTTCAAAGCCAAGCTCATCGGCGTTGACACGCGCAACGATCTCGCTCTCATCAAGATCGATCCCGGCACCCGCACGCTCTCCACACTTCCGCTCGGCGATTCGCGCAATCTTCTCGTCGGCCAGCGCGTTCTCGCCATCGGCAATCCTTTCGGCTTTCAAAGCACGCTCACCACGGGAGTAGTCAGTTCGCTCGGACGCACTGTGCAAACCGGCGAAAACACATTCATTGACGAGGCGATTCAAACCGACGCGGCAATCAATCGAGGAAATTCCGGAGGGCCGCTTCTCAATTCGCACGGCGAGGTAATCGGCATCAATAGCGCGATCTACGCGCCCACGGGCACCACGGCAGGCATCGGCTTCGCGATTCCTGTAAACACCGCGCGCCGGGTTGCTGAAGATCTGATAAAGACCGGCCGCGTCCGCCGCGCCACTCTCGGCATCGAAGGCCGTGGGTTGTGGCCCGGTCTTGCGGAAGCTCTGAAATTATCCGTGCAACAGGGAATTCTCGTCGAACGCGTCACGCCCGGTGGTCCCGCCGCACAAGCGGGCATTCGCGGCGGCACACGTTCGATGATCGCCGGACTTCAAGAGCTGCGCGTCGGTGGCGATGTCCTTGTCGCCTGGGACGACAAGCCGCTCGCCAGTCAAATGGATTTGAGCCTTCTGCTGAATCGCGCATGGCCCGGCGATTCCGTCACGCTCACGCTCATCCGCGACGGGAAGAAAATCACAGTCCCGGTGAAGCTTGGCGAAGGCCACGATACACTCACGCAATGATCCCGTTCGCGGCTCCTCGGAAATGAATACGCAGAAGCCCGACTACGGGCTCGATGCTCCCAGCATCGTTCGTGGGTTTCTTTTCGGCGGGCCCACCCTCGCGATCGTCGGATTTTTCCTCGCACGATACGCGCGCCCCGCTCAGATTCAACCGCTCATCGCGATCGCCGGTACGATGATGGGCACGGGCGCGGTTCTCTTCGTCGAATCGCTTCTGCTCATGGGTAGCAGTTACTACGGAAAGTTTCGCGCGCGCGACCGGCTGCTCGCGCGGCTCGGGCTTCGCGGTGACGAACGCGTTCTCGACGTCGGTTGCGGCCACGGCCTCCTTCTGATCGGCGCCGCAAAACTCCTGCCGCGTGGCCACGCAGTCGGAATCGATCTCTGGTCGCAGGTCGATCAGGGTAGCAACTCCCGCGAAGCCACGCTCGAGAATGCGCGCCTCGAAGGCGTTGCCGATCGCGTCGAAGTCCGCGATGGCGATATGCGGAAGCTTCCTTTCCCCGACGCTACTTTTGACGCCGTCGTCGCCAATCTCGCAATCCACAATATTTCCGATCGCGAGGGCCGCCGCGAAGCCATCCGCGAAATCGTGCGCGTCCTGAAACCCGGCGGTCAAGTGGCGCTCATGGATTTCAAGAAAGTCGGTCAATATGCGGACGACCTGCGAACGAGCGGCCTCTCCGATGTGCGTGTCTCGGGGCCCAGCTTTTGGATTTTTCCTCCCGTCCGGACTGCCACCGGCACGAAAACTCCCCTCTAATCGGTAACGACGGCCGCGCCCCATTCATTCCACTCTTCGCGACATTGATCCTGCTCGCGGACGCTCAACTTAAACCAGCTCTCCGCCGCATCGCGAACGCGCTCGAGTGCGGCCTGCATTTCCGCCTGCTTCGCATGGATCACCTCGCTGTCCGCGTCCATCGGTACCTGGATCGGCGGGGCGACAAACATCACCGCGCGCGAAAACGGATACGGAACCTGAAAATGATCCCAGGATTTCCTGAACGTGTGCCCCCATTTCAGGCCCACATGAAAGACGGAAATCGGCCGGCCCGTTCGCCGCGCCAGAATCACCGGCCCCGGCTTGGCCACATAGCGTGGCCCGCGCGGCCCGTCGATTGTGAACGCCACGTGCTTCCCTTCCTCGATCCGCTGCGCCATGATCGTGAGCCCTTCGATCGCTCCCCGTGACGAGCTTCCCTGCGCCGTGCCGAACCCCAGCCGCTCGATCACCCGCCGTGTCCATTGCCCATCGAAATTTACCGTATTCATCACCACGATTCCGCGATTTCTCCAGATCCAGATCGCCGGAAAAATGCTGCGGTGCCAGAATGCTCCGATCGCTTGCTCGCCGGAGTTGCGGATCTGCACCGCGTTTTGCACTCCGATAATTTCCAGGCGGAGCGTGGGACCGATCAGGCGCACCATCCAGTAAGCCGCCCACGCAATCACCGGAATCTGCATTCTTCGCCAGCGCGAAAGTTGCGGCATCGCCGTCGCGGCCGCGACGCCGGCCTGGGGTGGTGTTTGCGGTGAGCCGGATTTCGTCTCGTTATTCACTGCTGTATAGTATAGGCGAAGCTCGAATACGTCCGAATGCTTGACTCCCGCCAATTCGCTCGCCCGAGTATGGTCCCGCGCTTGTGCACGCTGCGATTCCTGGCGCTGCTCTGCTTACCCTGCTGCTGGCCGTGCCGCTCAGCGCGCAGCAAATGCAGCCGCCCCCCGGTACGATCGGACGCGTGGAGGGCAACGATGTCTCCATCGAAGGCGGCGCAGCAGCGGCCAACGGCACCCCCACCGTCGCGCCGAGCATGTGGGTTGCGAACGGCAGCGTCATCACCGTACATTCCGGCCAGGCTCGCATGACGCTCCTCGGCGGCGGCGAAGTGGATATCTGTGGCCCAGCCAAACTCACCTTGCTGCAGTCCGGTGCCGCCGTTACCGTCGCACTGAATTTTGGACGCCTGCGCGTGCAGCTTCCCGCTACCGCGCAGCTTCGTATCTTCACTCCTACAATCGTCGCCACACCGATCGACATCGGCGGCGCCCCGCGCGATTTCACCGTCGGCCTCGACTTGAACGACTCGCTCTGCGTCGTCGCCACCAGTGGCGCGCTTCGTCTCGAACATCAGTTTACTGGCGAGGGTCTCATCGTGCCCCAGGCAGGCGAATTCTTTCTCGCTGCAGGACAGCTACAGCCGGTCGCCGGCGTTCCCGGCACGTGTCAGTGCGAATCGCTGCAAGCGCGCGCCACCGCGCCACTACCGCCATCGCCCGAGATGGGTTTGACGTCGAAGCCGCACGCGGAACCAGCGCCCGCGCCGGTTCCGGCGCCAGCATCGACGGCGGCGGCTGCATCGGCCGCAACATCGGCGCCAGCGTCAGCCCCAGCTCCGGTTTCAGCGTCAGCGTCGGCCCCAGTTCGAGCGCCGGCGCCGCTCGTCGTGCCCACGCCTTCGGTCGCCTCAAAACGACCGAACACATCGGCCGCGCAACCAGCCGTTGCGCCAGAAATTGCTTCGAAGCCGCCCGACGCAGCAGCGCCGCTGCCCGCGATGGCGCCTCCCGCTGAACTTCCTGCTCCGGCTCCTGCGATTCAAATTCGCCAGCTCGCCATCGCAAACCAAATTCACCCGAACGCGCCGCCGCAGGAGAACGAAGTTCCGGCGCCTCCGGCCGTCTCGATTCCAATCTACAAAGCCGTCATGCCGCCGCTCACGTTTTCGGCGGACGCTCCCGCGCCACCCGGCGAACCCTCCACCGACATGATCCTTCTCGTTCGCATCGCGCACGTAGAACCCGAATGGCAATTCACCGGTCACGTGGATGCGCCGCAGATCACGCAGATATCCGCTCACGAACCTGCCAAATCCTCGAAGGCGGCCGCGCAGGGGCGCGGCACGCAAAAGAAGAAAGGCGGATTCTGGGCTGCTTTCAAGCGGGCGTTCGGTGGCGGCGGCGACGAAACCCAGAACTGACCTGCTACGTGCACCGAACGAATCCATCCACCATGCGCGACGCCGCCTTCTCTCCGGAATTCCACCCCTGTAATTCACCGGCCCGCCGTGGTAATTTGCGCGATTCCTGATGCGACGCGCAATCACACTTGCGACTCTTATCGCCGCGGCAATCCTCGCCGGCACGTTCCACCACGCCCGGCTCCGCGCCGCTTCCGCCATTCCCGATTTCGACGACGAGTCCGCCACCGAAGCGCTCGTCGCCAAGGCGCACGATATTACGAATCTCACCGCCGTCGGCAGCGCTCCGTTCCAATTTCGCGCCACGCTTTTCTTTAATGATCCGAGCGGAGACGCTAAAATTCCGCCGGCACGCGGTAGTTACGAGTTCACGTGGGAAGCGCCCGACAAGTGGCGTGAGGACGTCGAACTGCTGCACCTCAAACAAGTGGAGATCGCAAACGGCGGCGCCCTTTGGACAAAGCGCAATGCGCCCTACCCGTCGCACGCGTACTGGTGGGCGCGGCGAGCGATCGAAATCACGCGCGGCGTCACCTATCATTTCGATTCGTACACGCGGATCGAAATATCGCAAATCGGCGGCCGCAATGTGGTGTGCGCGAAGAACGGACGAGCGCACGTGCAGCAGGAACTTTGCCTCGACTCCGTCTCGGCGCTTCCGATCTTACAATTCGACGCCGCGCTCAATCTTCAATACGTCTTCGGCGCATGGACGCAGTGGGGAAACCACCTCTATCCGCGGTCCATCCGGGCTTATTCGGACACCGAGCTGGTGATGCGAGCGGAGATCGCCAATGTATCCGGCGCGCCGCCGGCAGCGAATTGGATCACGCCGCCGGCCGAGGCGGCGTCGCGCGATTGGTGCCCGGACATGCGGGCCGGCATCCTGAGCGTAGCCATCGAGAACGCTGCGCGGCCGGATCCGAATGCCCCGCCCGGGTCGACACCAATGATCGGAGCGATTGTCTACGGAGTGATCGGAAAAGATGGAAGCTGGCTGGATTTGAGCGTGCTCGAAAGCCCCGACTTCAAAGCTGCCTATGCGATGCTTGAAAAATTGCAGCCGTTCCGCAACCAGCCGGCCACGTGTCGCGGGACGCCCGTCGAATCGGAATCGGTTTTTCGAATTTCGGCGCCGCGATAGTTGGCGTGCCGCCGCGAGGGTTTTTCTGACGGGATGTTGGCCGCGTCACATGCCTTCGTAATTCGGGCCGCCTCCGCCTTCGGGCGGAACCCAATTTATAATTTGATACGGGTCGGCGATGTCGCACGTCTTGCAGTGAACGCAATTCGAAAAATTAATTTTGAGTTTGGGCTGATCTTTCTCCATCGCCATTTCGTAAACCGCAGCCGGACAAAAATACTGGCAAGGATTCCCGTACTCGCGGACGCAGCGGTCGATGCAGATATCCGGCTCGAGAATCAGCAGGTGGCAAGGCTGGTCTTCTTCGTGGCGCGTGCCGGAGTGGTAGACATCGGTGAGCCGGTCGAAAGTTATTTTTCCGTCGCCTTTATAGCGTGTGGACTGATCGACGAGGACTCGATCGCGATTCAGTTTGTGATATTCCTTGTACCCCGCTTCGCAGTGCATCGGATCGACAAGGCCGCGGCCGCCGGTGACGAATTGCAGCCCCGCCTGCACCAGGCCCGGATAGAGACCGTGGTGAAATGCCTGGTGGAAATTTCGAACCTCCCACAATTCGTCTTTGATCCAGCTTTGCTCCAGCTTTTGCTGGTACGCCGCCAATTTCGCTGCGGAAGTGTCTCCCGCGCAGAGCGCTTCGTAAATCGTTTCGGCGGCGAGCATTCCGCTTTTGATGGCGGTGTGAATGCCCTTCAGCCGCTGCGAATTCAGGAGGCTGGCGGAATCGCCGATAATCAGCCCGCCATCCATAAAGCTTTTCGGCATCGAATACCATCCGCCATAGGGAACCGTTTTTGCGCCGTAGCGTACGAGTTTGCCGCCGTCGAGAATTTTTCGAATGAAGGGGTGCGTTTTGAATTTTTGAAACGCAGCGTGCGGATCGAAAAGAGGGTCGTGGTATTCGAGCGCGACCACCATGCCGAGCGACACCCGGTTGTTCTGCAGGCCGTAGACCCACCCGCCGCCGTACATATCCGAGCGAATCGGCCAACCAAGCGTGTGCGCCACGTATCCGGTGTCGATTCGTCCCGGTTGAACGTCCCATAATTCCTTGATTCCGATGCCGTAGATTTGCGGGTTCAGGCCGTCAAGTTTCAGCCGGTTGACCAGCTCTTTCGTCAGCGATCCGCGCGGACCTTCCGCGAGCACCGTCACTTTCGCACGCAGTTCGTATCCCGGAGTGAAGTTGTCTTTCGGCTTCCCGAATTTGTCCACGCCTTTGTCTTCGGTGAGGACGCCCGCAATCCCATTCTTTTCGTAGAGCAGTTCCCTGCCGGCAAATTGGGTGAAGACGTTGACGCCTTTTTTTTCGACGATGCCGCCGAGCCATTTCACGATTTTGTTGAGAGAGACGATGTAGTTTCCGTGATTCGCGAGAGGTGGCGGCGTAATCGGCAGCTTGAAGGAATTGGATTCAGTGAAATAGTAGGCAGCGTCGCCCGTCACGCGAGTATCGAGCGGCGCGGATTTTTCGAAATCTGGAACAAGTTCGGCCATCCCGCGCGGGTCCATGATTGCGCCGGAAAGCTGGTGGGCGCCAAGTTCGCGCGCTTTTTCGAGGACGTATATGTTCTCGGCGGAGAGCGCGGGAGTCTTGTTCGCCGCGGTGTGTTTCTCGATCAGGTTCGCGAGATGAAGGGCGCACGCCAGGCCGCCAGGTCCGGCCCCGATGATTAGTACATCTGCTTCGAGTTGTTCGCGCTCGATGGACATGTCAATTCGTCGTACGGATGACCCTAAGGTCAATTTTATCAGAAGAGGCAGGCCCATCGGAGAGATTGGACCGCGTGGACGAGCTTCGAACCTGGGGAGCACCACCGTATTTTGTGCCGATTAGAAAATCGTATGTACCTGATTCTGGGCGAGTTAGAGACATTTCTAATCGCGGACTCGCGATTAGAAATTCCGTGACCCGCAGGTGCCGGCAACGCCGACGCATGGCTCGATCGGAAAACTCAAGGCGACCTTGTGTGGATGGCCTCACGCTGAATCTGGAACCTGCCGATGTGAAGAAGAGGCGCGCTGGAGATTTCAGCGGCTCATTTATTGCCGCAACGCTCTGTCTGCACGTTTTGTGCTCAGTTTTCATAACTCTCTCGTCACGGTAGCACAACGAAACGAGCGATTTCAACCGATGGTTCGAAGAAGGGATTGCGAATGACCGATGCGAGTGTCCGAAACAGGACAGTTCCAATCCGGGCAGGGTGCGAAGATGTCTGGGGACGAAGGGATCTGCGCTCCCTCTACAGCTTATCCCGGATACCAATTGAATACTCCCCAAGGCACAGTTAACGATGATCGACCAAGGCGATCAACCAAGCCGATCGCCCGATCAACCAAGAAATGACCTCCAACTCAACTCAATCAGGCAACGTACCTCAAATTCCGGAGACGACTCAAGACCATGCGAAAACAAAATGCTGGAAGGAAGTTCAGAAATAACGCTGTAAGACTGGCGAGCCTAATTGGCCTCGCGATGCTGCTCTTCGGGTTCGTGCCGCGAGCGATCGCTGATGACGACGATCCTCCCTCGCGTGTTGCGCGGCTCGCTTACGCGCAAGGCTCCGTATCTTTTCAACCAGCGGGAACCGACGATTGGGTGACGGCGGGACTGAACCGCCCGGTAACGACGGGTGACCAGTTGTGGTCGGACCGCGACGGGCGCGTCGAGCTGCAACTCGACGGCTCACTGATTCGCTTGTCAAACGGCACGGGCTTTTCGTTTTTGAATCTGAGCGACAACGTGACGCAGATTCAGCTCTCCACGGGAACGATTCTGGTGCAAGTGCGGCGCCTCGATGACGATGAGACCTACGAGATCGATACGCCGAACCTGGCTTTTTCGGTATTGAGGCCCGGCCTCTACCGGATCAGCGTAAACGATTCAGGCGATTCGACGGCCATCCGGATCAGCAGCGGCCAGGGCGAAGTGACCGGCGGCGGGATCGCCTACTCGGTTCGCGCTCACGAGTACGCGACATTCAACGGCACCGATCAGCTGGACGCAAATTCCGAAAACTACTCGGGAGATGGTGATCCGTTCGATCGCTGGGCCGCGGATCGCGACAACCGTTACCAGAATTCAAAGTCCGCGCAGTACGTTTCGCCGGATGTAGTGGGTTATGAAGACCTCGACGATCATGGCGACTGGCGCCAAGCAGGTGAGTACGGAAACGTGTGGTTCCCGCGCACCGCTGCTCCGGATTGGGCGCCCTATCACTACGGCCACTGGGATTACATCGAGCCATGGGGATACACGTGGGTGGACGACGAGCCGTGGGGATTCGCGCCATTCCATTACGGGCGCTGGGTTTCGTATCAGGGCCGATGGGGTTGGATCCCGGCGCCGCCGCGAGCCCAGGGCGTGGTGTACGTGCGTCCCGTGTACGCGCCTGCGCTAGTGGCGTGGGTCGGCGGACCGCAATTCGCGATTGGAGTCGGAGTGGGTGGAGGATATGCGGCGGGAGCGAGCGTGGGATGGTTTGCGCTGGGTCCGCGCGAAGTGTACGTTCCGTCGTATCGCGTGAGCCAAAGGTACGTTGACAACGTCAACGTCTCGAATACACGCGTGACCACCGTCGAAGTGAACAACTATTACACGACGACGGTGGTCAACAACAACGTGAACGTGACGAACGTGCGCTACGCGAATCAGCGCGTGCGCGGAGCTGTGGCAGTCACCACTCCGCAGGCGTTTACCTCGGCGCAGCCTGTGTCGAGGAATCGCGTAAGAGTCGACGAGCAGGCAGTAGCCAGCGCGCCCGTGCGCGCGTTCACGCCGGCGGCTGTGCCTGCAAAACAAGCGGTTCTCGGAACAGGAACGGCTTCCGCGAGGCCACCGGCCGCAGTCGAACGGCGCGCCGTAGTGGCAAAGGTGGCGCCACCGCCGCCTCCGCCGTCATTTGAACGGCGGCAGGAAGCGATCAAGAACAATGGCGGGAAACCGCTGTCTCGCGCGCAAGCACAACAGATTGAACCTGCAAACGCGCGACGGGAAGCTCCGGTGAGAATTGCACCGGCTCCGAAGCAGGGCGCGCAGCCAGCCGAAGCAGCTCGGCGCGATGGCCAACGGCAGAATGGTCAGCCTCAGAATGGCCAGCCTCAGAACGCGCCACCTCAAAACGCTCAACCTCAAAATGCCCAGCGACCGGGCGAACGGCCCGGTGATCGCGCAAACGATCGTTCGACGGCTAATCCGCAGACTCCCAATGCCGCTCCTCACCCAGCGCCTGACAATCGCCGTTCCGAACCGAATAACACGCGACCAACGGCGGCGCCGGGTGCGGGAAGCCAGGCCGAACAGGAGGCTGATCGCCAGAAGGCTCGTCCGGTAAATCCGAACAACGCGACGCCGGTTCCCGCGCCGGCTCCGAACACAGCAGCGGACCGGAGGCAGCAACAGGAGCAGGAACGGTTGAAAGCGCAGCAAGAGCAGCAACAACAGAAAGCGCAACAAGACCAAGAGCGCCAGAAGGCACAGCAGGAGCAGCAACAACAACGAGGGCAGCAACAGCAGGAACGGTTGAAGGCGCAACAGGAGCAGCAACAACAGAAAGCGCAACAAGACCAAGAGCGCCAGAAGGCACAGCAGGAGCAGCAGCAACAACGCGGGCAGCAACAGCAGGAACGGTTGAAGGCGCAACAGGAGCAGCAACAACAGAAAGCGCAACAAGACCAAGAGCGCCAAAGGCGCAGCAGGAGCAGCAACAACGAGGGCAGCAACAGCAGGACAGCAGGAGCAGCAACGCGCGAAGCCTGCTCCAAAACCAGCGGAGGAGACGAAGCCCGACGCGAAGCGTTCACCGGAACCGCCGCCACCGCCGGCGAAGGCCCATCAGCCTCCACCGAAGACCGAGGACGAGAAGAAAAAACAAGACGAGCAAGACCGCGCGCGGCCGAAGCCTGAGCAGGACCGGCTGCGAGCAAATGACGAATCCCGCTCGAAGCCGAATCAGTTGCTGGCGGAGGAAATCGCACCGCAGCAGGAGGGTCCGCCTCCACCGCCGCCTCCTCCGAATGCACCACCAAAGCCCCAGGCCCCGCCAAAACCGGACGCGCCGTCGAAGCGGAAGGCACCGCCGAAACCGAAGGCACCGCCGAAGCCAGAAGCGCCGCCGAAGCCGGCACCGCCGCCGGGATCGTAGTAGGAACTAGGAGCAATCGGAAGATCGAAAAAAACGAAGGCGCCGCGAACGTAGCGATTCAAATTGGTACACGCGTTTTTTTGCCCTGGAAGTGTTCTGTACAGGGCATCGCTGCAGCAGAAGGAGTGACACAGTTGCGACAACCGCGATTTCGAATTTCGTAAGCGAGAAATCGCGGTCTGGAGGACTACCCTAATGCACGCTGCAAAACGATTTGTCAGTGCGCTATTCCTAACGGCTGCGCTTGCGACTAGCGGATCGGTCTTGGCCGCTCCCAAACCGCAAGATGTGCAAGTCCGAGTTTACGATTCGCACCACAAGGACTACCATAACTGGGACGATCGCGAAGATCACGAATACCGGGCCTATTTGTCGGAACACCATCAGGAGTACCGCGACTACAACAAGCAAAGCCACAAGAATCAGGAGAACTACTGGAAGTGGCGCCACAGTCATCCGGATTAACCAGAGTGCCCGATCCGGCAACCGATCGGACCGTCACACCGCCCGTCCCTGGCGCTCTCGCAGGCGGGCCGGGCGGTGTGGCTCGGATTCCCGTGCGATTTTTCGGGCCGAAGGTGGCTCTGAAAACGAAGCGTCCCGTCGGCGTAACCGTCATCGCTGTCCTGACCTTCGCCGGAGCCGCGATTCTTGCTGCGGGATCGTTTGGATTTTTTTTCGTAGCCGTGATGGGAATCACGAGCGGTGACTCGGGCGACCCCGTCTCCGTGGCAATTGCGGGAATGGGAGTGGCAGGGGGATTCTCGCTGTTGGTTATGGCGGGGGTTGCCGCGTGCATTGCGATTGGCGTGCTGAAATTGCGGGAGTGGGCGCGGATCGTCTCGATTGCAACCATCGCCGTGGGGATCGGATGCACGATCATGAGTGCATTCGTTTTTCTGGGATACCGCGTGGTTCCGCTCGCGCCCATGTTTCTTTGCGACGTGCTGATATTGGCGACGGCTGCGTGGATGCTGTCGTACCTCGCGCGACCGGAAATAAAGCGGGCATTCCACACGGTAACCGCGTAACCGGTTACGCCGTCTGGGCGTGTCCGCAGCTACAGAATATTTATCGCGCGCGCGGCGAGCAGCGCGACGATCATCAGCGAAATAATCGACTGCAGCATCATCCCGATTTTGGCCCAGCGCGAGAGAACAGCTGTGTCTGTGGGCGAGAAGGCTGTGCTCGTGTTGAAGGCGAGGAAGAGGTAGTCGATAAATTGCGGCGACCAGTAGTCTTTCGGCTCGTCACGAATCAGCATTTGCGGAAATAAGAAAGAGCTATCGAAATCGCGTCCGGCATTGTCCCGGCCGAGCGGCCCGCCTGCGTCCAGTTTCCAATACCAGAGAGCGAAGACGAGCACGTTCGTAATCCACAGCGAAATCGCCGAGCGGAGAAGTGTCTCCGGCGGATCGAGATGCTTCGGCAATCCGAGAATCAGGAGCGCGAGCGAAGCGATCATGGCGAGGGTGATGGCCCCGGTGGCGGCGAATGTGAGAATGCGGGCGACGTTGAAGTGGCCGCGGTGGTACGACAATATGATCGGAATCAGCAAGACGACCACGATGGCGAGCAAGCCCCAACTGGGACCGACCGAGAGGCGATCGGGCAGCGCGTGGTAGACCAGGGCGGTGGCGAACATCGCGACGAAGGCCGGCCAGCGCGGTTCGCGGAATATTTTCTTGGGAGTGGCGGGCATCGTTTGTGAGCCGGTGAACGCGCGCTTGCGATTTTCATTTGCAAGCGCCCGAGCCGGCGTAGCTATCGTATCAGTTATGCAGGGCGTTCTGGAAAGGGTGCAGTTGCGATGGCGGCACGGCGCGCGGGCTGATTCCCGGAATTGGCCGCATTGCGTGTGGCGATCTGATTTTGGTTGAGGGCCGCGCCGCCGCGAAGCGTGGAGAGGATGAAACCGCGCGATGTGGCAAAGCGGGAGCAGCCCGGGACGGCGGCCGCCGCCGTCCCGGAGCGTAGAGCAGGTGCGACTTATTTTTTCGGTTTGGCGGCGCGGGCAGCGTGCGCGGGCGGAGGCGGTTTCGGACGCCAGAAATCGGGCGCGATCGCGGCGATCTCGTCGGGCGCATTGCTGAGCTCCGGCGCGATACGGAAGATCGCAGAATCGTATGCCTCGACTGCTTCGGCGTTCCCTTGCAAAAATGCCTTGATGCCTTCGTCGGGGAGAATCTCGCCCGTGCTGGGATTATTGTCGAAGCCCGCGAGAGAGCTGCGCAGCCCCGTGACATAGAAGACGGTTCCACTCGAGCCCTCAATCGCTTGCGAGACAAAAACCGGCTGCGTATTCGGAGAGCTTTCGCCGGCGGCTTTCAGATCTTTCAGAATCCCCTCGAAGTCGGCGATGTGTCCGGGACGAATGTGAACCGCGGTGGTGCGCAAATAGCGGGCTTCACCGATTAACTTCGCGTAGGCGGCGGCATCGGCGGGAGCTTTGCGGCTCAAATCCCAACGGCGGCGGCGCAATTCGGTGTGTGACGATGCGAGGCAACTGCTGAAATCCTGCAGCAATTTATCCGTTTGCGCGCCGAAGGCTTTGCTGACGGCGCCCATGACGGCGTCGTTGGCCTTGTCGATGTCGGCGTAGCTCGCGCGCGTGCTCGTGAAAACGAAAACGTCGGTGTCGCCGTAAACGGTTTCAAGGGCGATCCAACGGTCGCCGTTGTAGCGGCGATTGGCGTCGGCCCATTTTTTGGCAAGGGCGGTGAAGTCCGCGGCCTTCTCGGGCTTCACTTTCACGCGATAGGTGTCGAGATAATCGCCCTGGGCGCGAAGAATGGCGGGCATCGCGAGAAACAGGATGGCCGCGAGGGTGATCGCGAGCGTGCTCGCAAAGTTGATAACGATCCTGCGCAACATGAAGTTCTCCTTTTTGAGAGGCGTGCCGGAACGGTATTGAGCGGACACTACACCCCGGCGACGAATCGGGTCAAGCGGACGAGCGAACAGATGACGCAAACAGTTGCATTCCACCTGCGCGCGTCACGCTATTCATACCGAAGCGCAACAAGCGGATCCACACGCGTGGCCCGACGAGCCGGAATGTAACTCGCGAGCAGCGCGACGAAGATGAGCAGGCCGGCGACAGAGGCAAATGTCGCAGGATCGGTAGCGCTGGTGCCGAAGAGCAGCGTCGAGAGCAAGCGCGTGAGCACCAGCGACAGAATAAATCCGAGCGCTACTCCCGCGAGGACAAGGCCCATACCCTGGCCTACGATCAGCCGGAAGATGTCGCGCGGCGAGGCGCCGAGTGCCACACGGATTCCCACTTCGTGTATCCGCTGCGAAACGGAGTAAGCCATCACGCCGTAAATTCCCACCGCTGCGAGAAGCAACGCGAATGCGGCGAAAGCGCCCACGAGCGCGGTGAGCAAGCGTGGCTGAGCGACGGAGGTGGAAACGATTTCGTCCATGGATTTGATTCCGGCGATGGGGAGATCGGGATCGAGCTCAGCAAGTTTCTGGCGGACAGCAGCGATGAGCGGCTGCGGATTCGAAGTGGAACGAACGAGAATCGTCATCGTGGGCCGCGGGCTCTGGCGGTGCGGCATATACATTTCTTCCACGTTCGGGGCGTTGAGCGTGGTGAATTTCACGTCGGCCACGACGCCCACAATTTGCATCGGAATTTTGTCGCGCGAATTCTGGAGCGTCTTGCCGATTGGGTCACCGTCCGGAAAGTAGCGCGCGGCTGTGAGCTGGTCGATGATCACCACGGGCGTTGCACCCTGCGCATCCTTATCCTCGAAGGCGCGGCCCCGAAGTAGCCGGATACGCATCGTGCGGAAATAGTCTGGCGTGATTTCTCGCAGCGCGATGATCGGATCTTTGCCGATGCCCTGGCACACGCGTCCTTCCGGGCAGAAAAAGACGAAGCGCGGGGGCGTGAACAGCGGAACGTGGCTGACGGCTGCGGCCGAGTCAACGCCGGGAAGCGATTCGATGCGCTCCACAACCTGCCGGACGAGCTCGGCGCGCTTTTCTGGTTCGGCGTAGCGCGTCGCAGGAAGCGTGAGCGGAATCGCCAGCACGTTGTGCGAGTCGAAGCCGGGATCGACGCGCGTCAAGCGCACAAAGCTTCTAATGAGCAGGCCCGCGCCGGTAACGAGCACGAGCGCCACGGCAACTTCGGCGACCACCATCACGCGACGGGCGCGGCCTCCGCGACCGCCTTCCGTCGAGCCGCGGCTGCCCTCTTTGAGAGTTTCGTGAAGGTCGCGCCGCGAAGCCTGAAACGACGGCGCAAGCCCGAAGGCGATCCCGGTGACGATGCAAAGCGCGAAAGAAAATAGCAGTACCGGGCCGTCAATGCGCACCTCATCGAGTCGCGGAACTGTTCCGGGAGTGATAAAGCGCAGAAGCGGCAGGCACCAGGCCGCAATCAGCGCGCCGATAGCGCCGCCCGCGAGCGAGAGCACGAGGCTTTCGGTGAAAAGCTGGCGCAAGAGTCGTCCGCGCGACGCCCCCAGAGCCTGGCGGATGGCGATTTCTCTTTCGCGGGATGTGGACCGGGCGAGTAAAAGGTTCGCCACATTCGCGCACGCAATCAGAAGCACGAAACCCACCGCAACGAGCAAGACGGCGAAAGACGAGCGCAGGCTGCCTACCAGATTGTCGTTGAGCGACGTGGCAGAGAGGACGTATTTCGCGGCGTCAGCGAAGCCGGGATTTTCTTTCTTGTAGCCGTCGTTCACGGCCGTGAGTTCCGCTTGAAATCGCGCCAGAGATTCGCCGGGATTCATGCGCCCTATCACAAACAAAAATCCTGCGCCCGAGCGAATCTGAACGGGAGCGAGAATATTGGTCTCGAAGACGCGCGGTATCCACACATCCGGTTCGGGCTGCTGAAATGGGAATCGAAACGAGGCGGGAAGGATGCCGACAACCGTGGTACTGCGGCCGTCGAGCGAAATCGTGCGGCCGACCAGCGCGGGATCGCCGCCAAAATGATTTTGCCAGAACGACTGCGAGATGATTGCTACGTCTGCGCCGCCTGGCTGGTCTTCGGCAGGGAGAAAATCGCGGCCGAGGGCGGGCGAAATGCCCAGGACGTGAAACAAATTGGCCGTCATGCGGCCTGCGTTCACTTGCTCGGGCTCGCCGCGGCCCGTGAGACTCATTTCGAACGCGAGAAATGCGCCCACACTTTCAAGAGCGCGGCTATCGCGCTGAAGATTCTGGAAGCGCGTGTAGGAAACCGCGATGGGCGTTAGGCCTGTCTCGGTGTTGGTGCCGGAAATGGCGACAAGCTCGCGCGAATTCCTGTACGGAAGCGGACGCAGCAAAACGGAATTGATGAGAGAGAAAATCGCGGTATTGGCCCCGATGCCCAGCGCGAGCGTTAGCAGAGCGACCACGGTAAAGCCCGGCGATTTCACCAGCATGCGAATCCCGTATTTCAGATCCTG
The DNA here is from genome assembly GCA_963711875.1 of uncultured Acidobacteriota bacterium. Classification (GTDB taxonomy): domain Bacteria; phylum Acidobacteriota; class Terriglobia; order Acidiferrales; family UBA7541; genus Palsa-295. The sequence goes on from CAVQFW010000004.1 coordinate 390,938, forward strand.
CAGCAAGGTCTGCATCGCTCGCTCCCTTTTGGTTGCAGGTTCATTCGTAGCGCAGTGCGACGATTGGATCCACGCGCGTAGCGCGGCGGGCCGGCAAGTAACACGCCAGGAGCGCGACCGCAATCAGCAGCGCCGGTACCATCGTGAACGTGATCGGGTCCACGGGCTGGACGCCGAATAGCAGGCTCGTCATCAACCGCGTGACGCCCAGCGCCGCGATGAATCCGAGGACGACTCCCAGGCCCGCGAGTCGCGCGCCCTGGCCCAGAACCATCGCGAAGACGTTGCGCGGCTGCGCACCAAGCGCCAGGCGGATTCCGATTTCCTGGGTGCGTTGCGCAACGCCGTACGAAATCACCCCGTAGATTCCGATCGAGGCGAGAATGAGCGCGAGCGCGCCAAATGCGGTGAGAAGCAGCATCGAGAAGCGCGGCTGCGTCATCGAGTCGCCCACAAGCGTCGCGAGCGTCGAGACCTTTGCGATCGGCAGCCCGGAATCAACGGAACGAATCGCCTCGCGCGCGCTGCCGATCACGGCGCGTGGATCGGCTTGCGTGCGCAATGCCACTTGCATCGTCAGCATGTCGGGATACGGCTTCTGCGTGTAGACGACGTAGAATTCCGGGCCGGTTTTTTCGCGCACGGTGAAATGCTTCACATCAGCTGCGATGCCGACGATCGTCATCACTGGAAATCTATCCGGCGGAAGCTTTATCGATTTGCCGATGGGATCTTCGCCCGGGTAGAACTCCTCGGCCAGCGTCTTGCTGATGATTGCGACGGGCTGCGAATCGGCCGTATCGGAATCGACGAACGGGCGGCCGCGAAGGATCGGCGTGCCGATCGCCGAGAAATATCCCGGCGAGGCGATCGTATAGGAGGCAAATTTGTGGAAGCCGTTCGCCTCGATCATGGGCCGCCCTGGAATCATGAAGGCCGTAGATTCCTGGCCGCCGCTCATCGGCATCGGGCTTGCGACGCCCGCGGATTGCACGCCAGGAATGTTCTGCAGGCGGTCAAGAACTTTGCGGTACAGCGCGGCAGCTTTGTCTCGATCCGGATATTTCGCGCCGGGAAGCGTGATTTCAAACGTGAGAACGCGCGTGGTATTGAACCCAGGATCGACCTTGAGCAGGTGGAAAAATGTGCGGACGAGCAATCCGGCCGCGATCACGAGAACGAGCGCGAGTGCGACTTCGGAAACGAGGAGCGCGCTGCGGATTTTTTGGCGTCCCGGCCCGGACCCGGAACGCTGGCCGCCTTCTTTCAGGGCTTCCACGAGATTTTCGCGCACGGCGCCGAGTGCCGGGGCGAGTCCGAAGAGAACGCCGGTAAGCAGCGTAACCGCGAGCGTAAACGCAAATACCGCGGGATCAAGCTGAACCTCGCGCAGCCGCGGAACATTGAGCGGCCCGAACATTCGTACGAATTGAATCGCGCCTTCGCCGAGCAGAAAACCTACCGCACCGCCGACCAGCGCGAGCAACACACCCTCGGTGAGCAACTGCCGGACCAGCCGCCCCTGCGCAGCCCCAAGTGCCGACCGGAGCGTGAATTCCCTGCGGCGGCTCAGCGAACGCGCGAGCAAGAGGTTCGCGACGTTCGCGCAAGCAATCAGCAGTACCACACCGACGGCGCCCAGAAGCAGCAGCAGCGGGCGGCGCGTGTCACCGGCTACCTGTGACGCGAGCGGCGTGACGAACGAATTAAACCATCCGCGCGCTTGCGGAAACTCTTTTTCGCGATCGCTCGCAAATCCGTTCATTTCCGCTTGCGCTTGCGGGATCGAAACATCCGGTTCGAGCAGCGCGATCACGGCCATTTCGTCCGGAGCGGTGCGATCCGCAGATACGTCGGTGATCTCGGGAACCCACATCTCGGGCTGGCGCGGGAATTGAAAGCTGCCCGGCATTTCTTCGCCACGAGGGAATGCGAAACCGTTGGGCATTACGCCGACAACGGCGTACGACGCACCGTTCAATTCGAGGTTGCGGCCGACGACGCCCGGATCGCCTCCGAATTTCCGCTGCCATAGTCCGTACCCCAAAATCACTTCACGATCGTGGCCAGCGTGATCTTCTTCATCGAGGAAAGTGCGGCCGAGAACAGGCGCAACTCCCATCGTGCGGAAAAATCCGGCGGAAACTCGCACTCCGTCCACGCGGACGGGATCGCCCGTTCCGGTGAGGTTGAATCCGGCGGCTTCAAACGCGCCGACCTCGGCGAAAGACTTCACGTCGTGCCGGAATTTCTGAACGTCGCGCGCGCCCCAGGGAATTTCGTTGTAGCCGAGATCGATCCCGGGCGGCGACTGGCGCCAGGGGAACACGATGCGGTCGGCGTGGGGATACGGAAGCGGCTTCAGGAGGACGGCATTCACGATGCTGAAGACAGCCGTGCTCGCGCCGATGCCGAGTGCGAGCGTCAGGACGGCGACGATCGTAAATCCCGGCGATTTTGCCAGCATCCGCAGACCGTATTTCAAATCCTGGAGAAGTGTTTGCATTTTCGGCTCCCCGGGGGAAATTGCGCGCGACTGTTAGACTGCGGAATCGCGATTTCGGTATCCGCTGAATGCATCGCACTTGATCATTCGTAGCGCAAAGCGATCAGCGGATCTACCTTCGTCGCCCGCTGCGCCGGGATGTAGCAGGCGATAAGCGCGACGCACGCGAGAACTGCGGCCACGAGCGCAAACGTGACGGGATCCGTAGGTTTCACGCCAAAGAGTAGGCTCGCCATGAGCCGCGTGAGCGCGACCGAGGCCAAAAGTCCGACGCCCAGCCCGATTGCCGCCAGGCGGCCGCCTTCAAACAATACGAGTTTCAAGACGTCCCCCTGCGTGGCGCCGAGCGCCATGCGAATGCCAAGTTCCTGTGTGCGCTGGACGACGGCGTAAGCCATCACGCCATACACGCCGACCGCCGCGAGCAGAAGTGCAATCGACGCGAATGCAACGAGCAAAGTCAAATTCAAGCGCGGCTGCGCGACGGAGTGCGAGAGAAGCTCATCCATCGCCGCGATGTTGTAGAGCGGCACCTCGCTGTCAATCGCGGCCACCTGCTGGCGAATCGCGTTCGTAACGCTCGAGGGATCGACGGTGGTGCGAACGGCAAGGTAGAGGTCCCGCGAGTAAGCGATTTGCGCTTGTGGAAAGTAAGCTTGCTCTCGACCCTGGGTATCGAGACCGTAGTGGCGCACGTGGCCCACGACCCCGACGACCGTGCGCCACCGGAGAACCGGATGATCGGGATCCGAATTCGGAACCGGGTCAATCGACACCTGCTTGCCAATTGCATCTTCGTTCGGCCAGAAGCGTTTCGCGAAATCGGTGTCAACGACGGCTACGAGCGGCGCGTCCGCCGAGTCGGCATCGGCGAGATACCGGCCGTGCACAAGTGGAATCTGCAGTGCTTGAAAGTATCCCGGCGTGGCGACTCGCCGGTCGGCCTCGATGAGCGGACGATTTTCGAATTTTGGCAATCGGACCAGATTCGCGGCGGAACTTTCCTGGACGAATACGGTGCCCGAGGAATACGAATCGGAAAGCGGCATTTGCGAAACGGCGCCGGCGGCTTGCACGCCAGGAATTGCGCTCACCCGCTCGGTAAGCTGCTTGAAGAACGCTTGCACCGGCGCGCCGTCGGGATAGGGTTTCTCCGGAAGCGAAATTTCCATCGTGAGCAGATGTTGCGTCTGGAAGCCGGGGCTGACTTCGATCAGTTGGCGAAAGCTGCGAATCAGAAGCCCCGCGCCGACGAGTAGCAAAACCGCCAGTGCGATTTCCGTGACGACGAGGACGCCGCGAAGTTTCCGGCCGCCGCTTCCGACCGACCCGCCGCGACCGCCGTCCTTCAATGCGTCCTGGAGGTCTGTTTTTGCGCTATGCCACGCCGGCGCGAGCCCAAAAATCAGGCCCGTAAGAATTGAAACCACGAACGTGAAGCCGAGGACGAAAGGATCCACGCGAATCTCGTCAACCCGCGGAACGCTATCGCCGAGAAGCGCCCGCACCGCGCCCACGCCCCAGTAAGCAATCACCAATCCCAGCACACCGCCCGCGAAAGCGAGCATCAGACTTTCCGTCACGAGTTGCCGGATCACGCGCCAGCGCTCCGCACCCAACGCGGCGCGCACCGCGAATTCCCTTTCGCGCGCGGAACCGTTCGCGAGGAGCAAGTTTGCAATATTGACGCACGCGATCAGCAAAACGAATGCAACCGCGCCGAGCAGCACCAGCAGGGCGGGCCGCACCTTGCCGACGAGCTGTTCTTTCAGTGGGACGAGAAACATGCCCCAGCCGCTAATGGCGGGGTAGTTGTCCGGATACTCGCGCGCGAGTTGCGCCGCAAAGCGATCGAGTTCAGCGGAAGCCTGCGGAATCGTCACCTCCGGCTTCAGTCGCGCGACCGCGAAATAAGAATGAGAGCCCCGGTTCGTGGGCTTGGCACGATTCAGTGCGGCGGGTAGCCACAAATCCTGCTTTCCCGCAAAGAAGAAATCCTTCGGCAGGACGCCGACCACGAAATACGATTCGCGATCGAGTTGAATCGGCTTGCCGACGATATTCGGATTGCCACCGAACTGGCTGCGCCACAAAGCGTAGCTCAGAATCGCGACGTGATCGCGGCCGGGCTGGTCTTCGCCGGACGGGCCGGACGAAAAATTGCGGCCCAGCATCGGCTGCACGCCGAGAACCGGAAATAGCGCCGCGTTGGCGAGAGCCGCGGATGCTTGTACCGGAGGCGCGTCGCTGCTGGTGAGGCTGACGCCGCTGCCGGTTGTGTAAATCCCGAGCGCGGAGAACGACTGCATTCGATCGATGAGGTCCCAATATTCAGGCTCGGAAAGCCAATTGCGCGGGATTCCTTCTTTGTCGTAGCGGCCCCAGATATTCACGAGCGAGCTCGAATCTTTATAGGCGAGCGGACGCAGCAGCACGGCATTGACCACCGAAAACATCGCCGTATTCGCACCGATGCCCAGCGCGAGCGTCAGAACGGCGACGGCTGTGAACGCCTTCGATTTCGCCAGCACCCGGAGGCCGTACTTCAAATCCTGCAGTAGGGTTTCCACACGCCGCTCCTTATTCGAAATCGCGATCCCGCATCATTCGTAGCGCAGCGCGATCATCGGATCCACCCGCATCGCGCGCCGCGCCGGCAAATAACAGGCCAGCAGCGCTACTCCAGCGAGGGTCGCGGATCCGCCCGCGAGAATCGCGGGGTCCGTGGGCGCGACCTCGAAGAGCAGCCCCGTCAGCACGCGCGTGAGCATGAACGTTCCGCCAAGTCCCACGGCGACGCCCAGTAGCGTAATCCACAAGCCTCGGCCGACTACGAGTCGAAACACATCCGCTCGCTTCGCTCCGAGCGCGAGACGAATGCCAATTTCGTGCGTGCGCTGCGTGACCGCATAGGCCATCACGCCGTAAATGCCGATCGCCGCGAGAGCCAGCGCCAGAGTGGCGAAGAGCGCGAGTAGCAACGTGTACGAGCGCGTCTCGGCGGAATCCTCGTGCATGCGCTGCGCGAGCGTCGCGATGTTGTAAACCGGCACGTCGGGATCGATTTTCTGAATCGCAGCTCGCAGGGGATCGATCATGGACTCGGGCGCAGAGCGCGTCCGCACGATCACGCTCATATTGATAATCACTTCGCTTTGCAGAAGCGGGCCGTAGAACACGGGTTCGGCGCTCGCGTCCTGGCGCAGCGAATTGAACTTGATGTTGCCCACTACGCCGACAATTTCCATCCAGGGATTTTTTGAATCCGCCGAACCTCCATACTTGATGCGCTTGCCGATCGCGCTTTCGCCCGGAAAGAATTTCTTGGCGAAGGCTTCGCTCACCATCAAGACGTGAGGACTCTCGAGCGAGTCGTTCCTCGTAAAGTCGCGGCCGGAGAGAAGCGGAATTCGCATCGTATTGAAATAGCCGGGGCCGATTTCCTGATAGAACGTGGAATCCTGCTCGGCTGTAGTCGGCACGGGATGATTTTCGAGCGTGAAGCCGCGCGAAAACCCGCCCCAAACAAATGGGTCGATAAATGTAACGGCCGCAGATTCCACGCCCGGAACGGCAGCGATTTTCTCCGCCAGTTCGGGACCAAAGCGGTTTTTTCCGTCACCCGAATACTCCCGATCGGGAACGTAGAAGCGCATCGTCAGCAGATGGTCAGGCTGAAATCCCGGATTCACATCGAGAAGCCGTCCGAAACTTTTCAGCAGCAGTCCGGCGCCGGCCAAAAGAACGAGTGCCAGCGCCACTTCGGAGACAACCAGCACGGTTCCGATCTTGCGGCCTCGCAAACCCGTGCTGCCCTTCGCTCCTTCTTTCAACGTTTCGTTCAGCGCCTCCCGTCCCGCCGCGATCGCAGGCAGCAGTCCAATCAAACCGCCGGCGCCCACCATCAGCAAACACGTGAAGGCGAGAACCTCGCCATCCAATCGAACGTGCGTAAACGTGGGGAACGTAAGCGGCAGCGCCGAGACCAGAAGATTCAGTCCCCATTCGGCAATCGCGAAGCCCAGCAGCGCTCCGGCTGCGGAAAGCAGCAGGCTTTCTGTGATGAATTGCCTGATCAGCCGCGTGCGCCCCGCTCCCAGTGCCAGTCGAATCGCCATCTCGCGTTCGCGGGAAGCAGTTCGCGTGAGAACCAGATTGGCAACGTTGGCGCAAGCGATCAGCAGAACAAATCCGACGGCCGCGAGGAGTACGTAGAGCGGCGAGCGAAAGCTCCCGATGTATTCCTCTTTGGCAAACTTCACCACCGCGCCGCGGTCACGATTTTCCTTCGGATACGCAGCCGCGATATTGTCTGCAATCGTGCTCATCTCGCTCTGCGCCTCGGCCAGCGACACCCCCGGCTTCAGAACCGCAAGACCGCGAAGCCAGTGAACGTCGCGGCTGTGCAGGAAATCAAATTTCGCAACCGCTGGCCACGCAGCATCGCGCATCACCACAGGGATCCATGCTTCGGCCTGGTCGGAAAAGCCGAGGAATCCCTTCGGCGCCACTCCTACCACCGTGAACGGCGCATTGTTCAGCGTGATTGTCTTCCCGATGATGTTGGGATCCGAGCCGAAGCGCCGTTCCCATAGCCCGAAGCCGATCAGCGCTACGGGATATTTCATCGGCGTTACGTTTTCTTCCGGAAGGAATATGCGGCCCTTCGCCGCGGAAACTCCCAGCATTTCGAAATAATTCTGCGTCACCTCTTCGCCATAGATGCGTTCGGACGACGACGGCCCGCTCACGATGAATTCCGCATCGCTGTACGCCGCCATCGCGTCGAAACTGCGATCCTGTCTCTCCCAATCCTGAAACGTGGCGAATGCGACGGAGGAAGGGCCGTGGTTCTTCACATTTTCACGGACCACCACCAGCCGCTCGGAATTCTTGAATGGAAGCGCGTGCAGCAGCACCGCCTTCACGACGCTGAAGATCGCCGTGTTCGCGCCGATGCCGAGAGCGAGCGTGAGGATCGCGACGGCGGTGAAGCCGGGCGCGCGCGAGAGCATTCGGATGCCGTATTTCAAATCCTGAAGCAACGTCTGCATCGGCCGCTCCTTATTCGAAATCTCGATCCAGCATCATTCGTGGCGGAGCGCAACCATCGGATCCACACGCATCGCGCGGCGCGCTGGTACGTAACACGCGACGAGCGCGACGGCGGATAGTGTCGCGCCTACGGCGGCGAACGTGAGCGGGTCGGTGGCGCTGGTGCCATACAAGAGAGTCGAAAGAACGCGCGCAAGCGCCAGTGCTCCCGCCACGCCAAACGCGATTCCGACGAACGTCAACGCGAGCCCCTGGCCGAGAATCATGCGCAGCACATCCCTTCGCTGCGCGCCCAGCGCCATCCGTACGCCGATTTCCTGCGTTCGCTGCGCCACCGCATACGAAAGCACCGCGTAAATTCCCAGCGAAGCCAGCACCAACGCAATCCCAGCGAAAATCCCCAGCAGCTTTGCCTGCATTTGCTTCGGCGAAAGCTCCTCGTCCACAATCGCCTGCATCGTCATCACGTCGGACACCGGCTGATCTTTGTCCACGGCCCACACCTGATCGCGGATCGTGTTCGCAAGTTGCGCGGGATCGCCCGAAGTTTTTACTGCGAGAAATTCCGGCTGAAATACGTCCTGCTGCGCGTAGGAATAATACATTTCCGGGCGCGCCGAGATTCCGATGCCTCGCTGGTGAATGTCGGCGGTGATTCCGACGATCGTGGCCCACGGCCGCTTGCTGTCAAATCCGCCGAGCTTGATGCGATGGCCGATCGGATTTTCGCCGGGCCAAAATTCCCGCGCCATCGTTTCGTTCACGACGGCAACCATCGGCGCGTTCTCCCGGTCGCGATCGTCGAAAAGGCGGCCGGCCTTGAGCGCGACGCCCATCGTTCGAAAGTAGTCTTTGGTCACCACTCGTGTGTTTGCGTCGGCGGTTTCGCCAGGGCCCGGGGCTGGTCGTCCCTCGATGATGAATCCCCACGAGCCGCCGCGATTCGTAAGCGGCACCCAGGTTACGAAACCTGCCGCCACAACTCCGGGCAGCCGGTCAACGCGTTCAAGCACGCGATCGTAGAACGCCGTGCGCTTCGCGAGCTCGGAGTATTTCGGATCGGGCAGCGGCACGCGCAGCGACAGGACATTCTCGGCGCGGAAACCCAGATCGAATCGCTGGAGCTTCGAGAAACTCTCGATCATCAGCGATGCGCCCGTAAGCAAAATCATCGCGAGCGCCACTTCCACCACCACCAGTACGTCCCGCGTGCGGCTGCCGCGAGCGCCCTGGCCGCTGCGAGCGCCGGCTTGCTTCAACGCGTCGCTCAAGTTGACGCCCGAAACGCGTAGCGCCGGAATGATTCCGAACAGAATTCCCGTTCCCATCGAAATCACCAGCGTGAAAAAGAAAATCCGGGCATCAATGGGCGAGGCCGCGCCGAAGGGAATGCCATCGGGTACGAACCGCAATAGAAAATGCGCGCTCCAAAGCGTGAGAAGAAACCCCAAGATGCCCGCCATGGCCGCCAGCAGCACGCTTTCGGTAAGCAGCTGGCGAATAATTCGACCTCGTCCTGCGCCGAGTGACATCCGCAACGCCAGTTCCCGCTGGCGTCCGGTAGCGCGCGCAAGCAGCAGATTTGCAACGTTTGCGCACGCGATCAGCAGCACGAAACCCACCGCTCCCAGCAGCACGAAAATCGCCGTACGAAGATTGCCAACAATGTCCGCCCGCAGCGGAACCGCGTACGCGCCCACGTGTGTGTTACTCACGGGGTATTGCTCGGCGAGATGCTTCGAGATCACGGCCAGGTCCGCATTCGCCTGCTCAAGCGAAACGCCGGGCTTCAGGCGCCCAACCACCTGGAGGTAATGGCTTTCGTGAGAAGTGCGCTTTTCGTCCGAAAATGCCACGGGAACCCACAGCCGCACTTTCGGATCGCGAAACTCGAACCCCGCAGGCATCACGCCGATCACTGCGTACTTTGCTCCGTCGAGTTCGATGGTCTTGCCCACGATTTGCGGATCGCCTGCGAAAGTGTCGCGCCAGAGCGGATGGCTCAGCATGGCGACGTGCGCTGCGCCGGGGCGATCGTCGTCCGGCAGAAAATCGCGGCCAAGCATGGGCTTCACGCCGAGCACGCTGAAGAGATTCCAGGTGACGTCCTTCGCCTCGACCTCTTCCGGGACATTTCCGCCGGTGAGCCCGAAGGAATCGTTCGTAGTCGCCGCGATATCTTCGAACGACCGATTCTGCGCTTTCCAGTCGTAAAAATTTCCGGGTGCGGGCGTGTTGGCCGGAAAGCCGATATAGGAGAAGTCTTCCCAGACCATCACGAGACGGTCGGGATTGCGATACGGGAGAGAACGCAGAAGCACGGTATTCGCGAAACTGAAAATGGAAGTGTTCGCCGCGATTCCGAGCGCCAGAACGCCAACGGCAAAAGCCGTGAAAGCGGGAGCCTTGATGAGCATTCGGGTCGCGTATTTCAGGTCTTGCCAGAGCGCGTTCATCAGGCTTCCTCGCCTCTCGGGTCCGCTCGCGCTGGACGCGGCGCACGAACACACGAATTTTGAATCTCCTATGGCAGTTGGCGTGCCAATGGCGCTCGACCGTAAGTGTCAGCGGGACATAATCTTGCGAACTTCAGTGGGAAGGAATCGAGCGCGGACCTGCCCGAACGTGGGAGATGCGATTGCGAAACCGGACACCGCGCTGTTAGGTTTTTTCGAGCTCGGCGATGATAGCGGGAACGATTTCAAAGAGATCGCCAACGATTCCGTAGTCGGCGACTTCGAAGATCGGCGCGTTCTGATCTTTATTGATGGCGGCGATCGTGCGCGAACCTTTCATGCCGACCACGTGCTGGATCGCGCCGCTGATTCCCAGCGCAAAATAAAGCTTGGGCGCCACAGTCTGGCCCGAGCTGCCGATCTGGCGCTCCATTGGCAGCCAGCCTTCGTCACAGATCGGGCGTGACGCGCAGATTTCTCCGCCGAGAAGCTTGGCGAGCTTTTCGGCCATGGGAATATTTTCCGGCGCTTTGATGCCGCGGCCGATCGAAACGAGGATGGGAGCTTGCGTCAGGTCCACCGCTTGCTTCGCCTCGCGGAATAGCTCGAGCGGCTTGGTGCGAATCTGCTCGGGCTTCAAATCAACGCTGACGCTTTTCACCGGCGCTTTTCCGCTCGAGTGTTTCGTGACCAGATCAGCGCGAAACGCGCTGGCCTGAAACGAAGCAATCCAGGGAGCGTCGCCTGCGAACACCACATCGGCGGCCGTGCGGCCCTGAAACATCTGGCGCACGAAGATGAGCTTGCCGTTTTCGTAGCGGTAGGCGATGCAGTCGCCAATCATTCCCTTGCCCAACGACGCTGCGAGCTTCGGCGCGAAATCGCGGACTTGATACGTGTGCGGCAACAGCACCAGATCGGGCTTGGTGCTTTCGATCACTTGCCTCAGCGCGAGCGAAAACCCATCCGGCGTGTATTTTTCGAGCAAGTCGTGCTCGACGAGCAAAACTTCATCCAGCTGTGAGCCCGCCAGTTCGTCTGCAAGCGGCGCGACGCCTTTGCCAATGACGAGTCCCGTAAGCGTGCCCTTCGTCTGCTGAACGATTTGCTGCGCCGCGGCCAGCGTTTCGAAGCTGACTTTGTTGAACTTGCCTTCGCGCTGCTCCGTGATCAGAAGAATTTTCATGTTAGAGCACCCGCGCTTCGTGTCTCAGCTTCTCGATCAGCTTCGCGGCGATTTCTTTTGGCTGCCCCGTGATGAATTCGGTCTGCTTGGCTTTGTGCGGCACGTAAATGCGCTCGACGCGTTGCGTGGGCGCTTCCGGCACGCCCAGCGAAGCGCGCTGCACCGTCGCGATTTCCTTTTTCTTCGCGCCCATGATGCCTTTCAGCGTGGCGTAGCGCGGCTTGTTGATGCCCGACTGAATCGAGAGCACCGCCGGCAGCGGCAGCTCCACCCACTGGAACCATCCCGCTTCCAGTTCGCGCTTCAATTTCATGTGGCCGTCAACCACTTCGATCGCCATGATAATCGTGGCGTGCGGCCGTCCCAGCAATTCCGCAAGCAGAACGCCCGTCTGGCCAAAGCCCTGGTCATCGCTCTGAAGACCCGTGAGAATCAAATCGAAATTTTCGGCCTGGATGGCCGCTGCGATTGACCGCGCCGAACCCAGCGCATCGAGCTTGAAAAATTGATCGTCGGCCACGTGGATGCCGCGGTCCGCGCCCTTCGCCAGCGCTTCTTTGATCGTCTGCTTTGCGCGTTCGGGCCCCATCGAAATCGCCACCACTTCCCCACCGTGCTTTTCCTTCAGCCGCAGCGCTTCTTCGAGCGCGTAGCTATCCGGCTCGTTGGTCTCAAAGCCGATGTCGGACTCGCGAATCCACGCCCCGCCTTCGATAATGGCGAGGGGAGCGTCCTTCGCGGGAACTTGTTTGACGCAAACTCCGATTTTCAAGAATGCCTCCGTGCGCGATCAAAATCCTGAATTGCGGGCGCGGCTCGTCAGGCCGCAAAACCTGAATTTCCCCGAGCCGGAACGCCCGAGCTGCGCTATTTCCCGCTCCAGCGCTTGAAGATGAGCGACGCGTTCGTTCCGCCGAAGCCGAATGAATTCGACAGCGCGTATTCGACGGCGGCCTTGCGCGGATGATTCGGAATGTAATCCAGGTCGCATTCCGGATCAGGATTCTGGTAGTTTGCGGTCGGCGGCAAAACCTCGTCGCGCAGCGCCAGGATGCTGATCCCGGCCTCGAGCCCGCCGGCGCCGCCGAGCAGGTGTCCCGTCATCGATTTCGTCGAACTGATAGGCACTTTTTTCGCGCGCTCGCCGAAAACGCGCTTCAGCGCTGTCGTTTCAATCGCGTCGCCAATCGGCGTGGAGGTGCCGTGCGCGTTCACGTAGCCCACATCGTCCGGCGAAATCTTCGCGTCCTTCAGCGCCGCCATCGTCACGCGGAACCCGCCGTCGCCGCCTTCAGCCGGCTGCGTGATGTGATATGCGTCGCCCGACATTCCATAACCCGCCACTTCCGCGATGATATTCGCTCCGCGCTTCTGCGCGAATTCGAGCGATTCGAGAACCAGCACGCCCGCGCCTTCGCCCACCACAAACCCGTCGCGTGTCGCGTCAAACGGGCGGCTCGCGTGCTCCGGATCATCATTGCGCGTCGAAAGGGCCCGCATCGCTGCGAAACCGCCCACGCCCATCGGCGTGATCGCCGCTTCCGACCCGCCTGCGATCATTACTTCGGCGTCCGAGCGTTGAATAATTTTGTACGCGTCGCCAATCGAATGCGCCGACGCGGAGCAAGCCGTCGCCGTAGCCGAATTCGGGCCCTTCGCGCCATAGCGGATCGAAACGTGGCCCGAAGCGAGATTCACGATCGAAGCAGGAATAAAAAACGGTGAAATTTTGCCGGGACCACCTGCGAGGTATTTCGAGTGCTCCCGTTCGATCACATCGAAACCGCCGATGCCCGACGCAATGTAAACGCCCGTAGCATCCGCGAATTCGGGCCTTACTTCCAGTTGCGCCATCTGCATCGCGAATTCGGATGCCGCCAGAGCCAGCTGAATAAACCGGCCCATCTTTTTCAATTCTTTTTTCTCGACCCAGACCAGCGGATCGAAATTGCGCACTTCACCGGCGATGCGGCAATCAAAAGCCGTGGGATCAAAGTGGGTAATCGGGCCTATTCCACTCTTGCCGGCCAGCAGGTTGCGCCAGACCTCTTCGGTCCCAATGCCGCAACCGCAGACCAGCCCTACGCCCGTCACGACGACTCGGCGGTTCAAACGTTCCTTCTCCTGTTCGGAATGGGACGGCCGGCGGACTTACTTACTTGCCTTGGCGTGCTTCTCGATGTATTCGACGGCGTCTTTCACCGTTGCGATTTTCTCAGCATCTTCGTCCGGGATTTCGATGCCGAAAGATTCCTCGAAAGCCATGACCAGCTCGACAGTGTCGAGCGAGTCGGCGCCCAGGTCGTCCACAAACGAAGCCGTCGGAGTCACTTCGCCTTCGTCCACACCGAGTTGCTCGACAATAATCTGCTTCACGCGTTCTTCGACGCTGGCCATTCTGATTGTTCCTCCGGTATCGGCAGTTTCGCCCCCGGGCCGCACAGTGGCCGGGACAGCGCTTAAAAATGTACCGCCCATTCTATGCGCGGCCTAATGTCGGGGTCAACCTTTGTGCCGCCCCTGGCCGAAATTTGCTTCGAACGACCCGCGCGCATCCCGCTTCCCTACCCCATGTGCAAGCCGCCGTTGATTTCGAGCACTTGTCCCGTGATGTAGCTCGCTTCGTCGCTCGCCAGAAACACGATCGCGGCCGCGATATCGCGGTCCGTGCCAAATCGTCCCAGCGGAATCATCGGCATCATTTTGTCTTTGATCTCTTGCGACAGCACGTCGGTCATCGGCGTCGTCACAAAGCCGGGCGCCACTGCATTTACCGTGATGCTGCGCGAAGCCACTTCCACAGCAATCGCGCGCGTAAGCCCGATCAAGCCCGCCTTCGACGCCACATAGTTCGCCTGCCCCGCGTTACCCGTTTGCGCCACCACCGACGACAAGTTGATGATCCGCCCCGAGCGCTGCTTCAACATCGCTCCCAGCGCCTGCTGAATGCAAAGGTGCGCGCCCGTCAAATTCGTGCGCAACACCGCCTCCCAATCGTCGAGCTTCATCCGCAGCGCAAGCGTGTCACGAGTGATCGCCGCATTATTCACCAGAATATCGAGCTTGCCGAATTTTGCGAGTGTCTGCTGAAAGCCGGCTTTTACTTGTGCACCGTCGGCCACGTCCATCGGCACGGCGAGCGCTTCGCCCCCACCCGCTTCAATCTCCGTCACGAGCGACGCCAGTTTGTCCGCACTTCGTGCCGCAGCGGCCACTTTCGCGCCGGACTCCGCGAGTGCGAGCGCCGTAGCTCGTCCGATTCCTTGCGACGCGCCGGTAACGAGCGCCACTTTATCTTTGAGTGAAAACATTCCGTTCTCGCTACCCTTCCGTCGTTTCCGCGCGTGACTGCGCGATTTTCTCGAGCGCAGCCTCAAGACTTGCCGCGTCTTCCACATTGCAAGCGCGGATCGAACGATCGATCTGTCGTAGAAGCCCGGTGACCACTTTACCGGGGCCCACCTCGACAAAAATCGTGACGCCCGCATCAATCATCTCGTGAATCGAGTCCAGCCACCGCACCGGTTGCGTCACCTGCCGGATCAAAGCGTCGCGCGCTTCTTCTCCCAGTGGTGATCGCTTCGGCATCCACATTCGTAATCACCGGAAACTTCAGCGCGTGGAACTGCGCCGCCCGCAGGTCCGGCTCCAGCCGCGCTTGCGCCGGAGCCATCATCGCGCAATGAAACGGCGCCGACACCGGCAGCATCACCGCGCGCTTCGCGCCGCTCTGCGAAGCGATTTCAACCGCGCGCTTCACGGCCGCCGCGCCGCCCGAAATTACCGTTTGCTCCGGCGAGTTCAGGTTCGCCGGCGACACCACCTCATGATCGGCGGCCTTCTTGCAAATCTCGGCCACCTCCGCCGGCGGCAGCCCCAGGATCGCGGCCATCGCGCCTTCCCCCGCTGGAACCGCTTCTTGCATGTAGCGCCCGCGTCCGCGCACGATTTTTACAGCCGCTGCAAAATCAAGCCCGCCGGCCGCAACCACCGCGGAATATTCGCCGAGACTGTGTCCCGCTGCGAAATCCGGGACGATTCCGCGCTTCTCGAGCGCGCGATACGCTGCAATCGAAACCGTCAAAATCGCAGGTTGCGTGTTTTCGGTTTGCTTCAGCGCTTCTTCCGAACCCGTGCAGCAAAGATCGAAAAGCGAAAAACCCAGCGCCGCGTCCGCTTCGTCGAACACCGCGCGTGATTCGGGAAACTTTTCGGCCAGGTCCCGGCCCATGCCGGGATATTGCGATGCCTGTCCGGGAAACAAGAATGCGATTTTGCCCATAACTTGCGATGGTCCGTAGGTCGTCAGCTGTTTGCAGCGGTGGCGACGGCGGAAAGCTCCTGATCGATTTTCTCGTTGACGCGATTGCGGTAAAGCTCGGCTGCCACGCGGGTGGCGTTCTTGATCGCCACCGGGTTCGAGCGCCCGTGCCCGATCACGGTAACTCCGCGGACCCCGAGCAGCGGCGCGCCGCCCACTTCCGAATAGTTCGTGCGCGCGCGGAAATCATCAAACGCTTTTTTCGACAGCGCATATCCGATCTGCGATTTCAAACTGCTCTTGATTGCCTTTTTCAGCATCACTCCGATGTGCTCCACCAGCCCTTCGCTGATCTTCAGCGCGATGTTGCCGATGAACCCGTCGCAGACGATCACGTCCACGTCGCCGCGAAACACGTCGCGCCCTTCCACGTTCCCCACAAAGTTGAGTGACGACTGCTTGAGCAAGTTGAACGTCTCGCGCGTCACTTCGTTGCCCTTCATTTCTTCTTCGCCGATCGAAAGCAGCGCCACGCGCGGCCGCTTCGTTCCAAAAATCGTACGGTAGTAAATCTCGCCCATCACCGCGAACTGTTCGATCTGCGCGGCCTTCGAATCCACGTTCGCGCCCACGTCCAGGATCACCGAAATCTTTTCCTTCATGTTCGGAAACGCGCCCGCCAGTGCCGGCCTGTCCACCGCAGGAAGCGTTCCGAGCACGAATCGCGCCACCGTCATCACCGCGCCGGTGTTGCCGGTGCTCACGAACGCATCCGCTTTGCCGTCGCGCACGAGCCTCGCGGCCACATGCAGCGAACTATCTTTTTTTCGCCGGAACGCGTGCGCCGGAGAATCGCTCATCGTCACCACTTCCGTCGCGTTGACGATCTCGATCGGCAGCCCGCGATGCCGGTGCCGCCCTAGCTCCGCCTTGAGCGCCGCTTCGATTCCTACCAGGACAATGCGCGTGCCCAGCTCACGCGCCGCCAGGACGGCCCCTTCCACTTCTGCGCGAGGCGCGTGGTCGCCCCCCATAGCATCCAGTGCGATGGTAGTCATCGAATGTGCCAGCTTGGAATTACAGGCGAGGGAAACTTAGGCTGTCTTGCTCTTGGTGTCAATCACTTCACGGCCTTTGTAGTACCCGCAAAGGCGGCAGAGCTGATGGGGCAATTTCTTCTCGTGGCAGTTCGGACACTCCGTAAGCGGCAGAGTGTGCAAATGATCATGCGCGCGCCGTGTGCTCGTGCGCCGCTTCGAATGACGTCGTTTCGGATTCGGCATTACAGCTCCTCTTGGCAGGCCGCTCCTAGATGCGGCCGAAATGGAAAGGAATAGTGTAGCGTTTTATTGCTTTTTGAACCAGTCCTGCTTCAAACGCGCGAGGGGCGCTAACCGTGGGTCGGATGCGTGCTTCTCGCAGCGGCATTCTTCGTTGTTCAAGTTCGCGCCGCAATGCGGACAAAGCCCGCGGCAATCGCTGCGGCAGATGATCTTCATCGGGATCGCCAGGTTCACTTGCTCAGCCAGCACGTCGGCCAGGAACAGCCCGTCTCCCTCGAAAAATGCGATTTCCGTGTCGTCGAGGTTCAGATGAAACTCGTCATCGCGGGCAATCGAAGTCATCGGGCGGTAGTAAAGATCGAAATCGCGGCTGATCTCTTCCACCACCGTATCAAGGCACCTCGCGCACACTAACTCTACGCGGGTGTGCAAGTTACCGTAGGCTCGAATCTGCCCTTCCACCAGTTCGGCCGTCGCCCGTACCTCGAGCGGCTCCACCTGGCGGAACTCACCGGAATGAAAATCGAGCGTCCCGGGCGAGTAGCTTTTGCGGATTCGGGTCTTTCGGAGGGCGAGTTCGTTTACGTCCAAAAACATCGTTTTCCCCGCAAAATTGCAGCGAAATCCCATTATATGTCCCGCACCGGGGATGTCAAGGAAGCCTCCTGTGGAAGATTTTCTACCTGACACTAAAGGGGCAATGACTCAGTTGCTCTCCGCCCTGCGCTGCGTGGCGAACTTAGGTCCTCTCAGGCCCTTCTGGCAGGTGAATCGTTGAAGTCACTGAATTGCCGGCGTGCCAAGCAGCTCGTGGCATTGGCGCAGCAGAAAGTGGTCCGTCATTCCGGCGATGTAGTCGCAGACCACGCGATGGGGCGGCTCTTCTTTCGCGAGCTCGGCGTAATATTTCGGCATCCGCTCAGGATGTTCCAGAAAGAACTGGAAGAGCGCGTCGAGTGCCGCAACGGAGCGGTCGCGATCCTCTGCGATGGCAGGCTGCGAGTAAAGCCGTGAAAAAAGGTAGCGCTTCAACTGGCCGTTCTGCTCCGCCACTTCGCGCGAGAACGAAGCGAGTCGCTTCGGCAGCCGCCGAACGTCGTCCACCGACTTAGCTCCGCTTGCATCCGCTTCGCGGCGCGTTTGCTCGATCAAGTCCGTCGCCAGGCGATCGAGAACACGCTTCAGCGCCTCGTTGAATTTCAGTTTGTGGAGGCCGCCGGGGTGAGTGCGGTCCACTTCCGCGTACGCCGCGGCGAAGATCGGCACTTCCGCGCGGAGTTGCTCGAAATCCAGGAGGTGTGCTTCGAAGCCGTCGTCGAGATCGGCGGTGTTGTACGCAATCTCGTCCACCAGATCGATGAGCTGCGCTTCAAGCGGCGGGCGCTGGTCGAGCAGATATTCCGCGAGGTCCGGTAATTCCGCCGCGGAATAATCGCGCGAATGCTTGATGATTCCTTCTCGCACTTCGAACGTGAGATTCAAGCCGGGATAATCCAGATACCGCTGCTCGAATTGCTGGACGATCCGCAGCGCGTGGAGATTGTGATTGAAACGCCCTCCATGCTCCCGCATCCGCTTGTCGAGCTGCTTTTCACCCGCGTGCCCAAAAGGAGGGTGGCCGATGTCGTGCGCCAGCGCGAGCGCTTCGACGAGATCCGTGTTCAGCCCGAGCGCGCCTCCAACGGTGCGAGCAATCTGCGTCACCTCAAGCGTATGCGTGAGCCGGTTGCGAAAATGATCGGAGAAGCGTGTGGTGAAAACTTGCGTCTTCGCCTCGAGGCGCCGGAACGCGCGGGAATGGACCACCCGGTCGCGGTCGCGCGCGTAGTCGTTGCGATAAGGATGCGCAGCTTCCGGGTAGCGCCGCCCGCGAGAGCGGCTCACATCCATCGCATAGGGAGCAAGCGGCATTACGCCCAGTTTATCGTGTCGGCGCGCGCTTCGAAAGCGCACCGTTTTTAGCGGGAGGGGAGCGAAGGCTCGCAGGAAGCCCGGTTCGAATGCGTTCGCGGCATATCCTGCACAATCTGCATCGCCTGGTTCAGTTGAGGTAAGGCGCGCTCAGGACTTTCCCGGCAGCAACGCCAGTTCCTGATCGGCCTGTTCGGCGATCGGAGTGTCGGGATAATCTTTTTTAATCTGCGCGTAGAGTTTCGCCGCTTCCGCGGGATTTTTCGCGCTGTAATGTTCGGCGAGCGCCAGCATCACCACCGGCTTCGGCACAAGTACCGCCGGCTTCGCGATCAGCTGCTGATAGAGATTCACGGCTTCGTCGCCCTGCCCGACGCGGTCGTTCAGCTGCGCCAGCTCGAACTTCGCAAGCGACGCAAAATCGGAGTCGCCATCCGCCAGGCCTTTCAACCATTTCCTGGCATCGTCGGTCTTGTCCAGTTTTTCATCGCTCAGCGCCGCGTAGTAGGCTGAAAGCTGGCCGGGCCGCGTCCGCGGATATTTCACAGCCACATCGCTGAATTTCTTCGCGGCATCGGCGTACTTATTCTTCTCATCCACATACGTCACTTCGCTGGGCTCCACCGGTTCGCCCGGCGCGCGCACGCGCGCTTGAAACACTTTCATCGCGTCGTCGTAAGCCGCAGCCGCCTTCACCGTCTGCCGCTCCGAATACGCCCGCCAGCCAAAAACACCCAGCGCCACAAGCGCCGCCACCAGGATGATGTAAAGCGTCAACTGCTGGTGAGACAGCACAGCCTCAGCGCCGTGCGCAAACGTGTCGCGCACTTCATCTTTTTTCAGTTCTTTCCGCGAAATATGCGCCAATGCCACTCCCTCTCGACGAAATCGTCAAAAAAATATCTTATCACAATGCCGCCCGCGAACTAACCCATGCGCCAATAGAAAACCGGCCGGCCAGGAAAATTGACGACGCGAAACACCGAGCCCGCCGAAGCGATCGCCGGTCTCAGCGCAAGGAACGCAGGGAGGTCGAACGGGGCCTACCGGAAACTCTTCAGCGCGGACTCTTCATCCGATTGCACGTCAAACACCGTGAAAAGCCGCGTGATCTGCAGCAGGTCGTGAACTCTCTTGGTCAGGTGCAGAAGCTTCATCTCGCCTTCCACATTCCGCACCGTCGTATAACCGCTGACGAGCTCTCCGATTCCCGAGCTGTCAATGTAGTCCACGTCGTAAAGGTTCAGGACGATCTTGCGGTGCCCTTTGTCAATCAGGTCGCGGATCGTGCGCCGCAGCGTCGAGCTGCCTTCGCCCAGCGTGATCTTCCCGCTGAAGTCTATGATCGCGATGTCTTCGATCTCTCGGCAAGTACCTTGGAGGGCCACGATGAAACCTCGGACTCCATTCTACTCCGGTTGCCGGCTTCCATTGCCGGAAACTGCGTCGGGGAGTTTCTTGACCATCACCAGCTCGGCCCCGCCCCCCGGAGCGGTGTGCACATTGAATTCGTCCATGAACGCGCGCATCAAGAACAAGCCGCGCCCCGATGTCCGCAACAGATTCTCTTCCGCCAGCGGGTCGGGGACCTCGGTAAGCTCGAAGCCCTTGCCCTGATCGAGCACTCGCACGATCATTTTGTCGGCGTCGAATTCCACCGTCATAAAAATCTTCTTGTCGCGTATCTGCTGATTTCCATAGTTATACGCGTTGATCACGCCTTCCCGCACCGCCATTCCCATTTTGTGGATGTCTTCTTCGCTGAAACCTGCGGCTTCCGCGATGCGCATGACGATTACTTCGGCGAGATCCACGCTCTCGAGCAGCGTCTCAAGCGTAATCTCGATTCGTTGGGTTTTAGCAGCCATCCGAGATCGAGGAACACTCCAAAAGAGCAGTATGCGTAACATAGCGCACCGTTGCAAGTCAATGCGCCGCTTTGGGGCATCGCTGGGCAGCTAGCTCGACGAAACTCTCGCCCCTCAAACGCACTAACCAGGATAGGTGCGGCGCCGCACCCGTCCTGGTCAGTTGAGTTAGCAAACACATCCTACGTTGCCGCATGAGCCGGCCTAGTTCTCGATACCTGCTGCGAACCAGGTTTTCGCTCCCGCCGCAGTCCGAATGAGAAGAACGGGCGAATCGCAAGTATTCGGCGGCAGCCGCGGCAGGATCGGTTTCGTCGCGCTTCGTCACGCCCAGTACGTGCGGTCGAGCGTCCGGTATTGAATCGCCTCGCTCAAATGTTTGGGCTCGATGCACTCGGCAGGCTCGAGATCGGCAATCGTGCGAGACACTTTCAAAATCCGGTCGTGCGCCCGCGCCGAAAGTCCCAGCCGCTGAATCGCCGTTTCCAGCAGCTTTTCTCCGTCCGCCGAAATCGCGCAGTGTTTCCGCAGCAGCCTCGAAGGCATCTGCGAATTTGAATACAGGCCTTTCTCGCTCCGGTAGCGGTCCAGCTGCACCTGCCGCGCGCGCAGTACCCGTTCGCGAACCGCCGCCGAGCTTTCCACTTCCGCCGTCCCGCGCAGCTCTTTGTATTTCACCGCCGGCACTTCGATGTGGATATCGATGCGGTCCAGCAGCGGCCCGGAAATCTTCGACACATACCGCTGAATCTGCACCGGCGAGCAATGGCACTCGCGCGTGGGATCTCCGAAGAATCCGCAAGGGCACGGATTCATAGCCGCCGCCAGCATGAACCGCGATGGAAAGCTTACCGAAAGCGCCGCCCGCGCAATCGTCACAGCGCCATCTTCGAGCGGCTGGCGCATCACTTCCAGCACGTTGCGCTGGAATTCCGGCAGCTCGTCGAGAAACAGCACTCCGTTGTGCCCGAGCGACACTTCGCCGGGCCGCGGAATCGCTCCCCCACCGATCAGCCCCGCATCGCTGATCGTATGGTGCGGCGAACGAAACGGCCGGGTGCCGACCAATCCTCGCTGGTCGTCAAGCAATCCCGCGATACTGTGAATGCGCGTCGTCTCGATCGATTCCTCGAGCGACATCGGCGGCAGCACCGTCGGAATACGTTTCGCGAGCATTGTCTTGCCCGCGCCCGGCGGCCCGATCAAAAGAATGTTGTGGCTACCCGCGCAGGAAACTTCCAGCGCTCGTTTCGCCGCTTGCTGTCCGCGCACATCCCGCAAATCCACCAAATACTGGCTCGCCTCCGCCAGCATCTGCTTCGTGTCCACCTCGATCGGACGAAACGATTCCGGCGAGTTCATCAGATCCACGGCTTGCGGCAGCGATTTCACCGCAAACACATTCACGCCTTCCACTACCGCCGCTTCCCGGGCGTTCGCTTCGGGCACCACCAGATTCTTGATCCCGTGTTCCCGCGCCGCCAGCGCCGCCGAAAGCGCACCGCGCACCGAGCGCACTCCTCCATCGAGCGACAGCTCTCCCAGGAAAACGTGCGAATCGAGAATTTTGCCGAAGAACGTTCCCTGGCAGCCGAGTACGCCAAGCGCCATCGGCAGGTCAAACGCGGAGCCTTCCTTGCGAATGTCCGCAGGCGCCAGATTTACTGTCACGATTTGTGTGAAGGGAAAATCGAAGCCGCAGTTCCGCACCGCGGACTTGATTCGCTCGCGGCTTTCTTTGACGGCTATGTCCGGCAATCCGACAACGTTGAAATTGCCCTGGTAGCCCGGACCAATATCCACCTCGACTTCGACGAGGTATGCGTCGATGCCGAATACTGCCGCGCTAAATGTTTTGAAGAGCATTCCAAGTGGCCGGAAGGGGAGTCCACGCCACCTGTCGAGCCATCAGCGTAACTGAAATCGGTATGTAACACTAGCGATACTCGTCGGCGCCGGCCCCATCCGCGTTTCGCTATGCTATGCTTCCGGCGGCGGATTCTTTCGCGGAGGCTGGGACCCGTTGAAAACCTTCCCCATATCTCTCGGGTGCGTTCTGCTGCTCTCGACGATCGCCCTGCCCGCGTACACTCCTGCGCAATCCTACGCCGACACGCACAACAAGGCCGTCGAGTTCAATAATCGCGGCCTCGAGCTATACGGCAAAGGAAAGCTCGACGAAGCCATCGCGCAATTTCGCCAGGCCCTGGCGATCGATCCCGCCTTCCCCGAAGCCCTCAGCAATCTCGGTCTCGCCCTCGATGCCAAGGGAAGCGACGACGAAGCCATCGACGATTTCAACAAAGCCCTCGCCCTCAAGCCCACCGACGCGATCACCGAAAGCAATCTCGCCCTCGCTCTCTATCACAAAGGCAAATATGACGAATCGCTGGCCGCCTACAAAAAGGCGCTCACTCTCAATCCCGGATCTCCGCAGGCCTACAACGGAATGGGCGTCGCGCTCTTCGCTCTCGATCGCTCCGACGACGCCATCGCTGCCTACCGCAAAGCGATCGAGCTTTCGCCTCATTACGTGGACGCGATGAACAATCTCGCCGCCGCGCTCGCATCCAAAAAAGATTGGGACAGCGCGATCAAAACCTACGAACAAGCGCTCGACCTCGCCCCGAAAGCAAACGACGTCCGCGCCAACTACGCTTCGGCTCTCGCGCACGCGGGCCGCTCCGCGGATGCCATCGCCGCCTATCGCTTGGTTGTCGCCGGCACTCCCACCGACGCCCACGCATGGTTCGAGCTTGGCCATCTGCTCTTCGGTGCAAATCAACTCGATGAAGCCGTCGCCGCCCTCCAGAAAAGCCTCGAGCTGAAACCCGATCAAGCCGAAGCCGAATTCAATCTCGCCCGCGCCTTTCAGGACCAAAAGAAATTCCCCGAAGCGATCGCCGCATACCAGAAGGGCCTCGCGCTCAAGCCCAAAGACGCTCACGCCCTCTACAATCTCGGCAACGCATTCATGAGCCACAAAGATCCCAAGCAAGCGGTTGAGAGTTACAACAAAGCGCTCGCCGTTCAGCCCGATTTCCCCGAAGCTCAAATCGCTCTCGGCGCCGCACTCTTGCAGGCAGGTGACGTCGAAGGCTCCGAATCGGCCTACAGAAATGTGATTGCCGCGCAACCGGACAATCCCGACGCTTACTTCAATCTCGGCAACGTGCTTTTCACCAAGCGCCGCTACGCTCCCGCTGCCGACGCCTACCGCGAAGCGATTCGTCTTCGTCCCGATCTCGCTCACGCTCACTACAATCTTGCAATCTGCCTCCAATGGCTCAACGAAACCGATGAAGCCGCCCAGGAATTCAAAGAAGCCCAGCGCCTCGACCCCACTCTCGCCCCGCCGAAATAGCCTCGTTCGCAAAAATACGACGTGCCCTAAGCGCTTTACTCCGCCGCAATCCCGCCGTATCCTGACCGCAAGCATCCTCGCCGAATGTTCATCCCGGCGAATCTCGGAGGCGCGCCATGCTGATCGCTGTCGCAGTCGTTCTCGTGCTCCTGGTCTTCATTATTATTTCCATGTACAACGGCCTGGTCAGCCTCAAGGTACAGTGCGATAACGCCTGGTCCGATATCGACGTCCAACTGAAGCGTCGCTACGATTTGATTCCCAACCTCGTCGAAACCGTAAAAGGCTACGCCTCGCACGAGAAAGGTACCCTCGAAGGAGTCATCGCCGCCCGCAACCGCGCGATGACCAGCGAAGGCCCCGCCGCAAAAGCGGAAACCGAAGGCGCGCTCACCGCAGCGCTCCGCCAGGTGTTTGCTCTCGCCGAAGCCTACCCGCAGCTCCGCGCTGTCGAAAGTTTCAATCAGCTCCAGGCCACGCTCAATCAAATCGAAGATAGCGTTCAGAACGCGCGCCGCTATTACAACGCCGTCGTCCGCGACCTGAACACGAAAATCGCCCAGTTCCCTTCCAACATCATCGCCGGCATGTTCAATTTCAAGCCGCGGGAGTTCTTCGAAATCAGTGCGCCCGCGGAACGCGAAGTGCCCAAGGTCAGCTTCGGCGGCGCAACATCCTAGGCCGCCGCTCAAGCCCCCTGCCGCGCTTCCGCCGCGCTTTCGCGCTCGTGCTGCTCGCGTTCGCCGCCGCCCTCGCGCTGCTCGTCTCGCCGCCCGCCCAGGCGCGCGAACTCTCGATTCAGCGTTTCGATGTAACCGTCACGGTAAATCCCGACGGCACGATCGAAGTCACCGAAATCATCGAAGCCCGCTTCATCGGCTCCTGGAACGGCGTCTACCGCACCATTCCTGTCGAGTACGACACGCCGCAGCACCTCAACTATTCGCTTCTCCTCCAGCCCGTCTCCGTCACCGATGACGATGGCCATCCCCTGAAATACGAACAGAAACGCGACGGCCGCTACCTGAAGTTCAAAGTCTGGGTCCCCGGCGCGCAAGACACCACGAAAACCGTCGTCCTCCAATATCGCGTCCTCAACGCCATTCGATTCTTCGAAGATCACGACGAGCTCTACTGGAATGTCACCGGTGACGAATGGGACGTCCCCATCCATTCCGTTTCCGCGAAGATCGAGTTCCCCGACGGCGTCACCGGTCTCCACGCTCTCGCCTTCACGGGTGTCTACGGTTCACGCGAGCACGATGCGCAGGTTGAAACGAAAGGGAATCTCGTCGAGCTCCAGTCCAATCACCCGCTCTCCTATCACGAAGGTCTCACCGTCGTCATCGGCTGGGATAAAGGCTTCGTTCATCCTCCATCCGCCACCGCAAAATTAATTTTATTTTTCCGCAGCAATTGGCCCTTGTTCCTCCCCGTCGTCGCGTTTCTCATCATGTTCTGGCTGTGGTGGACGCGCGGCCGCGATCCCGAGCGCGGCGCCATCGTCGTGCAGTACGAGCCTCCCGATAAACTCACCCCCGGCGAGTGCGGCACTCTCGTGGATAACGAAGCCGCCATGCGCGACATCACCGCGACTCTCGTCGACCTCGCCGTGAAGGGCTATCTCACCATCGAACAGATAGACGAAAGCCATCTCCTCGGCCTCAGTCATTCCAAGGAATATATTTTTCACCTGAAGCGTCCGCCCACCGAATGGAGCACTGCTCGCCCTCACGAACTCGAAATGCTCTCCGCACTATTCGACGACGGCTCGCGCACGTCCATAAAACTTTCCGAACTCCAGAATCATTTCTATACGCACCTACCCACCATCCGCAGCCGCATCTTCGACGCCCTGATGGGCGACGGCTACTATCTCCATCGTCCGGACACAGTTCGCCAGGGCTACATCGGCGCCGGTATCGTAATTGGAATCCTGTTATTTATTTTTGGCGGCGCCCTCGGTGTCTCCACCGGTGTCGCTCATCTCACGTGGATCATTGCCGCGGTTCTCACCGCCGCCGTCGTCTGCATTTTCGGCTGGTTCATGCCGGCGCGCACGCTCACCGGCGCGCGCACGCTCGAAAAAGTTCTTGGCTTCGAGCAGTTCCTCGGGCGCGTCGAAAGCGATCGCCTCGAACGAATCGTGAAAACCCCCGAAATGTTCGAAAAGTTTTTGCCCTACGCGATGGCCCTTCATTGCGAGAAAAAATGGGTCGCGGCCTTTGCCGGTATCGCGATCGAGCCCCCGCAGTGGTACTCCGGCCCGTCCGGCAGCGGATTCGTCCCCTATATGTTCGTCAACGATCTCAATATGATGTCCGCCCGCGCCGGCAGCGTCATGACGTCCGCTCCCCGCAGCAGTTCCGGCGGTTCAGGTTTCGGCGGCGGAGGTTTCTCAGGCGGCGGCTTCGGCGGCGGGGGCGGCGGGGGATTCTAAGAGCGCAACGTGCGGACTATCCGGCGGATCCCACCGCCGCTGCTTTTTTCGGCTTGCCGTAAAACTTTCGAAACCATCCGTGCTCGCGCACTCCCTCTTCATGCATCTGCCGCGTCCACGCGCTCAAAATACTCGTGCGATTCAGATACCCGATCATTCGCTCCGGATTTTCGCGGCTCACTACCGGCAAGCGGCCAATATCGCGCTGCAGCATCCGGAAAAGCGCATCGGAAACAAGTTCGTCGGCAAAGGCAACGACCGGCGCTTTCGACCCCGCTTCGCTCACCGTCATCCGTCCCACTGGATCTTTTTCCAGCGCGCGCAATAAATCTCCCTGCGTCACAATCCCCACCAGCCGGCCGTCGCTTCCCGCGATCGGCAATCCTTCCGTGATATCGAATCCCGGCTCGCGCTGCGCCATTCGCTCCGCCATCTCTCCCACCGGCATCTCGGGTGGAATCGGCTGCACATCTTTTCGCATTACCTCGCTCACCCGCACCACATGCAGCGCGCTCGCTTCGAAATACTCCGGCACGGAAAGCCCGCGGCGCGCCAGCTTCTTCGTCATGATCGAACTCGGCAGGTAGCGCAGAGCAATCATATCGGCGATCACGCAACCCAGCATCAGCGGCAGAATCGCGTTGTAATCCCGCGTGATTTCGAACGCGAACACGATAAACGCGAATGTCGCCCGCGATGCCGCCCCAAACACCGCCGCCATCGCCACCAGCGCATACGCTCCCGGCGAAAGATGTGCCGACGGAAAAATCATGTTCACCACAATTGCGAACGCTCCGCCCAGCGCCGCGCTCGACATGAACATCGGCGCAAGCAAGCCTCCGGAAGTTCCCGACCCGAGCGAGATGACCAGCGCCAGCGCTTTGCATACCGCCACAAGCAACAGCAGCTTCAGCGCGAGATTGTTGTTGAGAATATCCGAAATCGTGTCGTAGCCCACGCCCAGCACGCGCGGCACAAAATATCCGATAATCCCCAGTCCCAACGCGCCGATTGCCGGATGCCACAGATCATCGATCGGCAGCCGCTCGAATTGGTCTTCCACCCAATACAGCAGCTTCGTGAATCCAATCGCAACGATCCCGGAGAGCACTCCGAGAATCACGTAGAACGGCAATCCACGCAGCGCGTCGAAATTCACATTGCCCATCGTGAACATCGACCGCTGCCCCAGAAGAATCGACCGAACGCTCGTCGCCAGCGTGCAGGCAATCACCAGCGGAATAAACGATCGCGAGCGAAATTCAAACAACAGCAACTCAATCGCGAGAATCACCCCCGCAATCGGTGTGTTGAACGTCGCTGCCATCCCCGCCCCTGCTCCGCACGCCAGCAGCACCTTCCGCTCCGCCGCCGTAGTTGAAATAAACTGCCCCACCAGCGACCCGAACGCTCCGCCCGTCTGAATGATTGGCCCCTCGGCTCCAAACGGTCCTCCCGTTCCAATCGCGATCGCGGCGGACAGCGGCTTCAAGATCGCCACCTTCGCTTCGATCCGGCTGCGCGACGTCAACACTGCCTCCATCGCCTCCGGAATTCCGTGCCCCTTGATTTTTTTCGAGCCGTACTTCGCCATGAATCCCACAATCAGCCCGCCAATTAGCGGCGTGATGATGATCCACAATCCCAGATGCGTATTCTCCGGACTCCGAAAATGAAATGACCACTCGTGGTAGTACGCGAGATTTGTGAAAAGCCCGATCAAGTCGTACAGCAAGTACGCGATCAACCCGGCAAGAATTCCAACGAGCGCTGCAAGCAACGAAATAAATCCCAGCCGAAATCCCGCGATCGGTCCGGCCTCGCCGGCGAGAACACGTGCGCCGTCCTCCTTATTCCCCGTAGATTTCATTACGATCTCGCCTTTCCATCGCCCTGGCCTCTCACTCGCACCTTTCTTCCGGCCCTCGCGCGCCCCATTTGCGCGATCACCGCACTCAACGCCCGCAGCAGCGTGGGACCTGCCGACCGAAGCTCGGCACGATGCGACAACGTCAAATCCTTCAGCAAACTCTCTCCTCGCATCGTCACCCTGAGCAGTACTTCCCGCCGATCGGCGCCATTTCGTGTCCGCCGGATCAGCTTCTTTTTTTCCAGGCGGTTCACTAGTTCCACCGTCGTGTGATGTTGCAGCTGCAGCCGCTCCGCCAATACGCCGATGCTCGCCTGCCGTTCCTTCGGCAGCCCTTTGATGGCCAGCAAAGCCTGATGCTGCTGCGGCTCGACGCCAGCTTCCCGCGCCGCCTGTTCACTGAAATTCAGGAATCGCCGGATTTCGTACCGGAAACCCGCGAGCGCCCGATAGTCGGCCAGCTCCGTGTGGTTCGCAAGGGAGTCATAGTGGGATTGCTGGTTGCGGCGGACGGTCATATCGCCATTATATCGTAATACGATATGATGGTCCACACGCATTCCGTTCCCGGCAACCCGCGCTCACTCGAGGGATTCGACCGCCCTACAGGATTCTCGGAAACATGGCAGGCACCCGCGCAGCGTACTCGTCAAACTTTGCGCCAAACGCCTCGCGCAGCAAACTCTCTTCGCTCCGAATTCGAATCTCGTTCCCAATCAAAAATATCAGTATCGCCGCCAGCAGCGCTTGCCACCGGCTCACCGTCAACCCCGTCGCCACCAGCATCCCAAACATCGCCAGATAAATCGGATTTCGCACGTGCGCGTAAGGCCCTTCGGTTATCAGCTCGTGCCCTTCCGTCACCCGCGCCACCAACGCCCACTGCTTTCCCAGCGTTCGCGCCGCTGTATAACAAATGCAGAGAGACACAATCGCCATCGCCGCAATCGTCACCGCCAAAATAATCTCAGTCACCTTCGGCATCGGCACGATCGGCGCCAGATCTTTTCGCGGAAACCCGAAGCAGATCCAGTAACCAAGCCCCTGCAGCGCAAATCCCGCGGCCGATATCGGATTGCGCTTCGTATCCGTCTTCGCGCCCCGGCGCTTGCCGATCACCAGGATCACGCCGAATCCGATCCAGCAAGCCGCCAGCACCCAAAAATCGAAAAGCGCCGGTCCATCCATTTGGAATTTCATCGGGATCGCTTCGCCGCCGCTCTCATAATTTTTTTCGAAACGACTTCTGCGTCTTCGTGTGCTCGTATCCCTGCCGCTCGTAAAAAGCGTGCGCCCGCTCGCGAATCACATTCGACCTCAAACTCGTCGCCTCGTATCCCTTCTCGCGCGCCCACGCTTCTGCCCGCTCCAGCAAAAACCGTCCCACGGCTTGCGAGCGGTAGCGTTCGTCCACCACTAAGCCGCTGATTTCTACACGCGCGTCCGCTTCCACCGCCCGGTAAACAAACGCCCCCAAAAATCCCGCAATCGCTCCATCCGCAGATTGCGCCACAAACACTGCATGCTCGCCGCTCGCGCTCATTCCTGCCAGCCTTCGCGCGATCTCATCGGCAGTCGAAGGATATCCCAGTTGTCCCGCTAACTCCGCGATTCGCGCATAGTCCGCCGCGCGCGCCAGACGAATCTCCCCTGCAAATCCTCGAGCCGCCGTGCTCACTCGTTCCGCACTCCTTTATCCCAGCGCTTTCTTCACCACCGCGATCTGCCCCGCGTGATACAGATCGTGCTGCACCACTCCATGCAGCGTCGCGTAACGCGACCATTCCGTGCCCGCCGGCGCTGCCGACAATTCCTCGTCACGCACCGCCGCCACCGCCGCGCGAAATTGCGCTCGGCTTTCGCGCAAGTTTTCGAGCGATCGCCGCCATTCCGTTTCGCTCACTTCCCACACCGGCGGCCAGTCCATCTCCGGCGTCACGTCCACCGGTGTTCCCGCAAACCGCCGGTGCACGATCCGGTTCCACGCCGCCAAATGATTCACAATCTCCCAGATCGAATGCGCCCCGCGCACCGGATGCATCGAAGCCTGCTCCGCGCTGATTCCCTCCAGCAGCGGTTCGAGCGCCGGCCCATGCCACGCCTCGCCCACCATCGCCCGGTCCATCTGATCCAGAATCCGGCTGATTTCGCTCATCGCCCGCTCCAGAATTTTCCTCGCGCCACCGCGCGTCCGCTTCCCCCGCCTCGTCTTCCATCTGAAATCTGAAATTTCAAATTTGAAATCGCGATCGCCGCCGTTTCCCGCCCCGCTCGCCGCGATTGCCTCGCGGCTAAAAATTCTTCTCCGAATCGAGCAAAATCGTCACCGGCCCATCGTTCACAAGCTCCACCGACATATGCGCCTGAAACACGCCGGTCTCCACCTGCACTCCCAGCGCCTTCAACGCACTCACAAATTCCTCGTACAACGCCTTCCCCAACTCCGGCGGCGCCGCCTGAATAAAACTAGGCCGTCTCTGCCCTCGCGCGTCGCCATACAAAGTGAACTGCGAAATCACGAGCGCCCCGCCCCCCATATCCACCAGCGAACGATTCATCTTGCCCGCGTCATCGCCAAAAATCCGCAGGTTCGCCACCTTTTCCGCCATCGCGCTCGCCGTCGCCGCAGTGTCCTCACGCCCCACCGCCACCAGCACCACCACCCCCGCCCCAATTTCGCCCGTCGCGCGTCCCTCCACGCTCACCCGCGCACGGCTCACCCGCTGCACCACAGCTCGCATCGATTCCCCTCGTTCGCGCCCTCAGTTCCGATGTTCCGCGCAGCAACAAGCCGCCCGCGCCGCCCTGCCAGTCCAATCATTGCGCCGCCGCACTCCCGCTCACAGGCTTTCGCGGCAACATCTCCGGCAATTGCGCCAGGTTGTAAGCCACCGCCGCCATCACCTGCGCGCCCTCCACCAGATCCGCCTCGTTCGCCTGATCGAAAGTATCCGCTTGCGAATGGTGCGTCTCGAAATATTGCGCCGGATCCTGCAAGCAGAAAAATCCCGGCACGCCCGCATCCTCAAATGACGCGTGATCGCTTCCCGTCATCCATCGCTCCGACAATTCCAGCAATCCAAGCGACCGCAGCGGCGCCACCACCGTATCCATCACCTCGCGCGCCTGATAATTCCGCATCAAGCTGATGCTCGTCACGCGCCCCGTCCCCGTATCGTGTATCAACGCCGCCGAAATCCGCGGTAGCTCGTCCCGATGCGACTCCACATAAGCCCGCGATCCATTCAGCCCCTGCTCTTCCCCCGAAAACAGCGCAAATCGAATGGTCCGCTTCGGTTTCACCCCGGATTTTTCCAGCGCCCGCGCCGCTTCCAGCACCACCATCGCACCCGTTCCGTTGTCCGTCGTTCCCGTCCCCAAATCCCACGAATCCAGATGCGCGCCGAGCGCCACAATCTCTTCCGGTTTTTCGCTCCCGCGGATTTCAGCAATCGTGTTGTAAACCGTCTCGGCCTTGTCCCCGATCGTATTCGCAATATTCACTTCCACTTCCACCGGACCACGCTTCAACAGCCGCCAAATCAAACTGTAATTCTCCGACGAAATAAACGCCGCCGGAATCGGCGCGATTCCGTATTGTCGTCCGCCCAGGCTCGTCATATTCAGCAGCCCATCCGGCTTCCCGGAATCCGTCAACCCCGCGAGCACGCCTTCCTTCTTGAAAAATTCGGTTCGCGCCGTCAAGAACTTGCGGAATCCGGAATTGAACTCAAACGCCTCCTCCCCGGGTCGCAGCGGCCGCACCAGCAAAAACGAATCGCCATACGGCACAAGCACAGGATTCGGCGCAGGCGCACCGGCGGGCGGCAGCGGCACGGGCTCGCTCGTGATCACGATCGCGCCCTTCAGCTTTCCCTTGTACTGCTCCAAATCTTCAATCTTGTCGGCCTTCACGTACACCACCGGACCGCGCACCGGCCCTGCCGTATTCGCCGCCCACGCGTACGACGCAATCGTCAACGGATGTTCCGCCGGACTTACAATTCGTCCCGTCGCCGTACCCCGCGTCCAGGTATGCGCGATCGACCAATTTTCCAGGTGCGCATTCGTGAGGCCGTACTCGGCAAATTTCTTCTGCGTCCAATCGTTCGCCTTCTTCAAATTCTCCGACCCCGTCAATCGCTGCCCAATCATGTCCGAAAGATATTCCAGGTTCGCCATGATCTCGTTGTGGTCGCGCACTTCCGCCAGTATCTTTTCATCCCCCGCGGCAAACGCGCTCTTCTCCCGCCCACCCGCTTGCTGCGCGCGCAAAGCCGCACCACCCGCAATCATTGCCATCGCCATCATCGCCGCAAAACCGCCCACCCGCCGCAATCTCATCGCCCTTGATCCCTCCGCCCGAATTTCAATCTTTCTCGAAACACCCGATTCTAAGCGCCCGCGCCACAGACCACAACACTCCACCAGACGCTCGCCGCCCTCTTCGCGTTTCCTCGCCATTTTCTCCGCCCGCAAAATGTGTTAGAAGAAGAACGCTCCCGCGCGCCAGCAAAAAAAATGAAACTCGCCCTCATAGGCACTCATGGAGTCGGCAAAACCACTCTCGC
The DNA here is from genome assembly GCA_963711875.1 of uncultured Acidobacteriota bacterium. GTDB lineage: Bacteria > Acidobacteriota > Terriglobia > Acidiferrales > UBA7541 > Palsa-295. The sequence goes on from CAVQFW010000004.1 coordinate 423,709, forward strand.
CTACGAAATCTGCTCGCTCCTGAAAAAATCCACCTTCAACGTCGAACTCGTCACCGAAGTCGCCCGCCAATCTCCCTTCCCCGTCAACGCCGCCACCACTCTCGAAGGCCAGCTCTGGATTCTCCATGCACAAATCGCCGCCGAGCTCGACGCCTCCCGCCGCGCCCCTCACGTCATTTGCGACCGCGCCGTCCTCGACAATTACTGCTACCTCGTCAATAAATTCGGCCGCCAGCCTCATCTCGAATCCTGGCTCGCCTGGTGGATGAACACTTACACACTCCTGGTCGGCGTCCCTCCCGTCGCTTTCGAAATCCCCTCCGACGGTTTCCGTTCCGAAGATCGCGCCTTCCAGCAGCGCATCCACGATCTCCTCAACGAACTTCTCGCCGCTCCTCCCTTCAATCACCTGCGCGCCCCCATCCTCTGGCTCGAACCCAGCGAGCGCCGCTTCTGGGCCGAACGCATTTTCGCCGCCGCGCTCCCCCTCCTCGAATCCACCCCAGCCAAGCCCGGCACCGCCGCCCGTTAACCCATCCCCCGCGCGATCCCGCCGCGCGGTATCTTTTTAGGGGGTCGGAGCTTCAGCTCCGACAATATCGCCTAGAATTGAGTGGGCTTTAGCCCCTGAGGAAAACGCCGTATGGTCTTTCGCTCACAATGCCACCGCGCAATAATCCACAAGCGAAATCCTGATGCCTTTTAGGGGGTCGGAGCTTCACCTCCGACAACATTGCCTACACCTCCATGCCGGCAAATAAAAATCCGAACGAAACATCACCCAGGCGCCATTGGCTCACTCGCGGCGTTCTCGGCATCGGCCTCGCCAGCCTTTTTTCCGACTGGGGCCACGAAGCCGCCACCGCAATTCTCCCCGCATTTCTCGCGAGCCTCGGCGCTCCCGCTTACGCGCTCGGCATCATCGAAGGCGTCTCCGACGGCCTCTCAAGTTTTGCAAAGCTCGCAGGCGGTTGGATTGCCGACCGCCCCGCTCTCCGCAAACCCGCCGGCATCCTCGGTTATCTCGCCACCGGAGTTTCCACTTTCGCCTACGCCTTCGCGCACACGTGGCCCGCCGTGCTCCTCATCCGCGCGCTCGGCTGGATCGGACGCGGCGAACGCGGCCCCTCCCGCGACACGCTCCTCGCCAACGCCGTCGCGCCCGGCACCGAAGGCCGCGCCTTCGGCTTCGAGCGCGCCATGGACACGATCGGCGCCGTCATTGGCCCGCTCTGCGCCACCGCATTGCTCGGCATTCTCGGCATGCGCGGCGTCTTCCTTTGGACGCTCGCTCCCGGTCTCGCAGCCGCCGTCGTATTCGCGTTCCTCGCGCCCTCTGCCAGCCGCGAAAAAACTCACCTCGCTCCCACTTTCCTCTCCAGCATTCGCGAACTCCCGCGCACCTTCTGGCATTTCCTCGCTGGAGTCTTCGCGCACGGCATCGGCGACTTCGCTCCCACGCTCTTGATTCTCCGCGCCTCCCAGATTCTCGCTCCGCGTGTAGGTGCCGGACGCGCCGCCGCAATCTCCGTCGGCCTTTACACCTTTCACAATTTTGTCAACGCCGCCACCACGTATCCCGCCGGAGCTCTCGGCGATCGTATCGGCAAACGCGGCTTGCTGGCCGCGGGCTATCTCATCGCCGCAATCACTTACGCCGCTTTCATTCTCGAGCCGCCCACGATTCACGTTCTCATTATTCTCTTCGGCCTCGCCGGCGTTCACACAGGCATCCAGCAATCGCTCGAAAAATCCCTCGCCGCCGAATTGCTCCCCGCTCACGTCCGGGGCTCAGGCTTCGGCGTTCTAGCCACCGCCAACGGCATCGGCGATCTGATCTCCAGCATCGCCGTCGGCGCGCTCTGGTCCGCCGTAAGCCCCGCCGCCGGTTTCCTCTACGCCGCCACGTTCACCACACTCGGCGCCCTGCTAATTTATTTCTTCACGCCCGCCGACAGTGAATAAGATGTACCTGGCATTCCAATCAGTTATGTATTTGTTTGTTTGTTTGTTTGTTCTCTGAAGAAAAGTGCGAACCGAGCCGTAGTTGGGGTCGCCCCTTAGGGGCGACATAACCATGCCCAGGCAGGGCTTTAGCCCCTGAAGTAGTCTTCAGGTCAGGGCGCTGTTTCCAACGCATGCGCCGTCCCGACGAGTATGTATCGAGACAGACCTCGAGAGCTTTTCGGATGGAAGTGATCTGAACTCTTAGATCACTTCAAATTCGCACGAAGGACGCAAACATGGCCAAAGCTTACTGGGTCGTCGCCTATCGCTCAATCTCGGATCCCGCCGCGCTCGCCGCCTACGCAAAAATTTCGCTTCCGGCCATCGAAGCCGGCGGCGGCAAAATCCTCGCGCGCGGCATACCCGCCAAAACTTTTGAGAATGGAATGAACGAGCGAATCGTCCTCGTCGAATTTCCCAGCGCCGCAGCCGCCATCGCCGCCTACGAAAGCGACGCCTACAAAGTCGCGCTGCGTGTCCTCGGCAACGCCGCCGATCGCGACATCCGCATCGTCGAAGGTCTCTAGGATCGCTTACCCTTCCGCTTCGCTCGCGGTGCCCCCTGGCACTTCGCGCAAAAAAAACTGCTCCGTCCAGCCACAATCGCCCGCCGAATCACTCCGCCGCAGCGATAACATTTCTTCCCCTGGCGCTGGTACACACGATGCCGCAGCTGAAATTCCCCGCGCTGCCCCTCCGAATCCACATAGTCCGACACCGACGACCCGCGCATTCGAATCGCCTCCGCCAGAATTCCCCGCACCGCTCGATACAGTCGCCGCAGTTCGTCGTCGCTCAATTTCGCTCCCAGGCGCTTGGGATGAATCTTCGCGCGCCACAAACTCTCATCCGTATAAATGTTTCCCATCCCGCGAAACACATGCTGATCCATCAGCAGCGCCTTGATGCGCGCCTTCCGTCCGCCAATCGCTCCGCGAAATTCTTTTTCGCTCGCCTCCAGCGGATCGACTCCCAAAGGGCCCAGCACCGTCTCGCGCTCGCCATCCATGAGAATCCGAATCCGCCCAAATCGCCGGATATCCGTGTAACGCAGCTCCCGCCCATCGTCCAGCGTCAGAAACGCGTGCGTATGCGCGAGCTCCGGCGCCTCCGCCGGGCCCACAACAATTTGCCCCGTCATCCCCAGATGAATGAGCAGCGCGATCGCACCGCTCGCCGCTCCCGGCCGCTCGAGATCGATCACCAGAAACTTCCCGTAACGCACCACGCCCGCGACGCGCGTCCCCGGCAATTCCCTCTCAAGCGCCGCAGGATCCTCGATGAAATCCGTTTTCGCGCTGAGCCGCACGCGCACGATTCCCCGGCCGGGCAGCACCAATCGCAACCCGCGCACAACCGTCTCGACTTCGGGAAGTTCCGGCATTACGTAATCAAACTTAACACACTCGAATTCCGATGCGGCCCCGCCCCGCCTCTATGCTAGACTCCCGCCGATTTGGAATCACTCTCGCATCACAAATTCGCCTTGCAGCTATTAGGGGCTTTAGCCCCTCAGGAAAATTTCAGATCTAGAACGCACGCTCCAAGGAGCCACACGCATGCGCCGGGCCATCACATTTTTCACTCTGCTTCTCTCCTCGCTGATCGCAATCCCCACCCACGCCCAAACCGTCGCCATCCGCGCCGGAAATCTAATCGATCCCGCCACTGGCTCTGTCGCCAAAAATCAAATCATCCTCATCAAAGACCAAAAGATCTCCGAACTCGGCCCCGCCGTCCAAATCCCCGCCGATGCCCAGGTCATCGATCTCTCGAACGAATGGATCATGCCCGGCATCATGGATTCGCACACTCACGTCACTTTCCTCCTCCCCGACATGAGCACCCCACTCGAGGAAAATTATCTCGAAGTCGGCAGAGGAATGCGCGTCCTCCAGGGCCTCAAAATCGCGCAAACGCTCTTGAACGCAGGCATCACTACAATCCGCGACGTCGGCAACGAAGCCGGCTACGCCTCCGTTGACGTCCGCAACGCCATCAACAAAGGCTGGTTCACCGGCCCCACGATTCTCACCTCCGGAAAAATCATCGCTCCCTTCGGCGGACAGTCTTCCGGCACTCCTCCGGAAGTGGGCCCCATCTGGCGCTACGAATATATTGATGCCGACGGCCCCCAGGAAATTCGCAAAGCCGTCCGCGAAAATATTTTCTACGGCGCCGATCTCATCAAGCTCGTTTCCGACAACAGCGATTACTTCTACTCGGAAGATGAAATCCGTGCCGCTGCCGACGAAGCTCACAAAGCCGGCCGCGCCCTCGCCGTCCACTGTTACAAAAAAGAAGAGGCGAACAATGTAATCAACGGCGGCGCTGATTCGCTCGAACACGGCTGGCACCTTACCGACGATCAACTCCGGCTCATGAAAGCCAAAGGAACTTTTCTCGCCGGCACCGAATTCCCCGAAGCCCACTTCGTTGCAAGGCGGCTATCCCGATGGAAAAGCTGATTTCCGCTGCAGCCTGGACCGCCTCCACCGCGCCTACCTCATCGGCGTCAAATTGGTCTTCTCCACCGACATCGTCTCCGCAATGCCCGGCGAATCCCGAGCCGACATGACGTGGGATTACCTTGCAGGCTGGCGCACGGCCGGCGTCCCGAATGCCGCCGTCCTCAAAGCAATGACCACAAATGCCGCCGAGCTTCTCCGTATCCAAAAGGAACGCGGCGCAATCACCGCAGGCCTCTACGCCGACATCATCGCCATGCCGGCAAATCCCCTCGACGACACCGAGGCCCTGCGCAAAGTAAATTTCGTAATGAAGAACGGCGCAGTCGTAAGAAGCTCTCAAATCGCTCAGTAGGGGCACGGCATGCCGTGCCCGCCGAACGGCCGGCAAAACGCCGGCGCACAAGCGAACATCGCACGGGGAACGTGGTTTCTCTTTTGTAGCGCCGGGCTTAAGCCCGGCAGGGGTTGAAGTGGAAGTTGCCTAAGATTTTTAGGGGGTCGGAGCTTCGGCTCCGACATTAGCTCCACCAAATATCAGGGGCTTTAGCCCCAGAGGAAATTTTCAAATCTCGAACAAACTTCTCAAAGGAGCTCCAGCATGCGCCGATTCGCAGTCCTTCTCGCTATGCTCTTCGCCATCCCCGCTTTCGCGCAAACCATCGCCATCCGAGCCGGCAACGTCATCGATCCAGCCACAGGAAAAGTCGCACAGAATCAGATCATCCTCGTAAAAGACCAAAAAATCGCCGACATCGGCACCAGCGTCGCAATCCCCTCAGACGCCCAGGTCGTCGATCTCTCGAACGAGTGGCTCATGCCCGGCGTCATGGACGCCCACACACACATCACCTTTCTCGAACACGACCTTCGCAACACTCTCGAAACCAACTACCTCGTTGACGGCAAGGGCGCTCGCGTCCTCTACGGCCTGAAGACGGGCCAAATCCTCCTCAACGCCGGCATCACCACCGTTCGCGACGTTGGCAATGAAGCCGACTACGCTTCCGTTGACGTCCGCAACGCCATCAACAAAGGCTGGTTCACCGGCCCCACCATTCTCACTTCCGGAAAAATCATCGCTCCCTTCGGCGGACAGGGAAAACACATCCCCCCCGAAGTCGGCCCCATCTGGCGCTTCGAATACATCGACGCCGATGGCCCCGAGGAAATCCGCAAAGCCGTGCGCGAAAATATTTTTTACGGCGCCGATCTCATCAAGCTCGTCGCCGACAATTCCGGCGCCTACTATTACTCCGAAGAAGAAATTCGCGCAGCCGCCACGGAAACGCACAATGCCAATCGCGCTCTCGCTGTCCACGTCCTTGGCGGTCAGGCCGCTCGCAATGTGATCCTCGGCGGCGCCGATTCCATCGAGCACGGCTGGAATCTCGACGACGACTTGCTCCGCCTCATGAAAGCGAAAGGCGTCTATCTCGCCGGCACCGATTTCCCCGCCATCCATCTCAAAACCGCCGGCTATCGCAACGCCGACAAAATCGCCGCCAATATTATCGATCGCCTCAACCGCGCGAATAAAATTGGCGTCCTGCTCGCATTCTCCACCGACACCGTCACCGAAATGCCCAATGAAACGCGCGCCGATATGGCCTGGGATTACCTCGCTGTCTGGCGAGCCGCCGGCGTTTCCAACGCGGACATCCTCAAAGCCATGACCACCAATCCTGCCGCCCTCCTCCGCATTCAAAATGAGCGCGGCTCGATCGCCGCGGGCCTCTACGCCGACATCATCGCCATGCCTTCCAGTCCCCTCGATGACGTCGAATCCCTGCGCAAAGTAAATTTCGTAATGAAAAACGGCGAAGTCATAAGGCACGACCCGGTCAAATAGAACGTGATCGTCACTCCCGAGGGCCGGTGCCCTGGCAGTCTCAGGCTCTCGCTTCAGCGGAACTACTGAACCGATCTGTCAACACCGCACGCCGTGCCCTCTCGACCATTCGCGTATACACCGCCGCGACGCGCTGCCTTTCGCCTTCCCGCTCGCCCGTAGGTGTCTTCACGTCCGCTCCGCCAATTTCCGGGTGGAAATTAAAAAAGCATAACGGGATACTGAACAGGTGGTTGCTGCGTTAGATCGCCTCGGGATGGTGACCAATGAATATTTTTCAGATTCTCGTGCTCTTGATGCTCGCGTACCTCTGTTACCGGCTTACCATTTTAGGTTCGCGGTCTTTTCTCAAATCGCTGGCCACCTATCTGATATTTGGCCTGGAGAATGGTTTGCGCCACGAAATCGCATCCGCGGTTGGCTCCTACCGCGCCGACGGGGATTATCAACTGGGGATGCACGAACAACTCGTGGCCGCACTGAAGAAAGTCAAGGCCATGCCGTAAGGTAGGCGAATTTAAGACGCGCGTGCTCGACCGCGGATCGCTCTCCGCCATTTGCTCGCGTCTTATCCCGTTTGCGCCCTCGTCCGCTTCCGGCGCCCGTCCCATCCCCACACATCCCCGGCCCGCGTCGCATAAAAAATCACAAACAGAAACAACAGCGGAATGTGATCCAGATTCGCTCCAAAATATTGCCACATCGGCGCGCCGTGTCCCGGCGCAAACCAGGTGGACAAAATGAAACTCATCATCATGATCCCGCCCCCAATCGAAGCGGCTCGCACCAGCACGCCAAAAATCAGACTGATCGCAATCGCCATCTCTCCCCACGCAACCAGCCGCGCGCAAATCGCTGGGTGCGCCAGCGCCACCTTCACCAGCACTGGCTTATAAAATCCCACCACCTGTCCCTGTTCCACCCAGCCGCCCACCCAGTGCTCGAATCCTACGGGTGTAAAGTCCGCGCCTGCTATTTTGTACTCGGCAAACAAGAAGAAAATGATCCCCGTCGCAATCCGCACCACCGCAATTGTCTTCCCCGCCGCATTCGCGCCCGCGTCCGTTGCTCTCGACTCCGCTCCCATCGCGCTCACTTCGGCGGCAGTACCGCAAACACCCGGCAAGGCCCGCCCGATCCGCCTTCGAGCTTGATCGGCGCCGCGATGATATACGCGCCCTCTTCCGGCAAATATTCCGTATGCGCCAGATTCTCAAGGTTGTACAAACCTGCCGGCAGATCCACGCGATGCACGTCGTAATTCGCCGACCCGCCATAATCAATGCTCAGCGTATCAATTCCCAACCCCACCACGCCGCGCTCGATCAAAAGCTTCGCCGACTCCACCGAGTACCCCGGAAAATGCATCACGTTGTTCGCGTCCATATTTCGATATCGCGCCGCGTCCGCCGCTCGCGATCCCCAACCTGTCCGCAGCACCGCAATCGCACCGCGCGGAATTTCTCCGTGCTCCGCCTCCCACTTTTTCACCCGCACCACCGTCAACCGGTAGTCCGCATCCTTCCCCACTTCCTCCCGCACATCGATCACCACCGCCGGCCCGAAAAAATGCTGCTCCGGAATTTCGTCGATCGTGACTTTCCCGGGAGGAAAATGCGCCGGCGCATCCATGTGCGTCCCGTAATGCTCCAGCATCCAGAAGCTCCGCGTGAAATACCCGTCCTTCTCCACCGTCGCATTCGCTTTCGCCTCAAACACACGCTCGTCCCCGGGCCACGCCGGAAATTTCGCGCTCACCGGATACGTCATGTCTACAACAAGATTCCGCCCGCTGCTCACTCCCTCGATCCAATTCGCATCCGGCGCCACCCGGTGCTTCTGCGGCGCTCCCCACGTCATCGCCGTCGCCACCACCGCCGCAATCGCCATCACCCCGCCCGCTAAAATATTTCTGCGCATAACAATCCTCCCACTCGGCCGCCCCCCGGTCCGAATTTCGTTTTCCATTTTCAATTTTTGATTTTCTGCTTCCGGTCTTCGGTCAACTAAGGCAGCGGAATTCCAGGCGACGCCACCACTCCCGCCATCCGCAAAATTTCCGCGTACTCTTCATCCGTCAGCGGACATATCGTCAGCCGCGTGTTCTTCATGAATTTTATTTTTCGTAGCAGACGGTTCTCGCGCAGCTCCGTCAGCGTCACCTGCCGCGGCAGCCGCTCAATCGCCCGCAAATCCATCACCATTTTCTTTGTGTCCGACTCATGCGGATCGGGATAGGGATCGCGGCTCACTTCCGCCAGCGCATACAACGCGTGCTCCGCCTTCCCGTGGTACAACAATGTCCGGTCGCCCTTGTGCACTTGCTTCAGTTGTCGCAGCGTGTCCGGTCGGCTTCCCGCGTGCCTCCACATTTCCTTCCCTTTCACGAAAAGGGTATCCCAGTGATATACGCGGGGGTCAACGGCCAGGAGCCATCGACGTGGTTTAGCTGGAGGCTGATTCATTCGAAAATTCGTCGCGCGAACTATACACGTTAGCGGTAAGAAGTGGAAAAGTTTTGCGCAGTTTTTTCAGGATTGTAATCGAGGCGCCCAAGCGGCACCCCGCGGATCTCGCCGGCCGCCTACCCGATATCCACAAAAATATCGTCCCCGCGCACTTCCACAGGGTAAGTCTCCACTCCCACCGAAGGGTTCGTCACCAGCTTCCCCGTGCAAACGTGATACTGCCACCCATGCCACGGACAAGTCACCACATCCCCCACCAGCTCGCCCTCGCCCAAAGGCCCACCCCGATGCAGGCATATGTTATTGATAGCGCAGATGTTACCACCAACATTCGCCAGCGCCAGCGTCTTCCCCTCGATCTGGAACTCCCGTATCGTCCCGACCGGCACCTCATCCTTCTTCAAAGTCCTCAAGAACGCCATATCCCACCCTCTCCTAGAACCGCAAGCCGTCAGCCTTTCGTACCGCCGGCTTCCAGCCGGCTCTTTTTGCCGAAGCCTCCGCTCCCGCCCGACTCGCCTACCCCGAGCCAACTGTCGCGGCATCCAGCTTCCCCGCCCGCCGCCACCAGCCCCAAGCCCCCTACCGCGGCTCCGGACTCTGCGCCACCATCACGCCCTTCTTAAAATCCTCCACCATCCGCGGCTCCAGCCGCACTTCCGTCGGACGCTTCGCCAGCGTCATCAAATCAATCTTATCCTGCAGCTTCAGCAGCGCGTAAAACAGCCCCTCCGGACGCGGCGGGCACCCAATCACATACACGTCCACCGGCACAATCCGGTCCACTCCCTGCAGCACCGAGTACACATTGAACGGCCCGCCAACGCTCGAGCACGCTCCCATCGAAATGCACCACTTCGGGTCCGGCATCTGGTCCCACACGCGCTTCAGCACCGGTGACATCTTCAGCGTCACCGTCCCCGCCACAATCATCAAATCCGCCTGTCGCGGCGACGGCCTGAAAACTTCCGCGCCAAATCGCGCAATATCAAATCGCGATGTCGTCGACGCGATCATTTCAATCGCGCAGCACGCCAGCCCAAACGTCAGCGGCCAGATCGCGCTCTTCCGCGCCCAGTTAAACACATAGTCCACCGTCGACAGCACATAGCTTCTCTCAAACCGGTTATCAAGTACGCCCATGGCCTCTATGTCGCCGCGGTAAGCGGCGCTCCTGGAAATGTTCGCGGTAAGCGGCGCCTCAAAAAAAGTCCTACGCCTCGACTATTCTACGCTACTTGTTGAACCTCTCCGCGCTTCTTGAATTTCTCAGTAGGGGCACGGCATGCCGTGCCCGCTGACACATCCACATCCGCCTCAGAAGACCGGCGAGTATACCAAATCACCCGAAGTTCTTGCGCTCGACTTTCACTGTAGCTCACCTCCTCAGAGGTACGCGCGGCTAAGTACGGTCTGAGGCACGAACGCGGCCCTGCCGTCGGGACCAGGCGCAGGCTTCACAACAATCTCAACATCACGCCCAAGCACCGTAAAAAACGCAGTGAGCCAGTCCGGTGAGAAGCCGGAAAGCTGCCCGCGGAGCAGACGCGAAATTTTGGGCTGATCGATCTTCAAGACCCGCGCTGCACGAGCCTGGGTAAGCCGTTGCGCTCGAATCGCCGCAGCAATTCGAATCGCAAGGTCTGCTTTCGCCAGCCGCCCAACTCCAAATGGGATGATTGGGAAGCGGGAACACAGGGATAAAATGGCGGGGAAGGCGCGGGAGGAACCAATGCCGACGATTGAAGGAAAAGCAGCGGGCCGCTGGATTGATGATTATGTGAAGAAAGCGGGAAAGCTGGCAAGCGTGATGAAGGCGGTACGCGCACTCGTCAAAAATTCAGTAAAGGGGAGTGAGGAGTACGTGAATCCGTGGAAAATTCCCTCCGTTGATTCGCACGGTCCTCTGTGCTGCTTCATGGCGGGCAAAGAACATGTCACGTTCGCTTTCTTCCGCGGCGCAGTGCTGCCGGACCCCGAGAAGCTCCTCGAGGGAACCGGCAAGGGCGTGCGACACGTGAAACTACGCACCGTCGCAGAAGTGAAACACCCGGGCGTGAAAAAATTAATAGCCGAAGCAGCGAAGCTGAATAAAAAGCACCCGCCGTCGGGGATGATGGTCGGAATGGAAAAGAGAAAAGTCAAAACGAAAACGACCTAGCGGAATGACCTCGATCGCTCGTATCATGAGTTTGCTCCGCCCGCTCGATATGCTGAAACGGGCATACTAAGCAAGGCATTCATCCCTTCCACTCCGTTATCCGCCACCCCTACTCCCACTCCTCCCGAATCATCAACTCCTTCAAAAACTTCACCGCATCCCCACCCAAGAGCTTCTGACACAGCCGGATCAGAGTTATCAATTCCCGCCCGTCCAGCACTTTCATCTCCGCCTTCACCACCTTCGCGTGCTTCGGAAACAGATGCTGCATCAGCATTTTTCCGCTCGGCGTCAGCCGAATCAGCACGATCGGCCGCCCCTTCAGCGGCCGTTTCATTGCCGCCGCTGCGTTGGGATTTATCCAGCCCCTCGCTGCCGTCGGTGGCAGCGACGACGCACTCCGCCTCACTGCTCCCCCACTCTCCAGATTTTTCACCACCCGCGCCACGTTCTGCTTGCTGCACCGGAACTTCTCGCTCAGCTCCAGCTGGTACTGCGGCCCGTGCCGGTAGAGTGTCTCGAGCACCCGGTACTGCATTGACGTCAAATTGAACATCCCCAGCTGCCCGCTCATCTCCTCCCGCAGGTACTCCGCCGTCTCCAGCAGGGTCAGGTATCCCACATACGCCCGGCTGGTCTTCTCTTTCCGCGAGATGTATCGCCGGCGCCTCACCACCCGGTTCGACACCCTCGTTTTGCTCGTTTTGACCCTCATTTTTCCACCCTATCGGTCAATGTTGTTGACCATCATAGAGCAGATTTTTTCGCCCGCAATCCGCACTACTACGCACTCCCGCGAATCTCTCTGAAGGTTTACAGGCGGTCGCTGGCGTTGCGGACTGGGCTTGCTTCTATCGCGCCGATGGCGCTTGGCACTAGCCACTCGCCACTGAATTCCTACTTCATCAAGCCGCCGGCGCCGGCGGCCTATGCCATCCGCTCCCTGCCGAGCCCTCTTCCCATCGGCTAACCCGGCGGCGTAGGATTCGTCTGAATCATCGGAGGCCTGATCATGAAACGTATCTCGATGCTCCTCGCGTGCCTCGCGCTCTTTTTATTTTCCGCCACAGCTTTCGCGTCCCCTCAGCACGACGATTCCTCGATGAACACTCGCGGCGACCACGTCATGGGCTTCGACCACGACAAAACCACTCATCACTTCACCCTTTCAAATTCCGGTGGCGCCATTCAGGTGCAAGCCAACAGCCCTTCGGACTCAGCCAGCCGCGATCACATTCGCATGCACCTCCAACATATCGCCAAAGCATTCGCTGCGGGCGATTTCGAAGACCCCATGGAAGTTCACGCTCAGGTACCGCCCGGCGTTCCGGTGATGAAGGATTCCAAGTCGAAGATCAGCTACCGCTACGAGTCAATCGACCGCGGCGGCACGGTCGTCATCCTCACTCACGACCCCGCCGCCCTGAAAGCCGTTCACGACTACCTCCGATTTCAAATCCAGGAACACAAAACCGGAGACCCGCTCACGGTTCAGTAAATCGCCTCCCACTGACGTCGCGGCTCACCTAATAGACGCCTGTCATCCCGAGCGCTTCGGTTGTCAGCTCGAGGGATCTCTCCCCCGCTTTTTCCTCGCGCCCACAAAACGAGGGGAGGGCAAGCGCCTCGCACTTTCACGCAAAAGGAGCCGCGCCCCAATCCCCGGGCTTCCTCAGTCCAATCCCTTCGAGGCGGCGGTGCCAGAACCCGCGGAGGCGTTCAGCTCTCCGCAACGCGATATCCATGATCACGACGAAAACAAAAACCGCGATCAGATAGTCGGGCGTGCGCAGTATGCGCGTCAGGTTGGCAGTGAAACCGGTCAGTTCCGGCGCGCTAAACATCATTCTGTAGAACGACTCGGAGCTCGCAAGGAACACCGGAATCCCGCTGGCACTCTCGATCGCGAAGATCGCCAGCAGCGCAAAAAGCGCCAGCCGAACGATGTGGCGCGGGATGCGATAAGCGGCGTGTCGCGCGAGCCGCTGTTCGATTCGACTCGCTACGGCGAGCACGACGACTCCCGCCACGCAGGCGATCAGCGCCGCCAGAAAAGTGTTCGTCGCGAGTACGGGGTCGGGCGTGAAATAGCGCACGAGCAGGCCAGCGGTGTAAACCACGGTCGCGCCCGCGGCGAGCGACGCCAATGGATACAGGCAAACGAAAAATTGCCACAGGAACCCGACCACTGCCAGGCTGACGAGAAAATTACCGGCGCGCGCAATTCCGCCGGGCGCATACGTGCCAGGGGAGACGCTCGCATTTTCTCCCGGATTCAGATTCGCGTATGCGGCGTTGCTCGACGCGCGATAGGGACTCGATGGCTGCGCAGCAGCGGGCGCGTGATTCGGCTCTTCGAAGTGCGGAGGCGGGGCAGACGGAGTGGGATTCGGTTTTACTTCGAAGGGAGACACACGTTCCCCATGCGGTCCCCACGGATAGTAATTCGAACCCATTCCGTCTCCCGCCTCGCTCCCGCGCCTTCCCCCGAACCGAGGACTCACCTTGCGCAGTGGCGTTACAACCAGCAATACGAAAAAGGCGGGGAAAAACCGTCAAAGACGCCGCTACGGAAACCCGTCGGCGCCCCGTAGTCAAACACATACAACGCAAAACGCGTCAGCCCAATCGCCTCCACGAACGCATTCGTTGTGCGGGCGAGCGAATCGAACGTGAGTCAAACACACGCGGCGCCTGCCACGAATCCTGCGATATCGATTATCGTTTGGCTTTCGTTCGGTGTTTGGAAGTTCCGCTTGTCCGATTACCGCGCTAACCAGGCCTTATCGCCGCGCCCAATTCTGGCGGCCCTGCCCGCCAATCCTAATGCGGACGACGGAGCGGATTATTTCGTCCCGTGAACCAGCAACGCGCCAATCGCGCGGAACTCGGCCAGCTGCTTGGCATCCCGGAACCACCGGCCGGTGTAAACATCGGGATTGGGCGTGGGATCGGGGATGAGCCTGTGCGCGACGTCTGCAAATCCCGCGTCACGAAAAAGCTGCGACCATTCTTCGGCGGAAAGCAACTGCGTTGGGACGGCCAACTTTTCCGCCCACTGGTGGCAGTGCGGATTGTCGCGGTAGTAGTTGATGAGGATCCATGCCGACCCGCGCTCGGCCAGGACGCGACGAATCTCGCGAACACCTTTCGCAGGATCGGGCCAGTAGTACGACGACTCCACCGAAATTGCCTTTGTAAAGAAATTCTGCTCCCACGGAATCTCGTCCACTTCGCCGACCACAAAAACCAGGTTCCCGAAATCAACGCTCGATTGCCGGGCGCGCCGGATCATTTCGTCGGAAATGTCCATGCCGACGACGCGCCCTTGAGGCACGCCTTTCGCCAGCGCGCGCGAAAGCCAGCCGGAACCGCAGCCCACGTCGAGAATATTTTCGTCGGGCGCGATCTGCATAAGCTCGAGAGCGGGGCGAGTGATGGGCCAATGGTCTTGCTCCATCGATTCGCCTTTTCCGGCGTCGGCCCAGCGATTGAATTCCTCGCGAAGCTGCTGTTGTGGTTTTGCTTCAGGCATATTTTTTCCGCGGACGATTTTAACAGGGGGCGGTCGATCGGCGAAACGTGAAATCGCTTGCGTCGTAAAAGCGAGCTGCGTTTGCTGCATCGGACGGGAAATTCAGTGCGGGCCGGTGTACCTTTTTTCGCCGGCCTCGATTCGCGTGCGCAGCCGGTTCGCGATCGGAGGCACGGGACATGTGGTGTAGGGATTGTAGGCGCAGGGTGGATTGTAGGATTTGTTGAAATCGAGGACCACGGAGCCGTCCACCGGCGCATCGGTGTCGAGAAAGCGCGCGGCCGGATACGTTTCAGCGCTGCTCGTGAGATCCCGGAAGACGAGGAAGAGATTTGCCTTGTGCGGATCGTCGAGAAAGGCTTCCAGGCGAAAGGCTGCGCCGTGAAGCGAGAATTCGACGTAGCCAGGGCTGGTTAGTTTGACTGTGTCGCCTGCGAGATTTTGCAACTCGACGTTTTTCGGCGGATCGTAGGGCGTGAAGCGCGCTGTCACCCGGTAGGACTCGTCAACCGCGAACCAACGGAGGCCGGTGAACTCGCGACGGAGCCTGCAGTTCTTGTCTCTGACGCGAATCGCAAAGCGGCCACCGCTCGCGTGCACCTGGAGGGTGATGTCGCCGAGCACGAGCTGGACTTTTTTCGAATCGGGCGCCGAATCGGGCGGCATTTCGGAAGTTTCCACGGGCTTGCCTTCGAGCGTGGCGGCCACTCCGGGTTTCACGTGAACAATCACTTTTCCTGCGCGCAATTCAAACGTGCCTGCATCGGGCGGAGCGGAAGCAGCCGGCAGGACGATGCTGTTGAGCGGATCGGAGCCGAAGCGGTTATCGCCGTCGTTCAGCCAGAAGAGACCGCAGATGCTGAGCCAGCCGCCGTCGGCTTTGAGGCTCGCTTCGTAATCCTGGCGCCATTTTTCGACGCCGGCACGATAGGCGGAATCGCCGGCCTCGGCACCGACCCCGACGAGCGAAGCGAAGCCGACTTCCGGAACAGCCGCGACCCCGACGAGCGAAGCAGCTGCGAGGAAACCTGCGAGATGTGCAATCGTGCGCCGGATTTTCATGCGCGGCCGCGTGGGATTTTCATGCGCTCCCGCCGTTGGATGCGGGAGCGCATGGGAAGTTGCGTGGATTGCGACGCGAGCCGGGCGCTACTTTGCGGCAGCTTGCGTTTGCCCTTCGTCCGCCGACGGGCCGTAGAGCCCGGGAACCGGAACATCGTTCAAGCGATAGTAGATGGTGAGCTGGGCGCGATGGTGGATCAGGTGGTTCATGATCATCCCGCGAAGGACGGCCGCGCGAGGCATCGCGAAAATCGGCTGGCCGTTCTGTAGCAGCGACCAGGTCTTCATGAGCTGCTCGTCGGAAGCGTTTGCGATCCCTGCACGAGCTTGCTTCGCGCCTTCATCGAAGATGGCGAGGAGTTCTTTGCGATTCTTGGCGTTGGGAAATTCCACCTGCTTGCCGCCCGGCGCGACGTCGAAGGAGTCGGTAACGAACATCGAGCCAGCCCAGCCGGGCATCATCGCGACGTGGTTCGCGAGCCAGCCCATCGTGCCGGACTTCGAATGAGGCTTCCAGTCCCATTTGTCGTCGGGGACACGTTCGAGCACTTTACGAGTGTTGGCAAATTCCTGGTCGAATTCAGCGAGAAAAGCCTGGTTCATAGGCATGGTATGTGCCCTCCTGAGGCGGTAGAGAGTTTCGCTTTTTGTTCGCCCATTGTCAAGCGCCGGCTTCGGCTGGGCGTTTCCTTAATGTTGCATCCGGGAAAGTCTCGCGCCGATGGCCGACTCTGTCGCGAACGGACGAAACGAATTGGAACAATTAGAGAGACGGGCGGCGCGCGATTCCGTTAGTCCGACGAAGCCCCGGAAGACTTCGCCGCCGGTTCCGAATCCCCTACCGCCAGATCGATTTTGGCGACAGGCTTCGCGACGGGCACCCCGACAGGCTCGGCGGCCGTTGCAGCCGGCGGAGCAATCTTCACAAGCGAAGGCTCGACCTTCGTCAGAAGCTGCGCGAATTTTTGCTCCCGGTCTTTTTGGTCATGACCCTGGTAGATGTCGGCAATCTGCGTGGCATTCATCGAGCAGAACTTCGGCCCGCACATGCTGCAGAATTTCGCTTCCTTGTAAAAATCATCCGGCAGAGTTTCGTCGTGCATGGCGCGGGCGGTTTCGGGATCGAGCGAGAGGTCGAATTGTTTGTTCCAATCGAAGAGGAAGCGGGCGTAGCTGAGTGCGTCGTCGCGATCGCGAGCGCCGGGGCGATGGCGGGCGACGTCGGCGGCGTGGGCAGCAATCTTGTACGCGATTACGCCCTGGCGAACGTCGTCGGCATTGGGCAAGCCGAGGTGTTCTTTGGGCGTGACGTAGCAGAGCATGGACGCGCCGTGCCAACCGATCATGGCGGCGCCGATGGCGCTGGTGATGTGGTCGTAGCCGGGAGCGATGTCGGTAACGAGCGGGCCGAGGGTGTAGAACGGGGCTTCGTAGCAAAGCTCGTTTTCTTTTTTGACTTGGAGCTCGATTTGATCGAGAGGGATGTGGCCGGGGCCTTCGATCATGGTCTGCACGTCGTATTCCCAGGCTTTTTTGGTGAGCTGGCCGAGGACTTTCAGCTCGGCGAATTGCGCTTCGTCACTGGCGTCGGCGAGACAGCCGGGGCGCAAGCCGTCACCGAGGGAAAAGCTGACGTCGTGTTTCTGAAAAATTTTGCAGATGGCGTCGAAATTTTCGTAGAGGAAATTTTGCTGTTTATGGGCGCTCATCCACTGAGCGAGGATGGCTCCGCCGCGGCTGACGATTCCGGTGATGCGATTGCGGACGAGGGGAAGAAATTCGCGGAGAACGCCGGCGTGAATCGTCATGTAATCAACGCCCTGCTCGGCTTGTTCTTCGATCACTTCGAGCATGACGTTGATATTCAAATCTTCGACGCGGCGCACGCGCGAAATCGCTTCGTAGATGGGTACGGTGCCGATGGGGACGGGCGAAGCGTCAATGATGGCTTTGCGGATGCCGGGAATATCCCCGCCGGTAGAGAGATCCATCACCGTGTCGGAACCGTAGTGGACGGCGCGATGAAGCTTTTCGAGTTCGCCTGAAACTTCCGAAGTGGTGGCAGAGTTACCGATGTTCGCATTGATCTTGCAGAAGAAGGCTACGCCGATGCCCATGGGTTCGAGATTGCGGTGATGGATATTGGCGGGGATGATGGCGCGGCCGCGGGCGACTTCGCTGCGGACAAGCTCAGGCTCGAGCTTCTCGCGGCGGGCGACATATTCCATCTCTTCGGTGATGATGCCTTTGCGAGCGTAATGCATCTGCGAGAAGTTACGGCCTCCGCCGTTCATCGCGGCAGCTCGCTTTTCAATCCACGCATCCCTCATTGCCATGGCATCCCCCGGTCGCACCGTGAATCGGACTCAAAGCGGATACGATACGGAAACATTATGGCACTCGATTCGAGACGCGGCAACGTCGGAGAGTGGATTGCGGGGGGCGGGGATTCGCGACAGAGCGAAGAGCGGCGGGAGCCGCGCGGCGAAAGGAAAGCGCCGGGTCGTTGTGCGGGATCGTTGCGGGCGTGCGGGATCGGTGCGCGGGATCGGGCTCAGTTGGGAGGAGCAGCGGGCGGCGGGAGCGTTTCGGGAACGATTTCGAGAGTGCTTTCGCTGGTGAGGAGGGCGTCGGCCTCGACGGCGCCGGGAGCGCCGGCGTAGACAAAACGGGCGGAAGCGATGGAGTCGGAGGAAATATTCAGGTCTTTACCCGGGCCGACGGCTTTAAAAACGACCTGGCGGGGCGGAATTGTGAAAGTGATGGAAATGGGGGTGAGCGAGCGGCCAATGACGGGGGTGATGGTGAGCTGGCCGCTGACATCGCGGTCGGTAAGATTCGTGAAACTGTAGGATTCCCTGGGCGTGTGGAGTTTTTGATCGGTGCCGACGCTGAAGAGCTGGAAATTGCTGAAGGAGTGAGTGCGGAAGAAGGCTTTATTGTCTCGAGACAACAGCAACTCGGCGTGCGAGGGAAGCCAAAGCTGGGTGTCGCGCGAGTGGAATTGGACGGGAGCGTAGTCAATCGAGAGGTGTTCGCGGAGGAGGCGAATTTCCGGCATGGGCTTCGCAAGATCGGCTTCGAGACGGAGGAGCTGATAGGAAGCAGCGTCAATCCAGGCGCGGCCTTTTAAAGAGATGGGATAGTAATTTCCGGCGATCACGTAGGACTGGATCCGGCTGGGACGTTTGGATTTTTGCTGAAAATGAACCTGCCAGGCGGGACGGCCGGAAACCTGTCCCAGGCCTTCGCAAACGAAATCGAAGTCGGAACTCATTTGCGGATGGAAGATGAGAGCCATCGCGGGGAGGCCGACGGTGGCGACGTTGGCCGGAAATTGGGCGGGATCGAGGCTGCCGTTGCGGTATTCGTCGAGGCTGATGATTCCGTGGGGCAGCTTGACGACCGAGACGACGTATTCGAAAGAGCGGATTTCGGGGGAGCGCAAATCGCCGAGTTTCGTGACGGTGAAATGATTGACGCGCTCGGTGGCGCTGAATTTTTCGAGGCTGGCCATCAATTGTTCGACCTGCTTCGCGGCGCCTCGCAAGACCTGGGGAAGAGCGCAGGTGACGTTGGGCGAAACGGCGGGAACAGCGTCGTCAATTCCGGGGCGCGCCCAGACGGAATCTTTGGAAGGAGAAGTGTCTACGCGCAGATCGGAGACGGCGACGAAGCGCTGAGGATCGGTGATGGCGAGGGGCGTAGCGACGAGCGCGTTCTGTTGCTTTTCGTGGACGAGCGCGAGAGCGGCGCGGGCCCGTTCGACATAGGGATCATTCGAATGATCCTGGATGAAGGCGTTGAGAAAAGTTTCGGCGGCATCGAGCTGGCCTAGATCGAGAAGCGCCTGGGCTTCGAGGAGGTAGGCGACGCCGGCGCTGTTTTTTCCGAGTGCGACGGCGCGCTCGGCTTGCTGGCGGGCTTTTTCCGGCTGGTTGATTTTGAGGTATGCGACGCCAAGCGCCCAGTGCGTTTTCCAGTTTCCGTCCTGAAGGGTGACGGCCTTTTCGAGGAGTGGAACGGCTTCGGCGGGTTTGCCTTGCTGGCTGTAAAGCTCGCCGAGCAGGGCGAGGGAACGAACGTGGTCGGGGAAAATCTGAATGGCTTTCGTGAGATGTTCCTCGGCGGCGGCGGTGTTTTTTTCCTGGGCTTCGAGAGCTCCCATCAGGAATTGAACGTCGGGATTGGCGGGAGCCATGGCGAGGGCTTTCTCGAAATGTTTGCGAGCGAGGGCGAGGTCGGGTTTTGCAAAGGCTTCAATTCCCTTGGCCACTTCTTTGCGGGCGTTGGGAGCGAGGATGGGAGCGACGGGACCGGGCGGAGTGGGCGTTGGCGAACCGACGTTATCCGGCTTCATGGTGATGAAAATGGTGATGGAACTGCGCTTCAGTTCGAGTTCAACCGGTTCCTGAACGGTGATGTAGCCGGGGGCGCTGGCTTCGACGATGTAACTTCCCGGGGGAAGGCTGTCAATGGTGACGTGACCGGCAGCGTCCACGCTATTTTCGGCTAACTCCGGCCCGCCCTTGGTGAGAACACGGACGCGGGCGATGCCGCTGAATTGCGAGCCGTCGCTGAGGCGCAGGCGGACTTGAATTGTGTCGTGCGGGGCGTTGTCGAGACCTTGCGCGCGGAGCGGCTGGGAATGGAGGAGCGAGAACAGAGCGAAGGCGAGGATCGGCGGACGCCGGAGGAGTAGTCCGATCGAGGCACACTTCATTTGCGGGATTACGAGCAGACTGCGTGCCAACATCGCGGAGAGGACGGGCGCCGGGAAAGATGGATTGTGCGATGGCGGGATTGAGTTTGGGCCGGGGGGCTAACGGCCGTGTTTTGTTTTGCGAGCAGGCGGATGGAGGTGGGCGATCGCGGCCATGCTGCGGGCGCGGGTTCGCGCGTTTCGGATGAAGGTACGCTTGAGAGAGCGAAAGTTAGAGGTGCGAATTCGAAAATGCGGAGCGAATGATATGCAAATTCGGACGGAGGCGAGTGGGGGCGCTCGCGAGCAGGGACTGAAACTTACGCTGACGATGGGAATCGGATGTGATGACGGGTTCGGGGTGACGTAAACTCGGGCCGCGGTGTGAAACCAGGATGGAGCCGAGATGATTCCCGATCATGCATCTCTTGTGATTTTTATTACGGCGGCGCTGGTGCTGCTGGCGATTCCAGGGCCGGCGGTGCTGTACGTGGTGGGGCGAAGCATCGGGCTGGGCCGGAGCGCGGGACTTGTCTCGGCACTGGGGATTGGGGTGGGGACTTGCATTCACGTCGGGGCGGCTGCGGTGGGATTGTCCGCGCTGCTGATGTCGTCGGCGGCGGCATTCGGCGTGGTGAAATATCTTGGCGCGGCGTATTTGATTTACCTGGGAGTGCAGAAAATCCGGCGGGAAGATTCGCTCGAGCTCGCGGGCTCCGCGGAGCGCGTGAAACTGAGCCGGGTATTTGGGCAGGGCGTGATTGTGAACGTGTTGAATCCGAAGACGGCGCTATTCTTCTTTGCGTTTCTGCCGCAGTTTGTGGACGCGTCGCGGGGACCGGTGGCGCGGCAGATTCTTTTTCTCGGATTGCTATTCGCGGCGATGGGAATGGTGAGCGACAGCCTGTGGGGGCTATTTGCCGGGACGGTGGCCGAGCGCCTGAGCGGCAACCGGCGATGGACGCACGCGCAGAGGTACCTTTCGGGTGGAATGTTGATTTCGCTGGGCCTCGTGACCGCCGTCTCGGGGCACGCGCCGCGAAAGTAGCTGCTTACAGTGACGAAGGCGCTGGGGCGGAGTTCAGACGCGCCTTACGATCCAAACGATCAAGCAAATAATCACGAGGGTGCCTAGCAATCCGTATCCGAACATGGTGCCTCCTGATCTACACGCGGAACGACCGGGAGTATGGCGCAGTGCGCTCGGGCGAAACTGTCCCAAATGGAACACGGTGAAAACTTCGGCGCGGCGAGGGATGGATAGTGTCTTAATTTCACGTCTCACCCTCAAATCGCGGCATTCAAGATGCTGCGAATCCACTCAGAAACGGTCTGCGCCCGCTGCACAGAAAGTGAAAACGCAAATTAGGACACTACCGAGGAATGCGGCGGTTTGCGGATTCGGGGGAGCAATGCGAGAATAGTTGTATATGAAAAAGCTAATCGTGATGACGGCAATTGTGGTTTTTGCAGGCGTGGTGGTTACAGCAAGCGCGCGGGCGCAGCAGGGGCCGGCGGCGAGTGCGCCCAAATCTTCGGCGACAACGACACCAGCGAAATCTCCGGCGCCATCCGGGATGCAGTCCAGCCAGGCGGCTAATCCGGACGGTGGCGAGCTCAAGACGGACAAAGATAAAGCGAGCTACGCGATCGGCATGAATATCGGGCAAAACCTGAAAAAGGAAAGCGCGGAAATTGATGCGGCGCTGGTGGAGCGCGGGATGAAGGACGCGCTGGCCGGCAAACCACCGCTGCTGACGGAAGAAGAAGAGAAGGCCGCGCTGATGACGCTGCAGGCGACGATGCGGAAAAAGCAGACGGAGCAGATGCAGCAGCTTGCGGAGACAAACAAGAAGGATGGCGACGCGTTCCTGGCTGCGAACAAGACGAAGGATGGCGTGGTGACGCTGCCGAGCGGATTACAGTACAAAATTCTGACGGCGGGAACAGGGCCAAAACCGACGGCGAGCGACACGGTGACGGCCAACTACCGGGGCACGTTGATGAACGGAACGGAGTTTGATGCCTCGTCGAAGCACGGCGGAGCGCAGACTTTTCCGGTAACAGGCGTGATCAAGGGCTGGACGGAAGCTCTGCAACAGATGCCGGTGGGATCGAAGTGGGAATTATTTATTCCGTCGGAGCTGGCGTATGGGCCGAATGGAAAGGGCCCGATTGAACCGAACTCGATGCTGATTTTCGAGGTGGAACTGGTTTCGATTCAGGAGAAGAGCGCGGACCAAGCGCCGTCATTGACGCCGGGCGCGAACGCAGCCGGCGGCGCGGGTGCGGCTCCGGCGGCGGCGCCGACGAAGGACCCGGGCAAAGACAAGTAGCGTGTTTTTTTACGCTGAGTAAAGCGGGATCGCGCGGCATCGCAAGAGCGCGCGGAAATTTTTCCTAGTTGTGCAGCCACGGAAGCTGGCCTTTGTGCGAGAGGGCGAGCAAATCCATCGAAATTGCTACGGCGCAGTGAACGAACACTCCTCCCCAGATTGATTTCGTTTTCCACGCGAGAGTGCCGAGAACGAGTCCGGCGACGACGGACCCGGCAGCCTCCGGCCACGGCTTCGAGAAATGAATCATCATGTAAGGCATCACGGAAACGGGGACGGCGAAGATACCGATGTAGCGCGAGAGTCCTCCCACCAAGAATCCGCGGAAGAAAAATTCGAGGGCGATGAACTGGCCCGCGTACAAACCCTCCCACATCAGCAGATCAAACCAGGAACGGCCGGCTTGCGCGTACATGGGGTAGTAGTTGTAGAAGTCGGGCGCGAGCGAAACGATCCAAATCACGGGAAAAACGAGGGCGTAAAGCCCGACGTAAATCCAGTAGTGCTGCTGGAAACCGCGCCAGCCGAGATTGCAATCGCGCAGGCGCCTGCCGGACGTTAACGCCATCACCAGCGCCGGGAGCGCGAGATAGCTGATGAGCGCCCAGGCTACCCACCAGGCTTTTACGCGTAAAACCCAGTAGGTATCGAAGGCTCCGCTCTGCGGCGGGAAAAAATATGCGAAGACGCGTTCGGTGGCGACGAATTGGAGCAAGTAGAGCGAGACGCAGGCGGTGATGCAGATTGCGGCGAGTGGGCGGAGTTCGGCTGGGGATGTGGTGAGGGGCCAGAGAGGTTCTGGGGCGGCGGTGACTTCGGAGAACGCAGAGAGCGGCGACTGGTGGCTTGGCTTTTTGGGGGTTGCGGGGTTGCGGTGGGATTTTTTTGGCATGGAGTTTGATTGGTGGATTGCGTGCGCGAGAGCGTATCACTTTTTGGGGGGTGGGGTGATGCGGGGTGGAGGAGGCTGCGGCAAAGGAACCGGCTGGAAGTTGGCGGTACGAAAAACGTATGTCCTGAATGCTCCGACGGCCGATCTGCAGAAGCTTGTGGTGGACCACATGGATGACGAGGAGGCGTTTTCTTTTATTCTCGATGGGCTGACGCGCAAAAAGAGACCCGCCGATCAGGCGCTGCGGCCGGGCGTTGGGCCGTGAACGCGAATGCTACTTGGAAGCGGCGCCGGCGGCGGCTTCGAGGAGCAGAGATTTCAGTTTCGCGGGATCCGAGACGGGCGGGTGGCATGCGGATTCGACGCAGACGAGGGCTTGCGGCTTGGTGGTATCGAGGTGCGGAAGCGTGTCGCGAAGAGCGGGAGGAAGCAATTCGACCGAAGCGATCCTTTCGGGCGTGACACGCAGAACGGATTTGCCGAAGCGATAGACATCCATGGCAGCGCGTTTGAGTTCCGCTGAGTGCGGATCGCCGATCGCGCCGGTGATGACAACTTGCAGCGTGTGGCGCGCGTGAAGTAATGCGGCGAGACCGTACGTGGCGGCGAACAAGCCGAATTGCGGGGCGAGTCCGGCGAAGGCCTCGAGAGTTTTTTGGGCCCAATCGTGGAAGAGCTTTTCGCCCGTGCTGGCGTAGAGGCGATCGAGAACGATGGCGGCGACGGAATTGGCGCCCGGCGTGGGCGAATCCTGAATCGGTTTGCGGCGAACGTCGAGACCACCCATCGGAGCGGCGTCTTTGGCGCGGTCGAAGAAGCCGCCGGCTTCCGGATCGCCGAAACGCTCGATGGCTTTGCGCATCAAGTGCTCCGCTTTGTGGTGGTATTCCTGTTGCTGGGTAGTTTCCCAGGCATCGAGAAGAGCGCCGCTGAAAAACACCAGATCGTCGAGCGAACCTTCGAGGCGCGGTCCGCCAACGCGATGCAGCACGCCGGTGGTTTCGTCCCAAGCTTCGGCGAGGATGAGATCGAGGGTCTTGAGCGCGAACGCGCCGCAATCATCGTTGCGGAGAACGCGCGCTGCTTCGAGATACGCGGAGATAAACATGGCATTCCAGCCGACGTAGAGGGTCGTGTCGATCGCGGGAACGGGCTTTCGTTCGCGGCGCGCGGCGAGCAACTTCCCTTTCGCTCGGGCTAGAAGAATGCGGGTGTCGGCTTCGTCGAGCTTGAGATTTGCCGCGAGATCTTCGATGGTGGAGGCGACCCAGAGGACGTTTTTTTCCGGATTGTGGTGCATTTCGCCGCGAGGTTGAACGTCGTAATAGATTTCGATCGCGCGCGATTCTTCGGGTAGGAGGACAGCGCGGACTTCGGCGAGCGTCCAGGTGAAATAATCGCCGTCGTCGTCTAGCGTCTGGTCGGCATCCTGACTGCCGTAAAAGCCGCCGCGTTGCTGGTCGGAGAGAACTTCGTTTACCCAGGAAATAATTCCTTCGGCGGTCGCGCGGAAGAGCGGCTTTCCGGTGACTTGATAGCCGTGGAGATAATTTTTCAGTAGCTCGGAATTGTCGTACGTCATTTTCTCGAAGTGCGGGACGCACCAGCGCTCGTCAACGGAATAGCGATGGAAGCCGCCGCCGACTTGATCGTAAACGCCGCCGAGGGCCATGCCTTCGAGGGTGCGTTCGGCGACGTGGAGCAGGCGTGGATCGCGCGTGGATTGGTAGCGTTCGAGGAGAAGGTCAACGGCGCTGGCGTGCGGAAATTTCGGAGCGGTGCCGAAGCCGCCATGCTGCTCGTCGAAAAGATGGAGCGCGGATTCGATGATGGAGTCAACGATGGCCGGGTCGAGCGGGCCGCGCGCGGTGCGATGCAATTCGGCTTTGGCGACGGCTTCTTCGAGAGCGCGAGCGGAGTCGTCAACTTCCGTGCGGCGATTGCGGAACGCTTCGGAGACACCGAGGAGAATGCGTTTGAAGCCGGGGCGGCCCATGGCGTCTTCGGGCGGGAAATAGGTGCCGCCGAAAAACGGCTTGCCGTCGGGAGTGAGGAAGGCGGTGAGAGGCCAGCCGCCCTGTCCTGAAATGGCGCTGATCGCGGATTGGTAGCGGGAGTCAACGTCGGGGCGTTCGTCGCGATCCACTTTCACCGGGATGTAAAGCCGGTTGATCATCGCGGCGATTTCGGGATTTTCGTAACTCTCGCGATCGATCACGTGGCACCAGTGGCACCAGACCGCGCCGATGTCGAGCAGGATCGGTTTGCCTGCGGCGCGCGCGGCTTCGAAGGCTGCGGTGCCCCATTCGTACCAGTCGATGGGCTGGTGCGCGGCGGAGCGGAGGTAGGGGCTCGCGGAATCTTTCAGGCGATTTTCGGTTGATTGAGTCACGGGATAATCAGGCTCGCATGGGCGCGCATCAGATGCAAGCGGCTGATTTTGGTAACGCTCGCGAGCTGGTGTAATGTGGAGAGGTTATTGCTATTTGCGAAGACCCCGCCCCAGGAGAAACCACATGGCGAATGCTACCGCGACTGAATCCCATCCGGGACCGCCGATGAAAATTTATGGCAAGGTGGGATGTTCGCGCGCTTATGCGATCCGGGATTTCCTTCATCGCAATGATGTGCCGTTCGAATGGATTGAATTGAAGACGGACGATCAATGCCGCGCGATTGGCGTTGAACCTACTGAGGATTTGAGGACACCGGTGTGCGTTTTTCCGGACGGCACGCGGCTGGAGTGCCCGACGGTCCGGCAGATCATCGACAAACTCGGATGGTTCCACGATCCGCTGCTCGCGGAGTACGATCTCGCGATTTACGGAGGCGGGCCGGCGGGATTGAGCGCGGCGGTGTACGCCGCGTCTGAAGGGTTGAAGACGGTGTTGATCGAGCGCTGGGCGATCGGCGGACAGGCGGGGAGCAGCCCGAAGATTGAAAACTATCTAGGATTTCCAGACGGCATCAGCGGCGCCGATCTGGCGGATCGCGCGCGCCATCAAGCAAGCAAATTCGGTGCTGAGATTTTACTCGCGCGCAAAGGGGTGCGCGGCGAGTTCACCACAGCCAAGCGCGTGGGTTATCTCGAGGACGGAACGAAAATCATTGCGCGGGCGGCCATTTGCGCTACCGGAATCGAATATCGCAAGCTGGGCCTGGCGAATGAAGACAAATTTTACGGCCAGGGCGTTTACTACGGAGCCGGCGCGAGCGAAGCGGAACTTTGCGAGGACGAGCACGTCTTCATGATTGGCGGCGGCAATTCGGCGGGACAAGCCAGCATGCACTTTGCGAAGTTTGCGAAAAAAGTGACGGTGGTGGTGCGCGGCAAGGCTCTGAAGGATACGCTTTCGCGATATCTGGTGGATCGGATTATGGCGACGAAGAACATGGAAGTGCTGACCGAGACCGAAGTGACGGCGCTCCACGGCGACAGAGTGCTGGACTCGATCACGCTGAGAAACAAGCGCACTGGTACGGAGCAAACGTGCCCGACGAAGTGGCTTTTCGTCTGCATCGGCGGCGATCCGCGCACGGAGTGGGCGATTGAAGCGGGACTGGTGCGCGATGATTCGGGATATCTCGTCACCGGTCCGGATTTGCTTAGCGACGGCAAAGCGCCGCAAAGTTGGCCGCTGCGGCGTCACCCGTATTTTCTCGAGACGAATGTGCCAGGAATGTTCGCCGCGGGCGATGTGCGGCACGGGTCGGTGAAGCGGTGCGCATCGGCGGTGGGCGAGGGCGCGATGTCCGTCATGTTCGTGCACCGGTATCTGGCGGAGGGATAGCGCAGGGCTATTTTTCTATTTCTTTTCGCAGCTTGTTGACGAGCCGCGCTCCGGCACTGTGAAATCCCGTGAGAGCGCCGCCCCACTGATGTTCCGCGCTCCACAAATTCGCGCCAGTCTTAGCGTCGTAGACCGTCAAGTACGCATAGCGGATTGGTGCTGCCTTGTTGTAAGTGGGAACTTCATCTTCTACGATCTGCCCATTCTTACCTACTGTGCCGGTCTGGCCGCCTGAGAAAACGACATAGCCACCTTTGCGGGGCTCAGCTGAAAGAACGAGAATGAGGTCCGCCTCTTCTGAATCCTTGGCAATCTTGAACCGTCCCCATTTTTTGAGTTGCTGCAGTGCTTCCTGGCGGACGGCAGAATCCCCGATCTGATCTTCGAAATAGACAGATTTGGCTGAGCGAATTTGAGCTTTTGCGTCGGTTGGTCCCTTCGATTGAGCTGCGGAACAGAGTACAGGCATTACGAGAGCAAAAGCTGCGAGCTGAAGAGGACACTTCATAAACATCCGAGTAAGTCCCTTGAGAGTACATCGAGGGCGACAGTTCTTCAAGGCTTCGTCGGCGCCGAATTGGGCTGTCCGATAAGGTGCGAAAAATCCCAAGATCGGACGGGGCCCACGAAATGCGATTCCCTCGGTTTTTGACTAAGTCGTTCAATCTCATCACTTGCAACGATTTGGAAACAGGTATTCGGCGTGCTAGTTATTTGATCAGAAAGCATTCCGAGGTGGCGCGATGCGATCGCTTTGGGAAGATGTAGCGTACGCGTTCCGGCTGTTCGCCAAGACCCCGGGATTCACGGCCGTGGCAGTGCTGACGATTGCGCTGGGGATTGGCGCGAACAGCACGATATTCAGCTGGATCAATTCGACGCTGCTGAACCCGATTCCGGGGATGAAGGGCGGCGGCACGGTGGTGGCGTTGAGCCTGGGCGGGACGGCTTCCGATCCGCGTTCGTTTTCTTATCCGGATTACGTTGACCTGCGCGACCACAACAAAAGTTTTTCGGGGCTGATCGCGTCCGACGTTCGATCGCTGAACCTGACGGGCACCGGGAAACCCCAGCGCGTGTGGACTACGATCTGCTCGGCGAACTATTTCGACGTGTTGGGCGTGCGTCCGATTCTTGGCCGCGGCTTTCTTCCCGCGGAAGATACGAAGGCGGGGAGTACGCCGGTCGCCGTGATCAGTTACCGCTTGTGGCAGACGCGCTTCGGCGGGGATGCGAAAGTGATCGGGCAATCGATCAGCCTGAACCAGAATCCGTACACAATCGTGGGCGTAGCGCCGCCCATGTTTCAGGGGAGCCAGACGGGACTGCGGACGGAAATGTGGCTGCCGGTGATGGCAAGCGAGCCGCTGATTTCGAGCCGAAAGCTGCTGGAAATGCGCGATGCGATGTGGCTGGTGGTGCTGGGAAGGGTGCGACCGGGCGTCAGCGTGGAGCAAGCCCAGACGGAGATGAACACGCTGATGCAGCTGCTGGTGAAGCAGTACCCCGAGGCGCATCAAGGGCGAAATGAAGTGAGTGCGTTTCCGCTGTGGCGCGCGCCGTACGGAGCAAACGCGTATCTATATGTGCTACTGCCGATGCTGCTGGCGATATCGGGAATCGTCTTGTTGCTCGCCTGCGCGAACGTGGCGAATTTGCTGCTGGTGCGGTCGGTGGCGCGGCGGCGCGAGATGGCGATTCGGATGGCGATCGGCGCAAGCCGCGCGCGACTCGTGCGGCAACTTTTGATCGAGAGTCTGGTGCTGTCGCTCGCGGGCGGGGCGGTGGCGATGCTGATCACCACGTGGTCGGCGGGGACGTTTGGATCGTTCATTCCGCCGACGAATATTCCAATTTTTCTCGATGTGCACGCGGACCGCACGGTGCTGCTGGTGACGCTCGCGGTTTCGATGTTGACCGGGGTGATTTTTGGCATATTGCCCGCGGTGCGCTCGTCGAATTTGGCGCCGGTGGCGGTGCTCAAGGAAGACACGGGGAGCGCATCGGGCGGGCGGCACAAGGCGCGGCTCTCGAGCGGGCTCGTGGTGGTGCAGATAGCGTTGTCGCTGTTGCTGCTGGTGTGCGCCGGACTTTTCATACGCAGTTTTCAAAATGCGCAGCGGACGGACATGGGATTCAATCCCGATCACGTGCTGCTCGCGACCGTGGATCTTTTTTCCGCAGGTTACACGAAAGAACAAGGGCTCGAATTCGACCGGCAGCTTCTTGCGAAGCTCGAGAGTCTGCCCGGCGTGCAGTCGGTGAGCATGTCGAGCTGGGTGCCGCTGGGATTTAGTTCGAGTTCGTCGGTATCGCAGCCGGAAGGGTACGTGCCGCGGCCGCATGAATCGATGGACATCCCGAACGCAAACGTAGGACCGAATTATTTGCGCACGATGCAGATTCCGTTAGTAAAAGGGCGCGAATTCACTGCGCAAGATACGGAAACCTCGCAAACGGTGGCGGTGGTGAACCAGGAATTTGTGAAGCGCTATTGGCCGGGGCAAGACGCGATCGGAAAAAAGCTCGGGGCGGACGGGCTGATGTTCACGGTGGTGGGAGTAGCGCGCGACAGCGACTACAACGATCTGCACGAGACGGCGGAACCCTTCTTCTACGTGCCGATCTATCAGGATTACGCGCGCGGACCGATTATTCACATGCGAGTGGCGGGCGAGGCGCTGGCGTACACGGCGGCGCTCGAGAAAACGATTCACGAACTGAATGCGGATATGCCTGTGCTGGATGAATCGACGCTCGCGACGCGCGTGCAGGTGGCGAGCACTGGATCGCGGATCGCCGGGACATTCGTGGGCGCGTTCGGCGCGCTGGCGCTGGTGCTGGCGGCGATTGGAATTTACGGCGTGATTGCGTATACGACGCGGGAGCGGACGCACGAGATCGGGATCCGTCTGGCGCTGGGCGCGCAGCAGCGCGACGTGCTGCGGCTGGTGTTGCGCCAGGGACTGCAATTGGCGATTACGGGAGTGGCGCTGGGCGTGGCGCTGTCGCTGCTGCTGACGCGATTCCTGCAGAAATTACTGTTCGGGGTAGCGGCCACGGATGCGATCACGTTTGCGGGCGTGGCGGCGCTGCTGTCAATTGTGGCGCTCGCGGCGTGCTGGATTCCGGCGTGGCGTGCGATGCGGGTGGATCCGATGGTGGCGCTGCGTTATCAGTGAGGGCGACGGCGCGGCGCTGAGGATTCGTTACTGAACGGGATTCGAATAGCCTGCATCGCGGGGGTCGATCGGCTTGCGGCCGGAGAAGCCTTCGTCCTGGCGGTGGTAGAAGCGGATGCGGTCCTCGCCTAATTTCCAGCAGAGATAGACTTCGTCGCCATCAATACGCGCGGGAAAATCGAGCAAGCCGACGTTGAGGTCTTTCACGACGCAGCCGGTTTCCTGGATTCGATCGAGCGAGGACTGGACGCTCTGCTGCAGGCGATTGAATTCGAGCCTGATCTTGGCGGTTTTTTCGTAATGGATGAGCATGCCGCCGGAGCGCGAGATGCGTTCGGCGATTTCGCGAAGCTCCGCGTCCACCTCAGCCAACTTGCGGCGAGATTCCATGGCTTCGATGAGAACCGGCTCGAGCTGCGCGCGGAGGCGTTCGGCTTCGGTGAGGGAAAAAAGCTTGGGTTCTTCTTCGGCCATGCTGGGGGCGCTCCCTGCTTGCGAATCGCTATGGATATTGTGCGCGAGTGCGGGGCGGAGGGCAAATCAAAAGCGCGGCGTTGCCGAGGGATACAGGATCGGGAAAATCCGAACGGGCGGTCGAGCCAAGGATTGGTTGACGAGGCGGGCGCGTTTGCGAAACGCGGAAGCGAATGCGTTCTTCGAGCGTTTGGGTGTTGGAGCAACGCCAAAAAGAACGTTGTCGCGTTGTGTGCTGGTGTGGGGCGATTTGTGCTGCGAGTTACGCAGGCACAGGCTGAAGCCTGTGCCACTTAGCCGCCGATGAAGACCATGGTGCGGGATGGGGGGACGAAGCCGGGATCGTTGATGCGATGGCCTTTTTCTTTTTGCATTACGATGGAGCGAATTTCTTCGGCGATGTCTTTGTCGGTCGAGCCGCCGCGGAGCAGGAATTTCAAGTCGTGATCGTCCTTGCTGAAAAGGCAGGTGCGGAGTTTTCCGTCGGCGGTGACGCGGATGCGCGAGCAGTGGCCGCAGAAAGGCTGGGTGACGGGAGCGATGAGTCCGATTTCGCCCGGACCGTGGCCACCATCCGCGGCGGCGAATTTATATTTGCGGGCGGTTTCGCTCTGCTCGTGGGAAATCTGGACGAGCGGCCAGCGCGCGTGAATGCGGCGATAGACTTCGGCGGCGGGGACCATCGTGTCGCGAGTCCAGGCGCGGTCGGCATCGAGAGGCATGAACTCGATGAAGCGCATGATCAGGTCGCGTTCGCGCGCGAATTGGGCGAAGGCTTCGACTTCGTCGTCATTGAGGCCGCGCACCAGCACGGCGTTCACTTTTACGGGCCGAAGACGAGAAGCTTGCGCGGCGTCGATACCTGCCATCACCTGGTCGAAAGTTTTTGTGCGCGTCACGCGCTCGAATTTGTCGCGGTCGAGCGAATCGAGGCTGATGTTGATGCGGTCGAGACCGGCGGCGAGAAGAGCGTCGAGGCGCTCGGCGAGCAGGTGGCCGTTGGTGGTGATCGAGAGATCGTGGACGCCGATTGCTTTCAGGCGCGCGATAAAATCTTCGACGCCGGGGCGGACAAGCGGTTCGCCACCCGTGACGCGAACTTTTTGAATGCCCATGCCGACGAGAATGCGCGCGAGGCGCTCGAATTCGTCCCATTCGAGGAGCTCGTGGTGCGGCATGTGGTTATCGGGATCGGCCGAGCGGCAATAGACGCAGCGGAAGTTGCAGCGGTCGGTGACCGAGATGCGGAGGTCGGTGATCTGGCGGCCGAATTTGTCGAAGAGGGACATGGTAATTTCTGGATGACGCTCTCGCTCGAATCTACGCCGAAGAGAGATCCTTCGACTTCGAGCCGGCTCGTCCGCAGCGCGGACGATAAGAAAAAGAGCCGGCTCTACGCTCAGGATGACAATCCTGGCGGCATTCGCAAAAAAAAGCCCAAATCCGCGATTGGATTTGGGCGAAAGGCCGGGCTCATTTCCAGCGAGCGCCAGACCGTCTCCTTTCCAAAACGCGGACGGATTTCAAATCCGCGAAGGGAGGCGCGAGCGTTTCCGCTCAAACCCTCGCGCTCCGCAGCGTCGCGAAGCGCTCGTCCTCCGAGCCGTGGGATTTCTCTCCGGTAGGCTCTGAGGATCGGAGTAACAGGGCGATTCTACGCCACGGGGACAACGGGCGCAACCGGCGCAATGCGGGCGCAATGAAGGTGGCGAATATTGAGGCGTCGCGAGAGTACCTGACGCGGAGTACATGCGGGAAAGCACCGGACGGTTCAAGGCGGCTCCACTCGCCAAATGATTGTGATAAAGTTGCGCACCGATGCGCATCTTTGTTCTGGGGGCGGGCGGCACGGGATCCCTGCTGGCCCATCTGCTGGCGCGCCAGGGACACACGGTGTGGTGCGGCGATCGTGACGTGAAACGCGCGCAGCGGTTCCTGGGAAAAAAGAGCACGATCGAGGTTGTGGAGACGAACGCGCGGAATCTGTGGTCGATCGTGCGGGCGGCTCGCGGCGCGAACCTGATCATCAACGCATCTCCTGCGGTCTTCAACGAAATCATCCTGCGAGCGGCGCTGCGCCTGGGCGTTCACTACATGGACATGAACGCGCACCTCACGCGCTCGCCCTTCAAGCCCGAGCAATATCGCTATCACAAACGGTTCGTGGCAAAAAATCGCGCGGCGCTGATTTGCGCCGGTGTGGCGCCCGGCCTGACAAATCTGCTCGCGAAGCGCGGGACGGAACTGCTGGACAGCTCGGAGGACGTCCAGATCCGGCTGTTTGAAAGCACGGAGAGCAAAGATCCGATTTCCACGTGGTCGGCAGACGGGGTGTACGACGCGGCGATTTCGAAGCCGCGCGTCTACCGGAACGGAAAATTCAAGATGGTGCGGCGGTTTGCGGAGCGCGAGAAATTCCGCTTCCCCGCCCCGATCGGCGAGACGACTGTGTACCTCGCCGCGCAGGATGAGGTGTGCCTGATTCCGCGCGATACGCCGGTGCGGGACGTGGACGCAAAGATCGGCGGCAACGATTTCGACCGGCTCTACCGCTGGTTCCGGCAGGGGCGGCTGAACCGGTCGCAAGGAATGGTGCGGAAGCGGTTTCCGAAGGTGCCGACTCCGAAGGCGGTGGCGAAATTAATTCGCCGCGGGATTCTGGAGAATGCGAGGTTCGCGGCGGCGGTGCTGGTACGGGGAGCGAAAGATGAGCAGCCGCTGCTGGTGCGCTGGGACGCGAGTTTTCCAACGCTGTATCAAATCCGGCAGCGCGGAATGATCAGCACGCCGATTTCCTATGCGACGGCGCACATGGCGGCGCTTTTTGTGAAGAATTTTCCGCGCGATTCGGCGGGCGTGATCAGCCCGTCGGAGTTGCCGCTCGATAAACGGCGCGCGATCCTGGCGGGCGTAAAGGCGCAGGCGATCCGGTTGGCGTTGAAGATCACGAAATTGAAGAAGGAAGAAGAAGACGAGATTTAGTACGGGTTCGCGAGCGGCTTCAGCAGGCCGAAATCGATAAGGCCGTTGGCGACGAATTGCACCGCGAGCGCGACCAGCAGCAGTCCCATCAGCCGCATCAGGATGCGAATCCCCGTCTCGCCGAGATAGCGCTGGACGCGTCCGGCGCCATTCAAAATCAAGAACGACGCGAACGCGGTGGCAACAATGGTCGAATAGATAATCGCGTGCTGCCAGAGCGAGTGGGATTCACCGACCAGCACCATCACGGTGGAAATGGCACCGGGCCCCGCGAGCATCGGCATTCCGAGCGGAATGATGCTGGCGTCCGCTTTGGACGCGCCTTCTTCGGTTTCCTCAGGCGTGGATTTCGTGGTGGACTGGCGCGCCTGCAGCATGTCCAAGCCAATTTGCAAAAGGATGATGCCGCCGGCGATTTTGAAAGCAGGCAGGGTGATGCCGAACATTTTGAAGATGACGCTGCCGGCAAGGGCGAAGGTGGCGAGAACGATGGCGCACGTCATCGCGGAGCGGCGCGCCATGAAACGGCGTTCCTTGGCCGGGGAATCGGCGGTCATGGAGAGAAACAGCGGAATCACGGTGAAGGGATCGACGAGAAAGAAAATGGAAGTTGCCGCGAGCAGGGCGAACTCGAGAACTTGTGTGGTAGACGTTGGCATGTGCGAAGTGAGGGCGCAAAAGCAAAGTTAGCACGTTTGCGCCCTCAGGAACACCGGGCGAGAAGGCGTCCGATTATTTCCGAGCGCACTCCGATCGCTCGAGAGGTTTTATTGCTTCGGCCGAGGATCGTCGGCGGGGTTCACGAAGTTCACCTGAAAGGGACCGATGGCGTGCACTTGCACGATCGAGTCGGTCCGGGCTTTCGCGAAATGGTGGACGGTGGCGGGCATGCGGATAAAATCTCCGGGCTGCATCGGCGTCAATTTCGCCGAATCGAGTTTGTCGCCCATGCCCACTTCGAAGGTGCCAACGAGCACCGTGACATTTTCATCCGTGGGATGCCAGTGCGCGGGAATTTCCGTTCCTGCGGCGCTCTTGATGCGAATCACGAACGGGCCTGCGGCCGAGGGATCGCCTGAGACGACGGCAATTTGCGAGCCGGGAATGAACGGCGCCCATTTCAGATCGGCGAGAGTGACGATCGCGTGAGTCTGATCCGCAGCGGCGAATCGCGCGGATTCGCCGGCCCTGAGGTATTTATGTCCGGCGACGCCGGCGCAAAGAACGGCGGCGAGAACGATTGTTGCGAGTGCGGCAAACTTTGCTTCGTTGCGAACTGGCAGTGTCATGGGATCTCCTCTTGCGGCGGAGTTTAGCACTGAAACCGGGGCTCGCGAGCCCTGTCCAGCCCGCGGCCTATAGTAAAATGTGCGATGAGGTGCCGCATGAGCCTGCAAGACGCGCCGGTTGCGCAAGAAGGTTTTTACGTTACGCATTTCCTGACTGTAAAGGATCAAGCAAAGGCGCGGGAGTTTTACGTGGGGGTGCTGGGGGGAAAAGTGGTGAAGCTCGAAAATCCCTGCTACATCAAGCTGGCCAATTCGTGGATTATCTTGAATTCGGGCGGCGGGCCTACACCTGACAAACCCGAAGTAATTCTCGAAACGCCGCGCGACTTGAACACCGTGAGCAGTTTTCTGAATCTGCGGGTGGCAGATATTTGGGCATGCTACAAGGAATGGAAAGCGAAGGGTGCGGAGTTTCTTACCGAGCCGCTCGATAACCACGGCTGGGAAACGAGGTGCTATATGCGCGATCCGGATGGCTATTTGATTGAGGTGGGGCAGTACACGGCGTCGTCCATCGAGCGCTTCGCGCAATTCAAGGGTTGAGCGCGCGTGTGAGCCGCAGCGCAAAGTGGTTCAGGGTAACCTACGCGACTAATTTGGTCATGGTGTCTCGCACGACGACGAAAGTCAGATCGCAGAAACGCGGCGGCCGGTCACAGACGCACTGCGACATTGCGCAGGTCTGCAATCGTGGGGTAGCCGTCGATGGCCATGAGCAGGTCGGCCTCGGCGAGGATGGAGCGGAGGACGTGAATAATTCCATCCGTTCCATCGAGGGCCAAGCCGTAGGCATAAGGGCGCCCGATGCCGACGGCGGCTGCTCCCATCGCAAGCGCTTTGACGACGTCTGAACCGGAGCGAACGCCGGAATCAAACAGCACTGGCGTAGTGCCTGCCGCTTTCACCACACCGGGAAGCAAGTCGATGGCCGCAATTCCGCCGTTGGCCTGGCGACCGCCATGATTGGAGCAGTAGATTCCGTCGACGCCGCCATCGATCGCGCGACGAGCGTCGTCGGGATGGCAAA
Organism: uncultured Acidobacteriota bacterium; assembly: GCA_963711875.1. Classification (GTDB taxonomy): domain Bacteria; phylum Acidobacteriota; class Terriglobia; order Acidiferrales; family UBA7541; genus Palsa-295. Next base: position 459,937 of record CAVQFW010000004.1, read on the forward strand.
TCCCTTTCAGCAGCAGAGGCAGCTTGGTCATGGAACGCAGCCAGGGAAGATCTGCCCACGTGAGTGGATTCGAGAAAATTTTCGTCCAGCGTAAAACGGCGGCTTGAGGATCGTCGGCGGGAGACTTTTGCAGCAGGGCGCGAAATCGCGGGTCGGAGAAATAGTTCGCCAGACAATGACCGCGCAGCTGCGGAAAATTGGCCAGGTTCAGATCGCGAGGACGCCACCCGGTGATCCAGGTGTCGAGCGTCACGATAATGCCCTGGAAGCCGGCTGCCTCGGCCCTGTGTACAAAACTTTCGGCGAGCTCTCGATCGTTCGGCGGATAGAGCTGAAAAAAGCCGGGCGTATTTCCGAACTCTTTGGCGACGAGTTCCATGGGATCGGAGCTCAGCGTGGACGCAACCATGGGAACGCCGATTCGAGCAGCCGCTCTGGCGGTGGCGAGGTCGCCATGACCATCTTCGGCGCAAATCCCGATCACTCCAATGGGACTCATGAAGATCGGGGACGGCAGTTCGATTCCGAAGAGCTGGATCGAGAGATCGCGAGCGCCTCGAGCATTCAGCATCCGAGGGAGCAATCCCCAGTGTTCGAACGCGGCCACGTTCGTTCGTTGCGTGTGTTCGTCGCCGCAGCCACCGGCGACGTAGGAGACGAGGGAAGGAGACATCGCGGCGTGGGCGAATTTTTCGAGGGTCGCGAAATCGACAGGAAGTTTCGGAACAGTGCCGCTTAATCCGGCGAGATAGATTTCGTCCTGGTATTCACCGTAGTTCTTCATGGTTGTGCTCGATGCTTCTCAGCTTTCGGGAAGCTGGCTTGCGGGAGAGCGAAGCGGCGGAGGTATGCACCGCTCTTAGCAGCCGGGCAAAGGTAATCCTGCCAGAATATTCCGGCTTGAGATAGCCCGAGGTAAGCGAGCTATCAACAATCGCGAGCGATCCACAATCAGCCGGAGGAGAAGGCCGCGATCGAAGACACAAGGGCCGAGGGAGCGAGCGCCGATTCTGCTAATGCGTGGTGGTGTTCCAGCTATCGCGGACTCGCACGCTTCCATTCATCCCAAGTGCGGCGGAGCGCGTTATCGGGCTGGGCGAAGTTTGATGTCGAGAAGGATGCGGACCTCGTTGATATTTTGGGGAGTTTCGAAGCGAGGGCCGGAATAATCGAGGCCGGTATTGTACGGGAGCTCTTTCCGAGGCTTCGTGGCAATCACATTGCCGGTGCAAACGGCGCCGTGGTACTCGCGCATGCTGACGGAGTAATTCGGCATGTAGCAGTGGCGATCCTCGACAAGCATGGGCCAGACGGAATTCGTCAGCCAATCGCGCAGCTTGGGAAGCTCTTCGAGCGGAATTTTGCCGAGACCCTCAATTTCCATCCAGCCGACTTTCTCGCCGTAAGCAATCTCGGAAGCGGGCTTTTCAAGGGTGAACGTGACTTTGGTCGCGGCGGTTTTGCTGATCGGATCGATGATGACTGGCCCGCTGTAACCGATGTTCCAGTCAGCGGGAGCTTCACGTTCGACGTAGGTGATGGAGAGGTTGCCGGAGAGCTGCAATTTGCCGCTGTCGTCGCGGACGGCGGAATTCGACTGGAAACTCATGATCGTGTAGCGCGAGAGTGCGGCGAGGGCGCCGGGGCGAAGGGTGCCGTCCGGATTGAGGACCGCCTCCGCTTGATCGGCGGGGATGATGTTGAGGCGGAGCGAGATCTTGGAGGGATCGGAGGAGTCGAGGCTCATGGTGCCGCCCGCGATGGCGACGGCCAGGTTGACGCCAAGATCGGATGCGGAGGACTGCGCGAGGAAGAGGCTTGCGGTCGAGTGGCCCGCGTCGATTCGCCATTCGACGCTTTGCGCGGAGACGCTTGCCGCGGCAAGGGCCGCGAGAGCGAGCCGAAGCGACGTTTGCGCGATGGATTTCATGGGAACTTTCAATTTGGGCTTCTGACTGCGCATCGTACGCTTCTACTGCCTTCGAGACAACGAAGCTCGAGGGCGAAAACTAACGCTTCCGTGGAACGCAAAGTAGCCGGGGATTTTGGAACGGCTGCGTCTTGCCTGATTTTGGGGCTGCTGCTAGACTGTCGTGGCAAGAGTTGAATTGCAGCTCCTGCCACACTTTCTACACAAGGTTAAGCCATGTCTGGACACTCGAAATGGGCCACGATCAAGCATAAGAAGGCGGCTACGGACGCCAAGCGTGGCAAAGTTTTCACCAAGATTATCCGCGAATTGACGATTGCCGCTCGCACGGGGGGCGGCGACCCGGTGACGAACCCGCGATTGCGCACCGCGATCGGCCTGGCGAAGAACGAAAACATGCCCAACGACAACATCGAACGCGCGATTCAGCGGGGCACGGGCCAGCTGGAAGGCGAGACGCTCGACGAAGTGATGTTCGAAGGCTACGGCCCGGGCGGAGTGGGCGTGCTGATCCAGGTGGTGACGAGCAACCGCAACCGGATCGTCAGCGAGATTCGGCACATGATGTCGAAAAATGGCGGCAACATGGCGGAAAACGGCGCGGTGGGCTGGATGTTCCATCGCAAGGGCGACATCGTGGTGCCGAAAGAGCTGGCGGACGAGGACAAGATGATGAGCATCGTGCTGGATGCCGGCGCGGAGGATTTGCGCGACGACGATTCGGCGTGGGAAGTGACGACACCGCCGGAAGCGATGGAAAAGGTGCGCGAAGCGCTGGTGGCGAATGGGATTACGCCGGCGACGGCGGAAGTGGCGTTTATTCCCGAGAATTACGTGAAGCTGGTGGGAGCGCAGGCGCAGCAGATGCTGCGTCTAATGGAAACGCTGGAAGATCATGACGACGTGCAGCATGTGTATGCGAATTTTGATATTGATGAGAAGGAAATTCAGGCTGCGGTGGCGAGTTAGGTTATCGGTTCGCGGGACAGGAGTTGTTCCTCAGGGGCTAAAGCCCCAATCGTAGGCGCGCGGTTTATGTCGGAGCTGAAGCTCCGACCCCCTAAAGGACAAGACTCCTTTCCGAACTGAAGCTCCGACCCCTAAGGACAAGACTCCTTTCCGAACTGAAGCTCCGACCCCCTAAAGACAATCCCCGATTGAAGCTCCGACCTGCCGACCATAAACGACGAGACCTATTTCCGAGCTGAAGCTCCGATGACGCGAGCTTGGATCACGGCTGCGACAGCGACTGCGATGAAACAGGGGTGGTAAAAAACACTATCCCTCGATGTTGGCCCGCACTAAACTAGGGCCGCCCAATGACTTCTCGTCCCTCCATTCACGCGAAGACGGATGCTCGCGTGCCCGCGAAGGTATCCCGTTTGCGCGTGCTCGGGGTGGACCCGGCCTTGGCGGGCGCCACGGGTTACGGAGTGGTCGAATTCGAAGGTTCGGCCGCGCACTTGCTCCGGTTTGGCGCGCTGAAGCTGCCGTCTCGCGCTTCGTTTGGCACGCGCCTCCGCGAAATTCACCAGCTGATCGCGCAACTCGTGGAGGAGTTTGCTCCAGACGCCGTGGCGGTGGAATCCGTATTCACGGCGCTGAATGTCCGAACGGCGCTGAAGCTGGCCGAAGTGCGCGGAGTGGTGCTGCTGGCTGCCGCGCAGGCGCAGATTCCCTCGCACAGCTATTCGCCGCGCGAAGTGAAGGCCAGCGTCGCGGGTTATGGCGGCGCGTCAAAGCAGCAGATCCAGCAAATGGTGAGTTCGGCGCTGGGACTCGCGCACTATCCCGAGCCAGCCGATGCGGCCGACGCGCTGGCCGTTGCGCTCTGCCACGCGCACCTCTCGCAGGCGCGCGAGCGAATGGCGCGGGCGATGGGAATCCGGTCCACTTCGATTACAAGCGGGAACCCGAAACGAACGGCTCGCATCCAAATCCTGCAATGAATTCATCGCCAATGAAAAGAGCGTGGGACAGGCTTGCCGCCGTGCGCGTCGCTTATGTCATTTACGGCATGTTGTTGGTCGCTTTGCTCGCGGTTCCCATCGCGTTCGCGGGCGCTGCCGGCGACAGTCCGAGCATCACCTATCGCAAGGTATTCAAGTCCAGCTATCCGGAATTCATCGAGATCAAGGTGAGCCAGAATGGTGCGGCGACGTACGACATCCGCCAGATGGACGAAGACGCCGACCCGGTTCCATTCGAACTCAACGCGCCGCTGGTGCAGCGAATATTTGATCTCGCCGCGAAGCTCCACGATTTTCAAGGCGTGGATTTGGATCTGCACCGGCGCATCGCGAACCTGGGCGAAAAATCGTTCCAGTACAGGAAAGGCAGCGAAACGCACGAGGTAAAGTTCAACTACACGCTCGATGAATCGGCCACTCAATTGCTGAACATCTTCGAAGGGCTCGCGCGCCAGGAATCGGATTTATCCACGCTGAAGCGAGTGATGAAGTACGACCCTTTGGGAGTGAATGACGCGTTGCTTCAGATCGACACCGACTACAACAATAAAGTTTTCCCGGAGCCGGAACGGCTGCTCGGAGCGCTGGACCAGGTATCCGCGGATGAAAAATTTATTGAGATCGCCCGGCAGCGTGCGCGAGCGCTTGCAAGCCGCATAAGAAATTCTCACTGAAGTGGGCGGGGAAGGAACGCCCCGGTTGCTCGGTCGCCCGGTGGATTGATCCAGCATAGGCCGCGCGGCGCCGCATCGCAGGGACGGCTGATGCCCCCGGGGGCGCCTGCTGCCAGGGTACCTGATTCATCAAATATTTACATTTCGGAGCAAATAGGAACCATCTTCTTTGCCCTATCGCGGCATCTGAGGTAGTCATATAAAAACCATGCGACACCTACACACAAATACCACCAAGCTTAGTATCCTTTTTGCTTTTATTTCGATCGCCGCATGTAGTACGCCGGCGCAAACCAACCAGGCCCGTTCGCTCGTGACGAGGCCCGTCAACGAAAGCCAGATGGCGACCCTGCACGGCAACATGCACCCGCTCGCGCGCGCCGAGTTCGACCAGGGCGCGGCACCCGCGAGCCTTCCGATGGAGAACATCCAGCTCGTGCTGAAGCGTTCGCCCGAACAAGAGGCTGCGCTCGAAGAGCTGCTTCGCGAGCAGCAGGACCCGTCGTCTCCGAACTATCACAAGGGCGTGACGCCCGAGGAATTCGGCGCGCGCTTCGGCGCTTCGGACCAGGACATCAAGGCGGTCACGTCGTGGCTACAGTCGCACGGACTCCGCGTGCTGGAAGTCTCGCCGGGCCGGAACATCATCCAGTTCTCCGGCACAGCCGCGCAAGTAGAGGCGGCGCTGCGCACTCCGATTCACAGTTTCACCGTGCGAGGCGAGCAGCACTGGGCGAACGCGAGCGAGCCGCAAATCCCGGCCGCCCTCACCGATATCGTGGCGGGCGTGAACACCTTGCACAGCTTTCATAAAAGGCCGATGAGCCACAAGGTCGGAATGTTCAGCCGCTCCAACGCCACGGGCGAAGTAAAGCGCCTGCATGCGGATTTCACTTTTGATTCCGGCCAATCGTGCGGCGGATTTTCCACATCGGGCTGCTTCGCCGTTGGCCCCACGGACTTCGCCACAATTTATAACGTGCTGCCTCTCTGGAATGCAGGCATCGATGGCACGGGAGAAACAATCGCGATCGTTGGCGATAGCAACATCAATCCTGCCGACCCGGTAAATTTCCGCAGCATCTTCGGCCTGCCGGCGAATCCTCCCCACGTGATCATCGCCGACAACGGCACCGATCCCGGCATCCAGCCGCCGCCGGGCGACGAACTCGAGTCCGACCTTGACGTGGAATGGGCGGGCGCGGTGGCAAAAGGCGCGACGATCGATTTCGTGATCGCCAAGAATACCAACGCAGCGAATGGCGTTGATCTCGCCGCCGAACACATCATCAATCACAATCTCGCCCCGATTCTCAGCGAGAGTTTCGGCGATTGCGAGCTCGACCTTGGCGCCGGCGGTAACTCATTCTTCAATTCGATGTGGCAGATGGCCGCCGCAGAAATGATTACCGTAGTCGTCTCTACCGGCGACGACGGCGCAGCTGCCTGCGATTTCCCCAATTCCAACATCAATGACGCGAGTCCCGCATCCGGCGGCCTGCAGGTGAGCGGCATCGCGTCTACTCCATGGAATATCGCGGTGGGCGGAACCGATTTCGACCAGCTTACGAATCCCGCCGCGTTCTGGAACACGACCAATGCGGGAAGCACTCAGGTGTCCGCAAAAGGTTACATTCCCGAAACCACGTGGAACGACTCCTGCACAAACCTGGATTTCATCCTTGTGGGATTCAACGCACTGCCCGAACTGAATTGCAACGACACCAAGGATCTTGCGCCGGCCATTAATCCGGTAGGTGCAAGCGGCGGCGTGAGCAACTGTACTGCGCCCACTGGCTCGACTCCCGGTTCCTGCGCGGGCGGCTATGCGAAACCCGCATTTCAGGTGGGCCCGGGCGTGCCGAACGACGGCAAGCGCGACTTGCCGGACGTGTCGCTGTTCGCCGGTGACGGACTTCTCGGAAGTTTCTACGTGATCTGCGAACAGGATCAGAACAGTCCCTCAACGAACAACCCGTGCAGCCTCGCCAATCCCGACAACGATACCGTCGGCGTCGGCGGAACTTCCGCTTCGGCGCAGGCATTTGCAGGCATCATGGCGCTTGTGGTTCAGAAGACGCATTCCCGGCAAGGCATCGGCGCGGCTACGGCAATGTACAAATTGGCGGAAGCCCAGCCGTCACTCGCGGGATGCAATTCGAGCGCGCCGACCTCGACGTGCGTTTTCAACGATATAACGAAGGGCACAATTTCCGCGCCGTGTGCGAAGAACAGCGCGAACTGCGCAATCGCAACGAGCGGCGATACGGTTGGAATTCTCTCGGGCTGCGACGCTGGTCCGGGCTTCGATCTCGCCACCGGCCTGGGTACTCCGAATGTGGAGAATCTCGTCAACAATTTCGCGAACGGCGCGGGCGCCGGCGCCGTTGACTTCTCGCTGTCTCTCAAAAACTGCACCTCGACGATCACAGTTTCGCCGGGTGGCTCGAGCAGCCTCACCGCCGTGATTACGGAGCTCAACGGCTTCAACAGCGCGCTCACGTTCACGTGCGCACCCATGCCGTCTGAAGCCACCTGCACCGTGACGACTACGCCGATCGACGCGACGCACATTTCCGCCAACGTCACAGTGAGCACGACGGCAGCGAGCGGCTTGATTCCTCGCGGTTCCGGCGATTCGCGGAATAACCGGGGCTTCGGGGCGCAGCGCAGCCCGATCGCGATCGCGTTTGTATTGAGCTTGAGCGCCGCGATGATTTTGCTCTCGATCTTCCGCGCGAAGCAGCGCCGGTTCAGCGCCGCGATGGCGCTGGTGATGTTTGCGTTGATGGTGACGATGGCCGCGTGCGGCGGCGGTAGCGGGGGCGGAGGCGGCGGTGGAGGCGGCGGAAATACGGGCACGCCGGTGGGTGTATCAACGCCAACGATTACAGCAACGGGCGGTGGTTCCACCCACTCGATGGCGTTCACCCTGATCGTCGAGTAGCAGATAGCTCCGGTACCTTGAATCGGCAGGAACGGGCGCCGGCATCGCGAAGTTTTAGGTTATCGAATCGTGATGCCGGCGTATCCCACGACGCGTTCCCGCTCGCCGCTGACGTCACCTGAGGTTGCGTAACGAATCAATTCCGCTTTCTTCGCTCCCCGATCGAGCACCGCCACGAGCAATACGACAGCCGCCGCAAAACCGCACATCGTAATTTCTTCCGCGCGCACCGTGTCGTAGAGTCCGCGCGGATCCAGCGCGAGCACGCGCGCGATCGCGCGCTCGTCCTTCACCCGCGTGACCGAATCGCTCTCGTAATGATTCATGTCCGAGCTCGCCACCACGAGCACCGGCTCCGCCTGCGCCGCCACCACTTGGGCGACCGCATGCCCCAATTCTTCCAGCAGGCCGTAGCGGTCCGTGCCGAGCACAATGGGAACGAATTGAAAATCGTGGCGCAGCCGCTGCAAGAACGGAATCTGCACCTCGAGCGAATGCTCGCGCGCGTGCGCCACCACGTCTTCACGGAGCCGCGGGCACGCGTGCTTCAATTCCGTTCCGAGCGCGGAATCGATCTTCGCGTTGCCCAAGGGAGTGTTCCAACTATCCTCCGATAAAATCGCGAGCGATTCTCCGCCCGGAAAATGCCGCGGTCCGATCAGAATCACGCGGGAAGGGATTTCGAGCGAGGAATACACCGCGCCGGCAACGTGCCCTGAATACATGAGGCCCGCGTGAGGGACCATGCAGCCGAGCGCGCTCCGCTGCTGTGAGCGGCCCGCCACGAGAAATCCATCCACATCCTGCGCGAGTTCTTTGGGGTTCGAGGAGTAAAACTGGCCGGCAACAGCAGGAGGGCGAATCATTTTTCGATCAGGCGGTGATTCCAACTTTCAAGAGGGTCATTCCCGAAGCCGCCGGGAAATTCCAGCGGCTGAAAACAATGAATGCGAATTAATTCGACTTCGACGGCATGCCGCGAATCTCAAGCGCTTCCGTCTTACCCGGCATGTACCGCACTTTGATTTTGTCGCCGTACTGATACCCGCCGGCATCGAGCACCGCCTGGATCTGCTGGCGCGCCAGATCTGAATAGGTGAAGGTGTGAATGTTCATGCCGTTGGCTTCTTCGCGAACCATCAGCGACACCTTGTCGGCGTGGAGCACTTCCGCTTTCAGCCACACAGCCTTGGGCGCGGATTGCTTTACGACAATGGGCGAGGAAGTATCCACCTGGCCCTGAGCGCTGGCCGGCGCGGCTGCGAATGCGATTCCCGCCGCGAGGACGGCGATAGCGGAGAAGAGTTTAAGATTCTTCATCGAAGGATATCTTGAGCGACTTCAGAAATTTGATGTCTTGCGCCGTCATTTCCAGTTTCGATTCCACCGGCTCTTCTTCGAGCGACTGCTCGTCCACCTGAATGTGCAGCGATTCCAGAAAGCGGCGGTCCTGCGACGTCATTTTCGCGTCCTGCGACTGGCGACGCGCCAAGCCGATCGTCGCGTCGAGCTTCAGCACGATGTCGAACCCTGCCGCCCGCACATTGGAAATGGCCTCGGCGATTCGCTCCGAGTCCGATACGCTGTCGTTGATCGCGTGTCCGAGGTCCCGAAGCAATTGCTTCATGCGGTCATCAAGTTGCAAGGCCGTTACCTCCTGCGCCGTGCCTTTCCTACACCAATTCTAGGCTCTGCACAATACCGAAACAAGCCCGTCCCGCAACCCAATATTCAAGGAGGTAACCTGTCCGTCAGCCCAGGGTGCCGGTCCGGGCGCCGGCGACGAGAAGGCCACAACCACGCCGGGACACGCCAACCACGCGCCGGTTGTACTACAATCTTCTTGTGCCTGCCAATATGCTCCCGGCGCTCTGGAATTCCTCTCGCGTGACGTATCGCGCGCTTTCGCGCGTGGCGCGGCAGCTCTTCCATGAAACGACAGGCGCGATGTTCATCATCTTCGCGATCTACGGAGTGCTTGCGGCGTGGCGCCAGTGGAAATTGCATCCGGTGGCGTGGATTATGGGAATTGCGATCGTTTACGCGCTGATGATGGCCGCATTTGCCTACTTATCCTTTCGTCAGGCGCGCCGCGTACGATGAATCCGGCATCCAAGAGGGTGCGAGGGGAACGCGGAGCCGCCATTTTCAATTTGTCGCTTTCGATTTTGCAGCTTCAATTTTCTCGCTATGACTGACCACGTCAAACGACCGGCCGATTTCAAAGAGCGGAAGCTCGCTTCTCCCACGGGATTGCCGATGGAAGCCGTCATCACGCCCGAGGAACTCCGCGGGTGGGATCCCGAACGCGAACTCGGCTATCCCGGCGAATTCCCATTCACGCGCGGGGTTTATCCCTCAATGTATCGTGGGCGCCTTTGGACCACGCGCCAGTACGCGGGTTTCGGCACGGCGGCCGAATCGAACCAGCGATAACCGTTACCTGCTCGCGCAAGGCGTTCATGGACTATCCGTTGCGTTTGATCTCCCCACGCAAATCGGCATGGACTCAGACCACCCGCTCGCGCAAGGCGAAGTCGGGCAAGGTAGGCGTCGCGATCGACTCGCTTGAAGACATGCAGACGCTGTTCGACGGGATTCCGCTCGAGAGCGTTTCGACTTCGATGACCATCAACTCGACCGCGGCAATTCTGCTCGCGCTCTACGTCGCTGTCGCAAAACAGCAGGGAGCGAGCCTGACGCGCCTCGCGGGTACGGTGCAGAACGACATCCTGAAGGAATACATCGCGCGCGGAACGTATATTTATCCGCTGCGGCCGGCGATGCGCATCGTTACGGACATCTTCGCGTGGTGCCGCCGCGAATTGCCGAACTGGAATGCCATCTCGATTTCCGGCTATCACATCCGCGAAGCGGGCTCGACCGACGTGCAGGAAGTCGCCTTCACACTCGGCAATGGAATCGCCTACGTCGAATCGGCGATCGCGGCCGGGCTTGGCGTTGACGAATTCGCGCGGCAGCTTTCCTTCTTCTTCAATTCGCACAACGAGCTCTTGATGCAGATTGCGAAATTCCGCGCGGCCCGGCGGCTCTGGGCGCGGACGATGCGCGATCGCTTTCATGCGCGCGATCCGCGTTCGATGATGCTGCGTTTCCACGCGCAAACGGCCGGTTCGTCCCTCACCGCGCAACAGCCCGAAAATAATCTTGTTCGCGTGTCGCTGCAGTGCCTCGCCGCGGTTCTCGGAGGCTGCCAGTCGCTGCACGCGAATGCGCTCGACGAGGCGCTCGCTCTCCCTACCGAACATTCGGCGCTTCTCGCTCTCCGTACCCAGCAGATCATCGCGCACGAAACGGGCGTCGCGAATACTGCGGATCCCGTCGCGGGCTCCTACGCCATCGAAAAACTTACGAACGAAATCGAATCTGGCGCCGAGGCGTACATCGCGAAGATTGACGCTATGGGCGGAATGCTGCGCGCCATCGAAGCCGGATTCGTGCAGGGGGAAATTCAGAAAGCCGCTTACGAGTATCAGCAGGCGGTGGACAGCGGCGAACAGGTCGTCGTCGGCGTGAATCGCTTCCAGGCCGAAGAGGAGCGCCCGATTCCGACTCTGCAAATCCATCCGGAACTCGAATCCGAGCAGATCGCTCGTCTCCGCGCCCTGCGCGCCCGCCGGGATTCCGCCACTACGCAAGCCGCGCTCGCAGAAATCGAACGCCGCGCCCGCACCACGGAAAACCTTATGCCCGCAATCCTCCACGCCGTCGAAGTCTACGCCACGGTCGGCGAAATCTCAGACGCGTTGCGCCGCGCGTTCGGCGAATATCAAGAGTCGGTAGTCATTTAGCGAATCCTCGCTGTCGCACGAGTTCAAGACTCAGCCAACCCGCAGAGAAGCTGACGCGCTTCGTCCGTGACCTCTGTGCCTCGCTGTGTACTCTGTGTTAAGTTTTTCATGTGCGCCGCAAGCAAACCTCGCACCCGCTACCCGCATGCACCTTCCGCTGGCACAAGCGCGTCCTAAGGCCGGATGACGCCGTCCGCTACATTGACGCCGCCGGCTTCTGCATGCTGTTCCCCATCAAGGACGTCCCGCTGCCGTCGCTCTACTATGCGATTTCGCACCGCAATCCGAAGCTCGATTTCGTCTGGAACAAATACGCGGAGATGCTTTGGAAATGGAAAAGCAGCCTTCCGCAACGCAAGCGCGCGTTCTACGCCAAATATTTCCGCGGACGCGGCACTTTGATCTCGCTCCAGCAGCTGCCGTACTTTCTGGCGATGCGCGAAACAGCCGTTGAGCCCGGTGACCATGAGAATTTCTACGCCGACGGCCGTATCTCCGAAGACGCGCGCGCGATCTGGCAAGCGCTCGCGACGCACGGCCCACTCGCGACCCTCGAGCTTCGCAATGTGTCGAAAATGGATTCCGTGGCGGGCAACGTTCGCTTCAAGCGTGCGATCGGGGAGCTGCAGGGCCTGCTCGTCGTCGTCCATTTCGGTACGGAGCAGGAAACCGCCGCCTGGGCATCCGGTAAATTCGAGCTCACCTGCCGCGCGTTTCCGAAAGAAACCGCCGCCGCACGCGACATCACGCCGGAAATCGCGCGTCGTACGCTGGCCGCAAAATTCATGGAGCTGTGCCCGGAGGCGCAGCCAGAACACCTGGCGCGCTTGTTCGGCTGGCCGAAAGCCGAAGCGATAGCAGCGCTGGCGCCTGCCGATGCGGCTCCGATCGCGAAAGCTGCCGCCGGCCAATGACGATCATCCTTGCATCCTCATCCCCGCGCCGCGCCGAAATCCTGCGCAACGCCGGAATCGACTTCGAAACGCGTCCGATAGCCATTGATGAAACGCTCCGCGCGGGCGAATCGCCCGGCGACTACGTTCGCCGCCTCGCGCTGGAAAAAGCGCGCGCAGCGACCGAAGCGGAATCCGGTACGAGGGATCTGATCGTCGCCGATCTGGCCGTTGTGGGCGCCGATACAGTGGTTGTGAGCGGCGAGCAAATTCTTCTCAAGCCGACAACTCCAGACGATGCGCGCCGGATGCTCCGCGAGCTCAGCGGCGGCGTTCACGAAGTCCACACGGGCGTCGCCGTGATTCGCATGCCGAAACGAATTGAACGCGTGATCGAGGAAATCACGCGCGTCCATTTCCGGGCGTTAACCGAGGCCGAGATCGACGCCTACATCGCAACCGGCGAGCCATTCGATAAGGCCGGCGCGTACGGAATTCAAGGCCTCGGCGGACGATACGTTACGCGCGTGGAAGGGTGCTATTTCAACGTGATGGGTATGCCGCTCTCGAGGCTCTGGGGCTTGCTGCAGGAACCTGGCTGAAACGCAATTGAGCGGACGACATCGCGCAAGGGCTACAGATTCTCGACGCTGAGCGATACGTCAGCACTCTTCCACGCCTCTTCAAATTCCGCCTTGGCCCACGCCGCGTCTGTCGCTTTATGTTGCGCCGCGAGGCTTTGCCACAACCCATACAGCGACCGCCCATTCCGCGGATTGCGAACCAAATCTTCGCGAAACACTTGTTCTGCCTCGGCTGGTTTGCCGGCGCGAAGCAGCGCGCCACCGAGAGTTTCGCGCACGGAGAAAAACCAATCGGGGGGCTCGTCGTACGCAAGGGTATCCTGCAGCGCGACTGCCTTCGTCCACGCGGCAATCGCGGCCGCCGAATCGCCGCGCGCTTCTGCGATCTTCCCGTCGAGGGTCGCAGACGCGATCTGCAGGATTGTGTCCGCCTTTGCGAATCCGAATCCCTGCTCTTTGGGAATTTGATTCACGCTCACTGCGAAGGCCTTTTGCTCGGCGTCGGCGTCCGCGAGCTTGCCGGTGGAAGCAAACGCCAAGCCGCGCGCGAAATGCCGGAAAGCGACGTTCACCGTCAAGGTCGAATCCGGCTCCGGAATCGCCAGCACGTCCTGCCACTCGCGGAATCGCAGACGCACAGCGAGCGGATACGTCAGAAATCCTTCGGTCATGCCGGGCGGCATGCCCGCCGCGCGTGTGCGAATATTTTCCGCCAGCGTTTCCGCGGCTTTGCGCGCCTTTTCGGATTCTCCCGCCTGCATCGCGGCATAGGCGAGGAAATGCAGATTGTGGCTGTAGTACATCGCCGGATACATTCCGGTCGCGCCGCTCGCGGTGATGTAATTTTGATCGGCCTCCGCTGCCGCGGCGTTGCTCTTGATCGCGGCGGGAAAATCTCCCACGCGCGAGTAGATATGCGACGGCATGTGAACCAGGTGCCCCGCATTCGGAACGAGCGTATTTAAACGGTCCGCGCTCTCGAGCCCCCACGCCGCGTGCGGCGAAGCCTCCACGGCGTGAATGTAGTAATGATTCGCGCCAACGTGATTTGGAAACCGCGCCAGGACCGATTCCAGTACGGCGATGATTTCGAGCGTGCCCTCGGCCGGAGTTCCGTCGAGCGCCCACAAACCCCAAGGCCGCAAATCCATCATGCTCTCCGCGTATATCGTTGCGGCGTCCGGATCGTCGGGATAATTTTTCGCCAGCGCGCCCATGGCCCGCGAGTATTCGTGCGCCAGCGCTTTGAAATCTGCGTTGGGATCGCCGGAATAGCGAGTGGAGAGCGTGGCGATGTAGGCGCGCTCGCTTTCCGGACCGGATGCCGCGAGCGACTTCGCTTTCTCGATTGCGTCGAATGCGGCTTTTTCACGCTCGGGATCAGAGGGATCGTTGTAATTCGGGCCGAGAGCGAGTGCAATTCCCCACCACGGCATCGCTGCTTTCGGATCGAGTTCCGCGGCGCGCCGGAAGGAGCGCCCCGCTTCGTCGTGATTGAACGCGTAGACGAGCGTGAGTCCCTGGTCGAAAAACCGCTGCGCTTCGGGATTCGATGTCGCAATCGCGTGATGAAGCGAACCCATTCCCGAAAAGAGAGCTGCGGGCGCTGCGTCAGCGGAGGGCGGATTGTGTTGTGCGAAGATTGTTCGAGGTGTGGCCGTGAGCGCGAGCGTGAGCGAAAGCAGAACAAGGAGATTTCTCACGTAATTCCTCCCGAGTGAAATCTGTGAAGACAATTATGTAAAAGAGAATTTTATAACCGGATTGTAGGCAGACCGGGCAGGCGCGGTCAATTGCTTTGGGAATTGCACGGGCGTATCCCGCGGCTTTGTAAACCAATCGCGGATAATTCCTGGTGCGGCGCCAAAAGGAGAACTGCGCTGCGTTATTTCTTTTCCTCGGTCGTCGTGGAGGGCGGCGGATTCGTCGAAGGAGTCGGATTCGGATTGGGATTCGGCTGGTCGCCCCGCATGCCGTCTTTGAACTCGCGAACTCCTTGTCCCAGGCCGCGCATCACTTCGGGAATTTTGCGGCCACCAAAGAGCACGAGCACCACAACGGCGATAATCAGCAAATGCATTGGGCTGTCCCACATCGAACACCTACCTTTCCAGCCGCCGGACGATTCCGAGCGGCCAGTCCGACCGATTGTCACTTGCTAGAGTATAACACGCTCGTCGCCCACGCGGCGGGTCACGCGTTCGCGATCGAGGTATTCGAGTAACGGTATCGCATACTTTCGGGTGATGCCCGTAAGCTCTTTAAATACAGGTATTGGCAGCTTATCGCCGCGCTCTTTGCGATATTTGGCGAGAAGTTCGCGCAGGCGCGCGACGGCGGTGCGGTGAAACACAAGCTCGTCGGTGACCTTGACGAGCACTTTTTCGCGCAGGAGGATCTGCAGGATTTTTTGCGCGCGCTGCGATTCGACCGGCAGTTTTTCGAGTACCGTTGCGAAACTGGGAACGGTGAGGCCGGCGCGAGCGAATTCCGCTTCGATCAATTCTTTCGCCTTGGCTTCTTCGGGCGCGAGCGCGATCTCGCGGCCGGCGCGCTGAACGAGATCACCGGCAACGGCAACAGCTTTCGCGCGGATGAGATCGTCGAGCGCCGCGGCGAAAATCTCGGTTCGCGTCTTGCCGGCGCGGGCGCGCAGGTCCTGCTTCGGAATTCCGGGCAGCAGCGGATTGGCGCGGTGGAATTCTTCAATCGCGCTGCGGAGCGCCGCCCCGTACGCGGCGACTATTCCCGGCGAGGCGATTGTGAACGGCTGTTCGCCGACGATGCGCAGGCGCGTCGCGACCACCAGCGCCTTCGCGACCTCGCGGACTTCGCCCTCCGTCCAGCCGGTGCGCGCGATGATTTGCATAAGACTGAGCCCCATCGGAAGCGAGCCGGCAAACGCCGCCAGAATTTCCTCTCGATTTCCGCGCTCGAGCGTTTCAAGAAACGGCGTGACGGCGGGATCGGCGCGCTTGTGACGCGGAGCGTGCACGTCGAGCGCGGTGCCGCCACCAATCGTCACGACGGGTGAAAATTGCCGCAGGATGAACCGGTCGCCCGGCAGCAGGAGAACGGGCTGGTCGAGCCGCAGCTGGGCGAGAGCGGACTCACCCGGCGCCAGTTCGTTGCGGCCGATGAAAACCACATCCGCGATGGCTTCGGCAGTTCCCTGGTGAAAATGCACGCGCGCGCGATTCTTCAGCGGCCGCGCCGAAGCGAGAAGCGTGACGCGAGCGTCGAGACGCGCGGTTGGCTCGAAAACACCTGGCGGCGCGAGGACCATTCCGCGCTGAATTTCTTCGCGTTCGACTCCCGCGACATTCACCGCCGTGCGTTGACCCGCCACGGCCTCCGCCACGGACTTGTTGCCGGAATGCAATCCGCGCACGCGAGCGCGTTTGCGCAGCGGGTATAGTTCGGCTTCGCCTTCCGTGCGCAGCGCGCCGGAAACAAGCGTTCCGGTGACGACCGTGCCGAAGCCTTTCATCGAGAACGCGCGATCAATCGGCAAACGGAAGTGGCGAGTCGAGTCCTTCGCGGGCACGGCTTCCGCGACACGCAACAATTCCTTTTTGAGCGCATCGAGGCCGGCACCCGTGGTCGCACTGACGGGGACCACCGGTGCGCCTTCGAGAAACGTGGCGCGCACGAACTCGTCAATCTCGAGTCGCACGAGGCCGAGCACATCGGAATCGACGAGATCGGACTTCGTGAGGGCCACGATTCCGCGCGGGATGCCGAGCAGGCGGCAGATGTCGAAGTGTTCGCGCGTTTGCGGCTTGATCGATTCGTCGGCGGCGATGACGAGGACGACGAGATCGATTCCGCCGACGCCTGCGAGCATGTTGCGGACGAAACGCTCGTGGCCGGGAACGTCAACGAATCCGAGCCGCACATCGCCCAGATCGAGAAAAGCGAAGCCGAGATCAATCGTGATGCCGCGGCGCTTCTCTTCTTCCAGGCGGTCGGGATTCGTGCCGGTAAGCGCTTCGACGAGCGTGGATTTGCCGTGGTCGATGTGGCCGGCGGTGCCGACGATGACGTGCTTGGTTTCTTTCATCGAGAGGTTTGGATGCGCGGGATGATGCTAGCGGAGGCGCGGCGGGGGGTCAAATTGTGGATGTTTAGCGGAAAGATTTCCTCAGGGGCTAAAGCCCTTTGAGGGACGCCGCTTTATGTCGAAGCTGAAGCTCCGACCCCCTAAACAGCGCTTGCGGTTTGCAGGCGAGGGCGTCGCTTGTTCAGGCACGCAAAAAAGAAGAAGAGGCCGGCGGGAGCCGCCCGCTTCATCATGCCGGAGCTGAAGCTCCGCCCCCTACAAAGCTGCAGCTACTGCGCCGCTGCTTTCTGCTGCAGCGGCGGGGCAGTCGTCGAACCTTTGAATTTCGGCTTGCCGAGTTTTGTGATCCAGACGCCGGAATTGATATCGTTGAAGAATATCAGGCCGTTGGCTGGCTGCGCGCCCCAGGCCCATTGCACGTTGGGACGGAAACCGTCGGGATCGCCCGTCCAAAGGCGCGCGACTTCGCGACCCTGGGCGTAGAGATTGCCGCGAAGCTCGCCGGAGATATCAACCACCCGTCCGCCGCCCGCATAGTCGCCGAGGAGCAGCAAATCGTCCGCCGCCCAGACATTGTGAATGCCGCCTTCGGGCACTTCGTAATAGGCGACTTCACGCGGATGCTCGATATCGGTGACGTCCATCACATGGCAGATGCCGCGGACCGGAACGCGGTCTTTGCTTTCGATGTCGAACAGCGCGGGAAAAACTTCATCGCCGATGAAAACGTAATTCTTGTAGCGGAACGCCGTATGCGTACCCGCGAGCCAACCGTTCCCGTAAAGCTCGTAGTGGTTGTACTTGTATTGCGAAACAAGTTGCGGATGTTCGGGGCTGCCGCCTTTGATTCCGTTGCCAACGTCCAGAATGATCATGCCGTCGCGCCAGTAGGCGAGGTAGGCGAGGCCGTCTTTCACCTGCAAATCGTGGAGGTAGCGACCTGTCTCGGTGGGTCCGAAGGGCCCTGCGACCGTTTGCGCTGTAGCGTTTTCAGTTTGCCAGCGCGCGACTTCTTTCGGGTGTGCGACGTCTTTGAAATCGATCACGCGAAGCGATCCCGTGGCGTCGTCGGTGATGTACACGTAATGCGAATCGATATAGGCGCTGTGGACGCCGCCGGTGACGGTTTCGGTGTATTCGGAAAGAATTTTCAGGTGCGCGGGATCGGAAGCATCGAAGAAGACGATGCCGTTTTTTCGATTCGACGCTTCCTCGCGCGTGAAGACGCCGATTTTTCCGTCGGGCGTGGTGCTGACGTCGTTGACGAGGCGCGCGTCCACCTTGATCGAATCGAGCGCTTTGGGATTTGCCGGATCGGAAATATCCCAGGCATAGACGCGGTCGGCGATCGTTGAAACATACAGATGGTTGCCCACGATCCATTGTTCGGACGTCTGCAGAGCCTTTCCGTCGGCTGGATTTTTCGAAGGAACATGCGCGACCACTTCAATGGCGCGCTCGGCATTTCGCGGGGCTACGGTGATAGCTGCGGATGCGTCGTGCCCGCCGATTGATGCTTTCACGACGTAGGTTCCGGGCCTGACAGCGACAAAACCGCCGTCCGGATAAATGGATGCGCCCGCACCTGAGACGCTCCAGGTGATGAGCACGTCCTTCACTTCTGAACCTTTCGCGCTTTTTGCGGCGGCGCTGAAATGCACCACATCGCCCGTTTTCGCGTTGGTGTCGGCGGGAGATATCGCGAGAGAACGCACCGTGTCCGCAACTACGCGAACGCTTGTCTCAGCGCTGGCGGGGCCGGCCGTGGCCTGAAGTCTTGCTGTGCCGGGAGCGATTGCGGTGACCATTCCAGACGCGTCCACTGTGGCAATCGCGGGCGTGCTCGATTTCCACTGAATGGGAGTGTCGGAGCGCGGGTCGCCGTTCGAATTGCGCGCCGTGGCGGAAATGATTGTGGAACTGCCGACCGCGAGACCGAGCGGCATGGGAGCGATGTCGATTTTTGCAACCGGTGGCGTGACGACGGTGACGTGCGCGATCCCCGGCTTGTCGTTGATGACGACGCCGACCGTGACGACGCCTGGCTGGTGAAATACGACGACGCCTTTATCGTCGGCGCCGGCCACGTCGAAGGGAGCGGCGAACCAGACGTCCGGCTTCACGTCCATCACCTTGCCGGAGGCGTCTTTCGCCACAGCCGTGAATTGAACCTTGTCGCCCACGTGGACTTCGGTGCCGTTGGGCGAGACTTCAATCGTCGCCGGCTTGGGGCCCTCTGCAGGTTTCGTTTCCTGCGTACGCGCCACGGGCGCGAATGCAATCGCGCACACCGCCATCGTAATTGCCGCATACTTCCGCGCAAATCTCATGTACAGCTCCCTTCGAATGGATATGCTAGCCGGACAAAGTGACTGTTGCGCGAAGAATTGTCAAGCGAAACGGGTAGATTAGCGGCTTCGCTTCGAGGCCGTTGCTATTTCATTCACGATGACGGCCGCGACACTGCGCGGATTCTTTGCCGCGGTGATGGGCCTGCCGACGACGAGGTAATTGGCGCCGGCGTGGATGGCTTCGGCGGGCGTGGCGACTCGCGACTGGTCGTTTGCCGACGAGGTAGCGGGACGAATGCCCGGGACGACAATGAGGAACTTGGGGCCGCAGGCGCGGCGAATGGCGCGCACTTCGTGAGCCGAGGCGACGACTCCGTCCATGCCGGCCTGCTTGGCGAGACGCGCCAAGGCTAGAGCGCGACTTGAAGGTGAGCCGGACATTCCAATCCGGCGAAGCCCGTCGGCGTCCAGGCTCGTGAGAATCGTGACGGCCAGCAGCGCGGGGCGATTCTTGCCTGCTACCGGCCGCTTCCCGGGCCGCGCGCATCATTTCGACGCCGCCCGAAGCATGCAGAGTGAGCAGGCGAACCTTCGGCAGCTTGGCCGCGGCCGCGACGGCACCTGCGACGGTGTTCGGAATGTCGTGGAATTTCAGGTCGAGGAAGATATCAAAACCAAGGCCCGCGAGCGTTTGAACAGCGCGCGGGCCTTCGGTAGTGAAAAGCTGGCTGCCGACTTTGAACATCCCTGCAACGCCTCGAAGCTGCCGGGCCAAAGCCACTGCCGGCCGGAGGCGGTTTACATCTAGAGCGACGATCAGTCGGCGCGTTCCGTGGTTCGTGTGCGTGAGGGCACCTCGAGTAATTCCAGCCGGACTTTTGCAATCCCGTGCTGGTCAAATCCAAGCCGCCTTGCGACTTCGTAGGAGACGTCGAGCTCGCGGCCTTCAATGTAGGGGCCGCGGTCGTTAATTCGTACGATCTGGCTGCGGTGGTTGCGGGTATTTACCACCCGCACGATCGACCCGAGGGGTAGAGTCGGGTGCGCCGCGGTGGCGGCATACATGTCATAGGTCTCGCCGTTGGCGGTTGGCTGACCGTCAAAATCATCGCCGTACCAGCTGGACGTGCATTCCCACACAGCCAGCGGCTTCGGGCCGGTTGCATTCAGCTTATTGGGCAGGGGTGAGGTGCGCAGGGTCGAGGCGTTTGAGTGGGGGTTGCTCGGTTTCCCGGCCGAGGTAGGATTCACCGGCGGGACCAGAACGAGCAGACCCATTCCTAAGAACACCGACTGCGTAACCGTCGCAAGAAACTTGGCTCTCATGTTCACCTTAACTTTATTTGAATCAGCATATTATACCTTTTCGAGGTGACGACCGGCAACCACTTTATGACTTCAAAGACCCTCGTAAAGTGCTGATTTCAAATACCCTTTCGTCCCGGCACCACATTTCGAGGCCACCCACTAACTTCTCTGACGCCCGTGGGTCCACAAAATGGGCCGTTCCAACCTGAACCGCTGATGCCCCTACAACTAGATATTCGGCGACATCGGCCGGGCTTTCAATACCGCCAAGCCCGATAATCGGGATCTGAATCACCCGATGCGCCTCATGCACCAGCCTTACGGTTATAGGTTTTATGGCCGCGCCCGACAACCCTCCCGTCGTACTACCGAGGCGTGACCTCCGGTTGTGTGTGTCTATACACAGTGCAGGGTAGGTGTTAGCAATGACGAGAGCATCGGCTCCCTCGGCTTCCGCAGCCTTCGAGGTAAGTCCAATGATCCCAATGCTTGGTGAGAGCTTGACCCAAAGTGGACGCTTCGCCGCCCTTCTAGCGGCGGCGACGACGGCTGCCGTCAGTTTGGGGTCAGTACTATATTCAATGCCCCCCGACTCGACGTTGGGGCAGGAAATGTTCAGTTCGTAGGCGGCGATCCCTTCCGCATCTTCAAGGATTCGAATCACTTCCACATATTCGGCGATAGTTTTGCCGAAGACATTGGCGATCACCGCGGCATTCACTCCCCTAAGAACGGGGAGTTTTTCGGACACGAAGGCCCGGACGCCGATGTTCTGGAGACCGATGGCGTTGACCATTCCGCTGGCCGTTTCGCAGATCCGGGGGGCGGGCGAACCAGCCATTGGCTCGAGGGAGAGACCTTTCACCACGAATCCGCCCAGGCGGTTCAGATCGACTATGTGCGCGAATTCGACGCCATAGCCAAACGTGCCGCTGGCGGCAATGATTGGGTTTTTGAGATGAAGGGTACCGACGCTGACTCGGAGGTCAACTTCCGTGGGCCGAGGGGCGCTGACAACCTCGGGCGAACTCACGGCCAGAATCTTACCACACGGGTCAAGAAATCGCGGGGACCGGGGCGAAGCGCGGCTGCGAATGCGCAAGCTGTGTGTTAGGATGTCGCGCGATGCAAGTCGTCGAGAAGAAACAATTGCTCTCCGCGGAAGAAATCGGCCGGACGCTTCAACGTCTGGCGCACGAAATTGTCGAGAAGAGCGGAGGGACGAAGGACCTGGCGCTGATCGGAGTGCGCCGGCGCGGCGTGCCGCTTTCGCAGCGGATCGCGGCCATCATCAAGACGGCGGCGGGCGTGAGCGTTCCTGTGGGAACGCTGGACATTACGCTTTACCGCGACGACCTTTCAACGGTGGCGCAGCAGCCCGTGGTTCACTCGAACGAGATTGATTTCTCGGTGGACGACCGCGACATCGTGCTAATCGACGACGTGCTTTACACGGGGCGAACGGTGCGCGCGGCGATGAACGGCCTCTTCGATCTCGGCCGTCCGCGCCGGATTCGGCTCTGTGTTCTGGTGGATCGCGGACATCGCGAACTGCCCGTCGAGGCCTCGTTCGTAGGCCGGCTGGTGGAGACGAGCGATACGGAGATTGTGGAAGTACGCCTTCGGGAAATTGACGGCGAGGAGCGCGTGATGCTGGTGGACCGCGTAGCCTGAGTCCCCAGGGCAATCGTTCCGGAGGCAGTCACCAAAAGGGAAAAAGTGCTGCAGCGATTGCAACACCTGCTCGGAATTGAACCCCTCACCCGCGAGCAAATTACTTTTATTCTCGATCAGGCAGCCCCGTTCCAGGAATTCCAGCGGCACCCACTGAAAAAATTGGCGACTTTGCGCGGGAAGACAGTCGCGCTCGCATTTTTTGAGGCTTCGACCCGTACGCGCATCAGCTTTGCCACGGCCGCAGCACGCCTGGGCGCCGACCAGATGAATCTGCAGGCGGAATCGTCCAGCCTGAAAAAAGGCGAGTCGCTGATCGATACGGTGCGGACGCTCGAAGCGATGCGGCCCGACGGGATCGTAATGCGCCACAGCGCTTCGGGAGCAGCAGATTTCGTAGCCAAGCGCCTCGAGATTCCGGTGCTGAACGCGGGCGATGGCACGCACGAGCATCCCACGCAAGCGTTGCTCGACGCTCTCACGATCCGCGACCGGACGGGCAAGCTCGACGGCCTGCACGTCACGATTCTAGGCGACATCCTGCACAGCCGGGTGGCACGGTCGAATGTTCATCTGCTCAGCAAATTCGGCGCGCATATTACGCTGTGCGGGCCGGCGATGTGGGTTCCGCGGGAATTCGAAGAGCTCGCGCCCAACGTCCGGCGGGTGCCGCGGGTTGAAGAAGCGCTCGAAGGCGCCGACGCAATTATCGTGCTGCGCGTGCAAACGGAGCGCATCCACGAGCCGGGACTCGCGGCGGAAGAATACATCCTCGGATATCAGCTCACGCCCGAGCGGCTGCGCCTCGCAAAACCCGACGCACTGGTGCTGCATCCCGGGCCGATGATCCGCGGCCTCGAAATCGATCCGGGCGTTGCGGATGGGCCGCAATCCCGCGTTCTCGAACAGGTGACGAACGGGCTCGCGGTGCGGATGGCGCTGCTCTACCATCTCGTCGGCGGCGCGCCGATTGATGCGCCGCATCCAGCGGACGCCAGTTCGTTTTCCAATTCCGGGCCTGGGGCCAGCTCCAGCGCCGCGAAGGGAAGCTCGAATGCTGCTGATTAAGAATGGCCGCGTAGTCGATCCGGCAAGCGGCACCGATGCGGTGATGGACGTTCTGCTCGACGGCGAACGCATTGCGAAGGTGGGCGCGAATCTTGCCGCGGACCCCGCTGCGGGTCGCGCAGAAATTTTCGACGCGAACGGATTGATCGTCGCGCCTGGCTTTATTGACTTGCACTGCCACTTGCGCGAGCCGGGCCAGGAAATGTCTGAAACGATCGAAACAGGCACACGCGCAGCGGCACGGGGCGGGTTCACGGCTGTCTGCACAATGCCGAACACGCAGCCGGTGAACGATAGTGCGTCGGTGACGCGCGGAATTGTCGAGCGTGCGGCGGCGGCCGCGAGTGTGCGCGTGTGGCCGATTGGCGCGGCGTCTGTCGGCAGCAAGGGAGAAGCGCTCGCAGAAATCGCGGCGATGAAGGACGCCGGGATCGTCGCCGTCAGCGACGACGGCAAACCGATTGCCACCGCGCGGCTGATGCGCCAGGTGATGGACTATTGCCGCGCTCTCAATCTCCCGGTGATCGATCATTGTGAAGATGCGTCGCTTTTCGCCGGCGGCGCGATGCGCGAAGGCCCGCATTCGATCAAGCTCGGGCTGAAAGGGATTCCGGCGCAGTCGGAATCGATCTGCGTGGGACGCGATGTGGAGGTGGCAGGCCTGACAGGCGCGCGGTTGCACATCGCGCACATGTCAACGCTCGGCTCGCTCGAATACGTGCGAGCCGCGAAAAAGCTGGGGCTGCGAGTCACATGCGAAGTGACGCCGCATCACTTCACGCTGACCGATGAAGACGTGCAGTACGACACGCACTACAAGATGAATCCGCCGCTCGCCTCGCGCGCCGATCGTGACGCTCTGATCCAGGGCATCGCCGACGGCAGCGTGGATGCCATTGCCACCGATCACGCGCCGCATCACCCCGCAAGTAAAGATGTGGAATTCGATCGCGCCCCCTTTGGCATCACTGGATTCGAAACGGCGCTCGCACTCGGGCTGAGCGAGCTCGTTCATCCGGGGAAAATCTCGCTGATGCGGCTCGTTGAGCTTTTCACCACGGGCCCGGCACGCATTCTGGGACGGGAGCGAAAGATCGCCGCGGGTGAAACCGCCGATCTGACGATTTTCTCGACCGAGCACGAGTGGACTTTCCGCGCGGCTGATTCGCCGAGCAAGTCGCGCAACACCCCTTTCGACGGCCGAAACTTCCGCGGCGCACCGATGGCGACGATCGTCAACGGGCGCGTGGTTTATCGGCGCGAAGCCGCCGCTTCAGCGAAATAGTTCGCCGGACGGCCACTTTTCAATTTTGGGTTTTGGGCTGTTAGTGTGCGGCGGGTTCTGAAGCGGGATGCATGCCATGCTGCGGGACTTCGTGAATACCGCGCGCGGGCGCTTCCTGATAGAAGCGGTAGAACTGATTCAGCGGCCCGGCGCCCTTTCCAATCGTGTACGACTTCTCAATCGCCTTCGTAACGTAAGCCTTCGCTAAAATCACAGCCTCGCGAAGCTGCTGCCCCGACGCCAACTGCGCCGCAATCGCGGATGAGAACGTGCACCCGGAGCCGTGCGTGTTGGGGCTCTTTACGTGGTCGCCGCCAAACGTCTCCACCTCGCCGCCCTCGCACAACACATCGATGGGCTTATCGAGATGCCCGCCCGTCACGACCACCGCTCGCGCGCCCATTTCAATTAGTTTCTGCCCGGCCGCTTTCATCCCGTTCAAATCTTTCACTTCGATTCCGGTGAGAAATTCCGCCTCGGGAATATTCGGCGTAATCACGCTCACGCGCTTCAGCAGCTCGTCGCGAACAAATTTCAATCCGGCGGTATCGAGCAACTCTTCGTTCCCGGCGGTGGGCCGGAAAACAGGATCGAGCACCACGCGCGGGAATTTGTGCTTATCGAGAAATTCGGTCACGACCACGGCATTGCCGCGATTCGCGAGCATGCCGATTTTTACGGCCGCAATCGTCACGTCGTCCGCGAGTTCATCCAGCTGCGCGCGCAACTGCGCGGCGGGAGTCGCGTGCACTGCCTTGACGCCTTGTGTGGATTGCACCGTGAGTGCCGTAACCGCCGCAACGCCATAGCAATTGTGCGCCGCAAACGTCTTCAAATCGGCAGCCACACCGGCTCCGCACGATGGGTCAAACCCGGCGATGGTCAGGAGAATAGGAGGAGCGTGATGGATATGGCTGTTCAAATTCGAGTGCCCTCCGCGCGAGGCACAAATGCCGGCGCCGCTCTTTTTCCGAGCACGCCGGCAAAGAAAAATGTACGCGTGTTGCGGCATCACGCGCAAGAAGAAATTTTACCTGCGAGTCAAGCAATAGCCTGGAAACCGATCGAGCAGCGCGCCGGCCGACCCGGAATGAAACTGTGGTAGGGTTTGCTAGTTTCGATTCAGTGGCTCACGTCGCGTATAATAAATCAGGTATGACCAGCAGGACGCGTGCAAGTCTTCGAGCGCATTCCGCGGAAGCAAAACCGGAAACGAAAGCGGGACGAGTGCTTGCGGTCGATTATGGCCGGAAGCGAATCGGGCTGGCGCTTTCCGACGAGCTGGGCATGACGGCGCGGCCGCTGGTGACGATGCATCGCACGAATCGCCGCGACGACGTGCGGCGCTTGCGGGAAATTTGCGAGACGCATCACGTCGCGCGCATTCTTGTGGGCCACCCCGTGCATATGACCGGCGAAGCGGGTGAAATGGCGGCGGAAGCAACCGAGTTTGCGGCGCGGCTATCGAAGGAACTTGGAATCGAGACGGAAATGTACGACGAGCGTTTGACGAGCTGGGAGGCGAAACAAACGATGGCCGAAACGAAATCACCGTCGCGTCGAAAAGGCCAGAGCATCGACGCGATCGCCGCTGCCGTCCTGTTGCGCGACTATCTCGAAAGTCAGCCCGGCAAAACGCGCATCCCACGATCGGAGAAAGCTTAGCTAAATATGCGGCGCCTCGGCCTACTGGCACTACTGGTGATTGCAGCGATGGGAGCGGCCGCAGGCTGGCTCGACTCGCAAATCAGCCGCCCTTTCACCGGGCATCGCTCACCCAAAGCGTTCGTAGAAATCCCGCACGGCACATCGCGCTGGGAAATCGCCGGAATCCTGAAAAAAGACGAAATCATTCGCAACCGGCTGGCTTTCGAAGTGTTCAGCCTCTGGCACATTCGCCACCCGTTGCAGGCGGGCGAATATCTGATCGACACGCCGCTCAATTCGAAGCAGGTCTTCTGGAAAATCGCACAGGGAAAGATATTCCTGCACTACGTGACGATTCCCGAAGGCTGGTCGATGTATGACATCGGCGCGGAGCTCGACCGCCAGGGTGTTTGCACGGTCGAAGGCTTTCTCGCTGCTGCCCGCGATCCTGCTCCGATTTCCGACATCGCTCCGCACGCAAAATCGCTCGAGGGATTTCTGTTTCCCTCGACGTACGAGTTCAAGCGCCGCACCACGTGCGTGCAAGTGGCGGAAACGATGACGGCGCATTTTCGTTCGGTGTGGAAAGAACTGAATCCCTCGGGAGCCGGGACTTTTCCCGGCGGGCTCGGCACGGTCGAGGTGGCGACGCTCGCGTCGCTCGTCGAACGCGAGACGCCGCGGCCGGAAGAACGCCCGTTGGTCGCCGGAGTGTTCTACAATCGTTTGCGTCTCGGCACGCCGCTGCAATGCGATCCCACGGTTCAGTATGCGTTGCTGCTCGCCGGACGCCCGGAGTTAAACGTGCGGCCCGAAGATTTGCGCATCGATTCTCCGTACAACACGTACACGCACCGGGGCCTGCCGCCCGGCCCGATTGCGAATCCCGGCGAAGCCTCGCTTCGCGCGGCGCTGAATCCCGCGCAGACCGACTATTTGTACTTCGTCGCGAACGACGAAGGCGGCCACTTCTTCAGCAAGACGCTCGCCGAGCATAATCGCAACGTGGCTCGCTACCGCGCACTCCTGAGAGGCGACGCGATGGCGGCCGATCCGGAACCGAAAAAGTCCAAGCACCGAGGCGGCATGTGAGCCACGCCGGTTCAGACTCGCCGGTCTCCGGCGAATCGCGCACGAAGAAAGCGCTGATCCTGGAAGCGGCGCGCGCGCTCGCCAAGCCTCGCTACACGCCCGCCGAAATCGAGCAGATCCGGCGAAAGCTGATATCGAGCCTCGGCGCCCAGGGAAAAACCTCCGCTGAATATATCGTCACCGTCCTCGAAGAAGCGGGCCTGCGCGTGGCGATGTCCACAAAATCGGATGCCGAAGGACTGTATGAGGAGGAGTTCAGCGATCTCCTTCATTTTTCCACGCTCGACGAAGCGGAAATGTGTCTGGTGCGCCTCGATGAGTTGCTGCGAAAATTTCTCGCCGAAGAAGAGCGCGCCGCCGCCGAACGCGTTCGCGAAGTGGCGCGCCTGGGCCGCCGCCGCGCGGAAATGATCTCGCGCAATCACAAAGTGGATGCAACCAAGCGCGCCGAGAAAGAAGAAATCGCGAATTGGTTCGCCATCTGGCTCTCGACTCCCGATGCTTTTTTCGATTGGCTCGAAGTCCGCAAGCAATCGCCCGACTTTCAGACGCGTTTCCCGCAGCCACCCGAAGACGAGGCCTAGTTTGCTCTACCTGCTCGATATCGAGCCGCTCGATCTCGGCGTGGATGTCCGCGCGATCGGTCTCGAGCTTGTGGAAGCGGACGAAAACCGCGAGCCTGTGCGCGGGCCGGCCGCCGCAAAAATCTGGAGCCGCGTACTCACCGCCACGGCTGCCACCACCGCCTGGGCCCTCGATTTCTTCAGCCACGTTGACCGCGTGAAAGAATATTGCGAGCGGCACAAGATAGGCTTCCGCGAAGCCAGCCATCGCTCGCTCGTGATCCCCGCGCCGGAGTTGAACGTCCTCGAGCCGCTCGTCGACCGCTTCCTGAACGAGACTTTTGGCGCCCGCGCGGGCGACATCGTCACCGCCGGCGATCCCGAAGTGGAAGGGGACCTGGCCCGCCGGGGCCTCGATGCCTACCACACCGCCTTTGCCAAATATTTCTTCTGCGCCGTCTGCAATTTCGAGGACGGCTCGCTCGTTCTCCTCAGCGAAAAACTCTGGGCCAGCGAAGTGATTCGCCGCGTTCGCCCGGTTCTCGAGGGGCTCGACGTAGAAGTTCGTCTCCCCTCGTAGGTAGCGAAAACCCGCCGAAAAGGCCAGGTTTCTAGTGTGAAACCTTGGTACGTCTGTACCATTTCCCTAATCATTCGTTCTAGTACACTAATGAATGAGACTCAGGAGATGGCCCCCTACCCAGGTGAGTTAACGGTGTCCGATTCAACCATTCCGAACGCCCGGCCTTTCGTCCGCAGCCTCAATGTGCTGCTTAAGTACTCTCGTCTCTATGGTTTAGAGCACTCCCGATCTGCTGAGCAATTCAAGTCTGCCTGGACCGAGCTGGAAGACGCCGTTCTGGCCTCGGGCGAAAGGGGCCTCTTGCTGGGCGCCTCCGGATCGCAGCTCTTGCTGGACGGGGTTCCGCTTGAGTCAACTCCCGCCGAGCGCAGTTTCGCCGATTTACTCACCAATGCGGGCGTCGCCAGCATCTGCTTTAGCCCACGCGTCACGCGCGATGATTTCATGAGTTTCGTCCGCTCGTTCATGGAGTCCGGAATCAAGTCCGCAGGCCTCGCCGAACGCCTCGAAGCCAATCTCGGCACCCATTCCGGAATTCGCCTCAACGAAATTCGCTTCGTCGCCGAAGACGCCGGATACAGCGAAGCAAAAGTGGCCGCGCAACTGACGGCGAAGACGCTCGGCGCCGAAGCAGATCGCGTAAATGAATGGTTCAGCAGCCCGGAAAAGATGATTCAACTGATCGCTGCGGCCGAAGGCGCGCACGGCGGGCCGGGTGGCCCTGACTCGGGCGGCGCCGGAATTGGATTAGGCTCGGGATTGGGCTCGGGCAGCGGCGCAGGCTCGGGCGGCGGCGCAGGCTCGGGCGGCGGGCGGGCTCGGGCGGCGGTGCGGGCTCGGGCGGCGGTGCGGGCTCAAGCGGCGGCATCGGATCAGGTGGTGGCTCGGGAGTCGCAGGAACTGGCGGCGGTGGCGCTGGGTCAGGAACAGGATTCGGTGGCGCCGGCGGCACTGGCGGAGTAGGCGGCGGTTCCGGTGTAGGGACGGGATTCGTTGGCGGAGGCGGAAGCGGATCGGGCGGCATACTTGGCGGAAGCTACGTCACCGGCGCGCCGAGCGGAAGCACCGCTGCGATTTCGAAACTCGAAGAAGCAGATTTGCAAAGCTTGCTGCGGCTTCTCGTTCAATTCGGCGAGGCGCAGCACACCAAGACCCCGCAGAACGATCCGGCCGTTTGGCAGAAGCGAATGGCCGCGTTGCCGCAGAATGCGCAAGTAACATTGCGGCAGGCGCTGGCCGGCGTGGCGGCCAACTCTCCCTCGGCAAAAATGGACGAGGGCACGCTGCTGCGCCTCGCGGAAGATCTTGCGATCAAATTTGCGCTCGACCGCTTCCAGCGCGGCGAGGTTCGCGTCAACGCCGTTCGCCAGATGCTCGACCGCATGGGCCACGAGCTTGAAACGCTTCGCAAGCTTCTGAAAGCGCGCGAAGAAAAAATGGCCACCGCGGGGATGAACGTCGAATCGCACTCCGACGTTCTCGATCGCCAGTTCTGGGCCGCAGTGCCGGAATCGGGCAAGCGCCAGGTGCTGATGTCGGGCGAGGCCTGGTGCATTCCGCCGCGCAACGTGCAGCAGTACGTCGAAGAATTGCTCGGCCGCGGCGAAGCGGATGCCGCCGGAGACATTCTGTTGCAGTACGCCTCGTGCGTCCGCAATAAGGACGCCGCCGCGCGCAAGAAAGCCGCCATCGGACTCAGCCAGCTCGCCGAACTTTACAGCAAAGCAGCGAGCCAGCGATTGCAGGACGCTCTTGTGCAAATCGGCCAGCAGATGGCGGTCGAGAAAGACGTCGAGCTGCAGACTCTCTTGAGCGCCGCGTTCGTAAGGCTCAGCCAGGAATCGGCTGCCCGCCGGTATTACCGCGCGGTGCAGCAGGCGCTTGATTCGATCTCCGAGCTTGAAAATTCCAGTCCCAGCTGGGCAACGAGCTTGCGGCCGCGGCTGGGCGTTGAAAATCGGGTGGGCGAATTCATTGAAGAGGCGCTGACGGCCGATTCTATGCCTGAGGGGCTCGTCGGCGTGCTGATGCGCGTGCCACAATCCGCTGCGGAACATTTGGGCCTGCGATTGGCTCGTGCGGCGCGCCGCACGGAACGCGAAGCCGTCATCGAGCTTGCCAAGTCCATCGGCGCCCCGTGCGCCCGGCACTTGCGCGACACGCTCAAGAACGAGTCTCTGCCGAAAGCGGCCGCTGCCGTGGGCCTGCTCAGCCGGCTCGATCCCTTCGCGGTGGATGAGCTTCTGCCGGCGCGTTTGAAAGAAGGCCATCGCAGCTTCCATGATGCCGTCGTGCGGCAGCTTTCGACGGGCGGTGCTCCCGAGCGCGGCCAGTTGCTCACGAATTGCATCGAGCTGTTCGATACGATGATCCTGCCCCTGGCGCTCGACGAAATTGGAATGTGCGGCGACCCGGCTACCGCCGCGAAGCTCCTGCGCCTGGCCCAGGGAGAGCTGCTGCCGGAAGGCTCCGACTATCTGCGCGTGAAGGCCATCGAAGCGCTTGGCCGCATGCGCTCACCCGCAGCCGCCGGGCACCTTCGCCATTTCGTTGAAGCGCGCAAGACGTTCGGCTGGGCTTACCCGGAAGAAATTCGAATGGCAGCGGCACAAGCGCTGATGAAACTCGATCCCACGTGGATGCAAGCGTTCTTGCCGCAGTGCGGCCTCGACGCGGAAGTGATGGCGCTCGCGCCCCTGGACGCGATTCCAGAACGCGATTTCGTGCGTCACCGCCGCTACCGCCGCGTGCGTCTGCCGCGCAACGTTCCCGCCGTGATCACATCGGCTCGCGGGAAATATTCGTCGGCGATCAGCGTGCTGAGCCTCGATGGGGGATTGCTGACCGGCGATATCCAGCTACCGGTCGGTACCGAAGCGACGCTGAAAATTCCTGCCGGACTTCGCTCCATCAGCATGCGCACCGTCGTCCGGTTCGTGCGCTCGCATCAGGCCGGCTTCGAAATGGTAGGGATGAATCTCGACGACCGCTCGAAACTTCGCCGGCTGCTGGTTTCGCTCGGCGACGCCCGGCCGGGCCGCTCGAACGATCCCGTCGTTTCTGAGTAGGGCCTGAATAAAGCCTCTGCGTCACGCCTGAATAACGCCGATTATTTCTCGATCACTCCGCACGCAATCCGCGCGCCCGAGTTCCCCGCCGGATCCGTTTTGTAGTCGTCCACTTTTTCGTGGATCACGAGTGCGGTGCCGCCGTCGTGAAATAGCGAGTTCGGGCCGTCTCCGAGCGTCACCATCGTATTCAGCAGCGTCGCCTTTCCCGTTCCATCGGCCTTCACTTCGATATTCAACAGGTCGCCGACGTGCGGCCCTTCCGGATTATCCTTGCCGTGCTTCTTCGTATCCGGATTCAGATGGCCGCCGGCAGTCTTGAAATCCGGCCCTTCGCATTTTCCCACGGCGTGAATGTGGATTCCGTGAGTGCCCGCAGGCAGCTGCGCGACCTTCACTTCGATCTTTACTCCCTTTTTCTCGGCAACAATCTTGGCAGTGCCGATTTTCTGCCCCTGGGCGTTGACGATGTCCGCGTGGGCCGATTTCGGCGCACCCTGCCCGAATGCGGCAGTGGCGCAAAGCAGCGCGGGAATAAAAAGGAAATTGCGGAACGACATGTGAATCACCTCGCTTGTGAAGTTTTCGCCAATGCCATGACGAAGCACCACGATGGGGGATGCGAGAATCTACCTTTTGGATGCTGCAGCCGCGGCCGCCGGGAAAGCTCCGCTTCACTTCCCTGTAACATTCTCCCCGCCGGAGATTTGCCGCAGCCACGGCTCCAGAATTTCCGCCGCCACCGCCCCGCCCCGCACCGACCAGTGCCCATCGCACAACGAATACGCGAGAAAATCTCCGCCCGACTTCGCATCCATCTCCGGCAGCAGGTCTTTCACCGGGACACCTTCCTTCTGTCCCCAGCTTTCGAGCAACGGGCCCAGCGGGTTCGTCCCCGTTTTGTGCACTCGCTGAAAATCGAGAGCATGAGGAATCAGGAAAACCGCCATTTTCGCTCCCTGCACATCCGCTGTCGCCTTGATATCGTCGAGCGCCTTCTCGAGGCGCGCGATATCCACGCTGTTGTAATCGTGATAGCCCGAATAAGGTTTCAGCCGGCGCCAGTAGAATCGCGAATCGACGAACGTTCCCACGTGATAGGACGCCATGTAGGCCCGCATAATCGCTTCGATGTGATCCCAGGTGCTCTCGCCGGCGCTGGGATCGAAATGGCCGTCGTAGAAAATGGAAAGATCGTCCGCGTAATAGGGGCGGTACTGGCCGGTCCACCCGTGCGCCTTCCAGTACGCAAAGTCCATGTCGTGAAAATCATTGTCCGGCACCACGCCCACCAGCACCAGATTGTGATCGAACTTCGAAGCCATCGTCTTGTAGAGCAGCGCGTACTGCAGCGGACCGAAATTTCCGCCGGTGCCGAAATTGAGGTATTCGCGGCCCGTGTCCTTCTCGAGAATATTGGTCAACCGCTTATCCGCCGGTTGGCCGATGCCCTCAATCATCGAATCGCCGAGAACAATCGTCCGCGGCGCCGAGGAATGCAAGCTCCGCTCCACGTCGCGCGCGCCGTAGCTGTTGGTGTCGTACGCGACGCTGTAACACCCGGATTTGTGAATGAAATGGCCGTTGGGCCGGTGCCAAACGCCGAAGGCGGGATTAATATCCGCCCAGAATCGGTTGTAATCCACGTGATAACTCGGCTTGCTCCCCGGCCAATTCGTCACGTTGATGTAAATCAGGCACACCGCTTCGGCCATCACGGCGAAAATAACGAAATTAATCGCGAAGATTCGCAACGCCGAAAGGCATTTCTTGAGGATCGCGCGCCACCTCGGCATGGGCAACGGCGGGATCGGCTCGCTCATCCGCGATTCGGCCCGGTGGACAACGTGGATAATGTGGACATCGTGGATATTTCCGTCCGCCGCTCGCCCCCGCGTCGTACCTTACTCATTCGCTCCTCCATCCTCCCCATCACGCAAGCAGAATTCGCGCCATCCGTCGAGCCCCGGAATTGTACTCCATTTTGATTTGCCCTCCGTCGCGCCGTCTAGAACGCTCCATCGAGCATCCAATCGTACATACCGACGTGGCGAGCCTTCGTTGACTCGTCCGAACGCGGCTGGTAGGCTCGGATATTTGCGGCAGGTGGAGGAAACGTCCTGAGCAGGCGATGGCAAATTCGGAAGGCAAAGCTGAACGCAGCCGCGTTTCTTATCGCGCTACCGGCCGTTGCCTGGCTGGCCGCAGGCTGCTCGGTGAGCCAAAAGACCGTCGTAAAGCCATCCGAAGCGCCCGCGGCTCTCGAGACCGCCACCAAAGCCAAGCTCCTCGATACATTCAATCGCCAGGCCGAAGCGATTCAGTCCGTAAACGCCGGAGTAAAAATGAAACTCATCGGCGGCTCAAACTATTCGGGCGTGATCGAGCAATATCACGAGATCAACGGCTTCATTCTCGCCGCGAAGCCGGCCAAAATTCGCGTCATCGGACAGGCCCCGGTTGTCGGCAAAAATATCTTCGATATGGTGAGCGACGGCGAAGAATTTCACGTCTTCATCCCGTCGAAGAACGATTTCATCGTCGGCCCCACGAACCTCGAGCGTCCGTCGAAAAAGCCAATCGAAAATTTACGCCCGCAGCATCTTGTGGACGCGCTCCTCTGGCTGCCGGTGCAAAATCAAGCGCCCGTGCTCTTCGAGGAGGCGAACGAGCCGCAAGCGCGCTACTACGTGCTGACCGTACTGCGCCCCGCAACAAATCCTGAAGCGGGCGATTCAAGCGCAGCCTCCGCCGGTTCGCCAAACTGGGAAATTGCCCGAAAAATCTGGTTCAATCGCGCGGGCTTGGACATCTCCCGAATCGAAACCTATGCTGCCGGCGGCATCCTTGCGTCCGACGACTCCTACACCAATTGGGACGCCTTTGGAGATTTGCATTACCCCCGGCAGATCAACGTAAGCCGTCCCGGCGACGACTACCAATTGCAGATTACGATCGGGAAGTCCACCTTCAACGAGCCGATCGCCCCGGATCGCTTTATACTTCTGCAGCCGGCGGGGACAGAACTCGTCCACGTGGGTGAAGAGCCTAAGGGGGCTCAGCCTTGATCGGCTACATGATTTCGCAGAACGTGCTCCACCGCCCGCTGCGCACCTTCATCACGGTGCTCGCGGTCGCCGTCGAAGTCACTCTCGTGATCATCGTCGTCGGACTCACCAGCGGCCTGCTTCTCGACTCGGCGAAGCGAACCGAGGGCGTCGGTGCAGACATCATGGTGCAGCCGCCATCGGCATCCATCTTCGTGGCATTCGGCGGCGCGCCCATGCCGATCGCCATCGGCGAAAAGCTGCACCAGCTCGAATATGTGCAAGCGGTGGCGCCCGTTCTGATTCAATTCAACTCCGTGAACGGCTTCGACATCGTCTACGGAATTGACCCCGAAACATTCCGGGCCGTATCCGGCGGGTTCGTATTCCATTCGGGCCACGATCTCGTGGATTCAAACGATATTCTCGTGGACGACATCTACGCCCGCTCGAAAAAAGTAAAGGTAGGCCAATCGCTCCACATCCTGGAACACGATTTTAACGTCGCCGGAATCGTGGAGCACGGCAAAGGCGCGCGGCTTTTTGTGCTGATGCAACCGTTGCAGGAAATGGCCGGCGCGCACGATAAGGCCTCCATTTTTTACGTGAAGTGCGATCGTTCCGATCACACGCCCGCCGTGATGGACGAAATTCGCGAACTCCTGCCGAAGTACGAAATCCGGCCGCTCAAGGATTTCATCTCGCTGATGACGTCATCGAACCTTCCCGGACTGGGCGCTTTCATCAACGTGATGATCGGCATCGCCGTCGCCATCGGCTTCCTCGTGATTTTTCTCTCGATGTACACCACGATCATCGAGCGCACGCGCGAAATTGGCGTCCTGAAATCCCTCGGCGCGTCCCGGGGCTACATCGTTCAAATCGTGCTGAGTGAAACCACTCTGCTCTGCGTCGCAGGAGTCATTGGCGGCGTGGGGCTTAGCTACCTGATGCGCTATATCTTTATCAAAATCTTCCCGAGTCTCACGATCCTGATCACACCTGGCTGGATTGGCCGCGCTGGATTGATTGCTGTTCTCGGCGGCCTGCTCGGCGCCGCCTATCCGGCATGGATGGCCAGCCGCAAGGACCCGGTGGAAGCATTGTCATACGAATGAACGCCGCGCCGGGGTACGTACTAGTCAGGAACTCCAATCGCGACTAGAATCGACTCATTCGAGAAGCCACGAACAATCGCAGGGGAGCTGTTGTTGGAGCCGATACTTAAGACTGAAAACTTGTGGAAGGTGTATCGCACGGGCAAGCTGGACGTTCCCGCCTTGCGCGGCGTGGATATCGAAATCCTTCCGGGCGAATTTGTTTCCATCATGGGGCCTTCCGGATGCGGCAAATCCACGATGCTCCATGTGATCGGCGGTCTCGCGCAAGCCACGCGCGGGAGGGTCCTGCTCGATGGTAACGATCTGACCACGATGAGCGACGCGGCCCGCACGATGCTGCGCCGGCACAAAGTTGGATTTGTCTTTCAGCGCTTCAACCTGCTGCCCACTCTCGACGCCTATCACAATATCGTTCTCGCGCAGCACATTCGCGCCGACGGTTTCGATCCGCATCGTTTCGAGGTCGTCGCGGAACTGCTGGGGATCAGCGGACGCCTGAAGCACAAACCTTCCGAGCTCTCGGGCGGCGAGCAGCAACGCGTTGCGATCGCTCGCGCGATCGTCTGCGAGCCTAAAATTGTTCTCGCCGACGAACCCACCGGCAACCTTGACACCAGGAGCTCTGAAGCAGTCCTCAAGCTTCTAAGTTCTCTCAACAAAGACCTCGGCCAGACCATCGTCATGATCACTCATAACCCCGAAGCGGCCGCCTACGGCCATCGCATCCTCCACATGCGCGACGGACTCGTAGTGGACGGCTCGACCGTTCACTGAAATGCGAAAACTCTGGCGCGGCCTGGTCAGCACGATTTTTTGGTCGTACGATCGCGGCAGTTGGCCGTACGACCTGATGGTGATTGCCATCGTCATCTTCGTGCTTCTCTCCCCGCGACACTGGTTCCAGGATCAGCCTCCGTCGACCTTGCGGGCGAGTTCCGGCATTGAACTCGTTCAGGAAGATCCCGCCACCCAGACGCATACCTACCGGATGGACGCGAAAATTCTCCCGGTCGAAAAGCGCACCGCCCGCCCCACTCCCGAACTCGAGCGCGAAACTCACGATATTCTCGGCCGCACGGTTGACGAGCTGAAGGGCCACACATTTCAGGTGCAACGAATCGATCCAATCCGCTCCGGCGACGGTCTGATCCTCTACTACGACGTCACCGTCCATCCTTAACCTTCGCCCGATCGTGTCACCCGAACCCGCGATGCGCCAGCCGCATACACGTCGTGGCCAAAAGAGACACGAGAAAACCGCCGTTTCTGCAACCCGCACCGATTGCTGCGCGTCCAATCCACTGTGCTATGATGGCGCGATTTCTTCATGACCATCCACGCTGGCGGGGGATTCTTTGACTGTTAGGCGGTCTCTGGCGGCATTATCTTTTTTTGCCGCGATTCTTCTGTTTTCGTTCGCAAACGCGCGTACCAAGGGAAGCCAGAATCATGCCGCGATCACGCTCGATGGCGCCCTGGCGCAGATGGACGAGTCGGCAAAGGGCTTTCGAAGCCTTTCCGCCGACGTCGAACGCACCAAAGTCACGGTGGTTGTAAATGATCGCTCCACGGAAGCCGGCACAATCCTCGTCCGCGGCGACAAAATGCTGCTCGATTTGAAAGCTCCCGACCCCCGCACCATCTTGCGCACGGGCGACAATCTTTATATCTACCAGCCGGGCCTGAAGCGCGTCGAGGAATTCAATCTCGGGAAGAACCGCGGGCTCGTGGACCAGTTCCTGCTGCTCGGTTTCGGTACGGAAGGAAAAGAACTGCGGAAAAACTATCGGACCACCTTGATCGGCGAAGCCACGCTCGACGACAAAAAAACCGTCCAGCTCGAGTTGACCCCCAAGTCTGCCGATGTCCTCAAGCAATTTTCGAAGATACAGATCTGGTTTGACGAATCGCTCTGGCTGCCCGTTCAGCAGCAGCTATTCGAAGCCGGATCGGGCGACTACATGATCGTGAAATACTCGAAGATCGTGCGCAATCCGAATATCCCCGAGTCGAGATTCAAGCAGCATTGGCCCAAGGGCACAGATAAGGTCAAGCACTAGCTTCGAGTTCTTTTACGCTCGCTGCGCTTTCACCTTCTTCGCTCCTCGACTCTCCGATTCATGTTCCAGCAGCATGCGCTTGCGCTCCACTCCCCAACGGTAACCTGCCAGACTTCCGTCGCCGCGGACCACTCGATGGCAAGGTACCACCACCGAAACCGGGTTCGTCGCGCACGCGCGCGCCACAGCCCGAATCGCCGACGGTTGGCCGATCGCTTTCGCCACCTCACTGTACGTTCGCGTCGTGCCGTACGGAATCCGCCGCAGTTCTTCCCAGACGCGGCGCTGGAACGCCGTCGCCTGCACATCGGTCGGCAACTCGAGGTTTGGCTCGCGGCCGCGCAAATGTTCCAGGATCTTGCTCACCCAACCCTCGAGGCCATTGCGATCGCGCCGAATCTCCGCGCGCGGGTATTCTTTTTGGAGAGCCGCTTCGAGCCGCGCGTCCGTCTCGCCCAGATAGAGGGCGCTCACGCCGCGATCCGTCGCGCCCACAAGTAGCCGGCCAAGCGGTGAATCCACAATCGTGTAATTGAGGCGCATTCCTGCGCCGCCCTGGCGGTACGTGGCAGGCGTCATCCCCAGCTGCGAAGGGGCTCGTTCATACAGCCGGCTGCTCGAGCCGAATCCTGCGTCGTAGAGTGCTGTCGTCACGTCGTCTCCTTTTCTCAATTTGGATTTCAACTGGCGCATTCGCTGCGCGTCTGCGTATTGCCGCGGCGTGATCCCCATCACGCTGCGAAATGCCCGTTCGAGTTGATGTGAGCTCAGCCCCACAGGCGCGCTCAAAGCGGATAGCGTTAGCGGCGCGTCGTTCGCTTCCCGCACGCGCGATTCGATCTCGCGGCACACTTTCGCCACCGCTTGCGTTCGCGGATCGCGCAGGGTCACCGTCCGCGGACGGCAGCGCCGGCATTCGCGGAACCCCTGCTGCTCCGCCGCTTCCGGCAAGGGGAAAAACACAACCTGCTGCGGCCGCGGCTTCCGCGATGGGCACGACGGCCGGCAATAAATTCCCGTTGACCGCACGCCGTAAACAAATACTCCGTCGGCGCCTCGGTCCCGCGATTTCAAAGCCCTCCACCGAGCCGCTGCGGGCCGGTATTGCTTCTCTTGTCTCGCTCGCAATGTTGTTGCTGGCATTTGTTTCGCTCGCCTTTGTTCGGCTTTGTTCGGCTTTGCTCGCCTTCGCTCGTCTTGGCTCGCCTGCTATCGCCGGCGCCCACAAATTAACGCAACCGCGGCGAAGCTTCTATCCGATTCTCGCGCCCAAAGCTACTGAGCCGGCGACCGCAATGGGATTCCAGATCGGGACATGACCCGCAGTCACCTGTCTACAGTGAATGTTGTAGCATACGGCACTTTCGCCCTGTACCGAGTTGACCCACTTTCCCCCCGCGAGCATATTTGACCAACCTACTTGGGGTGTTTTAGGCTTTCTATTCAGGGCAGGGCTGAGGGAGAGGCTATGGGGGCTGCTCCAGAACGTAGTCATTTGGCGTTCGTTTCGCCGCTGCGTGAATCTGAAGTCCGCAACACACTTGCTGCAAATCTTTCCAGTAAACCTGGTCCGCAACGATTCGCTCGCGTTCCCACCCACGCCATTGGTGTGGCTCGCGAACGCCGGGGAAATCCGCGCGCCTATCTTTCGCTGCCGCTTCGCTTGACGCGGGTGGGCGAGAAGGTGGAGCCGATTCCCGTGGTTCTCGTCACGCGGAACATCAGCTCGAGCGGCGTCTATTTTCTCGCGCCTTGCACGCTCGAACCGGGTACCGCGATCGAGCTCGAAGTGGCGCTCGTCGAACGGCCTCTTGGCCAGGGTTCTGTCCAAATGTGCACCGCGGCTCACATCGTGCGCGCCGAGGATTCGGATATGCCCGGCTGGCGCGGCTACGCAGCGAGCTTCGACGACTTCGCGATTCGCCGCGACGATGTTCTCCCGATGCGCTACCGCACGGCGTAATCCCGAATCTCTGATACGATTCCTCAGTGAAACGCAGGCGATTCTCTGCTCGCGCCGTTCTGTTTGACTGGGACGGCACCCTCGTAAATTCCTACGCCGCGGATTCTCGCGCCTACCTCGCGATGTTTCAGGCCCTCGGCATCGATTGGGGACTCGACGATCTCGCGC
Source organism: uncultured Acidobacteriota bacterium (assembly GCA_963711875.1). Taxonomy (GTDB): domain Bacteria; phylum Acidobacteriota; class Terriglobia; order Acidiferrales; family UBA7541; genus Palsa-295. The sequence continues at coordinate 499,748 of CAVQFW010000004.1, forward strand.
GCCACTATTCGCCGGATTGGTATCGCGTCTATCGCGCGGCTCGCCTGCCGCGCGGGAAATGGGACGAAGCAGACCGGCTCTGGACGCGCGCTTACCAGCGGGAGAATCCGCGCCTGATGCCGGGCGCAAAAGAAGTGATTCGCTCGCTCGAGCGCGAATTCGTGCTGGGAATCGTCACCAGCGGAAACCGTCCGCGAGTCCGCAAGCAACTCCGGGAATTCGGGCTGGCTGATTATTTTTCCGCCTGCGTCTGTTGCGAAGACGCTCCGAAAAGAAAACCCCACCCCGCGCCCTTGCGTCTCGCACTCGCGCATATCGGGATCGCTCCCGGGGAATCTGTGTACGTCGGCGACACAGCGGAAGACGTCGAGATGTCCCGGCGAGCCGGCGTGCGTCCCATCGGCGTGCTCGGCCCCTTTCCCACCGCCGAGCGCGTCCGCGAAGCTCGTCCCGACCTGATCCTTAACTCAATTCGCCACCTGCCTCGCCATTTGCAGCGAGCCCTCAAACCTGGCTCGTGATCGAGGCGCGCTACTCCGGCGAAGGCTTCTGTGGCGTGGCAGGAGTCGTCCGCGTACCGCCGCCGGGTCCTTCCTCCATCGGCGCGGGAGGTGGCGGAGGCGCTCCCGGGCCCGCCAGCTTGAAATCCGTATCGTGGATCACCATCCGCATGTGCAGCTCGCCCACTTTTTCGTTCTCGATGAAGTCGTCCGAGCGCGTGTATGTGGGCAGCCAGTACTTATCCTGAAAATTTTCCCGGAATGTTTCGAACATCGTGAACGGCAGCTTCGTTCCGTTCCCCGCAATCTCGCTGACGAACTTCCCGTAGCTTTTCACCACCGTCAGGTCGCGATCGTCCACCCACACGGCCCCTTCGAAATAGCGGCGTTTGCGGCTCAGCTGCTTCGGCCTCACCTGAAATACGTACGTGTTCAACTGGTCGAGCTTGTCCTGCCCGGCATAGGCGAATGTGTAGTTCGCAATCTCTTCGGTGGTGAGAATAAATAGCGGAAGCTGCGCAATGATCCGCACATCTTCCAGCGTGAAGTCCGTCTGCTTCAAGGTCGCTTCCGGCGCCTTCTCGATCCGCAGTGTGCGCTCGCCATCGGGTTTGGTGTAGACCACGCCGCTAACAAGAAATTTTCCGCCCGGATCGGTGAGCTCCTCGATGCGGATCGTTCGCGCGAAATTGTACTCGTCGTACTCTTTTTTCATCACGTCTTCGTTCGCCGCAAATCGCCGGATAATCTCCGCTTCGGGGATCGGCGGCGGCCCCGGATGCGGCTGCGCCGAAATACGCTTCACGTCGAATTTCGGCGGCGGCGCCATCGGCCCTGGATCCTGCGCGCGCGCGGACCACGCCGCGGCCAGGATAAGCGCCACCACTATCGAAATCGATCCAATTCTCACGCTCGACTGTCTCATTCCTCTTTGATGCAACTCGAGCCTGCTAAGTTGAGCCTACCTGACAATTCGGAGCCGCCTTCCAAGAACTCGCCGCCGGCGCCGTGCCCGCGTCATTCCCTCCCAAGCGTCCTTATGTGAATCACGTACTGCCCCGCATCGCCGCCAGGCGTCAACCGCGGAAACTCCAGTCGAAGAAGCGCCGAGAAATTCTTCTGCTCGATCGTTATGCGCCCGCACTCCGCAGCGCAATCCCATTCGAGTGCAGCCCCCGGACGCCCACTCGTATGCACCTCGACGATCTTCGTTCCCGCCGGAAGCTCAATCGCTTCGCCGCCCGCTTTAAAATCCTCGCATTTCCACCCGCTGCCTTTCGAATCTTCCGTTTTCTCGGCCGCGTCCGCGGAAGTCGCGCCTGCCGCTGCCGACCAACAAAATCTCGTCACGCGCTCCGGCCGCGCGACTGCCGGAAACGAATTCACAATCACGAACGATTGCGGCTCCCCCGCCGCCGGGCTTTTCTCTTCGCCGCGTGCCTTCAACGCAACGCGGTACTCCGCGCGAATCCCCTTGGCGCCTTCGAGCTCGATCGTTTTCTCGACGCTCGCCCCGCCCGGATACACATCTGCCGCGTCGTAGTTTAACTTCAATCGCGGCTCCTTCTGTTCCTCCGCCCAAGCAGCGCTGTAAGAGCGATTGAACAACCCGTAGCGCCCGCGCGCCCGCAATTCATTCCCGCCCGCCGCATTCTCGGTGAACGAAAAATTATCGCGAAACAGTCCGACGCTCGTTCCGACATTCGCCCCCATGGATTTATCCAACATCGCCAGCGCCCGTCCCCCCGACTCGGGCGAAATAATCAGCCGCACACTCGAATTCTCGAGCACCCACTCGTCGGCGCCGTCGCGATCGAAATCGTAGCGATAATGATAGACGCCGCTTTCCTTCGGCTGCAGAAACACCACCGGAATCGTTCGCCGCTCGTGCCCCAGCTTCACTTCCATCGTGCTGTGCAGAAACCCGTCCGCAGTCGCCGGCAGCGCCATCAATTCATTTTGCGAGGGCTTCAGCCCCACTTTCTCGATCGAAACGCCCCGCGGCAGAAGTCGCAGCACTCCGCTCCCGTGTAGCGCTCCACTCAACGAAATATCGAGCGCCTGGTTCGCCGCTCCCGTCTCATTTTCCGCCTGCGCCACCACATAAAACGTCCGGTTCTTTTCCGCGATCACGAGCGGCGGAAACGTCCGCATGGACGTGTCTCCTCCTGTCGGCAACCGCAAAGAGTTCGACACGAAATAATCAATATCGGCCAGCGCCGGCTTCACCGGCTTTTCCGCTTCCGCCACGTGAGCCTTCGTTGGCATTTCCAACGTCAGCACCCGCACGAAACGGGGAGCCGCTCCTCGCGGAATCGTCACCTGCAAGTCGTGCTCGGCTTCCGTCCAGTTCCCCTCGATGTGATTTCCGTCGAGCAAAATGTGAAGCGGCTTCTGCTCGAGCCGCAGCTCCACGTCCGACCGCGTCGGAGCGTACAACAGCAACTCGAGGCTCTTCCCCTCCCGCTGCGCATCGAGAAATTCCGCGCCCGCCGCCGTCATGGAATCGCCGCACGGCGCGTTGGCCGGATCGAGAAAACAAACCGGCTCCTCGAGCGGCAGAAGCAACGATTCATGGGGAGGTACGATCACGTGCACCGAAATATATCTCGAATCGCTTCCGCGGGCCGAAGCCCCCGCTGACAGCGCGTCGAACTCTCGATCCGCCGGCTCCGTCGCGCTCAGGTTTGTCACGCTCAAAAATCCGCGCCCGCTCTTCCGCGCGCCCAGGATTTCCGTCCCATCGTTCGATACGATCTCATTCACCAGGAGATTATTCAGAAGCTCGATCGCTGCCGCAGTCTTGCCGGAAAGTTTCACGCTCGGCCGCACGCCGGCCGCTTCCACAAATTCGCGCAGCACGCGGCTGGCCCACTCCGCCTCATGCTCGCTCCGAATTTCCGGCAGCGCCCGTTCCAGCGCAATCCAGGAGTAAAAATCCTTCGAAGAGAAAATCACTTCTCCCTCTCCGAATTTCCAGCGCGCACGAATGGCAGATTTCTCACTGGTCGCGTCACTCGCCGGCGCGTCCTTCCAAAGCTCGTCAATCACCTTCCCGCGCGGACGGTGAGGAAAAACTGCCAGCGTCCCTCCGCGCCGCACGTAGTCCACAATTGCGCTCTGCGCTTTCTCCGAAAGTTGAAATGCCGGCTTCTCCGGATCGAAGACCGGCAGCAACGTCACTGCATTGCGCAACAGTTGCTCCACCGGCTGGTACTGCGGATCGAGCAGCTCGCTCGCGAGCGTCGTCACACCGCCCAGGCGTTCGAGCCGCATCACCGTCCCCGACACCAGCGCAATATCGGCCCGTTCCAAAAGCTCCTGCGGATAGGCGCCCAGCGGATAAACAATTCCGAAATCGGCCCGCTTGTGCGATGCGGCGAGCAACGTGCCCCAGCGATGCAGCACTTCCAGATTGCGCCGCACGGCGTGCATTCGGGGCTGCGGCTCGCCGTCCGGAGCGAGCGCCGCATCCCAGCGATACGAGCGATTCGCCCACGGCACCGAATACCCGGCGGGCGAGTACGTGTCCTGCAAAGGAAAATAGTTGATCCCGTGAATTCCGTTCGCGATTAGCAGCCGCGAACTCAAAAGCGAATTTTCCGGCGGACTTTCCACGGGCCGGTCGTCATCACCCGCCGTGAACCATCCGGCTTGATACTCGATCATCACCGGCGGAAACGCGGGCTGCGTTTTCAGTTCTTCGGTATAAAACTCGAGGTCAGCCGTATCCGCCGCCGTGAGTCGTCGCACGCCGCCTGCCCCCGGAACGCGTCGCGGCAGGTACCACTGCCCCATCACGCCAATCGGGCGCTCGCGGTCAGCGCCGCCGGCGGAAACGCGCATGTCGAGCGGGTTGATAAACACCGGCACGCTTACTCCGCCCGCATCCATCGCGTCACGAAGCGATACCACGTACCGCCAGAAATCCGCCCCCACGCGATTCGATCGCCCCAGCGCGAAATCGTCTCCCAGCTGAACGAAGAGCAGCGGCCCGCTCGTGTCGCGAGCATCCGCCGATGTTTCACGTGAGGATGCTTCACGTGACGCTGTTTCGTGAGCGGATGTCTCGCTCGCTCCGCCGTGCACAATGTTCCGCCCGCTGTATTGCGCGAGTTCTCTCGCCACAGCCGTCAGCCACTCTCGCGATTTCGCCATGTGAGTCGGATTGGCGAGCCAGCCTTCCGCAGCAGCTTCGGCGTCAGTGCTGTTCAAGCCGTCCAGAGGCGGATACCGCCCTTCGAGCCAATCCTCCGCGTTCATTTTGTATTCGGGGCGATCGAGCAGCCAGCCGGGATAGCCCCCGTGCCGCCATTCGTTCAAAATTTCCGGGCCGGGACGCGCGATCAGCTTGAAATTCTCGTGCGAAATCAGTGCCAGCACCGAGCGAAGATTCCGTCGCGGGTTCGAGTGCCCGTCGAAATCAACTTCGCCTTCCTTCGGCTCGTGCCAGTTCCACGGAATGTAAAGATCGATCGTGTTGATGCCCAATGCGCGATAGGCCCGCAGCACTCGCTCCCATTGATCCACGGGAACGCGATAATAGAAGAACGACGCGGAGTGAATGAAGAACGGCTTGCCGTCAACGTGGAGCTCTGGATAACCGCCGTTCTCCACGATTTCGATTCCGCCGGGCGTTTTCGAGCCGGCGTCTTTTTCCGCCGCCTGCAAGTGGGCTCGCGTGGGCCGAGTGGCCGTGGCCGCAGCCGCTACGCACGCAAACGCCAGCGCGAACGGCAGTACTCTCCGTCGGAATCGGCTCGCTTGGCAGAAACGCATCTAGGGTCCAGGAGTGGCCCGCGCGGACACTGCGCCAATTCTGCCACGTTTCGCCAAACGCCCAAAGCTCCGATCACTTCCGCAGGGACGCCATGTGCCGCTGCCGAACTCTCCGCGCGTTTTCCGTGAAGCCCGCGCACTCCTCTGTTAGAATCGCGCGTTTGCTGTCCGCGAACCGTTCGGCCATGCATCAGACGCAAATCGCCAGGCGTTACTTCGTCAGTGGAATGGTGCAGGGTGTCGGTTACCGCTATTTCGCGCGGCAAGCGGCGTTGCAGCTCGCGCTCGCCGGCTACGTGAAGAACCTGCGCGACGGGCGCGTGGAAGTTTACGCTATCGGCGCGGCGCCGCTTCTCGCATCGTTCCGCGAATCGCTCGAGCGCGGCCCGCGCGGCGCGTCGGTTGAAAGCGTGGCGGAAGAAGACGCAACCATCGACGCGAAATTCGCCAGCCGGTTCTCGGTCGAGCGCGACGTCTGATCACTGCGGAGACCCGGTGGACAACCAGAGGAAACAATGACCGAATCGAAAAACACGATGGGCGCTTCCCAGGCGGATTCCAAAATCGATTCAAAATCTCTGAAGATCGATTTGAAATCAATGATCCGCGAGATCCCCGGCTACCCCAAGCCGGGCATCCTCTTCTACGATCTCACCACTCTGCTCCAGGAACCCCGCGGATTCCATTCGCTCGTTGACCGGCTCTGCGATCACTACGAAGACGGCCACAAGGTTGACATCGTCGCCGGAATCGAAGCCCGCGGCTTCATCTTCGCCCCCGCGCTCGCCTATCGTCTCAACGCCGGATTCGTTCCCATTCGCAAGCCGAAAAAGCTGCCATCCAAAACCGTCTCCGTCACCTACCAGCTCGAATACGGCAGCGACTCACTCGAAATCCACGCCGACGCAGTGAAACCGGGCCAGCACGTCCTGCTATGCGACGACCTGCTCGCCACCGGAGGCACCGCCGCAGCCGCCATCGAACTCATCCGCCAACTCGGCGGCGAAATCGCCGGCGCAGCATTCGCCGTGGAACTCAGTTTCCTCAACGGGCGCGCGAAGGTCCCAGGTATCGATGTCTTTTCACTGCTGAAATACGACAAGTGAATCGTGTTGCTGTGAAATTGCTCCATCGCTAAGTTTTGCATCGGACCGTATTCTATTTTGCGGCCGAGCGCCGCTGCCGAATCACCTCAAACAGCACCACTCCTGCTGCCACTGATACATTCAACGACTTTACCGGCCCGCTCGTCGGGATCGACACCAGAAAATCGCAACGCTTGCGCGTCAATTCATGCAAACCTTCGCCCTCTCCGCCCAGCACAATCCCGACCGACCCTTTCAAATCCACATCCGTGTAATTTTTCTCGGCGCGCTCGTCGAGGCCCACAAGCCAATAGCCCGCCTCTTTCATCTCTTCCATCGCGCGCACCAGATTTTTCACTCGCGCCACGGGAAGATGCGCCAGCGCGCCCGCAGCCGCTCGCTCCACCGTGTCCGTGAGCCCCGCCGCGCGCCGCTCCGGAATCACCACTCCGTTCGCGCCCGCCGCAAGTGACGTTCGGACGATCGCGCCCAGATTGTGCGGATCTTCGATGCCATCGAGAAGCACGAGCAGCCCGTTTTCGGTTTTTGCGCGCAGCAAATCTTCCAGCTCGACCACCGGTTTCGCGGCCGCCAGCGCCGCAATGCCCTGATGCTCGCGCGTCCCGGCCAGCCGGTCGACCTGCTGCCGGTCTTCAAATCGCACCGGCACGTTCCGCGATTTCGCCAGCCGCACGATCGCTTCGAGCCGCTCTCCGTGCCGCCCGCGCGCGATCACAATGCGGTCAATCGCGCCCCCGCCGCAAGCGCCTCTTCCACCGCATGAAATCCCGTCAGCCAATTCATAATGTTTTGATTTTTACTGCGACCAAACTTGCCTGCCGCATCCGGTAGCAGGGGCCGTGCTCTACAAAGCGCTCATCCTTCCAGCGTCGCAATCGTGTGCGCCGCGATCGCTTCGCCGCGGCCGATTTCGCCCGTGCCTTCGTTCGTCTTGGCCTTCAGATTGATCTGTTCCGACTGCGATGCCCGAGCGATTTCGCAAGCGCCGCGCGCATCGCGGGAAAATGCGGCCCCAGCTTCGGGCGCTCGCAAATCACGATCGCATCGAGATGACTGATGCGCAAGCTGCCGCTCGTCGAGCAGCTTCCGCGTGTGCTCGAGAAACAGCAGGCTCGACGCGCCCTTCCACTTCGGATCCGTGTCCGGAAAATGCGTGCCGATGTCGCCGAGGCCGGCAGCGCCCAGCAGCGCATCGCAGAGCGCGTGGCCAGCACGTCGCCATCGGAATGCCCCACCGAGCCCTTGTCGAACGGCACTTCGATGCCGCCGATCATCAGCTTCCGTCCCGCGGCCAGCCGGTGCAAATCGTAGCCGATTCCGGAACGTGTCATTTCGCGCGCGCGCTCCTGCTCGAGATAGAAGCGCGCGAGGTCCATATCCGCGGGGCGCGTGATTTTCAGATTGCGCTCCGAGCCGAGCACCACGAACACGTCGTGGCCAAACCGCTCGACGAGCGCGGCTTCGTCCGAAGCCGTCACGCCGTCCTGCTGCGCCTTGCGGAAGGCGTCGCGCAGCAGCGCGTAGCGAAAATGCCTGCGGCGTCTGCGCCAGCACGATGCGTTCGCGCGGAATCGTCGCGGTGATCAACGCGACGTCTTCCGGCAGGCTCGCGCGCTTCACTTCTTTCACCGTGTCAATCGCGGGAATGCCCAGAATCGCCGCGCCGCGCGCGCGCGCTTCGGCGATCACGCGCTCGATCTGCTCCGGCGTGACGAACGGCCGCACCGCATCGTGCACCAGAACAATTTCGGTCGTCGGGTCCACCTGCGCGAGCGCATTCGCCACCGATTGCTGCCGCGTGTCGCCGCCATGCACCACGCGCGCCGGCCGTCCGAGTCCGGCTTTCGCAACTTTGTCCTGCAGCGAAACAATATCGTCCGCGCGCGTGGAAATAAAAAACTCGGTGATCGCGGCGCACGCCGCCAGCCGGCGCAGCGTGAAAATAATCAGCGGCATGCCGTCGAGCTCGAGGAATTGCTTCGGCGTGCTCGGCGCCCATGCGGGTGCCGAGTCCGGCGGCGGGAACGATTGCGGCGATTCGGCTCATCGAAGGGCTAACAGTCTAACGCAAGTCAAGCCGCGCAAGCGAGAAAACGCTCGAGCAGCCGCAAGTGCGAAAGCGTGGAAGCAAAGCTCAGCGCGAAAATTTCCTACGACCGGTTCGGCTCCGGATAAAGCGGCCGCGGCGGACGCTCGCCGCCCGCCGCTGCCTTCCACGGCGCGCGGCCCAGGCTGCGGCTCCGCAGGACTCGCACCGGCCGCCTGCGCAGCGCCGCACGCGGAGCCTGCTCGCCGCGCTCGTCGTAGCGGCCGAAAATCATTTTGCCGGCGGTGGTCTGATGAACGGAGGTGACGCTGATGTCGATCGTCTTGTTGATCATCTTGCGCGCGCCATCGACGACCACCATCGTGCCGTCGTCCAGGTACGCGACGCCCTGGTTGTATTCCTTGCCTTCGCGCAGAATGAAGACGCGCATCGTCTCGCCCGGCAGCACCACCGGCTTCAGCGCGTTCGCCAGCTGGTTGACGTTCATGATTTCGATGCCCTGCAGCGTGGCCACTTTGTTCAGGTTGAAATCGTTCGTCACAATTTTCGCGTCGTAGCGCTTGGCCAGCTCGATCAGCTTCAAATCCACTTCCGCAATATGCGGGAAATCGTCTTCGGCGATCTGCACTTCGAGGTGCGGCATTTTCTGGATGCGCTGCAGCACTTCGAGTCCGCGCCGTCCGCGCTGGCGCTTCAGCGGATCGGCCGAATCGGCCACCAGCTGCAGTTCGCGCAGCACAAACTGCGGAATGATGATCGTGCCGTCAAGAAACAGCGCGTCCGCGATATCCGCCACGCGGCCGTCAATAATCACGCTCGTATCGAGCAGCTTGAACGAATGCTTCATGCTGCGCTCGCTGCCGAAAACGCCGCCGAACGCCTGCAGGTTCAGCATGTCGCCTTTGTTCGCGCCCAGAACCAGCCCGATGTAGGTCATCACCAGAAAAATCGCCAGGCTGAAGAACGATCGCGTGCTCTCCGGCATCGTAGTGTGCGAAAGAATCAGCGAGGTGAGATACGCGCCCAGAATCCCCAGAATCGAGCCTGTCGCCGCGCCAATCAGCCGCCGCAGACTCGCCCGCCGCAGCCGCACTTCAAATAAAATCACGGCCACCGCGAACAAAAAGCCCGTCAGCCGCGCCGGCTTCTCGCGACACGCTGAACGGCCGGAAGTGAAATCCCGCCGCGATGCAAATCGCCGTGAACACCAGGCGGATGGCGAGCATGTCCCAGAAGGTGCCCACCTGGTCTTGGGCGGCGCGCGAACCTGCAGCGGCCAGCTTGTGAGGGGAAGTTTCCGAATTGTTCCGAAGGAACTTGCGGCCGGCCTGGTACGTTAGAATTCCTTTGCATCGTGGCACCTGTTGTACTTATGAACGGGCGTATAAATGTCGCACACGAAAACGTGGTCGGCGGGCACGAATCCCAAGCGCCGATCTACATTTTCTCGCTGCCCGGCTCTATGAAGTGGTCCAGGACGCCGGAAGGAAATTGCACAACGCTAAAATCAACTCTATGAGAGCGTAGTATAGCACCGCCGGATGCGCGAGAGTCAATGCGGGAACTGTGAGCGTTGTTAAAAGTAGCGCGAGGCTGTATTGGATAATCCGGCGCGGACGTCACCGCTAGACGTAATAGCGCGGCACGCGACGGCCGAGCGCGCAGAGCAGATCCGAGGTGACCGTGCCAATCTCCGGCGCCACGTCGGATACTTCAATCGCCGACTTGCCATCCTTGCCGTAGATCGTCACGACATCGCCGAGCGCAATGCCGCGAACATCGGTAACGTCCAGCGTCGTCAAATCCATCGAAATCGTGCCGACCAGCGGGACGCGACGCCCGCGGACCAGTGCGCAACCGCGATTCGTTCGCTGCGCGCACCATGCCATCGGCGTAGCCCGCGTTGATCACGGCGATCCGCGACGGCCGCTCGGTGACGAATCGCGCCGAATATCCCACGGCTTCTCCTGCGGGCACATCGCGCAGCGAAATAATTCGCGCGCGCAGCGAAAGGCACGGCTCGAAGCGCCATCTCCGCCATCACTTCCTGGCCCTTTTCCGGCGGATCGAACGACTGGTAGTAGCCGTAGAGAATCGCGCCGGGGCGCACCATGTCCGCCCACGTGCTCGGGCGCGCGCAAATTGCGCCGCTATTCGCCATGTGCACGATTCCCGGCGAAACACCCAGCGCGCGCAGGCGATCAAGACAGGCGCGAAAAAGTTCTTCCTGCGTCGTCCGTTTGGCCGCCGCTGAAATCTTCCGCGGACGCGAAATGCGTGAATGTGCCTTCGAGCTCGATGTGCCGGCAATCGGCAAGCGCTTCCGCAAACGCGTCAATCTCGGACGGCGAAATGCCCAGGCGGTTCATCCCGGTGTTGATTTTCAGGTGAAAGGGCACGCGGCCCGCGGCGCGTTTCGCGAGGATGCCGCCGATTTTCTTGCGGAGGATTTTCTGCTGGCGCGATTGGCGAGAAATTTCTTCGCGGCGCGCTCGAGATGCTGCACGTCATCCACACGCGTGACCGTGGGCGTCAGATGATTTTCGATCAGCCGCTTCTCTTCGCCCGGCCAGAATCCGGTGAGAACCAGAATGCGTTTGCGAATGCCCGCTCTCGCGCAGCTCGATGCCTTCGTTCGCGCAGGTGACGCCAAACCATTCCGCCCCGGCTTTTTGCGAGCGCCTTCGAAATCGGCACAGCGCCAAGCCCGTAGGCATTCGATTTCACGACTGCCAGAATCATGCGGGGGCTCGTCGCGGCGGGGCCGGCGCTGCGCTTTTGCGTTTGCTTCCGGCTTGTGGTGTCGAGCGCAGACGAGGTATCTGGCTTCGCACGGTTAACGTGCTGGCGGATCACCCGCAAGTTATGAAGGATGGCCGTGAGCGATATTTCCGCCCACACAGGCCGTCCGCCGACGTGTATTGATTTCGTCATTTTCCTATACGTGGCGCTTGCCGCCGTTGCCGCCGTCCGACTTGCGGGCCCTCGATTGAGCTGGGCGGAATGGCCGTCTCGCCGCTCGTTCCCGGCTGGTCTTTTAGAATGCCACGCCCTGCCGTGGCGACGCGAATAAAAATCCGGCGCGGCGGCCGGTTCGCACCGTTTGGGTAAACATGCCAATTGGGTGCCGGCAGCTGACCAATTGGCGATTGCAGGCTGCGGGCCACTGGGCCTCGGAGGGCCTGGGGGCCGTGAAGTCTTGCGGAATGTGAGGATTGCGGGCGCGCGCCCGGTGGGGCGGGCCCCGGAGGATCAGAGGGACTGAGGGCACTCGTACACGGTTGTGGGGTATTGCCCGCGGCGCGACGGCTGCGGCGAGGCTTGCGCGGGCGGGGCTGGGCGGGCGACGTCGAAGGCGGCGGATGGTGCGGAGATTGTGGCTTCGTTAATTAGGTGGAGGGGGGCGGTGGAGGCTACGGCAAAAGAGCCGGCAGGATGCCGGCGGTACGAAAACCGGCGGTGAGCGGGGCGGTGTTAGGTGGCACAGGCTTCAGCCTGTGCTCGCTAGATTCGCGGCGAAGCTTTCGGTGCTTGGCGTTTGTGGGTTATTGGATGGTGCTTGTTCTCGAACTGCATTGCGTTGGCGGTGGAGACTGCGCGGTTTTTCCACAGGTTTGGGTAGTTATACGAATTGGCAGGCGGGCTACGTGGCGTTAGCGTTAGGGGGTGCGGGGGAAAAGCACGTGGTGAGGCAAAACCAATGCACATGGATTTCTATCGTGTAGCTCGGCGGCGACCGCGGCGGAGGCGGACGCTGGCGGAACTTGTCCGGCACGCGCGGAATTATTGCCTGATTTGCAGTCATGCGCTGCGGGCGGAGATCGAGCAGGACTTTGTGAACTGGCGCGATCCGCATGAGATTGTGCGCGAGTATGGGCTGGTTCACCATTCTGTGATTTACCGGCACGCGAATGCGTTGGGGCTTATGGCGCCGCGGAATGCGAATGCGCGGGCGCGGTTGGATGTTGGGGGGATGCGGAGGATGGGCGGTGGGGCGGTTCGGCTGTGAGCGGCGTGGATGGCGAAATTCAAAGATGCCGGGTGGAGGCTAGTGGTACCTGAGGAGCGAACCGTGAGGCAAGGAGAGGAGGCTGGAGGGTGGCGGTACGCGAGGCGGAAGCTGGCGCGCTGAATGGCGGGGTACGAGAGGCAAAAGCTGCCGGCTGGAAGCCGGCGGTACGAAAGGCAGCTGCCGGCGGTACGGAGTGCAGAGGCCGGCGGATTTGCGGCGGGCGGAATGTGGGGTTTAAATCCGCGTTGTCACATTTGCGGTTGTTTGCTATACGTCGTGTGGGGCTTAACGGAACCGCGCGGCGACTTTCCTGCCGTTTTTCGCCCACCATGATGCTGGCTCCCGGAACAAAACTCGGATCGTACGAAATTATCGCCGCGCTCGGCTCGGGCGGGATGGGCGAGGTGTATCGCGCTCGGGATTCGCGGCTGGAACGCGATGTGGCGGTGAAGATTTTGACGGGCGAGTTTGCGGCGGACACGGCGTGGTTGCACCGGTTCGAGCGGGAAGCGCGGTCGGCGTCGGCGCTGAACCATCCGAATATCGTGACGATTCACGAGCTGGGGCGCGACGGCGCGATTCATTTTATTGCGATGGAGTTGATCGAGGGGAAGACGCTGCGGGAGCTGCTGGCAGCGGGGCCGATGCCGATTCGCACGGCAATCGAACTGGCGGCACAGGTGGCGGAGGGGTTGGCGAAAGCGCACGACGCGGGGATCGCGCACCGGGACATCAAGCCGGCGAACTTGATGGTGTCGCGCGACGGGTTCGTGAAAATTCTGGATTTCGGCCTGGCGAAGAGCGTCGCGGTGGAGGGAGGCGACCTGACGGAAACGAGCGCGGGCGGGGCGGCATGGAAAACGCAGCCGGGGCAGGTGGTGGGGACGGTGCAGTATATGTCGCCGGAGCAGGCGGGCGGGGGCGAGCTGGATTTCCGGTCGGATCAATTTTCGTTTGGGCTGGTGATGTACGAGATGGTGGCGGGAAAGCGCGCTTTTAAACGCCATACAGCGGCGGAAACGATGGTGGCGATCCTGCGCGAACCGGCCGAGCCGATTGGCGCGCAAAATCCGGATGCGCCCGCGCCGTTGTGCTGGGCGATCGAGCGGTGCCTGGCGAAGGAGCCGGATAAGCGGTACGTCTCGACGCGCGAGCTGGCGCGGGAACTTGCGGCGATACGGGACCGATTTGCGGAAAAGCCGGCGGCTCGCCAAGCGGAGGGACGGGGGCGCGCGGGTGCGGGGGCTGACGGGAGTTCGAGTGCGAGCGCCACGAATATTCCCGTGCAGCAGACGGGGTTCGTGGGGCGCGAGAAGGAAGTGGCAGGGGCGAGCGAGATGCTGCTGCGCGCGGATGTGCGACTCGTGACGGTGACGGGGCCGGGCGGGATCGGCAAAACGCGGCTGGCGGTGGAGGTGGCGAACAGGCTCGCAGGGGAATTTCCCGGTGGAATTTATTATGTGCCGCTATCGGCGCTGCGCGATCCGGGATTGATTGCGTCGGTGATCGTGCAAACGATGGGGATACGCGAGGCGGGCGGGCAATCGGCGCTGGAAATTTTGAAGAAGAATTTGCAGGATGCGTCGCGGGGGGCGGTGCTGTTCGTGCTGGATAATTTCGAGCACTTGCTGGAGGCGGCGTCGACGGTGGCGGAATTGCTGGCGAGCGGGCCGAATTTGAAAGTGCTGGTGACGAGCCGCGCGGCGCTGCACGTGTACGGCGAGCACGAATTTCCAGTACCGCCGCTGGGGCTGCCCGATGCGCGGACGAAGACTCCGCTGGAAGCGCTGGGGCAATTTCCTGCGGTGGCGCTGTTTGTGCAGCGAGCGATGGCGGCAAAGCCGGATTTCGAGTTGAGCACGGAGAATGCGAGCGCGGTGACGGAAATTTGCACACGGCTGGATGGTTTACCGCTGGCGATTGAACTGGCGGCGGCGCGCGTGAAAGTACTGTCGCCCTCTTCGATGCGGACGCGGCTTGCGAGCCGGCTGCAGCTCTTGACGGGCGGAGCGCGCGATCTGCCGCAGCGGCAGCAGACGCTGCGCGCGGCGATCGACTGGAGCTTCGATCTACTAAGCGCGGCGGAGCAAAAACTTTTCCGGAGATTATCGGTGTTTGCGGGCGGATGCACGCTCGAGGGCGCGGAAGCGGTGTGCGACACGAAAGGCGACCTCGATCTGGATTTGCTCGACGGCATGGCGTCCATGGTGGACAAGAGCTTGATGCGGCAGGTGGGGCAAGCAAACGGAGAGCCGCGATTCGTGATGCTGGAAACAATTCGCGAGTACGCGCGCGAAAAACTGCTGGCGGCCCAGGAAGAAGCCGCGACGAAACGCGCGCATGCGGCGTATTGCCTGGTGCTGGCGGAAGAAGCTGCGGTGGAGCAGGGCGGCACGGATCGGAACGAGTGGATCGAGCGATTATCGCTGGAGCATGACAATTTTCGCGCCGCACTGGAGTGGCTGACGGAAACTGGAAATGCGGAGTGGGGATTGCGTCTGGGCGGAGCGCTCTTCCGCTACTGGGACTCGCGCGACAATCTCGCCGAAGGCAGGGACTGGCTCGACAAGCTACTGAAACTTCCGGGAGCAGCCGGCGCAACGAAAGCGCGCGCGCGAGTGCTTTTTGCTGCGGGCGTACTGGGGAGCGAGCAAAGCGATTTCGTGAGGGCGGAGCCGCTGCTGAACGAAAGCCTGGATATCGCGCGCGGGTCGGATGATAAGCAGGGCGTTGCCGTGTCATTGAACGCGCTGGCGGCTCTCGCGCGCGACCAGGGTAAGCTCGCGGAGAGCCGTCGCCTGTTCGAGGAAAGCCTGGCGGAGTGGAGAGAATTAGGCGACTTGATCGCGGTGGCGCGAGCGTTGAGCAACCTGGCGAGTGTGGTGAAAATGGAGGGCGACTTTCCCCGCGCGCGAGCGCTCTTCGCGGAATGTCATTACATCTTCGAGGGGCTCGGCGATCGGATGGGCGTGGCGTGGTCGCTCGACTATCAGGGTGACGCGGCGCGAGAGCAGGGCGACTGCAACGCGGCGCGGACGCTTTACGAACAGGGCCTCGCCATCTTTCGGGAACTGGGAGACCGCTGGGGGATTGCGGCGACGCTTGCCGACCTGGGAAACCTCGAGAGAGAGCAGAGGAATACAGCCGCAGCGCATGTTCTGTATCGCGAGAGCCTGAAAATTTTCCAGGAGCTGGAGCACAAGCGCGGAATTGCGAGGCTGCTGGAATGTTTCGCGGGCGCGGCAGCGGTGGAAACACAGGCGGAACGCTCGATGCGACTGGCGGGAGCAGCGGCCGCGCTGCGCCAAAATATGGGCGCTCCGCTGCTGGCCTCGGAACAGGTGAAACTCGAAGCGATTCTGCAGCCAGCGCGCGGATCGTTGAGCGACAGCGCAGGGGCAGCGGCTTGGCTGGAGGGTTGGGCGATGCCGCTCGATCAGGCGATTGATGAAGCGCTAGCGCCGGAGACGGGGCCGGCGTCGAGCTAAGCGCGAAGAGGCGCCGGCAACCGCCGCGCTGACGGAAAATTGAACGCTAGCGCGACTGTGAGCGCGAAATTACTCCGCAGTTGACGGGTCAATCAGGCGGCGCACGGCAGAGACGCGATTGGCCGGAAGGCCGGCGCGTTTGGCGTGATCCTGAATGGTGGCTTCGTCGGGAGCGAGGTAAACGCAGTAGATCTTGTTGCCGGTAACATAGCTTTGGAGCCACTGAATTTCGGGGCCGAGCTCCCGCAAAGCTTTGATCGACTTTCGGGCAGCTTCCTGGAACTGGGCGTCCGTTAGATTTCCGACTCCCGGGATTTCGCGTTCGATAACGAATTTCGGCATGTGTGTGAACCTCGTCTGCTCACAAAATGCTAGCATGCGGATGCGATGGCTACAAGGCGGGTGCTCAACGCCACGCTCCCCGGTTAAAAACTAGACGAAGAATAAATATTGAGGTTGCCATGGATCTTCGATCGCTTCAGAAGCCGCTGAAAGAGCAGTACCGTAGCGACCCCAACGCTTCGCGAATCACATTGCGCGCGAAGGGCGGGCAGACGGACGTTCCGGTGGCGTGTTCGGTGGATCTCGGGCGCGCGATCTACCAGGCCGAAGCTCACAAGGGAGTGGGCGGCGCCGGTGCGGGCGCTTGTTCGGGGGATCTTTTGCTTGGCGCGCTGGCGGCTTGCGCGCAAATCACGTGCCAGATGGTGGCCGCGTCCATGGGAATCGCGACGGAACGAATCGAAGTGACGGTGGAGGGAGATTTGGATCTGCGCGGAACACTCGGCGTATCGAAAGACGCGCCGGTCGGCTTCGAGAGCATTCGAGTTCGTTTTGATGTGGCGGCTCCGACCGCCACCGCGGAACAGCTGCGCGAATTGCAGAAGAAAACGGAACAGTATTGCGTGGTGATGCAGACGCTGACACATCCGCCGAAGCCGCAATCGGAGTGGATTCGTCACGCCTAAGCAGTACCGGCGACTTATCGGACCGCGTTTTCATCCTTCACACGAGTGTCTACAGCGATCCAGTTTATTTCCCACGTCTTGCCGCCATCGTCGGAGAATGCTTGCTCGAAGCGGCAGGAATCCGGAGTGATATCCGACCAGACATTGCGGACGAGAATGGTTCTGCCGTTGAAATCTTCCTGATCGAAAAACTCGCCGCGGCCATTTTTGAATTCGCCGATCGTGGGGACGCTTAAAGTGCCAACGCGGCTATTGGCCGTGTTGAGGCTCCACTGGCGGGACTCGGGATTGTAGAGGCGCAGCGACAAGACATCCAGATGGCCGGAGGCGGTATCGACTTCCAGCTCCGCGAGATTGGCGCGGCCATTCCAAACTTTGCGGACGACGGTAGTCCCGTCGAGCTGGATCCAGGTGGTGGAACCGGTCAAGGGGTGCACGAGTCGCGAGAGGTGCGTTTTCCAGGTGCCGATGTCGAAATCGAAATCGTGCTGGCTGTCGTGCTCGGCGGCCGGGGCATGAATCGTTCCTCCGAGCGGGAGCGAGACGACAAGCAAGCTCGAAAACAGCAGGCAAGTTCTAACATGTTTGAGAGTGTTCACTTGTGCCGCCTTCGTTCTCAATTTTCTTTTGATGAGACGCAGAGTTTAGTTCGGCTTGACGCTATCGTCCTTCACGCGCACCTGATCCGTGATCCAATTCACTTCCCAGGTCTTGCCGCCATCGTCGGAGAATGACTGTTCGAAGTGGGGCGAGTTCGTGGTGAGGTCCGTCCAAACGAATCGAATCAGGATCGCTTTGCCGTTGATTATGTCTTGGGCGAAAAATTCGCCGCGGCCATTCTTGAACTCGCCAATTTGGGGCACGTCCATCTTTCCGGTTTTCCGATTCGCCCAAAAAAGGCTCCACTGATGAGAGTCGGGATTATAAAGACGCAAGGTGAGACCTTCGACGTGCCCGGTGGGACCATCAACGACGATCGTGTCGAGGCTGCCGCCGCCGTCCCAAATTTTGTAGCAAACACCGGTGCCGTCGAATTCGACCCAAGTAGTCGAGCCGGTTAAGGGATGCAGGCGACGCTTGAGGTGGTATTTCCAGGAGCCGATCAAGGGATCGAAATCGTGCTGGCCATCTCGCAGGGTGGTGTGTGCGCTGGGTGTTTGCGGTGTGGCCGTGCTCGAAGCTGAGGGATTCGACTGAGCAAACAGGGCCAGTGGTTGCGCGATCGCGAGAAGGCCGCATACGGCGAGGAACATTTGATTCCATCGGGACGCAGGCATGGAAGTTTTCTCCCGATTCTCGCCCCGTAGAATCATTCGGCAGCATGCAAGATGCCGCGGCATTTTAAAAGGGCCAGTTTGGTGCGACTTGAAGATTTAGACGGATGCGCGCGTGAAAAGTTTTCCGTTTCGCTAGTCCTCATTGACGGGCGATGAGGTCCATGCATCCGGAGCGGCTTCTTCGAAGCGGGTGTGTCGCGCGAGGAAAACGAAATTCAGGCTACCGGTTGGTCCGTTGCGTTGCTTGGCGATGATGAGTTCGGCTTTGGCGCGATCTTCTTCGGGCAGATCGGTTTTGTAGAAATTCGGGCGATTGATGAAGAGGACTACGTCGGCGTCCTGTTCGATGGCGCCTGATTCGCGCAGATCGGAGAGCTGAGGCTTGCGATCTTCGCGTTCGGGAGCGCGCGTGAGCTGGCTCAAGACGACGACCGGGACTTTGAGTTCTTTGGCAAGACCTTTCAGCGCGCGCGAAATGCTGGAAACTTCTTCCTGACGGTTCGAGCCGCGGCCGGTGTTGGTGGGGACGACGAGCTGCAAGTAGTCAACGATCATGAGCGAGAGGCCGCGGTCGCGTTTCAGGCGGCGGGCTTTCGCGCCCATTTCGAGCACAGTGGAGGATGCGGAATCGTCGATCCAGAGCGGCGCGTCGCCGAGGCTCGTGAGCGCGCGCGTGATTTTATTCCAGTCGTCGCGGCCCATGTGGCCGGTGCGGAATTTGTGCGCGTCCACGCGCGCTTCGGAAGCGAGCATACGCAGCAGGAGCGATTCCTTCGACATTTCCAGGCTGAAGACCGCGACGGGCTCGCGATTGCGCACTGCGACGTTCTCAGCGATGTTGAGCGCGAGCGCCGTTTTTCCCATCGAGGGACGCGCGGCGAGAATCACAAGCTCAGACGGTTGCAGTCCGGCGGTTTCATTGTCCAGCCCGGCGTATCCGGTGGCGAGGCCCGTGATGCGGCGGCCTTCGCTGAAGATGCGCTCGAGGCGATCGAAATTGTCGCGAACGAGTTCCTTGACGCCGATGAGGCCGGCGCGAACGCGATCTTCGGCGATTTGGAAGATCGTGGATTCGGCGCGGTCGAGAATCACGTCCGCATCGTCACCGCCGGCGAGCGCCTGTTCCTGAATCGCAGCGGCGGAAAAAGCGAGATTGCGGAGGACGGATTTTTCTTTGACGATGCGGGCGTAGTGCTCGACATTGGTGACGCGCGGAAGTCCATCGGCCAACTGCGACAGATACGGAACTCCTCCAGCGGATTCGAGTTCGCCGCGGCGGGCGAGATCTTCCATGAGCGTGACGACGTCAATGGCCTGCTGCTTTTCGGCGAGCTGGATCATGCGCTCGAATATCTGGCGATGCTGCGGGAGGAAGAAATCCTCGGAGCGCAGTTTTTCGACGGCTGCGTTCAAGGAATGATTATCGAGAAGGACGGCGCCGAGGATGCTGCGTTCCGCTTCGAGATTGTGCGGAAGCGGGCGTTCGATGGAGGTGTCGGCAGTAGCCATTCGCTTTATTTTCGCCTATGCCTCTTCGGGATGCAAGAGGCGGGATTTGGGGGGCTTGGAGCCCCGGGAATATTTTTAAGAATTGGCCTCAGCGGCTAAAGCCGCTTTTTCTTCCTGCACTTTCGGCACGGCTGAAGCCGTGCCTTGACGAAACTTTTTTCCGCGCGCTGAAATTTATTTTGGGGCGTTCGATTTTGCTTTGCGTCATTGGAAGCGCGAGGCATTTTGCGCGGGGTTGGGTGGCGCGTCAATGGTAAGGGGCCTGTGGAAGAATTCGGAAAAGTGGAAAACGTCGAATCGCGCCGCCCGAACGCATCGCGCGAGGCGTGCGCGAATAAAAAATGGAGCGCCACGAGCAGCGAGCAACGCAACGGGCGGCGTGACGACCAGCGCGCCCGGGGAAAATGCAGAAGCAAAAGCGTCCGCCGGAAGGCGGCCGCTACAAAATCAGGCTTCTTTCGAGACGGTCAGCTTCACCGTGGAGGTGATTTCGCGGTGGAGTTTGATTGGGATCTGATATTCGCCGACGACTTTGATTGGATCGGCGAGCGTGATTTTGCGCTTTTCGATCTGGAAGCCCTGGAGGGCGAGAGCGTCGGCAACGTCGCCGGAGGTGACGGAGCCGAAGAGCTGATCGTTTTCGCCGGCTTTGCGGGTGAACGAGAGCGAGACGGCGGAGAGGAGCTCGGCGAGCTTTTGCGCGGCTTCCTTCTCGGTGGCTTCCTTCTTGGCGAATGTGGCGCGCATTTTTTCGAGGCGCTTCAGATTGCCGGGCGTGGCTTCGATGCCGAGCTTGCGCGGGAGAAGGAAATTGCGGGCGTAGCCGTTCGCGACGTTTACCACCTGGCCGCGAGTGCCGAGCTTATCGACATCTTCCTGCAGAATGATTTCCATGTTCGTGTCCTTGGCGTAAAAAATTTGGTTCGTGCGCAGCCGGCTACAGTTCGGCGGCGAACGGGAGCAGCGCGATATTTTGCGCTCGCTTGATGGCGACGGTGAGCCAGCGCTGATGGCGCGAGCAAGTGCCCGTCATGCGGCGCGGAAGAATTTTGCCGCGCTCCTGGATGAATGGCGCCAGAATCTCGGCCTTCTTGTAGTCAATGAAGTCGACGCGATCAACGCAGAACCGGCACACTTTCTTTTTGCGGACGAAGTTCCGCTTGCCGCGTTTCGCGGGTCCGCCGGGGCGGCCGCCGCCGCCGGATTGCGAGCGAGGACCGCCAGGTCCTCCTCCAGGTCCACCTCCGCCGGGGCCGGATGGCGGTGCTTGGTGTGGTACGTGTCCTTCAGACATTCGCTTTCTCCCTAATCGTTCGAACGAAAATTCAAATTAAGTTTCATGCATCGCGCGGGCACGGCACGCCGCGCCGCTACTTCAATTAGACGGCTGCGGCCGGCGTTTCGCCGCCTGCCGGAGGAACCGAAGCCGGCGTGGGCGTTGCGGCCGGCACAGGCGCCGTCTTGCGCGGGCGGCGTGCTGCGCGGCGCTCGCGGTGGCGCTTCAATTTTTCCTGGCGCTTCAGCTCTTCGTCCACGCGCACGGTGAGGTATTTCATCACCGCGTCGGAAACTTTGAGGCGGCGTTCGAGTTCCTTGATCACTTCGCCGTGGGTGGATTTCAGAACCATGTAAACGTAGTAGCCTTCGCGGAGTTTCTGGACGCGATAGGCCATGCGCTTGCGGCCCCACTTATTCACGGATTCGATTTTGCCGCCCTTTTCCGTGGCGGTGTGCTCGATCGTGGCAATTACTTTGTCGATGTCCGGCTCCGGCGTGTCCGGCCGGCAGATAAAAATTAAATCGTACTGGCGCTCTTCCATGTGTCCTCGGTTTTCTCGGTTGCGTTTGGTGCTTTATCTCTACGTCAGAAAACTTCAACAAACGGCCTCGCCTCTAAAGAGGCGAGTTACATAAACCTACGTGTCTGCTTCAGGCGGTTGCACTCGGCGATTGAATTTCGTCATCGCCTTGCTCACGCCCTCGGTCAAAATTGTCTCAACCGCCGCGACGCATTCGCCGGCCATCTGCGCCGCTGTTTCCCGTTCCGCGCGCCGCATCGGGCACAGAACGTAATCCGCGAGGTCGCCCCAAATTTTCTCCGGCCCCACGCCCATGCGCACGCGGATGAAGTCCAGTGCCGACGGCGCCGACCACCGACTTCATTCCGTTGTGCGTGCCCGCGCTGCCGTTCTCGATTCACGCGAATCATGCCCCACGGCAACTGCACTTCGTCGACAAGCACGATCAGATCCGCCGGCGTGCATTCGTACTTCTCGAGCAGCATTCGCACGGCAACGCCGCTCAGATTCATCATCGTCTGCGGCTTCGCGAGAATCACTTCTTCTCCCGCGAACTTGCCGCGCCCGACGTAGGACTTTGCTTCCGGCCGCGTGACTCTGAATTCCCGCGCGTTCGGCGATTCCGTCAACGGCAAGGAAGCCCATGTTGTGCGGCGTCCATTCGTATTCGGGGCCGGGGTTGCCGAGGCCGACGATCAGTCTCATAAATTCGCAGCCGCGCGAAACCGCGCGCTACTTCTTCTTTCTCTGTCTTCTCGGCTTTCGCTGCCGGGGCTTCGCCGGCTTCGGCGTCGCCCTCTTCTTCTTTCTTGCCCTTCTTGATGACTTCGGGCTCGGCTGGCGCAGCTTCCGCAGCAACCGCCGCTTCCGGCGCGGGCTCTTCTTCCTTCTTGAGAACCACTACGTGCGCGAGAACGCGCGTCGGATCAGTGACAAGCTTCACTTTCGCCGGATCGAACGGCAGGTCAGCGGCGCGGAGCTGTTTGCCGATGAGCATTTCGCTGACGTCCACGCGGAATTCTTCCGGGATGTCGCCGGGCAAACATTCGAGTTCCACTTCGCGCGTGACCATTTCGAAAACGCCGCCCTGCATCTTCACGCCCTGCGGCTCGCCGAACGTGTGCACCGGAACTTTCACGCGCATGCGAACGTCCATCGCGATGCGCAGCAGGTCCACATGCAAGAGCTTGCCGCTGACGGGGTCCACTTGCCAATCCTTCATCATGGCGCGCTCTTCGAGGCCGCCTGTCTGCACGGCAAAAATCGTGTTGTGGCCGGTTTCCGAGCGCAGAATTTTCGCCACTTGCTTGGCGTTTACGGCGAGCGAGATGGCTTCTTTTTTGCCGCCGTAGAGAGTGGCGGGCACCATTCCGGTGACGCGCAAACGGCGCGCCGGACCTTTGCCGCGCGATTCGCGGGGTGTTCCTTCGAGTGTAAACGTTTCCATGATTGCTTCTCCCGTTACGACAAGTGCTAATTCATGCCCTCAGCGGCTAAAGCCGCTTTGATGCGGGCTACTGCGCGTCAGCGGCTGAAAGCCGCTGCGCCTGACGAAAACCACCGGCGCTGACTCGCGCTGCTGCGGCACGGCTAAAGCTGTACCTAACGAAAATCGGCGGCTCTCACGCGGGCGCGCGCCTTTGACGCGCCCTGAAACTAAATGAATAGCTCGCTGATCGAAGTCTCTTCGTGGATCGACTGAATGCCGCGAGCCAGAAGCGGCGCCACGCTGAGCACTTTGATCTTCGACAAATTCCGCGCTGCTTCGTTCAACGGCACCGAGTCCGTGACTACCACCTCTTCAATCTTCGACTTCGTCAGGCGCTCGACCGCCGGCCCCGAAAGCACCGGGTGCGTGCAGGCTGCGTACACTTTCGTCGCGCCGTGCTCGAGGAGCGCTTCCGCCGTTTTCACGAGCGTACCGGCGGTATCAATGATGTCGTCCACCACGAGAGCGGGCCGCCCGGCCACATCGCCAATCAGGTGCATCACTTCGCTTACGTTCACGTCAATCCGGCGCTTATCGACGATCGCCAGCGGCGCATCGATCTTCTTTGCGAAATATCTCGACCGCTCGACTCCACCCGCGTCCGGCGAAACGACCGTGATCGGTCCCAGCTTCTTCTTCTGAAAATATTCCACCAGCACCGGAGCGGCGAACAAATGGTCCACCGGAATATTGAAATATCCCTGAATCTGCGGCGCGTGCAGATCGAGCGAAAGCACCCGGCTCGAACCTGCCGTTTCGAGCAAATCGGCAACGAGCTTCGCCGAGATGGCCACGCGCGGCCTGTCTTTCCGGTCCTGGCGCGCGTACGGGTAATACGGAATCACAGGCGTAATGCGCCAGGCCGATGCGCGCTTGAAAGCGTCAATCATCAGCAGCAGCTGCATCAGGTTGAAATCCACCGGATGGCTGCAAGGCTGCACGACGAACACATCCGCGCCGCGCACGTTCTCCAAAATCTGATAGCGGGTCTCGCCGTCGCTGAACTGGCCGTGCTCTGCGCGGCCGCGCGTGACGCCGAGATAGCTGCAAATCGCGTCGCACAGAACGGGGTTTGCAGTCCCGCAAAAAACTTTGAATTTTTCGTCGGCCAAAGTTAACCCTTCAAGCGGTCACACGCCAACCAAGCGCGCGGCCATAATTTTCCCTGGAGACAGTTTCGACGACGAAAATCGAATCTTCCGGAAATGCACGAGCGGCTCGGCGCGCACGCGCTGGGTTTCGGAAGATTCCGAACACCGCCGACCCGCTACCCGCCAGCGCGGCATCTGCGGCTCCTCGCTTGAGCAATCCGTCCCGGATTTCTCCAAGGCGCGGATGACGCCCGAAAACGGGGCTCTCGAAGTCATTCGAGCCCGCTTCCTTGACGGCTCCAGCACAGAGCGCAGAACCCCCAAATTTTAGGGGGTTCGGGGCGTTTTGTCAATTCCGCAGAAAGCCAGTCGTAGGCGTCTTTCGTGCTGACTCCGATGTCCTTGGGCGAAACGACGACAATCGTTCGCTTCGGCGCATCCGGGAGAGGGTAGATTTCGTCGCCGCGATTTACCGCCAAGGCGCGTCCGCCGAACAAAAAGAAGGGCACATCGGCGCCCAGACTGGCGCCGATCTCCATCAAGCGCTCCAGCGGAAGCTTTTTTTTCGTGAGGCGGAGCATTCCGACGAGCGCCGCCGCGGCGTCGCTCGAGCCGCCGCCCAATCCGCGCGCCACCGGAATACGTTTCTCGAGCCGCGCGTGAACACCGCCGCTGAGTTTCAGTTCTATATTCATTGCGTCGAGCGCGCGCCACACCAGATTTTCCGGACCCGTGGGAATTGCCGCACCGTCCACTTCGAGCGAAATTCCGTTTTTCGGTACGAGTGAAAGTTCGAGCGTGTCGCAGAGCGAGATGGTCTGAAAGATCGTGCGAAGCTCGTGGTAGCCGTCGGGGCGGCGGCCCACGACGTGGAGGCAGAGGTTGACCTTCGCGAACGCGGGTAACCTCACGGATTTTTTCATGCGGGGGAGCTTACTGCGGTTTGCCCGTTTCCGTCGCCGGTTTTTGCGCGAGAGCGCGCTTCAGCGTTTTCAGCTGCGAGTCGAGCTCCGCCACTTTCTCGGGTTCATAGTCCGCGGGAAGAGCACGCTGCCATTCGGCGAGAGCGCGCTCCATCAGAGCGGCGGCCCGTTCCGTTTGGCCGAGCTTCATGTACACCTCAGCGAGGTGCCCGAGAACGGTGGGATCGTGAGGGGAGCGGTCCGCCGCTTTTCGCAGGGTTTCCTCCGCTTCGGCCAGCTTGCCTTGTTTGAAATAGGCCCAACCCAGGCTATCGAGATACGCTCCGTTGCCTGGATCTTGCGTCACCGCGCGCTGAATCAGGGCGAATGCCTCGTCCAGGCGCACGCCGCGGTCAGCCAGCATGTAGCCGTAATAATTCAGAACGGAAGCGTTGTTCGGATTCACTTCGAGAACTTTGCGGAACTCCTGCTCGGCTCGATCGAATTCCTTCTGGCGCTCGTAAATGGCGCCGAGCATGAACCAGATCGTCTCTTTGTCTCCCGAATCCTTCGCGAGTTGCTCGGCCTTTTCCGCAGAGCGTTCGGCGTCGGAGTAATTACGGCTGCGCTCCTGCACTTGTGCGAGGTCGAGATAAAACTCCTGGTCGCCGTCGTTGCCCTTCAGCAAACCGGTGAGCAGCTTCGTTGCCGAGGCCGCGTCCGCTTTTTCGCCGTACAGCATCGCGAGCGTGACGATCAGGCTCTGATCCTTTGGCGAATCGGCGAGCGCTTTCTTAGTTTCCGTGATCGCGCGATCGATGTCGTGGCTCTCGCGGTAGGTATCGATCAGCAGCATCTGCGCGCGCTTGTGCGATTCCGGACTCAACTTGCCCATCTCTTCAAAGGTGCGGACCGCGGCCGGATAGTTTTCCTGTTCGCGGTAGGCACGGCCCAATTGTTCGTACAGGATCGCGAGCGCACTCGGGTTGCCTTCACTGCCCGACTGGCTCTTCATGTTGGCGATTGCGTCGTTAAGAATCTTGATCGCGTCGTTGTAACGGCCCTGATCTTCGTACAGCAGCGCCTCGTTGTAGAGGACTTCCAGGCTTCCCGGAGAAAGCTGCTTGGCGTGCATGAGACTCGACTCGGATTCGTCAAACTTTCCCAGCCGGCGATAGAGCTGAGCCATACGCAAATAATTTTCGGCGGTGCCGGGTTCGAGCTCCGAAAGCCGCTTGTATTCTTCGAGCGCGGGCGCGTATTTATCCTGCGAGAGCAGCGCTTGCGCGAGCCCGTGATGATGGCCCGGGTCGTCCGGATCGAGCTCAACGGCACGGCGGTAGGCGACTTCGGCCTTGGCAAACTCCTTGTTCTGCGAATAGGCGTCGCCCAGAAGATCGTAAATATCGGGCGACGCCGAATTGCCTGCGGCCTGAGACAAGAGGTCGATGGCATCCTGCGAACGTCCGGCGTCAATCAGAAGCTGGCTCAGTTGCTCGAGCGCCGGGCCGTTGTCCGGATCGCGCCGCAGAACCTCGCGCAGGATTTTCTCCGCTTCCACGTGCTGGTTCTCGAAGCGATAGAGTCGCGCGAGCCACAGAGCGGAGCTCGTATCTTTTGGATCGAGTTTCAGAATGGCGTTGAATTGATCGACGGCTTTGGCGAGGTTTTCTTTCTGCAGCTCCCCCGCGCTCGCGTCGCCGAGCGTGCGAACGTAAATCCGGGCGAGTAAGCGGTGCGCGGAAAGATTATCGGGATCGATTTTCAGTACTTCCTGCGCCTGCGCCACCGCTTCGCGAACGCGCTGCGACTTCGCGTAAATTTCCGCGAGCCGCTCCATAATCACAGCCGAACCCGGCTGCAGCGCGAGCGCTTTCTTGTAAAAGTCGATGGATTCCGAGGCTTGTTCGGCGCGGCCCGTGAGCTCGTATTGCTGCTCGTCGAGGTGGCCCATGGTGAACAGGTAGTAGACGTCCGTGCGGGATTCGTCCGACGCGGCCTGAGAAGCAGGCTTAGCCGAGGAAGAAGAAGATGCGGACGAAGAAGCGGCCGACGCCGCCTTCGTGCCCGGAGTTTGCGGGGCTTGCGCCTGAACGGCCGGCGTGCCGAAAAGCGCCAACACTGCGATGCCTACGATTGTTTTCATGCGCTCGTCCCAAAACTCCATTATGGGCCAGCATCAGGAAGGGCGTCAAAATATTCCCCGGGCGAGGGTTCCTGGCGGTATCCCTTATTTATGACGAAAACCACTGCGACGGCGTAAGTAAGACGCGCGCCGAACCGTTCGGGATACCCCGAAAAGGAATTAATGGTTGTGTTTCGCGGATAGTTGAGGGAGCATCGCTTTTTCCTGGCGTCGGTTCGTGGGGCGTCCGCGGTGAGAGGGTGAGTGAAACGTATTCGATTCAATAATTTGCGAGCGCCGGCTGGGCTCGCGTTCGTTTGCGCTCTGTCTGGCGTCCTGATGTTCGTGGGGCCGGCTCAGTCGCAGCAGGCCGCCGGCAGTGGCACGCAAGCGGCAGCAGCGGCGAGCGGGGCGCAGTCCGCTCCGCCGGCAAATGCTCAGGCCGCGGCAACATCGTCTACCGCCGAGCAACAGCAATCGCATTCAGTCGCGGAGCGTTCGTCCGCTTCCCAGCATTCACCTGCTTCGGATCGGGCGCCGGCGCTCGCGGACTTTTCGTGGCTCGAAGGGCGCTGGCGCGGCGACTGGGGGTCGCGCGTGGCTGAGCAAACGTGGCTCGGCCCGAAAGCGGGCGAGATGACGGGAATTTTTCGGCTCGTCGAAGGCGAGAAAACTCTCGTCCTCGAATTATTTTCGCTCGTCGAAAAGCCGGAAGGAATCAGCTTCTACTTCCGCCACTTCACGCCCGAGCTTCTACCGTGGGAAAAATCCGACGCGACGGTGCTGAAACTCGAGAGCCTCGACGCCGCGAAAGCAGTGTTCGTAAATCCGGTGAATGGTGAACCGAAGCGCGCGAGCCTGATCCGAGTAGACGCCGATACGTACACGGCGCGATCTGAACTCGAGCCCCAACAAGGCGATCCGCAGTCAATCGAAATTACGTTCCAGCGCCAGAAGCCGCCCGCTGCAGCGCCTAGTGGCGGAAGTGCCGCACACCGGAAAAAACCATAGCCATCCCCAGTTTGTTCGCAGCGGCAATCACGTCTGCATCGCGTACCGAGCCTCCGGGCTGAATCACGGCGGATGCGCCGGCCTTCCCCGCCTCTTCCACGCCATCGGGAAACGGAAAAAATGCGTCGGATGCAACGACGCTTCCCTTAAGCGACAGGCCCGCGGTCGCCGCTTTGATCACTGCGATTTTCACCGAATCCACGCGGCTCATTTGCCCGGCGCCGACGCCGACCGTCTGGCCCTCGCGCGCAAACACGATGGCGTTCGACTTCACGTGCTTGCAAACTTTCCATCCGAATAGCAGCGCGCGAATTTCGGCATCTGTCGGCGCGCGCTCGGTGACGATTTTCAGATCCGATTGCCGTAGCTCGTGGCGGTCCGGCTCCTGCACCAGCACGCCGCCCGAAATCCGCTTGATGTCAAATTCCTCGGGCGCCGCATCGCGCGGCATCTCGAGCAGCCGCAGATTTTTCTTCGCCGCGAATTTCTCGAGCGCCGCAGCATCGTAGCCAGGCGCAACGATGCACTCGACGAACAATTTCGCCACTTCCTCAGCCGTCGCCGCATCCATCGCGCGGTTGAAGGCCATCACGCCGCCGAACGCGGACACCGGATCGCACTCGAGCGCTTTCAGGTACGCATCGCGCAACGATTCCTGCTCCGCCGCTCCGCAGGGATTGTTGTGCTTCACGATCACCACGCCGGCGCGATCGAATTCGCGCGCGAGCGCCCACGCGGCATCGAGGTCAACGAGATTGTTGTAGGAAAGCTCCTTGCCCTGAAGCTGCTTCGCGCCCGCAAGCCCTGCCGCCGCGCGGCCTGCCGGAATATAGAGCGCGGCAGCCTGGTGCGGATTTTCGCCGTAGCGCATGGGCTGGCGACGTTCAAGCGCGATGTGAATGCGCTCGGGCAGCGTTTCGAGCGTCGCCGATCGATACCGCTCCATTCGCGATCGAGAGGCGCTCAAGCTCAGTCGCGATTTCGCCGTCGTAGCGCGCCGTCCGCGCATAGGCTTTGCGCGCGAGAGCGAGGCGTGTCGCGAGGCTCAACTCGCCGTTCTCGCGCAATTCCGCGGCCAACGGCGCGTAATCGGCGGGATCGGTGACGACGCCTACGCTCTGGAAATTTTTCGCCGCCGACCGCACCATCGCCGGTCCGCCGATATCAATATTCTCGATCAGTTCTTCCGCCGTCACTCCCGGCTTCGCCGCCGTCGCAGAAAACGGATACAGATTCACCACCACCAGATCGATCGCGCCAATCCCGTGCTCGTCCACCTGCTTGCGGTCTTCCGCCTTGGCGCGCTGATACAAGATTCCGCCGTGCACTTTTGGGTGCAGCGTTTTCACGCGCCCGCCCAACATTTCCGGCCAGCCGGTCAGCTCCGCGACGTCGCGCACCGCGATCCCCGCTTCGCGCAGCAGTCCGCGCCGTCCCGCCCGTGGAAACGATTTCGATCCCCAGCGCCGGAAAGCTCGCGCGCAAATTCCACGATTCCCGTTTTGTCGAACACGCTCACGAGCGCGCGCTTTAATTTTGCTTCGACGGCCACGCACAACCTCCCCCGCAGGAAATGGCCGTCCAGTGTAAGCGTTTGGAGAAAATTACGGAAGAGGCCGCACCGTGCGGCCGGATGCGACTGCAGTGAAAAAAATCAGCTCGAAATGCGGGCCTTCAATTTCACGCGCCCGGCTTCCACGCTGACCGTGTACTCGATTTCGTGCCCGCCCTTGTTTTTCAGATCTTTCGTTTTCTGCAGCACGAAGCGCTCGAAATCTTTCAGGCTGGGCGCGCTGGCCTTGTCTCCGGCCGCCGTCCGCGCTTCGATCAGCTTTTTATAAAGCTGCTGTACCTTTCGACTTCTCGTGTTCAGGATCGGAAAATGAAAGCGCAAACGCGGCCGACGCTTCTTGCGCCGCTTCCGACCGCGCCGCTGCGTCTGCCGCAGCCGTCGCCGCTGCCGCAGCGTGGTCTGCCGCCAGGTGTTCTGCCGCGATTGTCGCAGTCGCCGTTTCCGCATCAGCCCGTTTCTGCGCGTGCACGTCTTCGCGCGCCCGCTGCGCTTCGATTGCTTTCGCGGCCGCGCCGAAGTGGCGCAAACTCACGGCGCCTTCCTTCTGCATCAGTTTCTTCCGCCACAAATCCTGATACTTCGCGTATGTCTGCGTGAGATTGTTGTAGCGGAATCGCTGGCTCGAACTCAGTTCGCGCTACGCGCTCGGCGTAGCGGCGCACCAGCGTATCGACGCGCCACTGCGTGTCGGTGGGAGGCCGCGAACGTCCGCCGCCGAAGAATTGCTCGTATTCAATCTTCAGCGTGCGCACATCGCGTTCGATCTGGTTGAGATCTTCGTCGATTGTGGCCATGGCGGTTGGGGAATCTCCAGCGTAAAGTGCCGGGGGGCCAGCGTCAACTTTGCCGTTTGGGGGCTTGTCGCAAAGGGAAATCCCCTCCATTGCCAGTCCGTATCGCCTTGTGTTCAAATAGCTTAGCGATGAACCCCCCGGCCGATCCTGCGGCGAAAATGCAGCGCGAACCCTCTGCCCGTCTGCGCGAGATACCCTCCGTGGACGAATTGCTCGCCCGCCCGCGCCTGGTCGCGTTGGCTGAAGGCGCTGGACGCAGCACCGTTACTCAATCCGCGCGCACGGTGCTCGCCGACTTGCGCGAGCAGTTGAAACTCGACTCATCCTCCGCTTCGCTCGACGGCGTTGCGATCGAAACGCGCATCGTAAATCACGTCGAAGCTCTCCTCGCGCCGTCGCTCGTGCGCGTGATCAACGCTACCGGGGTCATCCTGCACACAAATCTCGGCCGCGCTCCGCTTTCTGCCGCAGCTGCCGCCGAAATCGCCTCGAGCGCCACGCGCTACTCGAATCTTGAATACGACATCTCGAGCGGCGAACGCGGCAAGCGCGACGTGCACACTTCGCGCCTACTTGCCCAGCTCGTTGGCGCTGAATCCGCGATCGTCGTCAACAACAACGCCGCCGCGGTCTTTCTTGTCCTCAACACGCTTGCGAAAGCTGCCGAAGTGATCGTCTCGCGCGGCGAGCTGATCGAAATTGGCGACGGCTTCCGTATTCCCGACATCATGGCCGAAAGCGGCGCGGTGCTTCGCGAAGTGGGCACCACGAATCGCACCCGCATCCGCGATTACGAACGCGCATGCAACGAGCGCACGCGCTTGCTGCTTCGCGTTCACCCTTCGAATTTTCGCATCACCGGATTTACCGAGCGGCCCACGCTTGACGAGCTCACTGCGCTTGGCCGGCGTCTGCAGGTTCCCGTGTACGAGGACCTCGGCTCCGGCTGCCTCGCCGATCTCGCCGCGAATGGAATCAACGAGCCGGTGGCGCGCGCGAGTGGCGATGCGGGCGTAGAAGTGGTCAGCTTCAGCGGCGATAAATTGCTGGGCGGCCCGCAGGCAGGAGTGATTGCCGGCAAACGCGAATTCGTCGAGCGCATCCGGCGCAATCCGCTATTCCGCGCGCTGCGCGTGGACAAGCTCACAATCGCCGCGCTCGAGGTCACGCTCAAGTGCTACCTGCGCGGCGCGCTCGACGAAATTCCCGCGCTGCGCATGATTCGCGCATCTGCAGATGAAATCGCTCGCCGCGCGCAAGGATTCAGCGACAGGCTTCGCGAATCGCTGGGAAAAAATGCGTTGGTCGAGATACGCCCGGGCTTCTCCGTCGTAGGCGGCGGCTCGACGCCCGACCAGCAGCTCCCGACGCAACTGATTTCGATCTCGTCGGCGCGCCACACCGCCGATTCGCTCGAAGCGCGACTCCGCAAACCCGCGAGCGGACCGGCCGTGGTCGCGCGCATCGAAGACGACCGCCTCACTCTCGACCTGCGCACCGTATTTCCTGACGAAGACGCCGCGCTCGCCGCGGCGCTTGTTTCCGCCCTGAGCTAGTGCGCTGAGGCGGTTCGAGCGAAACTTTCAGGCCAGAAGGAAGGGACGCGCGTGCTCGCCTTCGTCGCAAGAAATCACGCACTCACTGCCGCCCGCAAGCCCTTGCCGAAACTTCGGAACGGTTGGGCGCTCGTTCGCGTTCGACTTGCCGGAATCTGCAACACCGACGTAGAAATTCTGCGCGGCTACCATTCATTTCGCGGAACGCCGGGCCACGAGTTCGTCGGCGAGGTAGTGGATGTTCGCGGCGTATCCGCCCGCACAAGAAACAAATGGCTCGGCCGCCGCGTCGTGGGTGAAATCAATATCGCTTGTGGCGCGCTCGGGCGCAGCAGCGCGTGCGAATTCTGCCGCCGCGGGCTGAAAACACACTGCGCTCGACGCAAAGTACTCGGCATCCTGCGTCACGACGGCGCTTTCGCCGAATTTCTCGCGCTGCCGCTCGAAAATCTTCACCTGGTGCCGGCCGGCGTCAGTGACGAGCAAGCCGTCTTCGCCGAACCGCTCGCCGCAGCCTGCGAAATTCTCACGCAGAGACGGGTTCGTTCCTTTCCGCGCGCGGCAGTGCTGGGCGACGGCAAGCTCGCGCAGTTGATCGCCATGGCGCTCGCGTCCGCCGGACCGGCGGTCACGCTCTACGGCAAGCACGCCGGTAAACTCGCGCTCGCCCGCCGCCACGGGATTAAAACGCGCCGTATTCGCGGCGACGCGCGCGATCTCGAGAGAGCTGCCAGAAAAGCATCCTTCCCGCTCGTTGTCGAAGCCACCGGTTCTCCTTCAGGTTTCGCTCTCGCCATCGCGCTTACCGAACCGCGCGGCACGCTGGTGCTGAAATCCACGTACCACGGCGCAGCCCCCATCGAAACCTGGCCCGTGGTGGTGAAGGAAATCACGCTCGTAGGCTCGCGCTGCGGTCCGTTTAAAGAAGCTCTCGCTCTCTTGCGCGCAAAAAAAGTGGACCCGCGCCCTCTCATCGCGCGCACGTATCCGTTGGCGGAAGCAACTGCAGCGATGAAGTTCGCGCAAGAACGAGGTGTGCTGAAGGTGCTGCTAAAGCCGTAGGGGTTTACTTCTTCTGTGCCTCACTCGCCCTCTACAGCCGATTAATCACGCTCGCGACGCACCCCGCTCCAAATCCGTTATCAATGTTCACTACGCTCACATTCGAGGCGCAGCTATTGAGCATCGCGAGCAGCGCCGTCAATCCGCCAAAGCTCGAGCCGTACCCTGTGCTCGTTGGCACTGCGATCACGGGCGCCGCCACCATCCCCGCCACCACACTCGGCAGGGCGCCTTCCATTCCCGCGACGCAAATGATCACGCGCGCTTCTGCCAGTTTTTCGCGATGCTCGAGCAGCCGGTGCAATCCGGCGACGCCCACGTCGTAAATCGCTTCCGCGCGATTGCCCATCGCGCGCGCCGTCACCAGCGCTTCTTCGGCAACCGGAATATCGCTCGTCCCCGCCGTCACGATCAGGATCAACCCCTTCCCTTGTATCTTGCGGCTGCGCTCGATCGCGATCGTCCCGGAGAGTTCGTGAAATTCCGCCCGCAATTTCGCCGCGCGCGCCATCCGCTTCACCGCCGGAAACATTTTCGCGTTCGCGCGCGTGATCAAGATATTGTGCGAAGCCTTTGCCCGAAGCATCGCCCGCACAATTTCGGCCACTTGCTTCGGCGTCTTCCCGCGCGCAAACACAACTTCCGGGTAGCCCTGCCGCAGCCCGCGGTGATGATCAACTTTCGCGAAGCCAAGATCCTCGTACGGCAACCGCCGCAGCTTTTCGACCGTGTGATCGATCGTCTGCCGCCCGCGCGTCACCGCTTCCAGAAGATTTCGGATGTCCCGCTCGTCCATCCCTCGCCTCTCGCTCGCCGCCAGATTCTAGCACCCTCGAAGCGCCGCGCACTTCGTCCTTCGATGCGGAAACTATGTTACAGTGCCCCCCAGTTAACCGCCCGCAATCCCACCTATTCCGCGGGCGCAGCGATTCAATTCAAAATGGAGGCGCGATATGTGGCTGCTCTGGACAATCATCATCGGGATCATCGCCGGTTTCCTCGCAGGTAAAATCGTAAAAGGTTCAGGCATGGGGACGCTGATGGACCTGGTCGTTGGAATCGTCGGTTCGATTCTTGGCGGCTGGATTTTCACGCTGCTCGGCCTCGCCGCCTACGGACTGATCGGCCAGCTTGTGATGGCAACCGTCGGCGCCATCGTTCTGCTTCTCATCGTGCGCGCCATCAAGAGATAGTCCAAACCTGCTCCGCGCTTGCGTTCCAAGGCTGGCCGGCGCGGCATTTCCCGAGAGGGCACGACTTGGTGTCCTCTCGAGCAGCGGCGAGACTTCATTCTGTAAGTTCATCCTGCTGTAACTTAAACCTGTAGCCTCCGCCTGTTTCCTCCGCCGGTCCTCTCCGTGTGCCTCTCCGTGTGCGTCATCACCCGGCGCTTCCGCCTGTTCACGCCGCGCGTGGTTCCGCGCACCGGCTTGCAAAATCCGTTCATTCTGCATAGGCTCGAACGTGCATGCCGAAATCTGAATCGCGCACGATCACA
This sequence comes from uncultured Acidobacteriota bacterium, assembly GCA_963711875.1. Lineage (GTDB taxonomy): Bacteria > Acidobacteriota > Terriglobia > Acidiferrales > UBA7541 > Palsa-295. The sequence continues at coordinate 534,334 of CAVQFW010000004.1, forward strand.
ATCGGAATCACCGGCGCAAGCGGCGCCACGTATGCCCAGGCAATCCTGCGCCTCCTCGACGCCGATCGCCGCGTCGCCCGCGTCTTTCTGGTGACGACCGAAGCCGGCCTGCGACTTCTCTCGACCGAACTCGGCATCGTCGCAGCCGACGGCAAAAAACTTCCCGCACTCCTCACCGGCACGCCCGCGAAAAAAATCGAATACCTGCCGAACAAAGACATCGGCGCCAGCATCGCTTCCGGCAGCGCGATCGTGGACGCGATGGCCGTGATCCCGTGCTCGGCCGGCGCACTCGGCGCGATCGCGACAGGAATTGCGAACGATCTCCTCACGCGCGCCGCCGACGTTTGCCTGAAAGAACGCCGCCCGCTGGTGCTTTGCCTCCGCGAAACGCCGCTCAATCGCATTCACCTTGAAAATATGCTCCGCGTGCACGACGCGGGCGCCACCGTGATGCCCGCGATGCCCGCTTTCTACTACGCCCCGAAAAAAATTGACGACCTCGTCGAGCAATTCAGCTATCGCGTTCTCGCGCAGCTCGGCCTGCCGCAGGAAAAGCAATACCGTTGGAGAGGCGGAAAGCCGTAGGCTGCGAAAATCCTGGCGCGAACGACCGTTTGCACTCCCTTCCGCACGCGCCTAAAATGGACACGTGTCAATGGTGCAAAAAACCGAAACTGCTTCGTCGCCCCGGTCATCGCTCCGGGAATCGACCCGGGAATTGACCCCGCAGAAGGGGCGCCTCCGCATCGTGCTCGAAATGATCAAATTCGAGCACTCCGTTTTCGCGCTGCCGTTCGCGCTGGTCGGCGCGCTGCTTGCAGCGCGCGACGGCAGGCGGCTTGCCCCATGGCGGCAAATTTTCTGGATCGTCGTGGCCATGGTCGGCGCCCGCTCCGCCGCGATGACGATCAATCGCATCGCCGACGTCGAATACGACCGCCGCAATCCGCGCACCGCCAATGCGCGCGCTGCCCGCCGGCGAACTTTCCGTCGGCTTCGCCTGGATGTTCACGCTGATGGCGTCCGCGCTGTCTGGTTTTCGCCGCGTGGCGAATTGAATCCGCTGGCGCTGAAGCTTTCGCCCGTCGCGCTCGCCATCCTGTTTTTTTACTCCTATACAAAACGATTCACCACCTGGTCGCACTTCGTTCTCGGCTTTTGCCTGGGGATTTCGCCGGCAGCCGCTTGGATCGCGATTCGCGGCTCGCTCGACTGGCGCATGCTGATTCTTTGCGCGGCGGTCACGCTCTGGGTGGGCGGCTTCGACGTGCTGTACGCCTGCCAGGACGTCGAATTCGACAAGACCGCCGGACTTTACTCGATTCCGAAAAAATTTGGGATGGCGCGGCGCGCTCGCGATCGCACGCGCGATGCACATCGTGATGGTCGCCTGCTCGCGTGGCTGGCGTGGAGTTTTCATCTCGCGCTGGCCGGCGTGGGCGGGAATCGCCGTGGTTGCCGCGCTGCTCTGACTACGAGCATTCGCTCGTAAAGCCCAACGACCTGAGCAAAATGAATGCTGCGTTTTTCACCGTGAATGGCTATATTAGTTTGTTGTTCCTGTTGTTCTGGGGCGCGGCCACATTCGTCACGCGGCCCTGAGAAATAAAAATGCAAATCATGAGCGAACTTACAAATCACGGACGCGCGGCTCGAGCCAATCGCAGCGAAAGTTCTCGCGGGCGAGCGCCTGACCGCCGAAGACGGCCTCGCGCTCTTCCAGTCGCACGATTTGCTGGCGGTCGGCTGGCTCGCGAATCACGTGCGCGAGAAGCGCCACGGCAACATCTGCTACTTCAACGTCAATCGGCACATCAATCCCACCAACGTCTGCGTGGCGCATTGCCAGCTCTGCGCGTTTGGCCGCTCGCCCGATTCACCCGGCGCCTACACGTTTGCCCTGGATGAAATTTACACGCGCGCCGCGGAAGGAGTGGCCGAGGGCGCCACGGAATTTCACATCGTCGGCGGCCTGCATCCGGATCTTCCATTCGAGTATTACCTCGACTTGATTCGCGGCCTGAAGCAGCGCTTCCCGCAGGTTCATCTGAAAGCGTTCACCATGGTCGAGGTGGACTACTACGCGCGCCTCTCGAAGCTTTCGATTCGCGACACGCTTCTGACCATGAAGAACGCGGGAGTGGATTCGCTGCCCGGCGGCGGCGCTGAAATTTTCCATCCGCGCGTCCGCAAAGTAATCTGCGATCACAAAGTGAGCGGGCAAATGTGGCTGCAAATCGCGCGCACCGCGCACGAAGTCGGCCTGCGCTCGAATGCCACGATGCTGTACGGCCATATCGAGACGCCGGAAGAGCGCGTCGATCATTTGATCCAGTTGCGCGACACGCAGGACAAAACGCACGGCTTCGTCACGTTTATTCCGCTCGAGTTTCATCCCGCGAACACCGCGCTTTCGCATCTCCCCAAGCCCACCGGCATCGACGATCTGAAAACGATCGCCGTCTCGCGCCTGATGCTCGATAATTTCGATCACATCAAGGCCTACTGGATCATGTTGACGCCGCGGATCGCGCAGGTGGCATTGCGATTTGGCGCGGACGATCTGGACGGCACAGTGGTCGAAGAAAAAATCTATCACGATGCCGGCGCGACGACTCCCGAGGACTTGACGCGCGCCGAACTCGAGCGGCTGATTCGCGCGGCCGGCCGCGTCCCTGTCGAGCGCGACACTCTTTACAATCCGGTGGACCGCACGAAAATGCCGTTTCCTCCCACGGCCGGCGCTACTCACCAGCGCTCGGATGGCTTTATTCCCGAGACGTCGCTCACGCTGAACGTCTAGCGCGCAATCGCGCCAGACGCTTTGCCTGTTCCGGCACGCGCCTGCCCCGGATCCGCTTCCATGCTTCTTCTCGTTTTTTTTCCAGGCTGCTTTTATTCTTCGGGATTTTCTGAAACGCCGAGGACCTGCACTTGAATCGAGCGGTCGCGAGGACCGTCGAGTTCGGCGAGGATGATCGATTGCCAGTAACCAAGCGCGAGTTCCCCATTGCGGACCGGCACGGATAGCGTGTGTCCAAGAACCATCGCGCGAAGGTGCGAATCGGCGTTCTGGCGGCTGCATTCGGAGAGTTTTGGATCGTTGTGGCGCCAATAATCGATGCGGCCCACGAGACGTTCGAGGAACGACTTGATATCGTCGAGCAGTGCCTGCTGAAACTCATTAATGAAAATCGCGGTGGTGGTGTGCAGCGATTGCACCAGTACAAAGCCCGCCTTCAATCCGTGCTTGCGCACGACTTCGTTCAGATCCTTGGTGATATTGATCAACTCCAGGCGCTCGCGAGTCTTGTAGCCGAGCGTTTCCAGATACATCTGCAGCGCTGCTGCTTTGGGGCGAACGGCCGGGATCGTGAGCGTCTTTTTTGCAGGAGCAGTCTTCATTCTTAAGAGTCCTTGCTTGCTGTCAGTAAGAGGCACGTAAATTGGATGCTCGGCCGCCCCTTGGGTTGCATTTTCGGCATTATAGCGAGGTGTTTGAAACGCCGTCTATCTCTAAGATTCGCCGCCGAAGGGGAAGCGACAACCCCGCCGCGGCTGCAGTACTCCGTTCACCGAAAGAACCGCGAAGCAATTGATTCCGGGCTCACAGCAAAGGTGATTTAAGCATGCGGATGCGCTTTGTCGTACACCTTCATCAACTGTTCGATGCTGACCCTCGTGTAGCGCTGCGTCGTGGAAAGCGAGACGTGGCCGAGAAGTTCCTGAATCGCACGCAAATCCGCGCCGTCGGAAAGCAGATGGGTGGCAAACGCATGGCGGAGCGAGTGCGGATGAAGCTGCCAATTCACGTTGGCGAGGCGGGAGTATTTTTTGACGATCGCTCGCACGGTGCGCGTTCCCAGCCGGCAGGAGAGATTATTCAGAAAAACGGCGCGGATTTCCTCGTCGACGCCTGGACGGTTCACGAGTTCCTCGCGGATCGGCCAGTAGGCTTCGAGCGCTTCCTGTGCGCTCTTCCCATAGGGAATGACGCGCTCTTTGCGGCCCTTGCCGAGCACGCGAAGCATCTGGCCGTCGCGGTCGACATCCTCGAGATTCAAGGTGACCAGTTCGTTCACGCGCAAACCGGATGCGTAGAGTAATTCGAGGAGGGCGCGATCGCGCTTTACCATCAGCTTCGCGTCTTCACGCCAGCGCCGCTTGGCCTTCACTTGAGAATTCGCCACCTTCTCGCCGACGCTCAGGATGTTGTCGAGAAAGCCGTTGATCTCCTCGGCCGTGAGCACGCGCGGAATGAGCTTGGGAAGTTTGGGCGTGCTGACAAGCTTGGCCGGATTCTGTTGCACCTTTTTTTCCCGGATACAGTATTTAAAAAAAGTCCGGAGAGACGCGAGCCTTCTCGCCACGGAGGATTTCTTCAGCTTCTGATCATAGCAATGGCCGACATACTCCCGGATCACGCGGTGATCCACTTCGCCGAGCGGCATCGTCTTTTCGCCGGGCGGAGTAAGAAACGCCATGAATTGATACAGGTCGCGGCGATATTCGCGGAGGGTATTCGGAGAAAGGTTTCGCTCAATGCGAAGACAATCGACGAATTTGTCGATCATTTCCTTCATGGAGATTCAACGGCTCCGCGGAGCGGCTACGACGAAAGCGCTCCCGAAGGCACCGCTACCGGGGCAGCAGGTGCAGCCGACGGTGGCGTGCCCAAAGATTCCAGCGGCGGCAATGGCGCCTCGATTTCCCAATCACATCCTTCTTTGATGCACGAGCGAAACGCGCCTTGCTTGGTGCGCTTCTCGACGATGAACGGCGCGCCGCACTTCGGGCACGGTTCGTTGATCGGCTCATGCGGACTGGTGAAATCACAATCCGGATAGCGGCTGCAGCCGTAGAAGATCCGGCCGCGCCCGCGTCCCTTGGCCGTGCCGCGGCGCACAAACTCGCCTTCGTTGCACTTCGGGCATTTGATTCCGAGCGTGATGGGCCGCGTGTATTTGCATTTCGGATATTTTTCGCAGCCGATGAATTCGCCGAACCGGCCGTGTCGCCGCAAAAGCTGCTGCCCGCAGGTGGGACATTTTTCATCGAGCGGCACATCGGGCTGGCGCGCTTTTTGGGTACCCGCCACGAGGCGCCGCGTCGTCTTGCAATCCGGATAGCCGGTGCACGCAAGGAACGTGCCGAAGCGTCCTCGCTTGATGATCATTTCCTTGCCGCAGTTGTCGCAATATTGCGTGGTGATCTCGGGGTCGGTCTGTTCGCTCACCACGTCCGCCATATCGCGGATGAAATCGCATTCGGGATAGCGGGAACAACCGAGGAAAAACCCGTGGCGGCTGATGCGCTCGAGCAATTCTCCCTGGCCGCACTTTTCGCACTTCTCTCCGGTCGGGATGCCCGCTTTATACGACTCCATCTGGTCGGCGGCTTTATCGAGATCGACTTCGAAGCGATCCCAGAATTCTTTCACCGCGGTGCGCCACCCGAGCTTGCCCTCTTCGATTTCGTCGAGTTCTTCTTCGAGGCGCGCGGTAAAGCCCACGTCGAAAATATCCTCGAACGCTTTCACCAGCAGCCCGCTCACTCGCTCGCCGAGGAGGGTGGGCGTGAAACGGCCCTGATCCTTGTTCACATACTCCCGCTCGACGATCGTCGAAATAATCGCGGCATACGTGGACGGCCGGCCGATTCCCTTTTCTTCCAGCTCTTTCACGAGCGTCGCTTCTGTGTACCGCGGCGGCGGCTCGGTGAAATGCTGCTCGGGACGGATCGTCTCGAGCTTGAGCTGATCGCCCTCGCTCACCTGCGGCAAACGATTACCGACGGCGTCAGCTTCGTCTTCCTTTTCCTCTTCGTCTTTCACAGCTTGATACGCGGCCAGGTAGCCGTCGAATTTCTGCACAGAACCTGTGGCGCGGAATGTGTAGCCGCTCGCATCCACATCAATCGTCGTCTGATCGAACACCGCGGGAACCATCTGCGAGGCGACGAACCGCTGCCAGATCATCTGGTAGAGCTTGAACATGGATTCGTCGAGATACGGCTTCACGCTTTCGGGCGTGCGCGAAACATCCGTGGGACGAATCGCCTCGTGCGCTTCCTGCGCGTCCTTCTTCGACTTGAAGAAATTCGGCTTCTCGGGCAGGTATTTGGCGCCGTACGCCGAGCCGATGTGTTCACGCACTTGCTCGATCGCGTCTGACGAGACGCGCACCGAATCGGTTCGCATGTAAGTGATCAGCGCAACCGATCCTTCGTTGCCAAGCTCGACGCCTTCATACAGCCGCTGCGCCAGCATCATCGTGCGCTTGGCGGTGAAGCGCAGGCGATTGTAACCAGCCTGCTGCAGCTTCGAGGTGGTGAACGGAGGCGGTGCGAAGCGGCGCTTTTCTTTCTGGGCAACACTGGCGACCTGCCACGCCGAGTGTTCGACGGCCGCCAGAATCCGCTGCGCTTCCGCTTCGTTCGGGATCTCGAGGTCTTCGCCCTTGTACTTGATCAGCTTCGCTTCGAACGCGGGAGGCTCACCGGCGGCGAGCAGCGCATGCATCGTCCAGTATTCCCGCGGAACGAAAGCGCGGATTTCCTGCTCGCGCTCGACGATCAAGCGCAAAGCGACGGTCTGGACGCGTCCGGCGGAAAGGCCGCGGCGGACTTTGTCCCAGAGGAGCGGCGAAACTTTGTAGCCCACCAGGCGGTCGAGCACGCGGCGCGCCTGCTGCGCGTCCACCAGGTTTTCATTCACCTGCGAGGGGTGCTCAAACGCGGCGCGAATCGCTTTTGGCGTGATCTCGTTGAACATCACGCGGAAGATCTTGTTTGCGGAGGTTGCGGCCGGCTCGGTCTTCGGCGGCGCTACGACCAATTTCGCGACTTCTTTGGTGCTGAGCTTGGCGCTTGATTTTGACTTTGCGCCCGGCTTCGCGCCGTCCTTCGCGCCATCACTCGCTTCCGGCGCGTTTCCCGCTTTCGCGTCCTTCGGCGCTTTCTTCCTGCCAAATTTGCCGAACCTGCCGTTGGACTCATCTTCCGCCGGCGGCGTAAACGGATTGCTCAGGACAGTGGCGAGATGGGCGCAGATCGCCTCGCCTTCGCGGTCCGGGTCACCGGCGAGGTAGACGGCGTCGGCCGTCTTCGCAGCTCGCCGCAGCTCGTTGATCACTTTTACTTTGCCGGGAATCACGCCATAGGTCGGCTCGAAGATATTGGCCGCGGTGACGACAACCGGTTTCGGCGCTTTCTTCTCCGGAACGGCTTTGCCTCCTTTGCCTTTTGCTTTCGGTTTCTTCTTCTTCTTATTGCCGTTTTGCTCGCCGGGCAAAAGGATGCCGATCGTTTTCGTGGGGAGGTCCATCACGTGGCCGTAGGAGGCCTTCACGGAATAACCCTTCCCCAAATATTTTTCGATCGTCTTCGCCTTGGCAGGCGATTCAACGATTACGAGTGAACGTGCCATCTTTTCAGTTAGTCCCCGTCTTCCTTAATTAAATGTTTCCTGGATCAGACAACAAAGATCAAAAGCCAAATACTTTCGCTCGCCGGTTCCCCAGCGCGCCGTACCATCCTACCTGCTGTCCCTGAGAAGACTACAAGAGGACTTTCAGGAATTGCTTACCAGGTAACTGACGTACCACGCCTTTGAGCTCCAGGTCAAATAGCGTCGCCAGGACTTCCGACGAACTGAGCCCGGAAACCTCCATAATTTCGTCGATGTGGCGCGCTTGATCCACGCCGAGCAATTCGTAGAGCGTGCGCTCAGCCGGCGCAAAACCTTCGTTCAGCAGCGCCGCTCGTTCTTCGGGTGACGCCGATTCGACCGGCAGCAACTCCGCTCGAATAGGAGTTGGCAACTCCTCGATCACGTCTTCCCAGCTTGTGACGAGCTTGGCTCCCTGTTTAATCAGCTGGTTCGGGCCGAAGCTGGTGAGCTGCGTCACATTGCCGGGCACGCCGAAAACTTCGCGGCCAAACTCCATCGCGAGCCGCGCGGTTATTAAGGATCCAGAGTACTGCGCGCCTTCCACAACCACAACACCCAGCGACATCCCGGCGATAATCCGGTTTCGAATCGGGAAGTTTTGCGGCGCCGCAAAGGTGCCCATCGGAAACTCGCTGATAATTGCTCCGCGCTGCTCCATTTCGGCGAAGATCTTCTTATTTTCCTTCGGGTATACCACGTCAATTCCGCAGCCGAGCACGCCGATGGTCGCTCCGTGCATTACGCTGAGCGCCCCTTTGTGAGCACATGAATCAACGCCGCGCGCAAGTCCGCTGCAGACGACGAGGCCCCGCTCGGCGAGATCGCGCCCCAGTCTCTCAGCCATTTGATTCCCATAAGGGGTCGGACGACGCGCCCCGACGATGGATATTAAGTGCTTGCCCAGAAGCTCAACGTTTCCACGCACATACAGAAGCGGGGGAGGATCGTAAATCTCGCGCAGCCGCACCGGGTAGTCCGGTTCGTCCCATGTGAGCAGCTTCGAGCCGACCGCTTGCGCGGCTGCCAATTCTTTCGCCGCATCGCTCAACGGCCGGTGCGAATGGATCGCCTGGGCCACCGCCGCCGGCAGCCGGTGCGCTTCGAGTTCCGTAAGCGACGCGCGAAATATCGCCTGCGGACTCCCCATCTCGCGCAGCAACTTCCCTGCCATGCGCGCGCCCAGGCCAGGCGTCAACGCCAGCGCCAACCACCCCAAGTAGTGATCGGAATCCATCAATTTTATAAGGAAGGCTCTGGGGCGAGGGTACGCAGCCGCGCGTCGAGATGTCAAGCAAGCTAATGTCAGTATATGTACGGCTTCGCGCTTGGGATTACTTCGTAGACTGGATCGCCGCTTCCGGAGCGTCCCATTTCGTAGGAGAACAAGCTGTTGAATCACTTGCTTCCACATGCTACCGTCGCCCGCGAGTTGTGAGGATGAGCGCAAACGCGGTCCGTAGCACGCGAGGCGGAAGTCGCAGGCGAATCGCGAGGAAAAATCTCAAAATCCATGCCCAGCCGAATCATTGTTAATCGTAAGAAAACCGGACATTCTCTCGTGAATGAGTCTCTCCGCGCCTTCGTCGCGCCGTGCCTCGTTGCACTCACTCTCGCGCTCGGGCTCGGCGCCCCGCGAAGTTCGTTCGCGCAAGCCGATGCCAACGGCAAGCAGGACGAATCCAAGGCACACACGCCGAAGCCGGTGGCCGCACCGGTGCAAGTGCTCGTACCGATCGCGCCGACTGCTTTCCAGGCGGACGGCAAATGGCACCTCGTCTACGAGCTGCACGTGACGAACCTCGGCAAGCGCGATTGCCTTCTCACGCGTCTCGACGTGATGGGCGGCGATTCCGCCACGGGACCTATCGCGAGTTACGCCGGCGCGGACCTCGACGGCATGATCGAGCGGACCGGCCAGACCGTGACGGAAAAAGCAAAAATCGAACCTGGGGCATTTGCGATCGTCTTCATGTGGGTCTCGTTCGACACAAAGGAGCAAGTGCCCGCGCAGTTGAGCCATCGCATCGCAATGAAGATCGGCGATTACCCGGAAGCGATCCGCATGGAGGGCGTCCCAGTTTCGACGGACCGGAAGCCAGTGGTTGTGATCAGTTCCCCGCTGCGCGGCACCGACTGGGCGGCCGGCAACGGGCCTTCGAACACGTCGCAGCACCGGCGAGCATTCATTCCCTTGAACGGCGGCGCTTACATTTCGCAGCGATTCGCGATCGACTGGGTCGAGCTCTATCCCGACGGAAAAACGTATCAGGGCGATTCAACCGACAACAAAAATTATCGCGCGTACGGAGCGGAAATCTTGGCGGTGGCGGACGGCGTGGTGACGCAAACGAAAGACGGAATCCCGCAGAACGTTCCGAACCAGCCGCCCATCGTGCCGATCACTCTTGAAACCGTAGGCGGCAACCACGTGATCATGGAAATTGGTAGCGGGGAAATTGGCAGCGGGCTCTTTGCGTTTTACGCGCACATGCAGCCGGGATCCGTGCGCGTAAAAGTCGGCGACAAAGTGCGGCGCGGCCAGGTGCTTGGCCTGCTGGGCAATTCGGGAAATTCATCCGAGCCGCATTTGCACTTTCATATTTGCAACGCAAATTCGGAACTCGCCTGCGAAGGTTTGCCTTACGCCCTCACGTCCTACGAATTGCAAGGTAAAGGCGAGGGGTGGAAGCCGTCGGAAGCGCACCCCGCGCCCGTGAAACACGAAATGGAACTTCCCACCGAAGACGAAGTTTTCCGATTTTCCGCAGCGCCGTAGTCCCAGCCTCGGAGAGCGGATACAAAATAGCCACGCAGCTTGAACCGGTTTGTCAGGCTTTGCTTCCATCTCGCGCCCGAGATTGATTCGTTTCTGCCGCCAGGGAGGCACCAAAGCGCTATGTTACAATTGCAGATGTTATGAGCAAACTTCGCATTTCGATTGTCGAATATTTGAACACGGCGCCGCTCGTCTGGGGATTTACCGAAGGCCCGCTCGTGGGCAAGTACGACCTGTCGTTCACGGTGCCTTCGCAATGCGCCGAAGCGCTTCGTCGCGGCGATGTGGACGTCGCCATCATTCCCGCAATCGAGTACCAGCGCATCGATAACGTCGTAGCGCTGCCAGGAATGGCGGTGGCGGCGAAGGGCGAAGTTCGCAGCATCCTTGTGGTTTCGAAGCGGCCGATCGATATGGCGAAGCGGATCGCGCTCGACGCAAGCTCGCGCAGCTCGGCGGCGCTCGTGAAATTGTTGGCCGCGGAATATTGGGGAATCAAGCCGGAGTATGTGGAAGCAGCGCCGGACCCCTCTGAAATGCTGAAACAGGCGGACGCCGCGCTCCTTATCGGCGACCCCGCGTTGCGCGTGGCGCTGAAAATGGAAGCGCTCGCGGCGAAATTGCCGGGCGGCGGTTCGTGCTGCCAGGGCGATCCGGAAGACATGCCGGTGCCGGGATTCGAGACGGTGTTCATTTACGACGTGGCGTATCAATGGCGCGAAATGACCGGCAAGCCGTGCGTGCTCGCGATCTGGGCGGGCCGTCGCGACGCGATCACTCCCGAAGTGGTGGCGGATTTCCAAGCCTCGAAACGCTACGGCATGGAACGCATCCGCGAAATCTCCGAAGCTGCATCCGCGAAGCTCGATATGCCGGCAAAAGCGCTCGAGCGATACTTGACCGACAACATCGACTTCAACCTCGATGAAGAAAACCTGGAAGGCCTGCGCCTCTATTACGAAAAAGCCGCCGCCGCAAAATTAATCCCGCGCAACCGTCCGCTCGAATTCGTCGACGCGCCCGCGCAGACGACGGCTCGTCGCGGAGCGTGATGCGATGGAGCAGATTGGTGTGCTCACGAGGCTGCGCCGCTATCCTGTAAAGAGCATGGCGGGAGAGGATTTGGAAGCGGCGCGCGTTACGCATGCGGGACTCGTCGGCGACCGCGTGTACGCGTTCGTAGATGCGCAAGGGCCCGCGACTTTTCCGTGGATGACTTCGCGCAAGGGCCGCGACATGATTGTATTCCGTCCCCGCTTTCTGGGAACGCTGCCGGTGGAAGGCGGAATTTATTCCACGGACTACTCGGCGGAAGTGACGACTCCGGAAGGCGATAAGGCGCGCGTGGACGATCCCGAGTTCAAGCGCCTGCTCGAGAAGCGCTACGGCCGGGCGCTGGAACTCCGCCATTCCGAGCGCAGCATGACGGACGCGTATCCAATTTCTGTATTTGGACTGGCGACGACCCGCGCGCTCAGTGAGGAAGCCGGGATGAGCCTCGACCCGTTGCGGTTTCGCGCCAATTTCTACGTGAAGTGGGCCAGTGATGTCCCATTTTTTGAAGACACGCTCGTAGGCCGGGCGCTGCAAATCGGCGAGAACGTGACAATCCACATTGTGGCTAAGGATGGGCGCTGTGTCATGATTACTCTTGATCCCGAGACGGCTGCTCCGGCTCCCGTCGTGCTCGAAAAAGTGGCGCGCGACCACGCGGGATGCGCAGGCGTTTACGGAGCGGTGCTGCGGGAAGGAATTGTGAAAGCAAACGATCCGGTGTATTTAGCGTAAGATTAGATCGAGAGACGCGACGACAAATGGGAATCACACAAGAAGAAGCGCTCGAACTTTTCAACTCCGATGATTTGATCGGCATCGGCATGGCGGCCAACGAAGTGCGCCGCAAAAAGACCGATCCTCGCGTGGCGACGTATCAGATTGACCGCAACATCAACTACACCAATTTCTGCACGGAGTATTGCTCGTTCTGCGCTTTCTACCGGCCCCTCGGCGCGAAGGACGGCTACATACTGCCGCTCGAAACGATCTACGAAAAAATCCAGGAGATGCTCGACCTGGGCGGGACCGGCGTCTTGATGCAGGGCGGGCTGCATCCGGATTTGCGCGTCGAGTACTACGAAAACATGCTGAGCTCGATCAAGCAGAAATTTCCGCAAGTGCACCTGCACTGCTTCTCAGCGCCGGAAATTCTGTGCATCGCAGAGGTTTCGGGACTTTCGGTGCGCGAGACGATCGCGCGGCTGCGCGACGCGGGCCTCGATTCGATACCGGGCGGCGGCGCGGAAATTCTGGACGACGAAATTCGCGCGCGCATCTCGCGACTGAAGTGCCGGTCGGAGGAATGGGAAGAGATGCACCGGATCGCGCACTCGCTGGGAATGCGCACCACGGCCACGATGATGTTCGGGTGCGGCGAAGAGTATCGCCACCGCGTGAATCATCTGGAACGCTTGCGCCGGATTCAGGAAGATACGGGCGGATTCACCGCATTCATTCCCTGGATTTTCGCGCCGGACAACACACCGCTCGGAAAGAAAATTCCAGAAGCGACCGCTTTTGATTATCTGAAGACGCTCGCCATCAGCCGGCTGTATCTCGACAACATTGATCACGTGCAGTCGAGCTGGCTCACGCCCGGAATCAAAATCTGTCAGGTGGGATTGCAATTCGGCGCGGACGATGTAGGCAGCATCCTGATCGAAGAGAACGTGGTATACGCGGCCGGCGTCCGTAACCGCACGAATGAAGAAGAGCTTCGCCGCATTATTTCCGATGCAGGCTACATCCCCGCACAGCGCGACACACTGTACCGCTCATATTCCTTGAAAAAAGCTTCGTAAACTTTTCTCACAAATTCAGGATTCGTCTTCGGAAAGAATTTGAAACTCGATGGCGATTTCCGTGCCTTCCGGCAGGTCGAGTGGCTCGTTCGGAACCAGCGCACCTTTCACGACGCGCGCGCGGGTGCGGTGTGACGCCTTCGAAGGTCGAACCATCGCGACGGGTGCGCGAGCTGGGAGAAGCGGTGTTTGGTGCGAGGCGGATACGGGCCGCGCCTCAGCTTTCGGAGCGCCGCGGTCGAATTTCGGCACTCCCGCTTCATCGAGCGCGACGTTTGCGAGCGCGTCGGCGTCCTTGTTCATTTCGCGGCGGACGTGCTCGATCGCAAAATAGCCGAGTTGGCGTGCCATTTTTGAGGCGCGCTCGTGCAGCGGCTTCAAGTCCGAGCTCTTTACTTTGTAGCGGCCCTGCATCTGGCGGACGAGCAGTTCGGAATCGCTGCGAATGCGCAGCGCCCTGATGCCGTGGCTCGTTGCATAATCGAGCGCCGCCAGCAGCGCGAAATATTCGGCGACGTTGTTTGTTTCCCGGCCGATGTTTTTACCAAGCTCAAAAACTACTCTGCCGCTGGGATCGCGCACTACGATCGCGTAAGAAGCCGGACCCGGATTGCCGCGCGAAGCTCCGTCAATATTCGCGATGTGAACGCCCGCAGGCGGCGCGGCTGAATCGGACTCGGAAAAAAGGCGCGCGCTTGCAGGTGGCTGCGTTTTGGAAATGCGCTTCACGCGCGGCACACCCGCGCGATTTTGCCGGAATGTTTTGAGATTTCGATGCTGGTCTTCACCGCTAGTTTTCGCTCGAAGAAGAAGCAGAGGCGCCGGAAACCTGCGGCTTCGGATCGTCTGGTGGAACAGCCGTAGGCTCGATGTAATAGAGAATGCGGGTGCACGTTTCGCAGTGGAACATTTCCTGGCTATCCGTGCGCCGCATTTTCTGAAACACGTGAGGGCGAATCTGCATGCCGCAGAGGGTGCATTTTTCGTCGCTCACTTCCGCTAGAGAGACGCCGCCGTGTTTCTTCGCGATGCGTTCGTAGTGGTCGAGCATGTCTTCGGGGATTTCGGCAGTGACGCGCGCGCGATCGGCTTCGACCAGCGCCAGGTCTTTTTCAGCGGCGGCTTTTTCCGAATCAATCGTGGCGCGCTGGCCGCGAACGGATTCTTCCACTTCTTTCAATCTTTTTTCTGCGGCTTTGATGCGGCGATCGTATTCTTCGCTCGCCACCATCTGCTCGAGCAGGCGATCTTCCGCCTTTGCGATTTCTTCCTCAGCCATCTGCACTTCGTGCTGAAGAGCTTTGTAGGCTTCGTTGGTTTTGATCTGCGCGGTTTGGTCTTTGTATTTGCGGACGCGCTCTTTGTATTGCTCGACGTCGAGTTCGTATTTCTTGCGGTCTTTTATGGTGGCGAGCTGGGCGGCTTTGCTCTGTTCGAGCTCCGCTTTCGCCGCAGCGATGCGCGCATCGAGCTCGGAAATCTTTTTGGGGAAGGCGGCTAGCCGGGCGCGAACATCGTGCAGGCGAACATCAACGCTCTGGAGCTCAAGGAGGTCCTGGAGAATCTTTAGCACTGCGCCCATTCTAGCATATCGCGCAGCGGCCACCCTCGCGCGTAAGTATGTGGCGCAGGGCTTACTGCAGGCCTGTCCTGAGAAATTCGATAGCGCGGCGCCAGGAGTCTGCTTGCGCTTCCGCGTCAGCGGACGGCGTGCCACCGAAAGAATAGCGCGCGCCGCGAAGGTGCGGATTGCGGGATTCGCGGGCCGTGGTGGGGAGATAAGGATAGCGCAGCATGTGTCCAGCGAGCGGGTAGTGAAGATGTTCGACTGGATGGACGAAGTTGTGCTTTTTAAGACGCGCAACAATCCGCTCGCTCATTTCCGCGGCCGGCCAGAGGTGATCGTCGCCTCCCGAGATAAGCAGAATCGGGCCGCGAATTCGCTCGACGGGAATTTCGGCCGCGGAAATTGCTTTCCCGTTTCGCAGGCCCGCGCGAAAGAGATCGCGAAACATCACCGGCCTTTTCAGCAATGCGACCGGCACGGCGGAGCGGAAGATAAAACGGCGAAGAGGAAGCGGGGCGAACGGAACGGGCTGGCCCCGGTGTGTCCACGACGGAATAATTTCGCCGGATTCTTTTTCGCGCCCGCCGGCAGCCCAGGCGACGCTGCTCGGCGCATACGCGACGACGGCTCGAATTTGTGAAAACATCGAGCCGAGCAAGAGTGCCAGTTCTGCGCCGCGCGAGACTGCCAGCACTCCGATCCGCTGCGAATCAACCTCCGGCTGCGCGGCCAGCCATCCGAAGGCAGCCTCGAAATAATCGAGCGGAATGCGATGAAGCCATGTGGGTAGAGGCGGAACACCGAAGTAGGCGAGCGCGAGCGTCGCAAATCCGTGGCGCGCGAGAACGGCGGCCTTGTCGATATCAAATCCGCCGCCCGAGCCACTGAGAACGACGACAGCGGGGAGCGGACGGCGAAACTTCGCGGCGGGAGGAAGGAACAATCTACCGATCGTGTGTTCGCGACTGCTGGTGTCCTGGTGAGTGACGCCGTGCTCGCTGTTTGATCCCGGCTCGGTCGGCACCTTGAGGTCGCGCGTCTCGGTACCGGGCTCCAGGTAATTTCTTTCGATCTGCGCCGCAACGAGAACTTGACCTTCGACGCGGCCTGCGACGCGACGCCCGACGCGGCCGTCCGCTTCCACCTCGAGTAGCACGCGATTGGGCGCGGTGTCCTTTCGAGCGAAAATCGCGCGGCCGTCTGTATGCGCTTCGTCGAGGTGCATGGACCAGAACAATCCCATGGACGAAACGCCGCGGTAAGTGCCGCCAAGCGATTCGCTCGAAGCGATATCGACGATTCCCGAAGCGTCCGCGGCGAAAGTAGCGCGCGAACGCCATTCTCGCTTGTCGTCGTCTTCTGTCGTTGCGCGAACTGCGACAATTTCACGGGGAGACAGCCCGCAGATTCGGACGCTCAATTCGTCATCAATAAACGCCCGCTCAGGAGTGATTTCGAGGCGGATACCGCTCGCTGTATGAGTGCTGGCCGGGATCGGGGGCATCTTCAAACCATTGATTTATAACATACCTACAGGGCGCAGGGAGCCCGTCGCCGCCCGTGAGTCTTTTCCAGGGTCCGGCCCGTATTACAGATATGATGGGCGTGGCCGCAATGCGATGGGAGGGGCGAGTGGGGCTCGAAGCCGATGTAGCTCAGCTCCGGCGAGGGGACCTGGATGCTCTCTCGACTTTGGTATCGCGCTACCAGAATCGGCTGTACCGGTTCCTGTTGCGTCTGGTGCGTGATCGAAGCGAAGCCGAAGATCTCTTCCAGCAGACCTGGGTTCACGTAGCGGAGAAAATCCGTCGATTCGATCCCAGCCGGAATTTTGACGCGTGGCTTTTCACCGTGGCGCGCAATCTGGCGATCGATCATCTCCGCAGGATTCGTCCCGCGAGTCTGGACCAGCCGGTTTCCGAAGACGAATCGCAAGGGACCGCCGTCGAACGGCTGGTTTCGAAGGATCCGGCGCCGCTCGATCGCGTCCTCGAAAATGAGCGGTCGAGCCGGCTCGGCACGGCGCTCGATGAACTGCCGCTCGTCTATCGTGAAGTGATGACGCTGCGCTTTGAGGAAGAAATGAAGATCGAAGAAATTGCGCAGGTGCTCAGCATTCCGCTTTCCACCGTGAAATCGCGGCTCCGCCGGTCGCTCGAACAGATGCGGCAGAGCCTGGAAACGCGCTATGCGGGAGAGAACTGGCGATGACGAACATGTCTATCACCGACCACAAGAAAATTCGCGAGATGCTGGCTCTCGCAGCGGCAGACGCTCTCGACCCGAACGAATCGGAGCGGGTGATCGAGCATGCGCGCACCTGTCCCGAATGCTCTGCGGAAATCGAGCAGTGGCAGCATCTGGCTCGCGGTTTGCGGCAACTGCCAACGCCGCAGCCTTCCGCGGACCTGGTGCAGCGAACGTGCGCGAGAGCGGAAGCGTGGCTTGTAGACGAACGCGAGCACGTGTGGAATCGCCGGGTAATGATTTCGCTCGTGGCTTTTGCCTGGGCGCTGACGCTGACGAGCTGGCCGCTGGTGCGGCTGGTGAGCGGCGGGTTCTTGAGTCTGCTCGATCCGCGGCTGAATCAGTCGTGGCTGGGCTTTGCAGGTATCACGTCGCTCGTTTGGTTCACGGGCGGAATCGCGGCGATTTTGTTGTCGTTGCGTCAACGGCGGGAAAGGAGCTTGGCATGAGCCGCTTCAGCGAAGGTCTAAAGATCATTCCGCGTTCGGCGTGGTATATCGCCGGCATTGTGTACATCGGGTTCGCCACTCTTTCGCTAACCGTTTTCATCCCGGGCGACAGGGAGATGAGGCAATGGCCGCTTCCCGGAAAGGTGGCGTTTTCATTCGGGATTTTCTTGATCGTGGTGGCGTGGGTGCTGCTCGTTGGATACGTATATGCGGACGCCAAGCGCCGCGGGATGCGCTACGCGATGTGGACGTGGCTCGCGGCGCTGATCCCGGATGGCATCGGAATTATTCTTTACTTCATTCTGCGCGATCCACTGCCGCGGCCGTGTCCGGGATGCGCGGCACTGGTGAAATCAGGATTTGTGTTTTGTCCGCATTGCGGCACGGCGATGAAGGCTACATGCCCGAACTGCGGCCGCGCGGTGGAGCACGGCTGGGCGAATTGTCCGGAATGCGGTTCGAAGCTGCCCGCGCCTGCGTCCTCCTCGCGCGTGGCATAGCGCTCGCGCAATTCGCGCGCAATTTCCTGCGACGCGTTGGCTCTGCGGAATCGCTATAATGGCTCCGCTGATTTCACAATCAGGCGCAGGAGGGACGATGCCGTACGTTCAAGTGACTTGGGTCGCAGGGCGCACACCGGAGCAGAAGCGCACACTCGCCGAACGCATTACGCAGGCGCTCATCGAAGACGGCCGCGCGAAACGAGAAAATATTCAGGTGACGTTTGTAGATTTGCCGCCGACGGATTATGCCGAAGCGGGCGTCACGGTGGCCGACCAGAAGCGCACGCCGTAACACTTCCCGTATCCGCGCGAACGCTGCGTGAATGACGTCCGGTCGAATCAGGGCGCCGGTTGCACCGTCATTGACTGGTCCACCGCCCAATTCGAGCACCCCGGATTTGTGGCAGGCGAGCATTTCGCGAGCACTCGGAATCCCGCCGCCGTTGTCTCGAGTTCGTATGTGTAGCCGTCCCGCCCGTCCTTCAGCGTGGACATCGCGCCGGCTGCCTTCAACTCTTCGAGCGTCCCATACGAACCATGTTCGGCCTGGTAGTAGCGTTCGGACTGCGCGATCGCGAGCAAGTCGTTCTTCACGCCTACCGAGCTGATTGTCTGTCCAGGAGTTCCGGTCTCCGATGATTGCAGTTTCGAAAAATACATCCTGTACGCCAGCACCGAAATCAGCGCCACCACCAGCAGTCCGGCCACGCTTCGCATAAGCACCTCGCCGCGGAACTCTCTCTCCGAGCACGTTTTATTCGGGAACAAGACGAGCTTACGATGGCACGCCGCCCATCGCAACGAGCGCGCGGGTAGCCCTTTCCTGTTGGTATACGTCTAAATATCGGTGCCAACGAAACGGGAGCCGAGCAAGAAGCGGCAAGGAACAATCGATCGGGCGAGTTTGACACTTGTGAGCAGCGTCTAGGATACTGGATGTTCTTCTCCCGGTTGTGGGCGTCTCTGAATGCAGGCATGTGTGGACCGCGGGTTTTTCCGCCTTGCGAGCGTCACGCGCTGTGAATCCCTTGGATGGGAGTAATCGAAACATGAGGAATTGGAAGCGTCTCGCTATCGTCATGTTGTGCGTGGCCGCGTTTTCCGCGTCGCTCGCGGCGCAGGAAAAACCGGAAACGGTTCGCCCGCCAAAGCTCCATTTCACCACGCACACTCTGGCGAATGGGCTGCAGGTGATTCTGCTGGAAGACCACGCCGCTCCGGTGATCAACCTTCAAGTGTGGTATCACGTGGGGGCGAAAGACGAGCGCGCCGGCCGCACTGGATTCGCGCATCTCTTCGAGCACCTGATGTTCAAAGGCTCGGCGCACGTGGGAGCGGAAGAGCATTCCCGGATCATCGAAGCTTTCGGCGGATTCGACAATGCCAGCACCTACGACGACTACACGAATTTCTTCGAGACCTTTCCCAGCAATTATCTCGAGCGTGTCCTCTGGCTCGAAGCCGATCGCATGGGCAGCCTCAATGTGGACGAAGCGAATTTCAAGTCCGAGCGCGAAGTGGTGAAGGAAGAGCGGCGCGTTCGGGTGGACAATCAGCCGTACGGCTCGCTCGAAGAAGATCTTCGAGCCGCCGCGTTCACCGTTCACGGTTACCATCACACCGCGATTGGCAGTATGGCCGACCTCGACAAAGCGACAATCGAGGATGTCCGCGATTTCTACAACACGTTCTACAAGCCGAACAACGCCACCTTGATCGTCGTCGGCGATTTCAATTCCAACGAAGCGCTCGGCTGGGCCAAGAAATACTTCGACGGAATTCCGGCGTCTGCGAAACCGATTCCGCGAATCGATACGCCCGAACCGGCGCAAACGGAAGAGCGCGTCGTCAGCAAATCGTATTCGAATACGCCGCTTCCCGCCGTCGTAATCGGCTACAAGGTTCCGGCGCGGTACACGCCCGATTCGTATTCGCTCGATCTTGCTTCCAACATTCTGGCGGGCGGAGAAAGCAGCCGCCTCTATCAGACGCTGGTCTATAAGGACCAGATCGCCGTGCAGGCCGCGGGCTTCGGCAATTTCACGGAAAACCCAAACCTCTTCTGGGCGTACGCGATCATGAATCAGGGGCACACGGCCGAGGAGGGGAAAAAGGCGGTCGTCGCGGTGCTCGATGAACTGAAAACAAAACCCGCCGAGCCGCGCGAATTCGAGAAGGCCGAGAATCAGGAGATTTCCGGCTACATCCTGGGGCGAAATACCGACGAGGAAAAAGCTGTGGCGTTGGGAGCGGCGGCGGTGATCGGCAAAAATCCGGACCTGGTGAATACCGAACTCGAGCAGTATCTGAAATTGGCGCCGGCGGACGTGCAGCGCGCGGCGAATCAGTATTTCGTTTCGCAGCAGGCCACCGTTCTGCTCGTGAAGCCTGCCGCCGCGGCGCACTAGCAGTGGTACTGGCAATGGTCCTGTGGCGCGCGGTGCGAGCGAGTTCCAAAAAACCGGCGTAACGCTATTCGAGGAGTGAAGATGAAGAAGTTCGCGATGAAGCGATGGTTGATTTTCGGCGCGGCAATCGCGCTCTCGACCGCGACCGTGGCGGCGCAGCAGACGGCGATCGCGCCCCCGTCAGCCGGGAAGCCCGCGGCGTCGCAGCACGATCAAAAGGACGGCACAGGCATCGTTCCTCCTGGCGTAAAGCTCGAGCCGCAAATGCCCGGAGCGGGCACGCCGAAGCCATATCGTTTCCCGACGGCGGCCACGAAGACTCTTCCGAACGGCTTGCGCGTATTCGTTGTCAGCGATCGCCGCGAGCCCGCCGTGGTCGCGCGCTTGATCCTTCTCTCCGCGGGAACCATCGAGGACCCGGCCGGAACTCCCGGCGTCGCGCAAATGACGGCGAACCTGCTCACGCAGGGAACGAAGCGCCGGTCGGCACAGGACATCGCGGAGGCAATTGATTTCGTCGGCGGCACGCTGAGCGCGCAAGCGGGAAAAGATACGACCACGATCACGCTCGGCGTAGTGAAGAAGGATTTGAATCTGGGACTCGATCTGATGTCCGATGTGGTTCTCCATCCCGCGTTCCAGGCGGAAGAGCTCGACCGCCAGCGCCAACAGCTTCTTTCCACTCTGACTGTGCAGTACTCGAACCCCGAATATCTTGCTTCGCTTGCATTCACTCATTTTGTTTACAGCGGATCGCCCTACGGCTGGCCGAGCGAAGGAACGCCGGAGACAGTGAAGAAACTGAAAAGCGAAGAGCTCGTGAAATTCCACGACGGGCATTACGCGCCCAATGGAGCATTCCTTGCGTTCGCGGGAGACATCACACCCGAGGATGCTTTTGCCTTCGCGGAAAAATATTTTGGCGACTGGCCAAAGATTGATCTGCCAGCCGCCGCGCCGGCTGTGCCCGCTCCGATTTCGGGCCAGCATATCTGGCTGATCGATAAGCCCGACGCGGTACAAACGCAGATTCGAGTGGGAAAGCTCGGCGTACGGCGCGCCGACCCGGAGCTGATTCCTCTGCAGGTGACGAACCGGATTTTTGGCGGCGGTTACAACAGCCGGCTGAACACCGAGGTCCGCATCAAGAAGGGACTCACATACGGAGCATCGTCGTCCTTCACGCCCCGGCGGTTCGCGGGCGCATTCACAGCCGGCACTTTCACTCGCACCGAAGCAACGGTGGAAGCCACGAAGCTCGTGGTCAACCTGATGGAGAAAATGGCGACCGGCGAGATTACGCCCGCGGAGCTCGATTTCTCACGCGACTACCTCGCCGGAGTGTATCCCATCGAAACGGAAACAGCGGAACAGGTGGCGGATCGTGTGCTCACGGTTGCAGCCTTCGAGTTGCCCGCCGATTACAACAGCACCTATCCCGAGCGCGTTCGTTCCGTCTCCCTTGCGAACACCAAGGAGATCGCCGCGCGATATTTCACGACCAAGGATCTCGATATTGTTCTCGCCGGAAACGTCAGCAAGTTCCGCGACGACATGAAGAAAGCATTCCCGGACGCTCAATTCGTGGAAATTCCGTTCGATCAAATTGATGCCACTCGCGCGGATTTGCGCAAGCCCAGCCAGGCATCGTCCGCAGTCACGCCCGAATCGCTCGTCCGGGGAAAAGAAATCCTGCTCGCGGGCGCAAAGGCTGCCGGCGGTGACGCGCTCTCGGGAGTGAAGGGCCTCGCGATGCGCGAGAATGGCAGCATGAATAACCAGGGCAATGAACTCTCGCTCAAAGTCAGTTGGCTCGTTGCTTATCCCGATCGCTCGCATGGACAGGTGGAAGTGCCGGGGCAAACGATTCAACAGGTGTGCGACGGAAAATCGGCATGGCTCCAATTCCCCGATAAGGTGGTGGATGCGTCGCAGTTCCTCAGCGAATTCGAACGCGGCATTGCAATGTTCGGCGGAGGATGGGGCGTGTACCAGCGCGTTCTCGACGGAAAACTCGCGGGTCAATACCTTGGCGAAGAAGAGATAGACGGCAAGCAACTCCAAGGCGTCCAGTTGCAAGCTCCGTTCAGCGCCGTGAAGGTGTATTTCGATCCGGCGACTCACCTGCTGGGCGCAGCGCGCTATCAATCCGCAGGTCCTCACGGTGCAGTCGACAATGAACAACATTGGAGCGACTACCGTACGGTGGAAGGCAAGCAATTCGCATTCACGACGCTTATTTATCGCGAAGGTGCAAAATTCCTCGAATCCAATATCCAGGAACTTAAGCTGAATCCCGCGATTGACGAGTCGCTTTTCGCAAAACCAGAGATGTCCCCCGCGAAGTGAGCGATCCCCTATTTCACCGTCAGAATTACTTTCCCGATATTTTTTCGCTCGTGGATGTAGCGATGAGCCAGGGCGGCGTCCACCAGCGGAAATGTCTTCCCGATCACCGGCTTGATTTTGCCCCCATCGTACATTCGAAAGAGCTCGTCGAGTTCGCCTCTCAAGAGCGCGCCGCGGGATTGCAATCGTCCCAGATTCACGCCGATCACCGCGAAATTGTCGCTCATCATCTTGAGCGGGTGAAATTTGGGCGTTGCAAGCAGCGCCTTCAATCCGCGCAGCCAGTTTCGCTTCCCATCCTCTCCCGCCGCCGCAGAGAAGCCGTACACCACAAGCCTGCCTGTGGGACCGAGGCACGCCTGGCTTTGCGCGAAGGATTTTCCGCCGATCGGATCCATCACCATTTCAATTCCGTCCGGCGCAAATTTGCGCACCGCTTGTACGCAATCTGTCTTGGTGTAGTCGATCGGATGATCGACTCCGATCTTGCGAAGGAACTCCTGCTTCGTGGGTCCGGCCGTTCCAAAGGTCACGAGGCCTCGGGCCTTGGCCAGTTGGATCGCGGCGATACCCACGCCGCCAGCAGCGCCGTGAATCAGGATTCGATCGCCCGGCTGCAGGTTTCCCATCGTAAACATCGAGTGATAAGCCGTCAGATAATTCACGGGAATCGCCGCGCCATCTTCGAACGGCATTCCGGCGGGCAAGCGATAGGCCATCGACGCTGGAACGGCAGCCCAACCTGCGTAGGCATTGAATTTTGGAAAAGCGGCAACGGCATCACCGGGACGCAAAGGCTCGCCTTCACCCGCCGCCAATTTGCCGCCGTCCACAACTTTCTCGACAACACCCGCGATTTCAATCCCCGGGACGAATGGCGGCTTCGGCGTGCCCGGGTAAATGCCCATTCGTTGCAGCAGATCCGCGAAGTTGATCCCCACGGCTTTCACGCGAATCAGTACCTCGCCCGGTTTTGGTTGCGGATCGGGCACTTCCTGGGACTCAAAAACCTCGGGCGGTCCATACCGCCTTACAACCATTGCGCGCATCTGACACTCCTTCGAGTAAATTCGAGCCCGCTTGGCTGCTCGCGCCACCGCCGGGGAGAATTCCTGGCCCCGGCATTTCACTTGGGAATGAACGCATCCTATCTTAAACTGTTGGACTTCGCCTGACGATGAAACCCACACAAACATATAGAAGGTTATTTACCGCATTCGCAATCCTGATGGCGGCGTGCGCGGCTGTATCCGCCGACCAGAAGACCAAGAGTCCCGAAGCGCCCGCGATCCTGGGCACGATGCAATCGGAACTCGATCGCTCGATGGCTGCCTTCTCGAAGGCCGATCCGCCTGTCTACTATATTAGTTACACGATTGCGGATCGCCAGTATTCCGAGGTGTCCGGCTCCAATGGAGCGCTTCTCTCCAGCAGCGACAATCGAGCGCGCTGGCTCGAAGTCCAAACGCGCGTCGGTAGCTTCAAGCAAGATAACACGCACAAACTAGGCGACCGGCCGCCCAGTTGGACCAGTCCGGGCACGTCCACCGTGCTCGATGACGACCTTCCGGTGCTCTCGCGCGAGATCTGGCGCGAGACCGACAAGCAGTACCGCGCCGCAGCGCAGGCTTTGATCAAAGTCAAAACGAGCCAGCAAGTGCAGGTGCAAACGGCGGAGAGCGCCGCTCCGGATTTTTCCCCGGAAGCGCCGCGCGTCTATACCGGTCCTCGTGTGGAGATGCGAGTGGACCGCGCACCGTGGGAAGCGCGCGTCCGGAAATACACGGCCGCGTTCAGCAAGTCGCCCGCGGTTCTCAACTCCATCGCCACGTTCACCGCGCTCGCTGCGAACCAGTACGAAGTGACCAGCGAAGGAACCAAGCTCGCCTTCGGCCAGATTCACTATCGCCTCGAGCTGTACGTGCAAAGCAAAGCTCCCGATGGGATGGACATCAACCGCTACAACAATTTTGACTGGCTCGATCCGAAAGACGCTCCCGACGACAAGACCGTCCTCGAGCACATCCAGACGATGATTCAGGAAACGGAAGCTTTGGACCGCGCGCCGCTCGTCGATCCCTACGCCGGGCCTGCCTTGCTCACCGGCCGCGCCGCTGCCGTTTTCTTCCACGAAGTTTTCGGGCATCGCGCCGAGGGATTCCGCCAGAAAGACATCAACGAGGGCCAGACGTTCACCAGCAAGATCGGCGAACAGATTCTCCCGACTTTCATTTCCATCAAGGACGATCCTACCGAGGCGCTGTTTGGCGGGCAGATGCTGCTCGGAAATTATTTGTACGATGATGAAGGCGTGAAAGCGGAGAATGTCCAGCTCATCGATCAGGGCGTGCTGAAAACTTTCCTCATGTCCCGTTCGCCGCTCGTCGATATTCCGCACTCGAACGGGCACGGACGGCGCCAGCTCGGCTTCGTGCCGGTCGCGCGCCAGGGTAATTTGATCGTGTCCAGCACCAACGCCGTGACCAACGAACAGCTTCGCGCGAAACTGATCGAGCTCGTGAAAGCCCAGGGCAAACCTTTCGGCCTTCTCATTGACGATATCGCCGGCGGATTTACGTTCACGGGCCGCGGCCAGCCGCAGGCGTTCCAGGTGCTTCCGCTCGTCGTTTACAAAGTGTTTCCCGATGGCCGCCCGGATCAACTCGTCCGCGGCGTGGACATCGTGGGAACTCCGCTCGTTTCGCTCACAAAGATCGTCGCCACAGGTAACGCCCCGGAAATTTTCAACGGTTACTGCGGAGCGGAATCGGGCTCCGTGCCGGTTTCGGCCGTCGCGCCGGCAATTTTAATCTCCGAGATGGAAGTGCAGAAGAAGCAGACGTCCACGGACCGGCCGCCCATTCTGCCGCCGCCTGCGCACGATCCGGAAGCGGAAGGGCGGAAACCATGAGGAAAATCGCCACCATCATCCTAGCCGGAGCGTTCACATATCCCCTCGCGGCGATCGCCGCCCACACCGGGCGCGTTGCCGCCGCAGCGCCCGTCGCTCGCAATCTGCCTCAGCAGCCGGCCGACAACGATGAAACGCTTCGCGCCATGCACGATGAAATGGAACGCAATCGCGCGCGGCTCCAGCTTCCCGGCGTCGAAAAGCCTTTTTATCTCGAATACCGCCTGCTCGATGTGGATGTTCGCACCGTGACGGCAACCTTCGGCGACATCGTTTCGTCTACTACCACCCGGAACCGATTCATGAGCGTCGACGCGCGCATCGGCGATTACCACCTCGACAGCTCCAATTTCATCAGCGAGGACGGCTTTCAAGGCGTGTTCGGCTCCACCGGTGAGGTGGGAATCGACCACGACTACACGTCGCTGCGCCAGGATTTGTGGCTCGCCACCGATCAGGCCTACAAAGAGGCGGCCACGCAGATGTCGCTCAAGCAGGCGTTCCTTCGCAGCCTGACCAAGCCGCCGGAGATCGACGATTTTTCGCAGGAGCGTGCGATTGTCAAAATCGAACCGCGCGCCGTTCCCGATTGGACTTCCCGCAAGTGGGAAGACGAAGCTCGCGCGGCATCTGCGGCGCTCAAAAGTTTCCCGCAGCTTTACGGGACGCGGATCAACTACTACTTCGTCTACACCACGTACTACCTGATGAATAGCGAGGGCACCGAACTTCGCACGGCGAAAAGCCTCGCAGCCGTGGAAGCGGCGTTTGACACGCAGGCCGACGACGGAATGCCGCTGCACAATTACTACGCGGTGTACGTCTCGAAGCCCGGTGAAATTCCCGATCCCGCCACGATTTCTAAAGGACTCACGCAAGCCGCCTCCGAATTGATGCAGCTCCGCTCGAGTCCGCTCGTTCCCGATTTCACGGGTCCAGTCCTTTTCGACGCGCCCGCTTCGGCCTCCGTGCTGGCGCAAACGCTCGCAGCGTCGCTCTCCGGCGCGCGCCCGCCACTCTCGATGGTTGGGGCGTTTGACGAAATCATGGAGCGGATGGGTGGCCGCAGCGAATGGAGCGGCCGCGTGGGAACCCGCGTGCTTCCCCCCAGCGTCTCGCTCGTGGACGATCCCACGATGACTGCCTTTCGAGGCCGCCCGCTGCTCGGGCAGTACGAGATCGACGACGAAGGCGTGAAAGCGCAACGCGTTGAGATCGTGGAAAACGGTATTCTGCGGCATCAATTGATGTCGCGCCGGCCGGGCCCCGATTTTCAGAATTCCAACGGCCACGCGCGCTCGGCGATGCTTTCGGACATCAAGGCTCTGAGCAGCAATCTGATATTCCAGTCCACCGATGAAGTTGACGCCGTGGATTTGCGCAAGAAGTTTCTGGACGCCTGCCGCAAGGACGGCCACGAGTGGTGCCTGGAAGTGAAGCGCATGGATAATCCCGCGCTTTCCTCGCTCGGCCAGCAGGATTTCTCGGATTTCCTCGGCGCGGTGGCCGGCGGCATTGCCAGCGGCGAACGCATCCCGCTGCAGGTCTATCGAGTGTATGTGTCGGACGGCCGCGAAGAACTCGTTCGCGGAGGGCACATCGAAGGTCTCACACTTCGTTCGCTGCGCAACGTGCTCGCAATCGGCAGCGATCTTTCGGTCTTCGATTACATGCAGAATCCCGCGGGAGGTTTCGCCGGAACCGCACTCGGCTCCTTCGGCGGAGCACAGGGCGGAATTCCCAGCTCCATCGTGGCGCCTTCGCTGCTCCTCGAAGAAGTTGAAATCCGCGGTTTCCACGGGGAACCGCGCCGGCTCCCGCTCGTCCCGGCGCCCCCGCTGAAATAATTTCGTTCGCGAATGCGATTCTCCCGCCCCGAAACTCGCTCTCCGGCGCGGATGCTTGTCGCACGCACCCCGGCGTATAATCGCCGGACACTGGCTCCCGGATAACGCCCCGCGAATGACGGAAATTCTCGCCCAGGCAACTCACGAAAAGCGCTTGGCGGCTCTCGCCTCGGTTGGCTCCGCAGTCATACTGGTCTCTCTCAAGGTGTTCCTCACAGTAATCACCGGCAGCATCGGAGTTCTCTCCGAAGCGTTGCACTCCACTCTCGATCTCGTCGCCGCCGTGATTACCTACCTTTCGGTTCGAGTAGCGGATAAGCCGCCCGACGAAGATCACCTCTACGGTCACGGAAAAGTGGAAAGCTTCTCCGCGTTCGTCGAAACCGCCCTCCTTCTGCTCACGGCTCTTTACATCATCTGGGAAGCAATCCACCGGCTCCTCTTCCACTCGGCTCACATCCGGCCCAGCTTGCGCGCCATCATCGTCCTCAGCATCTGCATGGCGGTGGATTTTGTGCGCTCTCGCGGCCTCACTCGCGTCGCGCGAAAACATCCCAGCGAAGCGCTCGAAGCAGACGCTCTGCATTTCTCCACCGATGTGTGGAGCACCTTCGTCGTCATTCTCGGCATCACGGCGGCATGGATCGGACTGAAATACGAAATCCCGTGGCTCGGCATGCTCGACGCTTTCGCCGCTCTCATCGTCGCCGGCGTGATCATCTGGATCGGCTCGCGCCTCGGCAAGAAAACCGTTGACGCGCTCCTCGATGTGGCCCCCAGCGGCTTGCAACAACAAATCGCCGCGGCCGTCGCCAGCACGGAAGGCGTGCTTCGCAGCGAACGCGTGCGCGTGCGCCGTTCCGGCCAGCGCTATTTCGTCGACGTGACGATCAGCGTCCCTCGCACCGCGAGCCTCGAACAAGCGCATGTGGCAAGCGACGCCGTGGAGCGCCGCATTCAGGTGATCGCGCCTGCAGCGGACGTGGTGGTCCACGTAGAGCCCCGCGCGCGCTCCGATGAAGACCTATTCGAAACGATTCGAGCCGTAGCGCAGCGTCGCGGCCTCGCTGTGCACGAACTATCGGCTCATCAATTCGAGGGTTTGCTGTTTATTGAATTGCACTTGGAAGTGAATGAAGGCTCGAGCCTGCGCGAAGCGCACCGTAGCGCCACCGAACTGGAGGAAGACATTCGTCGCGCCACCGATCCCCGTGCGCGCGTCAATATTCATATCGAGCCGCTCGGCGCTCGTATCGCCGGCGCCGAAGAAATGAAAGGGCTCTCGCGGTCCGTGCAGGATTTTCTGAACTCGCTGCAGTCCGAATACCACGAGCTGATTGACTGCCACGAGGTCCACGTCCGCAGCGTGGACCACAAGATCCTCGTTTCCTGCCACTGCGCGATGGACGGTGGCCTTCCGATCACCGAAGTCCACGACATCACCGCGGCCCTGGAAGATCGCGTGAAGGAGCGCTTCCCGCAGATTTTTCGCCTCACGATTCACCCCGAGCCCGTCGAGGAGAGCTGACTTCTCCGCGCGAACACTTGCGCAGCCAGCGCGATTACCGCGGGAAAACATTCCAGCACGTAACGCGGCTCAGGCGTCTCGACGAATCGCGTAAAGAACACAGTCCGCACCAGCACGAAAACCACAAGCAGCGCCCAGCCCGGCCTGCGCCGCGCGATCCACACCCCCGCCAACCCCAGCGCCACGTACACGCCGTTCACGACGATCAGCCCCAACGTCGTCAAGAGATCGCGCCGGTCATCCTGCCACTCCACTTTCAGCGGCCATATGTGCCCGGAGTAAGGAAGCAGTTCGATGCGCGGCGTGAACCAAAGCGCGAGGCCGCGCAAGAAAGGAATCTCGAGAAACACGCGCAGAGGATGCCGCTGCGTTCGCTCACGCGCGATCTCGCGAAATTGACCATCGAGCTCCGGTCCCATCGTCAAGCTCTCGTTGTACTGTTCGAGCAGCGATTCCACCCGCTCGCGTTCTTCGGGCGAATCAAACGCCCGCGCCGGAATATCGTCGATTGAGATTTCCTCCACGTTTACCTTCCACGTCACTTCGTATACGTCGCGAATTCGCCACAGCCACGTATTCGTCCAATCGGTCAAGCCCAGCGGCGTATATTCGCCCGGCAGTTCGCTATAGCGAGGTGCCAGGAATTGCACGTCGTGCAGCACCGTCCAATTCCTCGCAGCCCATGGCGCCAGCGGCAACAGCAAGCCGCATCCCATCAGCGCTCCCGCTCGCATCAGCTTCCGCCAATCCCGAGGCCGCCACCATTTCGCGGTCAGTACGAGTCCGGCTGCAATCAACAAGAGCGGCGTTTCCGGCCGCACAAGCGTCCCAAAGCCCACAACAATCCCCGCAAGAAACCAATGATTTCTTAATACGTTCTTCGACGAGATCGGCGCGGGATCCTCCTCCGTGGGCCGCCCAAGCTCAGTTTCAAGCAGGACCAGAATCGCGAGCCCCGTTAGAAACACCACGAGCGTCTCGGTCAGCACCACCGCAGAGTAATTTGCCGTGAAGGGACACAGCGCCGCCAGCCACAATCCCGCAATGAAAATCCGGCGCCGCTGTTCCGTCGGTGCAAGCCGCGCCGCGATCAATGCCACTATGAAACACCCGGCGAGATCCACCGCTGCCTGTGCCAGCATCACGGCTCGCGTTGACTTCCCAGCCACCGCGAAAATGGCCGCCAGAAATGCCGGGTAGCCCGGCACGCGCATGTCCACAGCCGTAAGCTGGCCGTTCACGGGAAACCCGTACACCCCGTTCTTGAGCCAATTCCAGGCCAGCT
The DNA here is from genome assembly GCA_963711875.1 of uncultured Acidobacteriota bacterium. GTDB lineage: Bacteria > Acidobacteriota > Terriglobia > Acidiferrales > UBA7541 > Palsa-295. Next base: position 564,515 of record CAVQFW010000004.1, read on the forward strand.
CGATGTAGAATGGAGCATCGCCCGAATCCGTCAGGGGAAATTTCAGAACGAAAAATACCCGCAGAATTAGCCCCGTCAATGCGGCAAAAGCGATATTGGTGCGCATCTTAGCTGTAGGAGTCATTGACACGCTGTTGGCGGACGGCTAGCTTGGATTGTCTGAATGCCTGAACGCAAGCCCATTTTCTATGACGAGGAGCGCCGTCGCTGGCGCCGGACGCGCCGCGTGCTCGAGATCACGGGCGGCCTCTTCACCATCATTCTTATCATTTTCTTCATCAACGTGATCCGCAATCCGGATCTTCCCGATATCCTTCGCGCCGACACTCACGGCACTCTTCACGCAATTCGCGGGCGGCTGAAACCCAAATCCGTGCGCCCGGGCAGAAAGCATCGGGTTGCGCAGCTCGGTAAGATTCCGCAGAACTACGATCCGCTGCGAGCTGCATTCTACGTCAGCTGGGATTCCACCAGCCTCGCTTCTCTCCAGGCCCATTACCACGATCTCGACGTGCTGATTCCCGAGGCCCTCCACGCCGTATCGCCGGACGGCCGCCTCGACGTTGATCAGGACCCCAAGCTCGTCAATTGGATGCAGACGATCAAAGCCAAGGGCGTCGATCTGCCCGTCATGGACATGGTGAACAATTACGACGGGAAAGATTGGAAAGTGGAGGAAATGTCGGAGATGCTGGCGCGTCCGGCATCGCGGGAAAAGCTGGCGAAGGAACTTCAGCGCTTCGCCACGGCTCAGCACGACCCTGGCATCGTCGTTGATTTTGAAGAAGTCCCCCGGGAGAGCCAGGAAAACTTTCAAAAATTCATCCACGATCTCGCGATCTCGCTGCACGCGGCAAACTTGAAATTGATGGTGGCGCTGCCCGCAGCCGACTGGAGCTACGACTACAAGTATTTTGCCTCGCAGGCCGACGCAATCATCCTGATGAATTACGATTTCCACTGGCCCTCATCTGCTCCGGGCCCGGTGGTCGCGCAGGACTGGTTCGTTCGCAACCTCGACAACATCCTTAAGGTTGTGCCGCCGGAAAAAATCGTGATGGGCATTGCGAACTACGGCTACGACTGGCCCACCAAAACAAAAACCGATCCGCATCCCGTTGCCCAGGCGGTCACGTTTCAGCAGGCTGTCATCACGGCCGTCGAATCGCAAACCGATATTGAATTCGACCCGGACTCCCTCAGCCCTCATTATTCTTACGAGGACGAACACAACGTCGTTCACAACGTCTGGATGCTCGATGGCATCACGGCCTATAACGAGCTTCGCGCTGCCGAGCGCACTCACGTGCAAGGCACAGCTCTCTGGCGACTCGGCATGGAAGATCCTTCTATCTGGTATATCTGGGACGCCACCCGTCCCGATGAAGCGGCTCGCGCGAAACTCGAAGACGTACCGCCGGGCTACGATCTGATCCTCGAAGGTGATGGCGATATCTGGCGCATCACGGCCACCCCGCAAAGCGGCCGCCGCACGTTTGACTACGATCCCGATACCGACCTCTTCGACGACGAAACTTTCAAAAGCTATCCGCTCACATGGCGCATCCAGCAGATGGGCGATTTGCCGAAAAAAATTGCGCTCACTTTTGACGACGGCCCCGACCCGCAGTGGACGCCGAAAATTCTCGATATCCTGAAAGAGAAGGGCGTGCCCGCGTGCTTTTTCGTGATCGGCGAATCCGCCAACCAGGAAACAGACCTGGTGAAGCGCGAATTTGCGCTTGGCAACGAAGTGGGCAATCACACCTTCACCCATCCTGACTTCGAAGCGATCACCAAGCCTCAGCTTCAGATTGAATTGAACCTTACCGAACTGCTCCTCGAAAGCAGCCTCGGCGTGAAAACCTTGCTCTTCCGCCCGCCCTTCGGCATCGACCACCAGCCCGAAACGGCGAGCGAAATTCAAATGCTTCCGATTCCGCAGGCGATGGGTTACATCATCATCGGCGCGCGCGTCGACCCACACGATTGGGGCGAGCCGAATGGCGGTCTTCCGCCCCCGGCAAATACGATTGTTGACCGTGTGCTCGCGGACGCTACAGCCGACAAGGGCAATATTATTCTGATGCACGACGGTGGCGGCGACCGCAGCCACACGGTGGAAGCCCTGCCACGCGTGATCGACGGACTTCGCGCGAAGGGCTATGAATTTGTCTCTGTTTCGGCGCTGCTCAATCAGACGAGAGCGCAGGTAATGCCGCCGCTCAGCCACGAGGAATGGTTACTCGCGCGCGCCGATGCTTTTATTTTCGATGTCTTCCGCCTGTTCCGCGCCGCAATCGGATTCATCTTTATGGCCGGAATTTTGCTCGTCAGCGGCCGCGCCCTGTTCATTGGCTTTCTCGCTCTCGCCGAAAAACTGCGCCCCGCTCTGCCCGAGAATCCCGACTACAAACCTTCCGTCACTGTATTGATCCCGGCTTTCAACGAAGAGGCCGTGATTCTCGATACGATCCGATCCGCGCTGGCATCGGGGTATCCCGCACTTGAGATCCTGGTGATTGACGACGGCTCGACGGATCACACTCCGGAATTGGTCCGCGAAAATTACGGCCGCGATCCCCGCGTCCGCCTGCTGCCTCAGCCGAATCGCGGCAAGCCCACCGCGCTGAATCATGGTCTCGCGGAGGCCACCGGCGAAATCATCGTCTCGATTGACGCGGACACGATCGTGGATGCCGACGCGATCCCGCTGCTCGTCCGCCATTTCGCCGATCCAAGAGTCGGCGCCGTGGCCGGTAACGTGAAAGTGGCGAACCGCAATCGCTGGCTCACTCGTTGGCAAGCACTGGAATACATCACCAGCCAGAATCTCGAAAAGCGCGCATTCGATTTGCTGAATTGCATTCCGGTGGTGCCCGGCGCCGCCGGCGCATGGCGCGCCGACGTTCTGAAGAGCCATGGCGGATTTTCAGGCGACACGGTCGCGGAAGATACCGACCTCACCCTCACGATCCGGCGCGAAGGCTGGAAAATTCTCTACGACGAAGATGCCATCGGCCGCACCGAAGTTCCCGAGAACGTCGAGGCCCTGATTCGCCAGCGCTTTCGCTGGACATTCGGCACCTTGCAGGCCGTTTGGAAGCACCGCGACGCCGTCGGCAGACCCCGCTACGGAACTCTCGGTTGGATCGCGATACCAAACATTTTCCTTTTCCAGATCCTGCTGCCGCTGGTGTCTCCGGTGATCGATCTTCTGTTTTTGCTCTCGATTGTGCTCTGGGGACTCGCGCAACTTCGCATCGCGCGCTTGCCGCAGCTTTGGACGCTCCAGGACGTCGAGCGCTCGCTGATCTTTTTCGCAATTTTCATGCTCATCGATCTCTTAACCTGCGTCGTGGCCTTCGCGCTCGAAAAGGACGAAGACTGGACGCTGCTCGCGCCCCTCATCCTCCAGCGCTTCTATTATCGCCAGATGATGTACGTCGTTCTCTTTCGCGCGCTCAAGGAAGCCGTTCGCGGACGTCCCGTCGGCTGGCGCGGCGTCGAACCGCAGATGCCTGCTCCAGTAACGCAAGCTTGAATCGAGCGTGACCAGAGCTTTTCGCCCGCGCTTCGCCATGCGCAAGCATCGGTTTCGCCCCAGCAAGCGGAATCGCCTGGAAAAACTCCTCGCCCTTTGCTAGCATCTAATTTGTCAGTGGGCTGCATCCCGATTTCTGGGAGCGGCACCGGAGGCAAAAATGAGTGTTGCACCGCGTGCGGGCAACGGTAAAGTTACCGTACCCGACATTCTCTCCCGCAAGTCGTTCCCTGGTTCTCCCGCAACAAAAAAGATTACGTGCCTCACCGCCTACGACTATCCCACCGCGCGCCTGCTCGACGACGCTGGCGTTGACATTCTGCTCGTTGGCGATTCTCTCGGCATGGTCGTGCTCGGGTATGACAGCACTCTGCCCGTCACGCTCGCCGAAATCCTGCACCACACGCGCGCCGTTCGACGCGGCACAAAACGCGCCCTCCTCGTCGCCGATATGCCCTTCGGCAGCTTCCACGTTTCGATCGAGGAGTCCGTGCAGCAACGCAGTTCGCCTCGTCAAGGAAGCCGGAGCGGAAGCCGTAAAAGTGGAAGGTGGCGAGCGCCGCCTCGAATTGATTTCGCGCCTCGTCGAAGCCGAAATTCCGGTGATGGGTCACGTCGGCTTGACGCCGCAGTCCATCAATGCGCTCGGCGGATTCCACGTGCAGGGCAAGACCACCGAAGCCGCAAAACAGCTCGAACGCGACGCGCAAGCCGTCGAAGCCGCCGGTGCATTCTCCGTCGTCCTCGAATCCGTTCCGCGCGATCTCGCCGCTCAAATCACGAGCCACCTTCGCATCCCCACGATCGGTATCGGCGCAGGCCCGGATTGCGACGGCCAGGTTCTCGTATTCCACGATCTCGTCGGGCTCACCATGGGCCACAAACCAAAATTCGCGCGACAGTACGCGAATCTGTCTGCCGAAATTTCGCGGGCCGCCGCCGAGTTCTGCGACGACGTGCGCAACGGCGGCTTCCCGTCCGACGCCGAGTCGTACCATTCGCCCGCAGAGCTGCGGGAACAATTGCTCGCACGCCAGCGGCCGTGATTCGCGCGCGAACAGGGTGCTAGCGCGCCGTTACCCTTCGTAAAGCCGCCCTGGAAGGCGGCATGCTCGAATCGCAAAATATTCGTGCTCGGCGCCGGAGGAGACTTTCGCATGAACGTCGAAGATTTTCGCCTGCTCTACGAATACAATTCCTGGGCCAATCACCGCACGCTCGACGCTTGCGCCGCCCTCAACGACCGAACAGTTCACGCGCGATCTCGGCTCCAGCTTCCCTTCCGTCCGCGACACGCTTTCGCACATCTGCGAAGTGGAATCACTCTGGCTCGAGCGCTGGCAAGGCCACTCCGGCACTTTCCTTCGCCCTGGATCCGACTTCCCCACCTTTGCTTCGCTACGCAGCCGCTGGGACGAAGTCGAGCCGAAACTTTCCGCCTACGTGAACGCGCTCAAGCCCGAAGATATCGCCCGCGTGATCGAGCACAAAACCACCAAAGGTGTTCCTCAATCCGCGCCGCTCTGGCAAATGCTGCAGCACCTCGTGAATCACGGCACCTATCACCGCGGCCAGGTCGCCGCGATGCTTCGCCAACTCGGCGCAAAGGCGAACTCCACCGACTTGATCTTCTACTACCGCGAACGCGCAGCGAAGGCCTCCGCGTGATGTGTTTCTCGGCCTCGCGCGGCGCCGCACTCGCGTGCAATCGCCGGAGCGCTGCCGCGCGCATCCGCGGTTGTCGCTAGCGCACTCACCATGGAAATTATTCGCACCGTTTCCTGGATGAAACAAGTGGGCCGCGCCGCGCGCCAGGACGGCCGCATCCTCGGCTTCGTTCCCACGATGGGCGCTCTCCACAAGGGTCACGCATCTCTCGTTCAATCTGCAAAATCGCAATGTTCCCCGGTTGTCGTCTCGATCTTCGTGAATCCGAAACAATTCGGCCCCCACGAAGACTTCCAGAAATATCCGCGCACGCTCGATTCCGACCGCGCCATCCTCGAAAATCTCGGCGTCGATTATTTATTCGCGCCGCCGCCCGAGGAAATTTATCCCCCAGGTTTTCGCACCACGGTTGACGTCGAAGGCTTGAGCAATCGCCTCGAAGGCCGCTCGCGCCCAGGCCATTTTCAAGGCGTCGCCACGGTCGTCCTGAAGCTTTTTGAAATCGTTCAGCCCCGCTATGCGTATTTTGGCCGCAAAGACGCGCAGCAATCCCGCATCATCCAGCAAATGGCCGCGGATCTGAATCTCGATACCGAAGTCGTCGTCAACCCGATCGTTCGCGAGCCGGACGGCCTCGCACTCTCCTCGCGCAACGCGTACCTCAGCCCGGAGGATCGCCGCGCCGCCACGGCGCTCTATCGCGCGCTCGAAACCGTGAAGCGCGAAATCACCGCAGGTGAACGCGACACCGCGCGTCTGATCGTCTCCGCTCGCCGTATCTTGGATTCCGAATCAGGAGTGAAAGCCGACTACGTGGAAATCGTCAATGCGGAAACTCTCGAACCCGTCACCCTGGTGCGCGGCCGCTGCTTCGTCTTAATCGCCGCGCAGGTGGGAAAAACTCGCCTCATTGACAACGCCCTCATCGAGCAAGAAGCCGACACCTTCCGCGTCACACTCTAAACCCGCGCCTTACTCCCCGCGAATCGCAGCCAACACCTCGGCCGCGTGTCCCTTCGGCGTCACGTTGTCCCAAACCTTTTGAATCAGCTCGTCCGGCCCGATCCAGAACGTCATCCGCACGATCCCGAGAAACGACTTCCCGAGAAAACTCTTCATCCGCCGCGCCCCGTATGCTTCGATCACTTCAAACTCCGTGTCGGCCAGCAACGGAAAATTCAGCTTATGCTTCACTTTGAATTTCGTCTGCAGATCGACCGTATCAGCGCTGCAACCCACGATCGCTGTGTTTTCCGCTTCAAACTTCTTGATGGCGTCACGAAACTCGGACGCTTCGTTCGTTCAACCGGGAGTATTCGCCTTGGGATAAAAGAACAGCACGACGTTCTTCCCGCGATAATCCGCGAGCGACACTTTCTCGCCGTCGTCACCCGTCACGCTGAATCCCGGAGCCTTGTCGCCGTCTTTCAGCATCTCTTTTTCCCCAAGTTCGTTCGCGAAAGCGAACTAATTATCCGCGGCCAGCACGCGCTTCAGTATCTCATTCACGAGTTGCGGATTCGCCTGCCCGCGCGTCTCTTTCATCACCCGTCCTACGAAAAACTTGAACACGCCCTCATTGCCGCTGCGGTATTTCGCCACGTTGTCCGGGCTCTGCGTCACAACCTCTCGCGCAATCTTCTCGATCGCGCCGGAATCCGAAATCTGCGCAAGCCCTTCCGCCGCGATGATTTCCCCGGCGCTCTTTCCCGTCTCAAACATCTTCTCGAACACTTTCTTCCCGCTCGCCGCCGTAATTTCTCCGCCTTCCACTTTCTTCAGCAGCCCCGCCAGCGCCGCCGGCATCACCGGGCAATCCGAAATATCCCGCCCCGCATCGTTCAATCGCCGCAAAAGCTCCACCGATATCCAGCCCGCCGCGGTCTTCGCCGCAGCACCCGCCCCCACCGCCGCCTCAAAATAGTCCGCTAGTCCTCGGCCCGCCGTCAGTACGCCCGCGTCATACTCCGCGATCCCATACTCCTTCACAAACCGCTCCCGCTTCGCGGCCGGCAATTCGGGCATCTCTCGCTGCACGCTGGCAATCAGCGAACCTGCCACGCTCACCGGCAACAAGTCCGGATCGGGGAAATAACGGTAATCGTGCGCAAACTCTTTCGACCGCATCGAATCCGTCCGCCCTCCCGCCACGTTCCACAGCCGCGTCTCCTGCGTCACCGTCCCGCCCGATTCCAGCACGCCGATTTGCCGCTCGATTTCGAATTCCAGCGCGTGCGCCAGGTACCGGAACGAATTCAAATTCTTCACTTCCACCTTCGTCCCGAATTTTCCCGCTCCGCGCAATCGCACGCTCACGTTCGCGTCGCACCGCAGCGAACCTTCTTCCATATTGCAGTCACTCACTTCCGTGTACTCCAACACTTGCTTCAATGTGTTCAAATATTGATACGCTTCGGCGGGCGTCCGAATATCAGGTTCCGACACGATTTCCACCAGCGGCACTCCGCCGCGATTGAAATCGATGTAACTCCACTTGTCGGAATCCGGAAAACCGTCATGCAGATTTTTCGCCGCGTCCTCTTCCATGTGCAGGCGCGTGATTCCGATTTTCTTCGTCGCGCCTTCCATCTCGATCTCCAGCCGCCCCTCGGTCGCGAGCGGCAGCTCGTACATCGAAATCTGATAGCCCTTCGGCAGATCGGGATAGAAATAATTTTTGCGGGCGAATCGCGAAAGTTCGTGTATCCGCGCCCCCAGTGCCAGCGACGCGCGCACCGCCAGTTCCACCGCCTTGCGATTCAGCACCGGCAGCGCGCCCGGCAATCCCAGGCACACCGGGCACGTGTTCTTGTTCGGCGCGGCTCCAAATCGCGTTGAGCAGCCGCAGAACGCTTTCGTCAGTGTTTTGAGCTGCGCGTGCACCTCGAGGCCGATCACGGGCTCATACCGCGCCCTCCCCTCCGGCGTAACGCGTGTCTCTTGTGCGATTCGAGCCATGTCAGTGCCACATCAGTGCCACGTGAGTGCCACGTGAGTCAATGAAGAGCTCACAATTATAGCATTCGAACCGCGCGCGCTCACTCCCTCGCTACGCCTCCGGCCGATCCCGCGCCGGCTCCCCGAGGGTTCGTTTCAATTCCACCAGCGAAGCCTCCACAATCCCATCATGAAATCGCTCGATCATTCTCCAATAGGCCTGCCCTCGCCACCCGAAGAAATTCGCGCACGTCACGTTGTAAACGCGCGTCCCTCCGGCGGCGTCCTCGTCGAGAACCCAGCTCATCAGCGCTTCCGTCAGCCGATTCCTCGCGCTCATTCCCACTTCTCGCGGCGCGTCCACATGCTCGATCCGAAAAAATGCATAGTGCTTGCCTACTTCCAGGGGCTCTCGCTCGTGCGTCTCGAGTCCGCGATCCCACCCAAACAGCTTCCCGGCCGCCATGCGAATCCCCATCAACAAACGCCACCCTCCGCCCGGCGTCAACAATCCAGGCCTCGCAAGTTCCGGAAAAATGCGCACGGGCAACGCCGGAATTTCAGCCACGTGTATATTCACCACTGAATATTCCGGCGCTCGCTGCGCCGTCCACGAGGCGCCGTGCGTTTTTAGAAATTCCTGCGCTCCGATCTTCACAAACCTCTCATCCGCCGCCCCAGACGTATTTCATCCCCAGCCGGAAATTCCGCCCCAATGCCGGATATCCCACGGCATCCTGATATTGCCGGTTGAACAAATTTTCCACGTGTGACGTCACCGAAAATCCGTACCGGATCGAGATTATCGCCGCCATGTCCCAGCGCACCCAGCTCGGATTGCTGGTAATTCCCAGGCCGAAGAAATCGCTGTCGGTGGCGCGCCCCACGTACGTTCCGGCAAGATTCCAGTTCATCCGCCGCCACTTTGCATTCATCACCAGATTCGCCGCGTGTAACGGACGGTGAAACAGCCGGTTCCCCGGCGCGAGAGTAGGGTCGAACGCGTTCGGCGCCACCAAAACTTTCGTGTCATCGTACGTGTAGTTGCCCATCACGCGCAGCCAATTCGTCACCTTCGCTTCGAACGACGAATTCGCTCCGAACGCCCTCGCCTTGTCCGTATTGAAAAACGTCCCCGTGCCAAACGGACAAGTCGGAGTGGGCGTCAAATCCTCGCTGAAGCTGACGATGTCGTGGAAGTCATTGTGAAAATACGTCACCGTAACTTTCAACCGGTCCGAGGCCAGAGTCTGCTCGATTCCCGCGTCTACCGTCGTACTACGCTCCGGCCGCAAATTTGGATTCCCCGGAAAACAAGGATCGTTTTCGAAGGATTGGACGAACGTCGGCTCCTTGATTCCCAATCCGTACGACGCGCGCAGCCTCGTCGCTCCCCAGAAATCGTGGCCGTATCGCGCCGTATAGGAAATTCCAGTTCGCGGCACCACCTTCGTTCCAAAACTTGCATTGTCCTCGGCGCGCCCTCCCGCCGTCACCAGGAGCCTGCGCCAGAACTGGTACCGCCCTTCGACGTATCCGGCTTGATTGTTTCGCCGTTCGTGCGGAGGTCCGCCCGGCTCGCCGTTCTCAACTTCATATACATAACCGAGGGAAACGCCGCCGTGCGTCGCCACATAACTTGCTTGCGCGTCCAAGCCCGTCCGATAGAACCGGTTCAACGTGTTGAAGCCCGGATTGAAAATGTCCTGCCGGATATAAGCATCGGTTCCCATCAACCGGTATTTCCAGTGCTGCCCTTGCGCGAAGTCCCAAATCAGGCTTGCAAAGAAATTGTGCTGGTTGATGTGGCTGTCCGGAGTCGGATCGAACGTTTGGCCCGGCTCTCCGCCGTCGTTCGAATCATTTCGCAGTGTGGCGTGAATCAGATTCGTTTCGCTGAACTTATATCCAAAACTTCCGGAGAGCGCGGTGTTGCGAAAATAATCATTTTCTCCTTGTCCGTCGGTCGAAAAATACGAGGCGGATGCGGAGTAGTCGAATTTTCCCAGTAAGCCGCTCAATTGACCGCCGCCGTGCCCGGTCCCGAATGTTCCGCCGTCCGCGAATACGGTTACGATCGGAGTCGTCGTCGTGCCTCGGTGAGTGAAAAGCTGCACCACGCCTGTCATCGCGTCCGATCCGTAGAGCGCGCTCGATGCGCCGTGCACGATTTCAACTTTGTCCAGATTGTCGAGATCGAAACCCTCCAGGTCGATGTCTCCGCCCGGCTGATTCGCCGGCGCGCCGTCAATCAGCACTTTCGTGAAATTCGAATTCCCGCCATCCAGGAACATCGTCGTGATGCCGCCGAACGCTCCTTCGTGCGCCACATTCACTCCGCCACCGGTCATCAACATCGGCGCGAGCCACAATTCCTGCCGCTCGCTCATGTCTTGGTGCGAGAGCACCGTCACGGGATACGGCGATTCGTCCACTTCCATCGGCGCAGTCGTTGCAGACACCGTCACGGTGGCTGACGCCGCTTTCAACTGCAGCCGGACGTCCCACGATTGCGTCTCGCCGCCCGCCAGCGTGAAATCCTTTTCTTCGCGCTCGAATGACGAGTGCTCGATCGTCACCTTGTAGCGCCCGGCAGCAAGCGCGAGCGCAAATTTTCCATCGGGCCCGCTCTGCGTTGTAGCCGCGTTCGTCGAAGCCGGGGCATCCGAGGGTTCCGCGATAATGCGTGCGCCCCCGACTGCAGCCCCGCTGGGGTCCGCGAGGGTTCCAGAGAGTGTTGCATTCCTTATGGCGTTTGATTGTGCTTCGGTGTTTACCGCGAATGTGAAAAGTAATCCAACGAGGATCGCTAAAACAGCCGCCCAAAGGCGTTTGAGTCTCATGTGTCCTCCTCTCCCTCTCGCGCGGGAGTTGAAGGTTGTCCAAACGCGCATGCCCACGACGCTTCGAACGGGCACTCGCATCTGGATTGAGACTCCGCAGGTCTCCTGGCTCGGCGATTCGCTCCCATTGCTTTCGGTTTCACTTCAAAGCAATCGAGCGAGCGGCGCGGCCTTCCCACCCTGGCTCGAATCTCGCGATTCAGAACTCAGAACAGTGGCACGCGTCGAAAATTTCCGCCTTACAGTCGCGCGGCGGCGACGGTTTTGCACCGTCTTCCCTTGCGCGGAGTCTCTCGTCATTGTTTACAGCGCTGCACTCTGTCTGCGCCCACGCTGCTTGCAAAGGCCAACGGCTCGCCTCCGCGATTCTTAGTGCCCTGCTCTCAAAATTACCCTCGGGCGCCCGCTCGATCGAATCTCCACCTCGAGCGGCGCCTCAAACACTTCTTCCAGCAGCTCCCGCTGGTACACTTCCGCCGGAGTCCCGATTCGCAAACACTTCCCTCTCTGCAACAAAACGATTCGATCCGAAAATTCCGCCGCCAAATTCAATTCGTGCGTCACCACCACCACCGTATAGCGATTTTCGTCAGCCAATTTCCGCAGCCGCCGCAATAATTCCACTTTGCCGCCGATGTCGAGATGCTGCGTCGGCTCGTCGAGCAACAGAAGCGCCGGCTGCTGCGCCAGCGCTCGCGCCAGAATCACGCGCTGTTTCTCCCCGCCCGAAAGTTGCTCCATCCACCGGTCGCGCAACGCATCCGCGCCCACTTGCGCCAGCGCGTTCCCCGCCATCAAACAATCCTCGTCCGATTCGAATCGCAGCCGTCGCCCGTACGGATAGCGCCCTTGCAGCACGTATTCCCACACGCGCAGCGGAAACAGCAGCTCGCTCTCCTGCTGCACGAGCGCGATTTTCTGCGCCCGCGTCCGCAAATCCAGTCCGCCCACTTCCGCGCCATCAATCTCGACGCGTCCCGAAAGCGGCTTGATCACTCCGCCGAGCAGTTTCAGTAGCGTCGATTTCCCGCTTGCGTTCGGTCCCAGAATCGCAACCAGCTCCCGCTGCTGCGCTTCGAAGCTCGCCGGCCCGAGCGTGAATTTCGGCGCCGATCGATCCGTCGCCGAATACGCGTAGCTCACCTGCTCCACATTCAGTCTCTTTTGCGGCTCCGTGCTAAAGGGACGCGTCTGCGCCCCGAGTGACGTTCCGCCGCCCGCCGTCGCGCTCATCGCACTTTCCGCCGCATCAAATAAATGAATACCGGTGCGCCTGCCAGCGCTGTCATCGCGCCCACGGGCAATTCCGTCGGCGCCACCACCGTCCGAGCCAGCGTGTCCGCAACCACGATCGCAATCGCGCCGCCCAGCGCCGATGTCGGGAGCAGCAACCGGTAGTCCGTCCCAAAAAGCATTCGCATCACGTGCGGCACGAGCAATCCCACATAGCCGATCGCTCCGCTCACCGACACCGCCAGGCCCGTCAGCAGCGACGCGCCGATATACACCACCAGCTTCACGCGTTTCACATTGACGCCCAGATGCCGCGCCTCTTGCTCGCCCGTCAGAATCAAATTTAAATCCGACGACGTCGTGTAGATCGATCCCAGCACCACCAGCAAAATAAAATACAGCCACCGCAAATCAATCGCCGCGCGGTGAGGACAAATCCCCCATCAGCCAGAACGCCATCCCGCGCAGGTCGCGCCCGCTCAGCGTCGTCATCAAAAACATGATGATCGCCGACAAGAAACGACGCTGACACGATTCCCGCCAGCAGCAGCGTCGGACTATCGAGCTGTCCGCCGCGACGCCCCAGAAAATAAACCGCCGCGATCGTCGCCGCCGCCCCCACAAACGCCGCCACCTGAATTACACCCAGGCACGTGCGGCGCAATCACCAGACTCACAATCGCGCCCAGCGCCGCTCCGCTCGAAACTCCCAGCACGTACGGATCAGCAAGCGGATTCCGCAGCAGCGCCTGAAATCCCGCGCCCGCTGTCGAAAGCGCCGCGCCCACCAAGATCCCCAGCGCAATTCGCGGCAGCCTCAGCCCGAACACCACCAGCCAAAATTCCGACGGAATCTGCTCGCGCCGCCCCGCCGCTCCGTTAAAAAGCGTCTCCACAATGTCGCGCACCGAAATTGGATACGCGCCCATCCGCAGCGAAATCACTACCACCACGAACAACACGCCGAACAAAACGCCGCATACTGCGAAAATTCGTCCGTGGCGTCAGCGGCTTCAAAGCGCAGCTCCCACGTACGCATTTGCCCGCGTCCCATTCATCCGCGCCCCTTCCCGGACCGCGCCACTCCCGTTCTCCATTTTCACCTTGCTCTTTTCCGCCCCTCGAAACGATTCCGGATGCACTTCGCGCGCCAGCTGTTCGATCGCGTCCACCAATCCTGGCGACGGCCGGTTCACCTCTTCGCTGATCACTGCGATGTGCCCCAATTCCACCGCTCGCAGCTCCTTCCACGCCGCGCGCGTTCGCAAAGCGCCCAGCTCTTCGGCTCCGAATCCCGAATGGTTGCTCGCAAACACGATGTACTCCGGCTGCAGCCGCACCACTTCTTCGAAGCTGATTTGCGGCCAATTCTGTTTCGCCAGAATCACGGACTCCGCCCCCGCCCACCGCAGCGCATCCGCGATAAAAGTATTTTGCCCGATCGTAATCAGCGGATCCTCCCACACCACGAACAGCACATGCACGAGCGGCAAATCCCCAAGACGCGCCGTGAGCGCATCGAGCCGCGCCTGCAATTGCGCAACGAGCGCCGCCCCCTGCGCCTGCGCGCCCATCAATTCCGCAATTCGCGCAGTTGACTCCAGCATCCCGCGCACCGTGTGCGGGTCCGTCGTATAAACCGCGACTCCCACGCGCTCGAGCGCGTCCACCGTCGCGCGCCGGTTGATGGACGTCGTCGCCAGCACCAAGATCTGGATGCAGCGCCACAATCGCTTCCAGGCTCGGACTCTGCGTCGCGCCCACGTGCGGCTTCAGCTTCGCCGCCGGCGGCGTGTCGCAATAATCCGTGTCGCCCGCGAGCCGGTCCTCGAGCCCCAGCGCGTAAATCGTCTCCGTCAAATTCGGCGCCAGCGTCACGACGCGCTTCACGTCCGCCGGAATCTCGACGCGCCGCCCCGTTTCATCCGTGACGATTTTCGCGCCATCGCTCTTTGCCGCCGCGGCGCCCGGAACGCAAGCGAGCGCGACGCCCGCAAATCGCCGCGCACAAAAAACTGCACTCGCCTCGCTCCGCGCCGCACTCGCATCCGCCCCAAAATTTCGCGCCACAAAAACAAAAAAGCCTCGCGAGAATAGCGAGGCTCATCCGCCACACTCTTTCTCGCGAAGAGTGTCAGCTTCGACCAGCCCGGGTAGGTTTCCTGACTCTCAGCCTTTCGCGCCAACCGAAAACCGCAGCGCCGGCCGATCACAGTGGCGGGACCGTGGCCGATTTTCACGGCCTTCCCCTCAACCCGTGCCAGTTAAATTGTGCAACGGAAGTCTATGCGCCTCGCGTCACGCTGTCAATTCCACGCGCGCTCGCGCGCCCACCCACACGCGCTCACAGCTCCGCTCCTACCGATTCTTCCACTTCGGCGCGCGCTTCTCCACCTGCGCCCGCAAACCTTCCTGCGAATCTTCCAGGTCGCCCAGCTCGTTCAGAAAAACGTGCATCGAATTGCGCACTCCCTCGCGCAACGGCAATCCCAGACTCCCCAATATCGCTTTCTTCGCCATCGTCAGCACCGGCCCCGACTGCGCCGTCACCTTCGCAATCAAATCGTTCACTCGCTTCGGCAGCTCCTCTTCGCTCACCAGCCAGTTGATCAATCCCACTTCGCGCGCCCGCTCCGCCGTCATCGTTTCGCCCGTCAACACCAGCTCCAGGGCCAGCTTTGGCCCCAGAATGTACGGCAGAATCGCCGCGGCCAACGGAGGAAACGCTCCCAATTTAATTTCCGGCTGCGCAAATCGCGCATTCGGCGTCGCAATCACCAAATCTCCCAGCGCCGCCAGTTCCGCGCCGCCGCCGTACGCCGGCCCGTTGATCACCACCAGCACCGGCTTCGAAGTATCCAGCATCGCCGAAAACGCGTTGTGAAACGCGTCCAGCAATTGAAACACGCGCCGCTGCGTATATTCCCCCAGCTCGATTCCGCCGCTGAACGCTTTCCCCGCCGAGTCCAGCACGATCAACTTGATTTCGCTGCGCTCGCTCACCGAGCTGATCCCAGCCGCCACTTCCGAGAGCATCCGCTCGTTCAGCAAATTGTGGTCAGGACGGTCCAGCGTCAGCCGCGCCACCTCGCCATCCACGCGAAACTTCACAAACTGAAAATCCTGCAGCAGCGGCGCATGCACCGCCGACATCGTCCCCAGCACTTCCGTCCCACCATTCCGCGCATTCTTCCGTATCTGCATCAGGTCGCCCCTCGCAAGCTCAACATCTACTCAATCTCAAGCAGTCGCCGTAGCCGTCGCTCTATCCGGCGCCGTTCGTACCGCCGGCATCCTGCCGGCTCTTTCGCTGTTGCCCTCGCCTTATCCGTTCGTACCGCCGCCGACCTGCCGCCCAACCACCCCACACGCCCCGAGCCTCTAAGCCTAGCCCGTTCCCCCGCCCCCCGCCACGCGTCTCCTCGCCCCATGCTCCCAATCCGCCAAGCCCGCAATTCGCGCACACCCGTGCCACCCCCGCGCGCTGGCCGCCCACACTTCTTCCTTCCCACTCGGCCAGCTCGAGCCGCGCCGTTCGCCGCTTCCTACTTGACTTGGAGCGTTTTGATGTACCTCGTGAGGTTCGCAATCCTCAAATTAACGATCGCGTCGTTCTGATCCAAAGACGAAAACAGCGGGCCCCACACCGGCATTTCCGCATCGCCGTGCGCCGGGGCTTTCGCGCCGTTTCGCAGTACGCTGGCCACATATTCATCCGGGAACTTCCCGCCGTGGCGCTCTGCCAGCGTCGCCAAATTCGCCGGCGCCTCCTTCAATGCCAACGCCGCCGGACCATCTCCCGTCCCCGTCTTGCCGTGGCACGCCGCGCAATACTGCTTGAACATCTGCTCCCCGGAATTTGCCGGCGACTGCTTGACCGGGACTTTCTTGATCTGCGTCTCCTGCGCGAACGCCGCATTACCCAATCCCAAAATCAACACCATCAAAATCATCATCGCAAACTGAAATCTTGTCCCTTTCACGATTCCCAAAAGCTGCATGGCGAACCTCCGTCTCAGTCGTCTCTCGCTCCCACATCACAAATGGCCGTCGCATCCGCGCACAGCCCCTCGTGACCTCCACGACTGATACCCCGGCCCGCCACCGACGTATGTGACTCATGTCACGGTCGGATGTTTACTCTCCCCGCCTTCATCCCGCCAATCGCCTCGAACCGCCGCCCTTCCGTACTTCCCGCCCTTGACACCATTCACCATTCGATCAACGATCCCACTTGATCATCATTCATCCCGAAACCGTGCCCAAATCCACTCCGATTCTCGCAACGCCATCATCCGCCGGCCCTACCGCTTCGCCCACGCTCCCCACGCCCGTCTTCCACGACGCCAAGCACCACATCAAAATCTTCCAGGGCGACTGCCTCGACATCCTCGCCGCCATACCGGAATCCTGCGTCGACCTCATCTTCGCCGACCCGCCCTACTTCCTCTCCAACAACGGCATCACCTGCCACGCCGGCCGCATGGTCAGCGTCAATAAAGGCAAATGGGACGTCTCCCGCGGCGCCGACGCCAACCACGAATTCAATCGCGCCTGGCTCACAGCCTGCCAGCGCGTCCTCAAGCCCAACGGCACCATCTGGGTCAGCGGCACCAGCCACGTCATCCATTCCGTCGGCTTCGCCATGCAGCAGCTCGGCTTCAAGCTCCTCAACGACATCTCCTGGGTCAAACCCAATCCTCCTCCCAATCTTTCCTGCCGCTATTTCACTCACGCCACCGAAACTATCATCTGGGCCGCGCGGGACAAGAAGAGCCGCCACAAATTCAATTACAAGCCACATGAAAGAAATTGCCGGCGGCAAACAAATGAAATCCGTCTGGTCCATCCTCCCGCCAGACAAATCCGAAAAGCGCCACGGCAAGCACCCCACCCAAAAGCCCGTCGCCCTCCTCGAACGCATCCTCCTCGCCGCCTCCGACGAAGGCGACCTCGTCCTCGATCCGTTTCCTAGGCGGCGGCACGACGATCGTCAGCGCCCTCCGCCTGCGCCGCCACGCCTACGGCTGCGATCTCGACATCGAATCCGTCAACCTCTCCCTCCGCCGAATCTGTTCCGATCTGGTACAGGTCGAACTTTCCGTCTCTTGCACGCAGATCTCTATTGATCTGTTCTCCGGATCTATGGATCGATCGATATGCACACACACCCGGCCCATGAATTCGTCACTCTCAGGAAAGTTGGTTCGCCGCGACCGAAACTTCTATTTCGTCGGCACACACCGCCGCGAAGTAATCTATTCAGTCAGCGCAGAAAATATGGAAGAAGCCCTGCAGAAATTCCAATCCAGCCCGCACTCCGCAATCGAAATCCTCTTCGTCATCAAAACCGAAACCGAAATTTATCTCGCTCACTAAAAGACGTTCACTTCTGCTTGCATTACTTCCTCTATAAATGTTAAATCAAGCATCCCTCATGCGACTTTATTCGGGCGTCACGAAAGACTTAATAGACGACGCAACTCACAATCGGGTCGCCGCCAAGCTGTCTGACGCTTTTTTCAAAGAGTTCCGCTATCCACCCCCGCCGAGCGAAATAAATTCTTGGCGCAACTCGATCCGAGCAATTACGCAGGTCTTCGAAAAGGGACGCCTTCTGGAGAACGGCGTAATCCTCGAACTTCAACTCCCGCTGACATCAAAACGCCTCGATTGTTTGCTAACCGGCCGGAACGAAGACTCACAGCCTAACGCCGTTATCGTGGAGCTCAAACAGTGGGAAAAGTGCCACGCGGCATCGGGGCAAAACGAAGTAGCGACATTTATCGGAGGAAAACTTCGCGATCTACTACATCCATCCGCACAGGTGGGCCAATATAAGATGTACATGGAAGACTGTCATCCGGCCTTCGACGAGCCGGACGGCCTGAGACTCCACGCCTGCTCCTACCTTCACAATTACGATCGCGATGCATCCGACCCCATCTTCTCTGAGAAATTCTCCACCCTGCTAACTGCATACCCATTGTTTACGGGGGACGATGTCGGCGAGCTAACAAGTTTCCTCAATTCCAAAATCTCCAACGGGGACTGCGGAGAACTCCTCAGGGATGTCGAACAGTCAAGCTATCGAGCAAACAAGAAGCTACTCAACCACGTCGCAGCCGTGATCAACGGCAAGCCCGAATACATCCTGCTTGACGAGCAGCTCGTGGTATTTGATTCGGTCCTCGCAGCCGCACTCGCACGGAAACAAAACAAGAAAAAGACCGTAGTTATTGTAAAAGGCGGCCCGGGGACCGGGAAATCAGTCATCGCTCTCCGGCTTCTAGGCGCATTATCCCAGGAAGGACTGAACACACACTATGTCACCGGGTCTCGCGCCTTTACCCAAACTGTTCGCAAGATTGTTGGTACACGCGCAGCCGCGCAAATACGATACTTCAACGGTTATTTAGGGGCTGATTACGACTGCGTTGACGTGCTCGTTTGCGACGAGGCACATAGAATTCGCATCACCAGCAATTCACGGTTCACGCCTGCCAAGAATCGAAGCAAGATTCCACAAGTGGATGAGCTTATCAAGGCTGGGAGGACCCTAGTGTTCCTCCTCGACGACAATCAGGTTGTTCGCCCCGGCGAGATCGGGTCCGCCGATTACATCAAGCAACGTGCAGTCTCGAACGATTGTGAAATTTTGGAATATAAGCTCGAAGCTCAATTCCGCTGTTCAGGTTCCGAGGGGTTTGTGAATTGGATTAATAACACCCTTGGCGTCGAGCGAACTGCAAACGTATTGTGGAACTCCGAGGAACAGTTTGAGTTCAAGGTCTTTGATTCACCCGAGGCATTAGAGCTAGCGATACGGCAAAGAACGCAGCAGGGCCCTTCGGCCAGAATGACCGCCGGGTTTTGCTGGCCTTGGTCTGACCCCAACGCCGATGGCACCCTCGTGAACGACATTGTAATCGGCGGATTCCGTCCGACCATGGAACGCGAAATCAGACGGCGGGCATTTAGCACAGGGGATTCCACGTGAGAGCCTGTGGGCCTACGACGAAAACGGAATCAATCAAATCGGTTGTATCTACACGGCCCAAGGGTTTGAATTCGACTATGTGGGAGTCATCTTTGGCAAGGACTTGGTCTTCGACCCCTCAACAAATAGCTGGGTTGGCAACCGCCAATACTCAGCAGATTCTGTGGTAAAGAAAGCAGGCAGTGACTTCTTGCGACTGACTCAAAATACCTACCGAGTTCTCCTCACACGAGGTCTCAAGGGTTGCTACGTACATTTTTTGGACAAGGACACTGAGAATTTTTTCCGAAGCCGACTCGAAACGCCAAGCGCGACACCTTCGCGTGCTTTACAAAGGACCGAGACGTAAGGACGCTCACACTCAGATTTCGCTACCGGGTGCTCCATCCTTCGACTTCTGAAGGATTGGGCGCTTTTGACTCCACTCTCCCCCCGCGATTCCGCGTATCCGTATTACCACGAATAGAAACGCGCCCTCAAACCTGTTAGCGTAAGTCGGGGGATTTTTCGCAATGCGAAAAATGACGACATGCAACACGGCACTCTAAGTCAACGGAGCTTCGCACACCGGGCCAGCAGGCGGCCCTGGACGCCGTGGCCTGCCCGCCGTGGCGGGCGGCTAATATACGGTTCCGCGATTAGAATTGAGATCAAACACCTGAAAACAAACGACGTAAGAATTTCTAATCTACGGTACAGCCCTGTTTTTGAATCCGAAAATGAGAGCTCACAATCCGATTCGCAGTCGCCGCTGCCTCCGCGTCGTAGCCTGTCCGTTGTGGCCGGCGGACGGCCTTGGACGCCAGGCGGTCTAATATACGGTGCCGCGATTAGAATCGAGATCAAACACCTGAAAACAAACCACGTAAAAATTTCTAATCTACGGTACAGCCCTGTTTTTGAACCGAGAGACTGGGAGCCATGCCTCACTAATCACTAGCCACTCGCCACTAGCCACTGCCTTCAGGTATTCTGCTTCACCTATGCTTGACCTCTGGATATGTGCGCGAGCACCTGGATGTGATTGAGAAGATGGCGCGGGACCGCGGCGTCACGCTTGACCTGGCGGCCTTTCGCGAGCTGGACACCGAGCGCCGGCAGATCATCACTACCATCGAGCGGCTGAAGGCCGAGCGAAACCGAGCCAGCGAAGATATACCGCGGCTCAACAAGATCGTTCACGGCGGCGACAAGGCCAAACAACAGTCAAAGGAACACGCCGGGTCGCATGACGACGCCCATCAAGGGACGCTCGCCGCCGCAATGGCTGAGCGCGATGCGCTGCTCGCAAAAATGAAAACCGTCTCCGACGAAATCAAGCGCGGCGATGAACGCATCGCCGAACTCGACGAGCGGCTGAAGCAGTTCATGATGACGATTCCGAATATTCCGCACTCGAGCGTCCCGGTGGGAACCAGCGCGGCCGACAACGTGGAAGCGCGGCGCTGGGGCGCGCCCCCGAAATTTGATTTCGCGCCGAAGCCGCACTGGGAAATTGGCGAGGCCGCCGGGATCCTGGATTTTCAGTCGGCGATCAAAATCGCCGGCGCGCGCTTCGCCGTCTATAAAGGACTGGGCGCGCGTCTCGAACGCGCGCTTGCAAATATGTTTCTCGATATTCACACGCGCGAGCATGGATTCACCGAAGTACTGCCGCCGTTTCTCGTGAACACCGCGTCGCTCACCGGTGTGGGCCAGCTTCCGAAATTTGCGGCGGACATGTTTCACGTGGAAGGAACCGATCTGTGGCTCACGCCCACTTCCGAAGTGGAATTGACGAGCCTCCATCGCGACGAAACGCTCGATGCGGACTCATTGCCGATCAAGGTCTGCGCCTGGACGGCTTGCTTTCGCTCCGAAGCCGGCGCCGCGGGAAAAGATACGCGCGGCATCAAGCGCCAGCACCAGTTTCAGAAAGTCGAGATGTTCAAGTTCACGCGGCCGGCCGAAAGCTATGACGAGCTCGAGTCGCTGGTGCGGAGCGCGGAGACGGTGCTGCAGCGCCTCGGCCTGCACTATCGCGTGATGCTGCTTTGCACCGCGGACATGGGCTTCGCCTCAGCGAAAACATACGACATCGAAGTGTGGCTGCCGTCGACGAATGACTTCATGGAGATTTCGTCCTGTTCCAATACCGAAGCGTTTCAGGCGCGGCGCTCCGGGATTCGGTTCAAGCCCAAAGGCGGCAAGTCGGAATTTGTTCACACGCTGAACGGTTCGGGCCTCGCGGTGGGTCGCACGTGGATTGCGGTCGTCGAAAATTATCAGCAGGCCGATGGTTCGGTGCTGCTTCCCGAGGCGCTGCGGCCGTACATGGGCACGGATAGAATCGGAAAATAAGCACGCCGGCAGGAAGCCCGCGGCATGAAAGCCCGCGCGAAAAAACTACGACGCGGGTCCTTCCATCACCATCGGCCCGGTTGGTTGCGGAGTGCCTCCGGCGGGTTCGAGCGTTACGGCGAAAGCTTTGGCCGCGACGCCTTCGGGAACTTTCGTCATCCAGTGCGCGGTGTCGCTCGTCGCAGGATTGAAAACCCCCACGCTGATCGGTTTCCCTTCCATCGGGACGACCCAGAGCTGGTAGCTCTTGTCATCGGGGGGCGGCTCGATCCATCCGTCGTACATCAGCATGCCCATTTTGCCGTTGTACATCACTTTCACGGCGCCCTTGGCCATGCCGGGCATGGGAGCGAGCGAGACGGTGATCGTGTCTCGCGCTTCGAAGAGATGTGCGACATTGCGCGCGTAGTCGAGCTGCTTCTGGGTCTGGTCGAGCGAGTCGCCGAGAAAGGCGAGCTGCTTGGCGAGGTGATCGTTTTGCCGCCAGAGCATCAGTGTGGCAATCAGCAGTGCGACGCAAGCGGGGGCGAGAATCGCGAAGAGCCAGCGTCCGGCGAGGCCGCGGGGCGGCTCGGGCGGAGCAAATTCGCGATACGGCGCGGGTGCGGTCGCGGGCGCTCGCGACTCGGCTCGAACCTGGCGCATCAGGCGTTCTTTCACCGCAGGCGCGGGCTCGACGCGCGGAGCGGCGAAGGAGAGCGCGGCGAGGCGTCCGCGAGCTTCGGCGAGTTTCCGGGCGCAACTGGCGCAGGCGCGGAGATGCGTTTCGAACGCTTCCGCTTCGGCCGGGTCGAGCGAGCCGAGAGCGTACAGCTCGAAATCTTCTTCGCGGGTTGGGTGGCCGTTCGTCATTTCAGTTCAAATCTCGCTTCAGCGTTTCGAGCGCTGTGCGCAGCCTGGTCTTTACAGTTCCGAGCGGGTCGCCGGTTCGTTCCGCGATTTCGCTGTGCGTCATGCCGGCGAAATACGCGAATTCGATCGCGGCGCGCTGCTCCTTTGGCAGACTTTCCATCGCGCCCTTCACCCGTTCGAGCAGTTGCTTCTGCGACGCGCTCGACTCGAGGTCGAAAGGCAGCACGATCGTGTTCTCGACAATTTCTTCGCCGGCGGCCGGATTGTGGCGGCGGAGGCGCGAAATGGCGCGGTTGCGGGCGATCACCAGCAGCCATCCCGGCAGCGAGCCGCGCGCGGGATCGAATCGCGACGCGTTGCACCAAAGCTGGTAGAAAATGTCCTGCAAAATTTCCTCGGCCGCCTGCGTATCGCGCAAGATGCGGTTCAGGACGGACGAGAGCATCCCGGCGTAGCGGTCGTAGAGCGACGCCAATGCCGCTTCGTCCCGCTCGGTAATTTTCTGAATGAGCGCCGCGTCCGTCGCCGGCAATTCCGCTCCCGTCTTCGACATCACGAGTGTGTGGCGGCTCCACTTATGAGTACGCGCGGCGTGAGGCGCCGGATTGCGCCAAGCAAGCTGGAAGTGCAGGAGCGGTCCGGATGCGCGATAGGAGTTGAGCGTAACTTGCCTGCTATGTGGCGGTCAACGAGGATAATTGAGCGCAGCGGCGAAGTGGCCGGGAGGCGGTCGGAAAGAGACGGCCCCGGGAGCCTTCTACGGTAAATGACTCATATTATTAGACTTATAGGTGATGTGAGTGCGGCCGGGAGGCTTTCACTGCGCTTTGAGCCAGAATGTGCATGACACTCTTCGCGGGAGTTTCGATTGACATCCTTCGCGGCTTGGCTAAACTTCGACTCGCACAGGACTTACGGCCCGCACGACCTTTATAAACTCTCGAACGCTGATTCGGCAGATGAAGGCGGCGCAGTTTTTACCACGTTAGGAGGAAGTCACGATGGCCACCGTCGCCAAGGCGGCTTCGCAGCCGATACCGCGCATTGCGCCGCGCGAGGATTTGAATCCTTATCGAATCGCGCAGATCCAGTTTGATATCGCAGCGGAATATTTGAAGCTGGACCAGGGATTGCGTCAGATTTTGCGCACACCGAAGCGCGTTCTCGAAGTTTCGATTCCCACGAAGATGGACAACGGCCAGGTGAAGGTTTTCAGCGGCTATCGCGTGCAACACAATGTGGCGCGCGGGCCGGCGAAGGGCGGCATCCGTTATCACCCGGCTGTGACGCTGGATGAAGTGAAGGCGCTGGCGGCGTGGATGACGTGGAAGACTGCAACCGTGAATATCCCGTATGGCGGGGGCAAGGGCGGCGTGATTTGCGATCCCAAGCGGATGAGCAAGCCTGAGCTCGAACGGATGACGCGGCGGTACACGTCGGAAATTTTGCCGATCATTGGCCCCGAGCAGGATATTCCCGCGCCGGACATGTACACGGATTCGCAAACGATGGCGTGGATCATGGACACGTATTCCATGACCAAGGGATATTCGACGCTGGGCGTGGTGACAGGCAAGCCGCTATCGATCGGCGGGTCGGAAGGACGCAACGAGGCGACGGCGCGCGGGTGTCTGGTGGCGGTGGAGGAAGCTTGCCGCGTGAAGAAGATGTCGATTCGCGGGTCGAGCGTGGCGATTCAGGGGTTTGGAAACGCCGGATCGCTCGCGGCAAAGCTTTTCGCGGAGAAGAAAGCGCGCGTGATTGCGATCAGCGATTCGCGCGGAGGCGTTTTCAATTCGCGCGGGATCGATCCGCTGAAAGCGATGCGGTACAAGGAGCGGTCGGGAACCGTGGTGGGGATGCCGGGGACATCGCGCATTTCGAACGATGAATTGCTGGCGATGAAGTGCGACATTCTGATTCCAGCGGCGCTCGAGAACGTGATCACGCTGAACAACGCCGACCAGATCAAAGCGAAGATCGTGGCCGAAGCTGCGAACGGGCCGACGACTCCGCACGCGGATGAAGTGCTGGCGCGCAAGGGCATCATGCTGCTGCCGGATATTCTGGCGAATGCGGGCGGCGTGACGGTGAGTTACTTCGAGTGGGTGCAGGATTTGCAGAGCTTCTTCTGGTCGGAAGCGGAAGTGAATGCGAAGCTGGAATCCGTGATGCGGCGCGCGTTTCAAGAGGTACACGAGAGCGCGCGGAAACATCGGACGCACATGCGGACCGGGGCGTATTGCCTGGCGGTCGGGCGCGTGGCGGATGCGACGCTGGTGCGAGGTTTGTTTCCGTAGGGTAATTAGCGCGATGTAAAGATGTGCAGGCGAAAGTGCGATTACTTCTGTGCCGATCAATGATAGGTCCAACTGGAAAGCTAAGCGCGCGGTTGATACAAATTAATCTGAGTTCTAGCTTCGTTTGGTTCACCGATCCGTCTTGCTACCGGCCGCCGCTTTATGACGGAGATCCGCGATCTTCCCTTTTGTGCTCGCGTCCGGGCTCCGTTTTCTAGCCTTCATCGCGTACAATGCCGCGTCTGCCGCGCCCAACAGAGAATCCACTTTTTCGCCGTCTTTGGGATAGATGGCAACGCCGATGCTGACGATAGCTTTGGCTCCGTGCCATCATTCGCAGAGTACTGCGGCACCAACGCGCCGGAGCAGGACTAAATCGGCCTGGACTTGCCCTGTCTGAGCAGAACCAGCGCAAACTCATCTCCCACCGCAAAGCCGGGGTATCAATCTTTCGGCTGCGCAAGCGCGGTTCGGAGACGTGCGGCCAGTGCGGCAAAAGGTACAAGTTTGCGAGGATTCTGCCAACCGAAGTAGCTGTCTTTCCGTCCGCCGAGACCGATCAGGTTGCATAGCTATTGGGACCGTTGGTGACGGCCCGAAAACGATCGGCAAGGCCGGAAAGATATCCGATCTGGCTAGTCGCAAGAATCGGTAGCAAAGGACGGAAGTCACAGAAGCCGGTGGTCGGTGCGAGCCAGGTCAGATCGTCGAACCAAATTGGTCGAAAGTGAGATTCGCTGCAAGTTACCGGATTCCGGATCCGGTAACTGAATCGCGCTTAGGACGTCAGTCGATCGAGAGAAAACGGAAGCGAGCAACTTCCCGTCCGGCGACCACGACACCGAACGAGGCGCGGCAGGCAAAAGACCCTCGGAAAGCGCCCTTGCGTTCCCGCCCTCGAGCCGGCAACCAGACTGGAACTTGCCAATCTGTGGCACGTTGGCGCGCATGAATGCAATACGTTCGCCGTCGGGAGAAAACGTATCGCGCTGTCCACGTGCGCGCAATCAGCTGCGACGCGCCACCGAGCACCGGCGCACGCAGAAGGCTGAGTCGCGAAGCGTCTTATCGGTCGCTTCAGGTAGTGCAGTGAGTTACCGTCCGGCGAGGATGCGACTCATGCAAAAGGCGTCCGCAGGCGGAATTACCTCCGCGTCACGATTTGTTGGCAGCATGCCACAGTCCATGCTTGGTTGCCCTGATCATCCAGAACGCGGAGCAGATATTTGGCGTCCGGTGATATCGCTGCTGCGACTGTTTTCCCATTGTGCGTCATCGGCGTGATCGAGAAATCGTCGAACGGCGCGGCACGATTAGCATTTACCGCAAAAAGGTGGATGCAGACTGCTGCCAACGCCATGCCGAGGAGAGCGATGGCCAATCGCGCGGCAGTCCCGTTCTGTGATAAGTTGCCGCCACGGTTTCCGGTTGCATCGTGTCGCTCAGGAAGATGCAGGGAATTTGCCTGTCCCGCAGATGCAAGATTGTTCCAGCGCCTGTGGCCCTCGACCAGTTCGGTGACGGGTATTCAGCTAGTACCACGTCATAGTATTTTGAGTTCAGGCCTTCCAGCAAACTGGTCCGGGGTTAGAACTACGTCTGAGGTGACCTTGAACTGCGCCCTGTTGAGCTCTGCACGCAAAGCTCTACATCCGCGGCATCGCTATGAACAAACAAAATGCGTAAGGGGAGCCTTCTGCTGGCAGGTCCGTTCAACACCAGGGGCGGGTCGGTTTGTTTTGACGCGATCGTCAAATATGCACTGCAAATATGTCTAGACACTCGTAACCTATCTAGATAGGAACAACTTACGGTGTTGCTGGAAGTCCAAGGGGAGACCCACTCAGCATTGCGTCCGCGGCAGCAGGCGGGCGATAAGGGCAGACCGAATCAACCGGTTCGGAGAGGAGCCTCAAAAGGAATCGTACCGTGACAAGATTTTTCTCATCGTTTAGTAGCACATTGTTGCGCAGCGCGTCCGTTGGGTTGCTGATGTTGACGATGCTATTCGCATCATCGAGTGCCAAGGCCGCTGATTGTGGCACCACGTCCAATACGGGGGCCGCTCGCTCGATTCGATTCGCGAGCCCTCACGGTGATAACAACCAAGAGGGCGAATGGCACGAACTGTCTCGTTCATCGTGATTGTGGCATCAGAAGAAAGGGATGAGTCTGAAGTCCGGAGCTCCTATTTTCCCGACCGTCTATCCCTTCCTGGTTCGCGAAACGTTCAAGAGGTGCACGGTTCGAATAAGTAACCGTCGAAAACTCGAGCCTCGACGCCGAATTGGTTTCGTTTGGCCGTTGCTGCTCAGCGGCCGACCATTTTTTGAAGTTCTTCAGGGTAACGGGCGCCTTGCACGGCGATCTTTGAGGCGGCGGTGTTCAGTTCCCGGAGATCGTCGGGCGAAAGCTCCAGGTCGGCGGCTGCGACGTTGGTGCGAGGATTGTTTCCGTAGACACGGACGGTGAGAAGAGGATTTCTCTACATGCAACCTGGCCGCAGCGACTTATCGGGAGTTTATCGCCGGGTGTTGGACGATCGACGTTATTCTAGCTTCACTGCCGGATAGTTTTCGATATAGCACTCATCGTCACAGCCATAATAGGCGCACGTTCGCGCTATGAAATCGACATCGTAACGTACGATCCCTGCGCGCCATGTAGCCATCAGGAACTCGGGAAAAGTGCTCTTCCCCGCCTGGTCGGTTCGCAACGCCGCGATAAGCGCTTCCCGGTCGAATCGTGGGACATCCGCAGTGCCGGTTACGAGCGGAGTGCCTTGAATCACGACTGGACCTTCCCGGGTTAAATAGAGGCTCTGGCACGAGGGCAGGAACCATTGATTGCGTGTAACACCTGCGCGTCGCAAGGTTTCTGCCAGATACGGAAAGCCGCCGACCTTCGGGCGACCGGCAAAGGCCCGCTGCTGGGCCGCATGCAAGTTTTCTATCGCTGTGCTCATCGGGACGTTTCTCCACCGTTGGCGTTTGATACGCTTTCCAAGAGTTTTAAGGCTGGCGGCCGCGGTCGCCTTTGAGCCAGAGAGGCCACATGATTTGGTCCTGCATGTCCTTTTCGAGGCCGGTGTCTTTCAGGAGTTGTTCTACCTGGGCGCGGGATTGGCGCGGGCCGATGCGCTGTTCTCGGTCGGCGATGGCGTAGGCGGTGACGGAAGCGATTGCGACGTGCTTCTTCAACTCAGCGATATCCACTTTGTCGAACGTGTCTGACTGAGCGTGATAATTGAGCATGTAGTTGGCGGGTTCCTGGTTCGCCACGAGCGTCGGCACGCCTTCGAGCAAGAAATCGAGATTGTCGGTACCGGACTCGGCGTCGAGCGTAAATTCCTTTGCGCCCAGTGAGGCGATCGGCTCGAGCGATTCGCGGACGGCAGCGAGCGTATCTTTGCGGCCGCCGAGCGAAAAGCCGGATACGGCACCAATTCCTGAATCGAAGATAACCGCGGCGACCATGCGATCGAGTTCGGCGCGATGCTGCCGCGCGTAAGCCCACGAGCCGAGCATTCCCTGCTCTTCCCCGGTAAACAGGATGAAGCGAATCGAGCGGCGCGGAATTGAGCCGGAAGATTTGATGACGCGCGCTGCGTCAATTACCAGGGCTGCGTTGCAGCCATTGTCGAGCGCACCGGTGCCGAGTTCCCAGGAATCGAGATGGGCGCCGAGGATGACGAACTCGTCGGGCTTTTCGCGGCCGCGAATTTCGGCGACGACATTCTCGGAATCCACAGGGCCGGTAATTTTGTTGGGCAACTCGAAATGCACGCGAACTTTTTGGCCCGAAGCAATGAAACGAGCCATTCGTTCCGCGTCTTCGCGCGCGAGGACGGCTTGCGGCAATTTCTCGAGTTCGCCCGTCACCGAGACATTATGGCGGTAGAGAAGCAGGCTCGGGCGAGTGGACATCCAGAAAATCGCGGCGGCACCGGCATTGACGGCGCGAGCGATGATTTGCGGCGCGACCTGGTATTCGCCGAGCAGGTCGTCCCACGTAGCGAGAAAACCCTGGTGAACAAGGACGATCGAGCCTTTCACAGCGGTGCCTGCTTTGGAGAAGCCAGCGTCGTCACCGGCGCCTACGTCTATGACGTCGGTAGTAATTCCATCTCCGGGGATTGCGGGAGCCCAGCCGATGGAGACGAGTCTGACTGGAAACGGCTCGGGAGAGAGAACTTCGATGCGCGTGCGACCTTCACTCCAGCCAACCGCCACCGAGAATTTCTCGGTATGCACTTCGTCCACTCCAGCGCGGCGGAATGCTTCGACGGCCCAGCCGACGGCGCGATCAGCTGCGGGGGAACCGGTGACGCGGCCGCCGATCGTGTCCGTGAGGTATCGCAGATTGGGCTCGAGCGGCGAGGCGCCGAGAGCGTTCTTGATCATGTCCGGAGCAAGCTCGGAGCAGCCCTTCTGAATCGAGCAGGAGCCGCTGCCGGTGGGTTGCGGCGGAGAGAGAGGAGCAGGCTTGACGGGAGGGATCTGGGCATTGGTCTGGGGACTCGTCTGGGCGTCGACGGCCCTCGACGCAAGATTCGAGGCGAGGAGGACTCCAACCATGATGACAGCCATGCGGAAAGCAGGCTTGCGGAAAATAGTGAAACGCAAAGGCACGAGTCCCTCCGACGTGGACGAATTCCCTAATCAGGCTGCGGGATTATAACCACCATCGGCCGGGAGAGACAGCACGGAAGCGCGCGCGAAATAACGGAGCGAAGGCAGAAATTGCAGGGTACATGAATTTTCTACCGTGGCTACCGTTTTCCCTGTACCTCTCAGCAAACGTATCTCACTTAATGCCCGTAAGTTACGAAAAATGCTCGGGATGGCACGATACCTGCCAAACGTAGCGCCCGTACGACCCAGTCTTTCGTGGTGGAGCGCGGAACTTGAGGGGGCCGCTGGGCTCGAACCATCCCCTTCCGGACTGTGCCTCCCGAGTCGAAGCAAACTAGATTTTCCACAGGGCACGAAGAAGTTAAAACCACGGCTTAGCCGAATGCAGTCCTGGGCGAGCAGACGGAAGGCTATAGTGAAAAAAGCTTCAGCATTTCCCAAGTTGGTACACCAAGAGAAAAAACGGCCTGTAAACCACTCGACGAACGTGTTCGTGTTCTGCGACAAGTCCACGGGAGTGTCGCAATTCCGGGCCGAGTCCGATGCGGGTTTGGATTCGACAGTCGAGCGGATCGCCGGACTACTGGCGATGCAATGCCTCGTGCGTGGGCAGGAACCGCGCGATTTTGAGGTGATGGTGCCGGCGCAAGGCATTCTGGTGGAGCGGCTGGTAGTGCGGGCGCAAGCGTTGCTGGAAGAAGGGCGGGCGGTTGCTTGTCCCGGTTCGCTCAGCCCCCGGCAGAAGGAAATCCTCCACTCGGTTCTGCGGAACAAGGCGAACAAAGAGATCGCCTCCGTGCTGAATATTACTGTTCGGACCGTGAAGTTCCACATCTCCGCGCTATTGAGCAAATTCGGCGTGGAGAACCGCTCTGAACTCGCGCGGCGAGCGGCAGGATTTCTGCGGTCGCAGGGCGGCGAGGGCGAGCGTTTGCCGATGGAGCAAAACGCAGAAATCCCCAACCGGCGTGAAGTGGGACCGTTTGCGATTAACTCCGGTTCTGGTCTTCGCGTAACGAACCGGGTGCGCGGCGACCGGTTTTCTCCGGGTCGAGTGCTTACGGCGTAGCGCGGCCGGAAAGGAACGTGGGCGCGTGGTAGCCAAGCAAGCGGCGCGGTGCCCATATCGACTTGCGGCACAGGCTGAAGCCTGTGCCACCTAACTTCACTGCGAAGCGTCCAGTGCCTGGCGTGTTCGACGCGCGCAGTTATTTGCCGCTTAGGCGAGTGATCAGCAAGTCGATGAAGCGGCGGCCTTCGACTTCTACTGCTACGTGAACGTTGGGCTGAATTTTGGTTAGGCCGACCGTGTCCCAGTGATCGCCGCTGGGAACATTTTTCTCGACTGTGCCAAAGCGATTCGCCACTGTTTCTCCGCGCGCGAATTCTCCTCCTGTTTCGACATCCACTCGCAGGAATTTGGTTTTAAGAAGCGTGGGATCGACGACTGCGCCTACGGCGAGAGCGTCGTGAACTGCGCCGCCGCCAGCGGCTTCTCCGACTCCGATTTGATAGCGAGCGACGACGGCGGCGAAGTGAGAGATTGGACCCGCTTTTTCGTCGAGCTTACTCGCGTCGGCGGGGAGGATGGCGGCTTTCTCGGTGACGTCGAGGCCGACCATCGTGATGGGCCAGCCGGCGTTGAAGACAATGGAGGCTGCTTCCGGGTCCTGATAGATGTTGTACTCCGCTGCGCCGTTTACGTTGCCGCCGGAAATCGAGCCGCCCATCAGAACGACGCCTTTGACAAGAGGAACGATGGAGGGATCTTTTCGCACAGCGAGCGCGATGTTCGTGAGAGGCCCGATGGGGATGATGGTGATTTCGTTTGGATATTTGTGAACCAGATCAATGATCAGGTCGGGGCCGAAGCGATGGTCGCCCTGGCATTTGCTCGTAGGGGTTTCGGCGCCACCGAGGCCGTTCGCTCCGTTCCAGTAAGTTCCCGTGACGAGACGCTGCAGCAGCGGATGATCGGCGCCTTTGGCGACAGGAACATCACAGCGGCCGAGGAGTGACATGACCCGGAGCGCGTCGTCGAATCCCATATCGGCAGTGACGTTTCCGGCGACGATGCTGATTCCCTTTACATCGAGTTCCGGCGAATAAATGGCGAGAAGGATGGCGAGCGCGTCGTCGGTGCCAGGATCGGAGTCGATGATCACTTTTTGAGGAGAGGACGGAGCGGGCGCGTTTGCGGCGGCAGCAGCCGGGCGCGCACCAGCGATTACGAGAAAACCGATACACAGCGAGAAAAGCGCTGTTCGAATTCTATTTAGATTGCTGGGCATTTCGATCACCTCTCCTCGAGCCTTCCGCCTAGTGGCGTTGTTTCCTGGCGTAAATCGAGCGCAAGTTCCACCGCAGTAGCGGGCGGGATGCAGGGCATTTACAGGAATTGAGCGGCATCTGCAAGCCGAAAAACGATTGTAGCGGAGCTGGATACTTGCTCGCGGGGTTACGGCGCGATCGTCAGAATCGAATTGCAAGTCGAGTTGCGGAGATTCGCGGTATGAGGGCGTCGCGAATGACCTGTGGCGTGGACGGGAAGCAATAAGAGGCTGCGAGCGCGTACGGCGGCATTCGTCTTTCTTTCGCTATACCGGAAGAGAACACCGCGGCTGCCGAAAAGGGAGCGAAGCTGGAATCGCCGGACGCCTTCGCTTGCTGTTTCCTTCGCTATTTTGAGGTGCGAACGGGCGCGGGCGGCGCTTCGATTTTTTCAGTCGCAGGAATTGCGCGAGCGCGAGTGCGATTCGATCGAACTGTTGTTCGAGGCGCACTGCGAAGTTACCTCCGTGCCGCACATTTCGATTCGCTTAAAACATCGATAAACATTGGGTATTTGCGCGATTATTCGATCCTCGAATGGCCGCAAGAACAAGTTCAAAGAAAGAGCAGGGCGTGAGCTGTGCCGATGGGCACCTGTACTTGGTTTGCACCGCGGCCAGTTGGCCCTCCGACCAGTTTGTGTTCGCTGTCCTATGATTGTTCTGCTGACCAGTAGATAGCCTTCCGTCGCCCTCCTTACACTGTTCGTGCCATGAGAATACTTTTCCAAAGTCGCAATCGAACCGCTACCGCACCAGTCGCCGTCAAGCGTGGCGGTCACCCCATTTCATCATCGCGCCAGCCTTTCGCTGCGCTATTTACTCTCGCCCTGATCGTCGCGACCTCCGGACTTGTGAGTTGCGTGGGCACCACCAGCGCCGGATCAGGCGGCGGAGCCGGAAACCCGGGAGGCGGCGCCGGAGTGCTATCGGCGAGCGCCATGAGCCTTAGCTTTGGAAACGTATCCGTGGGGCACGCGAGAACTCAGAGCGTCACGATAACGAATACCGGAACGGCTGCCGTAAATGTTTCGAAGGCGACAATTACAGGCGCCGGATACACGGTGGTCGGCGGCAACCCTGCGACTTCAATTCCCGCTGGCCAGACCAGCGTGCTGCAAATTCAATTGGAGCCGCACGTTTCGGGTGTGAACAACGGCAGCGTATCCGTGGTAAGCGACGCTTCGAATCCCGCACTCACGATCGAGTTAACGGGCACGGGCACGGCAGCGGATTTGGTGACCTCACCAGAAGTGCTGCAATTTGGAAACGTGAAAGTGGGGCAGAGCAGCACGCAAGCCGTGCAGGTGACGAACCAAGGTAACGTGGATTTAGTCATAAATCTCGCGCAGATTTCCGGCAGCGGTTTCGGAATGAGCGGACTTTCTCTGCCAGCTACGATCAGCGCGGGCAAAAGTATTTCCTTTAATGTGCAATTTACGCCGACGTCCGCCCAGGGCGTGACAGGCGGAATCAGCTTCACCGACAACGCGCCTGACTCGTCCCAGACTCTGAGCCTCGCGGGAGCGGGAACGGCCGCAAACGCCACACTCGGCGCGAATCCCGGCAGCTTCGCGTTCGGCAACGTCGCCGTCGGAAGCAGCGGCACGCAATCGATTACGCTGACGAACACGGGAGCCACCGCGATTGCGATATCGCAAGCGTCGGCGTCCGGTACGGGATTCAGCATCAGCGGACTAAACCCGATGACTTTGAACGCCGGCCAGACCACTTCATTTACGTCGCAGTTCGCACCCACCTCGTCGGGAAGTGCGACTGGAGCAATTACAATTACGAGCAACGCGACAAATCCTACTTTGACGATCGCTTTGAGCGGTACTGGGACACAGGGACATCTGACGGCGAATCCGGCGAGCGTGAATTTTGGAAGTTTGCTGGCGGGCGCCAATGCCTCGATATCCGTTACGCTTACGAACACAGGCACAGGTAGCGTGGCGATATCCGGCGGATCCGCGTCGGGAACCGGATTTACGATGAGCGGCTTGGCTGCGGCGACGCTGACTGCCGGGCAGAGCACGACGTTCAGCGTGAAATTTTCGCCCACGGCCGCGGGCGCCGCGAGCGGCAGCGTTTCCATCACGAGCAATGCGCCGGGTTCACCGCTTGCCATTCCGCTGAGCGGGAACGGGGTGCAAACGCAGTCGCAACTCTCGTTGAATCCCGCGAGCGTAAATTTTGGAAATGTTACGGTGGGTAACAACGGCTCGCAGGACGTAACGATAACGAATACGGGAAACGGCACGCTGAATATCACCGGCGCGACGGCGTCCGGCGCTGGTTACAGCGTCTCCGGATTGGGCTCTCAGTCCGTGAACCCGGGCGGCACCGTCATCTTTACTGCAAAGTTCTCGCCAACGTCAACCGGTAGCACGAGCGGAAGCATTTCGATCAGCAGCAACGCTGCAGGTTCACCGGCAACCCTGGCGTTGAGCGGCACAGGAACCCAGGCGCAGCTGGCCGCGAATCCAACGAACGCGAGCTTCGGCACCGTGACCGTGGGAAACACGAACTCGCAAACGATTCATTTGACCAACGGCGGCACTGCAGCCGTCTCGATTTCGCAAGCCAATGTGACGGGCAGCGGCTTCAGCATCAGCGGTATGCCGGCGCTGCCGATGAGCATTGGCGCGGGCAGCAGCGCGACATTCAATGCTGTGTTTGCGCCGACGACGAGCGGAAGCGTTTCTGGATCCATCTCGTTGGTGAGCAGCGCTCCGAGCTCTCCGCTGTCGATCACTCTGAGCGGGAATGGTCAGGCGGCGACTCAACAACTGAGTGCAAATCCGTCGAGCCTGAACTTCAACAACGTCACTGACGGCGCCAGCGCTTCTCTCAACGTCACGCTTACGAACACCGGAAACTCGAGCATCACAATCTCGTCAACGGCAGCCTCCGGCGCGGGATTCAGCGCCAGCGGCGCGGCCGGCACCACGTTGACGCCGAATCAGGCGACGACCTTGACTGTGACCTTTGCACCAACGTCTGCTGGAGCGGTGACGGGATCGGTGATGGTGGCAAGCAACGCCACGAATTCGCCGACGATCACGTTGTCGGGAACCGGCGCGCAGCTCTCGTCGCACACAGTCGGCCTATCGTGGACTGCCAGCACGTCGAGCGGCGTGGTCGGATACAACATCTATCGCAGCATCGTGTCGGGCGGTCCTTACTCGATCCTGGACTCCTCGCCGGTGTCAGCAGACTCCTACGTCGATTCGACGGTACAGTCCAGCCAGAACTACTTCTACGTCGTCCGCTCCGTGGATGGTTCGGGAACTGAAAGCGTGAATTCGACGGAAGTACAAGCCAACATCCCGTAACCCGTAGAACGTATCGAGGGTCGCGCGGGCTACCTCGAGGAAACGTCGTGATTGTTCCTCCGAGGCGGCTGTGAAATAAGCGTGACCCGGCCAGTCCAACCTGCTGAAAGGGGTCAGGTTAACCCCCTGTCCCAAGAATGTACCTGCGTCCAGTAGTTTCGCGCCAATCCCGCACCCACAATTGAAACGTGGTCGATTAGCCCAAGCCTGGGAGGGTGTTGAGTGCGCGTGCGGTCAATGGCGAGATGCGAATTACGAGCGTCTACTCGGAATCCATTTTTACCTCTAATCCTGCTGGTGGTCTGCGCTTCGTTTTCCGGCTGCGCTCTTACCGGTAAGGGCAGCTCAAGTTCTGGCGGCGGCAATCCTGGTGCAGACTCTCCCGAGATTAGCGTGACGCCGACGGCTGCGAGCTTCGGCAACGTCACCGTGAACGCGGACGCAAGTCAGGTGATCAAGATATCGAACGCGGGCACTGCCGCCCTCAAGATTTCTCAAGCGATGATCACGGGAACGGGATTCAGTATGTCGGGCCTTACGGCGCCTGTGACGGTGGCAGCCGGCGCGAGCGTGAATTTCACAGTTGCGTTCAATCCGAAGGCGGCCGGCGCGGGAACGGGAAGCATTTCTCTGACGAGCAACGCGAGTGAATCCCCAACGGCGATCAATTTGACGGGCACGGGCGTGAGCGTATCGCTAAAGCTCACGGCGAGCGCCTCGAGTTTGAGCTTCGGGAATGTGCTGGTTGGCTCGAACACCACGCAAGACGTCCGGCTCACGAATTCAGGAAACGCGGACGTGGTTATATCGAGTGCGTCCGCATCTGGCGCGGGTTTCAGCGCGAGCGGTGGATCGAATCTGACACTTACGCCGAATCAGTCGGCGACGGTCGCGGTGAGCTTCGATCCGCAGAACAAGGGAGCGCTGTCCGGCACTCTTACCGTCGCGAGCAACGCACCCAGCCTGTCAATCAAGCTGACCGGAACGGGCACGCAAGCCTCGCTTCACAGCGTGAGCATCACATGGACCCCGAGCACGTCTTCCGTAATCGGCTATTACGTCTACCGGCGGTTGGGTTCGAGCGGCTCGTTCGGTAAACTCGCGTCGTCCGTCGACTCTGCGAGCAGCTTTACGGATAGCTCTGTCTCGGACGGATCGACTTATTTTTACGTAGTAACTGCGGTCTCAGCCGCGAACGTAGAAAGCGAGTTCTCGTCTCCCGTCTCCGTGACCATTCCAACCTCGTAAAAGATTCCCGCAGCCAGCTGCGCGAGACGACTAATCTCGCGCCGGTTCGACTGCGCTTAATTTGGAATTGAAATACGGCGGTGAGCCTACGGAGTGGAAGCGCGGGAAAGCGTTACCGTTCTCGAATGATCTTCAACATGCGCCGCAGCGGTTCCGCGGCGCCCCACAATAATTGATCGCCGACCGTAAAAGCCCCCAGGAATTCAGCGCCGAGATTCAACTTGTGAAGCCGGCCGATGGGCACATTCATCGTGCCAGAGACGGCCGCGGGCGTCAGGCAGCGCGTCGTTGATTCCTTGTCGTTCGGAATAATTCGCACCCAGGCGTTGCTGTTCGCCAAAATATCTTCAATATCGCGCAGAGGAACGTCCTTACGCAGCTTGATGCACAGGCCCTGGCTGTGGCAGCGCATCGTGCCGACGCGAACGCAAATTCCATCCACAGGAACGGGCGGCTCGAGAGCGAGAATCTTGTTGGTCTCCGCCATGCCCTTCCATTCTTCGCGCGTTTGTCCGCCGGGCATTTCCCGATCCACCCAGGGAATCAAGCTCGCGGCAAGCGGCGCGCCAAATTCGCTCGTGGGCAGACTGGAAGCTCGCTGCGCCTCGACAACCATCCGGTCCACTTCCAGCGCATTCTCGGAGGGCGTCGCGCGAGTTGGATCGGTGAGGCATTCCATCTGTTTGACGAGTTCAAGCACTTTGGCAGCGCCCGCGCCGGAGGCCGCTTGATACGTCATCGTGGTCATCCACTCGACGAGCCGCGCCTTGAAAAGTCCGCTCACAGCCATCAGCATCAAGCTGACCGTGCAATTGCCGCCCGCAAACGTGCGGAGGCCGCGCGCCAGGCCATCGCGAATCACGTCGAGGTTAACCGGATCGAGCACGATGGCGGCTTCATCGTTCATTCGAAGCGTGGATGCGGCATCAATCCAAAAACCCTTCCAGCCACTCTTGCGCAGCGGAGCATAAATTTCGGTGGTGTACTCGCCGCCCTGGCAGCTAATCAGTGCGTCGCACGCCGCAAGCGCCCGCAAATCACGCGCGTCTTTCAGCACAGCTCGATCCGGCGCTTCGCGCGGCGCGGCACCGCCTACGTTGGAGGTCGAGAAAAAGACCGGCTCGATGCTCGCGAAATCGTTTTCCTCGCGCATGCGCTGCATCAGAACGCTGCCGACCATTCCCCGCCATCCGATCATCCCGACCCGCAACATCGCTCCTCCGGTGAATTCCTAGCTTACCTGCAACCAATTACGTGGCGCCAAAGATTCCGTTCCCTGGAATGGGTGGGTCATCCTTCTCGTCGAAGCCTACGCGAGAATTTCGGCCGCGAGTTTGCTCACATGCTCGGCGATCGAAGGCGCGGAAGTAAGCCCGGGCGATTCGATTCCGATGAGTTGGATCACGCGCGGAAATTTCGGGTCAGCCTGAATGATGAAATCGGCTACGCGTTTCTCGCCGTGCGTGGCAGGAGGCGTCAATTTCGCGCGAATGCCCGAATACGCGGGAATCAGGTCCGCGAGCTCGATCTCGGGAAGCAGCATTTTTGCACTACGAGCGAAATCTTCGACGGGTTCGCGATCGCGCTCGTAGTCGTTCTTGTCGTCCACATAGCGCGCCGTGGGGCCGATCAGGACGTTGCCCCACACCGTAGTCGTCAAATGCACACCGAGGCTCACCCCCTCCGGATGCGGCAGCGGATACACCAGGCCGTTAACCAAATGCCGCTTGGATCGCACCAGTTCGCAATATTCTCCGCGCACCGGATAAATCTTGTGCGCCGCCATCGGCGAACCAAGCAAACCTGCCACTTCATCGGCAAAGAGTCCGGCGCAATTCACGAGGCACCGCGCTTCGATCTCACCGGCGGTGCTCACCACGTGAATCCCCGCGGCGGTAGGTTCGAGCCGCTCGACTTTCGCATGCGTGACGATGCTGGCACCTTGTTCCGCGGCAACGCGCGCATAGGCCTTCACGAGCTCTTCGCTTCCCACAATGCCCGTGGATGGAATCTCAATCGCTTCGAACCCGTTCACATGCGGCTCGCGGGCGCGAATCGCACCGCGGTCGACGATCTTCATGCCTGCAACGCCATTCGCTTCGCCGTTTATCATCAGCGCGCGGAGTTCTTCCGTCTCGGCAGGCGACGCTGCAATCACCAGTTTTCCAGTCTTGCGATAAGGGACGCCGTGCGCCTCGCAGAATTCGTACGTCAACTCATTGCCGCGCACACAATGACGCGCTTTCAGCGAGCCCGGCGGATAATACAAGCCGGAATGGATCACCCCGCTGTTCCGGGAGCTCGCGCCCATTCCGATTTTCGGGAGCGCCTCCAAGACAAACACATCACTCCACGATTTCGAAACGGCGCGGGCGATTGCGCAACCGACGACGCCACCGCCAATGATTACGACGTTCGCTTGATCCATGTCTCACAGTTTATCCGCACACCGCAGGCGCCGTTAGCGCCTTTTCATCCGGCGCGTGCTATCGGTGAATCGCGGGCAATGGATCCGGCGAAGAAAACGTGGCATTCACGAAGCGTTTCCCTTTCGTCTAATTTCTGGTAAAGTGCCGCGCTGGGTACCCCGCGACCAGAGCTGGAGGCAAAGTTGAACAGTCTCGATTTGCGCCCGCTGTCAGTGGGAGAAATTCTCGACCGCACGTTCACCCTTTACAGGCAGCATTTCCTGCTTTTCCTCGGGATCTCGGCGATTCCGCACGCGATTCTGCTTATCCCCAACGTGGCTCAAGTCTTCTTCGTGATTCCGGGCAGGATCTCGTTGGGAGCGGGGCAGAGGTTGACGCCCGCCTTCGGCGTAACCACGGTGGTATTTGTGTTGATAGGCGCCGTCCTCGGCGTCATCGTGTATCTGTTGTCGCAAGGAGCCGCAGTTACCGCCGTTTCCGAACTCTACATGGGCCGCCAGATTACGATTTCGGAATCGTTCCGCCGGGTGCGAAGCGAATTGGGAAACCTGTTCCTGGTGATGCTTTTGAGCGGCCTTGCAGTCTTCGCCGGTTTTATTTTGCTCATCATCCCCGGAATTTACTTGATGTGCCGGCTACTCGTTTGCATACCAGTTGCCCTGATCGAGAATCTGAGCCCCACGACAGCTCTGGAGCGAAGTTTCGAGCTCACAAAAGACAGTGCCGGCCGGGCATTCCTGATTCTACTTCTTTACTTCGCGTTGACTTATGCGGCAGTCATCCTTTTGGCGATGCCCTTCCAGATGATGGTCGCGTTCACCTTGGCGAAGCATAATTCGGAAATGATGCGCCTCTGGCTGGTCCTGGGGCAAATCGGAGCCACCACCGCGACGGTGCTCGTACAACCGGTACTCATCATTGCAAGCGCGATCCTGTATTACGATTTGCGGGTTCGCAAGGAAGCGTTTGACCTACAGATGATGATGAGCCCGGCGGGAACCGTTCCCGCCAGCCCCAGCGGCCTGCCGACAATGTTTTCTTGAGAATCTCCCGGTGAAGAATTTCAGGGCTCCGCTCTTGCGCATTCGACAATTTCCGGCTGGCGTCGTTCTTCTCGGTTGCTTCGGCGTGCTCTGGTACGCGCTTCCTTCTCACGCACTCATGCAGAAAACTCCGGCGCCTGGAGCCGCGGCAGCCAAGTCGCCTTCTCCGCTCGATCCTGCTGCGTTCGCCGCCGAGTTGCGGGCTATTGAAGCCAAGGTGTTGGGTGGCAACGGGACACCTGAGGAAATCGACGCCATCCGTCATGGTCTTCCTGCGTCGTGGAAAGTAAAAACAGCCGAGAGCGAATACGAAATCTCGAGCGAGCCGCTGCGCAATCTTCTGGTAAGAGCTTCGGGCGATGCGGCGAACCGAAAAGAAATTCTCGAGGAAGCCGGCGTCTGGGCCGAGAATGCCGCGACGCAAGCGGAATCCTACACGGTAGCGGAGGCCACGCAGCCGTCTGCGGATTTGGCCGCCCGAGCGAAGCTCGACCAAATTCTCAAACGCCATGAATTCTCGCCGCCTTCACCGCCGACTCCGTGGCAATTGTTGCGCGAGCGCATCAGCAAGTGGCTTCTGAAAATGTTCGGAAAGTTGTTCGCGAGCATCGCGCGTCATCCGCTTGGGTCGGAGATCCTTTTCTGGCTCGTCATTTTTGGTGTGGCGTGCTTTCTCGTGACGATGCTCGTCCAATTCTGGATGCGCCGTGGCCGCAACATCGCTCTTGCGTCTATCGGAACAATCGCGGCGCACCGTTCGTGGCAGGAATGGATTCGGGCGGCACAGGAAGCGGCCCTGCGCGGCGAATTTCGCGAAGCGATCCATTCGCTGTACTGGGTTGGAATCACGCGTCTCGAGGATTTGTCGATTCTCACCGTTGATCACACACGCACGCCTCGAGAACAGCTGCGGTTGCTGTCTGGTGCGCCCGGAGCAACAGCCGCCGCGACTGCTGAGCAACGCGCCCGAATGGCAGGGCTGACCACGCAGCTCGAGCGCGTCTGGTACGGCCGTCGCCCGGCGAGTGTGGAAGATTTTCGCGAATGCCTGAAGTACGTTGAGGATCTCGGATGCCACGCAGCCTAGACCCCTCCGATCGCAAACTGCTGCTGGCAGCAGTAGCTGTCCTGCTGGTTCTCACCGCAGCCGTCGCGTTCGTTTCGCCACCGCCCGCGCAGCAAGACTCCGGGTATCCGTCGGCTTTTTCGTCGTCACCCGATGGCGCGCGGGCGGCTTACGTCTTGCTGCAGGAGCTCGGACGCAAGGTCGAAGCGTGGGTGCGCCCGCCGACGGAATTGCCGGAAGACGCCGCGAATACGGTGCTGATCCTCGCGAATCCTGAGCAAACGCCGGGCGAAGGAGAAAAGAAGGCACTCCTCGCTTTCGTCGAACGGGGCGGCAGGATTCTATTCACCGGGCCACAGATAAAGATTTATTTTCCCGACGCCAAGCTTGCCGATGACGATCTGGAAGTGACGGACGAATGGAAGACCTTCGAATCCAGGTTCCCGAGCGCGTACACCCGCGGCGCCACCCATATCTCTCTTCAGCCCGAAGCCAGTTGGGACGGCTCGCAATCGCAACTCGCACTCTACGGAGATCCGAAATCTCCCGTGATCGTGAGTTGGCGGGTGGGTGACGGCGAAATTCTGTGGTGGGCGGGGCCCGGTCCGCTTACGAATTCGGGAATCACACGCGAGGATAATCTAAATTTATTTCTGAACGCAGTGAGCAATCCGCTCGCGAAGCGCGCGCAGCCCCGCGTCCTTTGGGATGAGTACTACCACGGCCAGCAGGCTTCGCTCTGGGGCTACTTCCAGAAAACGCCAGTGCCGTGGGGCATTCTCCAACTCGCAATCCTCGGCTTCCTCGCGCTCTTCACCTATAGTCGGCGCAGCGGCCCGATCGCGATTCCTCCCGTGGTCTCGCGTCTCTCGCCGCTCGAATTTGTTGATACACTCGGCGGACTCTACGCGCGCGCGCATGGCGAACCGGCCGTCGTCGCTGCGGTGTACCAGCGATTTCGCGCCATTCTCACACGCCAGTTGCGGTTGCCTTTGAATACCACGAACGTGGCGCTCGAAGCAGCCGCTGCAAAGCGGCTCGGAGTGAAGGACGATGGCTTCTTGAAAACGCTCGAGCGCGCTGACGCGGCGAGCCGCTCGCAAAAGATTTCGCCCGTGGACGCGCTCGAAATCGTGCAGCAGCTCGAAACGTATGAGAAACGCGCTGGACTGAAGAGAAAGTTCCTACAGGAGAACCCCTAATCGTGGAAAACCTCTCACGCCTTGCAACCCATGTTCGCGACGAATTCTCGAAAGTAATTGTGGGCCAGCGCCAAATTGCCGATCAGCTCCTTGTCGTGCTCGTCTGCGGCGGACACGCGCTGATCGAAGGCGTCCCGGGAATTGCGAAAACGCTTGCGGTGAAAACAATCTCCAGAATCTGCGGACTCGGTTTTCAGCGCGTTCAATGCACGGCGGACCTCATGCCCGCCGACGTAATGGGCACGAACGTTTTCAATATGGCCACGAGTTCGTTCTCGCTGCATCGCGGCCCCGTATTCACCGATCTTCTTCTCGTGGACGAAATCAACCGGACTTCGCCGCGCACGCAGGCCGCGCTGCTCGAGTCGATGGAAGAGCGCCAGGTGACGATCGACGGAACGCGCTACCCCCTATCGGAAACTTTCACCGTCTTCGGAACTCAAAATCCAATCGAGTTTGAAGGCACGTATCCGCTTCCGGAAGCGCAACTGGACCGGTTCCTCCTGAAAATCAGCATGAGCTACCCGTCTGAAACGGAAGAAACCGAAATACTTTCGCGCTTCGGCCAGGGGTTCGATTCGCGCCGCCTGGACGCGATGCAAATCGCAGCGATCGAACCGAATCTGCTGAAGGCTGCGCGCAGCGAGGTGGAAAAAGTTCGCGTCGAGCCGAGCCTCTTCACTTATGTTGTGACCCTGATTCGGCGCACTCGCGATTGGCCCGCGTTGACGATCGGGGCGAGCCCGCGCGCCGCGCTCGGTCTGTTCGCAGCAGCTCGCGCGCTCGCGGGGATGGAAGGCCGCGATTTTCTCATTCCCGATGACATTAAAGCTGCCGCGCCTGCCGTTCTCCGCCATCGCCTGCTGCTGAAACCGGAAGCGGAACTCGAAGGCCTCAACACCGATCAGGTAATCGCCGAACTTCTCGCTACCGTCGAGGTACCGAAGTAAATGTACGAAAAGCCCCTGGTGCCGCAGGAAGTGTGGGCGCGCTCGCGGGCGCTGGGGCGCATTCCGTTCGGTTTCGGACCGCGATTTTTTGTGGCGCTGGTGCTCGGTTTCGTCTGGCTCGTTCCCGCGTGGTGGTCGCCGAAATTTATTTTCGCGATGTTCCTTTGGGACGCGCTCTTCCTCGGCGTCTGGCTTTGGGATTTGCTGCGCCTTCCCGCCCCCGAAAATCTCGAATTGCGGCGCATCTGGACGACGCGCCCTACCCTCGCGGTTCCCAGCTATATAAGGATTGCGATCCGCAATTCCGGGCGCGTCGCGCTGCGCGCTCGCATCGTGGACGAGACGCCCCCCGCGCTGCAGCTCACGCCCGCGGAAATCGAAGTCGATGTGAACGCCGGCGCCTCATCGCAAGCTCAATATCCGATTCTTCCCTCCGAGCGCGGCGATGCACAATTTCGCCGAATCTACATTCACTACCGCAGCGCTCTGCGCATCGCCGAGCGATGGGCGGTGGCCGACGCGCCGCAAACGGTAACCGTGTTCCCGAATCTCGATGAAGCCAAGCAGCACACTCTCTACTTGATTCGCAGCCGCCAGGTAGAACTCGAAAAGCGCCGGCGCCGCCAGCGAGGGCAAGGCCGCGAATTCGACAGCCTGCGCGAATACCGCGAAGGCGACGAGATCCGCGACATCTCCTGGACAGCTACCGCGCGGCGCAATCATCTGGTGACCCGTGTGTTTCAAATCGAGCGCAGCCAGGCCGTTTGGCTGGTGCTCGATGCCGGCAGGTTGTTGCGCGCGAAGGTGGCGGAGCCCGGGCAGATTCCCATCTCGAAACTCGATTACGCCGCGAA
Organism: uncultured Acidobacteriota bacterium; assembly: GCA_963711875.1. Lineage (GTDB taxonomy): Bacteria > Acidobacteriota > Terriglobia > Acidiferrales > UBA7541 > Palsa-295. The sequence goes on from CAVQFW010000004.1 coordinate 608,326, forward strand.
CGCCGCGCTTTCGCTCGCGCAAGTGGCGATGCACTGCGGCGATCGAGTGGGCCTGCTCGCCTACGGCCGCCAGATCCAGCAGAATCTGAACGCGGGGCGCGGCCCGCGTCACATGCGCGCGATTGTCGAGGCGCTCGCGCACATTCGCGGCGAAGCAGGCGAAGCCGATCACACGCGCGCCGTCCACATGCTGCTCTCCGAACAAAAACGCCGGAGCCTCATCGTCTGGATCACGGATTTCGCCGAAACCGCCACCACTCCGGAAGTTCTCGAATTTGCAATGCACATGGCGAATCGCCACTTGATCGTGTTCGCTGCGATGGGCCAGCCGGACTTGAACGCGCTCGCGGCGCAGACGCCGACGAGCACGGAAGACATGTACCGCCACGTGGCAGCGCTCGAAATTGCGGAGAGGCGGAGTGTGTTGCTGCGCGGACTTCGACAGCGCGGCGTGCTCGTTCTCGAACTGATGCCGGGAATGCTCGCCAGCGCGCTCGTCAATCAGTACATGGACGTCAAAGAGGGTGGCCTGCTGTAGCGCGTGCCGCCGCGTTCGGTGAATCGGCCGCGTCAGAAATAAACCTGGCGCGCAACAGGTACGCCACGAGCGCGGCGAACATCACACCGCCAAACAGGAATTTCAGCGGCGCTGCGATTTCCGACGGCGACAGAAAACCCTCAATCACGCCGGCGACAATCAGCATCGGAATCGTGCCCAGCAGCAATTGCGCGGCTTTTCCACCCGCCCGCGCCAGCGACTCGCGCCGCGGCAGAAGCCCCGGAAACAACATTCCGCGCGCAATCTCAAAACCCGCGCCCCCCGCGATGAAAATCGCCGGCAATTCCAGCACGCCATGCGAGACCACGAACGTCCAAAGTTGCGCGGCCATCCCCGCTTTCAGCGTGGCGGCTCCGATCACGCCAATCAGCAACCCGTTGAGCACCATCATCCACGCGGTGCCGACCCCCGCCGTGATTCCGAATGCGAAGGTCGAAAACGCGACGGACAAATTGTTCGTCATAATCGCCGAGGCGGCCAGCGGCTTTGTCGTCACAATCGAGTGCGTCCACATTTCGCGCTTCTCGATCGTCTCCATCATTTGCGTGCCCAGCAACCGGTGCGCGAATGTAGGATCCCGCATCGTCAGGATGAATGCCGCCACGCCCGTCACCGCAAAAATCGCGAACGCCAGCATCGTCTGAGGCCACAATTCCCGAAAAATCCGCGGGTACGTTTCCGAATAGAAGCGGACGATTCCCGCCACTTTCGGCTTCTGTCCCATATAAATCAGATTGTGCGCGCGGCCGAGCAGCGAGTTTAAGTAAGCGGCCAACTGATTGCTTGTGATATCCTCGCGCGCGATTGCGAGGTCCGATGCCGTCTGGCGATAGAGAAGGCCAAGTTCCTGCAAGCTTTCGTGATCGAGCGAACCGACGCCGCGTTGCGACCGGGCTACGAGTTCTTCCAGCCTCGACCAGTTCGGCTTCCGTTTTTCGAGCCATCGCGTAGAGATCATGTCGTCACAGCCGCCCGCTCCCGAATTCACATCCGGCGCTTACGCCGACAAGCTTATCATCGACACGCCCGAGCAGACTTCGCTCGAATTTGCGATTGCTGGAATCGGCAGCCGGTTTCTCGCGCTCGCGCTCGACACCGTGATACTGGTCGCCGCGGGAACGATCCTTGGTCTCGGGCTGGTTCTCGTCGCCGTGTGGCTTCCGGGGGGGAAGTTCGGACTTACCGAGCAGTGGATCGTCGCAATCGTCATCCTGCTGGCATTTTCTTTTTACTACGGCTACTTCGTAATCTTTGAAGCCGCGTGGAACGGCCAAACGCCGGGCAAGCGCGCCGCCCGCATTCGGGTGATCAAGGAATCGGGCCGCCCGATCAATCCCGCGGAATCGGTGGCTCGAAATCTGATGCGCATCGTGGACCAGCTTCCGTTTTTTTATGGTATCGGAATCGTGAGCGCGCTTATCAGCAAACAGAACAAGCGGCTGGGAGATTTCGTCGCCGGCACGATTGTGATCCACGAGCGCACGCTGCAAGACGTCAAGCCGCTGTGGGAAGCCGCGAAGACAGCCGGCACTGTGAAATTTGGTTCCGAGCGGCTCAGCCCGGAAGACTTCGCGCTCATCGAGTCGTTCCTCAATCGCCGCGACGCACTCGCTCCCGACGTTCGCTTCCGAATGGCTGAACAAATCGTCGCCCGCATCAAGCCGCGTCTTTCCATCCCGCCGGCCGAAATGCCTTCGAGTGAAAAACTTCTCGAAGCAGTCGCCTCCGAACGCCGCGCGAACGCAGGATATATTTAGTCCTCGCGGTGTGAAAGCGACGCCGGCATTCCGTCGCCGCAGGCGCGGCCGCGTCGTTTACGATTTGCGCCGCCGCCGGCTAAAAACTGAAAGAAGCTTGAAGATAAATTATGCGGTTCGCCGTTGCCGAGCCGTACGGCCCCCCCGCGGGTTGGTTTGGGATGCCGAAAAATGGCGAGGCCGATGCCTGCGGAACGTCTGCCGTGGGCGGATTCAGAACTCCGCTCGGCGGCAGCGAGTTTACGTGATTGAAGATGTTGCGGGCATTGACGCTGAACGTGACATTGTAGCGGTGGTTTGTGTCGCCGCCGCCCATGCCGCTGGGGCCTCCTGCGAAAGGACTCCCGGGACCTCCGCGCCCACCGCCGCCTCCTCCTCTTCCACCACCGCCCGGGCCGCCACCTTGTCCTCCGCCCGCACCTCCCGATCTTGCAGTTTCTTTTCCGAAGCCGAACGCTTTGCTGAGACGAAGGTTGAGAGTGAAGCGGTACGGGCTCGTGAGGAAGTCAACGGGAATGGGCGTCGCGTTCGCCGCGGGCACTGTGTTGAACGAACCGATTCCCGGTACGGTGACGATCGTCGGCCCCGTCGCTCCATTGGCAAACGTCGGCCGCTGATTGAACTGCGCGGTTCCGATCAAATCCTGGCTCAGCGTCACGTTGAACGGAATGCCGGAACTCACGATCATGAAAGGGCTGAGGCGGAAATTATACGGCAAGCCGATTGTGCCGCCGAGGAAGTAGCGATTGCGGATGTCGAAGGATGCGCGGCCGTAGTCCTGCATGATATTTCGCGGGTTTGATGGAAAGCTCGTTGCCGACGACGTATCGCTATTTGCGTACGTGAGCGTGTAGTAGCTGAAAAGCGAAAGCTTCGCGCCGGCGCGAACCGTCGCCTGCACGAACATCTGATTCTCGCGGAAGATTCCCTCCGACTGAAACTGGTAAACGTTTTCGAAGCCGCTGATGGGCCGGACGCCGGGCGTGGCGCTGGTATAGAACGGATAGTCGAACGTGCCCGGCTCCGGGCTGTTGATGTTGTTGGTGAAGAGCTGATCCCACCCGCGCGAATTGAGGTAGGAAACGGAGACGTTCGCGATCTTCGACAATTGACGTTCGAGGCTCACCGCGGTTTGCATCACGTAGGGCGCATGCAAATTCGAACTTTGCTGGTAGATGGAGGGATTCACGGTGGATGTGGGTGTGACGAGCGGGAAGAAATCGGGGTTCGTGAATATAAATTGCGCCTGGCGGATTCCGTTGAGCCGGTCTTCCTGGAGCACGTAGGACGAATTGAAACGGTCGTAGAAAATTCCGAAGCCCGCGCGCAGCACGGTCTTCGGCGCAGCCTTTCCGCCGCCACCGATGCCCCAGGCAAATCCGAGGCGCGGCGCCCAGTTGGCATGATTGCTGATTTCGTTTTGCGATTCGAAGCGCAGGCCGTAACTCAGCGTAATGTTGGGACGGATGCGCCAATCATCCTCCACGTAGAGGCCGACGTCCACTTGTCCCACGCTGGCGAGAGGATTTCCGGGCACCTCCGCCGTCGGTCCCGCCGTCAGCGAAAACTGGGTCGCGGTCTGCGCACCCGTTGCGAGCGTCGACTGGTACGCCTGAATCGAAGGAAACACGTACGCGCCATTGAAGCCGGCCGTGGAAGAATTGGAGTCGGTGACGCCGCGGAGACGGGCGCCGAATTTTATCAAATGGTTGCCATGCGAAATGGACGTGTAGTTTTGCAGCTCGTAATGATTCGAAGTATCGAGAATTGTTCCGGAATCGCTTCCTCCGCCGTTGAATGCCCCTTGCACGACAAGCGTCACGCCGGTGTTCAACGGATTCTGATTGCTGGTCTGATGCAGATATTGAAAGCGTGTTTCGTTCACGGTGTTCGAGCCGATTGTTTGGGTGTCGCTCACCTGCAGCGTGTGTTCGGTCGAGAGCAGGTTGTAGCCCTGCGACTGAAGGGTGAAGCCGCCGATTCCGTCATTGAGCCATTCATCGCGGTAATACTGGTAGCGGACGGAGAGCGTGTTGGTCTTCGAAATCTGATAATCGAGGCGAGGTCCGATGTTATAACGCTTGCGCGGACTCGGCACGGCGGCGCTAAAAGGGACAATCGGAAATCCCGGAGCGGCTGTGTCCACGATTTGCGCATTGATGATCGAGAGCTCGTTGATGTCGCGAATATCCGTCGTGAAAAAGAAGGATGCTTTCTTGCTGAGCGGGCCGCCAATGTTGCCGCTGTACTGCACCGAATAGTAGCCGGGATAGGGTGTGGCGGAGGTGTCCTGGTGGAAAAACGGATTTTTTGAATTGAAGGCCGAGTCGTTGCCATTGACGGAAAACTGTCCGTGCCATTGGTCGGTGCCCGGCTTCGTAAAAATCTCGACCCGCCCATAGCCTACCTTGTCGTACTGTGCCGAGAATGGATTCTGATTGATGCGAATTTCGCGGATGGACGATTTGGGCGGCAACTGTCCCGCCGTAAAACCGTCAATGTAAAACTGGCCGCCGTTGGGGCCCGCCGAAGGGCCTGCGAGCGCGCTGAGATCGCTTTGCAATTCGTCAGGATCGTCCGGCAGAGCTTCGAGCTCTTTGCCCGAAATCACGATCGCACCGGCGTTGCTCGAAGGATTCACGTCTACGGTGGGAGCTTCGTCGGAGACGACCACTTTTTCCTGCTGCTGCTCGATCTCCAAAGTAACTTTGAGCGATTGGATTTGTTCGGCGGCGATTTCGACGTCGTCGTTCATGTAAATCGCGAACCCTTTTGCAACGACTTGCACCGCGTACTTGCCGGGCGCGAGTCCTTTGCGATCGAACACGCCTTGCTGGTCGGTGGTCGCAACGAGCGTATCTCCCGTGGGCGTGGTGAGAATTACGGATGCACCTGTGACGGCGCCGCCCGAAGGATCGAGCACCTGGCCGTGGAGCGCGCCGAGTCCCGTCTGCGCGTTTGCGCGATGCGGGTTCGAGAGACCCAGCCCCAATAAAATTAAAATTGCGATCCAGCTCAATCGTCGTCGGTGGCGGAATTTCATGGTGTCCCTGAATTCAATTGGAGTGTGAGGGCGACTGATGAACTACGGAGCGTCGCCACCTATTGCCGGAGCCCCACCCAGGCTCCACGGGGAGAGAGTAATTGCCTGACCTGCGGCGGGCGCGGCAGCTAGAATCGGCTCGACGCCGCCTAGAACGGTGATCGCCGATACTTCGCCCGACGCAGAACCTTCCGTTGCCACAATCATTACGGCGTCACCTTTTTTGAAGTCAGCCAGAGTAGCGGGCGGCATGCGGCTCACGATCTGCTGAAAATCGGCTTGACCGCCCCCCGGGCGTCCGGTTCCCGTTCCTTCAGGACGCTGGCCGCCGCCATTCGCACCGGCGGATTGCGGAGGGGCGCTGGCCGCACTCGCTGGCGGAACTCCGCTGCCCGCCGAGCCGCCTTTCAATCGAAACGCGATGCGTTGCGCAGCTTCGGGGGGCAGGCGACGAAGTTGCGACTGGCTTGTAACCGTCACCGTGAAGGGTTTCTTCGTAATCAGGTCCATCACGCTCATCGTGTTTGCATTGCCGTCGATCGCCGAAATGGTTCCCGCGATATTGCGAAAAGTTCCGGAGACGACTTCTTCACTCGCGAAGGCGGCGCCATCGTCGCTGCGGACGCCCCGAGCGCGAAGCTGGTCGCCCGGATGAATCTGATCGATCGTGGCAGGCTTGGCATCGTCGAACGAAATTGAATTCGGGGCGTAACGGCGCAGAATCGTGCTGGCCGTTTTGTGAATGACCACGGTCTTTGATCCGCCCGCTGCGGTGACGGAGATGGTAATCGTTCCCGCGCTCGGGTCGACACCGCTGACGAGCCCGCCGATGCCTCGCTTCTGCCAGTCCTCGCGGTCATGTTGCTGCTTGGCCTCAACGTCGGAGCGGCTCATCGCGATCACTCCGGCAGCCACGAACGACTTTCCATCGGCGGAAGGCTGGCCGCGGACGAGAACGCGGTCGCCTGTGTGCAAATCGGAGAATTGAATTGGGGTCGCGCTCTTCAGATCGTTTTGACCGGGGGCGACGCGGACCATCTTTGCGTTGTTCACTACCTGGACGGTGATGTCGGTGCCGGCATCGGTGGTGAGCGTGACGGTGTTTCCGGCGATGTTTTTAATTACACCTACTTGCTTCGCGACGGAGGCTTGGGGCGCCGGCTGTTGCAGCTCTCGCCCAATCGTGTTCGAGAGATGCGGACTAGCGAGGACGTTCGCGCTGATCGCGCAGAGGACGGCCCCAACCACCAGGACGCGTCCAGGCATTCGTCTCGCTCTTTGTTCCCACAGGCGCATTCTGCGCTCCAACCTTTGAGTATACGCGCGACGTTGCTACGACCTGGGGCCTCGCAACGTACTCTTTCTTAGACGTACACACTTTCGCTGTACGTTACATTTTTGAGCGGGGGCTGGTGAGGTCCCTCATAGAACGGACGGCTTGGGACGCCGGCGCAACGAGAATTTGAAATTGCTGAGATGTTTGTCCGGTGTCACACTCGGAGCGCTGGGGAATGCGGAGTGATGAACGACGAATGAGGAATGAGAAATGACGAGTGAGGAAGTGAGCCTGAGGAATAGGATTGCAATGAGGTGGCAGTTGCAGAATTTTGCGGGTGAGCGTGTGCTTCTCTGGTCGACGATGCGAGCGATTCGGTTCGCGCAATTGTTCCTCGCGGCCGCGCTTGTGAGCGGCTGCGCCTCATTCGCGCTGGCTCAGGCGCCAGCTCCCTCATCCGCATCGGCACCGGCATCAGCTGCTGCTCCAGCAACAGTTCCCGCTCCTGCGCCCAAGCATACGATCAGCGTGACGTTTGACTACGATTTCACAACCGTTCCGCCGTGCTCGCCCACCGTGAAAACGAAATGCGTGGCGCGATTCAACGTCTACGACGTTTCAGGAGCGAAAGCTTATCCGCTATATTCGATCCCGGTGCCGGCGGGAGCGAGCGGAGTGACGAGGGGAATCACGGGAGCAAGTCAGCCGCTGCTGTTCGAGTCTGGGAAGCATCGCTTCGCGGTGACGGCGCAAACGGATACCGGCCAGGAGTCGAACATGTACGCGTGCACGGTCTGGGCGGAAGTGCCGTAGGTCGGATTCGTACCGCTTGGCAATTACAGAAAAGACTTGATCGGCTAAACGGAAGGCGCCTGGCGAGTGGGATCGGCTGGCGGGTGGTCGAGCGCTCCACCTAGATATGCTTGCCGGACGTAATCATTGTGAAAGAGCTGTTCGCCGGAACCTTCGAGAGTGATGCGGCCCGTTTCCATCACGTAGCCGTAGTGCGAAATTTGCAAAGTGTAATTCACGTTTTGCCCCACCAGCAGGATGGTCATGCCCTCGCGCGAAATTTTGGCGATGAAGGAAAAAATCTCGTCCACAAGTTTCGGCGCGAGGCCGAGCGAAGGCTCGTCCAGCATGAGGAGATGCGGCTCCGACATCAACCCGCGGCCAATGGCGCACATCTGCTGTTCGCCGCCCGAAAGAGTGCCTGCCAATTGACGCCGCCGTTCTTTGAGGCGCGGAAAAAGTTCGTACATGCGTGCGAGGCTGCTCTGAGCGCGCGCGCGTAGCGAAGGCAGAAAGCATCCCATCAGCAGATTTTCTTCCACGGACATTCCCGGCCAAAGCTGGCGGCCCTCCGGGACCAAGCTCACATGGCGTTTCACGCGTTCCCAGGGAGGAAGCGAGGTGACATCGTTTCCTTCGAGGAGAAGCTTTCCGCCTTTCACCGGCAGTACTCCCGCAATTGCGTTGAGCGTCGTGGTCTTACCCGCCCCGTTCGCACCGATGATGCAGGTAACTTTTCCTCTGGGAACGGAAAGCGAGATGCCCCACAGCACTTGCGTGGCGCCGTAAGCGACTTGCAGATTCTCGACGACGAGTAAATTCTCGCCCGGCGTTGAAGCAGGCGCCGCTGAGGTCCTGGCGTCGGAAGAATCAGGCACGAGCAGTGCTCCCGTCTGTGCTCCCTGCAGTGCTGCCAGCGGTGCTGGCGATGGTCGCGTGGCCGAGATACGCTTCGATCACGGACTCGTCGTTCTGGATTTCCTCGGGCTTGCCTTCCGCGAGTTTCTGGCCAAAGTTCAGAACCGTGATGCGATCGCAGATGGACATGATGGCTCTCACGTCATGCTCCACGTACATGATCGTGGTGCCCTTTTCGCGGATGCGACTGAGCAGGTGCATCATGGCGTTGGTTTCTGAGCCAGTGAGGCCGCCGCAAATTTCGTCGAGGAGAAGAAGTTCGGGATCGGTGGCGAGGGCCCGCGCCACTTCGAGCCGTTTTTGTTGGCCCAACGAAAGAACCGAGGCCAGGGTACTGGCTTTGTGTTCCAGGCCTACGAGCTTCAGCGTTTCCATCGCGTATTCACGGGCGTCGGAGGTGCGAGTGACGGCGCGGCGGCCGTAGTGCACGGCGAGCTGGACATTCTCAACAACTGTGAACGCCTTGAAGGGACGGACGATCTGATGGGTGCGGGCTACTCCCTTTTTGACGAGCGAGTGGGAGGAGATTCCAGTTACGTCATGGCCGCGAAAGCGAATCATGCCGCTGGAAGGGCGCTGCGCGCCGGTGATGATACTAAAGAGGGTGGTCTTGCCTGCGCCGTTCGGGCCTATGAATCCACAGATCTGTTTTTCCGGGATATCAAAGCTCACGTCCTTCAACGCCGCCACGCCCCCAAAGTACTTCGTCAGTGTTTGTACTTCCAGGATCTTCACTGTTTCTTTTCCTGAACAGCCGCTTCAGCAGACCGAGAAGTCCGTCGGGTTCGAGCAAAATAATTACGATCAATAATGCACCATACAGCAGCAGATGAACATTGGGGAATTTCGCGACCAGCTCTTCCTGCACGATGCCGAAAACGACGCCGCCCAGCACCGCTCCCCACACCGTTCCGATTCCGCCGATCACCGGCATCAACATGATCGAGATGCTGGTGTGAAAGGCGAACACGTCGCCCGGATAGAAATAAGCCGCGCGACGCGCATAGACGCCGCCCGCAATTCCGGTGAGTGCGGCGGCGATCGCGTGAATCCAGAGCTTCGTGGCGTAAGGATTCACTCCCAGACTCGCTGCGGCATCCTCGTCCTGCCTGATCGCGCGGAGTGCCAGGCCGAATTTGCCCCGGGCAATCACGGTCGAGATAATCACGGCGAACGCAACCAGCGTGATCGAGGTGTAATAGTGTTCGAGCGGCCGAAACGCGCCCGCTTCCGTGATCCGGTAGCCGCTCGCGCCTCCCGTAATGTCGAGATTATTCATGATCACGCGCACCGTTTCGGTGACGCCGATCGTCGCGATGGCGAAAAACGGGCCGCGCAACCGGAAAGTTGGCAAACCAATCAGGAGGGAAGCCAGCACTGCAATGAAGGCCCCCACAAGAAAGCCCAGGTACGGACTCCCGCCGGCGTGCATCGTCAAACCAGTCGCATACGCGCCGAGGCCGTAGAAAACCGCGAACCCAAACGAAACTTGCCCGGCCATTCCGCCGAGAAGATTCCATGCGAGGCTCGTAGTGGTCCAAACCGCGGTGGCGAAGATCAGCCGGACGATATTCGAGCTCACGCCCGCTTCAGGAAGCACCAGAAAAACGAAGAGCAGGCACCACGGCAAAAAACGTCCCAGCCGCTTCGCGAGCCCGCTACCGTTCACGCCGCTCGCCATTTTCTTTCGAGCAAACCCGCGATGCCGTTCGGCAATACCACGAGCACCAGGACGAGCAATCCAAACGAAATCGCCGGTTGGTAGCTCGAAGGCACGATCAGGATGCTGAACGTCTCAACGAGCGCGAGCACCAAAGCGCCGAGCGCGACGCCGGATATCGACTCGAGGCCTCCGAGCACGATGATCACGAACGAGCGGAGCAGAAAGGAGCGCCCGAAATCGGGGTTAAACGAATAGAGCATCGCGAGCAGCGCGCCCGCAAATCCCGCAAACGCAGTGCCCAATCCAAAGGTGAGCCGCGCCGTTCTTTGCTCGTCGACGCCCACGATCAATGCGGCGTACGGATTCTGGATCACCGTTCGCATCGAACGCCCGAACCAGCTGCGATGAAAAATAAATTCCAGGCCGATCATCGAAATTACGGCGGCCACGAATACGATCAACCGCAAACCGGAAATCGAGATCTCGCCGATTTCGATCGTCGAGAGCGTCAGCGGCGTGAAGATCGAATCCTCGGTGTTGCCCCATATCAGGTAGCCGATATTCTGCAGCACAAGCCAGAATCCGAACATGAGCAGCAACGAGGCCAGCGTAGGTGTATTCGACTTCGGGAGCCGGCGCACAAGCAGCCAGTACACACCCATGCCGAAAACGAAAAACACGGGAAACGCGAGGATCGCACTGACGATCGGATCGATATGGAAATGCTCGAAAAGTTCGTATGCAAAATACGCGCCGAGCATCAGAAATCCGGCGTGCGCCAGATTGACGATTTTCATCACGCCGTAAATGATCGTCATTCCAACCGACATCGCGGCGTAAATGCCGGCCAGCAACACCGCCGCAATGAAGAGGTTGAGGATATCGATGGCGGTCATGAGGATTTATTCGGCCGATTCCCGATTAATGCGGCGCCGGGGCGACGGCTTCTCCGGTGGCCGCGTTCTTCGGAAACACGATATCCACTTTGTCGCCCGGCTTGTTCTGCACGATCACGAAGGGGTAATCCGCCTGTCCGTTCGACGCGAATTTCAGGACCCCGCCGGGAAGCAGCGAATCTTTCAGCACCATTTTGCTCAATGCATCGCGAATCGCAGCTTTATCCGTGCTGCCGGCTTTTTCGATCGCGAGAGCGAGGATGCGAACAGCATCATAAGCGGTGGCTGCGTACCAGGAATCGGGATTGCGTCCCGTAAATTGTTTGTAGTCGTCAATGAACTTCTTGACTTGCGGGTACGGCAGCTTGTCCGACCACCAGATTCCCGCGACGATGTAATCCGTTCCGGCGCCCAAAGCTTTGCGAGCGTCCGTTTCAGGACCGCGCGCGCCGTAGCTCACCACCTGGTGGTGCAGGCCGCTCTGAATATATTGGCGCTGCATGGTGATGTAATCCTGCAGGTGCGCATCCGACAGAAAAACATCCGCCTTCGCCGACTTTACCTTCAGCAAAAGTCCGGAAAAATCCGTTCCGCCGAGTTCAAACTTTTCGCTGAACACGATATTGAAGTAGCCCGGATGGCTATCGCTCCAACTCTTGAATCCGTTGGTGTAGTCCACGCCGTGATCGGTATTCTCGACCGCGATCGCAATTTTCAGGCCTTTTTTGAGTTTGCCCTGATCGACGAGCGAGCCGAGAAATTCTGCGGTCGTCGATCCGAGAAGCAGTACCGGGCTCAAAGTTCCAAACGTGTATTTGTAGCCCTTCCCGAAAATGGAGGTCGCCGCGGCTCCCGTGGTAATCCAGGGTGTTTGATAGCGATCGGGCATCACGGATTCTGCCTCACCGAGAGCTGTGGAATAGCCGCCGACCACAGCGGTAACTTTGTCCGAGCTCATCGCGCGTTCCACCAGCGAAGCAGACTTCGCCGAATCCGAGCCGTCGTCGTAAAAAACTTCCTTCACTGGCAGCTTCTTGCCTTTTACCTGGATGCCGCCCTTGTCGTTGATCTGCTTAATCGCCAGCTCAACCCCTTCTTTCTGATATTGGCCGGGCTTGCCTTCGCGTCCGGTAATGGGCAGAACCACGCCGAAGGTAACGGAGTCTTGTGCGGCGGCGGCTGGCGGAAGGCCGGCACTCAGAAGCACCAGCACAAAAGCACAAATGAGAACGCTACGCGGTGAAGGACTTCGCATCGGCAACTCCTTCCTGAAACCTCGTGAATGGCACAGAAATCGAAAGCCGCTCGAGCGGCAGGAGCATATCGTGACGCATCATAGGGCCGGAAAACCGAATGAACAAGTACTTAATGTTTCCATTCCGCATCCGCCGATAGCTGACGAACGAATTCTTTCCCGTTCAGCGGCGACCGGTGCAGATTCACGCGCCGGGTGTGGTAAGCTTTCGCCCGCGCGAATAGATCGGAATAAATTACTCGACTCGCCACAAAATAATCGACCCTCGGCATGCCCAAGACACTTCTTCCAATCCAGGAAATAGCTCGCAAGCTGGGAATTCCCGAGAAATATATTGAGCCAGTCGGACGTTTCAGCGCGAAGGTCAGGCTCGAGCTGCTTTCCGATCCGAGTTTTACGCGGCGAGGAAAGCTGATTCTCGTGACGGCTACAACGCCCACGGCTGCGGGTGAGGGCAAAACCGTCACGGCCGTGAGTCTGACGCAAGGTCTCGCGCGGATCGGCAAGAAGGCTGTGATCACGTCGCGGGAACCCTCGCTCGGGCCCGTCTTCGGAATGAAAGGCGGGGCTGCGGGCGGCGGGCTTTCCCAGATCGAGCCGAGTGAAAAAATTAATCTTCATTTCACCGGCGATTTTCACGCGATCTCCTCCGCCCACAATCTATTGGCCGCGCTGATCGACGCGCATCTTTTCCATGGAAACGATCTGGATCTCGATCCCAAGCGCATCGCCTGGCCGCGGGCGATGGATATGAATGACCGCGCGTTGCGGCGAATCGCCGTCTCGGTGGACAACAAGGGCGGCGCAGGCGGCCGGCAGACCGGATTTGTAATCACGGCTGCTTCGGAAATAATGGCCATCGTAGCGCTGGCCCGAGACCGCAAGGACCTGCGCAAGCGCCTGGATTCGATTGTCATTGGCGTTACCGCCGACGGAAAGCCGGTTCTAGCCAAAGACCTGGGCGCCACGGGAGGAATGATGGCGTTGCTCGCGGAAGCCATCCTTCCCAATCTGGTGCAAACGACAGATGGCACTCCGGCCTTCGTGCATGCCGGGCCATTCGGCAATATCGCTCACGGTACCAGCAGTGTGATCTGCCAGGAAATGGGACTGCGCCTGGCTGATTATGTGGTGAACGAAGCCGGGTTCGCCGCCGACTTGGGCGCAGAAAAGTATTTTGATATCGTCACGCAGCAATCGGGGATTGCGCCTTCTGCCGCGGTCCTGGTTACCACCGTGCGAAGCATGCGAAATCAAGGCACAGGCGATTTCGAGCGCGGACTGCCAAACCTTGGGAGACACATTGAAATTCTGAAAAGGTTTGGAGTGCCGGTCGTTGCCGCGGTCAATCGCTTTCCAACCGACACAGACGAGGAGCTGAAACGGCTCGCTTCCTACTGTGCGGAACGGGGCGTCACCAGCGCTTTGTCCGAAGGATTTGCCAAGGGTGGCGAGGGAGCCGCGGAGCTTGCCCGGGCAGTGGTGAATGCCATCTCGAAAAATCCCGCGCCCAAGGTACACCCCGTGTATACCTTGGACGAACCATTGACGGACAAAATCCGCAAAGTGGCGCAGACCGTATACGGAGCCACCGGTGTAAATTTCAACGACCAGGCCAAATCAAAACTGGAAGAGTTTTCCGCCTGGGGCTACGGAAATTTGCCTATTTGCATCGCGAAAACTCAATATTCTTTCACCGATGACCCGAAACGTCTTGGCGCGCCAACCGGCTGGGATCTCAACGTCACAAATGCTTCGCTATCTGCTGGAGCAGGCTACGTGGTTGTCATTTCCGGCAGCATGATGCTGATGCCGGGCCTTCCCAAAGTTTCGCGAGCCGCTTCCATCGATGTGGATGACTCCGGCCAAATCATCGGAGTCTAGCCAACCGCTTCCACACTGCCGGGTTCGAATCGAATTTGCGTGATCCACCGCGCTCATTGCCTTACGGCGAGGTCGATGTTCTTTTCGAGCAGTCTGAGAACGGCGCCCACATCGTCCAAACTGTTGTACGCGTGAAACGATATTCGCAGCCCGTCCATCCGATTGGACACCACCATATTGTGCTCGGCGAACTTCTTCACGGCTGCGTCCGAGTCCTTCATCGTGAGCACTACAAGAGGACCGCAACTATCCGCGGGCGTCTTGATTCGGATCTTAAGATTGCGCGCCCCGGCAATCAGTGCCTGCGCCAGCTTCGAAATATGCGCGGCGATCTGGTCGAAGCCGATGCTTCCCAGCAACTCCAGCGCCGCCGGAACTGCGAAAACATGCGGCACCGGCGGCGATCCGGCTTCGAATCTCCGCGCGGACAGAGCCGGATCGAAATGCTTCACGTCGAACGCGAATGGATTCTGCTGCCCGAACCAGCCCGTGATCGTGGGCGTCAGCGAGCGGATCAGCTCCGGGCGAACATACAGGAATGCGATTCCCGAGGGGCACAGCAGATATTTCAGCGCCCCGCTCACGTAGAAATCCAGGTCGAGCGCCTTCACATCCACCGGACGAGTGCCGCAATCCTGGTAATCATCGAGCATCACCAGCGCGCCGCGTTCCCGCGCCAGCTTGGCAACCGCCGGCACTTCGGAACGCGCTCCATTCATGAAGCACACGCCCGTGACGGGGACGAACAGCGTGGTTTCATCAATCGCTTTGGCATACTCACTTGCGGGAATTCGCCCATTCTGCGAAGCGACGAATTGAATCTCGGCGCCGCGTGCCTGCTGCGCCAGCCAAATCTGTCCCATCGTCGGAAATTCAAATTCGCCCATTACCACTTTGCGGCGACGTCCGCCGAAATCCAAAGCGCTGGCAAGTGCGCTGATTCCCGCCGACGCACAGGACACAATCGCAACTTCGTCGGGTTTCGCTCCGATGAATTTCGCAAAGGATGCTCGCGCGGCTTCGTACTGCTCCATCCAGCGATCCCACGGCGAGCCGCCCTGGTGCCAGGTCCGGATATGTTCCAGCAGCGAGCCCTCGACCGCATCGCTGAGAGCTCCCTGCGAGCAGGAATTCAGATAAATCTTGTTCTGGAAGACCGGAAATCGATTGCGAAAGGATTCCAATTCAGTTCTCGCGGGCAAGTTCTTGACCTCCGTAAGAAAACACTTTGCCGATCGTTACAATATGTAATCCGCGCCGGCATCTCAAAACTATAAAATGCGCGAAACGATTCAGCATACAATGTGCGCGGCCCATGCTCCTGATCCATACTCCTGACCCATGCTCCTGAAATGACCAATGAACTTGAACTGGCCACGTCTCGCGCTTCACCCGGACACTCAAAATGATCACACGCCGCACAAAAACCAAGTCGCTTCGCAATAAACCGCACTCTCAAGCCTCGACGATCCAGTCCGTGATTCGCCTCGAAGAACGCGTTTGGAAGGCCGCCCAGCAGCGAAACGTCCGCGAATTCACAAAGCTCGTGCCCGCGGATGCCGTGATGATTTTCCAGAGCGGCATCGTCCCCCAGCCGGAATATCTTGCCACCATGAGCCACCGCACCATCTCGCATTACGAAATACGCGGCATTCGCGGCTTCATGCCCAACGCCACCACCGTCATCCTGCTTTACGAAGCTGTGCGCCTGGGCGAGGAAGGCGGCAAAACATTCCCATCCAGCTCGGTAATCGAAAGCACTACGTGGATCAAGCGCGGTAAGAACTGGGTCGCTATCCTCAATCAGGAAACGCCCATCCGCGAGTAGCGGAAAGCTCCTCTACTTCGTCAGTGCACACTCACGGGCGTCAGCGGTTTCAAAATCTCGCCGAGATAGTCGGCAGTCGCTTCCACCCTCTGCAGGTGAGGAAAGCGGCTCCCGGCTTGATATTTAATTTCGTGCTTCTCGAGGGTTCCGGTATTCATCGTGAGAATCTCGATCGTACCGGTGCCGGATTTGGAATCCGCGATAGCGCGTCGCAAATCTTCCACCGCGAACTGCCGGCCATTCACTCCGACAATTTTCAGAAACGGGCTGACGCCGCTCTCGAACGCCGGCATGCCGGGAATTGAATCTACCACCGTCCCGTCGCCTTTCACTCTCAATCCAATCGAGGCCGTAAAATCTCCCCCGCCAGACTCCGCTTCGCCCGCGGCGAGATATTCATTCGAAGCGTCGTTGTAGACGAGCTTCCATCCGCTGCCGTTGATTCCCCCCAGCGGCGCCGCCGCCGCGGTGGAATCCAAGCGCTCGCGCAAAAATGTGCGCCAGTCGTACGGCGCCACTTGATTCAGCGTCGCGACGAGATCGTCAAACGTGTATGTCTTGATGATAGGCTCGCCGTCCGGCGGTGCGTAGAATGCGTGGCAGAAATCGTCCATCGAACGCTGATCGTTCGTCAGCTTGCGGATCGTCGTATCCACGTCGAGCCAAATCAGCACAGCCTCCGGATAAAAATCCACGCTTCGCCTGTACGAAGCCCACTCGGGCGGCGAAAAATAGAGAATCTGTGCGGCGTTCGCGGTGTTCTGCAACGACCGCCAGCGACGCCCGACTCGATGCTCCATCGTCGAAGCTGTGTATGCAATGTAATCGCGAGATTGCTGCGGCGTCAAAAGTCCGCTGCGCGCCGTGAGAACGGTCCCCAGGTACTCCGTGAGCCCTTCGTAAACCCACAGCAGCTCGCCCTTCATTGGCTGCTGGAAATCCGCCGTGGCCAATCCTTCGGGCCGGCGATATTGACCGTTCCAGGAATGACTAAATTCGTGGGGAAACAAGCCCGCTTCCAAAATGCGGCCATTCGGATCCACAAGCGTATTCTCAGCGACGCGATCGTCGCTGCTCTCATGGTGCTCCTGCCCGAGCGGCAGCACGTTGTCGCTCAGCGTCAAAAGGAAATGGTAATCCCGGTAGTGATGCGAGCGATAGAGCGCGCCGGCTTCAGCTACCAGACGATTGTAATGCTCGATCAACTCTGGCGAAATATCGAGCGCCCACGCGTCATCCGAAACCACATCCACTTCATGCGACGGCTTTGCGCCCGGATTCAACGGGTACACACGCACAAATTGGCCGCTCTGCACCGGCGAATCAATCAGCAGGTCAAGCGGTACCGGCAAAAACGTAACGCTATTCCCCGATTGGCTCGCTACCGGAAGCGACGTGTTGAATTTCCATCCTTGCGGCAAAGTCACCGCCGGATGAAACGTCAGATCGTGCGCCGGCCAGCCCTTCGGATACAGGACAACTTGATTCCACATCAAAATAAAAAGTTTCGCGGAGCCGGAGGCGCTGAAATCGATCGTGGGCCCCGGAGCGGAGATCAGAAAATCGAGCGACGCGTCGAGAGTCGTCACGCCATCCGGAATATCGAGATTGAAGGCATACATATCCACCAGGTCCTGATGCCATGCAATTTCTTTTCCGCCAGCCGAAAATTTCAGTCCCGCCAAATTCGGAATCGGACCATCAGGAGAATGATCCGCCGGCATCCACTTCGGGTAGTACAGAGTCAGAGGGCCCGGACGCGTCGGGATTTCGAGCTTGGCGTGCAGGATTCTTTGGGGCGCCTGAGTTGCGTCAACCGAAATCTTGATGGGACCCGGCGGGGGATTTTGCGCTCGAGCCGGCCGCGCTGCCACGAAGCTGAAAGCGACTGCCACGATAATAAAGGTAAAAAAGACAAAAAGGCACAACCCACTCCCGCTCCGGTAATTCACGTTCCCTCCTGCCCGCAAACTGCTGCGCGTCGTAGCCGGTTCGTCGGTCGCCACGATCGGGCGAGCCCGAAAGCTCCTCCCGCGCACCGGGTCGCAAACCAGCGTCATCGTGCCTTCTTTAGCACGCCGGCCTAGCTACTCAAAATGTGATTTTCCCCATGAACTGAATGTTTCGCGGGCCGCCTACCCCGAAGTGAGAATCGAAGCTGCCGTCATCCGCCGTGGCTGTGATCTGAGTCGTGATGTCCGGCGACGGTTCCGCAAAATTCGGATGGTTGAAGGCATTGAAGAAGCTGGTTCTGAATTCAAACGCGAAGCGCTCGCCGAAATGGAATGTTCGCTGGATCGAAATGTCCCAGGCGTTCAACCCCGGCGCAACAAGCGGATCGCGAGGACAATTTCCAAAGGTTCCCAGAGTGGGGGTTTGAAACGAGCTCTGCGAGGCGTAAGGTTGCGTGAGATCTCTTAGCTGGTAGTGAATCGGAGCGATGCAATTGAACCGCGTATGGAAATTTCCCACCCCGCTCTCATCGCCGAAAGTCAGCAGTGGGGCGGCCAGACCGTCTCGCATCGTTGTCGTGCCTGAAACCTGCCAATCCTTCAGCACGTAGCCCCACATATTCTGAATCTTGGGCGACGGCAGTGCGTACACGTAAGTAAAAATCAGCGCGCGGCGCTGATCGAACTCGGAATTGCCGTAGCTGCCGGCAAGATTTGTAGAGTCCTGCGGAACATAGCCGCTGGTTCCGAAAAAGTCCTCTACCTCCGATGCCGTGTCCAGATTGTGAGACCACGTAAACGAAACCTGCGTCGTCAGTCCATGCCAGTTGTTCGACTTCAGCACGGCTTGCAAAGAATTGTAGTGGGCCCAGCCCGCCGATGAAATCGTATTGATTTGAGCCAGCGTCGGGAACTTCTCGTTGAATGGCCTGCCCGCTTGTTCAGCGTTCGTGTCCGGCTGGCCCGCCGCAATCGCCGCTGGCGTCCAACCCGAGCCTACCGGAGGTTGATTGATATCCAAGAGCTGCAGTTGATGGATGCTGTGATTCCCTACGTACCCGATTTGAAAAACAAACTTCCGGCCCAATTCCTGCTGAAGATTCAAAGTCCACACCTGAGTATTCGGCGTCTTGATGTTGTGCTGAATGCTCGTGATATTGAAGGGAGGCACCGGAGTGCCCGTCCCGAATATCGGTACCCCCACGCCGAATGGTATCGGCGCCGTCGGTACGATCGTTACTCCGCCCGTCGGACCGCTCGGATTCAGAGCCAGCCCTTCCTCGAAATTGTTCAGCGGTATCGTGTCAAAGTAAATTCCGAAACCCGCACGGATTACAGTCTGGCGTCCGGGAAGAATCTCGAACGGCGGATTCCACGCCAGCGCCACGCGCGGCCCCCAATTATTCTTCGGAGCGTTGTACAACTTGCCGCCGGGCAGCTCCGATACCGGCACAAGTCCCAGGTTCGGATCGAATGCGGAGAACCGCCCGTGGTCTTCGTGTACCGTTGTGAAGAAATCGTAACGCAATCCGGCGATCAGCGTCAGGTTGGGTGTCAGCTTGTAGTTGTCCATCACGAAGCCGCTGATGATGTTCTGATCGATGTTGGCGCGGTTGGTTCCCGAACGCGTGATGTTCGTGAGCGATGACCCCGGAGAAGGCATCCCTGCAATCAAATCGATCAGCGAAGCGTCGAAGCCGTTGTTAGCCAGATTGTTGGGGATCGCCAATTGCGTTCCATCAAATGTAAAGATTCCCCGGCTTCCCACCACCGTATAGTCGGAATAATTGTGAAGGTAATTGAATCCGAACTTGAATGCATTCTTTCCGCGCGTCCAGCTTACATCGTCGGCCACCTGGTAACTGGTTGCGACGCGCCCTCCCGCTCCGTTTTGTAAGCCCAGATTCGCGAAACGGCCCGGAGTGAATGTATCGCTTTGGAAAGTGGAACCGATGTCCACCTCAGGAAAACCAAAGCTCTCCGGCCCCACTCCCGTATTGAATCCGAACGTAGCGGGGTCCGTGCTCGCGTCCCGGCCCTTCTGGAATTGACTGAAACGGTTCCAGCCCAGCCTCACCGTGTTGATGAGGTTCGGATTGAATACATGCACTTCGCTGATGGCAAAGTTACTCGCCACCGTGGGCGTCACGCCGAACCACGGATTCAATTGCGACCCGCCGCCCGGACCAGGGCCTCCGCCCGGGAACTCGTCGTACCCGTCGCCCTGCAGGTAGCGCCCGGAGAGTGAGTCTTTTGCCGATATCATGTGATCGATCTTCAGCACGCCGCTATTCGGCGACTGCCCGCCGCGATTGTCTGCAACGAACGGCCCCGAAAGACCGAGCATTGAGTACTGCTGGAGAATATTAAGCCCGAGTTGGTTGGGCACAATGCCCCGTGATTCCACGATCGCCGTCGCGCTGGCAATTTGCGCTGCGGTCGGCGCGATTCCGTTTTGCGTTACACCAAGGCGCAGCCGGCTGCCGTCGTAACCCGCAAAAAAGAATGTGCGGTTTGTGCCGTTATAAACGTGCGGAATAATAATCGGCCCGCCGATCGTGCCCCCAAATTCATTCCATACGAAGGGAGCCTTGGTTGCGGGAGTTTCAAAAAAGTTTGCAGCGTCCAGCGCGGCGTCTCGATGCAGTTCGTATACTCCGCCATGGAACTGGTTCGTTCCGCTTTTGACGATCACATTCATCACGCTGCCGGAATTCTGTCCGGAGTCGGCTCCTCCTGCGCTGATGATCGATACTTCCTGAATCGCATCCAGCGGCAATCTCGTTGCCGCCGTGGCCGAGTTTCCGCCTTCATTGATGGACGGCAAATACGTCGAAGGGTCCGTATCGGAAGCGCCGTCAATATTGAATCCATTGGAGCGCGAGCGAGAACCGTTAATCGTGTACTGCGCGAAAGCAAAGTTACTGTTCTGCGTAACTCCCGGAAGCACCAGCGCCAATCGTGTGTAGTCGCTGTTTCCGATCGGGAGATTGATCACCTGCTGCTCGCTCAGTTGCCCGCCCACCGACGCTGTCTCGGTCTGAAGCAGCGCGGGAGCGGTTGTTACTTGAACCTCCGAAGTCACCCCTCCCACCTTCATCGTCGCTGTAACGGTGTTGACCTCTTGCTCCGACGTGGTGATGTCCGTCAACGTCATGGTCTGAAAGCTCGTCTTCGAGACCGTCAGTTGATAGCTGCCCAACGCCAGATTGGGGAAATTGAATTCGCCATTCGCGTCGGTTGTCACCGTTCTCTCGATTCCGGTCGAAGGGTTCGAGAGCTTCACCGTCGCATCGGGCACAGCGGCGCCTTGCGTATCTTTCACCACGCCGTTGATGCGTCCGGGAAACGATTGCGCCGAGGAAGGGCCGGCGCCCACGAGAACGAATGTCACCGCTAGGAAAACGAGCGCAGCGCGAATATGTTTCAAGTCACCCTCCCGATGGACCCCGAATGATTTCGGAAACTACACCCCACCATAGGGTATGTCAAGACGATTCTGCTGGTATACCACTCGCACGCGAGAAGGAACGAACGGCGCCACCGCTTTAGCTGCCGGATCGGGTTCGATGCCGGGACTTACGGAGTTGACGATTTCGCTTTTCCGCGGCCGCTCATCCAGTAAGCGATTGTGATCAGAGCGAGGAACACGGCAAACGCCGGGACCGTATGCTGCAGCCCTTCCACAAAGAAGGTAGCCGCTGTAATTCCCAGCATCGCAAAGATTCCGAATATCGTTGAGTAAGGATACAGACGCAAATGCATCGGTAGCCGCGCAATTCGCTCCTTGCCCAGCGCGCGGCGAAATGCGATATGCGTCATCAAGATCACGATCCACACGAAAAACATTCCCGCCACCGCAATTCCGTAGAGCGCAAGGAACGCTTTGGCGGGCGCGTAAATCGCGAGTAGGATGGCTGCCGCCATCCCCGCCGAAGATATCGCCAGCGCCCGTCCGGGAACGCCGTTTTTACTCAGCTTTCCAATCCATGCCGGAACAAACCGGCCGCGAGCGAGCGAAAAAAGCATGCGAGTCGTCAAGTACAAGTCTGTATTGCAGCTCGAAAGCGCCGCGGTGATTACCACCGCATTCATGATTGCGGCAGCGTACGGCACTCCCACAATTGCGAATGCGCGCACGAACGGACTCGCCGTCAGCCCGTTCCCTGCCCCCGCTTGATCCCACGGAGTCATCGCCAGCATTACAGTAATCGCCAGCAGGTAGAACACGATGAGACGGAATACGATCGTCCGCATCGCCTTCGGAATCGTTTCTTCCGGTTTTTCGGCTTCTCCTGCCGTCACCGCAATTACTTCCACGCCCATGTAGCTCGTCAACACCAGCGTGAGCGCCAGCCAAACGCCCGTCCATCCGTGCGGCAAAAATCCGCCGTGTGCCGTCAGGTTCGACAAGCCGATCGCATGCCTCGGCCCGATTCCAAGTATCAACGCGCCGCCCACGGCGATAAACGCGAGGATCGCGACGACCTTGATCAGCGCGAACCAGTATTCGAATTCTCCGAATCGTGCCACTTGCAGCGTGTTGATCGTGATCAGTGCGATCGAAACGCCCAGCACCCATACCCACTGCGGCACGTTCGGAAACCAGAACGCAAAATAGATCGCAACCGCAGTGACTTCTGCCCCGATTGCGATCATCTGCACGAATCCATACGTCGCTCGCACGGCGAAACCCGCCCAGCGGCTCAAATAGGTTTCTGCATACACGCCGAACGAGCCCGCGTCCGGGTGAACGACGGCCATCTCCACCAGTGAAAATGCAACGATCAGCGCAACGATCGCGCCGGCGAGATAACTTAGAATCACGCCCGGACCTGCGAGCTGAATCGTGACGCCGCTGCCAAGGAAAAGGCCGACGCCGATCGCGCCGCCAATCGCCAGCATCGATAATTGCCTTTGATTTAGGCGCCGGCGAAGCTGCTGGGAATTATCCTGCGCATCCATGGGGACGTCTGAGGGAGTCGGCAGGCTAGACATTTCTACTCAGATCGAGCAGAACATTTCCGAAGCGCGCGATTTCCTGCACGGTATTGTAGTGGACCAGCGAAGCTCTCACCGCGCCGCTGTCCATCTCGAGCGATAGCTGTTTCATCAGCCGCGGCGAATACATGTGGCCGTCGCGAATCCCGATTCCCGCGCGGGACATTTCATCAGTCACCTTCGCCGGTGCCACTCCGGGAAGATTGAAACAGAACGTCGGCACTCGCTCGCCGATCCGTTCTTTTTCGCGTATTCCGTAGATCGTTGCTCCGGCGCGATCCAACACCGCCAACATCTCGAGCGAAAGCTTCTCCTCGTATTCACGAATGGCGCTCAACGCTCGCGTCAGTTTCGCCCGGCGCGATTGAGCCGCGTGATTCCCTGTCAGCGAACTCCCCACGCCCTCGAGGTATTGAATCGCAGCGTCCATGCCCGCCACGTTCTCGTAAACGAATGTCCCTGCTTCGATTTTTACGGGAGGCTCGTTGGGAATAAAGTCTTCGCGAAACGTTGGCAATTGCTGCAGTAGCTCGTACCGTCCCCAAAGAAATCCCATATGAGGCGCGAAAATCTTGTAGCCCGAGCAAACCAGATAGTCGCAATCCCAATCCTGCACATCGATTACGCCGTGCGGTCCGAAATGCACGCAATCGAGAAATATTTCCGCGCCCGCAGCATGCGCGATTTTGGCCGCCGCTTTCACGTCCACCACCGAGCCGAGTGCGTTCGACGTTACCGTGCACGCCACCAGCCGCGTCCGTTCTGAAACCAACGACCTCAAATCCTCGGGATTTAAAGTTCCGTCGGCCCGCATCTTCCACCATCGAAATTGCGCGCCCTCGCGTTCGAGCGCCAGCCAGGTGGCCACATTCGCTTCGTGATCGAGGTCGGTCACGACGATTTCGTTCCGCTCGCCGAGAGTTTGCCCGATCGCCAGGCTCACAATCCGGACGAACGATGTTGCGTTCATTCCGAACGCGATCTCGTTCGGGCTCTTCGCATTCAGCAACTCCGCTACGCTCTGCCGCCCGCGAGCCACCGTCGCGTCCACTTCCCTGCTCTGCGGATACCGGCCGCCCCGTTGTACGTTGCACTCGAGCAGATGCCGGTTCACAGCGTCAAACACTCCCTGCGGTATTTGGGCGCCCGCCGCATTGTCGAAGAAAACGAAAGGCTCGGCATGTTTCAGCGCGGGAAATGCGGCTCGCAGCGATTCCACCGGGAACGCCCCGGGAATCTCGCTGGTGTACGCGCCGCCGAGCGTGCGGTTCATGAAACATCCTTTTCGCGGTCGCAAACGCGCGAGAGCGCGAGGGCGCCAGTTCGCGCCGCCCAAGTGCCAGCGAACCCTATACTGTCCCGTTCCCGCGAGTCAAGAAAAATGGTTCTGTATGCACGCGGTATACGTTTGACAGACCCTCGAAAAACGTGAACAATGCTGCTTGATTGAATCGTTCTGGGGAGGGTACGTGCCAAAATCAGCATCCCGCAGGAGCCGCCGGCTCTCCGTCGCTGCTCCCTCCCCCTTGACGGCTTTTCATTCCACCGCCGCAGGCCCTGCCGCTACCACCCTGGGCGAGAAGGTCTACCGCGCTCTCAAGCGCGATATCATTCACGGCGTCTTCCAACCTGGCGAATCGCTCAACGAGAAAGACCTCGCCAGCCGCTACAAGGGCAGCCGCACTCCCGTACGAGAAGCTGCCGTCCGGTTGCAGAACGAGCGCCTGCTTCGTATCGTCCCCAACCGCGGCTACTTCGTAACCCAAATTACCCTGCAAGTCCTCAGTGACATTTACGAATTTCGCTGCGCCGTCGAATGCGAGGCTGCCCAGCTCGCTGCCTCAAAAGGCGGCAGCCCGGAAATCCTCCGTAAGCTGTCCGAGCTTGCCGGAGTCACCTGCCGTGCGGACGACAGGCAAAGCTGCGTGCGATTCATTGAGGCGGACACCGCTTTCCACTCCATGGTTGCCCGCCTCTCGCGAAACCAGATGCTCATTCAGGCGGTGGACGAAGCCCGTTCCCAAATGGAGCGCATCATGTTCGCCGCGATCGATATCGAATACTACGGTGAGACCCCCAGCCGCGAGCATCGCGAAATTCTCAAAGCCATTCACGACCGCGACCCCGAGCGTGCCCGACAGCGGATGTACGAACATGTGGTTCAATCGAAGGACAAAGTCCTCGGCTTGACGGGCTTTGTGGCCTCACCCCGCTAGTCTCGCGCGATGCCAGCCTGGAAAGCGACTTCCGCTATCGCAACAAATATCCTGTCCTGACTTCTACTTTTTCCGCTGCGCGTTCCTACTCCACGTTCTTGCCACCCGAAACATTGTCCCAAAACCCGCGCATGGGCATGATGAATTCCACCGCCACCTGGGTCTTCCCCATAAAGCTCGGCCCCAAGTTGGTAATTCGACAGAGCAATTCCTCCCTCGTGACCACATTCTCAAGCCGGACAATCTGATCGATCTCCGCGGGAGCTTCCAGAAGAATCAGCGCTCCGTGCTCATTCACAATAATCGTGTGCGTCGTTTCCGAAATCGCGTGCTTGTCGGCCGCCTGGAATCGCACCACCACGGGAATCCTCGCCTTGACGCGTTTGCTGCGTCGACGATTCTCAGGCCTCAACTCGCTAGGAGTAACGTTGCTCACGAGGAGAACCTAACAAGTTCCTGCCAGACTCACAAGGCTCAACGCAAACCTGTGCCCTCTCAGATATCGCCCCACTTCCGAGCCCCCCTCTCCGGAACTCGTGTTTGTTCCCTCCCCGCACCATCCAACAATGGTGGTCGCGCGTGCCACTCTTTTCGCCGGCTTTTCCACAGCTTTGCGTAGTTCTACGGATACTCAAATTGCCGATTCCGCGCTACCATCGTCCGTTTTCAAATGGACACGCAGACCACACTATCGAGCGCAGCAAAACCTGGCCGGCGATTTCTCCCCGATCCCGCTACACATTCCTCAGGAGTTACAAGCAAGATTCTAATCGCGAATCCGCGATTAGAATTTCGCCTAAGTCACAGAAAACAAAGCCCACTAAAAATTTCTAATCGCGAAGAAATTGCGTTTTTTCTCGCCAAATCAAACACCCTAGCCTTTCGGTGAGAACGCGCCGGTTCGGCGGGTTTCTCTCGGCCGCGCAGGGCAGCTACTCGGTGCATCTGCCATCGAGCTGCAGAGCGGAGGGCGGGTTTGGGTGCGCGAGAAATGTTCGAGCGGCTCGCGGGCGGGGCTTTTCGCCATTCGCGGGAGTGGCGGCTGAGAAGCAATAGCCAATGGAGAGCCGTCTGGGATACACTCTAGGCGGTTAGCGGAAAGAGGCTTTCCGGGAGTGATTCGGCCGATTCTGGCCGGCGTTTTCCGGAAGCATCGCCGGACGCGGGCAACCCGCACAAACGGATCGAAAGAGGCGCCGGCGAACGCGGTTCGCGCTTCCCAATTCACTGCCACCAGTTGGAGTTTTTATGAGCTCCTTACCGAATGTCGTTCATTCCCGGAAATTGGCCGATGGCGAGAGCGGCGAGTTAATTCGGTTCTCCCGCGAGGACGTTCAATGGGAGTGGATGAGCATGTCTGCCCGCCGGTTGAAACCCGGGGAATCGTATTCGGCAGCAACGAAAGGCGAGGAAGCGGCGTTTGTGATTTTGGGAGGCCGGTGCACGGCTGGATGGGGCGATACAGAGCGTTCGATTGGTAAGCGCAAGAATGTTTTCGATGGGCTTCCTTACTGTTTGTACCTGCCGAGCGGGAACGCAGTCACGTTCAAAGCCGAAACGGTCTGCGAAATTGCTGAATGTCGTGTGCCGTCGCAAGCCAAGCTCGAACCCAGATTGATCACTCCGGACGACGTGGTTTCGAGCCTGCGAGGGGGTGAAAATGCTTCCCGGCAGGTGGTTGATGTCATCGGTCCCGGATTTCCCGCCGATAAGTTGGTGGTGATTGAAGTTTTTACTCCCGGCGGAAACTGGTCGAGTTTTCCGCCGCACAAGCACGATGTCCACAATCCTCCCGCAGAAGTAGACCTCGATGAGATTTATTACTACCGGATTCAACGTCCCGAAACCGGATTTGCGTTGCAGCGGCTGTACTCAGGGGATCTGACTCGCGACGTTACCGTGCGAGCCAAGGACGGAGACGTTGTGCTGGTTCGCTCGGGATTTCATCCAGTGGTAGCTGGTCCGGGCTATGACGTCTATTACCTCAACTACCTTGCGGGAACCTCTCGCGTGCTTGCGGTGACGGAGGATCCCAACCATGTGTGGCTCAAGTCCACCTGGAAGAATGCCGATCCCCGCTTACCGATGGTGCGGTAGTTCGCGCACGACTGCCGGCGCAAGAACACCCGGACAAATGGCTCCAGGGCAAGGATACAGACGGGTCACGAAAAAGTCTGAGGTGAGATAAGCGCTTAGCGCGAATGTTACGTTTGGATTTCGGTAGCGGCCCTCGTTTCGGATCGTGCTAGTGTGCGCAAGGGTAATTCAGGGCAACGGGAGCAATCCTGATGAATCGCCGGATGACGGTAGCGCAAGCAATTGTGGCCTACCTGCGAAACCAGTATTCGCGAAGGGACTCCAAGGAACACCAGTTCATTCAAGGATGCTTCGGAATTTTCGGCCACGGAAATGTGGCTGGAATGGGGCAAGCCCTCGAGCAGGACACGCAACTCCCTTACTATCTCGCCAGAAACGAACAGGCAATGGTGCATGCAGCCGCCGGATTTGCGAAGGCGAGCTTTCGGATGAGAACGCTGGCGTGCACCACTTCGATTGGCCCCGGCGCGACAAACATGGTGACCGGTGCGGCGGCTGCGACGGTGAATCGACTGCCCGTACTTCTATTGCCGGGCGATACCTTCGCGCGGCGGAACGTGGCGCCGGTTCTTCAGCAGGTGGAGTCCTCCGCCTCGCAGGATATTTCCGCAAACGATTGCTTCCAGCCCGTCTCGCGCTACTGGGATCGCATTCAGCGCCCGGAGCAGATCCTCACTTCGTTGCCCGAGGCGATGAGGGTACTCACGTCACCGAGCGAAACGGGAGCCGTGACGATTTGCCTGCCTCAAGATGTTCAGACGGAAGCGCACGATTTCCCGGAAGAGTTCTTTCGGAAGCGGACGTGGATCATCCCGCGAAATCGCAGCGATGCGAGCCTGCTGGGCCGCGCCGCGGAATGGATTCGTTCCTCGAAAAATCCGCTCGTCGTCGCCGGCGGAGGCGTTCTTTATTCCGAAGCCTCGGAGGCCCTCTCGAAATTTGCGACGCTCACCGGAATCCCTGTGTGTGAAACGCAAGCGGGAAAGGGATCGCTGCCCTACGACCATCCGCAAGAGGTGGGAGCGGTGGGTGTGACGGGGACGCCGGGGGCAAACATACTGGCGCGCGAAGCAGATCTGGTGCTTGGTATTGGAACGCGCTATAGCGATTTCACGAGTGCTTCGAAAACTGCGTTTCAGAATCCGGCAGTGAGGTTCGTCAACATTAATGTTTCGGAATTTGATGCCTACAAGCACGCGGCGCTTTCACTGACGGGAGACGCTCAAGCGACACTGGACGAGCTATCGGCGGCGCTCGCGGGATTCAAGATTACAGACGAGTATCGCAAGAGGGTTGCGGCGTTTCGCAGCGAATGGGAAAAAGAAGTGGATCGCATCTACGGTATTCGCAAGGATCCGCCCATCACGCAAGGGGAAGTGATCGGCGTGGTCAACGAGATCGCGGAACCCTCCGCCATCGTGGTGTGCGCTGCGGGCAGCTTGCCGGGGGATTTGCACAAATTGTGGCGCACACAACAACCCGGCGGGTATCACATGGAGTACGGATTCTCGTGCATGGGATACGAAATCGCGGGCGGCCTGGGCGCAAAAATGGCGCATCCCGAACGCGATGTGTATGTGCTCGTGGGCGACGGATCCTACCTCATGATGGCGCAGGAAATCGTGACGTCAATCCAGGAAGGATTCAAACTCAATATCGTTCTGCTGGACAACCACGGATTCTCAAGTATCGGAGGGCTGAGCCGAAGCTGCGGCAATGAAGGAATGGGCACGAACTACCGCTACCGGCGAGGTGCGAAGTACGAGGGCGAAAATCTGCCCGTGGATTTCGCCGGGAATGCGGCAAGCCTGGGGGCATGGACCGCTCGAGTGCGGACGGGAGAGGAGCTGCGGGCCGCGATCATCTCGGGCCGGAAAGAATCTCGGACGTCGGTGGTTGTCGTCGAGACATCCTATGAGGACAGAGTCCCGGGTTACGAATCGTGGTGGGACGTGGCGATCGCAGAGGTTTCCGAGAGCGAAGCGGTGAAAGCCGCACGCAGAAGATACGAGGAAGCGAGGAAAAAAGAGCGGTACTTTTTTTAGTACTGCGTTCTAGTACAGCGTTCTAGTGCGTTCCAAGGGCAGCGAACTGGGCCGAGTCGCGGTAGCACGAGGCAGATTTTCAAGAGTCCGAAACAAAAGAGGTGCGGGTGCAGACAACCACAGAAGTAGCGGGAGGCGGGACGCCTGCACAGCCGCATCTCAAACGCGTTTTACATCTCTGGGATCTCATCTACTACGGCATCATTCTGACGTCGCCGATCGCCGCCGTTCCGCTATTTGGCGAATCGGAAGTGCTCTCTCGAGGGCACGCGGTAACAACGCTAATCATCGCGATGGTGGCCATGTCCGTAACGGCGGTGAGCTTTGGCCGGATGGCGGCCAAGTATCCATCTTCCGGTTCCGTTTACACGTACATCAGCCGCGGCTTGAATCCGTATCTGGGATTTATCGTCGGATGGGCGATGTTTCTGGAATATTTATTTCAGCCCATTCAGAACGCGCTGTACGCAGTCCTTGCGGTGCAACGAATCATGCCGCGCATCCCGTTTGCAATTATCGCGGCGCTGGCTGTGGGCCTGATTACTTTGATCACCGTGCAGGGAATCAAGTTCACGGCGAGAACCGACGAAGTACTGCTGGGATTTATGGTGTTGATTACCGCTGTGTTCCTTGTAGCTGCCGTTCGTCACATCGTGATGCGAGAAAGCTACGCGGGCCTTCTATCCATGCAGCCGATTTACAATCCGGCGACATTCAATCTGAGGGCGCTGGCGGCTGGCACGTCTCTGGCGGCGCTGGTATTCATCGGATTCGATGGCGTCTCAATTTTGGCGGAGGAAGTGAAAAATCCGAAGCGGAACGTCCTGCTCGCCTCCGTCCTCGTATGCGTCTTCACCGGACTTTTCAGCGGACTGCAAGTCTACCTGGCGCAGCGGGTATGGCCGGACTATTCAACTTTTCAAAATCCGGAGACAGCATTCATGGATGTCGCGCGAGTAGCCGGCGGACAAATTCTTTTCGCGGCTTATGGAGTGATGCTTTTGATCTCGAGCCTGGCTTGCGGACTGGCGGGGCATGTGGGCGCGGCCCGTTTGCTCTACAGCATGGGTCGCGACGACGTGCTGCCGAAGAAAATATTCGGATACTTGAGTCCCAAAAAAGGCAACCCCGTGTACAACGTGTGGATCGTGGGAGTTCTCGCGTACATCGGAGTGCTAGCGATTCCGTGGGAGCGCGCAGCCGAAATCGTCACGTTCGGGGCGCTGCTGGCTTTCATGAGCGTGAACGTGTCCGCGCTGCGGCAATTCTGGTTCTCCCCGGAAGCGGTGGGAAACCGGCATTTCTTCGTGGATGCATTCGTGCCCGGATTTGGTTTCGTATTCTGTTTTCTTCTTCTGATCAGTCTTCAGCCGTGGACAAAATACGCAGGGATGGTCTGGCTGCTGGTCGGATTTGTTTATCTGATATTCAAGACGCGAGGTTTTCAGCTTCGGCCGAAGCTATTTGATTTCAAGTCATCGTAGAGGATTTGGGGCTTGCGTGCGCGCCAAGTGCAACGCGAACCCGCAGGATTCGCGCACTCGCAATTCAGGTTGTAATTTTCTGACGACAGCCTTGCTCGTATCTCCCGCAATACGCTGGATGAGCAGTTCGGCTGCTTCGCTGCCGAGTTGGTGCTTGGGAAGCTCGACGGTGGTTAGTCGAGGCCGGAAAATGCTCAGCCACGGATAATCGTCAAAGCTCACCAATCCGAAATCTTCCGGACAACTCATGCTCATGTCTTCCGCCGCTTTCAGCAATCCGATGGTCATCAGATGATTCGCGACGTAGATGCCATCCGGACGGTGAGAGAGAAGCGCGTGTCCGGCGCGAAGCCCCGATTCGATCCGGTAATCACCTTCGATGACCAGTTTGGGATCATACGCCAGGCCTTCTGACTTCAGCGCATCGTGAAAACCCTGCCAGCGTTCTTTGGCATTGCTGATTTTGAGCGGGCCGCTGATCAATCCGATGCGACTTCGGCCAGCGCGCGCCAAGTGACAGACGGCCTCATAAGCGCCGTGGTAGTCATCGGTAATCACAGCGTCATTTGTCAACTTGGGGTATGTGCGCATGACGAGGACGAAAGGAATGTCGACCTCTTTGATCATCTGGCGGACGGAAGGCCGAAAGTCTTCGGCGGCTTTGGTGAGGAGGATGCCGTCCACGCGCTGCGAGAGAAGCAACTCGACGGCGCGTTCCTCTTTATCAAGACTGTCGTCGCTATTGCACAGCAGCAAATTGTATCCGTGTTTCTGCGCGGCATCTTCTGCGCCGCGAACGACCATGGGGAAAAACGGGTTGGCGATATCCGGCACGATCATGCCGATCGTGTGGGTGCGCCGCTTCGCGAGACTGCGGGCGATGAGATTCGGCCGGTAGTTGAGTTTTCGAATCGCGGATTCGACGCGCTCGCGAAGACGTTTGCCGACATGGGCCTTCTTATTGACGACAGCGGAAACAGTGAAGACGGATACGCCGGATTCGCGGGCAACGTCATAGATGCTCGCGGCTTTGCCGGGCTTCTTTCGCGCGTTTTTTCTAGAAACGGTCATGGGCCGTCAGTATCTTATGTCAACCGGGTGCTGTTTTCTCGCCGACTCGTAAATTGAGCGGAGAATGAGCATGTCCTTGTGACCTTGGACGCCGTCGGGCTGGATGGCGCCATTTTTCAGAATGGCCGCGGCGAACGCATCCACCTCTGGAGCAAATTCGTCGGTGATCTTGAATTTGCGCTCGATCCAGGACTTTCCGATTTTGCCGGTGAGCCGGCGCACCTCGTCGAACGGAAAGGAAGGCGCCAAGGAAACCCAGCCCTTCGTTCCCTGCACAAAAATGAAAGACGAAATGACGGCGCCGTAGGTCGAACTGCCCTGGACGACCAAGCCACTGGGAAATTCCAAACGAAAAGAAATTCCCTCCTCCACATCGCGAAAGCGCAGTTTGTCGTGAACCCAGGTCTGCGCGGTGACTCGGATCGGATCTTCTTCCATCATCCATCGAGTGGTATTCACGCAATAGACCCCCAAATCGGTGAGCGGTCCACCGCCCGCGACTTTCGAATCGAGAAGCCAGGGCAACGAGAATCCCGGTGAATGGAGCTCGCTAAACGCAGTGTGGATCAGGTCAATTCGACCGAGATCCCCATTTTGGATCAGCCGCTTCAGATATAAAGCGCTGGGCTCGAAATGTTTTCGGTACGCGGTCATCAGAAGTACGCCATTTTTGCGGCACGATTCCACCATAGCTGCGGATTCATCGGGATTGGTTGCGAGCGGTTTTTCACAGAGCACATGCTTCCCGGCTTCGGCGGCGTGGATCGTCAGCTGGAGGTGCTGGTTCGGAGGCGTAGCGACGTAGACCGCGCTGACATTGGGGTTACTGAGGCATTCGGAGTATTCATTGGCGCCGTAAAAATAGGCGGCCTTGTGTTTTCGGGCCAGCCGGGCTGCTTCTTTTTTATCACGGCCGACAAGCGCAACCAGAAGCGCTTTCTTAGTTCTCGCGAAGCAAGGTAGAACGGAGCCCTTCGCGATTGCGCCGAGACCGACGACGGCAAAGCCGATTTTACGGGTGCTCTTCATGGAGGAGGCGCTGTTGCCCCGATTGTCGCTGGTGCCATTCTAAAATTACTGCGAGAGCATGGGCCTTTACGATTCATTTTATGCAGCGTCGCGAGCGGTTAGCTTTCACGGTCGGCGCGACCGAGCCTTTGATTGCGAATGGCCTTGTGATCGAAGCCTCGCAGTTCTTCGATCCCGGCGAGCACTTTGTGAATTGCGTCCGCGATCGCGTCCACGTCCTGCGTGCTCCCGAGAAAAATCTGGTGAGGGAACCAGACGGCTTCATGGTATGCGGCGCGATCCGCTTCCGGACACGAATACATATTTCGGAGATCGAGCGGTTTTTCGCGTCCCCAGCTCAGCGCCGGGAAATCTGCGGAGTCCACGGGAAAGAGCGAACTCTTGTAGACAGGCTCGTAGAAAAGGCCGTCACAGGGAATTCCTTCGAGTTGGAGCGCGGCTACAAAAGCTGCGCGGGGAACGTCTTTCGAATCCTTCGCAAAATATTTCATCACGTAGCCGTAGGGCGCCTGGCGGGTGATGCGAGGGTCGGGCTTCAGAAGGCCGATGCCGGGCGTGTTCTGAATGCGAGTTTCGAAGTGTTTCATATTTTTTTCACGGATCGCGGCATGCTGGGGCAGGCGGTCAAGCTGCGGGCCGAGAACGGCTGCCTGAAATTCACCCAAGCGATAATTAAAGCCTACGATGCGGTGATGATACTGGTCGGTGAGGCTGGCGCGCCCGGCGTTGATATAGCTCTGCACGATTTCCATGTACTCGAGATTGTTCGTGATGACCGCGCCGCCTTCTCCGGATGTGATGAGCTTGCTCGACTGGAAACTGAACGCTCCCAAGTCTCCCATCGAGCCCGCGCCTTTGCCGCGCCACATTCCGCCGTGAGCGTGGGCGCAATCCTCGACTACTTTCAGGTTGCGCGCCTTGGCGATACGCAGAATTTCGTCCATGTCCGCGAAACGCATGCCGAGATGGACGGGGAGGATCGCTTTGGTCTTGGGCGTGATGGCCTTTTCGATGAGTTTTGTATCCATGCAATACGTATCGGGATCGATATCTATAAAAACGGGAACCGCATTCATCAGGAGAACAGGTCCGACGGTGCCTTCCCAGGTGTAGGCGGGTGCAAGCACTTCGTCCCCGGGGCGAATGCCGATGGCTTTTAAGGCGGCTTGAATTGCGACCGTTCCGGTATTTACGCATTGCGCGTACTTGGCGGTGTGAACTTCGGCAAACTTTTTGGCGAATGCGAGGGCGTGTTTGCCGGGGAACGGCTGGCCACCCCACTTGGAACTCGCGAGGACGTCTTCGAGCGCTGATAGTTCCTCTTTCGTGGACATCGGCCATGCGGGGAACGGAGCTTTTCGCAGGGGATCTCCACCCGTAATCGCCAGTTTTCCCATGCGCTCGCCTCCTGGTAATGATGGTGAATCAATTTCGCGGCCGAAAAACGCGCGGCAGCGTCTACGTCTAGGTCACATCCGGATTCGGAATCAGGACATCGCGCACGAGGCCGTCGAGATCGTAGCAAGCGCCGAT
Source organism: uncultured Acidobacteriota bacterium (assembly GCA_963711875.1). Lineage (GTDB taxonomy): Bacteria > Acidobacteriota > Terriglobia > Acidiferrales > UBA7541 > Palsa-295. The sequence goes on from CAVQFW010000004.1 coordinate 642,625, forward strand.
GAACTGGCGCAGCGTCCGGCGAGTAGGCGCAAACGAATCGAACTCGGCAATCGAGAGGCCGCCTTCGGTATAGGCGCGGCGGAAGTCAGCAAACTTTCTGGACAATTCCTCGACGACATGGGGTTCGACGGGTTGGTCCATGCGGGAACGCGGCTCGATGTCGCTCGCGTTGAATCGAACTTGCCAGGAATGGGGCGGCGAGATTACGACGTCACCACCGATCAGTTCGCTCCAGTGCATGTGATTTCGGAACGCGGCCGAGAGCAGGCGAATTCGATAGCCGCGATCGCGAAAGATGGCATACGTTTTCTTAAAGACGGCGACGCCGGCCCATTCGAGATAGCCCGGATCGATTGCGACATTTTCTTTTTCGACCATCACCTTCAGCCAATCATCGAGGCGGCCGACCATGATGGTGCACACCGGTCCCATCGTCGAAATATCCTTGCCTTCGCGTTCGCGGCGCTTGAGGCCGCGCTCGACCGCCTCGGCAACGGCAATACACTGCGGTAGCGTGAAGCACACGGTCGCGTTGATGCTGATACCGCGGTAGGTGGCCTCCTCGATGGCGGGGATACCGGCTTGAGTGACCGGGATTTTCACAATCATGTTGGGTGCGAGCTCGCTGAATTCCACGGCCTGTTTGACGATCGCCTGCGCATCGCGAAAAAGGCGCGGATCGGTTTGAATGGAAAGGCGGCCGTTTCTGCCGTGGTGCGCGTCAAATATCGGTTTGAGCAAAGCCGCACTCTGCACGGAAATTTCGCGAACGAGCCTCCACGCAATTTCGTCTTCGGTGGCGGTCGGGAGGTCCCGAATCAGGCTTTGAATGCGGCCCCTCCAAGCGTTCATCTCCTTCTTGAGGATTCCGTGGACGATGACGGGATTGCAGGTGGCGCCGACCGCTCCGTGCTCGATCGAGTAGGTCAGCTCCGAAATCGAGGCGGAATCATTCCAGAGACACGTCGGAGTGGTTTGCGTCATTTTGTGAAGCGGACTTTTATAGGCAGCGCCGGTCGCGTGCGTCATACGATCCTCTTGTCGGGCAGCAGATGTGTCACGTCGAAGGGCCCGGATCGAGCGTGACCCCCACCGCTTTCTTTTGGAGATAGGAACGTTCGGCCGCCACGGCGATTGCGAGCGCTTGCAGGCCGTCGTCGCCCGAGACTCGGAGTGGGCGGTCATTCAAAATGTTTTGAACAAAATCGCGGACCTCCGCGAGATAAGCGTCCTGAAATCTGGAGAGAAAGTGATCGGCAAGAATATGCGTACCGCCAGCGGCACTGAGGAAGGTGGCAGGAGCGTGTCGAAGACTGCCAACAAGAATGGAACCCTTCGAGCCGACAATCTCCGTGCGTACGTCGTACCCGTAAACCGCCTGCACGTAGGATTCGACGTTGCCAATTGCGCCTCGCCGGTATTGAAGATTGACGACGCTCGCGACCACATCGCCGTAGCGCGCAACCTCGGGCCGGATCGCCACCGTCGTGTAGGAGTGGACTTCTGCGACCTCGTCCTTCATCAGCCAGCGAGCCAGATCGAAATCGTGAATCGTGTTGTTGTAGAAAACCATTCCATTCAAATTCGACTGGTAAGCCGAGAGGGGCGGCTCGTCTTTATCGCGGCCAACGGACTTGAAAATCACGGGGACACCGATCTCGCCGGCGTCGATGCGTTTCATGGCGGCCGAGTAGGCTGGATCGTAGCGCCGCATGAAACCAATCTGCAGACGCACACCCGCTTTGGACACGGCTTCGAGGGCTCCGCGGGCATCGGCAAGATTCAGCGCGAGAGGCTTTTCGCAAAGAATCGATTTGCCGGCGCGGGCGGCGACTACGACAGCCTGTGCGTGAAACTTGTCGGGCGTCGCGATCAAAACGGCGTCGAGACCCTTACACTCGAGCATGGCTTCGAGGCTGCCATAGGAAAGTTCAATCTCGAGCTCCGAGGCCACCTGGCGCGCCCGGTCGAGCGAAGCGTCAGCGATTGCGACCAGCTTCGCTTCGGGGACAAGCCGCCGTATGTTTTCTGCATGGCGTTTGCCCATCTCGCCGACCCCGAGCACTCCGACTCCCAACTTTTTCATCAGGACTTCTCCCAAAACTTTCCGGTTCGGCGATTACCGCGACGCGGGTGCCGGCAGAGATGAAGGACCGCGCAATTAATGAGCGCCAACGGCAGCTCCGAGATCGTTCACAACGCCATTCAAGTATTTCAAGCTGGCGGCGATGCTTTGTGCCGGCGGTATCGGCGTCGCGCCAAATTTAACGTCTTGCTCGACGACGGACCAGCCTGCGTAACCATTTGCCACGAGGGTGCGAAAAAACGCCGGGAAATCGATATTCCCTTGCCCGATCACGGTGAAGACTTTGTGTTCGATCGCTTCCTCGAAAGTCCATTTGTTGCGCCGGGCCGCTTCCAGCACGCTCGTATCGCAATCTTTGATGTGAACGAAGCGCAGCTGCTTTTTATATTTCGCCGCCTCTTTTGCGGAGTCGCCGTGGCCGTAAACGCAGTGTCCGGTGTCGAGGCACAGGCCCACGTTTGTATGCGAGGTTGCGTCAAAAAAAAGCTCACACTCCTCCGGGGTTTCGACGTAGGTGGCGACGTGCGGATGGAAAACGAGATCCAGTCCGAAGTCGTTGGCCACTTTTTCAGCGTCGGCGACAATTCTTCCGATGTGCTTCCACTGCTCGGCATTCAATTTCGGGCAGTCTTTCTCGTAAACGCGGCCGGAAAATGCGTTGCGCTCGTTGGATTGATCGTCCGCGATGACAAGAAATGGAGCCTTTAGCGTGGAAAGCAGGTGGCCTACTTTGCGAATTCGCTCGATCACGGCAACTCTCGCTTCCGGATCGGTCATTTTCACCGGAACGAACGAGGCGAGCAGCTTCAAGTTTCGCTTTTCGAGCTGGGGCTTGAGAATCGCGGGATCCGTGGGAAAGAATCCATAAGGCCCCAGTTCCGATCCTGTGTATCCGGCGGACACCATTTCATCCAACATTTTCTCGTAGGATTGTTCCCAGGACGGGCCGGGATAATCCAGGACTCCCCAGCTGTCGGGTGCCGAGGCAAACCGGAATCGCTTTTTGAGATCGCTCATACGTCCCCTTTGTCACACCGGTCGAGATAAATTGCGAAATCTTTTTCGGCTATAGCCACGGCTCGAGCACAACCTTCATGGAATCCGCTTCCATGGATTTCTGCATCGCCAGGTCGACATCGCGTAAAGCGAAGCGATGGGTGACGAATTCCCGGAGCGGATAGTGTTTCATGTATCGCGCCATCTGCCTCATCCCCGGGCCATAGGCGGCCGGTTCTTCACCGCCCACGCCGAGTATGCGAGCGTTTTTTGCGCAGAGATGGCGGTGCGGACTAAGCCGGACTTCTCCCAAATCCGAAAAGTTTCCTGCTTCGACCAGCAAGCCGCCCACGCGCAGCATTTCCAGCGCTTCGGGCACAGCTTCGGGCACTCCAGCGCACTCAATCACCATGTCAGCGCCCCGGCCGTTCGTTAGATCCCTCACGAGCTGCAGCCGCTCCGCTTTTGAGGTGTTCTGAGCGTTCACGGTGTGATCCGCGCCCAGCCGCTTCGCAAAACTCAACCGAAAATCCGAAAGGTCGACTGCGATAATCGTTCCGGCGCCCAGCATGCGGGCTTTCATGAGGAAACACATCCCCAGGGGGCCAACGCCGAGAACGACGACCGCGTCATCAAAGCGAAACGATTCATTCGGAAACGCGGACATCTGTTTCGCGCGGTCGAGCCCGGCGGATACGGCGAAAATCTCGGTGAGCACCGCGACTTCGGACGGCAAATCGTCCGGCACTTTCACGAGAAAACTTCCCGGGACGATGTAAATATATCGAGACCACCCGCCGAAAAGATGCGGCGGATTCCTGGCGCTCAGATTGTTGCCGTAGTCGGTCGTCTTTTCGCAGCAATAGTACGGAAAATCGTGCCGGCAGTAGTAGCACTGGCCGCAGGAAACGTTGGCGCCGATCACAACGCGATCGCCGACACGCAGCGGAACACCCTCGAAGTCAGTATATTCCCCGTTCCCGCCGATCGCCGCAACTGTGCCGACGTTTTCGTGTCCTTGAATGATGGGAAATTCCAGTTCGCGGCTTCCGTATTGCGTGGTGAAGCCCTGATAGGTGTGCTTGTCGGTTCCGCAGATCCCGGACATTTCCATTTTAACGAGGACGCAGCCGGGGGCCGGTTCCGGCAGGGGATATTCTCGAATCTCGTACTTGCCGGGTCGTACGAGGGTGGCTGCGAGTACGCCTTGGGCCGCCATATAGATGATGTGAACTCTTCGTTGTTCCGGCGCTTTCGCAGCGCCACTTCGGGATTTTTCTGGAAGGAAACTGCGGGAGACCAGATGCATTCTGGTCTCCCGCAGGTCCGTGAATCCGGTCGCGGTGCGCGCTTCGGCGCCGGCTAAAAGTTCAGCTTCAGCGACAGCTGGCCGATGCGCCCCGGCAAAGTCCCGGGAACCTGTCCGAAGGATCCCGATCCGAGAATTCCGCCGGGCGTCAGGAACTGAGCATGGTTGAAGAGATTAAAGAACTCAGCGCGGAATTGCAGGTTGAACTGTTCGGTGATGTGGGTGTCCTTGATCAGGGCAAAGTCAAAATTGTTCAGCCCTGGCCCGTGGAAGAATCTGCGCCGGGCATCACCTTCGAAACCGACGGTAGAAGGCGCGAATGCCGACGGATTGAAATACTGGCCTCCCGTCTGCCGGGGATTCTCAATGACCACTCGGGCCACCTGATCGGGTGTGTCCACAGGCAGAGTGATGGGACCGCCGAACCCCGTTCCGAGCAATGAATGATCGTCCGTTTCAACCAGGGTGACGGGAAGTCCGGTGGAAAATCGCGTGATTCCGCTGATGCCCCATCCATTCGTCAGTCGTTTTGGTCCAGCTAATTTGTCGATGGGAAGGGTGTAGTTGTAGCTGGCAACAAAATTGTGAGTGCTGTCGAAGGCCGAGAGACCGCGACTCAGGCGGTGATTGACGGGATTAATCTGCTCGCCATAACCGGAGGAATCGTCAAATGCTTTGCTGAACGTATACCCGATCAGCGTCTGGAGGCGGCCGCTAGTGTGGCGGTAATTGATTTGCGCCGAGTTGTAGGATGAAGAGCCCGCGGTGATGAAGTAAGAGTCGTTGCCGAAGGGGATAATTCCAACTTGGCCGTTCGGCAGCACTGTGGAGCAACCCGACCCGCAAGGCAGAACGGTGCCCACCGGCAGAGCGACTCCACTAAACGGGGCACGAGTACCCAGAACAAACGAGTTGTCCGGACGAATGTAAATATTGTTTTCGCCGCCGGGACCGCAGTTCTCGGCCGCGAGAGACAAGCACAAAGCAGGATTGCCCGGATTGGCAGATATCGAGGCAAGCAGGCGGTGAGCCTGGGTGCCGACATAACTCATCGTGATCAGATCGGCGCGCGTGATCTGATGCTCGATCGAAAGTTCGTATTCTTCCGCGTAGGGGAGGCGGTTCTTGTTGTAAAACGCGGGCGAGCTGCCGATCGTGCCGAACGCGCTGAAGAAGCTCGCCAACGTGTCGAGCGGAGGGCCGGCGGGGTTTCTCGCTGAAAAATTCTTGGGTGGCGGAGCTACCGGGTAAAAGTTGGGAATGGATGTGCCTGCAGCTCGGTTTGTAAATGGAGCGGCGAAGTTTGGCTGGTTCTGGCCCGAGAAATTGCCGAATGGCGCGTCTCCAATTTCATTGAAGTCTGTAGCGCCTTCAAACGTGCTATAGAAAATGCCCCAAGCGGCGCGCACGCTTGTGGAGCCGGGACTACCAAGTATCTTACCGAGCCAGCCGTCGTACTGACCGAAGGAATAAGCCAGTCCGAGGCGGGGAGCGAAGTTATTCCAGCGGGTGGGCGCGAGAGTGCTGGGAACGTGCGGGTCGCCGGGAAACACCCAACCTGTCGGCGAGCCTGGAATGACGACCGACTGTTCGCCAGGAATGAGGGTTTGGAATTGATGGAATTTTACGGCCCACGGGGCGCTAACGTCGTAGCGCAGGCCATAGTTGAAGGTTAGATTCGATTTCACGCGCCAGCTATCCTGGGCGTACAACCCGAAATAATAGTTTTTGCCGTAGGAGGGGAACGCCTGTCCTTGAACATACTGGCTGGGCGCGCCGATGAGGAAGTCGGCAAAGTCACTGCCGGTTTCGCTGGCCTGACCGCTGAAATTGCTTCCGAAGAAGAAATTCCCGTTCGAGACGTTGTCTAGAAGGTTTTCTTCCAGCTGGTCGTAGTGAAACTCGCCGCCGAATTTGAGTGTATGGGTGCCGATGATTTTGCTGAAGTTGTCGCGAACCTGGTAGAGATTGTCGATGAGCCCGTTCGGACGGCTCGGCACTCCGATAATAAAGTCGTTAAAATCGATTTCGGGAACGCCTTCCAGAGCAGGAACGAGCGGGAAGATGCCCGGGGCTCTGTTCGCGCCAGACGCGAATCCGAGACTCGCGAGCGTCACTCCCGTTCCGCCCAGCGGTTGATTGAACTTGGTCTCCAACCTGAAATATCCAAGACGGAATTCATTCACCGAGGAGGAGTTGATCGTCTTCGTGTCTCCGAGGGTGACGTTATGAGTCTGGCCCTTCCCCTCGACGTTGAAACCCGGATAGACCGGCGTGTTGCCCGGCCAATACGGGTCTGAGCGATCGTATTTATCCCAATAGTAATAAGCGGTGAGAAGTCCAAATTGGGTGTTGGCGTCGCCGCGCCCGCTGAACTTATTGTCGTGGAGATTTATGGATTGCGAGTTGGTTGTGAAGGTGGGCAGACCGGTGACAGGGTCCACTCCGTTCGCGGGTTGAATGAACGGCAGAAGATTGTTCGAAATTGGATTAAATGCGCCCTTCGGCAACATTCCATTCGGAAATACACAGTTGGCTTGTGTGCACCCAGGGACGAAGTAGTTTTCGCCAGCAAAAACAACTTGTCCGGTGGTGGAGGCGAACTGATTGGTCAAATCACTCGCGAACGCGGCACCATTTACCGTGGTAGGGACAGGGGGACCGTTAGGATTGTTGGGGTCAGGCTTGACGAATTGGCTTTCCAGGCTCGTAAGATTTCCGTCGAGGAGAGGGGTCGTGGGGGCTCCCGTGATGCGCTGGGTCACTCCTTGAATCAGCCGATTGCCCTGGTAGTCGGCGAAGAAAAAGATTTTGTCCTTCTTGATCGGGCCGCCGATGGTGCCACCGAATTGATTTTGGTGATACGCGCCCCGGCGCCCCTGATCGAAATAATTCGCGGCATCGAAATCCGTATTGCGCAGGAACTCGAAAAGACTCCCGTGAAACTGGTTCGTTCCGGATTTGGTGACGACGTTGATCAGTCCGCCGCTATAATTTCCATATTCAGCGTCGAAATTGTTGGTGAGAATGCGAAATTCATAGAGCGAATCCAGATTGGGGATCGCTCCGGCGCCGGAGAAGCCCAATTCCTGCACGAGTATTCCGTTCAGGATGAATCCGTTTTCAGACTCGCGCATTCCATTCACGGATAAAGCTCCGGAATTCAAGCTGCCGGAAACGAGCGGAACGGCAAATCCTGCGGATATGAAAGGACCGGCGAAGGCGCCCGTCATCTGCGAGGCCGACGGCGCAACGCCGGGCTGCAGAGTGAGCAAGTCGGTATAGCTTCGCGAAACGAGCGGCACATCCGTCATTTCTTTCCCGGTGATTACCTCGCCCATCTGCGTGCTTTCGGTGTCGACGTGCAGCGCCGCGCTGGATACTTCAACCTTTTCTGACGCACCTCCGACCTGCAGCTTGACGTCCACGGTTAGCGCGGAGTTGACGTCTACGATTAGCCCGGTCTGGAGGTAGGCTTTGAAACCGGTCTGGCGTATTTCGAGCGTGTACTTACCGAGAGGCACCGATTGGAAGGAATAGAATCCTTGCCCGTTTGTGGATTGCGTTGTGGCGACACCCGTGTCGACGTTGGTGATCGAGACAGGGGCGCCGACGACGACCGCACCGGTGGCGTCGGTAACCGTGCCGGAAATACTGGCGGTTACGCCCGCGAAAAGTTGTCCGCCAACGAGCAGAACAGAACCGAACAGCAGAACAAGAAGAACTTCGCTCAATCGTGGATTTCGCATGGTACCCCCGGAATTTTGCAGCGCTCGACGAATTCCATCGCAGTCTCTTGGGCCACTCGGACGGACGCAATTAAAACCGTCTAACCGGTTATCGCATCGAATGGCTTATAGTGCAGCCTCCGTGCCTTGTCAAGCCATTTTGCTTTGCCGCGCTATGCTCTGCGGGGGTGAGATTTCGTCTAAGGGTGATAACCGATTAGAACCATTAGCAACACTTCGGCCCCACCTTCAACCTGGCCATGCTCGACGGTGGAACGGTGGCACTGGCCAACTCCAACGCGACGGGTGAGTGCCGATTGTGTCATCGGGGGGAGGTCTTGTCACTGATGGACTGCGAAACGCCCGAACTCCTGCTCACTGCTAATTTGTACTTTCCGTTTTCGAGGCGTGGAGTTCGCATATGTCGAGAGGTTCATCTCTGAGGCCACGCACGGAGTGCATTAATTCGATTAGTGTTAGGCAGACCTCTTCGACTTGCCAATCTTCAATGCGATTGAAGAACGGCAATGCGACCGTACGCGAGGCGACTCTCTCGGTCACGGGAAGAATCCTTGAGGGAGACCGTCACTCGTAAATGGGCTGAAGGTGAATCGGTGCGAAATATCGGCCGGCACCGATCCCGCGCAAATTTAATTCATGAACGAGTTGGTCGCGATCGAGTTGAGTGAAGTGCATTCCCAAGCGAACTACAAAAACGAACCAACTGATCCTCTGTCGCAGAATGCGACGATCCGGCGCGCGTCGGTGGCGGAAAGGATTGGAATTAGGAGCGATTCCAATCTGCGGGACGAGTGCTGACCAACCAAAACTCTGGAACCGATCGATCCAATTCGATGCCTACTGGGGTCGAGCCTGCGAAAGGTGGTCCAATATAGACAACCTTCGCTTCGCATTCATGCCAGTTCTTTGGATTCCTGAGGAGGAGTTTCTGTCCAAGAGTGACCTTCGTCGCCAGCATCAGCAGTGCGCCATGCGCATTCACGACCAGCGTGAATTGTTCTTCTTGAAATCTCTTCTTGTCCGCAGCTTCTCCTCGAATGATAAGAGGCACATCCACGATCAGCCGCTCGCTTCGTCTCTGTCCGTCGGCGATTGACATAGGCACCCACCGGCAAAACCAGGAACGGGTCTAGTGTGCTCAGAATACTCGTGATTCACAGCGGGAGGCTACTGGTCTCTGGGACAGCCCGATGAACTGATCATTTGAACAGGGCGTCTTGGGGCCACCGGCGCAGCTTGCTCTCAAATATTCGATGAAGTCTCCATGGCACAGTGGTTGACACGAAAATATTTCTGCGTTTTCAAACATATGCGTAAACTCGCTGGAGCAATCATTAGCTACCCGTGGCTTTGGTTCAAGTACGTAATCGCGTATCACGGATTCCAGGTCAATCACTGTGTGTAGTTTTATTTGGTTTTGCTGAATCAGTTGCCGAAGTTACTGATGAATAGCATTACCGCTATCAGAATTGCGAAACCAACTACGGATAGGAAAACTACGAGGACTATGTCGTTGTGCTTGCGATGGACTCGCCAATGATAACTGGTCACTTCTGCCTCCTGGGTCTGTCGATGGGCCGATAACGGCAATACTTACCAACTGGCAGAGCTTATTCGCGATCACTAGATTGTCCAGTACCGAAATTGATAAACTAAAGTACTGTCATCATGAAACAAGCTTTTTTGGTTTTTGTTTGCCAGTTGAGTGGGAGCGAGATTTTCGGAGAACGAGCGCGGTTATCCCAATCACTGCTCACTTTTCTCTGGTCGAAAGTGCTCGCGATGCGAAGTATCCATCCTAGGCGGTTGTGAGCGGCTTTCGCTTTCCTGACGTGCCCCAGGAGAAATCGCCAGATTGTGGTTTCGGCAAGGTGAGCAGTCGAGGAGCGGCTTTTCGCCGAGTCGCCATCGTCCGGCGAGAAGGTGGGCAAGGCCAAAGGCTAGCGAGAGAATTAGAGCCTCAATAGAAGCTGAGTTCAAACCGGGACGACTCGTTCGAGTCAATCTCGCGGGCATGCAGGTCGAACAGGTAACCTTCCATGCTGCCGTCACGGACGCGATAGGGAATATCCTCAAGTAGACCTCGGAAGACCCACCGAAATATCTCGTCCCGCTACTCTTCTGCTTCCTGACGCGAAGCAATTTCTGCGGAAAAGCCTTTGGCGCATATCTTGAAGGTTTCCCAATAGACATTTTCAAAGAGGGACACCGCGAGGAAATGAGAGCCAAACAAATACGAGTTCGCTTCGCGACATCAATTCAAGGGGCGATCTAAGAAGCGAAGGAATCGTTACACTCACCTGCTCGGAAGGTTTGCTCTCGTGCCCGCCGTTGTTGACAGAAACGACCACGTAAAAATATTCCTTGCCGTTTTGTATCGTAGAGTCGACGTACGAGGTTTCCGTGTCCTTCGATGAATTCAGGATTTCGTACGGTCCTCCAGATGTTGTTCCCCGTTCAACGTAGTAGCCGGCTACGCTGGGCGAACTGCTTGCGATCCAGGTTATGAGCACCGTGTGCGATGGCGAGGACGGCTCTGCCGCTGTGCCGGTCCCCGACAATGCAACCGAAGTCGTCGTTGACCCGGCTAGGATTGAGATTTTTCCGGAGACGCTGCCCTTTGCGGTTGGCTCAAAAACTATCTCCACCGAATCGGATTGACCGGGTTCGAGAGTCAGCCCGGACAGCCCACCAGTCAAACGAAATCCCGCACCCGTGATCGCAGGGCGCGTAAGCGAAAGCTTCGAGTTCCCCGCGTTGGTCAATTTCAGCGCGAGTGAGCTACTTTTACCTACGGCCACATTGCCGAAGCTCATCGACGAAAGACTAACCTTGAGCGCAACTGTCGCGGCGATCCCGTTTCCAGACGCTGAAACCGTGAGACGGGTCGTCGCACCCGAGGCGCTGAAATCAATCGATGCCGAACCACTGGTCGCTCCTATCTTAGTCGGCTCGAAAGCGACATTGAACGTGGAACTCTTTCCCGCCTCGATTTTGGAGTCACTCGCGAGACCGGACATGCTGAAACCAGTCTCCGGAGACAGCTTCGGACGAAACTGAGATCGCAGCTGTTCCCGTGGTTCGTCACGGTAAAAGTCTGCGAATTCGTGCTGCCTACTGGAACGTTTCCAAAGCTTCCGCTAGAAGGCACCACCGAAATCGTTTTCGCATTCGCAATACCATTTCCAGACAGTGTGATATCCACAGCCGTTGAGAATCCCCGCCCGGTTACCACGATCTTTCCTGTCTGTGCGCCGGCACTTCGCGGGGAAAAGGTCACGGTCAACACGGCGCTGCTTCCTCGTGTCAGGGCCAACGGTGGCGTGAAGCCGCTGGCCGTAAAGTAAGTGCCGCTTACAGACACAGCGGTTATCGTCGCGCCGAACGCTGCGGACGTGAATCTTATTTGTTGCTGCGCCCCGCTCCCGACGCTTACGGTCCCAAAGTTCACCGAATTCGTGCTAACCGTAAGCGAGGACGCAGTCGTCGCCCAGCCTGGGAAAACAAGAACCAACGATTGGACTATGGTAACTAGAAGTGCGAAACCAATTCTTTTCGACATATGCGACCTGCTCGTTGCCGGAAGGAGATTAAGGCAGTGTAAAAATCTTCACCGAGGCCCTTTGATTTTTCATGGCGGAAAGCAGTCTACGAATGATAGGGAACAGCGTCTACTGGCCTAGAGACACGCGAAAGGACAGGGCGAGAGGCTGTCCTCGATGTACCCTATATACCTGTTCTGATTGTCTGAAGCGGTCTCGCATCATAGTCGCGTTGATCCAACCAATTGCTAAACGCACCGATTCGAAGACTACCGCAGCTCCGGATAACTGATGACATAACGAAGTCGGCCTCACAACGAGCCGAGTAAACTGTGCGGTGTATAACCAGCAGAGCTCGGATCGAAGGAGGCCGAGATGCGAATTATAGGATGCGATCTACACGCTCGACAACAGACGATCGCGATGTTGGTTTGTGGAGCTTCCTGACGCGTTTTAATTTTTGCGGGTTTTTCGGAAGCGAGTTTTTCAACAGCCACAGGGATTATCACCAGCTATCTTAAAATGCGACGAAGTAAGCAATCGCCGCAGATAACGACGACTCGGCGTCGGGCATTCTGACCGGGCGCTGATTGCGTTTAGAAAATTGCCGGACGTACGTAGCCAACCTGGCGGCGGCGTGAGCGGCGGCACGACCATGGGCAAGGGCTTCTCCGGCAAGGGCGTGGGCGGCAATGCCGACGAGTGGAAGAAGGTGATGGCGCGGATGCTGTCCGACGCCGCCGATTCACTGGCCCAGGTGGAGACGGTGATCCAGCGCGAGGGCATCGAATGCTATTGGCGCATGAACGGCCGCTTCTCCGGCGCCTACACGCCGCGCCACTACGCCGACCAGCAAGCCAAGATCGCGACCTATAATTCCAAGGCACTCGGCACCTACATGGTGCCGCGTGAGCGCCAACGCGAGGCGATCGCCGCGGACTTCTATCACGGCGGCATGCTCGTGGAGCGGCACCGGGCAGCTGCATCCCGCGCTCTACTACGAGGGCCTGCTCAACGCCGCGTCACGCGCCGGCGCGAAGTTTGCGCGCCGCGACGCCGAGAAGATCGAGCGCAAGTCGGCCAACTCGGGGGGCGCGGCGCTTTCGCGTGCTCGACCAGCACGCGGCACGCTCGCGGCGCGCGAGGTCGTGGTGGCCACCAACGGCTACACCACCGAGCTGACGCCGACGCTCAAGCGCCAAGTGGTGCCCGGTCGCCAGCCACATCATCGCGACCGAGGAAGTGCCCGAGGATCTGGCGCCGAGCCTGCATCCCCAGTACCGGTCGTCAGCGGCATCCCAGCGCGTGCTGTGCTACTACCGGCAGTCGCCGGACGACAAGCGCGTGATCTTCGGCGGCCGCGCGCGCTTCACCGCAGGTCGAGCCCTAGGTGAGCGCGCCGATCCTGTACCGCTACATGCCCGGCGCTTGCCGCAGCTCAAGCGGCATGAAGGCCACCTACGTCGACCGGCAACGTCGCCTTCACGTTCGATTTCCTGCCGCACATGGGCGATGGAGGACGGGCTGCACTACCTGCTGGGGTGTAACGGCCGCGGCGTCGCGATGATGACGGATCTCGGCCACCAGATGGCGCGCAAGAACATCGCCGGCGGCTCGAACGCGCCGATCAACGCCTTCGACGGTCAGGATTTCGACCGTCCCCTTCTACAACGGCATCCTCGAATGGGTGCTGCCGTTCGTCGCGCCCTGGCAGTACCGCATGCGCGACTGGTGGGGATCGCGTGCGGGCGTAGCGCCGTCCTTCTTCTCCTCTCCCCCGGCCGGGAGAACATGAAGGGCGAAACTCAGGTCACTTCGCCACGCCGATCTACTGGGCGTCGATCATCTTGCCCGTCACACCACCCGAAGAATTGGCCGCGCTCATCAGGATCGACGCCTTGAAGGCCTTCATCTCCCGAGCATCTCCAGAACGTTGTACGTTGTAATGGTAAGGCGCATCATCTGGGGAATCTTGAGCCAACTTGGAGATTTGCGTTTCAGACTCAAAGCTCCGCGCACGATGTAATCCCACATTTCGTAGGTCCATTGCGGCACGTCTTCTTCCCACTTCTTCGGGGAGTCCTTTGGTGGGTACAGGAATCCAATTCCATGCGCTTTCGGATCAACGATTGTTATGTTCGCGCTGCCTGATTTCACGTAGAGAGCGTATCGTTTTGCTGCAATGCTGTAGCCGTAGAGCTGACGTTGTGGATTCTTCGGGTCAGAATCAACGGTTGACAGGTTCGCTCCGCTTAATCCTTACGACCCCATACGGCAACTCTCGACAACACGATTTTTCGGACTGGTGAAACTGATGGCACGGATGACATAGGTGTCATGGCCAGAACCGACAATGTGTGGTCACAATGTTCGATTTTTGCCGTTGGCGGACTGATCCGAGATTTCGTTGAGGACGGGCAAAGAGGTCGGAACAATCGACATCCATTTTGACCCGAAGAGCCTCAAGTCCGACCATTCCGAGGCGCTTAAGAAAACGTTCCGCGAACTGGTAGTGCGGATGGCCAAAGGATACGCGTACGAACGCGGTTCGCGATTGCTAGAGAAACTTACGATTCGGCGCATTGAACAAGTACAGAAACCACAGATAAGCGGAGTTGCTGACAAATTTCAAGTCGGCACATGGGTCGCGGATAAGCTGTGCTCGAATTCGGAGCGAATTGCTCAAAACGGACCGACGCGAATTAGCGTTTACGACATGTCTGATGTCGTAAGAAGGACGGTAGAGCAGTTCGACGGAATTCCGTTCCATAAGGACCGCCCGATTCTGGCAACAAGGAAGTAAAGACTGTCGATATTTCTATCCCCTTGTCTTGCATCGAGGAGAGTATCGGGAAGCCAAACCATGCCCGTTTACTTATGAGACGGTCCTGCGCGTGTACATTGCAGGCCGAGTCAGGAGCCCCGGTTGAACACCTCAGTTTCAGATAATTGTTATGGAGCCGCGCAGCTTCCATCGTCACGTCAAGACCTAGCTGACAAGTTTCGGGAACTGCGAAACGAGCGAGAGCAGCGGAACGCGAAACAAAGGCTGGCATGCAAGCAGCCACGCGAGAGACTAAACCGAGACGCAATTCTTGACAAGACGGCAAGACGCTGTCACATCTGCGGAGGGGATATTACCCCAGGTTCATATTGGGAAGCTGACCATGTCTTCCCATCAAGTGGAGGAGGTCCGAGCGATATCGGGAACTATCTCGCGGCGCACGGTCTCTGCAACACAGCCAAGTGGGACCAATCCGGGGAAGAACTGCAGTGGGTATTGAAGATAGGCGTCTGGGCTAAGAAACAGATGGAAGGCAAAAGCGAACTGGGCTGTACTATGCTCAATCTCTTCTGGAGCAGCGAACAGAAAAGGGTAATGCGACAGAAAGCGAATCGGAAACCGGCATTAGCAAAGCAAACTAAGGACATGATTGCTGCTATTGCCAGCCAGACTCCCTAGATTTGTGGTGGGGCATGGCCCCCCCCGGAGGATTGAGTGAAACTGTTGTTCTTTTACTGCTAAATCCAATTCAGAGCCGTTCTGACAGTTTGGTGCAATTCGCCGAATCGCTAACATGTTTGGCCCATTCCGTACTGTTGCTCAACTTGAACGAGACGTGCTTCTAGCTCTCCATTGACACATAGCTTGAAGAACACAGGGTCTCTCTGTAACCAGTACGCTGCCTCAGTTTGCGAAACTAGTTTTAGAGCCTTCCTTACTAAGGTTGGGAAAATCTGCTGCAATTTCTTCAACAACTCGTCTAGGGTCGCTTCGTGAAGCAAACAGTACTCGTCTTTCCACTGGGCCAGGTCCCGTCGGTAAAACTCTTGCAGAGGTTCTATTTGCCATCCATCTTCCAACAACAATGAGGCAGTCTTGCAACAGGTGTAGATCGCTCGCAGTTGTAGGTGTCGGTCTATATCCACCTCCATAAAGGAGTCATAGCCTTGGTTCATCATGATGAATTGCCCAAATGCGTCGATGGAGCTCAGCAACGTGGTCATGTGCAGTTCGAATTGTGGATACAATCGTTCTCGATTGAGCAACAGATCAAAAACCTTCAACCCTGTCTTTAAACGTAAATTTAGAGTATCGAGCAGGCTGAACGTCATTGTTTCCTGTCTGTGGAGCTTTTCAAACTGAGAACGTATAACGGGCTTAACGCTGAGAAAGTAGAGATTACGGGTTGAAACGTCCGCGACAAACAGGAACACCGGAATCGGCAAATTAAGCCAATAAAGAGCAGTGCTTGTCTTGACGGCTGGTGAAGGTGCAGTCTTGGAACCGTCGTTGTTGACCTTCCAGGAAATCCCTTCGACGCCCTTTAGTTGAACCGAAACAAGATTTCCGGTGACATTGCCATCTGAGGTTGTGATCTCGATGTATGTGTCGATGCCGTAGTCTCGCTCCGAGACCTCGCGAACGATCCATTCCTTCGGAGCGAGTTCTTGAAGAATTCGCCAAGACTCCGTTTCCGAAACGTGAGTGTTGGTACGTTGGGGAAATCTCAGAGCACTCATCCATTACCTCGGGGCATCTTACTTGTTGTGCAGGGAACCGACCTTCTCCGCAAGTTCGCTTAGACGAAAGCGCCAGATGCGTCTTGCTCCATCGCCGATGGGGTGTCCCGGCAGTTTCCCCGAACGGGTCAATTCAAGAATGTGCCTCCGGGTAAGAGAAAGAAAGTTCGCTGCTTCGTCGGCATCAACAAAGTTCTCGGGCGTTGATGGCATCCATAACCCTCCGTTGTTATCAAGCAGTCATTATCTCGCAATTGCACCGTGGGTGGCCCGACGGGGAGGGAGCATTTTGCCGTCGGTATACACAGACCCCGCGCGGAGTTTGACCGGTTTTTCCGCCCGCCTGTAAGATCGAAATAGCTTCTAGCTCCTAGCCTCTAGCTAAATCTTCTTTGCGAGTGCTGTGAACCCGCAGCATTCACGGCGAATTGTTCAACGTTAGCAGCTAGAAGCTAGAAGCCGCTTTCCCATGCCCCACGACCTTCCCAAATCCTACGAGCCGGGCGCGATTGAAAAGCGCTGGGCCGAGTACTGGATCAGCGAAAAGCTGTTCTCGGTGAAGACGCCGCCAGCGGGCGAGACTCGGCCTGTGTTCACGCTGTTGTTGCCTCCGCCCAACGTCACCGGCCGCCTGCACATGGGCCACATGCTCAACCAGACGCAGATGGACATCATCGTGCGCTGGCATCGCATGCGCGGATTCATCACGCTGTGGCTTCCCGGCACCGATCACGCAGGCATCGCTACGCAAATGATGGTCGAGCGGCAACTGGCGAGCGAAGGCAAGAAGCGCCGCGATCTGGGCCGCGAGAAGTTCATCGAGCGGGTGTGGGAATGGAAGCAGCTCTATGGCAACGCGATCCTCGACCAGATGAAGCGGCTGGGCGCGTCGGTCGATTGGGACCGGGAATATTTCACCATGGACGAGAACCTCAATCGCGCGGTGCGCGAGGTGTTCGTCCGCCTGTATGAAGAAGGCCTGATCTATCGCGGGAAGTACATCGTCAACTGGTGTCCGCGCTGCGAGACTGCGATTTCGGATCTCGAGGTCAAGCACGAAGAAGTTGCAGGCAAGCTGTATGAGATTCGTTATCCGGTGGTGGGAAGTTCAGAGTTCATCACGGTTGCGACCACGCGCCCGGAGACGATGCTCGGCGATACCGCCGTCGCCGTGAACGCGGCCGACGAACGCTACACGCATCTGCATGGCAAGAAGGTGATGCTGCCGCTGATGAATCGTGAGATCCCCATCATCACCGACGATCTGGCCAAGCCGGAGTTCGGGACGGGCGCGGTGAAAGTGACTCCGGCGCACGATCCCAACGATTTTCAGGCAGGGTTGCGCCATCAACTGCCGCAGATCGAAGTCATGGACGAACACGCGCACATGAACCAGAACGCCGGGCCGTATGCCGGACTCGACCGCTTCGCGGCACGAAAGCGCGTTCTGGAAGATTTGCGCGAGCAGGGCTTTCTGGTTGGCGAGAAGGATTACACGATTGCCTCTGGGCAAATGCGATCGCTGCGGGACGGTGGTTGAGCCCCGGCTTTCGACGCAATGGTTCATCAAGATTGCGCCGCTCGCCAAGCGCGCCACTGAAGCCGTGGAGAGCGGCGAGATCACCATTGTTCCCGGACAACTACAAGACGATTTATCTGAACTGGATGAACAACATCTACGACTGGTGCATCTCGCGCCAGTTGTGGTGGGGACATCGGATTCCGGCGTGGCATTGCGGCTGCGGCGAAATCATTGTTGCCCGCGAAGCGCCAGCCAAGTGTACGAAGTGCGGCGACTCGAGGCTGATGCAGGATACTGACGTTCTCGACACCTGGTTCTCGTCCGGACTGCTGCCGTTCACCACGCTGGGCTGGCCGGAGAAAACTCGCGACCAGCAAGTGTTTTATCCCACCACGCTGCTGATCACGGCTTACGAGATCCTGTTTTTCTGGGTGGCACGCATGATCATGTTCGGCTGCCACTTCATGGACGGCCATCAGCAGGATCCGAAGATCAAAGCCGCCAGCGGCTGGGCGGACAAGAAAGATGACAGCGTTCCTTTCCGCCAGGTTTACATTCATGCCCTGGTGCGCGATGCCGACCGGCAGAAGATGTCGAAGACCAAGGGCAACGTGATTGATCCGCTGGAGATCATCGAGCGCTTCGGGACGGACGCCACCCGCTTCACGCTGGCAGCCATGGCTGCGCCCGGCACTGACATTGCATTTAACGAGAGCCGTACCGAAGGCTATCGCGCCTTCGCCAACAAGATTTGGAATGCCGCGCGGCTTCATGTTCATGAATGTGGATCGCGTGGGCGTTGCCGGCGTCGCTGCCTTCAAGGCTGCCACTCTCGAAGACCGCTGGATTCTTTCCCGCTTCAATCGTGTGACTCAGGGTGTAAGCGACGCGCTCGCGACGTATCGCTTCCATGAGGCCGCGAACCAGATTTACGATTTCTTCTGGGGCGAGTTCTGCGACTGGTATCTGGAACTGATCAAGCCGCGATTGATGGATGAGGCTTCGCGAGAATCAGCACAAGCCGCTTGCGCAGAATCTGGTCGAGCCTTTTCGAGGCCGCCTTGCGGTTGCTGCATCCCGTCATGCCGTTCATCACCGAAGAAATCTGGCAGGCAATTTATGATGGAAAGCCGCCGCAGCAATCGATTGCGCTGGCGGCGTATCCGCAGTCGGATGAAGAAGCAGTCTCGACTTGAACGCTGAGACCGACATGGCGATTCTGCAGGATTTGATCGTCAGCGTGCGCAATCTGCGAGCGGAATTGAAAGTCGAGCCGAAAGTGAAAGTGCCGATCGAGCTTTTCGCGCATGATCCACAGACCAGGATTCTGGTTGAACAGAATCGGGACGCGATCGAGCGGTTGGGCAGCGTGTCGACTATTACTGAAGTGACACAGATCACAAGCGAGCCAGGCGCCATCGCGCGCCACCGCCCGATTCGATGTGCGTGTAATCTACGAGAAGAAGATCGACGTCGCCGCCGAACGCGAACGCCTGACGAAAGAACTAGAAAAGATGGAAAAAGAAATCGCCAATGGGCAGCGCCAGTTGAGCAATGAAGGCTTTCTGGCGAAAGCCCCGGCGAACGTGGTCGAAGGACTGAGAAAGCGCGCTGGGGAATTGGTCGGATTGCGAGAAAAAACGAAGCGCAAGCTGGAAGAGCTGAAGTAGTTCCAGGCCCTGGCGAACGACCAACGACGAACGACCAACGACTGAATTATGGACTGGAATAGCCGACGCATCACCGCCGATCATCGAGAACGCGCTGCAGGAGGACCGGGCCACGCGCGATGCCACCAGCTACGCCTGCGTCGATCCGAATCAGCGCGCCACCGGCACCATCCTCGCCAAGCAGGATTGCATTCTGGCTGGGATCGGCTGCGTGGCCCGCATTCTCGACGTTTACGCGGAACTGGATGGCGCGGTTACTTCGCATTATGAGGTCACCACTCATCCGGAGATCTTTGACGGCATTCGTCTGCACAAAGGCCAGTCGGTCGCCGTGATCCGGCACAACGCCCGCGTGGTGCTTTCCTGTGAGCGGGTGATTTGAATTTCATGCAGCGGCTGAGTGGGATAGCA
>CAVQFW010000005.1:0-124857 GCA_963711875.1 uncultured Acidobacteriota bacterium
TGGTGGGCCTGGGTGGACTTGAACCACCGACCTCACCCTTATCAGGGGTGCGCTCTAGCCACCTGAGCTACAGGCCCAACGGAGCAATATTTTATCATTCGCGCGCGCAGGTGCATAGCGGCAGTCGCAGGGTCGTTCGCGCGCCAAACGAACGCGGCCGTCGATCGCCCCGCATCGCCGCTCACGAAGAAAGCGGCGACAGGGCGCCTTGCGATTCGCTACAATCCGCGACGCGACTCGCGCAAGTCCTGCGTCAATACCTGTGCGAGGTTTTTTGCTAGGAAAGGCGCCAGGAATGGCGCCAGGAATTGCGTGAAAATGATCGGCCTCGTCTCCATCATCGCGCTCGGCTTCTTCCTCGGCATGCGCCACGCTACCGATCCCGATCACGTGATCGCCGTCACGACGATCGTCTCGCGCTACAAAAAGATCGGCCACGCCGCCATGATCGGCGCCTTCTGGGGATTGGGCCACACTCTGACGATTCTCATCGTCGGCAGCGGCATCATTCTTTTCGGCTGGGTGATTCCCGCGCGCATCGGCCTCTCGATGGAATTTTCCGTGGGCCTGATGTTGATTCTGCTCGGCATCTTGAATCTCACGGGAATGATGCAATGGATCACCGGCACATTTACATCCGCGGCCGGAGCAACCGGAGAAATTGGCTCAGGGCATTCTCATCCGCACACGCACGGCGATTACACCCATACGCATCCGCACAAACATGAGCCCGAAGCGCATCCGCACGCTTCCGCGCAAACCCCACTCGGTTGGTTCGATCGCCATTTTGGGAAACTCGGTGTCTATCAAGTGGTGCGGCCGTTGGTCGTCGGGCTTGTCCACGGACTTGCCGGCTCGGCCGCGGTAGCGTTGCTGGTGCTGACCACGATTCGCAGCCCGAAATGGGCGGTCGTCTATCTGCTCGTCTTCGGCATCGGCACGATCGCGGGAATGATGCTCATCACGGGCGCCATGGTTCTCCCATTCAAATATGCGGACAAGCGCTTCTCGCGGCTCAATCAGGGCCTGCGCGTCGCGTCCGGATTGATCAGCATAGCGTTCGGCCTTTTCCTCGTTTACCAAATTGGATTTGTGAACGGACTCTTCACCGGCAATCCGCAGTGGACCCCGCGCTAGCGCCCCGAGCAGCGGCCCGAGCCGCTGTCCGGTTCAGCGACACGCCATCCCAAAACTGGTCAGTCGCTCTCGTCTGTCCGCCTGCAGCGCCTAACTAACCCAAGCCGCATCATCTATTTCCGCAACATGGCCGAGCGGCACCGAACGTGCGATACAGCCCCGGGGCGGTATCTGCGCGGAGGTATTTCGTGGGAACGCTCTGGCAAGACTTGATGTATGGCGCGCGCATGCTGCGCAAGAGTCCCGGCTTCACCGCCGTCGCCGTCCTCACCCTCGCACTCGGCATCGGCGCGAATACCGCAATTTTCAGCGTCGTCAACGGAGTCCTGCTGCGCGGCATGCCCTACCGCGATCCAGGAAGCCTCGCGATCGTTTGGAACGATTACGGCAATCAAGGCCAGTCGTTGCCCGCCGTTTCGCCTCCCGACTACAAGGATTACGTTGACCGCTCGCGCCTGATGGATTTTGCGGCAGGCTCAGGAACGCCCGGCGGCACACTATTGCTCGACGATCCCGGCGGTGGCGGAAACAGGCCGCAACAATTCGACATGGCCGCCGTCACTCCCAGTTTCTTCCCGCTGCTCGGAGTCGAGCCAGCCGTCGGCCGGAATTTTTCCGCCGAAGAAGGCACGCTCAACGGCCCGAATGCGGTGATCCTGAGCAATCGCATCTGGCGCGGCACTTTTCATTCCGATCCCGGCCTCGTCGGAAAGCCGATTCAGTTGAACGGGACGCCTTACACGGTGGTGGGAATTCTTCCGCAGAAATTTCGCTTGCTGCTGCCCGCGGAAGCATTTCAATTGCGCGACTCCGACCTTTGGATTCCCTTGCGATTAAATTTCGCGGCTTTCCCGCGCAATCTCACTTTCCTGAGCGTGTTCAGCCGACTCAAACCCGGCGCCACGATGGCGCACGCGCAATCCGAGATGGACGCGATCGCCGGGCAACTTCGCAGTGAGAATGAAGTCCACAAAGAATCGGGCCTGCGCATTCGCGTGGTGCCGATGCAGTTTGACGTGGTGAAAAATGTGCGGGCTACACTGATCACGCTTCTCGCGGCAGTGGGTTTTGTGCTGTTGATCGCTTGCGGCAACGTCGCAAATCTCTTGCTCGCGCGCGCCACGCGGCGCGAACGCGAAATGGCGGTTCGTTCCGCGCTCGGCGCATCACGCGGCCGGCTGGTTCGCCAAATCATGAGCGAGAGCGTTTTACTTGCCCTGCTCGGAGGAATCGCCGGGCTCATCGTGGCTAAACTGGGCCTCGGACTTCTCGTCGCATTACACCCGGCCGGGCTTCCGCGGCTCGACGATATTCAAATAGACGGTCCGGTGCTCGCCTTCACTCTGGGCGCGTGCATCTTGACGGCGCTGCTATTCGGATTGATTCCCGCGATTCAGGCGCTTCATCTCAATCTGAGCGATAGCCTGAAAGACGCCGCTCGCGGTTCGAGCGACAGTCGCGGCCAAACCGCGCGCCGCGTCCTGGTCGTCAGCGAATTTGCACTTTCGCTCGTGCTGTTGATCGGAGCGGGGCTTCTGATTCGCAGTTTCGTTGCGCTGCAGCGCGTGCAGCCCGGATACAATCCGCAGAACGTCGTCTCGTTCAGCGTGGCCATACCGGGCAATCGTTACCCGAAGAATGAAGACGTCACCCGCTTCGTTCACGAACTCGAACTCAAAATGGCGGCGCTGCCGGGTGTCCAGTCCGTCGGCTCAAATTTTCAGCTGCCCTTCACAGGCAGCGGCGCGCAGATGCCGTACGCCTACAACGCTGAAACTTCGCAGCAATGGGAAAGCCTTTCCGCCGATTGGCGGCCCATCACGCCGGGTTATTTTCCTACGGTGGGCGCGCGATTATTGGAAGGCCGGAATTTCACGGATGCGGACGACGCGAATCATCCGATCGTCGTGATCGTTGACGAGATGCTCGCGCGCCGCGCGTGGCCCGGTGAAAGCGCCATCGGGAAAAAACTCGAAGTCGAATCGCTCACCCGGAAAGATAACCCGCGCCTCTTCGCGATCGTCGTCGGCGTCGTCGCCCATCTCCGCATTCACGACCTCACCCGCAACGTCCGCGAACAGATCTACATTCCGCACGCGCAGGAACCCTTCGGCCGCGTCGGTGTCGTGATGCGGACCCAGGGAGATCCCAGCGGCGTGATGAAACAGGTGGAGCAAGAGGTCAGGTCGCTCGACGCCGGGATCGCGATTCGAAATTTGAAGCCTCTCGAAAGCTACATCGAAGACGCCGAGGCGCCGATGCGGTTCAACTTGATCCTGATCGGCATTTTCGGCGCGATTGCGCTCACGCTCGCTTCCGTCGGCCTTTACAGCGTGATGGCTTACTCCGTCACGCAGCGCGCGCATGAACTCGGCATTCGAATCGCCGTCGGCGCTTCGCCGCGCGACATACTCGGCCTGGTTCTCGGCCAGGGAGTGCGCCTGACGCTCATTGGCGCGGCCCTGGGCCTCCTCGTGTCATTGCTCGTCACCCGCGCGTTGGCCAGCTTGCTCTTCGGCGTGAGCCCCACCGATCCGCTTACATTTATCGCGGTTCCGATCGTGCTCGCGGTCGTCGCAATGCTGGCGTGCTATTTCCCCGCGCGCCGCGCGATGCGCGTGGATCCGATGATCGCTTTGCGCTACGAGTAAGCCGCGGGAGGTTGGCGGGAGGGTGAGTGTCCGGCTGCGCGCGACGAAAAATTTCAATACGAACAGCGAGGAGGAGCCATGGCAAAGATCGAACGCATTCGTGAATCGCTGGAAGGCTCGTTAGACCCTGAATATCTGCGCCAGCGCCAAGCGGCCGGCTGGCGCTTGGCTGGCGTCGAATGGGAACGCGAAGCCGGCACAGCCGCGACACCGCCCGAGCGCGAGCCGCAAGCGGAAGAGCCTCCCTTCGGCGTCCGCGTCGGCGGAGACTGCGAGCACCTCGAAGAAAATCCGCAGGAGATGCAGTTCCTGCTGTCCATGATGGAGCTGATCATCCAGGATATTTCGCTCACCAAAGTCGCCGAAGAGCTTACGCGCAAGGGCTACCGCACCCGCAAAGGAACCGATTGGGGCCCGGTCGCTGTCTTCAACATGCTCCCGCGATTGATCGAACTCACGCCGCGAATCTTCGCGAGTGAGGAATGGATCGAGCGCCGCAAACGTCTCACCCTCACCTACTGATCCGCAGTCTCCCGCGCTCCACTCGAGCCGCCGCGCCGGCAACTCCCCGTACCGCCGGCATCCTGCCGGCAGCTTCTGCCGAAAAACCGATGCAACACCGGCAAACCCCCCGGTTGCATCCGGAAACCCTCGCCGCCTTGACACTGGAATCTTTCCAAAATAAAGTGGCGCAGCGGTCGGCTGGCTCGTACCCAGGCGTTACGTTGCAAGCATCTAACTACACGTCGTTCTACGGAGGAGGCATCGTGCGTAAATTTTTCGGCGCTCATGCGTTCGCAGCCCACGAGTTCGCAGCCCACGAGTTCGCAGCCAATGTGTTTGCCGCTCTAATAGCGATTCTGCTGGTCGCGCTGCCAGCGCCAGCACAATCGCAATCGAAGCCGCCCGCCGGCACCGTTCCCGTCACGGTGGTCGTCACCGTGACCGGCAAAAACTACACTCCGCCACCGGCGATCAGCAAAGACGACGTCTCCGTCCGCGAAGGCCAGGTCCGTAGAGAAATCATCAACTGGCTTCCCGCACAGGGAGACCGGGCCGGGCTCCAGCTCGCCATTGTGATCGACGATGCCTTGCGGAAGAGTTTCGGCACCCAGATTTCAGCTCTCTCAGACTTCATCACGTCTCAACCGCCATCCACGATCGTGGGAGTCTTCTACGCGAGCAGCGGCACCGTCCAGGCCGCATCGCAGTTCAACCCGGACCTCCAGGCGGTCGCAAAAACTCTCCGGATGCCGAGCGGAAATTCCGGTGCAGCTGCCAGCATCTACCAGTCGCTGCTCCAATTGATCGACGCGTGGCCCGCTACCGGAGCTCGGCGCGAAATCCTCCTGTTCTGCGACGGCTACGATTATTTCCGGCGGGATCGATTCAGTCCGGACGTTCAGCTGACAATCGACAGAGCGCAGCAAGCGGGAATCGTGATCCACACGATCTACGCCGCCTCGTCAGGCAATGCCGCTTACAGCAAGCGCGTGATAAGCGTCGGCCAGGGAAATCTCAATCAGATTACGGACGGCACGGGCGGCTATGTCACCTTCGCCAGCGACACGCCGGGCGTCAATGCGCGCGCCCCTCTCTCGATCGCGCCCTACCTCGCGCAAGTAAGTTTGATTCTCAAAAATCAATATTTCCTCACCTTCGCCACGAATCCGAGCAAAAACGAGAAAGGAGAGTATCGCGGCGTCAAAGTTCTCACCGAACGCCGCGACGTGGATATCAGAACCCAGGACAAAGTTTTCGTTCCGGGCAGCGGCGAAAAATAGCGCGGCGATTCCCGTGGGCGCCGGAATCTCTTCTGGCCCCTTTCTGCATCCAAGTCCTTGACAGACCTGCGCCGCCGCCAATACTTTAGTGGGAGTGGAGCGCTGCCGGTTCGCATCCCGCTCCGGTTCACGCAGAATGTGTCGGCTGTCGCTGTGGATTGCCGATCGAGGAGGCTTGGATGTTCGCGTCGCTTCGCAATTACGGATTCTTGTCCTTGGCTGTTTCCATTTTTATCGCTGCGCTCCCCACTCACGCACAAAAAGAAGCGGCCACTGGCACCGTTCCCATCTCGACCGTAGTCACCGCGCTCGGCCCAAAATATTCCGCTCCTCCGGCGATCAGCCAAAGCGACGTCACCGTCTACGCGGGTAAGGAAAAACAGACCGTCACCTCGTGGGTTCCCGCGCAGGGCGACAAAGCGAAACTCGAGCTCGCGCTCGTAATTGACGATTCCGACCGCATCGACCTGGGCATTCAGATCAACGACATCACCAGCTTCATCAAATCCCAGCCCAAGTCCACGGGCGTCGCTGTTTTTTACGCGAGCAACGGCACCGTGCAAGCCGCTTCCCAGTTCAGCACCGATCATGACGCCGTCGCGAAATCCGTTCGCATGCCCTTCGGAACGATCGGCGCGTATTCCAGTATTTATCTTTCCGTGATGGATCTCATCAAGCGCTGGCCGGTCACGGGCGCGCGCCGCGAGATCCTTTTGATCGCCGATGGAATCGATCGCTTTCGCGGCGACCCGTTCAGCCCCGACGTTGACTCCACAATCGATCGCGCCCAGAAAGCCGGCGTGATGATCCACACACTGTTTGCCAGCGGCGTCGGCCGCGTCAGCCGCAATATGTTCCAGGTGAATTACGGCCAGAGCAATCTGGCGAAAATGGCGGACGGCACCGGAGGCGAAGCCTTCTTTCAGGGGCTGCAGACTCCCATCTCGTTCGCGCCTTTTCTCGATCAGCTGAACGTGGTGCTGAACAATCAGTATTGGCTGAAGTTCGAAACTCCTCGCAGCAAGAAGAAGAACGGCGAGATGCGCAGTATTCGCGTCCGCACCGAGCAGCGCGACGTCGAGCTGTCGTCGGCCGCAAGAGTTTTCGTTCCCGGCGGCTCGGAATAGTTGGCTCTCCGCGAGAGCCGGCCGCGCACACCCTCGGCCGGCGATTCGCAAATACATAAGAAGCCGCGAAACGGCCCAAAATGAAGCGCGCTCTCCTCATCGCCACAATCGCTTCCGGCGCGGTGTTCCTGTTCGCCAGTCGCGCACCGTCTCCTCACGCCGCAATTTCACCGCCACCCACTCGCGTCGGCGCGAACGCCGTTTGGACTCCGAGTCCGGGCGTCCTATCGGATATCCGCCAGGTCTGCTCCGCAGGAGATCCGGACCAGCAGAAGGCGTGCTTTCTCGACTCCATGAAATCAGCCGGAGCATCCGACGAAGCAGCCGCATTCGTAAAATCGTTCGCAGCCAACGGCTTGGCCTATGTTCGCGCTTTCCGCGACACCGGCCGCGTGGACATCGCCTACATCGAATATCTCTTTCGCGCGAACGAACTCGATGGCGTCCTCCTCGTGAACGGCACGCCGCCCATCATTGACGTCGACGACTACAAACTCGTATCGCAGGAAGATTTGCGCAAGAATGCTGACTATCGCCGCGCTCCTACAGAAATATCCTCGGAACAGTATTTGCCCGGCGATCGATACCACACCGAGATTGCCCGACGTACGTCTCTCTGGCCACACGGTTCAGGAATTCCAGGTCGAGTACCTGCTACTCGATGGATGCCACGCCTGCGCGCGAATCGGCACGCTCGTATGGCGTTTCATTTTCGATTCGATTCTCAGGGCGCGTTCCCGGAGTCGCGCCGCGTGAGCGGATGTATAGCACCGGTGGCGATGAAGACCGACCTGCGCTCTCAAGACGCTCCGAACCGGGCTCGATGCAAGACGCGAAGGAAGGCAAAATCGACCCAACGAAGATTCACTCCGAAAGTCGGGAACATCATTCACGATCATCTTCGCCGCCAATCACACCACCGGCTATTCGTGGCGCCTCGCGACACCGCTGAATCCCAGAACTTCTCAGGCAGGTGAGCGAAACTTACAGCGAAGAGTCACTCGGCAGGATCGGTGCCGGCGGCAGAAGAAGTGTGGATGTTCGAAGCGCTGACGACACGGAACGACGCGATACTGAGTTCGAGTATGCGCGTCCATTCGAGAAAGACGCAGCCCCGTGAACACCGCGAAGTTTCATATCGAAATCAAGTAAGCGCGCCGTTTCAATGCGCACCCGTCCAAATTACGAGCCTCGAGGGCGGTCCGATCGATCCTGCATCGCCATGATCGTCGAGAGCGTCGTGGCGCAAAGCGTTTCGCTGCCGTCTTTCGACGCAAAGACATCCGCGGCGCAAACTTTCAAAGTTTTTCCGGATCGCACCACCCGCGCGCGCGCAATCAAGATCTCGCCCGCCGCCGGCGCCACCAGATTGATCTTGTACTCAACCGTCAGCACCGAGTAATTCGCCGGCATCAAACTATAAGCCGCATAACCGCACGCGCTATCCGCAATCGCCGCCGTCACTCCCGCGTGAAAATAACCGTGCTGCTG
Organism: uncultured Acidobacteriota bacterium; assembly: GCA_963711875.1. Classification (GTDB taxonomy): domain Bacteria; phylum Acidobacteriota; class Terriglobia; order Acidiferrales; family UBA7541; genus Palsa-295. Next base: position 8,191 of record CAVQFW010000005.1, read on the forward strand.
CGTCAGCTCAGCCCGGTAGGGAACTCGAATCTCGCATTCGCCGGGAGCCAGAGCCGCCATCTCCGCTCCCAAATGGCGCATCAACCCCTGTCGCGAAAAACTCTCGCGCACCCGCTGATCCCTCTCCGCCGCTTCGGTCATAACCGTCGCCTCGCGCCCACAATCCTACACGCCATCGCATTTCCGGAGCACAGGCAATCTTTTGCGGGTGACCGCCCGAGAAAAATGTTCCGTGGGCAAGGCCGGCGTCTCGCCCGGTCTTTTCAGTTTGGATTTGCCGCGAAGAGGAGGCCCCAAATAAAAAAGGCCCGATCCGATTTGCATCGGACCGGGCCCTGCGTTTGCTTGCCCTGAAAAATCCCGGTAAGGATTTCTCAGGGTCATTGATTGCTCTTGACTGCCCACCAGCCGCTTGCGCAGCCGGAGGGAAAATCGGATGAGACTTGCCAGAACCCGTTCTTGCCCTGAGAAACCGCCAGTGGCGATTTCGTTGGGCTGGCTTGAGAGCCGAACGCCCGGCCAGTTAGGCCGAGTGGAGAGCCGTACCTGCCAAAGACAGGTCGTACTCCCTTTTCTTTTAGAAAGGAGGTGATCCAGCCGCAGGTTCTCCTACGGCTACCTTGTTACGACTTCACCCCAATTGTGAATCATACCTTGAGCGCCTGCCTCCTTGCGGTTGGCTCGGCGATTTCTAGTACAGCCCACTTTCGTGATGTGACGGGCGGTGTGTACAAGGCCCGGGAACGTATTCACGGCGCCGTTCTGATGCGCCATTACTAGCGATTCCGGCTTCATGCAGTCGAGTTGCAGACTGCAATCCGAACTGAGCGCGCTTTTTTGCGATTAGCTCCCCCTCGCGGGTTTGCAACGCTTTGTAGCGCGCATTGTAACACGTGTGTAGCCCTGGACATAAAGGCCATGCTGACTTGACCTCATCCCCACCTTCCTCTCCGTTATCCGGAGCAGTCCTCATAGAGTTCTCCCTTGCGGGTAGCAACTATGAGTAAGGGTTGCGCTCGTTGCGGGACTTAACCCAACACCTCACGGCACGAGCTGACGACAGCCATGCAGCACCTCTACACAGGTCCCTTGCGGGAAGGCCTGATTTCTCAAGCTGGTCCTGTGCGGTTCAAGCCCAGGTAAGGTTCTTCGCGTTGCGTCGAATTGAACCACATGTTCCACCGCTTGTGCGGGCCCCCGTCAATTCCTTTGAGTTTCAGCCTTGCGACCGTACTCCCCAGGCGCAGGACTTAACGCGTTAGCTACGGGACTTGCCCCGTACAGGGCAAACCCCAAGTCCTGATGGTTTAGGGCTAGGACTACCAGGGTATCTAATCCTGTTTGCTCCCCTAGCTTTCGTCCCTCAGCGTCAGTTGTGATCCAGCGAGCCGCCTTCGCCTCGGATGTTCCTACGGATATCTACGCATTTCACCGCTACACCCGTAATTCCACTCGCCTCTCTCACACTCTAGCACAGCAGTTTCGTTAGCAGCCTCTGGGTTAAGCCCAGAGATTTCACTATCGACTTGCTACACCGCCTACGGACCCTTTACGCCCAGTAATTCCGAGCAACGCTGGCCCCCTACGTATTACCGCGGCTGCTGGCACGTAGTTAGCCGGGGCTTCTTATACCCGTACCGTCATACCCTTGCGGGCATTCTTCCGGGTCGAAAGGGGTTTACACTCCGAGAAGCTTCATCCCCCACGCGGCGTTGCTGCATCAGACTTTCGTCCATTGTGCAAGATTCCCCACTGCTGCCTCCCGTAGGAGTCTGGACCGTGTCTCAGTTCCAGTGTGGCCGGCCAACCTCTCAGTCCGGCTACCGATCAATGCCTTGGTGAGCCATTACCTCGCCAACAAGCTAATCGGCCGCGGATCCCTCTTGTGGCGACTTGCGCCTTTGAAGACAACAGCATGTGCCATCGTCATGTTATGCGGTATTAGCCCAATTTTCACTGGGTTATTCCCCACCTCAAGGAAGGTTATCCACGTGTTACGCACCCGTTCGCCACGCGCCCACACCCTGTATTGCTACAGAATGCTGCGCGTTCGACTTGCATGTGTTAAGCACGCCGCCAGCGTTCGCTCTGAGCCAGGATCAAACTCTCGTTTGAAACCTGATGTTTCGTCCGTGAAGATTTGCACCCTCACGAACGGAACGAACTGTTAAATCGCTCGGTTATCTCAATATTCCCCTGTCCCGGTACACCCGGAACAAGAGAGAAACCAAACGGGTTCTGGCATGTATCATCCGATTGTCAAAGAGCAGGTCATCCCAGGTCAACTGGAAGGACTACAGACGAACCGCCATCCTATCAATCCACCCCCAAACTGTCAAGCATGAATCTCACATTTAAATTTCAAGTTTTTGCGTATCAAGCTGTTGAAATTTCAGCCATCTGTGGAAGTTCTACCGCGCTTGCCGTCGCAGGACTTTTGTTCCAGGCAAGCTGAAACCTCGGATGCTGCTTGATTCGTCGCGTCCAATGCGACGTTCCGTCATCCAATCCCGAAGTAAACGGAGGCCAACCATGACTACCGCAGCAAGCACCACCCAGTCCCAAGACAAAGCTCTCCGCAATCAACTCGTCAAACTTCTTACCGACTCCGAAGCCCACGCCAATTTCGAATCGGCCGTGAAAGACATGCCCGCCGAACTCCAGGGCACGCGTCCCGCGAATGCCGCGCACTCGCCCTGGGAATTGCTCGAGCACCTCCGCCTCGCGCAATGGGACATCCTCGAATACGCGCGCAATCCCAAACACAAATCGCCCGATTTCCCGAGCGGCTACTGGCCGAAATCGCCCGAGCCTCCCAACGCGAAATCCTGGGACGAGTCTGTGGCCGCCTTCCGCGCCGATCGCAAAGTGCTCGCCGATCTGATCGCCAACGAGTCCACCGATCTCTTCGCAAAAATCCCGCACGCCGACGGACAAACCTACCTCCGCCAGGCCCTGCTCACAGCCGATCACAATTCCTATCACATCGGCGAGCTGGTCCTGCTTCGCCGCATCCTCGGCGCCTGGGATTAGGTGGCACAGGCTTTAGCCTGTGCCAACGTCACTTCATGGCGAAGCGTTCAGAGCTTGGCGTTCGTCGCGCTCTCGTTCTTTTGGCCGTGGCGTGAAAAGAACGATGCCGCGTCGTAGCTAACCAAGCAGCGCGGCGGCGCAATCTTGAGCTGGATGCCGCCGCGCGCGGCGCGCAATTCCTCGCTTTCAATTTCGCATTTCTAATCTACTGTGCCGCGATTAGAAATCACCCTAAGTCCTTTCGTATCAACAAAAATGTCGGTTCTAATCTACTGTAAATCGACCTGTGCGCGATTTCGTTTTTTGCCGAAACGAATTGACCGTTTCCGTCACTATTCTGCAAGAAGCTGTTCTCTTTGCGCCGCCTCGACTAAAATTCGCCGCGGCCAAATCCGAAAGCACGAGGTGCCCAAATGACTCGCTCCCGCCTCCCGGCGCTCCTGATTTTAGTCGCAGCTTGCGCTCTCCATTGCCCTCGCGCTCGCGCCTGGGGCTGCGACGGCCATCAAACCGTCGCGCTCATCGCCAAACAAAATCTCAATTCGCACGCCCTCGCCATGGTCACGCAAATCCTCCACGACAATCCAATCGACCCGGGGCTCGACCGCTTCTGCCAGCCCGTGGCCACCGATCCGATGGCCGACGCCGCCACCTGGGCGGACGACTATCGAGCCACGCATCCTGCTACAGGCAATTGGCATTTCATTGACATCCCGCGCGGCGCCGCCAAAGGCTCATTCACGTGCGATCCCGCGACGAGCTGCATCACTCTCGCTCTGGCGGCGCAAATCAAAGTTCTGCAGACGCCGGGCTCCAGCTCCCGCAGACCAGGCCAACGCGCTGCGCTTCATCATCCACTTTGCGGGCGACATCCATCAGCCGCTGCACTGCACCACCAACAACGACCGCGGCGGCAACTGCGTCCCGGTCACGTTCTTCGGCAAAAAGCCGCACGAGACCAACACAACAACCGCAAGCTACACGCTCAATCTCCACGGAGTGTGGGATTCTGAGCTGGTCGAGCGCATCGAGAATGGTCAAACGGTCGCGCAGTTCGCCGACGCACTGAACACGAAATACAAATCGAAGTTCGCGGCTTGGGAAGCAGCGGGAATCAACTTCGACGATTGGGCCTGGGCCAGCCATCAGGACGCGGAAACGATCTCGTACGGGAAGCTGAGCAAGAAAATTGCGATCGAAACGCCCGAGCCGGTGACGACCTGCGCCGACGCCAACCACATCTCTACTCGCATGCTGGCGCTGAATGAAAAGGTCGGGCCGGTGTATCAGTCGCATGTGGCCGCGACGATTCAGGAGCAACTTGCCAGAGGTGGCTTGCGGCTTTCGATGATTCTCAATCAAATTTGGCCTTGAGGCGGGGCTCTCGACACTTGCACTTTGGGTCGGTAGCTGAGTCGAGGGTGATTGGCGGGGGTTGCTTGCGCGAAAGAGCCGGCTGGAAGCCGGCGGTACGAACGGCGAAGTCGACGGAAACGGCCACGGCCACGGCGTTCGTGCCGGGGTTGCGTTTGTCCCGGGAACGCGATTGTCCTGCGGGGGGCGCGGGGTCCCACGATTGCTTAGTACTCCTAAGATGCTTTCCTTCTTGTTCCGGGGCGCCTAAGTGGATTATGCTCCGCGACGCTCCCCGCACTGTGTGGGGGGCTGGAACGAACCCAGTCTCCGACCAACCATTCAGCCAATCCAAAAAGCAATGGGCGACGTACTAGCAGCAGGGCGTTGGTAGTCAAATCTACAGGAGGTATTCGGAAACATGACAAAGTCGAAGAAGAGCTTGATCGCAGGCGCAGCGCTGGCGGGTTTGTTTGCCGGCACGGCCGTCACCGTACAGGCGTCGAATCTGCTGTCCAGCGCGAAGGGCAACATTTCCTTCAGCGCCCAGGATTCCGGCGACAAAAAGGTGAAAGAAAAGCATGCCTGTAAAGGCCAAAACTCTTGCAAGGGCAAGGGCGGCTGCAAGTCCAGCGACAACGGTTGCAAGGGCAAGAACTCTTGCAAGGGTAAGGGCGGCTGCGCGACGGACGGCTCGAAGATGCCGGCCGACAAGTAGTAGTTCTCAAACAACGATACAAGGCGTTACATGACGGAGGGCCGGCAAGAATTCTCCGGCCCTCTTTCTGTCTAATTTCCGGGGTTTTGGAATGCCTGCAAATCGATTTAACAATTTCACGGATTACGGCGTGGGGATCGGCCTGCGCGCGCCGCACTACCATCACATTCTCACGAAAAAGCCGGTCGTCGACTGGTTCGAAATTATTTCCGAAAATTTCATGATTGATGGCGGACGGCCGCTGCACATTCTCGATCAGATCCTGGAGCAGTACCGCGTGGTGCAGCACGGCGTGTCGATGTATTTCGGTTCGGCGGAAAAGCCGAATCGCGAGCACCTGCGGCGTTTGAAAGATCTCGTGAAACGCACGAAGACGCCGTGGCTATCCGATCACCTTTGCTGGGGCAGCGTGGACGGGCGCTACACGCACGACCTGCTGCCGATGCCTTACACCTTCGAAGCGGCGCGCCTCACGGCGCAAAAAGTTCGCGCGGTGCAGGATTTCGTCGAAGTTCCGGTGGTGGTGGAAAACGTGAGCAGTTATGCGGAATTCCATGTTTCTGAAATGACCGAGTGGGAATTCCTGAACGAAGTGGTGGAGCGAGCCGATTGCGGGATTCTACTCGACGTCAATAACATTTACGTTTCGTCGAAGAATCACAATTTTGATCCGTTCACGTACGTGAACAGCATTCCCGCTGAGCGCGTGGCGCAGATTCATATCGCCGGACATTCCAAATTCAAGAAGTACATTCTCGATACGCACGATCATCCGGTGATCGATCCGGTATGGAAACTTTACGAGCGCGCAATCGAACGCGCCGGGCACACGGCGACTTTGCTCGAATGGGACGACAGCATCCCGTCGTTTCAAGAAGTGCACGACGAGGCGCTGAAGGCGAACCGATTTCTCGCGAGTGCTTCGCTCGCTACCGCGGTATGAATCTCCGCAGCATTCAGCGCCGGATGGCGCGCGCCGTGATGACCCCGCTCACTCCCTCCGAGCGGATGCGCGCCACAGGTCCCGACGGCCGCTCGCTGCGCAAAGTGGCGAGCGAGATCATCAAGCCGAACGATCGCCTGACGTCTTTTGAGCGCCTCGAAATCTACAACCGGCAATATTGGTTTCGCGTGCTCTCCGCGTTCGCTGAAGATTTTCCGGGCTTGCGCGCGATTCTAGGCGAACGCCGTTTCGACGCGGTGGCGAAAGCGTATGTGAACGACTGCCCGTCACGGTCTTTCACGCTTCGCAACCTGGGCTCGCGTCTCGAGCCCTGGCTGCGGAAAAATTCCAAATGGGCAGGCGCGCGCCAGAAACTCGCGCTGGATATGGTTCGCCTGGAATGGGCGGACATTGAAGCTTTCGACGGGAAAGGCGAACCCGCGCTGAAATCCGAAGATCTGGCGGGCGCCGATGCCGAAAGCCTGTCGTTGCGTTTGCAGCCCTACGTGAGCCTTCTCGATTTGCACTATCCGGTGGACGACCTGCTGCTCGAAATCAAGAAGGATGAGGACGACACGGAAGTGGCGAGCAACGCTTTCAACGAGCGCCACAAGCGGAAAAAAGTGCTGGCCGTGGCGCGTCTGGAGCCCTCGACGATATTCCTGGCCGTGCATCGCCTGGAGGATTCGGTGTATTTCCGGCGGCTCGAGCGCGAAGAATTCCTGATCCTGAAAGAACTGCGCGCGGGAAAAACACTGAGCCGCGCGATTGATTCCGCTCTTCGCAAGAGCGCGATCGCGCCCGGCGACCGCCCCGCGCAAATACAACATTGGTTCCAAACCTGGGCCGCGCTGGGCTGGTTCTGCCGCCCGGAAAAATCCGGGGGAAAATGAACACTTTCGCCAGCCATTCGCAAAACCCGATCCAAAAACTCTACGCGCTGTTCCTGCGGGTCGCCTCGAGCCTCGAGTCGCCGTTTCTACTCGTGGTGCGCGTCTATTGGGGCTGGCAAATTTCGCAGAATGGCTGGGGCAAGCTTCACAACCTTCCGCACGTGACGGAATTTTTCGCGAGCCTCGGACTGCCTGCGCCCGGGCCCACGGCCGCGTTTGTCTCGACATTTGAATTCGTCGCCGGCATTCTTCTCGCGATCGGCCTGCTCTCCCGGATCGCAGCGCTGGGCCTGGTGATCGACATGCTGATGGCCTTCTTCACCGCCGACCGCGACTCGCTGGTCGCGTTCTTTTCCAATCCGGCCAAGTTTTACAACGCCGACCCCTTCATTTTCCTTTTCGTAGGCCTGCTGATCCTGACGGTCGGACCCGGAAAATTTGCCGTTGACGCGCTTCTCGAACGAACGTTCCTGAAGCAATCGCCTTCGTAGCCGCTTTTCTTGCTACCTGCTTTGCTGGAATCCGCATCTAACGGCATGAGATGATTCCTCATGTGCGCCGTCTGCCAGCAATCGCAATCTGCACCGGTCTTCTACTGTTCCTATTTCCAGCCGCCGATCTGCCGGCCGACGAAATGACGTCCACGATCGTCGTTGGCGAATCGCGCATCGAGGTCCACGTCGAAAACGGCCCGATGCAACTCTCGAATCAAGACCTGATGCAATGGGTTCGCATGGCCGCAGACTCGGTCTCGACCTACTTCGGCCGCTACCCGGTTCCGAGCGTGGCGCTTCGGATCGTTCCCACGGACGGCCGAGGGGTGAACGGCGGGCGCACATTCGGCGCAAAAGATGGCGGGCGCATCACGATCCACGTCGGGCGCGAAACCACGATGGCCGGGCTGAACAAGGACTGGATGCTCACGCACGAAATGACGCATCTGGCGTTTCCGTCCGTCGAGGACGATCACCACTGGATCGAAGAAGGCATCGCGACGTACGTTGAGCCGATCGCGCGCGTCCGCGCGAAGCATCTGGACGCTCACGAAATGTGGTTCGAGGTGGTCCGCGATCTGCCCCAGGGGCTGCCGGCCGCGGGGGATGAAGGCCTTGACCACACGCACACGTGGGGACGCACGTATTGGGGTGGCGCGCTTTTCTGCTTTCTCGCCGACGTCGAGATTCACAAACAAACCAACAATCGGAAGGGACTCGACGACGCGCTCCGCGGAATTCTCAACGCCGGCGGCGACATCCGTCGCGACTGGCCGCTCGTGAAAGCGCTCGAGGTGGGCGACGAGACCACGGGTGTAAATGTTCTGGTGCCGCTGTACGAGAAAATGAGAGCTCAGCCGTATGATGTGGACCTCGCCGCGATGTGGAAAAATCTGGGTATCGAGCGCGACGGAAACACGGTGAATTTCATCGACTCAGCGCCGCTTGCCAAAGCGCGCGAGGCAATCACGTTCGGTGAGCCTGGCGCTGCCAAACTGAAACCCGCCACTGCGTCGCCTGCCATTGACGCGGGACGCCGTTCGCGAGCTTCCCATTAGCGAATCACCGGCGAAACTTTTCCTCGCTTCCGGTCTGATTGAATTCATCCCGCAAGCTCTTTCCTCCCACGCGCATCTGGGATAAGCTCCGCTCGCAGAAAATGGAATCGAGCTAAATATTGCCTCGGGAGGGCGCGATGGATCGGATGGGATTTGAAGGACGGAACTCACTGCGCGGTTTGGTTTGCGCGATTGCTTTGCTGGTGTTCTGCGGCACGGCCGCGGCACAATACACCGATCGCCAGGCCATTGACGACCTGGGAGGCCCGCCAGCGTTTGCCGCTCGCCGCTCCGATCTCGCGAAACGGTGCAAGGCGGGATACGTGGTACTGTTTGCGCGCAACGAAATCCCCGAAGCGGTCCACTATCGCGAAGACAACGACTTCTACTATTTCACGGGCTTGCAGGATCCGGGCGCTGTGATGGTGCTCGATTGCGCGAAAGACACGACCGTGATCCTCGAGCCGGAGCAGACACCGCAAACCGCAAAGACGTACGGACCGAATCTTCTGGCGCTGCCGGCGGCGGATCGCGAATCGCTGGGCTACAAATCGGTAATGTCGATTGCCAATCTCGATATCTTCTTGTCCTTCATCACGCATTCGCCGGGGCCAGCCGGATCGCGCGACCTGTGGATTCGGATGGACTTTCCGGATAAGGCTGACGGCGCGCGCGCCGAGACGGGGCGCGATAACGCCTGGAAATTCGCGCATCCTTATCACGAGCCGATTCCTGCAAATTTGGCGCCGGCGAAGCTGATCATGGAACGCTATCCGATGGCGCATTTTCAAGACGTGACGCAGTTCATTGATGACATGCGGAACATCAAGACGGCGCAAGAAATCGAAGTTCTGCGCCGCAATGGAAAAATCAGCGCCGAAGGCGACAAGGAAGCAATGGCGCACGCACGTCCGGGAATGTACCAGTATCAAATCGAAGCGCGAGCCACGGGATACTTCATGGATCATGGCGCGCAGGGCGTGGCATATCTCGCGATCGTCAGCTCCGGAACCGACATCAACACGATTCACTACTTCGCCGATCGCCACAAGATTGAAGCCAATCAACTGGTGGTTCTGGATTTCGCGGCGTCGCTGGATCACATGACGATGGACATCACGCGCACGTTCAACATCAACGGCAAATTCACTCCGGACCAGGCGAAATGGTACGCGGTGGAGCTCGAAGCGCAGAAGACGACGGTGGCTTTGCTCACGCCGGGGCACACGTACGAAGAGGCTTCCGCCGCCGGTAAAGCAATTTACGACAAGGCGGGAGTGGGCGATCAGTGGCGCGGATTTCCGGGCCATTTCGTGGGGCTCGCGACGCATGACGTGATGCGTCCGACGGGGCCTGTGAAAGCGGGGCAGGTGGTGACCGTCGAGCCGTTCATCGATCTTCCGGACAAGCAGATGCACTATCGCGTGGAAGACACGATTCTCGTGACGGACGGCGCTCCGGAAAATCTTTCCGCGGCGATTCCGAAAGAACTCGCCGATGTGGAGAAGCTTGTCGGCAGCGCGAAAGATTAATCAGCAAATCGCATAGCCACGACGAGCGATATTTCTCGTCGTGGCGTCCTGGTTTTTTCGCCGCGGGCCATTTTCCTTGGCCAGTCTCCACTGCCATTCCTTTCGCGATCGCAAGCGCGCGGTGCGCGGGCATTTCCGCAATTATCCGAAAAACCAAATATTCTTGAGCCGATAATTCTATTTATTGGAATTCTCCGTCTCCGTCGCTTTCCGCGGTTCTCTATGAAAATCCGGACGAAGTAGTTCCTCCGCGAATTCGTACGCCGTAAATCGCTGTAAACGCACAGTGTATTTTCGTTCGCTTCTGGACATCAACGTGCCATACACGCCCCGGCGACACTTTTTCCATGCGGTGATGGGGGATCGTAGCAATTTGAGTTTTGAGTTAAATCTTCAGGAGGGTGTATGAACTGGAAGCGTTTTGCAGCATTTACGTTTGCGCTGCTGGCTGTGCTGCTTCTCAGCTATCAGCCGGCCTGGTCGCAAGCGACGAATGCGACCGGCAGCATTGAAGGGACGGTGACCGACGCGCAAGGCGGCGTTCTTCCGAACGCCAGAGTAACGGTAGCGCGCGCAGACACCGGGCAGCAACTGGACTTGACTTCTACCTCGTCCGGAACATTTTCGACAGGGCCGCTGACTTCGGGGACTTACAGCGTCCGCGTCGAGGCCCCGAATTTCAAGACGTATCAGACGACGGCCGTGGTCGTCGTGGGCCAGATCACGACGGTCAACACGAAATTGCAGCTGGGCTCTTCCTCGACAATCGTGGAAGTTACTGGTACGAACGTGTCGGTGAACACCGAGCAACAGCAGGTGGCCGGCACATTGACCACGCAGCAGATTGAAAACCTGCCCGTCAACGGCCGCAACTTCCTGGACCTCGCGCAACTCGAGCCCGGCGTCCAGATTCAGGACGGCGGAAACTTTGACCCGACCAAGATCGGATTCTCCTCGATCTCGTTCGGCGGCCGCTTCGGCCGCAGCGCGCGAATCGCGGTGGACGGCGTGGACGTGTCCGACGAGAACGTGGGCACCACGACCACCGGTCTTCCGGCCAGCGCGATTCAGGAATTCCAGCTGTCGCAATCGAGCCTCGACGTTTCGAACGATCTGACGTCGGGCGGAGCCGTGAACGTGGTAACGAAGTCCGGCACGAACAACCTGCACGGGGAAGCCTTCGGCCTGTTTCGCGACAGCTCGCAAGCGGCCGTATACCCCGGCGGTGCGCAATTCCAGCGCAGCCAGTACGGCGGCGACGTGGGCGGCGCGATCATCAAGGACAAGCTGTTTTTCTTCGTCGACGGGGAACGCCTGCTCGCGCACGATGCGGGCGGCGTGCTGGTGGGCGGACCTCTGGCAGCTTTCAGCGGCACTTTCCCTGCGCCTTTTCACGATAGCAGCGTGATGGGAAAGCTCGACTACCAGATCAACAAGAACATCAAGGCTTTCGGGCGGTTTAATTTCTGGCAAGCCTCGGACGTCGGCAATTTCGGCGGCGCGGCGAACTACTCGGTGTACGACAACCAGAACCGCACGAAGACGATCGTGGGCGGCGTGGACATCAATCAAGGATCGTTCACGCACAGCTTCCGCGCTGAATATCTGAAGTTCGTCAACGTGATCGGCGACGCCGTGCAGGGCAGCAGCCTGCCTTTCGCGAACGTTCCGAACGAAATCATCATCGCGGGCACCGGATTTGTTTCCGGTCCGAGCTTCCTCGCACCGCAGTCGACGATTCAGAGCGACCGTCAGGTGAAGTACGACGGCAGCAAAGTGTGGGGCGCGCACATCATCCGGTGGGGCGTGGACTTCAACCGCATCATGGGGTGGACGTCGGCCAGCTTTTTCGGCCTCGCTCCCCAGGATACGTCGCAGTTCCTGAACGTGGTGGGAACGACCAGCTTGTGCGGTGACGGCGGGCCGGCGGCAGGTTGCCCGTTGAACTACTCTTCGGACAATGTGCTCGTCGGAAACGGCGAAGGCGCTTTCACGGAACTCCGCCGCTTCGGAAAACCGAATGGCGGCCTTGGTCCGGACAATCGCATCGGCGCATACATCGGCGACAGCTGGAAGGTGAAGCCGAACATCACCCTCAACTACGCTCTCCGTTACGACCGGGACACCGGCCGGACGGACAGCGATCTTCCACTTCCGGCGATCAACAACTTCTTTCCGGGATATGGACGCGCAGTGCGCAACCCCAATCTGAACTTTGCACCGCAGGTGGGATTTGCGTGGGATCCGAAGAGCGATGCGAAGACGGTTATTCGCGGCGGCGTCGGGATTTATTACGACAACACCGTGTTCAACAACGTTTTGTTCGACCGCTTGCTCCGGTTGCCTTCGGGAGCGTTTAACGCTGTTCAGAACGCTTGCAGTGCGGGGTCAGGTCCTGGGCAGTCGGCAGGCAGCGGCGTCGCGTTTGCAACACCGGGTCTTCCGGCGCAATTCCTTGGCGGAAGCCAGGCGGCGGCGAACGCGATTTGCAACTCCGCAATCGGCGGTATCGTACCGGCGGCGGGCGGGACGTGCGCGGGTCAGGTAACTGCAAACTGCTTCGCGAGCTTCCAGAATGCGTTGCAGGCGTCGTTCGTGGCAAACCCCAACGGCGCCAACCCGTTCTATATGCCGGGAGCGCTGGAGAATGGCGGACCGACGCTGACGGGTCTTCTGGATCCGAACTACAAGACACCCAGGTCGATACAAATGAATATAGGAGTGCAGCGCGAAATTAAGCCGGGAATGGTCGTCAGCGCTGACTTCGTTCGCAACGTAGGCCTGCACTATCTGATCGGACACGATGTGAATCACTCCGGTGACATCGCGGGCTTCGATCCGACGCTGGCTGCGGCGGACATCACAGCCACTTTGGCGGCTTGCGGAGCCGGTACGGTACAGGCCGCTGCTGCTGCCAATGGCTGCCACTCAACCACGCTGCCTTTGGCGGCCAACGGCGGGGCGAACATCGGGACGTTTGCTGCGATGGGTCTCGACTCCGCATACGACCAGGGTCCGTTCCCGTGCCCGAACTGCGCGTTCCAGGGCAACAACCGTGCGGTCGGTCCGTTCTACACGTACACGTCGGGCGGCCGCTCGGTCTACAACGGCTTGGACCTGAAGTTCGTGCAGAACGTCAACCACCCGTTCCGCGGCATCAAGTATTTGAACTTCCAGGGCACGTACACGTTCTCGCGATACGTCAATGCTGGCTCGACGACTTCGGGAACGGGTACTGCTGGCGGCGATGCGGATTTCATCGCCAACGCCATCAACAACCGCAACCCGCTGCAACTCTCGGGTCCCGGTTCTCTCGATCGCACCCATCAGTTCAACTTCGGCGGCTACGCGGACGTACCGTATGGCTTCCGCGTCGGACTGATTTCGCACTTCTGGTCTCCGCTGGCGGCGACTCCCACCGTTCTTCCGGTGGCGGGCGGCGCACAATCCGGAGCCGGCGGCGGAATCTTCAACACCGACTTCCTGGGTAGCGGGCAAGTGGGCAATCCGCTGCCACGTGGCGTGAATTCGAGCTGCGGCCAGGTAGGCGGCCAGTGCGATTATTCGCTCTACGACATCGGGGCGTACATGCGGCAAATCGGTCCCGGTGGCTTAACGAATGCAATCAACAACTACAACGCCACGATCGGGTCGTCTGGTCCGGGTACGGGACTGCCGACGCCGGCTGGCCAGACACTCATCAACGCCGGGCTGCTGTCGCTCGCGGATCTGCAGGCTCTCGGTGGCGTTGCGCCGGGAATCGCAGTTCCACCGGCGGGTCAGGTTGGACTTGGCTGGTTGAAAGCGTTTGACTTGGAACGTGAGCTGGGTTGGTCACTTCTGGCACGAGCGGCTGACCATTCAACCCAGCGTCAGCATGTTCAACATGTTCAACTTCGCCAACTTCGACTCCGCTGCGAACGCCCTCACGGGCCAACTCAGCGGTGGCGATGGCGCGATCAACGGCACGGTCCAGAACGGACGCCCCGATCGAATCGGCGCAGGCACCGGCGTATTCGCTTTCGGTGCACCGCGCACGATCGAGTGGGGATTGAAGTTGCAGTTCTAAACCGGAGCCGGCTCGTCACCCCTCGAGACGAGCCGGCTTCGCGCTCGAAGTAACCCAGTGGCTCCGGGCAACCGGAGCCATTGGCGTTTTGTTTCGCGGAATTTGAATTTCCAGTCGCGAGGGGATTACGATTTTTCAGGCGAGCAATTCGATCAGTACGCCCAGCGCATCAACATCGCCCCGGTGGTATATCCCGCGCCCACGGAGATCAAAAGCAGCAGATCACCTTTGCGCAGGCGCTTCTGTGCGAGCGCGTCCATCATACCCAGCGGAATCGTTGCTGCAGTGGTGTTGCCGAAGTGGTCGATGTTGATCATGATCTTGGAATCGTCTACGCCGAGCCGCTCCTGCATCGCGCGGATGATTCGCAGATTTGCCTGATGCGGCACCACTAAAGCCAGATCGCTGCTCTTCAGCCCATTGCGCTCGAGGATCTCGACTGCGAGCTCGCTCATTCGCCGCACTGCGTATTTGAAAACCTGCGCGCCTTCCTGATGCACGTAATGCATGCGCTTATCGACAGTCTCGTGCGAAGAAGGATGGAGCGAGCCGCCGCCGGGCATATAGAGATTGCAGCCGCCTGAGCCGTCCACGTCGTTGACGAAATCGATGATGCCTTCGGCGTCGGTGGTGGCCGGTTCAACCAGCACGGCGCCTGCGCCGTCGCCAAAGAGAACGCAAGTGGCGCGGTCCTTGAAATCGAGAATGGACGTCATCACGTCGCTTCCGATGACGAGCACTTTCTTGTGCGCGCCGGAGCTCACAAATTGAGCGCCCACGGTGAGGGCGTAGACGAAGCCCGAACAGGCCGCCTGCAGATCGAAGCCCCAGGCCTTGGTAGCTCCGATGCGATCCTGAATCAGGCAGGCCGTTGCGGGAAACAGCATGTCGGGAGTCACCGTGGCGAGAACGATCATCTCGATTTCTTCGGGCGGGACGCCTTTGGCCGCGAGCAGCTTTTTGGCTGCTTCGGTACCCAGGTGGGATGTCGCTACGCCGGGGTCGGCGTAGTGCCGCTCGTGAATTCCGGTGCGCGTGCGAATCCATTCATCGGTCGTGTCCGTGATCTTCTCGAGATCGAAGTTCGTCATCACGCGCGGCGGAACGTATCCGGCCACTCCGGTAATCTTCGCGGCAAGCCGTCTTCCCATCACACTCTCCATGCATCCGAAACAATTCGGCGATTGTATGCAATCGCGCGCCAGCATGACAAGCAAGAACCCGGAAATCGCAGATGGTGAAATTCAGCGGGCAGGCAATATTTCATAGCGGTAGGTAATCTTCGCCGTCTTGCCCAGCATCGCGGCCACCGAGCAATATTTTGTCTCGCTCAGCTCAATCGCGTGCCGCACAGCTTGCTCGTCGAGCTTTCCCGTGAGGCGATAGACGATTTCAATCCGGGTCCAGACCTGCGGAGATTCCTTGGCGTCTTCGCCGGAAACGAGAATTTCGAGCGACTGCAAGTTCTGCCGCTTCTTTTTTAAGATCGAGGCTACGTCGATTGCGGTGCAGGCGCCGAGGGCTCCGAGCAAAGTTTCCTTGGGGCTTGGGCCTTTCTTGTTCTCGTTCGCGCCGTCGAAAAGCACTGCCTGGCCGGAAGGCATCGTGGCGAGAAATTCTTCGCCGCTGACCCACTTTACCGTTGCTGTCCGCATGATTGTCTCCAGCGCGCACGCATCCGCGCTCACCCGCACTGCCAAGAACTTTACCGGGAAGAAATTCGCGAGTCCAGTCGGGCGTGCCGAGCAAGCTGCGGGGCTGCGTGTTCGACTGTTGGCGCAGGCTGAGGCTGGTGCTACTTGAAACTTCTGCGGGACGCTATGCGAGGGCCGTATCGCTGGGGTGTTCGGAGGTGCCGACGCTTACTTCCACCGTTTGCCGGGGGGCGCGGCGCATCGTTTCGATGAAGACACGAACGAGCGCGGGGTCGAACTGGTTTGCGGCGCAGCGTTCGAGTTCGAGGAACGCGTCTTCGGGCGTCCGCGCTTTTTTGTAGGTGCGCTCGGAGGTAATTGTGTCGTACGCGTCCGCGATCGCAATTACGCGTGCGCCGTAGGGGATCCGCTCGCCTTCGATGCGATCGGGATAGCCGGTACCGTCGTAAAACTCGTGATGGTGCCGGACCATCATTCGAATCCGCTTCATGGCTTCGAGCGGCTCGAGGATTTTCGCGCCCAGTTCCGTGTGGGTTTTCATCGTTTCCCACTCGCCGGCGTCGAGTGGGCCGGACTTGTTCAAGATCGGCTCGGGAATTCCCACTTTGCCGATGTCGTGGAGCAGTCCGGCGAGGCGAATTTCTTCCACCTCCGCCTGGTCGAGCCCGAGCGACTGCGCGATCATTACCGCGTAGGCGGAAACTTTCTGCGAGTGCCCCTGCGTGTAGTGGTCTTTCGCGTCAATCGCGAGCGCGAGAGATGTGACAGTCTCAACGACGGCGGGAGGCAGCGCTTCGGTTGGGCCGCCCGCATTCTGCTCGGTGAGCGAACGCGTGAATTGCTCGAGGCGGCGATAGATTTCTTCGAATGCTTCGGGGCCGGTGGAGAACAAACGCTTCAGCGTGACGCCGAGATACGCTTCGAGGACATCCTTCTTCCACCGTTTCGTGTCGTTTGGATCGCTCTGCTCCGCGCTCGAAACCGAATTGCCGCCCTGATGTTTCGAGAGGTACATCGAAGAGTCGGCCACCTGGATGAGTTCCTGCGGCGTGGAGCCGTGGACGGGAAACCCGGCGATGCCGAAGCTGGCGGTAATATTCTTGTCGCGCAAGAGCGGATCGGAGGCGATCCAGCCGCGAAGCTTGCTCGCCAGTTGACGCGCCTGCTCGACCGACGTTTCCGGCATCAGGATTACGAATTCGTCGCCGCCGTACCGCGCTACCACATCCGAGCGGCGGCAGTTCTGCTCGAGAATGTGGCCGACGCGCTGCAGGACCACGTCGCCTTCGAGGTGGCCGTAGAAATCGTTCACGAATTTGAAGCGGTCGAGGTCCATCAGCACGAGAGAGAAAGGACGGTTCGCGCGCGTGGAACGCTTCCATTCCTGCGACAGCGTTTCCATCAGATAGCGGTGGGTCTTGACGCCCGTAAGGCCGTCGGTGATGGCCTGCTCCTGCGCTTTCTGGAAGGTGAGGGCGTTGTGCAGCGCGCCAGCAAAAAGATCGGCGAGCGTGCGGAGAAGAAGAACTTCCTCGTCGGGGAAAGTACATTTCTCGGAAGACTCGACGTAGAGAACGCCGAGGAGGTTATCGGCATACGACACCGGCAAGGCAATCGCCGAGACGCTACCTGGCACGATCAGTCGCGGAGTGCTTGGGTTGACCTCGCGAACGATTGCCAGGTGTCCGCTTCGAGCCACCTGTCCGATGAGCCCTTCGCCGAGCAAGATGCGGCGCCCTACGGCGTCGTGCCGCGCGCCGGCTTCCGCCTGGATCACAAGTTCCTTCGCGGAATAATCGAGGACGGCGATTCCGATGTGGTCGTAGGTAAGCCCGTTCTCGATTTCCGACGCGATTTTTGCCAGCATCTCCTCAGGATTGAGGGTGGTAATCGCGTGGCTGGAAATATTGTTTACGAGCGTCAGATGCCGGGATTTCTTTTGTTCCTCGGCAAACAGCCGCGAATTCTCAATCGCGATTCCGGCCTCGCTCGAAAGCACGCGCAACAATTCCACGTGGCCTTCGTCGAAAGCGCGTTCGTGGGGGCTGTGCACCGCCATCACGCCGATGGCGCGGTCGTACAGAATTAGCGGGACCACGCAAATGGATCCGGCCTCGCGGGCGGGCTCAAAGCCGAGGCGTTCGGTTTCCTGTTGAAAGTGATCGCGGATCAGCAGGGGTTGTTTTTCGCGCACCACGTATTCGACCAAATGGTTTCCCGGCGCCCGAGTACGCTTGGGCTGGCGCTCGCCGTCCACCACTTCAATCTCGAACCGTACTTCGTCGGCTTTGCCATCGTAGAAGGCGATGAAGAAGCTGCTCACGTCGAGGAGCCTGCGAATCTCTGAATAAATCCGCTCGAAAAGAATGTCGGGCTGCAGCGTGGAGCTCAGCGCGCGGCCGATTTCATTCAGGATGTGCAGTTCTTCGCTGCGACGCGCCGTTTGCTGAATCAGGTAGCTGTTCTCAACGGCCATGCCGATCTGGTGGCCGAGGGCCAGCAGGAGCCGCAGTTCGGCGGCGGTGAAGTTGCGGTTGTCGGGCGTCCCGAGCAAGAGAACACCGAAGACTCGTTCCTTGGCCTGCAGGCTGATTCCGACGACCGTGCGCAGGCCCTGCTCGAGCAGCAGCTTGCGGACAAGCTTGAATTGTTCCTCTTTTTCGAGCGTTTTGTAATCCGAGTCGCTGGCGAGATTGCGCAGCACTACGAGGCCGCCGAGCCGCGCGACGAGGTTCACGATGTACTCGTCGAGGTCGTCCTGCTGCGCAGCGGAACAAAACGCGTCGCCCATGCCGGTGACGACGACGGATGTGGGACCGTCTGCGTCGCCATAATGCAGGCACAATGCGCCGGCAGGGATGCGCACGACGTTGAGAACGCGGTCGAGCGCCTGCGCCAGCATTTTCTGAATTTCGCCGCCCACGAAGCTCGAAGTCGCCAGGTTCAGATTCGAGAGCGCGAGCATGTTGCGCTCGACGCGCCGCCGCTCCTCTTCATAAACCGCCATCACCATCAGGACGCCCGCAAAGAGTTCCGGAAGCGCCACGAGCGGAAGCAAATTCATCTCCGCCAAGGGACCGAGGCGATGCTGAAACACCGTGGTGACGCGTAGGACGCTCCAGGCGACGAAAGTGATCGCCAGCAGGTAATCGGCCCGCGATTCCTGTTTGCGGCCCTCCTCCCAGAAGGTGCGTGCGACCAGGAGGAACAGAAGCGCGACCCACAATCCCAGTCCGACCGGGGGGATCCACTGCCGGTAGTAAGCAAGCGCATAGACAGCCAGTCCTGCTGCCGCGGCCAGGACGCCGCGGAAATGCACGCTGAGGCGGCCGTACATCCGCGCGGAAGAATAAAAAGCAAGCGCCGCCACAGCCAGAAGCCACTCGTTGAACGTGTCCGACCATTGCGGCAGAACGAAATGGGGGCTCAAAAGCATCGTGACGAAATGCGCGGATATCAACAGCCAGCCGGTGGCCCACACAAGCAGGTACGCTTGCCTTTTCTGCAGGTAAACGTAGAAGAAGAACACTGCAAGCAGGAAGGCGCTCGCCAGCGGTATCAGGGAGCTCGGGTTGAGTTGGCTCAACAACTTAGCGCCTCTTCCTTAATTTGGGGTCTTCGCCGAGAATATCAGAAAACGGGCAGCCTTCCGGCGACGTGTCGAGTCGAGTTTCGTGGCGGTCAACGTCTGGAAACGGTGTGGCAGACGGCCTGGGGACAGCAGGAATTGACCCAGAAAGCGACATCAGATTGACTCGAGATCTGGACTCGGCATCCAAGGATCACTATGGAGAGCGTTCCGGTACGGGTCAAGAGTACCCTGGTACCAACTGCTGTCGTTTCATTCGTTTCCGCGGCGCTCGCTCGATTTCGAGCGCTCAATCCGTTAAGATGAATCTTTTCCAATTTGAAAAGGTGATTACCTGAATGAGTTCTCCGCAGAAACCACGAGTGCGTTTCGCTCCGTCGCCCACCGGCTACCTGCACGTAGGGGGGGCGCGAACCGCGCTTTTCAATTGGCTCTTCGCACGTCACGAAGGCGGCACGCTGCTGCTCCGGATTGAAGATACCGATGTGGAACGCAACCGGCCGGAGCTGGTCGAAGGCATTCTCGAGGGCCTGAAGTGGCTGGGCGTCGAGTGGGACGAAGGACCGTTCTTTCAATCGCAGCGGCTGGAGATGTATCGCGCGGCTGGCGAAAAAATTCTGGCGAGCGGAGCGGCGTATGCGTGCTATTGCAAGCCGGTGGCGTATGGCGGAGCTGACGCAGCGCCGGAGGAGAGTGAGGGAGACGACGAAACTCCGAAAGCGGAAAAATCCGCCGGATGCAATTGCCGCGAGCTGAGCGCAGCGGAACGCGCTGCGAAAGAAGCGGAGGGAATTCCGCGCGCCATTCGGTTCCTGGTGCCGCGGACCGGGACTACGAAATTCGAAGATGCGGTGTTCGGTCCGCGAGAAGTACAGAATGCGGAGATTGAAGATTTTGTGCTGCTTCGTTCCTCTGGGCTGCCCACGTATCAGCTGAGCGTGGTGGTGGACGACATCGATATGCGCATCACGCACATCATTCGCGGAGCGGATCACCTGTCGAACACGCCGAAACAAGTGCTTATTTATCAGGCGCTTGGCGCTACGGCTCCGATTTTCGCGCACGTGCCATTAATTCTAGGAGCGGACCGCACGCGGCTTTCGAAGCGACATGGAGCGACGAGCGTGGGTTCGTATGCCGATGAGGGCTTTTTGCCCGAAGCGTTTCGAAATTTTCTGG
Organism: uncultured Acidobacteriota bacterium; assembly: GCA_963711875.1. Taxonomy (GTDB): domain Bacteria; phylum Acidobacteriota; class Terriglobia; order Acidiferrales; family UBA7541; genus Palsa-295. The sequence goes on from CAVQFW010000005.1 coordinate 28,707, forward strand.
CGCTGCTGGGATGGTCGGCCGGGGGCGATGTGGAATATATGCGAACGCCGGAACTGATCGAGAGGTTTGCGCTCACGGGTGTGAGCCGGACGAACGCGATTTTCGATCGCGCGAAACTCGAGTGGTTCAACACCCAGTATTTGCAGAAGCCGCCGGTGGAAGAGATTTTGCCGTACGTCGAAGCGGAACTAAAGCGCGCGGGATTGTGGAAGGAAGCATGGAGCGGCGCGGAAAAAGAATGGTTCGCTCACACGGTGGATTTGATCCGGCCGCGGACGCGCCTGCTGCACGATTTTTCGGGATGGGCGCGAGCGTTCTTCACCGACGATTTCGAGTACGAAGCGGAGGCGCGCGCGAAATTCTGGAAAGACGAAAAAATTCCGGGGCTGCTTGCGAAGCTTGCCGAGGCGCTGGCGGCGGTTCCCGACTGGAACCATGATGCGTGCGACGGAGCGACACGCGCGGTGGCTGCTGCGGAGGGCGTGAAGGCCGGCGTGCTCATCAATGCTACGCGGGTGGCGATCGTCGGCCGGGCCGTGGCGCCGCCGCTATTCGAGACGATGGTCGTGCTTGGCAAAGAGCGCGTGATTGCGCGGCTCCGTAGGGCGTTGCCGCACATTTCTCCCAACTAGAAAACTGCGGTGGAAGCGGGCCGGCTGAGTTATTTCTTCGGCAGAGCGGCTGCGAAAATATCCGTGTGCACGGGCCGGGATTTCGCGCCTGCCGCGGCAACTTCAAATTTCGCATCCACAGGGACTTTTACGGGTTGCAGGCAAGTCGTATCGTTGCAGGCTTGATAGCGCAGCGTGATCGGAATTGTGGTCGGGCCGAGAGCTGCATCCGCGTGGACGGAAAGGCGGAGTCGAGCCGTCACCTTGCCCGTATAAACATTCAGCGGCTTATTGGGCGAGAATGCGAAATTTTCCAGTTGGCCGTCGGGATAGAGCGTGTCGAGGATTTCAATTCCAGAGGGAGGTTGCGGAGTGAGAGTCGTCGCGATGAGATAGGGATCGGTGGGCTTGTGCGAGTTCATGTGAAAGCCCTTGGCGATCTCGATGACCACCGCGATTTCAAACGCTTTTCCGCGAGGGACTGGTTCGAGCGAAACGAATGTTTGCGGCTTGACGACGGCGGCGGGGCGCGGGAGCGCCTCTTGCGGGCGCGCGTAGGCGTTGTCTAACGGATGGTGGATTGCCGCCGAGGTGATGGCGAGAAGTGCGGCGAGCAGCAGGCGATCGTGGCGGACGCGCATTCGAAGTTAGACCTGGACCGCGTGGCCCAGCTTTTCCGTGAGAATTCGGCTCATGAGTTGATTGAGAGTTTCGCCCGTCTTTTCGAGGACGAATGCCTGAGCTGAATCCGACCAGCCGAGCTTGAAGCTGGTGGTTAGCGCGGAAATCCAGATTTGGCGCACCGGAGTATTGGGGCTGATGACGAAGCGGGTCTCGTCTTCATCCTCAAATTCGATTTCGAGTTTTCCGCTGCCGCCTTCCACTTCGAAATCGTGGGCGTCGCCTACGTCCATCAGGCGGTTGCGCAGGGCTTCCAAGAGCTGCATCGCATTTTTTCTGAAATTCGTGTTCGTCCATAAATTTTCGGCGCTATGTAGTCAGCGGGCTGCCTCCGGCAGGTTACAGCAAATGCGGGAGCCGGGGCAAGAAATCGAGGCTCGCCCCGGAAATTAGAGCAGAGCGTGAATTTGTTTTTCAAGCTGATCGCGGTTGGCGAGCCCGATGAAGCGCTTCGCGATTTTTCCGTCGCGTGTGATCACCACGGTGGTGGGCAGACCGATGAGGCCGCCGAATTTCGCGGCGAGGTCGTCGTCGCCCAGGACGATCGGGTAGTTCATCTTCAGTTTTTCGCCGTCGACATCGAATTCCGTTTTCTGCACGTAGGGTTCGACGACGCTTTTTCCTTCGTCATCCATCGCCGCGCCGAGAATCGTGAATCCCTTCTCCGCGTTTTTCTTTTGCAGGTCGATCATCCAGGGAATTTCCACCTGGCAAGGTTCGCACCAGGTGGCCCAGAAATTGAGCACCACGACTTTGCCTTTGAGGCTCGAGATTGAGATGTCTTTGCCGTCGAGGGTTTTGAACGTGGCGTCCGGCGCGGCAGGCAGGGGGCCTTTGCTCGCGCCATTTTCCTGCGCGGATGCGTTGAGCCAGTTTTTTGCGTTGCACCCGGAAAAGCTCGTGGCAACTACGGCCACCAGGCTCAGAAAAAAGGCAATTTTGAGAAACCTCGTCATTCGCCCTGCTCCCGTTACCGCGAAAACCGATTTAGAAAAGTAAGCTTACCCGAAAGCCATGTAAGCCTGTTGAGAAAGACCAGCGCGCCGACGGCCAGCAGCAAGACTCCGCTGAATACTTCCACGGTGTGGAGGTGGCGGCGAAATTTCTGGTAGAAACGCAAGAAGCCGCCGATGCCGAGCGCCGTCACGAGAAACGGAATCGCCAGGCCCGCCGAATAGCAAGTCAGCAGAAAAACTCCCTGGCCAACCGTCTCGCGCGTAGCCGCGATCGCCAGCACGCCTGCAAGGATGGGCCCGATGCAGGGCGTCCAGCCAAACGCGAATGCAAAACCCATCAGAAATCCGCTAAAAGCGCCGGGCTGGCCGCCGAGTTTGCGGAAATGAATATCGCGATTGAGCCAGCGGGTGAGGGTGGGGCCCAGAAGAAAAATCAGCGAGATCGAGTAAAAGTGAACGGCCTTGAGCCAGCTGCCAAAAAGTCCCGGGTGCACGGTAAGCGCGATTCCGGCGGCGACGAGCAGCGCTCCAATCAGGAGGCCGGCGCGAATCGTAATTTTCGCGAGCCACCCGACGAGGTGCAAACCGAATAGAACGATGAGCGAGCCCGCCAGCGGCGCCAGCAGGCTTCGATTGCGGACGAGAAACGTGCCGACGGCGCTGGCCGAGGCGCCGAAGGAGATAAACACAATCGAGAATCCAAAAACGAACGCCAGCGCCGAAACGAGCAATCCTCCGCGGGGCGTGTGACCCTCTTTCAGCTGTTCTACGCCGATGCCGGAGAGCATGGAAATATAGCCGGGGACGAGCGGCAACACACACGGCGAGAGAAACGAGACGAGACCCGCAACGAAGGCCGCAAAGATTGAAACTTCCATCAGTCTAAGTACACCTTTTTCGGGCGGGTTGGATGCCGGTCCCCGCGCCGGGTGATATTTGAACCTGTAATTTTCCCACATCCCTTAGACGCGCGCCGCGCTTTTTGTGCGTTCGCGCGATCGGCTTTGCTGCGGGGAGCTTGCCGGTGAGCCTAATAGCGCGCTGGCGGAAGTTGCAGAGTTGGCAGGCAAGCGGCGTCAGGCAAGCGGCAGGCGGCGCTTGTGCCAGTCGGTGGCATCTTCGTAGACCAGAGCGATGGCGAGCAGGCGCGCTTCGCTCCAATTGGGGCCGATCAACTGCAGGCCGATCGGCAATCCGCTGCGCGTGAACCCACACGGAATTGAAATCGCGGGATGGCCGGTGAGATTGGCAGGCCGGTTCAGGCGAACGAGCGCGGATCGCACGGTTTCCTTTTCGTCTCCGATCATAACTTCTTTTTCGCCGATGAGTGGCGCCGCGATCGGCAGCGTGGGAGCAAGAATCGCATCTACATTCTCAAAGGCAGCGTCGAACTCGCGAGTGACCGCGCGCTTTACCTCGAGCGCGTTTAAATAGTCCACGGCGCGCACTTCGCGGCCCAACTCGAGCCTGCGCCGGACTTCCTCGCCATATTGCTCGGCCTGCGCCGGGAAATAGCCCTGCGATTCGTGGTATTGCGTCGCTTCCGCGAGCGCGATGTTCGTGCTGGGGTCGACCGAACGATCGACGCCGGGAAGTGAGACGTCAACGATTCTCGCGCCGAGAGACTCGAAGCGCTTTGCCGCTGCTTCGATCGCGTCGCGGACTTCTCGATCGATGCGGTGGAAAAAATATTGCTTCGGCCAGCCGAGCCGGAATTTGCGCGGACGATTCTTGCGCAGCTTGCGAAAATCGGGTCGTACGGCGCCGCGCGGATATTCTCCGGCGATATGTTCAAGCAGGATGCAAGCGTCCGTCACGCTGCGCGCCATTGGTCCTGCGTGGTCGAGAGTGGTCGAGAGCGGGATTACACCTTCGACGCTTACAAGTCCGTACGTGGGCTTCAGCCCCGTGACACCACAGAGCGCTGCCGGAATGCGTATCGAGCCGCCGGTGTCCGTTCCGGTAGCCGCGTAGCCGATGCCCAGGGCGAGAGCGGCTGCCGACCCGCCGCTTGAGCCGCCGGCGACGCGCCCGAGGTCCCACGGATTTCGCGCGGGACCGTAGTGCGGATTTTCGTTCGTGATGCCGTAGGCGAATTCGTGCATGTTCGTCTTGCCGAGCAAGATCGCGCCGGCGCGCCCGAGTTTTTCGGCCACGTCGCTGTCTTTCGTGGGAATGAAATCGGAGAGAATCGCGGAGCCGGCGGTGGTGCGCACTCCGCGCGTGGCAAAATTATCCTTGAGCGAAAGCGGAATGCCGCAGAGAACGCTAGAAGCGCGGCTTTGCCGAATTTGTTTGTCAGCGAGCCGCGCCTGACGGCGCGCGCGATCGGCGAGTACCGTGATGTAGGCATTCACGACCGGATTGAAGCGTTCGATGCGTGCAAGCGCGACGGCAACAAGGTCCGAAGGCGAAATTTCTTTCTTCCGGAGCAGCCGGGCGGCTTGCTCAATCGAGAGAAAGGCCAACTCGGATTCAGAGGGCGCAGGCATGGGCGTCTAGAATATTTTTTCTTGCCGTCGAAGGTTACCGACGGAGCCGATATTGGCGATCAGAAATACGATCCGGTATTGATTTTCATTTCGGATGTTGCCGAACGAAAGGCGCCGGTATTCCACGCCGAGGCCGCAGCAGGAGCCGTTGTATCCGACCTGGACGACCTGGTTCTGGAACACGTTTTGAGCGAGGTCGTAGCTGGCGCCGACGGTTGCGTTCCAGCCCCTGCGGTTCAAATCGCCGTAGCCGAGAAGCGCGCGCACCTGGTTTGATCGCGGCTGAAAAACGAAGCCGGGCGGATTCTCGGAAAGGGGCGTGGGGAGATTCGTTGTGGAGAAGTGCGCCAGCGTGAGGAACGATTCCTTGTACGGCCGGAGTTTCAGCAGCGTGCCGATGGCGGTGGCTTTGCCGCGTTTGGGGTCGTAGTCCACGCGGAACTGAATGTCGTAATGTTTTCCGGGCATGATGCGCAAGTCGCTCACGATGGGTGAAAGATTTCGCGGCTCTTCGGCGAACGCAAACGGCGTGAGCGCGTCGAGCGTCTGGAATACGTTTCGCTGGCCGGGAATCAGCGCGCCGCCGAACGTGGGATCGAAGAAATATTTTTCAACGACTCGCCAGCTGAGCACTTCCTCAGCATCCTCGTCGCCCGAGCGGCGATAGAGGCGCTGGGTGAAGCCATACTCGATCTCATTTGTGTCCGTGAGCGTCTCGTCTTCGTCGAAGCGGATGATACGAGCAAAATTATTCACTCCATTGACGATCTGGTAGGTGACGTCCGGCTCGATCACGTGCTTCCATTTCGAACTTCCGTGGCTCCAGACGCGTTCGAGCGTGGGCGGCCGTATGTCGAGCGAAAACTCCTCGGTGTTGCGGAAAAATCCCTGGCCGAGGTAGGAGCCATCCTGTAGTTGACCGCCGTAGTGGGTGGAGCGAAGAGTGAACATGGGAGTGACGTCGAGCCACGGGCCCCAGTGAAACGGAATCGTGACGGAGGGGGCGATCTCGCTGCGTTCGACGAACCCCGGGGTGGAGAAGGGCGTGACGTTTTCCTCGCGGTGGTCGGCGCCGACAAAAGTCTCGAAGGAAAAATAGATCGGCAACTTGTGGAATGGCGCTTGCTCGACGGAGCTGAAGTTCACCTCGGGCGCGGTTCTGAGACGGATTTCGGATTGCGGTGATGCGCTCAAGAAGTTTTCGTAGCTCAGCGCTGCGAATCCCAGGCTAAACCCCTTGAAATTATTATTCAGGAACGCCGTGCTGGGGACTTCCGAATTTACCGCTTGCGAGTACGTCTCGCTGAAGGCCAGGCGAAACTCGAGGGACGAGAGCTCGTTGAGATCGGCAACGGCACGCCATCCATGAGCGAGGTCAGAGATGAACTTGAGGTGGAATTCGTGGCCTCCTTGATTGATGGGCGGTCCTTCGGGTTGCGGGAGGCCGCGGTCCATCACGCCGAAATATGTGAAATCGAGGCGGGCATTTTCCCAGGGGCGCATCCGAATGTCACCCGCCTGGCTCCAGCCGCGTTTGCTGAAGTAAGCGGCGCCGACCGTCGCGTCCGCCCAATCCGTGGGAGCCCAATAAAAGGATTCGCCGAGGACGAGACCTTTGCGAGAGCTGTCGCCAATGTCCGGGATCATGAATCCGGAGTCGCGCCTGCGCTCCGCTGGAAAAGTGGCGTACGGAAAATAGACGACCGGGATTGAGTGAACGCGGAAGTTTCCGTTCTCAAGGTGCACGGACCTTCGCAAGTACACGGTTGCGAGGGGAGCGTAGAATTTCCACGTCGGCCGGTCGGGTTCACAGACAGTAAGCCACGCCTTGCGGATGCGATAGGTGTTTTCGTTGATGCGTTCGGCTTGCTCCGCTTCGAAATAGAGAGGATTGGGGCTGATGAGGAGGGTAGGCGTGGGACGGCGCTGAACGGCGAACGTGGCGCGCACGTGATGAAACAAGCCGTGGCCGGTGCGCAGCTCGTAGCGCACGTCGTCGGCTTCGACGTGTTGCGTAAGGTAATCGAGCTGGACATTTCCGGACGCTATGACGACGCCCGTCTCGCTATTGTATTCGGCGTGATCAGCGCGAATACGGTAGTTCTGGTAGCGGACGTCCACGTGGCCTTCGGCATAGAAAGTTTTTCCCACCTGGCGCTGCTGGTCGGCTTCGAGGGCGGCGATGTCGGCTTCTCCCGGCCGCTGCGGCGGAGCGTTTGTCGTCGCTTGTGGAGTTTTTTTCGACGCAGCTTTGGTGGGGGAGGCGGGGGCAGTCTGGCCGGGTGAGCCGTGTGCGAACGGGAAGAAAATCAGGATGAGCGCCGCGAAGGAAGTGATTCCGCGAAGAAATTTTGAGACTGTCGCGCTCGGCATCGCGTGGGTGGTCGCAGCTTGAAAGAGGATTGAGCCTAACATGCGTCCTTCGCGGTCGCAATCGGTGCCGTCACGAGCGGCTCGTCCCGCCGGAGGTTCAAGAGGGGCGCAAGACCGGCCGCTTGGGGGCGCGCACGAATGAGAAGTAGGCTCCGGCGAGCGGGTTGCCTGATACGCGACATTTGCGATCAGTTCGAAGTGCGGTGACTGGCGAAATTGCGATCGTGCTACCATTACGCCGTTCCTCACTGGAACTTCCGCAGCGCAAAACGGACCAGTGATACAGATATGCCCGAAGTGTGGTGCCCTGCTGCTCGAGGACACCGATAAATGTTCGTTTTGTGACGCCCCGCTCGCGGAGCAGGATAGCGTGCGGCAACCCGTCACGGTCGGCGCAACTCTTCAGGAATCCGAGCCCGAGCCCGAATGGCGCCGCGAAGTAAGTCGTCGTCTCGAGGAGTATCGAGTGCGCCGCCGCCGGCTTCGTCCCGACGAGACTCAATCCGGACTTCCGTTTATTCGCGAACCCGAATTTGAAGAGGAGATCTCCGTTCCGGAGCGTCCGCGGCCCCGGATCCTGCCGCGTTCGCGCCAGACCGAGCGGATGGAAATCCGCATTCAGCCTGAACTCGACTTTTCGAATTTCCCCGACGATCGCGCACACCCGCAGACGGCGCTCGTGCCGGTGGCGGAGCTGGGAGAGCGGAGATTGGCGGGTGCGCTCGACGCGATTTTTCTGATAGTCGCGTTCGCGGGATTTCTCGGAATTTTTCGCTCGTTTCAGGGAGAGATCACGTTTGCGAAGGTGGATGCGATCGTGTGTGGGACGGTCTTCTTTCTTCTTTATGCGCTCTACTTTTTTCTGTTCACGACTTTTGCGGGCGCAACGCCCGGAATGCAACTTCGGGGCCTGACGATTGTCCGTCTCGACGGAACGCTGCCGGAAACGCGGCAACTTGTATGGCGCAGCTTCGGGTATCTGCTTTCCGGCGCGACTTTGACGCTTGGATTTCTCTGGGCGCTGTGGGATGAAGACCATTTCACCTGGCAGGACCGGATCTCCCAGACCTACGTGACGGCAGCGACGCCCGTGGTGGGGAACGATGCGTTTGAAGTTCCGCCTGGGCGGCACACGTTCGCGCATAAGTAGGCCGTGATGCCAATCCGTAAATTACTGCAACGAAGCGGTTTGCGGAATTCGCGCGGCCCATGTGAAAAAAGACGATTGGGCGGCGAATCCGTCTAATACCTGCGGGCGAATGCGATTATAATGTCGGATTAGCGCGCGAGAGGAATGAAACCGGCGCCTTCGCGATTGCATCAGACTCCCTGGGGCGAGGATAAGGAAAACAGAATGAATTCCACAGCGAGAAAGATTGTGGTCGCGGTGTCGGTACTGATCATGGCGTACGTCGCGACGGGCTACGTTCGCGCGCGGGCGTCCGATGACAAGGCGTTTCATGCACTCACCGTTTACGGCGAAGTGCTCGATCACATTCAGCGCGATTATGTGGACGACCCCAACATGCACCAGGTGACCAGCGGCGCGCTGCATGGTCTGCTCGATTCGCTCGATCCGCAATCCGCTTACCTGAGCCCGCTCGAATACACGGACTACAAAGAGAAGAGCGCCAATCATGCCAAGGGTTCGGCAGGGGTGGCTCTCACGAAGCGCTTCGGCTATATCGGCGTGATCGCGGTACTGCCCGATAGCCCGGCGCAAAAGGCCGGACTGCGCATTGGCGACTTGATGGAATCGATCGCGGGATTTACGACGAGCCAGATGGCGCTAGATCAAGCGCAGGTGTTGTTGACGGGCGAGCCCGGAGCGGTGGTGAAACTTGCCGTGATTCGCCGCGGGAAGGCCGAACCGCAGGACATGGAAATTACGTTGGCGAAGCTCTCGCCTCCTAAAATCGTGGAAGACAAAATCCAGGGCGACATTGCGTATCTTCACGTGCATGCGTTCGACCCGGGCACTGCCAAGCAGATTCGCGAGAAGCTCACGCAGTTTGATCATCAAGGCGCTCACAAGTTGATTCTCGATTTGCGCGATTGCGCGTTTGGCGATATCCAGGAAGGAATCTCGACAGCGCAGCTTTTTCTTCCTGCCGGCACGATTACCACACTGAAGGGCCAGACGATATCGCCGGTGGTTTCGTCCGCGGACTCTTCGAAGGTGGCGTGGTCGCAGCCGATGACGGTGCTGATTGGAAACGGAACGGATGGCGCGGCCGAGGTGCTTGCCGGCGCGATCGCGGACAATCATCGCGGCGACACGATTGGGAATCGCACGTACGGCACTGCGTCGATGCAGAAGCTCGTTCAGCTCGATGATGGCTCGGCTTTGATTCTTACCGTTGCGACGTACTACACGCCCGGCGGAAAAGAAATTCCCGCGGAAGGCGTGACCCCGACTGTGGAAGTGAAGGCTACGGACGACGCGGTTGCAAGCAACGATCAGGAGCAGGCGCCGCCGAGCGGGGCCGTTTCGCCGGATGATCCAGCCGTGAAGAAAGCGATCGAAGTTCTTCAAGGCACAGGTGCGGCGAAAAAGGCCGCATAGTTCGTGACGGGATCTCGCGGGCGCTCGATCCCGCAAAAAGTAAACAAGCGAGAAAATTCTGCGGTACAGCCACGGGTTTCGTTTCTCCCTCCGCCGGCGCGCTTTTTCAGCCTCTTTTGTGCCATCGCGGTTCTCTTTGTGATTGGTTGCGGCGAAAAATCCCTCAGTAAGGCCGAATTGCGCGGGATTACGAGCGAGGTTGTGTCCGCCGCGCAGAAGGTGACGCAACACAAGTCGGAAATTGCTATCCGGCCGGAGCTTGCGCCCGGCAGGGCGGGCGCGAGCCATTTGGCCGGCGACGATATTTATGTGACGTTGAGCGATGCGTCGCAAACGAGCGCCCTGTCGCATGCACTCGATACGATTGCGCGGCGCCATAAGCTTTCGATGAAGGAGACGACGTCGGGAAGCGTGGTGCGGTTCGATTTTCTGTTCCAAGGTGCGCACACCCATACCATTCATGCCGTGACGCCCGTGGCGGCGCGAGGTCGTCCGCCAGCGCGGCAAGGCGGCGGAGCGGGACCCCGTCTCGTGATTATTCTCGACGACATGGGATACGAGCGCGCGGCCGCCGACGCGGCGTTCACGTTGCCATTTCCGATCACCGTTTCGGTAATCCCGCATCTGCCGCTTTCGGCGGAGGTCGCCGAGGAGGCGATTCGCCGCGGCGATCAAGTTCTGCTGCATCTTCCGATGGAAGCGGAGGCCGACGGCGCGAAGCCCGAGCCGATCGAGCTGCGGGTAGGAATGCGATCCGAGCAAGTGGAAGAAGAACTTGCGGGCATGCTCGAGACGGTGCCGCACGCGGCGGGAGTGAACAATCATCAGGGCTCGCGGGCGACTGCTGATCCCGCGCTGATGGCCGAGCTGATGCCGGCGCTCGCGCGTCGCGGGCTTTTTTTCATCGATAGCCGGACGACTGCAGCGACGGTGGCTTATGACGCGGCCGAGCGTGCGGGCGTACGGTCCGCATCGCGCAAAGTGTTTCTCGACGACACGCCGAGCCGCGAAGCGATTCTCGCCCAGCTCGAACTTGCAGCGCGCGACGCCGCGCGTGATGGTTACGCGATTGCGATTGGGCACCCTCACCCGGCCACGATTGCGGCGCTTGCCGAAGGAATTCCACGAGTGGAAGCGCGTGGAGTCCGGCTGGTGTTTGCGTCGGACGTGGTGAAGTGAGCTGGGTGTGCGGGGCGAATGCCATTGGGGTCTGTTAACATTCCCTACCGGTTCGCCACTTTTAACAGCTGATAGATTCTGCCTGATTTTTTTGGTGCAAAAGAATGGCATCAACGCCGAGGGCGAGCGCCCCAGCCAGCAAGCTGACATTTCTACTTGGGAAGGTGGATAGCCCCGCAGATGGCGTGCGGGACTACTGCGAGTATCTGGGCGGGGCGCTCGAACGGCACGGGTTTGCGGGAGAGATTGCGCGCGTGGACTGGTTTTTAGAAGGCTGGCCGCTGGCGCTGCGAAAACTCTGGAACGACAGCCGAGCGTGGCGTGGTCGCTGGGTCGTTCTGCAATTTACCGCGATGGGGTGGTCGAAGAGGGGATTTCCGCTGGGAGCGGTGGCGGCGCTCAGAATCGTGAAGCGGCACGGAGCCCTGTGCGCGGTGGTATTTCACGAGCCGGTTGGTCTGAGCGGGCCGCGCGCGATTGACCGTGTTCGGGGAGCTTGCCAGAGCTGGGTGGTACGAAAGCTGCACAATTTGGCTGAAAAAAGTATTTTCCCCACTCCGCTTGAATCGATTGCATGGCTCCCGAAAAGCGATCCCAAGGCGAAATTCATTACGATCGGCGCGAATGTAATCGGAGGATCCGCGACGCCGGTCACGGGCGCGCAGGACGAGAAAAAAATGCGGACGGTTGCGATTTTCTGCCTCAGCGACCTGCCGTGCCTTCGTGAGGAACTGGCAGACATTGCCGCAGCTGCCAGGGTCGCCAAAGAGAGCGGCGCGAATTTCCGGCTAGTCTTTCTCGGTCGAGGAACTTTCGAAGCGAGCGCCGAGATCAAACAGGCCCTCAGTAATATCTCCGTCGAGTATTCGAATCTGGGTGTGGTACCCGCTGAACGAGTCGGTGCCGTCCTCTCGGACGCCGATGCGATGCTATGTGTTCGCGGAAGGGTTTATCCTCGCCGAAGCAGCGCGCTGGCGGGGATCGCCAGCGGTCTGCCGCTCGTCGGGTATGCGGGAGAGGCGGAAAATACTCCGCTCGCGGATGCGGGCCTCGTGCTGGTGCCTTACCGCGACGGGGCCGCGCTCGGCGCAGCACTGGCGCGAGTGTTGAAGGACGGAGGCGCTCTCACGGGACTCCGTGAAAGAAGCAGGCGTGCCTATCAACAGCATTTCTCGTGGGATTCCATTGCGGCCCGTGTCGCGGCATTTCTCGGGGCGGAAAAGGAATGAGCTTGAAACTGCTGCTATACACACACGATTGGTTTCCGCAGGTGGGCGGAATCCAGACGGTGACGATGGCGCTCGCGAAGGGCCTCAGCGATTTGCCCGCAACGGAGCGAGGAGCGTCTGTAACGGTGACGCTGGCCACCGCGACGCCAGCCGGTGGCATGGATGATTCAGCGCTTCCATTTCGGGTGGTCCGCAGGCCCAGCCTCGGAGAACTCATCAGCGAAATACGGTCCGCCGATGTAGTTCACCTGGCCGGGGCTCCGCTAGTTCCACTGGGCTTGTCGGTTCTGTTTCGCAAGCCGGTCGTGATCGAGCACGATGGATATCAGGTGATATGTCCGAACGGATTGTTACTCTTCGGAAGCGAACACAGTCTCTGTCCCGGCCACTTTATGGCAGGAAATTACGGGAAATGTATGTCGTGCAATACCCACAGCATGGGGCGCTGGGGCAGCTTGCGCAGCTTGCTGCTGACGTTTGTCCGCCGCTGGTTGGCAGGGCGAGCGAGCGTCCACGTGGCGCCGAGCCGCCATATTGGAAAAAGAATCGCGCTTCCTCGCACGCAATTAATTGTTCATGGCGTTGCACCCGTTGAATCGCGAAGCAATCCCGGCACCGGGACCGCGAATCGCCGGAGCGATTGCTTCGCGTTCGTTGGACGGCTGGTGCGGGAAAAGGGAACGGAAGTTCTGATCCGGGCGGCCAAGGATCTCTCGCTCGACGAGCCTGACTTCCACATCAAAATACTGGGGGATGGCCCGGAGCGTCCCGTCCTGGAAAAAATGGCGCAGGAACTGGGAGTCGGCGATCGAATTGAATTCGTTGGATCTGTGCCCAGCGAGGGGATTCCCGCTGCGTTGGCCGATGCCGCGACCGTCATCATGCCGTCCGTATGCGAAGACGTCGCGCCGCTGGTTGCGGTGGAGCAATTGATGCAGGGGCGACTCCTGATCGGATCCGATATTGGTGGTCTCGGCGAAATCACGAACGGCTTCGGGCTGAAGTTCCCGCCCGGAGATGCGAGCGCGCTCGCGGCGTGTATGCAGCGAGTGATTCATGAACCACGGCTGGCCGAAGAAATGGGTGAGAAAGCAAGGCAGCATGCGCTTCAGACTTTTACCGTCGAGCGGATGATCGAAGATCATTTGCGGCTGTATCAGGAACTGTCGAAGACTCGTTCAGCCACGAAGCACGACTAGTCGAGTCACCCCTCTTTCGTCGCCCAAATCTTGTCTGGTGCCAGGCGTTCGAGCGTGTATCCGCAGGTGCGCAGAAAATCGCAGCACTGGCTATCGATCTCCACGGAATGAGTAGAGAGAAAAATGACGGGCGAGAATTCACCGAGGACACGCTGGCCGCCAATGAGCACTTCCACTTCTGCGCCTTCCGCGTTGATCTTGATCATATTGGGAGGCCGGTTTCCAGTCGCGGCGAAGACGAATTCGTCCAGCGAAAGCGTCGGCACTGTTATTTGCCCCGACTCGGCAAGGTGGCCCGCGGAGTCGTGCGAGGTGGGGTCAAAAAACTGCCGACCGGCGCGGCTCGAAACGGCGGCTTCGACAACCGTGCAATTGGCTAGGTGGTTTAGCGCAATGTGCCGGCGCAAAAATTCCGCATTTCTAACAAAGGGCTCGAACGAATTGACGTGGCCAGTGGATCCTACTCGCCCACTCGAGATGAGGGTGTAGAGGCCGACGTGCGCTCCGATATCGTAGACCACATCGCCTGGTTTAAGATGGGCAGCGAATCGCCGCTGGTTTCCGGGTTCCCAGTATCCCAACCAGAAACCGTGGGTGCTGGAATCCGCGATCCAACGCTTGCCGCGTGCAGGGCCTCGCACAATGCGCACCACGGCACCCGCGGGCAGCAGACGGAAGGGAAGGCGGATCACCTTTCCCAGGAGAGTTTCATGCGAAATTAGAGCGGGATTCACGGTAACCATAATGGTGTCCGGCTTGCTGGCTTGTCAATCCTCATATCCACTTTCATAACTATAGGAGTATGACCAGCGCCCCGCTATGATGGAAGAGTGCGATCTTGAGAAGACTTCCGTGCTAGACAAGCGACCGTGCTAACTACACGCATTCCAGCGATGAGGAACCAGGCGCTGATCGGAATCAGCTTGTTTGCGCTCGGCTTGTGGCTGGCGTACGAAGTGGGCGGAAAGATCGCAGTCGGCGACCTGAAAACGATTGCGCTGGGCACGTTTGTGTTCGCGGGCTGCGTCGTTGCAGTGATGATCCTGCGAAACTGGCGGTCGGGTTTCTACATTTTTCTTACGTGGCTTCTTTTCGAAGATCTGGCGCGAAAGTACATGGGCAACAACATGGCGCTGTTCTTCGGAAAAGACGTGCTGGTCCTGCTGACGTATATATCGCTGTTCGCAGCCGTACGAGCGGGCCGCGAGAAATCCTTCCGGCCGAAGTTTCTTCTTTTACTCGTGGTCTTCGTGTGGCTTGGACTGATACAGATCTTCAACCCGAATTCGCCAAACGTTCTCTACGGCTTGCTGGGATTCAAACTCTACTTTTTCTATATTCCGCTGATGTATGTCGGATACGCGCTAATCCGCAATGACGAAGACTTGAGGAAGTTTATTGTCGTGAATGCATCGCTTGCCGGAGTGATCTCGGTGCTGGGAATCATTCAGGCGGTGATCGGGCACAGCTTTCTGAATCCCACGGTCCTGGCGCCCGAACTGCGCGATTTGGGTGAACTCGACCGGTATTCGCCGATTACGAATCAAGTGCTCTCCCTGCCGACGGCCGTCTTCGTGAGTACGGGCCGCTTCGCGTCACTATCTGGTGCTAGCGTCGATTCTGATGTTGGGATCGTACGGATACCTCTTGCTTACTACCGAACGCAGCCGAAAACTGATTTTCGTAGCCACAGCACTCATTGGCGGCGCCATCTTGTTTAGCGGCTCGCGCACGGCGGTGGTGTACGGCGGCGGCGAGTACGTTGGTGCTGGCGGTCGGATTCTTGTGGGGAGCGCCGTGGCGGTGGCGACAAGCTCACCGGCTGATCAAAGCCGTCCGGCGATCGTTTATCGGAGCGGCTCTTGGCCTCGCGATGATCCTGCTGCTTTTTCCCGTCGAGAGTAGGATCGCGCCTGGCGTTTTACGGGGAGACACTGTTGCCGAGCAGCTCGGCGAATGAGTTGACCCATCGCGGGTGGGATTACCCGATCCGAAACCTTATGTATGCATTCGGAAACCCGAATTGGGTGATGGGGAACGGGACTGGAGTCGCGTCACTCGGCACGCAGTACGTCGCGAAACTTCTGCATGAGCGCGCTCCGAATATTTGGGTGGAGGAAGGCTACGGTCAATTGATGCTAGAAATGGGAATCGTGGCGCCATTTCTATGGATCGCGTGGACGGCCGCGCTGCTGTATTACATGTGGCTCGTGCTGGTACGGCTGCGCCAGTCTCGATTCTTTCCTTTTGCGTTTGCAATCATTTGGTACGTGTTCCTTTTGCTGTATCCGTTCACGTATGGAGGCCTTTCGGCTTATCAGAACTTTGTGAACAACGCTTATATGTGGCTGCTGGTGGGAGTTTTCTTCAAACTTCCGGAGATTCTCGCGGCGACGCCGACGGCCGCACTGTCGCCGCGAGGCAGCAGGCGGCAGCGCGGCGGATTGCAGTTCTAGGAGGCTGAGCGCGGATGTGCGGGATCGCGGGAATTGCGAGCCGGGAAGCGAATGAGCGATTCCTGAGCGCCGCCGAGCGGATGGCTGCGGCGCTGGCACACCGCGGACCGGACAGCCACGGCGTGAAGGATTTCGGGACGTGTCTGCTTGTCAATACTCGCCTTGCGATCGTGGATTTGAGCGAACGCGGCCGCCAGCCGATGTCGAACGAAGATGGAACCGTCTGGATCACTTACAACGGCGAGTGCTACAACGCGGGCGAACTGCGTCCCGGGCTGATCGAGCGCGGGCATCAGTTCCGCTCAACGACCGACACGGAAGTAATTCTCCATTTATATGAAGAGTACGGGGAGCGGTGCGTCGAGAAGCTGCGCGGGATGTTTGCGTTTGCGATTTGGGATACGCGCGCGCTGAAATTACTTTTGGCGCGGGACCGATTGGGAATCAAACCGCTCTACTTCTCGCTCTCGAGCGGGCCTCGGGCCGACGACCAGCTGGTATTTGCATCAGAGATCAAAGCGCTGCTTGCTTCCGACCTTGTGGCGCGAAAGCTTGACGCTGCCGGTGTCCGCGCGTTTCTCGAGCTGGGGCACATTCCGCCGCCTTGGACTGCAATTGCGGGCGTGAAGCCGCTTGATCCCGGGCACATCGCCGTGTGGCAAAGCGGAAAGTTTCGCACCGAAGCTTACTGGAAGCTGCCGGCGGCGACGAATGGACACGCACGCGCGGACGAAGGGTCAGAACCGGTTGCGAAGCGATTGGGCGGATTGCTACTCGCATCGAGCCGGGAACAGCTGATGTCGGACGTTCCCATCGCGCTCTTTCTGAGTGGAGGCGTGGATTCGGCTGTTCTGGGAGCGCTGATGCGGCGTGCGGGAGCGGAGCAACTGACGGCGTTGACGATCGGCTTCGAAGAAAAGTCGTTTGACGAGTCGGATGCGAGCGGGCGAACCGCGGAAATGCTGGGAATTTCGCGGCGCGTGATTCAATTGCCGGCGGCGCGCATGGCGGATTCGCTCGATCACGCTTTTTGGGCGATGGATCAGCCGACGGTGGATGGCTTGAACGCGTACTGGATTTCGCGCGCGGCGGCAGAATCGGGATTTAAGGTGGCGCTTTCGGGACAGGGCGGCGATGAATTATTCGGCGGGTATGAGTCGCTCGAGTGGTTCGATCGTTTTTCGCACATAGCGGGATTATTAAGGCCGCTACCGGCGAGCGCAGGACGAGCACTGCTCGACCACGAGCGGTTGCCGTTCCGCGTGCGAAAGCTTTCCTATCTTTTTGGCGCTGATGACCCGTTCGTGGCCGCGCAGCTGGCCGTCCGTGTGTTGTTTCTCAAGGAAGACGTGCAGGCTCTTCTGAGTCCTGCGCTGGCGGCGGATGAGCCTTTTGAAGCCGCGGCGCACATTCGCGAGTGGGCTTGCGAGACCAAAGGGCAGGACTTAAAGCAGCGGACGGCATACCTCGATTTTCCCGCACATCTGGAGGCGCGCCTTCTGCGCGATGGCGATGCGATGAGCATGGCGCACAGCCTGGAATTGCGGCCGATACTGCTCGACCATGCGGTGGTGGAATTCGTGATGTCGCTGCCGGTAGAGATGCGAATGCAAAAAAAGAAATTACTGCTCGACGCCACGAGCGAATTCTTGCCTGAAGGCATGCGCGCGGAATTGCTTGCGAGGCCGAAACGCACGTTTACGTTTCCGTTTGCGAAGTGGCTGGGAACGATGTTGCGCGGAACGATTGACGAAACGTTTCGCCCGGAGCGGCTGGCGGCCGGAGGCGTTTTCAACCCGGAGGCGGTAGCGAAACTGTGGCGGCGTTATCTGGAGAAGCCGGAATCGGTGGGTTGGTCGCGATTGTGGAGCGTTTTTGTGCTGGCGAGATGGTGCGAAGCGATGCACGTGGGAGTTTGACGCGTGGCAGCCGCGTCGCGTAAACCTCGGGTCGCATTCGTGTCACCGTTCCTCGACAAGCGGCACGGAACCGAGCGGCGGGTGGTGGAGTGGATTTCGCAGCTGGCGGAAGAATTTGAGATCCACGTCTACAGCCAGCGCGTGGACGATTTGGATTTGTCGAAGGTATCCTGGCATCGAATTCCAAAACTTCCGGGCCCGCACCTCGCTAACTATTTGTGGTGGTTCGCGGCGAACCGAATCTCTCGCGGCTGGGACCGGCGCGTCCGCGGCCTCAAATATGACATCGTATTCAGCCCTGGCGTGAACTGCCTCGATGCGGACGCGGTGTCCGTTCATATTGTATTCGCCGAATATATGCAGCGGAATCGCGCGGAGGCTGAACCCGCGCGCCACTCGTTCGGGAGCTTCCCTGCGCGCCTACACCGCAAACTTTATTACAAGCTGATCGCCTCTCTCGAGAGCCGGCTTTATACACGACGCGAAGTAACCCTGATCCTGATCGCTCAAAAGACGGCCGAAGAGCTCGCCCGATTTTACGGACGGCGCGAGAACTTTCCCGTCGTTTACGTGGGGCTGGACCACGACATATTCAACCCGGGACGACGCGCGGACTTGCGACCGGCGGCGCGTAAAGATTCACAAATATCGGACGATCGCTTCGTGCTGCTTGTGATCGGCAATGACTGGCGGAACAAAGGTGTCGTCGTGATTCTGGAGGCGATGGCGAGGTTGAGCCATCTGCCGATCGATTTGCTGCTCGTCGGGCGAGAAGACGCCGCCGATTATCAAGCGCTGGTCCATCAACATCGCCTCGATGAGCGCGTGCGCTTTCTTCCGCCGCGTGGCGATGTGGAGTTTTACTACGCCGCCGCGGATGCTTACGTAGGCCCTTCGCTCGAAGATACCTTCGCGCAGCCTCCGGCGGAGGCGATGGCGTGCGGCTTGCCCGTGATCGTCTCGTCCGCGAATGGCACGTGCGAGATCATCAGCGACGGAGTGGACGGTTTGATTCTGCAGAACCCCACGGATGCGAATACGCTGGCAGAGATGATTCGCATGCTTCACGAACACCCGGAGTTTCGCAGTCGGCTGGGGGCGCATGCGGCCGAAACGGCCCGCCAATATACCTGGGAACGGAATGGGCGCGAGCTCGCTGCGATTTTTCAGCAAATCCTCACGCGGAAGGCCGGTCCGGTGGCACAGTCCGTGGCGCAAGAATTGTGAGCGCCGCATCGGCTTCCATGCGGGGGGCGTCCTCGGCCTCCGAGTCAAAACGCATCCTTGCGTTGTTCCCTGAGTTGCTGGGTGTGGGCGGCGTGCAAGAGGCCGGACGCCAGACGGCTGCTGCACTCGATGAATTTGCCCGGCGGCGCGGTTGGTCGCTCGACCTGCTGAGCCTCAATGATGAACCGGGGGCGCGTGTGCTTCGCGTGGAGGGGCGCGAGATTCCGTTCGCCGGATTTGGGCGCGCGAAACTTCGCTTCGTGCTTTCTGCACCAGCGCGCGCTCGCGACAACACTGCAATTATTTTGGCGGCCCATCCTCATCTGGCGCTTCCCGCAATGCTGGCGAAAATTCGGGCTTCGGGCGCAAACACGATCGTGATGTCGCACGGTATCGAGGTGTGGAAGCGGCTGCCGTTTCTACGGCGGCGCGCGCTGCAGCAGGCGGATTGTATTCTGGCTCCGAGTAGCGACACGGCGCGAAAGCTCGCCGATGTGCAGTCCGTGCGGACGGAAAAAATTCGCAGGTTGCCGTGGCCGGTGAATGCGGAGATTCTGCGATGGGCGGACGCTTCCTCGAAGCTACCCGTGCCGCCAGAGTTTCCGCAAGGGCAAGTCATATTGACCGTGGGCCGCTGGTCTGCTGCGGAGCGCTACAAGGGGGCCGATGATTTGATCGAAGCAATCGCGCAACTGCAAGCTGGATCGCCGGAATTGCGGCTAGTTGCCGTGGGCGGAGGTGACGACCTTCCGCGTCTCCGCAAACTTGCTTCCGATTGCGGCGTCGCAAACCGAGTGACGTTTCTCGAAGGCCTCACGCGCGAACAGATTGCGGCCTGTTACGCCCGGTGCGAAGTTTTCGCTCTTCCCAGCACCGGCGAAGGATTCGGGCTGGTGTTTCTCGAAGCAATGGCGTTCGCGAAGCCCGTCATCGGGGCCGACAGCGGGGGGATTCCCGACCTGATCGAAAATGGCGTCAACGGCCTGCTGATTCTGCCGCGCGATCGGGAGCGACTTGCGGAGGCGCTAAAAATTCTCCTCGCCGATGCGCCGCTGCGCGCCCGCCTCGGCAACCAAGGCGCAGAAATCGTTCGCCGCAAGCACAGCTTTGCTGCATTTGAGAATGAGCTGGGAGAAATTCTCGACGGCGCTGTGGCGCGCTAATTTCCCGCTGTCCTGGATTATTGTTCGGGCAGCTTGTCCTTCAGTTCGTTTGCCAACTTTTGCACGTCCGTCGCCTCACTGAATCCCTGAACCTGCTCGTTGGAAGATTTCACATCAACACCCGCGTGCTGGCAAAGTTTTTGCAGCATTTGAATCATCACCGTAAGTTCTTGCTCGGCAAGCATACCTACCTGCAGATCGAGATGAGAGCGCCGGTCCGCTTCGCGAGCCATTCGGTTCTGGCTGATCAGCACGAAGATGGTGAGGAACACGCCCTCCGCCGCTAGCAAAATCGCCAGCATGCCGAAAGGGAAGGGATCGAACGCCGTAACGCCCGGAATCAGGTTCAGATTCACGGTGCTCCAAATCGCAACCAGCAGGACGTGCAGCAAAAGATAGGGCGTGCTGCCAATTGCTTTTACGATCGCGTCGCTGGCGTGTTCGGCCGCGGTCCGGCGACCCAAAGCCTCTTGCTCCAGCCTGGCGATCGCCTCAATGTTGAACTGCGTGGGATTCTTCGCGGATTCTTCGAGCGACGGCCTATTCATTCCCCACACTCCCGGTTCTTGTTACATATCGGCCGAAGTAGCGAGTTGGCGTAGTGCCCAGTTGCCGGCGGAACATGGAAATAAACGCGCTGGTGCTGCTGTAGCCCGCGTCCAAAGCGGCTCCCGTTACTTTTTCGCCGGAAGCGAGCAGCTGCATCGCGTGCAGCAAGCGAAGCTGCTGGCGCCATTTGCTGAACGTCATTCTCGTTTCGGCGACGAAGAGACGCTCAATCGTCCGCTTGCTCGCGCCGCAATCTTCGCAGAGCGTTTCGAGCGTCCGCTGCTTCCCAGGCTCGGCGAGCAACACCTCGACAACTCTCGCCGCACGCGAGTCAGTTGGATGCGTCAACTGCAGGGGAATGGAATGAGCCGCTTCCAACTGATCGACGATGATTTCGATGATGGCGCGCTGCGCGGAATCTTTTTTGTTGAGCTTCGGAAATTTGCAGGCATGCAGAATCAACTCGCGAAGGAGCGACGACACGTTCATGACGAAACATTTTGCGGGCAATTTTCTAACCAGGCTGGGCAATAAATACAGTGTTCGCATCGAAACCGGCCCAGACATCGCGACGGAATGGGGCGTTTTTGCCGGAATCCACACCGCGCGCATCGGCGGAACCACCCAGAATCCCTGCGTCGTTCGGACGGTCATCACGCCCTTCGAAGCGAATACCAATTGGTCTTCGGGATGAAAATGTTCGGGGATGGTGTGCCCCACGTCGCCGAATTCATACGATAAGGTGGCCACATGGGCTGTGGGCCGGCCGTTTCGAGCGACGAGGATGCTCTGGCACTTTTGCGACATTTGTTGTCACAATAGCGGGAGAAAACAAAAGTCACAAGTGCTATGTTTCCCCGTCGCGACCGCACATCCGGAGGCAGACGATGCTGACTGCGAATAAAGTGATCGGTTTCGTTCCCACACAGGACTCGGCGAAAGCGCGCGAGTTTTATGAGGGCAAACTCGGCTTCCAATTTGTGAGCGACGATCCATTCGCACTGGTGATGAGGTCCGGCGAGACCATGATCCGCGTCAGTAAGGCCAAGGATTTCACGCCGGCCCCCTATACCATCCTCGGCTGGGAAGTGAAGGACATCGAAGCGGTCGTCCGGTGGCTCACATCCCGCGGCGTCGTGTTCGAGAAATATCCGTTCGTGCAAGATCAGGAATCTAGGAATATGGAATGCGCCCTCCGGAGATCAAGCGTCGCCTGGTTCAAGGATCCGGACGGAAATGTGCTCAGCGTTAGCCAGCATCAATAGCTCAAAAGGAGAATGGTCATGAAATCTTTGCTTCTCGGAACAATCCTCGGTGGTCTGGTTGCGTTTGTGTGGAGCTCGATTTCGTGGGAAATGATCGGCTGGCACGAGAAGACGTTGGTCCGCTTTCAGAATGAAGACGAAGTCTCCGCTGTGATTGCATCGCACGCACCGGTAGATGGAACGTACCTCCTGCCCGCCGGCCCCTCGACCGACGGCATGGCGCCGGATCAAAAGAAGGCGGTGCAAGCCGCGACGATGGAGAAAATGCAAAAGGGTCCGATCATGTTCGCGACCGTGCGTCGCGCAGGATTTGGGTCCTTCACGCGCGGCTTGATTGTCCAGCTGTTGAGTCTGATGGCCGCTGCATTCCTGCTGACGTGGTTGCTGCAGCAAACAAGCGGACTAAGCTACGCCCGAAGCGTTGCATTCCTTGCGATCGTAGGCCTTTCGGCGAGCGTAATTATCGATCTACCCAATTGGAATTGGTGGGGATTTTCCGGAGCTTACACAGCCGTGAGTCTTGTCGACTCGATGATAACTTGGCTGATTGCAGGGCTTGTGATCGCAAAAGTCGCAAGACCAAAAACAACTTAGTCCTGCCGCTTCGCTTCCTGGCGTGGTGCGGTTAGAATTGAGTCCAACCGGTTGGGGCGTGGTCCAATTGGTAGGACACCTCACTGTTAATGAGGACGGTGTTGGTTCGAGTCCAACCGCCCCAGCCAAATCTTCCGCCGAGATTTTCGCAGGTTGTTTGGACTAGTCTCGAATCGTGGGGAAGCCCGCTTCGGTCCAGCTGCGCCAGCCGCCGTCCATCGAAATCACGTTGCGATAGCCCATCTTTTGCAAATTGTCCGCCGCGAGCGCCGAGCGATAGCCGCCGCCGCAATAAAGAACGATCGTCTCGTTTTTGTCGGGAATGGCTTTCTCGATATCTCGCTCGATCACGCCCTTTCCGAGATGGACTGCATTGGGAAGGTGGCCGCGCGCCCATTCGTTGTCCTCGCGCGTGTCCACGAGGATCATCTTGTCGCCTGCGTCGAGCTTCTTCTTGATGTCGCGAAAATCCTCTTCCTTGATGCGCGTTTTCGCCTCTTTCACGAGCCTCAAAAAACCTTCCGGATGATCCGGCATGCGTCACCTCACGGTTCGATTGCGATTCATCATAAAAAACTTATCACAGCGAGCGCGGCAATGCAGCAACGGGAAACGGGTACGTGGGCCTGCGAAGGCGCAAGTCGCAGCGGTCCAAAATCATTTCATGTCGCGCCAGTTTGGTCCCACTTTCGTTTCGGCGATGATCGGCACGCTCAGCTCGTGGACGCCTTCCATCACTTCCTTCACGAGTTTCTCGAGCCGCGGGATTTCTTTCTCCGGCCCTTCGAATAGCAGCTCGTCATGCACTTGCAGAATCATATGTGATTGGAAGCCGTCCTCGAGCCGCTTGTGCAGCTCGATCATTGCGAGCTTGATCAAATCAGCCGCGGCTCCCTGCATCGGAGTATTCATCGCCGTCCGTTCAGCGAAATTACGCAGGTTGGGCTGAGGCGAATTGATCTCCGGAATTTCCCGGATGCGGCCGAAGAGGGTTTTCGTGTGGCCGAGCTTGCGCGTTTCGGAGATTTGGCGATCCAGATATTCCTTCACACCGCTGTAGCGCTCGAAATACGCGGCGATAAATTTCGCCGCCTCTTTCGTGTCAATGTCGAGTTGCTGCGCGAGCCCGAATGCCGACAGCCCATAAATCACGCCGAAATTGATCACTTTCGCGACGCGCCGGTGCTCGCGCGTTTGCGCAAACGGCGCCACGTCGAACACTTCTTGTGCCGTTCGCGAGTGAATATCTTCGCCGCGGCGGAACGCTTCGGTAAGGATTGGATCCTTCGAGAGGTGCGCGAGGATCCGCAATTCAATCTGCGAATAATCCGCCGAGAGCAGCAAATTTCCCGGCGACGCGATGAACGCGGCGCGTATTTCGCGCCCCAGTTCCGTGCGCACCGGGATGTTTTGGAGATTTGGATTCGACGAGCTCAGCCGTCCCGTCGCCGTCCCGGTTTGGTTGAAGCGCGTATGCAACCGGCCTGACAGCGGATGAATCAACCGCGGCAACACGTCCGCATACGTCGACTTCAGCTTCGTGAGCTCGCGGTATTGCAGCACTTTCTTCGGCATTTCGTGCACGAGTGCCAACTCGTCGAGCACGTCCACCGCCGTCGAGCGCGCCTTGCCGCGCGTCTTTCGCGGCGGCTGCAGGTTCAGCCGGTCGAAGAGCACTTCCGCCAGCTGCTGCGGCGAATTGATTTTGAATTCAAATCCGGCAAGCTCATAAATACTCTTCTCGAGCCCGCCAATTTCCTGCTGCATTTTTGTCGAGATGCGGTCGAGCTCCTTCGGATCGACGCGAACTCCCACCGCCTCCATGCGTGCCAGTACCGGCGCGAGCGGCAAGTCAATTTTCTCGTAGAGGTGGAGCAGCCCCTGTTTTTCCACTTCGGCCCGAAGAATCGGCGCCAGCCGCGTCAAAAAATCGGCGTGCTCGCCCGGCGCGCCGGAAAGCGTGAAATTCAAATGCCGCAAAACCACTTCCGCAAATGCGTGATTCGCCGTCGTGGGCCGCAACAGATAGGAATACAGCATCGTCGCATGGCGAATGCCGGCCACGGCGTTGCCCTCGGCCGCCGACTCAGGTGCGGCGAGCAAGTGAAAAAGCTTCGGATCGTGGACGATCTTTGGCCGCTTCACATCCGCGAGCCATTCCTTCATCGCTCCGAGCGCTTTGTTCTGCAGATCGTTTGCGGCAAAGCGCGCGACGCCCGGCTTGGCCGCCACCTCGACCTCCAGCACTTGCGTCCCGAACCCTTCGTCGTCCGGTTCCTCGGCGTCAAGCTTCAGCCATACAGCCGATTCGTGCGCGCGCGGAATGGAGCCCAGAAATTTCCCCAGTGCGAGATGCGATTCGAGCGTGGCATAGTCCGTCTTGCGGTCGTCGCCTACCGGCGCAAATTCGCGCAGCAGAGATGTAAAGCCGAGCTCGCCGAAAAGTTCGCGCAGAGCTTCCAGATTCGGCTGCGGCATCTTAAGCTCGTCAAGCACGAGAGGCACCGGAGCGTCAGTGGGGATCGTGGCCAGCAGCTTGCTGAGTTTTACAAACTCGCCATTTTTCTCGAGCGCCTCGCGATAGTTCGCTCGCTTCACCTCGCTCGCATGCTTCAGCGCTTCCTCGGCGCTGCCGTACTGCTGAATCAACTGCCGCGCGCCCACTTCGCCGATCCCGGCTTTGCGCCGTTCACCCGGCGCCGGCTTTTCATTTGGATTGCGCGCGCCGGGAATGTTGTCGATCGAATCGCCCATCAGCGCCATCACGTCGGCCACCTGCTTCGGCGGCACACCCATCAGCTCTTCCACTTTTTTCGCGTCGATCAGCAGATCGCCCTTCGCCGGATTGAGCATCCGCACGCGGCCGCCGACGAGTTGCATCAAGTCCTTGTCGCTCGTGACGATGTAAACATCCAGGTCTTCCGTCTCCGCCTGTTTCGCAAGCGCGCCAATCACGTCGTCCGCTTCATAGCCCGGGTATTCGAGCATCGGCAGGCGCATGGCCTCGCAATATCGCCGGACGAACGGCAATTGCAGGGCGAGATCCTCCGGCATCGGCTGGCGCTGCGCTTTGTAGTCGGCGAAAAGCTTGTCGCGAAACGTCGGCGCGGAGACGTCGAACACCACGCCGAGATAATCAGGCTTCCAGTCTTTCAGCAGCTTGCGAATCATGTTCGCGAAAACGTACGGGACGTTCGTCGGCACGCCTGCGGCGTTCCGCAGGCGCATCGGCATGGGAGCGTAGAAGGCGCGAAAGATGTAGCCCATCGCGTCAATCAGAAACAGGCGTTTTGGCGTTTCGGCAGGCATCCGGTTTGGGAGCTTTCGCGGCTTGTGCGGCCGGTGAGTCTTACGCGCGATATGCGTTTCATCCGCACGGCGCGAACAAATGAGTATAGCAGACGCCCCGCGGCGATTCCGGTGCGCTGATAGCTCTCATAAATTAAAGTAGGCTTGACTCCCTAACTCCTTGCGCTTATAGCTACTAAAGCATTTTTGGGTGCTGGGGGTTGGATCTGAGGGATTCAAAGATCGCGCACCGGTGTTTTCGTGCGGCCTATCCGCGCCTGGACTCTGCACCTGTATTCAAATTCCGGAGGGTAATGCCATGACGAATCTACGTGTCTGGGGCATACGCGCCTTTTTGCTCTGCGCCGCATGGACGCTGATCGCGCTGAACGTGACAACCGCGTCGGCGCAAACATTTCGCGGAACGATTCTAGGCACCGTCACCGACACAAGCGGCGCCGCAATCCTTAACGCCAAGGTGACGATTCGCAATGTGGATACAGGCATCGAGCGCATGACGGAAACGAACGGAGATGGCACCTACATCGTCCCGGAGCTTCCGATTGGCAATTACAAGGTTACGATCACGCAGGCCGGGTTTCAGTCGGCCGTCACGAATGGCGTAGTCGTGGATGTCGCGTCGGAAAGGCGCATTGATGCCGTCTTGAAGCCTGGGCAGGTAAACCAGCAAGTGATCGTCGAGGGCGATACCCTGCCGCAGATTGACACCACGACGAACACACTCGGCAGCACTCTCACCCAAAACAACGTGAAGGACCTCCCCATCAACGGCCGCGATTACACAAAATTGATCTTCCTCAGCCCGGGTGTGGCGGGCTCGCCGGACCAGATCACAGATTCGCCGGGATCGTTTGGCGAATTCTCGATGAATGGCGCGCGAGGTCGATCCAACAATTATTTGCTCGACGGCACCGATATGAATGACGGCTATCGAAACGACCCGGCCATCAACCAGGCCGGTGTGTTTGGAACGCCGTCCGCAATCCTTCCGATTGACGCTGTGTCTGAGCTTCGAGTTCTTTCAAACTTCGAGCCGGAATATGGGCGGAACGCAGGCGCCGTGGTCAACATCGTGACCGTGAGCGGAACGAACCAATTCCATGGCGATGCGTTCGAATATTTCCGAAACGCCGCGCTAGGCGCCCGGAACTACTTCAACTTCGACGGAGAGCCAAAAGCGCAGTTCCTGAACAATCAATTCGGCGGCGCCATTGGCGGCCCGATCATCAAGGACAAGACGTTCTTCTTCGCGGATTATGAAGGACAACGTGAAAACGTTGGTGTTGTGACGCTGGCTTGTGTTCCCACCGGCACGGCTCCGGACGGATCGCTCGCTCCGAGCGAAGCGAGCAACCAGGTTATCGCGAATCTCTTGTCGACCCATCCTTGGCCGGCACCAAATTTGGGCGGCGCGTGCCCGAATGCCTCGGTGATCAGCCCCTCGTATAACAATTTGAGCAGCTTCATCGGCAAGATTGACCACAACTTCAATCAAAATAATGTCCTCACTGGACGATACTACTTCGGAGATAGCACTCAATCGTTCCCGCTGGCTCTGACGGCAAGTGGCGGCCAACTTCCCGGCTTCAACACGACCACGCCCACGCGCGTGCAGCTTGTTTCGCTATCGTATGTCCACGTGTTTTCGGCCACCAAGACGAATGAGTTGCGTTATGGGTGGAACCGTTTCGCAGAAGGGTTTTTCCCGCAGGATCAGGCATTCCATCCAAGTTCGATCGGACTTTGCGCAGCGAGCGATACCGCTCAATGTTCGGGTTCAGGGCCGGCGGATTCCGGACTTCCCATCATCTTGGTTGGAAGCTTTGCCCAACTTGGTGCCACTTCGTCTGTTCCCAGGCATCGCGTTGATTCAAACAATCAGCTGATTGACGGCTTTTCCTGGACGCTCGGAAAACATGCGCTGAAGTTTGGCTTTGAATTCCGACGGACCAGCGTCACTCAGTATTTCGACAAATATTTCCGAGGCAAGCTATCGTTTCTATCCCTTGATGATTTTCTTGCCGGAGATTTGAACACGAACTTCGGCAAGTCGTTCCAGTACAGCGGCGACACCACGCGCCACACTCATCAAAATGGGTACGGAATGTACGCGCAGGATAGTTTCCGTGTGACCCAGCGCATCACGTTGAACTATGGCTTGCGGTGGGACTATTTCGGCGTTGTGTCCGAGCAGGATCATCTCTTCTCGAATTTTAATACCACGACGGGAGAGCTCGGAACAGGTGGCGCCGGGAGGATATTCGAATCTTTACAAGCCGACCTACAACAATTTCGCTCCGCGCCTGAGCATTGCCTGGGACGTATTCGGCACGGGGAGGACCGTGGTCCGTAGCGGTTTTGGCATCTTCTATGACGCTTTCTCGCAGGACATGATGCTCGGCCACCTGCCTTACCCGCCGTTCTTCGACCCGGGTCCGGCTTACAATGCGATCGGTCCTGACCCGATTCTTCCCGCCGCAGCCATCGGCGGCCCCGGAGGGATCACATCCGGCGTGCCCGTATACGGTACGCCAAGCTGCAGCAGCGTCGAATGCGATATCTTCGCGTTCGACCGCAACATCAAGACGCCCTACATGGAGAACTACAATCTCAACATCGAACAACAAATCTCGAGCAAGGTCGCTCTGCAAGTAGGATACGTGGGATCGCAGGGGCACCGGCTGTTCCGATTCTTTGACATCAGCCAGCCGAGCCAGTCCGAAGTCACTGCCGCCGATTGTCCCAATGGAATTCCCACCTGCGCTACCACAGGCGTCATCAATGATTTCAGCGTGCCGCGGCGATTCGGTTTCCCGAATGGCTCGTTCTACATTATGCAGGAGAACTCCACGGGCAAATCGAATTACAACTCGCTTCAGGTAAGTCTGCGCGTGAACAACTGGCACGGCCTGACTTCGGTTGTGAATTACGTCTGGTCGCGCTCACTCGATAATTCGAGCGACGGCGAAGATTTCGTCCCCAACGCGGCGCAGCCGAACGACAGCACGAACCCCAATGCCGAATATGGTCCGTCCAATTTCAATGTCCCCAATCGTTTCACATGGGTCCTGGCCTATCAGTTCCCGACGATGGGTGGCAGCTGGCAAAAACTGAAGAACGGCTGGGGCGTCGACAGCACCGTGACGCTGCAGAGCGGCCAGCCCTTTCAGTTGAACTACAACTTTGAACCCGCAAATGACTACAGCGGGAGCGGTGAAGGTGACGATCGTCCGGATGTAGTTGGCCCAATCGTTTATCACAAGCACGATCCAAGCAATTTCATCGACCTCACCTCGTTTGCGATTCCGTGCACTCCCACGGCCGCGGCACTTGCCGCTCCCACGGGGACGGACGGCGATTGCACCCCTGGCACAAGGCATTTCGGAAACTTGGGTCGGAACTCACTCGTGGGACCAACGTTCAAGCAGTGGGATTTCGCGATCCACAAGGATACGAAGATCACCGAACGGCTCGGCGTCCAGTTTCGCGCGGAGTTCTTTAACTTCCTGAACCACCCGAACTTCGCGAATCCGCTTCTCCCGGCGTTCATTGCCGACCCGGCTTCGAATGGCTTTGGAGTTAATGGAGGCCGCGAAACCGGCGTCGGCGGCTATCACATTACGGCCACGGGCGACGTCGGAATCGGCAACCCGTTCCTCGGAGGCGGCGGCCCGCGCGGCATTCAGTTGGCCGCGAAGTTCACCTTCTAGGCCTGCCAACGCCGGCGTAGGCGTCACCTAACCCTAACCGTTTCAGCGGCTCGGTAGCCCTCAAGGCTGCCGAGCCGGTCTCATTTAGAAGCAATCCAAAAGCTCGCGCGTATTTGCTAGGCTACGTCCGCACCGAACCAGCTGCCAAAGTAGCAGCAGCAACGGCACCAGCTCGTGACGCCGGGAATGGCCCTTTTTCGAGCCCCGGAATGGCGGTCCGAGCCGAACCCCATCTGTTTGTAACACTTGTGAAATATTCACCGAGGCTCCTGCGTACTAATTCATGGAGAGGCGAAACATCACCGGAGAGATGAGCGCCGCGGAATTGGCGGAAGTGCTTGCAAATGTCCGGGCCGGTGATCCCGGAGGCCTGGGGAGAGCTCTATCGCCGGTACGCTCCGGCTATGTACCGCTTCTGCCGCCGGGCGCTCCCTCAGCCGGAAGACGCAGAGGATGCAACAACGGAAATCTTCATGAAGGTTCGGCAAAAACTCGGAACGTACGACGCTTCGCGGCCGTTCACCGCGTGGCTTTACAAAGTCGCGAGCAATCATTGTTGGGACTTGCTGCGCCGCCGCCGCATCCGCCAGGATCTCGAAACCGGCGACATCGAAACGGTGCCGCTTGAACATCCCGATCCCGGCCAGCTCGAGCGCCTGCAAAACGAGCACAGCAGCAAAGAGGTCCGCACCGGCCTCGCGAAGCTGCCGGACCGCGCCCGCATGGCGCTCGTCCTCCGCTATTACTCGGACTTGAGCTACGACGAAATTGCGGAAACGCTCGGCGTTCGCCGCGCGTTTGTAGGTGTATTGCTGCTGCGCGCGCGGCACCAGTTGCGCGAAGTATTGGCGGGAAGCGGCGCTTCCGGCGATCTAGGCACTGCTGCAGGGAGAAGGGTATGAACCATTTCGACGAGATGACCGTGCTGCTCTATCTCGAGCGCCAGCTCGACGAGGACCACGCGCGAGAAGTGAAAGCGCACGCCGCTTCGTGCGCCGCGTGCCGTGCGCTCCTCGGTGCGCTCGAAACAGAAGGCGTCTGGCTCCGCGCAATCGCTCGCAGCCGAAGACGAATCCGTCCCCGCGCGCCTCACCGCAGCCCCCGAACGCGGCTCCGCGCCATGGGGCTGGCTCACCGCTCTCGGCCTCGGCGCCGGCGGCGCTTACACGGTTTGGAGTGGTTTCGTCGAGCCCTGGCAAGCGCAGGCGGCGCAAGCCGGTTTCACGCAGGGAAATTTACTGACGATGCTTTTCTTCAGCGGTGCATTCTGGAAAGGATGGGACGCGATGCGAAGCCTGATGGAATTCCTGGCGATGGCGACTCTGGGACTCGTGGTGATTTGGCTGTTGCGCCGGCACTTTCGGCGCGTCACGACGTTCGCCGTCGTGATGGCCGCCATGTTCTGCGTGCTCGCAGCGCCCCCGCGCGCTGCTGCCGGCGAATCGCGGCGCGGAGATCCCAACTTCACATTGCCCGCCGGACAAGAGATCAAAAATGACCTCTTCGTCGGCGCCGATCGTACCGTCATTGATGGCGATGTGGACGGCGATCTGATCGTTTTCTCCCGAAACGTCATCGTCAACGGCCACGTGAGAGGCGACATTCTCGGGCTCGCGCGATCGCTTGAATTCAACGGGACCGTCGACGGCAATATCCGTATCACCAGCGAAGACATCACGATTACGGGCACCGTCGGTAAAAATGTCACCGACTGGAGCGGCCACCTAACTCTCGATCCCAAGGGCAAAATCGGCGGAAGTCTCACCGTCGGTGCCGGTGACGCGAGCCTCGACGGCCACATCGGCGGCGATCTGCTCGCTTTCCTGGGCGAACTCGAAATCAACGGCTCCATCGGCGGCGGTGCGCGCATTCAAGGCCGCCGACTGACGATCGGTTCCAACGCAGTTATCGCAGGCGCAACGCACTTTGAAGGCCGGAATCCAGCCGAAGTAGCTGCGGGCGCAAAACTGGGAAGTCCGATCCTGTTCGTTGAGCACAAGCACGGACCCGACCGCACTTCGCCGCTCTACTTTTGGCATCAAGTGCTGATGTGGGGCGCGAGTTTCGTTTTCGGTCTCGCCCTGCTGCTCGTCGCTCCAGGATTTTTCTACGATGTTGCCAATGCCTGTAAGCGGGTCGGCCCCACATCCGGTCTCGGTGTGCTGTTCCTGCTGGCCACACCAGTTGCGGCAGTTCTGATTTGCATTACGATCGTGGGGATTCCTGTGGGGATAGCCACGATTCTTCTCTACGTAATTGCGGTGTACTCCGCGCAAGTTTTCGTGGGTACGTGGCTCGGCGAAAAGATTCTCGGCGCTGCGGTCGGGATTGGTCCCACACTCGGGCGGCTCGCTCTCGGACTCGCGATCCTACGCGCCATTCGAATGGTGCCGTACTTGGGAGTTTTAATAGGCTCGATGGTCGTCGTCTGCGGCTTGGGCGCGCTCGTGCTCACACTTTACAGGTACATGCGCCCGCACCTTGCGCCCGCGGCCGCATAGAAGACAGCCCCTACGGCTAGTGGAAATAAGTCGCTGTCATCCTGAAGGCATCCGACCAGGATGCCTGAAGGATCTCAACGTTCAGCCCATGCCACCAGGTCACACGACGCCGAGCTTCTTGCCCACGCGTCCGATAATTTCCGCCGCGCGCTCCAAATCAGCGCGCCGGTGCGTTGCCGTCACGATGGTTCGCAGCCGCGCCTTGCCCTCGGGCACGGTGGGAAACCCTATCGCCATCGCCAGCACGCCTTCCGCAAATAGCTCGCGCGAAAATTCAAATGCCTTGCCCGCGTCGCCCACCATGATCGGCGTGATGGGCGTTTCGCTCGCGCCCGTCTTGAATCCGAGCTTCTTCAGCTTGCGCTTGAAAAATTTCGTGTTCGACCACAGCTTCTTGATCAGCTTCTCGCCCGCCTCTGAATCCAGCAGCTCGAATGCCGCCTGGCAAGTGGCCGTCACCGAGGGCGGATGCGACGTGGAAAAAAGAAACGGCCGCGCCCGGTGGTACAAAAACTCGATCAAATCCTTCGGCCCGCAAACGTAGCCGCCAATCGAGCCGATCGCCTTGCTCAGCGTTCCCACCTGAATGTCCACGCGCCCGTGAACGCCGCAGTGGTCGATCGTCCCGCGTCCGCGGCTGCCCAGCACGCCCGAAGAGTGCGCATCATCCACCATCATGATGCAGTTATATTTCTCGGCCAGATCGCACAGCGCCGGCAGATCGGCGATATCGCCTTCCATCGAAAACACGCCGTCGGTAATCAGCAGTTTTTTCCCCGGCCAGTTTTTCGTTTCCTCCAGCACACGCTCGCAATCGGCCAGGTCCTTATGCTTGAAAACTTTAATCGTCCCGCGCGAAAGTCGGCAGCCATCAATGATGGACGCGTGATTCAACTCGTCCGAAATAATCAAATCCTCTTTGCCCAAAATCGCGGACACCGTTCCCGCATTCGCGGCAAATCCCGACTGAAACACCACGCACGCTTCCACCTGCTTGAATCTCGCAATCTGTTGTTCGAGCTCCATGTGAATCTTCATCGTGCCCGTAATCGTTCGCACCGCGCCTGAGCCCACGCCATATCTACGAGTCGCTTCAATCGCCGCCCGCCGAAGCTTCGGATGGGTCGTCAACCCGAGATAATTATTCGAGCTGAGGTTGATCACTTCTTTCCCGTCGAATACCGCCACGGGCTTCTGCTCGCCCTCGAGCACCCGCAAATGAAAGTATTGATTTTTTGCCTTCAAGTCTGCGAGCGCGTCCCGCAGATACTGGAGCTGCGGACGCGTGCTTGTGGTCGGCATGATTTCCTCCCTACGAAAATTGTGCAGCGGCGCGTTACTTCGCGGAGCCGTTCGGATAAAACAGGACTTTCCCGGCCTGGCCGGATTCCAGCAGCGAAAACGCGTCGTCGAATTTCTCGAGCGGCATCCGCTCCTTGAACAGCGGCTCCAGATTCAGCCGCCCGTGCTTCAGCAGTTCCGTCATCTGCACCCAGGTCTCAAACATCCGCCGTCCGTAAATTCCTTGCACCGTCGCGCCTTTGAAAATCACATCGTTCACCAGGTCCAGCGTTACCGGATCTTTCGGTATTCCCAGCAGCGAGGCGCGACCTCCCGGCCGCAGCATCTGAAATCCCTTGTGAATCGCGTCCGGGTGCCCGCTCATTTCGAGCATCACGTCCACACCCGCTCCGTCCGTCGCATCGAGCACGTGCTTCACCACGTCGCCTTGCGAAGGATCGAGCGCCTCGTCCGCGCCCATCTTGCGCGCCAAGTCGCGCCGGTGAGCATTCACTTCGGTTGCGAACAGCGTGGCGCACCCCGCCGCTCGCGCCACCGCAATCGCCATCAACCCGATCGGCCCTGCGCCCGTCACCACTACGTTCAGCCCCGCGATTTCACCCGCCAACACCGTATGCACGGCGTTCCCGAGCGGGTCCATGATCGCGGCGTAGTGCTCGGGAATCGCGGGATCCACTTTCCACACGTTGCGCGCGGGGATCTTCACGAAGTCGGCGAAGCAGCCATCCGCATCGATTCCTAGAATTTTTACGTTCTGGCAAACGTGCGGCTGCCCCATCCGGCACGGCCGGCAGTGCCCGCAATTCACGTGCATTTCCGCGCTCACGAATTCGCCCGCGCGGATCGTCGCAACTTCCTCGCCCACCTTCTCCACTACGCCGCAGAATTCGTGGCCAAACGTAAGCGGGGGATGAATGCGCGACGCCGACCAGCGGTCCCAGCCGTAAATATGCAGATCGGTGCCGCAAATGGACGCCGCGCGCACCCGCACGAGAACTTCCGTGGGATTAATGGTAGGAACAGCTACTGTTTCCAGTTGCGCCCCGCGCTGCGGACGCATCTTGCGCAAAGCCTTCATCGTTGCAGTCGGCATTCGGTTGTTCGGCGCGGCAAATCACGTCCCGCCAAACTGCTGATGTTAGCACACGCCCCAAACCCCCGGAAGCGCTGCTGCTTCGCCGAGACACGTGTCCAGCGCGGCAGACTTTCTCGCCCGGTTCCCCAGCCCGGCGAAACTCTTTGAAACCTGCGGCCTCCACGTGGCATCTTGAATGGGTGCGGCGCTGTACGTCGCCCTGTACGTCGTCCTGTACGTCGCAAGGCCCGATGGTCTCGACAGCTGCCCTTGTTGACTCCAGATTGATTCGAGGCCACGCAAAGCCGTCCCTGCGCCAAACGCGCGGTAAAAGTTTCGAACCGAAATCAAAGCGGAGGAGAACACTGAATGCCGACAATCACGACCAAAGACGGGATCGAGATTTATTACAAGGACTGGGGCACAGGGCAGCCGGTCGTTTTCAGCCATGGCTGGCCTCTCTCCGCCGATGATTGGGACCCTCAGCTGCTTTTCTTTCTCGGGCAGGGCTATCGTGTGATCGCCCACGACCGTCGCGGCCATGGACGCTCCACACAGACCGCCGACGGCCACGACCTCGATCACTACGCCGACGACCTCGCAGCTGTCACCGCGCATCTCGATCTCAAGGATGCAATTCACGTGGGCCATTCGACCGGTGGCGGCGAAGTCATACGTTACCTCGCCCGGCGCGGAGAAAAAGGCGTGGCTAAGGCGGCCATCATCAGCGCCGTCCCTCCCTTGATGGTGAAGACGCCGGCCAATCCCGGAGGCTTGCCCAAGGAAGTGTTTGACGGCTTGCAGGCGCAGCTCGCCGCCAACCGCTCCCAGTTTTACTTCGATATCGCCTCGGGTCCGTTCTACGGTTTCAACCGGCCGGGCGTAAAGACCTTGGAGCCGACCGTCTGGAATTGGTGGCGCCAGGGCATGATGGGCGGTGCTAAGGCCCACTACGATGGAATCGTCGCCTTCTCGCAGACCGATTTCACCGAGGATCTCAAAAAAATCAGCGTGCCGGTTCTCGTGATCCACAGCGAGGATGACCAGATCGTGCCCTACGCGGATGCCGGCCCACTCTCGGCCAAGCTGCTGCGGAACAGCACCTTCAAATCCTACAAGGACCTTCCGCACGGCATGATTACGACCCACGCCGAACAGGTCAATGCCGAACTGCTCGCCTTTTTCAAGGCGCAGCGTTCAGCCTCAGCCTGAACAAACCATCGCCCAAGACAAACCTGGCGGGACGCCCAAAAGCGCCCCGCCATTTGTTTATCGTGAAACATTGCGGGATCGACTCTGTCCGAGGAGCTTGCAGAATTCGAAAAGAGGGGCGTGCGAGGAGTTAAAACGAGTTCACTTCAGCCATCACACTCTGATTCCGTTCCATGCGCTGCGCCAGCGCAACCGTCGCAAAACGCGTGCAAAGCACCATTTCGCGCTGCGCCCAACCAGCCGCCGGGGGAAGAATTCGGTCCCCCATCGCGGTAACAAACTGTAAGAACGAGTGATACAAGCTCACGGACCCAAGCTTCGCGCCGCCGCCAATTCCAAGCTCCGGGCAAAGCCGCTCGTAAACCGATGCCTCTTCGAAGTCATTCAAAGGAATGTACTTAGCTCGATCCTCGGGAAGCTCCGCGGTAGCCACGCTCAAAAACGCAGCCCGCCACGCGTTTGCGGCAAACTGGATCAGCGCCGCCATCGACATCACGAGAATGAAAGCCGCAGTCAGCATCTTTTTTAACCATTCCAATTTTCTCCTCCATCCCCGCCGCACACAATGGAACTACCGTACCACCGCCTCAACGCTCGACTTATCGCTCGATGCTCCTCCAACTAAAACCCCCACGCGAACAACCGTTTGAATTTCTCCTCGCAACGTGCGAGGGTTGTCCGAGCATCAGTCGATAAATTAAAGGCCGGGCAGGAGAGCGAAGCTGAAAGCTAGGAAGGTGGCTGCAGTACCAAAACGGGAAGGGGCATGCCGCTATCGCGTGGGACGAACGAGCGCGCCCGAGTCCTCCCGCTCCACCATTCCGGGCGGCCCAAAGACGTGGATTCAGCCTCACGATCCGAATCGCGAATACGGGATTAGAAAATGAGCCAACTCACAGAAAACAAAAGCGGAACCCAAAGTCGAATCGCGAACGGATTGCGATTTTTTTCTCCGATTTTGCCGACCCTCGGCGGCCGGTACCTGACTCTCGGACTGATTCTAGCCGCCCTGCTGACCGCAGCATCGCTATCGTCGGCGCGTCCCACCGCTAAGCCGCCCGAAGCTTCCGACGCCGCCTCAATCCTTGCCCTCCTCAACGATCAAACCGCCGCCTGGAATCGAGGAGACGTCGAAGGGTTCATGAACGGCTACTGGAACTCCGACCAGACCGAGTTCGTTAGCGCCGAGGGAGTAACCCGCGGCTGGCAAACACTTCTCGAGCGCTACCGCCGCGCGTACCCGGACCGCAAAGCGATGGGCCACCTTTCTTTTGCGAACCTCGAAATTCGCGTCGAGTGCTCCACTTCGGCCTATGCCGTTGGCGAATATCATCTCCATCGGGACAACGACGATCCCTCGGGCCTCTTTACGCTCAATTTCAGAAAGTTCCCCGAAGGCTGGCGCGTGGTAGTGGACCACACCACCGCCGTCGCGCCGATCGCTCCGCCGGCGAAATGATGTCCGCAATTCCCATCCGACGCAAAAAAATTCAGGCGACAATGTCGCAGGCGAAGAACTACTCGGATTTCGAGCTACGAAGGGAGAATAGAATTTGCGCGCGATCATAACCGGCGGTGCGGGATTTCTAGGTTCGCATCTTTCCGAGCTAATGCTCGAAAAGGGCTGGGAAGTTCTCTGTCTGGACAATTTGGTGACGGGAAGCGATTCGAATATTTCGCACCTTCTGGCTCATCCCCAATTCCGGTTCGCCCGCCAGGATGTCACGCGCTACATCGAAGTCGCTGGCCCCGTCGAAGCCGTGCTTCACTTCGCGTCGCCCGCCAGTCCGCCCGACTACTTGAAGATGCCGATCCAGACGATGAAAGTCGGCGCGCTCGGCACGCACAACGCCCTCGGGCTCGCGCTCGCAAAAAAATCGAAATTTCTCCTGGCATCCACATCGGAGTGTTACGGCGATCCGGAAGTCAGCCCGCAGCCGGAATCCTACTGGGGCCGCGTAAATCCGATCGGCCCGCGCGGAGTGTACGACGAATCCAAGCGCTTCGCCGAAGCCCTTACGATGGCCTACCACCGCTATCACGGCGTGGACACGCGCATCGTCCGAATCTTCAATACCTACGGCCCCCGCATGCGCCTCAACGACGGCCGCGCCCTCCCGAATTTTCTGTATCAGGCGCTTACGGGAGAGCCCATCACGGTTTACGGAGACGGCAAACAGACGCGAAGCTTCTGCTACGTTTCGGATTTGCTCGATGGGATATACCGGCTGCTCGAATCCGACGAGCACGATCCCACGAACATCGGCAATCCGCATGAAATCACGATTCTCGAATTTGCCGAACGCGTGCGAGCGCTTGTCGGTTCGAAGGAACCGATCGTGTTTCGTCCGCTGCCGCAGGACGATCCCAAGCAGCGCTGCCCGGACATTGCGAAAGCGCGCCGCATTTTGAAGTGGGAACCGAAGATAAATCTGGAAGAAGGCCTCAAGCGCACCTACGAATATTTCCGCAAAAAAGTGGCCGAGCCCGCGCGTTGACCGAACGGCGCGGCCGATGCGAATTTCAATCCGGCCGGCCAACCGAATAATATTCGAATCCGAGCGTTTTCATTTCGCGACCTGAGAGCAAATTGCGCGCGTCCACGATCAGCGGCCGCGTCATCGCGTCGCGCATTCGCGCCCAGTCAAGCTCCCGAAATTGCGTCCACTCCGTGGCGATGATCAACGCCTCCGCGTCCTTGGCTGCTTCATAAGCGGATTCCGCCATGGCGACCTGCGGCAGCACGGTCTTGGCTTTCTCCATCGCTTCCGGATCGTACGCGCGCACTCGCGCTCCTTCGGCGATCAGCTGATGGATGAGGTCGATCGCCGGAGCAAAGCGAATGTCGTCCGTGTTCGCCTTGAACGCAAGTCCCAGCACCGCGATTTGCTTTCCTTTCACCACCCACAGCGCGCGCCGCGCCTTTTCAACCACGTGACCGATCCGCTTGCGGTTGATCTTTTCCGCTTCCTTCAGAAGCGAGAAATCCACGCCCGTCCGCTCGGCAAGATGCACGAAAGCCTGCAAGTCCTTCGGCAAACAAAATCCGCCGAACCCAAGCCCGGGATTCAGAAAACTGCGCCCAATGCGGGAATCCATTCCGACCGCGTTCACCACTTCCTGGATGTCTGCTCCCAGCCGCTCCGCCAGGTCTGCCACCATGTTGGCGTAGGAAATCTTAAGCGCGAGAAAGGAATTCGACGCATGCTTGATGAGTTCAGCGCTATTGATCGTGGTTACGAGCCATGCGGGCAACGGCACGTCGGGGCACGCTGCGGGAGCATGCATTGGGCAATTGAAGGTCCGCTCGAGAACGGGGCGGTACAGTTCGTGGAGCTGCCTTTCGGCCACTTCATCGTCAACGCCCACAACGATCCGGTCGGGATGTAGAAAATCTTCGACGGCGGTGCCTTCGCGAAGAAACTCCGGGTTCGACGCCACGCGAAACGTCACGCCGCTTTTGCGCCCGTAAACAGCAAGCGCGCGCTTCAGTTCCTGCCCAGTCTGTGCAGGAACCGTGCTTTTCTCGACGACCAGCTTCGCCGAGCGCGCCTCGCTGGCAACGAGCCGCGCCACATGGTCGATTGCGCTCAGGTCGGCATCGCCGTTAGGCAGTGGCGGAGTGCCCACGCAAATAAAAATTGCATCGCCCGACGAAACCGCGTCTGCCGGATTCGCACTGAATCTCAGCCGGCCTTCCTTGCGCACCTTGCCGATAACGTCGTCAAGTCCAGGCTCGTAGATCGGCAACCGCCCGGCTTCGAGCGTCTTGATCTTTGCCGCATCGTTATCCGTGCATACGACCTCGTGGCCAATCTCGGCCAGACAGCTCCCCGTTACGAGGCCGACGTAGCCGGCGCCAATTACCGAAACCTTCAACGAAACCCCCGGAAGAGAGATGGGATGGAATCAGGCACGACGTTCCCCTGTATGTTACTCCACTCGCGCCTGTATTCCGAAGGAGGCCGCGGGAAAGGGTAGCCCGATACGTCAATAGCCATCGATCATAAACCGGGCGACAGCAATTCAGCGGGCATGGGGACGCACCGGCATTCCCGCCCATACGTTCAGCAGGCCGAGATACTCGCGAACCACGGAAAGGGAGTCCCGCGTATTGCGCCACCAATGACCGGCGTCGAAAGGATCCTCATACGCCGCGCGGACAATCAGGCTCGGCTCGTTACCGGCGAGCGATCTCCATAATGCTTTCACCCGGCGCGTGTGCGGCGGAGACGTCACTATGATGGCTCGGGATTTTCCGGTTCGGCGCATCTCGCGCACGGTTTCTTCGATTTCCTGTTCGGAGTCTACGATCGTCTCGGGGAAAATATGAATCGCGTCGCCCGGTACGCCTTCTTTGACCAGGATCTGCCGGTTGTACTCTTCTTCGCCAACGAAGTGCACTCCGAGCAACTCCAAATCTTCCGCGGGGAGTTCCGGCCGGCTGACCCAGACCTCGTGGGCTAAACCTTGCGCATAAAGCGCGGCCGCGCCCTCCGCGCGGTAAGGCATTCCACCGCTCAATACCACGATCACGTCCGCGGGCGCCGCCGCGTCCTCCCGCACCAGCCACTCCCCCGCGCTGCGAAATCCTGCAACTGCGGCGGCTATCAGAAGCACGATCAGCGCGATCGCGATTTGATTTCTGCGGGTCTTTTTCTCCCGAACCAGTACGGAGTTTGCGGATGTAGCCATGAAGGCTTATCTCTTCGAAAGCAGGAAGCTTCCGGCCATGAGCGCGTCCACTCCGGAGCAGAAATAACTGCGCACTGCATCGCGCGGCGTAATCACGAGCGGCTCGCCGAAAAGATTGAAAGATGCATTCACCAGAATGGGTGCGGGCCCTTTTTCGCCGGCGCGCTTGAGCAGCCTCCAAAACAGAGGATTGTCGTCCCGTGCTACCACGTGAAGACGCACACTATCCCGCGCGACGAAACCAGAGTGAATCGGTTCAAGCAGCGCGCGCATTTTGGCAGTGGGAGTCGCCATCGTCGTCATGAATCGGCCATTCGCGGTGCAGTCAAAATAATCCCCGCAATCGTCTTCGGGTATCGAAAGCGCAAACGGCCGAAACGGCTCGCGGTGCTTTACGAAATCGTTCAGATTGTCGGTGACATAAGGAGCCCAGGGCGAAGCGATCAAGCTTCGATTTCCGAGCGCTCGAGGTCCGAATTCCGCGGCGCCCTGAAACCACGCAACGATTTTGCCTGCTTGCACCAGGTGCAACGCGTCGTCAATCTTCTGTCCTTCCGAATCGCACCAATGATAGGTGGCTTTGCAGTTGTCGAGGACCTGCTTGATCTGTTCGTTGGAATACGACGGGCCAAGGTAGAGGCTCGCGAGAGGTGCGACGCGCGAGCTTCCCGGCGATTGACGTCGGGCGAGCCACGCCGCACCGAGTGCTGTGCCCTCGTTACCCGCAGCTGGCTGGACGAAAATGTTCTCAAATCCCGTTTTCGCCTCGATCGTGGCCACCAGAAGCGGATTCAAAAACAATCCCCCGGCCACGCACAAAGCGCGTTCGCCGGTTTGCTTGCGCAAAGTTTCGAGCCACTGCACGACAATATCAGCGCAAGCCTGTTGCAAGCTGGCGGCTATGTTGGCGCCGAGTTGGGGATCAAGCTGAGGTGCAGCTTCGCGAGCGATTCCCAGGCGCCGGTAGAACTCGTCGCTGAACGAAGGATCGCCGGCAAAATCACGCTGAAAATACTTCGAATTCAGATGTGGCGGCGAATCGGAAGAGCGCCGCAGCATCCCGGTGAAAAGGTCAGTAAACACAGGTTCGCCGGTGGTGCTGAGCCACTGCGTCTTATGTTCGTCGTCGTGCGGACCATATCCGAGCAGCTTTGTGACTTGCGTGTAGACCCAGGCGAGCGAGTGCGGAAAAGAAATCCCGGCTACCTCACGTATCTGCGCGCCTTCGCCTACGCCAGCGAAACCGCAGCGGCCATCGCCCCGTTCGTCGAGCGTAACGACCAAAGAGCGATCGAAGGGAGACGCAAAGTAAGCACTCGCTGCATGACACAGGTGGTGGTCAAATCCCTGCACGCGGTCCCGGGCGCCGCTCGCCATTTCCCGCACGATCCGAAAATTATTCAGCTCGCGGCCCAGTTCGCCAGACGCCTTATTCAGAAAATAGACGCTGGAAACGGGCGCGAACGGCGCAAGCCGCGTGCGAAACATCACCTTGCGCCACCACGCCCGCCCCGGCCGCGAGGCGATGGCGATTCGATTCACGTCCTGCCACTTGACGCCCGCCCTTTCCAGACAAAATTGAATCGCGCGGCGCGGTATGCCTTCTACCGCGCGCGTCCGCGTGAGTTTCGCCTCTTCAATGGCAGCGATCACGCCCCTGTCGCCGATGATTGCGGCGGCCGGTGCATGCTCCATGGCCGAAAGGCCCAGAATGTACATGCGATCAATACTCCAGAACTTGCATCCGTTTCAGCGCGAGCCTACGGGCTCGAACGCGGAAATTCGTGCATTCCAGTGACACAGAATAGCAGGAGAAAGAAGGAAAGGTGCCGGACGTTGAACCGGGTGGAAGAAATGGCCGTGAAGGAGTCAACTGCGGGAATGATGGAGCGGCCGCCCTCGCATCAACAATCCGCGAAGCCCGAGCAGGACCAGGCGCGGCTGCTTCAGACAAATGCGCCACAGGATTTTCCACGCTTCGTCACGAGAATATTCGCCGAGAGATTGGATTGCCGGCGCGTTCAATAAGTCCACAAGCCGGCTGTAATCGGATTGCTGAAAATCATGGAGCGAGCGGCGCAATAGCAGATGGAGATTCAGTTCACGCCGCAGAGAACGCAACTCAGCGCTCGAACCACCGTGGAGAATCGATTCCGCGACGCCGAGCGCACCGCGAAAGCCGGTCACGATGCCGCCCACGGTCGTTACTTTCACCTGCCCGGCAGCATCGCCCACCACGTACACCGAACCGTTTCCCACTTGCCGCCGTACCGGCACCCAGCCCGTGTACACAGGGATGCGCGCTCCCTGAAATTCAATCGGTTCGAATCCTCGCTTTTCGAGGAAGTGCTCGAGATGCCGGCGGGTATCGGGACCATTCTCGCCGATCAATCCCAGCGCGCCGCGAGTGGGCGATTCGGGAATCAACCAGTAGAAGTAAGGAGTGTCCTCGGGAACGAACCAGACCCGCGCCGTGTCGGGCGACATACCCTTCGGCAGCGAGACGATCGCTTGCACCAGCGGAACCGTTTCGAGAGGCGACCAGCCCGCCGCACGCGCGACGCGGCTCGCGGCTCCGTCGCCGCCCACGATTGTCGGCGAGTGCACCTCTTCGCGCTGCCCGTTTGCACAGCGCTCGACTTCCATAACCAATCCCCGGCCATTCGGGTGAAGCGAGTGGAAACGATGGCCGAGCTCGAGCGACACGCCGGCTTGTTGCGCCTCTTCCGCGAGCCCCTGGATCAAGGCCCGCCGCTCGATGATCAGATCAGGATGCTTCAGAGCGACATTTGCGCTGCGGCCGTCCGTGAACAATTCGAAGCGGCGTATTTCGTTGACGATGCTTCGTTCCCCCGCGCGGCCAAGAAGCTTCCTCATTCGGTGCGTGACGATTAATGTTCGCGCAGCCGGCTCGAGGGTTTCGATCCGTTCAAAAACGCGAACGGGGACTCCCTGGCGGGCCAAAAGAGAGGCCGTAAAAAGCCCGGCGGCGGACCCGCCGACCACAGCGACGCTCCGGTTTTCTTTGCGCGAGATGGAATTTGAATTATTCATCGCGATGCGCGATTCGAGCACGATCTTCCCCGGCCGAAGTCAAATTCACCTGTTTGGTGTATCCCGTAAGCGATGATTCCGGATGGCGAGTTTACGGCGTTTCTAATGCCTTTATCGATGCCAAAAGTCCCGGCCGGGGTGCCTGAGCGCCCGCAAACACAGGCGCAAAAGTATAACGTACTGGCGAACGGCGGCCAAAGAAGAACACTGTGGGCGCGTGGGATGAAATCCCTCAGGAAGGGGACGAGGACTTCTGAAGCTTCACCTGCTTCTCGTAGGGCGCCGTTTCGAGGAAAACGACGGCTATAAAAACGCTGAGGAGCAAAGCGCCCACGAGCGCGTAAATTGTGGCTGCCGACAAGCGCGGTACAAACAACGCAATCGTTCCAAGCAACGCTTCCAGCAGATAGAGGATTAGCACAGCGCCGCGGTGTCCCAGCCCCAGATTCGACAACCGGTGAGCGGTATGGTCTTTCCCAGGTGAAGTGAAAGGCAGAAGTCCACGGCGGGCGCGGGAGATCGAGACCAAAGTTGTGTCAAATATGGGGACGCCGAGAATCAAAAGAGGGACCAGCCATCCAGCGGGAAACGGCGCGCCGTCCGGGCGAATTTTCAGTCCCAACGTCGCCATCAGGAATCCGAGAAACATCGCGCCACCATCGCCCATGAAGATTTTTGCCGGGCTGAAATTCCAGCGGAGAAACCCGAGCGCGGCGCCCAGGGTGGCGGCTGCGAGCGTTTGAACGATCGTCTGCCCGTTCATATACGCGGAGAGTGTAAAGAACGCGGCAGCAACCGCGGTGATTCCCGCGCACAGGCCGTCCATATGGTCGAGGATG
This sequence comes from uncultured Acidobacteriota bacterium, assembly GCA_963711875.1. Taxonomy (GTDB): domain Bacteria; phylum Acidobacteriota; class Terriglobia; order Acidiferrales; family UBA7541; genus Palsa-295. The sequence continues at coordinate 72,863 of CAVQFW010000005.1, forward strand.
CTGAACGACGCGGTAATGCCGACAACCCATACGACAGTCAGGCAGCCATCCAGTATCATCCCAGCGGGCCCGGGAATAAATTGCGAGAACAATTGCGCGCGGATGCCGGAAGCCAGCAGGAGCAGCGCCGCGACAGGCATGCCAATAAAAAGCTTCACCTGATGATGGAGAAGTCCGGCATCGTCGAGGAATCCCACGATCGCGAGAAGCGTGGCGCCGCTGAGGATCGCGATCGTCTGCTGCTGCATCACTCCGTGCTGTGTGAGCAGCATGGCAGCGACAAACCCCAAATAGATAGCGATCCCGCCGAATAGCGGTATGGGCTTGAGGTGAACTTTGCGCGGCCCCGGAAGATCGACGAGTCCTACGCGCAGCGCAAAATGGCGAATCGGCACGGTGAGGCACAGCGAGGCCAGCAGCGCTACGCCGAAAGCGATCAGGTTCGCGGGAATCGCCATAGTTGAGCCAAGGTGTGCCGGTCAGCGCGCAGTCAGCATTTTGTCGAGGACGCCGCGCACATCATCCTTCTTCTTGCTTTCGAAATACCAGTCCATCGTCTTCTTCAGGCCATCGCGGAATCGGGTTTTTGGCTCCCAGTCCAAGAGCTTTTTCGCGAGCTTGTTGTCCGCCACGCGATTCGCGGGACCGGTAGGCATGTCGGGACGAAGGCGAATTTTCGGATTCTTGCCCGCGAACTCCAGCACCATTTTCGCGGCATCAATCACGCGAATGCGCTCCATCGTGCCGAGATTCACGGCCGTGCCATCATTGATTTTTTCCGCGGCGAGAATCGTCCCGCTGACGATGTCGTCCACATACGTCCAATTCCGAATTTGCGTGCCGTCGCCCCAGACGTCGAAGGGATCCTGGCCGACGAAAGCGCGCGCAATCATGGCAATCACCGCGTGGTTTTCAACGCCGCGCGGACCATACACCGTGAAATAGCGGCAAGACGCGGTGTTGAGTTTGTGTTCGCGGTGGTAGGCTTGCAGCGTCAGCTCCGCCATGAGTTTCGCCCAGCCGTACATATTGTCCGCGTCGTGCGGCGCCTTTACGTCTTCCTCGCGGAGATAAATCTCTTTCGATACGTCCGTCTGCATGTAGTTGGGATAGACGCAGCCTGACGAAGCGTAAACCACTTTTTCGACGCCGGCCTTCACCGCTTCCCAGAAAACCAGTCCATCGAGAAACAGGTTGGAAGCCGGGCCAGCCTGGTGGAGATCAACGTAGCCGCGCCCACCGTGGTCGGCTGCCAAATGAAAGACGACTTCGATCCCGTTCATTGCCGAGCGCGTGACGCCCGGTTCGCGGAGATCGGCTTCGACGAATGTGACGCGACCGCCCTTCAAATGGTGCTCGATGTTGCTCTGCCGGCCGCTCGTAAGATCGTCCACAATGCGGACTTTCGCGCCGCGCTCGAGAAGCGCGTCAACGAGATGCGAACCGATGAAAGATGTGCCACCAGTGACGAGAACCTTCCTGTTATTCCAGATGACGCCCTCCCGATCTCTCTTTAGCGGCTTCTTCTATGATGGATGGAAATTTCGCAAGCTCTTTCACTCTAGCATATTTTTCCGAGGTTTCCCGCGCGCGGCGGCCCATCTCGGCGAGCCGGCGCGGGTTGTCGCGAAGCTCGCGAATGCCGGCGGCCACGGAATTCGGATCGTCCGGATCGGCCGTAATTCCGCACCCAGACTCACGCACGATGCGTGACGCGTCACATTCCGAGGGCGCCACAACGAGCACGGGACGTCCGGCGGCGAGCGTAGAAAACAGCTTACTCGGAACGACGACGCCTTCCAGGCCGCGTTTCACGGTAATGATGTGCAAGTCGCCCGCCGCCATCACGTGCGGAATCTCGCTAGCTGGCCGGAACGGAAGAAAGCGAACATTGGGCGAACCGTTCACGGACGATTGCATTGCTTTGCGATTTGCTCCGTCGCCTATAAACACGAGTCCGGTGTTTTCGTCGCGCAGAATCTCCGCAGCTTGCAGCAAGGTGGACCACGCTCCGTAGAATCCGAGATTGCCGGCATGCAGAACGACAAAAGGGAATCCGCAGCGGACTTCCTTCACGGCGGGATGGCCGGGATCGGGCAACGGGCCGGAGGGTGACGAGCCGTCGCGCACCACGACCACGCGTTCCGGCGCCACTCCTTTTGCGAGGATGCGGTCGCGCATGTCGTCGCCGAGGACGATCACGCGCGCGGCCTCGCGCAAGGCGCGGCGGTGCATCTGCTCCCAGCGTGCCACCAGGGAATTTGCGCGGACGATGTCGCCGCCGATCGCCATGTCCGGATACATGTCGCGAATGTTGTAAACGAAGGGCCGCGCGCTCATCCGCGCAATGAATGCGCCGGCAATTCCTGCCACGGGTGGGTCCGTCATCGCGAGAACCACATCGGGGCGAATGGCAAGCGCCCGCGGCACGGCCAATGCGAGGTAGGAGAGATAGTTCGAAACGCGCCGCCGCATTTCGTGGCGCGGGAAGGCGGTGGAACCGACGCGCTCGACGACGACGTTGTTCCGCGAATCGCTGCGGAGAAACTCGAACGGATAGTATTCGTCGGGATCGTACGAGGGGCGGCCGGCGAGGACGGTGACCTGGTGCCGTTCCGCGAGCGTTTCCGCGACGAGCGCTGCCATCTTCGCGGTGGCAGAGGTGTCCGGCGGATAGTATTCGTTAAAAAGCAGTATGTGCATGAACGGCCTTACGATTCAGGTTCGTCGCGGGCTGGGGCGATCGGGAGCGACGAAGACTTCACTTGCTGCTCCCTGCGAATTCGCCTCTTAATTTTACTTCAAAGGCTCGGCAAAACCCTCAGAGTTTGTTGCGGCAGCCGCGACGGCGGATTTCTTCTCGAGAACGAAGCTTCCCATTACCAGAACGTCCATCTGCGTTCTTCGAAAGCAGTCGAGCGCTTCTTCGGGACGGCAAACGATCGGCTCGTTGTCATTGAATGACGTATTCAGCACGACTGGAACGCCCGTGAGATCGCCGACCGCGCGCAGGAGCTTCCAATAGAGCGGATTCGCGCCGCGGCTGACGGTCTGCAGGCGCGCCGTACCATCCACGTGGGTGGGCGCGGGAATCACCGAGCGTTTTTCCGGGCGCACGGAATAAGCGAACGTCATGAAAGGCGAAGGGTGCGTTTGCTCGAAGTATTCGGCGGTGGCTTCTTCAAGGATGGACGGCGCAAACGGCCGGAAAATTTCGCGGTGCTTGATGCGCCTGTTCAAGACATCCTTCATTTCCGCGCGCCGCGGGTCAGCAAGAATGCTGCGCTGGCCAAGCGCGCGCGGGCCCCACTCGACTCGTCCTTGAAACCAGCCCACAATTTTTCCGGCGGCGATGTGGCGTGCGGTGGATTCGACGAGCGCAGCCTCATCGAGTTCTGCGAGTTGCAGCTCGCCATTCGAAGCGCCCGCGCCTTCGATCGCGTGGCGAATTTCCTGCGGCGAAGATTCCGGGCCCCAGCCGGAGTGGCTCATCACGAACGCGCGCGGTCGTCCGAGGACTTGATGCTCAACCGCAAACGCAGCGCCCACCGAGAGGCCTGCATCTCCCGCCGCCGGTTGAACGTACACGCGCTCGAAGGGCGAACGGTCGAAAATTTTTCCGTTGGCGAGGCAATTAAACGCGACGCCGCCCGCGAGGCACAGCGATTTTTCGCCCGTCTTTTTGGCCAGAGCCGTCCAGTGCGCGGCCAGCACTTCCTCGAGCGCCGCCTGCATGCTGGCCGCGAGATTGTAGTGTCGCTGCTCGAGCGATTCTTCCGCCTGACGCGCCGGCCCCAGGCGCTTCTCGAGGTACGGAGCGAAAAGCCGGCCGAGAACGGGTGTGCGATCCGCCTCGCGCCACGACATCTCCGCGCCCTGATTCTGGTGCGTGAAATATTCCAGGCCGAGTCGGAAGGAAAGCGGAGCGTCCGCGCGCACGATACGGCGAAATTCCTCGAGGAATTCCGGCTGGCCATACGCGGCGAGGCCCATCACTTTATATTCATCGCCAAATTTCCAGAAGCCGAGATACTGCGTCAGCGCCGTGTAGTACATGCCGAGCGAATGCGGAAACGTGATTTCGCCGAGCATCTGCATGCGCGGTCCTTCGCCCAGCGCCCACATGGAACTCGCAAAGTCGCCAAGGCCGTCGGCGGAGAGCACGGCGGCGCGTTCAAACGGTGAAACGAAGTAGGCACTGGCGAGGTGCGCGGTGTGGTGCTCGATCCGATGGAACTGCGCGCGGATACTTTCGGGCGCCATTTCAAACGCCGATGCCAGGTCCTCGCGGATTCCTGCGAAGCGAGCCATGACGCGCGCGCGTTCCAATGCAAACCGCGGCATGCGCATCGCGAAACGCAATTTCGTTCCCAGCCGCGCCATCGGATCGCGAGGAATCGCAATATGGTCTACTTCCGCGAGTTTCGCGCCGGCCTGGTCGAGGCAATATTGAATCGCACGCGCAGGCAAGCCCGCGGCGTACTTCACGCGATTCAGCCGCTCTTCTTCCACCGCCGCGAGGAGCTGGCCGTCGACGACGATCGCCGCTGATGCATTCGCGTGATAGGCGTTGATGCCGAGAATAATCATTTCAGGATGTCGAGTGTCTCGCGCAATTGGATTGTGCTTCAGGCCACGGAAACGGCGGCGTCCTTCCGGCGATCGGAATTTCCCGCGAGGTTGCCGCCGAGATTCCGCTTTACCCACTCGTTCAGTACGTAGAGACTCCAGGGCCGCGACCACGTCGTCCGGTTTGCAAGAAAATCATCCCAAACCTTCCGCGCCTCGTCCCCGCCCAAGACTCTTTCGAGAGCCGGAGACCAATCACGCAGTCCTGCTGCGATCCGCTCGCGCAGCGCCCCGCGCATCCAATTCTCCCACGGAAACGTAAACGTACGCTTCGGTTGCGCAACAAGATCGCGTGGCAGGAGTTCGCCCAGTGCTTCCACGAGGAGCGCTTTGGGCTTCGAGGGGTTTCGCTTCGCGGATTCCGGAAGCGAAAGCACGTATTCAACGAGCGCGGAATCGAGAAACGGCACGCGCACTTCGAGCGAGTGACGCATGCTCATCGCGTCGGTGTCGCGGAGCAGGGTGTTCACGAGGTAGGAGCGCAGTTCGAGCCAGGAGACGGCGGTGAATTCGTCCATAGAGCCGGTCTCTCGCGCCGCGCTGGCGAGCCACTGTCCCCAGGGCGTCGTCATCCATGCGCTGGGCGCTTCGCCCAGCCAGCGCGAAACGGCTTGCGGGGTGAATAGGGACCGCGTGAAGTAATAAGGATGCGGGAATGCGGCGGGATCGAGCCATGCGGCCGACGCTTTTCGAAACGCGTCGGGCGAAGATCCAGGCATCGCAGCGGCGTTCGATGGAGGCGTGATCATTCGCCGGAGCGATTTCGGCATCCAGCGAGCCGCCCCCGCAAGCCGCCTCACCTTCGAAGTCGCGCGGAAAGACGTGTAGCCACCGAACAATTCATCGCTTCCGAGGCCGGAAAGCGCCACTTTCAGCCCCGCCTGCCGCGCTGCCCACGAAACGAAATAGGTGTTGATGCCGTCCATGCTCGGTTGATCGAAGGCCGCCACCGCTTCGTCGAGTCGCGAAAGCATCTCATCGCCCGAGAGCGTGAATTCCGAATGGTTGGTACCGAGGCGCTCCGCGGTCCGGCGCGCAACGTCCGCTTCGCTGAATTCGACATCGGGGAATGCGACCGTGAAAGTGTGAATTCCCGATTGCGCGCGGCTGGCAAGTGCGGCGATCGCCGTCGAATCGAGGCCGCTCGACAGGAAAATACCGACAGGCACATCCGCGATGAGGTGGCTGGCTACGGCCTGTTCGAGAAGCGAACGCACTCGCGCTGCCGAATTGGTCGTGGAGCTGGAATTCGTCGTAGAGCTAGAAGTCTCCGCCGCTTCCTCCGGCGCGCGATCTTTTGTGCGACTCCAATAAGCCTTCGGCGCAATCGCGCGAATCGGCTCGCCCCGGAGCCGAACGTCAAGATAATGCCCGGGAGGAAGCGAGGAGACGCCCTCGATCATCGAGCCTGGCTCACTCACCGAGCCGAACAATAGATAGGACGTAACCGCGTCGGCCGAAAGATTCGCAGTCACCGCGCCGCTCGCGAGAAGCGCGCGTACTTCGGAAGCAAAAAATAAACACCCATCCGCAAAACAATAGTAGAGCGGCTTAATTCCCAATCGGTCGCGAGCAATGAATATGCGCACCGGCCGCCCGAGCGAGCCTTCCGGCAGTTCGACAATCGCAAACGCGAACATTCCGCTCAGCCGCTCGACGCATTTCTCGCCCCATGATTCAAACGCGTGGACGATCATTTCGGTATCGGAATGGGTGCGGAATTTGTGCCCGGCTGCTTCGAGTTCCTTGCGAAGCTCGCGAAAATTGTAAATCTCGCCGTTGTAGACCACGGCCAGCGTGCCGGTTTCGTTCCAAACGGGCTGGCTGCCGCCCGGCAGATCGATGATGCTGAGCCTGCGAATGCCGGCAGCAACGGGCGGGGCGATCAGGATCCCTTCCTCGTCGGGCCCGCGATGAACGATCGCAGCCATCATCCGGCGCGTCAGAGCCTCGCTCGCTTCCCTCGATTCGATTCCTACGACGCCGCAGATTCCGCACATGCCTTTTCGCGTCCTTTATCTACGTTCCAGGACTCAATCTCCGCCCGCCCGTCGAGTTGCGCACTCTCGCGATCGCTCGCGAGCGCGCCAAAATCAGCTCCCAACAGAATACCCTCGCAGGTGCCGCTGCGCCACACCGCAGGGGCAGCCGATCGAGGCGCAATCCTCGTGCGGCTGCCGATCTCGCCGTCGGCTTTCATCAAGTGTAAACTCGATGCTGGAGAAGAAAGACACATTTGGCTCCCATCATCAGTGCCCAGGGACTTTCGAAGCGATTCGGAACGGCTCCCCTTTTTCAAAATATCTCGTTCACAATTTCTGCCGGCGACCGGATCGGCCTGATCGGTCCGAATGGTTCAGGAAAGTCCACGCTTCTCGGCATTCTTCACGGCCGCGTGAAACCAGACGCCGGAGACGTGGCGATTCGCAAAGGCGCCCGCGTCAGTTGCGTCCTGCAGGTTTCGGAGTTCGCACCGAACGACACGGTTCACTCCGTGATCGAGGCCGCCCTGGAACGCGCAGGCGTGCGCCACACCGAACGCCAATCAAAACTCGCGGAGACGCTCGGCCGGGCGGGCTTCAAGGATCTCGAAACCGCCGCGGCAGAGTTGTCGGGGGGCTGGCGCAAGCGCCTTGCGATTGCCGAGGCGCTGGTGGAGGATCCGGACATTCTGTTGCTCGACGAGCCGACGAACCACCTCGATCTCGCAGGCATTCAATGGCTGGAAACCCTGCTGCAAAGCGCAGCGTTCGCTTCCGTGGTGGTCACGCACGACCGGTATTTTCTCGAAAATGTCGCGAACGATATGGTGGAACTCGATCGCGCTTACGCGGATGGTTTTCTACGCGTCCGGGGAAACTACAGCGCCTTTCTCGAGGCCAAAGAAGAATATCTCTACGCGCAGAAAAAGCGGCAAGAGGCCCTTGAAAATCGCGTCCACACCGAAATTGAGTGGCTGCGCCGCGGTCCGAAGGCTCGCACCACCAAGTCGAAGTCCCGCATCGACAAAGCGCACAAGATGATCGGCGAACTTGCGGGAATGAACGCGCGCAGCGCCGAAGCAACCGCCGATATCGATTTTGCCGCCACCAACCGGCAGACCAAACAGCTTATCCGCCTCGAAAACGTCAGCTATTCGATCGGTTCGCGCAAACTATTCGATGGCATCAATTTCACGCTTACGCCGGGAATGCGAGTAGGCCTGGTGGGACCAAACGGCAGCGGGAAGACCACGTTACTGCGCTTGCTCCGTGAAGACATCCACCCTGCCGCAGGCGCGATTCGCAAAGCAGAGTCGTTGCGAATCGTCTATTTCGATCAGAATCGAGAGCTCGACCCGGACATCTCATTGCGCCGGGCCCTCGCGCCCGATAGCGATTCCGTGATCTATCGCGACCGCGTGATTCACGTAGCGGGATGGGCGGCGCGATTCCTCTTCACGGGCGAGGATCTCAATCGTCCGGTGGGCCGGTTCTCCGGCGGCGAGCGCGCCCGTATTTTGATCGCGCAGTTGATGGTGCAGCCGGCGGACGTGCTGCTGCTCGATGAGCCGACGAACGATCTCGACATCCCCACGCTGGAAATTCTGGAGGAGAGCCTGCTGGAATTTGGCGGCGCGCTGGTTCTCGTGACGCATGACCGCTACATGCTCGACCGCGTCTCGACCGTCGTGCTGGGGCTCGACGGCCTCGGCGAAGCAGCCCGATTCGCCGACTACACTCAGTGGGATGATTGGCAACGGTCGCAGCTGACAAAATTCTCGCGCGCCATGGCAGCCGGCTCCGAACGTCCGCGCTCAGCAAAAATCGTCACGAATCCCGCCACCAGGAAGACGAAACTCTCTTTCGGGGAAACTCGCGAGTTCGAAACGATCGAGCAGCGCATCGCCGACACCGAGAAGGAGCTCGAAGCGCAGTGGGCCGCGATGCAGGATTCCAGTGTGATGGCGGACGTGCAGCTCCTCGAGAAGACGAGCATCCGGATTGAAGAGCTTCGAACGGCCGTTGACGATCTTTACGCGCGCTGGGCGGAGCTCGAAAAGAAAAACAAGTAACGAACGTTCCGGCGCCGGTCGATCGCCGAATCAGTCACCCACTAACATTTCATACTGCGCTTTCGTCAAGGGCACCACCGAGAGCCGCCCTTCGCGAACCAGCGGTGAATTCGCGAAAAGCGCGTTGGCTTTGATTTCAGCAAGCGCCACCGGCTTCGCTATCGCCTTCCCGGCTTTAATCTGCATCGCCGGATTCTTCGGATCCGAAAGATCCACCGAAATCACATCCGCAGTTCCCACCGCGCTCCGGCGGCTTCCCGTCTCGTAGATGACGAGCTGGTCGCGCGGCTTGATCCCGCGGAGATGTTTCAACCCAGCGGGGCTCGAGATGCCGTCCCACAAGGTCGTTCCGTCCCGCTCGAGATCGGCGAAGGAATATTCGGATGGCTCTGTTTTCAGTAAGTAGTACAACGTGCTGAACTCCTCGCGTTCGTAGCTCGCTGCGTGTCATTTTACACTGGGACGCGACAGCTCCCTTTCGGTTTTCAGTTCTGGCCGGTCACTTTCACGCCGCCAGAACGGCCCGTGCGGGGTTACCGAAGGGTCATTCGTTCCTGTACGACAGCCTGTTACTACCTGTCCTTTCTCTGTACTATCGTCCAGTTGTTCGCCTGACCCGAAGTACTACACTGCAGAGAAGAGTATCGCGTAAAGGCTAAGAGGGGGAACCATGTGCAAAAGGGCGCAAATATTCCTACTGCTTGCGGGAGCGATGGGCGTTTCGCTGCTTGCCGGGCCTGCGTCGGCAAACACCGCAACACTCAAGTGCAATCCGAGCGGCGATCAAATTTGGGTTTACGATTCCCTGGAGAACTTCAACGTAGACGCAAAGCTAAAATGCGGAGAGCACGTCGAAATCGTTGGACGAGTGCAAGCGTACGTGAAGATTCGCGCTCGAAATGGCGTGGAGGGTTACATTCCCGAAGGCGCCGTTTCCGATCTCCCGCCCGCAGAATCCCATCAAGACTCCGCTCGTGATGTGGGCTTAGCGGCGAAACAGGTTCAGGCCGCGGAAATTGCCAAAGCGGCTGCAAACGCGGCGTCCCTCGCTCCCGCCGACGTGAATTACTCGGCAATGTCGCCGGTTTCTGGCTCGGGCCCCGCAGCAATCTCAGCGAGCGGGAACGGCGGCACGACCCACTCGCCCGCCACCTCCCTTGCACCGATGAATTCATTCGGCGCGCTGGCTCCTGCGCCAGCGTCACGACCGGCTGAATCAGCACCCTCGAGCGCCACTACTACGACGGCGACGCCCGCCGCTCGGCGAGCAACTTCGAATTCAATTTCGAGCGCAGCATCTTCGCCCGATCGAGCGACCGCCGATTCGCGCGAGCGAGCTGCGGCCAGCGCGTCCACGGCGACTACAGCTTCCGCCGGAGATTCCGATCGAGTGGCCTATCGGACGACGCCGGTGAGTGAGGGCGTGGACCTCAACTGCCAGAGTTATTTTTCCGCGTACGGACTTACGCCCAGCCAGACGAAATGGATTGCTCAAAATAGAGAGAAAGCTTTCTCGCGAATTTGCCCCGCTCCCGATCCATCGAAAGTGGATTTCGTGATTATTTTTACTCACGATGTGGACTTCTTCAGCTCGACGCTTCCCAATCCGGTTCACAAGAGCGGCGGGTTTTCCGATTTTACGGCCATGACCAAGTTCGACACGGCGCTGATTCCTGAATCGCAGGTAGACAAGGCCCGCCGCGAGTATGTCTGGATCTTTCAATTTGAGAAGGGCACCTTCGATCCGGCGAGTTTCTCACCCGAGCGTCAATACCAGTTTTCGAAGATGGAAACGAGTTCGATGGGTTCCAAGGCGGGAGTCAAAACGGTTGAGGACGCCTTCCGGTTCGTAGCTTCGACCAGCCGCTAGCGCGTCGGGCCTTTTCCCGGCATAAGTTTCGAAACGCCGGGTGGATCGGCCGGCCTCAAGAACGCGCTCACGGCGCGATGCAGTTGTTCTCGTACTCGATACGTTCGCACTCCCAGCCGTTTTTCTCCGTACCAGCGAAGCGACACGCGAACCAGAAGCAGGAACACAACCAGAAGAATCGAGCCCAGTACCGCCACCAGAGATTCCCGTTCCGCGAGCAAGCTGACGATAGTTGATTCCGCCCAGTCCGGCGCAAGCCGGTTGAGAATTCCAAAGAGCGGCGCGCCCACTATGGCCAGCCGATCTTTGCGCAGATGCACAGTCCATTCGTAGGAGTAACTCGTGTCGTAGCCGTGAACGCGCCCCACGGCCGCGGCAAACACAACTGGATCGGCTAACTCGCTCCGCGTAAGCGTCTTTCCGTCTGCACCGCGAAAAATCGTTCGAAACGCCGGGTCCACCACGATCCACCGGCCGTCCACGAGCACTTCCGCTGATACGTGCTTCGTCAAACCTCTCGTATCCAGCAGCAGCACGCGTCGCGCTTCCAGATTGGCACTGTCAGCGAGATTCACGAACGCGTTTGTCGCCGTGCCGCACACCTGTAGAAGCGCATCGTAGTTCAACGTTTCCGTCGGATCGCGATCCGGGACCGAAGCGTCAGGAGCGCCGGCGGTTTGCCGCGCCGGCCCGTGCGCCATCCAATCCAGTATCGCTTGCACTTTCCCCTCGGCCGATGCCGAGGCTGGAATCACGGCGTCCGAAAATCCCTTCAGATATCGACGCGTCGAGTATTCCCACCCAATCGACCACAAGGCGAGGATCAACGCAATCGTGAGCGCAACGTTTACCGCGTACCAGGTGAAGCGGTAGAGCGAGTGGGATTTCATTGCACCGCCTCCGCTTTTACGCATTGGCGGTACATTTCTTCCGTTTGATCGAGCGGTTCTTCCCACGAGAGGCTGTTCACAAATTCCCGGCACCCCTCGGCCCGATTCTCTCGAAGCATCGGATCCTGCAGCAGCATTGCGATGGACTTCTCGAGGGCTGCGAGATCGTGAGGGATCACCTCGCCGGCTCGTCCTACCAATGGCGCAATGCCGCAGCGATCCGTAACAATCACCGGCGTTCCGCACGCCGCTGCTTCTCCGGCCGTGTTCCCGAAATTTTCATTTTGCGAAGGTAGCACGAATAGGTCCGCATCGCGATACGCCGACCACTTCGCATCGTCATACAGCGGGCCGGTAAAGAGAATCTTGTCTCGAATTCCCAGCCGCTCGGCCATGGATTGAAGCTTTGCCAGAAAACCATCTCCCTCTTCGGGACCAGCCAGCACCAGCACCGCATCCTGGCCTCGGCCGGAATTCTCGCGCCAGCGCCCGAACGCTTCGAGCAGCAGGTCCGGGCTCTTCTTCGATACAAGACGCCCGAGAAACAAAATCAGTTTCGCGTCATTCGAAATGCCCCGGTCGCGGCGGAATTTTCCTCGCGGTGGAACGTCCGCGGGAAGCTCCGCCCCGTTGCGGCGGACCACCACGCGCGAGACTTCGACACCTCCGCCCTCCAGTTCCCGTTTCTCTTGTTCGGATGTTGCGACCAGGTATTGCGCCCCCCGGGCGAACCGATGGCCCAACAGAGTGTGATACACCCGCTTCAATCTTAGACTCCGCACGATCGGACGGTACATTCCCATCGGCTCGACGACGTAGGGCGTGGAGTGTCGCCTGCAGAAGTAACTCACCGCGGGACCCAGCAAATCGTAGAGTCCGTAGATATGTACCACGTCAAACTGACGAATCGATGCCCGGCAGAATGTTACCACACGCGGATTCAGCGTCAGCGCGCGATAGTGCCCCGCCGTCGGCAGATAAATCGCTTCCACTCCTTCTTCTTCCGCTCTCCAGCCCCAACGCGAAGGGGCGGCTTCGAGAGCGAATCCATTCTTTGGGCCGAATCCGAGATCGGCGGTTAACACCGTAACCTTGTGGCCGCGTTTCGCGAGTCCTTTCGCCAATGCGCGTACCTTGAAAACAGGCCCGCCGCGGTCTTGGAAAGGGAAATAAGACTGAACCACTTTCAGAATACGCATTCGATCTATCGTCTCGGGTCTGTAGGCCTCAGGGTCTCGATTTTTTGCCGGACAGCCTCACCGCGAGGAATATTTACAATACTACTTCAATCCACCGGAATCCATGCGTCCGACGGCGATACGACCCCAATACCACGAGGACACGGCGACGAAGACGCGACGAAGCCTCGACGGAGTCCGAGTCCATCCACGATATTCTACATTTGCGAGTTTCTACCCATCGGGACGATAGAGGTCGTAGCGAAACATCCTGAAGAGCGAGCATTCCCTGGCCTGTTAACCCTGCTTTCGATTCGCGCAAAAACACCTCCGCCGCGAATATCAGAGGGGTAGGAAGAGGAGCGACGGTAGGTGGCCGGGGGAAGGAAGCCGGCCCAGCCCTCAATCCCCGAAGGGATTCTCGGCTTTCCTCCCCCTGACCCAAATAGATATCGCACGCCGGAAGCCAAAGTAACCGGCTGAAAACAAACGGCTTCCTAATCACCTGAGGTGTAAAAAATCCAAGCTCGCACGTAAAATATCCGGAGGAAAATATTGGGAGCTGTTTTCGCCCCTCTTCGCCTTCAATTTCGCGCGCCTCGCTTGACCCGCGCCACTGCGCTTGCTATGTTTGAAGATTATCTTGGGCGCAATTTGCCCACTGTATATAGCTCTCGCCCGTACGGCGGCGGCTTACCAGTCATCGGGATCACATGGGCCTCAAGAAAATCGTTATTCGCGGCGCGCGGCAGCACAATCTCAAGAACATCAATCTCGAGATTCCCCGGAATTCGCTGACCGTCATTACCGGCCTTTCCGGTTCCGGCAAATCCTCGCTCGCATTCGATACTTTGTATGCCGAAGGCCAGCGCCGCTACGTCGAATCGCTCTCCGCCTACGCGCGCCAGTTTCTCGACCAGATGGAACGCCCCGAGGTGGACTCGGTCGAGGGCCTGTCGCCTTCGATTGCCATCGAGCAGAAAACGACCACCCGATCGCCCCGGTCGACCGTGGGCACGATCACGGAAATTTACGACTACCTGCGCGTCGTCTATAGCGCGATTGGTTCGCCGCATTGCCCCAACTGCGGCAAACCCATCACCCGGCAATCCACCGAGCAGATTGTGCAATCCGTTCTCGCGCTCAAGCCCGAAGAGCGGATCATGGTGCTCGCTCCGGTCGTTCGCGGCCGCAAAGGCGAATACAAGAAAGAGCTCGAGAAGTACGCCAAGGAAGGCTTCGTCCGCGCGCGCGTCGACGGCGACCTGATGAATCTCGACGAGCCGATTCCGCTCGATCGCCGCAAAAATCACACGATTGAAATCGTCGTTGACCGGCTCCTGCTGAAAAATGGCATCGCGCAGCGCCTCGAGCAATCGATTGAGACGGCGCTGCGGCTCACGGGCGGCCTGGTCACAATTTCCGTCGTCGGCGGAGAAGAGCACGTCTATTCCGAGAAACTCGCATGTCCTGATTGCGGCATCTCCGTCCCTCAGCTCGAGCCGCGCTCGTTCAGCTTCAATTCGCCGTACGGGGCGTGCCCCGAATGCCACGGCCTCGGCTCGAAATATGATTTCGATCCGTCGAAAGTGATTGTGGACTGGTCGAAGCCGCTGTTCGAAGGTGGACTAGGGCCGGGATCGGGTTCCACGTTCGTGCAGCGGACGATGAAACTCGCGGCCGCCGCGCACGGATTCGATCTCGAGACGCCCTTCGAACAATTTCCCCTGAAAGTGCAGAACTTGATTTTGCACGGCAATCCAGCCGATGGCACCGGCATCAAGGGGCTTAACTTCCAGGGTGTGCTGACGCATCTCGAAAAAAGCTTGGAAGAATCGAATTCCGATACGTATCGCGACTGGCTTACCCAGTACATGTCGCCTGCACCCTGTGCGGCTTGCCACGAGCGCCGACTGCGGCCCGAAAGTCTCGCCGTAAAAATCGCCGGTCTTTCGATCGCTGATTTCACCGGGCTCCCGCTCACGGAAGCGCGTGCCGCCGTAGATAAAATTCGCGGCCATCTCACCCTGCGCCAGAGGAAAATCGCCGGGCGTCCGCTCACCGAAATCGCCGAGCGCATCGATTTCCTGCTAGCCGTAGGCCTGGGCTATCTGACGCTCGACCGTTCCGCCGCCACGCTTTCGGGCGGAGAGGCGCAGCGCATCCGGCTCGCTACGCAGATCGGCTCGCGCTTGCGTGGCGTGCTGTACGTTCTCGACGAGCCGTCAATCGGTCTGCACGCCCGTGACAACGACCGCTTGCTCAGCACGCTCGAAACATTGCGCGATCTCGGCAATACGGTCCTCGTCGTCGAACACGACGAAGAGACGATTCGTCGCGCCAACTACGTCGTCGACCTCGGCCCCGGCGCCGGCAGCGCCGGCGGTTATCTCGTCGCCGCCGGAGCGCCCGAAGAAATCGCCGCGAACCCCGCCTCGCTCACCGGACAATATCTTTCCGGCCACGCGAAAATCGCGGTGCCCGATCACCGCCGCGCCGCCAACGGAAAAGCCATCACGATTCTTGGCGCATACGGAAATAATCTCAAAAATATTGACGTTGCATTCCCCCTCGGTTTGCTGACCGTCGTCACCGGCGTGTCCGGCTCCGGAAAGTCCACGCTCGTCAACGATATTCTCTACCGCGCATTGGCTGCCAAGCTCTATCGCTCGATGGAAAAACCCGGCGCGCACCGCTCGATCACCGGAGTCGAGCACATCGACAAAGTCGTTCAAATCGATCAGGCGCCCATCGGACGCACGCCCCGCTCGAATCCCGCCACCTACACCGGCGTGTTCGCTCCGATCCGCGAACTCTACGCGATGCTTCCGGAATCGCGCGAACGAGGCTATCGTCCGGGTCGTTTCAGTTTTAACGTCAAGGGTGGCCGCTGCGAAGCGTGCCAGGGCGACGGACAGCGCCGCATCGAAATGAATTTCCTCCCCGACGTGTACGTCACCTGCGAGGTGTGCCGCGGCAAGCGCTACAACGCGGAGACTCTCTCAGTCCGCTACAAGGGCCTCACCATTTCGGACCTTCTCGATTTGCCCATCGAGGAAGCCTTGAAAGCTCTCGAAAACATTCCCGCAATCCAGCAAAAACTCCAGACGCTCGTCGATGTGGGCCTCGGCTATATCCAGCTCGGCCAATCCGCCACCACCCTTTCCGGCGGCGAAGCGCAACGCACGAAACTCGCGCGCGAACTTTCGCGCCGCCAAACCGGCCGCACCCTGTATATTCTCGACGAGCCGACCACCGGCCTTCACTTCGACGACGTCAAAAAACTTCTCGACGTGCTGAACCGCCTCGTCTCGCTCGGCAACACCGTGCTGATCATCGAGCACCATCTCGACGTCATCAAGCAAGCCGACTGGATCATCGATCTCGGCCCCGAAGCGGGCAATGACGGCGGCCGCATCGTCGCGCAAGGCACACCGGAACAGGTGGCAAAGGTCAAAAAGTCAGTTACCGGCCAGATACTCGCTCGCGCGCTAAATTCAACCAACGGAAACGGCGGCCGCCACGCAAGCTGAATTCATGACGCGCGCGTCTCACTATCGATGATCCCCGAAGATCGCAACCCGCTTCTTCCCGAGTCCTATCTCGATCCGTCGCCCGGCGAATCCGTTGAAACCGGCGCACCGCCGCTCGTGACGCCCGCTTCGATCGCGCCCGTTGAAATTCCTCCGTCTCTCTATGCCAACTTGCCCGACGACTTGCGCGTTCCCTGGGGCTGGATCGATTTGTTGCTGCTCATCGCGATTACATTTTTTGGCACTTTTCTCGTCAGCGTCGTTCTCGTCGCGGGTTTTGCCGGCTTCGGAATCACGCCCAGCGTTCTGCAAAAATCCGCGAGCGGGAAGAGCCTGTTCCTGATCGTCAATCAAACGCTGCTGTCGCTCGGCTTGCTCGGTTTTCTTGTCGCGCAAATGCGCGTCCGTTTCCGCTCCCCGTTCTGGCGAACGATTGGTTGGCGCCCGCTCGAAACAGGCGCAATCCCGCGCCGCGTCGTCTACCTCAGTCTCATTCTCGGCGGTTTTGCTCTCTCTCTCGCGATTCAGCTCGCGTCTGCGGCGATGCAGAGCAAGGCCAAATTGCCGATCGAAACGTTTTTTCAGGATCGTCGCAGCGCGTTTCTCCTGATGCTCATGGGCGTCCTGCTCGCCCCGCTCGTGGAAGAAACGATTTTTCGCGGCTACATTTACCCCGTAATGGCGCGAACTTTCGGAATCGGAGCGGGCGTCGTGATCACCGGCACGCTGTTCGGCCTCCTGCACGCGCCGCAACTCTGGGGCGGCTGGGCACAGATCGCGCTTCTGATAATGGTGGGCATTATCTTCACCGCCGCGCGCGCCATCTCTCGCACCGTCGTCGCGAGTTATCTGCTCCACGTCAGCTACAACTCATTTCTATTTATCGCCTTCCTTGTTGCGTCGCACGGCCTTCGCCATCTCCCGGTCGGCCCATGAAGTGTTCCATTAGAACTTCAGTGAAAAGTCCCGTGAGAAATCTCGCCCAAAATCTGGTGTTCGCGCGGCGACGGTCTTCCGCCCGCCGGGGGTTCTCATGGAAGTTGGCTTGCGCAAATCACCTTAACCAGAATCAGTTAGAATAGTTCGCGGGACGCCTGATCGCGCCGCGTCCATCACAACCGGGAGCCGCAACGCTTGCACAACGTCGAACCAATTCGCTGGACGCCCGAAGGCGTCGTAATTCTCGACCAACTCCGCCTCCCCGGTGAAGTCGTCTACCACACCTACACGGACTACCGCGATGTCGCCAAAGCGATCAAAGACATGATCATCCGCGGCGCTCCCGCCATCGGCGTAGCCGCTGCAATGGGCGCCGCTCTCGGCGTCGAACGCTCAAAAGCGAAATCGCTCCCCGAATTGCGCGCCGAATTCGAAACCATTTGCGACGCTCTCGCGCGCACTCGCCCCACCGCCGTCGATCTATTCTGGGCTATCCATCGCTTCCAGGCGCGCTTCGAAGAATTGGCCGCCGCCGCTGCGAACGACGGCGCTTCCGGCCTCGCTCACCTGCGCGCGGCTCTCGTCGCGGAAGCGCAGAAAGTGCACGAAGAGCGCCGCGCAGCCGATCGCCGCATCGGAAAATTCGGCGCGGAGCTTCTCGGTAAATCCGGCCGCGTTATGACCCAGTGCAATGCGGGCGCTCTCGCTACCGGCGGCATCGGTACGGCGCTCGGCGTGGTGCGCATGGCCGTCGAGGCGGGCTACCAGATTGACGTGCTCGTCCCCGAAACGCGGCCTTACCTCCAGGGCGCGCGCCTCACCGCCTGGGAATTGCAGCAAGACCAAATCCCGCTCACGCTCATCACCGACAATATGGTCGGCCACTTCCTGAAGACCGGCGGAGTCAACGCCGTCGTAGTCGGCGCCGATCGCATCGCGCGCAATGGCGACACCGCGAATAAAATCGGTACCTACGGCATCGCCGTCCTCGCCCGCGAAAATAACGTTCCGTTCTACGTCGCGGCTCCCATTTCCACGCTCGACCTCTCGCTTGCTTCCGGCGACGAGATTCCCATCGAAGAGCGATCATCCGCCGAAGTCACCAAACTCGCCGGCGTGCAGATCTCACCGAAAGACGTTCAGGCCGCGCACCCGGCCTTCGACGTCACGCCCGCCCGATACATCACCGCCATCATCACCGAACGCGGCGTAGCCCGCGCCCCCTTCGACGAATCCCTGAAAAAATTGACCGCTGACACCGCGCATAGCTGAGCCTTTAACGCGCTGCACTCTCACTTCGCGCCTTCACTCCGCGCATTCACCCTGTCCGTACTCCGCCGCGCGCCGCGATTTTCTCTGGAACATTCCGCCGCCTCCCCACGTAACAACTACAGCGGGCAAACGTCAAACAGTCCGCCGTCAGCAAGCGATCATTCAGGCGTGGATGCGCGAGCCGCGCGCGAAATCGGCCATCGCGGGAGGCGGGCCCCGGCCCGGACAAACATAAAGTGCTCACCGATCAACTCAGGCAAGTTTTTCGCCGTCTCGGCCGCGCCCCGCTCTTCACCGCCGTCACGCTTATCACTCTCGCCGCAGGCGTCGGCGCGAACACAGTAATTTTCAGCGTCCTCGAAGGCGTCCTTCTCAAGCCGCTTCCTTACCCGCATCCCGAGCAACTCATCGGCGTGTGGCAAACCGCTCCGGGCATCGGCATCAAAGAGCTCAACATGGCGCCCTCTCACTACTTCATCGACCGCGAGCAGAACACCACATTCCAGGACATCGGCGTCTATACCAACGACTCGCTCAGCGTCACCGGTGTGGGCGAACCCGAACAAGTGCAAGGGCTGGACGTGACCGACGGAACGCTCCCGCTTCTCGGAGTGACGCCCGCACTCGGACGGCTTTTCAATCGCGAGGATGATTTGCCGGGCACGCCGGATACCGTGGTGCTTTCCTACGGTTACTGGCGCCAGAAATTCGGCGGTGCCGCATCCGTCATCGGGCAATCCATCACGCTCGACGGAAAACCGCGCCAAATCATTGGCGTGCTGCCGCAGGGCTTTCATTTTCTCGACGAAGAAGATGCAGCGGTCATCGTCCCGTTCAAATTTGATCGCAGCAAGACGAAACTCGGCAATTACAGCTACCGGGCACTCGCCCGCCTGAAGCCGGGAGTCACGATGGCGCAAGCGAACGCGGACATCGCGCGCCTGCTGCCGGTCACCATTCGAAGTTTTCCCGCGCCGGATGGGTTCAGCATAAAACTATTTGAAAAGGCCCAGATCGGGCCGAATCTCCGTCCGCTCAAACAAGATGTAGTAGGCGACATTGGCAACGTTTTGTGGGTTCTGATGGGCTCGATCGCTATGGTTCTTTTGATCGCGTGTGCGAACGTCGCCAACCTGCTGCTCGTGCGTGTGGAAGGCCGCCGCCAGGAGCTCGCCATTCGCGCCGCGCTCGGTGCCGGTTGGAAACGCATCGCGGGCGAGCTGCTTTTCGAGAGTGTGATTCTCGGGTTGCTCGGCAGCATGCTCGGCCTCGCGCTCGCTTACGGCGCGTTGCGAGTTCTCGTCGCCATGGCGCCCACCGGCCTGCCGCGCATTCACGAAATCGGGATCGACGTGCCGGTTCTATTGTTCACACTCGGCCTCGCTCTCTTCTCGAGCCTGCTGTTCAGCTCGATTCCCATTTTCAAATATGCCGGCAGGCACTTGAACACCGGACTTCGCGAAGGCGGTCGCGCCCTGAGCCAGAGCCGTGAACAGCACCGCGCACGCAACGTCCTCGTCGTGATCCAGGTAGCGCTCGCACTGGTCTTGCTGATTTGCTCGGGGCTGATGATTCGCACTTTTCGCGCTCTGATGCACGTCCCGCCCGGCTTTGTCGCGGCCGATTCGGTGCAGACTTTCCGCTATTTCATTCCCGAATCCAAAGTGCCCGATGCCGAGCGCGAGCGCGGTGTCCGCATGGAGCAGGAAGTTCTGAATAAGTTGGCAGCCATACCCGGTGTGCAACAGGTCAGTTTCTCCACCTCCGTTCCCATGGATGGAAACAGGTCCTTCGATCCTGTCTACGCGCAGGATCGTTCCTACACCGAGGGCGAGATGGCTCCTCTTCGCTGGTTCAGTTACATTTCACCCGGATTGTTCTCGACGCTCGGCACTCCGCTTGTCGCAGGCCGCGACCTCTCATGGGCCGACATTTACGGAAAAATTCCCGTTGCGCTCGTATCGGAGAACTTTGCGCGCGAATACTGGCATACCCCGGCAAACGCGCTCGGCAAACAAATCCGTGTCGGCGCCGCAGATAACTGGCGCGAAATCATCGGCGTCGTGGGCAACGTCTACGACGACGGGGTCAACAAGGACGCGCCCACCTCCGTCTACTGGCCCGTGATGATGGATCATTTCGAGGGGCAGAAGGAATTCTTCCGCCGGGGCGTTTCATACGTCATTCGCAGTCCGCGCGCGGGCTCGGAAGCATTTCTCAAGGAAGCCCGCGAAGCTGTCTGGTCGGTCGATTCGAATATCCCGCTTGCCGCCGTTCACACGCTGGGCTATTACTATCAGCAATCGATGGCGCGCACTTCGTTTACGCTCGTCATGCTCGGTGTGGCGGGAGCGATGGCGCTCCTGCTCGGCATCGTCGGAATTTACGGCGTGATCGCGTACTCCGTTTCCCAGCGCACGCGCGAGATTGGCATTCGCATGGCCCTGGGCGCGCAGCAGAAGACGCTCACCGCCATGTTCGTCAATCATGGACTGCTGCTCGCTGGAATCGGAATCGCCTGTGGCCTGGCCGGCGCTTTCGCCGTAATGCGCCTTATGTCGTCGCTCCTCTTCAAGGTCAGCCCGCTCGATCCGCTTACGTACGCCGCAGTCACGGTCGGCGTAGTCGCCACCGTTTACGTTGCCTGCTACTTGCCCTCGCGCCGCGCCGCTACGGTGGATCCCGTCGAAGCGCTCCGAGCCGAATAGCCCGCCCGGCCTCCGCCTCACCGCAGGCCTATGGCATCGCGGAAATTCTGGATTGATTTGCTCGGGACAGGTTAGAATCCCTCTCGGGCGTGGCCCCTGATCGGTAAGCGTGTAGCGGAGGCCGAATTGAGAGTACTTTTCGTACATCCCAGTCCTCTGATGTATTCGGAAATTTACCTGCGCCTTGAGCCTCTCGGGCTTGAGTTGGTGGCGCAGTCGGCGCGCGCGGCGGGTCACGACGTGCGCCTTCTCGACCTTCAAGTTTTCCGCCATGGCGATTACTACCGCCTCCTCGACGACTGGAAGCCCGAAGCGATCGGCTTTTCGTTGAATTACCTTGCGAATATCCCCGAAGTGGTTGACCTCGCGAAGGAAACCAAGCGCCGCTTGCCCGAATGTTTCGTCTTCGCCGGAGGCCATAGCGCTTCGTTCACGGCCAAAGAAATTCTGGCGCATGCCGAAGGCGCCATCGCTTGCGTCGTACGAGGAGAGGGCGAAGCCATCACGCCGCAAGTGCTCGAAGCCGCAGACGATCCGGATAAACTTCTCACCTTGCCGGGCGTCAGCACCCTTCACGGCGACGGCCCCGCGCCTCGTTTGGTTGAAAACCTCAACGCGCTTCAGCCCTCACGCGATCTTTTGGCCCGGCGTAAAAAATATTTCATCGGCGTGCTCGATCCCTGCGCCTCGATCGAGTTCACGCGCGGCTGTCCCTGGGATTGCTCTTTCTGCAGCGCCTGGACTTTTTACGGCCGGAATTATCGGAAGCTGAGCGCGGAGGTTGCTGCCGAAGATCTTGCCACGATTCAAGAACACGGCGTTTTCATCGTGGACGACGTTGCCTTCATTCAATCCGAACACGGCCTCGCCCTTGCTCGCGAAGTCGAAAAGCGCAACATCAAAAAAGAGTATTACCTCGAGACTCGCGGCGACGTCCTCGTTCGCAATAAAGATGTTTTCAAAATGTGGAAACGCCTCGGGCTGAAATATATGTTCCTTGGCATCGAGGCCATCGACGACGAAGGACTCAAGAGCCACCGCAAGCGCGTCACGGTGAAGAAAAATATCGAAGCGCTCGAATGCGCCCGCGCTCTCAATATTCACGCTGCCGTAAACATCATCGCCGACCCGAGCTGGGACGAACGCCACTTCGAAGCTGTTCGCGAGTGGGCGCTCTCGGTTCCGGAAATCGTTCATATCACCGTCAACACGCCCTATCCCGGCACAGAAACTTGGGTCACGGAATCGCGCAACTTTACCTCGCGCGACTATCGCCTCTTCGACGTGCAGCATGCCGTCTTGCCCACCAAACTTCCGCTCGCTCAGTTCTACGCGGAGCTCGTCCGCACCCAGCAAATTCTCAATCAGAAGCATCTCGGCTTCGCGGCCCTGAAAGACACATTCTTCATGGCCCTCGGTTTCCTCGCGCAAGGGCAAACAAATTTCGTAAAAATGCTCTGGAAGTTTTCAAGCGTGTACAACGCCAAACGCCAGATGGAAGACCATCAGCGCGAAGTAAAGTATCCGATCCGTTTGCCCTCCGCCGCCCCTCCTACGCGCGTGGACCAAACGCTTCTCTATATTCACAAGCCCGAATCGGCCCACACGGCCCACAATCAGTAACGACGGCGCGCGAAAATCTTCGGCACGCCGCGGCGATGCGGTGCTGGCCCCGATCTCTTGCCCCTCCAGCGCCGGCTGCGCGTAATATTTCCCTGGTTTTAGTACCACCTAAGTGAGCATTCCTAGCGGCCTAAATCCTACGTAAGTCTCATCCCTGCAGCACTTTCCACCTACCAGCCTTCCGATGGCAAGATGCATGCTTCTCTCTATCGTGTGAATGTGAGCTGGCTGGCAAAATTGGGATGGCGCAGTTCTCCTGGGCGCGACGTTACCAGAATGGCGTTGCGAGAAAACGTTGCGACAAGCTGTCGCGAGACGGCGTAAGGAAAATTGCTTTCGCAATGATTTCCGCGGAGGAGATGCAGACATGAGCGAACGTACCGCAAAGGCTAAGGATAGGGGTCGCTTAGCCGCAGATCGACAGGCCGCCGATCAAGACTCCGCTCAACAATACGCCGCTCAAGAAGGCGCCACTAACCAAGATTTCGACCAACAAGATTTCGATCAAAATGGCTCGGATCGGCAAGTCAAGGTCCGGCGCGTGCTGAAATTTCGACACGTTAACGCGCAAACGTCGCGCTTCGAAATCGCCATACAAGCTCGCATGACGAAGTTGGCGGAACTCGTCGACGGCTTTACAAATTCCACTTCCCATCTGTTGGTCTCGCAAGACACGCCCGCCCGCGAGATCCTCGAAGAGCTCGTCGTAAAGGAATCCGCGTTGCGCTGGATCGCTCGAGTCGCGTCACACTCCACCGACCCGATCCGCGAAAAACTCTGGTTGGACATAGATGCAGCGCTCACCGATCTCGAGCACCTCGCAAGCGCCTACGATCACATCCAGCGGCTGATTTTAGATGGATCGCTGGCACTAGAATCGAACTCCCGGCCAACGGGACGTCTAACCGCCTAAACGAACTTCGGCCTCCAGGTGGCACCGCCTTCAGCCTGTGCCGCAAGCCGCAACGCGGCGCAAGAAGCGCGCCCCGTACCGCCGCCAATCGTACCGCCGGCATCCTGCCGGCGCTTTTGCCGCAGCCTCCGCTTCCGCGCTTGAACGCAACGCCTACAAATCGCAATTCCTAAGCGCACACGCGAACCCGTTCTTCTCGCCCTCATCCGATCAGAAACGCCCCACCCCCATCGTTAGCTCCCCAACTCCCGCCACCGGCCCGCAAACCGCCCCCGAAAGAAATCCCGAGGCCCCATCGAAAGTTTCCGTTACAATCACGCCCGCGCGCAAAACCAATTCCGCCGGACGAAAACCAAGGAGCGCCGCTTGAGTTTTTCCCAGCGCCTGCAAGAAATTCGCGAAGGCTTCGAGCCCGCCTTCTGGGTCGCCAACTTCACGGAAATCTTCGAGCGCGTCGCCTACTACGGCACTACCGCCGTTCTCGCCATCTATCTCAACGAACAGTTACATTTTTCGAGCGAGCTGACCGGTTGGCTCGTCGGAACCTGTCGGCCTCGTCGTCTGGTTTCTCCCGATTCTCGGTGGCACTCTCGCAGACCGTTTCGGCTTCCGTCGCGCGCTGATGTTCGCTTACCTGATCATGTCCGTCGGATATTTTCTTCTCGGCTCACTCGCTGCACCCTGGATGCAGCCGCTACGTCACGCCCTTACCGACAAATGGTTGGTGCGGATCATCCTGATGATTCCGGCGCTCGGCCCCGGCGTGGTGAAACCCTGCGTCGCAGGAACGACGGCGCGCGCGTCGAATGAAAATGTCCGCTCGATCGGCTATTCGATTTACTACACGCTCGTAAATATCGGCGGCGCTGATCGGACCCACCATGGCATTTTTGGTCCGCAAGCAAATGGGCTGGGGCGTCGAAAACGTATTTCGAGTCGCATCGCTCAGCGTGTTCCTGATGTTCTGGACCACGCTTTTCTTTTACCGCGAGCCTCAGCGCTCCGGCGATGAAAAAGTAGCCAGCGTATTCACCGCCATCAAGAACATGTTCGTCGTGCTCGCCAATCTGCGCTTCGTGATCTTCCTGCTCATTTTTTCGGGTTTCTTCGTAATCTTCTGGCAGCAGTACGTTTCGATGCCGCTTTTCATCCGGAAATTCGTGAACCCCAACGCCGATGTGGACCTCATGCTCTCCGTCGATGCCATCATCGTCATCTGTTTTCAAATCGCCGTAACCTACCTCACCCGCAAGCTGCCCGCTTTCACCGCGATGACTCTCGGCTTCCTCATCACCAGCCTCGCGTGGATTCTTCCCGCGCTGCACCCCACCATTCCGGTATTCATTCTCGCGCTTGTGCTCGTCGCGGTCGGCGAAATCACGCAGGTTTCACGCTATTACGAATACATCTCGCGCCTTGCCCCCGCCGGCCAGCAAGGCCTCTATATGGGCTACGCTTTTTTACCGATCGGCATCGGATACTTCATCGCGGGACCACTCGGTGGTTATCTGGTGCAGCACGCGGGAGCTCGGAGCCAGCCCCAACAAATGTGGTGGGTCATTGCCGGCGTGGGGATTCTTACGACCGTGCTGATGATTCTCTACGACAGGATCGTAAAGCCGGGAACAGCGGCCTCGACGGGAGCCTAGCGCACGCCGCGCGCTTCAGTTCACCATCCGCCTGATATTTTCGATCGCCTCGCGCGCCAGCGTGTAATCAGGCTCAATCCGCAGCGCTTCCTGAAAACATTCGCGCGCCCGATTGATCATCCCTTTTGAATAATAAACGCGCCCCAAATTGAAGTGAGGATAATGCCGCGGATCGTAGCGCGGAGCTTCCAGCGCCCGCTCGAGCCACGAAATCGCTTCATCGTAACGCTTCAAATCGATTAAATACGCCCCAATATCGTTGTAAGGATTCCCGAAATCCGGATCGACGGCGATCGCCCGCTTGCACTCCGCAATCGCATCCTCGATTTTCCCCTGAAAGTGATACGTCCAGCCGAGAAACGTGTGCGCTTCCGCCGTGGGATGAATCGAGAGGGAAGTCTTGTAAAGCGCGATGGCCTGCTCGAACTCGCCCTCCATCTGCGCCCGGTACGCTTGCTGCAGCAATTCCCACGCTCGCGCAATGTTTTCTGCTGCCATGATTTTTCTTCGTCGTACGCCCGGTTCGGAAGCGTCAAAGTTTTCAGGCCGCGGGCAATTCCTGTCGCGCGGCGACGATCCCGACTAGCGCGGCCGGATCACTGGCGCGCCGCTCGTCACCATGCTCAGCGCCTCATCCGTCGTAACGAATTGCGCGCCCATCGCCTTCAATTCCCGCATTGTGCGTTCGCTATCCTGCGCTTTTAGAGTTTCGATCGCATCGCTCGCCACAAAAACTTTCCGCCCGCGATCGAGCAGTCCCTTCGCCGCAAAATGCACGCAGTATTCCGTCACCACGCCAAACGCCACAAACTCCGCTTCGCTACCCAGCCGCTCCACAATCTCGTTCGTGTGCGGATTGCTGAAAACGTCGAGCGCCTGCTTTTCGATCACCACTTGCGAATGGCTGAACAAATCCTCCGGCAATCGCGTCGTTCGCTCGTTGGGAATCGTACGGAAATCCGCCGTCATCCCTTCGGCGATGATTCGCGCCCCGTCCGTCCCTCGAATGCAGTGCGGTGGAAAAATCTTGAACTCCGGATCATCCGCCGTGTGCGCGCACGCGCTCGACACCAGAAGCACCCGGCCCTCTCTCGCCGCATCCACCAGCCGCTGGATGTTCGGAATGATCTTTTCCGCTCCGGGAACGTACAGTTTTCCGCCCGGCAGCATGAAATCTTCCTGCGCGTCCACTTCCCAGAACACGATCTTGCGCGCTGCCGTAGCCATCACCGCCCCTTCAATCTCTCGCTCAACTTGAGCGCAGGCTCGCCGTACTTATTTGAGTGCAAACTCGCCGCCCCTACTTCGGCGCCGACCTCCGCACGTGCTTGCGTATCTTGTCGAGCAGCTTCTCAAGCTGCTTGCTGTATCGCACCCGATATTCAGCCTTCCGGTCGATTCGCCGGTATTTCTCAGGCAGGTGCGAAAGCTCCGTCACGCAGCGCTCGCGCAGCGTTGCGATCGGCTCCGCAGAACTCGTGCGCCGCCCGTCGCGCATTACTTGCACCAGCAAAGGTGCGCCGCCATTCGCAGGCTCGCCCTCCAGCGCAATTTTGTCTTCTTCGAATTCGCCACGCCGATTCGCATAACGAAACACCTGCTTGCGTCCCGGATAAGTAACTTTCGCCTCCGTCAATTTCGCCGCGCCTTGAATTTTCCCCGCGCGATCCACTTCCACGAGTTTGTAAACCAAATTCAGATGCGGAGCATCTCCGGGCGTCGCCAGCGCCGACCCCACTCCGAACGAATCGATCGCAGCCCCTTTCTCCAGAAGCTCCGCAATCTTTTCTTCATCCAGATCGCCCGAAGCAAATATCTTCACATCCTGCCACCCCGCCGCGTCGAGTTCCCGGCGCACCCACTGGCTGTCTTTCGCCACGTCGCCGCTGTCGAGCCGGACTCCCGCGGGCTTGCGTCCCATGCCGATAATTTTCTTCACGGCATCGTGCACGTTGTAAGTGTCCAGCAGCAAAAATGCCCGCTCCGGAAACGCATCCAGGAAATGCGCGAATGCGTCGGCCTCATCTTCGTGCGCCATCACCCAGGAATGAGCCTGCGTCCCGTAGGTGAACAAACCGAATTGTTGTCCCGCGAGAACATTGGAAGTTCCCACTGCGCCGCCGATCGCCGCCGCTCGCGCCGCGTAAAGACCTGCCTGCGCGCTGTGCGCTCGTCGCGCCCCGAATTCCACCACGCGCCTGCCCTCCGCTGCCGTCACGACGCGCGCCGTCTTGCTTGCGATCATGGTTTGGTAACCCAACGTGGCGAGCAGGTACGTCTCCATGAGCTGCGCCTCGATAATCGGTGCCGAAACGCGCAGCATCGGCTCGCCGGGAAATACCAGCGTGCCTTCGGGAACCGCCCACACGTCTCCGGTAAAACGAAACGTTTTCAGATACTCAAAAAATTCCGGCCCGATATAGCTGAAGACGTGGTGATCTCGGAGGTAGGCGATCTCCTCCGCGTTGAAATTTACGTGCTCGAGAAACCCGAGCGCCTGCTCGAGTCCTGCGGCAACCAGATAATTTCTGTGCGCCGGAAGATTTCGCACGAATAGCTCGAACGTCGCGCGCGCGCGAAAGCCGGTCTGCAGATAGCCGGCAGCCATCGTGAGCTCGTACAGATCGGTCAGCAGTCCTGAATATTCGCGCATCCGCTACGCATCACCAGTGAGCATCCGCAGCGCCTACCCGCGATCGCGCCGCAGCGTCAGTCCGCCGTCTACCACCACGGTTTGACCCGTGATGTAATTGTCCGGTTCCAGAAAAAATCGCACCGCACGCGCCACGTCTTCGGGCCGCCCGAATCGCGCAATCGCACCGCTCTCCACGTGACGATCATATTTCCCCGATTGCACGCTCGCCGCTGCCATCCCCGCAATCGTTGCGCCTGGCGCCACCACGTTCACGCGCACCTGCTTCCACTGTTGCGCCAGAATTCGCGCAGCGTGTGCTAGCGCCGCTTTCGGAGCCGCATAATTCAGGCTTGCGGCAAACACCCCGTGCGCTTGCATCGTCGAAAGCAGCACCACGCTGCCGCCCGCGGCTCCGCTTTCCATCCGCTGGCCCAACTCTTTCGCCAGGAGCACGGGCCCCACGTAATTCACTTCCAGCGAAGCGAGCAGCGCATCGCGATCGAGGTTCTCAAAAGTCACCCGCGCCGGATCGCCCGAAAAAATCGCCGCTCCCGCCAGTGGCGCCGCGGCTTTTTCGAACGCCTCGAGATATTTCCTGCGAACCTCCGCCTCCGCAATATCTCCAGCCACCAGGACTAAGTTCGCGCCGTACTGTTTCTCGATCGCTCCCGCCAGTTCCAACGCTCGTTCGCGATTTTTCCGGTACCCGACGATCAGCTGCGCGCCCTCCCGCGCCAGCAGCGCGGTTGTCGCCGCGCCCAAGCCGCCCGTGCCGCCGGCCACAACCACCGTTTTTCCCGCGAGCGCATTCTCCCGGAAATCAAATTGGAACCGGCCGTACGCTTCCGCGCGCGCGTCGTCCCAATGCGGCGAAGTCATTTTTCCTCGCGTTTCATTGGGTTTCCTCGCATCGTAAAGAGCGATTGGGAGTCTATGAGCCGCTGCAGAACAGCCAGAAAAGACAAAACCCCCAAGCCTCCGGTCGCCTTTCGGACCGGGCGTGCTTGAGGGTTCTACCTCGAATCTGTGCGCCGGGCCGAACTACTTCAATACGGCGTCTTTGAATGCTTTCGCTGCGCGGAAACGCACAACGGTTTTGGCCTTAATCTTGATTGCCTCGCCTGTCGCCGGGTTGCGGCCCATGCGTGCCTTGCGGTGCGCTTTCACCGCGCGACCGAGACCGGGGATCACGAATTTTCCCGCTGACTTCGCTTCTTTCACGGCCAGGTTGAACAGCTCATCAAAAAAAGATGCGACTTGCTTCTTGGACACAGGCTTTTCCTTCGTGCTCACCTTCTCAGCCATGTGTGCAATGATCTTCGACTTGCTCATCGGGTTTGCCATCGAGTTGCGTTCTCCTCCTCGGATTATTCTTACGTTTGGTCCCGGCTTCCGGGATACCGCGTGGGACTATAGCCGCACCGCCCTGTGAACGCAAGTAAAAAGCGCGAAAAAGCCCCGAAAAAGGCCCGTTTCTCGCTGCCTCGATTTTCGTGTTGCGTTTACTTCGCGGCCAGCTGCTCGTAAAACAGCGCCACTGCTTTGATCCCGCCAAAATAATTCTCGAGCGCGATGTGTTCGTCCGGCGCGTGCGCATTCTCGTCGGGAAGCCCGAACCCCATCAGCACGCACGGCACCTTGAACGTGTCATGCATCTGCGTCACGAATGGAATCGACCCGCCCTCGCGGATGAACACCGCTTTTTTCCCGAAGCCCGTTTCCAGCGCGCGTATCGCCGTCTGAAAAATCGGATCCGAATAAGGCGCCACCCACGGCTTGCCCATGCTCAGCACTTCGAATTTGCAAGTCACCGACTTCGGCAATAGCTTGCGGATGTGCCGCTCCACCTGCTTCGCAATTTTCACGGTGTCCTGCTTGGGGACCAGCCGTGTCGAAATCTTCGCGTACGCTTTCGACGGAATCACCGTCTTCGCGCCTTCCCCCGTATATCCGCCCCATATTCCGTTCACTTCCAGCGTAGGGCGCGTCCACAGCCGCTCGACGATCGAAAATCCCTTCTCGCCGTCGAGCCCCGGCGCGCCCACCGTCTTACGGAATTCTTTTTCTTTCCACGGCAGGGAATTGAGCGCTTTACGTTCCTGTTTCGAAAGCGGCGCCACTTTGTCGTAGAAGCCCGGAACCGTCACGCGGAAATTCTTGTCGTGCAGCTTCGCAATCATCTCCGCCAGAATCGTCAGCGGATTCGGCACTGCGCCGCCAAAAACTCCCGAATGCAAATCCTGCGCCGGCCCGGTGATTTCCACCTGATAATAATTCAGTCCCCTCAGCCCGTACGTAATTGACGGTACGCCCTTCGCCAGCATCGACGTATCGGACACCACCAGCGCATCCGCTTCCAGCCGCTCGCGATTTTTCTGCACGAAATCCCACAAACTTACGCTTCCGACTTCTTCTTCTCCCTCAATCATCACCTTCACATTCAACGGTAATTTTCCCGACGAATTCTTCAGCGCTTCGAGCGCCTTCAGATGGATGTGCACCTGCCCTTTGTCATCCGCCGTTCCGCGCCCAAAAAGATTTCCATCGCGCACCGTCGGCTCGAACGCAGGGCTCGTCCACAGCTCCAGCGGCTCCGCAGGCTGCACATCGTAATGTCCGTAAAAAAGTACCGTCGGTTTTCCCGGAGCATGCAGCGATTCCCCGTACACCAGCGGGTGCATTTTCGTCGGTACGATCTCGATATTTTCAAGCCCCGCGCCGCGCAACTTGCTCGCCACCCATTGCGCCGCGCGTTCCACATCCGGTTTGTGCTCGCTTTTTGTGCTTACACTCGGAATACGGAGAAATTCTTTCAGCTCGTTCAGATTTTCATCCCGCTTCGAGTCGATATACTCCGTCAGATTCATGCTGGGCTCCCAGGATTGGCCTCGGTCGCGCGCGGCTCAGTCCAAATGCCCCCCGGACTGCCGCCGAACCGTCGTAAAAGCAAACACGCCATTTTAGAAACCTTACTCAATTTCAGCAAGCTATTTGCGAACTGTGTTTTTGGACACCGGCTTGATTCCCGCCGTTGACTCCGCCTCCTTCGCGTTGCACGATATTTGTATGACGCCAGACATGGAACCCCAGGGCAGCCAGCGCCGCAGCTCTCGCGTTTTTACTCGCATTCCCGTGCGCGCCGCCGGGAAAGATCTCCTGGGCAAGAAATTCAAGGAAAATAGCCAGACCATCGTCATCAACGCTCACGGCGGTCTTCTCTACCTCCAGGCGGAGCTTCAGGTCGGCGCCGAATTGATTCTCATCAACCCCGGCACCGAAGAAGAGCAGGATTGCCGCGTCGTATATCTCGGCGACACGTCCGAAAAAGGCACTCGCGTCGGCGTGGAATTCCTTTCGCCCAGCCCGCATTTCTGGGGCGTCGAATTCGCTCCGCAAGACTGGCCCACTCGCGCCGCCCCGCGTCCTGTTGCATAATTGTCCTCGTGAATTTTCACCGTAGCTCACCGAACTGCGCAGCCACACCCGCAGCATTTCCAGGCGAAATCGCGTGAAGTTTCTGATCGCAGGCGCTGGCGCTATCGGCGCCTATATCGGCGCCCTCATGTCTCGCGCCGGGCAAGACGTCACTCTCTTTGCCCGCGGCCCGCACCTCCGCGCCATGCAACAGCACGGCGTCCGCGTACGAAGCGTCGAAGGTGATTTCGAAGCGCATCCAAAAATTTCCGGCGATCTCGAAGAAATCGGCCCGGTAGACGTGGTCTTCCTCGGCGTCAAAGCTCATGGCCTCACTCAACTCGCCCCCGCGCTCCGTCCCGTCCTCGGCCCCGGCACCACGGTCGTCGGCACGCAGAACGGAATCCCGTGGTGGTTTTTTCAAGGTTGGCCCAAATCGAGCGAAGCCGCCTGCGAAGGACTGCACCTCGAGCGCGTCGATCCCGGCGGCGCAATCGCCGCGGCCATCGAACCTCGCCGCGTCCTCGGCTCAATCGTTTATTTCGCCACCGAAGTCGTCGAGCCCGGCGTGATTCGCCACACCGAAGGCAATCGCATCTCGCTCGGCGAACCCGACGGCTCGCGCTCCGAGCGCATCCGCGCCATCGCCGAAGCCCTGATCGCCGCCGGACTCCGCGCTCCCGTCACCCAGCGTATCCGCCAGGAGATTTGGGTGAAAATTCTCGGCAACGTCGCCTTCAATCCCATCAGCGCCCTCACCGGCGCCACTCTCGTCCAGATGGCGCGCGATCCCGAAGTCAGCGCCCTCGTCCGCAAAATCATGGAAGAAACACTGGCCGTCGGAGCAAAACTCGGGCTCGAAGTCCCCATCACCATCGACCAACGCATCGCCGGCGCCGAAAAAGTCGGCGAACACAAAACCTCCATGCTGCAAGACCTCGAAGCCAACCGCCCCATCGAACTCGAGGCCGTCGTAGGCGCCGTCGTCGAACTCGCCGACCGCCTCAATGTCCCCATGCCCCACACCCGCGCCGTCTATGCCTGCACCAAACTCCTCGCACACACCCGCGCCGCGACCAGGTAATCTGCTCAAAGTGAATTTCCGCGCGAAGGTCTTTTTGGAAGTGTTATTTATTCTTTGGCGCTCTTGAAAATTTGGAACTCGATTGTGATGCCGAGGGATTTAGCTCTGCAAACGGATATCGTCTCCACTCGCCAGCTCGCCCGGCGATTCCAAATCGCCGCCGCTGAGCTGTTACCTAATTCCCGCCAGACGGAACAGCTTTCGCTCCAGTCGCCGCCGCCGCATCATACTTCGTCAAATCCACGAGCTTCCATTTTCCGGCCATAATTCCAGCCCGGATTTCCGCAGGCGTCTTCCCCAGCTTCGTCTGCTGGTACGTATACGCCGCTTCTTTCTTGCAAACGTCGCAAACCGATCCATGATTGTCCCGGAAACAATCGAGCAGACTCGTATGCCCCACTTCGCGGTCGCACCGGCAATAGCACGGCTGCTGGTACATCACAGGCTTCACCTTCGCCGCCAACCCATAAAGATTCTTCGTTCGCGCATCGGGAAATTGCTTCGGATCGAGTGTGTCCGGCACCGGCCCGACGGGAGCGCCAGCATGATACGCCGGAATATCGGTGTCGGGCCCGGAACCCGCGGCCACGGCCGGCGCAGCCGGTCCGCCGGCCTGCCTCCCGTGCGCAAATCCAATCCCAAATCCCGCCAAAGCCATGAAGACCACTGCAGCAAATATAATCGCCGCCTGTTTCATCTTGCATCTCCCCGCTGACCGGCTGAAAAATCTCGCTCCGGTCCCGTCGCATCCTTTAGAAAGCTTCCGCCACAAATCCTACCACGGAACCTCTCGCCCCAATTCGCGCCGAACCCATCCGATATTCTTGACTCGCGCCACGCGCTGGCATACCGTTCCCGCATGCCCGACTTCCCAATCTTCGATCTTTCTCGTTTCGCGGCTGCCTCGCCCGACGAAAAAAAATCCCTGGGCCGCACCGTTGACGAAATCTGCCGCCAAACCGGCTTCCTCGCCATCACCGGTCACGGCATCCCCGACGAAACAATCTCCCGCGCCTGGAACGCCGCCCGCGCCTTCTTCGATCTCCCCGTCGAAAAAAAACTCGCCGTAAAAATGCGCTACGCCGGCTATCCCTACGGCTATTCCCCGCTCCAATCCGAAGCGCTCGCGAAATCAAAAGGCGAAGAAACTCCCCCCGACCTGAAAGAAAGTTTCAACATCGGCCCGCTCACCGTCCCGCCGCACACCGGCAACGAACCGTACGCCGATTTCCGCTACGCCACCAACATCTGGCCCAGCGAGCCCGCTAATTTTGAGCAAGCTTGGTCCGACTACTATCGCGCTCTCGGCTCGCTCGCAGCCCGAATCATGCGCGTCTTCGCTGTCGCGCTGAATCTCCCGGAAAATTCCTTCGATAGCGCCGTTGACGATCCCATCAGCGCCGTCCGCGCCCTGAATTATCCGCACCAGAGCATCGCCCCCGCTCCCGGCCAGCTCCGCGCCGGCGCTCATTCCGATTACGGCTCGCTCACGATCCTCCGCGCCGACTCCGCCGCAGGCGGCCTGGAAATCTTCAACCCGCAAAAACAATGGCAGCCAGTCCCCGCCGTCCCCAACGGCTTCGTCGTCAACATCGGCGACTTGATGGCTCGCTGGACCAACGATCGCTGGGTCTCCACGCTTCATCGCGTCGTAAATCCTCCGCCCGATCCCGCCGGCTCCACGCGCCGCCAATCCGTCGCCTTCTTCCACCAGCCCAATTGGGACGCCGAAATCACCTGCATCCCCACCTGCCTCACCCCAGGCGCCTCACCCAAATACCCGCCAGTCCGCTCCGGCGAATACCTGATGCAAAAGTTTCACAGCACAGTAAAACCAAGCGCCGCCAGGTAGCACAGGCTTCAGCCTGCGCCTCCATCACTTCACGCCGCCCCGCGCAATTCTTGGCACCCATCGGGCGCTCGTTCTTTTCTCCGCCACATATTCAATTTTTCCCTTTCGCTATCCCCACCCCGCTCGCATCCGCCACAGCAATCTCCGCCGCCACCCGCGCATTATTCAGCAACAACGCCACATTCGCCGTCAGCGTCCTTCCCCCGCTCCCCTTCGCCAACGCCTCCAGCAAAAAGGGCGTCACCCGCTTCCCCTGTATATTTTCCTGCGCCGCGAGAATCAACGCTTTCTCGATCAACGCATCCAGCTCACGCCACGAAAGCGCGCACGCCGCCGGCACCGGATTCGCAAACACGATCCCCGCCGACATTCCCAGCCCCCACTGCGTCGCCATTATCCGTGCCGCTTCCGCCGCCGAATCCACCCGGCTCTGCAAACGCAATCCGCTCTCCCGCGAATAAAACGCCGGCAATTCATTCGTTCCGTATCCCACCACCGGCACTCCCAGCGTCTCCAGCATCTCCAGCGTTCGCGGCAAATCCAGAATCGCTTTCGCTCCCGCGCAAACCACCGCCACTCGCGTCCGCCCCAGTTCCGTCAAGTCCGCGGAAATATCAAACGTCTCCTCCGCCCCCCGATGCACTCCGCCAATCCCGCCGGTCGCAAACACGCGAATTCCCGCGCGCGCCGCAATAATCGCCGTTGCCGCCACCGTCGTCGCACCCGGCCGCCCCGAAGCCACCACCGACGCCAAATCCGCCCGGCTCACTTTCGCCACGTTCTTCGATTCCGCCAAAAACGCCAACTCTCCCGCCGATGTCCCCACCACAAGTTTCCCGTCAAACACAGCGATCGTCGCAGGCACAGCCCCGCCGGCCCGTATCGCGGCCTCCATCCCCCGCGCCGTCTCGAGATTGTGCGGCGCCGGCAATCCATGCGAAATCACAGTCGACTCCAGCGCCACCACCGCCCGCCCAGCCGCCAGCGCCTCTGCCACTTCCTCATGCACAAAAATCGCCTTATCCAAATCAGCCTCCCGATTCCGCATCGGTCTCATCACAGATTCGATTCACGTCGCTCACGCTCGCCCTCACGAAGGAAGCCTCTTTTGCGTTTTGCGTGTTCCGATTGGCCGTCGGCCGCCTGTGCCTCCATTTCCTGAATCGCCGTTTCCAGGCCGCTGTTTCCGAAACGCGGATGTCCCCCGCATTGCTCGAGACTTCGCATTTCAGCGCGAGAACACCACTCCATGCGGCAACCCCGATCCCTTCCACCCGTGCGGCCACTCACGATTTGCGAAGTCGAGGCCCGGCTTTCCGTCCGCGTCATGAAAAGCGTCATCCATACTCACCGCTCCCGTCGCTTGGTCGAACTTCACCATGTAAAGACGCGGCTCCGAACCAGTCACCACCAATCGCCCGGTTTTCGCGTCCCATCCCGTCCAGTGTGGGAAGTACGTTTCGCTTAACTTCAAGTGTGAAACTTCGACCGGCTTAGCCGGATTCGAGATGTCCAGCACGATCAAGCCATGGGTTTGCATAACGCTCTGAATCAGATAATGACCCACGATCGTAGGTACACCGCACCAGTCGCCCGGAAATGTAAATACCAGTTTAGAAGTGGGCTGCTCCGAATCCACGCCGGTAATTCGCTCGATCCCGCAGCCAAGTGTTTGAACGAAGATCGAACCATCCGGACCAAGGCGCGGCTCTTCGGGGCTGATGTGGGCATAGCGATTCTCACCCACATCGAAATACTCCGTCTTCAGCAGTTTTAAATCCGAAAGCCGCCACACCTGGTACGTCACGCCGCGAAAAATACCCTGATCGTGCATCGACGAGTTTGTCGAAACCACGCGGTCTATTTCGGGCAGCACCACCAGGCTGTAAGGCGTCAAAAGCGCGCTCGAAAACGCCGCATCCGCGCTACTCGCTGAACGGATCACGTTGCCCGCGTCGTCGATTTCGACCAGGCCACCGGTCGAGGCCCATTTCTCGTCGCCCGCGCCGTGGTGCGCGTGCTGGAAAGTAGCCAGGACGTGTCCGTTGGGCAGCCGCACGTAGGAATGCGGATGCATATAGCCACCCATATCCGTAAACGAGGTTACGATCTTCGGATGCAGCGCGTCGCGCACATCGAGGATGAATGTCCGGCCGGCGTCATGATCGTTGGCGAAGAGCATCCCGCTCGCCGGCATCGTGTACTCGGTGTGATGTACGCGGGACGTCTGCTGGTCCGTCACGAGAGTTGTCATCACACGCCCGTACGTGGCTGAAGCCGGGTCCGCATCGATCACTGCCAGAAAGTCGTTGCCCTTTTTCTCGAAATCCCCGGTCCACGCAAACAGGTAGTGGCCCGCTGCTTTTGTTGGCTGTTCTTGAGACTGCCTCGGAAAATTGCCGGCGCAAAGAAACAACAGAAAACCGCACAGAACAGATCGCATCAAGAGTTCCCCCGCAATCCAATGTCAGTTCTGACGCGAAAGCATATCAGCTTTTCATCGTTCAAGAACCCGGCTCAGACGGCGCGACTTGAATCAACGCGGTTGTTCCGCGTCAACAGCGCTTGACTTCGTTCCATATTTCTGCAATTATCGAAATATGAGCGCACGCAAGCCGAACTCCGATCAGGTCGCACGTTATGCCGACATGTTTTCCGCGATGGGAACCGAGCCGCGACTCCGCATCATGCGCGCGCTCCTTACTGCGCATCCCGAAGGCTTGGTTGTAACCGACATCCAGGAAGAATTGGACATACCCAATTCCACCCTTTCTCACCACCTCGAAAAGCTCAAGAGCGAAGCGCTCGTAAATGTTCAGCGAGAGAGCACATTCCTCCGCTACACCGCGAACACAGAAGTCCTTCAGGAACTGTTGCAGTTTCTCTATGCCGAATGCTGCACGCGCAATAAGGCGCTGAAACCGGAAGAGATCATTCAAGTCTGCAGATAGGGAGAGACGATCGTGACCGAATCCAATATCAAGGACGTGGTGAAAGAAAAATACGGGCAAGCGGCGCTTCGCGTTACGTCGGGCGGCAGTTCTTGTTGCGGCGCTTCCTCATCCACCGGCTCGCCCGATCCAATTACCTCGAATCTTTACGGAAGCAATCAAAAGGCGGAGATTCCGGACGAAGCCCTGCTCGCTTCGCTCGGCTGCGGCAATCCTACCGCGCTCGCGAAATTAAACGCCGGAGAAGTGGTGCTCGACCTCGGTTCAGGTGGCGGCATTGACGTTCTGCTCTCGGCGAAGCGCGTGGGGCCCGCCGGCAAAGCCTACGGACTCGACATGACCGATGAAATGCTCGCGCTCGCAAACGAGAACAAGCGCAAGGCCGGCGCCCAAAATGTCGAGTTCCTGAAAGGCGAAATCGAAAACATTCCGCTGCCCGACAATTCTGTTGATGTCGTGATTTCGAATTGCGTCATCAACCTTTCCCCGGACAAGAATCGGGTGCTCCAGGAAGCCTTTCGCGTGCTGAAGCCCGGAGGACGATTTGCGGTTTCGGACGTGGTCACGCGCGGTGAAATCGCTTCCGAAATTCGCACGAGCGTTCTGCTGTGGGTGGGATGCGTGGCCGGGGCCCTCGACGAAGGGGAGTATCGCAACAAGCTGAAGTCAGCGGGTTTCGAGCAGATCGAGATTGAGCCTACGCGTATCTATCGCGTAGAAGACGCGCGCGAGTTTCTCTCGGAGAAGGGGTTGAATGTGGACGCGCTGGCGCCCGACGTAGACGGCAAATTTTTTAGCGCTTTCGTCCGCGCCACAAAGCCGGCGAGTCAATCGAAAACGGCCTGCTGCGACCCTGAGTGTTGCAACTAAATCGTCATGCCTACCCACTACAATGTGCTCTTTCTCTGCACGGGCAATTCCGCCCGCTCGATCATGGCCGAAGCAATTCTCAATCGCAAAGGGAAGCCTCATTTCACTGCCTATAGCGCGGGTAGCCAACCGGCCGGAAAAGTGCGGCCCGAAGCGCTCAAGCAGATCCAAGCGGCGAAACTTCCCGTCGATAACTTGCGGAGCAAAAACTGGAACGAGTTCGCCGCGCCGGGTGCACCCCGAATGGATTTTGTATTTACCGTGTGCGACAACGCCGCCAAAGAAGTCTGCCCGGTATGGCCCGGCCAGCCGATGACTGCACATTGGGGAGTACCCGATCCAGCAGCAATGGAAGGCACTCCGGAAGAAATCGAAAGGGCATTCCGCGATGCGTTCATGACATTGGACCGAAGAATTAGTCTCTTTCTTTGCCTGCCACTTTCCAGCCTCGATCAGCTTGCGATTCGGAAAGAAATCGATCGCATCGGGCGCGAATGAGGTCGCCGCTCGCACCACGAGTCGTCGCGGAATTCTTCGGGACTGCCTTTCTCGTCGCGGCGGTGATCGGCTCTGGAATCATGGGAGAGCGATTGTCTGGCGGCAACGTTGCGCTCGCGCTTCTTGCGAATACGATTGCCACTGGGGCCGCGCTGGTCGCTTTGATCATCGCGTTCGGCCCAATTTCTGGCGCACAGCTAAATCCCGTCGTCACGATCATGGATGCTTTCGAGGGCGGCTTGCCTTGGTCGGAAACTCCTCACTACATATCCGCTCAGCTGACGGGCGGCATCTTCGGTGCCGTGATTGCGCATTTGATGTTCGGCTTATCGGCAGTTAGCCTCTCAACTCATGCGCGAAGCGGAGCGGCGCAATCGTTTAGCGAGCTCGTGGCGACGTTCGGCCTCATGTGCGTTGTTTGGGGTTCGTCCCGTTCTCGATCAAACGCGGTTCCGTTGGCGGTGGGTGCGTACATCACCGCCGCCTACTGGTTCACGGCATCAACCTCTTTCGCGAATCCTGCAGTGACGATTGCGCGTTCTCTTAGCGACACGTTCGCTGGCATCCGGCTCACGGATGTTCCCTGGTTCGTAATCGCTCAATTCCTCGGTGGATTTGCTGCCACGCTTCTCTTTCGCTGGCTCGTTCCGAATCCGCGGACGCGAGCGAATCGGGTACTTCTTGCCGATAGTTCTGAGAGAAATAGCTAAAGCTTTTGCGTTGTCGACGAGCCGGGCCTCGTGTACGCGATGTAGAATCCGACCAATACGAAGACTTCCGTTCGGCCCCCACTAGCCACTCGCCACTAGCCACTTGCCGCTGCCCTTCTAATCTACTGTGCCGCGATTAGAAATCCCGCTAAGATGTTGAAAACATGACACCGACACCCTTTCTAATCTACTGTAAACGGGGGGTATTCGACTCCGCCACGAAGCCGATTCCGCTCCCCGCCCCGGCTGCCCCGCGCTTACCGGAGGCGTCCTGACCGCCGGCCCCAACTCGCGCTCCCATTCAAACAAGAAGCCCACGATCGTCGTCATCGGCGACATTAATGTGGACATTCTCGGCCGCGTCAAATCCTGGCCCCAGCCGGGACAAGACTGCCTCGCCCAGCGGCTCGAAATGCACTGCGGCGGCGTCGGAGCCAATTCCGCCCTCGCTCTGGCCCGATGGGGAATTGGCGTTCGTCTCGCGGGCTGCGTCGGCCGCGACAGCTTCGCCGAGTACGTCCTCGAAAGCCTCAAAAAAGGCGGCGTCAATACCGACTGGGTCCAACGCACAGCCGAAACCGCATCCACAACAACGACTGGCTTCTTCTACATCAACGTCACGCCCGACGGCGAGCGCACATTCTTCGGCAGCCGCGCCGCTAACGGCTGCGTCCGCGAACTCCGCCGAATCAAAGCTCTCTGCCAGGGTGCATCCGCTGCGCACCTCGTCGGCTACAACTTCCTCACGCCCGGCACAGCTCGCGCCGCAAAGAAAATCGCGCGGGAAATTCACGCTCGGGGCGGCTGGGTTTCGCTCGACGTCGGCATGGCCCCCAGCCAGCAAATCCCGCGGAAAATTTTGCAAATCATTCCCAGCGTGGATATCCTGCTTCTCAGCGCGGACGAAGCGACGCTTCTCACCGGCGAACGCGATACGCGACGCTCCTTCGCGCGGTTGGAAAAAGCCGGAGCGCGCGAAATCGTCCTGAAACTCGGAAAGCGCGGCTGCCTGATTTCACAAAACGGCGGCCCCGAGTTCGTGCCGTCGTTCGACGTAAAAATGATTGACTCGACCGGAGCAGGCGACGCTTTCGTTGCCGGATTTTTGCAAGCGCGCCTTCGCGGTTGGCCGGCGCGCGAAGCGGCGCTCGCAGCCAGCGCCGGCGGCGCAGCAGCCGTCGGGTTCATCGGCGCCGGAGAAAAACTGCCCGGTGCGCGCGAAGTCGCATCGTTGTTGCGCTCCGAGCGGCTGAGCGGAAAATGGGACGCGGTGCGAAAGAGTGCGCTGGCTCGCCTTCAAAATCGCGGCGCCGGCGGAAAGAGGTCCACATGACCGAGTTACCGAATCGCGATTCGCTCCCCGAATGGAAACGGGAATTCGACCGCCCTCGAATGAAATCGCTCGCCGATCTTTTTCCGGTTCCCAAGCCCGTCATCGGCATGGTCCACCTGTGGCCGCTTCCCGGCGCGCCCGGCTACACGGGCTACGGCATGCAGAAAATTATCGACAACGCTCTTCGCGACGCCGAAGCGCTGATGCAAGGCGGCGTGGACGGCCTGGCCGTCGAAAATATGTGGGACCTTCCCTACTACGTTGGCAACGACGTAAAGCCGGAAGCGATGACGGCACACGCCGTCGCCGCCGCCGAAGTGGTCAAAAACTTTCCGGTGCCCGTGGGCATCAACGTAATTCACAACGGCGGTACGGTCTGCCTCTCGATCGCGGTCGCCGCCGGCGCTCGCTGGATTCGCGTCTGCATTCTCACCGGCGCGCGCGTATGGGACACGGGCGAATTCGATCACGGCTGCGCCGCCGAGCTGATACGCAAACGGAAAGAATTGCACGCGGAAGGAATTCACATCTTCGCCGACGTGGACAAAAAACATTCCGTGCCGTTCCCCGGTATCGACCTCGGAACGCACATCGAGTGGACCGAATTTTACGGCGCGGACGCGCTCATCGTTTCCGGGCGATTCACGGGCACCGCTCCCGATGTTGAAAAAGTCCGCGAAGCGAAAAAAATCGCGAAGCGCCCCATCCTGATCGGAAGCGGAACAAGCGCGGAAAATGTGGCCGCCTTCCTCCAGCATGCCGACGGCATCATCGTAGGAACGAGCCTGAAAAAAGACGGCGTGATGCAGAACGAGGTGGACGTGAACCGCGTCCGCGCGATGATGAAAAATGTGCAGCCCGTGCGCGAAGCCGCCGCCGCAGCCCGTGCGACATCGTCTTCGTCGCATTCGTAGCCGCGGATCACTCAATTTGCCGCGCGCGCTTTTTTCCGCGTTCCTATTTCTTGCGAACGTCCGTATGGCAGGCTGTTTCGAGCGTGGTCGAGTCCGGCACGTCAAACTGCACGGCAATTTCCGATCCGTCGGCGCTTTCCATGGTGATTTCCACCGTTTTGGCGCGGAGCATTTTCTCGAGCGCTTCTTTCGTGAAAGTGGCGGACGTCTTGTCCGCTCCCGGAGTCCAGTCTTCTTTCTCCTCTTTGCCTTCGTCCAGACGATATCGAACTTTCACTTTCGGATAGTAGGAAGTGCCGTGAATCTCGGAAGGTTCCACGTAGTCGATCTTCAGCGGGGCGCCGACAAAAAGATTTCCAGCCACGAACCGGCCTTCGGACGAGCCGGCTCTTCGGCTATGACCGCAATCCACATTCAGTGCGGGCCGGTTCGAGATTTCGCCGTGCGGCGGCTTTAGGAATTTTCCGGTCAACGTAAAGCGAGTGGAGGGCCCCCGGCTCGAGTCCGTCTTAGGAGTCTGCTTCCATCCTTGCGGCGATGAGGTTTGTGGCGCCGCGACCGACGGCAGCGCAAAAGCTGCCAATGCAAGCGGCGCCAGCAGGAGCAATCGAACTTGTTTCATCGTTAGTTCTCCCTTTCAATCAGTACGCGCGATAGTAGTCGAGACGATTCCGAACAGCAACTGGGCGGAGTCGGGATCCGGATAGCGGCGGTGCCGCGAGCACGGTAAACTCTGTTGGGACTGCGCTGCTCGACACTTATAAGATGCGAGGCGCTTTCGGAGGGTGGCTCCAGATGCGAAATTGGATTCTGTGTGCATGGTTCGTACTTACGTCGCCCTTTTCTGCAACTGCACAGCAACCTGCGGCGACGGAAAAAGCTCCGGCGGCCGCGTCATCGGCGACCGCGCCGCCGAAGAGTGCGAACGACCAGTCCAAACTCGCTGCCCTGCTTGAATCAAAAGTAAGAGCGGCGTGGGCCGCGTTCAAAAAGAAAGACAAAGATGCCTACGCCGCATTCTTAACGGATGACTTCCAGGCCGTGGAAGCCGACGGCGACGGCGAACGCCCCAAGCCGCACATCCTGCGCGAAGTGGAGCACAGCATGTACAGCGATTACTTGCTCCAGCTTTTCCAGGTCCAGCCGCTCGGGCCCAACTACGCATTCGTTACCTACGAGTCCACCATGCAATTCCCGAACGGTGCGTCCAAAACTTTCAAGCGCGTCTTTATCGGCGAACTCTGGACCAAGCGCGACGGAGAATGGAAAATGATGCGCTATCAAGAGACGCCCGTACGATAGCCTCGGCATTCCCCCCAAAAACAAAAGCCCGAATCCATGATCTTGGACACGGGCTTTCGGTCTCGAACGAAATCCACACGTTCCCCAGTGCAACTATTGGGAAGCGTACACTCCGACGCAACCATCCAGAGCCTGCGACTGGCAATTGCCGCCCGCGGGCAGCGGCACAAAGATGTGATTGTTGATCGGATCGGCGGCGACGCTGTGGGCGTTGCCGTTGGTGGGAACGTTCTGCAGCCACTGCCTCTTCCCAGCGTCGATTACGCCCAGCACGGGGCCGGGGAGCATGTCTCTCGCCGCGAGGTAATATTTGTTATCGCCCGGGTTGTACCAGCCCTGGTCCACGCCGCCGACGAAGTTGATCGTGGAGACGATGGCGCCGGTGGTGCCGTTGATGATGTATGTGAGCGGGGCGAATTGCCTGCCGTCGTGGCCCGCGCAGGTGACCAGCACATCCGTGCCCGGCCCTAGTGCTACGCCGCTGGGCATGCAATTGGGAACGGGAAAGCTGTTGATGACCGCCGGAACACCAAGCGGTGGGCCACCCTCGAAGGTGTGGAAGGGATCAATCTCGTCCACCGTGCCGTAGGTGATGTCGCCCGAAGCATTTCCGTTCGTCAACAAGAAATGCCCTGTGGCAGGGTTGTACACCATCCCACCCAACCCGGCCAGCGCCACCTCGGTACCGCCCGTGGGGACAATCGCTGCCCGGTGACACGGAACGTCCGCGCCACCCACGCCAACGCCGTGGCCAGAGGCGCCGGACGGGACGCTCGTGAAATCAGCAAATTGGAGAGAAGGATTCGGGCACGGAATTCCTGCGTTGTCTCCCTGGTCGTCGATCACAGTGTCGATGTTATTTGCCGGCGATGCGTCGTAATAAATCTGGCCGAGGATGCAGGAGGCCAGATTCTGAGGAAAGGTCGTATGCGTTCCTCCCGGGCTATAGGGGGCATTGGGATTCACCGGGAGGCAATGTTGCTGCTGTTGCGTGCCGGTGGCGTGAATGACGTGGGTGATATCAAAGATCGTGACGAAGGGAAGGCCCGGGTCGCCATTGATGACCATTAAGAGATCGTGCGGGTTTCCGGAGGGGTCCATCGCTGGTGTCGAGCCGGTGGTTGCGAGTTCATCACCGCGAAGATCACCGCAAGTGGGAT
Source organism: uncultured Acidobacteriota bacterium (assembly GCA_963711875.1). Classification (GTDB taxonomy): domain Bacteria; phylum Acidobacteriota; class Terriglobia; order Acidiferrales; family UBA7541; genus Palsa-295. Next base: position 116,844 of record CAVQFW010000005.1, read on the forward strand.
CGGAGAAAGCTCTTCCATTGGCGGACGCCTGACAAGGGCCGATACCGAGCGGACCGTCATAGTCAGGAGACGTACCGGAAACGAGAGTGGCGATTACTTTCGGAGCGGTGGCGCCACCCGAGGCAATCGTCTGCGACAAATCGAAAATCGCGACACTCGAGCTTCCATTTCCGACGTACAAGAAATTCCCGTCGGCGGAAGCTTCCAGGCCGTTGGGCCCTGACAATGGATTCAGGTTATTGGATCGCGAAGCGCAGCACTGCCCACCGACAAATCCGCCGTAATGGCCGTTGGGGCCGAAGAAACCCGGGAGAGTGAAGTTCATGGTCTTGCATCCAAACCGGGTGTAATTGCCTTGAGCGGTCGTGATTGGAGGAATGATGGTGAGGTCGCTCTCGTTCTTCGCTGAATCGACGCAGGCGCTTGCATTGTTTCCGGCTTCCGCGATGGAATTATCGCCGCCGATCGCGGAAATCGCGATGTTGCTAACGGTGTTAAAGACGGGGACGTCGAGGCCGACACGGTCTGCGACGTAATAGAGGCGGTTGACCGGGTCCACCCAGCTGATATCGAAGATGTTGAACGGGCCGCCGGGCTCGCCGTTGCCGTTATGTTCTGGCACGAGCATTACATCGATCAACCCGATCGTTCCGTTCTTGTCCGTGCCGCAGACGGGGCAGTTTTTGGAGCTCCCGCAACTGTTCGTGATCAAAACCGCTCCGAGCAGCACGACAAAGCCAAGAAGGGGAAACATTTTCGATCTCATCGAATCTCCTCCAAATAATGTTTGCCGGGGTCGAACTATTCTCTTCAAAGCCGTCCACTGAATCCGAGCTCCTCGGGTTCGCATCTGCCGGCCTCGGTTAAAAGCGGCAGAAAGGCTCAGCCGAGTGGCTCGAGACCTCGATCAGAACCGGAACTGAATGCCTTCAATAAACACAAAATAATTGCGTGGCAAGATGCCCTGCACGCTGGGATCTTTGAGTTGATTGATGTTGAAGTCCGATTTCAGGAGCACCCAGTAGTTGAGATACCAGTTCATTCCCAAAGTCCACTGAGAGGTGTGATCGCTGAATGTGGGAACGACACCGGGTGTGATCGGACATGCCGGGACGGTGGTGGCATCGCAAGTGGCGCCGGCAGCTCGTCCCTGCAGCCACGCGTAGCGGGCCTTGACCGAAAATGCTCCCCATCCGGGACCACCCGATTCTCCGGGAGAATTGGGGCCGATGACGGGATGCTTAACGCGCGGAATGGCGTTCTCCGGTTCTTTTTCGCCGGTGAGCAGGTAGGTGGCCGAGATGTAAGCGCCCTTGCCGACGACTCCCGGGAGAGTGTTGAACCCAACGCCGCTTGGTACGAACGAGCCGATGTTGCTGCGCTTTTCGAGGAGTTGCGTGTATTCCGCGCGAATGCCCAAGGGCCCGTTGAGGAAGGCGAAAAACCCGTTGTACCGGGAGATCCCGCCATTGATTCGGAACTGCGGAAAGAAAGTATAGGTGTTGTCGTTCAAGACGCCGCTGAAGCTGAGTTCGCTGGCGAGAGCCTTCGAGCGGCTGTGCTCGGCGGAACCGCCAAAAGACAGTCCTTGCAGCCAGTGGTTGTCGGAGTCTTTCCAGGGAGAGAATCTCACCCGGCCAACCACTTCGACTTCGTTCGTGGTGGCGGCGGTGAGAAGTCCCTGGCCGTTGAAAACGCCTACCCAATACTGAGCGCGGCCGCCGGCCAAATCTCCGTGAACGTCTATGCCGGGGGCGCGAAAAGCTCCGCCTGCATCCGGGTAAAGGACCGCGTTGATCGAGCGTTCCGCGAACTCGACGTTTGTGTCACCGGTCCCGACTTCCATGGAGAACGGCACCTTGAACTGGCCACCCATGAACTTGACTGAGCTCCACGGCTTGAAGTCGATGTAGGCATCTCGAACGGCGATCGTAGGAGTGGAAGCGGAGGCGGTCTCAAACAGGAATGCGTAATCGAGTTGGCTGCCGTAGTTGCCTTGCACGCCAAAGCGGGCGCGCCGGATTGAAAATGTGTCGGAAGGGGCGCCGTCGCCGTTGTAGAAGGCGTACTGTGCGTTCAAATATCCGACGGGCATCAGGGTGAAGTTGCCGTCGGAACTCCTCAAGAAGAAGTGCTCGCCATTCCAACCGGCCGTGGCGGGGGGAGAGTCGTTGGTCTTCTTCTGGAGGACCTCGATTTCTTTTTGCAGAGCGTCAATGTCTTCGGGAGTAGCGACCGCCGACGGGGCGCTGGAATCGGGCTGAGCAGAGGAGACGACAGCAGATGCCTCGACGAGGTGTGCACCGCCGGCTTGCGGCTGAGCGCTCGTTTGGAGAAGGCGCTGCACTTGCGCTTTGAGCTCGGCGACCTCGCGGCGCAATTGCTGAACCTCTTCCTCGGATGCGGCTGTGGCAGTTGATTTCGGCTGCGACGAGCCGTCGGAAGGCTTCGAGCTCTGGGCGAAAGCGAGGGGACCCGAAGCGATGAAGAGCGAAGCCAGCACAACACCCCAGAATTTTGGCGAGCGCATATTTATCCTCTCCGCAAAGAGATTTCCGAAGGTAAGGTTCGCTTAATGGACCAGTTTGCAGGGACGCTGGTAACACAGCCCCCAGAGAGGTGTCAAGGTTTTTGTGATTGGCCGCATAGAAAAATGCGGAGGCCCGGTCTGCGGTAGGAGCGGCAAGGGGAGCGAATGCTAATCGGGAGCCCTCGAGGCGATGCGGCGGGCGGCTTTCCCACCGATCTCCGAGCGATCGAAGGTTCGCCGGCCATCGCAATTACTTATTCGCTAGCATTACGCTATTCCATAAGCGGTGCATCGAAAAACGCGGAAAACAGGGACCTTCGGCGATATGGAAAACGGGACGAGCGAGCGGATCCATGAAGCGATAGAAATGAAGGATGGGGCGCGTGTGAAGTGTCCGGAGATCCGCCGCCGTCGAACGGGAACGCCAGGCGTGGCCCAGAAACCGGCCGCGGCGAGGCCTTGAGAGGTTGAGCGGGAGAGAGGGTCGCGCGCCGGGAATGACGAAGATGTTGACAGCCGGGAAGGAGAGTGTTAAAGGTTCGCTTATTGGACCAGTATCGAAAAATCTTTTGGCGGCCAAAAGATTTGTGAATGAGCGCTCAGCGGGCTCGCTGGGCCTCGTGTGCGGAACAGTGTGATTCTGGCGGTTCATTTTTCGGTTCGTTGTTAGGTTCATTGTTAGAGTAGCGCGACGTCACGGAGGTAACGCCTGTGGCTCCAGCCCCCGATCTGCAAAACCCCAATGTTGAGTCTGGGCTCAACAATCGTTGGGTGATTCTCTTCTTCAGCGTGCTCAGCATGGTGGCAGTGGCGAACTTTCAGTACGGTTGGACGCTCTTCGTCGGCCCACTCCAGAAACACCTCAATGTGGAACAGGCGCTCATCCAGGTGACGTTCACAGTTTTCGTGCTGCTGGAAACCTGGCTTGTTCCGTTCGAAGGTTTTCTGGTGGACATGTTCGGGCCGCGGATTCTGGTGATGATTGGAGGTGTGCTCGCGGGAGCGGGCTGGTATGGAAGCGGAAAAGCCGAGACGCTCAGCGCTCTCTACATTTCCTATGCGATTTCCGGACTTGGCGCGGGCGTCGTGTACGGGACCGCGATTGGAAGCGCGCTCAAATGGTTTCCCGATCATCGCGGGCTGGCCGCTGGGCTGACGGCCGCGGGGTTCGGCGCCGGGTCCGCATTCACAGTAGCACCGCTTGCAAAGATGATTAATCCTCCCGGAATGCCTCCCGGTTCCGGCTACCAGCACACGTTTATCGTGTGGGGAATCATTCAGGGCCTGGTGGTGGTGATCGCAGCACTGTTCCTGAAGGCGCCGCCGGCGGGATGGTTGCCGAAAACGTGGAGGATGAAGGGAAGTCCGGAGGTGAAGGCGCGGCAAAGCCAGCGGGATTTCAAGCCGGGAGAGATGGCGGCGACGCCGCACTTCTGGCTGATGTACGCGATGATGGCGATGGTGGCGACGGGCGGGTTGATGGCCACGGCACAATTGGCGCCGATGGCGAAGGACTTCAAGGTCGACACGGTGACCGTGAGCCTGTTTGGACTATCCATGGCAGCGCTGACGTTTGCGTTATCGGCAGACCGGCTGATTAACGGGCTCTGCCGTCCTTTCTGGGGCTGGGTGTCTGATCAGATTGGGCGGGAGAAGACGATGACGCTCGCGTTTGGATTGGAGGGCGTTGCAAAATTCGCGCTCCTCAAATTTGCTTCGAACCCGGTGCTGTTTGTGGTGTTCAGCGCATTTACGTTTTTCGGATGGGGCGAAATTTTCTCGTTGTTTCCGGCGCTGTGCGGAGATTTCTTCGGCCGCAAGCACGCGACGACGAATTACGGCTTTCTGTATACGGCCAAAGGCACGGCTTCGATGTTTGTTCCGATCGGGTCGGCGCTGGTGCTGGGCAAGGCATTCGACTTCCGAGCGGACATTCTGCTTCTGTTGGGGGGCGGGCTGGTGTTGTTCGCTGTGTTTCTGGCGCCGACGGTGCTGCGCATGCGGCTGAGCGGCGGCGCAAAGGCGGGGCTGCTGGGAGCGGCAGGCATTCTCGTTTTCTACGGGATTATTCTCACGGTAATCCCCGACAAAGTCTGGACTCCGTTTGCGGCCAAGTTTACGGTGCCGTCGAGCCGGCCACGTTCCCCTCAGGCGATCCCCTTCCCTCCACCACCTCCGCAACCCCAACCGGGGCGTTGTTCGGCGGCTTCGCAGGTACTACGGAATCGTCGGACTTCCCACGATCGTGCATCACGGGATTACGACCTTGGCCTTTCCCGCACGACCCGCCCCACCATCAAGACGAGCGGATGATCATGGGACCTCCCGGTTCTCGCGCCCGGAGATTCCGCACATGCACAGGTTCTTCGACCCCGCGGGGTCCGCCAACGGCTCGCGAAAACGCCGCCACCGGTGTTGCCTTCCGCCTTGTAGGACGGCGTCGGCACCCCAGACAAGGAGACTACGAGGCTCAATAGCCCGGCCTGCACGTACCCCTACCGACGCTTCGCCGCCGCCCTCACGGACGACAACGCACGGCTCGGGGCCACCGCGGCTCGCTACGCCTTCGATGTTGGACTCTCTCATTCCTTTCTCCGGACCGGTTTATCCCGGCGCTCCCCACACAAATCCTCGGACACTCCCCTCGGCCGGGCGAGCTGACCTAGGACGCTGTTGCGCTCCGGGTGCGTTTCGGCGGTCGATCACGCACGAGCCCCCTCGCCACGAGTGGGACCGCGACGAGGAGCGGCGGCGATGCGGGGATTGCCGACGCGAGCAGATCGATTGCCACTGGGCGCGCGGCACTACGGTCCTGCGGTAGGCAGGAAGTCTGGGCGATCGATCTGTGGGTGTGACCGGCGTAAGCAATCGCATAACGCCGACCCGAGAGACCGTTCGCTGAAGGGTCTTCCGAACGTCGGGTGGTTCGCTCGGCGTCCAGACGTGTGATTCGCGGAAGTCGTGACGCAGCGCTCATCCGCGAGGAGGCTAGATGAAGTCGTTGCCTGTGAGGACGTAGACGAAGGGAACGAATGGAATGATCGCGACGACCGCCCACGTGAGCTTCGCGATTAAGCCGAGGTCGCGGCGGAGCACGAGATTGATCCAGATGAGCACGACCGCGATCGGATGCAGGATGCACAACAGAAGTTCGAAGACTTTCTTCACGGCGACTCCTATCGTCGGCCGGGTGCACCGCCGTTTGCGTGGCACCGGGGAATCTCGCGGGTGCACGACCTGAGCGGCCCGTGGCGAGATCGGACTTCCAGACTACTCGCTATTCAGGCTGCCCGCGCAGCAGCTCGGCCTAGTGCAGGCCAGCTGGCTGTCCGTTCACCCGTTCGGAAATGTGACGGCAGCTGCGGAGCGCCGTTGGACGCACCGCCCCGGACTCGACACCTGGCAGCGTCGAGACGCGCGCTGTCTCGTGCCGCGGACGTCCCAACCTCGGTCCGCCGCGCACGTCGCTGCGTAGATTCCGGGACGCTCGCATGCAACAGATTGCGCCAGACGCCCAGCTTGTCGATGGCGGTCGGTGTCATCGCTGTGAAACGAAGAGCACGAGGCGACATTACGATCGCGACGGACAAGCTCCCAAGCCATCCAGCGATGGCCGAGCGCCGCAGCGGCCGAGCCGACTCTGCCGAGAGATCTTGCAGCCGCTGCACGGCGCGGGATCAGCCCGCCTTTCGGCGACGCGCGAGCCGGCCGGGGTGGCGCGACCGCAGTGTGGAGCGTCCGTCCGGGACGCCTCCGCGGCGGGTCTCGCCGCTCGCTCAGGGTTTGTCTACCGTTGTCTACCGCCTCCGGGTGTTCCGGCTTCAGACTGTGGGGTTGGCGGTCGCGAGCTTCGATCGGACGTGCACCAGCGGCGCCTTGGGGTCGTGAGGCTGAGGAATCGCCGCCAGCGTGAACTCGGCGATCGCGCCCGGCCGAAACACGAGGCAGTGGGTCGAGCCGCCGAACTGGAAGTACCCGAGTTCCTCACCCTTCCCGACGTGATACCCCGGCGTCACCTTCGAGTCGATGAGGCACGAGGACACCTCCGACATCCCGACCGGCACGAAGGCCATCACCCCGATGACGGGATCGTCGGCGTCGATCAGGATGATCGCCCGAGCCGCGACGTGGGCGAGATAGGACTGCGAGTTCATCGGCTCGACCGCGTCCTTGCCCTCCGAGTCGGCCTCGGAGTAGTACGTGCCCTCCTGGACGAACGCTCGGACGATCGTGCCCGCCACCGGGCTGTGCCAGCGGTGGTAGTTGGTCGCGCTCAGAAAGGCCTGGTACACCGTTCCGCCGACGAAGTCATCGACCGAATCATCGTTGGCCAGCATGTCCTGAAGCGAATACGGCTGAGTCTTGATCCAGAAGCGATCTTGCCGCTGTACGTCGGTGCTGATGCCGTAGGGCGTCGACTCGCAGGCGCTCACGATCACCTTGTCGTCGTCCGGGGAGTCCACCGGACGTGCGCCGTCCTTGAAGCGTCGGGTGAAGAAATCGTTCCACGAGGCAAAGCCCCAATGCTCGTCCTCCGGGTCGTACTCGAATTGCTCGATGCCCACCGCGCGCTGGGCCTCGGCGGACTTCCAGCCTGACGGCGAGTCGTTGAGCACGTAGAGCGAGTCGCTGCTGCTGAGAAACTCGGACCAGACGGTCAGGATCTTCTTGAGCATCGCGTTGATGCGCGGGTTCCGATAGGCGGCGAAACCGGCCGTTGTCCCCATCGTCCAGTCGAGGATCGCGCCTAGCGGCGTGGCCACCATCGCGGGGCCGAACTCTGGGGCCATCGTCAGCACCTCGTTGATCAGGAGCAGCAGCTGGTCGACGCTCTCGACATGCCGCTTGCGGTACGGCTTGGTGGTGGGCACCTGCGCGATCATCTGGTTGACGTACATGCGCACCAGCGGATCGCTGTCAATCAGCTCCTGGAACTCAGTGATCACAGGATGCAGGACGATCTGCTCGCCTCTGCCCTCCACCCGCTGCCGGTGGCCATCGAGCCACGCTTCCAAGTCCTCATGGTTTTCCGGGAGCCATCCGGCCTGGTGCCGTACGTCTACGGCATGCGGCAGCGTCGTCATTGGAGACCCGCTACCCACCGGCGCGTCATCTCAACGCGGAACCCGCTGGCTGGCTCGTGCTGCCCGGACCCACGCCGCGCTCGCACAGGCCCCCGGAGCCGTTCGGCAGCCAACGGCGGCCATCCTGACTTTCGCGACGGACCAACGCCCTAGCCGGGCCCGACGAGCATGCGACACGCATCTCGACCGCACGGGGTGCGTACGGCTCGCCAGAACAGCGTTGTCGGCGAGGTCCAGTCATCGACCAGCTCGCGGGCATCGAGCAGTTCCACACTGTGCGCTCGCTGCTTGACTTCTCGGCGCCCTCGCGACCGGCCGCTGCTCTCTGCGCCTTGTTGCCGCCGGTACCCGGACGGGTGCTCCAAACGCTCTGACCGCTCCCGCCGCCGCTACCGCTCTG
>CAVQFW010000006.1:0-1214409 GCA_963711875.1 uncultured Acidobacteriota bacterium
ATCGAGACGGCCGAAGGTGAGCAGCAGTTCGACGTCGTCGTGTGGGCGACCGGGTTCGACTTCGGGACCGGCGCGCTCACGCGTCTGGGGATCCGCGGCCGGAACGGTCTCGCACTCGAGGACCACTGGGCCGACGGACCGAGGACGTTCCTCGGCGTGCAGGCCGCGGGCTTTCCGAACCTCTTCTTTCCTGGTGGGCCGCACGCCGCGGCCGGTCAAGACCGCGGTACAACGGCGACCAGGTGGACTTCATCACCGACACGCTCGTGTACCTTGCGCGAGCACGGGTACGACACGATCGAAGTCCGCGCCCGCGGCCGAGGGCGATTGGACGGACATGGTCGACGCCGTTGGCGAAGTCACCGCGGCCTTCGGGCACAGCAGCTACTTCTTCGGCGCCAACATCCCCGGGAAGCCCCGGCGGTATCTCCTGAACTCGGCAGCATGAGCTTCTTCGCGATGATCGCCGAAGTTAGCGACAACAACTACACGGCGTTCACACTGTCGCGACGGGGGTCAGCGGGCAGCCCACCGCTCCCGGCAACCGCAGCGGGGGTGCGGTCGGCAGGAAGCGGCTGCCGGTCGTGCTCGCGCAGCCAGTCGGCGAGCTCGTGCAGATACCACATCTCGCCGAGCGGCACGCCGAGCCGGAACAGGCACAGGTGGTGGATCGGCAGCAACGTGTGCCGGCTGGGGTACGGGTCCTGGCTCAGCATGCCCCTCGACGGCGTAGTTGTCCGCGACGAGCGCCGAGAATCTGTCGCGCGGCAATCCACTCGAGCAGTGCTCGTCGCGGGCGTCGAGGTAGCGTGCAGGTCGTGAAGATCTTCCGGGGTCCGGCTTGCGGTCCCACTCCAGCACTCGGGTTGCGAATCCGGTGTGGAGCAGCAGCATGTCTCCGGGTTCGACCATGACATTGTCCGCCGCCATGATCTCCTCAGCGTCGTACGGTCACGCCGCGCCACTCGTCGCCGAGGTGGTGGGCCAGAGTCGACGAGGCGCCCCTCGGCCCTGTACGCCGTGGTACGCCATGTGCTCCAGGCCGAGGTCGTGCGCGAAGGACGAGTGCGCCGCCACCGTCACCGGGCGGCGTCGGTCTTCGGTCCGACGAGGTCGATACCGGCGCGGTAGCCGTTGTAGTAGACAGGCTCCTCGACGCCGTCACCGTCGGCGTCGAACTCGGCACCGACGTCCGCGAGTGAGTCCCACTGGGTCGAGTACTGCAACCAAGACGTCACCGAGTCGTCGGCCCAGACGTCGACGAACTCCCGGTCGCCGCTCGCGCATGTCGCGCATGAGAACGTTGAAGAAGGTGGCGGGGTTGCCCTGCATGTCCTCCATCAGCACGAGGACCGGCGGGTACCGGCGCTGGTTCCGCACCGAGGTGCCGCCCGGGTAGTCGAGCGGCAGGCTCAGGCAGAAGGTGATGCCGGCCTCGACCTCGCGCACGCCCGCGAGGACCTTCTCGGGCGTCAGCAGGTTGATGCGGCCGAGCTCGTCCTCGTCGCCCCAATCGCCCCAGGTCGAACCATCCAGAACATGCTTCCACCGCTTCGCCACGGTCCCCCCTCTTCCTCAATTCTGGGTCAATACCGGCTGACTCTACGTTGCTTGTACCGACCGGTTGGTTTAGCCTGATCCAAAGGATCGCGCCGGTCCACCGCGCCCGTGACGCGTCCCGGCTCGACGACCCGGCCGCGAGTCCGGCGCAGGAGGTCTCGACGAATGACGGCCACCGAACTTGTCGTATCGGCCGACGGGCGCGTGCTCGAACCGACCGACCTCTTCCGCACCCGCCTCCCCGAGAACCTCCGCGACCACACGGTCTGGGAGGAGGACTTCGAGATCGAACCGTGGGTCGAGGGCGGCGCCAGCATCTTCCAGCGCCTGCACAGCCCGGGTTCGAGGGGTGGACGGTCAGCGGTACCGGCGGCGGGCGGTCCGATGCCCGACTGCGACCCGTCGGGGATCCTCGGGACATGGACCTCGACAGCGTCGACGTCCAGGTGCTGCTCTCGAACCTCTCGCTGTTCGCGATCTACACCGATGATCACGAGCTCTCGCTCGCGCACGCTCGTGTGTACAACGACTGGGTCGTCGAGCGGTACTCGCCGTACTTCTGGCCTCGCGCCCACGGCGCCGGTGCCGATCACCGACATACGCCGACGCGGTCGCGGAGATCGAGCACGTGTCGCCGCGCGTCCGGGTTCCTGCGCGATCTGCTGCCGCGATCCGCCGAAGCCCTACTACTCGCCGGCGACTTCGACCCGGTGTGGGCGGCCGCGGAGGCCAACGGGTGCACGTCTTCGTCCACACGCAGACCGGCGGCGTGAAGGTCAAGGACCCGGCGTCGACGACGCTCAAGGTCGTGATGGAGTCGGCCGCGGAGCTGGCAGCCGATGACCGAGAAGTCGGCGTCGAAGCGGATGATCACGCAGTGCATCTACGGCCCGTTCGTCCCGCAGCAGGTCATCTGCGAGTTGATCGGCGGCGGCGTTCCCGAGCGCTACCCCGACCTGCATTTCGCGCTCATCGAGTTCAACGCGGACTGGCTCGCGTCGCTGTGGGCAGCATGGACAAGTGCTGGATCACCGGGCATCGGCCAGGACGCCGACTGGTGGCTCGGCATCTGGGACGACACCCGCCCCGACTACGACCAACCGAACATGGCGCAGCTGTTCCGCCTCAACGAGAAGTGGCCGTACCTGCTTGACGCCGAGCGAGTACGTGCAGCGCCAGTTCCACGTTCGTTCCAGGACGATCCGGTGGCCGTCGCGTGCCGCGGCACATCACCGGGTTGTCGACCATCGTGTGGGGCAACGACTACCCGCACGCAGAAGGAACGTTCCGCGGGAGCCGCGAGCTGATCGCGAGCAGTTCGGCGATGTCCCGCCGACGAGCGCGCCGCGATGGTCGGCGGCACCCTCGGCGACCTCCTCGGGTTCGACGCCTCGGTGGCCGCCGCATCGCGGGCCGAGCGCACGCGCCCGTAACTGCCTGATCCGTCCCGCTGCCGCTCGGCATCCGTGACACTGCTGCTGGCGCCACGCGTGCCGGGCGTGCAGTCTGTTCGCGTCCGATACGCCGCGCCGCCTGGTGCTCGAAGCTTTGGGGGGAACGATGAAGTACATGATCGAGTACGAGATCCGCACTGCTGGTCTGAGCTACGAGCAGAACCTTGCGAACCAGGAGGCGCTGATCAAGGCGTTCGGCAAGTGGACGCCCGAGGACGGGCTGACGGTCCATGCGTTCTTGTCGAACTTGGCCACCGGCGGCTACGTCCTCGTGGAAGCCGACGACCCCAAGGTGGTTCAGGCGTTCGTCGGGAAGTTCGTCTACTGGAACGAGATCACCGTCGTCCCGGTGACCGAGGTGGCTGACGGTGTGGCGAGCGGCAACGCTGCAATTGCATGTCCAGGCCGGCGCGCTGACCGGCTGACCGCCAAGCATGGCGTCCACGTTCGCAGAACACAGGCCGCTCTTGACCGCTTCCCTTGACAGGCGTCCGCGGACTCCTAGTCTACAAGTATTCACTTGTACAAGGTAAGCCTTGGAAAAGGAGCAGACTGTGATTGAGGCAACCGAAACCGACGACTTCCGCTCGACGAAGACCTTCGCCAGCGGCCCCCGACAGCGGTGCCCGCGGCGCTGACCGACGTCGATGCGCTGACCGGCTGGTGGACCCCCGCTGGTGGCGGCGCCACCGCCACAGGAGACGCGCTTCGCTTCCTCATGGGCGAACAGCAGGTCGTGATGCGGGTCGACGAGGCCGACCGGGCCTCGCGGGTCAGCTGGAGTGTGCTCGTGTGCGAGCCCGCCCCTGATTGGGTCGGGACCTCGATCACCTTTGATCTCGAACCGGCTGGCGACCTCGAACCCGCTGGCGATCTCGAACCGGCCAGCGCAGGGCACCGAGCTGCGCTTCCAGCACCACGGCCTGAATCCCAGCCTCGAGTGCTTCGACATGTGTCACACGGCATGCGCCACCTCGCCAGCCTCGTCGACTTCGTCAACGGGGCCGCGGGCAGCCCGAACCCGCCCGTCGACGTCGAGCGGTTCGCCGCCTGGCACGCCGAGCACGCCGTCCGGGCTGAACGAGCGTGGACGGCGGAGGTCGCCCTCCGGTAGTAGGAAGCACCGATGACGCCCCAGCCCATGGAGCCGGCCGCGCCCGTTGGACCCGATGTGGTCCTGCGGGCGCTGGCCGATCCTCACCGGCGCCAGATCCTGCGGCTGGTCCAGCACGCCGAGCTGCCCGCCGGGCAGATCGCCGCCAACTTCACACTCACCCAGCAGGCGGTCAGTCAGCACCTCACCGTCCTCAAACGGGCCGGCCTCCTCGCCGAACGGCGGGAGGGCGCCCGACGGCTCTACTCGTTGCGGGCCGAGTCGCTCGAGCCGCTGCGCACCCTGCTCGACGAGTTCTGGCCCGACGCCTGGACCGCCTGAAGCAGTCCGTCGAACGAGTCCATCCCCGCACCCGGAGGAGTAGACCGACGTGATCAGCGCCAGCGTGCGCATCACCACGGCCCCCGAGGTCGTGTTCCCGTACTTCACGGATCCCCAGCTGATGATCACGTCGATCAGGACGCGCCGAGCTCGACGCCCGGCCGGGCGGGACGTTCGCCGTCGACGTCGGCGCAGCCGCCCGCGGCACCTACGTCACGGTCGAGCCCCCGTCTACGCGTCGTGTTCACCTGGGGGATCCCCGGGGACGCCACGCTGCCGCCCGGGAGCAGCACCGTGGAGGTTGTGCTCGTCGCTGACGGCGACGACACGATCGTCAACCTCACCCACCGCGACCTCCCCCCGGACCGCGAACCCTCCCACCGCGAGGGGTGGGAGCGCTGCCTTGCTGTGCTCGCCACCATCGGCGACTGACCGGCGACGTCCTCGACACGGGCCGCGGAAGGGCGCGAGTCCGTCACCGCGTGGGTTGCTCTCAGAAGTCGGGTCCGACGGCGTCTTTGAACTCACGCAACGAACGCGTCGAGGCGCTGCTCGACACCACTCCACTTCTTGCCGGGTACGCGCACGCCGGTCTCCTCGGGGCCGAGGTTCGCCCACGGCGGGCGTGACCCCGTACCGGGTCGCGCCGAAGTCCTTCCACCAGTCCGCGTACTCGACGCACTCTTCGAGCGTGGTCGGCGGCATCTGAGCGGTGGGGGACATCTCGAACCGGTCGTCGTAGAAATAGACCGCACCCTCGATGCCGATCTCGGCCGGGTCTCGTCCCGCAGCGCGCACGCTCTCGTGGACCACGAGGTCAGCCGTCAGCTTCACCGGGTCGAAGGACGGGTAGTAAGGGAACCAGCCGTCGGCGAGGCGACCGGTGCGCTTCAACACGACCGGTGACTGCCCACCGAACCACAACGGGATGGGCCGTTGCACCGGCAAGGGGTTGATCCCGGCCCACGGTGACGGTGTGGAACGTGCCCGAATAGTCGACGAGCTCCTGAGTCCAGAGCTGACGCATCAGCTCGATCTGCTCGACGATGCGCTCTCCGCGATCGGCGAAGCTCGCACCGAGCGCCTCGAACTCGAGCTCGTTCCAACCGACGCCAACGCCGAGCCGCAGACGGCCACTACTCAGCACGTCGACCTCGGCGGCCTGCTTCGCGAGCAGCAGGCGGCCTGGCGTTGCGGGGCGATCAGGATCCCGGTGCTCATCTCGAGCGTAGTGGTCAACGCAGTGAGGAAGCCGAACAGAACGAGCGGGTCGTGCCAGGGCATGTGCTGGTCGTAGAGCGGCGCCTTGCCGAGGTACGGCTTCCAATCGGGTCGCACACTCGGATCGGCGCCGAGCACGTGGTCGCCGATGGTGATGTAGCCGTACCCCAGCTCCTCGATCCCGGTGAGGAACTCCGCGAGGGCACCATGATCCGTGCCGATCAGGTGCTCCGGCAGTTGGTTCCGAGCTTCGCCATGGCGCTTCACCCTCAGGTCGTCGACGGGGCAGAACGTACCGCCTTGACTCTGACGCCGCGTCAAGGCGTAGGAATGGTGTCGCCATGTTGAGCATCGGGGAGCTACGGCTGGGCCAGGTGTCCCCCAGGACCCTTCGGCACTACGGGGACGTCGGTGTCCTCGAACCCGCGCACGTCGACCCGGCCACGGGATACCGCTACTACGAGGTGCGACAGCTTTCCGTCCTGCGCCGTGCGCTCGCGCTGCGAGACCTCGGCGTCGGTCTCGACCAGATCCGCGGGGTCATGGGCGGCGACGGCGAGCTGTCGGTCGAACAGCTTCGGGGGATGCTCCGTCTGCGCCGGGCCGACATCTCGACGAGTACGCGGAGCAGCACGACCGCCTCCGGCGAGTTGCGACTTCCTGGATGCGCTCGAGCAAGGAGAGCTGATGCGAACCATCGAAACGACGGTCAGAAGGAAACGGAGACCGTGCGGATGGCGGAGAGCACCGGCGTCGCAGACGGGTTCGGCCACGACAACATCGGGCCCGTCTTCCAGGAGCGGCTCGCCATGGTCTGGGCGCGGCTGGTCGAGAAGGGGATCAAACCTGGAATGTCCGTCGCCTACTACAAATGGCCCGACGACACCGGCCACGTCGTCGTGCACCTCGGGTTCGACATCGGCGACCAGTCCCTCGCCGACGACGACGAGGTCCGTGTCGTCGAGCTTCCCGTCGTCCAGGTCGACGTCCACGCTCCACCGGGGCCCGTTCGACGACATCAGTGACACGTACGAGGCCCTCGTGCGCTGGATCGACGACAACGGCTACGAGATCGCTCGGAGGCAGCGACATAACCAGCGGCGGGGAGTTTGGAGTATTCGACTCGAGCCTGGCGGAGCAGCGGATTATCCGGCTCCGCGTCTTTCCAAGTGGTGAAGAATTCGTCGTAGGCTTTGCGGCTTTTCTGGCGGTCCTGTTGCATGGCATAGGCTCGCGCGATACCGAGTTGGGCGAGCGGGGCATACACTTGCCACCAACCTGCTCCGCGCTTATCGAGAAGCCTCTGAAGCTGGTCGATCGCGTTAGCGGAATCTCCCGCAGCCAAGTAAGCCAGCGCACGCTGGTAATGGACATCCAGGCTGAAATCGTAGGGCTCCGCTCGAGCGAGCAACTCCGCGGCCTTCGCTGCGTTGCCTCGCTGCCGTTCGACGATGGAATGAATCAGCGGCAGGAACACGTTCTGATAAATTGTGTCCTCAGGGACCATCTGATCGAGTTTTGCTGCCAAGGATTCCGCCCGCGCTAAATCTCCGGCGTTCGCGAACGCCTCTGCACAACGCCAAAGCCCGATAGCGCTGTCACTATTGCCCTCTCCAGCGTGGCGGCAGAGATTCCGCGCCAGGGCATAGTTTCCGAGAAAGGATTCAAGCTGGCCGTGCGTCGCAAGGTCATCAGCGGCATTTTCCAGCTGATTCGCGCGGGCTTGAATGTTCACGACGGTTTCGCTCAGCGAGCGGAATTTCTTGATGTCGCCGCGAAGGAAGGCGAACTGCGCTTGCAATCCGAGCCAGCCCAGATCATCGGCTGGCTGTTCCCGGGCAATCCGTTCCATTGTTGCAGTATCGTTCTCGAAAAAGGCGATCCGATAGAGCATGTCTATTTGATATGCGAACAGGGTGCCTTTCTGCTGCCACTCCCCGAGAAGTTTTTTGGCGTCGTCAAAGCGGCCCAGATTCATAAGCGCCTGACTCGCGTTCGAGTAGAAATAAACAGCAGGCACCGGAGAATGTTCAATCGCCCACATGAATTCCTTGAGTGCTTCTTCTCGTTTGCCGCGCTCCGAGTAATTGATCCCCAATAAGTTGGCAGCATTTACGCTGCGTGGATACGCCTGCTGGTACAACACGAGCACGGCATATTCCTTGTCGAGATTGCCCGTGATGTTCCAATAATACGTGGCGGTAATCAGAAAATTCTCTTCCTGCGTCACGCGGCCGTCCTTCAACTCGAAGGCCCGCGCAAAATTCTTTCTCGAAGCCTGTTCATCGCCGATGCCGTGATAAGCGCCGCCGAGCATGTTGTAAGCGGAGCAGAATTTCGGGTCGACTTCGACGGCGCGTTCAAAGAGGACGATGGCCTCGCGCACCTTTCCCGAACGATACGGTATGAGCGCCGCTCTGTAGGCCTGCAACGCTTCGAGTGAACTTGTGGTCGCAAGATCGAGAGGCGCGTTGTATTTTTCCAATGAGCTCAGGCTTTCGCCCAATTGCTTTCGCAGTCCCGAAGCTGCTTTGCCCAGGGCTGCGATCACTTTGTCTTTGCTTTCGGCTTCGGCTTGCTGCCGGGCGATGGGCTTTTCGTTCCGAGCCTCGATCGCTTCGAGCGTGATCAGATACCTGTTACCGAAGGCTGTGATTTCCGGCACCACCACTGCTTTGAGGCCCTGCCGCCTGCAGATTTCAACACCGAGTTCGCGCGTCACTCGCTCATTTGGATCATGACGCATCGTCCGCATCGTTTCGCGGACGCCTGCTCCTGGAAGGACGCTCAAGAAGGGAGACTCGGTAAGTTTCACTTCGAGTGCTTTGTCGAGCGTGCCGTCGAAGATGGGATCACCTGTTTTGTTGACGAAGTTCGCGAGGAGAATTACGTCAGTTCCGGTAAGCGGAGGCCGAGTGAAATACACGCGCCACGCAACGAGCGCGGCAACAACAAGTAATGTTGCGGCGGCAGCAGCGGCGGCGGCAATCCAATAGCGGCGTTTGTTCCCGGGATGAAGCGTTGGCTCTGAGGGAAGAACTTGCGGGAGCGGGCCTTCCACCGCGGCGAGCGAAGGCTTCGAGCCGTTCTCGACCGGAGCGATGAAGCGGTAACCGCGGCGCGGCAGCGTCTCGATGTAGCGGGGTTCCTCGGCCGAATCGCTTAGCGCACTGCGCAGTTTTTTGATGGCACTGTTCAGGCCAGTATCGAAATCAACGTAGGTGTCGGCAGGCCAAAGTTTTTCGCGGAGCTCCTCGCGTGTGACTACATCACCAGAATGCTCGAGCAAGAGCGCAAGCACGTGGAAGGGTTGGTCCTGGAGTTTCAGGCGGATGCCATGCTTGTGCAGCTCGCCTGAACGTAGGTCCACATCGAAGGCACCGAATCGCATCCTGTGGGTTCGAGGACTGGCTTCCATCGCAGGGCCTCAATCGTGACGGTACTCTACCACCAGCCGCCTAGGCGAAAAAGGATATGTGCCGGGTGATACCGGCGCTCGATTCAACTCTCCTAAATTCAAAGAGCCGCACGCGGCCGGCGGAACTATGCCTCCCGGAACGGCGCCCGGCGAGGACATATTCACCGTGACTCGCACGAGCGGGAGTGGCGTGAGTACGACGCTCGTGTCGGCGACAGTCCCGGTTACGGTTCAGTAGTTGCGGAAATTCGAGTTTCGCGGGGCAATCGTTGATAGCAAGGATGATTGCTACCAGCTTGGAATCCCAGGATTCGCGGACTAATTAATCATCTGTTGATGCCGATTCCCTTGAGATCGTCCTTCGCTTGCTGCTCCGCGTCCTTGGAAGCTTGTTTGGCGTTGGCATCCGGCTTCAGCTGATGGATGGCCTTATTCAAGGCTTCCGCTTTATCTCCATCAACGGCTTTGCAGCCGGACATTTCCGCACTGGTGAGGACACCGGTGACGTTGGCGCGGAGGCAATTGAAATCGATACCGAGATTGTGGCTGGCGTGAAGTACAGCAAGACAAAGATCCAAGGTCGGGAATGGCGCGCACGCGTCGGTAGCGTTGGCGCTAACGGCCAATACACCCTGGGCTTGCAGGCTGGGGGTGAGCTTTTTTTCGGCGTCGCTTCGGGTTCCGGACGCATCGGTGGAGTTCTTCGAGTCTTTCTTCACCCAGTTCATGGGATTCAGCGAATGTGAGGTATCCTGCGCGGCGGCAGCCGCGCCATTGCCGGCGGGGCCTTGCGCCGCAGTGCGTACCGCGCCAATCGTCAAAGAAATCGAAACACCGAAGAGCAGGATGGCGCCAACAATAAGATTTCTTTTCATAGGAGGCTCCTTCGTTGAAAATCCCCGGCGACAAGGGAGCTGCCGGACGCGATCTCACATCCAGTAGGCCACGGCGCAGACATTGCCGGGAGCGGAAGCGGGAAGGTACTACGCCAATCGATTACGCTGGCCTTGCGAACAGGCGAAACCCGCGGCCGGCGGAGTAGTGGCGAGCGAGCAGTATCGCAAGTGAGCTCGGGGGAGAAGCGGAGGCTTCGGCAAAAGAGCCGGCAGGACGCCGGCGGTACAGGTACTTAGACGGCGGTGCGGTCAGGATCCAACTTTTACGCGAAGATCTTTGGGGACGAGGAAGAACGTCAAGAGTGCGCCGATCAATAAGATCGCTGCGATGATGTAGAGAGCGGCGGATTTGTCGGAGGAGAAAGCCTTGGCCCAGATGGGGATATTGGGGCCGAAATATCCGCCCAAATTTCCGACCGAGTTTACGATGCCGATCCCTGCGGCGGCAGCGGTGCCAGCCAAAAATGCAGATGGCAGCGGCCAGAATAGCGGCATCGATCCAATCACGCCCAAAGTGCCGATGGAGAGGAAGATGATGGCGAGAACGGGTTGTGAAGCAAAAACGCCGCTTAAAATCAGGCCGATCGCGCCGGCCGTGACGTTCAGGACGTAGTGCAGGCGGCGCTCTCCCGTCTTATCCGAATGGCGACTGAGAAAAATCATGCCGACGACGGCGACGCCGTACGGGATGGCGGTAATCAGGCCCACCTCGAGATAACCTTTCATGCCGAAGGCTTTCACGATCGTCGGCAACCAGAAAGCGATGCCGTACAAGCCGATCATCAACGTGAAATAGATTCCGCAGAGGACCCAGACTTTTCCGCTGGTGAATGCGTCGCTTAGTTTGTGCTGAGTCTTGTGCTGATCTTCCGCGAGGAGGTTCGAGGCGAGGTGTCGCTTCTCTTCGGGCGTGAGCCATTTTGCCTCTTCGATGCTGCTGTCGAGATAAAAAATCACGCAGAAGCCAACGAGCACGGAGGGGATGCCTTCGGAGAGGAATAGCCACTGCCACCCCGCGAGATTCATCGCGCCGGAGAGGTGGTCCATGATCCAGCCGGAAACTGGATTGCCGATTACGCCGGAGACGGCAATCGCAGCGACGAACCATGCGGTGCGCGTGGAGCGAAGTCTCGAGGGATACCACAGCGTGAGATAAAAGATTACGCCCGGGAAGAAACCGGCTTCTGCGAGGCCCAGGAGAAAACGCATGGAGTAGAAGGACCATTCGCCCTTTACAAAGATCATGCAGGCGGAGATCACGCCCCAAGAGATCATGATTCTTGCAATCCACATGCGCGCGCCGAACTTTTTCAGGAGCACGTTGCTGGGCACTTCGAAGAAAAAATAGCCGATGAAGAAGATGCCGGCGCCGGTGGCGAACGCCGCGTCACTGAGGGAAAGATCTTTGACCATTTGCAGCTTGGCGAAGCCGACATTTACGCGATCGAGGTAGGCGAGGATGTAGCAGAGAAAAAGAAACGGGAGCAGGCGGACGTCGGCTTTGCGATAGGTTTGCGATTCGAAGCTATCGGCTGGGTTTGGCATGTTCACGGTGCGATTTTCACAGATCGTGTCACAGAATTTGGCGCGGAGCTCCTCACGTAATTCGTCACCGACTCCGTCGCGGAGTTCGTCGCTCAATTCGAAAGCGGAATTGGCGAGGAGGAACTCCAGCGGGCGCATCGTACGCTTCTCTTGGGTTGGAGACAACGTCTTTGGCCGGACGCGGCGGTGGCGGAAGCGGAGGCTCAGAATAGCGGCACGATCAATCACGCCGGAGTGCGGCGGCCGGTGGCGGAGACAGGCTTATAAGTCGATTACGACGTCGCCGCTCGGTTGGGCGCAACAGATCAGCAGATTGCCTGGGGCCGCGGGTTCGAGGGGATCGGGCTGATAGGTTACTTTTCCCGAAACCAAACCACTTTCGCAGGTGTGACATACGCCCGTGCGGCATGACCAGCGAACCGGGACATCGCAGGCCTCCGCGAATTCGAGAAGGCTCGAAAATTTGGCGTCCCATTTGACGTTCAATCCACTGCGCGCGAACGAGACTTGGGGGCCCGTGCCCGGAGTCCCTGCCGGCGGGTGCGGAGGCGCGTGAGACGGATCGACGACGCCGGGCGTAATCGCTTTGCCGGGGCCGAAGATTTCCTCGTGCACACTTTCACTGGAGACTCCCCAGGCCGCGAGTCCTGCCGTCAAATCCTGCATGAAAGCAGCCGGGCCGCAGAGGTAGAAATCGGCGTCGCGCGGCACGCCGAGCTTTTCGAGGAGTTCGACGGAGATACGTCCCGGAGCATCGAAGTCGATGCCGGGACGATCCTGCGGTCCCGGACGGCTGTACCCAATAAAACTTCTACCGTGCGGCAGAGATTTGATTAAATTGCGAGACTCTTGGGCAAACGGGTGGTCTTCTCCGTCACGAGCACCGAACAGCCACCAGACCTCGCGCGGCGAGCTCGATGCGGCGAGCGAATGCAGCATCGCGAGCACGGGAGTCGCGCCCACGCCCGCGCTGAGCAGGACCACCTTTTTGTCGCCAGGTTGCAGCGTGAAAGTTCCTCGCGGCGCTGCCACATCGAGCACATCGCCGACCTTAACCTGCGTGTGCAAATAGGTGCTGGCGGCGCCGTTCAATTCTTGTTTAACGCTTATGCGGTAATGATCCGGAGCGGGCAAATCGGAAAGCGAGTAGTTGCGCAAAAGAACCGGACCTGCGGGCTGGGGTTGCATGCGCAAGACGATGAATTGTCCTGGCAGAGAGGGAGTGAGCGGCCGCGAATCTGCTGAAACCAGCGAGAAAGAAAGCACGCTGGCGCTTTCCTTTTCGATTCGCGAAATTTTCAACGGACGGAATCCCGGCCACGCGGGAGGAGGGGCGCTGGGCGCGAGTCCGGGATTTCCTGATGCAGGGCCTCCGGCCGTTTCCTGGTCGAGGATCGCCTGAAGAGAATCTTGCCAGCCCCGGCTCAAGACAGGGATGCGCAGGGCGCGGACTAATTGTTCGCGCGTGTGGCCGCGCAGATACAGAAGCGCGTCGATTTCCGCGACCGTCATTTTCTCCGGCCCATCCGCGATTTTGACGATCTCGTCCCCGGCGCCGACTTCACCTTCTTCGAGGACACGAAAATAAAATCCCGGGCGATGATGCGCGACAACCAAGGAAGCCATCTGAGGTTCTTCCATGCGGATCCCGAGGCGATAACAGGTGACTCGCGGTTGTGAAACCTCGAACAGAGCGGTGCCGATGCGGTAGCGGTCACCGATGCAGACTTCGTCGTCCGGCAATCCATCGACGGTAAAGTTTTCGCCAAATTGTCCGTAGGAGAAATTGTTGCGCTGGAGTTCCTGCTCCCAGTAACGGTAGGACGCGAGCTGATACACCATGACGGCGCGGTTCACGCCTCCGTGGCCGCCCAAGTCTCCCTGGCCGTCACCCGCGAGGTTCAGCTTTCGAACCGCCACGCGTCCCTCGACCGGGGTCTTCCAGATACCGGTGTGGACGGTTTTGCCGCGCCACGTGATGTCGCGTGGCAAACCGACATTCAAGGATGTAAGCCGTGCTGCCAAGGGGCCTCCTGGCTCTTCGCTAAGGCGGACCACAGGTAGTCCGCCGTTCGGGAACGCTACCATAAATTCTTCGAGGCTCTTAGAGCGGATTGGAGTGCTGAAAGGCAGCTGTCGGCGCGGCGTTTTGCGTCTCTACCTGTGGAAAACTTCGGGGTAACGGCGGTGGCGGTGGTTGATAACCACCAGCTCTGCGCGAAAACCACCAGGAAATCGCGCTGAGGAGGCTTACGTTACTCGCGGAATTTTAGCCGACTCATAGTTGTTACTAGACTTAGCTTTGCGATGCTCCCGGCTGAAAGTTTGGGCCTGGGCATGCAGCAATTCGGACTACCTAAAGTCGTGGGGGTGGGGAGATGTCCTATCTGCAAGGGCACCCGAGGGCTCCTCGCCGTTCCTCGCCAATCCCGCCGTTCAAATCCCGTTCGCGACGACCGCTACCAGAAGTTCGCTTGGTGTACTCGGGTGGAGTCGCGTGGCGGACTAGACTTTTCGAGTGGCAATATGAAATTAGATAAACGCGAACGTGCACGGCCCAACGTTGCCGGGCTTGTGTCTCGAGTGCAATTAGCGGAGATGGATTTACTCTTGGCCGGGCGGTGGCCCGCGCTCAAGCCGTTGCCGGTATTTCGATATGAGACCGGCGAATACCGCGCGACGATTCATTTCGACAAGTCGCGCGGCGAGTGGGTATGCCGCAAAACAAATCTGGTAACCGATAAAACGCAGGAAATGCGCAAGGATCTGGAGCGGCGCGGCGGACTGACGGAAATGACGATGGCTTTGCCGCATGGCGAACCGTTAGCGCCGAGCGAGGAAGGGGCGGAAGAAACGCAGGAACTCGCAAGCGTTGACAATCTTCATGCAGAAGCTGTCCGGGAATGGAAAGAAAATTACGCGAACGGCGCGGTCTATTCCCAACTGCAGGAATATCTCTCCGAGGGCCAGCAGGAAGAGGTTTACGACATTGTTCGCATGTCGCTGACTGCGTGGCAGCTTCAGTTCAACCCAAAGAATATTGCGTTCATCTTTGACGCGCTTTGGAATGCGAGCGGCAAGCTCGCGATGCTGCTGGAAATCGCGCGGAGGAAGAAGATCGAGCGGGACGCGGGGACGAGTTGCGAGGGGATTTCGATTTCGCCGGTGGAAAGCGCTGAGACAGCGATTGCGGAGCAGAGCGGCGAAATCAACTTGCAGCAGGCGCCGCTTGCCGTGCCGGAGCTGCGGGAAAGCATGGCGCCGGAAGGTGGCGAGCGATCGGCGCCGGCAAATATTGCGGGCGTCGCGGCAGAATTGAGCGCGGATGCTTTTGCGGAAGAGGTCCGCACTCCGTCGCGGGAGCGGATTGCAGCCCCGAGATCTCGATCCTCGGCCGTGATAGCGCCTGAAATTCTGGGTGCGAGCCGTTGGTCGTTTGTCGAAAAGTTCGAGGAAAAGACGCTCGACGAGATTCCCTACTTCGGATTTCGGGGATTTCGACGGCGCGCTCCCAAGAGCAAAATCGAGGGATCGCCGCGCGCCGTCGAGGAGTCGCCCGCGGAAGATCTTGAATCTGAAAAATCGGCGAAGAAAGGAATTGGACTTCGCGTGGCGGCGATTGTGTTTCTGGTGGTTGGTTTCAGCGTTGGGTTTACGGTAGGACTGAATACGCCGGCGGTTCCGCCGGAAACGGAAGAACCGCGCCCGGAAAGCCCCACCTCAACAGCACAGCCCGCGGTCTTAGCGCCCGTTTCACCGGCTTCTTCAGCGACGCTTGTGAAACCGACCGGACCAAGTACGGCAGTGATCAGCCCATCACACGCGGATTCCGATCGGTCTTCGGGCGCGCCGATACGGAATGAGGCGACGGCTGAGGAACGAGAGTCCAGGGAAAGCCCGCGAGACGCTAATTCTTTCGCGAGAGTGCCTTCGAGAGAGCCAGATGCAGCCCCGGCAACCGAATCTCGACGAACTTCGGAGCTCGCACGTGGCTCGGAGCGCGACAGCTCGAGCGGGCTCGACGCGCGCAACGCGTGGCCACCCGCGCATTCCGAATCCGCGTATACGCGTGAGGGCGGACGGGAGTTCTCGGGAGCGACGAGGGGTACGGCGTCGGGTATCGCGAAAGGTGCCGCGAGGGGTACGTCGAGAGGTACGTCGAGAGGTACGACGAGAAGCGCTGCAAGAATCGCGACGAGAAGTGCCGCGGCGCGAAGGGGAGCATTTGCGACGCGAACGGCGCCTCGTGCGGGAGCGTATGCGCCATCGACTTCTGCAATTCTTGTTACTGCGCCGGCCCAGGGCAGCCGGTCGCTCAAGCTGACTTTTCCGGAAAAACCGATCGCGGTGTCCTCGTCTTTCGCAATTACGTCGCAACTTTCCGTTCTGGTGGCACCCGAGCCTGGACCTGCAGTGGCTCACCATCCCGCTCGATTGCAAGCCGGCAAACTCGTGTCCTACGTTTGGCCTCGCTACCCGAAGGATGGAAGCCGGGAGGAATCGAGCGAAACTGTAAAGTTGCGGGCCACGATCGGGAAGTTCGGGCAAGTGATGGACGTAAAGCGCGTGAACGGCTCGAGCTCTCTTTCTGCTGCGGCAATGAGCGCGATTCGCCAGTGGCATTTTCAGCCGACCCTCTTGAACGAACGTCCGGTGCAATCGCAGCAGGACGTGACGATTGAATTCCGGCCGCCGCGCTATTTGACGCAAGTGTCCACGCGGCACTCATCTCCCAACTAGCAGCGACGAGCGCACTTACCTTCGCTCTACTACCCCGGCACCCTCATCGTGACGCGCGTCACAGCGCCTGGTGACACTGCTCACCGCATTCCGCTTTTTACCGGCGCATCCTCCACGAGTACCGCGATTCGCGATGACGCGCGGAATCGAGAAGGAGGAAGGGATGAATTACCGGAAACCGGTGGTATTCGCGGCAATCGTACTGAGCGCACTCGTGCTGGCGAGACAGGTTGAAGCGGGAGATGTAAATGGGAAAGTGTCAGCGGAGGGATTGAAGAGTGCCGCGAACATAGCGGTTTATATAGACGCGGTACCGGGCAAAAAATTCGATCGTCCCACGGAGCATGTTGCGGTCGATCAGCGCAACATGCTGTTCATTCCGCACGTGCTCGTGGTCCTGCGCGGGACGACCGTCGATTTTCTGAACAGCGATCAAGTCGCTCACAATGTCTACTGGCCATCGGTCGGCGGGAACAAGGCACTGAAGCACAGTTTGACGATTGTGTCGCCCGGCCAGAAGAAGTCGTTTCAATTCGACGATCTCGGCGCCGCGCAACTCCTCTGCAACATGCATGCGGACATGGTCGGCTACGTGGTGGTTGTTCCTACGCCGTACTTCGCAGTGACCGGCAGCGATGGATCGTTCACGATCAAAAATGTTCCGGCCGGGACGTACACCCTGAAGACCTGGAGCGAAGAAGGGAAGCCGACGACGCAGACAATCACCGTAACGGATGCGGCCACGCAAGTGGATGTCGCGGTCAAGAAGTAACGAATGCGACGGCATCGCGCACCGACGGGAACTCGCCCATGAAACGACAGAGCGTTCGCCTGACCATCCTGTCGGCGGTCGTGCTGATTGCATTCTCTCTGTTCGCACAGACGGCGAGTACTCCGGATATTTCCGTAACGGCCGTGAGCGGCGAGAGCTGGATCCGCCATCTCCATCGCTCGTTTAATGAAACCAGCATGGGAAAGACTTGGGACCTGGGGCCCGCTCCGCCGGAACCCGGAGACCTGGCGGATCCCTGGCGACTGGAATTGACGAACGGGTACGCCGCTCAAATCCTTACGCTGCATGGTTCCGACCTCTATCGCTTGAACTGCCGCGGGTGCCACGGTGAATTTGGCCGCGGGGCGCCACCGGAAATCAATGCGGTCACGGGTCCCGTGCAGGCGACATCCGTGGCAGCGACGATGGAGCGCATGAAAAAGGCCGGACGCGAAATGAGCCGTTCGGATGTGAGCGCCGTTGCGAAGGAATCAAAAACGCTTTTGCTACAGCGACTGCATATGGGAGGCCTGCACATGCCCCCGCCGACATTGAGCGATACGGAAATTCGCTCCCTCGTCGCCTACCTCGAACTGCTTTCTGATGTCCCGGGCGCGGCGAGGAATCAGGTCGCGGTGAAGGAGTCGTCGTATCGAATCGGCGAGCACATCGTGAAATCCACGTGCCACGTGTGCCACAGCGCGACGGGCCCCAACCCCGGCCCAGCCGAAATTTACGACGGTGCGATTCCACCACTCTCTGCCATGACGACACGGGTTAGCCTCCCCGAATTCGTCCAAAAGGTTACGAGCGGTAGTCCGATCCTGATGGGCACGCCGCCCACGCTTTACCGCGGGAGGATGCCCGTCTTTGGGTACCTGACTCAGGACGAAGCCGCCGCGGCCTACCTTTACCTGATGTTGTATCCGCCGAAGCCGTAATCGCAGCAAGCATCGTTTATGGCGCTCTCGATTGACTCATCGAGATGCCGGGCCTAAGATGCTGAGCGCATGGTGGAATCCTACTCGCTGACCGGCCGACTGATCTCCCATTACAGCGTGTTTGAAAAGCTAGTTGGCGGAGGCATGCCCGCAATGAAATCGGGCTGGAAATGGATGATGTACTGAAGCGAACCGCACGAACTTTCAGGGAAAAATAGGAGAATCAAAAAAATGCGAAACGACGCAGGCGCTCAAGGTGGTTCCGGCAGGAGAAATTTTCTTCGAACCGTTCTGTCAGGCGCGGCGGTGGGAGCGGCGGCGAGAGCTGGTTTCGAATTGGCTGCCCCGGCGAGGCTCAGTGCGCAGACAAGTCTGAGTCCCGACGCGGCTTTCGAGGAATTACTCGCAGGCAACCGGCGATTCGCCTCCAATCAGATGACATCGTTCGAGCACGATTTGAAGATCCTGAAAGAGGGCACGGCTAGCAAACAGGAACCGTTCGCCGGGGTGCTCTCGTGCGCCGATTCTCGCGTACCGGTGGAATTGGTTTTCGATCAGACGATCGGGCACCTTTTCGTCACGCGCGTGGCCGGCAATATCGCGACGGCAGACATGATCGCGAGCCTGGAATACGGCGTTGCCGTGCTGGGAATCAAAGCGATTCTCGTGCTGGGCCACGCGAATTGCGGAGCGGTGAAGGCCGCGATGAAAGCCGACGCAGTTCCCGGCCAAATCAGCACGCTCTATCCAGCCCTTCGGCCGGCGGTGGTGCAGTCTGGTGGCAATTTCGAAAAGGCGATCGACGACAATGCCAAGATTCAGGCCGACCTGCTGCGCACTTCTTCGACGGTGATCCGCGAAGCGCTGCAGGCAGGGAAGCTGAAGGTTGAGGCTGGGGTGTACGACCTTGCCAGCGGCAAAGTGACATTGAGCTAAGAGCGCGGGGCGGATTCTGGCGGCAAATCTGAAAGGCCGGCTCGCCACTAAGATTGGCGGGCCGGGGCTACACAAGCGACTTCTTACACCATATATAAGGATGCCCATGAAATTCTTTGGCCGTTTTTTCCCTGTTTGTTCTGCTGTTGCCGCCGTGCTGGCGCTGACGGGCTTGCCTGTTTTTGCGCAGGGACAAACCCAGAGTCCGGCGCGCGTGTCCGATATTCCCGCTCAGTTCAAGGCGCCCAATACGAATTACAACTATACGAAGCGCGTCGAGATGGTGCCGATGCGCGACGGAGTGAAGCTTTACACGGTGATCGTGACTCCGAAGGGCGCTTCGCACGCGCCGATTTTGTTGACGCGCACCCCCTACGACGCGGCGGGCCGTACGCAGCGCGTCGAGTCGCCTTACATGCTGCAGGAGTTGCCGCAGGGCGACGACGTATTCGTCGGAGCCGGATACATTCGCGTGTTTCAGGACGAGCGCGGGAAATACGGTTCGGAGGGAAATTATCTGATGACGCCGCCGCTGGTGGGCCCGCTGAATACCACCGGGACGGACGACTCGACCGACGCGTACGACACGATCGACTGGCTGGTGAAAAATGTGCCGGAATCGAATGGCAAAGTGGGGATGATCGGGTCGTCGTATGAAGGCTTCACGGTGGTGATGGCGCTGATCAATCCACACCCGGCGCTGAAAGTGGCTGCGCCGGAAAGTCCGATGGTAGACGGATGGATGGGCGACGATTGGTTTCATTACGGCGCGTTTCGCCAAAACAACCTCGATTATTTTACTGGGCAAAGCACCGCGCGCGGACGAGGCAGGTTGATCCCGCGCGAAGGGCTGGACGACTATACGAATTATCTTCAAATCGGCTCCGCGGGAGATTTTGCGCGGTACGGCGGCTGCGATCAGCTTCCTTTCTGGAAACTTGTGGAAGCGCATCCGGCCTACGATGCGTTCTGGCAGGAGCAGGCGCTCGATAAAATCATGGCGTCGGTGCCGCTGAAAGTTCCCACGATGTGGCTCCAAGGCTTGTGGGACCAGGAAGACATGTGGGGCGGAATCCACGCCTACGCGGCTGTGGAACCGAAGGACACGAACAATGACAAGAATTATCTCGTGATGGGACCCTGGCGGCACAGCGGCGTGAATTACACCGGATTTTCGCTCGGGCCGCTGATGTGGGATGGAGACACGGCGCTGCAATTCCGGCGCGACGTCCTGCTTCCGTTTTTCAATCAATATTTGATGGATGGCGCGCCGAAGGCCGACACTCCGCCCGTCTTTATTTACAACACGGGCGAAAATCACTGGGACCGGTTTAAATCCTGGCCGTTGAGTTGTGACAAGGGCTGCGCGAATCGATCGCGCCCGCTTTATCTGGGCGTAAATGGCGCGCTCTCGTTTGAAGCGCCGGCGGCTGATGCATCTCAATATGACGAATACGTTTCCGATCCGGCGAATCCCGTGCCGTACCGGCCGCGTCCAGTGGTTGATGACGACAGCGATGCCTGGAAGCGATGGCTCGTGGAAGACCAGCGATTCGTCGACGATCGAACGGATGTGCTCACCTATGTGACGCCGCCACTGAAAGCTCCTCTGCGAGTGAGCGGCGCGCCAGAGGTGAATTTGTACGCTTCGACGAGCGGGAGCGACAGCGATTGGGTTGTGAAGTTGATTGATGTGTATCCGGGAGTCGTGCCGTCGCAGACCGCGATGGGTGGATACGAACTTTCCATTTCGCTGGATATTTTCCGGGGGCGATACCGCACGAGTTTCGAGCACGCGGAGGCGATTGCGCCGAATCAGCCGTTGCTCTATCGCTTCGGATTGCCGACGGTGAACCACGTTTTTTTGCCGGGGCATCGCATCATGGTGCAGGTGCAGTCGAGCCTGTTTCCGCTGTACGACCGCAATCCGCAGAAGTTCGTGCCCAATATTTTTAACGCGAAGCCTGTGGATTATCAGAAGGCGACCGAGCGCGTGTGGCACACGCCGGGGAATGCGAGTTTCATCAGCTTGCCGGTTGTTCCCCAGTAAGACATGCTGCGACGGAAGTTCAATCGTGGAGCGGGGAGTAATAACGCTCGCCGGCGCAGGCGCGGCAGAGAGTGCGGCCGTGGAGCAATACTTCGCGTTTGAAATTGATGCCCTCGCCGCACTGGTCGCAGGCGACACGAGGGCCTTTGAAGCCGGGAAGATCTTCGGGATGGATTTCTACGCGCACCCACTGCTTGTCGAATAGCTGATCGTCGGGTATCTCGCGGTAGGCCTGCTGTTGTCCTTTTTCTTTTTCAAGCGCAGGAAACATCTCGTTGGCGCGTCTCTTGGAGTCTTCACGGGCGACGATGCGGATCGCACGGCCGCTCTCTAAATCGACGAACGTGGCCGCGACCTTGCCCCAGTCGAGAAATTTCAGGGCGCGCTTGCCGAGGCGGCAATTGGCTACGAGCGCGATGGCATCGGTCATGCAGCGATCGATTTCGATATAGGTGACGATGCGCTTGCGTTCGCGGATGGGGTCTTCGATGCCGAGTTCGCGGAGCCCGAGCATGGCGAGGCGAACGCCGAGTACTTGACCGGCGCAGATGTGTCCGTGGGCGACGGTGGCGTCTTCGAGATATTGGTCGAGGGTTTTCATATTGGGGCGGAGGCATTATAGGACGGATTTGCCGGCGGTGCTGCGAAGGTGCGCACGACGGATGGAAGGCGATTCGCCGTGGCTACCCGAGCGATGGGGCTTGGGCGGCGGTGGCTGCGCTTGATGATGTGCCGCGGCGGCGATGCATCCGAAATGCGCCGATAGTGACGGCGAGCGCCAGTGCGAGGAGCGAGCCGTCGCGGAGTAACGTCATCGGGCCCAGGCGCTCGCCGGGTCCGAAACAGCCGCAGTTGATTTCGAGGCCGAGGAAATAGGAACGAACCATCACGCCGAAGAAAACGCCGAGGAGCAATGACGTGACGAGCGCGGAATAGCGCAATGCGATGCCGCTCAAGAGCCAGAGTCCGACGAAAAGTTCGAAGGGCGGCAGTATGTGCGCTGCGGGACTGACAAGCCACGGCGGGAGCAATTGGTAGGAGTCAACCTGCATCGCGAACATCGAAAGCGAGACGCGCATCGAACCCATGGTCCAGGGAACGGGCGCTTGCGGTTTCAGTTTCGCGTAAGCGGCGACGAGAAAGATCACCGCGAGCGCCACGCGGCCAGTGAGCAGCAGGGCTCGGCCGGTTTTCAATTTCGAGTCGCTGGACATTTGCGCGATTCTACTGGGCCATCAGCGAATCAAGGTACTGCTTCATGATCGGCCAGGTAAACATGCCGGACATCGGCGGGTAGCGCTGGCCTTTGTAGGTGATGACGATTGTGGGCGTAGAATTCACGGGCACTTGTTTGCCGAGGGCCTGGTCTTGCGCGATAAACGCGTCGAGTTCGCAAGAAGGATTTGTTTGCGCGACGGGCTTCAGTGCGACGGTTTGCGTGAGGCAGCCCTGGACTAATTTCTGAACGCGCTTCAAATCCGCTTGACCGAGGACTGCGGCAATGTACTGCTCCATGCTTCCGTCTTTCGTCCACTTGTCCTGATTGTCAAAGAGGGCGGCGTCCACTGCTTCAAATCTTCCGATTCGTCCGGCGGCGTTTGCCCATCGTGCCGCATCCATCGAGTAGGGGTGCATCGGAAGGGGAAAGTCGCGGTGGACCAGGTAGACCTTTCCGGATGCGACGTAATCATTAATCATGTAACGCAAGGTGTTCTCGAAAAAACCGCGACACGCGGGACATTGATAGTCACTGAAAACTTCCATCGTGATCGGCGCGGACTTCACGCCAAACGTTTTCATCGGCGCAGGCAGGGCCTGTGCGGAGGCTGGTTTTACGCTGGACTTCGCGCTCGGCTGGGCGCTCGCGGATTTCGTCTGCGCGTGGGCCGAGGGGGCAAAGGCCAGAACGAACGCGAGCAGCGAGATTGCTCCCGATAGGGTTCCGCGGGCCGAATAAGTTCGAAGATTCAACTGTGCCTCCCGAGCGATTGCAGATGCCGTCTATTGACTTGCGTTCAGCTCGAACGAACAGACATTGTAGCTCGAAACGGCTCGCCGTTGAACCGGCGGATGCGCCTGGAGTGCCCGGTTAGTTCAGCCAATTATGGGATGCTGAGAGAGGAGAGTTGGTTCGATGCAAGGTCGGTGTGACGGGGTGGATGAAAGGGGAAGCGGAGGAAAGCAAGGGCTTGATGAAGCTAGGTGAGGTATAAGCCTACTGTATGCATAGCGATACAGACACACAGAAAACTTGACAATGAAGCACTCAACGTGTATCCTTGGCGAACCTCGAATGAACTGAATCTACACCGAGGCCAGCAGGGCGCAATAGGAGCGATTCCATGAGCAAGATTATAGGTATTGACCTGGGCACGACCAATTCGGTGGTGGCCGTGATGCAGGGAGGCGAACCAACCGTCATCCCGAACCAGGAAGGGGCGAGAACGACGCCTTCGGTCGTCGCGATCACGAAGAGCGGCGAGCGCTTGGTCGGCCAAGTGGCGAAGCGGCAGTCAATCACGAACCCCGAAAACACCGTGTATTCGATCAAGCGATTCATGGGGCGGCGGTTCGATGAGGTGACCGAAGAAGCGAAGCGCGTGCCTTACAAGATCGTGAAGGGCCCGCACGACGATGTCCGCGTGGAAATAACCGGCAAAGTGTACAGCCCGCCGGAAGTCTCAGCGATGATTCTGCAGAAGCTGAAGGCGGCGGCGGAAGATTTTCTCGGCGAAAAGGTAACGAGAGCGGTCATCACCGTTCCCGCCTATTTCAACGACAGCCAGCGGCAAGCGACCAAACAGGCCGGCGAGATTGCCGGACTTACGGTCGAACGCATCATTAACGAGCCGACGGCAGCCGCGTTGGCATACGGCCTTGATAAAAAGAAGGACGAGACGATCGCAGTGTACGACCTGGGCGGCGGAACATTCGATATTTCGATCCTTGAAGTCGGCGAAGGCGTCGTCGAAGTGAAGTCGACGAACGGGGACACGCACCTTGGCGGCGACGACATCGACCAGAAGATCGTCGATTGGATCATTGCCGAATTCAAGAAAGAGCAGGGCATTGACCTGAGCAAAGACCGGATGGCGATCCAGCGGCTGAAGGAAGCGGCGGAGAAAGCCAAAATCGAACTTTCGCAGCTGATGGAAACGGAAATTAATTTGCCGTTCGTCACCGCGAATGAATCGGGGCCGAAGCACTTACAGCTGAAGCTGACGCGGGCGAAGCTCGAGCAGTTGATGGAAGATTTGCTGCAGCGGACGGTCGAACCGGTGAAGAAGGCTTTGAGCGATGCGGGAATCACGCCGGACAAAATCGACGAAGTCGTCCTCGTAGGCGGCTCGACGCGCATTCCGCGTGTGGTAGACATCGTCAAAAACCTTTTCAACGGGAAAGAACCCCACAAGGGCGTAAACCCCGATGAAGTGGTGGCGGTGGGAGCTGCGATTCAGGGGGGCGTACTGGCGGGGGAAGTGAAGGACATCCTGCTGCTGGACGTGACGCCGCTTACGCTCGGACTCGAGACGCTCGGCGGCGTGATGACTCCGTTGATTACGCGGAACACCACGATTCCGACGCGCAAATCGGAAACGTTCTCGACGGCGGCGGATAACCAGACGTCGGTTGAAATCCACGTGCTGCAGGGCGAACGCCCGGTGGCGAGTGGGAATCGATCGCTTGGTAAATTTCAGTTGATCGGGATTCCGCCGGCTCCGCGCGGTGTGCCACAGGTCGAAGTGACGTTTGATATTGATGCGAACGGCATCCTGAACGTGACTGCAAAAGACATGGCCACGAACAAGGAGCAGAAGATTACGATCACCGCAACCACCGGTTTGAGTAAAGAAGAAGCGGAGCGCATGAAGAAGGAAGCAGATGCGCACGCGTCGGAAGACAAGGCGCGGCTCTCGGAAGTGGAATCGCGCAATCGTCTCGACAATCTTGTCTATCAAACCGAGAAGCTGATCAAGGAAAACCGCGAGAAGCTGGCCGAGCCAGACGTGAAGTCGGCGGAAGATGCCATCGAAGAGGCGCGACGAGCGTTGACCGAAGGCGGACTCGACCGATTGAATGCGGCTGCGGATAGCTTGACGAAAGCGTCGCACAAGATTGCTGAGTCGATGTACAAGGCACAGCAAGCGGCGGCAGGCTCGGCAGGCGGAGGCGCGGGTGCTCCGGGTGCGGGTCACGAGGCCGGCGGCGCGAGCGGTGGCAGCGGTTCGTCCAGTGGCGGACAAGGCGATGTAGTGGATGCCGAGTTCGTAGACGTGGACGATTCGAAGAAACCCAATTGATGGAAGCCGCTTTGGCGGCGGAAATTCGCTCGCGAGCCGGGAGGATCGGCTCGCGAGCGAAACTTTTTGGTGGGTTGATTTGGGGAAGATTCTTGAGGACTAAGAAACTGGTCGGCTGCTTTCCTTCGGGCCGGCGCTGCCGGCCCTCAGGATGAATTTGGCCGCATGGCCAAATTCAGGAGACTACGATTTGACGACGAGCGGAATTCGGCGGGCGAGTCCGCCTCACGCGGTTACGAAGGTTCGCGACAATTATTTTCTGATCCAGGTGTCGGTGACGGAGACGCCCAGTGCCGATTGGCGGCGGCTTTTCTACGACGCGCAGGGGCAAGACGTGCCGCCGGATTTCGCGCCGCGATCGGTGGAAATTACCGGGACGTTCTTGCGCTTCAAGTCCGATCCGGGAAGCGTCGAGCAAAAAATTGTGATTCTCGATCGCTGGATGGAACGAGCGAGCACGAAAGAAGCAGCCATGGCCGGGCGCACGGAAGTGCAACGGCAGAAACAGGAAGAAGCAACGCGCGAGGCGCAAGAGTTGGCGGAATGGAACGCGCGGTGGGCGAAACTTTAGAAGGCAGGGTCGGAGGCTCGGTACTCGCCGTGAAGATGGGCGCGCGCAACCGGTAGTGAGCGCCGCGTCATTCTCGTGCAGGTAGCCGCGAGCCTCGAAAGCCAAAATGGCAACGACAACCAAAACC
Source organism: uncultured Acidobacteriota bacterium (assembly GCA_963711875.1). GTDB lineage: Bacteria > Acidobacteriota > Terriglobia > Acidiferrales > UBA7541 > Palsa-295. The sequence continues at coordinate 25,968 of CAVQFW010000006.1, forward strand.
GATTATTACGAATTGCTGGGAGTGCCGCGCAAGGCGTCCGTGAAAGACATCCGGGGCGCGTACCGCAAACTCGCGCGCAAATATCATCCGGACCTGAATCCCGGCGACAAATCCGCGGAAGAAAAATTCAAGCAGATCCAGGAAGCGTACGAAGTTCTGTCAGACGCGAAGAAGCGGCAGATGTACGACCAATTCGGATTCAACGTGCCGGGTCCGGGCGGCGGACCTCCCCCAGGCGCGGGTTATGGCGGGTCACCCGAAGATATTCACTTCGATTTCGGCGGGTTCGATTTCGGCGGTGGAGGCGGCGCAGGTGGCGGGGCCGGCACGGGCGGAGGCACGAGCTTCCGCGATTTGTTCAGTCAATTTTTCCGCGGTCAAAATGCGGCGCAGGGCGAGAACGAGCAGGAATCGGGAAGCGATCTCGAATATCAAATCGACATCACGTTTGCGGAAGCGATGCACGGGACGGTGAAGAAGCTGACGTTCACGCGGCTCGATGTATGCAACGTGTGCCATGGCAGCGGCGTGGAACCGGGCGACGAGAAGGTCTGCCCGACGTGCGGCGGGACGGGGCGGGTGACGCAGGTGAGCGGCAAGATGCGTTTTCAAATTTCTTGTTCTCGCTGCGGCGGCACGGGACGGCTGCACACGATATGCAAGAACTGCGGAGGCGAAGGACGGGTGCCGCGGGTGGAAACTCTCGACGTGCGCATCCCGCCGGGAGCGCATACAGGTTCGCGCGTGCGCGTGGCGGGTCACGGGAATGCCGGAATGCACGGAGGGCCGCCGGGCGATCTATACATCATTACGCGCGTGCAGCCGCATCCATTCTTCGAGCGGCGCGGCGACGATTTGTATACGGTTGTGCCGATCACGGTGACGGAAGCGTCGCTGGGCGCGAAAGTGGAAGTTCCCACGATTGATGGCCGCTCGCAGGTGCGCATTCCGCCGGGGACAAACAGCGGGAAAAAGCTCCGGCTGCGGGAAAAAGGCGCGCCATCCGCGCGCCAGCAGGGGAAGCGCGGCGATCAGATCATCGAAGTGCAGGTGGTGGTGCCGAAGCCCGAAGACGAGCGCGTCCGGAATTTGCTGAAGGAATTGAGCAAGCTCGATCCGGAAGATCCGCGCAAAGAATTGTTTTCGAAGGCGAGCGTATAACGAGCAGGCGCGAGGAGATGTAGAAGGAGCTGGATATGGCAGGGCGGCCAAGAAAGAAAGCGAAAGCGGGGTACATGATCAGCGCGGTGGCGGAGTTGTATCAGCTTCATCCGCAAACGTTGCGGCTGTACGAGCGCGTTGGGCTGCTGAAGCCCTCGCGGTCGCAGGGCAATACGCGGCTCTATACGGATAACGATCTCGAGCGGCTCGAGGTGATCCTGAACCTGACGCGCGAGCTGGGAGTGAATCTCGCGGGCATCGAAATCATCCTCAATATGCGCGACAAGATGGGCGAGATGCAGTCGCAAATGGAAGCCTTCATCAAATTCGTGCGCAACGAAATGGGGCGCGGATTTGCGGCCGCCGACGAGCAGAAATCGCGTAATGCGATCGTGCGCCTGACGCCGCGTCCGGCGATTCGCGTCGAGAAGTAGAATCCCGCAGCGCGTCCGAAGCGATTGCGCGATCACCGCCATCCTCACATGGCTTTCCCGCAGCAAGTAATTCACGGCAGCGAAAAATCGGCGCTTCTCTTTTTTCATTTTTCCGGGCCTTCGACCTTTCTGTTCTTCCGCTCCCACGACGCCAGCCCACCAGGAAACGCCTTTACCGCGTTCCCGATGGGCGGCGGGCAGGGAAATTCACAGCGCCCGGATTAATCCACAGGCGCGGGTGTGCTTGCGCGGGGCGCGCCCAGCGCCTATTCTTCTAGGCGATGGCACGAACAGATTGTACCCATTGTCAGGGAAGCGGATGGAAGGTCGTCGAGCGCACGACGGACGGCGCACAGGCGCTCGCGTCGGCGGAGACGGCGCGGCCGGGAGCGTCCGCCGGCGAACCCAAGATGGTATGGGCGGTGCCGTGCGATTGCACCACAAGCGACAAGCCTGACCGGGCGCTCGCGCGTGCGCGCGTCCCCGAACGCTACCGGCACTGCGATTTCGAGAATTTCGAAACGGACAACGACATCGAGAATGTCGCGCGCGAGCAACTGCAGGCCTGGAATCGGAGTCTCGCGCAGGCGAAGCTCGTGGTGCGGCGTTTCGCGGAGGAGTTTCCCGCGGGCAGCGAGAATGGACTCCTGCTGATGGGCTCGTGCGGCGCGGGCAAGACGCATCTCGCGGTTTCGGCTCTGAAGCAAATCGTTCAGCGCGGGCATAGCGGAGTTTTCTACGATTATCGCGAGCTGCTGAAGGAGATTCAGGACAGCTACAACGCCGAGAGCGACTCCACGGAAATGAGCGTTCTCGAACCGGTGCTCAAGGCCGAGTTGCTCGTGCTGGACGACGTGGGCTCAAGCAAGCCGTCGCTGTGGGCGCTTGAGACGGTGGGACACGTCCTGAATACGCGCTATAACGAAAAGCGTGTGACGTTGCTCACTACGAATTATCTGGATACGGATTCCGCCGGAGGAACTGCTGTAGTCGGTGCCAGCCCGCGCGTCGCCGGAATGCGCGCGCCCTCGATTGACGATTCGTTGACGGAGCGCGTCGGCAAGCGCATTCGTTCACGCCTTTACGAAATGTGCCGCACGGTAGAGATTTCCGCTCCCGATTACCGCAAGGAGATTCGGAACATCAGCCGGGCCGGTGCATGACCAATTCCTAATGAATCATTCATATAACGCGCGATGGCAGCGGTGTAGAATTCCAGCGTTTTGTTGACAACCCACGAAGCGGACGCGTATCATCGCTTCGATACGGCGTCTGGCGCGGGCGCTGTTCCCCTTCATTAGCTCTGAACCCAGCTGGGTGGAGTGGCCGAGGCCAATCTCTCGGCATGCAAGGAACGAATCCGTATGGAGGCCGCTCTGAATGTCACCCGAACGCGACAATAATCTTCAACCTGCTATGGATGCATCCATGGCCGAAGCTGTGGCAGAAGCACCGCACTCTGCAAGTTCACAAATGAAGGCATCGCAGGCGACTGGAGCTGCAACGGCGACGGTACGTGCTCCCGAACCTCCGGCAATCGATCCCAAGGTCGAGGAAGACGCTGGGACTGGTGTGTCTGAGCAAGCGGCGGGAACGAGCGGAGCGGCGGCTGGGAGCGGAGCAGAAGCGAACGCTCGGGGTATTGCTGAGCAGACGCCCGAGCAGACGATCGAGCAGAAGCCCGAGCACATGATCGAGCAAAAGGTTGAGCAGAACACTGGGCATGAGGTATCGGCCGGCACGCCGGGTGAGACGAACCCAAGCGGCGGTGTGGCTGAGGGTACGAGCGCGACGGGTAGCGTCGAAACCGCCGACAACAACGAAACGATGGACCAGCTCCTCGATCAGTTCCCGACGCCGGAACCTGTCGTAACCGAAGGCGAGATTTTCGATGGACGCGTCCTCGCGGTGACGGATGCGGGCGTAATTGTCGACGTGGGCGGCAAATTCGAGGGATTGGTACCCGCGCAGGAATTTTTGGATTCGGGCTCGCCGATTGAGTTTGGCGCGGGCCAGACGATTGAAGTCGAGCGGCTGCACGAGCACAAGGACGGTTATGTCCTGCTGTCGCACGTGCGGGCGCGCCGCCGGCGCGTATGGGAGCGAATCGAGAAATCGTATCGCGAGCACACCACGATCACCGGCAAGGTAAGCGAAAGAATTAAAGGCGGGCTGGTGGTCGACATCGGCGTGCGCGCGTTTTTGCCGGCTTCGCAAATTGAATTGCGCCCCGTACATGATCTCGAGGGGTGGAAAGACCGCGACATCGAAGTGCGCGTTCTGAAGCTGAATCGCAAGCGCGGCAACGTGGTGGTAAGCCGGCGCGCGATCCTCGAAGAAGATCAGAAATCGAAGAGGGAAGCGTTGCTTTCTACGCTGTCCGATGGAAGCGTGGTCACGGGTAAGGTGAAGAACGTTACCGACTACGGCGTCTTTGTGGACCTCGGCGGAATTGATGGCTTGCTCCACGTGAGCGACCTGGTATGGGGCCGCGTGCCGCATCCATCTTCCGTGGTGCAACCGGGCGAAGAAATTCAAGTTCAGATTCTGAAATTCGACAAGGAAAAACAGCGGATTTCGCTGGGTCGCAAGCAATTGCTCCCGGACCCATGGGCCACTGTGCCGGAACGTTTTCCGGTGGGTGCGCGAGTGAAAGGCAAGATCGTCGGCGTCACGGATTATGGCGCGTTCGTGCAGATTGAGCCGGGTGTCGAGGGTCTCGTACACGTCAGCGAGATGAGCTGGTCGAAGCGCGCGAAGCACCCTTCGAAGATCGTAAAAGTGGGAGACGAGGCGGAAGTGGTGGTGCTGGAAGTGAAGACGGATCAGCGGCGCATTTCGTTGGGATTGAAGCAGACGCAAGCCGACCCGTGGGAAGCAGCGGCAGAAAAATATCCCGTGGGCATGATCGTGAACGGGCGCATCCGCAATCTCGCGGACTTTGGCGCGTTCGTCGAAATCGAAGAAGGCATGGAAGGATTGATTCACATCAGCGACGTGAGCTGGACCGAGCGCATCAAGCATCCCAGCGAAAAATTCAAGAAGGGCGACGCGGTGGAAGCGAAAGTGTTGAAAGTGGATTCGCAGAACAGGCGCCTCTCACTCGGAATCAAGCAAGTAAAAGATATTTGGGCGAATTGGTTCGCGGAGCACAAGATCGGCGAAGTCATCAAAGGAAAAGTAGCGCGAGCCACTGATTTCGGAGCGTTCGTCGAACTGGCGGAAGGAATCGAAGCGCTGTGCCATGTTTCGGAAATTGAGGAACGCCGTCCGAAAGGCGAGCGCGAGAAGGAAAAGGCTTCGCGCGGTGCGCGGGTGACCGCCGTGCTGACGCCGGGAACCGAATATGAGTTTAAGATCCTGCGGCTCGAGCCGGAGCAGCACAAAATTAGCTTGAGCTACCGCGCGGCCCAGAAACAGGTCGAGAAACAGGAGATCGAGTCGTTCCGGACGACGAAATCGCCGAAATCATCCCCGACGGCGACGATCGGCGACGCGATTCTGGCAAAGAGGCAAGCGAACTAGCGGGCATTCCAAGCGTGCTTCCGGGTCGCTTGACGGGCAAGCACTTGCGTTTTCATTCGGCCGGGGGAACGGCCCCTTGAAAGTCTTCCCGAAAATGAAATTCGTTTACCTTGGCGTAGATTGATGATATGCAAAGGTATGCGGCGCCCCAGCCCACCTCAGAAGAGGCCAGTCGCCCAAACGATATTGAAGAGGAGGCTTTCGTTCCCATGGCAGAAGCTGCGGGAGTGCACGAAAACAAAGAACATACGATGACGAAGGCGGAACTCGTCGAAGAGGTGACGCGCGTCACGGAACTACCGCGAAAAGAGTCGGAAGCGGTGGTCGAAACGATATTTGACAGCATTATTGCCGCGCTGCAAGCAGACGATAAAATCGAGATTCGCGGCTTTGGGAGTTTCCGAACCCGGCAACGCCGCGGGCGAACGGGGCGAAATCCGAAGACGGGCGCGAAAGTGGAAGTCCCGGCAAAAAAGATCCCTTACTTCAAGCCCAGCAAAGAGTTGAAGGATTACGTCAACCACCCGCGAGCCGTGGGCTCGTCCGAACCCGGAGCATAGAGCTAATCGGAATGGATTATTTGTGGACGCCGTGGAGGTATCGCTACATTGCCGACGCGGCCAAGGATAAATCCTGCATCTTCTGCGACGCGGTGGCGGCGAATGATGACGCCAAAACTCAAATCGTATTCCGCGGCAAACTGTCGTTTGTGATCCTCAATCGATTTCCCTACACCACGGGTCACGTTATGGTCGTTCCCTACGCGCATGTGGCGGATTTGGCGGCGGCCGATCCCGAGATGCTGGCGGAAACGATGCGAATCTCGCAGCGCGTTCAGAAAGCGCTCGAGAAGACGTACCACCCGGACGGCTTTAACCTCGGCATGAATCTTGGACGCGCCGCCGGAGCGGGCGTGGCAGGACATCTGCATTTGCATGTGTTGCCGCGCTGGTCGGGCGATGCGAACTTCATGACCGTGGTCTGCGAAACGCGCGTCGAGCCGGAAGATTTGGCAACAACGTACGAAAAACTGCGAGGGGCCCTAAACGGATGACAGCGATGGAGAATACTGACAGAGAACAGTTGTTGCGGTTGTTGAAGGCATCGCGGAAGAAGCTCGTGGAGTCCGTGGAAGATCTCACGGATGAACAGGCGAAGGCGCGTCCTGCGGAAGACCGCTGGTCGATTCTCGAATGCGTCGAGCACGTCGGGCAAGTCGAGGATGCCATATTCGCGGCGGTGACGACGAAGCTGGCTCCCACGGACGCTCCCGCGGATCGTTCGCGCGAAACGAAAATCATAAGCGGCGCGACGGACAGGAATCGTAAAGTCCCGGCGCCGGAGCACGTGAAGCCAGCCGGAAAGTTCGCGAGCCTCGCCGATGCTCTTGCTTATTTCGAAAAGAGCCGCGCGCGCTCGATCGAGTACGTTGAAACCTGCGACAAGGACCTTCGCACAATCGCAGGCGCGCACCCGGTTCTCGGCCAGGCGAGCGGCCAGGAATTCATGATCATTATGGCTTTGCATCCGGCACGGCACGCGCTGCAAATCCTCGAAGCGCGCGAGAGCCTCGGCCTCGATTCCGATTGATACGCCATCTGCGGTAAAATTCTTATTCACGTTGAGTCGCAGGCCCTCAGGAGAAGTGTTTTGAACCTGGAACTAACCGAAGAGCAGCAGTTGCTGCAGAAGAGTGTGCGCGAATTTGCTGAGGCGGAGGTGAAGCCGCACGCAAAAGAGATTGACGAGACCGGCCGCTTTCCGCGCGATACGTTCGCGAAAGCAGCGGAGCTGGGCCTGACAGGAGTAGCCCTGCCGGAAAATTATGGCGGCGCGGGAATGGACCACATCAGCTACACGATCGTGATCGAAGAAATCGCACGCGTATGCGCGTCCACCAGCGTGATTCTCTCGGTGCAGAATTCGCTCTACTGCGATCCGATCTACCGATTCGGAACGGAAGAACAGAAGCAAAAATTTCTTGTGCCGTTCGCGCGCGGCGAAAAAATCGGCTGCTACGGACTCACCGAGCCGCAGGCGGGCTCGAATGCGGCCGCGCTGCAAACGAAGGCGATACGCAAGGGCGATACATACGTGATCAACGGCACGAAAGCGTGGATCACGAACGGCGGCGCGGCGGATGCGGCGATCGCTTACGTGAACACGCAACCCGAAAAAGGCGAGAAGGGAATCACGGCGCTGGTGGTCGAGAAGGGGACGCCCGGGTTCAGCGTCGGCAAGGAAGAAAAAAAGCTCGGGATTCACGCCACCGCGTGCACCGAACTGGTTTTCACGGATTGCGTAGTGCCGGTATCGAATCGAATCGGCAACGAAGGCGACGGATACAAAGTGGCGCTTTCGACGCTCGACGGTGGCCGCATCGGCATCGCGGCACAGGCTACGGGAATCGCGCAGGGCGCGTTCGAAGCGGCGCTCTCTTACGCGCAGCAGCGGCAGGCGTTCGGACATCCCATCTCTGATTTTCAGGCGATTCAATTCATGCTCGCGGACATGGCCACTGAAATCGACGCGGCCCGGTTACTCGCGCGCCGCGCGGCCTGGAAGCAGGATTCCGGCGCGCGCTTTTCGATGGAAGCCGCGATCGCGAAATTATTCGCCAGCGAGATGTCCACACGCGTGGCGCACAAAGCGATTCAGATTCACGGCGGGTATGGCTACAGCAGCGAATATCCCGTCGAGCGAGCCTATCGCGATACGCGCATCACCGAGATCTACGAAGGCACCAGTGAAATCCAGCGCCTCGTGATCGCTTCGTGGGTTTTGAAGTCGTACTGAAGCCGCTCGCTCTCCCTCCGAGTCTCGCCGCAGTGTATTCTTGTCGCCATGCTTGAACTAGACGCTGGAGTGGACTTCGATAGCGAGCACGAAGAGCTATTCTTCGCGGCGATTCCCGCTCGCTCCGGCGTCCTGCTGATTGAAATGCGGGATTCCAGCGCACAACCCTACCTCACACGCACCGCGGACCTGAGGCGCGCTGCGGAACGGCTGCTCCGCGAGCCGGAAGTGGCTTCGAAGCGCCTGAATCTGCGCCATGTCGCCGCCCGGATCCGCTATCGGGTGACCGGCTCGAAATTCGAACAAACCATCGCTTTTTACGGCCTCGCGCGGGCGAAATTTCCGAAGCGCTACCGTGATTTGATGCGACTGCGTCCGCCGGCCCTGCTGAAGGTAAATCTCCGCAACGAATATCCACGCTGCTATGTGACGCGTCGGATCTCCGCTGACAGCGGCTTTTACTTTGGGCCGTTCGCTTCGCGCCGGAGCGCCGACGCTTTTGCCGAAGGGTTTCTGGACCTTTTCAAAATTCGGCGCTGCCAGATCAAGATTCGCCGCGATCCCGAATTCCCGGGCTGCATTTACTCAGAGATGAAAATGTGCCTCGCGCCGTGTTTCGCGGGTTGCACGAAAGAGGAATACGACCTCGAAACGGGACGAGTGCTTGCGACGCTTGCGACTTCCGGCGAGGCCCTTACGCAACAACTCGAACGCGATCGCGAAGCCGCGAGTGAAGCGCTCGATTTCGAGCGTGCGGCAGCGCTGCACAAGCGCCTCGAAAAAGCGTCGGCCGCGCTGCGTGCGCTTCCCGAGGTCGCCAGGCGGATCGACGAACTCGATGCCGTAATCCTCCAGCGTGCCGCGGAAGAGAAGTCGATCGCGGTGTTCCCGGTGCTGGCGGGCATTTTGGCCGAGCCGATATTTCTGAATTTTGGCAATGTGTCGAGCGAGCCACGCTCCGTCGAGGCGATCCTGAAGCAAAGCTTGCAGCCACAGGCAAATTCAGAAGAAGGTCAAATGACAGGAGACGCTCCGCGGCTGGAGAAAAAGCTCCAGGACGGCGAAATCGAGGCTCCTTCGGGAGCCACCTGGCGCTCGGTATATGGATTACGTCACGCCCCGGCGGAACGATCCGAGCACTTGGCTATTTTGGCGCGATGGTTTTACTCGAAGCCCCGCGACGGCGAAATTTTCTTTCGAGAAGACGACTGGCCTTACCGCCGAATCCTTCGCGCTTGCGGACGCTTACTCGCGCCACCCGGCCCCTCTGCGCAATCTCCCGCATAATCGAAACCGGCGCGGCTCCGGAGCGTCGTACAATTAAGAGAGATGGTGAACTCCGGTCCACAGCAGCACGACGGCCAGCCCCACGAAGGCCAGCCGCACAACGGGCAGCAGCACCAACGCGCGAACGCAAGCCTCGAAGACACCCGCCGACTTCCGCAAATTCTTCGCGCGCTGCGGCACCGCAATTTCCAGCTATTTTTCAGCGGCCAGATGATTTCGCTTGTCGGCACGTGGATGGACAACATCGCCGAGGCATGGCTGGTTTACCGGCTGACGGGCTCGTCGCTTTTGCTGGGCACGGTGGCATTCGCGGGACAGATTCCGGTGTTTCTACTGGCGCCGATCGGCGGAATGGTGGCCGACCGGTGGAACCGCCAGCGCATTGTTATCGCAACGCAAGCAAGCTCGATGGTCCTGGCGGGAATTCTCGCCGTGCTGACGCTCAGCGGCCGCGTGACGGTGTGGGAAGTGATTGTGCTCGCGGCGCTCATGGGTGCGGTGAACGCGTTTGATATTCCCGCACGGCAGGCGTTTCTCGTGGATATGGTCGGCCGCGAAGATTTGCTCAACGCGATCGCACTCAATTCATCGATCTTCAATGGCGCGCGCGTGATTGGGCCGTCGATCGCGGGAATACTGGTGGCAAGCATCGGCGAAGGTTGGTGCTTTGCGGCAAATTCGATCAGTTACATCGCCGTAATCGCAGGCCTCCTGATGATGCGCGTGGAACGTGCTCCCGTGGAGGCACGGCGAGTCTCGCCGTTCGAGCACATCGTCGAAGGATTCCGCTTTGTGTGGAACACGGCGCCGATCCGCGCTCTGCTTTTGCTGCTCGGACTCGTGAGCCTGGTTGCGATGCCGTACTCGGTCCTCATGCCGATTTTTGCCGCCAAGGTCCTTCATGGCGACGCGCGCACGCTCGGCGTTCTGATGGGCGCAACGGGAGTCGGCGCGCTCGGCGGGGCGCTGATGCTGGCGTCGCGCTCGGGAGTACGGGGACTCGGCCGCTGGGTAGCGGTAGCGTGTGGGAGTTTTGGCGCGGCGCTAATTTTGTTTTCGTTTTCGCGATGGTATTTCTTATCGGTCGCGCTGCTGGTGCCGGTGGGCTTCGCGATGATGGTGCAGATGGCATCTTCGAACACGCTGATTCAAGCCATGGTTCCGGACCGCCTTCGCGGCCGGGCGATGGCGGTGTATTCGATGATGTTCATGGGAATGGCGCCGATGGGAGCGTTGCTCGCGGGATTGTCGGCGGAACACATCGGAGCGCAGTGGACGCTCGCGCTCGGAGGAGTGGGTGCGATCGTCGGCGCGGCGCTCTTCGCCCGGAACTTGCCGAAGATTCGGGTGGAGGCGCGAGAACTTCTCATCGCGCAGGGTATGGTGGGAGGCGAGCCGGCAGAAGAAATTGCGGCGCGCGGGGCGTCGTAGCAGGCAGGTCTGATATACTGCGCGCGTTTCGAGAACCGCGCCGGGGAGCAACACCGAATGTCATCGGCTGCACCACTCAATCACGGACGCATCGCCGGCTCTGCCACTGCGCAGGGAACGCTTCGCTACGCCGCGCGATTCCAGGGACGCTCTGCCGCGGGACATTTTCGCGAAATTCCCGGCGGCTTGGTGCTCTCGTCCATCGGGATTGGCACGTATCTCGGCGAGCCTGACGAAGCGACCGACAAGGCGTACACGAACGCAGTGATCGCAGCGGTCGAAGGCGGAGTCAACTTGATCGACTCCGCGATCAACTACCGATTCCAGCGCAGCGAGCGTTCCGTCGGCGCCGCGCTCCGTGCGCTCGTAGCCAAGGGGTTTTCGCGCGACGAGCTCGTGCTCTGCACAAAGGCGGGCTTTCTCACGCCCGACGGCGAGATGCCGGAAGATCCCAATGCGTATTTCGCGCACGAATTCCTCGAGCGCGGCATTTTTGCTCCTGAAGAAATTGCCGCAGGCTGCCATTGCATGTCGCCCAAATATCTGGCCGACCAACTGGAGCGCAGCCTCCGAAATTTCGGCGTCGCAGCCATTGACGTCTTTTACCTGCACAACCCCGAAACGCAGCTGACTGAAATCTCCGCTCCGGAATTTCAAAAGCGGATTCGCGCAGCGTTCACGTTCCTTGAGTCGGCGGCCGCCAGCGGAAAAATTGGCGCCTACGGCATGGCCACGTGGAATGCATTTCGGGAGGACGCGAAATCGCCCGGCTATCTCTCGCTCGAAGCGATGGCCGAGATCGCAACCGACGTAGGCGGCTCGCAGCATCACTTCCGTTTTGTGCAGCTGCCGTTTAATCTTGCGATGCCGGAAGCACTCACGCGCCCGAACCAGACGGTGGCCGGAAAAGCGATGCCGATGGTGCAAGCGGCGCGCGACCTGGGAATCAATCTCGTCACCAGCGCAGCGCTCCTGCAGGGCCAGCTGATAAAAAATCTTCCTCCGTTCATTCATTCCGCTTTGAATCTCAGCAAGGAATCCGAGCTTGCGTTGCAATTCGCGCGCTCCGTGCCGGGGCTTACGACGGCGCTCGTCGGCATGAGTCGCATCGAGCACGTTCATGCGAATCTTGCACTGGTGGGAGTCGAACCCGCTTCTCGCGAGCAATTTTTGAAGCTATTTGAATCGAAGGGTTAAGCTCGGCCGTCACCGTGAATTTGAATCGAGCGCTACGACGCGATCGGGATAGCGCTCGTCGAGCCAGATGCCAATCGCCGCGGTCATTTGATCGAGCTTGCCGGTAAAAAAATGATCGGCGCTCTCAACGAAGACGAGCTTCTTCGGGTCCGCCAGCGTGGAAAATAGCGCCTCCACTTTGTTCCTCTGCCCGAACGGATCGTCCCCGCCTTGAATGAAAAGTTTTGGTTTGTCGCATTCGCGCAGAAACGACAGGTCGAACGAGTTCACAGGAATTCCCAGCCCGATCAAATCTGAAACGCGCTCATCCTCGCAGCCAACCGCGAGTCCGACCCACGCGCCGAAACTGAATCCCGCCAGCAGAACCGGCCGCCGCGGAAATTCTGCGGCTAGAAAATCGAGCCCCACGCGGACATCCTCGCGTTCACCACCGCCCTCGTCGTATTCGCCTTCGCTCTGCCCGGCACCGCGAAAATTAAATCGCAGCACCGGTATCCCGCGCCGGTGCAGGGCCTTCGCCGCCTGAAACACCACTTTGTTGTGCATCGTGCCCCCGAAAAGCGGGTGCGGGTGACAAACGAGGGCGACGAGATCTGGCGCGGCTGACGGAGTGGTCCACAGCATGGCCTCCAGGCGCCCGCCCGGCCCTCGCAAGAACAAACTACGGTGAAAAACGTCAGCCATAGAGAGTTGAGCCTCACAAGAATTTTTGCGAAATCCAGTCTATCCAACCCCGCTCGCAGCGCAAAGGCTTATGCGTGCGCGCGCTGCAAAGCGAGTGCGTTTCGCGCGAAGATTCGCCTGGATTTCGCGCGGGGAATCCGTAGCTATCTGGTAAATTCAATTGCACGCGAATGAAAGGGGTGCTAGCGTTGGCACGATTGAGTGAATCGGCGGGAGGAGCTATGGACAACGTTGTCGAGCGGCGCGCCGCGCGACGTTTCTCGATGATGCTTCCCTTGAAGGTACGATTCACCGCCGGCGACGACGTCACCGAAAAAGAGGGTGAGACGCGCGACGTGAGCTTCCGCGGCTTGTATTTCCTGATTGAACCCGCCACTCCCGATGCGGGCAGCTCTATCGAGTTCGTCCTCACTCTTCCGCAGCAGATTACTCTCGCCGGCGATGTTCACATCCGCTGTTACGCTCGCGTCTTGCGCGTCGAGCCGCACAACGGCCGCCGCGGGGTAGCCGCTCGCATCGAGCGTTACGAATTTCTGCCGGCCTCCGCCTGACCGTTTCTTTTCACGGCTCTCCCTCACGGCCCACAATATTTCGGAGTAGAATGCTCGAGGCGATTTGCTCGCGAGCGGAGGAAGAATCCGATGTATCACTACGATCCAAGCACCGCGCTTGACGAATTGCGCGAGGACGCCGCGCTGCCTCACCCCGTTCATCTGCGCGACATGATTTTGCGGACGAAGCTCGATCCGACGACGGCGCTCGATTTAAATCGCGAATTTCAAGACTATTTGACGCGTTTCGGCGAGTTGCAGAAATTGGCGCGCGAAATCCTGGAACGTATCGCCGCTGGCACGAGAAAAGTTACCGCTACGTAGCGGACCGCCGCGCCTGGGCGCGCCCGTTGCGCCTGTCGTTTGTTTTACTTTGATTTCACTGTCGCAGAATGGAGTGAGATTCCTCGATGGCCCGAAACACGCTGCTCATCGACGCCGACGATACGCTCTGGGAAAATAATATTTTTTTCGAGAAGACGATTGAGCATTTCATCTCACAACTCGAGCATCTTGGCTACACGCGCGAGTACATCCGCCATATCCTCAACGAAACCGAGCGCCGCAATATTCGCCAGCACGGTTATGGAGTGCGCAGCTTCCGCCGTTCGCTCGAAGACACCTATCTGAAACTTGCAGGAAACGCGGCTCGTCGCGAACTCGTGCAGGAGATCGAACGAATGGCCGTCGAGCTGGAGGCTACTCCGCCGCATATTCTGGACGGCGTTCCCGAAACGCTCGCGTATCTCGCCAAGCATCACCGCCTTATTTTGCTGACGAAAGGCGAGCCCGCCGAACAAGCCGGCAAGGTAGAGCGTTCGGGGCTCCAGCCGTATTTCGACGCGATCGAAATTGTGCTCGAAAAGGATGCGAGCACTTACGATCGGATGATCGAGCAGTTCAAAATCGTGAAAACCCACGGATGGATGGTGGGAAATAGCCCGCGAAGCGACATCAATCCCGCGCTGAGTGCCGGCCTGAGCGCGGTTTTCATTCCTCATGCGGCCACGTGGGACCTTGAAAAGTGCGAACTCGAAAGCGGCGGCGGCAAGCTTCTGATCCTCTCGAGCTTTCGAGAACTGCGTACGCATTTTTAGAGCTGCGCAGCGATTCGCGCCGGCATCCGTCCAACTTCACGGAGTGATGGAGAAATTTTCTTGGCGATCAACCTCTCGGATGCTCCAGTCGTAGTGATGGGCGCCGGTGCCGTGGGCTCCTATTTCGGCGGAATGATGTCGCGAGCGGGGGCGCGCGTCACGCTCATCGCGCGACCGGGCCACGCGCAAGCGATTCGCAAGAGCGGCCTGCTTCTCGACACGGTCACGTTCAAGGAACACGTCGCGATCGACGCATCCACAGAACCATCGGCCGTGCGCGGCGCGCAATTCGTGCTTTTCTGCGTGAAGACGCTCGACACAGAGATTGCCGCGCGCGCCATCGCGCCGCACATCACTCCCGGCACGATTGTCATCAGCGTGCAGAACGGCGTGGACAATGTCGCGCGAATCCGCGCAGCTTCGGGAATCGACGCACTCCCCGCAGTCGTTTACGTGGCCGCCGCATTGCCCGAACCCGGACACGTAAAGCACTCCGGCCGCGGCGAGTTGATCGTTGGCGAGTACAGAAGCGAGCCTCCGCTGCCTCCCCGCGACAACACGCGGCCCGAACTTGTGTCCGAACTTTGCGCGGCGGCCGGCGTGCCGTGCCGCGTCTCGGCCGATATCGAAGTGGATCAGTGGACGAAAATGGTGATGAACTGCGCCGGCAACGCCGTTACCGCCATCGCGCAAACCAGCTTCGCTCACGCCGCGCGCCATCTGGACACGCGCGAAGTGATGCGCTTGGTGATCAACGAATGCGTAGCGGTGGCGCGCTCTGCCGGAGTTCGATTGCCCGACGTGGATTGGACGGAGAAGGGATTAAAAAACGCAGAAACGCTCGGTGAAGCTACCTCGTCAACCGCGCAGGACATCGCGCGCGGCAAGACCACGGAAATCGATTCACTCAACGGCTATATCGTGAGACGCGGTAAAGAGTTGGAGATTGCGACGCCCGTCAATCTCACGCTATTTGCGCTGGTGAAGCTGATCGAAGAAAGCTTTGCGCGACGCAGCCGACCTGCGGAAAGCTCCGCCTGATTCATCCTGCGCAAGCCTGAATCATTGATCGTTCGGATTGCGGAAGCGGAACGGGATGTGAATCACCGCTTCGATATCGATCGGCACGCCCGCGCGAGTTCCTGGACGGAATTTCCAGCGGGATAGAGCCTCGACCGAATTCTTATCGAGCGTCGGCTCGAGCTTTCGCACCACCTGGATGCTGTCCACGGAGCCATCCTTGCGGATAATCGCGTAGAGAACCACTTCGCCATCCACGT
This sequence comes from uncultured Acidobacteriota bacterium, assembly GCA_963711875.1. Taxonomy (GTDB): domain Bacteria; phylum Acidobacteriota; class Terriglobia; order Acidiferrales; family UBA7541; genus Palsa-295. The sequence goes on from CAVQFW010000006.1 coordinate 41,411, forward strand.
GCTGGTCGATGATCGCCTGAGGATATTTCGGATCCACTTTGTCGATCGGCACCGGCCCCGAGAGAGCGCCTGGTGATTTGAATGCCGGTCCATCGCCTTCGTCGAGTTGCGAGCAGTTTAAAATCCAGCTACCGGCGATGCTCGTCAGATTCGGCATATTCACGTGCAGCGTAAAAATTTCTTTGCCCGAGAGAATTTTCTCCGGCGCGAGGCTGGGATCGAGATGCGTTACGTCCACCGGCGCTCGATGCGAGGTGCTCGCCGACTCGGACGACGGCGCAAGTTTCAAGTTCAACTTTCCTACCGGGCGCGCTCCCGCCGGAGCGATTCCGCCCCCCGCCCCGCGGTTATTCGCTCCTCCAGTGATGCTCACCGCCGCCGGCAGCGAACTTCCATTCGCGCCGCCTCCCCCTCCGCTGCCGTGTGTGGCTCCGCCGCCGCCATTCGTTCCGCCCATCGAATCGGCGCGTCCGCCAGCGCCGCCATTGCCGGCCGTGCCGTTGGGCGCGCCCCCGGGAACGCCCGGCTGCTTGCCGTCAGGCGAAATCGTAATTCGCGCCGCCGAATTTCCAGAGGGAACACTTACCTCGGCCGCCGGTGGCGCGGGGCTGGCCGAAAGCGCTATCACGCGATGTAAGTCCGGGTCGCCATTTGTCGCAGCTCCGACTTCGGGGGCAGCGCCCGCGTCCTGATCCTGTTGGCGGCGCGTATTTGCTGGAGTCGCCGCCGTGGACATCGGACTGATCGGCATTTGCGGCTGCTGATTTGCAAGAGGAGCGGCGGCAATATTCAGTGGCCCGGTATTTTTCTCGGCGTTCGCCACTTCCGGTGCAGCAACATTTTGCGCGGCACGCTGCCGAGCGCGCGGTGCTGCGGCTGTCGGCGCAAATTGAAGTTGAGGCTTCGGAGCAGAAGGCGCCGTCCACTGCACGAGATTCGGCATCTGCGGCTCGATCTTCGGCGCAGCGGCAGGGGCATTCGGCTGAATCAACGTTTGACGAGGGTGCGTCACTTTCACCGGCATCGAGAGAATCGTTTGTCGCGGATGATACGCGTCAGCGCCGAGCTGCGGCAGCGGCTTCGCCGGATCGCCCGGCGGACTCGGCTGGGATTTTGGACCCGGCAGCGAAATTCGTGGCAGGTCCTGCGCCGGCAAATAGGTGAGCTCGATGCGAACGGGCGCGAGATTGTGCTGCGTCGCAGGCAGAAATCCCCAGATCGGAAGAATCAGAAGCAACACAATCACAACGTGCCACACCGACGACGCCGTAAACGCCCAGCCGGAGAATTTTCCGCGCACCCATTCCACGTGGAACGTCGAGTTCCCGGAATCCTCGCTGTCTTTTGGCGCACGTGGGCCGGTGAAGAAATCGCGCACGCTCGTGCGAAACTCCCGCCAGGGCGATTCCCAGTCCACTCCCAGATCGAGCCTCGGAAGCCGTGAATGCGGAGAGAGCTCGATAAGCTCGATATCCCTTTGGTCCCTGCTTCGTGTTTTTGACGATAATTTCGTCGGCATTTTCCGGCTCATTATACCTGCGAATCAAAATGCGCCCGCGGCAAATGCCGGGGCGCAGGGCGGGTGCAGGTTGTGATGCGCCGGACTACGCTGCGGCTGCTAGCCGGTAAAAACTTAATGCAGCGTCACCCTGCTCGAGAATGCGGAAGCACTCGAGCCGGTCGAAGCGCTCCGGCAGTTCCACCGGCTCGCGGTGCTCCACGATCACCAGGCCATGCGGCGCGATCAGGTGGGAAGCATCGAGAAACTCAAGCACCCGGACGGGCTCTTCTTCGCGCTCGTATGGCGGGTCGAGAAAGACAAAATCGGCGGCGAGGTGGCGTGCCGCGAGTTTTTCAAGCCCTCGCACCGCGTCCGCTCCGATCACTTCGGCTCCGGCGCGAATTCCCAGCGATTCCAGATTCTGCCGGACGAGCAACGCCCCCGCCCGGTGCGACTCGACGAATATGACTTCGCGCGCGCCCCGGCTGATCGCTTCAATCCCGATCGCTCCCGTCCCCGCGAAGAGATCGACAAAGAGTGAATCCTCCACCGACGCGCCGAGCACGTTGAATAGCGTTTCGCGCAGCCGGTCGCTCGTGGGGCGCAGGCGTAACCTTCCCGGGCCTTTCAACACGCGGCTGCGATATTTTCCCGCGATCACTCGCACGATTGATTCCGCTCACCAGATTGAATCGCCCGCGGCTGCCAGTTTTTATCCGACCGCCGCAAGCTGATAGCGTTTTTGCCACGCCGGGCTTACCGATTCCACTTTCGCCACGATCTCTTTCGCGACCTCCGAATTTTCCGCAATCTCAAAGGCCTCCCGCCGCGCGAGCTCCAGCAGCTCGTGATCCCTCAGCGGCTGCGCCACCGAAAACGCCGCGTCGCCGCTTTGCCGCGTCCCGAAAAATTCGCCGGGGCCTCGCTGCTTCAAATCCCGCTCGGCGATTTCGAACCCGTTGGACGTTGCGACCATTGCTTCGATTCGGTCGCGGGCATCCCCGGTAATCGTTTTGGGCGCCACCAGAATGCAGTAAGATTTTTCCGACCCGCGCCCGATTCTTCCTCGCAATTGGTGGAGTTGCGCCAGGCCGAACCGGTCGGCGTGTTCGATCACCATGATCGTCGCGTTCGGCACGTCCACACCCACTTCGATCACGGTTGTGGCCACCAGAATCTGCAGCACTCCGCGGCGGAACTCATCCATCACCGCATCCTTCTCCTCATTTTTCAATCTTCCGTGCAGCAAGCCCACGCGCACTCCGGGAAACACATTTTTCGCCAGTCGCTCATATTCCGCTGTCGCCGCTTTCAATTCCTGCTTCGATTCTTCGATCACAGGGTAGAGAACGAACCCTTGCCGCCCGCGCTTCACTTCGCGGCGCAGAAATTCCCACACGCCGGGAAGCTGTGTTTCTTCGCTCCAGCGCGTTTCGACGGGCGTCCGCCCCGGCGGCATCTCATCAATCACCGAGAGATCGAGATCACCGTACAACGTCAGCGCGAGCGTCCGCGGAATCGGCGTAGCCGTCATCACCAGGACGTGGGGAGACGCGCCCTTCTCGATTAGCCGCTTGCGTTGCAGCACGCCGAAGCGATGCTGTTCGTCTACGATTACGAGTCCCAACCGCTTAAACTCGACCGGATTCTCGATCAGCGCGTGGGTGCCGACCACAAACTGTGCCTCTCCGCTCGCGACGCGTGCGAGCGTCTCGTTTCTTTCCGCGCGTTTCTGGCCGCTCACGAGCAATTCCACCGTATATCCCGCAGTCGCTCGCGCCGCGCCACTCGTTGCGCGCCCTGAGGAATGAAAGACGCGACGCGCGGACAAATAATGCTGTGCCGCTAGAATTTCCGTGGGTGCCATCAACGCCACCTGATACCCGTTCTCGATTGCGATCGTAGCCGCCTCGAATGCCACAATCGTTTTGCCGCTGCCCACGTCGCCTTCGAGCAGCCGGTGCATCGGAAACGGCCGTTCGAGGTCGGCCGCGATTTCAGCCAGCACGCGCTTCTGCGCCGCCGTCGGCTTGAAAGGCAAAATCCGCTTCAGCGCCTCGCGGATTTTATCTTCGCGCACGCGCATCGCAATGCCCGGTCGGCGGTGTTCCTTCTGCCGGCGCAATGCAAGCGCCAGTTGGTAGTAAAAAAACTCCTCGAAGATCAGCCGGATCTGCGCCGGACTGCGGCAGCTGTTGAGCAATTCGAGGCTCTCATTCTTGGGAGGGAAGTGCGCGTAGAGCAGCGCATCGCGGCGAGTGGGAAATTTGTAGCGCTCACGAATCGCGGCGGGCAGCGGATCGGGCACGTTGCCGTCGAAATCATTCAACACCGAATAAATAATCCGGCGGAGCATGCGCGAACTGATCGCCCCGATCGCTTCGTAAATCGGGACGATGCGCCCCACTTCGGTGGAATCCGCCGGCGCGCTGTCGCCGCTCCCGATCAATTCGATCTGCGGGTTCACCATCTCCAGCCGTCCCGGACGGTAGGGATCGGCGTCCACCTTCCCGTGCATCACGAGCCGCTGCCCCTGCTTGAACTTGCCTTCGAGATACGCGCCGTGAAAAAACCGCGCGTAGAGAGTGCCGGAGGCGTCGCGCACCGCAATGTGAAACACGCCGCCGCGCCCGCGCGCGAAACGAACGGTGCCGCCCGCGTTCGCCACCTCCGCTAGAATCGTATACGCGTGCCCCGGAATAATTTCGGCGACCGGCGTAAACCGGATGCGATCCTCGTAGCGGAACGGCAGGTACCCAAGCAAATCCGCGACCGTCGAAATCCCGCGCGCTTCAAGAATCGCCGCGCGCTGCGGTCCTACACCGCGAAGATATTTAACCGGGTTGGATAGCGCGATGGTCATGCGGGCTGAGTGGCGCCCCAATATGGAGCGAAGCTCGGCGCCAATCTAGGCTCCACGTTTATATCATTAGCTTGTTCGTCCAGGTGGCAAGGTAGCGCAGCCTGGCGGCCACTCCTTGCGGTCACCCTCGCGGTCACCCGATGCGATCGCTGCGAGCCGCTTGAGCTCTGACCTTCGAGACGACCGGTTGTCCGCTCGAAGATTTTAGTCCCCACTATTGAAGTGGCGCACCCCGTGCATTATCCACAGCCTGTATAGCTTTGAATATCCGTAACCGGGCAAGCGACAGTTCACCAGTAATCGTAACTTGCTTAGTTACAACGCGATGCGCGCCAAGCGCATCCAAATGTGAGGCAGCTCAGTGGGTCAGCTGTCCGATAGTGGGAAATCCGCGTTCACGGGTGCTCACCAACGGCCACTCAAGCCGTCTATTCATCCGGAACCTGCAGAAAGGGCAGAGGCCGGCCAAAGCGGTAATCGCCAGCCCGATTCGTTCGGGCCTCCTACGGGTCAACGAACTGGCGATCCGAAACCGGCCGTTAAAACCATGGGGATAAGCGTCGCACTCGACGGAGATGCGCGCCAGGCAGCGGCGGCGAGGCTTGCAGAAGAGCAGGCTCTTGTGCGGAATGCGCAGGCGGGAGACCGGCTGGCATTCGAGGAGTTGGTGCACCGCTATGACCGCGAAGTTCTCCGGCTGGCCCTCAATCTGGTTCATCGTTCCGAAGATGCCCGGGACATTTACCAGGAAAGTTTCATGCGGGTTTACAAGAATCTGCACCGGTTCCGGTTCGAATGCAGTTTCTACACCTGGCTTTACCGGATTGTGACCAACGTGGCGCTCGATCACTTGCGCCGCCGTACGAGCCGCCGCGAGGATCAAGCTCCGGTGCCGGAAGAAGCCGAAGGCGGCACCCGGGATTTCTTCGACCGCCAGCCGGAAGTGAGAGCAGCGGCAAATCCGGAGCGCAGCCTCTTGGGACAGGAACTCGGTCAGCACATTTCAGCCGCACTGAAACGGCTGTCGCCTCGCGAACGAATGGTTTTCGAGATGAAGCACTATCAGGGCTTGAAACTGAGGGCGATTGGAGACATGCTCGGCACCTCGGAAGAAACGGTAAAGAATTCGCTGTTCCGGGCGACGCGAAAATTGCGCGCGAGCCTGGACTGTATGCGGTAAGCATCGAAATCTGAGAGGAACTGCAAGAATGCAGCCGTATCGAACGGACGACAACCCGAACCAGGCATGCGAAGAATTCGATTCGCGCCTCGTACTTCTCGCCGCCGGTGAACTGGCGCCGGACGAGGAAGCAGACGTCGCCGATCACCTCGCGCACTGCCCTCGCTGTGTGCAGGCGCTCGAGCGGGAACGCGAATGGGTCGAGTGCTTCGCCGCGAGCCGGATCGAACCGGATGCCGCGCTCCTCGCGAGTTGCCGCTCGGGTCTTGAAGACGCGCTCGATCGCCAGGAAGAACACAGCTGGTTCCGGCGATTTGCGAATGTATTTCTTCCCGCTGGCGGACTCGCGCCGCGCCCGGCGTGGAGCGCCGCGCTGCTCGTGCTCGTTGGTTTCTCCGTGGGAGTGCTGGGCCCTCGTTTTCTGCAGCACGCACCGGCCACCTCAGTTGACTCGAATTCGCCATCCTCGGCCGATACCCCGAACTCATCGAATTTTGCATCCGGATTTCCAAGCAGTGGCCCGATGGGCGGACTTACGCCTGTAGATCTGCACAGCGCGCAGGTGGCCGGCATCAGCGTGATGCCTTCCGGCGGCAGCGAACCTCCGCAAGTCGAATTGCAGATGAGGGCGCAGCAGCCGTTCCGCGTCCAGGGCACGGTCAATAACGACAACGTAAAAAACGTCCTCTTGAATATCCTGCGCAATAACGACCGCTTCGATCCGGATGTCCGGCTCGATGCTGTGGATCTTCTGCGCGCGAAGACCGGCGATCCCGAAGTGCGCGACGCGCTCTGCCATGCCGTGCACACTGACTCGAATGCGGCCGTCCGCCTGAAGGCGCTCGAAGCCCTGAATGGCGCCGAGCCGCAGGATCTCGTCCGGCAAACACTGCTCGATGCGCTCGTGGACGACCGGAATCCCGGCGTTCGCGTCGAGGCGATCAACGCACTGCGCAATATGGCCGCGCAAGGCAAAGTCGTTTCCGACGACCACATGCTCGCGGTGCTTCGCGATCGCATGCAAAGAGATCCCAACACTTACATCCGGCTGCAGAGCGCGGCGGCGATTCGCGATCTCGGCCCGCGCGAGAAATTCTAGGACGCGTTCATCCAGATGCCTTCGACTCGACGCTCGCGGCGATTGGAAAGTTTGCTGAGCGGCCTGGTTTGCGCTCTTCCTCTATTGTTCCCGCTCGCCGGTGCCGCTCGCGAGAAAGAACCAAGCAATCCCGCCAAATCCGGCCCGCGCGTTACCTCTCAATTGAACGGTTCTGTTCCTACAAAACCCGGCCAGCGCTTGCACCTCGTCATCGATCTCGGCAACGTCGTGATTCACACGCAAAATACGAATCAAGTGGACTACCGCGTTCGGCTCGAAGCCGATGCCTCGCAAAAAGACGCCAAGCTACTCTTGAAAAGCTTTTCGATGAACGCCCGCCAGTCCGTCGAAGGTGTCTACCTGCGCGGACAAACCTTCGGACGCCAGTGCAGCGGCCGCCTCTGGGTCACCGTCGAAGTAAACGTCCCCAAAAATTACAATCTCGAAGTTTCCACCGGCGGCGGCAATATCGAATCCGAGGACATCTACGGGCGCATCGGCCTTTCCACCGCGGGCGGCAATATCCTCGCCGGAAATGTGGGCGGTCCCGCGCGGCTGAGCACTGACGGTGGTCACATCACCGTTAAGAATGTCGCGGGCGATCTCGTCGCCACCACCGGCGGCGGACACATCACTACCGGTTCGATTGCAGGCAACGCCACGCTGCATACCGTCGGCGGCCATATCCGTGTCGCATCGGTTGAGAATCTCGCGCGCCTCGATACCGGCGGCGGCAACGTGACGCTCGAGCATTCGGGCGGGGAACTCGTTGCGTCCACGGGCGGCGGACAAATAGATGTCGGCGAAGCGGCTGGCCTTGTGAAGGCGAGAACCGCCGGCGGCGGCATTCGCGTCGTCCGCGTTTCTGGCCCCACGAATCTTGAGACGGGCGGCGGAAGCATCTATCTCACGGAAGTAGATGGCGCGGTGAAAGCCTCGACCGGCGCCGGCGGAATTACGGCGTGGTTCGTCTCGTCCGGGAAGCCGGGGAACTGCGACTTTCAGTCGAGCGACGGCGACATCGTCATTTATCTCCCGCGCAAACTTCCGATCACCATCGACGCTCAAATCCAGAACGGCGACGATCACCGCGTGATCTTCGACCCGGCATTCCCGATGAAAATTTCCTACGACGACGCGGCCAACGGCACGCGCCGCGTTCGCGCCGCCGGCGATTTGAATGGTGGCGGCGAAGTGCTTCGATTGCGAACCGTGGCGGGAAATATCCGCCTGATGCTCAGCGACACGGACAAACAGCTGGTGATGTACAAACAGCAAATGGAACAGCTCGAACAAAGGCTGCAAATGCAGATGCGCCTGCTCGAGCAATCCATGGCAGCCGACGACCGGCCGTAGCGGGCGTCCAGGAACGAACCGTTCGAATGCTGCCGGATGTTTGCAACATTTCGGCCATCTAGCACGTAGTTACTAGTGCTGCCGCGAATCGGAAAGAATGGCTTTCGAGCAGTAGTCGGAACTGCAGTCGAGGGGGCGTACCGTGAGAGAAAAAATGCGGGAAACTCGGCTCTGGGCTCAGGCTCCACGGCTTGTCGGCGCCGCAGGTTACGCCGCGCTTTTGCTAGCCGGCATCATCACCTGCGCTGCGAACAGCTTTGCGGCCGCTACCAATCACCAGGTTTTCGAGCACATCTATCCGCTGCCACCGGGCGGCAGCTTTCTCCTTGAAAATGTAAATGGCTCCGTGCAGGTGGACGGCTGGGATCGCGACGAAGTCGAAGTCGAAGCTGTAAAGACCGCGACCTCTGACAGCCAGGATCTCGAGCAGGTGAAGATTGACGTCTGCAGCGAACCCGGCCAGATCTCAGTTCACACCCGCTACCCGAAAGGCGAGGGCGTCGAAGTCGCAGTTGAATATCACGTGCACGTTCCCTATCGCGTGCTCCTCGGCAGCATCGGCACCGTGAACGGCAGCGTGCTCGTTCGCGGCGTGGATGGTGGTGGCGATCTTCGCTCGGTCAACGGCAACGTCGAAGTTCTGAATAGCGCCGGCCGCTTCAGCGCCAAGACGACCAATGGAAATCTTCGCCTCGAGTTGCGGCAGGTTCTGGACGGCGCTCCAATGAACCTCGAGACCGTGAACGGTTCCGTAGTTCTCGGCCTCCCGTCCGATGCGAAGGCAAATCTAAAAGTGCTCAGCATGAACGGTGAGTTCTATTCCGAGTTGCCGGTCACCTCGACCACGGGTGCGGCGGCAGCCCGCGCATTCCGCGGAAAACTCGGAACCGGCGGCGGCGAAATATCCGTCCGCACAATCAACGGCGGCGTCCGCCTGGTCCTGCAGCGCCCAGGCGTCTAGCCGAATTCGAATTTGCAGGTAGCCGCCACGACGAGCCCAGTTGCTCGTCGCGGGCTTGGGCCCGTTTGCAGCGCGGCATTCGACGCAGTTTCTCAGATTCACACCGGGGCGTAATTCTCAAATCGGAGGATGAAACCCATGAGGCAGTTCGCTTACCCAGGCCTCGCGGGCGCGGGCATCCTGCTGCTGATCCTGGGAGCCACCCAGGCCGCACAGCCCCGCGCCATCGCGATCTCGACAGCCAACGAATTTCAACCCCAATCCAAACCTCAGCCCCAACAGGGAATTTCCAGGCTCGCGCAGTCCGCATCGAACTCAGCATCGAGCTCCGAATCTGGCTCCGAATCCGGCTCCGCCCAAACAACGTCCGATAAAAAGTGCCAGGATCTCGACCGCTGCGTGGAACAAATCGAGGCTCAGGCCCGTATTATCGAGAAAGAGATCGAAGCCCGGATTCCGGAAATCGAGCGTGCAGCCAAGGAGGTGGAGATGAGTTCGCCCGAGCTGAGCAAATTGAGCGCCCTCTCCGCCGACCTCCAGGCCAAACAGGATGAACTAGCCGCTCGCGCGGAAGAATTGGGCGCTCGCGCCGAAGAGCTTGCTCAGCAAATTCAGCAGAAAGTCCAGGAGAGAACTCAGGACCTTCAAGAAAAAGTCCAGGACGAAACCGATCGCGTCATCGCCGTCTCGCCCGAAGTCGTCGTTTCCTCCTCCGACGAAGGCGGCTGGCTCGGCGTCGAAATTGGTGAAGTCACCGCCGAAAAAGCCAAAGATCTGAAACTCCCATCCGTCCGCGGCGTCATCGTAGATGATGTCGAGCCCGACAGCCCCGCCGCGAAAGCCGGCATAAAGGAAAAAGACGTCATAACCCAGTACGACGGCCAGCCCGTCGAAGGCTCCGTGCAATTTCGGCGTCTCGTTCGCGAGACGCCTCCCGGGCGCACCATCACGCTCGCGATTTCACGCGGCGGCTCAACGCAAAGTATTTCCGTCGAGCTCGGCGATCGCTCCGCGTACTTCGTAAAGAAAATGAAGGGAAAGATGCGCGACTTCGGCGAAGCGTACTCTTTCTCGATGCCGAATTTTAATGTGGAGATCCCTGATATGCCTGACGTCATGGATTCGCGCACTCCCATCCTCGGTATCAATGCCGAAGATCTCACCAGCCAGCTCGGTTCCTATTTCGGCGCTCCCGACGGCGCGGGCATCCTCGTCCGCGAAGTTCGCTCCGGCACCCCCGCCGAAAAAGCGGGCCTGAAAGCCGGCGACGTGATCGTCAAAGTGGAAGGCAAGCAAGTCCGAACGCTCGCCGAACTCCGCGCCCAGCTCCGCGAGAAGAGCGAAAAGCCGTCCGTCAACATGTCCGTTCTTCGCAAAGGCTCGGAACTCACCGTTACAGTCCCGATCGAGAAACCGCGCCCGATGGAACAATCGCACTCAGTCCATCGCGCCCAACTCTAATCAATTGTATTTGCCCCAACGGGGACATTTGCGCCGAAGCGCTCGCGCCGTCAAGTAGCACAGGCTTCAGCCTGTGCAAACGTAACTACGCGCCGAATCGTTCAGTGCCTGGCACTCTCGCGCTCTCGTTCTTTTGTGCACGGCTGCCTCCGCGCTTCTTCTTTTCTCCCCGCCAAACCCTCGAAAGATTACAATGTCCCTCGCACTGTAGTCTGCTTCCCGGGAGGCTCAAATGTCGCAAGCGCCCGCCAATGTATTGAACATTCCCCGCCCGCCGGTTTTCTCCACTGCCGCTGAAGAGCGCCGGCATCGCAAGCAAATGCTCGCCGCTTCCTTCCGCCTTTTTTCGCGCTTCGGATTCGACGAAGGCGTAGCCGGACACATCACTGCCCGCGATCCCGAACGCCCCGATCATTTCTGGGTCAATCCCTTCGGAATGCACTTCGGACAGATTCGCGCCTCGGACCTGATTCTCGTGAATCATCGTGGCGAAGTGGTGGAGGGGAAGTATCCGGTGAATGGCGCGGCCTTCGCGATCCACTCTCGGGTCCATGTCGCGCGTCCCGATGTGATTGCCGCCGCCCACGCGCATTCAATGTACGGAAAATCCTGGGCGACGCTCGGACGCCTGCTCGATCCCATCACCCAGGATTCCTGCGCGTTCTACGAAGACCACGCCGTCTTCGCTGATTTCACAGGTGTGGTCTATGAAACGTCGGAAGGCGAACGTATCGCGCAAGCACTCGGCCAGCGCAAAGCCGCCATTTTGCGAAACCACGGATTGCTCACGGTTGGTCAGTGCGTCGAAGAAGCTGCCTGGTGGTTCATCACGATGGACCGCAGTTGCCAGGCCCAACTACTCGCCGAAGCAGTCGGCGAACCGACAAAGATCGATCACGCGACAGCCCTCGCCACAAGAGAACAGGTAGGAAGCCACATGGCAGGTTGGTTCCAGTTTCAGCCGCTTCTTGCCCGGATCACCCGGGAAGAGCCCGACTTGCTCGAGTAGTGCGGCGCTGACGAGAAAAAAAACGCTTCGCGAAATCTTTCCAACGTAGCGACGCATCGGCGACGCGTCGGCGAAACCCACTGCACCGCGGCCCCATCAAAATCCCGGTCGCCCGTTCGACCTTTCCCCGCGCCCCTTCGAAATAACTCGAATACTGTGCGAATTAGAACAGCGCTCCCGTCACGGCGCGACTACGATCGTTACTGCATTCAATCTTCTGCTCCAGCAGCGTTCTGCCTGCGTCGAGCGAATTTATTAAGGAGAATCTAATGAAGTCATCGTTACTTACGAGCGTCCTTTTGGCAGTCCTACTGGTTGGTGGTTGCAGCGCGGCGCCCGCAGCGCCAGGACCGGCCGGTCCCCAGGGAGCCCCCGGAGCGAATGCTACGCCAGCTCCGACGAGCGAGGACCGAGATCGCGACAAGGATCGAGATCGCGGACGCGACGACGCTCGCCGCGACGAACACGCACAGTGTCCTCCGGGCGAACACAGCTACGTAGATAACGGTGCAGTCCGTTGCGTCCGAGACTAAGCATCTGACTGGAACGCTCGCGATCCAGCGCAAGTTTCAAAAGTAAACACCAACGAACACGAATCGCCGTGACAGACCCGGCGGATTTCGACTCCCTCGCCATTTGCTCGCGGGAGCCGCCCGCGAATCGCCTTGCTCGCGCTCATTTCGTCTTTCGTTCCAGGTCAATGAGCACGATATTCGAGGTCTCCTTCGCCCGGTCAAACACGATTCGCTTTCCATCGGGCGTAATGTCAAACGTCCGCATCGCCGCAGAGTTGTTCAGGTGCGAGAGCGGTCGCGATTTCATCGTCGCCAGATCCAGCAACCAAAAATCCTGCTCCGGCGTCGCATTTTGCATATAGACCAACCCGCTCCCATCCGGCAAGAACCGCGTCCGCTCCCCATCACGGCGAAGAGTAATCGCGGGAAGCTCCACGGGCGTTCCATCCGTGCGCACCGCCGCAAGCGGTACGTTGGTGAAAACATTCGCGCCGCCGTACACGATCAGGTTTCCGGCCGGCGAGCACACCGGGTCAAGCGCCGGCCCCGAACGAAGCCGTACGGGCGCGCTGCCGTCAATCGGTATCTTGAATAGTCCCGCTCCCTCGGAATCATTCCCACCACTCGCGATCCACTTGCCGTCTGGCGACCAGCAAGCGCTGCCCCGCGAATCCACCAGACCGCTCAAGGCACGGAGCTGCGTCCCGTCCGCCGCCAGCACGTGCCAGATGCGTTTATCGTTCCGCGTCAGTGCGATGGCTACCGTACTCCCGTCGGGAGAAATTGCCGGCGGAGATTGCAGCGCGCCTTCCGAGCCTTTCCAGATTTCTACATTCTGACCGTCCCGATAGCTCCACAACCCATCGGCTCCATCCCTCGAGGACAAATAGAAAAGAGTTTTGCCGCCGAAGCGCGGCGCCAGTGAACGATTGTTGGGCAGCGGGAAGGCCTGAACATCCTGCTCGGTGGCCGGGTGGTCGAGAATCGGTAGGCTCCAAAGGCTTACCACCGAGTTCTCCATACTCGCCACCAGCCGATGGCCGTCCGTCGTCGCCGCAACAGCCGTGTAGTGCTCCAGGCCCACGCTCACGCGCTGCGACACTTTGGTTTCGAGGTCCAGTGCCCAAAGCCACGGTCCCCCGCCATTCTTGTCGTGCGCGACGTAAAGAACGGTGCGCGCGTCGATGGGTGCCGGGTATGCGATGTCGCTGTTCAATTGGGTCAGCCGCTTCGGCTCGCCGCCCGCAGAGGAGATACTCCACAGATCCATTTCGTGTGTGGCCGGCCGGCCGCCGACGAAAAAGATCGAGCGGCCGTCCTGTGACCACACCTGAAAATGCCGGTGGTCATCCGGCGGTCCCGCTGCCAGCAAGGGTCGTACATCGGCGCCGTTTCCGTCGGCGACAAACATTGCATCGCCGGGCTCCCAGATGTGATAAACCAGCCGCTTACTGTCCGGCGACCACGCGATTTCCGCCGCGTTCTCTCCCAGAAAATTTCGTGGCGCTCCTCCCATCAGTGGCAGCAGTCGCATCCGCTGTTTTTGCGTACCGGCCAGCCAGATCTCGGAGCCGTCCTCCGCGAACCCGATGTTGCGGAGCGGCCCGCGCAAATCCGCCACCTTTCCTTTTGTGAGGTTTTGCAGATTCCCATTACTGGTCTGCGAGAGCCACACGTCGAAAGCCCCATCATGGTCCGAGATGAACGCTACGAACTTTCCATCCGGAGATATTGCCGGACACATATTCCTCCCCGCGAAGTCGGTGAGGCGGGTGAACTGCGCTCCCGCCAGAGGATTTTCCGGCTGGGCCGCCGGGCGAAGCCAAGCCCACACGCCAAAGCCCGCCGCGAGTGCCGCGGCGAGCGCCCAAGGCAGCCATTTCGTTCGGCTCTTTTCCGCTGTTGCAGTGGCCGTGGTCGAAACCGCCGAATCGTGCTTTCGCTTCACCCTCCTCAGGTCCACCATCACTTCCCGCATCGATTGATAACGTTCACCGCGGTCTTTCTCGAGCGCCTTCGTAATAATCTGTTCCAGCTCGGCGGGTACGTCGGGGTTCAGTCGCACGGGCGGCACAGGCGCTCGTACTAAAATGGCGTGCGCGATTACTCCCCCCGTGTCTCCTCGGAACGGCCTCGTGCCCGTTGCCATCTCGTATAGCACCGCACCAAACGAAAACACATCCGTGCGCGCATCGAGATCTTCTCCTCGCACCTGTTCCGGAGACATGTACGCGATCGTGCCAATCGCTGTGCCAAGCTGGGTGAGCTGCTCGAGTTCTCCTTCCGTAGGCATTGCGGAAAGGTTTAACGCACCGGCGTACGGCGTCAGTTTAGCCAGCCCAAAATCCAGAATCTTGGCGTGTCCGCGCTCGGTCACGATGATGTTGGCCGGCTTGATATCGCGGTGGATGATTCCCTTGGCGTGCGCCGCCTCCAGGGCGTCTGCGATCTCGATCCCCAGCTCCAGCACCTGCTCGATTGGCAGTGGCTTTCCGGCGATGCGGCGCTGCAGCGTCTCTCCGTCCACAAGCTCCATCGCGATAAACGGGCTGCTATCGCCTTCTCCCACATCGTAAATTGTGCAGATACCGGGATGATTTAGTGCAGAGGCGGCTTGCGCTTCGCGCTGGAAACGGGTCAGTGCTTGCGGGTCTGTCGCGACGACTTCGGGAAGGAATTTCAACGCAACGGAGCGATGAAGGCGCGTGTCTTCCGCCTTGTACACCACTCCCATCCCGCCTCCGCCAAGCTTTTCCAGGATTCGGTAGTGGGAGACGGTTTGCCCTAAGAGCGAAGGGGAATCCGTCATAGTTCGCTCATCTTAGGTTGCGCTACGAGGCAAGTCAACGAGCAGAAACCGCGAGCAGCACGATCGAGCATCACACGCAACGGGGTTCTGTCGCTTTCGCGGCTAGGGCGTTACTCGCGGACGATTTCTGCGTTCGCGCTGGGGGATACGAGGCGGACGAGCCGCGGCCCGTCGAGGAACAAATCAATTTCGAGGTCTTCTGTTTTTACGCGGAGCTGCTCGAGCTTCGCGCCGCCGGGTCCGTCCTGCTTCCCGAGCGATTCCACCGTCACAGTGCCAGGTGTCATCTCCTGTGGAACGATCACTGCAAAAGTTTGCGCGCCTTTTTTGTCCCAATCGTAAAGCCGCGCGAGAATCCCGTATTGATCGTACAGGTTGTTGTCGAGCACCACGACGCGATCCGACGAAAACGTGAATTGCTGAGTGAACGGGCGCGCGCCTTCCATCCGCAGTTCCACGCTCGCAGTCGTCCCGTTAAAAACGATCGTCGCGCCGGCCTTCTTCGCACCCTGCATAGACCACTCGTAGCGTACGGGTGCGCCGTCCGCTTTCAATTCGAGAGTGCCCGTGACGTGCGCAGCCCCTTGCGGCGTTTGAATCTCGGCGTTCCCGTGCGCCACCCAATTGCCGCCGCTCGGTCCCAGCGCGAATTCTTCACTGCCGGCCTGCTGCCCGTTAACGAGAATTTTGAATTTGCCTTTGTCAGCCGTGAACGCGAAATTCGCAGCCGCCACGGCGATTACCGCAAGAGCAAACACAACTGCAAGCACCGTCGCGCGGCGAACAGCGGGCGCCAGGGAGTCGCGACATGAATTCAAACTGCCATCAGCTGTTCGATTCATCGTCATGCGGTCACCTTCGGAAAAATGCCGAGCGCGAGAATCCGTTCCACCACGCGCAACGGCTCGATGTTGGTTTCGACCCGATAGTCGGCAAGCTCGTAAGAAGGCAGGCGATCCTGGTAAAGCTGGCGAAAACTAGCCTCGTCCCGAAACAGCGGCCGGTTCGTAATATGCGCGCAGCGCGAAAGGAGTTCTTCGACGGGGCATTGCAACCACACAACCGCCGCGCCCTTCTCGCGCAAGAGCGTCACATTGTCCGGCTGCGCCGTCGTGCCGCCGCCGAGAGAAATAATGCGCGGCTTTCCCAGCGCGATCGCTTCGCCGATCGTTTTTTCCAGTTCCTCGCGCTCGATCTTGCGAAACGCCGGTTCGCCCTGCTTCGCAAAAATTTCCGGAATCGTCGCGCCCGCCGCTTCGGCGATCAGCTTGTCGAGGTCCACGTACTGCCAGCCGATCTGCCGGGCGAGCAAACGTGCAACGGTGGATTTGCCGCTCCCCATGAATCCAGTAAGGCAGACGAGGCGGCGCGGACGAGCGTCAGGTTTCATTCGGTTGGGTGCGTCTTGTCGAATCGCGATTTGGTCGAATCAATCGCGCTTCAAGATGTTGATTGTACCATCGAAAGAACTGAGTTCGACCTTGGCGTGTCCTGCATTGAAAGTTCCGAGGATTGCGTTGCCGAATTTCGAGATGCGGTCCGGATGGGCGGGAGGCGTCAGGCTCGCCTGGTTGTTGACCTTGCCCTTCAGGGAGGTGGCGCTGAGGTCGAAGGAATCGCCCGGCGAGAAATGCACTTCGATCACTCCGCTGTAATTTTTCAGCCGGTAAATTCCGTTCGGCAGAAACTCGCCGTCAAAAAGAATGTTGCCCTTCGAAGTTTGCGCGTGCACATGATAGCTGCGCAAACTCAGCAGCCTGAAACTTCCGCTGATCGACGAGACTTCCAGACGCCCCGCGCACCGCACGCACTGGAACGACCCGCCAACTGTTTTCACGGTGAGGTAGCCCGCGGCGTCTTCCAGATCCACTCCAGCGCCCACCGTTTCCACGTTCATGTCGCCCATCACGTTCGCAACGGTGACTTCGCCCGAATCATCATGAATCTGCAGCTCGGCGTCTTCCGGAACGTTGATTTGATAATCGGCGCGCAAATCCTCGGGCGAAATGGTTTCGGAGAGTTGATGGGTCGTCACATCCACGCGATTTCCCGCCTGCTCCGCGTCCACTTCCACCTTATCGCTCGTGTGTGTCGCGATCACCATCACTTCGGATTTTGTCCACGCCTTTACCACCACTTTCCCGTTGGGATTGTGAATCGTGACTACGCTCCGCGGCTCCACTTTGAAGTGCTTCTCAATGTTGTGAGCAAACACCGGCGAGGAAGTGACCAGCAAGAGGCCCGGCGCGAGAAGGCCCGTCTTCCAGTTGAATCCAAGGGAAACAAATTGAGTAGTGCTCATCGGGCTGGTGCCTCCGCGTTCTCGGGTCGTTGGTTCACTCTGCTCGTCGTTTGCCGCGCGCTCATTTTTCGATTATCGCTCGTTCAACTGCGCCACCAAATCCGCTTTCTGCTGGTACGCTTCATAGAGGTAATCGCGCGCGATTTCGTTGTCCGGCTCCTCGCGCACGCTGTCTTGACACAAAGAAATATAGTTGTCAACGATCTCGAGATTCGAATGAAGGGAAGCAGTCACGGGCGAATCCGTGTCGGGCCGCGAGGTGAGAGAATCGTTCTCAAACGACCTCAGCTGCGCGCTGAGCGGCGTCGTCGAAGACTGCGTTCCGTCGAGCCACCGCTGCCGGTTGATCCGCGAATTGATCGGCCCGCTCAACCCAAACGCTACCGCCAGCAGAACCGAAAGATAGGCGCCCGCAAGCACCGGTCGAGGCAACGCGCCCAAGTGTCCGCGGAAAAGATCTGCGAACCAGCCCTTCCCAGCCGCGCCATGAATGATTCCTTCCTGCTCCAATTGCGCCCGCAGCGAAATCCAAATCTGCGCCGACGGCTCAGGATCGCTACCCGCGAGTTCAATAGCCGCCGCACGAATCGAGCCAAGGTCTTCGACGAAGCTGCGGCACGCCGGACAATCGCGGAGGTGCGCCTGAACCGATACGTCGCGCGGGGAGTTCGAACCCGGTTCAAACTGCTCTTGGAAACTCCGGCACGTGGTTGTCGCCATTTCCTTTAGTCCTCGCCGCCGGCGTTTCCGGCAGCTTTCCGATCTTCGCGGGCTTTGTCCCGCATCGATTCATGAAGCAACTCGCGAAGTCGCATCCGCGCTTTGTGCAATTGCGACTTCGAGTTTCCGATCGAGCACTCCATGATCTCGGCGATCTCGTTGTGTTCGTAGCCTTGAACGTCATGCAGCACGAACACCGCTTTGTAACCGGGCGGCAGCTGCTCCACAGCACGCTGCAGGTTGACGCGGTCAATCGAACCGCTCAGCCTCAAATCCGGCGTTCCAAAATCCCGCCGCGGGCCTCCCGATTCCTCGTCCGGCTCGGTCATTTCATCGAGTGACGTCTCCGTGGCTGACTTTTTCCTCAGCCGCATGAGCACGACGTTCACCGCCAGCCGGTGCAGCCAGGTGGAGAACGCCGATTCTCCGCGAAAGGTTGCGATCTTCCGGAAAAGCTGGAGGAACGCTTCCTGCGTTAAATCCTCCGCTTCCGCCGTATTCCCAACCATCCGCAGACACAATGAATAGACCCGGCGGTTATGTAAACGATACAGACGTTCAAACGCCGCCGCATTTCCCGCCTGAGCGAGCCGGATCGCTTCCGCTTCCGGCATCTCTCCTGGCGTTTCGGTTCGTCTCACGCGGGCCACGCTACCCGTTGGGACGCATCCATAGCTGCGATGCGCCGCCCGGTCCGGAAGTTGTACTTGTGGTTCTTTTCACGCAATTAGTTGATTCGCCATCCTGCCTTCGCCGATACGGAAAAGGCGAAAGTCCCTGTTCGATGCGGAGGACTGCTAGTATGACGTCACTATTCTCGTCGGAATCGTGCCCAACGTCCAGTTGGGTTCCCAAATCTAATCTTTTTCTACCATTTATTGGAGCGCCTGGCGGCCATTCGCCGCAGACGACTTCCGAAGGAACTGCGATCAGCACGAGGAAAGACTGCTCTCAAGACACCTTGGCGGAAACGCGAGCGGCGCGCGGGGCCGTTCGTACCTTCGGAACTGCGGGGGCAGTATTAATCGCTACCTCGAATTCGCCCAGCTGGTCCGCAGGCAGGGAGTGCAGAAAGGATTTCAGGATCACTTCCGATTCGCGCAGGCAGGTGCTCAAGTCGTAGTGCAGCGAGTCGAGCTGTTTCCAGCAAGCGGCCGGTTCGACGCACGTTCCATCGGCGAGATCCGCGGCGGCGTGCTCGAATTCGGTTCCAAGATGCTCCACCGTGGTCGAGAGAATGCGTAGCTTGTGAAAGAACCGCGAGCGATCCCCGAGGAGTACGTTGTGGAGAAGACTGTTCCAGGAAGCGGCGCTCTGCGCAGTATCCCCGCGGAAGAACCCCGTATTCAACGGCTTCACAATCGGGAGATTGCTGACGTGTTTGCCCCGCTCCGTCATTACCGCGCACCCGATTGTAAGCATTCCGATCAGCCGGAGCAGCAGCTCGGAGGTAATCGCCACCTGCTGCTGAGCACAAACAAGTTCGCCGCGGGCGCGCCGCGCGAGTGCCTCATCGAGCGACACGCTCATCATCGCGTAGGCGCATTCCCATACGCGAACTACCTTCTCGAATACCTGATCTTTCTCCCGCGGCAACGCAGCTCGCCAATCATCGGAAGCGCTACGCCGAACGGGGGAGGGGCCCCGCCTTCGCTTGAGCAACACCATGTCTCCGAAAGGCACTGCATTATAGCACCGGTTTGCCGCAGAGCGGTTTTGGCACACGTGTCTGTGCAAAAAAGGAGGAAAGCGGCCAGTGAACTAACAAAAATACCACGTCGATCCGTATTTCTACGGATCGAGCGCACTCCGGCGGCCCGGTTCTGGATCTTTATTGTTCTGCTTCGCCTGCGTTCAGAACGATCATCAACGGCGGAACCGAATCGGGCTTTACATAGCGATTGATCAGGAAGCGCTGGCCATCCTTCGCTACGTCGTAGGCGAATATGTCGGTGGAGGAGATTTGGAAGCGCCCGTGGACCTGGAACAGGGTAACAGGCGTGCCGGTGGAAAAACCCGATTCGGTGCTGACCGGAACGCCGGCGAGCATACCGGCGGGGCTCTCGTAAAAAATTTCCTTGCTGTCGCCGCGCCAGCGCGGTTGGGTGCCGCCGCCGCGAGACACCTGCCATTTGCCTTCGCCTCCGGGAAATGTGGAGACGAAAATCTCCCAGTTACCCGACACGACGGAAGCATAAGCGACCCACTTTCCGTCCGGGGAGATCATGCCGGTGGCTTCGTTGTTGCTGCCGGGGTGAAAACGAGCGGGGGTGCCGCCGTCAAGCGAAACGAGCTCAAGGACGTATCCGGACGGGGTGAAGCGGGTGCTAAGAATCTTCCGATCGTCGGGAGACCAGGAATTCGGGATGATGTCCTCCGTCCCGTCACAGCGCGCCAGGATTTTGGAGTCGCCCAGGCCGTTCGCCGGCTTTATGAGCACACCCGCGCCGGCACCGAGGTTGGAGCGGAAAGCGATCGTTTTGCCATCCCGTGACCACACCCCGGCCACCTCTTCTTCGGGAGCGAAAGTAAAACGCGTGTTGCCGCCATCCTTCGTATTGAAGAGCCAGAGGTCGACGTTATTGGCTTTCTGGTCCGTGACATCGGCGCAAATCCGGTTCCCGTCGGGAGAGATGCTGGGGTTGCACATCACCCCCGCCTGGCCGATTGTGCCGAGCCTCTTACCCGAACGATCTACCCAGACCAACTCGGACAACGAGCTGCCGGACTTCACGTTGTAAACCAGCGTTCCTGCTTCCGCCACGGTGAAGTCCGCCCAGTATGTGGAGGGCTGGAAACCGACCAGCGTTGCCACCGAAGACAAGCTTCCCGACACAGTGCCTTTAGAAGCATCGAACGGGAGGGAGATGAGCTGGTGTTCATCATTAAGGTAGAACAGCCGACCGAGGGCCACGCCTGCATTGGAGTGGCAAAGCACCACGAACTTTCTCTCCTTCCCATCGAGTGAGCTGAGGTAGACGCCGCTGATGCGATCGTCCTTTTCATTTCCGAAGGTGCCCTCCCAATACAAGAAGTGATTGCCATCGGGGAGAAAGAAAGGCCAGCGATGGGTTTCGCCGTGAACTCCTGTGGCGCTCACATCCGTTACGACGGCGACGCCGGTGCCATCGGGATTCACGCGCCAGATCGAACTTCCAGCATCGGGAGCATAGATAATCACGTTGCGGGTCCCCCAGCTTCCGCCTCGCGCCGCCAATACATCCACCAACTTCTGCGGAGGACCTCCCGAGACGCTCACGCGCTGAAGTTTTCCACTGGCGAAAAATGCGACATTCGCGCCGTCGGGCGACCAGAACGGATATGTGGCTCCCTCGGTTCCTGCAAGGCGCGTGGCAGTGGGAGAGCCAATCCGCTGGACGTAGAGAACGGGCAGGCCGGTGCCTTCGTCGGGAGAAACGAACGCGAGCCAGGAGCCATCGCGGGAAAGGGCCATGTGGCTCACTTCGGCGGTGACGGGAATCGCGAATTGCATACGAGCTTTGGGGACGGATCGAGTGGAGAGGAACCATGCGGCGCCGGCGACGGCGGCGACGATGGCAAGTGCAATCGCGACGGATTTCCAAACGACACTCGAACCGGCTCGCGGCGCGGAACCCACTGCTTGTGCGGCGGCGCTGGAATCGGTTCCCGAAAGAGACGCAAGAGCGAAGGAAAGATCCTTCGCCGAGTGGAAGCGCTGCTCCGGATTTTTTTCCAGGCACCGGCGGACGATGCGGTCGAGCGCGGGAGAAACGGCGAATCCCGCATCCACGAGATCCGGCGGGTCTTCTTTCAGCACCGCCGTCATGGTCTCGGGAGTGGTATCGCGGCGAAACGCGCGTTTGCCCGATAGCATTTCGTAGAGCACGGCGCCGAACGCAAAAATATCGGTGCGCGGGTCGACGGCTTCGCCGCGCACCTGTTCGGGCGCCATGTAACTGGCAGTTCCCATCACCACACCTGCGGCGGTGTGCGAACTGGTCAGCGTGATTTCGTTCGGGGCGTTGCCCTCAGCGCCGGGTTTCTGGGCGAGCTTGGCGAGCCCGAAATCGAGAATCTTGATTCGTCCGTCTCGCGTGACGAATACGTTTTCCGGTTTCAAATCCCGGTGGACGATTCCTTTTTCGTGCGCTGCGGCGAGCCCTTGCGCGATCTGCACGCCGTAATCGAGTGCCTTCCGCTGCGGCAGTGCGCCGCGATCGAGCACGGACCGCAGCGTTTCGCCTTCGAGTAACTCGGAAACGAGAAACGGCGAGCCGTTCTGCTGGCCAATGTCGAAGACCGCGAGAATATTGGGGTGATTGAGCGCAGCCACCGCTCGAGCCTCTTGCTCGAAACGAATCAGCCGGTCGCTTTCGCGGGCAAAAGATTCGGGGAGAATCTTGAGTGCAATATCGCGGCCAAGCCGCGTATCGCGCGCGCGAAACACTTCGCCCATCCCGCCACTTCCCAGCGGTGCCACAATCTCATACGGACCTAATTTTGTGCCGGGAGCCAGGGGCATATCGGACCGCGATTATAGCCTTCAATTTACCCTTATACTGCCGCGTTTTCTTGACGCTTCTCGAATCGGGCCGCTATACTGCCCAGCGACTCATCAGAAAGGACTTCCTCGTTGGAATTCGAGCCGCTCGACCAGTTTCAACAGCGCCGCAAGAAGCTCGTCGAAATCGAAGCGCTGGGACACGCTTCCTATCCGCACAAATTCGACTGGACGCATACCGCGAGCCAGGTGGCCGGGAAATTCGGCGAGCGCACTGCCGACGAACTCAAGGCGGAACAGATTGAAGTCCGCGTCGCTGGCCGCATCGTCGCGCTGCGACCCCACGGAAAAGCTGCCTTCGGACACATCACGAGTGATGGCGCGCGCCTGCAATTTTACGTGAAGCTCGACGTAGTGGGCGCCGAGCAGTTCAAGCTCTTTCAGCTGCTCGACCTGGGCGACATCGTCGGTCTGAGCGGCCATCTATTCCGTACGAAGACGAACGAGCTCACCCTCTGGGTGACGAAACTTGAGTTGCTCAGCAAGGCCCTCCTCCCTCTCCCCGAGAAATGGCACGGACTCGCCGACATCGAGCAGCGCTACCGGCGGCGCTACCTCGACCTGATCGTGAACGACCGCGCCCGCCAAATTTTCATCACCCGAGCGCAAATCATCCGCGAGATCCGGAATTTCTTCAACGACCGCGGGTACGTGGAAGTGGAAACGCCCATGATGCACCCCATTCTCGGCGGAGCCACGGCCCGGCCTTTCGTCACGCATCACAACACGTTCGACATGGATTTGTTCCTGCGGATTGCGCCCGAGCTATATCTCAAGCGGCTCGTCGTAGGCGGGCTCGATCGCGTGTATGAGATCAATCGCAATTTCCGCAATGAGGGCGTGGACGCGATTCACATGCCCGAATTCACGATGCTCGAGTTCTATCAGGCCTACAGCAATTTCCTCGACGCGATGGACATGACCGAGGAATTGTTTCGCGGAATCGCCGCGAAGGTGTGCGGCTCGACGAAAATTCCTTATGGCGAGATCGAAATCGATTTCGGCCGCTTCGAACGGCTGACCATGCGCGAAGCGATTGCGAAATACTGGGTCGCTCCAGCGGAGATGCCCGGGCTTGTCGCGGAATTGGGCACAGCGGGAGGGCCGCGCGCCGTAGCCGGCCGTTTCAATTCCTACGCGCGCTCGCACAGCGTGGACATGATCGCGAATATCGAGAAACTCTCCGACGGCGAACTCATCGGGGAACTCTTCGAAGCGGTGGCCGAGGCGCACCTGATTCAGCCAACCTTTATATACGACTTTCCGACCGCGATTTCACCGCTTTCGAAACCTCGCCCCGACGATCCTTCCATCGCCGAGCGCTTCGAACTTTTCATCGCCGCCATGGAGCTCGCCAACGGTTTCTCCGAGCTAAACGATCCCTTCGATCAGGAAGCCCGCTTCCGCGCGCAAGTGGAAAAGGGCGGCCACGAAGCGCCGAAAGAAGTGGATACCGATTACATTCGCGCGCTCAGCCACGGGTTGCCGCCCACGGCCGGCGAAGGAGTCGGCATCGATCGCCTCGTGATGCTCCTCACCAATTCGCGCACCATCCGCGAAGTGGTCTTGTTTCCGCTGTTGCGCTCGGAATCAGCCAACCCGGATCCGGATGCGCCCCCTGAAACCGGCGCAGCCCTGGGCGCCCCGTCCGAAAAAAGTCCTCAATGAAGTTCGAATGGCTCGTCGCGTTGCGCTACCTGCGGTCGCCCAACCGGCCCGCAGTGCTTCGGCTCGTCACACTGCTAGCCGTGATCGGCGTCGCAGCGGGCGTCACGACCCTCGTGATCGCTCTCGCGATGAACACCGGCTTCCGCCAAGCCATTCGCGACCGCTTGCTCACCGTCACGGCCCACGTGAATCTCAAGCCCATCAGCCCCGAAGGAATTCGAAACTATCGCGCCTTGATGGCGCAGCTCGCGAACACTCCCGGCGTTCGTAGCATCGAGCCTGCGATTTACGACACCGTGCTTCTCTCCTCGGGAAATCACGCGCGCGGAGTGGTGCTGAAAGGTGTCGATCCGGAGCTCGAACGCAACGCGAGCGAAGCGCTAAAGCACATCGCGTCCGGTTCCGCCGATTTTGGAGCTGACGCCGATCGAATCCCCGCTCTCCTGGTCGGCCGGATCCTCGCCGAAGATTTGAAAATATCCGCCGGCGATTACGTCACGCTCACAAGCCCGCAGGGCAATCTCACTCCCTTTGGAATGCTGCCGCGTTCACGGCGATTTCGCGTTGCTGGAATTTTCGATTCCGGATTCTACGATTACGACGCGAATTGGACCTTCGTGACCCTCGCCTCCGGCCAGAGCCTCGCGGGAATTGGCGACGTAGTGAGCCTGCTCGAAGTGCGCGTCCAGAATCTCGACGACACCAACGCCGTCGCCGCCGACCTTCTGAAGCGTGCCGGTGTCGGTTTCACAGTCAGCACGTGGATGGACGAAAATCGCGCGCTCTTCCGCGCCCTCAGCCTGGAAAAGCTCGTCACCGCGCTTTTCATAGGATTGATCACGTTCGTCGCCGGCCTGAATATTCTCGTCGTCCTCACGATGACCGTCACCGACCGCGCCGGCGATATTGCCGTGCTGATGGCCATGGGCGCCCGGCGCCGCCAAGTCCGAAAAATTTTCATTCTCCAGGGATTGGCGGTGAGCTTCCTCGGAACCCTCGTCGGACTCATCCTTGGCTACTCGCTCGCCTGGGTTGCCGACCGCTGGCAGCTGATTCCGCTGAATCCGGAAGTGTACGCCATCCCTTACGTCCCATTCCGAGCCAACGGATTCGACGCCCTCTGGATCGCCGCGGCCGCGCTGGCCATCAGCGTCGCCGCCACCGTCCTGCCGGCCCGATCGGCGGCCAGGATTCTGCCGGTCGAGATTTTGCGCTTTGAGTAGCCCGTTGCCAGCCACAAATCGCTCCGAAGTCTTCCCGTGGGTTTACGCGACTTCCAGTGAGTTGACGTGTGCGATTGAAATTACCCCCGCCGATGCAAAGGTTTGGCGGCGACCGTGTTAGAATGTGGATACGGCGAAGATAGGGCGTAGAAAGCCGTTTTGGGCAGCCGGGGCCGCCGCCATGGCCGGGGAAGTCTAGCGGTAACGGTACGGCTCAAATGTGAAAGTCTTTAGAATTGCGCCATCTCGGAAAAGACTATTCGCAAGCAAAAGAAGGACATACGGATGGCCGAGTTCGGCATCTAACGTGACATAGATGTAGCAGTGCAGAGGCAATCTACCTTGGGCGTCGACGTCATTGACGACACTCATTCCCGGGCCGCCACAGGCTCTGGCGAGCTTGTGCGCGTCGAAGGCCTACGCAAAGTATTCCGCTCCGGTTCGCAGGAAATCGCCCCTCTCGATAACGTCAGCTTTTCCATTGAACGCGGCGAGATGGTTTCGATCGTCGGTCCTTCCGGCGCCGGCAAAAGCACTTTGCTGCACATCCTCGCTGCGCTGGACACTCCAACGAACGGTGCAGTATACTTCGGCGGAAGTTCGCTTGAATCCTTGCGCGAAGCCGAGCTGGCAGAGTATCGCAGCCGGGATGTTGGTTTCGTGTGGCAGCGGCATCACCTTCTGCCGGATTTCACTGCGGCGGAAAACGTGGCGATGCCCATGCTGATTCGGGACGAACCCATGGCGCAGTCGCTCCGGGCGGCGCACGATTGGCTGGGCGAAGTGGGGTTAGCCGATCGGGCCGCGCAGCGTGCGGGAGAATTATCGGGTGGCGAACAGCAGCGAGTCGCAATCGCGCGGGCTTTGGCAAACCGGCCGGCGCTCTTGCTGGCGGATGAACCTACAGGCGATCTGGACGAGCGGAGCGCGGAGAGCGTCTTCGAACTCATGAAGCGTCTCCACCGCTCTCACCATTTGACTTCCATTCTAGCAACGCACAACCTATCTTTAGCGCGGCGCACAGACCGCATTCTGGTTCTGGATCACGGCAAGCTTGCGCCGGGCGGAGACGTGCTCGCAGGAGCTGCGAATGTCATCCCGCAGCCGGCGGGCTTTGAGGCGCAGATCCCAGGAGACCTCAGGTGAACCGTGTTTGAACGCTATACAGAGAAGGCCCGGCGCGTCATCTTTTTCGCTCGCTACGAAGCGAGCCAGTACGGCAGTCCCTTCATCGAGACGGAGCACCTTCTCCTCGGCCTGTTACGCGAGGATAAGGCGCTGGCGAATCGATTCCTTCGCACGCACGGCTCGATCGAATCCATTCGCAAGGAAATCGAATCGCGCATCACCGTTCGCGAGCGCATCTCCACTTCCGTCGAAGTTCCGCTGAGCCAGGAGTGCAAGCGAATCCTCACGTTCGCCGCCGAAGAGGCCGAGCGACTGGGGCACAAGCACGTTGGTACCGAGCATCTGCTGCTGGGCGTTTTGCGCGAGGAGAAATCCTTTGGCGCCGAAATTTTGCTCGAGCGTGGATTGAGGCTTTCGACCGTGCGCGAGGAATTGGCGCGCAGCACGGGAGAGAAGGTGCCCGTGAACCGGCCAAAAGAAGCGTCGTTGCTCGCAGAATTCAGCCGCGATTTGACCCAAGCGGCGATGGAGGGCCAGCTCGATCCCCTCGTCGGACGCGATCGCGAGCTCGAGCGCGCCATCCAGATCCTCTGCCGCCGCACCAAGAATAATCCCGTGCTGATTGGTGAGCCGGGCGTCGGCAAGACGGCCATCGTCGAAGGTCTCGCGCAGCGCATTGCCGATGGTGACGTGCCGCCGTTCCTCGCCGATAAGCGCATCCTCTCGCTCGATCTTTCCTTGATCGTTGCCGGCACCAAATATCGCGGGCAATTCGAAGAGCGCCTCAAAACCATCATGAAGGAATTGATGGAGAGCCAGAACGCCATCGTCTTCATCGACGAGCTGCACACTCTCGTCGGCGCCGGCTCTGCCGAAGGTTCGCTCGACGCTGCCAACATTTTGAAGCCGGCGCTCAGCCGCGGCGAGATTCAGTGCATCGGCGCCACCACTCCCGGTGAGTATCGGAAATCAGTTGAGAAAGACCGCTCGCTCGAGCGCCGCTTCCAGGCCGTGAAAGTTTCCGCCCCCGGAGAAGACGAAGCTATCCGCGTTCTTCAGGGCGTCCGCGACCGCTACGAAAAATTCCACGCCGTCAGCTACACCGAGGACGCGATTCGCTACGCCGTTTATCTCTCGAATCGCTACATCCCCGACCGTTTTCTGCCGGACAAGGCCATCGATCTTCTCGACGAAGCCGGCTCGCGCGTGAAGTTGCGCCAGGCCATGCTTCCCGATGAAGTTTCCGAAGTGCAGAAGCGCGTGAAATTCATCACGCACCGCATGGAAACCGCCATCGCCAACCACGAATTCGAGAAGGCGCGTTTCTATTCCGAAGAAGAGCGCAAAGAAAAAGAACATCTGCGGATGTTGCGTGAAAAGCTGAAAATCGACGATTCCTCCACCGGCATCGTCACCCGCGAAGATATCGAAGACGTCGTCGCGCGCTGGACCGGCATTCAAGTGTCCGCCATCAAGGAAGACGAGCAGCAGAAGCTGCTGCGGATCGAAGAAGAACTGCACCGCCGGGTCATCAGCCAGGATAAATCCATCACCGCACTCGCGCGCGCGATTCGCCGTAGCCGCGCGGGACTGAAAGCTCCCGGCCGTCCGGTCGGCTGCTTCCTGTTCCTCGGTCCTACGGGCGTCGGCAAGACGGAGGTCGCTCGCCGCCTCGCCGAATTCCTCTTCGGAAGCGAGAAATCTCTCATCCGCTTCGACATGTCCGAATACATGGAAAAGCATTCCGTGTCGAAGCTGATCGGCGCGCCTCCGGGATATGTGGGATATGAAGAGGGCGGCCAGCTCACCGAACGCGTGCGCCGCACTCCTTACTCCGTGATGCTCCTCGATGAAATCGAGAAGGCACACCCGGACGTTTACAACATTTTGTTGCAGGTTTTCGAAGACGGGCAACTGACCGACGGGCTCGGAAATACTGTGGACTTCCGCAATACAATCATTATCATGACCTCGAACATCGGGGCGCGGCAGTTGCAGAAACAGTCCGGACTCGGATTTCAGTCCCCGGATGAATTTGCTGCAGCCAAGGGCCAGGACGATATGGTCATGGCCGAGGTGAAGCGAGTTTTCAATCCTGAGTTTTTGAATCGGTTGGACGAAGTGATCCTGTTCAACTCCCTCACGGATGACGATCTGCTACGGATCATCGATTTGCTGGTCGGTCAGATTAACGAGACGCTGGTGCATCGCCAGGTGCAGATTGCACTCACACCGGAAGCGCGCCAGTGGATTCTCGAAAAAACTTGCAGCGATCGAAATTATGGCGCGCGGCCGCTCCGGCGCGCGTTGCAGAAATACGTCGAAGACCCACTGTCGGAAGCTCTCATTCAGGGCGGACTGCAGCGGCCGGCTACTCTTGAGATTTTTCTCTCGACTGACGGTCTCTCCTTCCGGCCTGTCGTGGAAGCAACCCCGGTGGCCCACTAGGAATCCTACACGCGCAAGCTGGACGGGAGCGGTCCAGCGGGGGAGCCAAATATCTTGGGCGGGGAAGTGCGGCCTTGACCAGAACCTTGGCCGCAGGCAGGAAAATTTTTCTGCGCCGAATCCAACTTCCCGTCGTTGTGTATCTGTATTGCCTCCTGTTCGCGCATCCCGTCTGCGCTCAGCGTTCGCAGGCGCCTCAAGCCCCTCAATACACCATCCAACGGATTGATTTCGTCGGAAATCGCCGCATTCAGCGCGACACGCTACTCGCCCGAATTTTTTCTCGCCCCGGTGACCCGTACACCGAAGAAGCCGTCCATCGCGATTTTCAGGCTCTCTGGAACACTCAATTCTTCGAAGATATTCGCCTCGAGGTGGAAGACAGTCCCACCGATCCGGGCGCCAAAATTCTCGTCTACTACGTCACCGAGCGGCCGATCATCCGCCGCATCGAATACAAAGGCAACAAATCGGTCACCGAATCCGACATCCTCGACCGCTTCAAAGAACGCAAAGTCGGCCTGTCCGTCGAAAGCCAGTTCGATCCCACCAAGATCAAACGCGCCGAAGTCGTTCTGAAGGAATTGCTCGCCGAGCACGGTCGTCAATTCGCCACCGTGAAGCCCACGTACGAAAGAATTGCTTCCACGAACGCCGTGAAACTCGTATTCAATATTGATGAGGGCCCCAAAGTAAAAGTCGGCGAAATCAAGTTCGACGGAAACAAAGCTTTCTCGAGCCGCAAACTCGAGCGCGCCATGAAGCACGATCGCCCTTACTCGATTCCGCTGGGCTTCACGGAAATTCCTGTGATGGCCAAGACCTACGACCGCCAGAAACTCGATGAAGACCTCGAAGTGGGAGTCCGCGGCCTCTACCAGAACAACGGTTATTTCAAAGTGCTCGTCAAGGATCCCATTCTCAAGATTGTTGACGAGGACCGCAGCGGAATTCCCGGTCCGTGGCCCCTCGTGGGCGCGAAGCATGGCAAAGAGACCAACATCACGATTCCCATCGAAGAGGGCGAGCAGTATCGGATGGGCACGATTAAATTCCGAAGCGGCGACCCCGAGCAGGGTCTCGTCTTCAAGCCCGACGCCCTCGCCCGGTTCTTTCCTCTGAAGTCGGGAGATATTTTTTCCACCGATAAGGTTCGAAAAGCTCTCGAGGACTACAAGAAACTGTACGGCCAGTACGGCTACATCGAGTTTGTGCCCACTCCCATCACCGAAGTGAACGAGCCGAAAAAGCAGGTTGATATCACCATGGAGTTCGCTCAGGGCAAACCGTTCTACGTTCGCCGAATCGAATTCTCCGGCAACACAACCACACGCGACAAGGTCATCCGCCGCCAGCTTCTCATTGATGAAGGACAGGTATTCAACAATCGAATGTGGGAGTTGAGCCTGCTGCGCTTGAACCAGCTCAACTACTTCGAGCCTATCAAGCCTGAGAATGCGGACCTGAAGAAAAATGAAAAAGCCGGCACGGTTGACATCAAGCTCAAGGTGAAGGAGAAGGGCAAGCAATCCATCAGTTTCTCCGGCGGCGTCAGCGGTATCGCCGGAACGTTCGTCAGCCTCTCCTATCAGACGAACAATTTCCTGGGGCTTGGCGAGACGCTCACTCTCTCCGGCCAGCTGGGCAATTTGCAGCAAGGCGCCACCTTCGGCTTCACCGAACCGTATCTCTTCGACCGGCCGATCTCCACCGGCTTCACGGTTTTCTACAGCAAATTCAATTACAACCAGGCCAAGCAGGAAGGTTTGCTGCTCGGCCAGCAAATCGCCATCGATCCGGCCCTCCAGCAGAACTACACCACGGATTCGCACGGATTTACGATCTTTGCCAGCTATCCTCTGCGGAAGTACCGCTTCACGCGCGTGGGCATCACGTACGGCTTTTCTACCACCAACATCACGGCCTTCAGCCAATCCGCCCAATTGCTCTTCGAGTTCACGCAATTCCGAAGCCTCGCGGGACCATCCGCCTTGAGCGGCATTCAATCCAGCAAGATCACGCCCACCATCTCCTACAACACGGTGGATAATCCGCAAAATCCCACTTCCGGCAAGAGCTTCTATTACGGACTCGGTTGGGAAGGCGGACCGCTCGGCGGCAACACCAATACGCTGTCCAATACTTTTACGATGACGTACTTCCATCCGCATCACCACCACCGCAACGTCATCGGTATCCGCGTCCTCACCAGCGCGATCACGGGCTACAACGGCACGGACGTTCCGCCCTACAGCCGGTTCTTTCTCGGTGGTGAAAACGACGTGCGCGGCTTCGATTTCTACACGATCTCACCATTCGTCGCCATTCCCAGCGCGTCGGTCACTCAGGTTACCTATTTCGATCCCACCAGGCTTGGCCCTGGCGGCAACCCTCAGCAGGTTGCCCTCAACGTCCCCATCGTCACGTTTCTTCCCACCCGCCCCGGAGGCGACTTTCAGGGCGTAGGCAACTTCGAGTACCGGATTCCCATCGCCGGCCCCGTCAGCATGAGCCTTTTCAACGATATTGGTTTTGACGGCATCATCCGCCAGTCGCAATTGAAGCTGAATGCCGGCGCGCTCAGCACGCTGCAGGAGCAATATCCGAATTCCGATTTTCCAAATCTCATCATTCCGAGTAATCTAGCGATACTCCCCGGCACGAACTTTAAGCCCCATACTTCGGCGGGAGTCGAATTCGTAGTCCAATTGCCGATCGTCAATGCGCCCTTCCGCTTCTATTACGCGTACAACTATCTGCGGCTTAACCAGACCCTCACCGGTCCGCGGGGAGGATTTTTCCTCTCCGATGCGCAAAAGGCCGCTTTGCCACCAGGTGTCTTTGAAACTCAAATCGCGCCCCAGCTCGATACGATTCTCGATAGCCAGATCCAACGGATACCGGCAGGCCTGATCGAGCCGAAGCAGACGTTTCGGTTCACGATCAGCCGGACTTTCTAACGAAATGATAGAGGAAGAATTTGTGATGCCCATGAATCCTACTTTTGAAATCAAAACGTATTCGGAATCGAAACGCTCGGAGGGACGCGTGAAATTGGGGAAACTGAGCGTTGCAATATTGCTCGCTGCCTGGGTAACGGGATGCAGTAGCAATTCGACGCCCGTCGGCGTGAAAATCAGTCCCGTCACGGCTACCGTCGTTGAGCGCGGTACACAGCAATTCGCTGCGGCCGGAACTGGTTCGAGCACTACCACCGTCACCTGGCAGATTTGCACTCCTCCGGCAACCGTCGGAAGCCAGCCCACCAACTGCACGCCCGCTTCTCCGGGGCAAACCGGCAGCGGGCCCACCGGTCTCGGCACGATTACGCAGGCAACTGCGGCTCAACCGGGCGGCCTCTACACCGCTCCATCCGCGCTGCCCTCCCCGAATCCGATTCTCGTCGTGGCTACCAGCACCGTGGATTTGCGCGCGTTCGCCACCGCTGTCGTCACCATCGATTCGGGCATCCGCGTGCAAATCAATCCCACATCGGCCAATATCGCGCCGGGCGAAAGATTTACGTTCGTCGCCACCGTCACAGGGCCCACCAACGATCACGGCGTTACGTGGTCAGTGAACGGCATCGCGGGCGGCGATGCGACTCACGGGTTCGTTTGCCCCAACCCTATCGTCCCCACTCCTCCCCCATGTCCTCCCGGAACGTACGTCGCACCGCTGATTTCCCCCGGCGCCGTCACGGTCACCGCCACTTCTTCGGCGGACCCCACTCAATCGGCCACTGTGGCTGTCAGCGTTTCGAATGCCTCGCCAAGTCCCGTAATCACGAGCATCGATCCGACCACGGCGGCGCAAGGCTCGGTGCAGCAGGATGTTTATTTGAACGG
Source organism: uncultured Acidobacteriota bacterium (assembly GCA_963711875.1). GTDB lineage: Bacteria > Acidobacteriota > Terriglobia > Acidiferrales > UBA7541 > Palsa-295. The sequence goes on from CAVQFW010000006.1 coordinate 74,045, forward strand.
CTCGGATGTGGGCGGCTCCGATTTCTTCACCACCTCCATCGTCCTCGTTGATGGCGTCCCCTTCGTTCCCGTATTCCTCACCGATACTTTGCTTCGCGTCACCATTCCTTCGACGTTGTTGCAACAAGCGAAGGTCGTCAACATTCAGGTGCTCAGAAAAGACGGCGATGTGTCCACGCCGGCCGAGCTGAATGTCGTCCCGGTGCGCCCGGCTGTGATTTCATCCACCCCCGACAGCGTGTCGGCCCAGAATTCGAGCGCCAACATCGCGCTGACCGGCGGCTTCTTCTTCCCCGCTCAGGCCCCACCGGGTGGCACCACAGTCACATTCAACGGCCAGAGTGTTACGCCGACGGTGACAAATAGTCGCCAGATCATCGTGCCAACACCTCCCGGCGGTCTGGCGATTCCGGGGCTTTATCCCATCCTCGTCCAGAATCCGGGCATCGCCGCGAATCTACCATCGGTATCCGCCATAAATTTGGCGGTTACCCCGACGCCTGCTTCGATTGGAACGGCTCCCAGCGCGAATATCGCAGTCGGCGCGAGTCCCTCCGCGATCGCCATCGATCCGGTGCTGAATATCGCCGCAGTTACGAACACCACGGACGGCAGCGTTTCTCTCATCAGTCTTGCCACGAATTCCGTGATCAAGACAATCGCCAACGTCGGCAATTTGCCCACCGGAATTGCCATTGACGATCAACTCCCTGATCACCTCGCTCTCGTCGTTAATAGTGGCGACAACTCCGTCTCCACAATCGATCTCACCACTCAATCGGTCGTCGGCGCACCTCTCTCCGTTCAAATTGGCGCGCCACCGCCGCCCATTGCGGGTCCCGTCTCGATTGCAATCGGACTCAATCCGCTCACCCATCGCGCCATCGTCGCGTATCAATCCACGAATCTCGCGACGGTTCTCGACACCTCTACCGGTGCCGCTCAATTCGTCGCGCAAATTGGCGGCAGCCTTACGGCGTTTGGCACCGGCGTAGCTCCTGCAATTGCCATTGATCCCCGGTTGAATTGGGCGGTCGTCACGCCCGGCGGGTCGGGTGCGGTTGGTCTCGTTGACCTCGGCCGCGCGCCGATCGCCGGAGATGGCGGCAGGCCTCCGCAGGTCATCGGCAGTCTATCCATCTCGACCAGCATCCAAGGCGTCGGCATCAACACGGAAACGCACCAAGTGCTCCTCACGAATCCAAATGGCACGACGCTCACCACCTTCAGCCTGCTCGACCAGTCCGTAGGCACGATTACGTTTAATGTTGGACAACTCGGCTATGCCGCAGCCGCCGTGAACTCGCTCACGAATGTCGGGATTGCAGTCAATTCCCAAAACTCCACCGCCGCGGTGGTGGACCTCGAAACCGGAGTCATTCTGCAGCCGACCGTTTCAAGCCTGGGAAACATGCCGCAGGCCGTCGCGGTGGTTCCTTCACTCGATGAAGCGCTGATTGTGAACCAGGGCGCGGGCACTGTCTCGGTGGTTTCGCTCGGAAATACTTTCCGGCCTCTCCAGATTACAGCCGCGAATCCGCCCGTTGCGTTTGCGCCGGCGGCGACGAATCTTACGCTCACCATCAGCGGTTTCGGTTTTGTGCAAGGCACATCGCAGGTCTTCCTCGATCGCACCGCGCTTCCCGCTGGAAATGTAACCGTGTCGAATGGCGGCAGACAAATCGTCGCGATCGTTCCCGCGAGCATGCTCACGCTCGCGCGGCGCTATATCGTCACCGTTCAAAATGCCGCCAACAATGTTTCGAACGCCACCGATCTCGCGGTCGTGCAACCCGTGGTCGTAGGTAACCAGCCCTCGAGCGTCGCGGTGGACTCTGATCGCGATATCGCCCTCGTCACGAACCACGGAGACGGAACCGTCTCGGTCGTCGATCTCACCACCGGTATGACGCTGCCTCAAAGCCCGCTCTCTGTCGGCTCAGGCCCCGTAGGCATTGCTGTTCTCCCGCGGCTGAGTCTTGCCGTCGTTGCGAATGAAGCCACCAGCGACGTCTCGGTCATTGACGAAAATGGCATCGCCAGTCCGCAAACAGTCCCAATTTGCGGAGGGTGCACGGGCCCAACGGGAGTTGCCGTGAATCAGGACCAGTCCACTGCCGTCGTAGCCAACTCCGGTCCGGATGCGGTGTGCTCGACCGTTGGCAGCGGCTGCACCGTGAGCTCTGTCATCGTCGGAACGACCCAATCGCAACCCGGAAACACCGTCTCCGTAAACCAAAACCCCGTTTCGGTTGCGATCGATCCCAATGGCGATCGCTATGCCGCCATCGGCACCGCCTCGCAAGCCGGCAGCCTCGACATCATCGATCTCTTTACCAACACCGTCACCTGCCGGGTCAACGGAATTCAGGTGCCGAGCGGAGTCGTTTTCGATCCGGTGAACCTGGTCTTTGTGGCTACGAACAGCCTGCAGAACAATCTCATATTCGTGGATCCGGTGCTTTGCGTTCCAACCGCCGTGAAAGTGGGCATCAACCCCACGTCGCTCGATTACGACTTTCAGACCAGCACACTCGTCACCGTGAATTCGGCGAGCAACACCATGTCGTTCCTCGACTATACGTGCCCGCCCGAGGCCGGCCTTCCCGTCACTTGCACCGCGCCGCAGACGCGCGCCATTTTCTCTCTGCCGAGTTCGGCGCAATTTTCACAGAACCAGCAGTTCTCCGTATCGATTGACGCCAAACTCAATCTCGCGGTCGTCGTGGACACGAACAATAGCCGCGTCCTTCTGATCCCGCTGCCGCATTAACCATGCGACAGCGGGCCAAGCTCCGTCCGGCGCGGGCCAACCCCCGCGTCCGCCCGGGCATCTGAATTGGCCGGCAGTGCTTTGTGCTGCGAAGTGAATCCGATTGACCGTTTTCTCCGCGCGCGGCTATAATCACGAGTTTCTGTTTGGCCGAATTTACGATAGATGAAGGAGTGAGAATGAGGATTCGATTGGCAGTTCTGGCCCTCGCGGCGTCGTTTCTGGGACCCGTCGTTTGGGCGCAGTCGAGCGGCGCGCCCGCTGCTTCGACTGGCATGAAAGTGGGAGTGATCAACGTGCAGGTGGCGATTACCAGCACGTCAGAAGGCAAGCAAGCGGCAGCCGAGTTGCAGTCCCAATTTGCTCCGCGGCAATCCGAGCTCGAAGGACTGCGGCGGCAGATCGAAGATGTTCAGACGCGCCTCCGCACCGGCTCCAGCACGCTGAGCGACGACGAGAAGGCCCGCCTCCAGCGCGAATACGATCAGTTCACCCGCACGTTCCAGCGCAAGCAGCAGGATTCGCAGGATGATTTCAACGAAGCGCAGCGGGAAGTGGTCGATCGCATCGGCCGCAAAATGATCGACGTGCTCGACAAGTACTCCAAGGAAAATGGCTACGGCGTAATTTTTGACACGTCCGCTCAGAACACCCCGGTGGTTTACGCCGCGAATACGATTGACGTAACCCAGGACATCATCCGTCTCTTCGATCAAAACTATCCGGTGAAAGCAGGCGCCGCAAAATCGTCCGCCGCTCCGAAACCAGCGCCCAAGCCAACTCAACCTGGTCAACCGAAGCAGTAATAGCCAGCGCTTCGTTCCCATCTCGAAATCAAAAGGCCTCTCCGAGTCGGAGAGGCCTTTTGATTTTCAATCGCACCGGCAGTCCGGATAGGCCTACGGCTTTGCTACGTACAGATTCGGAAACTCCGTTTGCAAATTCTTCAGCTTCGGCAAATCGCAAATCATGATGTAAGGGTTACCCGGATTTTTCTCGGCATAATCCTGATGATAGCTCTCCGCCGAATAAAAACCTGTTAAGGGAACAATCTGCGTCACAATCGGCTGCGAAAATATCTTCGCCTGGTTCAACTGCGCCACATAAGCCTCGGCGATCCGCTGCTGTTCCGGATTATTGAAGAATATCGCCGAGCGGTACTGCGTTCCTGTATCCGGACCCTGGCGATTCAGTTGCGTTGGATCGTGGACCACCGAGAAAAATACTTTGAGCAGTTGCCCGAGCGTAATCACCGAGGGATCGTAAACAATCTCAACGGATTCCGCGTGTCCCGTGGTCCCGCTGCTAACGTCCTCGTAGCCCGGATTTTTCACCGTGCCGCCAGAATAGCCAGCCGTTGACCGAACCACGCCCTTCACATGCTTGAATACGGTCTGCACTCCCCAGAAACACCCGCCCGCGACCACAAGTGTTTCCTGCCCCGACTGAGCAGCACGCGGTTCGTCCACAGCCGGATCAGGAATCGCCGCCGCCGCAGCTGCGGCCGCCGCGCCGGCAGCCGCCGACGCACTCGATCCTTTCCGGTGCCCTGTGACCAGCAAAACCAGCACCACGCCGCACAAAATTAGAAATATCGCCCCTGCTCGACTCATCTCACTCCTCCCAATCAGTACCAGCAGGATCCCCGGCCAGCTCTCCGCTCAGGTCTCCGCTGAAGTCTCCGCTCAGATTCAGGCCCAGATCGAACTTCACAGTAAGTACGCTAGAACCGCAGCAACTGGATGCAAGCTCGTTCGGACGTATCCCGCACGAACTCTTGCATTTGCGGGGGCCGGCTCGCTCGAGGCGAAGTGCCCTCAGCGGCTAAAGCCGCTTTTTGCCGCCGCGGTTTCGGCACGGCTGAAGCCGTGCCCTGACGACACTGCTGACGACGCCGTGCCTGACGACGCCCCAGCTTTCGCGCGTTAGGAAAGGTGGGGGTTTTCGATTCGTCCGCGGACGCACTACTTCAGCGACGCCATATCAATCACGAAGCGGTATTTCACATCGCCTTTGGCCAAGCGCTCGTACGCGTCATTAATCTGCTGAATCTTGATTACCTCCACGTCCGCCGTGATGCCCTTGTTCGCGCAAAAATCCAGCATCTCTTGCGTCTCGCGGATGCCGCCGATTCCGGAGCCGGCCAGGCTGTGCCGTCCGAACAACAAGTTAAACGCCGCCACCGGAAATGGTTTCGGCGGCGCTCCCACCAACGTCAGCACGCCGTCGAGCTTCAGCTGGCCGAGAAGAGCGTTCATATCGTGCTGCGCCGACGCCGTATCCAGAATGAAGTTGAAACTGCCGGCATGCTTCTGCATCTGCGCGGCATCGCTCGAAATCACTACTTCATCCGCGCCGAGCCGCAGCCCGTCGGCCGCCTTGTTCGGCGAGGTTGTAAACAGGACCACGTGCGCGCCAAACGCTTTCGCGAGCTTCACGCCCATGTGCCCGAGGCCGCCGAGTCCGACGATCCCGACCTTTTGCCCCTTGCCCACTTTCCAGTGCTTCAACGGAGAATACGTGGTGATTCCCGCGCACAGCAGCGGCGCGACTCCCGCCAGATTCTTCGTGTCCGATACGCGCAGCACAAACGCTTCGTCCACCACGATGCTTTCCGAATAGCCGCCGTACGTCACTCCGCCCATAAGTTTGTCCGGCGAGTTGTAGGTGAAAGTCGGCATACTCAGGCAATATTGCTCTTCTCCCGCGCGGCAGTTCTCGCAGACGCGATCGGAATCGACCATACAGCCGACCGCCGCGATGTCACCCGCCTTGAATTTCTTCACGGCGCTTCCGACCTTCACCACGCGCCCTACAATCTCGTGTCCGGGAACGCACGGATACACCGTAGCGAGGAAGTCCACCCACTCGTTCCGCACCTGATGCAAATCCGAATGGCACACGCCGCAATAAAGAACCTCGATCTGCACATCCTCAGGCCGCGGCTCCCGCCGCTGCACTTGATAGGGCGCCATCGCCGCGGTCGCGCCTGGCGCGGCGAATGCCTTCGCGGCAAAACTTTTCGGTTTCTGATTGTCTCTGGCTGGTTGTTGCGCTGTCTCCGTCATCTCGTTCTCCTGTGAGTGAAGTTCCTGCTGCGGGGCTGATTGTAGCGTGCCCGCGGGTTGTTGGTGCCAGGCCCACGGCAATTATGCTCGACATGCTCAGGTAGAGTGCGGTTTTTTAGATGCTTTGGGTTACGGCGCGGCTTCAGTGAATTGGGTGGCGCGCAGAAGCGGAAGCCACGGCAAAAGAGCCGGCAGGATGCCGGCGGTACGAAAAAACGCCGCCAAGCCCCCGCTCGCAGGCAGCACGGGCTTCAGGTTGGGGCAACGCAATAATCAGTTGGCGCCGTACCAGTATTTTGTTTTTGCGGCCCACGGGCTTGCCGGATACTTCGAATGGAGAACATCGAAGGCTTGCTTCGAAAGTTTGGCTGTCTCGACGGTGGCGCACCCGTAGCGCGTGGACCGGATAGCGAGATAGAGCGCCTCGGGAGCGCGCGCGTCGTCCGGATGGGCGCTCGTCCACTCGATCACGGCGCGGGTTAGATAGTCAGGTGCAGATCCCGCAGAGACGAGCCGCTGCCACTCGGTGGCGGCGGATTTTTTGTCGGCGTCGCCAAGAAACGAAAGCACCGCGGAATGGTCGCCCGAATAGATCGCTCTCAAAGGTTCCGAGAGAGAAGGCGCCCAACCGCTTCCACCGCCTTGATTTCCGGTGTCACGGGGCTCGACGGCAGCGCACCACCAGTTGTCGCGATAGGGATCAATGGCATCCGTTTTCTCGCGGCGCGGGACGCCGGCCGTTGCGTTGGGACGCAACGCCGGATTGCGCAGGATTGCCACGACGGCGGCGAAATGCCGCGCGTCCGAATTTTTCTCCGTCGAAAATTCATCGAGGCCGGTTTTCAGCGCGGGATTCAAGCTGACGGCAACCGGGGCGAGGGCCTGCGCGGCCGCGTCGTCACCGAGCACGACACCTGGCACGTGACCCAGCACGATCGCGCGAACCCAGGCGACTTCGGCAATCTGTGCGCGCAGATTCTCCGGCAACGCGTTCGAGCTGGCGCCTCGCTGCAACATTTCGAGGGGAAGTTGCCGGTTCAGCAGGCGCACGGAATCAGCGTCGAAGAGGGGCGGCTGCGGTTCGGGCTGGTACGCGTTTTCGTCGGTCGAGAAGGCGTTCTCGAACGCTTTGTCATCGGGAAGCTCAAGATTTCCGCTGAAGGTGACGATGCCGGCGGCGTCGCGCGGCGCATACTTCAGAAACTCGTCAAAGTTGCGCGCCAGTTTGAAACGCTGTGCCAGCACAAGGTTAAGCGAGGAGGGCGGAAAGTTTTCTCTGGCCGCTTCGAGCGCGTGATCGAGTTCTTCGCGCGCGGCATCCTGCTTCCCCGAGTTCGTCTGGATCCGCGCGCGATGAAACGTGATCGTCGCGAATGCGGCCGAATCGGGCGAAGTGTTTAGAGCGGCAGCAGCAATCGCCGCAGCTTGGGGATCATCCGGCGCAATGGTGGCGAGAGCCGCCACGAGCCACGGGCTCGAATGCATCTCGTGCCAGCGCGCGACGGCGTGCGCCGCCGAGTCGGGGCCCGGCGATTGCATGGTGAGAATCCAGTCGGTCATGTCGCTCGCGGCGCGGAGATCGGCGAGGGATTTTTCCGGATCGATCGAAGGTTCTTTTGGCGGGCCGCCGGCGGTCGGGTCGCTCGAAAGCTTGCCCCACTCGTCAAGCAGCATCGTGTAATCGGTTAAATCCTGCTTGAAGTTGGCCGAGCCGTCTTTGCGCGAGAGAGCCGCAGACAATTCGAGAAGCCGCTCGCGCGGATGGAGACGAAACTCGACGAAGCCAAGCAGCCGCTCGGCTGCGGGATGAACCTCGGCGAGATCGTTATCAGAGAGAATCGATTTCAGCTGCGCTTTGGCTTTCGCGAGCGGGGCGTAGTTGACTTCGTTATCCTTCGCGCCGAGTGTTGCCTCGCGAATATACGTGCGGGCGACGAGGAGCGCCGCTGTTTTGCGCCAAGGAGAGCTGTGGTCATTGGCGATACCCGCGAACAGCTTTTCCGCCTTCGCGAAATCCTCGCTATAGAAGTATGCGGATGCGATTTGATACGCGCGGTCGCTTTCGAGCAGCGGATTGCCGCCGGGCGCGAGAGCGGAAGGAATGATCGCGATGGAATTGGCCGGGCGGTCGGCGCAATTTGCAAAGACTTGATCTTGGGCCGTAAGCCACGCTTTTAATTCAGGGCTGTCGGCGCCGAATTTGCCGATGAGCTGATCGAGCGTGGACGTGGCGGCCGAAAATGCCTCTGGCAGGCAGTTGTAGAACGATTGGTAGGGCTGCGAAGCTGCGCGCGTGATGCCGATGGGGTCGCCGGCGTTGAGTTCCGCTTTGGCAGCGCCGGGAACCTTCGTGCGCTCGTCGAGCCATCGCTGGATGACAGTTTTCTTTTCTGGAACTGGCCGGAACGGGAACCAGCCGGAAGTTAGGCGCTCCTCCCAGAGATTGAGCGCGGCTTGCTCTTCGAGGGCGGAAAGGCGAGTGCCGCTGAGATTGCGGTAGGCGACGACGAGGTAAGAGCGCGCGTAGGAAGGCTGGATGATTCCGAGTTCGCCGCGCGCGTATTTGACGAGAGGAAAATCAGGATGGAGCGCGTAGGTGAAAATGGCGTCGGGAAGGAACGGGCCGCAGCCGGGCGTGGGAGCCGCGAAGTAGACGACTGCGGCGAGGAGAAGCGCGGCGACGAGATTCCGGCGAGTCGGTTTCTTGATGGAAAAGCTTCCGAGGCTGCTCGCGGGAAGTCTCATGGGCGCTCCATTTGTGTTGCGAGCTGTGTTGCCTGATTAGGGATCTGCGTCGTGTGTGTTGCGAGGTGAGTCGTGTGGGTTGCGAGCTCGATTGTGCCGGGAGTCCATGCGCGCGGCGTGAAAATGTAGAGGCGGCGGCCTTGCGGGAGATTGGAGACGGGCTCGTCGGTTGAGATGCCGAGGCTTTGACGGCAAACGGGAGCGCGGAAATTGCGGCCGGCGTCGAGGTGAAGCTCGACTTCGCGTGTGCCGGCGCCCATGCGGAAGAGCATGGGGATGGCGTCGTCAACGGGCAGGCCTTTGAGCCAATTGTCGCCGAGGCACCAGGAAGCCAGCGCCGTGATCGAAAGAGGAAGGTCGGGAGGAATCTCTGCGCGGACTTCTTGAAGCAGATCGCTGTAGAACGATCGCTCGGAGGCAGTCGCGTCGAAATCGATTTGCAAGCCGGCGAGGCCGGGCAGTTGCCCGGCGACCGCAATCGAATGCGCGGCTTCTGAGCGCTGGTGCGAAGAAAGCGACGGCGATGGGGCTCGGTTGGCTTCGACTCGGCTCGATTTCGCGCGACCTAAATCAACGCGGCTCGTTTCCACTCGTACCACGGCGACGAGCGCTGTGCCGGACGGGACGCGAAGCGGCTGAAAGCGTGGGCGGACGGAGACGCCGTCTCCCGCGAGGAACACCGTGCGAGCGAGAAACGCGACGCCGGTCTGGTGCGGGTCGATCGCGGTTAAGTCTTCCGGGCGCTCCCAGGCCCAGAGCATAGTCTGCGGAAGCGGCGCACCCCTCGCGAAATCAGCGACATGCGGACCAGAAAAATTTCGAACGAGCGGGTGCGCGAGGACGAGGGCGGCCGAAGCGAGAAGGGCCGCGAGCACGACGGAAGCTACAAAACGATTCGGCGTAGTGATCATTTTCGCGAGTGCAGCATCTGTGATGAGAGCAATTCGGCCGCCAGTTTAGTCCGAGATCCGTTCTCTTGCTACCAGTCGCTTGCCACCAGTCGGTTGCGACCACTCGCATACCGCGAACGACGCAGGTGGCAAAGAGCCCTAAATCCAGTTCCATTTTGGCGCGCGCGAAGGCTAACTTGCGTTTTCTGAGTGACCGAGCTTATACTTAACCGTCTCCAGATAGGTCGCTCGCCAAGTGGGCCGCAAGCCCACTTTTTTGTTGGGCGCGTTTTTGGCGTTGGGGCAGAGGTATCGCTGGAAGCGGACGAAATGTGGCAGCCTGAATTGCCGCGGGGGTAGAGGTATCGGCGGAAGGCGAAGCTCGAGTTAAACGCCGCGCCCTGAATAGAATGGACCTGGGAAAGATACGTGAGGCGGCGGAGCGGGTGGCGCGCTCGGAAGGCCTCGAGGTATTTGACGTAGAATGGAAGGTAGGCAAGCAGCGGTTGCTGCGTGTCTATCTCGACCGGCTACCCGGCCCGGCGAACCCCGAAAACCTGGGGGTGACGCATGCGGATTGCCAGCGCGTGAGCGAGCAGTTGAGCGTGATTTTGGATGTGGAAGATCTGGTGCCGGGGCCCAGCTACGTTCTGGAGATGAGCTCGCCCGGCCTCGATCGAAAGCTGGTGAAGCCGGCCGACTACGAGCGATTTGCCGGGCGGCTGGCGAAGATTTGGCTCGAGGAACCGGTCGAGAAGCAGAAATATCTCGAGGGGCGGCTCGCCGGGTACGCGGACGGCACGGTGAAGTTGCAATTGAAAGATCGCGAGATTGAAGTGCCGTACGCCGGGATTCGAAAAGCGAACCTGGTGGTAGAACTCTAGGGAGAAAGTGAATGGCGAGTCTGCTGTACCAGACAATCGAGCAGATCAGCCGGGAGAAGCACATCGAGCCCGAGGTGATCGTCGCAGCCATTGAGGATGCGATGGTCGTAGCGGCGCGGAAGTATTACCGCACCGAGGAAGACCTGCGCTCGAAGTTCAATCCGGATACGGGACACGTGGACGTGTTTTCGGTGCACGTGGTGGTAGAAGAAGTGACCGATCCGCTGCGCGAAATTTCGATTGGCGACGCGCGCAAGAAGCAGCCGGAAGTGGAAGTGGGCGCGGAAATTACGGAAACGAAGCCGACGGACGTGCTGGGAAGAATCGCGGCGCAGACGGCGAAGCAAGTGATTTTGCAAAAGGTGCGCGAAGCCGAGCGCGACACGATCTACAACGAATTCCACACGCGCGTGGGCGAACTGGTGAACTGCATCGTGAAGCGGACGGAAGGTCCGGACACGATCGTGGATTTGGGGCGGACGGAAGCGCGTTTGCCGAAGAGGGAGCAGTCGCGCCTCGAGGCATACAACGTGGGCGACCGGTTGCGCGTGACGATTCGCGCGGTGGAGCGGGCGGCGAAAGGTCCGCAGGTGGTGGTTTCGCGCGCTGACCCGGCTTTGGTGCAGCGATTGTTCGAAATGGAAGTGCCGGAAATTTACGACGGCACGGTGCAGATTCGCGCGGTGGCGCGGGAAGCGGGCGAGCGTACGAAAATCGCGGTGGAGAGCCGCGACAAGGACGTGGACCCGGTGGGCGCTTGCGTGGGAATGAAGGGGATGCGCGTGCAGTCGATCATTCGCGAATTGCGCGGCGAGAAAATCGATATCATCCCTTTCAACGAGGAGACGGTAGCGTTTGCGCAGAAGGCGCTGAGCCCGGCGAAAGTGACGCGCGTGCAGATCATCGATCCGGAGGAGAAGCGGCTCGAAGTGATCGTCGAGGACACGCAGCTATCGCTCGCGATCGGCAAGAAGGGACAGAACGTCCGGCTGGCGAGCAAGTTGATTGGCTGGAACATCGACATCAAGAGCGAAGAAGAAAAGCGGCGTGAAATCGAAGCGCAGATGGCGGCGTTGACGGCGCCCGGCACACCGCTGACGCAACTTGCCGGGGTGGGACCGAAGACGATTGAGAAGCTCGAGGCGCACGGCGTGACGTCGATCGAGAAGCTGGCGGATATGACGCCCGAGCAGCTTGTGGAAATTCCGGGCATCGGCGAAAAAATGGTGGAGAAGATTCACCAGTCCGTGGCGTTATATTTCGAGGAGCTGGAAGCGCAAGCGACGGCTCCGGCGGAAGGTGCGGAGGGCGTCGAGGGCGAAGCCGCGGCGGGCGGAGAGTTTGTTGCCGAAGCGGGAGCAACGCCGGAAGAGAACGCCGAAGGCGCTGCGGAAGAAACGGGATCTGTGGAAGCCGCTGAAGGTGCAGAGACTGCTGAAGGTACGGAGATAGCGGAAGGTACGGAAGTTCGCGAAGCGGAGTCCGTCGAAGATGCGGAAGCGGGCGAAGCCGGAAACGCGGAGCTTGGGGAATCCGTTTCAACTGGTAGTGACGGTGATGGTGTTGGCGATGGTGACGGCGCGGCTTCGGAATCCGAAGATGGCGCAAAGAAGTCCGCGGGTACGGAATAGTCGGGAGAGAATAGAGGCTGATGGCAGATTCCAATCAGATTCGAATTAATGAGCTGGCACGTGAGCTGGAAGTCAAAGCGAAGGTGCTGATCGATTTCCTGCCGGAAATCGGCGTCACGGAAAAGAAGACGCACTCGAGCTCGCTCGATCTCGACAAGGCTGAGCTCGCGCGGAAACATTTTCAAGGGCTAGCGGCGAAGGAAGCGGCGGCCGAGGCCGAGAAGGCGGCGAAAGCGACGGCGGCGAAGCGGCCTACGGCGCGTCCGGCGGCGGCTGCACCGGCGGCGAAGCCTGCTGCCGCAGCGCCCGCGACGGCGGCTCCTGCGGCACCTGCAACGGCGGCGAAGCCTGCGTCGGCTCCGGTGAGTCCGGCGGCGCGCCCGGCGGGAACTTCAGCAGCTCCGGCGAGCGCGACTCCCGCGGCGCCAGCTCATGCGGCGACGCCTGCTCCCGTGCATGCCCCGGGCCATCCAACTGCACATGTTCCCGCGCATCCTCCCGCACATCCTCCGACGCACGCTACGGCTGCGGCGAAGCCCGGGGTAGCTCCTGCGGGTGGTGCGCCGGCTGCTCCGGCGAAGCCCGGAGTGCCTGCGGCGACGCGACCCGCTGCGCCTGCACGACCTGCGATGCCGGTGCAAGGGAATCCGGCTTGGCGTCCTGCGCCTCCCGCTCCGCCGGCAGCGGCTGGAGCTGCGCGACCTGCGGGCTCTCCCCCGCAAGGACAGCGATATCCAACTCGTCCGGGAGCGCCGCCGGCTGGCGGACAGCCTCGTCCGGGCGCGCCACAAAGTTATCGTCCATCGGCGGCTCCGGGACAAACTCGTCCAAGCGGCCCGCCGCGTCCCGGTGGTCCACCAAGACCGGGAAGCGGACCTGCTGGAAGATATCCGTCACGTCCGGGCAGTGGCGGGGAGCGAGGCGGACGTCCAGGCCAACAAGGACCCGTGGGCGGACAGCGTCCGGGTGCGACTGGCGGAGCTGGAATTCCGAAAGCGGAACCGGGCAAGCCACTGTATGCGCGGAAGCCGCCTGCATCGCGCGGCCGTCCGCTGATCGAGAAACGTTATGCGGAAGGCGAGCGCAAACTGCATCCGGTGCGCACGCGCGCGGGTGTGGGAGCAGGGCGCGCCACGCAAGCCGAACCAGTAGCGCCGGTGCAACGCGAGCCGCGGCAAGTGGTGGTGACGGAAGGAATCACGGTGCGCGAACTCGCGGAGAAGCTCGACATTCGCGCGAAGGAACTGCTGAAGACGCTGCTCGATCGCGGCGTTTTCGCGAGCATCAATCAAGCGCTGGACGCGCCGACGGCGACGAGCCTGGCCGAAGCGTTCAACGGCATCGTGCAAGTGGTGAGCTTCGAAGAACAGATCGTGCAGGAAGAGAAAGTAAAGGAAGAGCGCTCGGCGAACCAGCATCCGCGGGCGCCGGTGGTAACCGTGATGGGGCACGTAGATCACGGGAAAACGAGCCTTCTCGACGCGATTCGCGAAACCGAAGTGGCGGCGGGCGAAGCGGGCGGAATCACGCAGCACATCGGCGCGTATGAAGCGCGGATTGACGGGCGGCGAATCGTTTTCATCGATACGCCGGGCCACGAAGCGTTTACGCGGATGCGTTCGCGGGGCGCGAAGGTGACCGACATCGTCGTGCTGGTGGTGAGCGCGGATGATGGCGTGATGCCGCAGACGGAAGAAGCGATTGCTCATGCACAAGCGGCGAACGTAAAGATCATCGTCGCGATCAACAAGATCGACAAGCCGGGTGCCGAGCCGGAGCGGGTGAAACGCCAACTGTCCGATCGCAAGTTGATGCCCGAAGAGTGGGGGGGCGATACGGTGATGGTGGAAGTTTCCGCGAAGACGAAGAAGAACGTCCCGAAGCTGCTGGAAATGATTTTGCTTGTCGGGGATTTGCTTGAACTGAAGGCCGATCCGGACGCGCCTGCGAGCGGAACAGTGCTCGAATCGCGCGTGGATAAAGGCCGCGGACCGGTGGCGACTGTTCTTGTGCAGAACGGGACGCTGCGCGTGGGCGATTTCTTTGTGGTGGGCGCGGTGTATGGAAAAGTTCGCGCGATGTTTGACGATCTGGCGCGGCCGATCAAGCAGGCGGGGCCTTCAACGCCCGTCGAAGTGCTCGGATTGCAGGGCGTGCCGGAAGCGGGCGATCAATTTCAGGTGGCGGATGAAGCGAAGGCGCGGCATATCGTCGAATATCGCCAGGGCAAACAGCGCGAGGCTTCGCTGGCGAAGACGGCTTCGGGCCGCTTGACGCTCGATCAATTGCACGAGCAGCTCCGGATCGGAGAAGTGAAGGATTTGCCGGTGGTGCTGAAGGCGGACGTGCAGGGCTCCGTGGAAGTGCTGAACGAAATGCTGCCGAAGCTTTCGAACGACCAGGTGAAACTGAAAGTGATTCAGGCGAGCGTGGGAGCGATCAGCGAAACGGATGTGCTGCTGGCGTCGGCTTCGAACGCCGTTATTGTCGGGTTCAACGTGCGGCCGGAGCGCAAAGCTGCGGAACTCGCGCAGCGCGAAGGCGTGGACATCCGCCTGCACACGATTATTTACGAGCTGTTGGATGAATTGAAGCTGGCTGTGGCGGGACTGCTTGCGCCGGTGATCAAGGAAACGTATCTCGGCCGCGCGGAGGTTCGCAATACCTTCCGCGTAAAGGGCGTAGGAATGATTGCCGGATGCTCGGTGCAGGACGGCATCTTGAAACGCGACGCGGAAGTGCGCGTGCTGCGCGACAACGTGGTGATCTACACGGGCCGGGTGAGTTCGCTGCGGCGGTTCAAGGATGACGCGAACGAAGTGCGCGCCGGATTTGAGTGCGGCGTGGGCGTCTCGAATTTCAGCGACGTGAAAGTGGGCGATATTCTCGAGTGTTTCAAGATCGAGAAGACGGCTGCGGCGGTGCTGCCGAACGTGGCGGATCGAGCGCGGGCGCAGGAAAACGCGGAAGCCAGGCGAAACTAGTTTCATTGGAAAGATCCGTTGCTGTTCTCTCGGACGGGCACGGATATGCCGATCGGCCTTCTCACCCTGGAAATTCATATCCCCGACGCACAGTCCCTCAAGGACAAGCGGCAGGTGCTCCGAAGCCTGAAAGACCGGCTGCGGGCGCACTTCAACGTGGCCGTGGCCGAGCTCGAGCATCAGGAGTTGTGGCAGAGATCGCGCGTAGGCGTCGTAAGTATTTCGGGCGACGGCAAGTTTCTCGAAGAATCCCTGGAGGCGATTGCGTCGGAGTCGGAACGGATTTTAGGACGCGATCTGGTATCGAGAGAAATCGAATATTTTGAGGATGGCGAATGACGACCGGGGGAAATCGCACCGGAGGGCACCGCATCGAGCGGATTGCCGAAGAAATCCGGAATGAAGTGAGCCTGATGCTGGCGGGTGAGTTGAAGGATCCGCGGCTGGCGGGGCCGGTGACGATCACGGAAGTGCGCGTGACGCCGGACCTACGGACGGCGCGCGTCTACGTGAGCCTCGCGCTCGAGGATGAAGCGGAGCGCGCGACGACACTGGCCGGATTGCAAGCGGCAAAGGGTTACGTGCGCCACGAACTGATCGAACGGCTGCAACTGCGAAGGGCTCCCGAGATTTTATTCATCCTCGATCAATCCGAAGAGATTGGCGACCGGATCGATCAGCTTCTACGAAACGCGAAAAGCCCGGGGAAGTAGCGGAAGCGTATGCCCCGGACACTACAGCCCCCCGTCATTGACGGCATTCTGGTCGTTAACAAACCCAAAGGAAAAACTTCGCACGACATCGTGGAATCGGTGCGGCGGCTCGTGGGATTCCGGCAAATCGGGCATCTGGGAACGCTCGATCCGCTTGCGACCGGGGTGCTGGTGCTGGCGCTCGGGCGCGCGACTCGCCTGGCGCGGTTCTACGCCGGCCGGCGGAAGCGATATAGCTTTGCGGTGCGGTTTGGATTTTCAACGGATACGTACGATGCGGATGGCGAAGCGATCGGGCCCGATTCAGCGCCGGCGATTGATGCGGAAAAAATTGCAGCGCTGGCGGCGCAATTTATCGGGAAAATTCCGCAGACGCCTCCTTCGTTTTCGGCGAAGAAAATTCATGGGCGTCCGGCGCATGAACTGGCGCGCAAGAACAAGCCGGTAACGCTTGAGCCGGTGGAAGTGGAAGTGTTCGAATTCCGGCTGACGGGTGTGGAGGGTTCGGTGGCGCGGTTCGTGGTGGAGTGCGGTTCGGGGACGTACATTCGATCGCTTGCGCACGACCTGGGAAAACTCGAAGGTTCAGGAGCGCACCTCGCCGAGATTTCGCGCACGGCGGTGGGCGAGTTCACGCTCGATCAGGCGGCTTCGCTGGAGGAGCTGGCAGAGGACTCGAAAGCGGGACGGATCGCGGAGCGGGTGATTCGGCTCGAAGGGATGCTGCCTGATTTGCCGCGCGCCACGGTGCTGCCGATTGTTGAGAAGCGCGTTCGGCATGGGGCGAAGTTTAATTTGTCGGTGGCGCAAATTCAGCCGGGACATACGACGGCGGGCCAGGGAGCGACGGCCCAGTTGGATGCGGGGGAGTGGAAGCCGGCGAGGCTGCGCGTCTTCAATCAGCAGGGACAGCTGATCGCGATTGCAGAACCGGTGGTACCGCGAACGTACCAGCCGCTCGTCGTGCTGGAAGTAGCGCCGTAAACGCCGAGTCTCGCGCGCTGGATTTCCGTTCCTCGAGTAAGACCGCCGCTATGGTTGGGGCGGCGGCTGAGGCGGCGTTTCATTCTCAGGATTCGGGTTTGGCTGCGGCTGCGGTTCGGGCGGAGGTTGCGGCAGTTGCCGAACCGGCGGTTGTTGTTGCGGCTGTTGTTGCGGTTGTTGTCGCGGCGGTTCGGACACCGGCACGCCTTCGCCGCGGTCAACGCCGCGAGCGCCAATCGCGCCTCCCAGGCCTTCCGGAGCGCCGCGGCCTGCATAGATCAAGTGGTCTTTGCGTGGCGCGAGTTCGACCATCCGCGGCGTAATCAGAACAAGAATATCCGTATCCACATTTCCCTTGTTTTGCACGCTGCCGAGCATCCCGACTCCCGGAATCGAAGCAATACCAGGCCAGCCATTGTACGAATTCGAAATCTGCGGCTGCCGAATCCCCATCACCATCGTGGTTTCATTCTCGCGCAGACGAATCGTCTGCTCGATGGACTCATTTGAAATCACGGGGATTCCGTTGAACGACTGCGTGCCGAGGCTGCTGACCTCAAGGCTCAAATGCAGCGTCACATCATCGTTGGGATGAATCCTGGCGGTGGCTTTCACTTTTGTTCCGATATCGAGGTACTCGACTCCGGGAAAAGCTGTGGCGGCCAAGGGGTTGGTGGCGCCGGTGAAGTTTGAATTGTTGAGAATCACAGTGGCGGTGTTCGAGCCTTTGTCGGCAGTGACGGCGTCGGGTTTTCCGTTGGCGTCAAAATCGGCGGTAGCGACAGCGACGGGAGTGGTGCCGACGGGGAGCTCGAAGTTAGGCCCGAAGAGTCCGCTACCGAGATTCAGCAGGATGGAGACGGCATTGTCGGTCTGATCCGCCACAAGGATGTCGAGTCGGCCGTCAATATTGAAGTCGGCGACGGCGAGGGAAGTGGGCCCATTACCGGCGGGGAAAACAGTTTGCGCCTGGAATGTTCCGTCGCCGATTCCGGTGAGAACGGAGACGGTGTTGTCAGTGTTATTCGCGATGGCGAGATCGAGAAATCCGTCGCCGCTGAAATCGCCGGTGGAAACCCAGACCGGAGCGGTTCCGACCGTGTAATCCGTCCGATTCTTGAATGTCCCGTCGCCATTGCCGAGAAAAACCGAGACCGTGTTGTCGTTTTGATTCGTGACGACCAGATCGATGTGGCCGTCGGAGTTGAGGTCAGCAGCGGCGATTGATGAGGGCGCGCGTCCAGTGGGAATAAACGTCGGCAGCTTAAAAGTGCCGTCGCCATTGCCGAGGAATACGCCGAGGGTGTTGGTGGAATTATTGACGACCACAAGATCCGCGAATCCGCTGGTGGTCAAAGTGGCGGCCACGGCGGATACCGGGCCGGTTCCTGCGCCGGTTGAGATGTCGGTCTTGGGCTGAAACGTCCCGTCGCCATTCCCCAGGAGAATCGAGACCGTATCGGCAGTGTGGTTGACGACCGCGAGGTCGAGAGCCAGGTCATTGTTCACGGTGGGATTGAAATTGGCGCTGACGATCCAGACCGGGCCAGCTCCCGTGGGAATGGTGGTCGTGGGAGTGATAAAGGTGCCATCGCCATTGCCGAGGAAAAGGGAAAGCGAGTTGTCCGTGTTGTTCGCGACGATGATGTCTTCGATGCTTGTATCGCGCACGTCGGCGGTGGTGACAAAAACAGGCGCCGCACCGGTGGGCAACGCGGTGGTAGGCAAACTGCCGGACACCAGGCCAGCCACTCCGGTAGCGGTGCCGGCGAGGCTGGGCGAGAACTGAGCGAGAGCGACGGGGAAGCGTTCGCCGACGAAGAATGTGGCGGGTTTTCCGTCCTCGGCGCGCAGCAAAATGCGCCTTCCGGTGCGAACGAGCGAGAGCATCGCAGAGAAAGTGGCCGAGGCGCCGGGCAGGGTGGCGAGAAAGGTAGTCAGGCCGCCGCCGAACGCGACGACGGGAGGAATCAACGAGCCAACGCTGAGCTGCCCAGAACCCAGCAGCGAAGCGATTTGCGTGGAGGTAAGTCCGGCGAGTGAGGACGGCGCGCCGAAAACCTGCGTGATCACGTCAATGAGGCCCGCTTGCGATGCAAGCGCTTCCTGTACCTGCGCGCGACTGAGCGTGAATACTTTTGCGGTTTGCGGCGGCGTAATTCCGAGCGAGCGGGCATAGTTGCGGTCGACTTCCAGCACTTCGATTTCGAGGATGAGTTCGCCGACCGGATTTTCGAGATTGTCAATCAGTGCGGTGGCGACGGCGATTGCTTGCGGAGAAGCGCGCATGGTGATGGTGCCGCTGCGGGTATCGAGATCCGCTCTCGTGATTCCGGCGATTTCGCGGACGAGGCGGAAGACTTCCGTCATTTGCTCGGTGGTTTCTGCTGCCGGCAAGGTCACAGTGCGCACGACAGAAAGCGCGTAATCCTTGCGTTTCTGCGTGGTGTCTTCCGCGACGAGGAAGAGGTGCTTCGTGAGCGGCCGCCAGAACGTGCCGGTCTGCTCGCCGAGCAGGCGAAGCGCGGTGGGGAAATCGAGATCGTTGATGTGGAAGCGAACGACGCGTGAGTGCAGGTCCACGTCGAAGGCAACTTCCACGCCGAACTGGCGCGCGATTTCGTTGTAAGCGGTTTGCGTGTCGCCGCGGATATCGAAATTTCTCGTTCCTTGCGCGTAATCGAGATGCACAGGTCCGGCCAAATCCTGTTCGCTGGCGACCGGCTTCAGCTGGCCGAGGAACAAGGCGCTGAGCTCGGCGTAGCGAGCCTGCAGAACGCGGTTCGAGGGGTCAAGTGAGCGCGCGCCGATCAGCACGCGAAGCGCTTCGGAAAGGCGGCCGGAGACCGCTTCTCGCTCGGCAAGGTCCATTCGTTCCTGAACCACGTGAGCTTTCGCGAGCTCGACGCGCTGGAAGTATTCGCGCTCGGTGGGCGCCCAGCTGAGAGCGTCGGAGTAGGAGTCGTAGGCCGCTTGCCAGTTTCCATCGTGCTCGGCGCGCAGGCCTTGTTTGTAAGCTGCCTGGGCTTTCTTGGGGTCGGGTTTGATGGCGGGCGTTGCCGACTTGGCTGACGCTGAAGCCGAATCCGAAGCCGATGACTTTTGGGCTTGCGGCGAGGCGGCCGGGCGATTCGAAGCCGCCTGCTGCGGAAAGGCGGAGAGGGCGAGCGAAAGAACGAGTACCGCGACAAGCGGAATTCGCGATACGCTGCGCCAGTTGAGCATAAGAGCTTCTATTCTACAGGATTGCGGCGGAGAGGCGTGGAACCGCGGGGCAAAAGCGCTTGATTTTAAGGAACCTGGGGCGCTAGACTTGTCACCGTAGTTGTAACTGGGTTTCAACTGGAATCTCCATGCTCTCCGCTCTGCTCGTAGCGCTTCGCGAAGGCGTCGAAGCCGCGCTGGTTGTCGGCATCGTACTCGTGTATCTGAATCGCACCGGGCGGCGGGCGCTCACGAAGTACGTTTGGGGCGGGGTTGCGTTCGCTTGCGGCGCCAGTATCGTGGCGGCGATTCTTCTGGATCGCTGGAAAGTGAGCGAAGACGGATTTGAAGGGTTGCTGATGCTGGTGGCGTCGGCGCTCGTGGTGACGATGATCGTGTGGATGAACCGCGTAGCGCGAACGCTGCGGAAGGATATCGAGTCGCGGCTCGAATCGTACGCGCAGCAGACCACGCGCGCGGCCGGAATCGCCATCGGATTTTTCGTTTTCCTGATGGTGGTGCGCGAAGGAGCTGAGCTTGTCCTGATCCTGAGGGCGGTGGAGCTTTCGAGCGCAGGAATCGAAGTGTGGATCGGGACGCTCTTGGGCATCGGGATTGCGGTTGCGGTGGGGCTGTTTTTCTTCCAGGGCACGTTGAAGATTCCGCTGCATCGGTTTTTCGCGGCGACGAGCGTGATTCTGATGGTGGTCGCGTTCCAGCTGGCGCTGACGGGATTGCACGAACTGAGCGAGGCGATGTGGTTGCCGTCGAGCAAGGCGGAGATGGCGACGATTGGCCCGATTGTTCGCAATGAGATTTTCTTCTTCATTGTGATCCTGGGAGCGGCGGCGCTGGTTGTACTGCGGGAGTGGTTTGGGTCGAAGGCGCCGGCCGTGGAACAGGATTTGAATCCGGCCGAGCGGAGAAAGCTGCAATGGGAATTTCGGCGGCGGCGGGCGTGGAGTTTTGCGGCTGCGTCGTTGTGTTTGCTGGTGGTACTGACGCTGACGGCAGAATTCGTGTATGCGCGCGCGGTGAACGCGCCCGTCGAAGCCACGGCGCTCGCGGCGCAGAATGGCCAGGTGCGCATCCCGCTTTCGCAGCTGATGGATTCGAGCCTGCACTACTACACGGCGGATGTGAATCAGGCGGACGTCCGGTTCCTCGTGATTCACAAATCGGGCGGCGACTACGCGGCGGCGCTCGATGCGTGCCAGATTTGCGGCCCGGTGGGGTACCGGCAAGAAGGACAAAACGTAATCTGCCGGAATTGCGGCGCTGCGATTTATATTCCTTCGATCGGCCAATCGGGAGGGTGCAATCCGATTGCGGTGAAGTCGCGAGTGGAAAACGGAGAAGTGGTCGTCGACCTTTCGGCGCTTGTGGACGCTGCCTCGACAATTCACGCCAAATAGAATGTTTGCCCGCCTCGTAGGAGAATCGTTCATACGGAACCCGCGCCGGAAAATTTTGACGGCGGCGGCGCTCGTGGTGGGAATGGCTGTCGCGACCGCGACGTTGACGGTGGCGCTCGATGCCGGCGACCGGCTGGCGCGCGAGTTCCGCAGCCTGGGCGCGAATCTGATTGTGACGCCGCAGTCGGATACGCTTCCGGTTGAGATCGGCGGGGTGGATTACCGCCCGGTAGACGAGGGCGCGTATCTTTCCGAAGCGGATCTCGGCAAGCTGAAAATGATTTTCTGGCGACACAATATTTTGGGTTTCACACCGTTTCTCGACGTTCCCGCGGTGCTGAATGTTTCGGCGCCCCCAATCCCGACGACGGTGATCGGCTCCTGGTATGAGCACGACGTGACGGTTCCGGACGGCACCGAATTTCGCACCGGGCTGAAAGCGACCCATCCGTCCTGGGGAATTACCGGCCGATGGTTCAAGGACGATGCGAAAGAATGCGTCGTGGGCGCGGACCTGGCGGCAGCACATCCCGATGCAATCCAGATCGGGAAGTCGATTCACATTTCCCGTTCGATAATGTCGCAGGTTTCGACTCCGCTTTTGGTCACAGGAATCGTCTCGACAGGAGGCACGGAGGATCATTCGGTTCTGGTCCCGCTGTCGATTGCGCAGGATCTCTCGAATCATCGCGGTCAATTCCGCCAGCTTTTTGTCAGCGCGCTGACGAAGCCCGCCGACGCGCTTTCTGTTCGCGATCCTCAATCGTTGACTCCCACGGAGTACGACCGCTGGTTCTGCTCGCCGTACATTTCGTCAATCAGCTATCAGATCGGGCAGGCGATACCCGGTGTGGACGTGCGCGCGATCCGGCGCGTGGCCGACACAGAAGGTAGGATTCTCGCCCGCATCAGTACGTTGCTATGGATTGTCACGCTGGCGGCGCTGGGGGCTGCGGCGCTGGCGGTGGCGGCGACCTCTGCCACGACGGTGCTCGAGCGGCGGGCGGAAGTCGGCGTGATGAAAGCATTAGGCGCGCGGAACCTGGTGGTGGGCGGGATATTTTTGGCGGAGCAATTAATGTTGGCGGTGGTGGGCGGCGCGGCAGGTTTTGTACTCGGAATCGGGCTCGCGCGCGCTCTGGGACAAAGCGTCTTCGGGACGCCCGGTTCGCCACGGATGATTTTGTTTCCGGTGGTGCTGGGGATCGCGGCGCTGGTGGGGATTCTGGGCAGCTTGATTCCGTTGCGGCGGGCCGCGCACTTCGAGCCGGCGGCGATTTTGCGGGGCGAATGATGTTCTGGCGCTTGCTGTTTCAACTTCTGCGCGGAAGCCGGGGCCGGCTGGCGGTTGCGCTGGTTGCGCTTGTGAGCGGCGCCGCCGTGATTTCCGCGCTCATGAATCTCGATCTCGACATCGGCTCGAAGTTGACGGAGGAATTCCGCACGCTCGGGGCGAATGTAGTAATCGCGCCGCTCGCTCCGCAGGGCGACGCGCAGGCGGCAGCGAATTCGGGTTCGGGCGGGAGCGCCGAGGTGCCGGCGCTGATGGATCAGAGCGCAGTCCTCGGTAAAATTAAGGCGATTGAGAACCAGGACATTGTGGCGGCGGCGCCGTACCTCTATATTATTGCGCGCGCCGAGAAGACGCAGGTGGTTGTCGCCGGCACGTGGCTCGACGCAGCGTCGAAACTTGCGCCCACGTGGAAGGTCGATGGGAACCTGGTGGCGTCGCGTGATGATCAGACGCGCGCGCTCGTGGGCCGAAGCGTAGCGCGCGAGTTGCATCTCGCACGCGGCAGCGAAATCGCTTTGAACTATCTCGGCCGCATTGCGCGGCTCACCGTAGCGGGCGTGGTGGACGCCGGCGGGCCGGAAGACAATCAAGTGTTCGTGAATCTTGCGGTGGCGCAGCAACTGGCGAATCTGGACGGCCAGATTGGCCTGGTGCAACTGAACATTCGAGGGAATGCGAAAAAGGTGGCGGACGTGGCAGCGATACTTGCGGGTGCGCTGCCAGGATATGACGTTCGGCCGATTCGCGAAGTGGCGGAAGCGGAAGGCGCGCTGCTCGGACGCGTGCGGCTGCTGATTTTTTCGATGGTGGCGCTGATTCTGGTGCTGACAGCGCTGTGCGTGCTGGCCACGATGGCGGCGCTTGCAATCGAGCGGCGCGAAGACGTGGGCTTGATGAAAGCGCTGGGTGGGTCGATCTCGCGCGTCGTGGGACTCTTTCTCGCCGAAGTGGGAGTGCTGGGCGCGGTGGGCGGATTGATTGGCTGTATTGTGGGTTTGGCGCTGTCGCGATGGATGGGGCAGCGCGTGTTTGGCGCGACGATTTCCGTGCGCTGGGAGATTTTTCCGCTGACGATCGGGTTGATGATCGTCGTGGCGCTCGCGGGCGCTTCGCCGTTGCGCATGCTTGGTAAGGTGAAACCGGCTGTGATCTTTCGAGGGGAATAGTGGCTACGCTCGTTCAAGTGGAGGGCCTGCGAAAAGAGTTCGGCCACGTGCGTGCACTCGATGGCGTTTCATTTCGCGTCGAAGAAGGCGAGTGGATTGCTTTCATGGGGCCGTCGGGCTCGGGGAAAACGACACTCATCAATATTCTGGGCGGGCTCGACACGCCGACCGCGGGGCAGGCAATTGTGGACGGCACGGACGTGGCGCGGCTCGACGAAGCGGGGCTGACGCGATTTCGCGCCGAGAAAATCGGATTCGTGTTCCAGCAATTTCACCTTGTGCCGTATCTGACGGCGCTCGAAAACGTGATGCTCGCGCAGTATTTCCATAGCACGACGGACGAAAAGGAAGCCCGCGGCGCGCTCGAACGCGTGGGATTGGGCGACCGCTTGAAACATCTGCCTTCGCGGCTCTCGGGCGGCGAACAGCAAAGGGTGGCGGTGGCGCGAGCGCTGATCAATCATCCGAAACTCGTGCTCGCGGACGAGCCGACCGGAAACCTGGACGAAGCGAACGCGGAAACGGTGATTCGTCTGCTGCGCGAATTGCATAACGAAGGGCACACGATTCTGATGGTGACGCACGATCCGGAAATCGGGCAGCTTGCGGACCGCCGCATCGATTTGGCGCACGGCCGCATCGTGCAGATATCGGAATTCTCGGCGGAGGACGAAGTCCGCTTCGATCACCTGCTGGAACAAGTTTGGATCTGCGGCGAGGAGGGCATCGCGCCGGTGCTCGAAAAAATCCGGCAGACGAGCGGCCCCGATCCGATGCGAATCATCGCGCGGCTCTCCGATTTAAAACTCCTCGAATTGCGCGGGAGCGAGCTTTCTCTCACCGCGCACGGCGAGAATCGCGCGCGCGATATCGTCCGCAGGCGAAGGCTCGCGGAACGGCTGCTGACCGACACATTTTCGATTGCCGATTCGGAAGCTGATTCGCACGCCTGCAAGTTCGAGCACATCATCAGTCCCGAGCTCGACCAACGCATCTGCGCGTTTCTGGGCCATCCACAGACCTGCCCGCACGGCAATCCGATTCCGCCGGGCCGCTGCTGTCCCACGAGGTAGTCACCCGTCCACCTCTGCTAGAATGGAAGCAGATGCCGATCCCACAGGACGACCGCAAGAAGCCGATGGATGTGAAGGTTCGCGTTTCGACGGGCGAAGGCGTCGATATCACCTGGTCCGACGGACACGCGAGCCGCTACCCGTTTCCCTATCTGCGCGATTTGTGTCCCTGCGCGCTGTGCAATGACGAGCGCGACAAGAAAGCGCGTCTCGGGACGTCTCCCGCGGCGGCGATTGAGTTGCCGATGTTCAAGCCGCGCGTGACGGCGAAAGCGGCGCAGGCAATGGGAAACTATGCCGTGCAGATTACGTTCTCGGACGGCCATGCGACTGGAATTTATAGCTTCGAGCATCTGCGCGAAATTTGCCCGTGCGAAGCCTGCGGCCGCGATTTTCGCGACGCGCCGAACCCTACCGCGGCGGAAGGGAATGCAGAATCGGCGCAGAGGAAGTCCTGAGCAGAAGACCTCGAAAAGCAGGCGGTAGCTTCTCCGGCCCCCCTTCGCGGTGGCCGCTTTCTTTTTTAGCCTGTTTCAACGTATAGTTCATTCCCTCGTCAACCTATAGCGTATGGCATCAAATACCACAGGTAATACTTTTACCCCGGGAAGACCCCGCCCCGTAGCCAAAGTCCTCGTGGCCACTACGGCCATGCTGGCGTTCATTTCTTTCTGGCGCGCGGCGGCGATCGTCTTGAACGATCTCGCTTCGTCGGCGTACTACGCGGGCGGCGAAGCGGAGCAGTTCATCGGCAAGACAGCCCCCTGGTTCATCCTCGGCATTATGCTGTTCTCCTACGCGGTGCGAGCCGTGTACGTCGAGAGCTGCAGCATGTTCGTCCGCGGCGGCGTGTACCGCGTGGTGAAGGAAGCGCTCGGCGGGACGCTGGCAAAATTCTCCGTTTCGGCGCTGATGTTTGATTACGTCCTCACCGGCCCCATCAGCGGCGTTTCCGCCGGGCAATATCTGGTCGGCGTTTTGAACGAGCTGCTCGCGTACGCGCACGTCCCGCTGCATCTCAACGTCAACGCCACAGCCGCAGCAGTCGCCATTACGATCACACTTTATTTCTGGTGGGAAAATATCAAGGGCGTGCCGGAATCGAGCGGAAAAGCGCTGCGCATCATGCAACTCACCACGGTGATGGTGGTGGTGTTGATCGCCTGGTGCGGCTACACCCTCTACGCCCGGCCGGACTGGCATCTGCCGCCGTGGCCGAGTCCCGCCAACATGAAACTCGACAAGGGCTCGCTCGGCTGGCTCGACCGTTATCAGTGGGCGCACATGATTACGCTGATTGCGATCTTTGTGGGCCTGGGACATTCGGTTCTGGCGATGAGCGGCGAGGAATCGCTCGCACAGGTGTACCGCGAAATCGAGCATCCGAAGCTGCCGAATCTGAAGAA
This sequence comes from uncultured Acidobacteriota bacterium, assembly GCA_963711875.1. Taxonomy (GTDB): domain Bacteria; phylum Acidobacteriota; class Terriglobia; order Acidiferrales; family UBA7541; genus Palsa-295. Next base: position 100,275 of record CAVQFW010000006.1, read on the forward strand.
GGCCGGACTGATTATTTTCGTGTACAGCCTGGTATTCACATCGCTGGTTTCATTTTTTGCGGTGATGATCATTCCAGACAACGTGCGCCCTGCGTTCACGGAGAATCTAATCGGCGGACTTTCGATGCACCTGGTTGGAAGTTTTCCGGTGCGGCTGGTATTCCACGTGTTCGTGGTAGTGGTCGGCACGCTGATATTGGCGGGAGCGGTGAATACGGCAATCGTGGGATCGAATGGCGTATTGAACCGCGTGTCGGAAGATGGCGTGCTCACGGATTGGTTTCGTCACCCGCATCCGCGCTTTGGAACGACGCACCGTATCATCAATCTCGTGGTGGTGTTTCAAATTATCACGATCGTCGCAAGCCGCGGCGACGTCACCTTTCTCGGCAACCTGTATGCGTTTGGAGTGATTTGGAGCTTTTCGATGAAGGGGATTGCGGTGCTCGTCCTGCGGTACACGCATCCGCAGGATCGCGAGTACCGCGTGCCGCTCAATCCGGTGATCTTCGGAGTGGAAGTCCCGATCGGCTTGGGGTTGATCACTCTCGTGCTGCTGGCGATCGCGATCATCAACTTATTTACGAAGCCGGACGCGACGATCGCGGGTCTCACGTTTTCGGCGATCCTCTTTACAGTGTTTGAAATTTCCGAACACCGCGTCAGGAAGCGGCAAGCCGGGGCGTCGCATGTGGAGCTCGACCAGTTCAACCTCGCGCAGGAAGCGGAACTGACGCCGACGAGCGTGGGAGTGCAACCGGGAAATATTCTGGTCCCCGTCAGTACCTACTACGCGCTGTACCATCTGGAAGCCGTTTTGCGGCGCGTGAGAAGCCACGACGCGGAAGTGGTGGTGCTGCACGTGCGGATTCTGCGACGGGCTGCTTCGGGCGAATACGATCTCGCGCCCGATCAGCTGTTCAGCACGATCGAGCAGTTGCTATTCACGAAAGTATTGGCGGTGGCGGAAAAAGAAGGCAAGCCGGTACGACTCGCGGTGGCGGCAGCCAACGATTTGTGGGAAGGCATTTTGCGCACGGCCGTGAATTTACAATCGAGCAGCGTGGTTTGCGGAAGTTCTTCGAAGATGCCGGTCACGGAGCAGGCTCGCGAAATCGGCCTCTCGTGGGAACGAATGGCGGAGCCCCGGCCGCGCGTGACGCTCGAGATATTCACTCCCTCCGGCCAAGAGCAGATTTTTTATCTCGGCCCGCACGCACCGCGGCTTACTGCGAAAGAAATCGATCTGCTGCACAAACTCTGGCTAGAGTTGAGTGAGAAGCTGCCGGGTGAAGAGGTTCATCATCACGATATCGTGCATTTCGCGCTCGACGAAGTGGAACGGGAAATCAACGAAGGGCAAGGCGCCGACGTGCTGGAACGGCTCCGCCAGCATCTCCACGAAATCGAAACCCGCCGTTTGAATGCGCAATCGCCGCCGTCGAAGCCATCGTCCTAAACGCCCGCCGGGTTTAAAGCTGCGATGTGCAATTCGGGCAGCGCTTCGCCGCGATCGGAATCGCCGTCGCGCAAAACGGGCAGTCCTTCGTCGCAGGAGCCGGCGCGGGAGCCGGTTTGCTCCAGCGATTCACCATCCGGATCAGCAGGAAAATCGCGAATGCAACGATCAGGAAATCGATAATACTGTTCAGAAAGAGCCCGTAATTAATCGTCGCTGCTCCCGCCGCTTTCGCTGCTGCCAGGCTGTCGTACGATTTGCCGGAAATATTCAGGAAAAGATTGGAGAAATCCACTTTGCCGAGCGCCATGCCCAAGGGCGGCATCAGAATGTCGGCAACGAACGAGGAGATGATTTTTCCAAACGCGGCGCCGATGATGATGCCCACCGCCATATCGAGCACGTTGCCGCGCATTGCGAACTGTTTGAATTCTTTCAGCATTGATTTTCTCCTGGGATCGCGTTCGGATCGGAAAATGGCCCGGGCTGGTTCGGGCGTGCGCGCGTTCAGATGCGCCGCGGATAATGCTGCAGCGGACGATGCTGCAGCCGAAGATTAGACGGAATGGGACGGGCTGGCAAGCGCAAAGCGGCGATTCGGACGATCGGAATCATGCCGCGCGAGTGTCGACGCGGCCGGGGCGCTTACAATCGCGTGACGATTGCGGTGACTTCGTCGAGGACGCGCCGTGTCGTTTCCGCGTGTGTCGTCTCGGAGTAAACCCGAAGCATCCGCTCGGTACCGGACGCGCGCACCATCACCCAGCCGATTTCGCCGAGATATACTTTGATGCCGTCGAGATCTTCGCGGCGCGTGACCGGCCAATCGAGCAGTCGGTTGAATTTTCCGTTCGCGAAATAATGAAGCGCCTTTTCCTTTTGCCCCTCTTTCAATGTGAGGTCCACGCGGCCGTAGTGGTGCTCGCCGAATTCGCGATGCAACATTTTAATCAATGCACTCAGATGTGTTTTGTGCCACGCCATCACTTCGGCCAGGAGCAGCGCGTTTACGGTAGCGTCCCGTTCCGGCAGGTACAGCTTCGTTCCGATTCCGCCGCTTTCTTCGCCACCGAGTAGTACGTCGCCTTCCAGCATCCGGTCGCAAATGTATTTGAATCCGATCGGCGTTTCCCACACTTTGCGGCCGAATTTCGCGGCGATTTTGTCCACCATTTTCGTGGTGGAAAATGTTTTGGCCACATCGCCAGTGAGTTTTCGCGTGCCGGCCAGGTGCCAGAGGAGTATCGAAAAAATCTGGTGCGGCGTGATGAATGTACCGTCCGCGTCGACGCGCCAATGCGGTCGGCATCACCGTCGAATGCGAACCCGGCGTCGTACTTTCCTTCGCGCGTCGCCTTTCGCAGCGCCTCCACGTGCGGCTCGATCGGTTCCGGATTAACGCCTCCGAAAAGTGGATCGCGATTTCCGCGGATTTCGCTGCACTCGACGCCGTTGCGGCGAAAAAGTTCGCAAAGTAGCCCGCGTCCCGCGCCGTGCATAGGATCGACGACGAAGCGGAATTTCGAAGCGCGCAGGCGGTCCCAATCAACGAGGCCGGCGAGCGTTTCAAGGTACGGCGTGCGCACGTCGAGCGAATGAATCAAATCGTTGCGAGGCGGCAGCGCCGGCACGCCATCGCGCAGGACTTTCTCCAGTTCGATTTCAATTTGCGCAACGATGGCTGGCGAGGCGGAGCTTCCGTAGCTCGCTTTGATATTTCATTCCGTTCCACTGATATGGATTGTGGCTCGCCGTGATTTGAATTCCGCCGGCCGCGTTGCGGAGTCGCACAAGCAGAGAAAGCGCGGGAGTGGGACAAGCGTCTGTTCGCAAGCCACACCGGCGTACCGGTGGCCGCTACGGTCTCTGCCGCGATGCGGGCGAAGCGTTCGGAGCCAAAACGCGTGTCGAAGCCAATGAGTACGCCGCTTCCGGGCTTTTCCGCTCGCACGACGTAGCGAGCGATCGCATGCGCGACTTTGCGAACGTTGTCGTGCGTAAAGTCTTCGGCGCACACGCCGCGCCATCCATCCGTCCCAAATTGAATCGAAGTCATCTGCGAGCAGTATAAGCGATGCGCAAACGCGGAAGAAGGACTTGCGGGAATCCGGGCACGCTAATCGCCGATAAATTTGAGGTAGAGACCTTCGCCTTCTTTGCTGCGGCTGGCCAACCCTTCGATCGCATCCACAAAAGCGCGTTCTTCTTCGGTGGAAGCTTTCAGCCGAACGCGGCGCAATTCGGAAATTAATTCGTCGATCTGGAGATGGTTGAAAACCGTTTCGCCCCACGGGTCGATGTAACGTAAGAAGTGATAGCTCTCGTCGTCCCAGGAAGGGAAGAAGCGGCTCAGCAGGCTCTCGAGATCAGGAATTTCCTCGGTCGCTTTGCCTTCGCGATTCTCGATCCGGATGCTCATTCCCATCGGTGTGCCGTCCCTCTACAAAAGATCCTTGCGCCGGTGCTCCTCGAGCCACTTCACGATTTTTCCCACGTCTTGCGAGCGCTCGCGAGAGCAAAGTAGCACCGCGTCATCGGTTTCGACCAGCACCAGATCGTGAACTCCGATGGCGGCCACGAATTTTCCCGGGCTCCAGAAATAATTCCCGGAGGCATCGAGCGCGTGGAACGGCCCGCTCGAAACATTCGCTCCCGGTTTCGTCGCGAGTAATTCGTAAACGGCCGCCCAGGAGCCGATGTCGCTCCAGCCCACATTCGCGGGAATCACGGAAACGCGAGGCGTGCCCTGGATTCGTGTCGCGGGCTCCATCACGGCGTAGTCGACAGAAATATTCTCGAGCCCGGCGTAGATTCGTTTCAGCCGCGAACGGTATTGAGCCGTCCCGATGTGCCGGCTGAGTTCGCTGAGCGCGGCGTGCGTGGCGGGAAGAAACCTTTTCAACGCAGCGAGAAACGTCGAGGCCCGCCAGAAAAACATCCCCGCGTTCCACAAGTAGCGCTTCCGGACGCGAGATACTGATTCGCCTCCGCCAGTTGCGGCTTTTCGGTGAATCGCCGCACGGCGAAAGCAGGGATTCCTCGCGGGCGCGCAGACAATGTCTCCGCGTTCGATGTAGCCGTATCCGGTTTCAGGGCGCGTGGGCGGGAATGCCGAGAACGACGAGGTTTCCCGGCGCGCGGGCCAGATCGAGAGCGGCGCGCACGAGCGTCCGATAGCGCGCAGCTTTCGCGATGTAACTGTCTGACGGAAGCACGGCCATCAGCGCGTCGCCATGTTCGTGCGCGAGATGGATCGCGGCGAGTCCGATCGCGGCAGCGGTGTTGCGTCCCACAGGCTCGGCCAGGATCTGGGTCGCGGCTACGCCGCGCATTTCGCTTCGCACCGCGGCAGCTTGCTCCACGTTCGTGACAACCCAGAAATTGCCGCGCTGAAAAAGAGGTGCGAGGCGCGCGACCGTCTCGCGCAGCATCGTGTGGCGTCCCGCAATATTCAGCAATTGTTTCGGCGTGCGCATCCGGCTGCGCGGCCAGAATCGAGTGCCGCGCCCGCCGGCAAGAAGAACCGCACAAGCAGGCAATCTTGAATTTCCGCTCACGGATACACCAGCCGCGAGCAGTTCGGATTCCGGCACGCCGCGTTCTGTCAAGCCGGCTCGTAAACTCGCCGCTATCGCGAGGAACGTACGTGCGCAAGAGTGCCGTGCGCGCGGAAGGCTTGATTCCATACTGCGCCCAGCGCAGCCGGAAACATCCACACCTGCGCCGGCGCGTATTCGGCGCGCGAATCGTCCCACTCGAATTGTCCCGTGCCTTCGAGAATAATCAGCAGATCGAAATGCTCGCGCGACGTAGCCGCCGTCACGCTCTCGCTAAATCCCCATTTCTCCGTGGCGAAATAACGGCAGGCGACGAAGTGGGTCTCCTCGACCCGGCCACGCGTGACGTGCACCGGATCGATTTTCCCGCCGCGCTGTTCTCCGAATCGAATCACGTCGAGCGCTTTCTCGATGTGCAGCTCGCGCGCCCGTCCCTCGGCGTCACGGCGATTGTAATCGTACACGCGATAGGTGAGATCGGAATGTTCCTGAATTTCGCACAGCACCAGGCCCGGGCCGATCGTGTGCGCTGTTCCCGCGGGAACAAAAATCGCATCGCCGGCGCGCAAGGGAACATGCTCGAGGCAGTCTTCCGCGGTGCCATCCGCGATCGCGCGTTTGAAATTGATCGAGCGTTACGTGAGGCTTCAGGCCCACAAGCACTTCGGCGCCCGGCCCGCGCGCGTAGCGCATACCACATCTCCGTTTTTCCGCGCCCGCATGCCGCGTTCTCGTGCTGACGCAGCGTACTCATCGTCCGGATGCACCTGTACGGAGAGCTTGTCCTCAGCGAAGATAAATTTCACGAGCAGGGGAAACAAGCCGCTGCGCTCCGCAAGCGTTCCGGTCCATTCAGCGGGCATCGTGGACCACGCCTCCCCTAGCTTCTGGCCCGCGAACGGGCCGGAGGCAAAGCGGCATTCGCTGCCCGTCATCCAGGCTTCGCCCAGCGGTTCGGTGAGGTTTGTTTTTTCCGGGAAATAACGGCGCGAGAGAGAGCGAGCCCCAGGGACGCGGACTGAAAATCGGTTCCAGTCGCGCCGGGCAGAGAATCACGCGGCTCGACCGAAGAAGCGCGTCAAACGCCGCAGGCCTTCTTCGATTCGTCTCCATGGAAGTAGCGTAGGAAATTCGCAAATGTCCCGGCGCGCCGAACGCGTCGCCCGGAACCACCGCCACATGCTCGCGCTCGAGGAGTTCTCGGGCCATCGCCGTCGTGTCCGGCGCAGTCGAATCCAAATGCGCGGAGACATTCGGGAACACGTAGAACGCGCCTTCCGGCGTGGTGCAAGTAACGCCGGGAATCGCGCGCAGGCCTGCGAGAATACGTTCGCGGCGGCGTGCGTATTCGGCGAGCATCGTCGTCACCGAATCCATCGGGCCGCGTAAAGCTTCGAGCCCGGCGTACTGCGTGATCGAATTCGGATTGGAGGTGGACTGGCTTTGCAGCTTGGTCATCGCATCCACGAGCGGCTTCGGCGCGAGCGCGTAGCCGATGCGCCAGCCGGTCATCGCAAAAGTTTTCGAGAGCGAGCCGGCGACGATCAGCCGGTCTTTCGAGCCCGGCAAACTCGCGACCGAGTAGGGCTTCGCATCGCCATAGGTGAAGTGCGAGTAGCACTCGTCCGTCAGCAGCCAGTGCCGTGGCGTTTGCACACGGCAAGAATGCGCGCAAACTCGTCCGGAGGAATCACCGCACCCGTGGGATTGCTGGGCGAATTGGCGATCACAAGCTTTGTTTTTGGCGTCAGCGATTTTTCGAGGTCAGCGGCGCGCAATCGAAAACCGTCTTCCGCGCGAGTGGGAAGGAAGACGGGCGTGCCGTCAGCGTACTTCACGATATCCGGATAGCTCACCCAATACGGCGCGGGGATGATCACCTCGTCGCCGGAATTGAGCAGAGCACAAGCGGCGTTAAAGATGGCGTGCTTTCCGCCGGAAGTGACGATGCACTCCGCCGGTTGATACGAGGAGCCGAGCTTCGCGCTGTGCCAGTCGCAGATGGCCTGGCGAAGCGGCGCAATACCTGGCGTCGCCGTGTACTTTGTGCGATTTTCTTCGAGCGCCTTGATGGCGGCGCGCTTGATGTGCTCCGGCGTAGGAAAATCCGGCTCGCCCGGGCCAAAATCGGCCACGTCCACGCCGCGCGCCTTGTAACGCTCCGCTTCCTGCAGCACCATCATCGTTTGCGAGACGCTGATCCGATTTACGCGATCGGCGAGTTCGATGATCTCTTCCATCTTCATCCCTGTGGCCGGTTCCATTCCGTTTCCTTTCGTCGGATCGAATGCCTGCGCCGCTTACAAGCCTGCGTGGCTCAAGCCACCTTCGCGCGCAGCCGCTCTTCCACCAGCGGCGGTACCAAATCCTTCACCACCGGCGCGCCGAGCCGCGCCAGTTCTCTCACCAGCCGCGAGCTCAAAAAACTGTAGGCCACTGCCGGAAGCATGAAAACGGTTTCTATCTGCGGCTCGATCTTGCGGTTCATCATCGCCATTTGCAATTCGTACTCGTAGTCGGACACCGCGCGAATCCCGCGCAGGATCACCCGCGCATCTTTCTCTCGCGCGTAGTCCATCAGCAGTCCGTCGAACACTTCCACCTCGACGTTTTTCCACTCGAAGGTGACCGCTTCAAGCATCTCGACTCGTTCTTTCACTCCGAACAGTGGATCTTTTTCGAGGTTCTGAGAGATGGCGACGATCAGCTTGTCGAAAATCGCAGCCCCGCGCGCGATCAGGTCGAGGTGACCGTTCGTCACCGGATCAAATGTCCCCGGATATATTGCGACCACCGGCCGCTGCTCTGGTTGCGCCATTTCGTGCTGATTCTAACTCACAATTTCGGGAGATGCTCCGGGAAAAAGTTGGCCTGCGAAGGAGCGCGTCCCGCCGATGTCGGATTCCGTTCAGCTACGCAAAATCCCCTTTGGGAATCTGTATTCGGCGATTGGCTGACTCCCGGTTGACCAGTACGACTAAAATGGTCGTTGTTTAAACTACTGGCCCGTATGGGGTTGCGGCAACCTGATCCCTTGACTTTTATGGGTGCGAGGGATTAGAATTCAACTGCGACTAATTCAGTCGCATATGCGTTCATGATGAAACTATCGAAGAAGGCCGACTACGGGCTCATCGCGCTGAAGCATCTCGCCATGCACAAGGGCGCCGGGAGCAACGGAAGTTCCTGTAGCGCCGCGGACATCTCGGAGATTTACAAGCTCTCTGCGACATTGATGGCAAAAGTGCTGCAGAAGCTGGCCAAAGGCGGCCTGGTGGCGGCGCGGCACGGTTCGAGCGGGGGATACGTGCTAGCGCGAGACGCAGCACACATCAGCGCGCTGGATGTGATCCGGGCGATTGACGGGCCGCTGTTCATTACGTCGTGCGTTACTTCACACGGGACCTGCGATTTGACGACGACTTGCTCGATTCGCGAGCCGCTGCGCCGCGTGAACGACAGCATTTTGGATGTGCTCGAGAAAGTAAAGATTTCGCACATGACCGACGAGTCGCCATTGTTCGAAGTCGTCGAGTTGCGAGTTTAGAGTTTCAGAGATCATAGAAAGACCAGATCAGGAGAAAGCGAATGGCAATCAAGCTTCCGGTTTATTTCGATAATCACGCGACAACACCTGTCGATCCCCGCGTCGTTGACGCCATGCTCCCGTATTTCACGGAGAAGTTTGGCAACGCAGCGAGCCGCAACCACGAGTTCGGCTGGAAAGCAGAAGAAGCGGTGGAAACCGCGCGCGGGCAAATCGCCAAGCTCATCAACGCTACGCCGAAAGAAATCGTATTTACGAGCGGCGCCACCGAGTCGACAAACCTCGCTATCAAAGGCGTCGCCGAGATGTACCGCGAGAAGGGCAACCACATCATCACGCAGGTGACGGAGCACAAGGCGACTCTCGACACCTGCAAGCGCCTCGAGAAGTATGGATACGAGGTCACGTATTTGCCGGTCGAGAAAGACGGTCGCATTAATCTCGATGAGCTGCGCCGCGCCATCACGCCGAAAACGATTCTGATCTCGATCATGTACGCGAACAACGAAATTGGCGTCGTTCAGCCCATCGCGGAAATCGGAAAGATCGCCAAGGAAAAGGGCGTCTTCTTCCACGTGGACGCGGTGCAGGCGGTCGGCAAGATTCCCGTGGATGTGCAGAAGGACGGCATTGACCTGATGTCCATCTCCGGCCACAAGCTGTATGGCCCCAAGGGCGTCGGCGCACTTTACGTCCGCCGCAAGAATCCGCGCGTGCAGCTTTCCGCCATCATCGACGGTGGCGGCCACGAGCGCGGCATGCGTTCCGGCACGCTCAACGTTCCTGGCATCGTGGGGCTCGGCAAGGCCTGCGAGCTTTGCCAGCAGGAAATGGTGGCGGAAACGGAAAAGCTCAGCCGCCTGCGCGACCGTCTGAAGGAATCGATCATGTCGCGCCTGGATGAAACATTTATCAACGGCTCGATGGAGCATCGCTTGCCGCACAACATCAACATCAGTTTTGCATACGTAGAAGGGGAATCGCTGCTGATGGGCATCAACGACGTGGCTGTTTCGAGCGGCTCGGCTTGCACTTCGGCTACTCTCGAGCCCAGCTACGTGCTGAAGGCGCTCGGCGTCGGCGAGGATCTGGCGCACACATCGATTCGCTTCGGCATCGGCCGCTTCAATACGCAAGAAGAAGTGGACTACGTCGCGGATCGCGTCGTCGAAACCGTGACGCGCCTGCGCGAACTTTCACCGCTCTACGAGATGGCGAAAGAAGGCGTCGACATCAGCAAAATGAAGTGGCTGGCAGCTTCCGATTCGCACTAAACGAATTTACGGATTTAAAGGAGCAAATGGCACATGGCTTACTCAGATAAAGTAGTGGAGCACTACAACAATCCGCGCAACGTCGGCTCACTCGACAAGAAAGATCCGAACGTTGGCACCGGCCTCGTCGGCGCGCCGGAATGCGGCGACGTGATGAAGCTACAAATGAAGGTCAATCCCGACACGCGCATCATCGAGGAAGCGAAGTTCAAGACGTTTGGCTGCGGCTCGGCCATCGCCAGCTCGTCGCTCGCCACCGAATGGGTGAAGGGCAAGACGGTGGAAGAGGCGCTCGCGATCAAGAACACGGACATCGTCCGCGAACTTTCGCTGCCGCCCGTGAAGATCCACTGCTCGGTTCTGGCCGAGGATGCGATCAAGGCCGCGCTGGGCGACTGGAAGAAAAAGCAGGGCGAGGCTGAAGCGAAGCCGGCTGAGTCCGCCACGAGCGCGCACTAATTCGGATCGCTCGAAGCGATTCGCGCGTCTCCGCTGCTGCACAAAGTGAGGACGCGGGATGCGATTCGCTTCGCGATCACGCGAGAACAATTATGATTCACGTTACAGAGAAAGCGGCGGCGAAAATTCGCGAGCTATTGCAGAAGGACGGCGTGCCCGCCGAGTCCGGCGGGTTGCGCGTCGGTGTGCAAGGCGGCGGGTGTTCCGGGCTTACGTACGCGATGCGGCTCGATACTGAAGCGCGCAACCGCGACAAAGTGTTCGAAGAGAACGGCGCGCGCATTTTTGTGGATCCCAAGAGTTATCTCTACCTCCACAACACCACGCTCGATTACCTCGAGGATCTGATGAAGCAGGGTTTTGTCTTCCAGAATCCTCAGGCGGCGCGTAGCTGCGGTTGCGGAAGTTCCTTCACCGCTTAAGAATTCCTCTCGGCGAAGCGGGAGTACCCTGTACCGAGTGTAATGCCATGAGTGTGACGAAAACCCAGTCTCAGGAAATTGCCGGCGCCACTTGCTGGAACTGCAAGGCTCCCACGACGGGCAGCCATTTCTGTGCGTCGTGCGGAAAAATTCAGCCGCTGCCCGAAGGCACCGACTTTTTTGCATTTTTCGCATTGTCGCGGAAACTCGCGCTCGATTCCGCCACGCTCGAAGAACAGTTTCACAAGCTGAGCTGGAAGCTTCATCCCGACAATTTCGTGCGCGCCAGTGAAGAGGAGCGGAATCTCTCGCTCGCGCGTTCGTCGCAATTGAATGACGCGTATCGCACTCTTCGCGATCCGATTGCGCGAGTGGAATATTTGCTCCTGCGCCTGGGTCTGCGGAAAGAAGGCACCACGAAGCAGCAAGCGCCGCCCGAGCTTCTGGAAGAAGTTTTCGAACTCAATGAATCGCTCGATGAGCTTCGCGAAGCTCGCGCCGCAGGCGGCGATGTCGAGTCCCTGCGCGAACGCCTGGTCGAAGCGCAGAATAATTTTCAGGAAAAGATGGGCGAAGTGGACGCCGAGCTCGAAGGCGTCAAAAAAGAATGGGACTCCGCGCTCGACGCAAACGCCGGCGCCGCAAAAGAGAGCGCGTTGCTCGCGCGTATGAACGAAATTCTCAACCGGCGCAGCTACATTCGCAACCTGGTAGCCAGCGTGCAAAAAGAATTGGCATAGCGATCGTAGCGGCCACCGTGAGATGAGCCGCCTTTTTCTCGGAAGGGAACGATGGGACGCACCGTAGGAATCGATCTCGGCACCACATACAGCCTGATTGCGTACATGGATCCGCAAACGGGTGCGCCGAAGTGTATCCCGGGTCCTTATGGATCAACTCTTTGCCCCTCAATCGTAAGCGTTGATCCCGACGGCAAAATTCTCGTTGGCAATCCTGCTCGCGAGCGCCTCTTGACGCAGCCCGGCCGCACAATTTATTCCGTGAAGCGCCTGATGGGCCGCGGCGTCGCCGACATTCAAGACGAGCTGGCGCGCTTCCCATTTAGAATCGACGAAGCCAGCAGCAGCGTCATCCGTGTGCGCCTCGGCGAAAAGCTTTTTACCGCGCCCGAGATCTCGGCGCAAATTCTGCGCGAGCTGAAATCCTGGGCCGAAAAGCATTTCGGCGAACCGGTCACGCGTGCCGTCATCACAGTCCCCGCATATTTCAACGACGCGCAGCGCCAAGCCACCAAAGACGCCGGCCGCATCGCCGGCCTCGAAGTTCTGCGACTCGTCAACGAGCCCACCGCCGCCGCGCTCGCCTACGGTCTGCACAAGCAGAGGCGCGGCCACGTCGCCGTGTACGATTTCGGCGGAGGCACGTTTGATATCTCAATCCTGAAGCTCATCAGCACGAGCGAAGGCGACATTTATCAGGTCCTTTCGACCAATGGCGACACGCACCTCGGCGGCGACGATATTGACAACGCGTTGCTCGATCTCGCGCGCCGCGAAATTAAAGCGAAATACGGCCTGGAACTGGACCGCCGCGGCGAAGCCGTTCAGGAATTGCGCCGCTCGCTGATTCGCGCGAAACACGAACTCTCCTCCGCGGAAAAAACCAGCGTTCACTATCCCGTGGGCCCCGGACAAATGTACGTCCGCGAAATCAGGCGAGCTGAATTCGAGGAATTAATTCGCCCGATCGTCGCGCGCACCATGGCGCCTGTAAAAATCGCGCTCGCTGATGCAAAGCTCGCGCCCGCAGCGATGGACGAAGTCGTCCTCGTGGGCGGCTCCACGCGCATTCCACTCGTGCGCAAGACGGTGGGCGATTATTTCGAGCGCTCGCCGCATTGCGAGCTCGATCCCGACGAAGTTGTCGCGCTCGGTGCGGCGGTGCAGGCCGACATCCTCGAAAGCGGCGTCAAGACGATGCTGCTTCTCGACGTCACCCCACTCTCCCTCGGCATCGAGACGATGGGCGGCGTGATCGCAAAAATTATTCCGCGGAACTCCACGATTCCTGCCAGCGCGCAGGAAATGTTCACCACCGGCGTCGAGAATCAGACGGGCATAGACGTTCATGTCCTGCAGGGCGAGCGCGAACTCGCGAAAGATTGCCGTTCACTCGCGCGCTTTCAGCTGAAAGTTCCGCCCGGCCCGGCAGGCCTCGCGCGGATCGAAGTGAAATTCCTGATCGACGCGAACGGCATTCTCCAAGTGGCCGCGAAAGACCTTCGCTCCGGCGGCCAGCACACGATCGAAGTGCAACCGAGCTACGGCCTCTCTGACGCCGAAGTCGAGCACATGCTCGAGGAATCGATCGAATTCGCGGAACAGGATTTCGCCGAACGCCAGCTGATTGAAGCGCGCACGGAGGCCGAAGCAATCCTCACCGCCACCGAGAAGGCTTTCCGCGATCCGCGCTCCGCGGAAATCGGAGCTGCCGAACGCCGCACCATCGAAAATTGCGTGGCGGCGCTGCGCACCTCGATGGCAGGCAGCGATTACAAACAAGTCCGCCGGCACATTGACGAACTGAATCAGGCAACAACAAATCTTGCGGAGATTTTGATGAACAGCGCTTTGCAAACAGCGCTCGAGGGCAAGCGCCTGGAGGACGTCTAAATGAATCAGCGCCGGCGTTCCGGCAGGCATCTATAGCATTCGCATCGCACTGATCGCATCGATTGTACCGAGGAGCAAAAAATGGGCGGCAAGAACCCCTACATCGAAGAAACAAAATTTACGCCCGCGACCAAAAAATTCAAGGTCACCTTCATCAAGGATGGCCAAGCGATCGAGATCGATCCGGAGAAAATTCCGTATGGCCACGACGGCCTGCCCGGCAGCATTCTCGACATCTCGCAGGGCTTCCACAAAGGTCTCGACCACGCCTGCGGCGGCGTATGCGCCTGCTCGACTTGCCACGTGATCGTGCACGAGGGGCTCGATTCCTGCAATGAAGCCACCGATGCGGAACTCGATCAACTCGACGAAGCGCCGGGCGTCACGCCGAAATCGCGACTTGGTTGCCAGTGCGTTCCCGACGGCACGAAAGACATCGTCGTAGAGATTCCCGAGTGGAACAAGAATTACGCGAAGGAAGCCGACCACTAGACTGTCGTCCCGGGCGAAGCCGCCGCCAGAGCCGCCATCCAAGGAGCCGCGCCACAATGCCAAATACATTCGACTGGGACGATGTGGAAGAAATCGGCATTCAACTCGCCGAAAAGTTTCCCGACATCGATCCGCTCACCGTCCGCTTCACCGACCTTCACAAATGGGTGATCGAACTCCCGAATTTCACCGGCGATCCCAAGCTCTCGAACGAAGGCAAACTCGAGGGCATTCAGATGGCGTGGCACGAAGAGTATACCGACCGCCAGTCCTGACTCGTCTTTCGCGAATCCCGCGAGCCACCGCCGCATCCAAACAACTTCACGGACTCGAAATCGCTGCTATCCTTAGTGTGTACGCGGAGGGGCTATGGCTTTTGCGACTGAGACCGACCTGCGGTATCCCGTCGGGAAATGGGAACGGCCCGAGAATCTCACCGACGCCGAGCGCGCCTCCGGAATCCAGCTACTGGAGGAAATGCCGGCGAAGGCGCGTGCCGCTGTCGCCGGCCTGAACGATCAGCAGCTCGACACGCCGTACCGCCCCGGCGGCTGGACCGTCCGCCAGACGATTCATCACCTCGCCGATAGCCACTTCAACGCGTTCACGCGCGTGAAGCTCGCGCTCACCGAAGACACGCCCACGATCAAGCCTTACCTCGAAGCGCGCTGGGCCGAGCTTCCCGATTCGAAGGGTCCGGTCGCTGCGTCGCTCGAAATTCTCGACGGCCTTCACTCTCGCTGGACCGCGCTCTTCCGCTCGCTCGCGCCCGCCGACTGGTCGCGCGGCTACATTCACCCCGAGCACGGCAGAAAAATGTCGCTCGACCAAACTCTCTCGCTTTACTCCTGGCACAGTCGCCACCACGTCGCCCACATCACAGCACTGCGCGAACGCAATTCCTGGCGCTGACAAAGCGGAAAATTGAAATTAGAAAATAGAAAGCGGCGACTCCATCTCCTCGGAGCGACCGCGCGCGTTTCCAATTCTCAATTTTCTCTTTTCCATTTTCCGTCTTCGCTCCTTGTCAATTTCTCTCCTTTCCCCGATAATTGAATGTCTCGTCTCGCTGAAATCCCCACTGTGGCGCTATGGTGCAACGGTTAGCACGCGGCCCTTTCAAGGCTGAAATACGGGTTCGATTCCCGTTAGCGCTACCAAATATTATCCCTGCCAGCGGACCTTGCAGCGAAGGGCACCTCATGCCCTTTTAGACAAGCTTTCCTTTGCCTTTCCGCCCCATCCGAATCACAATATCTGCCCTAGCCCTCTTAGGCCATAGCCGACTCGCACGCGTCTCACGCGCCCTCGCCGCTCCCCGGCAAGCCGTGTCCGCGCATTCTTTGAATCGGGCATCGCGCCCCATCGCGCCGCTCGAAAACCGTAGGTGCCACATGACGGACGCGTGGAAGCAACAGGAAGGCCAGCTCGTCGACGGACGATTTCGCCTGATCCAATATTTGGGCGGGACGGAGCACAGCGCCGTATTTCTCACCGAGTTCGGCGACAAGCGCGTCCGGCTCGCCATTAAATTGATTGGCGCTGACCCGGCCGATGCCGACTCCCAACTTGCGCGTCTGCGCCGCGCCGCAAAACTCTCGCATCCCCACCTTGCGCGCATTTTTCAAAGCGGCCGCTCGCAAGTGGGCAGCGCTTCCGTCCTATATGTCGTAACGGAATACGCCGAAGAAGATTTGGCGCAGGTGCTTCCCGATCGCGCCCTCAAGCCGGACGAGGTGCGCGAGATGCTCCCGCAGATACTCGACACGCTTCAGTATCTACATTCGCAAGGCTTCGTTCACGCCCGCATCAAGCCGTCGAATATTCTGGCCGTTGACGACCAGTTAAAGCTCTCGATTGACGGAGTCTGTGCGCCGGGGGAGCGTGGCTCTCCGGGTGAAAAGGCCAGTCCCTACGATCCGCCGGAGCTTGCGCCCACCGGGCCTTCGCCCGCCGGTGACGTCTGGTCGCTCGGCATGACGATTGTCGAAGTGCTGACGCAGCGCCTGCCCGTGTGGGAATGGACCGGCCACGCCGACCCGCCCGCGCCGCGAACATTGCCTGCGCCGTTTCTCGAAATCACGCGGAATTGCCTGCGCCGCGATCCGGCGATGCGCTGCACACTGCGCGATATTTCCGCGAATCTCGATCCGCAGGCAGCTTCGCATACCGCGTCTTCTCGGCCGTCCGCCTCGGGCGCGTCGCTTCCTCCAAGGGCCGCGGCTTCGAGCGTCGCGCCGGTGACTCCAGAATGGACGCCGCCTCGCGAAACGCCTCCGCACAGGTCGAACTCGCGTTACGCCGTGCAGGCGATGGCATTTGTCCTCGCTCTTGCCGCCGTGATAATGATCCCGCGATATTTCCGCCACGCTCCGAAGTCGCTCGAATCCGATCCCGTAGCAGCCGCGGCGCCTGCGAGTGATCAGCCGAGCTCGGAGTCCACGTCCACGCCGGGATCAGTGCCGAAGTCGCAGCCCGCATCCCAGCCAAATTCCCAGCCGAATCCCCGGCTGAAGGCGGACGCCAAGACCGAGTCCGCACCGGCGCCGAGCTCCGCACCGGCGGCGAAGCCTGCTGCCAGTGCGCACGAAGCACACGCCAGCGCCACAAAGCCCGTTGCACCGGCTCCGTCGAAACATGCTGCTTCCGTCGCTGCGTCGTCAATATCCACACCGCCGGCTAGCTCCGCCTCCTCGGCGGCCGTGCGCGGCCAAGTGGTCCACCAGGCTTTGCCCGAGGTCTCGCAGAAAGCGCGCGACACGATTTATGGCAAAGTCCGCGTCAGCGTAAAGGTGAGCGTCGATCCCTCCGGCAAGGTGACGGCTGCGGCATTTGAGGCCCCCGGCCCGAGCAAATATTTCGCGGACGCCGCGCTCAGTGCCGCAAGGCGTTGGACCTTTGCTCCAGCCAAATCGAATGGCGAAAATGTCGCAAGCCAGTGGCTCCTGCGATTCGAGTTTGACAACTCTGCCACCAATGCTTTTTCGGCGGAGTTAGCTCCGTAGCAAGGCGACCCCAGGAATCCTTGTCGCAACGATTGGGCTCCGGCGCCGAATTTCGCGCCCGAGCGCCTCCTTCCATTTTCCGCGCATTCTGATAGGCTTCCTTTGGAGCCGGATTCCGGATTGGTACACCTCGGGAGTTGGCCGGTGCAAGGCAGGGGAGTGACGACTACCATCCTCGGGGATCGTTTTGAGAGACAATCCGGCGTTCGGGCGGGCCAATTGTCTCGATTCGATCGCAAACTCTAATCGCGACACCGCGATTAGACTTTCGCCTAACGGGATGAAATTCAACCGCTTGTAAATTTCTAATCGGCACAAAATCGGCATTCTTTGCGCACGGATGTTCCAGCGCCAGGGAGACAATCAGTGGCAGACATGATGCGAACTTCCAACCCAGCCCTGAATGAAAAGATATTTCAGGGCGCGGGCGTAGCTACGGGCGAAGCGATGACGCTGCGAGGAACCGTCAACAAGACGGGCGTCCTGCTGATTTGCGTCGTCGCGACGGCGACATGGACGTGGAACCTGTTCCTCCACACGCGCACGTCGGACACGGTGTTGCCCCTTGTCGCGGTCGGAGGCATTGGCGGGTTTATTTTTGCGTTGATCACGATTTTCAAAAAGACCTGGGCGGGCGTGACGGCCCCGATTTATGCGCTGCTCGAAGGTCTGGTTCTCGGCAGCGTTTCGGCGATGCTCGAATTGCGCTACCCCGGAATTGCGATTCAAGCCGTCAGCCTGACGTTTGGCACTCTCGTCGTGCTCCTGCTGGCGTACCGCTCGGGCCTGATTCCGGTTACGGAGAAATTCCGTCTCGGGATCGTGGCAGCTACCGGCGGGATCGCGCTTTTTTATATCGTCGAAATCGTGCTGGGATTCTTCGGCATTCATTTCACGGCCGTGAACGGGTCGGGAGTGATCGGAATCGGATTTAGCGTTTTTGTGGTCATCATCGCAGCGCTGAATCTCGTCCTCGATTTTGATTTTATCGAGACCGGCGTTCGCCTGGGCGCGCCCAAGTACATGGAGTGGTACAGCGCGTTTGGGTTGATGGTCACGCTGATCTGGCTGTACTTCGAAATTCTGCGTTTGTTGTCAAAGATCCGTAGCCGCGACTGATGAGAGCCCGGCGGGTTTAGTCAAATGCCCGTAGATTCGGACCTCGCAAAAACTCTGCTGCGGGATCTCGTCGCAATCGACTCCGTCAATCCAACGCTTGTGCCGGGCGCACGCGGCGAAGCCGCCGCCGCGGAATTCGTGCGTAATTTCCTGCGCGGGCAGGGAATCGAAGCAGAGCTTCAGGAAGCGGCGCCCGGAAGGCCCAACGTTGTCGCGCTCCTTTCTCCCCCGGGCGCGACGGTTCCCAGTGGCGCGAAAAAATCGGCGGCGCTCGCGATTCTCGCGCATATTGACACCGTCGGCCCCGGCGATATGCCGGAGCCGTTCACTCCGCGTGAACGCGACGGTCGTCTCTACGGTCGAGGCGCCCTCGACATTAAGAGTGGCGTTGCCGCCATGTGCGCCGCTGCAATCGCAGCGCGCAATGCCGGAGCACTCCATAAGCCGCTCCTGATCGCGGCGGTCGTTGACGAAGAATGCGATAGCATCGGCACCGAAGCGTTGCTCGAACGCCACACCGCGGATGCCGCTATCGTGCTCGAGCCCACCGATCTTCGTCTCGTGATCGCGCACAAAGGCTACGCGTGGTTTGAAATCGTGGCGCATGGCCGCGCCGCGCACGGCAGCCTGCCATCGGAAGGGCGCGATGCGATTCGGATGATGGGCCGCGTGTTGAATGTTCTCGATGCACTTGATCGCAAGCTCTCGTCGCTCCTGCCGCATCCGATTCTCGGGCACGGTTCTCTGCACGCTTCGCTGATTCGAGGCGGCCAGGAACTTTCGAGCTATCCGGCGGAATGCCGCCTGCAGCTCGAACGTCGAATGCTTCCGGCAGAATCCGCCGCCGAAATCGAAGTTGAGCTCCGGAGCCTCGTCGGAGCACTCGAGACGCGCGACCCGGATTTCCGTGCCACGGTGCGCGGGCTGGGGTCGCGTACGGCGTATGAAATCGCTGCGAGCGCTCCGCTCGTCGAGCTCGTCCGCGGCGCGATCCGCGATACGCTCGGTGCGAATGCCGCGGGCGAACTGGCCGGCATGGCTGCGTGGACAGATACGGCGCTTCTCGCGGCGGCCGGTGTCCCGGGGGTCGTATTTGGTCCCCGTGGCCGTGGGCTTCATGGCAAAGACGAATACGTCGAGCTCGATTCCGTCATCCATTGCGCCGAAGTGCTCCTCCGAACCATCCATCTCGCCTGCGCTAAGTAGGATCCGGAAGTCTTCCGAAACCAGTAGGGCGCACCCGAATTGGTAACATTTTCTCCCCACAAAAATCGACAGCACCTCAGACAGTTTCTGCTTATCGCCGCAAACATCTACAAATAAAGCTCTTAGAAGGGCCCTCCCCTGGCCTTTCACATGCACTCTGGGTGGTGACTACAAGACTCGCCCCGCGTTTACGGGCGATTCGAGGGTGTGAGCGTGAAAGAGCTGGAAACAAAATTGAAAGTGCGACGAGGTGGGGACCCGGCGCGCGGCTTTTCGATGATCGAGATGTGCGTGGTGCTCGCGATTGGGCTCGTACTCGCGAGCCTGGCGACGCTCCAGATCCGACCCGCGATGCTGCAAATTCATGCCAACAACGCGAGAGATCTGGTGCAGTCCGCTCTTCGCCGGGCGCGAGAAACGGCCATCTCCGACCGCCGCAACGTGCAGGTGGAATTTCTGGTGAATCCCGCAGCAAACCCTCCTGGAAATTACGTGAGGCTCACGCGCCTCGGCGGGGGTTTCGGCGCGAACACCGTCATCGTCATGTTGCCGCTTCCTGGCGATGTGATTTTCACGACATTTAACGGTGAGCCCGATACACCGGACGCGTACGGAAACAACGCTCCCATCTATTTCGGAGGCGTTGCAAACGGTCCGGCCGCAGGAATGGTGTACCAGAGCGACGGCACGTTCTCATCCACATTAGGAATTCCGATCAACGGAACGGTATTCATGGGAATTACGAATCAGCCGACCACCGCGCGAGCGGTCACGATTCTGGGATCCACCGGCCGGGTTCGGTCCTATCACATTTCAGGGACAGCGACATGGTTCGACTACTAGAGATGGCGGGAAAACGTACGGAGGCGGAGATGCGGAGAAATTCTAGCGCGGGCTTTACGCTGATCGAGACGATGGTTGCAATCGTGGTCTTGGCGGTGGGAGTGCTCGGCCTGGCGGCGATGCTGGCGAGCAGCGTGGCTTACATGGGCGTCTCCCAAGAAGACTACATCGCGCAGCAGAAAGCCGCGGAAGCGGTGGAATCCATTTATACCGCCCGCAATACCGGCCAAAAGACATGGAATTCACTTTGCAATATTGGATCCCCGATTTGTCCCGGAGGGATCTTCACCGCGACGCCTACGCAACTGTGCGATCCCGGCCCGGATGGAATCGTCGGAACTGCGGATGACAATTGCGCGCTGCTCGACAGCATCGTCGAGCCGGGCCCGGACGGAAAACTGGGAACCGCGGACGACATTCTGATTGGCCTTTCGAATTTCAATCGCACGATCGCCATTACCGCGATACCGGGGAATGCGGACTTGCGCCAGATTACAGTGACCGTTAATTACAGGTCGGGCGGGTTCAACCGGACCTACACACTCACCACCAATATTTCGGCGTTCTCATAGAGAACTGACAGGGAGATCGCAGATGAAGCGTGAAGCCGGATTCAGCCTGATCGAAGTGCTCATCGCCACCGCCATCATGGTCGTCATTATGGGAACCACGTTGCGGGCGTTGTCCGATGCCACGCACGCGAACGAAGCAGTGACGCTGATGGCAGACTCGCAACAGAACCTGCGAGCGGCGATGAACTACATGGTGAAGGACATCGTGGAAGCCGGAGAAGGCCTGCCGCAGGGAGGCATTCCCGTGCCGAATGCGGTCACGATTGCGAACCCAGCTCCCTTGATTGCGTCCGCTGTAAATCGCCCCGGTCCCGTGGGCGGCCCCGCTACGTTTCCTCCCAGCTTCGTCACGCTGCCGGCTGTCACGGACGGACCTGGCCAGGGCCCGCAAGCGGTTACTCCGAATCCACTCATTCCCGGAGCCGTGCTGCTCGGTGCGAATACGGACTTCATCACGCTCGTGTACGTTGACAACACAATTTTTGATCCGGTTCATAACAGTACTCTGAACACCTCTCCGATTTTTCTGGCCGCAAGCGGCGGCAATCCCGGATGTCCAGCGGGGAACTTGGCTGCCACTGGTTTGACGGCGACTTTCGACGCGACCTGCATCACGCTGCCGAATGACAACACGGCCATTGCTCCGGGCGACTTGATCATGTTTCAAAACGCCAACGGCGCGACGATCCAGACCGTAACGGGCGTCGCCGGCCAAGTACTTACTTTTGCCGGTGGCGGCGGCGGCGACGCCTTCGCCTTGAACGCGTCGGCGCAGCCCAGCGGAACGATCGTAAATATGCAAACCCCTGGATTCGTCTCTCCGGGCGGCCCTTTTCCTCCGACAACTGCTTCGCGCGTCTGGATGATTACCTACTACCTGAATATGGCGAATCAGCAGCGCCCGATGCTGATGCGACAGGTGAATTTCAGGCCCGCGTCTCCCGTGGCCGAAGTGATTGAGGACCTTTCGATTTCCTACGACATCAACGGCGGCCTGCCGAATACGCCCACCGTCGAGCCGGCTTTTTCGCCCAGTGCCATCCGGAAAGTGAATCTCTCGCTCGCGGCTCGCGCGGACAACGCGTACAGCCAGAACAAAACCTATTTCAGAAATAACCTGCAAACACAGGTCAGTGTCCGCAGCCTGGCCTTCTTTTCCAATTTCCAGTAGTCGTCGCAAAGGAGAAACACCGTGAGTAACCGTCGAGAACAAGGCATGGCGCTCATCACCGCACTTCTGGTGCTGCTGATGATTTCGTCCATGATCGTAGGTATGTCCTGGCTGGTGCTGACCGACAAGAAGCTCGGTACCAACAACTCCGACCGCCAAAAAGCGTTCTACGGAGCCGAAGCCGGAATGGAAGCTCTGACGACGACTCTCTCGACTTCCTTCAATAACGACTATGCGTTGAGCTCGAATGACATTACGACGATTACAAACTCGACGCTCGCCGCGACCACGAACGTTCCCCAGGTTCAATACCTGGCCCCGAACGGAACCAACGGCTTCGTGATCACGTTCACGCCGGATCCCGCTCCGAGCAACCTGGGAAATCCGCTCGCGACGAACCACACCATTCTTTCGGGAACCTACGCCGGCCTGGTTGGCCTTTTGACTCCCTACACGCTGCAAGTGACGGCGCGCACGGCGTTCGGGTCGGAAGCGAAGCTTCAGCGCACGGTTCAGACGGTCGCCATTCCGGTCTTCCAGTTCGGTATTTTCTCTGACACCGACTTGAGCTTTTTCGCGGGTCCCAATTTCGATTTCGGCGGTCGCGTACACACCAACGGAAACCTGTGGCTGGCCGAAGGCGACGGCTCCACTCTGACGATGCGGGACAAAGTAACCGCAGCCGGCGAAGTGATTCGTACGAACCTCGAGAACGGCTGGCCTCTTGCGACCAACTACAACGGGACGGTCAGCATCACCAAGAGTCCGGGCTCGGCTAATTTCGGTTCGCTAGCGCAAAACCAGGGAAGCACGACCGGGACGAGCTGGTTCGGAAATATCGCCGGCACTCAGGAAAATAATTTCCAGATCGTGACCACGACCTACAACGGCAATCTCGGCGATGGCTTCACTGGAGTGAAACCGCTCAACTTGACGATTGCGACGCCTGCAATTGGCGGAACCGCGATTGACATGCTGCGTCTGCCGCAGCCGAACGAGCTCGTTGCCAATCCCGGAAAGCTGGGTGAACGCTACTACAGCCAGGCGAGCCTCCGCATCCTGCTTTCTGACTATGGCGCCTCGGGTACCTGCGCCGATAGCGACTTGAACGCTCTTCCCTACGCTTCGCCGAATCTGGCTAACGATCCGGTTGACCTGGCAACTTTGGCGTGGGATTCGACGTCGCCCAACGGGAACGGCGTGGGCCCCGTGGGCAAAAATCCTACAGCCGCTTGGCTCCTCAATCAGGGCGTCAGCGTATTTCCGCTGCCCGTATCTGACTCGCAGAATGCAGCGAAGTACAACGCCCCCGACGGCTACTGGGTAAAACAATGGTTTCCGATTGAGACCGGCTGCATCAAGATCGACTACCAGACGAAGGCCGGCCTGGTTTGGGTGGACGTGACCCAGCAGATTTTGAATCTGGGATTCACGGGCCGCAACCTGAACTCGCAAAGCAAAGCAACGATGAGCGTCGCTGCGAATCAGGTGCCCAATCGGATTGGCCTGCCCGGAGCGCAGTTGGCTCCGTCAGGCTGCGCCGATCCGAGCCCCAATGCCGTTATTCGCCTCGCGCGCGTGCGTGACAATCCTTCTTCTGCCAACGGCGCCGGCGGTTGCGGCGCTCCCTATTCAATTCGCGGAACGGACTATGTTCCCAACGTGCTCTACGACACGCGAGAATCCATTTTGCGTGACGATGCGCTCGCCGCCACTCAATTGACTCTCGCGGGTGCGATGAGCTACATCGAGCTGGACGTCAACAACCTGGATCGGTGGTTTACTGGCGCGCTGGCAGGCGCCGGTGCGCAAGCCAACAACACCACCGGGTACACGGTTTATTTCTCCGATCGCCGGGGCGACCGCAAAGATCCGAACCCTCCGCCGTCCGTCGGCGTAGGCCCGCTGAAAACGGGAGCCTTTGGGTACGACGACACCGTCAACCCGGGCAACAACAACTCCTGTCCCGACGGTGCGCTTCAAAATGCCGAAGACTTCGAGTCGGACTTTACACAAGGAGTCGACATGGCTCCGCCTCCGGCCCCCAGAACCTACGATCAATTCTTCCCGACCGATGGAGCCGTGCAGCCGGGTAACCCAACGCTTTGGACCGTCGGCGCAGCGCTGACGCCCATTCAGCTTCCTGGCATCTTCACCTCGCCGGCCGTCGCGACGAGCGCGATTCAGAATCATCCGACCTGCCCGGGTCCAGCCGGAAAAGCCAACGCGTGGCCGTTCGCCACAGCGCTGAACTCCGGCGACTTGCGCATAAATCCTCCTGTCTATTTCCGCCGCGCGCTGAAAGTCTTGAATGGCGGGACCATCACTCTGGGAGTTTGCGACGGTGTTGCTTGCGGTTTGAGCATCGTCTCCGAGAATCCGGTTTACGTGCAGGGAGACTACAATGCGGGCGCCAACGGCAATTTCGCGACGGCGTACGTAGCGGCAGCCGTGATGGGAGACGCGGTAACGCTTCTCTCGAACAATTGGAACGATGTGAACTCCTTCGCGTTTCCTTACGCACTCGGCAGCCGCACAGCCACCACCACCACGTACCGCGCGGCGATCGTCGGCGGTAAGACGATTCCGTTCCAGCAGCCGGGCGGCGGCACCATCGGTCAGGACTTCGGGACCGACGGTGGCGTGCACAACTTCCTGCGATATCTCGAAAACTGGGGCGGCCAGACCCTCTTTTACAAGGGTTCGATCGTGGCCCTCTTCTACAGCCACCAGGGCGCGGGCACGTTCAAGTGCTGCAACACCGTATACAGTCCGCCCACCCGCGGCTACAGCTTCCAGACGGAGTTCTTGACTCCTAGCCTGCTGCCGCCGCGAACGCCGATGTTCCGCAGCATCAATACCATCGGCTTCACGCAATTGATTTTGCCGACGCAGTAGTTAAGGCTTCACCCCGCAACACCCCAGCGGCTCCCGCTTCCCCCCGGGAGCCGCTTTTTTTTGCGCGGAAACTGTGCGTCAGGGCGAAGAGGGGCGCGTGCGCACATTGAAGTTTGTGTTTACCGCCGGTGTGGTGCACGTCGACGTTGAATTCGCGCCGCACAGGTCCGTCAAGGCATTGCTGAAATCTGTCGGCGCCACAAGCCCTTCGATCGGCTCCGCGTAAATCTCGTAGTTGTGATTCAGTTGCAGACGCTTGATCTGGTACGAGCCGTCAAACTGTATTTGCTGGCTCGCCGCATTGCAGCTCCAGCCGCCCACCGTCGCGGCGGCCACCGAGCCGGTGTCCGCATCGAGCGCTACCACCTGCGCTCCGAAGATCCCGGTAACGAACGAGCCGGTCGCGGGCGCGGGGACGTTGGCAAGCGCGAAAGCATTCGCTGGAAGAATGCGGCCGGAAATCGATCCGGCGTTCACAGCGTCATTGGGATCTGGATAAACGGAGCGAATGCCCGCCCTGTCATCGTCCGAGAGCGGACCGTCCGCCGCCTGCGGAGTCGGGCGGTCCCCTAAAAATTGTCCGGGAGGCGGGGAATACGGAAACATCAGCGCGCGCCACACCGCGGAATGATCGAGCCCGAACAGGTGCCCAAGTTCATGGGCGAGGAGCGATTCCAGATCGTAGGCGCCTTGGCCCTGCGCGGTCGAAAGTGCGCCCGGAGTTGCGAAGAGGGCTTGCCCGTCATTGCGGAACAGCGTGTCGGCGTCGAGAATTTGGCCGGGCGCCGCAGCCGGTCCGGACGATCCCACCGAAGCTCCAGCGGCGTTCGCGGTGATGACGCGCGTGAACGCCAGGACGCCGTTCGTAAACGCCATGCTGGATTGATTGAAGCAAATCGTGTTGAGGCCGTCGACGTTGCTTTCCTGATCGTTCGAGCAGGAATTCGCGACGCTTGTGCGGCCAAGCGCAGCGATCAGTCCGGGGTGCGCGGCGCTATTGAATGTAGTGCCGGTGACGCCCGCCCACGCGCCAAATGAATCGGAAATCACTTGCTCGATTTCGGTGAGCTGAGCCGGAGAGTTCTGCGCGGCCACGGTCAAGATCGTGACGCCCGCAGGCGAGAGTGCCGTGCTCCAGCGGCGATTGAGCGGCGAAGCGAGGGACAGGTTCCAGTGATCCGGTTGTGGACAGCCCCCTGCGAGCGGTACGGTCGAGTCGGTGGTATAGCTGAAGGCTTCCGGCACGTGAACGGACGCGAATAGCAAAATGGCCAGAGTTGCGAGCGTGATGGAACGTTTCACGGCGTTCTCCCGGGCTTGCCCTCGAGCGACGCCGCTACGAGCGCGCGAAATGCCTCCGCGGGCATTTTGCGGATGCCGCTTGCTTCAAAGCGATGGGATACCGGATCGAGAACGGCAAACGCGGCTGTATCCTGCGTCACCGTTTCTTCGCCGGCCGTCCCGCGAAGCCCGATGCGAAAAGTTCCTTGTACCCAGCTTACGATTGAAAAATCTCCGGCCGGGGTTCGCTCGAGGAACAGCACCAATTGCTCGCCCGGCGCGAAATGCGGGATCCCGGAAACGGTTGACGTGAGAGTTCCGACATTGCCGCCGAGCAGGCGCACGGTGATTCGCGCGGGCGCTGTTCCTTTCCACGTTTCCTCCACGTCCAACGTCGTGAAAGTCCAAATTTCGCCCGCATCCCATCGCGCCGTGCTCGAGACGCAACGCGCGCGAACGATGGCCTGAGCCGCCCGCGACATTTCTCCGACGGACATCCGCTTCAATGTGGTGCCCGACGCGCTGCCGCAAATGCACCACACCGCGAGGAAAGAAATCGCGGCGAGTGTTCGAATTGGCTGCATCATTTCACCTCCAGAATTCCCGTGGCTGCACCACGGTCGTTGTTCAGTGACGTGATAAAAAGCGTACGGACGCCCGGCAGCGTCGCGCTTGAAATCTGCAAGTCGAGCTCGATCGTGTTTGGGAAAAGCCCGGTGATTGCGGAAGCGGTCACAGGAATATCGCCCGGCGCAGCGCCGGGACCGGTGAACGCGTACGTCATCGTGGGATCGAGTCCGTTTCCGTGGATGCAGATGGTCACCGTTGCTACTCCCGAGGATGGGCGCGTGACGGTGAGTGGCGTCCCTTCCACTTCGCAGCCGCCGCTGATCAAGAACCCGTCGAAGTCCACATCGAGCGGAGCAGAGGCAGCGGCCGTCGTAGGTTCGACGACTGCGAGGTCCTTGTTTGTGGCAGTTGGCGCGGATGAACTGAGCGAGATGACGTCTTCCGAAGTGGTAAACGGAAGAATTACAAACGGGACGGGATTCGAAAGTAAGCCGGGAGCACCTGGATTTTTGATTTGAATGGTCAAAGTGGCGGCCGACTGCACGTCGGGCGGATTGAGTGCTGTCGAGCAACTGGTTGCCGTGGGGCAGGTAGTCCCGCGCGCAGTGCCGTTCAAAAGAATTACGGATCCCGTGCCACCGCTTCCCGCCACGAAATTCACGCCTTCAACCGTAAGAGGAAAGCTTTCCACGGCGCCGGCCATCGCGCTCGAAGGCAAAATCGCTTCGATCGTGGGTCCGGACGTGATTGCGATTGTTGCAGACGCCGATTTCGTGTTGTCAACGACGCTGGTGGCGACAATCGAAATTGCATTCGGTGACGGCGCTACCGTTGGCGCCGTGAAAAGGCCACTCGCGTTCACGGAACCGCACGCGTTGCCTCCACAACCTTGGCCCGCTACCGCCGATTGAACGCTCCACGTGACGTTCGTGTTGCTGTTACCCGTCACGGTGGCGGAAAACTGCCGCGTGCTGAGCGTTCCGGTTGACTGCGGCACGAATGCGTAGAACGGCGCGATCGCGACGGACACGGTGCCGGAGATCGTCGTAACGGCAACCAGAGCGTTGCCACTCTTCGACGGATCGGCGTGGCTCACGGCAGAAAGCGTAACCGGATTGGTGGCAGGCGCCGCCGCGGGCGCCAGATAATCCACGCTGTTCGAACTCGGCCCGGATGGCCCGACGCAAGGATTCGAACCTGTTTGGCAAACTTGTCCGACGGCTGGGCTGCCGTTCGGGACGCCGTTCACGGACCATGAAACCGCGAAATCGGATGTGTTGGTTAAATTGGCCTCAAACGTCTTGCGCTGGTTGACCGGCAACGTCGCGGACGACGGCGACACCGTCACGCTGATGTTGCTAACTAGCGTTACCGCTGCCGACGCGTGAATTGCACCGCTCGTCGCGTGGATTGCGAGAGTGTTCGGCGAAGGCAGTGCGGAAGGTGCCGAGTAGAGCGCGGCGCTTGCGCTGCTGGATGCAATCGTTCCGAGGGTGGAGTTGCCGCCAACGATGCCGTTGACGTCCCACACGAGCGAAGCGCCGGCGGCGAGGCAGAATGTCGCGGTAAATGTTTGCGTCTGAGTGAGCGCGACAGTCGCCGACGGCGGAGCAATCGAGTTCGTGCCCGAGCAGGTGATCGTCACACTCGCACTCGCAGATTTGGCCGGGTCGGCGAGGCTTGTAGCGGTCACGTTCACGATTGCAGGCGAAGGCGGCGCGGCCGGAGCGACGTAAAGCGCGCTGTCGTTTCCATTCGCGACAATGGTGCCGAGCGTCGAATTGCCGCCCGCGATGCCGTTTACGCTCCACGTCACCGCTGTCGACGGGCTCCCGGTTGCGGTCACGCTCGCCGTGAACGCCTGTCCCGCACCGGTTGAAACCGTGGCCGAAATAGGCGAAATTCCCACCACGATGTCGTCCTTGAGCGATATGACCGCCGATGCAGTGGATGAGGGATCGGCGTTACTTGACGCTACAATTGTGACGCTCGGAGCAGTAGGCAATCCATTCGGCGCCGTGTACAAACCGCTCGGCGAAATTAGTCCCACGATCGCGTTTCCGCCTGCTACGCCACCCGCAAACCAGGTGACGCTCGTGTTTGAACTGCCCGTGACGGTCGCCTGAAATTGTTGCGTCTGGCCCAGGAAAAGGCTCGCGCTGCCTGGTTGAAGATTCACCGTCACGACCGGGGGAGGCGCGGGCGCAGAAGTGCTCGCGCAGCCGGGCATCATCACGACCGAAGAACAAAAAATCGCGAGCAGCGTCAAGTGAATCCAAAATCTCGCTGATGCTGATGGTAATGCTGAGGCAGCGGCCGCCGAACTCAGCACCGTCTTCTGCCACCGTTTTCCGGTTGTGAGTTTCATCGTCGCGATGGCGTAACGCACGGGATGTGCCATCGCGGAGCACTGCTCGCAAGAATTGGCGATTCCTCATGATTAGCTGCCACGGGCGCGTAAGTTTTGTTGCCTCAGGGGATTAGGAGGACGCGAACTAGAATGGTGAACGGTCTGGCCGATTTTCTTGCGCTCGTGTCTCGACCCGTCGCGCGATGGGATTCCCGAATCGGACTAAAAGCGTTTCAATTTGGCAAGCGAGAGCACCGGCAGCAGATCCGGAATGGAAGGCGGCCGTCCACCGGGAGGTTGACACCTGCGCACCCATCGCCGAATAATGCCGGCATGCCAAAACCGGCGGCGGTTCGAAGGATTAAGAGCTATTCAGCGGAGAGCGGCTACGTCTACCAATACCAGTTTCAGGACGTTCATCCCGCAAAGCAGGGGAAATTGAAAGGGAACGAATACGTCTACTACGTTTCCTCGGACCGCAAGAAGATGTTTCCGGTACGCATCTTTGTGGACCTCGACGCGCTGAATCGTTGGGCGAAGGCCACCAGCCGCGCGCTGACCGGCACGGAAGAATATGCGGTCGCCAAGATGCGTTTGTTTGAAGCGTTCGACCGGGGCGACGAGCTCTCGGCCACCGGGCCCGCGCTGGTCGTGGACGAATCGAACCTCAATGCACTACTCGAGCGCCTCGATTTGTAATTCGGTGTTTTGTCGCGTTTCGGCCTACATGCGCGAAAGCACAGCCGCACGCAGCGCCGGTTCCAAAATCTGAAAACGAAATACATATCCCGCCGCAAGCAATCGTTCCGGCTGCACGCGGTCGCTTGCCAGTAATGCAGCGTCGGCAAATTCTCCGAGCGCCAGCCGAAGCACAAATGCGGGAGCCGGAAAAATTGCCGGCCGGTGCAACATGCCCGCGAGGAGGCGCGTGAATTCCGCGTTTCGAACGGGGTTTGGTGCCACCACATTCACCGGCCCGCTGACCGCTTCGTGTGCGATGGCGAAGCGGATGATTCCGATCACGTCCTCAATCGCAATCCACGACATCCATTGCTGCCCGCTGCCCAGCCGCCCGCCCACTCCCAGCTTGAACGGCGTGAGCATCCGCGGGATTGCGCCGCCCTTGCCCGAAAGAACCACTCCGAAGCGCAGCATCACCGTGCGGATGCCCATCGCCGCCGCGCGCCTGGCTTCCGCCTCCCAGTCACGACACGTCAAGGCGAGGAAATCCGTACCGTTGGCGCTCGATTCCGTGAGGATTTCATCGCCGCAATCTCCGTAGTAGCCGATCGCTGAAGCGACCAGCAATACCCGGGGCTTCTGCTTCAGCCGCGCAAGGGAATCAACCAGCACGCGAGTGGTATCAATCCGGCTGCTGCGGAGCACTTTCTTTCGCTCGTTCGTCCAGCGGCCATCTGCGATTCCCGCGCCGCTCAGATGAATCACGGCGTCCGTGCCTTCCAGCGCGGCTACGTCGACGCTCGCCCTCATCGGATCCCAACGAACGTCTCCATTTCCCGCCGCCCCGCCGGGACGTACCAATTGAGCGACATTGTGCCCATCCGACCCGAGCGCAGCTCTAGCCGCCGAACCCACAAGTCCCGACCCGCCCGACACAAGTATCTTCATCTTTCGCTTCTTTCTCCCGCGAGCACTGCGGAACTACCCTACGGCGCGCGGTGTCTTGCGTCAAGCGTCCGCATCGGCCGAAAAGTTCATTGGGAGCATCCGGTTTGAAAATTGAGAAAGTCGAAACGCCTTTGCAGTTCGCGCGTCCATCTAAGCTAAACTCGTCCGCCTATTGCGAGGGGAGACGGTTCGCTCGATGTACCAACGATGTACCAAGGAATATACCGCCCGATGGCCCGCTCGATAAATTGCTTGCGAAAGTGCGCAGCCGCGGCTGGTGTGTCGCTGCTACTCCTGCTCTCGATTGCACTGGCCGGAGACCAAGCCGCGAATATCCGCGGGTTCTTTCCGGCGCGCGCTGAGGCCGAACACGCGCTTGAGCTGCAGCTGCAAAAAATCCCCAACGCCGCTCACGCCGAAGCCGATCTGCGTTACCTCACCAGCCAGCCGCATATGGCCGGCACGGAAGCAAGCCGCCAGATTGCCGAATGGCTCCGCGACCAGTATCGCAGCTTCGGCTTCGAAGCCGAGCTCGTCACCTATAGCGTGTGGCTCGCTCAGCCCCGCGAAGTATCGCTCGAACTCATCGCGCCCGTGAAAAAGACACTCGCCACGCCTGAACAGCCTGTCGAGGGCGACAAGGACTCATCCGATCCCCGCGCGGTGATGGCTTTCAATACTTACTCGCCTTCGGGAGAAGTTACCGCGCCAGTCGTATATGTGAATTACGGTACGCCCGAAGATTACGCAGAACTCGATTCGATCGGCGTGAGCGTCCAAGGCAAAATCGCCTTAGCGCGCTACGGCCGGAATTACCGGGGCATTAAATCCAGGCTGGCCGAGGAACACAAAGCTCTCGGCCTGGTCATTTTTTCCGATCCAGCCGACGACGGTTACATGGCGGGTGATCCGTTTCCAAAAGGTCCCTGGCGGCCGATGAGCGGAATTCAGCGCGGCTCCGTTCTCTACACAGAATTTTATCCCGGTGACCCGCTCACTCCCGGCATCGGCGCCACAGCCAAAGCCACGCGCATCGCGCCCTCGAGTGCCGCGAGCCTCCCGCACATTCCCACGATGCCCATCAACGCGCAGGACGCGACCGCGATCCTCGAACATCTCGGCGGCCAGCACGTTCCCAAAAATTGGCAAGGAGGCCTCCCGTTTACTTACCACGTGGGGCCCGGCCAATCGGAAGTTCACATGAAGCTGGTGATGGAGTTTCAGCAGCGCCCGATCTACGACGTAATCGCAAAGCTGCGCGGCACGGACGACGGCCAATGGGTGGTGCTCGGCAATCATCACGACGCGTGGGTATATGGCGCCGCCGATCCGAGCAGCGGAACGGCGGTGATGCTCGAAACCGCGCGGGCGCTCGGAGAATTGGCGCGCAGCGGCTGGAAGCCTCGGCGCACAATTGTGATGTGCGAATGGGACGGCGAAGAGCCGGGATTGCTCGGTTCCACCGAATGGGTCGAAGCCAATCGCGCAGAGCTCGAAGCCAAAGCAGTCGCATACATCAACACCGACGTTGGCGTCACCGGCCCGAATTTTAGCGCCTCCGCCACGCCGTCACTGAAAGACGTGATCCGAGACGTCACGCGCGACGTTCAGGATCCCCGCGCCGGCCGCAGCGTCCACGACGTCTGGCGAGAGCATGCCTCTCAATCGAAAGGCGGGCCCAACGGCATCGCTCGGCCCGAGCTGAAGGCGGAATCTCCCGGTGAAGTTCCTATCGGGGCCCTCGGCGCCGGCTCAGATTTTTGCCCGTTCTACGATTTCGCGGGCGTTCCTTCGATGGACCTGGGATTCAACGGCGACTATGGCGTCTATCACTCGCTCTACGACGATTTCTACTGGATGAAGGAATTCGGGGATCCCACGTTCGTCTATCACGCAACACTCGCGCGAATTCTCGGCACCGTTGCACTGCGCCTCGACGAAGCCGACATCTTGCCATTTGATTATTCCGTGTATGCAGCAGAAATCGGGCGCATGACGGGCGACCTCTCCGCGCGCGTCGGAGAGCGGAAGGGAACGGAGGCCTCCGATCTGAAAGCGCTGTCGGAAGCCTCGCGGCAGCTCTCGGCTTCCGCGTCTCGTGCTTCTGCCGCGTTACGCGTGATTTCCCCCGCCGCTCTTACTCCAACCGCTCAGCGCGACCTGAACCACACACTCGTGACCGTCGAGCAATCCTTGCTCGCGCCCGAGGGCCTCGCAGGACGTCCCTGGTACAAGCACACCATTTTCGCGCCGGGCAGCTACGCAGGTTACGCCGCCGAGGTGCTGCCCGGAGTGAACGAAGCCCTTGATACCAACGACTCCTCAACTTTCCATCGTGAAGCGGCCGCACTCGCAGCGGCACTCGGAAGAGCCGCGGCCCGGCTCGACCACATTACGCAGCTCGCTCAGTCCGCCGCCAGCACTTCCGCAAGTACCCCCGCAAGTACCCCTGCAAGAACCCCCGCAGCACACTGATTCCTTCGCCCGCTGCGCGCCGTCGCGATAGAATGCCAATGTGCGCGTTCGCGTTCTATTTTTCGGCCAGCTGAAAGAGATTGTCGGAGTCGCTCAGGAAGAAGCCGAGCTCTCCGACGGCGCTCGCGTTGAAGATCTCTTCGAGCGCTACGGCCGCCGCTTTCCGAAACTCGCGGAATTTCGCCCGTCGATTGCCGCTTCCGTAAATCAGGAGTACGCCCTATGGACTGCTTCACTTTCCACGGGTGACGAAGTTGCCTTTCTTCCCCCCGTGAGCGGCGGACAGCAAGCACCCGCCGTCGAAGACATTTTTCAGCTCGTTCGCCAGCCGATTCGCCCTCTCGAGCTCGCCGAAAGCCTGAAGGCGTCCGAGGATGGCGCGCTCGTGATCTTTGACGGCTTCGTTCGAAACAATTTCCGCGGAAAGAAAACTTTGTACCTCGAATACGAAGCCTACGAATCGATGGCCTACGCGAAGATGCGCGAAATCGGCGCGCAAATCCGCGAAAAGTTTTCCATCCATCGCCTCGCCATCGTTCACCGGCTCGGCCGGCTCGAAATCGGCGAGACGAGTGTGTGGATCGCCGTCAGTTCGCCACATCGTGCCGCGGCCTTCGACGCCTGCCGCTACGCGATCGACTCGCTTAAGCGCTCCGTTCCGATCTGGAAGAAGGAATATTTCGCCGGAGGCGCGGTTTGGGCCGAGGGCGAACCGCACCCGCAGGAAGCCATTTCGCGTCCGGATGAATCTACCTCTTAGATGAAAATTAGATGAAAATATTCCTTCGAACGCGCAGCGCTCTCTCGCTGGCGGTAATCATCCTTTGTGCAGGCATTCCGAATCCGCTCGGGGCCCAGGACCAAAAAAAACAAGCCGCGATTCGCGTGGACGTAAATCTAGTGAGCATCCTCGCGAGCGTGATTGACGCACACGGCCAGCCCATTCCAGACCTCACGCAGGACGCATTCACGCTGAAAGAAGATGACGTTCCTCAAAAAATCGAGCGCTTCGAAGCCGAAACCAATCGCCCGCTCGATCTTGCCCTGATGGTCGATTCGAGCATGAGCACATTCAAGGACCTGAAATTCGAGACCGAAGCCGCCTCTCACTTCATCAAGCAGGTCGTGCGGCCCGGCGACACGCTTTCCGTCTTTGAATTCTCGGATTCGGTTACGCAGCTTTCCGAATTTTTCGACAACGTTCCAAAGCTGCAAGCGGCCGCCGAGAAAATCAGCCCGGGCGCAGGAACTTCGATCTACGATGCAGTTGTGCTCGGTTCGAACGCTTTGCGGCGGCTCCCGCCGGACCGGCGTCGCGCGATCGTTCTCGTCACCGACGGAGGCGAAACCACGAGCGTCTCGAAGTTCGACGACGCACGCCGCGCCGCGATCCGCTCCGGCACGCTGCTCTATTCCATCATCATTCGCCCGGTGAAAAACGAAAACGGCCGCAACACCGCCGGCGAGCACGCCTTGATTACGATTACGGACAGCACCGGCGGAGCGTTTTTCGTGCTCGACGAACTGCAGCAGCTCGATGCTATGTTCGATCGCATCAATCGCGAGCTTCGCACGCAGTACTTGCTGGGATATTATCCCAATCCCGTTCCGAAGCCGGGTAGCACCCGGCACGTCGAGGTAAAAGTGGCGTCAGGAGATTTAGTGCGCTACCGCAAGGAATATTTCGTTTCGAAAGCGCCGCCGCAATGAACCATTTCCTCGAAGTCGCGATTGACGCAGCCCGCGAAGCGGGCGCGCTGCTTCTCGCGGAATTCGAGCCGCCCCAAGCACATCACCTACAAAGGCGAAGTGGATATCGTCACGGAATCCGACCGTCGCTCCGAGGAAATTGTCGTCGGCCGATTGCGCCGGTATTTTCCGCAACACGAGATTGTCGCCGAAGAGGGAAGCGGCGGCCCCGCCGGCAACGCGCGCTACCGCTGGCACGTGGATCCGCTCGACGGCACTACCAATTTCGCGCATGGCTATCCGTGCTTTGCCGTTTCCATCGGGCTGCTCGAAGAGGGAGAGCCGCTGGTCGGCGCCGTATTCAATCCCGTGAGTGGTGAGCTCTTCACCGCAGCGCGTGGCGAAGGCGCATACCTCGATCACAAGCGCATCCACGTTTCGGCGATTGATACGCTCGCTACCAGCCTTCTCGCCACCGGCTTTCCGCCCGACCAGCGTCATCAGCAAACGAACGTCGCTTATTATGCGGGCTACACGCTTCGCTCGCACGGCGTGAGGCGCGACGGTTCGGCGGCGCTCGATCTTTGCTCCGTCGCGTCGGGGCGATTCGAAGCTTTCTGGGAGTTCGGCCTGAAATCCTGGGACACGGCCGCCGGTGTTCTGCTCGTAAAAGAAGCAGGCGGAATGGTCACTGATTTTTCCGGCAAACCGTATCATCCCGGTGACCGCGTCATGTTGGCTTCGAACGGCCGTATCCACTCCGAGATGCAGGCCGTCGCCGCCGATATTGCCGAGCACAACGCAGTCAGATGAGTTTGCATGGAACGGCTTCCATCCCGTAAAATTCGTTTTTGACCTAGGCGCATGGAACTATTTCTAAATCTTCTATGGGTTCTGATCGCGGCAAGCGCCGTGGGCCTCTGGCGCATTTGTTGGCGGCCTCAAAGTGCTCGTGAACGTCGTGAACCGCTGCGCGAATGGACCGCCATGAGCTGCTCGCTCATTTTGCTGTTCTTCGCAGTGTCGCTCACCGATGATCTGCATTCCGAAGTGATGCTCCTCGAGGAGTGCTCCACGAGCCGCCGCCAGTCGATGAACAGCCACCATTCTCAGCAAGCGGCGCGCGCGGTCCACGAGGGTGGCTCCGCAGTGCTTCCTAACATCGTGAGGCTTGACCCGCTTCGTATCTGCTGCGGAATTTCTTCGATCCCTATTCGTTTGTCTCCGAGCGCTTGGCGCGAATTCTCCAGCGGCCGCGCGCCTCCCATCGCTAATCTCTGATCCTGCTGTAACGGCTGGATCGAAATCCGTCGATCGACACGCTCACTGATTCTCCGCGTCCTGCATTTCAAGCAGCGGACGCCCATCGAACGCAACCGCGATACCCAGTCCGCGGCGGCCGTGAAAATAAGCCCCCGCACGGGAGTTTCACAGATGAAGTCAGCAGTGTTGTTAATGGGGCTCGCAGTCGCGCTTGCTGCCGCGGGTTGCGGCAGCTCGGGCACGGCTTCGAGTCAAACGCCATCCGGCCCGAGTGCAGCCGCGCCGCAGGGATCCGAATACGTCGCGCCGGATGTCAAGGGGATTCAGACGATCACGGTGAAATCTTCCTCCGTCCCTGAGTATCTCGACCTCTCAGCCCATATCGAGCCCGACCCGACGCGCGTGGTTCACGTGTTCGCGCCGGCCGGAGGACGCATCACGGAACTGAAGATCAGCCCGTGGCAGCACGTTGAAAAAGGGCAGACGCTCGCTTTGCTCGAGAGCAGCGACCTGGCCCGCGCTGTCGCCGATTACCACCGCGCCCTCGCGGACGATCAGGTGAAGCAGAAGCAACTCGCGCGCGCCGACGATCTTCTGGCGCACCATGCGATCGCCGAAAGGGATTACCAGCAGGCGCAAGCTGATTCGCAGATGGCGAAAGCAGCGCTGGAGGCGGCCCGGGAACAAATACTCGTTTTCGGAATGGATCCGGACCACGCCGGCACAGAGTTGAGCGTTAAAGCGCCGCGCTCCGGCGTGATTCTCGATGTCGGCGCCTCTTCCGGTGAATTCTCAAAATCGCTCGACGCCCCGATGCCTCTCTGCACCATCGCCGACATCTCGACCGTTTGGGCGGTCGGCGACGTCTATGAAAAGGACGTGACCGCGGTGAAAACCGGCGAGCCAGCTCAGGTGACGCTGAATGCCTATCCCGATGAACATGTCGCCGGCCGCGTCAGCGTCGTATCGGATACGGTTGACCCGGTAACGCGGACCCTTAAAGTTCGCGTGGTTCTGGAAAACGGCAAGGGGCGCATCAAGCCGGCAATGTTCGGCGCGATCCGAATTTTGCGCTCGTCGTCACAAGGAATCGTGGTTCCCACATCGGCAGTGATTCGCGAGGGAACTGAAGCGTATGTTTTCGTGGGAAAAGAAAATGGCCGCTACCAGCGTCGCAGCGTGAAGCTCGCTCGCTCGTTTGATGGTTCGGTCGAAGTCCTCTCGGGAATCAACGCGGGAGACACGATCGTCTCCGAGGGCGCGCTTCTTCTGCGCGAAGGCGCGCAGGACTAACCCACGATGCGCAATCTGATCGCTGCACTTTTGCGTTATCGGCCGCTGATGATCATGCTGCTGGCGGCGTGGCTTCTCGGCGGGTTCATCCTTTTTCTCCGTCTCGACATTGAAGCGTATCCCGATCCTTCGCCTCCGCTCGTCGAAGTCATCACGCAAAATCCATCCTGGTCGGCGGAAGAGATCGAACAACAAGTCACCGTCCCTGTTGAAACGGCGCTCTTCGGCATTCCGCATCTCGAAGAAGTCCGCTCGATCAGCATCTTCGGATTAAGCGACGTCAAAATGTATTTCAGCTACGGCAGCGATTACTACTGGGACCGCCAGGAAGTTTTGAACCGCTTGCAGTTGATCCAGCTTCCCAACGGGCTTTCGCCTCAGCTTTCGCCCTGGTCGCCCGTGGGCGAAATCTATCGCTACCAACTGTACGGTCCCGGTTACAGCTTGAATGAATTGAAAGCCACGCAAGTCTGGTTCGTCACGCGCGAGATCAAACAAGTTTCCGGCATCATTGACGTAACTTCATTTGGCGGCAGCACCCGCCAGTACATCGCAGAAATCGATCCGCGCAAACTTCTGCAGTTCAACGTCACGCTCCCGCAGGTTGTAGCTGCCGTCGGCTCGAGCAACGCCAACGCAGGCGGAAACTACCTTTCGATGGGCAGCCAAAACGTCAACGTTCGCGGCCTCGGACTCCTCCACAACATTCCGGAAATGAAAAACGTCCTCATCACCGCGCGCAATGGGGTCCCCGTCTATCTCCGCGATGTGGCCGACGTAACCGAAGGATTCCAGCCGCGTCTGGGGCAAGTAGGGATTGATCACAACGACGACGCCGTCGAAGGCATCGTGCTCTTGCAGCGCGGCGAGCAGTCGGTTCCCGCGCTTCGCCAGCTCGAAGAAAAGGTAAAAGCGCTGAACAATGGCCTGCTTCCGTCCGGCATGAAACTCGTCCCTCTTTACAACCGCATCAATCTGATTCATCTCACCACCGAGACAGTGCGTCACGTCGTACTGATGGGACTGATCCTCGTCACCGCCATCTTGATCGTATTCCTCGGCGACGTTCCGATTTCACTGATCGCGGCGCTCACGATTCCTTGTTCGCTGCTCTTCGCGTTTTCACTGATGGTGCTCACCGGACGTTCCGCGAACTTGATCTCGATTGGCGCGATTGATTTCGGAATTCTCGTGGACGCCTCCGTGATCGTTCTCGAAAATATCTACCGGCGGTTTCAGGCGTCTTCGTCGAATGTCTCGACGCTCGACGTGGTAGCGGATGCCACCGCTGAAGCCGTCCGCCCCGTGATCTTCTCCGTCCTCGTCATCGTCGTCGCGCTGATTCCCCTGTTCACGATGCAGGGGGTTCCCGGAAAAATTTTCGCGCCAATGTCGGAGACGTACGTTTTCGCTCTCAGCGGCGCGCTGCTGTTTGCGGTGCTTCTCGCCCCGGTCCTCGCATCCTTCATGCGCCCGGAAAAAGTGCGCGCGCACCACACGATTCTCGTCACCTGGCTCGGTAAGCGCTACGCCGTCGCATTGAAATGGACGATGGCGCACCGCAAGACAACGCTTGCCATCGCCGGAGCCGCGCTGCTCATCACCCTGGTGCTCACCCGTTTCCTCGGCGGCGAATTCATGCCCAAACTCGAGGAAGGGAACCTCTGGGTGCGCGCCACGCTCCCGCAGGACGTCTCCTACGAAGCCTCGGCGAAAATGTCGCACGATATCCGCGAAATCCTGCTCGGTTATCCGGTCGTCACGCAGGTCGTCTCGCAGCTTGGCCGGCCGGATGACGGCACCGACGTCACAACATTCAACAATATTGAGTTCATGGTATCGCTCAGGCACCTCAACGAATGGCCGAGCGGCTTGACGAAAGAAAAACTCGTCGGACAAATGGACGCACAGCTTACGAAATTCCCGGGCATCGATTTCAATTTCTCGCAGAACATTCAGGACAATGTCGAAGAAGCCATGTCGGGAGTGAAAGGCGAGAATTCGCTGAAGTTATTCGGCGACGATATCAACGTCCTTGTCGACAAGGCGGATCAGATCCGCGACATCATGGCTAAAGTTCCCGGCGTCGCCGACCTCGGCGTGTTCCAGGAAACCGGCCAGCCGCAACTTCTCATTTCCATCGACCGCGCCGCCAGCGCCCGCTACGGCCTGATGGCCGCCGATCTGAACGCCGCCGTGCAAGCGGCCATCGGCGGATTTGCCGCCACGCAGATTCTGGAAGGCGACCGCCGCTTCGATTTCGTGATTCGCTATCAGCCCGAGTTTCGCCGCACTCCCGAATCCATTCGGAATATTTTGCTGCCCACGCCCGACGGCAATCGCGTTCCGCTCTCGCAGGTCGCCGACGTCTCCCTCCGCGAGGGCGCGTTCATGATTTACCGCGAAAACGGCCGCCGCTACATTCCCGTGAAATTCAGCGTGCGCGGCCGCGATCTCGCCGGAACGATCGAAGACGTTCAGCGCCGCATCGCCCAGAAAGTTCATCTTTCCGAGGGCTATCACTACGAATGGGCCGGCGAATACGACAGCCTCCAGAAAGAACAGCGCCGCCTGCTCGTGGTCATCCCGCTCAGCTTGGTGGTGATCCTCGCGCTCCTCTTCACCGCTTTCAATTCTCTGCGCCACGCGCTGCTGGTTCTGGCGATTCTACCGTTCGCTCTGATCGGCGGAATCCTTTCGCTGCTCGTCACCGGAACGCCGTTCAGTATTTCCGCAGCCGTCGGATTCGCTTCCGTGATCGGTGTTTGCACGCTCGGCGGCGTCGTTTTCGTCTCTGGCATTCGCCGCAAGGAACACACCACGCACTCGAAACTCGGCGCGATCGAGCTCGGAGGCATGGCGGAAATGCGCCCCGTACTGATGGCGTGCGCGGCAGCAGGTCTCGGCTTGCTTCCCGCCGCGATGTCGTCCGGAGTCGGTGTTCAGGCGCAGCAGCCCCTCGCTCGAGTCGTCGTCGGCGGCATGATCACGTCGCCTCTGGCGATTCTTTTCATTATTCCTGTGCTGGCCAGCTACTGGCTGCCCACGCCGCCTCCGGCTCTTGAGCCTGCGCCCAAGATCGAATAGCCTCGCGACGCAGAAACGCCCTGCAGAAACGCCCGCCTCCGCCTTCATTGACTCCCTTTCACCGGAATGCTAGCCTCGCGCTCGATTCCAAACTATGCGTGC
The DNA here is from genome assembly GCA_963711875.1 of uncultured Acidobacteriota bacterium. Lineage (GTDB taxonomy): Bacteria > Acidobacteriota > Terriglobia > Acidiferrales > UBA7541 > Palsa-295. The sequence continues at coordinate 140,671 of CAVQFW010000006.1, forward strand.
CGTTGACATCATCCGCAAGAAGCGCGACGCAATCGAACTCTCTCGCGACGAAATCAATTTCCTCATCGACGGCGCCACCCACGATCGCATCCCCGATTACCAGCTTGCGGCATGGTTGATGGCGGTTCTGTGGCGTGGCATGACGCGCGCGGAACTCGCCGCTCTCACCGAAGCCATGCTGCACTCCGGCTCCGTCCTCGATTGGTCCGCCCTGCCCGCACCGAAAGTTGACAAGCACTCCACCGGCGGCGTGGGCGACAAAACTTCACTCGTAATCGCTCCTGTCGTGGCCGCAGCCGGCCTCTACGTGCCCATGATCAGCGGCCGCGGCCTCGGCCACAGTGGCGGCACGCTCGACAAGCTCGAATCCATCCCTGGCTTCAACGTCAACCTCAAGCTCGATGAATTTCAGCGCGTTCTCGATAAATGCCGCTGCGCCTTGATCGGCCAGACCCCTGAGATCGCACCCGCCGACAAAAAACTCTACGCCCTGCGCGATGTCACGAGCACAGTCGAAAGCCCCTACTTGATTTGCGCCTCCATCATGAGCAAAAAAATGGCGGAAGGAATCGACGCGCTCGTACTCGACGTGAAAACCGGCGTCGGCGCGTTTATGAAAAAACAAGTCGACGCCGAATTCCTCGCCGAGCTGATGGTCGAAACCGGCACGCGCATGGGCAAGAAAGTTGTCGCACTCATCACCGATATGGACCAGCCGCTCGGCCGCAAAGTCGGCAACGCGCTCGAAGTGGAAGAGTGCATCGAGATCATGAACGGAAAAGGCCCGGCGGACCTGCGCGAACTCAGCCTCGAACTCTGCGCCTGGATGTTTTTGCTCGGCGGCAAATCCAGATCCATCGCCGACGGCCGCTCGCTCGCCTCGGAAATGATTGCTTCGGGCCGCGCCCGTGATACATTCCGCGAGATCGTTCGCCTGCAGGGTGGCGATGCCGGAGTCGTGGACGATCCCACCCGCCTTCCGCAAGCGCGGCATGAAGCACGCGTCACCGCGCCGGCCGACGGCTTCATCACCGCGATTCAATGTGAGCAAGTGGGCGTTGCCAGCATGATGCTCGGCGGCGGCCGCGAAAAGAAAGAAGATGCGATCGATCCCGGCGTCGGCCTGATCGTCGAAAAGCGGCTTGGCGATCCGGTGAAATCCGGCGAGACGCTCTGCACGGTGCGTTACAATCTCGACTCCCGTCTCCCGCACTCGATGGGATTGCTCGCGAAAAGTTTTACGATCGGACCGAAAGCACCGCCCGTCCTGCCTCTCGTGCGGAAAGTAATCGGCGCGGAAGGGAAGTCGTAGCGCGGATCGCAGGACGAAAAGAGGGAATCGCATGCATCGCTTCATCGGCCTCGTGGGAATGCTGGTCTTGATGGCGCTTGCTTATGCTTTTTCCACCGATCGTCGCGCCATTCGCGGCAAAACGGTCGCCTGGGGCCTCGGTCTTCAAATCGTCTTTGCCTTTTTCGTCATGCGCTGGGAATTCGGCCGGTGGCTTTTCCATGAAGCGGGCGCGGGCGTGAACTGGATGCTCGACTTCACCTTCTACGGCAGTTCATTCGTCTTTGGCGACCTCGGCAAGAAAGGCTCGCCGATGGGGTTCTTCTTCGCTTTTCAGGTGCTGCCCACGATTATTTTCATCGCAGCTTTTTTCGCGGTGCTCTATTACTTCGGCGTCATGCAGGTCATTATCAAGATCGCCGCGATTGTGATGACGCGCTTGATGGGCGCCAGCGGCGCGGAATCGCTCAACGTGGCTGCCAGCATTTTCATGGGCCAGACGGAAGCGCCACTCACGATCCGTCCCTTCCTCCCCGAAGTCACGCGCTCGGAATTAATGACGATCATGACGAGCGGTATGGCTCACGTCTCGGGCGGCATGATGGCCGCCTACATCGCCTACGGTGTAGAAGCGAAGCACGTCCTCGCCGCCGTGATAATGACAGCGCCTGGAACCATTCTGCTTTCCAAGATGCTCGTCCCTGAAACCGAAAAACCCGTCACGTCCGGCCGTGTCGAAATGGCCGAAATCGAGCGCGACAGAAACGTGCTGGCTGCCCTGAGCCGCGGCACCACCGACGGCTTGAGCCTCGCGCTCAACGTCGGCGCCATGTTGATCACATTCATCGCCATGATTTATCTCGTCGACGGCTGCTTCAGCGCGATCCACAATTTTCTCGCTTCACACGGAGTGAATTGGTTTCCCACCAGCCTTGAGGCCATCCTCGGCTGGTTCCTCGCGCCGATCGCGTGGCTCATCGGAATCCCCTGGCACGATGCGCACGCCGTCGGCAATCTACTCGGCTTGCGCATGGTAACGAACGAGCTCGTCGCGTTTCAGCGCCTCGGCCCAATGAAAGACGCGCTCGACCCCCGCTCCTTCACCATCGCCACGTTCGCTCTTTGCGGCTTCGCGAATTTCAGCTCCATTGGTATACAAATCGGCGGCATCGGCGCGCTCGCGCCCAACAAGCGCACCGAACTCGCCCGCCTCGGAATTCGCGCGATGCTTTGCGGCACCATGGCCAATTTCATGTCCGCTGCGATTGTCGGAGTCATGCTGCAATGACGCCCGCTCGCCGAACGCCCACCGCGCGCGGCGCCCTTCAGAGCAATGATTTCGCGCGCGCCGACCGCGCCGCGAAGTTCATTCTCTCGAAGACAAAGCTCCGCCCGAAAGTCGCTCTCGTCCTCGGCTCCGGTCTCGGCGCTTTTGCCGACGAGATGGCCGGCGCCACAAAAATCCCGTACCAGAAAATCCCCGGCTTCCCACGCTCGACCGCCGTGGGCCACGCAGGCCGTCTCGTCATCGGCAAAGTTGGCGCAATTGACGTCGCCGCGATGCAGGGCCGCGTCCATGCCTACGAAGGCTACTCCGCGAAAGAAGTCGTCTTCCCGATGCGCGTGCTCGGCAGGCTCGGGATTCGCTCCGTGATTCTCACCAACGCCGCGGGTGGCATTGACCTGCGGTACAAGCAGGGCGCGCTCGTCGTCATACGCGACCACATCAACCTGCAAGGCACGAATCCGCTGATCGGCCCGAATGATGACCGCTTCGGCCCCCGCTTTCCCGACATGACAAACGCCTACTCGAAGCCCTACCGCGAATTCGCTCTCAACGAAGCGAAACGCCTCGGCGTCGAACTTCACGAAGGCGTTTATGCCGCGCTATCCGGACCGAGTTATGAAACGCCCGCCGAAATTTTGTATCTTAGGACCATCGGCGCCGATCTGGTCGGCATGTCCACCGTCCCCGAGACGATCGTTGCGCGCCACATGGGAATTCGCGTCCTCGGAATTTCGTGCGTCACAAATATGGCCGCGGGAATTCTCGATCAACCCATCAACCACGCCGAGGTAATGGAAATCGGCGAGCGCGTGAAAACGCAATTCATCGCCTTGCTCCGCGCCGTCATTCCCAGGATTTTTTTCGATGCAAATTAGATGCACACGAAAGAGCGACTCATGACCGAATACGACTCTCTGATCGCAGCCGCAAAGCTCGCGCGTGACAATGCTCACGCCCCCTACTCGAATTTCCGCGTCGGTGCCGCTCTGCGCGCGAAATCGGGCCGCGTATTCACAGGTTGCAACGTCGAAAATGCCACTCTCGGCCTCACCTGCTGTGCCGAACGCACCGCCATTTTCAAAGCCGTCTCCGAAGGCGAACGCGGCTTCGATGCAATCGCTGTCGTCGCCGATACCGACGTCCTCACTCCGCCTTGCGGCGCGTGCCGCCAGATCATCTGGGAATTCTGCGGCGACGTTCCAGTCATCTTCGCGAATCTAAAAGGCAAAGTCCTGCATGAGACAATGGGCGCACTGTTGCCGCACGCCTTCGATTCGTCGTTTCTTTAGAGAGCGGGTCCCGCCAATGCGATTTGGACATCAACCGATGACTTGCTGGACCCGACGAGCGGTAGCAAGAAGTTGTGTTCCGGCAATAGCCGCGATTGTATTCGCTGGACCTTTCCAAACGAAGCCAACTAATGGAAAACTTCTTTGCCAAGGGCAGTACTCTCGCAAAAATACAATTAGGGGGGCTGCCAACGCTTGGCTCCCAACTGACCGATGGCGCATGTACATGCTACCGGACAGATCGTATTCGGTACGGACGGAACTTGAGCCGTTCGATAAGGAAACGAGTATTCGGCAAATCTTTACGCTAGCCAGCGATTTCAAGCCGAAGGGCTTCAGTTCAAATAGCAAATGGCACAATATTTCCTGCGAATTCAATGCTGCGAGCCTTCAATGCAGCGTTGCACGTTACGTTCCCAAACAATTCGTCGGGGTCCGCATCACTAGAGCAAGCTCCGCCTTATGTTTTCATGCCTGTTGCAGACGCCTTTCCCTTCGACCTGACCTGGTTTTTTCAAACGTTGGTCTCGCAGTTGGACCACACAGTCGGTCGAAAAATCAAGATGCCTGTTATAAGCATTCGAGAGGGCAAATCGAAAGACGAAATCGAACTTGGGATAACGGAAATGGGAGCAAGTCGAATACTTGGACAGGAAAAGGTAACGATTCTGAATCGCGAGATTCTAGCGCACAAATTTCGGGAAGACGATGCACAAAAAGCCAAATAGCGAGAAACAGGGTTCGTTATCTGGACCTCCGAGTCAGGAATTGTTCTCCAAATCTCGAGTGAGGAAGAAGGACCTGTCATCCTCCTGACTGACTATCAAGGCCCTCCCCTCTAGGATATCTCTTCGATTTGAGAACCAATGCCGACTGCAAAGGCACAAAATATGACGCCGACGAGAATATCCATTCAACCGATCGAAGAGAGGCATGTTTCATATTTTCCGCGCCTTTCATCTGCGTTCATCTGTGTTCATCTGTGGTTTCGCATATTCTTCTCGCGTGCACTTCGGCACTAGCGCAAGCCAAAGAGAAAGCCGACCTCGTCGTCACGCACGGCACAGTCGTTACCATGGGCCCCGACCGCAGGATAATCGAAGACGGTGCCGTCGCAATCCGCGCCGATTCGATCCTCGCCGTGGGAAAATCCGCAGAAATCGAATCGCGCTACGACGCCTCCAAAATAATCGACGCCCACGGCGGCATCATCATGCCCGGCCTGATTAATACCCACGCTCACGCCGGAATGAGCCTCTTTCGCGGCATCGCCGACGATCTCTCGCTCGATGAATGGCTCAATAAATATATCTTTCCTGCCGAAGCTCGCAACGTCACCGAAGACTTCGTCGTCTGGGCCACGCGCCTGAGCCTTCTCGAAATGATGCGCGGCGGCACCACCACCTATTGCGACATGTACTATTTCGAAGATGCCGTCGCTCGCGTCACAAAAGAAGCAGGCATGCGAGGCGTGCTCGCCGAAACCATCATCGATTTTCCCGCTCCCGACAACAAAACGCTCCCGCAGGCCTACGACTACACGCAGAAATTTCTTGACCACTGGAAAGGCGATCCGCTCATTACCGCCGCCGTCGGCCCTCACTCGATTTACACGCTATCCGAAAAGACTCTCCAGGATTCGGCTGCCCTCGCGCGCCGCAATCAGGCCCCTATCGCGATACACATCGCCGAAGCTCCGTTCGAACTCCAGCTCAGCCGCGAAAAGCACGGTGCGACTCCCGTTGCCTACCTCGAGCGCATCGGTTTGCTCGGACCAGACGTCATCGGCGCTCACTGCATCTGGGTGGATTCCGCCGACATTGCGATCCTCACTCACTTCGGTGTCGGCTGCTCGCACAATCCCTCGAGCAATATGAAGACGGCCGCCGGCGTGATGCCCGTCGTTGACATGCTCGCTGCCGGCCAGGCCATCGGCCTCGCCACCGACGGCGCTGCCAGCAACAACAATCAGGACATGTTCGAAGAAATGGATCTCGCCGCCAAGCTGCAGAAAATCGCCCGCCGCGATCCGCGCGCTCTCCCCGCTCCGCAAGTCGTCGAAATGGCAACGATTGGCGGCGCCCGCGCGCTGCATCTCGAAAAGCAAATCGGCTCGCTCGAAGTGGGTAAGAAGGCGGACCTGATCGTCGTTGCCACCGGCGCTCCGCACGATGTCCCGATGTACAACGTCTACTCGAGCATCGTGTACGCGCAGAAAGCAGCCGACGTGAGAACCGTCGTCATCGCCGGCAAAATTGTGATGGAAGACCGCCGGATTCTGACGCTCGACGAGCCGCAGATTCTCGCCAAGGTGGAAGAGTACAAGAAGAAGGTCGCAGCTTCGCTTGCAGCGCCGGCTGCCAAATAGCCGCGCACAGCCCGCACGCCGGCATTGGTTTACTTCCGATTGTTAGGTTTACTTGAGGTTGTTAACCGTTTTTTGCCGCTGCATCTTCAGCGCGATCGATCGCAGCGTGTCCGGTACGTTCTTGTTGGTCGTCAGAAGTTTCAGATCGGTCGCATTCAGCCGCGGCAGCAAATGCAGCGAAATATCCAGGGGCGTCTTCGGATTCGTCACCAGATTTTTCATGATTACGTAGCTCTTGATGAATTTGCGCGTCAGCGAAATCACCCGAAAAACTTCTTCCGACAAATTCGTCATCTTCGCGAAGCTTTCCACTTCCATATCCGTCAGCCGCGGCGACTGCAGCACGCACCGTTGTACGAGTTTGTTGGGATCTTTGATCAGGATCATCCGCGCCTCGCGGTTTCCTTTCAGCGCCAGCGTCAACCGCTGCACCACGTTCATGTGCGCCACCTGCTTCAGCAGCGTCTCGCGCTTCACCGGATCGGGTTCCGCCTCTTTCACCGCCTCTTCCAGATCCTTCACCGGAATCGGCTCGTTCTTGTGGACTTCCGCTAGAAGCACTTGCTGCTCCTTCGAAGCCGCCTGCGATTGCGCGAGCGCTTCCACCAGGTGCGGGTCGGAGCTGAGCCGCTCCATGTTGTCCAGCAGCGTTTGAATCCCGGCGGCGGTCAAGTGGCGTGCCACGCGCGTCACCAGTACCGCGCTGCAGGCCTCATTCTTCGCCATCGTATCGGCGACGCCAGGCTTTTCCGCGAGATTCTCCGCGCAATATTTGAAAAGGTGAGGGTCCGCGTCCGTCCGCCCGAGTGCCACAATGAAAGCCTCCGGCGGCACCGTCAAAATTGCGTTCCGCGCTCGGTCGGAAATTGTCGCATCGGCATCGGCCACCAGCACCGCCAGCAATTCCGCCCTGTCTTCCGGCGATAGCGAGATGCCGCCTGCGCACACCGCCACCTTTCGTTCCGGCCGCGCATGTCCGGAACGGATTTCCGCCCGCGCTTCCGCGCTAATGGGAGTCTCCGGCTGGTGCTTTCAATTCGTTGCGCGTCAACTTGACGCTTCCCGGAAGCCCGGGCTGGCCAAACGCGGGAACTGGCTGGCCGTTCAACTCAAGAATCACCGCGCTCGAATCGCTCGCAGTGATTTCGAGCGCATCGCGCGCCTCAAACTGTTTCGGCTCACCCACGTCAATCGTCCCGGTGAACACGGTTTTTCCATCGGCGACAATCGTCACGATCGCAGCCTTGCTCGCCTGCACTTTGAGCTCGAGCGGATCGCCTGTAGCGTTCCCGCCGCCGGCAGCCGTCGAGTTCGCCCCCGTATTCTGCACCGCCCCATCCGGCACCACTGCCGATGAGGGAGCAATCGCGCTATTTGCGTCGTTCGAAGCCGAGGCGATCGCTGGCGCGGCCGTCGCCGCCTTCCGGTGAAGACGCGCGCTGATCTGCCCGCCGTATCGCGCATACACAAACGCCGCACTCGCCAAAATCAAGCTCACCGCAATCGCCGCCACCAGCACCGGCTTCCAATTTCGCGGCATTTCCATCGGCGGATCGGGCACTACGCCCACGTCCACCCGGCCCCTCGTTTCGAGCGCGTACTCGGCCACCATGCTGTCCTCATCAAGCCCCAAAAAGCGCGCCACCGAGCGGATGAATCCCCGATTGAACACCCCGCCCGGCAACAAGTCCCACTTCTCGGCCTCGATCGCTTCCAAAAAACGCGTGCTGATCCGCGTCGCTGCCGACACCTCTTCCAGCGACACCCCTCGCATCTCCCGTTCCCGCTTCAAGTGTTCGCCAAAAGGTGTCGATGACATTCCGGTGAGGACCCGCAGCCCACAAAAAATATAAGCGTCACTTCGAAGTGTGTCAATCGCGGCCAAGAGATATCTCCCTGCGGCACCTATTGGCCTTACGTCAATCGTCTCGCGATGCCCATTGCAGTTCGCGAAAACCGTTCACTATAATGTAAATGTTGCCCGACAAGACCCCAGACCCGATTCCGCGTCTCCCGACTGACCCGGTCCGACGAGCTGCTGACTCGAAGACCTTTGGTGGCGTCGAACGGCGCCGGAGTCCGCGCGTAGCCCCTCCGGAACCCCTGGAAATCACCGAAGTCACGGTCTTCCACGAGCTTGGCAAAGCCCTCACCTCTTCTCTCCAGCTCGATCAGGTCCTACGCACCATCATGGAGAAGATCAACGAGGTTCTCCGGCCAGACACCTGGTCGCTCCTCCTCATGGACATCGACAAGGGCGAACTCTATTTCCAGATCGCGACGGGAAAAGGCGCCGAAGCCTTGAAAGACGTCCGAATCAAATTGGGGCAGGGACTTGCCGGCTGGGTCGCGCAAACCGGTGAAATCGTCGTCGTCCCGGATACATCCAAAGATTCCCGCTTCTTCGCTCAAGTCGACGAAAAAACAAAAATGGAAACGCGCTCGATCGTCGCCGTCCCGGTGCGCTTCCGCGATCACTGCCTCGGCGTCATCGAGCTGATCAATTGCGTCGGCCCCGAAGGTTTCAGCCAACGCGACCTCGCGCTCCTCGAAGCGCTTGCCGACTACGCCGCGATTGCCATTGAGAACGCGCGCCACGTCCAGCGAATCCATGAACTGACGATTACCGACGATTGCACCAGCCTCTACAACGCGCGCCATCTGAATTTCATGCTCGATACCGAGCTGTACCGCTCGCATCGCTACGCTTTCGAGTTTTCGCTGATTTTTATCGATCTCGATCACTTCAAAAATGTGAACGACACCTACGGCCACTTGATGGGCTCCAAGCTTCTCGCCGAAATCGGCGCTGCCATCAAGGAAAAATGCCGCATGATCGATCTTGCGTTCCGCTATGGCGGAGATGAATTCGTCATCCTCTTGCCGCAGACGTCCAAGGAAAACGCCCTCGGCGTCGCGCGTCGCTTGCACACGTTGATCCGCGAAGCCGTCTGGCTAAAAGAACCGGGCATCAACGTTCAGATTACGGCCAGCGTTGGCGTCGCCTCCTACCCCACCGATTCGCGCACCAAAGCCGAGCTCCTCCATCTCGCCGACGAAGCGATGTACCTCGTCAAGAACACCACCCGCGACAGCGTCGCCGCCGCAGGTGTAGGCCTGCTTCCTCATCCCGCCGCTCCAATCCCTCAAAACTAGTTTCGCAAATATCGATACGCAATTATCATTTTCGCCCCTAACGCGTTTCACGCCCCGGCGCTCACCGCCTCTCCATTTTCCACAGGTTCCACTCCCCACCTTGATTCACCCTCGTCACCGTGTTACCCTGCGCCCACGCTAACTTACACATTCAACACAATAAGACAGCGGAGGCGAGCGAGGACGCATGGCTAACGAAGCGCTGGGAATGATCGAGACCAAAGGATTGGTGGGCTCGATTGAAGCGGCCGATGCCATGGTGAAAGCCGCCAACGTAATCCTGATCGGCAAGGAATATATCGGCGCAGGTTTTGTCACCGTGATGGTTCGCGGCGATGTCGGCGCCGTAAAGGCCGCTACCGATGCTGGTGCCGCAGCCGCGCGCCGCGTCGGAGAACTCGTTGCCGTTCACGTAATCCCGCGCCCGCACGAACTGGTCGAAGAAATTCTACCGGGCGGCGGATTGTCCCGGTCTCCGAAGAAGTAGCCAGGTGGTTCTTTGAGCCTGCGCGATCGCGACCTGCTTTCCATCCAGGAAGCCCGCCATGCCGTCGAGCGGGCCCACGAAGCTCAGAAGAAGTTCGCCGCATTTTCCCAGGAACAGGTGGACGCCGTCGTAGAAGCCTGCGCCAACGCGGCCACCGAAGCCGGCGAATCGCTCGCCCGCCTCGCCGTCGAAGAAACCGGCTACGGCAACGTCCCCGATAAAATCACCAAGAACCGCCTCGCATCGATTGACGTCCCGCGCGCCATTCGCAACATCCGCACCGTCGGCATCATCCGCGAAGACCGCGAGAAGGGAATTATCGAAATCGCCGCGCCCGTGGGCGTCGTCGCCGCCGTTATTCCTTCCACCAATCCCACCTCCACCACAATTTACAAGACGCTCATCTCGCTCAAGGCGCAGAACGCGATCGTTCTCAGCCCTCATCCCACCGCGATCCGCTGCATTTGCGAATCCGCGTCGGTTCTCAGCCGCGCCGCGCTCAAAATGGGCGCTCCCGAAGGTCTCATCACCTGCCTCGAGCACTCGACGATGCAGGGCACACAAGAGTTAATGAAGAATCGTCTCACGGGCGTGATTCTCGCCACCGGCGGCACCGGCCTCGTCCGCGCCGCCTACAGTTCCGGACGCCCCGCCTACGGCGTCGGCCCGGGAAACGTTCCCGCGCTCATCGAGCGCACCGCCAACGTGAAAAAAGCTGTCGCCGATATTTTTGCCGGCAAAACTTTCGACTACGGCACCATCTGCTCGTCCGAGCAAGCCATCGTCACCGAAGAATCCGTCCGCAGCGAAGTTCTCGACGAATGCCGCAAGCAGGGCGCCTACTTCCTCACGCCCGATGAAATCGCGCGCCTCGGTTCGCTCGTTTTTCTCGGCGGCTCGCACGTCCCCAATACGCAGGTCGTCGGCCGCCCCGCCACCACGCTCGCAGAAATGGCCGGCATCAAAGTTCCGGCCTCCACGCGCGTCCTCATCGCTCAGCTCGACGGCATCGGCCGCGACGTTCCGCTCTCCGCTGAAAAACTTTCGCCGATTCTAGCGTTCTACTCCGCGCCGAATCTCGCCGCCTCGATCGACCTCGCCGTCCGCCTCCTGCTCCACGGCGGCGCCGGCCACACCGCCTCCATCCATTCGCAAAGTGAAGCCGCCGTGAAACAGTACGGCCTCGCCGTCCCCGCCTTCCGCATCGCCGTCAACACATCCTCGGTCCACGGTTCGATCGGCTACTCTACAAATTTATTTCCCGCTATGACGCTCGGCTGCGGCTCCCCCGGCGGTAACATCACCTCCGACAATATCGGCCCACAGCACCTGATGAACGTAAAGCGCGTGGCCTGGGAATCGCGTCCCGTGGAACACCGCACAGTTCCTGCCGACCAGCGACTATCCGCCGTCTCGGTGCCAACGCCAGCGCCAGCTCGCGCCGCCGCGGCAGCAGCATCGTCTAGTGCATCACCATCCGTTTCGCACGCCGCATCCGTCGTCCCATCTGTTGCCCCAACCGCCAACGCGGGAGATGTCCGGCCCGCCGTTCCCAACGCTCCCCAACTCCGCTCCGCAATCTCCGCCACGCTCGCCGCAGCCGCCGCCACAGCGCCCGCCCCCGATCGCGCCACGATCGCCCGCATCGTCGAACAGGTATTCACCTCGCGCGGCATTCCGCGCCGTGGCCCGTCGCCCAGCGCCGCTCCGGGTGTCTCTCCCGTGGCAGCTCCGGCCATTTCGAGTCCGCCATCGTTCGCAGCTTCCGCGAAGGGAAGCGATTTTGCGGCCGCGCCGCCGACCTCACCCGTAGCAGCTCCCGCAGTCGCCACCGCCCCGCCGCCTCCACCCGCCCCCGCCCATCCGCTCCCGCCGCCCGTAGACGTCGCCGAGTTCCTCAGCGAAAACGACGTCCGCATCGCCCTCACTCGCAACCTGAAACTCTACATCGGCCCGAAAACAATCCTCACCCCCTCCGCCAGCGACCTCGGCCGCGAACACGACATCTTCATCCTTACCGACATCATCCCCACCCCCAAGAAGCGCCGCTTCCGATCCGAAATCGCTCTCGATCGAGAGTAATCGGCGGATCGCCAGACCCTTCTGTGCTCTCGTGGCCGTTCTCAGGCCCTCAGTTTAATTTCCTGAACAGACTTTGAGGTTTTCGGCAGGCACCGGCGACGCGCAACTTCAGCAATCCATCACGCCTCGATTTGTGTTTGAATAGAAGCAGGGGAATCGAGGAACGTCATGGCCGAGTCAGGTGAAGAGACAGAGACGAAGACCGCTGCGGAAAATGCGGCGCCGATATTGACCCAACCCGCCGCGTTGACTTCACCCTGAAGGACGGCACCCGCGTCTGCGATTCCTGCTTCGTAAAGGGCACGCGCAGCCCTACGCACTCCCAAACTCAATCCTAGCGCCGACGTCCGCAGAGCCTTTTGTACCGCCGGCATCCTGCCCGCGATTTTGACTCCAGCAACGCCCACGCGCCCGCAATCGCGCCCTACTCATCCCTCAGCGCCACCATCGGATCCAGCCGCGCCGCCCTCCGCGCCGGAATGTAGCAAGCCACCAGCGAAACCGCTGCAAGCAACGCCGGCGCCGCCGACAGCACCAACGGATCAATACTATCCACGCGATACAGCAAACTCGATAGCACCTTGCCCGCGCCGATCGACAGCACCAGCCCCACACCCGCCCCGATCGCCGTAAGCACCAACCCTTCGCGCAGCACCATTCTCAGCGCGTCCGATGCATTTGCGCCCAGCGCCATGCGAATGCCGATCTCGCGCGTCCGCATCGCCACCGTATACGCTCTCACTCCGTACAGACCAATCGCCGCCAGCAGCAGAGCAACTCCTCCGAAAATCACGAACATCCGCGCTCCCATCCGCACGATCCAGAGATCCATGCTGCTGTCGATGTGCATCCGCATCGTCTTCAGTGAAAGCACCGGAAGCTCGGGATCCACCGCTCGAATCTCGCGCCGCACCGTCTCAAGCAACTGGGCGTCCGCCTGCGGGTTCTGATCGTTCGTGCGCAAGTGAATCGTCATGTCAGCCTGGTAGGGCTTCCCGAACGGCGTGTAGATGTGCGGCGGCCAGCTCTCACCGCCCACGTTTTCCTGCACGTTTCCAACGATGCCGATCACATCGGCATCAATTTCCGCGGTGTTGTCGCCTCCGGAACGGAACCGCACGCGCTTGCCCAGCGCATCCCCTGCGGGCCACAGACGCTCGGCGGCGAACTGGTCGAGAAGCGCGACGGGATGATTGTTGGCGTCGGCGTCGGCGCGTGTAAACGTCCGCCCCCGCAGCACCGGAATCCCGGCTGCCCGGAAGTAGTCCTCGCTGACGATGTTGTAACGGCACACCAGCTTGTTGCTCGCGCTGTCGGAATGCGCTCCTGCACCCGCTGAATCGCTGTTTGGATCGCTTGCCCGGTGCACATTCTTTCCGAGCGATACCATTCCAAACGGGATCGTGGCAGCCAGGCCCACCGACTCGACGCCGGGCGTCGCGCGCAAGCGTTCCTCGAGCGCTCGATACACTTCGCGGCCGCGCGTCTCGTCATACCCGGCCAGGCTCGCGTCCACTTCCGCCACGATTTCCCCGGACGTGCGAAATCCCGGTTCCACCCGCGCCGCTCGTACCGAACTGCGAATAAATAATCCCGCAGCGCTCAGCAGCATCAGCGACAGAGCAATCTGTCCCATCACCAGAAGATTGCGCCGCGCGAATACTTTCCGGCGTCGCCCGCCGGCATCGTCCGTGGGCGCGCCCACCTTCAACCCTGCAAACAGGCTCTGCCCCGAAAGATTCCACGCCGGACCAAGCCCGAAGAGAACTGTGCTCAACAGGCAGAATCCGATTGTCGCCGCGAGCACGCGAACGTCCGGTCCCGCGGTGTAAACGATGTCGAGCGGCGCCAGTCGCGCCATCGAATGCACCAGCGCGCCCGTGGTCCAGTAAGCCACCAGCAGCCCGGTGGCGCCTCCCGCGAGCGCCAGCAAAAATCCTTCCGCCAGCAGTTGCCGGACGACGTCCCCCCGGCTTCCTCCCAGCGCCAGCCGTATCGCCACTTCCTTGCTGCGCGTCGTGCCGCGAGCCAGCATCATGTTGGCCACGTTCAGCGATGCGATCAGCAGCACCACCCCTGCCACAGCCAGAAGCAGTGCCACGGGAACCAGTAACTCGGATTCACTTCTGGGCTCGGTCGAAATACCAAGGCGCGCCATTGGACGCGCTAGGAACGTTTCATCCTTGTCGCTTTCCGGATAGGCTCGAGCGAGCTGCGAGGAAACTGCGGCCAGCAACGCGTCCGCCGATTTCTGCGTCACGCCGGGGCGCAAGCGCCCCACCAGAAACAGCGCGTGGTTGTCGCGGCCTGCAAGCTTTTGGCCGCCTCCTTCGAAATCGTTCATCGCCAGTTCATACACGCCCAAGGGCAAATAGATTTCCGGGCTGATCATCGCCGTGGTGCCGGTAAATCCCTCCGGGGCAATTCCCACGATTGTGTACGGTCTGGCATTGATGCGCAGCGTCTTGCCGAGGATGGCGGGATCGGAGCCGGACTTTTTCCAACTCGAATAGCTCACGATCGCCACCGGAATTGCCGACCCCGGCCGCTCTTCTTCCGCGGTGAAAACGCGCCCTCGGTAAAGCGGTACGCCGACGGTGGTGAAATAATTGGAGGAAACGATATCCGCAAACACGCGCCGCGTCGTATCTCCCTCGGAAAGCCCGATCATCGAAAAGGTATGCGCCAGTAGACTTGAGAAAACGCTTCCGTCGGTGCGCATATCCGCGTAATCCGGGTAGGAGAATCCGCGATAGTCGGCCTTCTGCGCGTCGCGGCTATAGAGACTCACGAGTTCAGAAGGGTTATGAATCACCAGCGGCTTCAGCACAAAAGCATTCACCAGACTGAAAATCGCAGTGTTCGCGCCAATTCCCAGCGCCAGCACAGCCACCGCCGCAAACGTAAACCCCGGATTCTTGCGGAACATCCGCGCCCCATACCGCAAGTCGCGCACCAGACCGCCCATGAGCTTCCTCCCGTCGAATTGCCGCTACCTGTCAGGTCATACGGCTGAGCGCCTCGGAAAGTTCCTTCCCGCCGGCGGATATTTCCCGCCACGTTCGGGGCGGAATGACTCGTGAAAACACCTGCGGCTGGTGAAAAACTGCGTGCGGAAAAGTGCGGAAAAAAGTCCGCGGCAGGAAACCCTACGAACCGTGCCCTGCGGCAACCGGGACACGTTCTATCTCCCGTTTTCCGCGTATTTGGGGGAAAGGGAGTTTTTCAGCAGCCACACGTGTTCGATCGCAATCCCTCTCGCGTCTAGTCTTGGACTAATGGAATTTGCGAGGAGAGCTGCAGATCGATCATCATCGCGATGCGCCGGTCGAGTTGGAAGAACGTAGCGGCTAGCGGCGCGGGCAGCACTGCGCGGAAGCTCGGCTGGTACTTCTGGCGCAACTGCGCCACCGAGACGTCCAGTGCCAGCAGGCGGTTCACCATGCTATCCGCCTGCTCGTCCGTTAGTGTGCCGTAGTGATCGAAATATTCCTTCAGCAGCTCGTACTTTGTGTTGTTCACTTTCACGAGTTCCGCGATGTATTGATCGTAAACGGGCCAAAACTTCGTCGCCTGCGCCTCCGTCAGCTTCAGATTCGACGCGATCAGCTGTTTCCGCATCGACCGGAGATCTTTCCGCATCAGGTCGATTTCCTGCGAAGTTGCCGCTTGGTCCGCTTTCGAAGCTTGCTGCCCAGTCGAGCTCTGACCGAACGCTGCCGGTCCATGTGTCACACACGCGGCCGCCAGAAGCGCCAATACCATTAGGAATTTCACGGGCTTTCTCCTTCGCTCTGCAACTATTTTTCCGGCATCCATCCGGATTTCTCGCGGGGCCCATTCAGACGGAAAGCAGGCGCAGTATAAATTACGCCCCCCGAATGGGCAACCATCCGATCCTCTCGCAACGTAACCTTGAATGAACCCATCTGCGCGCGGCCTTTTTCCACCGCTTCAAACACCGCCGTCGGCATCGCCTCCGATCCCAGTAGCCGCAACCAGGCTCGGCCTAGGCCCTTGATCGCGCTGCCATGGCGCGGACCCATCGCTGGATGGGATGCGATGATTTCCGCGCATCCCGCCACATCTTTCGATTTCATGGGGCGACATCGTAGAGACAAGAACGTGCTTCGGTGAGACGTTGTCAGGCGAGAGATGGTACCCCGCGATACATGAACATAGGTATTGTCGCGATTGCTAAACTCAGACTATAGGAACGTAAACGCTCGCGAAGCCGCGAACCTCCAGGCGAATCAACATGCCGGCAACCACCAAATCCCCGCTCAAAACCGAACCCGAAACCGCGCAGCATATCGCGCAGAACAATCGCCCCAATCGTTATAAATCGCTCCGCCGTTTTTTCGCGGTTCTCGGTCCCGGCCTCATCACCGGCGCTGCCGATGACGATCCTTCCGGCATCTCCACCTACTCCGTCGCCGGAGCCGCCTACGGATTCTCGACCCTCTGGGTCGCTCTGCTGACATTTCCGTTGATGACGTCCGTGCAGCTGATGTGCGCGCGGCTCGGCATTGTCACCGGCCGCGGATTAGCCGCTTCCGTGCGCCGCTACTATCCGCGTTGGGTCCTCTGGGGCGCGTGCTTGATTCTCGCCGTCGCGAACATCATCAATATCGGCGCGGATCTCGGCGGGATGGCCGAAGCCACGCAATTAATCACCCACGTACGCGCGCGGATCTGGATTCCCGTGTATGCCATCCTGATTGTGGTGCTAATGTTCTGGGCCTCGTACAAAGTGATGGCGGGAATTTTCAAGTGGATGACGCTGGTCCTCTTCGCCTACGTCTTCACTTCGTTTTTCGCAAATGTGGATTGGAAAGGCGCGCTGCTCGTCACGTTCGTCCCGCACATTCAATTGTCGCGCGGATTCCTCGCCGTTCTGGTCGCGATTCTGGGGACGACCATCTCGCCCTACCTTTTTTTCTGGCAGGCCGCCGAAGAAGTCGAAGAGAAGAAAGAAAAAAGTAACGACAACTCCGCCGAGAAAGTCCCCACCGCCTCCGACCTCCGGTGCGCTCGCACCGACACGATGTCCGGAATGTTTTTCTCGAACCTCATCATGTATTTCATCATCCTCACCACCGCCGCCACCTTGCACGCCCACGGAAAGACCGACATCACCAGCGCCCGCGAGGCTGCCGAAGCCCTCCGTCCGCTTGCAGGAAACGGCGCGTACCTGCTGTTCACCCTGGGTCTGATCGGTACGGGCATGCTGGGCGTCCCCGTGCTCGTGGGCTCGTGCGCCTACGCGGTGGCAGAAGCTGCGGAGTGGCGCGCCTCGCTCGCCGATAAGCCGCATCAGGCGCGCAAATTCTATTTCGTGATGGGAATAGCGATGGCCCTCGGCCTCGCTCTGGATTTCTTCGGCTTCAACGCCGTGAAAATGCTTTTCTACTCGGCGGTAATCAACGGCCTTCTCGCGCCGCCGCTCATCCTCCTCGTAATTCTGCTCACCAGCAACCCCAAGGTCATGGGCGCGCGCACCAATTCGCCTCTGCTTAAATATCTGGGCTGGGCCACTTTCGCAGTGATGACAGCCGCCGCCGCTGGCATGCTCTTCACCTCGTAAGCATGCCCGTCGGAAGACACAGGAATCGAGCGGAGAAATCGCGGTTTCTAATCTACGGTACCGCGATTAGAAATTCGCGTAAGTCGTTGAAAATAAACGGTCGAGGTAGTTTCTAATCTACTGTAAAATGGCGTTTCCTCTAGTACGGAAAAAGCCTTTTTTGCACCCCAATCAGAACCGCGAAACGATCAAAAGCCCGCCGCCAATCGCCACCAAATCTTCCAGGCAAGCAATCACAAAGTCGGGAACCTTCAGCGCCCGCACGAGTCCCGTCCGCACCTGGTACCCGCCGAACGCCCCAACAATCGCGCCCACAATTCCCAGAATCGCGCCCGCTGCGAGCGAGCCGCCACCTGCGATCGCGACGCACGTCCCGCACAACGCGCCAAATAGAATTCGCGGAATCAGCCCGGTAGGCTTCGTGCGCGCCGGCGTCGACGGAAGCTGATCGGCAACCAGTTCAGCAATCGCCAGCACCACGAAAAACAGGACTGCAAAAATCGAGCCCATCCAGGAAAAGTGCGTGCCTCCCAGACTGAGCCATCCCTTGTGCGCCCCGTACGCAACGGCCGCCGGCGCCGTCAGCGCGCGCAATCCTGCGATCCCGCCAATCAGAAACGCCAGCAGCAAAACCTCTCCAGAACTCATGCGCCGTCTCCTTCAAATCGCTCTCTACGCTGCTCATTTGTACATGAACGCAAAGCCGCAGTAAACACGAGCCTTCGCCGCAGCCCCAGCCGCAGCCAAGGACGTAAAGGTCTTCGTAGCCGTCTCTCTTCCGTGCGGCGTGGTTTCCGCCGAGTCGTTCGCGCCACATTCTTGTGGCGGGCAAACCTCTCTTCTATACTCAGCTTCTAACCAAGCGAAGGGGTAACGCGAGTGCGAAATCAGGAAGCGGCGCGGTACGCGCGCGGAGCGGCGATCACGGCGGGCGCAATCGCGCTCGTGGTCGCGGGTGTCTACGCCAAACGCGCGATCCAATTCGCGCGGGTGCGGCACTTGGTGCCGGCAGTCGTTCCCGTCACGGTCCAGCAGCAAACCGGTGAATTCAAGTTCACTAAAATGGAGCAGGACCGCGCCATCTTCACGATTCGCGCTTCCCAAGCCACTCGATTCAAGGACGAAGATCGCAGCCTCCTCAAAGACGTGTGGGTCACGATCTACGGCCGGGCCGGAGATCGCAACGACAACATTCACACTCGCGAATGCAGCTACGAGCCAAAATCCGGAGACGTTCACTGCACCGGAGATGTCGAGATCGATATCCAAGGCGCGAATCCGGCTTCCGGCAAACCTGCCGATAAAGAACTAGAAGTGAAAACCAGCAATTTATCTTTCAATCGTGATACGGGCGAAGCGTCGACGCCGGAGAGAGTCAACTTCCGCTCACCGCAGGGCCATGGCACAGCGATGGGCGTGTCCTACAGCACCGCGACCGCGGTGGTGCGCCTCGAGCACGCAGTGACGATGGAAATCGTTCCCGCTGATGGCAGCGCCAATCATCCTGGCGCGGGCGCTGCCCAGTCGTTTGGCGGAGTGCCGGTGACGGCCACCGGAAGCAGCCTCGAGATACGGCGAAACGACCGGCGAGTGATATTGAATGGCCCGGCGGCGTTGAAGCAAGGGCAGCGCGAGCTTTCGGCCGAGACGATTTCGATCGAGCTCGACGCCACGTTTCATGCGCAGCGCGTGACCGCGGAGGGGCATCCGGTGGTGCGTTCGGCGGAGGCCAGCGGCAATGCAGAGGTGGCAGCCGAAAGATTCGAGGGATTTTTGAACGCCGCCGGATGGCTCGACCGGATGGTGGCGGACGGGAATGTTCGCGGCACCCGTTCTGCGTCGGGCACTCCGGCGTCACGCACGACGGCGCCGCAACAGGCGGCGGCGGCGACGACGGATCATTTTTCGGCGGCGCGGGTCGAGTTCGAGATGCAGCCAACCAAAAATCTCGTGCGGGAAATGAAAGCGACAGGTGGCGTGGCCCTCGATTCCGAGCAAGCGGGCGCTTCGCGCGCCCTCAAGACCGAAGCGCTGCTCGTAAAATTCGGTGCGAGCTCGCAACCGGATCAGCAGAAGATCGAGAGCGCCGAGACGCTCTCGCCCGCAACGATCCAGACGAGAACGGGCGATGAAACCACGGACCTCCGCGCCAAGAAATTCGTCACCCAGTTCGGCCCGGGCGGGAGGCTCGAGAAATTACTCGGCCACTCGGGCGTCGAAGTCCGGCGCGAGATCGGAAAAGCGGTCCCGCAGGTAAGTTCTTCTGCGGAGCTTATCGCCACGTTCAGCCCGACGGGCGAGTGGGACACTCTCGACCAGACCGGCAACGTTCGCTTCCAGCAAGGTGACCGTCGCGCCAGTGCCGACCGCGCGAAGATTGTCCGCTCGACCGATCTGATTGCGCTCGACGGCGCCCCGGTTATTTCCGACGCGTCGAGCCGCACGACAGCGGGAAGCGTGACGATCAATCAGAAATCGGGCGAGATCCAGGCGAGCGGCAATGTCGCCTCCACATATCTCGCGGCCGCGCAATCGGGCGCCATGAATCTCGGCGCGGGCCCCGCCCACATTTCCGCCGACACTCTTTCGGGCTCGACGAATTCGGGCCACGTAGTTTACGTGGGACGCGCGCGGCTTTGGCAAGGCGAGTCGGTGATGGACGCGAAGCAGATCGAAGTATGGCGCGATGAGAAAAAACTCGAAGCCACTGGAAACGTGGTCGCCGTGTTCCCGCAAAGCTCATCGTCGCCGCTCGGTACTGGTTTTGGCGCTGCGCCCGCGAAGCTCGGAGCTAAGCCATCGCCAGTTGCCGCGAGTCCTGCTACGTCCACAGGCCCGCCCGCCACTGCACCCAAAGCCGGTTCAACGCTATGGGTAATCCGCGCCCCCATGCTCACCTACTGGGACGACCAGTCGAAAGCGCGCCTGGAATCAGGAGTTACGGCCACGTCGCAGCAAGGCGAGCTAACGTCGCGGACCCTCGACGCTTACCTCGGCCCGGCTAACCCTGCAGCCAACCCTGCGGCCAAGCTAGGCCCCGCCTCAAGCTCTCCGGGCCAAACGGCAGCCAGCGCCCCGAGCGCGGCCGCCGCCGGAGGCCGCCAGCTCACTCGTATCGTTGCTCTGGGCGCTGTGGTGGTCAGGCAGGGCGACCGTCGAGGCACGTCCGAGGAGGCGATTTACACCGCCGCCGACCAAAAATTCGTACTTTCCGGCGGAGAACCGACGATTCGTGATGCCAATAGCGACACAACCACGGGCCGTTCGTTGACCTTCTTTGTTGCGAATGATACGATTTTGATTGATTCGCAAGAGGGTTCGCGCACGCTCACAAAGCACCGGGTTGAGAAATGAACCGGTATGTTGAGACTCCAAGCCGCCGATCTGAGTAAGGCCTACCGAGGGCGTAAAGTTGTTGACGAAGTCAGCCTGGATATTCATCAGGGCGAAGTAGTTGGGCTGTTGGGGCCAAACGGGGCGGGAAAGACCACGACGTTTTATATCCTTGTTGGTCTGGCGCGGCCCGACTATGGGCGCGTGCTGCTGGACGGCGAGGACATCACTGACCTTCCGATGTACCTGCGGGCCCGCAGTGGGATCAGCTACCTACCTCAAGAGCCTTCCGTTTTCAGGAAATTGACCGTCGAAGCGAACCTGATGGCCGTGCTCGAGACGCTACCGCTGACGACCGAACAGCGGCGCGACCGGGTGGAGGAGCTCTTGGCGCAGATGGGCCTCGAGGGCGTCCGCGAAAGCAAAGCGTACGTACTTTCGGGCGGTGAGCGGAGGCGGCTCGAGATTGCGCGTTCGCTGGTGCTCTCGCCGTCGTTCGTTCTGCTCGATGAGCCGTTTTCAGGCATCGACCCGCTGACGGTGGTTGATATCCAGAAAATCATCGCGGATTTGAGCGCGGCGGGAATCGGCGTGCTGGTGACGGACCACAACGTGCGCGAGACGCTGGCGGTAACCAACCGCGCCTACATCATCAGCGACGGCAAAATTTTATTTGCGGGAACGCCGGCAGAGCTCTCAACAAATGCCGACGTTCGCCGAATCTATCTAGGGGAGAGTTTCCGGCTGAACTGAACTATGAACTGGCTGCAACCCAAACTCAGCTTACGAGTGGCGCAGAAGCAGATTCTGACGCCGGGGCTCGTGCAGATGGTCAGCGTGCTGGCGCTGAACCGTCTCGAGTTGCGGGAGATGATCAATCAGGAGATCATGGCGAATCCCGTGCTCGAAGAAGCGGCTGAGGAAAGCCCCACGCAGGACAGCTACACGGACGAAGCGTTTCTGAAGAAAGAAGTCGAGAAAGTTCCCGAAACTCCCGCCGCAAATCCCTTCGATGAATTCGATTTCGGCTCGTTCTTCAATCAGTACCTCGATACGGGAGCGGAGCGGACAGCGAGCAGCGAGCGCGAAGAATCGGAAAAACCCTCGTTCGATAAATTCCTCTCCTCGGCGTCGAGCCTGGCCGACCATCTCAGCTGGCAGTTAAGCGTCGCAATCTGCACGGAAGTAGTTCGCAAAATCGCGGAATCCATCATCGGAAATCTGGACGAAAACGGATACCTGACAGCGACGCTCGATGAAATCGCCGAATCCGGCAACTATTCGATGGAAGACGTGGAAGAAGCGCTGGCGATGGTGCAGGAATTCGATCCGCCGGGCGTAGGCGCGCGCGATTTGCAGGAATGCCTGCTGATGCAGTTGAAGGTGATTGACCCGCAGAATACGCTGGCGCAGCAAATCATCGCCGAGCACCTGAAGCTACTCCAAAACAATCAGCTCAAGGAAGTGGCACGGGCGCTGAATCGTCCCGTGGAGTTGGTCAAGCGCGCCGTGGACGTGATCAAGCGGCTCGATCCCAAGCCCGGGCTGCGCTACAACAAGATGGAGCCGCGGCTTGTCGAACCGGATGTGCAGTTCCGCAAAGTGGACGGCGAGTGGCAGGTATTCATGAACGATGACGACCTGCCGCAACTGCGGCTGAACCCGACCTACCGCCGCCTGCTCGCGCGCGATGCGGCTGACCGCGACGTCCGCAACTACGTGAAAGAGCGCTTCACCGCCGCGATTCAATTGATGAAAAATATCGAGCAGCGCAAGCACACAATCCTGCGCGTTTGCCAGTCGATCCTGCGCCGCCAGGGCGATTACCTCGACTACGGCGCCGACCACTTGAAGCCCATGATGATCAAGGAAGTGGCGGAAGAAGTGGGCGTGCATCCTTCCACCGTCAGCCGCGCCGTGGCAAATAAATACGTTCACACGCCGCAGGGAGTGATCGAGCTGCGCTATTTCTTCTCCGAATCCGTGAACGGGCCGCAGGGAAGCGAAATGTCGCTGCTCTCGCTGAAGCGGCGCGTGAAGAAAATGATCGAAGACGAAGACGCCACGCAGCCGCTCACCGACGAGCAGATCACGAAGAAACTCGGAGAAGAAGGCATTCAAGTCACTCGCCGCACCGTCGCCAAATATCGCGAAGACCTGCGCATTCCCAGCACCCACCGCCGCCGGGTAAAGAGTTAGGCGCCCCGCTGCCGTGAAGCGCTCCCGCCCCGCACGAAATCGCCCCTCAAAAAGCAGAGACCCGCGGCAACTGGTAATTCTCACCGGCCTTTCCGGCTCCGGCAAAGGTTCGGTGCTCAAGACTTTCGAAGATCTGGGTTTTTACTGCGTGGACAATCTTCCCGTCGCGCTGATTCCCATGTTCAGCGAACTTTATGGCAACGGCGTGGGAGAAATCGAGCGCGCCGCGCTGTTGGTGGACGCACGCGAAGGCGAGCAGATCGACAATCTTCCCGGAATTTATCACGCACTCATCGTGCGATCATCCGGCCACTCTCGTTTTCGTCGAGGCGAGCGACGAAGTACTGATGCGCCGGTTCAGCGAGACGCGCCGGCCTCATCCGATGGGCGAGGGCGTTTCGGTGGCGGAAGGAATCCGCGCGGAGCGGCGGCGGATGGCGCCGATTCGCCGGCTCGCCGACGTGGTGATCGACACTTCGAAATTCAACGTGCACGAGCTGCGGCAGTTCGTGATGCGGACCGCTTCCAAAAGGCCGCGCCGAAGCCTCTGCTGATTTCCGTAGTGAGCTTCGGCTTTCGGTACGGAATTCCTGTCGGATGCGGACCTCGTATTCGATGTGCGCTTTCTTCCCAATCCGCATTTCGTGCCGCGCCTGCGCCCCTTCAGCGGCAAAGATCCCAAAGTAGCGCGCTACATTCGGTCGTTCCCGCAAACCAATCAATTTCTTCGCCGCATCGAAAACCTGCTGGCCTATCTGATCCCGCACTACATTCGCGAAGGCAAAAGTTATTTGACGGTCGCGTGGGATGCACGGGCGGGCGGCACCGTTCGGTGACGCTGGCCGAAGTGATTGCCCGCGATCTCAAGCGGCGGGGGTACGCCACCAAGGTCGTTCACCGCGACCTGGAAAAGTCGGGAACGTGAGCCGCGCGGACTTTGCGGCGGTCGTGTTGCACGGTATTATCTCCCCAGTCAGTCGTCGTAGTAATGGCGGGGCGGGCTCAATCGGCGACCAGGCGTTCGGCGCTATTTCAAACGACTTTCGAGACAATCCAGGGACGGAATTCCGCGCTTGAAGCATCAGAGCGAACTTCGACGGCTGCTGCGCTATCTCGGGCCCTACACGCCTCTGCTCGCCGGCGGAATTTTCCTGATGATGGTGATGGGCGCGATTGAATTTCTCACCGCGTTCTCGATTCGGCCTGCGCTGGATGTGGTCCTGAATCCTCAATCGACAGTCCAGAAGTTGACTCTTTTTCAGATTCCGTGGAGCGGCCACACGGTGTACCTGAACTCGTTCGTACCGGCGCGGATCCGGCACGTCTGGAGCGTATTCGCAGTGGCGCTCGTCGCGCTGTTTCTTTTCAAAGGGCTTTCGGAATTCTTCGGCAGCACTCTGATTGAATACGTCGGGCTTTCCTCGATCACGGACCTGCGCAATCAGGTGTATGCGAAATTGGTGCAGCAGCCGGTCGGATTTTTCCACCACAATCCCGTCGGCCGCGTCATGTCCGCGGTGATCAGCGACATCGAGCAATTGCGCGCCGTGTTTTCGGATTACCTGCTGGATTTCTTCCGGCAGATTTTTTCACTCGTTGCGTTCGTCTGCGTACTGCTGGTGGTTGACTGGCGCATGGCGATTGGCTCGGCGGTGCTGATTCCGCTTGTTGTGTAGCCGGTTGCAAAATTTGGCCGGAAGATTCGGAACTCATCGCAGAAGAGCCGGTCGCGCCTTGCGGACTTGAGCCAGATCCTGCAGGAAACGATCAGCGGAAACCGGGTGGTGAAAGCCTTCGGCATGGAAGGATTCGAAATCCGGAAATTCCGCGAGGCTTCTCGAAATCTCCTTCGCGAAAATATGCGCTGGGTGCGCGCGTTTCTGATGACGTCGCCGCTCATGGACCTGCTTGGCGCCGCTGTACTCTGCATGATCCTGCTGTACGCGCGCGATGAAATCAAAGTCGGACGGCATGACGATCGGACTATTCGGCGCTTTCACCTTTGCGCTCTTCAAGGCCTACGAGCCGATCAAGCATCTCGGAAATATCTATCAGCTGTACCAGCAGGCGCTCGGAACGTCCACGCAGGTGTTTCGATTCCTCGATCTGCCCGAAGAAGTGATGGACGCGCCGGGCGCGAAAGTCCTGCCGCGCTTTGCGCAGTCCATCGAATTCGACGACGTCAGCTTCGCCTACGACGACGGCCCGGTGATTCTGAAAAACATCAACTTGAAGGTTCCCGCGGGCGCCGTGGTCGCGATCGTCGGTTCGAGCGGCGCGGGCAAGACGACGCTCGTGAATCTTCTGCCGCGCTTTTACGCCGCGACTTCCGGCTCGGTGCGGATTGACGGCTACGATCTGCGCGAAGTCACACTCCGCTCGCTGCGCGAGCAGATGGCCATCGTCACGCAGGAAACGATTCTGTTCAACGACACGATCCGGAACAATCTCTGCTACGGCCGGCCGAACATGCCGGAAGAAACAGGTGTATGCAGCGGCGCAAGCGGCTCTGGCGCACGATTTCATCATGGAGATGCCGCAGGGCTACCAGACCGTGATTGGCGATCGCGGCCAGCGTCTCTCCGGCGGCCAGCGGCAGCGCCTGGCGATCGCGCGCGCGCTGCTGAAGGACGCGCCGATCCTGATTCTCGACGAGGCCACCTCGGAGCTCGATTCCGAATCGGAAATGCTGGTGCAGAGCGCGCTGAATAATCTGATGACCGGCCGCACCGTATTCGTGATCGCGCACCGGCTCTCGACGATTCGCCGCGCGGACATGATCGCGGTGCTCGAAGGCGGCGTCGATCCGCGAATGCGGCACGCACGACGAACTTCTGGCGCGCGGCGCGGGATTGTACGCGCGGCTCTACGAAATGCAATTTCGCGACGCGGAGCCGGCGGCGCGCACGGCAGGACTCATATGACCACGTCCGGCAGCAAGTCCAATCGCCAAACCCGCGGCCGCTCTCAAATCGGCACTCAAATCGATGACGGGGTACGCGCAGACGCGCGTCATCGAAAATGGCTGGAGCCTGCGCGTTTCCGTGCGCAGCGTGAATCACCGCTTTCTCGATCTCCATTTGCGCGTGCCGGAAGGTTTCGAGCCGATCGAGCCGCGCATCCGCCAGATCGTGCGCGAACGCGTGCGGCGCGGCCATCTGGATGTTACGTTGCACTACGAACTGGCGGGCCCGGCGGCTGTGGGCGTGAATCGCGAAGTAGCCGCAGCGTATCTGCAGGCCGTCAACCAGACTGCGAAAGGATTTCGACATCGAATCGCAGCCGGACCTCGCCGCGATCCTGCGCCTGCCCGGAGTGATCGGCGCGCCGGCGGCTTCGCTCGAAGACAAACTTCCAGAGCTCGAAGCCGCGGTGACGAAATGCCTGGTCGAGTCGCTCGACAAGCTCGATCGGATGCGCGCCGACGAGGCGAATCATCTGCGGGAGGAAATGTCGGAGCGGCTGAGGAATATCACGAGCCTTGCCGCGAAAGCGGAAACGATCGCTGAACGCGCTCATCCCGCGTTCGCGCTCCGGCTGGAAACGCGACTGAAGGAACTTCTCGGCGAAGCGCAGATCGATCCCGCGCGCCTCGCACAGGAAGCCGCGATCGCCGCTGAGCGCAGCGACGTCTCCGAGGAAATTACGCGCCTTCGCAGCCACGTGCAGCAATTCGAGTCGCTGCTGGCGGCTGCGGGCGATATCGGCAAGAAACTCGATTTCCTGCTCCAGGAAATGCAGCGCGAAGCGAATACGCTGCTCTCGAAAACGCCCGGTAACGACGGCGACGGCCTCGAAATCACGCGCCTCGCGCTCGAAATCAAGTCCGAGATCGAAAAATTGCGCGAACAGGTGCAAAACATCGAATGAGCGCTCACGAGCCGCTGGTGCTGATTGTGTCCGGCCCGTCGGGATCGGGCAAATCCACGCTCGTGGAAAAAATTCTGGATGCTGCCCGGGACGATGCTGTCGGTTTCGTCCACTACGCGCCCTCCGCGCAAGACGGAAAGCGACGGCAAGTGGTACAATTTCGTTACCGAGTCGGAATTCCAGCAGATGGTGGGGCGGGGCGAGTTTCTCGAGTACGCGCAGGTGTTCGGCAAGAATTGGTACGGAACGCCGCGCACGTCGATCGAGGAAGCACGCGCGCTGAAAAAAGATCTGGTTCTCGAAATTGACGTGCAGGGCGCGCTGCAGGTAAAACAGAAATTGCCCGGGGCTGTCGCGGTCTTTGTGCTTCCACCGTCGCGTGCGGAACTCGAGCGCCGCATCCGGGCGCGCGGCCAGGATTCGGAAGATGAAATTGCCCGGCGTCTCGAGCGCGCGCGGCAGGAGATGCTGAATTACAGCAGCTACGATTTTGCCATCATCAACGACGATCTCGAACGCGCCGGCCACGAAGTGCAAGCCATCGCGCTCGGGTCGCGTTGCCGGGTGGCGCGGAACGAAGAACGGATTCGGGAAATTCTGAAGTCTTTTGGAGGCTGACCTTCTTATGGCTGTTTCAAGAGAGGCACCGGATAGCCAGTTTGCCTACGTGGTAGTCGCGGCGCGCCGCGCCCGGCAGTTGATGATGGGCGGGCGGCCTATGGTTGATAACCCGCAAGCGCGCAAGACCACGCGCATTGCCGAAGAAGAATTGCAAAAAGGTCTCCTCGAATATGAAACGAAAGATCCGGTGGACGGGTCCGAGGATAAAGATAAGGACGGGAAGCGGCGGAAGTAGCTGGCCGCCGCCGATGCGATGAAGATTGCGCTGGGCGTCACCGGAGGAGTTGCGGCCTATAAGGCCGCTGAACTCGTGCGCCGCCTGCAGCAGGAAAAGCTGGACGTGCAGGTGGTGATGACGCGCGCGGCGCAGGAATTTATCACGCCGCTCACGTTTGCCGCGCTCACCGGGCAGAAAGTAATCACCGACATGTTCAGCGCCGCGGGCGCTGCGCCCGCGAACGTCGAAAGCGCCATCGAACATATCGCCGTCGCGCAACGCATCGATCTTCTCCTGGTGGCGCCCGCCACTGCCGACATCCTCGGAAAATTCGCGCACGGTATCGCCGAAGATTTTCTCACCACGCTGTATCTCGCTACGAAAGCTCCCGTGGTTGTTGCACCCGCGATGAATGTGAACATGTGG
Organism: uncultured Acidobacteriota bacterium; assembly: GCA_963711875.1. GTDB lineage: Bacteria > Acidobacteriota > Terriglobia > Acidiferrales > UBA7541 > Palsa-295. The sequence continues at coordinate 168,885 of CAVQFW010000006.1, forward strand.
GAGCACGCCGCGACGCAGGAAAATCTCGCGGCGCTCCGTGCTCGCGGCGTTCATGTGGTTGATCCGGACGAAGGCTATCTCGCCTGCGGCATGACCGGCGCGGGCCGCCTCGCTTCCACGGAAACGATCGCGAAGAAGGTTTGCGACGTCCTCGGCTTGCGCCACGATCTCGCGGGCCAAACGGTTCTCGTCACCGCCGGGCCTACTTGCGAAGACATCGACCCGGTGCGATTCCTCACGAATCGCTCTTCCGGGAAAAATGGGCTACGCGCTCGCCGAAGCGGCGCACCGACGCGGCGCGCGCGTGATTCTCGTCAGCGGCCCCACCGACCGCAAAATTCCCGAAGGCGTGGATTGGGTTCCCGTACGCGCCACCGAAGAGATGCGCCGCGCCGTGCTCGAGCGCGCCGCCGACGCGAATATCGTCATCATGGCGGCTGCCGTGGCGGATTACCGGCCCGCGGCTGCGCAAGAGAAAAAAATCAAGCGAGGCGAGGGCAGCTTCACGCTCGAACTCGAGCCTACTCCCGATATTCTCGCCGAGTTGGGCCAGAGCGCCGCCGCAACGAATGGCCGCCGCGTTCTCGTGGGATTCGCCGCGGAAACCGATCGCGTCGCCGAAAATGCGCGCGGTAAACTCGAGCGAAAGAGCGCCGACATGATCGTCGCAAACGACGTGACGCAGGAAGGCGCCGGCTTCGACTGCGACACAAACATCGTCACGATCTACACCCGCGACGGGCGCGAAATCCCCCTTTCCAAAATGTCCAAGTTCGATGTAGCCAACCGCATCCTCGACCAAGCCCTCGCTCTCCAGAATTCCCGCTGACCCAAATGCCGCACGAGCGGCTCGTCTAAGACGCGCCTCGCGCAGCCCGCACCTCCGCGCTGCCTTTTCCCTCGCAATCGGTTACACTCCCTCCGGCGAATATTTCCACGCAACTGAGAAACGGAGACTCGATGGATTCGGCGAAGCGCGCCCGTGCGGAAGCATGGCTGAAGTACGGCAACGATCTCGGCCTTGGTCCCTACTTCCGCAACCGCACACCTTTGGACGCATCGCCTGCGGTTGAATCCACGCTGACTCCATCCTTCGAAATGGCAGCCCGCACGAAATCCGCTGCGAATTCCCGAAGCGCTCCCGCCGCAGCTCCGTCGCCCAAGGCTTCGTCCGCGCCAAGCTCTATGGTGGGCGCGTCACTTCCGGTAATTTCATCCGCGCCCGGTCCCACGCTATTCGAAGCCGCGGAACGCAAGGTCGGAGAAACGCTCGACGACATTCGCGCCGATCTCGGCGAGTGCACGCGCTGCCGCCTGCACAAGACGCGCAACAAAATCGTCTTCGGCGTGGGCAATCCGAAAGCCGAACTCGTCTTCGTCGGTGAAGGCCCCGGCCATGACGAAGACGTGCAGGGCGAGCCATTCGTCGGCCGCGCCGGAAAACTTCTCACGCAGATGATCGAAGCAATGAGCCTGCGCCGCGAAGACGTGTACATCTGCAACGTCGTGAAATGCCGCCCGCCGGAAAATCGCCTGCCCGGAGAAAGACGAAATCGCCACTTGCTCGCCGTTCCTTCTGCGCCAGCTCGACGTGATTCGACCCAAAGTGATTTGCTGCCTGGGCGCTTGCGCCGCGCAAACCATGCTTGCCACCGACGCAGGGCATTTCAAAATTTCGCGGCGAGTGGTTCGATTTTCGCGGCTCGAAATTGATCGCCACCTATCATCCGGCCTATCTGCTGCGCAATCCGCCCGCGAAGAGCGAAGTCTGGAAGGATTTGCAGAAGGTGATGGCGGTCCTCGGACTGCAGCCGAAGAAACGCTAGGCGCTCCCGTTGCATTATTCTCTCGCCATCATTCTCGGACTGACGGGCGCGCTCTGCTGGGGCGGAGCGGATTTCGCGGCGCGCTTTGCGTCGCGGCGCGTGGGCGCGTTTCGCACGCTTTTCTACATGCAGTTCTTCGGCTTCCTCGTTCTCAGCGTCTATCTGAAATTCCGCGGCGGATTTTTCGACGGCATCGCTCCCGGCTGGCACCCTTGGGCGCTGGCCGCGCTCGCCGGGGTGCTGAACATGGTTGCCTCGCTCTCGCTTTACTACTCGTTCGAAATTGGAGTGATGAGCATCGTCGCGCCTGTGTCGTCCGCGCTATCCGGCGCTCACGGTCACGCTCGCGATCATGAGCGGCGAACGGATCACGCCGCTGCGCGGCGGAGGCCTCGCGGTCACGCTTCTCGGCGTAATTCTCGCCGCCACTTCGTTTGCGCCCGTGAAGGGGCCAGCCGCGAAGGAAACCGCGCGTCTCGCGAAAGGCGTCGGCTGGGCGATCCTCGCCGCTCTCGGCTTCGGCACTCTTTTCTGGTTTCTCGGATTCTATGTGATCCCGGCAGTGGGCCCCACGATCTCCGTATGGGTGATCCGCCTCACGTCATTCTCGGTGCTCGCGCTTCTCGCCGTGCCCGCGCGACAAAGCCTCCAGCTTCCCAGCGGCAGCGTCTGGTGGATGCTCGCCGCCGTCGGCTTCCTCGATACCGCCGCGTTCATCGCCAATAACGCCGGCTTGCGCACAGGACAAGTCTCCGTCGTCAGCGTCCTCGCCTCGCTCTACGGCGCCGTCACCGTCGTCCTTGCCTGGATCTTCCTGCGCGAAAAACTCGAGCGCAGCCAGTGGTGCGGCATCGTCCTGATTTTCGTCGGCATTGTTCTGGTAAGCGTCTAGCTGCGGCGAGCATTCGGGATCCCCTTCCAGCATGAACGCCGAACGCTCAAGAGCTGACAAAAGTTCGATTGGGCCCGGCGTATCTCGACTCCGGCTTATCCTGCTAATCTAGAGCGGCTCAAATGGCTCAACGTTTCTGCGAAGTCGCGCTGCCTGTCCCGCTGCGTTCCACGTTCACCTACGCCGTGCCGGCGTCGCTCCATGGCGAAGAACTCGTCGGGCGGCGCGTCGTCGTGCCGTTCCGCAACCGCGCGATGGTGGGCGTGGGCCTCGCGGAATCGAGCCGCGCGCCTGAAATTGCCGGCGGCAAGAAATCCATCAAAGAAATTGTCGAGCTGATGGATACCGTCCCGGCGCTCCCGCCGAAACTAATCGAACTCGGCCAATGGCTCAGCCGCTATTACGTGGCGCCGATCGGCGAGACGCTGCGCGCCATGCTTCCGCCCGAAATTGAATTGCGCCACGACCGCGAATATTCGCTCACCGATCGAGGCCGCGGCTATCTCGAGGAACTTGGCGTCGCCCGAGGAGACTACCGAGGAAGAAGCGGCCGAGCGAGCGTTTCTGCGAAGGGTCGAGGGCAAAGGCGATTCCGCTTCCATCATCGCAAATTCGGCGGTGGCTCGGCGGCGAAGCAGCCGCGGAACGCCTCGTCCGTCTCGGTTACTTGAGCGCGCGCGAAGTTTTGAAGAAGCGCCGTACGCGCACGCAGAAAATCATTTCCTGGAAACCGGACGCCCCAGACCAGCCTCACGGCGCAACCCGAAAAACGCGTTCGCGAAGTATTAACGGATGCAGGAGCACCGCTCCCGCTCGAATTGCTCATCAAAAAAGCAGGCGTCACTCGCGCTCGTAATCAAACGCCTCGAAAAAGCCGGACTGCTCGACACCTGGGAAGAGCCGCTCACCATCGAAGAAGACGCCTGGGACACGGATTTCACTCCGCCGGCGAATATTCTGAACGCCGACCAGAAAAGCGCGCTCGCGGAAATCTGGCGCTGGCTCGTCGCCGGCAAATTCGCCGCGGCGCTTGCTTCACGGCGTCACCGGCAGCGGCAAAACGGAAGTTTATCTCGGCGCCATCGAAGCGGCGCTCTCGCGCGGCAAGACGGCCATCGTTCTCGTGCCCGAAATTGCGCTCACTCTGTGGGTCGGCCGCCTGGTCCGCGCGCGATTCGGCGAAAGTGTGGCCGTGCTGCACAGCGGCTTGCCCGACATCGAACGCGCGCGCGAATGGTGGCGCGTGCGTCATGGCGAAGCGAAGATAGTGGTGGGAACGCGCTCCGCGGTTTTCGCGCCGCTCGAAAATCTTGGCCTGATCATCGTGGACGAAGAGCAGGAATCGAGCTACAAGCAGGAAGAGACGCCGCGCTACAACGGCCGCGATACCGCCGTGTATCGCGCGCGGCTCGAAGGCGCGGTGGCGCTGCTCGGCTCGGCCACGCCCTCGCTCGAAACCTATCACAACGCGCGCGCGGGAAAATACCAGCTGCTTGAATTGACTTCGCGCGTCGAAAACCGCCCGCTCGCGGAAGTACGCATCGTGGATCTGCGCGAGGAATTTCGCCGCGAGCACCGCGCCGCGCCCGTATCGGAACCGCTGCGCGCGGCCATCGCGCTGCGGCTCGAAGAAGGCACGCAGGCGATGGTGCTGATCAACCGCCGCGGCTATTCGTGGTCGCTTCTGTGCCGCAGTTGCGGCGCAATCGTTCAATGCGAGAATTGCAGCATCGCGCTGACGTACCACAAGAGCCGCCAGCGCCTCGAGTGCCACTACTGCGGCTATTCGATTCGCCCGCCGAAAGCAGTGCCCGAAGTGCAAAGGCGGAGTATATGTATTTCGTCGGAGACGGCGCCGAGCGAGTGGAAGAATATCTGCACGAGCAATTTCCGAAAGCGCGCATCGCGCGGCTCGATCGCGATACGGTGCGCACGAAGCGCGAATACCAGCAGGTGCTCGGCGCGTTCGCGGACGGCGAAATTGATGTTCTCGTGGGCACGCAGATGGTTGCGAAGGGCCACGATTTCCAGCGAGTCACGCTGGTGGGCGTGGTCGCCGCCGATCTGGCGCTGGGCCGCCCGGATTTTCGCGCGGCGGAGCGCACGTTTCAGCTTGCTCACGCAGGTGGCAGGACGCGCCGGGCGTGGCGAATTGGCCGGTGAAGTTCTCGTGGAGACGTATTTTCCCGAGCACTACGCGATTCAGTACGCGGCGCAGCAAGACTACGTTTCGTTCTACGAAAAGGAAGCGCACTTCCGGCGGATGCTGCACTACCCGCCGTTCGCGGCGCTCGCCAGCATTCTGATTCGCGACCGCAAAATCGAAAACGCAATTCGCTGGTCGCGCGCGCTCGCCGGATATTTCGCGCCGTTCGAGAATCGCAGGCGTCAAGATTCTCGGGCCTGCCGCGGCGCCACTCTCGCGCTTGCGGCGGGAATACCGGTTTCAGTTTGTGTTGAAGTCGCCGCAGCGTTCAGCACTCTCGCGCGCACTGAGCGGCTGCCTTGATTTCTGTGCCTCGAAGGAAATTCCGGAGACGGCGGTGATTGTGGACGTGGATCCGACGAGTTTGTCATAGCGAAAACCCCGCTCGTCGCAGCGACCTGTTTCCCGTGCGCGGCGTTACGGAGTCATGACGGGCCAGGGAGTGAAGCAAAGCACAAAAATCGCGACCGCGACCACGGCTAACAGCCGCCGCGAGCCGTCGAGCGCTTCCCAACGGTTCATCACCGGCGGATGCCGGAAACGCAGCGTGAGCACGAGCAGAATGAATCCCCACAGCGCCCAACCCAGCCACGCGTAAACGCCCAGCGCGATCAGCACCAAGGAGAGCGCGATCGAAATCCTGCGATGTCCTTCATTCGCGAGGCTGTAGAGGATGTGGCCGCCATCGAGCTGCCAGATGGGCAGCAAATTCAGCGCCGTGGCAAGCAAGCCAAACCACGCCGCGCAGCCAACCGGATTGAGGAGCAGCCATCTTATCGGGACGTTCGGTTGAAGCAGCGCGGCAAAAATCCGAATGAGCAGCGGCATCCCCAGCAGCAGATCGGAGCCGGCTTGCGCGTCCGGAACGATTTTTGCCGTCGCAATCGAATAGGCAATCGCCGGAATCGCGACGACAAATCCTGCGATCGGCCCCGCGATGCCAACGTCGAACAGTGCACGCTTCGTTGGAAACGGAGAGCGAATGCGAATGAAAGCGCCGAAAGTGCCGAAGAGATTCGGCGCGGGAATGAATATCGGGTAGCTCACATCAATTTTGTAAAGTTTGCAGGAAATGTAGTGGCCCATTTCGTGGGCGAAGAGAATTCCGAGCAGTGTGAGCGAGAAGGGGATTCCGAGCAGGAGAAGATTCGGATGCGCGAGCGGAGCCCAGATCATCGTTAAGGGATTATCGACGTTCGCAAACGGCTCCTGATTATTGGCGTACGCGACGGCCAGTTGCGAGCCGACGGCGAGCGTGGTGAGAACGGTGAGCAGAAACATCACGATGGCGGGCCAGATCGGGCGGCGGGGCGGCGGCGGAGGCGGCAGTTCTACGAACTGCGGATATTGGAGGTCGATGATGTCAACCGGTAGATGGCTGTGGCCGTTGCCGTGACTCATAGAGATTGGATGTCGCCGCGCCGCAATGTGTTTCGACGGATGGAGCCGCCGGATACGCGAAGGTGACTAGGAGCGCGATACCCCATCGTATCGCCGTTACGTTCCAATTGCATCGGGACGATCAGGATTTCGGAGCGGGCGAAGGCGGGAGCGCCTGGAGTTCCTTGCCGGGTTTGAAGCGAACGGCTTTACCGGGCGGGATGCTCACCTGCTGGCCGGTGCGCGGGTTGCGGCCGATGCCGGTCTTGCGCGGTTTCACGTTGAAGACGCCGAAGCGGCGCAGTTCGATTCGGTCGCCGCGGCCGAGGGCGTTTTTCATGGCTTCGAAGACGGTTTCGACGGCCTGCTCGGCTTTGGTGCGAGTGATGTTGGTTTTTTGAACGATGGCGTTGACGATATCGAGCTTGATCACGCGAACCTCCCGCACGCAGCGGAAACCTATGCTAGACAGGGACTTGCAGGTTGTCAAGCGCCGCACGCTGTAATAAACTCCGCAATTCCTTTTTCGAAATAGGGGATGACCGCTCGGTGCGCGTAGCGGGAGTAGCAGCCTCAGGAGGCCTGGATGTCGGTTAAGCCGGACAAATGGATTCGCAAAATGTCGCTCGAACATAAAATGATCGAGCCGTTCGAAGGCGCGCAGGTGCGGGAAGGCGTGATCAGTTATGGCGTTTCGTCGTACGGTTACGATCTGCGTGTGGCGGATGAATTTCGGATTTTCACGAATGTGAATTCGACGATTGTCGATCCGAAGCATTTCGACGCTAAATCATTTGTCGAATTCAAAGGCGCCGTGTGCCTGGTGCCGCCGAATTCGTTTGCGCTGGCGCGTTCGATTGAATATTTCCGCATCCCGCGCAATGTGCTGACGATCTGCGTGGGGAAGTCCACCTACGCGCGCTGCGGAATTATCGTGAATGTGACGCCGTTCGAACCGGAGTGGGAGGGGTTCGTCACGCTGGAAATCAGCAATACCACGCCGCTGCCGGCGAAGATCTATGCCAACGAAGGGCTGGCGCAGGTAGTCTTCTTCGAATCCGACGAACAGTGCGAAGTTTCCTACAAAGATAAAAAGGGCAAGTACCAATCGCAGCAGGGAATTGTGCTGCCGAAAATTTAGCCGCTGGAATTCGCGCGGTTCCAAATTTCGAGAATCCGGCGGACCGCCATTCCCGCGCGTTCAGTCCGTTGCATGCGTTCCGGACGTCACCTTCCACAGAATCTGCCTCAGCATTCCCAGCCATAGATCGGTGTCGCGGGCGGGAAGCTGCGCCCGGCGAATCAGGCGGCGAATCCTTTCGTCGACGTCAGCGACGCGGCGCAGATCGATGTAGCCGCTGGTGCGCAGGAGTTCGAGCAACAATCCCGTGATGCGCTCGAGCTCGGCGGCATTTGCGAGTTTAGTTTTGTCCGATGGGCGCGCGGCTTTTGGATCGCGGATGAGTTCGTAGAGGCAGACGGCGACTGCCTGGCCGAGATTGAGCGAAATGTTGTCGCCACTCGTGGGGATGTTCAGGAGCCAGTGGCAATGGCTGAGGTCTTCGTTCGAGAGGCCGAATTTCTCGGAGCCGAAAAGAAGAGCGACCGGACTCGATGCGAGGCGCTTACGAATGAGGCGTGCGCCGGGTTCGAGGCGCCGGAGCGTGTGCTGCAAATCGCGGTGGCGGACGGCGGTAGTGCCGATGACGAGCGTGCAATCGGCAATGGCATCGGGCACGCTGGTAAAAATTTCCGCGTGCTCGAGAATTGCAGAGGCTCCGACGGCGGAGCGCGCTTCGCGAAACGCCGGCTCGTATGGATTGACGACGCGCAGATGAGCGCAGCCAAAATTGCTCATCGCGCGCGCGGCTGCGCCAATGTTGAGTGGATTGCGCGTCGAGACGAGGACGACGCGCAGGCGGTCGAGTTCGCGGGGTGCGGGCACGCGGCTATTCTATGCCAGGTTTTGCGAACGTGCTTCCCGCACAGATTTGTGCCATACGATCGCGAACGGTCATGACGGTCATGACCGGGCATGACCGGTGATGACCGGGCGGCTCCCGCCCACGAGCGGCGGGCAGGCGGAGAGCCGCTCCGGCTGAATTCTGCTTACGATTTCGAGGTTACGATTGGCGATGGCTTGCCCCAATCGCCGGAGAATACAAAGGATTCGAGCGGCTTGCGCTGGCGAGGGCCGTGCTCTTGCGCGCGCAAGTGTTCCGACAGCGTTTCCGAGTCGCCCGGATAGCCGATCGCGATACCCGCTACCGCCTCGAAGCCGTCGGGGATGTGAAATAGCTCTTTCGCTTTGTCGGGCAGGATGCCCGCCATCTGATGTACCTGCAGGCCGAGATTTGTGGCTTCGAGCGCGAGCGTGGCTGTGGCCTGGCCTACATCGTGAAACCAGTGGCGATTGGCTTCGCCATTGTGAGCGAACTTAGAGGCCGCAACGCTGAGTGCCAGGACGGGAGCGCTTTTCGCCCAGCCCTGATTGAACTCGACGAAGCATTCGAGGATCTTCTTGTAGTTTTCGGGCTCGTGACTTGTCGCAACAATGTAATACCAGGGTTGTGCGTTGTAGGACGAAGCCGCCCAACGGGCCGCTTCGAAGAGGCTGCGCAATTTCTTCGGTTCGACTGGTTTGCTATCGAACGCGCGCGGGCTCCAGCGACGGTTGATGATGTCGTGGACGGGCACGCTTGTTTCAGCCTGCTTGTGAAGAACCGCCATGATTCCTCCTTGGATGTTGCAGTTGATGATTTGACGGCTGCGCGGGTTTTTGAGCCGCGCAGCGCGTCGTCAATTGCTACAGCGGGGCCGATTACGCTAGATCGAACAGCAGGACTTCCGAATTCTCCGGCGCTTCCACTCGAACTTCGCTTTCTTTCGAGATGGCCGCTCCGTCGCCTTGTTTCAACTGGTTGCCGTTCACTTTCACCGAGCCGCGCGCCACTTGAATCCATGCGTGCCGCTCTTTATCCAACGTGTGTTTTGCTTCCTGTCCCTTGTCGAGGCGCGCGATATATAGATTCGCGTCCTGATGAATGGTGACGGGAGCTTTGGGTCCGGCAACGAGCTGGAATTTCCCGCGCAGCTCGGCATCGGGAAACGAGAGCTGCTCGTATTCCGGCTTCAGTCCTTTGCGCTCGGGCACGATCCAGATCTGCAGCAGGTGAACAGGCTTGTCCTTTGACGGGTTAACCTCGCTGTGTAAAACGCCGGTGCCCGCGCTCATGTGTTGCAATTCACCGGGACGAATCACCGCGCCGGTGCCCATGCTGTCGCGATGCTCGAGCGAGCCATCGAGAATCCAGGTAAGGATTTCCATGTCGCGATGCGGATGCATCCCAAAGCCCTGGCCCGGCGCGACGACGTCTTCATTCAAAACGCGGAGCGAGCGAAACTGGACATGGTCGGGATCGTAATACTGATCGAAAGAAAATGTGAAATGCGTGTCGAGCCACGAAAGCTTGTTGCGGCCGCGCTCTTCACTGGGTCGAATCTGAATCATTTTGTTTCTCCTTCTTGCTTCTTTCCTTGCAGAGCTCTTCGACGTCGCTCTTGCCCAGCTTCCGGCAGATGCGGCGCAGAGTCTCTTGTTCCGCCGGAGTCAACCGGCTCATTTCCTGCGCGACGGCTTCGGCATGCCCGGGAAATACGCGCGCGATCAGCCGTTCGCCCTTGGGCGTGAGGTAAATCTTCACAAGCCGCCGGTCGTCCTTTTGCCGTTCGCGCCGAACCCAGCCGTGCTTCTCGAGATTGTCGATCACGAGCGTAACGTTGCCGCCGCTGCGCAGGAGCTTCTCCGCCAGCGTGTGCTGGCACATGGGCCCGAGGTGCAGCAGGGCTTCCATCACGCCGAACTGGCCCATGGTGAGGCCGCTCTGCTCGATCTGAGCGGTCATGTGGGCTGCCACGGAATCCGAGGCGCGCATGAGGTTCACGAAGGCGTTGAGCGCCCGAATGGTTTCCTTGCGTCCCTGGAAGTGAGTGGGCATGTGATTTAAGTTCGAATCATTCGAACTTGAACGATTGGATGAGCGAGGCGTGGAAAAGATTCAGGAACTGGGCCAGCGCAGCGTATGTGTAACGGGGACTAGGGCTTGCGGGTGGGGCGAATCAGCACCTCGCTGATGAAGCTTTGCGGCGCCTGCGTTACCAGCATTTCCACCGCGTGCGCGATGTCATCCGGTTGCAGCATCTTCCCGGGATCTTTCTTGCTTGCGGGCGAGCCAAATTCTGTAGCGACCGAGCCCGGGCAAATCGCGCTGACGCGGATTCCGTAGTCCCTCAGATCTTCCGCCATGCATTCAGTAAGCCCCATCAGGCCCCATTTTGAGGCACAGTAAATTCCGCCATTCTTGAATGCGTTCTTTCCGGCGAGGGAGGAGATGTTGATGATGTGGCCCGACTGCCGCGCGATCATCCCCGGCGCGACGGCTTTCGAAAGCAGGAACACGGACTTCAAATTGGTGTCTAACACCGTGTCCCAGTTTTTCTCGTCTGCTTCGTGCGCTGGGCCGAAGTAGCCGATGCCGGCATTATTGACGAGGATTTCGACGGGTCCGAGCGCTTGCTCGGTCTTGGCGACGAACGACGCGATATCTTTTGCATTCGTCACGTCTGCCACCGCGGCGAGGACTTCGATTCCGTCCTTTTTCAATGTGGCCGCCGCGGCTTCCAGTTTCTTCGGATCGCGCGCGCAGATGCCAATTTTCGCTCCCAAGCGTCCGAGAGTTCGCGCGATCGCGAATCCGATTCCGCGACTCGCGCCGGTGACCAGCGCTATCTTTCCTTCGAGAGGCTTTTTTGCGTCCACGGGCAGCTCCGATGAGGCGACAAAAACACCTCTATTCACCATCTTATCATCGGGGCGGGGACGTCAAGGCGGGGCAGGCGCAATTCACTATCACAAGCTGTAGGTGGAATTCACCTTGCGCGTTCGGGATGCTTTTCCCTATAATCCCGAAGATTTTGTTGCGCTTGTGCGTCTCGACGGGCGGCGCAGTCCTAGGGTGTGACACTCACCTGATGTAAACTGGTCCAGGAGGCAGGGAAAGCGATGATACGAAAGTGTTTAATCACGAAGGCAATTCTGCTCGGCGTTCTCGTCGCGACCTGTATGCTTGCGCGCCCGGCTGCGACACAGGCTCAAGCTGCTCAGGACCAGGCGGCGAAACCGACCTACACGATCCCGGAATATAATGCGTTTCAAGCCGCCAACGCGGAGAAAGACCCTCAAGCGCGGGTCAAGCTGCTCGACGATTTCGTCGCGAAATTCCCGAACTCCACTTTGAATCAGTACGTCTACCAGCTTTACATCAAGACCTACTCGGATTTGAAGAACTATCCCAAGGCCATCGAGTCCGCCGATAAGCTCGTGGCGCTGGGTGACAAGGCTGACGTGACGCAGAGGTTGCAGGCTCTCGTGGCACGCTGCCAGGTTTTCCCCTACGCCTACAATCCGAAGGCCCCGGACGCGCCGGATCAACTGAAAAAAGAGCGCGACGCCGCGCTCGAAGGCGCGAAGCTGCTGGCTGCTCTTCCGAAGTCAGATCCGAAAATGTCGGACGCGGATTTCGCGGAGCAGAAAAAGCCCGGCATGGCGCTATTTCAGAACGCCGTCGGCTACGCCTGTTCGCAGTTGAAGGACTACCCGTGCGCGGTCGCCGCTTTCAAAACCGTTCTCACACTCACTCCCACGGATGCCGTAGCTTCGTATCGGCTGGGAGTTGCGTACCTCGAAATGAAGCCGACGCAGGCACTCGATGGATTCTGGGCGCTCGGGCGTGCCATCAATCTGAAAATTACCGACAGCGACAAGATCAAGGATTACTTGCGCCGCCAGATTCTGGCCTACGAACAGCCGGGTTGCGATTCTCTTGCCGACGCGCAGCTGAACGAGCTCTTGCAGCTCTCTGCGAATTCGCCAGATCGTCCCGCGACTTACAACATTCCGAGCGCGGATGATCTGAACAAGATCCGCAACTCAAGCAATATCCTCACCGTCATTTCCGATCTGAAAGGCGGAGGCGATAAAGCCAAGATGACCTGGCTTGCGCTTTGCGGCGCCGAGTTTCCTGAAGTTGTCGGAAAGCTCATTGACATAACTCCCGGCACGGATTCCGTCCAGCTGAAGCTGTATACGGGCGCGACACCGGAAGAAATTCAGGCCGCCACGACTGCGAACCTCGACGTGAAGGTGGTGGGCCAGCCTGAAGCGTCGCGTCTCGACAAAGAGCAAGGCGTTCGCTTTAGCGGGACTCTTCTTGGCTACGATCCCGACCCGAATTTCATGCTGCACTGGGACAAGGCCAAGGTAAACGCGGAGGACATCCCGACGGAGAAGGGCGGCGCCAAGAAACCCGTAAAGAAACCAGCAGCGAAGAAATAACTACTCGCTGCCATACAGTTCGCAAAATTGAAAATGGCCGTCCCGAGCGATCGAGACGGCCATTTTTATTTTACCTGTTCGTGTTGCGAGGAAATGGTTACTCGGCTGCGGTATCCGTCAGCCGCGATGGCCGTTGCGGCCGACGTGGTCGAGTTTGTACTCGCCTACCTTGCGGCTCAACGTATTGCGATGGATTCCGAGGGCGATCGCGGAACGTGACTGATTGCCGTTGCAGCGCTCGAGTACGCGCCGGATGAATTTTTTCTCGAACTCAGACGACTGCTTCTTCGAGCAGAATTCCTCGCTCGACCATCATTCCGACCAGAGATTCCAATTGATCTTTCACGATTGCACGCTCCGCAGTGGCGCCTCGGGATGAGTTCTTCCCCGGGCTCAGTCGAGTGCGTGGCCGGTAACGCGTTGATAGGCTTCTCTGTACTTGTCCCGTGTGGCGGCAACGACGTCGGGTGGCAAGGCCGGTCGCCGGAGGCTGCTTGTTCCAGCCGATGCGCTCGAGATAATCGCGTACGTACTGCTTGTCGAACGAAGGTTGCGGCTTTCCCGGAACATACTCATTGCCGGGCCAGAATCGCGAGGAATCGGGCGTCAAGCGCTTCGTCAATCCAGATGAGCTCGTCGCCGATTAATCCGAACTCGAATTTCGTGTCGGCGATGATGATGCCGCGTTCCGCCGCATACGCAACCGCGCTGCTTGTAGATCGCGAGGCTGGTATCGCGCAGCTTTTCCGCGAGCGGGCGGCCGATTCGCGCGACTGTTTCGTCGAAGGAAATATTCTCGTCGTGGCCCGTGGTCGCTTTCGTGGACGGCGTGAAGATCGGCTCCGGCAACCGGTCGCTCTCGCGCAACCCCGAAGGCAGCGCGATCCCGCAGACCGAGCCTGTCTTCTGGTAGTCCTTCCAGCCTGAACCTGAAATATACCCGCGCACGACGCATTCAATCGGAACGGGCTCCGTCCGCCGGACGAGCATGGCGCGCCCTTCGAGCGCGGCCGCGTAGGGCGCGAGCTCTCCGGAGAAGTTGCTCGCTGAAATCACGTGGTTGGGAACGATTTCCGCGAGCTTGTCGAACCAGAAGAGCGATAGTTGTGTGAGTACTCGACCCTTATCGGGAATCGGCGTGGGAAGAATCACGTCAAAAGCGGACAGTCGGTCGGTGGCGACGATCAACAGCCGGTCGCCCAGCTCGTAGATGTCGCGTACTTTGCCGCGGGCTCGAAGCTTGAGCCCGGCGAAATCCGTTTGTGAAACGACTGCGCTCATGTGTGGAGAAGCCAAGGGAATAATCTTTCCTCGATAGGAGGCGGGTATTCTAGCGCAGAGCGAGGAGTTGTCAACGGCTAAGAAGTACAGGGGGCCAGAATATTTTCCACAGATAAACGCAGCGAGAATTTTGGCGCCAGGCGGCGCGGCGCTCGAAATTCCGGGAAACTAGGCGGCGTTGCTCGCGGCTTTCGGAGCGCTCGCCTGTTCCGCCTCTTCCCACTTCACGGACACGAGCTTTGAGACTCCCGGCTCCTGCATCGTCACGCCGTAGAGCACTGAACCCATCTCCATTGTCTTGCGGTTGTGCGTGACGACGATGAACTGCGTCTGCCCGCACATATCGGCGAGCATGCGATTGAAGCGGCCGACGTTTGCTTCGTCGAGCGGCGCATCCACTTCGTCGAGGATGCAGAACGGGCTGGGCTTGTAGCGGAACACGGCGATCAGCAGCGCGAGCGCCGTCAGCGCTTTTTCGCCTCCCGAGAGCAGCAGGATATTCTGAAGGCGCTTGCCGGGCGGCTGAGCAACGATATCGATCCCCATCTCGCCGGAGCTATCGGGTTCGCCCAGCCGCATTTCTCCGTGACCGCCGCCGAAGAGCGATTGGAACGCCACCGCGAACTGGCTGTTGATGAAGTTGAATGCTTCTTCGAATTTTTGCCGCGAGACCTGGTCGAGCTCGGTGATGGTGAGCTGCGTGTTCTCGATGGATTGGACGAGGTCGTCGCGCTCGCGCCGCAGGAAGGTTTCTCGCTCTTCCGCTTCCTTGAATTCTTCGAGGGCCATCATGTTTACGGGGCCCATCGCTTCCACGCGCGCCTTCATTTCGTTGTAATTTGTTTCGGCGGCGATCAAATCTTCGCCGATCAGTAATTGCGCTTCCTGCGCCATCAATTCTTCGGGCTGCGCATTCAGCTCCGCCACGCAGGTCTGGCGGAGGTAGTCGCGGTCCGCGTCGTTGCGTGCTTTTTCGATTTGGCGCTGGTTTCGTTCGGAGCGCAGGTCGTCGAGGGATTGCCGCTTACCGCGCAGCGATTCGTCGAGCTGTCCGGCGCGGGCGCGCGCTTCGTCCCACTCCTTCTCGAGCGCTGCTTTCAATTCCTCGGCGCGAGTCTTCTCCTTGCGAAGGTCTTCCACTTGGAGCGAGAGCTGCTCGCAGGCGGTCTCGAGATCCGTTTTCTCCTGAAACAGCGCGCCGTGCTGCTGGCGCAGGACATTCATGCGCTCGTCGGAGATGGCCATCTCTTCCATCAAGCGTTGTTCGGCCGATTCCGCGCTGGTGAAACGCTCGGTCATCGTGGCGAGCGCTTCGCGCTGTGCCACCACTTGTTCCTGGAGCGCGTGGAAATCACGACGCAACTCGGCGAGTTTTTCGGCTGCGGCGGAAGCTTCCGCTTCGGTGTCGGTGCGCGAGCGAAGGGCCTCAGCGTGCTCGCGGCGCGCCTGGTCGACTCGCTCACGAGCGGATTCGGCTTCTGCGTGCAACCAGGCAATCTCCTGTTGCTCGGACGCAAGTTGCTGTTCCACGCGGCGATGTTCGGCGCGGGCCTGATCGCGCGTGTGCGTCGCGCCTACGAGTGATTTTTCAGCGTCCACGTGCTGCGTGAGGGCTGTGGCCACTTCGGCTTCGCCGCCTGCGATGGCAACTTCGATTCGCGTTAATTCCATCTGCTGTTCCTGAGCGATGCGATCGAGCCGCGCGGCTTCCACTTCGTGCTGGCGGAGTTCGCGCTTCAGCGCGAGCGGGCCGGCATCGCCTTGGCGTCCACCGGAAACCATGCGGCCGTGGTAGCAGGTGCCGTCGAGCGTGAGGAAATAGCTGTGCGGATTCTCATGCGCCATGAGTTCAGCTGCCGCGCCGTTTTCGACCAGGTAGGCGGTGCGAAGCTGCGTTAGAAAATACTTGGCTGCCGGGCCCAGCGGGTCGCGGAAATCTACCAAGCGATCCAGCCGCGCGATCACTCCGGAGGGCATCGGCAGGGAAGCGTCCGCCTCGGGCGTGGTCGATATTCAGCTTGCTTAGCGAATCGACGAAGAACGTGGCGCGGCCGCCCATCTCGTCGCGCAGCAGGGCCACGCCGGCGCGCGCATGATCGAACGATTCGACGACCACATATTCGAGCTCTTCGCGCAGGAACTGCTCGATCGCGCCTTCGTATTGTTCCTGCACCTCGGCGTAGTCGGCCAGCAAGCCGACGGCATGGAAACCGCGCGACTCGCCGTCGCCAGTCGCATTGGCATTCGCGTTGAAAAGCTTCTGTACGGCGTCCGCCGTGTAGGCGCGCTCGCTCAGAATCTGCTCGACAGACGAGTGCCGGGCGCGTTCGGCCGAAAGTGTTTCGCGGGTCAGCTTCAGTTGCTGCGCGGTTTCCTGTTGCGCACCGCGAAGCGCGATCAAGCGGGCCTGCGCGTCGCGAGCGGCGGAACCGAATTCCTGGGAGCGGCGCTCTGCTTGCGCGTAGAAGTCTTCTTCGGTCTTCACACGGAGCGCCAGTGCGCCCCATTCCACACCCAAGGAACGCGCGGCCTCGGCTCGCTGCTCCTCCGCTGCGGTGTGGCGTGCCGCGGCTTCTTCCGCTTGGAGCGACTCGGCCTGCAGGCGCGCGGATTCTTCCACCAGGCGCCCGGCAAGCTCGCGCAAAGCTCTATCCGCGCTTCGAGCGCTTCCTGCTCACCGGCGCTGCGCCCGACCTTCTCGGTGGCTTCGCGCAATCCGGATTCGAGCGACGCGCTCTGTTCGCGCAGCGCCGCCACGGCTTCGCGCTGCGCGTTCATCCGCGCGAGAAGCTCGGTAGCCTGCCGTTCGGCTTGTTCGATTTCAAGCGTGACGCGGGTGGCACGCGAATCGAGCTGCGCCAGCTGTTCGCGATTGAATGTGATGCGATTTTCGGCGCGGTCGAGATCGAGCGCCGTTTGTCCCAGAAGAGTTGTGCAGTCTGGCGCAACTCGGCATCGAGCTCGTAGGTGCGCGCACTCAGGCGCTCTTGTTCCGCTTCGAGCTCGTGCACGGAACGCGCATCGCGCTCTTCCGCCGCGTCCATATCGCGCAGCAGGTTTTCGAGGCGCGCCGCTTCGATATCGAGATGCTCGGCCTTGCTCGCGAGAACGATGCGCAGCAGGCCGCGCATCTGTTCGCGCAGTTCAGCGTAGCGCCGCGCTTTCGAAGCCTGCCGCTTCAGCGAAGCGAGCTTGCTTTTCGACTTCCACGAGAATGTCGTTGACGCGCGAAAGATTGATTTTCGAAGCTTCGAGCTTTGCTTCCGCGAGCCGCCGCTTCGTCTTGTACATGGTGATGCCGGCGGCTTCTTCGATGATGGCGCGGCGGTCCATCGGCTTCGAATTCAGAATCTGGCCGATGCGGCCCTGTTCGATGATGGCGTAGCTGTCCGGGCCCAGCCCCATGCCCATGAAAAGTTCCTGCACGTCGCGCAAGCGCGCCACTCGGCCGTTGATCAGATATTCGCTTTGACCGGAGCGATACAGCCGCCGGCCGACGACTACTTCGCCGGGCTTGCAGCGTGATGGCGGGTTTCTCGGCGCCGCGTCTCTTCCACGGCTTGGCTTTGCCGTCTATCTCGGCGGAAATTTCTTCGGTTGCGGACTCCGGCAGTGCGGAATCCTCTACGGGCGATGGCATCGTGAGGGTGTCGTCGTTCGGCGCGGAGTCCTCCGCCGTCGTGAAGGCAGCGCCCACGGTGTGGTTTTCGGGTGCGTCAATTATTTTGGCGACGGCGTCGGCAAGCTCGGGGTCAACGAGCGTCAGCGTGACTTCGGACAGCCCCATCGGCGGCCGCTTGGCCGTGCCGTTGAAGATGCAGTCCGACATACGCTCGGCGCGGAGCATCTTGTGGCTCTGCTCGCCCAGCACCCAGGAGATCGCGTCCACCACGTTCGATTTGCCGCAGCCGTTCGGACCCGACAATGCAGGTGATCCCGCTGCCGCTGAACGTAATCGGCGTCTTCTCGCAGAACGACTTGAAGCCCAGTAACTCGACTTTACGAAGTTTTAGCACCCGTTCCCTCGCACAGCATTCTCCTTATGCCTCGTCGGCAGGAGAAGCTTCGGTTGTATCTTCCTCGGGAGGACGTCTTGAGACAAAAACTTGGGAAGGGTCGATATGAATGGCCCTGCCGCCTGGCGCTATCGGATCGGCGGTTACGGGAACAAAAGTTAACACGGGCGGCAATGCGTGTAAAGCGCGATTCGCGAAATGTTGAGCACAAAGTACGGCCTAATTTTGTGCCGGCGCCGCCTGGCTGCCATCGCGCTTTGCCGCGCGAACGATCGTAAGGTGCGCGAGATATCGCTTTCTGAATCCGAGCCGCTCGTAAAGCGAAGTCGCACGGGTATTCTCGGGGAGGACATGCAGAATCGGAGCCTCGCCGCGCGCGCGGATGCGTTCAGCCAGTATCGTCATCAGAAAACCGGCATATCCGTGGCCCAGATGTTCCGGATGGGTGCATACGGCGCTGATTTCGGTGTGACCCGGCAGTTTCAACCGCTCGCCAGCCATCGCGACTAGCTTTCCAGCCGTGCGAATGCCCAGGTACGTGCCCATCTCTCTGGTGCGCTTCTCGAACGGACCAGGTTTCGTCATCGCCGTCAGCTCCAGCATTTCGGGCACGTCCGCATCGCCAAGCTCCATGAAAGGATGCGCGCGGCTCTTGGCGGGGAGGTGAGCGTTTTTCTCGAGGATCATCTGCAGGAGCGGGCGCTCCAGCACTGTCTCAAGACCCGGCGGGAGATCTGTCCGCTTCGAAAGGAATAGCGCTGCGGTGCCACCGGATGCAAGCAAATCGCGAACGGACTCGAAGCCTTCCTCGTTCGCATGCTCCGCACCGCAGAGCGGCGAGACTTCGGCAGGAAACCGCCTCGCGGCTTTTTGACCCTCAGCGAAGTGCGATTGTGAGGTTGTCAGAGCGATCCAGATCGGGTTGTCGAGCGGTTCCATCGCGTCTCCTGGGCCATTATTGGTGGATACTAACCTGAAATTAGATGTTCGCCGCCGCGTCCGGCTACCTGATTCTTGCGCCCGAAAGAGATCATGGGGATCTCCGGGAAATCCGTGCTCACCTGGAAAGTCTCAGTTCCCGAGACGCGCTTCTTTTTTTGGATCTCGTGTGAGAACCCGCGTCTCGAGGGAGTCACCTGGCCGCGCTCGGCGGGGACTATGACTGCGGGGCAAGCGGACGCCGTCTTTTCAATGGGACCGCTTGCGAAGAAATGAGAAGGCCCGAGAAGGCCCGACAAAGACTGAAAAGAAACGAGCAAGAATGGATCCCGGCCATTCTATCTGTGATGTTGCACTCGTTCGAATCTCCTCGCAGGAAGAAAAAAGACTCGAAGCCTCCAGCACATTGACTTGCCGTGCCTTACGGCCTAGCATGGCGCGGACTGGAGGGTCGCTTGAGCCCAGAGAGCGAGCCGGGAGTAAGCCGAATACTGTTTTGTACGGTCGCTCTTTTCGGCATTTTTCTGCTTTCGCTCCTCGGTTCTGAACCTCCCGCGCCGAAGCCCGTCAGCGCCCCGGATTCGGAATTTTCCGCCGGCCGCGCCCGCGCGGTTCTGGAGCGGCTTCTCGGCGATGGCGCTCCTCATCCCACGGGAAGCGCCGCGAATGACGCAGTCCGCGCCCGCATCCTCGAAGAATTCTCGAAGCTCGGCTATTCTCCGGAAGTCCAAACGGGATTCGCCTGCGATGAATATGGAACGTGCGCGACCGTCAAGAACGTCGTCGCCCGGCTCGATGGCACCGAGCCCGGCCAGTCCGTCCTGCTGGCCGCTCACTACGATTCCGTCCCCGCCGGGCCCGGCGCGTCCGATGACGGCGCGGGCGCCGCGACGGTACTCGAATGCGCGCGAGCGCTGAACGCGCTTCCGAAGCCGCGCCACTCCATCATTCTGCTGATTGATGACGGCGAAGAAGCCGGCCTTCTCGGCGCGCACGTGTTTGTAGACCAGCACCGCTGGGCGCGGGAAGTGGCCGCCGCCGTCAACGTGGATACGCGTGGCACCTCCGGCCCCAGCCTGATGTTCGAAACGGGCTCGGCGAATTACTGGATCGTTCGTCTTTACGCGCAGCACGCCCACCACCCGGCAACCAACGCGTTCGCGTATTTCACGTACAAGCTTCTCCCCAACGACACCGACTTCACGGTGTTCAAAGCCGCCGGCTACCAGGGCGCGAATTTCGCCTACATCGGCAACGTGGCCCAATACCACACGCCACTCGACAATTTTCAAAACTCGAGTCCGGCGAGTTTGCAGCACGATGGTGACAATGCGCTTCCCATTCTCCTCGCGCTCGCAAATACCGAACTCTCGAATCCGCCACAAGGGGAAGCCGCGTTCTTCGACGTGTTCGGCCATTGGACCGTCTACTGGCCCGCTTCGCGGACTCTCACGATCTCGATCGCCGCCACAGTCCTCCTGCTTCTCGAGATTGGTTGGCTCTTTTATCGCAAACGCCTCACGATTCCGGCGCTGCTCTGGGGCATTTTGGCATGGCCCGGGATGCTTGCCGTCACCGGCGTCAACGCGTGGATTATCAACCGCGTCCTGGGGCGCGCCGGCGCGATGCCGGTGAATTGGGTGGCGCATCCGTTCGCAATCCAGGCTGCATTCTGGTGTCTGGCGCTCGCCGTAGTCTCGACGGTGGCGTTCGCCTTCTCGCGCCACGCTGGTTTTCTCGGCCTGTGGTCGGGCGTCTGGATCTGGTGGGCGCTGCTATCGATTGTTTCCGCTGCGCTCACTCATGGCATCGCTTATCTCTTTCCGCTCTGCCTCTGCGTGGCGGTGCTCGCGGCGGTGCCCCTGATTTTCGCCCGCACGGAGACACAAGAAACCGGACTGGCAGCCGTCCTTGCGCCGTTGGTCGTCGCCGCAGTCTCCGGTTTCGAACTGGCACTGCAGCTTTACTCGGCGCTAGGCGGTCAGCTAATCATCGGGATCGCGATTGTGGTGGCGCTGCTTCTCACGCCAATCGCGCCCGTCTGCGCGGACCTGCTCGAAGTGCGCGGCCTCTCGCGAATCGCTGTGCCTGCCACCGCAATTATTGCCACCGTTCTCGCCGCCCTCGCTGCCGCCGTGGTTCCCGCTTTTTCCGCGAAATCGCCCGAGCGCGCGAACATCCGTTTCTGGCAGGATGCCGATTCAGGAAAATCCGTCTGGCTCGTGCAACCGGATTCGCGCCGCTTGCCGGAAGCCATCAGAGTGGCGGCAAACTTCGTTCGACAGGAGGCTGGCCCATTCCCGTGGAGTTCGACTCCCGCGTTTTTGGCCGACGCACCTCACCAGGAGCTCGCGCCGCCTACCTTCACGATCCTCGAGTCGTCGGAAACTGGGTCGAAGCGGGCCTACCGCGCGCTGCTGCGTTCGGAGCGGGGCGCTGCTGACGTGATGGTTTTCTTTCCGCCCGATTCAGGAGTCGAATCGGTGCGGATAGAAGGCGAGCCCGTTCAACCGGAGACGGAACGGCTGCGCAGGTTTTTGAACGGCTGGATTTTTTACCAGTGCTTGACGGGCACCGCGAAAGGGGTGGAAATTACCTTCACGCTTCCGGTGGGAAAACCCGTGGAGGTCTATGCGTTCGATGAATCGTCTGGACTGCCGGCAGAAGGTGCGTTCCTGCTGAACTCGCGCCCGCTCACCGCCACCGCCTCGGGCGATGGCGATAACTCGCTCGTCAGCCGACGGGTCGAACTCAACCCGTAGCGGCATCGCCATCGTCCGCGATCGCCGGCCCAACAGCGACCGGCGCTCTGCTAGGGCTGCGCTTTTACTTCCTGCAGTTTCCCCTCAACGTCCTGCACGACGACGAACCGCGCTTTCCCAGCCGTCGCTTTTTGCTGCTGCGTCATCTTCGCAACTTCCGCGACGCTCGGTTCCCGGGTGCCGACTTCCGACTTGCCAATCTCTACCGCCTTGTCATAGCTCTGGTAGGACGAAGGCAGAAAGGGCCCGTCGTTCGTCGCGCTTACATTCGCTGGCGGAATCCACACCGGATGGTGAATCACGGCCGGAAGCGCGCCGCCGACGCCCGTCCCGCCGCCACCGCCGCCGCCTCCGGAATTCATCCCGCCGTTGCCACCGTTAACTGCACCGCCGCCGCTGGGTGATCGCTGCGCGTGCGCCGTTCCCACCGCGAACCAGAGTACAAACGCTGCCACCGCAATAATCTTGTTCATCTGCGCCCCTTTTCGGGGGCTCCGCCGCCGGGGACGTCCGGCAAGCCCATTTCTTCTCCGGGTATACTAAATCAACACAGAAAGAAGAAAATGGGCCTTCCGTACCATGGGTACTAGAAAGATTTCCGGCAAAATTCGCTAGGACTAGGCAAAGCCACTGTCACCATCGGCATCCAGCCGTCTTCTCTTTAACCCTTCGAGACCCCTTCACGTCCGTCCCAGGCCTCCAATCGCTCACGATCGCGCTGGTTCCGTCGGGCCCACTCCTCCTCCCACGCCGCCCATTCCGCCTCGCGACAAACTCTCGCGAATTAAATCCTCCACATCTCCCAATTTGTCACCCAGCATATTCAGCTTCCGGGACAATCCCTGAATTTCACTCTCGGCCCTGCGGTTCACGTCGAAATCGAGTTCGCCGCGGAGCCGGTCTTTCGTATCCTGCCGGTTCTGGCTCATCATGATCACCGGCGCCTGGATTGCGGCCAGCATCGAGAGGAACAGGTTCAGCAAAATAAACGGATAAGGATCCCAGGCCGATCGCCCGAGCACCACATTGATCCCCGAATAGAGGATGATCGCGACGGCAAAAATAATGATGAAAGTCCACGATCCACCGAAGCCCGCTACGACGTCCGCGATCCGTTCGCCAAACTTTGTTTCCTCCTCGATCATCACGTTCGCGTTCCGGCTCGCTCGAATGCGCACCAATTGTTGCGACGCGTGAAATTGCCGCCCGAGCACCGTGAGCATGTCCATCCCCGCATGCGGTTTGCGCTGCAGCAGATTCAGTATGTCGTTGCGGTCGACTTCGATCGCGACGGTATCCTCGGTGGCAGTCGCACTCGTTTGATGCGGGGTCTGTTCCAGCATGGACGCGAATCCAAAGAATTCGCCGGCGGCTGGCTGGTCCACGGTCACTTCTTGCGCATCGTCGTCTACCGTTGTCACCAGCACGGCTCCCGACACCAGGATGTAAGCCTTGTCGCCCGCGTCGCCCATCTTGTAAATGCGCTGCCGGGGAGCAAAGCGTCGCAGCTCCACCTGGCTCGCAAGAACAGCGGCCTCATCGTCATCCAACAATGCGAACAGCGGAACCTGCTTCAACGCCTCAGGCGTGCATGACATAAATCACCTCGAAATTGAAATTTCAGATCGCGCCGGACGCAATCTACGTTCCTCGAAACTTGCGGCAGTCCCCGCTCGCGCCCAAACCGCGAAAGGGTATCACGCACAAGCATTCGTCCACATCCCTGCCGATCGTCGCGCTTCCGAACGGCTATGCCTCGCGGAAACCGCCCGCACGGCGGCAATTGCTTGCCAGCCAAACCGTCAGCTAGAATGTTTGATTCCGTGACCGCTGCCAAACAGCTCGACATTCGCTTTCACGACACGCTCTCGAACCGGCTCGAACCTCTCCAGCCGGTGCACAAGGGCGAAGTTCGCATTTATACCTGCGGTCCCACGGTCTACGATTTCGCGCACATCGGCAATTTTCGCACCTTTGTGTTTCAGGATATCCTGCGGCGCTTCCTGCGCACGGCCGGCTACCGCGTTCTGCAGGTGATGAACCTTACCGACGTTGACGATCGCATCATCGCCAACGCTGCCGCTGCCAAACGTGACGATCCGCGAGTACACCGAAAAATATATCGAGGCCTTCCTCGAAGACATGCGCTCGCTCAATCTCGAAATGCCCGAAGAGCTCGTGCGCGCCACCGACCACATCGACGACATGGTCGCGCTCATCGAACGCCTCACGAAAAAAGGCTTCACCTATCCGAGCGATGGCTCCATCTACTACCGCATCGCAAAATTTCCCGATTACGGCAAACTCTCCAAAATCGACGTCAGCGGCATGAAAGCCGGTGCTCGCGCCGACACCGACCGTTACGAAAAAGACGACGTTCGCGATTTCGCCCTCTGGAAAGCGCCGAAGCCCGGCGAGTTCTTCTGGGAAACGCCCATCGGTCCCGGGCGCCCCGGCTGGCATATCGAGTGCGCCGCCATGTCGATGAAATACCTGGGAGAGACACTCGACATTCACACTGGGGGAATTGACCTCGCTTTCCCGCACCACGAGAACGAAATCGCCGAAAGCGAAGCCGCCACCGGCCGCACTTTCGCAAAAATGTGGCTGCACGCCGAGCACTTGATCATCGAAGGCGAAAAGATGTCCAAATCGCTCGGCAATTTCTATACGCTGCGCGATCTCTTCGCCAAAGGCTACAAACCGTCGTCCATCCGTTTCCTTCTGCTCTCCGTTCCTTACAATCGCCAGCTTAATTTCACGATGGACGGTTTGAGGCAGGCCGAAAGTTCGGTCGAGCGCATGCGCAATTTCGTCGCGCGCCTGAAATCCGAGAAATTTGCCGACGGCGAAAATTCCGAGATTCACGAGCGCGCCACGAAAGCCGAGAAAGATTTTGATCTTGCGCTCGCGGACGATCTCAACACCGCCGTCGCTCTCGCCGCCGTCTTTGATCTCGTGCGAGACATCAACACCGCGATGGACCAGGGCGTGGTCCTCGCCCAGGATGCGACTCGCCTGGTCGCCTCCATGGAGAAATTCGACCAGATACTCTCCGTGCTTGTGGATGACGATGCCGACAGGCTCGCGAGGCTCGGCTTTGGTTCCGGTAAAACCCGCGCTGCCCGCCGAAGAAATCGAAGCGCTCATCGAAGCAGCGCCAGGCCGCGAAGAAGCGCCGCGATTTCAAACGCTCCGATGAAATTCGCAAACAACTCGCAGACTCTGGTATCATTGTCGAAGACGTAAAAGACGGCACCGTTCGCTGGAAATACAAATGAGCTTCACAAAGAAATACCAACACTCGCTCCACAGCCAGCCCTCTCACGAGCGCCCCAACCTCTACGGCGTAGATTAAGTCCCGTTCCTCTGATGGTCGTTCACGGCTTGCACCGGTAGGAATCCGTCTGCGCGCCGAACAAAAATCCATTTCTCGGAGGAATTCATGCCAGCGATTGATATCAAGTCCGATGTAAAGCTACCGAACCTCGTCACGCCGCTCCCGGGTCCTAAGGCAAAACAAATCGTCGAACGCGATCGCGCCGTGCTCTCGCCGTCCTACACGCGCGATTATCCGCTCGTCGCGAAGTCCGGCCGGGGTGCGATGGTGGAAGACGTTGACGGCAACACTTTCCTCGATTTTGCCGCCGGTATCGCCGTCGTCGCCACCGGCCATTGCCATCCGGAAGTAGTCGCCGCGATTCAAAAACAGGCCGCGGAACTCATTCACCTGTCCGGCACGGATTTTTACTATCCGAATCTCGTCGAACTCGCAGAAAAACTCGCCGCGATCGCTCCCGGTAAAGAGCCGAAGCGCGTTTATTTCGGGAACTCCGGCACCGAAGCGATCGAAGCGGCGATCAAGCTGGCCAAATACCACACCAAGCGCGACAAGCTCATCGCTTTCCACGGCGCATTCCACGGACGCACGATGGGTTCGCTATCTCTCACCGCCAGCCGTTCGATTCAGCGCAAGGGCTTCGGCACGCTTCTATCCGGCGTCTTCCATATGCCTTATCCGGATACGTTCCGGGGCACGTACGGCATCCGCCCCGAATTCGCCGCAGCCGATTGCCTGAGCTATCTCGAAAACGAATTGTTTCGCCGCCGCGTCGATCCCGAAGAAGTCGCCGGAATCTTCATCGAGCCGATTCAAGGGGAGGGTGGCTACCTGCCCGCTCCTGCCGATTTCCTGCAAGGACTCCAGCGCATCTGCCGGAAGTACGGAATCATGTTCGTTGCGGACGAAGTGCAGTCCGGTATGGGCCGCACCGGCAAATGGTGGGCGTCCGATCATTCCGGAATTGAGCCCGACATCATTTGCACCGCGAAGGGAATTGCATCCGGAATGCCGCTCAGCGCCATGATCGCTCGCGCCGACGTCATGAACTGGACTCCCGGCGCTCACGCTTCCACGTTTGGCGGCAATCCGGTCTGCATCGCGGCTTCACTTGCAACGCTCAGCCTGCTCGAGCGGCAATATATGGCCAACGCCGCTCGCATGGGCGAGTTCATCATGAAACGCACCGCCGACTGGCGCGAGAAGCACAAGATTGTCGGCGAAGTTCGCGGCAAAGGCCTGATGATCGGCATCGAGTTCGTCCGCGACCAAAAAACCAGGGAAAAAGCCACCGACCTCCGCAACAAATTGGTCCAAATGGCATTCCACAAGGGCCTGCTCGTCCTCGGCTCAGGCGACACAACTCTTCGCCTCTGTCCTCCGCTGCTGATCGACGAAGAGCAAGCCGACTTCGCGCTCCGCACTCTCGAGTCCTGCATCACCGACCTCGAGCGAAGCCTGTAACGCCAAAACGAAAAAGGGCCGGCGATTCCGATTGCAGGGCTCGCCGGCTCTTTTTAATTTCACTGGCGCATGCATTCTGGCCAGTGTGCCTTCACGCGAACGCGCGCATCGGCGATACCCTCGCGGCCCCCGCGGCGCTATAATCCCTCCGCGCTAAAAAATGTTCGCCCGCTTGATTTTCGCCGCCGTAAGCTTTGCCGCCCGCAACGGACTGGCCAGCGCTTCTCCTGAGCTTGCCTCATCGTCGAAGAAGGAGAACGCCCGCCGCACCGGCATTCGCGGTGAAACTTTTGCCTACTGGTACCTTCGCCGCCACGGCTACACGCTCGTCGCGCGCAACTACACCGTGCCCGGCATCAAAGGCGAAATCGACATCATCGGCTACGACCACAACGTCCTCGCATTCGTAGAAGTGAAAACCCGTTCCGCAGCTCCACACGCTCAAACCACTCCCGAGGACGCCGTCAACGCCGACAAGCGCCGCAATCTGGCCCGCATGGCCCGGCAATTCCTCGGCTCGCGCCGCATTCACTCCGCCAACTGCCGCTTCGACGTCCTCGCCATCGAAACCACCGCGGGCAAAAAGCCCGTCGTGCGCCTGCACAAATCCGCCTTCGGCATGGCTCCCACCTCGTCGTAGGATTCGCCGCGTCGCTCGTCACCACCATGACTCCGAGATATTTTCGCTCCATTCAAAGGGCACCCAGGTTGCATTAACCGCATCGCACCTGCGCATCGCGTAGTAAAATAAACGCGTTTCGGAAGTATCATTCAGCCCAACGCAGTTGCAGGGCAAAGTTTTCGACGGGGGAGGGAAGTTTGCCGGAGCTTCGCAGGGATCCGATCACCGGGCGATGGGTCATCATTTCTTCGGAGCGCGGAAAGCGCCCGCTCGATTTCGTTCGCGAAAGCGTGCAGATCAAGGGCACACCGAATTGCCCGTTCTGCCCGGGTAACGAAGGGAAGACGCCTCCGGAAATTCTCGCCTACGGCCGCAACGGGACGGGAAAGGACACGCCCGGCTGGACGCTGCGCGTCGTCCCCAACAAATTTCCGGCGCTCGGCATCGAAGGCGGCCTCGATCGCGAAGGCGAAGGCCTCTTCGATCGCATGAACGGCGTGGGCGCGCACGAAGTGATCGTCGAAACGCCCGACCACATGAAGACGCTCGCGAATCTCGGCGACAAAGTGGTGGAGGAAGTTTTCTGGGCCTATCGCGATCGCATGCTCGATCTGAAAAACGATCGCCGCTTTCGCTATATCCTGCTCTTCAAAAATCACGGCGAACCGGCCGGCGCCACGCTCGAACACACCCACTCGCAATTGATCGCGCTGCCCATCGTTCCCAAGCGCGTCCGCGAAGAAGTGGACAACTCGAAGCACTACTACGACGAAAAAGAGCGCTGCATTTTCTGCGACATGATTCGCCAGGAAGTGGAAACCGCCTCGCGCGTGATCATCGAAAATGATTACTTCATCGCGCTCGCTCCCTACGCCCCGCGCTTTCCATTCGAATCCTGGATACTTCCGCGCCAGCACAGCTCCGCGTTTGAAAACATGCCCACCCCCTATTACGGCAGCCTCGCGAAAATTCTCCGCGATTTCCTTTCGCGCCTCGACAACGTCCTGGCCTTCCCCTCCTACAACTATGTGATCCACACCTCGCCCATGGGCGAGGAAATCAACGACCACTACCACTGGCACATCGAGATCATGCCCAAGCTGACCAAAGTCGCCGGCTTCGAATGGGGCACCGGCTTTTATATCAACCCCACTCCACCCGAAGAGGCCGCCCGCTTTCTCCGCGAGGCAAAGTGACGATCCGATCAGGATCGTTATTCTGAGTCCGGCGCCGTTGCCGTAAGCCGGACGAAGGATCTCAAGCCACCCAGCCTGATTTCTCTCGCGGCTATGGAAGTATCACGCACAAAAAAAAGCGCCCACGAAAAACCGATCCTTCGTGGGCGCTCGAAAAATTACCGCGATCTAAATGTTACGTTTGCGACGTCGAAGTGTCCTGCACCTGCGGCTCCGGTATCGATTCAGGCGAAGCCGAAGGCGTTCCGCTCGGACCATTCCGCGTAGGCTTCAGCGTAAATGTCACGCCTCGCTTTGCGTTCTCGTCCACGGTCCGCTGCAAGTCCACCTCGCCCATATCAACGATGCTCTCGGTGCTATAGCTCGTCACGTAGTGCAACTTCCCGTCCACGAGCCAGTAGTCGCTCGCCGTGTACATCGTGCCATCGTTCAAATACAGCAACACGGTAGGCGTCGAAGCAGCCACGTTCCCCGTAATCGCATTCGTGTTCGGACTTCCTTGCGCATCCGCATCCAGCGATCCGCCAAATGACGGCCGCGCAAAGTAATCATCCGAAGGCGATACGTTCGACGAGCTGTCGTTGTCCTGCGATGTTCCGGAATACGGCGGAGGATACGTTACGTTGTAATTGGGATAGACCGGATAAGGGTACGCATACGCGGGATATCCCCACCACGGATATCCGTACGACGGTCCCCAGAATCCCCAGCCAGGCCCCCACCATCCGCCCCAGCCCCATCCGAAACCAAATCCAAAGCCCCAGCCGAAGCCCCAACCAAATCCGCAGCCCCAGCAACCGCCATGCCAGCCCCAACCGCCGTGCCAGCCACCGTGCCAGCCATTGTTCCAGCCGCCGTGCCACGAGTTGCCGTGCCAGCCCGATCCGCTCCACGACCCGTTGTGCGAGCCGTTAAACGTCGTGTTATGGAAGCTGTTTCCGTGGAACGCGCCGCTGTTCGTCGTGCTGCGCATTCCGCTGGTTGTCGACGAGCCGCGCATGCTGGAGCTTCCGCTGCGGGTGCCGCTGAAGGACGACGAGCCGTGCCCGAAGGAAGTCCCGAGCGTGTGGCCCGAGCTGATGTGACCGGAATATCCGTGGCTGCCGCTTACCGATCGCGACGTGCCGCCTGACATGCCGCTGAAAGACGAGCCGCTCGCTCCCGACCGCGACCCGCCCATCGAGCTCCCTGACGAGCGCGACAACGAAGCGCTCGATCCAAATCGCGAGCCGCCCGTTGAGCTACCCATCGAAGTAGACGACGAGCCACCGAAGTGCGAGCCCTCTATATTCGATACCGCCCGATTCGGCGAAATCGAATTGCGCGAGCCACTCGACCCCAGCATGCTGCTGCGGCCAGCCGTTGCCGACGATGATGATCCGGCAAAATTTCCCGCGTGCGAATTCGACGCTACGCTCGGCGCATTTCCGCCCGACCGCGCATTCGATCCCGCATTCGACCCACGCGACGAGCCCGCCACCGAATTACCAGCACCCGCACTGGAGTGCGTCCCTGCTGTGTTTCCGGTGTTGGGACCCCGTGCGCTGCCCGTGTTTGCTGCAGAGTTACCTACGGACCGACCTGCGGAGTTACCTGAAGAGTTGCCGGCAAACGAATGCCAATTGCCGTCCGCCGTAGCGCGATTCGCTCCGCGTCCAGCCGTCGAGCCCGACGATCGTGCGTTCAATGAATTCGAACGCCCCGCGTTTGAGCCCGCTCCGTTCCGTGCATTCGTCGAAGGTCCGGTCGAACGACCGCCGTTCATTCCATTCGAACGCGAGCCGCCGTACATTCCGCCGCCGCCGCGATACGCGCCGTTCGGTGCACCACCGCGGTATCCGCCGCCGCCGTATCCGCGCTGGGCATATCCGCCGCCCCCACGCGATGCGCCACTCGGCCCTCCGCCGCGACTCATGCTACCGCCGCCACTACCGCCGTGAAATCCGCCGCCCCCGCCCCCGCCGCCGTGAAATCCGCCGCCTCCACCACCACCGTGGGAACCACCGCCACCACCGCCGCCGTGTCCGCCTCCGCCACGCTGCGCGAAAGCTGCCTGCGGCCCGCACATCAATGCCACCAACGCAATAAATGCAAATAAAAATTTAATAAAGGACGAACTCTTCATATGTATGCCCTCCACCGAAAGTCTAGGAGCTAAATGGATCTAAACACACCTCCGCTAACTTCCTGGTGATCGTACACCTATTGGATTGCCAACGCACCATTTAGGTTGCAGCCTGTGAAACCTCGTCGAAACCCTCTCGAAAGTTGATGATTCAAAGTCGGTTAGGCGTGCGCTTGCCCGACTTTGAAATACACCTCAAACCTACCAACACGCCACCTCGGAAATAGTTGCGCGCCCGGCGCAAAAAAATCTCCCCGTCGTCTCTTTCGCTGAAATTTTCGGCCTGCACCTCGCGTATCATTCCGCAGCCGCCCACTGCCGCTGACGAGGTGACGCTCATGCCGTTCGCAGCCACCGATTTCGAATTCAAGCAGCGCTTCTGGATCATCGGCGGCATCATTTTCTGCGCCTTCTTCTGCTACTACCTCGACCACACCGGCGTCGCATTCGCCCTCGCCGGCAAGATACTCGGTCCGGGAGTCAACCACGATTCGCCCATTTTCGATCGCTACGTTCTCGGCATCATCGCCATCGGTGCGGGCTTCGTCTATCTCGCCGCGCTGATCCGCTCCTGGGCCGAATCCTATCTCCACAGCTCGATCGTGCATGACGCGAACATTCACTCCGAGCAGCTCGTCGCCGAAGGCCCCTATCGCCACGTACGAAATCCGCTCTATCTTGGTAACGATTTGCTGGCTCTCGGCCTCGGGCTGATGACCAGCCGCCTCGGATTCGTTGTGATGGTCGTCGGAATGTTTCTCTTCACCTACCGCCTGATCCTGCGCGAAGAAGCAGGCCTGCTTGCCACGCAAGGCGAAAGCTATCGCCGCTACTTCAACGCCGTCCCGCGCCTCTGGCCTTCACTCTTCCCGCGCGTCCCCACGGGCGGCGCTGCGCCCAACTGGCGCGACGGCTTCACCGGCGAACTTTTCATGTGGAGCATTGCCCTCGGCATGACGGTCTTCATCATCACCACCAAGCTCTGGTACTGCTGGGCCGTAATGGGCGGCGGCTTCGCCATCTATTTCCTGCAAGCCGCAATGCGCAAGCGCCCGTCCATTTCCTAATCTACCGTAAACGAGGGTATTTCGATCATGCGTATCGATCGAATCGCACCGCCACGAAATGTGGTTCGCCCGGGCCAATCGCGAAACGCCGGCTATCAAGTTTGGCTTTTCGCGGCGGCCGGTGCTACTTTTGGAGCCGCCCAGTCGAGTTCGGAGAGGGACGAAAATTGACGAAACTGAAATCGAAGCTAACTGTGCTGGCGCTGTTCCTAATCGGCGTCGCGCTTGCCGCGCCGCGCGCTGGCGTCGCGGGAAAAGATCGCTTTGTTCCGCCGGACATCACTTCGGCGAGCGAAATTCCTTATCCGGTCGAGGTAATCGGAGCCGGGCTTGTGACGCTCTCGGTCAACGTGAGCGCGGCGGGGCAGCCACCGACGGTGCAGGTGCTGCGCGATGTTCCGGGGCTTACGTCGCTGACGAGCTCGATCGTGACGGGATGGAAATTCACGCCGGGAACGCTCGACGGCAATCCGTCACCTTCGACGATCACCGTCGAAGTTGTGTTCAATCCGGGTGATACGAACGGGCAGAATTTGAAAATGGTGCCGGTGTCGCCTACGCCGCCGCCGTTTCCGGCCGGTTATCTTCCGCCGGAAGTCGCGCTGGCATCGTATGCGTCCTATCCGATCACGAGCTCGGGGACGGGCGCGGTAGTGCTCGACGTAAGCCTCGACAAGTACGGCGACATCAAAAAAGTGGGCGTGATTCGCGATGTGCCGTCGCTCACGCCGGAAGCGCAAGCCGCGCTGAAACGGTGGACGATTAACGCGGCGACGTTTAACGGGAAGGCGATTGCGTCGCATCTGGTGGTCGCGTTTGTTTTCCGGTCGCCGACGATGACGGCGCGCTAGAGCCTGGACCGCTGCGATAGTGGACTTGCCGGCGAGGCGCGAGGCCCCGGCACGACGGCTGGTTGCACGTAGTACGAGAGGAATCGCGATGACGTGGGGAAAGCGGCGAGCACTTGTAATCGGATTTTTGATTTTGTTTCTGGGTGTAATTGTGTGGGCGGCGTCGAAGCCGGCGCGGCTGCCTTCGAATGCGGTGCTCGTAATTGATGCATCCGGCGAAATCGACGAGCAGCGCGAACCCGATTTCTTCGCGGACTTGACGGGCGAAGGCAAACCCGTCCTGCACGATTACATCGACGCCATTGACGCAGCGAAAGGCGATTCGCGCATTCAGGGATTGGTGGTGCGCGTGGCCCCGCTGGCCACCGGCTGGGCGAAGCTCGAGGAAATTCGCAACCATCTGATCGAATTTCGCAAGAGTGGCAAGCCCAGCATCTGCTACCTGGGATACGACGGCATCGGCAACCCCGAATACTATCTCGCGAGCGCTTGCCAGGAAGTGTGGCTCGTGCCGCAATCGTCGGTGACCATTCGCGGAATGATGGCGCAGGCGCTTTTTCTGCGCGGCACACTCGACAAACTGAAAATCGTGCCGGAGTACTACCACATCGCCGAGTACAAGACGGCGGGGAACACGTTCACGGAGAAAAAATTTACCGCGGCGCATCGCGAAGAAGTGGAAGGGCTGCTGAAGAGCGTTTACGGGCAGTACTTGACGGACGCTTCGGCCGCGCGCGGAATGGATCGCGCCAAATTCGAAGAGATCGTCACTCGCGGGCCGCTCTCAACCAAAGAAGCGCTCGACGCGAAGATTGTGGACAAGCTCGCGTATTGGGACCAGGTGCAGGACTACTTCAAAGCGCATGCAGGCGGCTGGAATCCGGTGCCGCTCGCGCGTTATCGCACTTATTTGAAATCGAGCGGCGGCGGGATGGGCGGCGAACGCATCGCCGTGATTCACGCCACCGGCTTGATCTTGTCGGGCCAGTCGCAGGTGTCGCCGACGTCAGGATTCATCATGGGCGGCGATTCGGTGGCGGCGGACTTGCGGCGCGCGCGAAAAGATTCGAGTATCAAGGCGATCGTGCTGCGAGTAGATTCGGGCGGCGGGTCGGTGGTGGCCAGCGAAGTGATTCGCCGCGAAGTGGAGCTGGCACACGACGTGAAGCCGGTGGTGGTTTCGATGTCGGACGTGGCGGCGTCGGGCGGCTACTGGATCGCGGCGCCTGCAAATAAAATCGTGGCCGAGCCGAACACCATCACCGGATCGATTGGCGTGATCATCGGCAAGTTCAATGTTTCGGGACTCTACAATCTCCTGGGGCTGAGCACCGATTCGATTTCGACGGGCGACAACGCGTCGCTATTTTCGAGCCAACAGAATTTCACGCCGGCGCAGCGCGCGTGGGTCGAAAAAACGCTGCACGAAACCTACGATCAATTCATCAAGGGAGTTGCGCAGGGCCGCGGCTTGACGGTGGAAGCTGTGGATAAAATCGGCAAAGGGCGTGTGTGGTCGGGCGCGCAGGCGAAGGAGCTGGGGCTTGTGGACGAGCTGGGCGGCGAGGGCGCGGCGATTCGTGTGGCGAAACAGCTCGCACATATTTCCGCGGGCGAAGAAGTGCACATCGTGCGATTTCCAGAGGAGAAGTCGTTTCTGCAGCAGCTCTTCGAACGCGAGCGCGAAATGACCAGCGGAGAAGCCGCCGACGCAGCGGATGCCGCAGCGGCGCCTTACGGCTTTGCGCGAGCGGACCTGAAATCCGTTGACGCGCTCGTTCGCCGAATCATAGGCCGCATGGACGTAGTGCAAGCCCGCATCTCCTACGAGCTGCATATCAATTAGAAACGCTCGCCCGGAGCTGGGACGGGCTGGGATGTGGTTTTCGCAGAGGGAAGCGCGGTTCGCGGCTGAATCCGTGAACGACTTTCGATATACTAGCTAGCTCAGAGGCGCGGTACCCAAGTGGTAAGGGAGAGGTCTGCAAAACCTTTATACGTGGGTTCGATTCCCACCCGCGCCTCCAATATATCGTGATGAAGATGCATTAGTTAATCCTTTCGTTTTTCTCGTGTACCTCGGTGCGGAGAGCCTACGCCGTTTGAGCCTCTAACTTGCGGCGCGAGTCTTTTTGCGGCAGGAGGCGCCACCGCGGCTGGATCCGCACTTGCCCGGATTTGGGACATATTATTTTCAAACTCAAACGTTGCCATCTATTAAGGCGCTCTTTTAAATGCACATGCCCACTTTAGACCCAACACGATCGCTCCAGCCAAAAGTGCCGCGGTTTGCGAAATGGTACTTATTGAGCTTGCTGGTTTGGATCGCAGGTGAGGCTCTGATCTGGGCACTCTTAATAGCTTTTCTGAAAACGAGCTTAAGTGCTATCGTGACGCCCGCTTTAATGTGGCTACTTCCGCCCCTCGCTGCTCTGCCTTTGATCTTTCTATCTTGGAAATATTTCAAACAACCACGACTGCGACTTTTGATTTTTGTCTCTGCGACGTTCGTATTCTTTCTTCTATGTTTTATCGCGCTTTCACTCACGGTCGGCCGGCTGTTCCGTTCTGAATGGGTGACCTATATGCTTCCCGGCGGCATAGCGGGCGTACTGATTTCGACAGCGACGGTCTATTTTGTTTCCAGTCGAAGGTTTTCTGATAGTTAGAATTGCGAACCTTTCTCCAGCGTGACACGCTGAACCGATCACGTTTCGAGAGACTGCGCGCGCGTAGCGTAGAGGCCGGAGAGTTCGGACTCTGAGATCCTTCCACTGAGGCGGCCGGACGGATACCTACGAGATGGCGCGAAGCCGCTGTATCGAACGGCGACGGATGCAGTCTTGGTGATTTTTACTGGCGCTGGCCGTTGATGTGGGTGCCGTTTGTGATTTGGCTGCAGTTTGCGTGGCGTGAGGAGACGCCGCCTGTTGGCGTGGGGCACTGTTGAGTTTTGCTGGTGCCGCGGATGACTGCCGTTGCAACGCCGGCGGCAACCGCGCCACCGATGCCGGCCGCTGTGGCCGCTCCGGCGCTGGCGCCACCCGCTGCGCCACCGGCAGCACCTGCACCCGAGGCGTTCGTCGCGTTCACGGCCGCGGTTAGATTCGCGGGGCTGACGGGAGCGGGAGTCGAGGGCGAAGAATTACCGTGGATGCCGGTCTCCTCGCCGCCCTTCATGAGGACGCAAACACCGGCGAGATCGCAGACCTTGCAACTTCCTTCCATGCAGACGACGTTCATATTGCCAGCCGCGTCGAAGAGAACCACCATTTCCGTGCCGACGACGCCGGCGACGCCCACAGGGGTGCGAATCTGAAAGCGCGCGTTGGGCTTGACGAGTTTCACGGCGCGAGCGCGGACTTGTCCGTAGGCAAGATCGAGATCGGTCTGCTGCTCACCAGTGTCGTGCCTGGCGATCGTGAGATTGGAATCGGAGCCGACGCTGAGGACGGAGCCGTCGTCGAGAGCGACGCGAGCGCGGGCGAGGTGGCCGGTGTTGATCACGTCGCCCCAAAACACTTGCTGCGATGTGGACGCGGGGGTTTGCTGAGCGCCGCGCACGACGTTGACGATCGGCACGACGGCCGTGATTTTTCCGGCGCTTTGCGACACTTGCGCCGAAAGGCCGAGAGGCATCGCGAGCGGGAAACAAACCAGGATGGCGATCACGGCTGCAAACGGATGACGGACGCTCATTATGCTTCCTCCGCGGAGTTCTTGCGGCGCCGGTGGCGGTTCTGTTCGATATGGCCCCGGAGCCTGGAAAACCGTTGGAAACTTAAAAGTGGGGACGGCCCAAAAGCTACCACAAGTTAGGCGGAGCGGCTAGAAAAAATCGGGGCCGGAGCGCATCGCCGGAGTTTACCTTTGAAACAGGCTCAGCGAGTGCGCCGCGGCGGAGCGCGCCACTGCTGAAAACGGCTAAGTGAGACGGCGTGCTGGCGCCCCGCGTCTACATACTCGACGAAAATTTGGGGCTAGAAGCCCGCCCCGGATTTCTTCTGCGCCGCGGCCTGTTGCATTTGGGCGTTGATAGCGCGCATGGCTTCGGAGGAACCGGGAGCGCGCTTTTCGCGCCAGCGTTCCATGATCTCGCAATGTTTTTCGAGATTGCCGAAGGCCAGGGGATTCTTGAACATCGCGCGAAAGACGGGGATGACGGGTTTGAGGCGTTCCCAGACGACCCACTGCTCGCCGGTATTTTCGAAGAAGAAATCTTCGTCGATCAGGCCGCGATTGACGATGCTCGCGACCATCTCCCAATAGCTGAGGACCATACGCATGTAAGCGTTCTCCGGGCTACCGGGAGGGCACTGCGCCATCACGTCCTCGGCCGAGGCGGGATTGAAGTGAGTGATATACCATTCGCGAGCTTCGCGCAGGCGTGGTTCGCGGCGAATATCGTAAAGGCGCAGCATGAGATTTACTTGTTCGTGGTTCACGTCGGACATTTGATGCCTCCCTTTTGGGTCGTCGTTCCATTCAAGATTGCTTTTGAAGGGCTACCGGAAAACCAATCGTACGGACCCGCATCCTAGTTTACGGCTGTGCTGGATGAGGCATCTCACCTTGCAGCGTGACTTTGTGCAGGTGGCTCAGCGGGATGCGCGATTGTTCGAATCCGAGTTTGATGCGGCGACGGAGTTCGCGGGCCACGTCCTCCTTGCGATTGAGGGCGGTGCGAACCTGCATGCGAAGCACGGTGCCGTCGAGCGAAAGCGATTCTACGCCGAGAACGCGCGGGCCATCGACGATCGCGGGCGACCAATCCGCGTCATTGCGCAGATCGCCGGCAATTTTCTCAAGGGTCGCGAGAGCGCGGCCGACGAGCTCGTCGGAGGGCACGGTGACATCCACAAACACCTGGGACCAATCCCGGCTGAGGTTCGCGACCTGGCCGATGAGGCCGTTCGAGATCGTGACGAGAGCTCCGGCGTTATTGCGGAGTACGGTGCGCCGTAGAGTGAGATGCTCGACGCGGCCGAGATCGGAATTGACCTGAATGAGATCGCCGACGACGAATTGGTCCTCGAACACGATGAAGAAACCATTGATGAGATCTTTGACGAGATGCTGCGCGCCAAAGCCGAATGCAAGGCTGGCAACCGCGGCGGCCGCTTCGAGGGGCGTGACGTTGAAGCCGAATTCCGGCAGAGCCGTCAAAATAGAGACGGCGATGATGATAAAGATTCCGGCGCTGTAGAGAAGTCCCGCGAGCGTGCGGGTTTGTTGCTCGCGCATCTGAGCGACGCGATTGGATGATTTCGCGGAATCGACGAGGCGGCCCGTGACAGCTTTGAGAATGCGCGCGAGTACAAACGCGATGATGAGGATCGCGAGAATACGCAGGCCGCGCGTTTGCGCGATTTCCGTCCAGTGAGCGAATGATTCGGTCATAGAATAGGCGGGCGGATTATACCATTCGGGCAGCGAGCGCTCGCCGCAAGATGCGGGGCAATTCGGCAGGCAGGAGCGGAGAAGCATGGACGATCAGAAACGTGATTTTCTGGGGGCTTTGGCCGCGTTGGCGATGGGAGCGCCGATCGCTCTGTTCGCGCGCGACGCT
Source organism: uncultured Acidobacteriota bacterium (assembly GCA_963711875.1). GTDB lineage: Bacteria > Acidobacteriota > Terriglobia > Acidiferrales > UBA7541 > Palsa-295. The sequence goes on from CAVQFW010000006.1 coordinate 206,815, forward strand.
TGGGCGCGGCAGCAGGGGATGGGTCACAAAGGGGCGAATCAGCCTGGCGGAATCATACCCGAGGGAGCCGGGCCGACGCCGCCGGGGTTCGATCCGAAGAAAATTCAGGAGCACAATCAGAAGGTGATTCTCGATGATATTCAGAAGCTGTACAAGCTGGCGGGCGAGTTGAAAGACGAAGTGGAGAAAACGGATTCGACGAGCACGCTTTCGTTGTCGATGGTGCAGAAGGCGAAGGAAGTGGAGAAACTCGCGAAACAGATCGCGAATTTGGCGGTGGGGTAGCGCGCGATTTCGGCGAGAACGAATCTGCGCGAGCTTAGTGGACCAGCAGACCGGCGGCGCCGATGCCGAGGCCGACGAGTCCGAGTAAGCAGCCGAACACCCAGAAGATTCGTTTGCGCGTAAGGAGCGTGATCGAACAGATCACGAGCGCAGCTTCAAGGAGAACTTCGCCGAGATCAAAATAATTCGCGCGGTGCTGCTGGACCATGACCTCCGCCTCCGCCTTCTTTGCTTCCGCCTGGATGTCCTTGCCCTCGTCCTTGTAGCGCTCGATTTCCTTGTCGTATTTTTCCTTGATCTTGGAGGCTTGCTCGCCATTTTGAAGCGAGAAGACGGAAAGTTCGTCGACAAAAAGCTCGTAGCTGCGGCGGCGAATTTCCTTGGCCTGGTAGTAGGACCAATGATCGGTGGCTTGATTTTGGAGCAGGATTTCCTCGGTGTGTGCGCGGTGGCCGAGAAGAGAAACAGAGGCAACGAGGACGGCAAGAATCGCCATCGTCACCGTGACGGGCGCAAGATTGTGCTCCGCGGCCTCTTTGGCCTGTTCTTCAAGCTCGCGAATGTCTTCAGCCATTTTTGGGTGTCTCGCCCGGTGAATTTGGATTGTGATGCGAATTCAAAAACGGGAGCGATTGTAACGGTAACCGGGGAAATCGAGAAGCCCAAACTCCGATTGCTGCTGCCTCGGAGTTGGTTTTTGTGGCCTCGAGGATGGACCTGCTCTTCTTGGGAAAGAAGTTTTCAACGTCGGCGCAGATGTGATACAAGGCTGCTGCCCCTCGCAGGTACTACCTGTCCGGCGGGTTAGCGGACCAGCTACTTAGCAAGCTTTCTCAAATCGGAAGGAGAAATCAGATGACGAACGTCGAAAAACTGCAAGCAGCCGGTATTTTGGCCACACCGAGCAGGCTGTCCTCGTCGGACGAGGGTTTGATCAACGATCTCGATCCCACCGAAGTGGATGCGCTGGTCGCGATCAAAGCGGACCTGGGCGACGATTTCATCCAGAGGAACACGTCGCTAATTCTCTAAATCTTCGCAGATGAAATCGACGAGCCACAGCCGGCGCCTCCGCGAAAAAATCGAATTAGTGGCACCGGGCATGCACCGGGCAATCCATCAGTTCTGGACGCACGCCCGGCTGCGCGAAATTTTTCCGGATTTTCTTTTCACGACGTACTGCGTGGGCCGGTCCACGGTCCCGCTCCTTGAGTCGGCGTACAACGCAGCCAATCTCAAAAGGGATCTCGATCCGGTGGCGGGTTGCGTGGCCGATTATTGCGCCGTGCATATTCCCGAAGAACGCCATCATGATGAAGGTGTGCTGGACGACTTGGCGGTGCTGGGAGTTTCGCGCGAGTCGGTGGCGAAGCGAATTCCATCGCCCACGATGGCGGCGCTGATTGGCGCGCAATATTACTGGATTCTGAATGTTCATCCGATTGCGCTGCTGGGATACCTCGAGGTACTCGAAGGCGAGCCTCCGGTGGCGGAGTTTTTAGAAGATGTGATTCAGCGAACCGGCCTGCCGCGCGAAGCGTTTCGAACTTATTTCCAGCACGCGGACGTCGATCGAAAGCACCGTGACGATTTGCACGAAGCGCTCGATCGAATGCCTCTCTCGAAGGAACACGAGCATATTCTGGCAATCAGCGCATTCCAAACCGTTGGACTGGTTCGCCGGATTTTCGAGGAACTTGCCAGAACGCAAGTGAAAGAGAAGGCCTTAGAAGTTTCCGCCGGTTAGGACTTTGCAGCGTGGGTGTCCTGCTTCAACGGATCAACTGCGATTCGGAATTAGTTCAATCCTGCGCGATGCAATAAGTTCTGAAATTTTGCGTCGGTGCGCAGGGTGTCCCATGTGGGGTCGACCTTCAGAAACGCAATAATCTCCTCGCGATTGCTGAACGCCTGTTGCAGGCAATCCAGAGCTTTATTTTTGTCGTCGAGGCCGACGTAGACCGCGGCGATCTGATAGCGCGGGACATACACCTGGTGCGATTTCTGCTCGAGCTCGCTGAGCGCTTTCAGGGCCTTGTCTTTCTTGCCGGAGCGGGCATTGGCGTAGGCCAGGTAGGCGAGAGGATAAGGACTGGAATCGAGTTGAGTGGCGCGATCGAGCGCCTGGATGGCATCTTCAAATTTCCCCGTTTCCGCTTCCGCCCATCCCAATAGGAAATGTCCCCACCAGAAATCGGGCTCGGCTTCGATCATTTTCCGCGACTGCTGAATGCTCAGATCGTACTGCCGAGAGAACAAGAAACTCACGGAGAGCAGAAGGCTGACGGTGTCGGAGAGCGGATCGAGCTCTCTGGCTTTCGTCAACTCATCGAGGGCTTCTTGCTGCTGTCCCATGGCAATCAGGTAATAACCGCGCCACTGATGAGCGGATGCGGAGCCGGGGTCGAGTTCGACGCCGCGTTTGAATTCCACGCCGGCGCTGGGAAAATCATACTCGTAGAACGCGTTCACCATGGCCAGCATCGTGTGCGCTTCGGCCAGCGATTCGTCGAGCTGCAAAGCTTTCGTGGCGGCGTCCTTTACCTTCGGCATGGCTTCTCGAGGTGACAGGAACTGGCTCGATAACAAGAAATAGGCATCCGCGATTCCGACATAGGCCAGCGCGTAGTGAGGATCGCGATCGATGGCCTGATGAAAATATTCGACGCCGCGCTGAACGCCTGCGACCGTGGCTTGATCGGAGTAGAAACGGCCTTTGAGGTACAACTGAAAAGCGTCGGCATTGCTGGTGTACTGCTTCGGCAGCGCCGTTTCCTCTTTGGTCGCCAGGCGAGACCGAAGGTTCGCGGTAATTTCTTTGGAGATTTTTTGCTGGATGGCGAGGAGGTCGGTGAGCTTTACGTTGTACTGCTCGCCCCAGATGTGGCGGTCGTCCCGCGTGTCGATTAATTCGGCGCTGATGGAGAGATCGTCACCGCGTTCGACGATGCGGCCAGTAAGGATGGCGCGGGCGGAAAGATCGCGGCCGACGGCGCGCGGATCAACCGTTTTGCCCTTGTATCGAAAGACGGAGCTGCGGGCGATGACTTTAAGGTTCGACAATTGCGAGATGCTGTTGATCAGGCTTTCGGTGAGGCCGTCGCTGAGGTAGTCCGCATCGGGGTTCGCGCCGGCATTTTCGAAAGGCAAAATCGCGAGCGAGTCGATGCCCTGGCTGCGATCGGCAAGGATGCGATAGCGAGCGAGGAGCAGCCCTCCGATCACGACGAGTACGATTGAGAGTGCGAGAGCAATTTGCCAGGGTCGAATCTTGCGCCGGGGACGTTCCGCGGGATGCACCACTCCGGTGGTGGGCGAACTCAAGCGGCGCAGGTCAACCGCCAATTCTTTTGCCGACTGGTAACGATCGTCCGGTTCCTTCTCGAGACATTTCAGAATCACGTCTTCAAGGCGGGCGGAGAGATTGTTGCGGCGCGACGAGGGGCGGGGAGGCTGCTTATAGATGATGTCGTTCGAAAGCGCGGTGGAGAGCCTTTCCTCGAATGGACGCGAACCCGTGGCCATTTCGAAGAGGATGGTGCCGACCGCGTAAATGTCGCTGCGGATGTCCGCGGCTTTCCCCAGCAATTGTTCCGGCGCCATGTAGGGGAGCGTGCCGGAAATTCCGGTCACGTCGGAATCGCTCAACGTGAGGTCGCCTGCATCGTTGGGCTGGAGCAGGACGGCCAAGCCAAAATCCAGGATCTTAATCTGGTTCTTCGAAGTGACGAGAATGTTGCTGGGCTTCAAGTCGCGGTGGACGATGCCGTGCTCGTGGGCTTCCTCGAGCGCCGAAGCGATTTGGAGCCCGAGCGAGGCGACTTCTTTTTCCGAGAGACCTTCGCTGCGCAGCTTCTGCGAAAGCGTGGTGCCGGTGATGAACTCCATGATCAGGAAGTCGATACCTTCCTGCGAATCGAAGTCGTGGATTGTGGCGATGTTCGCGTGGTTCAATTTCGAGAGGGCGAGGGCTTCTTTCCGAAAACGTTTGCGGGCGGGTTCGTCTCGGAAGATTCCGGGAGGCAGAACTTTCAGCGCGACGTCGCGGTCAAGCCGTTCGTCATGGGCGCGATAGACGACGCCCATCCCCCCGGCGCCGATTTTTTCGAGGATAAGGTAGCGGCTGACGGTCTGGCCGATCATTTGTGGACCGGTCTCTGGGGTCATTTGTGGACCGGTCTCCGGCGGTCATATTAGTGCCGCGTTCTCCGGCAAGTCAATGTCCGTAGATTTGGATGCGGGCGAAGCGGCACTACAAGCGGGCGGCAGAGGACGCTTGCGGCAGTTCGATCTCGCGCTCCAAATCGCGGATTGTGGAGTAGAATCCCGCAATCCAGCGCGCGAAAGCCAGGCGGAGAGAGCCCGGCGGAGACGAAATTTCAGTGGACGTTCTATTTGCGGTTCTCCCGTTTTCAGATTTGGGGCGTCCGGCCCTCGGCGTGAGCCTGCTCGACGCGCATCTGGAGAGGCGCGGCGTTTCGTCGTCGGTGCGCTACTTCAATCTGGATCTTGCCGAGCGAATTGGAACGAGACTCTACGGATGGATATCGCAGTGCACCTCCGACCAGCAATTGCTATCCGCGGTAGCGCCTTCCGAATACCTCGCGGGCGAGTGGTTCTTCGCCGACCTGGTGTTCGGGGAGCGAATCCCGACTGCCAGCGAATACATCGCAAAGTTTTTCGAGCCGCATCCGGGCATGCGCGGGCTGATTCCCGAAATTTGGGAGGCTCGCCGCCACCGCGAGGCGTTCCTCGATCACTGCGTGCGCGAGATCGAGCGGCACCGTCCTCGCGTGGTGGGCTTCACGACGACCTTCCACCAAACGTGCGCATGTCTGGCGGTGGCGCAAAGACTGAAGCGCGCGGCGAATCCTCCGAAAATTATTTTCGGCGGCGCAAATTGCGAAGGCGCGATGGGATTGGAATTGATTCGGGCGTTTCCGTGGATCGATTTCGTTTGTACGGGAGAGGGCGACGAAGTTGTCCCTTCGTTTCTCGAAGAACTGGTGCGCGAAGGCAGCGCACGCTCGCTCCCGGGAATTCTGAAGCAAGGAGACGCCGCAGCGCTCACGACACCTGCGCCCGTCCAACGGCTGGATTCGCTCCCGGCGCCGAATTATTCTTCCTACTTTGAGGCTCTTGAGACTTCGACGATCGGCGCCAGCATACAGCCGCGCCTGCTGATGGAGACGGCCCGGGGCTGCTGGTGGGGAGCGAAGCAGCATTGTACATTCTGCGGATTGAACGGCCAGACGATGGGCTACCGCAGCAAGTCTCCCGAAAAAGTGCTGGAGGAATTGCGGTATCTCTCGCGAACGTACGGGATCGAGCAGATCGAATTCGTGGATAACATTCTCGACTGGAAGTATGTAGAAACGGTTTTTCCGGAGTTGGCGGGCGCGGGCTCGAGCCTGGAATTTTTCCTGGAAACGAAATCGACCCTGCGCTTTGAGCAGCTTCGCACACTGCGGCAGGGAGGCGTGCGCGCGATCCAACCCGGAATCGAAAGCTTCAGTAATCAGATTCTGCAGTTGATGCGGAAGGGATGCACGGGCCTGCAGAACATTCAACTCCTGCGCTGGTGCGAGGAGCTTAGCATCACCGTTTTCTGGAATCTTTTGTACGGGTTTCCCAACGAATCAGAAGCCGAGTATGCGCGCATGGCGGAGCTCGTTCCGCTCCTCACGCATCTTCAGCGGCCCGGCTACTGCGGAAGAATCCATGTGGATCGTTTCAGCCCGCTGTTCACGAGTCCCGCGTTCGGGATCGCGGAACCTCGCCCCGCATCGGCTTATTCCTACTTGTATCCGCTAAATCGAGAGCAACTCGGCAACCTCGCGTACTTTTTCGAGTTCGACTATGCGGATGGGAGGGAGCCTGCGGAATACGCTCGCGCGCTGGCCGAAGAAATCGAGCGCTGGCCGGAATGGACGAGCAAGAACCGGCCGCGCCTCGACCTTTTCCAGACGGATTCGGTCGTCCTCCTTCGCGATAGTCGCGCTTGCGCGGCCAAAGCAACCAGCGTACTCACCGGTCTCGCCGCGAAACTCTACCTGGCGTGCGATACGGCGCAGACGCCTGCGAGCCTGGCGCGAAAACTCGACAGCTCCGTGAGCGAGCTCGAAATTCGTGCGCAGCTCGAAGCCTTTTGCGAGTCGCGCTTGATGGCAGAAATGGACGGCCGCTATCTGAGCCTCGCCGTATTCCGCAATCGTGCCGCTTCGGCTGCAGCTTCCGTCCGTTCGGTTGACATTCATTCTCCGCTCAGTATCATGAGTTGAGTGGCGATGGAGTTCGCCCTATAACCGCTGTCCCTTCTACGCCGGGACGGATGATGACTCCTGACAAGAATCTTGTCGCGGAGCCATGTCCCCGGCAATGATTCCCGAACTGAAAAACGAGAGAGTGCTTCCGCGATCTCAAAAGGGAGAGCCGTACCACTGCACATGACAAAATACTTGCTGGTCGGATTGGGAGGGGCAATCGGATCGATGCTGCGATTCGGAGTGAGTGCGTATGTGGGCGAGCGGCTGGGCACGCGCTTTCCTTACGGGACATTTATCGTCAATTGCACCGGGTCGTTTCTGATCGGGCTCGTGGTGACGGTTTTACTGGCGCGGAGCGACTGGAGTCCCAATTGGAGATACCTCGTTCCGATTGGATTTATCGGCGGCTACACGACGTTCTCGGCTTTCGAGGCCGAGACATTCCGCAGCTTTCAAGAGGGTGAACTATGGATCGCGGGCCTCAATGTGTTTCTGAGCGTGACGGTAGGATTTATTTCCGTGTGGCTGGGTGTGATCACGGGACGAAAGTTTTCGTAGAGTGGCGCGCCCGGAGGGGTTCGAACCCCCGACCTTGTGCTCCGGAGGCACACGCTCTATCCATCTGAGCTACGGGCGCGCAATTCGCGTTGCGAAGCCTTCTCGCGAGCGCGAAACGGAACAAACTGCGAACGATTTTACCCTGCTTCCGATGGAGTAGCAAAAGCAATCGGGCGGATCAAGACGTCTAGCCGCCGCGGCCGCCGGAACCAGCGCCGCGAGACCCGGTAGGAGCGCGCCGCGAGCCGCATGCGGTGTTAAGTGGCACAGGCTTCAGCCTGTGCGCGCGGAACTTCGCGGCGAAGGGTTGAAAGAGGCGGCAGGATACCGGCGGTACGAAAAACGGCGGCGGCGGCGAAGACTAGCGCACTCGCACATGCGCACCGCGAGTCGCGGCGATCAATCGCGGAAAAGTTCAGTCCGCACAGTCTTAAGAATTTCTTAGACAAGCAGCATTCTGAAACATCTCCTGCCAGGTTCGCTCTTTCTTCCCATTCGCAATATTTTCCATGAAGGTTTACGCGCTCGCGCCGATTCATAAAACGGCAGGAGCGCACCCATGAAAAAGAGAACGACGCTGTGCAGTGGCAAGGGTCTCGGGCTGTTCCTTTCTATTTTGCTGGCGTTCACGGCGCGCGCGACGGATGCGCCGCTATTGAGCGACGCGCACATCAGCAGCGCGCACCCCGGCACAAATTTTGGCGGCCTGACGAACCTCGCGGTAGGCAACGGGAATACTGCGCTCATGCAGTTCAATCTCTCGACGCTGCCGGCGGGAACCACGTCGGGCGAGATTGCCGCGGCCACCTTGCGACTCTACGTGAACCGCGTGAACACTTCGGGAGCACTCGATCTGAAGCCGGTGACGAGCGCCTGGAGCGAATTCGCGGTCACGTTTAACGCGGCTCCTACATTGGGCGCCGTCGTCGGCTCTCCGATCGCGGTTGCGCAGGCCGACACCGTCATTCTTGTGGACGTAACGGCACTTGTGCAGGGATGGGTTGCAAATCCGGGAACGAATCACGGAATTTCGCTCGCCGCGTCCGCTTCCGCTGCCAACACCTACGTTTTGCTCGACAGCAAAGAGAACCAGGAAACCAGCCGTCCTCCGGCGCTCGACATCACGTTGTTCGGTCCGCAAGGCCCGCAAGGCTCGACTGGTCCGCAAGGCGCGCAGGGTGTAGCCGGCCCAACGGGCGCGGCAGGTCCCGCGGGAGCGCTCGGTCCGCAAGGTCCCACCGGCGCGCAGGGAATTCAAGGCGTCGCAGGCCCAACCGGTACGACCGGCCCGCAAGGCCCTCCGGTAACTTTTCGCGGTACGTGGCTGATCGGGACAACGTATGCCTTGGGCGATAGCGTCGCTTTTCAAGGGACGAGCTACATCTCGCTCGTAGCCGGAAACGCCGGACATCAGCCGGACACGGACGTTACGAATAACACGGGAAATTGGGCAATCCTCGCGCAGGAAGGCGCAACGGGAACGACGGGTGCGACAGGCGCTGTCGGCCCGCAAGGCGTCACCGGACCTATGGGTCCGCAGGGTGTGATTGGCGCGACGGGCGCAACCGGGACAACGGGCGCGACCGGCGCAGCGGGTCCGGCTGGTGTCGCAGGCCCAACCGGCGCGACGGGTGTAGCAGGACCGGCGGGAGCGACAGGCGCAATTGGCCCGCAAGGCCCGATCGGATTAGACGGGAGCCACGGGCGCAACCGGTGTTGCAGGTCCAACCGGAGCTACCGGACCAGCCGGTGTTGCAGGCGCAACTGGCGCGACAGGAAGTACGGGTCCGGCAGGCGTTGCGGGTCCAACGGGCGCGACGGGTCCGGCAGGAGTTGCTGGGCCGACCGGTGCAACGGGCGCGACTGGCGCGAACGGTGCGACTGGCGCACAAGGTCCTCCAGTAACTTTCCGCGGTACATGGCTCGCCGGTACAACGTACATCGTAGGCGACAGCGTTTTCTTTCAAGGCTCGAGCTACATTTCTCTCACCAATCCGAACCTCGCACACCAGCCGGATACAGACGTAACAAATAACACGGGAAATTGGGCGCTCTTGGCGCAAGAAGGATCGACGGGCGCGGCGGGTCCAACAGGAGCTGCAGGAGCCGCGGGAGCGCAGGGCCCGATCGGTTTGACGGGCGCAGCAGGCGCGACAGGTGCAGTGGGTGCGACAGGTGCTACGGGCCCGGCTGGCGTTGCGGGTCCAACTGGCCCGGCCGGCGCGACCGGTGCCAACGGTGCGACGGGCGCGACCGGAGCAATTGGTCCCCAGGGTCCGATCGGATTGACGGGGGCTACAGGGGCGACAGGAAGTACGGGTCCGGCAGGCGTTGCAGGTCCAACGGGCGCAACGGGTGCAGCAGGTCCGGCAGGAGCCGTCGGGGCGACAGGTTCGAACGGCGCGACTGGCGCACAGGGTCCTCCGGTAAACTTCCGCGGGACATGGCTCGCCGGTACAACGTACATCGTAGGCGACAGCGTTTTCTTTCAAGGCTCGAGTTACATTTCGCTCACCAATCCGAACCTCGCACACCAGCCGGACACAGACGTAACAAATAACACGGGAAATTGGGCGCTCCTCGCCCAGCAGGGCGCCGCCGGAGTTGCAGGCCCGACGGGCGATCCAGGAGCCAGCCGGAGCACAAGGCCCGATCGGTTTGACGGGCGCAACGGGCGCGACCGGAGCAGCAGGCCCGACGGGAGCCACCGGAGCACAAGGCCCGATCGGTTTGACGGGCGCAACGGGCGCGACCGGAGCAGCAGGTCCGACGGGAGCCACCGGAGCACAAGGCCCGATTGGCTTGACCGGAGCAGCAGGTGCTACGGGAGCAACCGGCGCAACGGGAGCGGCAGGAGCAACTGGTCCAGCGGGGCCAACCGGAGCTACCGGGTCGCAAGGTCAGTCGATCGTCTACATCGGCACGTGGAATTCCGGGACAAACTACGGAGTTGGTCAAACCGTATTCTTCCAGGGCTCGAGTTACATCTCGCTCGTCAACCTCAACTTCGCGCAACCAGCCGGACACAGACGTCACGAATAACTCAGGACACTGGGGTTTGGTCGCACAAGGTGGGCAGGCGCAGCGGGTGCAGCGGGTGCGGCAGGCGCAGCCGGTGCGACTGGTGCACAAGGTCCGGCAGGCCCGCAGGGAAACGCTGGAGCGGATGGAGCGACTGGTGCACAAGGTCCAACCGGGCCAGCACCGGGCCAACGGGGCCGCAAGGGCTGAATTTCAGGGGAGCTTGGAACGGCGGGCAGATCTATGCCCCCGCAGACAGCGTCACGTTTGGCGGCTCGAGCTACATCGCGCTGCAGACCAACGCCGGTCAGGAACCGGACACAGACGTCGCGAACAATTCCGGCAATTGGGCTCTGCTCGCGCAACGCGGCGCCATCGCAACTTTCCAGTCGCTACATTCATTTCCAGGTCTTGCTCCGAACGCCGGCTTTCCGTCGAGCTATCTGAGCCCGATCGCGAGCAAAGTGGATACCGCAACGGAAGACGGAACGGTGGTCGCCATTCTCCCCCTGGCATGTACGATGACTTCAATTACCGTACATACCGATACGCCAATTAGCCCCACAGGTTCTGCGCTTTTCACATTGCGGTTCGGAACGACTTTCACTGATCAGGGCGCGAGCGACTTGAGCGACAGCAGCCTTTCATGCACGATCGGTGGATCGGGGCAAGCTTGTTCCTCATCGGCTGGCGCGTTCCTTATGAGCGCCAACGCCCTGTTCGACGTCAGCGTGACAATAAACGGAACCGCGCTGGCAACGCCGTCCAACCTTGTCGTCGCGCTGGTTTGCCAGTAAAGGGATGAGCCGGACGGGGAGAGCGCAATGACGATCGAGCGCATTCGGAAACTGAGAGTCGCAGGCCTGGTCTGCGTCGCAATTCTCGGCGCGGCGCTCACTGCGGCGGCGCAGGCGCCGATCATCTCGCTCTCTCCCGGCGACACGATTCACACCGTCGCAGGCACGGGAGTAGCCGGCTTTTCCGGTGACAGCGGGGCCGCCACAGCGGCTGCGCTCGCCAATCCGTTTTCGATGGCGACGGACGCAGCCGGGAACATTTATATCGCGGATCGCGACAACCATCGCGTGAGGAAAATCGACAGCAACGGCGTTATTACCACGATCGCCGGAAACGGCGAGCAGGGTTTCTTCGGCGACGGCGGCGCGGCCACCAGCGCGACGTTGAACACGCCTACAGCCGTCGCCGTCGATCTGAACGGAACGATCTACATCGCGGACAGCAACAACCACCGCATTCGCGTCGTTACCGGCGGCACGATCACAACCTTCGCCGGCAACGGTACCGCGGGTTACTCAGGCGATGGCGGAGCGGCGACGAGTGCGACTCTTTACACACCGCGCGGCGTGGCGGTGGACGCTACCGGAATCGTTTACATTGCAGACACCGGTAATCACGTCGTCCGCAAAGTATCCGGCGGCACAATTTCGACGATTGCAGGGAACGCCCAGCAGCAGGGATTTTACGGCGATGGCGGCGCTGCCAGTGCAGCCGGACTCGACACTCCGACGTCGCTGGTCGTGGATGCGAATGGACTCGTATACGTCGCCGACTCGAACAACCAGCGGGTGCGGTTGCTTACCGGAACCACGCTTTCAACTTTCGCGGGGAACGGAACAGCCGGATTTTCGGGTGACGGCGCGGCAGCCACCAGCGCTTCGCTCGATTTCCCGCTCGGCGTTTCGATGGACTTTCTTGGCAGCATCTACGTCGCCGATTCGAATAACAATGCCGTGCGCCGCGTCGGTTTGACGGGAACGATTGGTACGATTGCCGGCGACGGCGAGCAAGGATTTTCCGGCGATGGTGGCGGTCCGAACGCCGCTGTGCTCGATACGCCTTCCGGAGTTCTCCCGGTCAACGGCAACATCTACATCGCCGACCTGAACAATCAACGCGTTCGCCGCACGGATGCTACCGTGTTGATGTTTGCCGATCAAATTGTCGGCACGCTGAGTCCGGTACAGACCGTCACGGTGACCAATTCCGGCAATGCAGCGCTGACGCTTACCTCTGTAACGCCGTCGACGGCCAGTTTCGCTCTTGCAGCGAGCGGAACGTGCGGCACAGCCTTCCCATTCAGCGTTCCCGCCGCTTCCAGCTGTACCCTCGATATCGTTTTCGACCCTGCGACGGTAGGATTGATCAACGCAAACTTTATGGTCGTCAACAATGCGGCGGGCAGCCCTGAGCTGATCGTCGTGACCGGCACGGGCCTCCAGGACGGCACCACAATGGCGCTGGCTTCATCGCTGCCGATCTCGAACTTTAATTCGCCGGTCACTTTCACCGCGACACTGACGCCGACCACGGCTACGACCGCACCTGCTCCGTCGGGATCCGTGACGTTCACAGACGGCGCTACCAATCTGGGGAGTGGCATTCTGAGCGGCGGGATCGCGACTTTCACGACCTCGACGCTTGCGTCCGGCAGCCATACGATTACCGGCACCTATGCGGGCGACACGCTCTACACGGGCAGCACTGCGAACCTGATTCAGAAAGTGATCGGGCCGCCGAATATCGTTTTGGTCTCGAGCCTGAATCCGTCGACGCCGAACGTGAACGTCACGTTTACCGTCACAGTCACTTCTGCGAACGGGACGCCAACCGGAACGGTCATCTTCAACGACGGCGCGACCGCTCTAAGCGGAGCGCTCGCAATCGACGGCAACGGAGTCGCCACATTCAGCACGGCGACCCTTGCTGCAGGAACGCATCCGATCACGGCCGTCTATAGCGGCGACGCGAATTTCACGACCGTCACATCTGCAATCGTCTCGCAGCGCGTGGAGGACTACACCCTCACCGTTGCGCCGGCGTCCGCCAGCATTCGCAGCGGCCATTCCGCGAGTTTTATCATCACCGCAACGCCGCTCGGCGGATTTAACTCACCGATCACGCTTGTCTGCGCGAACTTGCCGCAATATGCGTCGTGCGACTTCGAGCCGGCCACACTTACTCCGAACGGCGTAGCCATCACTTCAAAGTTGGTCGTAAAAACCGAAATGTTCCAGGCGCAGCTGCCCAATGACCGCGATCGAACGCCGCTGAATCCGGCATGGCCGGTCAGCATTGTCGCGCTCGCGGGCATCGTGCTCATGGCTGGCCGCCGAACGCGCCCGCTGCGAAAGCAAGCGCTGCTCTGGAGCACGCTCACAGTCATCGCGCTCTTTACGCTGGCCAGTTGCGCCGGAATTCCGCCGTCGGCCATTCTGAAAACGCCGCCTGGTGATTACACAGTCACCGTCAACGCAACCGGAAACGTAGGCGTTGTGGCCGAAGGTCACACCGTCAACGTGACCGTGACCGTCACCGAGTAACCGCGCATTCGAGCCAAGTGAGCGCCTAAGCATCGCGCGGCGCTCACTCCTCACGCAGAGCAGCACGCTTCAGGGACTCCGCAGACGCGCTATCCCATTCAGCCGCGCCGTTGCGATATACTCGCGCGGCGACGGGCGACTAATCGCCGCCTTCCAAATACCGCGCGAGGTTTCGATGTCCGCCGATTCGTTCAAAGCCCTGATTGCAGAAGGCAACAGCAGCGCCTATACGGTCGCATTCAAAGAGCTGACCAATGACGCGCTACCGCCCGACGGAGTGTTGGTCGAAATTCAGTACTCGTCGCTGAATTACAAGGACGGCCTCGCCGTCACCGGCCGCGGCAAGATCATTCGGAAATTTCCGATGGTTCTGGGCATTGACTTCGCGGGAAGAGTGCTCGAATCGAGCTCGGCGGATTTTCGCAAGGGCGACGAAGTGCTCGGCGTGGGCAATGGATTCAGCGAAACTCGCTGGGGCGGCTTTACCCAGCGCCAGAGAGTCCCCGCAGAGGCGCTCGTGCACGTTCCAAAGGGCCTCACTCTGAAGCAGACGATGGCTATCGGCAGCGCCGGATTCACTTCCATGCTTTGCCTGATCGCGCTCGAGCATCACGGCATCCAGCCGGGTGAAAAGGAAATTATCATCACGGGCGCAGCTGGCGGCGTCGGCTCAACGGCTGTCGCGCTGTTCGCTTCGAAAAAATACAAAGTCGCAGCATCCACCGGCCGGCCCGAGCTGCACGGTTTCCTGCGCGGTCTTGGTGCGACCACGATCATCGATCGCGCTGAGCTCGCACAGAAAAGCGCGCCGCTTACGTCCGAGCGCTGGGCGGGCGGCATTGACACGGTCGGTGGCCAAACACTTGCGTCGGTGCTGGCAGCGACGGCTCCTTACGGAGCGATCGCGGCGTGCGGCCTTGCGGGCGGCGCGGAACTTTCAACCACTGTGTTCCCGTTCATTCTGCGCAACGTCGCGCTACTGGGCATCAACTCCGTGCTTACGCCGAGGCCGCTGAGCATCGAAGCGTGGAGGCGTCTCGCCCTCGAATTGCCGCTCGACAAGCTCGACTCGCTCACCACCACCGAGCCCCTCTCCGCGATTCGCGAGCTGGCCGAAACTATCCTGGCGGGGAAGGTCCGCGGGCGGGTCGTGATTGACGTAAACGCCTGACAAAATCCGCACGAGCGCGCACGGGCAGCGATGAAGCCGATGTAAGGCACTGTGCTAGAGTACTCGGCGGCAAAGTTCGAAATTCGGTGAGTCGAGCGCGATGGCAATCCTCGTCACAGGCGGCACAGGCTATATCGGCAGCGTAACGGTGGAGCGTTTGCTTGCGAAGGGCCACTCGGTTGTCGTTCTCGACGATCTCGTTCACGGGCATCGCGAATCGATCGACCCGAGCGTTCCGTTCTACCAGGGTCTCGCCGGAGATCGTGCGCTCATCGATCGGATCGCGAAGGAACGCGGGATCGATTCTTGCATCCATTTCGCCTCGCTGATCGCCGTCGGCGAATCGGTCGAGAAACCTTCGCTGTATTTCGAGAATAATGTGCAGCAGGGAATTTCTCTTGTGAGCGCGCTCGTTCTCGCCGGCGTGCGCCACTTCGTTTTTTCATCTTCAGCCGCGGTCTATGGCGAACCCGAGAAGGTTCCGATTCCCGAGGACAGCCGCAAGTGGCCGAAAAATCCATACGGCTGGTCGAAACTGATCATCGAGCGTGTGCTCGAGTCCTACGACACCGCGTACGGCTTCAAATCCGTTTCGTTGCGTTATTTCAATGCCGCCGGGGCCACCGCCCGTTGCGGCGAGCACCACCATCCCGAAACGCATTTGATCCCGAATGTGGTAAACGCTGCGGCCCATCCAGATCGCGAAATTACGGTCTTCGGAAATAAATATCCCACGCCCGATGGCACGCCCGTCCGCGATTACATTCATGTGGCCGATCTTGCCGACGCTCACATTCGCGCTCTGGACCACCTTCGCTCCGGCGGCGCCTCCGACGCGCTGAATCTCGGGACGGGTCGAGGGCACTCCGTTCTCGAAGTGATCGAGACAGCGCGCCGAGTCACCGGTCGTCCCATTCGGGTGCGCATCGAAGGCCCTCGCGCGGGCGATCCGGCGGAACTGGTCGCAGACCCATCCCGCGCGCAATCGGTTTTCGGATGGACTCCCGTGATGTCGGACTTGAGCGCCATCATCCAATCGGCATGGGAGTGGCGAGAAAAGAATCCGAGCGGTTACGGTTCACCCGGGAGCGCGAAGTAGATTTGTGCGTCGCGGCGGCTGTTTTTCACTCCTGTAAATAGAAAGAGCCCCGGCGTGAGGCCGGGGCTCTTGTTTTTTCAGGAGTAGCCGTTAACTACTGACGGCGACCGTTGTGCTTCTTGTTGTAAATGTTCTTCGACGCCTGATTCTGTTGCTGGTTCACCGCTCGCTTGTCGGCCTGCGTCAGCTTGCCGCCATTCGCCTCGCGCATTCCGCGCTCTTCGCGGTTGATGCCCTGTTGCTGCTTTTCGAGTTTGGCGGTTTCACCGGCGGTCAACTGGCCGCTCTTCACTCCCTGCGCGATCCGGTCTTGCTGGTTCTCTTTGCGTTGCCCGATTTCTCCCGGTCCGTCGTGCTGCACGGCGCCGTTGTGCTTGTCGTCGTAGATCCGGTTCGAGAGGTGATTCTGCTGGTTATTCAACTTCGAGCGGTCGGCGGCGGTCAAATGCCCGTCGTCCTCAGAGCGCATGGTGCGCTCTTCTTTGTTCAGTCCGGCCTCTTTCGTCTCGAGATTCTTCGTCTCGCCGGCCGTCAGCTGCCCGCTCTGAACGCCCTGCGCAATTCGGTCTTGCTGGTTCTCTTTGCGCTGCTGAATGGTTTGTGGCTTGTCGTCTGTGGTGGCCGATTGTGCAAACACCGCCGGCACCGACAGAAGCATAAGGGCCGCACCACTCAAAATAATCTTCGTGGTCTTCATCGTATCCTCCCCTTCAATTAGTGCGTTATTTTAAGTGTCGGCCTCTCAAGATTGCTGGGAAGGCCGTACGAGATATCAAACACAATGGGGAGGGGAAAGTTGCGACCCGCGATATCGACCGCGTAAGCCTTTATTAAAAAGCCACTTAGAGGAGCAGCTCGAAACGCGCCGCAGCCTGACTCGCCGCATCCAATCTTGTAACGGATGCGTACTTTAGGTGACTATGGAGTTGGCTGGCAGTGGCATGAACTCGAGGGAAGGGAATGCTAGTTAAAAAAGCACCGGATCTGACTTACGCCGACGTTACGCCGAAAGGCGTTTACATGGGACGGCGCAATTTCCTGCTTGGACTTGTGGCTACCGCAGGAGTCGTCGAAGGCTACAAAAAGTTGTCGCACGTGGTGTCCGCATCCGCCGGCGGAAACGTTCCCGTAAAATTGACCGGCGTTACCAAATGGCCGGGCAGTACAGGCGAAGAACTCACCCCGCTCGAGAAAACAACGCATTACAACAACTACTACGAGTTTGGCACGGGCAAAGGCGATCCCGCCGAGAATTCCAAGAATTTCGTCACAGCGCCCTGGACGGTTTCCGTGGAAGGCGAAGTGAAAAAGCCGCGCAAATTCTCGATGGACGAAATCATGAAGCTCGCCCCGCTCGAGGAGCGCATCTACCGGCATCGCTGCGTGGAAGCCTGGTCGATCGTAGTGCCGTGGATCGGGTATTCCTTCAGCACGCTGGCAAAATTGGTCGAACCCACGGCGAACGCGAAGTACGTGGCGTTTCAGAGCTACTACGAAGTGAAGCAGATGCCGGAAGGCCCGATGGCGGGCATCGAGCTTCCTTATGTCGAAGGATTGCGAATCGATGAAGCGATGAATCCTCTCACGCTCCTGACGGTCGGAATGTACGGCGAAACTCTCCCGAACCAGGACGGCGCTCCGGTGCGCATGGTGATTCCCTGGAAGTACGGATTCAAGAGCATCAAGTCGCTCGTGAAAATCCGATTCGTGAAGGATGAGCCTCGCACCACCTGGAACATCTCGAACCCGCGCGAATACGGCTTCTACTCGAACGTGAATCCCAGCGTAGACCACCCGCGCTGGAGCCAGGCGCACGAGCACCGCCTGAAGGCGGGACTTGGATTATTCGATCGCCCGATTCCTACGCTGATGTTTAATGGCTATGGCGACCAGGTGGCAAGCCTTTACGCCGGCATGGACCTGCGCAAGAATTACTGAGCGGAGCGCTCGTTGAATTCGATTCTGACCAGCCGGTGGACGAAGGTCCCGGTATTCCTGCTTTGCCTCGTACCCCTCGGAATGCTTGTGCTGCTCGGCGTTCGTGGCAACCCCACATTTGCGACCAACCCCAAGGAATTCGTTGAGCACTGGACGGGCGATTGGACGATTCGTTTCCTGATCATCACTCTCGCGATTACGCCGCTCCGCAAGACGCTGAAACTTCCGCAGCTCATACGCTTTCGCCGGATGCTGGGCCTGTTCGCGTTCTTTTACGGCTGCCTGCATTTCACCACATGGCTGTGGCTCGACCGTTATTTCAACTGGCCCGAGATGCTGAAAGACATCGCGAAGCGCCCCTTCATTACCGTCGGCTTTGCAGGGTTTGTGCTGATGATCCCGCTCGCGATCACGTCTACCGCGGGTTGGATCCGCCGCCTCGGCGGCAGGCGCTGGCAAGGGCTCCATCGCGCCATCTACCTGAGCGCCATTGCGGGCGTGATCCACTACTACTGGCTGGTGAAGTCCGATGTCCGCAAGCCTCTCCAATACGCTGCAGTCGTGGCTGTCTTGCTGGCGTGGCGGATCGCCTATTGGGTGATCAACCGTCGCTCTGGCACGCCTGCGTCGGGTGCCATTCGATCCGAGGAACCCGCGACGGCGGAAACGATGCTGCGGGAACCGGGGTAGCTACGACGACCGTCTCAACGCAATTTCAACTCGATTTCAGTTCCGGGTCGACCTCTCTTCCGCAACCGCTCACTCGTCGCAACAAATGCCTGAAATTCGGCGCAAATTTCCACACTGCAGTCTCACTGCCTTCATAACTTTCGTTGATACTCCCCATTACGATTGGGCTATTGCGGCAATCCATCTAACGGCGAAGAATAGTATTGGAGCGAGAAATTGAATCGCGCACTTCAAAGCCGAGCTGAGCTTTCCGTGGAGGAACTGGCCAACAGCATTACGCACGGAATCGGCCTGGTTCTGAGCGTCGCCGGATTCGCCGTCCTGCTCGTGTTCGCCATCCTGCGCGGGGGCGCACTGCAAATCGCAAGCTGCGCCGTGTACGGCAGCACGCTGGTCTGCGTTTACGCCGCTTCGACGCTCTACCACGCGCTACCTTCGCCGCGCATGAAACGCGCTCTAAAGATTTTCGATCACTGCGCCATCTATCTGCTCATCGCAGGCACCTACACCCCTTTCACCCTTGTGACCCTGCGCGGTGGGTGGGGCTGGTCCCTTTTCGCCATCGTGTGGGCACTTGCGATGGCGGGAATCGTGTTCAAGGTCTGGTTTATTGACCATTTTCCGATCCTCTCTACTGTGCTGTATCTTGCCATGGGCTGGATCGCCGTAGTCGCAATCAAGCCGCTGCTCTCCTCGATCCCAGCGCACGGACTTTACTGGCTCGTCGCGGGCGGAGTGCTCTATTCGATCGGAGTGGCGTTCTTCGCAGCGCGCCGCCTCCGCTTCGGCCACGCCATTTGGCATGTGTTCGTGATCGCGGGTAGCGCCTGCCACTATGTCGCGGTGCTGTTCTACGTGATACTTCGCTACAGGGTTTAATCTCCCAAAACACAGGGAACTGCCCGTCGACAGGCGACTGACCCCCAACTAGACTCACGGACAGGTGCCTATTGGCACCCAATCCGTTACACTTCATGCATGGGGTCCCGATTGAAACCAAATACCTCAGCCGGCGTCTTCACCTGCTCGAAAGGTTATACCGCTGGCTCGCGCGCCTCGATAGCAACGCGAGGCAAACAAATCGCGCACGCTTTGGTTTCCTCTCTGTCGAGGCGGCCCTCTATTCGAAATACGGCACTCGCATTGCCCCTAAGTGATTGCAAAAAAAGGAATTTAGCGCTCTCCCTGGTCTTTCTCGGGCTCTGTTCTGTGCTGTCGGCTTGTGGCGGTACCACGGGCGCCGGCGACCCCGGCGGCACCGTCGCACCCACAATTACCGCGCAGCCGCAGAGCGCTTCGGTGCAGGTGGGCCAGACCGCCACGTTTACCGTCACTGCCACGGGAAGTGCGCCTCTGACCTATCAATGGATGCGGGGTAGTGCAATGGTCGGCACGAACTCGCCGACGTACACCACTCCCGCGACGACTTCAGCCGACAACAACGCGAAATTTCAGGTGACCGTGAAGAACTCGCAGGGCACCGTCACGAGCAGCACGGCCACTCTTACCGTCACCGCTGCAGCTACGAAGCCCGTGATCACGACGCAGCCGGCGAGCACCACCGTGACGGTTGGTCAGACCGCAACTTTCACGGTCGCTGCGAGTGGGACAGCGCCGCTTTCGTATCAATGGAAGAAGGGCACTACCGATGTGGGGACAAACTCGTCGACCTACGTCACGCCAGCGACGACCTCGGCCGACAACAACGACAAATTTACAGTGACGGTCACAAACACAGCAGGCAGTACGACGAGCAATACGGCCACGCTCACCGTGAACGCAGCGGCCGTAAAGCCGACGATCACCACTCAGCCGGCGAGCACCACCGTGACGGTTGGTCAGACCGCAACTTTCACGGTCGCTGCGAGTGGGACAGCGCCGCTTTCGTATCAATGGAAGAAGGGCACTACCGATGTGGGGACAAACTCGTCGACCTACGTCACGCCAGCGACGACCTCGGCCGACAACAACGACAAATTTACAGTGACGGTCACAAACACAGCAGGCAGTACGACGAGCAATACGGCCACGCTCACCGTGAACGCAGTGGCCGTAAAGCCGACGATCACCACTCAGCCGGCCAGTATCAGCGTAGCGCTCGGCCAGACTGCAACATTCACCGTCGTTGCGAGCGGCACCGCGCCGCTCAGCTATCAATGGACCAAGGCAGGCGCCAACGTGGGCACAAACTCGGCGACCTATACGACTCCCGCCACCACATCGGCCGACAAC
Source organism: uncultured Acidobacteriota bacterium (assembly GCA_963711875.1). Taxonomy (GTDB): domain Bacteria; phylum Acidobacteriota; class Terriglobia; order Acidiferrales; family UBA7541; genus Palsa-295. The sequence goes on from CAVQFW010000006.1 coordinate 227,416, forward strand.
GGCGTACACATTCAGGTGACGGTAAGCAATTCCGCGGGAAACGCGCTGAGCAATTCCGCAACGCTCACAGTTACGACTCCGCCACCACCACCGAGCAGCGTCAACGTCCTTACCTACCACAATGACGTGGGACGCACTGGCCAGAATCTGAACGAAACGATCCTGACCCATGCAAACGTGAATTCCACGAGCTTCGGCAAAAAGGCATTTCTATCAACCGATGGGCTGGTGGATGCCGAGCCGCTCTATGTCTCGAGTCTCAAGATCGGCGGAGTGACGCACAACGTGCTGTATGTCGTTAGCGAGCATGATTCGGTGTATGCCTTCGATGCGGACACGTTCGCTCAATTGTGGAAGGTTTCAATGATTCCTTCCGGCGAAACCCCAAGCGACCCGGTGGGCGGTTGCGGCCAGGTGTCGCCGGAAATCGGAATCACGTCCACGCCCGTGATCGATTTGAATGCCGGAGCGAATGGGACGATTTACCTCGTCGCGATGACGAAGAAGGGCTCGACCTATTTCCAACGGCTGCACGCTCTTGATCTCACCACCGGTGCAGATCTGGCCGGCAGCCCCGTCGCAATTCAGGCTACTTTCCCGGGCACCGGCGCGAACAGCAACGGCACCTCCGTGATCTTCGATCCGAAAAAATACAAGGAGCGTGCCTCGCTACTGCTACTCGGTGGCGTGATTTACACCAGCTGGGCCTCGCACTGCGATAGCGGCCCGTACACCGGATGGGTAATGGGCTACAGCCAGACGTCGCTGCAGCAGACGAGTGTGATCAACATCACGCCGAACGGGAACGACGGCGCTATCTGGATGGCTGGAGCAGGCCTCGCCGCCGATTCCACGGGCAATATTTATTTCCTCGCAGGGAATGGGACGTTCGATGACACGCTGAACTCCAGTGGGTTTCCGGAGAACGGCGATTACGGCAATGGGTTTGTGAAACTCTCAACCGCGGGTGGCCATCTCACGGTTGCCGACTATTTCACGATGCACAATACCGATTCGGAATCGAACGGGGACGTGGACCTGGGGTCTGGCGGCGCGATGGTTCTGCCCGATCTGCAGGACAACTCGCACAATACGTGGCAACTCGCCGTGGGTGCGGGAAAAGACTCGAATCTTTACGTTGTAAACCGCAACATGATGGGCAAATTCAACATTTCGAACGACAATGCAATCTACCAGGAACTCTCGGGAGCGTTGCCCGGCGGCGTCTGGTCCATGCCCGCATACTTTAACGGCACGGTGTACTACGGTTCCGTCAATGCGGCGCTGCAAGCATTCCCCATCTCGAATGCGAAACTCACAACGTCGGCACCGCAATCCTCGGCAACTTTCGGTTACCCCGGAACGACTCCGAGCGTTTCCGCAAACGGCACGTCGAATGGGATCGTCTGGGCCGTGCAAAATGGAGGAACGGCGGTTCTGCACGCGTACGATGCCGGCAATCTCGGGACTGAACTCTACAACAGCAGTCAGGCCGCCAATAATCGCGACAATTTCTCCGGCAACAAATACATCACGCCGATGATTGCGAACGGAAAGGTGTTCGTGGGCACTCCGACCGGCGTGATGGTCTTCGGCCTACTTCCGTAAAATTTGGCGAATCGGCCGAGCGCCCCTCGAAATTCATTCAGATTCCGGATGAATTCCGAGCCGGTCGTTCGATTCTCCTTCCGCCAGAGGCCGAATACACAGCTCGGTCCAATCTTCGCGGCACTGATAGATTTGATAGGCGGGCAAATCCTCCGCTTGCACCGTGTAATCTCCTTCTTCCATGGAGGCCGTGTCGCTCGAGTCCATCATCACGATTCGATTTCCGTCGCTCGCCCGAATCCGAAAGGCAGCCGAGGGCGGCTCGTAGTTTCCATAGCTCCAGCAGTGGCCGACGCAGGCCCGGTCAACAATATGCTGCATCAAGACTCGCGATTCGTCGGGCTTGCGGATTGTCGCCATCACGCGTGTGCCGGGCGGCAGAGTGCGCACGAGACGTTCCACTTGCGCTTCCATCCGGTTCACGATCGCGGTGTCCTGATAGAGGAACGAAAAGAAAACGGCCGCAATCCCCGCGAGCGCGATCAAATGCCATTTCCTCGGCAGCATCGCACCCAGCAAACAACAAATGAGAATCGCCGAAACGGTGGTGAGCCTTTTCGTGAGGAGCGCGAGCGCGACCGCTTGGCCCTCGGCGCGCACTCCGTCCGGAAGCAGAAACACTCCCACTTCCGCGAGAACGAACAATTCGAGAGGAATCGAGTAGGCACGCCAGAATCCGCGCTGGTGTCTCCGCGTGAAGGTATCAAACGCCATCGCCGCGACGACAAAAACACCCAGTAACGCTTCGACAATCTCGTACCGGTTGCCGAAGAGCACCAGCTGATCTCCTCCGTTGAAGATGTAGAGCGGTTCATCGGCCGTGCTCACAATGAAGTGATGCCAGAGATACCAGCGCAAGAGAAATAGGCATCCCGCAGAGCCGAGCATCACGAGGACCTGCAATCGAAGCGGCACACGTTCCGCGATCGAGATATAGGCACCTGCAGCAAAGAGCCAAAGGAGCCCTAGCGGGTGCGCGAGGTAAATGAACGGTACCAGAGCCATCGCCATCCAGCGCTCCGTGCCTCTGCCTCGCCAGAGAATCGCCAGCGCGAAAAATGAAAGCCCGAGGGAAAGACAATAGTTGAGAAAGCCCATCTCGAAGCTCCAGCCGTAAGCCACCATCGCGAGCAGCGGAGTGAGAAACCACGGGGCGCGGCACGCCGTCGCCGCAACGATTGCGAAAGTGCCCCAAAAGAAAATCAGGATTGCCAGCGCCACGGAAATTTTCTCACCGGCGGGCAATCCGAAGAGCGTTCCGAAGCCGCTCAGAATGTAATCGAACAGCACGTTGCTCCACGGATGTGCAATCCACAATCCAGGCGCCTGTCCGTGGGGGATTAACTGCGCAAGCCATGCGTTGTAGACGTGGCTGCCAAGGTCGCCCGCTTCGATATGGCGGTGCCAAAAGCAGGGAATCAGCACCGCAACGGAGATCCCGAGCAGCTTCAGCCAATGTGCGCGCACGAAATTGCCCGCGCGCGGCAGCGCGCGATCTAGGTGTATCGATTCCACCCACGATTCACTTTCTAACTGGGACGGAGTGGAAGTCGTTACGTTGAAGCGAGATGCCAACCGTGGATTCCCCTGCACGACAGCTTTCGTTACACAAAGATATCACGTCGTTGCATCGAGTTACGCGCCGGCGAGCAGAATTGTGACGCCCATCACGCGAAAGCGTGACGTTGATTACCGCAAGAGAAGTCTCGCAAGTCTATCCTGCAACCAGAGGTGGCCCATGAAGACACTCGATATCCTCACTCGAATCTCTCTTAAGAAAATTCTTTATACCACGGACTTTTCACCCTCTGCAGAAGCCGCTGCTCCGTTTGTCGTGGAACTCGCGCGGCGCTATGGCGGGAAGGTAATCGCCATGCACGTGCGTCCCCCGGAAGTGAACGGCATGGTCCCGCCAGAATCGTGGCAAGCCGTTCGCGAAGCGTCTGCTCTGCAGGCGAAGGAGCAGGCGGAGCATCTGAGGACGTTATTCCGTGGCGTCGAGCATGAGATCGAAGTCACGGAGGGTGGCATCTGGGACGTGATCTCGCGAGCCATCGAGGAAAAGCATGTGGACCTGGTTGTGACCGGTACGCACGGCCGTGAGGGATTTGGAAAAGTGCTGCTGGGATCGCACGCGGAAAACATTCTGCGCCACTCGCCCGTTCCGGTTTTGACCGTCGGCCCTCACGTGCAACTCGACCCGGAAGCCGCGACGGAGATGAAGCATATTCTTTACGCGACGGATTTCTCCAAAGCCTCCCAGGCGGCGCTTCCTTACGCGGTCTCGCTGGCGGAGGAAAATCAGGCGGAGCTCGACATGTTGCGTGTCATCGCTCCTCAGAAACCCGGCGAGCTACTGCACCCCCATGAATTCGTCGAAGCCACCGCCCGCCAGATGCACGCGCTACTTCCGGTCGAAACTGAGCTGTGGTGCAACCCGAAGTTGGTCGTCGAAATCGGCCAGCCTGCGGAGAAAATCCTGGAAGTTTCCCAAAGGTGTAAAACCGATCTGATCGTTCTTGGCGTAAAGGGTGTCGACCGTGCGCTGGGCGCGACACATATTCCGTGGACGATCGCTCACAAGGTGATTTCCGAGGCACGCTGCCCCGTCCTGACCGTTCGCAACTAATCAAAGGGCGGCGCACCACTTGGGCCAAATGGGAGGTGAAGCTTGTGGTTTCCACTCACGCGAGCCGCGCGGCTCAATATAGCGATGTGGCTCGAGAGCTTCGCCTCCCGTTTCTGTTCATAGCCAGTCCGAGACCGAACAACGTATGGTCCAGCCGGGAAACCTGGATCGCCGTCACCGCTCTCGCCGCTATCGGCATCCACTCGCTGTGTCGCTTCGTCCTGGCCGCGCCCGCCAACGTATCGGCTGCGCCTCTTTGGTTCGCGCTTGTGGTCGGCGGCGTGCCTTTAGTGTTCACTCTGGTCCGCAAGCTCGCGCGCGGAGAATTTGGTTCTGATCTTCTCGCGGGAATTTCGATCGTTACGGCGGTGATCCTCGGCGAGTACCTTGTTGCCGCTATCGTCGTGCTCATGTTGTCGGGCGGCGAGGCACTCGAAAAATTCGCGAGCCGGCGCGCCTCATTCGTCCTCGACGCCTTAGCCAGGCGCATGCCGAATCGTGCACACCGCAAATCCGGAAATCGCCTTGACGATATCTCACTTTCCGAAGTCGGCATTGGAGATTTGCTCGCAGTTCTCCCGCATGAAATTTGTCCCGTCGATGGGGTCGTCATCGAAGGCCATGGGAAGATGAACGAGGCCTATCTCACCGGCGAGCCATTCGAAATCCTCAAGACTCCTGGCTCCGCCGTTCTGTCCGGCGCCATCAATGGCGATAGGGCTCTCTCGATCCGCGCCGAAAAGCTGCCGGTGGATTCCCGTTACGCCCGCATCATGCAGGTGATGCGCGAAACCGAACAGCAGCGTCCGCGCCTTCGCCGCCTCGCCGATACGCTCGGTGCCTGGTATACGCCGCTCGCCGTCGGAATCGCAATCCTCGCCGCGTTCTTGAGCGGACAGTCCGAGCGCTTTCTCGCTGTACTGGTAATCGCCACTCCATGTCCGTTGCTACTGGCCATTCCGGTTGCCATCATTGGCGCCATATCTCTGGCGGCGCGCCGCGGCATCGTCATTAAGAATCCGGCTGTGCTCGAGCAGATTGATAGTTGCCGCGCGCTAATCTTCGACAAGACCGGTACGCTCACCTACGGCAAGCCGACGTTATCCGAGATCAAGTGCTCGGTGGCATTCCGTCCTAACGATGTCCTCGGCCTTGCTGCCAGCTTGGAGCGTTATTCGAAACACCCGCTGGCGGGCGCGATTATTGACGCCGCGCAAAAGGCCGGCCTTCCGTTCGAGGAGGCCTCGGAAATCAGCGAGCGGCCCGGCGAAGGATTGCGCGGACTCGTCGGCGGACGAGACGTGGCGCTCACCGGACGCAACAAAGTGACGGCCGGAGGTTGGAACTTGCCGCCTGTCGTCGAAGGCTTGGAGTGCCTCGTATTTGTAGATGGCGCCTTTGCTGCGGCTCTGCGATTTCACGATGCTCCGCGAAAGGATAGCCGCCTGTTTCTCGAGCATCTTGGTCCGCGCCATGCAGTTTGCAAGCTGATGCTCGTTTCCGGCGACCGCGAATCCGAAGTGCGCTATCTTGCCAGGGAAGTTGGAATCTCGGACCTGCACTTCAGCAAAAGCCCGGAAGAGAAAGTCGAAATTGTGCGGGCTGAAACGAAACAGCAGAAGACTCTCTTTCTCGGCGACGGAATTAATGACGCTCCCGCCATGCAAGCCGCCACTGTCGGCGTGGCCTTCGGACAAGCCAGCGACGTTGCGGCCGAAGCCGCGGACGCCGTAATTCTCCAACCCTCACTCGGCAAAGTGGATGAGCTTATTCACATTGGGCGGCGCATGCGCTCGATTGCGCTGCAGAGTGCTATCGGCGGCATGGCGTTGAGCATCGTCGGCATCATCGCCGCCGCTTTCGGCCACTTACCGCCCATTGCTGGCGCAATTACACAGGAGATGATCGATCTCGCGGCGGTGCTCAATGCTTTACGAGTCGCGCTCCCAACCAGGAATCTCACGGACTTCTAAGTGGCGCTGCGCCATGACTACTCGTAAAATCTCAGGCCTAAGCCGCCGAGGACATCGCCTCTCAAAGCTGATTCATCACTCCGGCCCTGTCACACGCGCTACGTCGTCCCATGGACGACGAAGGACGGAACGCCGGTAACCATTCGTCCGATTCGCCGGAAGACGAGCCGCTCATGGTGAAATTCCACGCCACTCTCTCCGAATAGTCCGTGTACCGGCGCTATTTCCACATGGAAAAGCAGGACTCGAGAAAGTTATCGAGAGGTAGTCGCATCTCCTCGCCTGCGGCAATTTCAATTTGTAATTTTGTCGAATAAAGAAAAAACTAGGCGTCTTCTTCTACTGGCTTCGGTGCGTAGGGATACTTCGGTGGTTTCTGCATGTGCGTCGTGCGGTAGTCGTCTAACTCCGCATTCGAGAGGCTGAAATGGGTTTTTTCGGGATGATTCTCAGACGCAGCGAGCTCCCGGTGCAGCTTGTGCGAGCAGATATCCGGAGCGTCCTGATATCGCACGCGGTGGGAATCAAACGCTTCGTTCGCGATTGCAATCGTGTATTCGCGAGGCTCAGTGGCAGGCTCACGCACAGTGAACGTATATTCGCGAACATGATTCTTAGATTGGAAACCGACGAACTGAACGATGATATGGGGTTCTTTCATTCTGCGCTGGCTGTGGGATCCTCTTCGATGAAACTGTTACTGAACTGGCTAATCCTATCTTGACGCCGTTTAGACACAAAAAAAGGCGGGTCAGCGTGAGCCGACCCGCCCTTTTCGACTAGAGGCTCGTGACGTTGGCTGCCTGCAGGCCCTTGGGCCCGCGGGTAACTTCGAATTCAACCGCTTGGCCTTCGTTCAGCGACTTGTAACCCTCCGCCTGAATCGCGGAGAAGTGGACGAAAACATCCTCGCCGGACTGGCGCTGGATGAATCCAAAACCCTTGCTGGCATTAAACCACTTCACTGTTCCTTGTTCTCTCACTGATGTACTTCCTTCTTTTTTAAGCTATTTGTGCTTCTCGACCGCCTCCAGCCGTAAAGCAAAAGAGGCCGCAAGTGAACTTGCAGCCCCTTCAATCGAATCTAAAGGTGTTACAAGAGCAACAAACGCAGCTAAAACATAGCACGCTTTGCGGCTTGAGCCTAGCGAAATCTTCCCCCGCGCGGGATCGCATCTCCGTCCGGCAGCGAATGGCACTCGCGCGCGACGAATTCTCCTCACCAGAAAACATTTGTGCGCGAAAACCTTTCCGAGAGTATTTGCGGAGAAAATATGATACTTGTTCCCTTAGCAGCCACCCTCGTGCGGCTCAGGCAGTTCTCTCCGGAGGTTAACCATGAGTAAGAAAGCCATGATGATCATCGGCGCCATTGTCGTTCTCCTGCTGATCGTGATTCTCGCGCTCCCCTCGCTGATTGACGCGAACAGTTACAAGCCCCAGATCCAGAGCGGACTTCGAACCGCTCTCGGGCGCGACGTGCAAATCGGCAACATCAAGCTCTCGATTTTTTCCGGCGGCGTCGTGGTGGACAATGTTTCCATCTCCGACGACCCCGCGTTCAGCAAAGGGCAATTCCTGACGGCCAAGGAATTGGCCGTTGGCGTGCATCTGATGCCGCTCATCTTTTCGAAGCAGCTGGAGGTGGAATCGATCACCGTAGTGGAGCCGCAAGTGTCGCTGCTCCGGAATTCCGCGGGCGTGTGGAACTATTCGAGCATGGGCGGTTCCTCGAAGACCGCGGCGAAGCCTGCGGACACGTCCAAAGGCACGAATAATTTGTCGGTAGACAAGATCGAAATTACGAATGGGAAAATCACCGTCGGCACGGCGGGATCGCGCGCGAAGCCTTTGACCTATACGGACGTGAGTCTCAGCGCTAGCGATCTTTCCTACACTACTCAATTTCCGTTCAAGCTCTCAGCCAAGGATCCGGGTAATGGCGCACTGAAGGTCGAAGGCAAGGCCGGCCCCATTAATCAAGAGGACGCCTCGCTCACGCCGCTCAATGCCACGATTGATGTGCAACATCTCGACCTCGGCGCGGCGGGCGGGTTTCTGAGTCCATCGGCCGGCATAGGCGGCCTCGTTGATTTCAAAGGCAGCCTTATCTCGGACGGAAAGCAGATGAGCTCGAAAGGAGATGTGAAGACCACGAAGCTCAAACTCTCCGCCACGGGCTCTCCGTCGACCGTTCCCGTGAACGTCGACTATGACGCGGACTATCAGTTGAAGCAGCAATCGGGCGTACTCAAGCAGGGTGACATCCACGTTGGCAAAGCGCTCGCTCGACTCACCGGTTCGTTCAACGTCGCCGGTGAGACTGCGACTCTGGCGATGAAAATGAATGGACAGGCGATGCCCGTTCCGGATCTCGAAGGCGTTTTGCCGGCTGTCGGAGTCACGCTTCCTTCCGGCGCGGCTCTGAAAACGGGTTCGCTCGATGCGAATCTCGCAATCAACGGGCCTGTCGACAAGCTCGTCATTGCCGGGCCTATCAATCTTACAAACGCGACGATCGCTGGCTTCAGCGTGAGCAACAAGCTCGGAGCGCTCGGGTCGTTTACAGGTCTGGGCGGTGGGAACAAGAGCTCGGACACGGTAATTCAATCTCTCACGACGAATGTGAGAGTCGAACCCGCCGGCACGCACGCGCAGGATCTAAAAGTCGTGGTGCAGGGAATCGGCACAATTACGGGCGATGCCAACGTCTCCTCCGGTGGCCAACTGAACTGCAAGATGGTCGCTCATTTGTCCGGCGCAATGGGAGGCGTCACGCAGATTGCGGCTTTGCCTCTTGGCGGCGGACAGAAGGGCGGAGACAGCGGCGGCATTCCGTTCTCCATCACCGGCACGACTTCAAATCCCGTCTTCGTTCCTGACGTTGCGGGGATGGCGGGAGGTTTGGCGAAGGGCGGAGCCGGAGCGGCTCTCGGCGGCGGCAAAGCGGTTGGCGGCGCCGCAGGTGGTGCCGCGGGAGCGGTCGGCGGCTTGTTGGGCAAGAAGAAACCGTAAGCGCATTACGGCGAAAGCTCTAAGAATTGGGACGGGTATGGTCGCGCGGGGTAAGTGCGCGCTCGGTGTCTGCGAAGAGTTCTCGCAAGGAGCGCACGACTACGCGAATCATCACCACAATCGCCACAAGCGCTATCAGCACGGCGACCGCTGCTGCATACGGGTGCTTCGTTGCGACGTAGATCAGGAGCACCACCGCTGCGTCCTCGCTCAGGCTCAGCGCGATATTTGAAATCGGCTCTGGCGAATGAATCACGGCCGCACGCGCCGCCGTCTTCCCGCCATGCGCCGCCAGCGCGATCAGCGATCCAGCCAGAGTGGCCAGCAGTTGCTCCCAAGCCGGCAATTGCGACGTGGCTGCGAACGTAATCAGCGCCGCCACCGGCACGCGAACGAATGTTTGCAGCGCATTCCACAGGAGATCGAAAACGGGGATTTTGTCGCCGACAAATTCCACCAGAAACAGCGCCACGCAAACGCCAATCACATACCAGCTTTCGACTGCGCTGAGGGACGGCGGAAGCACCAGGACGCCGGCGTGTGCCAGCACGCCCAGCATCGCCACCGCTGCGTACACGTTTAGTCCCGCCGAAAAACACACCACGACCAGCAAGGCCGTGAGTGTGTTGCCAGTCGGAATAAAAGGTGTGAGTACGAAAGCGTTCATTCCACGTCCTGGTTCGCATGGCGAAGAAACGGGCGGGTTTTGGCCGTCACGCCTGACTTAGCCGCCGCCTGCAGTCGCTCTAGTTTACTGGACGTTTATCGATAGCGATACCGTGTGCGAGGCCTGACCCAAACTAAACGTGACTCGCGCGTTCGGATCCGAACCCACGGGCGTGCCGGGATTTCCGCCGCCTCCTCCCCCGCTTCCGCCACCGCAGGCGGCGATCGTAAGCAAAGCGGCAAAGGTGAGCACGCCGAGCGCAAACTGAAGTCCGCGCCGCTCGCGCAAGAATCCAAGAATCCATACAAGCGCGAGCAGTCCGGACACGATCACGATCCCAGTCCCGATTCCCGTTGGACCCCAGCGCCGGCTCGGCGCAATGCTCGACGGAGCGGTCGTTGCAACCGTCAACATCACGCTCGCCGAAGTCATGGTCGAGCTGAACGTCACGCTAGAAGGCGACACGCTGCAACTGCTCTCGGACGGCAGCCCGGTGCATTGCGGCGCCAGAGTAAACGTCCCGGCCAAACCGTTCATCGCCGTAAGCGTCAGCGAGGTGCTGCCCGACTGGCCCGGCTTGTTAATTGTGATCGAGGCCGGATTCGCAATTACCGAAAAGTCTGGACCGGGAGTTACGATTATTGGCGTCACTCCTTGTGTTGGCACATAGTTGGGGTCTCCCGTAAAACTTGCGGAAATGTCTGGTCACCGGGCGGCAAGGCACTGGTCACACATTGCGCTTGTCCTTGAGTGACCGCGATGGTGCACAGCGGCGTATTCAAGAGATTTGAATTAAATTGAACGGAACCGGCGATGGCAGGCCCTCCGCCTTGTTGAGGAGTGATACGTGCCGTAAACGTCGCGCTCTGGAACTGCACAATCGTGGCCGCAGAGCCGGTCACCGCAATTTGGACGGGAATCGCGACATCTGTTGCCACGGCGGCAGAAACAGATGAAGCGTAGTTATTATCGCCGCTAAATTTTGCGGTAATCGAATTGTTGCCGAGAGGCAACGCGCTCGTGCTGGCGATTCCGCCACCGGTCAGCATGCATGAATTCGGATCGACAGTAGTCTGAACCGGCCCGCTCGCTACCTGCGTGGTCCCCGAGAAGAACGTGACGGTTCCGGTCGCTGGGTTTCCGCAGCTAATTGCACTGACGGTTGCAGAGAGCGCAACGGAATTACCAAAAACATAGACGTTTGATAGCGGCGGCACAGTGGTCTTTGTCGGCGCTGTCGTGATCGTGAAATTCGCCGAGGCTACCGGCCCTGCGACGAAGCTGGCATCTCCGCTGTATAGTGCGGTAATCGTATGCGGGCCGGCGGCGAACGTAAATATTCCGTTGGGCGTGGCCGTGTTACCGCCTTCGTTCAGGGCAAATGGACTGCCCGCGATGGCGGTGCCGTTGTCTTTCATCGTCACCGTGCCAGTCGCAATTCCATTGCCCGATTGGCCGGTGACGTCCGCGCGGACGTATACAAAGTCGCCGTAAGGCCCCGATGTGAATGGAATTGGATTGCCATTTGCGTCGGCGGTGAGGATTTTCACAGCTGTTGTGCTCGGTTCGGGCGAAACCGTTACCTGGATTGGCGGCGTGGAATTGCTTGCTGCAAACGTAGCGTCGCCGGGATAGTGCGCCGTCACCGTGTATGTCCCGCCAGGGAGAGCGCCCGTGGTTCCCGCAGCAGTTCCGGTGGTGAGAAGGAAGCTCGCAACGCCCAAGCCCGAACTCGTCATCAGCGCCACTTCTCCGGTGGGCGTGCCCGCTCCGGCTGGTGACGGAGCGACGGTGACGTTCACAGTGGCGGTTGCGCCGTGGGTAATCGTGACCGGCGACGGCGTCATCGTAAGGGTGGTCGCGCTCCCCTTCGAGCCGGCGACGGCGGTGGTCCATGCGTTCACGAGATTCGTTGCATTCACCGTGCCGAGTCCCGTCGCGAGATCGTAGCCGGCCGTGGTGGAGAATCCCTTCAGCACGCCGAATTGGTCTGATTGGATATTAGTCAGGCAATCGGGAGTGCTGCCCGTAAAACAAGGCATCGCGATCGTGCCCTTGGTCACATCGTAGAACACGCAAGTACTCGCCGGAGTCACGCTCGAATTGCATCCGGTCGCGGCCTGCTGTGCGGCGAGCTTATACAGCACGTAATTCGGATTGCCTTGACGAGCCTGTGTTTTTTGGAGAATCAAAGCCATGATCCCGGCGAAGCTCGGCGCAGAAGCCGAGGTGCCACCGACCCCAATCACAGTTCCGTTCGGATCATTCGGATCGCAATAGCTCCCATTCGTAATGTCCTTGTCGCACATCACGTAGAAGCTTCCATTGAAACCGTCGCTCGCGAGCAACGACACGTCCGGAATATCGCGCTTCCCGTCGTTCGGAACGTTTGTACCCGTCTGCCACGAAGGCTTGGGATATCCGCCGGAGCAACTGACGACGTCCTGCCCGTCGCCTGTGGTGCACACGCTTTTCCCGCCGCTCCCGCCGGTGGCGGCAACTGCGAACGAAAGGCTCGCAGCATTGCAATTCGTCTCGGCAACGACACTCCCTGTCACGACTGACCACTCCGCATTCGTGCAGGAATCGTTCCACGTCGTTTCCGGGATGTATGACTTGGCCGAGGCTTGATGCGCGTCATTCGTCGGATTGAAGTACGTCGTCGGATTCGTAAGATCGTCGAAATCAGTGCCGCCCACGGCCACCGTGTAGGGAGTTGACGCGAAACCGCTGACTTGCAAGCCGAACTGGTCCGGAACGTTGCGGTCGCAGCCAGCAGAACCGCTGTCACCGCTGGAAAGAAAAACGGACATCCCCTGTGCGGCAGCCTGCTGCCACATCTGATTGAAAAATTGATTGCCGGCAGTACCGAGAGCGGCCTCGCAGATTCCGTAACTTTCACTCACGATCGGCGCGAGATTGTGATCGACGATGTACTGCGCGGAGAGGTCCACGCCGAGAGTCGAGTCGGTTGTCGCGGCAACCACAAATTTGATCGTCGCGTTTGGCGCGATCGCACCGGACCACTCCAGATCCAGATCCGCTTCGATCTCGTCTCCCTGAACTCCGGGATCAGGTCCGTCGATAATGAACACGGGATCCTTCGGCGCCAGGCCAAACAAGCTCCGAAACGATCGCAGATCCTGAATATCAACGTCCGTTTCGCCTACGACGGCAATCGTCTGCCCGGTACCGTCGATCGCGGGCGACGCGGTCCACAGCGGCGTGACATTGTAAATCGTCGCGAAATCGTACGGGCCCACACCGAAATAGGTGAGGCCTTGGAAATAATTCGGCAGCGTGAATAGCGGGGTCACCGGCGTGAGCGCGCTCGAATCTTTGGATCGCTTGAATGTCCCAACCACGTGGTTCATCGCGTGCCGCGGGAAGTTGTGCAACGTAAGCACGCCGGCAACGGCCGGTACGAGCGCGGTGGGGATCTGAGGATCGCTTGCGTTGGCCCAATGATCGGCATTGTTGACGCTGTATTTGTGAATCTCCGTGTGAAATGCAGACTGCACCTGAGCCGCGGTGCCGGAGAATTCGATGACCGTGCGGCCATTCGAGACTTTTGCAACCTGGAAGCCTTGGAGCTGCAGCCACGACGTGACGGCCTGGATGTCCTGGTCGGCCGGGCCGAATTGCTGGCCGAATTGCTCGGGCGTTAGCCACGCGTGAAAGTTCGACGAGGCTTTGTCCTGTTGCTGGTCGAGCAGCGCGGCGAGCGCCGTCTCGAGTTCAGGGCTGCGCTTCAGGACTAGGAGCATCCGCTGCATCGGCAGACTTGCCGGGGCGGCGCCTTGGTCATACTTCGGCAGAGCGAGCGGATACTTGTTGCCGCGAAGTACGGTCAGATTCTTTTCTTCGACGGGCTGCGTAATCATGGCGCGCTTCGCAATCGTCTGGCCCGAGAGGAGGGCGGGAGAAATTGCGAAAAGCAGCAGAATCATTGGAACGCGCCAGCGAATCGTCTGAGCGAAGCTGTGCAGCGAGCGACCCGAAATTGCGAAGCCACAGCTGCTACGAACGGCTGAGGTTGCGAGGCCCATTGTTCACCTGTGTTTGGGAAGTGACCATGACGTTTGGACTATTTACAATAAGTGTATAGGTTAAATCAAGTGTTGAATTAAGTATGAAGTGAAAGCGCCACTTTCGCCGCACTTTCGACGGTTCGATGCCCGTTTAGAGGCGTTCTAGAGCATCTGGCGGAGGACGTACTGCAGGATGCCTCCGTGCTGGTAGTAGGCGACTTCGAAAGGGGTGTCCACGCGGGCGATGGCGGTGAAGTGTTTCTCTTTACCGGCGGCGTCCCGTGCGCGAACTTTCATTTTCTTTCGAGGTTCGAAATTGTGCGCGAGCCCGTCAATCTCGAAAAGTTCGAGGCCCGTAAGGCCGAGGGTTTTGGGGGTTTCTCCGGGCAGAAATTCGAGCGGCAACACGCCCATGCCGACGAGGTTTGAGCGGTGGATGCGTTCGAAGCTTTCCGCGACGACGGCGCGCACGCCCAGCAGAATCGTTCCCTTGGCGGCCCAATCGCGTGAGGAGCCTGAGCCATATTCTTTTCCCGCCAAGATGATGAGCGGCACTTTTTCGTCGCGGTATCGCATTGCCGCGTCGTAGATGCTCATCTTTTCGCCGCTGGGCTGGTGAATCGTCCAGCCGCCTTCGGTTCCGGGCGCGAGCAGATTCTTCAGGCGAATGTTCGCGAATGTCCCGCGCATCATCACTTCGTGATTGCCGCGGCGAGCGCCGTAAGAATTGAAATCCATGGGCTGGACGCCGTTCGCGATCAAATATTTTCCGGCCGGGGAGTCCGCGGGGATCGAGCCGGCCGGAGAGATATGATCGGTAGTGACGCTGTCGCCGAGAACAGCGAGCGCGCGAAGGCCGTGAAGGTCGCCGAGCGCGGAAGGCTTTTTCGGCATGGCTTCGAAGTACGGCGGATTCTTGATGTATGTGGACTTCGAATCCCAGGCGTAGAGATCGCCCTCGGGAATCGGAAGGGCGCGCCAATGTGCGTCGCCGGTAAAGACGTCCGCGTATTCTTTGCGGAACATCTCGCTCGTCACCGACGAGCGCATCGTGTTTTCCACTTCCTGCGGCGTGGGCCAAATTTCGCGCAAGTAGACAGGTTTACCGGATTTGTCGTTGCCGAGCGGCTCGTTGACGATATCAATGTCCATGCTGCCCGCGAGAGCGTAGGCGACGACGAGCGGCGGTGAAGCGAGATAATTCGCGCGGCAAAGAGCGTTGATGCGGCCTTCGAAGTTGCGATTGCCGCTGAGAACGGAGACGGCGACGAGATTATTGTCCTTGATCGCCGCGGCGATTGAGTCAGGAAGGGGTCCGCTATTGCCGATGCAGGTGGTGCAGCCGTAACCGACGAGATGGAAGCGCAACGTTTCGAGATAAGGCCAGAGGCCGGCTTTTTCGAGGTAGTCGGTGACGACTTTCGATCCTGGCGCGAAACTTGTCTTCACCCAGGGCTTGGACGTGAGCCCGCGCTCGACGGCCTTTTTTGCGAGAAGTCCAGCGCCGAGCATGAGCGAAGGGTTCGAAGTGTTCGTACAGCTTGTGATGGCGGCGATGACGACGGAGCCGTCGGCGAGCTCAAATCTGTCGCCGTTATTTCTCACGCTAACGTGCTTCGGCGCGGCGCCGGCGAGCGATTTTACGAACGATGTCTTTGCCTGCGTGAGCGGAACGCTGTCTTGCGGGCGCTTCGGTCCGGCCATCGTGGGGACGACCGAGGCGAGATCGAGCTCGAGGCGCTCGGAGAAGATCGGATCGGGCGTCTGATCGGTGCGGAAGAGGCCCTGTTCTTTCGTGTAAGCCTCGACGAGGCGGACCTGCTCTTCGCCGCGGCTCGTGAAGCGCAGATAAGCGAGAGTTTCGGAATCAACTGGGAAAAAGCCCATCGTCGCGCCGTATTCAGGCGCCATGTTGGCGATCGTGGCGCGATCGGGAAGCGTGAGGCTCGAAAGGCCGGTGCCGTAGAACTCAACGAATTTTCCGACGACGCCTTTTTTGCGCAGAATTGCGGTGACAGTAAGGACGAGGTCGGTGGCCGTGGCGCCTTCAGGCAAGCGGCCGTGCAGTTTGAAGCCGACGACGGCTGGAATCAGCATCGAGAGCGGCTGGCCGAGCATAGCGGCTTCGGCTTCGATGCCGCCCACTCCCCAGCCGAAAACGCCGAGGCCGTTGACCATCGTCGTGTGCGAATCGGTGCCGACGAGCGTGTCGGGGAAAGCATACCAGTCGCCGTTTTCCTGTTTTTTGAAAACGACGCGCGCGAGATATTCGAGATTCACCTGGTGGCAGATGCCCGTGTCGGGCGGAACCACTTTGAAATTCTGAAAACCTTTCTGACCCCAGCGCAGAAATCCGTAGCGCTCGATATTGCGCTTCATTTCGAGATCAGCGTTGAATAGAAAAGCGTCTGCAGCGCCGAATTTGTCCACTTGCACGGAGTGGTCAATCACGAGTTCGGCGGGAAGCAGCGGATTAATTTTTTTCGGATCGCCGCCGAGGTGGCGCATCGCGTCACGCATCGCCGCAAGGTCGACAACCGCAGGTACGCCGGTGAAATCCTGGAGCAGCACACGCGCGGGCATGAAGGAAATCTCTTTTTCGGAGGCGCCGGCGGCACTGGTGGGATCCCAGGTAGCAAGGGCGCGAATATCATCCGCATGGACGAAGCGATCGTCTTCGTGGCGGAGTAGATTTTCGAGAAGCACTTTGAGCGAGAACGGCAGGCGAGACGATTTGCCCACGCCGGAGCGCTCGAGCGCGTCGAGGCGATAGATCTCGAAAGAGTCGCTGCCTACTTTGAGTGCGGCGCGGGTAGCGAAAGAATTTTTGTGCCCTGGGCTCATGCTTGGTTGAAGTCTCCTCTGTCGGTAACAGAATATTGTAACGCAGGCCCGGCGCGAAGCACTCGGGAATCGTGAATTGCCGTGAGTTTCGAATACGGAATGCCGACCAGGAGGTGAGCCGCTCGCAGCGGCTACCGTGCCGGGAGTTGGGGAAAGCGTGACATAATTTCATCATTGATTTGACGGGGGACATGGCGGGGAACGTGGCAAGGAACAAGGCGGTGAAGATGTTGTGGCGCGGGAGATAGCGAAGGCGCCTGAGACACGCGACACGATGAACATATTGCTTATTTCCACTTACGAGTTAGGCCGGCAGCCCTTCGGGTTGGCGTCGCCGGCGGCTTGGCTCCGCTCAGGCGGGGCGGCGGTGACGTGTGTGGATTTGTCCCGCGAAATGCTGGACGAAGCATCTGTGCGCGCCGCGGAATTAATTGGGTTCTACGTGCCGATGCATACGGCGACGCGGCTGGCGGTGGCGCTCTTGCCCGCGATTCGAGCGCTGAACGCTCGGGCACATTTGTGCTTTTACGGTTTGTACGCGCCGGTGAATGAGACGTATCTGCGAGCACTCGGCGTCGAGACAATTCTGGGCGGCGAGTTTGAGGAGGGACTGCGTTCGCTGGCGGAGCGGCTGCGCGCGAAAAATCCCGGCGCGAAAGGCGGAGCGGCGGCGAAGACGGAACAGCGGGAGCCGGTGATTTCACTCGAGCGGCAGAAATTTCTGACGCCCGATCGCAGCGGGATGGTCGGGCTCGAGAAATATGCGCGACTGGTTATGCCCGGGGGTGAGACGCGGACGGTTGGCTACACGGAAGCGAGCCGCGGGTGCAAGCATCTTTGCCGGCATTGTCCGATCGTTCCGGTTTATAAGGGCGTCTTTCGCATCGTGGATCGCGACGCCGTGCTCGCGGATATCCGGCAGCAGGTTCGAGCGGGAGCGCAACACATCACGTTCGGCGATCCGGATTTTTTCAACGGGGTGGGGCACGCGATTCCGCTCGTTGAATCGCTGCACCGCGAATTTCCGGAGCTGACGTACGACGCGACGATCAAGGTGGAGCATCTCTTGAAGCACAGGGATTGCGTCGCGAAGTTGCGCGCGACAGGCTGCTTGTTTGTGACGACCGCGGTTGAGAGCGTGGACGACGCCGTGCTTCAAAAGTTCGAAAAAAATCACACGCGGGCGGACTTTCTGCGAGTGGTGGAATTGTTTCGCGAAGCGGGCCTGACGCTTCAACCGACGTTTGTGCCGTTTACTCCCTGGACCGCGCTCGAAGGATATTGCGAATTGCTCGAAGTGTTGCGGGAGCAGGAACTGGTCGAAAGTGTGGCGCCGATTCAGCTCGCGATTCGGTTGCTGATTCCGGCCGGGTCCCGGCTGCTCGAACTCGAAGAGCTCCGCCGCGGCGCCGAGCCGTTTGACGAAGCGGCGCTCGTGTATCCATGGAAGAACGCCGATCCGCGAGTGGATCGTTTGTGCGACGAGGTGCAGGCGATCGTTCACTTGGGAGAAAAAGTGGGACGCGAGCGCGCGCGAATTTTTGAGCGGGTGGAGGACGCGGCGTTTTCGGCGGCAGGCGGAGCAATCACGCGCAGCGCTTTGCCCGCACTTGTGGCGCGAGCCGCGATCCCGTATTTGAATGAGCCTTGGTATTGTTGAGCGGAACCTTCCGGGGACCAGTTGGTTCCCATCGTAGAGGCGAGAAAGAAGTTGCGGCAGGCGGACACCTTCGTTTAATGCGATCGAAACCACAGTGAGCGCTGATGAACGCAGATAAACCGGAAACGGGCGACCATCGAGGATCGAGGCGCGTGCTGATCCTGGCGAGCAAGCTGGGGTACCAGACGCGCGGATTCGCGGAGGCCGCGGAGAAATTGGGCGTGAGCGTGGTGTTTGGAACGGATCGGTGTCATCAACTGGAGAATCCGTGGGGCGACGATGCGCTGGCGCTACACTTCGAAAAACCGCGCGAGGCGGCGCGCGAAATCGTGGAATCGCTAGGCCGGAATTCAGCGGGAGACGATTCGTCGGCGAGAGAACCGGTGGCAGCCGTGATTGCGCTCGGCGACCGGCCTACTCCGGCGGCGGCGTATGCGGCGCAGGATTTGGGCGTAGCCGGGAATTCGCCGGAAGCAGCGGAAATTTGCCGGAGCAAATTGCGGCAGAGAGAAACGTTGCGCGCGGCCGGCATTCGCGTGCCGGATTTTTTCGCGTTTTCAGCCGGGGAAGATTTGAGCGGCGTGCTGCGGCGTGTGAAATTTCCGTGCGTGGTGAAGCCGCTCTCCCTTGCCGCCAGCCAAGGCGTGATTCGCGCGAACGATGCGGCAGAATTTGCGGGCGCGGTGAACCGAATTCGCATGCTGCTCGAATCGCCGGAAATTCAAGTGCTGCGCGAGCCGGGAACGGATCGTCTTTTGGTCGAGAGCTATGTTCCCGGGCGGGAAGTGGCCGTGGAGGGGCTGATCGATCTCGGACGGCTGCGCGTATTGGCAATTTTCGATAAGCCGGATGCGCTCGAAGGCCCGTATTTCGAGGAGACGATTTACGTCACGCCGTCGCGTTTGCCGGACGAGACGCAGGCAGCGATTCGGGAGTGCGCGGCGCGTGCGATCGCAGCGCTGGGATTGACCACCGGACCGGTGCACGCGGAATTTCGGGTGAATGAAGAAGGACCGTGGGTGCTGGAAGTGGCGCCGCGTCCAATCGGCGGCTTGTGTTCGCGGGCGCTGCGATTCGGCGTCGAGCGGATCTCGCTCGAAGAGTTGTTACTGCGTCATGCGCTGCGGCTCGAAGGGAGCGCGCTCGAGCGGGAAGATGCGGGTTCGGGCGTGATGATGATTCCAGTACCGCGCAGCGGAATTTTTGAGGGCGTAGAGGGGATGGAGGATGCCGAGAAAATCGCGAGCGTGACGGAAATTCGAATTACAGCGCGATTGCGGGATTACGTGGCGTCTTGGCCGGAGGGAGCAAGCTATTTGGGATTTATCTTTGCGCGGGCGGATTCTGCAGCGCGTGTGGAAGCTGCATTGCGCGAAGCGCACTCGAAATTGCGGTTTCGATTCTCGCCGCGATTGCCGGTGGAGCATCCCGTGACGCGGCAAATGGGAATCTAGGGGCTAGATAAAAGAGGCGGCTGGAGACCGGCGATAGGAAAAACCGGGCCGCGCTCAGCCTTTGGCTTTTGGCGCGACGTAGCCTTCGGGGAGTTTGGCGCCTTCGCCGAAGAAAAACTGCTCGAGTTGTTCTTCCATGATTTTTTGGGAGTTGGGATCGAGAGGATTCAGGCGGTACTCGTTCATGATCATCTTGGAATGCTCGAGCCAGAGTTTCCATGCGTCTTTTGAGACATTTTCGTAAACGCGCTTGCCGATTTCACCCTTCCAGGGAACCCGATCGAGCCCGGGGAGCTCGCGTCCGAATTTCACGCATTTGACCATACGGGCGGTTTGACCTGCGGGCTGCGAAGGAACGGCCGGGGGCGTGTTGTCTGCACATTTTTCGTCGGCCATGAATCCCTCCCGAACCTTGATGTGAATGATGCATTCCCAAGATACTTCATTCACTCCGGGAATTCCAGTTCGCGGCCGATGGAAGCGAGATGCGAACATGGAGCATCCGATGCGAATGGGATTGCCCTTGCGGTATCGGCTCCATTTTGAGAGAAAGATAGACTCGCATCGCGACGCTGGAAGGACTACCGGAGACGACCGATGAATACCCCCGCGACGAACACAGTAGAAGCGCCCCAGATGGATGCCTATTACTGCGAGGTTCCGAACGATCCTTGTACGATCGTGATGTTCGGTGCATCAGGCGACCTGGCGCGGCGGAAACTTCTGCCCGCACTGTACGATTTGGCGGTGCACGCGTGCCTCGCGCCTCGGTTTCGCTTGCTCGGATTTGCGCGCACGGAAATGAGCGACGACGATTTTCGAAGCCGGGCGAGCGAATTCTTGCCGAAAGCCGGAGTCGGCGATGCCAACCTCGAAGAATTTGTGAAGCACTTGAGTTATTTCAGCGGCGATTATGACGATCCGGCTGCCTACCAGCGACTCGCGCAGCGGCTGACAGAAATCGATCGCGACGCGAATTTGCACGGGAACCGGCTCTTCTATTTGGCGACTCCGCCCGATGTCTACTTGAAGATCATCGAGCAGATCGGAAAAGCGGGCCTCGCGAAGCCGATGAGCGACAAATCGTGGACCCGCGTGATTATCGAGAAGCCGTTTGGGCACGACAAGGCGTCGGCATGCGATTTGAATGCGAAGGTGCTGAACGTTTTCAACGAGTCGCAGGTGTACCGGATCGATCATTACCTCGGCAAAGAAACGGTGCAGAACATGTTGGTGTTCCGGTTCGGCAACGGAATTTTTGAGCCGCTATGGAATCGGAACTATATCGATCACGTGCAGATTACGGCGGCGGAATCGCTGGGTGTGGAACGCCGCGGCGGATTTTACGAGAATACCGGTGCGCTGCGGGACATGATTCAGAGCCATGTCCTGCAATTGACGTCGCTCGTGGCGATGGAAGCGCCGGCAACGTTTGACGCAACGGCGGTGCGCAACGAAAAGATCAAAGTGCTGCAGTCGATTCGACCGTTTACGGCGGAATCGATTTGGAAATCAGTCGTGCGTGGACAATATGGGCCGGGCACCGTAGGCGGAAAATCGGTAGCCGGGTACCGGCAGGAGCCGGGCGTCAAACCGGATTCTGCGACGGAGACTTTCGTCGCCCTGAAGTTGCACGTCGATAACTGGCGATGGAGCGGCGTGCCGTTCTATTTGCGAACGGGGAAGCGGCTGGCGCGGCCGGGCACGGAAGTAGCGATCGGATTCAAGAAGGCGCCGCACATGGTGTTTCAGGGCGAGAGCGTAGATGCCAACTCGCTCGTGCTGAATATTCAACCGGACGAAGGGATTTCTCTTTCGTTCGGAGCAAAGGCGCCGGGCGGACACATGCAGATACGTCCGGTGACGATGGATTTCCGGTACAAGCAGGCGTTTGGAGGCGGATCGCGCGACGCGTACGCAACATTGATTAATGATTGCATACGGGGCGATGCGACGCTGTTTGACCGCGCCGACAGCGTGGAAGCCGCATGGGCGCTGGTGGATCCGATTCTCGAAACGTGGCGAACCGGCGCTCCGCCGCCGTTTCCGAATTATCCCGCCGGAAGCCAGGGGCCGAAGGCTTCGGACGATTTGACCGTGACGGATGGACGCCGCTGGCGTCAGCTCTAGAGCCGGCGTCCGCACTCGTGAACAATCGATCGTAGAAATTTGATTCGGAGGATTCTCGATGCTTCTCGGCGGCGACCTGGGTGGAACAAAAACCAATCTCGGGTTGTTCGACGCGACCGGAGGAAAACTCAAGCGGGTCGCGCACAAACGATATGCAACGGGGGCGTTCAGCGGGCTCGAAGCTGTGGTGACGGATTTTCTCGCCGAAACGGGCGGGAAGGTGACCGGGGCTTCATTTGGGATCGCCGGGCCTGTGGTTGAAAACCGGGTGCACGCGACGAATTTTCCTTGGATTGTGGATGGCGCGGAGATCGCGCGACATTTAGCACTGAGCCGGGTGCGCTTGTTGAACGATTTGGAAGCGGCAGCCTTCGGACTCAGCGTGATGGAGCCGGCCGACCTCGAGGTGATCCATCCCGGCGTGCCCGCTCCGGAAGCGAATCGCGTGGTGATCGCAGCGGGGACGGGACTCGGCGAAGCGATTCTTTTCTGGGACGGCAAGCAACACTTGCCGATGGCGACGGAAGGCGGCCATGCGGATTTCGCGCCGCACACGGATCAGCAGGCTGACTTGTGGAAGTTCTTGAAGAAGCGCGGAGAATTCGTGAGCGCGGAGAATATCTTGTCGGGTGGCGGATTCAAGCGCGTGCACGAATTTCTAAATCCTTCCATGCGGCATGATTTCGATGAGCCGGGGGTGGATCCCGCACCTGGAATCACGCAGCGCGGCCTTTGCGGGGAGTGTCCGGTGTGCGAGGCGACGCTCGACCTGTGGGTCGAGATTTACGGGTCGGAAGCGGGGAATCTGGCGGTGCGCGCAGTGGCGCGAGGCGGGATTTTTGTGACCGGCGGAGTTGCGCTAAAACTATTGCCGAAGATGACGGATGGGCGATTTCTCGCAGCAGTGAGAGACAAAGAAAAAATGGGGGAGTTTTTGGAGCAGATTCCCGTCGTGATTGTGTTGAATGAGGAATGCCCTCTGATGGGCGCGGCGTATGTGGCTTGGAAGGGTTTGTAGGGCGCCCGAAATACTTCGGGTTTTTGAGTTTGCCTGCCAGTGAGTTCTTCGGTCTATCCCCAGTGAAATTCGAAAAGCAATAATCGGCGGGCGAGGAGAGCGCCTCTCGCATGTGCCGAGCGCGCGTTGGATCACGCCGTTTGGCGAGACTTACTTCGTTTGTAACGGTAGAGGATGTACAGCGAGATGGCTACGGAAACGACGATGAACGTGATGAGAATCGGTTTGGAGTGGCTGGTGACGAGAGTGATGATCTGCCGGCCGTAGTATGCGCCCAGGCAGGCGAGGATCGTGAACCGAATGGCGCGACCGATCGTGAGCGCAATGAGAAACTTGTTGCGCGAATATTGCATGGCGCCGGCGGCGATTAGAAATGGAACCATGGGAGATGGCGGCGGAAGAAGCGCGGGAACCATGACGGCGCCGAAGCCCCACTTCTCAAATGCTTTTGTGACTTGGTTTATTCGGCGGCGGGAAATTCTGTGCTCCATGGAAGCCTTACCCTGCCGGCGCGCGATGTGGTAGGTGATGTAACCGCCCATGACGGAGCCGATCGTCGCCATCAAAGCGAAGTATGGCCAGAGTGTCCGTTGCTTGGCGGCAAGAATGATCGTGAGCGCATCCATGCTGCCGGGAACGGGAATCACGGAGCCATCGATCACGCCGAGGATGATCAAGCCCGGGCCGCCCAGGTGGCGAACCCAGTGGAAGAATCCTGTGGCGGGTTTGGCGAGCTCGATGGCGTGATGGATCAGCATGCAATTTTCCGGAGTGCGTCGATATGCTTGTTTGCCGCTCTGCTGTTAGATTCGCTTGGTTGCAGGCATGATGGATGTGAATAAATCATAGCTCGCAACGCTCTAGTTCGCTATCGGCAATTCCCGCGAATTTCGCTACCGAATCGCTGTAAAGCTTCTCTCAAAACTCCACCACGTTAGAAGACGCCTTTGCGCGGCGTGCGGTTTCACGATGATTCCGCGCGTCCGTCGTGAGTGCGGGTGATACTATGCCGCCGAATTCCGCGGAGGTTTTTTTGGTTGCAACAACGACACGCGAATCGGGACCGGCCGCTCCCGCGCAGGGGTTAAAGCGCGACCTGGGACTCGGCTCGGCGACCGCGGCAGTGGCTGGCGAAGTGATCGCGGTCGGAATTTTTCTTACGCCGGCAGGGATGGCGAAAGCGCTCGGATCGCCGATGTGGATCTTGATCGTTTGGGTGGCTGTGGGCGCGATGACTCTGAGCGGAGCGTTGTGCTACGGAGAACTCGCGGGGCGATTCCCGAGGGCGGGCGGGACATATATATTTTTGTGGGAGTGCTTCGGCGCGCGGATCGCGTTTCTCTACGGATGGATGAGCTTGCTGGTGATGGAGCCGGGGCTGACGGCGGCGTTCGGAACCGGGCTCGCGGGATATGCAGCCTACATTTTTCATTGGTCGCCGGCGCAAATAAAAACCGCGGCGATCGCGGCGATTTGGTCACTTTGTGTTTTGAACATGGTGAGCACGAGGATGAGCGCGGGCTTTTTGCGCTGGTTGACGTGGCTGAAATTTGCAGTGCTCGGGACGCTCGTGATTTGGGCGATCGCGTTCCGGCTCGGCGCGTGGTCGAATTTTGTGCCGTTTGTTGCGCAGCGGCAAGGGGCTCTGCCACTGGCGCCGGCGCTTGGCATTGCAATTGTGTCGGCATTTTTTTCGTTCGGCGGGTGGTGGGACGCTACCAAAATCGCCGGCGAGGTCCGCGATCCCACTAAGACGCTGCCGCGCGCATTGGCGCTCGGCGTTGTGTCGGTGACTGCCGTATATATTCTGGTGAGCGGAATATTCTGGTATCTGATTCCGTTCGAGAAGGTCACGTCAGACGGAGCATTCGTCGCAATGGCCGGCGCAGTGTTATTCGGGCCGGCAGGCGGGATCGTGTTTTCGGCGATTGTTGTGATGTGTGTGCTGGGAAGCTTGGCGGCGGTGATCATGTCGTCACCTCGCGTCTACTATGCGATGGCGAAGGACGGCTTGTTCATCGCCGCCGTGGCGGAGACGCATCCGCGATTCGGCACCCCGGCGCGCGCGGTTGCGATCCAGGGAATTCTGGCAACGGTGCTGGTGGTGGCGGGGAGTTTTCAGCAAATCGTCTCGTATTTTATTTTTGTCGCGGTGGCATTTATCGGGCTCGCGGTAGCAGGTTTATTCGTTCTGAGGCGGCGGCAACAGCCGCTCGAGGGAGCGATGGCGACGCCAGGGTATCCGGTGACTCCGTTCGGGTTCTTGCTCTTGACTGTCGTCATGCTCGCATTGCTCGTCGTCCACAGCCCGCGCGAGGCGTTGCTGGGCAGTGCGGTAGTGCTCGCGGGATTGCCTGTTTTCGAGTGGATGAAAAGAACTTCTGTGCGCAACGGTGCACGAATCGGCTAAACGTCGCGTACCTTCCTGTAGAAACGCGCGCGATTCCCTGTAGCAGCCAAATTATGATTGACTTGATTCAGCCAACGGTGCCAAAAATTGTTCGGCCACTTGTTTGCCAGGCTCGCACACGAGGCCCGCACACGTTGTGCACCTCGTACACTTCGTCCCACAGGATTGACAGCCCATGACACTAAAAGAATATCGCGAGAAGCGGCGGTTCGCAGTGACGCCCGAGCCGGCGGGAAAAACCGCAGCAGAAAATCGCAAAGATGCGCCGCGCATCTTCGTAGTGCAAAAGCACCGCGCATCGCGGCTGCACTACGATTTCAGACTGGAGTGGAACGGAACTCTGCTCTCGTGGGCGGTGCCGAAGGGCCCGTCGCCCGATCCTTCCGTGAAGCGCCTTGCGATGCAGGTGGAGGATCATCCCATCGACTACGCGAATTTTGAAGGCGTGATACCGGAGGGCGAATACGGCGGCGGAACGGTAATGGTTTGGGACAAAGGAACGTGGGAGCCGGAGCAGCCCGATCCTGAAGCGGCGCTCAAGAAGGGCGACCTGAAGTTCACGCTCCACGGCAAGAAATTGCATGGCTCTTGGGTCCTGGTGCGCACGTACGGTTTCGGAGGGAGCAGCAAGCCTTCGTGGCTGCTGATTAAACACCGCGATAAGTACGCGTCTTCGAAAGACTTGACGGTAGCGGAACCGAAGTCGGCGCTCAGCAATCGGCTTCTCGCGGATATTGCGCGCGATGGTGGAGGCGACGTGGAACTCGCCGCCACCGGCGATCCCGCCGGCAAATCCGCACCCAAGAAAACTTCCAAGCGAGCGAAGCCGGCGCCCGCGGCGAAAAGTCCGCGGAAGCGCAGAGCGTAGATTCCCGAGTAAGCGACGATCCCAAGGAGCCATTCCACCGCGTGAGCGACCGAATTCCATTTCGCGTTCAACCCATGCTCGCGACGCTCGTCCGCGCGCCGTTCCACAAGCCCGGCTGGGTCTACGAGGAAAAATACGATGGCATTCGAATCCTCGCTTACAAAGAAGGCAGCCGCGTGCGGTTGGTCTCAAGAAACGAAATCGATCGAACCAGCGGATTTCCCGGAATTGCCGATGCAGTCCGCGCGCTCAAGCCCGCCACCCTTTTGCTAGATGGCGAAGTCGTAGTGTTCGATCGGAAAAAAGTGTCGCGATTCCAATTGCTGCAGAAGGGAAAGGGCCACGCTGCGTACGCCGTTTTCGATTGCCTCTACCGCGCGGGAAAAGATTTGCGCCGGGAGCCGCTTTCGATTCGGCGCGTCGAAATGGAGAAATCGCTGGGTACGAATAGCACGCTGATTCCTTCGCGTCGCCTCGCAAAGAATGGTCTCGAAGCTTTCGAGGAAGCGAAGCGGCGAGGTTTCGAGGGCCTCGTCGCAAAGGATCTCGCCTCGCCTTATGTCGAAAAGCGCTCGAATGCCTGGCTGAAGGTCAAGGTCCATCAGGAAGATGAATTCGTGATCGGAGGAATCACGAAACCCGAAGGCGCGCGAAAATATTTTGGTGCGCTGCTGCTGGGGGCGTATCAGGCCGGACAATTGCACTACGTCGGGAAAGTGGGCACCGGGTTCGACGAAAGCGCGCTTGCATCGCTCTATAAAACATTTCGATCGCTCGTGTCCCAACGGTCGCGGTTCGTGGAACTCCTGCGCGAGAAAGGCGTCACATATCTCGAGCCAAAACTGGTGGCGCAAATCTCGTTTCAGGAGTGGACGGCAGAAATGAAACTGCGCCAGCCCGTTTTTCTGGGATTGCGCGATGACAAGAAGCCCAAGGAAGTTCAGCTGCCGGAGCCGCAAAAATGAAGAAGGCCCAAGCGAAATCAGCAAGCGCGAAGAAGTTTCCGGTGAACATTTCGAATCCGGACAAAGTTTTCTGGCCGGCCGAAGGGTACACGAAAAGCGATCTGGCGGAATTTTACCTCGCGATCTTCCCGAAGCTCGCGCCTTACGTAAAAGATCGTATCCTGACGCTCGAGCGCTGCCCGGACGGAATGGCCGGCGAATGTTTCTATCAAAAAGAGTTGCCCAAAGGCATGCCGGCCGGTACGCCGACGGAACGAATCAAGAACGAAGGAGGGAGCCGCCCCTTCACAAACTATGTAGTTGGCGGCGCGCTCGAGACTCAACTCGCGCTCGTCAATCTCGGCTGCATTGCGGTTCACGCGATGGGTGGCCGCGCGAGCTCACCGCGCCAGCCCGACTGGGTGTGCTTCGATCTCGATCCCGAATCGGGGAAATTTGCGGACGCAGCGAAGGCAGGGCTCTACGTCAGGGAAGCACTTGACGCGCTGAAACTCGACTCATTTCCGAAGACCTCGGGAAGTCGCGGCATGCACGTCTTCGTGCCGATTCGCGTGGGGCCGGATGTGAGCGACGTGCTGACGTTCGCGCAGGAGTTCGTTGCGCGAGTAGCCGCAGCTCATCCGAAGGAGTTAACCGTCGAGCATTCCATTGCGGCTCGAAAAGGACGCGTCTACCTGGATCCGTTTCGAAATGGCTTTGGCCAGACGGTCGTGACGCCTTATTCGGTGCGACGGAAGCCGAAAGCGCCGGTCTCGACGCCGCTCGCATGGTCCGAGGCAAAGCCGGGGCTTGTGCCCTCCGATTTCAACATCGGGAATTTTGCAGCACGTGCCAGACGCGCTGATCCGTGGAAGGATTTCTTTCGCAGCCGGCAGTCGCTCGAACCGGCTATCCAGCGGTTAAAAAAACTCTGACTCAAGCGAGACGATTGTTTCCACGCGACCGTTGCGCGGGAGCGTTCCTGAACAGCCGCGCCTCGCGCACCTCAGTCCGCCCCAGCTTTCTTCGACTCCAGTAGGGAAGAAATCTCGTTGGAATCTGGATTCCCACTCGCGGCGGCCGAATTTTCGATTTTGAAAATGCTCCGCCTGGCTACAAGATCCGATGCCCACAAGAAGATATCGAAAAGCCGGGCGCGATCGAGATTGTCGAAGCCCCGGACAGGTCGCACCAATTCTCCGGCCTGCGCCACGCACTGCTGCAGAAAGCGATCGATGGCGACCGACGTGACAACGTCCGAATCCTGCAGCGGATTCGCATTGCACCGTTCGAGCTTCTCGTAACAGTGCGTGATGAAATGGCTGATGCAAAAAAAACGCAAGGCGAGCAGTCCGGCCGCCGCATTTACGCAATTCGGCGTGTCGCATCGAATCCACTTCTTCGACGATGGATAGTTTTCTTCCCCTGATTTCACAGGTTCCACGGAATCGTCTGTCATGGCCCTCATACCCCTGTATTTTTCGGCTACGAATAGCTCGCGCGTTGGTTTTTCTGTGCGTTGCCGTTCAGCGATTTGCATTGTCATCAGCAAACCGGCGCCGTCAATGCCGGCAGCAGCGAATCCTGCAAGTTCGGAAGTGCAGCTTCGTATGTGTGAACCCTCGTGCACACGTCAATCAACGGGGCGATCATCTTCAGA
Organism: uncultured Acidobacteriota bacterium; assembly: GCA_963711875.1. GTDB lineage: Bacteria > Acidobacteriota > Terriglobia > Acidiferrales > UBA7541 > Palsa-295. Next base: position 256,327 of record CAVQFW010000006.1, read on the forward strand.
ACTGCCGCCGAGCTCTCCCAGCGGTTTCCGGATGCGTCCTTCTCCGATCTCCACAGACTCATCACCAGAATTAGCCGCGGTTCCTTATGGGAGCTCAGCACGATCGCCCCCGCGAAGCCTCGTTGCTTTTTCAAATGCTCCATCAGTTCGCCCTGGGCGCAACTTCGCAAATCGCCGATTTTGCCGGGCTGAGCGATGAATTCCACCGAGCGCGCATTCAACGTTCGAAATCCCAGATTTCCGTTTGGCGTCAAAGCGGTTCTCGCTTCCCAGAGGTTAGAATTGCAAACCACGTCTTCGATTCTTGCGGCTTCGGTATCTATCGCTCTGCTCATTTCGCTCGCTCTCCCTTTGGGTCCTCGTCGCGATGGCGGGGAAGCGCATCCCGGTTCGTTCGGGGTAGGGACGCCCCGGGATGCGCCTGGTGCTGGGGAAGTTCGAGCGTTGCCATCTTTCAGACCGAGATCCTGAAATTGCTTCACCAAAAAATTGACCATTACTCGGAAGTAGTGCGCTCAAAGCGCGAATCGTTTCAATTCGGGAATACTTTTTTCGTAGCTACCCGCGGACGCGAAGCGAATCGGCTCGGCGCTCCAGTCCTAGGACGGCTCAGCCTCATTGCGCTTGATTTCATAGGGGGATATACTTCGTGCCCTCATGAGGGGCATGTGGAATTCTTCTCGTTTGACGAGGCCTATCTTAAACGGCTCCGGGACAGGGACTTCCCGACGGAGCAGCACTTTGTCACCTATTTCAGCCGCCTCCTGCTGATCAAGCTGCGGTCACGCCTACGTTCCTCCCAAGCCGTAGAAGACATACGCCAGGAGACGTTTGTGCGCGTGCTCAAGGCCGTTCAGGCCCCGGGGACGATTCGCTCCGCAGAGGGCCTCGGTTCGTTTGTTAACTCCATATGTAACAATGTTTTACAGGAGTATTACCGCTCGTCCGCGCGCTCCGTCTCAAGTGACGATACTCCGCTTGACCCTCCCGATGAGAGCATCGATCTCGACGGAATGCTGGTGGCAAAGCAGACCCAGGAGCAGGTAAAGCTAACGCTTTCAAAGCTTTCCGAGAAAGAGCGGCGTTTGCTCCGCGCAATGTTCTTCGAGGATAAAGATAAGGACGAGATTTGCCAGGACTTCGGAGTTGACCGGGATTATTTGCGGGTTCTGCTGCACCGGGCCAAGCAGAGTTTTCGCACCCTGTACGAGCAAGCCGGGCCGCCCGGACCGGTCGGCCTGGGGCATTCTGGCCACGGATGAAACGATTTACGCTCCCAACTCACTACTGGGAGGATGAAAACTATGAACCATTCTGAAGCCGTGCGGCTGAAAGCTGCCGAGAAATACCTCCTGGGAGAACTGAGCGCCGAGCTGCGCGACCAGTATGAGGACCATTATTTTGGATGTGCGGAGTGCGCGCAGGATATTTCCGCCGGAGCGGTGTTCGTCGCTAACGCGCGAGATGTTTGGCGTACCGAGCCGCTTGCCGGAACTTCCTCTGAACCGGCAGCGCGACCCGGGAGAATTCGCTCTGGCGGTTGGTGGAACGCTGTGCTGCGGCCGGCTTTCGTCGTCCCCGCGCTCGCTCTTCTGTTGATCGTTGCTGGATATCAGAATGCAGTGACGATTCCGCATCTGCGAACGATCGCATCGCAATCGGAAACGGCTCAAACGCTGCCTTCATTCTCGCTGATCGCACAGAATTCGCGGGGCGCGTCTCCGCTCACAATTTCTGTGCCGGCCGGCAAACCTTTCAGCCTGTTTATTGATATCCCGCCGCAGAGCCAGTTTGCATCGTTCGTCTGCGAATTTCAGAACGAATCCGGGGCGCCGGAACTGTCATTAAATGTATCCGCGCAAGAAGCGAAGCAAACCGTCCAGCTTTTGGTTCCCGCCGGGCGCTTGGCATCGGGTAGGCACGTGCTTGTCGTGCGAGGAATAGGCTCGCCTGCAAAGGCCGATGCGGATAAGATAGGCCTCGTAAGTTATCCATTCTCTCTCGTATACACAAAATAGCGGCTTCCGCTTATTGAGGAGACGACTCCGATGCTGAACGAAACCGTTCAAAGGACCTATATCTTCAACGGCCACGGTCACGCGCTGAGCGGACACATCACCCAACCTTTCGATCACCAAATCGAAGTGCAAGCCGGAATGTCGCTTCCGACCGCCGGCGGAGTAGGACATGCGCGGGTCGAAAATTTTCGGTTCCAGGAGTACGTTTCGTTTTCGGCCGGGCACACGTATGTAGCGGGCAGCAAAAGCAGCCACGGTACATACACGACGCTCGTCACGGCGACGGTGGAGAAACTGAACATTCTGGATGTCGTGACCGCCGATCGGGTGGTCGCGCGCCTCGCTTCCAGCCACAAACTGGACGAGCCAGAGCCCCGCATCACCTTGCTCGGCAGCCACATCGAAAATCTGAAAATCGCCGGATCCCGCGTTCACATCGAGTTCGACTGCGATGTGTTTCAGCGCAACACCACGTTCGACAGCCTGAAAAAAGAGTTTGACGCCAGCGCCGGATTCCGCAAAATGGCTTCGGATCCCTTTGTTACGATGGAGCCAAAGGTACCAGTCGATCCGCGGGGAGTGTTTTTGTGCTCGCTGGTGAAGGAATTGAAGATCGATTGTGCCGGAATAAAGCCAGTGGGACACGCCTTCGAAATTCCGGAATTCGGGAGGGTGTACATCGGCGAGGTCTTGGCGCAATACGGCAAGCGCACGGTGACGATGCTCCGCGTCGAACTCGGCTGCCCCGTCGTCGGGACGATGATGGTCTCGCAAGGCGCCGGCAATGGACATCCGTTGCCTTAGTATGCGGCCTTACATTCGGACTGGCTTTGCTGGTAGCCGGCTGCAAGCGTAAGACAGCTCCGGATCCTCGAAGTACCTACAACGATGCATGGGCGAAGCTGAAACGCGGCGATCTCAGTGGATCGCGTTCAAACGTTGATGCGATTCGCTGGAAAGAGCTCCCACCGAATACCGAGTGGCCGTCCCGCTTTCGAGTGTTAGAAGCTGAAATTTTGTGGCGCCAGGGAATGAACAGCGAAGCCCTGGCGCTTCTGGAAGCACCCATTCCGAGCCAGTTCGCGACCTGCGACATTTCAGTCTGGCGGAAAATGACGCAGGGAGCCGCCGATTCCTATCTTGAACGTTACGCCGACTCCATGAATCTTCTTACGGAAGCGGAGTCCCTCGCCAAGTCAGGCTGCCCTGAATTATTGGGGCAGGTCGCGCTTCGAAAGGGAACGCTCGCATTCGTTCGCGGCGACCCGGCAGCCGCCCAAGTGGAATATCTGACGGCGCTGCGAATCGCCAGGAGTATCAACGATCCATTCCTTGAGGCTTCAGCTCTCGGCAACTTGGGCATGAACGCTACGAAACGGGAACACTACGATGAATCAATTGATTGGAATCGCGCGGCGCTCGATCTCTCGCAAACGATAGGCGCCGAGGGTTCGAAGGCCGTGATCCTCGGGAACACCGGTTGGAGCTATCTCGAAATGGGCGATTACGACCACGCACTCGCGCTGTTTCGACAGGCGGATGAAGCCTCCGGCAAGGCCGGATCGCTGAGCGCGCAAGCGGACTGGGAAATCAATATCGGAAACGTTTATTTGGCTCAGGGAAACTATGATGCGGCCCAGAAAGCATATCAGCAGGCACTTAACCTTGCGAATCGGCTCGGCGATGACGGCGCGAAGGCCAAATGTTATGACAATCTTGCGCTGGTAGCGCTGGAGCGGGGAGAGTTCGACTCAGCCCAGAGCTACAATGACAAGGTTCCTCCGCTTGTGCGCGTTCATTCAGACCTCGTCGTGTCGATTCTCGTGACGGGCCGCATTGACGCGATGAAACAAAGATACGCCGAAGCTGAGGAAGTATTCGAATCCGTGATTCGCGACGACGAAGCCCCCACTTCACTTCGCTGGGAAGCGCAGGCCCGTCTCGCAAAAGTGTATGCCTCGGAGGGGAAGCACGCGAACGCCGACCGGCAATTTCGGCAAGCCATCAATACATTCGCGAATGCGCGCCGTGCGGTGCAAAGCGAGGAACTGAGGCTCTCGTTCCTTTCGAACGCGATTTTGTTTTACAACGATTACATCGAATTTCTAATTTCGCTGGGCCGCCCTGAGGACGCGCTGGAAGTGGCTGAAGTGAGCCGGGCGCAAACGCTGGCCGAGGGCCTGGGGCTCAGCTCGAAAATTTCGTTTCCGCTTCCGAATTTTCATCCGCGCTCGGTTGCGCAGCGTTTCGGGGCGACGCTCTTGTTCTACTGGCTCGGTGCCCAGCACTCCTATCTATGGGCAGTCACGGGAACTGGTACGTCGCTTCTTACCCTTCCCCCCGCCTCTGAAATTGAGCCGCTTATCAAAGCGTACCGGGCAGCTCTGCTCGGCCCGCGCGACGTGCTCGAAACGTCGAACGCGCAAGGAATCAAACTGTACGAGTTGCTGGTTGCGCCGGCGCAGAAGCTGGTTCCATCTGGTTCGCGCGTGGTAATCCTGCCCGACGCAGGACTCTACGACTTGAACTTTGAGACGCTGCTGGTTCCAGGCGACCGGCTGCATTACTGGATCGAGGATGCGGTTGTCGCGAATGCGAATTCGCTGGTTCTGCTGGCTGCTTCAGCGGGGGAGCAACCTCAGAAACTGAAGAAGCTACTGCTGATTGGCGATCCGGTCTCGCCGGGCGCGGAGTTTCCCGACTTGCCGCAAGCGGCCGCCGAAATGGGAGATGTGGAACGATATTTTGCGGCGCCGGATCGCACCGTGCTCGCGCGACAGCAAGCCACCGCTGCGGCATATCTTGGCAGCCGGCCGGCACAGTATTCTTTCATCCATTTCGTCGCGCACGGCACGGCCAGCCGGACGAGCCCTCTCGATTCGGCCGTGATCCTCACGCGCCAGGGAGATTCATACAAACTCTACGCGCGCGATATTGTGGCGCAGCCGCTGCGCGCCGATCTCGTCACGATTTCGGCGTGTCATGGCGCGGGCGAGCGTACGTACTCGGGCGAAGGACTCGTCGGACTCACGTGGGCATTCTTGCGCGCAGGCGCTCACGGTGTAATCGCTGCACTTTGGGAGGTTAATGACAATTCCACGCCCGAGTTAATGGACGATCTCTACGCCGAAATCAAAAAAGGATCGCCGCCCGACGCTGCCTTGCACCACGCCAAGCTAAAGCTGCTTCACTCCGGCACCGTCTACCAAAAGCCCTTCTATTGGGCGCCGTTCGAGATCTACCGCGGCCACTAGATTTTGTCGCGCTCTCGGCTCGTCGCGTCGAAATTGACTCAGCGCGGATTCTCAAGCAGCATCGCGATGCCCTGTCCGCCGCCGATGCACGCAGACGCGACGCCGTAACGTTTCTCCGAACGCTCCAATTCGCGCGCCAGCGTCACCGCCAGCCTAATCCCGGTAGCAGCCAGCGGATGCCCGATCGCAATCGCGCCGCCGTTCACATTCAGCTTTCCCCGATCGAGCTTCAGCTCCCGCTCGACGCCGATCACCTGCGCCGCAAACGCCTCGTTGATTTCGAAGCGATCAATCGCGTCCAGCGACAATCCCACGCCATCCAAAAGCCTTCGAATCGCCGGCGCCGGACCGATGCTCATGATTTCAGGCGGCACACCGACGGTCGCCACAGCCACAATCCTCGCGAGCGGTTTTTTCTCCCGGGATTGGGCATAACTGCCCGAGCCCACAAGCGCCGCAGCCGCTCCGTCCACAATCGCCGAACTATTTCCCCCGGTCTGCACGCCGCCAAATGCCGGCCGTATTTTCGCCAAAGTCTCATACGAGGAAGCCCGAATGTGCGTGTCCACGGCAAGATTCTCGACGCCTTTCGGCAGCCGAATCCCGCGCGGTTTGTAACCGCTCAGCTCAAAAGTTTCGCTTACGACCGGCACGATCTCGCCGGACAAAAAGCATGTCGTCTGCGCCGCCAGCGCGCGCGAAAAACTCAATTCCGCGAAACGGTCCACGTCCTCGCGCGTAATCTTGTACTCGCGCGCAATCGTCTCCGCCGTATCTCCCATCGTCACGTCAGCCGCCGGATCGAGCAGCGCCTCCCACAGAAAATCCTTGAACTCCACTTGCCCCATCCGAAATCCGCTGCGATGCGTGTACGCCGCGATCGGATTACGGCTCATCGATTCCGCACCGACGCACAGCCCCAGCTCGATTTTCTTCAAACGGATCGCGTCGGCTGCTTGTCCGATGGCTTCGATCCCGGTGCCGCAAACGCGCTGCACCAGCAGCGCAGGCCGATCCAGCGGCACGCCGGAATAAAGTCCAATATGCCGCGGCAGCACGTACGCATCGAAACTAGCTTGCGCCACGCTTCCCGCGATCACCGCGCCCACGTCCGTCGGCGAAATCTTTGCACGCTCGAAAACTCCGCGCGCCGCTTTGATGCCAAGATCGGTCGGCGACACGAGACCAAGCGCGCCGGTGTAGTCCACGAACGGCGTGCGCACGCCATCGAGAAGCCAGATATCGTCATACGCAATGAATATCCCGCTCTTTTCGTTTGCCATCATGATTTTCCCGTGATCCGAAAAATAAACTGCGAAGGCCGCGCGCTATACATCTCTTCGACGAGCGCCGCGCGATGCTCGAGCACGGCCCGCTGGTTCAACGACCCTTTGTCTGTCATTTCGCGCGCGTCGAGCGACGGCGGCTCCTCGAGTACAATCGCCCGCTGCACTCGATTCGAACTTCCGGTCGACTGCGTTGCCAATGCAGTCAACAAAGATTGAAAACGCTCCCTCACCGCATCATGCCGCAAGATGTCCGCGGTTGAAGCACCCGGCGCACCCGGCGCGATCTCCGGACACAGCGCGCAACACGCGGCAAGATCTGCAAAGATCATCATCCCGATTTCATCGCGATCGTGACCGGTAATAACCACGTCTCGCACAAACGGCGCAAAGTGGCTGATAATCCTCGCCCGCAAAGGGCCCACGCTCACCCACGTCCCCGTCGCAAGCTTGAAGTCTTCCGAGAATCGGCCATCGAAGAGAAAGCCCTTATTCACGTCCGCCGGATCGACGAATCGAACCGCATCCCCAAATTTGTAGAAGCCATCCTCGTCGAATGCTTTCTGCGTGAGTTCCGGCTGCCGCCAATACCCGGGCGTGATATTGGGTCCGCGCACTCGCACTTCCAATTTATTGCCTTGCGGGACGAGCTTCGCTTCGACGCCCGGAATCGGAATGCCGATCACGCCTGCGCGATCCGTCTCCCACGTCGTCTGAATCGCCATCGGCGCAGTTTCCGTCGCGCCGAGTCCCGTCACCATCACCACTCGCTCGCCGCAAGTTTCAACTGCAAGCTCGCGGTATGCATCCCACACCGGCTGCGACAAACCAGCCCCAGCGTAAAAAAGAAGTTTCAGCCGGCTGAAAAACTTTTCGCGCAGCCCGCGATCGCCGCGCAGCGCCGGCAGCAAATCTTCATAACCTTTCGGCACATTGAAAAATACGGTCGGAGCTATTCCGCGTAGATTGCGGATCGTCTCCTCGATGAACCCCGCTCCGGGTTTGCCTTCGTCAATATAAAAACTGCCGCCGTTGTAGAGCGCGATGCCGATATTGTGATTGCCGCCGAACGTGTGATTCCACGGCAGCCAATCCACCAGCACCGGCGGCTCATCCTGCAAAAATCCAAAAACCTGCGCGATCATTTGCTGGTTGCAGCAGATCATTCGATGCGTGTTGACGACGGCCTTCGGCATCCCCGTCGATCCGGAGGTGAAAAGGAATTTCGCGGGACTATCGGGATCGATTCCTTCGTGAGCCGCCTCGATGGTGGAAGTTGGTTTCGTCGATAGGAGTTCCTCGAACAGCGTCGCCCTTCGAAATTCGGGCAGCGCCGCCGTCACGACGAGTTCCATCTCGGCGCTCACCGCCGCTTCAATCGCGCGCCGGTATTTTTCGCCGTCCGAAACAAAGACCATTCCGGGCGTCAGCAGCGCGAGGCAATGCCGCAGTTGGGCAAGATCCTTTGACACAAGCGAATACACTGGCGAAAGATGCGCCGTCGGAATTCCGGCGTGCTGGCCTCCGAGCATGAGTAATAAATGTTCGAGGTCGTTCTCTGAAAGTATCGCCACGGGCCGCTCGGCGGAAAATCCCCGATCGACGAGCGCCTGCCCAATGCTTCGCGCAGCGGCGTAAACCTCCGCATAAGTGAGCGAGCGCCAGTTTCCATTCACATCGCGCTTCGCCGCGCAAATTCTTTCGGGCGCAATCGTCGCCCAGTGCGCAAGCCGGTCGGTAAGAACTCTCGGGTACGCACCGAGAGGTTCGTCCGAAGAAACTATGATTGAGCCGTCCGCGAGGCGCTCCAGTGACGCGCCTGAACTGCGCAGCCTTACTTGGCGCACCCGAGTGCCGGATTTTTTCGCCGTGCCCGCGACGGGCTCCCGCTCACTCACAACAGCCTTTGGCATCGTGAATTTTCATTCCCTTAATTCTAATACGCTGCGTCCGCGCCGCAAGCCATCGTTCATCTCGCCGACTTACATCCCGCGCGACGCCGCTTCGAAATCCTTCAGCAAACGCTTCAAATCCGTTTCAGCCGGTACGTCGCCGTCGGTTGTCAGCACAACCGGCTTCGTGCCGGCAGGAGCCCGAAAAGCTGCGGCAGAATCGCCCGGTTGCGCAGCCTCCGCCGGAAGCGATACGCCGTACGGAAAATTCTGGGCGTGTCCTGCAGCCCTGGCCGCAAAATCAGCCGACGCCGAGCACAGTACCGCGTCCCACGATTGCTGCGAAATCACCTCGACGTTTGCAGCACTCATTCGCCCGCCCGCAAGTTGAAGCACAGGTAAAGCCTCGTAAAACCGAATGATGTTAAAAACCGGCGCAAGAAGTGACTGCCACGCCAGGCACTGGTTCGCGGAAAGTTCCGGGAGAAATTCTTCGCGAATGAAAATCATGTTCGCGCCCGCTTCCACCAGCGCGGAAGCGATTCGCGTGATACCGGCTGCGGCGAAGTCGAGCGCCGGCACGAATCCCCATTCTTCCCGAAGGGGATCATCAGGCGCTCTCCCCATCAGTCGAGCAGCCAATGTGAACGGGCCTGAAACGCCGGCCATCAGCAGCGGCTCGTCGCGAAAAAGCGATTTGAGCCGCCGGATCACATCTGCAGCCACCTGCACCCGGGCGCTGCTTGCGGCAAGCTCGGGTGTTCTCAGGTAAGCGGGCAATTCACCTTTCGGCGCGGGTTCCGGCCAATGATTGCTGCGAACCTGATTCGCAGCGTCCCATTTCACTTCGCCGCCGAGCGCCTCGAACGCAAGCAGCGGATCGAAATAACACGCGACGCCATCCGTCCGGAGTTGCGTGCGAATTTGACGAAGCGCATTCGAAATTTTCGTGGGATTGTCGAGGTAAGCACGCAGCGAAAGATTTTCGATTTTCGCGCCCATAGAAAAAACAATTGGCACAAGCAGCGGTCGCTCGGGCTGAGAGCCCTGGAGCAGAGATGTAACGATCTGGCGGGGAGTGGCCATGCACCTTTATCGTGACACTGCTATTTGCTTACGCTTCGTCTGAGCGTGCGCACACGGCGAAGATTCCACAGCATATTTACTGCCGGAAAATTGGTCCCAGAGACTTCGCATCCGGCCAGCGCCCGTAAAACTGCAAAATGTCCTCCGGCGGTTTGGTCTCATTCCACTCTTTGTGGAACTCGTCGTACGATTTCCCGCGTGCCAGGCGATTCCGGCGCTCCGTGTCGCGCAACCGCTTCGTTTCGCCGGCATCGAGCTTGCCGCGCTCCGGATCATAAGCGATGTGATAGATCTTTCTCGCCGTCCATTCCGATACGATCTTCTTCTTCAGATCTTCGAGTACCTCGGCAGGTTCGCGTTCGAGCGGATCGCCATAGCCGGGACCGCCGCCGCTGAACCCAAAAAGCAGATCCCCTTCGTCGTAAAGCTTCGGAGTGCGCGCGATTAATTCAAACGTCCAGTCGCCGTGTACAGTCGTGTTTTCGAGAATGTCGCGGCTGTCCATCGAGAGCTTCGGATTGCCGTCGTGCATTTGCTTCAACAGATCGGCCTTGCGAACGCTAATGCCGGGAATGGGCGCGGAAGCGTAGCCGCCGAAAAGCGGCTGGCCCAGCGGCACTTTGCTGCCATTGCCCATGCAGAGCGAAACGAGGTGCGGCACTTTGTGAATCATCCATTGCTGCACGCCGCCCGATCCGCCGCGATGCCGCCCCGGCCCGCAGGAATCCTTCCAGTGTTGCGAGAGCGTCACGGTAACCGGCAATTCGCTTTCCACCTGCTCGGAATCCGGCGCGCGTCCGAAAGCGCACCACGCAAAACCGTACGCATCCATTCCGTCCGTTGTCGCGCGGCCGCCTTGCCCTTGTGTGTTGAGCGAAAACGAAAGCACGTCCGACACCGCGAGATTCCACTGCGAATGCCCGGCGCAAATTTGCGCGGTATGCTGGTTGCCGGGAGACGCAGCGACCTGGCGCCACAGTCCGGCGCTCGAAAAAGTCATCTTCGCGAAGCTGTTATGCGTCGCGCAGCGGCACTGCATGCCGATGTAAACGCAGCAACTCGTCGCCGCCATCCGCCCCGGATTCAGAATGATGCCCTCCGGAAAAACAAAATCGATGGGCGCAAAAGTAGAGCTGCAAATCGGCAAATCGTGGAACACGTACTCGTACATGAAATTCGCGATGTGACCCACTACGGCCTGCGAGTGCACGTTGTACGACGACGGGTTTTCCGGCGACGTCCCTTCGAAATCAAACGTCAGCGTCTCGCCTTTCTTGATCAGCGTCAGGTAGCAGGCCCGCACAAGCGCCGGAGTCCAGCCGATTGCATCATTAAATACAACCGTCCGGAATTTGCCGTCGGGCAGATGCTTTATTTTCTGGCGTGCGCCCGCCTCTGCCGTATCCGACATTTTTCGCAGCAATCCCACCACAAATTCGCCGCCGCGCTTCTCCGCAAGCTCCAGCAGCCGGACGCGAACGCGATCCGCCGTCGTACAACGCGCCCGAAGATCGGAAATAAACATCGCGGGCGCACGCAGACCATACACGGTGTAGAACTCGAGAAAATCGTTGCGCAGTTCGTAGTTTTCGCCGATTTTGATCGGAGGCATGTTCAAGCCTTCGTCAAAGCGCGATTTCGCGCTCACGGGCATTCCACCCGGTTCAATCGCGCCCGTTTCCGTGGTGTGCAGCGCCGCGCTGGCCCACGCGAGCAATCTGCCTTTGTGAAAAATCGGCATCAGCGCCACTTGATCGGGATTGTGAATGCCGCCATACAGCGCGTCGTTCGTGTACCAGATATCGCCTTCGCGAATGCCCGGATTCTCCGCGTAATTCTTCTGAATGAATTTGATTACGATCGGCTGGATGATTGCGTGCAGATAGGTTCCACAGGAAGCGTTCACCAGATCGCCGTTTGCCGTAAAAATTGCGACCATCGAATCACCGGAGACCCCGAAGTAGCTCCGCGAAGAGCGCACGAACACTTCCATGGCTTCATCGAGAATGTCGTTCGTGATCTGGACACCAATTTCGTAGTCGCCCGCAGGAACTTTCGCGGCGCATTCTTTTTCAAACGCTGTTGCCGGTGCCGGCTTCAGCCACGCCAGTTTCTCGGCCGTTGTAGGGATGGACATGCGTCTCCTTCCAGTCTCTGCAAGCTCAACTTTCGAGAATGCCGAGGCCTCGTTCATCAATCGAAAATTTCATCGACGGCGGCACAACCACCGTCGTGTACTCGCCTTCCAGGATCGCCGGACCTTCGAGCGTGTTTCCGGGCCGCAGCAGTTCGTAGGAATAAAGCGGCGTCGGGCGATAGTCTTTCGCCTCGGCCCAGTAGGCGGGGCGCTCGCCTTTGCGTGCTGCGGACGGGTCGTGGCCTTCGAGCGGCATTTTCGGCAGATTGATCTGCTGTACCGGAACGATCGCTTTCAGGATGAAGCTGTCGACGAACACGCCGCCTTCCGGATTTACGACGAACGGACTGAACGCCTCGCTGAATTCTTTTTTGAACGCCTCACACACGGCGCCAACGTCATCGGTCGAATGCAGCGCGAGCCGCGGCGAAAGCGCGCGCTTCACGTGGAACTGGCCGCCGTAGAGCATGTCGAGCTCGAGTACAAACGAAGCGGCCGCGGGATCGAGTCCATCCGCGATCAGATCCTTGTGCGCTTGCTCGAGAAGTTCTTCCACCGTGCGGTTGAATACGGCGAATTCCTGCGTGAGCTCTTGCGTGCCCGGAGACATCAGCGTGAGTTTCTTCGAGACTTCGTAGACGTGCATGATGTCCATCGTGGACGAGCCAAACGCGCAGAAAACCGGCGAGAAGGGAAACGTGACGGCTTTCTTGATGTCCGCCTTGTACCCTTCCGCGTGCGTTGCGCCGGCGCCGCCGCCCACGAACAAAATAAAATCCTCGGGACTGTAACCGCGCAGGTGTACTTCTTTCATGATCGCCGACGCCATGTTGCCGTTGACGATTTTGCGGATCAGCGTCGCCGCTTCTTCCACCGATATTCCGAAGGGCTTCGCAATTTTGTCCCGAATCGCGGCGATGGCGCGATTTTTGTCGAGTTTCATCCGCCCGCCGGAATAGTAGCCGGGGTTTATGTAGCCAAGGACGACATCCGCATCGGTGACGGTCGGCTCCGTGCCTCCCAGGCTGAAACAAGCAGGGCCAGGTAATGACCCGGCGCTCCGCGGCCCCACTTGAAGCTGATTTTGGAGCAGGGGATTGATCGAGGCGATCGAGCCGCCTCCCGCGCCGACGGATAGCGTCTTGATCATCGTGATTCCGACCATCCAACGGTCGATGATCGGGCGGAAGTCGTAACTCCGCACGCTGTCTTTCACCACGAGCCCCACATCAAAACTCGTCCCGCCCATATCCGTCATCACAACATTTTGGTATCCGAGCGATTTCGCCACGTGGTGAGCGCCCATCAACCCGGAAACAGGGCCGCTGTTGAATGTGCGGCAGGCGGTGGTACGAAAAACCTCCGCAATACCGCCGGAGCTTTGAATCATCAGCAGCGGTTTCTTGTAACCGCGCTCGCGCAGCTTGTCCCACATCGCGGAAAGTTCGATCTGCATCGAGCGCTGAAGATACGCGTCGAGAATTGCGGCAAGCGTCCGCTCGTATTCGCCCAGCTTGCCCACCACCTGGCCGGCGAGAACCACGGGCAGGTAACCGATGTGAAATTCCTTGTACTCGTCGCGAATGATTTCCTTTATGCGTTTTTCGTGAGCCGAATTGAGAAAGCCCCACAAGAGCGAGACAACGAAACCGCGAGCGCCGCGGCTCACCAGGTAGCGGACTTTCTCGCGCACGTCGTTCTCATCGAGCGGCCGGATGATCGTGCCGCGCGAGTCCACGCGCTCTTTCACGCCCACGATCATGTCGCGAGGGATCAGTGGATCGGGCTTTTTCTGGATGGCGAGATTGCGGCGTTCCTGTACGCGCGTCCCGTCAATCCACTGCGCTCCCCGGCCGATGAGAACCACGTCCTCATGGCCTTCCGTCGTGATCAGCCCCAGGCGCGGTCCTTTTTTCTCGATCAGCCGGTTCATCGCGATCGTTGTCGAGTACCGGATCATGTCGATCGCAGGCAGGAGCTCTTCGATCTTCATCCCCAGCGCCCCCGCGCCTTCTTCGATCACCCGCGAAAAGCACACGGAAAGATCGTAAGGAGTCGTCGGAACCTTCTTGATCAACGCCTTCCCATTGAAGTTGAGGACGAGATCGGTGAACGTCCCGCCGACGTCGATATCAATCGAATTCATTCAGCTACCTCGAGCCTCTGGTCGCGGATTACGAACTCGCCTTTCCGCAGGCGTTCTTTCAGGCTGTCCAGATCGATTTCAATATCGTGCGTCACGGGATGGCCCGGAGGCAGATACTCGGTTTCCACCTGCGTCCCGCAGCCGGGGCAGTAAAACTCCACGATGCGAACCCAGAGAGGGTCGGGCGAAAAGCTGAAAGCCCCGGGAACAAGCGGCGGATGGATTTCGCGCGGGTCGCGATCGTACAGCAGGCACCCGCGCTTGTAGTTTTCGCGCGCAGGCCCAATCGCGTGCCCACAGCGGTTGCAGTGCCACCGCTCGCCGTCGAGATCGAGGTCGAGATATTCGGTAACGCGCAGCCGGTTTTTGGTCTCCGAAGCCATATTCCACCTCCAGCCATGCAGCCTGATTCTGCGACTTTCTAATCTACTGTGCCGCGATTAGAAATGACCGTAAACCCTTTATAATCAACAAAAATATGCGTTCTAATCTACTGTAAAATGCCCTGCAGCCGATTCAACGTTCGCGCCGATTTCTGGTCATTTTCTGGTGAGTTCGCCGTTGCCGAATCGGTCGATGGACATCGTCCAGCCATCGGGAACCAGGTACGTTGTGTTCAGCCCTTCCAGCACCGCCGGCCCTTCCACTCGATTGCCCGGCTCGAGCGATTCCCAGCGGTAAAGTTTTGCTTCGCCGTCGCGGCTGCCCCAGAAAATTCTTCGCGAGCCTGTGAGACCGCGCGCGGGATCAGCGGCTTGCAATGCGCGGTCCGGTAGGTGCGGCTTTGACATCGCTTTTTTCACCCGGACGCGCATCAGCTCGAGCGAGATGTTTGCAGTCTGCGCGTCGGGCGACGCTTGGAGTGCGGCGGCAAGCACGGCGCGCAATTCCCTTGCGCTGGTGACGGCCGATTCGGAGCAGGGGACTGGAATCGAGTTCCGTCCGTTTCCGGAAGCTTCGAACTCGATTTCGTAGAGCAGATTATCGGGACGGATCCCTTCGCCCAGCAAATCCTTCACGCCTTCGGCCTTAATTTCATCGAGGATTTTGCGCAGCCGGTCGCTGGAGGAATCGGTCGTCGCGATGCCCGAGAGGCCGCGTTCGTAGACGTGACAGATGTCCGAAACGGACGAACCGAACGCGCTGAACACGGGGCCGAGCGTGAACACTTTCACTTTTCGCAGGCCTGCTTTTTCTGCAACGCCGCAGGAAAAGAGGCTGCCGTTGCCGCCGTAGGCAAAGAGCGTGTGTTGCGAGACGTCCTCGTTCAACTCTTTGGCGGACGCGGCGATGAGGTCCGCGACCAGCTCGAAGGCGCGATCGATCACCCGCCTGCACGCCTCTTCGACGGAAACGTTCATCGGCTTGGCCACTTGATTCTCGATTACGGATTGCGCCAGATCGCGATCGAGGGGCTTCGCGCCGCCGAGGAAGAATTCCGGATTGATCAGCCCGGCTGTTACGAACGCATCGGTGAGCGTGGGCTGGTCGCCGCCGAGTCCATAGCACGCCGGGCCCGGGAACGAGCCCATGCTTTCGGGGCCGAGTTCGATTCGTGAGTTTCCGGCAGCGCCAGCAGGTTTCACCACGCTGCCGCCGCCGAGCGCGATCGAGCGCAAATCGGGAAGAGAAATCTCGACGGGGATGCCGAAGAAATCGGATGGCTTGCGGTTGATCGGGAGTCCGTTGCGCAAAGTGCTGACTTTCGCGGTGGTGCCGCCGATGTCCATCGCGACCACGTCCTTCAGGCCGTAGAGCTGCGCGAAAAACACACTGGCATGGATGCCGAGAATCGGGCCGGACTCAATCGTGTCGATCGCTTTCGTTTTGGCGATGCCTGCGACGCCGCCATTGATGTGGCTGACGAGAAATGTTCCGTGGTAGTGAGATGTCTGGCGCAGCTCGTCTTCGGCTTTGAAAAGGGTGGCAGCGAGCGCGCCGTGCGTGTACGCGTTGATCACCGCACAATAGGTGCGCGTGCGGTCGTCGGCGCTCTTGGAGATATCGCTTCCGGCGAGCACCGGCACCGAGCCGAGAAAATGGTCTGGATACTGCAAATCGATCGCCGATTTTACGGCCAGCTCCGAAGCCGCCTCGCGATGGCTACCTTTCAGGCTGACGCAAATTCTCCGCACGCCGCCTTCGAGCAGAGCGCGAGCGGCGTTCGTAACTTCGGCTTCCTTCGAGGAGCCATTTACGCCGATGATGTCTTTTTCGGCGAGGAGGCGGTTCAGCACCGAGCTGCGCGGATCGCTGCCGTAGAGATCTTTTTCGTGGCCTTTCGAAACGAGAAGGCCGATTCGGGGGCCGCGAAGTTCGGCAAGAACGTTGGATGTGATCGTGGTGGACCATCGAATCAAATCGATGTGCTCGAGGAATTCGGCCGTATCGGCGAAGCCCAGCTTCGCGGCGCCCTGCGCGAGGCAGTCGAAAAGGCAGACGGTGAGGTCGTGCGGGGTCGTATCAACCTTCGCCGAGAAGACCTGCTCGCCGTTTGTGAAAATTCCGTCGGTGAGTGTACCGCCGACGTCGATGTCAACCGTCCACACAGCCTTCATCACCTCAATTGATCGATCAATTCCTGCGCCGTGATCGTCCAGCCGAAGAATGATTCTACGTTGAAAAGCGTCGCTTCGTGTGCCGAGGCGGGGCCGGCGGGCATGGCTGCGTCGGAAAGCAGGATCGGCCAGTAATCGTGAAAGTAGGCGTCGCGCAGTGTGGATTCGACGCAGACGTTGGTGGCAATTCCGGCGAAAAATAGATATTGAGCGCCGCGCATCCGAAGTTGCGAATCGAGCGGCGTGCCCGCGAATCCGCTGTATCGCGTTTTTGTGATGACGAGATCGCCCGGTTGAGCAGCGAGGTCGGCAACGATTTCCGCGTCCCACGTTCCTTCGGTCAAGACCTTGCCTTTAAGTTCGGGGCGCGAGCCCATCAGCGTCATCGCCAATTCCTTTCGGGGATTGGGAGAGTTCGGGCCGCCGCTGTCACTCAGGTCTGGTTTGTAAGCCATGCGCAGGTGGACGATCGGCACAGCCATGCGGCGCGCGGCATCGAGGACCGAGCGGATGACGCGTATCACGCGCGAAGCGCCGGTGATGTCAACTCCTGCGATATCGAGCATCCCGCCCTTGCTGGCAAACGCGTTCTGCATGTCGACCACCACAACGGCCGATTTCTTGAAATCGACCTCGAGCGGATTTGGCTTCGAGTCTAATTTTGTCATGCCGATTCAGTCGCGCCCCGCTTCGATGATTTTCGCTGCCAGTCCTTTCGGGTTCGTGTAGATCACTTCGTGGCTTCCCGGCATCTGCACGAGGCGATAGAGGCCCAGGCGACTCGACATCCGCGGATGCCAGTTCCAATCGCCGTGCGGCATCGCCGTGTCCTCGGTGCAATTGATGTAGCTCTTCGGCGTGGGCAGTGAATAGAATTTTTTCAGGTCGAGCTTGTCCTTGATCGGCTGATAGGGCTCCGGCGAAAGCTGCGCGTATGTCCACTTGGCCATTTCGAGATCGGCGTCGTTCACGAATGCTTCGCGCCAGATTGGAAACGGAATCATCACCGTATCGTCGGTGGACTCGCTCGCGAGTTTGTCAAACAACGCGCCGTAGTGCGGAGGCGCTTCGTCACTGAGGCTGTGGCCGTCGCGCAGGACGAAGCCATTCACGAAGACGAGGCGCTTGACGCGGTCGGGAATCGCTTCGACGACTTTGGAGATGACAGTCCCGCCGAAACTGTGGCCGACGAGGACGAAGCCGGTGATTCCTTTGGCCACAATGTAATCGACGATCGACTTCGTACAGTCCGCGTGATTGACGTGTTTGTTGACGCCTTTTCCGTGGCCGGCGATGGTGGGAGCAAACGCGGTGTGCCCGTTCTCCTCGAGTGCCCGGATGGTTGCGTCCCATGCTGCGCCGTCATGCCAGGAACCGTGGACCAATACGAAAGTATCCAAACCAGATTCTCCTGAGGGAATTGCGAGGCCAGGGTAAGTCCAAGCCCTGCGAGCCGGATTCGCGCACTCCCGATAACGGCTGAAGGACAACGGCCACGCTTTCAAATTCGGAAGGAGAAGGCGGGCCCGAAATCTTTTCTAATCTTTTCTGACCTTTTACGATTGAGGCGCCGGCCGCGAAGTTGAATTTCGCGGCCGGTCCGGGTTTCGATCTTAGAACGAGAACTTCGCCGCGAACTGGAACTGCCGCGGGTTGAGCACGGTCCTCGGCGTGCCGAAGAGACCGTTGGGGACCGGTGGGCTCGGCGACGGTGAGAGGTCCGGGCATGTTGGAGGGCCTCCTCCAGCAAACGCGGCAGCCTGAGCTTGCGTCGCGAGCGTAGCAGCATCCTTGTAATTTTTCGGTGTGGCGGTGCCGCCGCAGATCACGGACGCCCCGTAGACGGAAGTGACCTCGTCCACGTTGGCGCGGTTCAACAGGTTGAAAGCGTCCACAATCAGGTCGAGCCTCAAGTGCTCTCGAAGCTGGAAATAGCGCGAGACACGAAGGTCCCACGAGTACAGATGGTCGCCGTAGTAGGTGTTGCGACCGAGGTCGGCAACGCGGTCGGTCACGGGGTTGGTATCACCATTGGCGTCGAATCCGACGAACATGGTGAACGGACGGCCGGTTTGAGCGGTGATGATACTGCTGAGAGCGAAATGACGGAGGAAGCTGTCGTCCGGGGCGGTTATGGTGAAGTTTGTGACGAACCGCTGACGGACATCCTGGTTGGAGTTGGCACGCTCGAGCGACCGTTTGTACAGATCCTGGGGCGTGCTGACGAACGTGGTGAAAGTACCGTCATCAATCGTATGCGAGAGAGTGTAGTTGGCGTTGAGGTTGAAGACCTTACCCCAGCGTTCTGTTGCCTGCAGGGTAAGGCCGTTGTAATTGGAATTGCCGCTGTTGTCAGTGTAATAGAGCAAGCCGGCGTTGTTATAGGCCGGACCTCCTCCCACCGGATTTCCCGGCGCAGCGGGATAGCCGAAGAAATCTTTCCCCGCGGGGTAGTTTGCCGGAGGAGCGGGCGTGGGAGCGCAATTGAAAAGATTTCCAGGAGTCGCCTCGGGCACGGTGGTGCCGGCGGGAGCGCCGAAGAACGGGCAAACGTTAAGGTTTTCGGCGCGGACGAGGTGGTGAGCAGAGACCCACATGTAGCCGGCGCTCACCGTAAGACCGTGTCCGATCTCCCGGTCGATCTCGAGGTTGGCTTGCTCGGAGTACGGAATTTTGCTGCGTGGGTCAACCAATCCGTCGCCGGCCGTGCACGACGGAGGGCAAGGACCTTCGATGAATTGGTTGGGCACCTGGCCGGTATTAATTAACGTGGCTGCCGCGGCAGCGGGAAATCCGCCAGGGCCAGGCGTGAGCTGGTTGAGAACCCAGGTTGCATTTTCGGAGCGCTTGCGAATTCCGTTAATGAGTTCGCCCGGAGGATCGCCGGGAAGGATGACCGGGCGCTGCGGCTGGGTGATGAACAAGAAAGAGAGATTGTAGCGATCGTCAAAGATTCCGAAGCCGGTGCGAACGACGGTCTTGCTGTCTGGCGACCACGCCAGCCCAATGCGCGGTTGAAAGCCGTTGTAGTGAGGATTGATCTGTTTCCAGAGGCCCTGCTCAAAGTCCCAGCGCAATCCGTAGTTGAGCGTCAGGTTGTGACGCAGCCGCCACTGGTCTTGTGCGAAGAGGCCGTAATACTTATGTGCGAGCGTCTCAGAGAAATTCTTGGTTTGAGACGGCAGGTATGCGTTCGACCAGTCGGTCGGTATCGGAGGCGGAGTGGGGAGCTGGCCGTTGATGTCTGGCTGCGCCGTGCCTACAGGAGCGCCCCAGAAAACGATCGGAGTCCCTTGCAGGCCGTCGTTGGGATTGACGCCAGGAACGGTCGGAAAGAATGGAAAGTTAGCCAGGGGACAGGGGCCGTCGGCTGGAGCAGAGGCCACGGGTGCAAGAGGCGAACCGTTGCCGGCGTTCACGAAGTTGGCAAAGTCGACGAGGCAGTTGATGCCGGGAAGGACGATGCGCATGGGAGTGAAGCCGGGCCAGATGACGAAGTTGTCCACGTAGTTAAAGTCCGCGCCGAATTTCGCGACGTGATTTCCTTTGACCCACGAAATTGAATCAGAGACTTGAAGGCGGCTCTCATAAATCGCGTCGAGGACACCGAAGTTGTGTCCGAAAAGAAGTGTGTTGGGAATATCGAGGTTTGGCTGGCCGGTGACGCCCGGGAAATTGTAATGGCGTCGAGCATATTGAACGAGCACGCTGTTCACGAGATTGGGGCTGATTGTGGTGGCCACGGTCCCGACGAGATCCTGATCTCGAACGAAGACATTGTGACCGCTGCTGGGGGCGCCGATACCGCCGCCGTCCAGAGTGGAGCCAACAAGCTGATTCAGATCGCGGCCATCTTCGATGTTATAGCGCAGGGACAAGTGATTGTCCGCGTTGAGCTGATGATCGATTTTGACGATGCCGTAATCGTTGTCCTTGGTTTTTAGGACGGAATTGAGAAATGTCTGGCCGGAGACTCCGAGAGCCTGGCAGGCCGCGAGCTGAAGCGTGCAACCTTCCGGAGGCAGGTTCAGCAACGCCTTGGCGCTGTTAATCAAGTCCACGTTGGTCGTCTGCGTTCCGTCGAGCAGCGTGACGGGCTGAAGATACGTGGTCGGATAGGTGGGAGATTCTCCGCGGCGCTGCCCTTCGTAGTTGGCGAAGATGAAGGTTTTGTCCTTCTTGATGGGGCCGCCGATGGTGCCTCCGAATTGATTTTGCCGCAGCGTATCGGCATCGGGCGCCGGTTGAAGGAGCGAGCGGGCATCGGTGGCGTTGTTCTGAAGGTAGTCGTAAACGGAACCGTGAAAGTCGTTGGTGCCGGATTTGGTGACGATGTTGACGATCCCGCCGAGAGCGCGGCCGTATTCCGCGCCGAAGCTGCTATTTACCACGCGGAATTCAGCGACGGCCTCCTGCGGAGGCGTAGAGCGCTGCGAACCGGTGGCGGTGTTTATGTTGTCCGCGCCGTCCACGGTAACGAGGTTGCTCAAGTCGCGCATACCGCCGAAAGAAACGCGGGAGACTTCAAATTCCGTGATGGTGGACTGCAAGCTGGTGCGGCCCGTGGCCACGCCGGCGGTGAGCAGCGCGAAGTCAGTGAAGAGGCGGCCGCTGATCGGGAGGGAATTGATCTCCTGCGAGCCAATCACCTGGCTAATTTCAGTCTTCGACGGCTCGATGACGGGGGCTTCGGTGGTGACGACAACTTCCTCGGCGGTGGTCGCGACCTTCAGGGTAACGTCAATCGTCGCGGACTGGCCGACGGAAAGTTCGATACCTTTACGCACGGTGGTAGCGAAGCCCTTGAACGCGGTAGTAAGTTCATAGCGGCCCGCGGGCAGGTTGGCCATGGCGTAGAATCCGGAATCATTCGACGTGGAGGTGTAGGTGCGATTTGTGTCCGTCTGACGCAGCGTGATTGCGGCGCCTTTCACGGCGCCACCGCTCTCGTCGAGCACCGTGCCGTTCAATTGCGCCACCGCAGAGCTGCCTTGCGGATAAGCAGGGCTCGCATAAGCGACGAACAAAGCCACTGCTAGAACAATCAGAAGACCAGAACGTACCTTCATCACCCACCCCTTTCAGGCTGAATTCGCTACCCTCAGTCTCGAATCCCACTGCGTGAGCCCGAAAATAACCCGATTGTGCAGAAGGTCTAACGCCTGCTGTGTTCTTTGTCAAGCCTTTAATCGTTCGGTTGTTCGCTTATCGCCCAAAATCAAAAATTCGGGTTCCGCACATTCAGCGTTTCTATTTACGCTCCGCATTTGGTTTCTCGGAAGGGGAAGCTGGCTGAGCCGCTACCACTACTTCCACCTCGGGAATCGAAGCGGACTTGTCTGGCGCATTTTGATGGAGAGTGACGAGAACAGGCAGTGGGCCGGGTCGGGGGCGGCTGTCACGCTCGAGAAAATAATTAATCCAGGAACTCGTACCCTTCAACGTACGGTTCGGCGGAGGAATGTAATCCCGCAATTCGTCGATTCGCCCTTCCGATTTTGCGCGATCGTAGACGGATATCCAGATGCACGGCTTGTTTACCACTTCGCATCGGCCGCTCGACGTACCGCCGCAGGGCCCGTTGCGCAAATTCTTCGGGCACGTCTGAGGACACACGTATTCCATCTGGCCGAGGACGCAATTGCCGCATTCCTGGCATCCAAACAGCGGAGATTTGATCGCAAATTCGGCGCGCTCGAGCGTACGAGCGGCTGCGGGATGCATCGCTACCGAGCGAAAGAATGCCGTAAGCGCGCGCCGGAGCGGACCTTCGCGATTCACCGGAAAGAGCCGGCCCATGGCGTCGAGGAGCCGCGGGACGAGCGTACGTTTTGGGGGAGGCGACGGCGGTGTGGCGTACATATAGAAGCCGCCCTTGGGGGCGAAGGCAAGTTCGTCGGCGAATTCTTCCCATCGCGGCGAGAGCGCTTCGGCGCGCTTCAGGATCCATCGGACGTGGTCGGCTTGATGGTCGCCGCCGATATAGGCGCCCGCGTAACCGAGGCCGCGGAGAATTGCGGACATGCGCGCGGCGCGCTCGAGTCGCAGTGCCTGGCCTTTGTCGGCTGCGGTGCTCTCGGATTGGATTTTTTCGAGCAGCTCGGGGGCGACCCAGCACCCGGGGGGTTCACCTTTGTTCATGCGTTGGGCGGCCTTCGCGCCGAGGACGTAGACGTTGCCGAGCAGCGGAGTGCGCGAGCCGCGTTCGTCGAGGTAGCGCTTTAATTCGCGGAATTTTTTGACGTCGTAGCCGAGTTGGGTGACAGCGTAGTCCGCGCCGGCCGAGATTTTCTTTTCGAGCTTCAAATACTGATAGGCGCAATCGGCTTCGGTGTACTTGAAGGGAGAAACGGCAACTCCGATCCAGAAAGGCATGCCGCTTTGGCGCATTTCGCTGATGAGGCGGACGAGTTGCACTGAATCGAGGTCGAAGACAGGGGGTGAGCTGGCGGCGTCCGAGGATTTCGGGTAGTCGCCGGTGATCGCGAAAACATTTTCGATGCCGAGGGCGTGGAGATCTTCCAGCGATTTCTGAATACCAGCGCGATCGCGGCTCGCGCAGGTGACGTGGATATTCGGCGTGAGTCCTCGTGCGCGGGCGGCGGTGCCCACGCGAATCGGGTCGTGGCCGAGCGCTCCGCCTGCGTAGCTGGTGATACTTCCGGCGACGACGCCGGGAACGCGAGCGAGCTGCGAGGCGACGTCGAGGAGGAGCGCCTCACGTTTCAGGCGGCTCGCGACGAGTTCGACCACGTAGCAAAATTTTCCGCTGGTCAGTGCTTCGCGCAGCGGATTCGGCAACGCCATTTCATTTCCCCAGTTCTTTGCGGACGATTTTCGTGCCTTCCACCATCGCGCAAAGTTTTGCGAATGCGACGTCTCGCGGCAAATGGAAGCAGCCGCAATCCGGAAGAATGAACATTCGTTCGGGCGGGACGACTTCGAGCGCCTTACGGATACGCTCGGCGACGATGTCGGGCGTCTCGACGGCTTGCGTCTTCACGTCGATCACGCCGACGCCCAGCTGAAATGGAGCGGGCAATTCTTTGAAGACGGCGAGGTCTTCGCCTCCGCGACGCGCGAATTCGAGGGTCAGCTGCTGGATTTTCGCGTCGAGGATTTTAGGAAACAGATAGCGATAGCTTCCTTCCCAGGAAGGCTTGCCGTAGCGATTGCCGTAACAGATGTGGACGGCGATCGTGGCGGCGACGCCTTCGACCATCGCGTTGAGGGCATTCACGCCCCAGGAAATGTCGTCGGGAAAGCCGGAGAAGTACGGCTCGTCGATTTGAATTATTTTCGCGCCGGCTTTGACCAATTCCTTGAGCTCGAGATTCATCACGCGCGCGATGTCCATCGCCAGGGCTTCTTCGCTGGGATAGAAACTGTTACGAATGCGTTTGGTGAGCGAGTGTGGGCCGGTGACGCAGAATTTCGCTTCGCGGTCCGTGTACTTGCGGAGGAAGCGGAAGTCGTCGGCGAGGCCGAGAGGAGCGAGCGGGAGTTTTCCTGAGACGGAGCTGTCGTAGAAGTCGTAATAAAACTTTTTCGAGGAGCGATCGATGTCCACGCCGGGCAGGCGTTCGACGAAGTAATCGATCAGATTATCGCGACGCAGCTCGCCATCGGTGATGATGTCGAGGCCGGCGACTTCCTGGTCCTTGATGGCGGCTTTCACCGCGGTGTCGTGAACTTCGTCGAGATCATGACGGCTGATGCGCCGGGCGAAGTATTCCGTCTTAAGGCGCTCGAGCCAGCCTGGCATCGAGTAACTGCCGACTACGGTGGTTGGAAGAATTGGAAGAGTCATCGAGCTCACTCCCGTTGCGTCGTATAGAGAATCGAAGTGCGCGAGCCTTCGCGGTAGCGGAACGGCGCGAAGTGCACGTCGTAGCCGGCGCGTTCTCCCACTTCACGAAGGAGCACGCCGTTCACCCAGTTGACGATCGAGCCGTCCAGCTTGCCGGGCCCGTGAAATCCGAGGCGGTAGTCGTTGAGATTCGTGACGAAAATATCCTGCACCTGGAGGAAGCCGCGCGGATGAAGAAGCGGGAGCGTGTTGCGAAAGCTTTCGAGCGCGCCGGAGCTCATGTGGAAACGGAAGTCGCTGGGGGCTTCCTCGAGAATTTCTTCGAGTTGCGCGGGATTCAGCCCGGCTGGGAGGTCAACGTCCGGCAAATCCTCGATGCAGACGAGGCGATCTTCGAGGCGAATGGCTTTCCAGATGTCCTGCCAGAAGGTAACGCCGCGGCCGCGGTCACTGGCGAATTCAGGGCCCGTCTCGAGCAAACGGCGAATCGTGGAGCTGAGTTGCGAGGCCGGGACGTCGCACGCTTTCGAGATTCGTGCGGCTTCTTCGCTGGGGACGTACGCGCGCACTTGAACAAGATAGAGGCGGCCATCGCGGCGCGCGAACTCTTCGTCGGGCAAGTTGTCGTAGACATTCGTGAGGTGGATATGAAGAATCTTGTGGCGAAGGAACGCGAGAGTCTTCCCGGGATCGAGCGCATCGAGGACGATGAAGCTGCAGAGATCGAGGTGTTCCTTAAGCGCGGGGCGCGAGCGATCGAGCGTTGCAAGCGAATAGTCGCCCAGAAGAAATTTTACACGAGAGTAGTATTTCGTGCCGCGCTCGGCGTCGAGAGCGCGGAAGCGGTCGAGCCAAATTTTCGACCGGGTGCCCATACCGACGCCGATTTCGAGAGCGAAAATTTCAGGAGGGAGCTGGTTCTTGTTTTCGAGGTCGCGCAAGAGCGTCCAAAAATCGGCCACGCAATCGGCGATGGCCTCGGGATGGTTGGCATCGGATTTTCCGCCCGGAAGAGCCTGTTCGTAGCCCTTTGCCGGTGGCCTGCTCCCAATCGGAAAGGCGATGCCAATAGAGCTTATTGAATTGCCATGCGATGCTGGAGCGGAAGGAGGTGAAATCCTCGAGGTAAATTCGATCGGAGGCGGCTGTGGGTTCCGGGTGCAAGGGCGGATTCGCTCCGGCCAGGGCAAGAAGCATCTGATCACGCAAGGCGCCGGGCACGATCTGGCGCGTATCCACGTGAATTTCCATTACTGGAATCGTGTCGCCCCTCTCGTTCAAGCATTGAGTCACCGTCACAGCCTCGCGAAAATTCTGGCGGTACTGAATCCAGTCCAGATGGATACGGAGATTTGCGAACTGGCTTTCGTCGAGATGTCCATCGGCCAGCAGCGAATACACCGCGCCGACGACTTCATTCGCGCTCGTCGCGGCCTGCTTGGCCTGAAGATGATTCATTTGCAGGATCATGGGAATCGAGTTTGAATCATCCCTCTCGCCAGTCAGACTGCGGCGGCTTGCTTCGCGAGCACAGATTTTGCGGCGCGCACGATTTTCTCTTCGTCAGGCAGCACAAAACTTTCGAGCGGCTCGCTGTACGGGATCGGTGTATCGAGCGCCGTCACGAGTTTGATGGGTGCTTTCAAGTGGTGAAAGCCGTGCTCGGCAACTTCCGCGGCGATGATCGCGGCGGCAGATGCGTGGCGCGGTGCTTGATCCACCAGAACGAGGCGGCCAGTTTTTTTCACGGACTCGACGATTGTTTTGACGTCGAGCGGTGCAAGAGTTCTGGGATCGATCACTTCCGCACTGATGCCTTCCTTCGCGAGAATTTCGGCAGCCGCGAGGGATTTTTTCACCATCCAGGCGGTGGCCACGATCGTGACGTCCGCTCCGGCCCGCTTGATATCGGCCACGCCGAAGGGAATCAGGTAATCGCCGTCCGGGACTTCGCCTTTCTCGAGCATGAGCATGTAATGGTGCAGGTACACTACCGGATTGTTATCGCGAATGGCGGACTTCATTAGACCCAAGGCATCTGCCGGCGTCGAGGGAATCGCTACCTTCAAACCAGGGCAGCCCATCATCGTGTTGTAAATGCAATTGGAGTGCTGCCCGGCCCAGCCCGCGGCAAATCCGAAGCCCGCTTTGAAGACAACCGGCACTTGCACCTGCCCGCCGGACATATACCGAAGCTTCGGCGCTTCGTTGATTACTTGATCGAATGCCACGAGCATGAATTCGCTCATATACAGTTCGACGATGGGGCGCAGGCCCGCGATCGCTGCACCGATTGCGACGCCTAACTCCGCCGTTTCCGAGATAGGAGTGATTCGCACGCGGTTCTTGCCGAATTTCTTCAGCATCGGGTCGCGTTCTGTCATTGCCATGTTCTGGCCGTAGAAAACAACGTCGGAGTCGCGCTGCATTTCTTCGGTGATGGCCGTGGCCATCGCTTCGCCGAACATCATTTCGCGCGCCATCGGTGGCCTCCTATGCGTACACGTGATTCAGCGCTTCTTCGGGAGCAGGGAGCGGGCTTGCGAGCGCGAATTGGACGGCGTCTTCGAGTTCGATGCGCGCCGCCTCGTCGATTTGTGAGGCGGCTGATTCCGTGAGCACATTTTCTTTGATTAGCTTCGAGCGGAATCGGGGGATCGGGTCATTTGCACGCGCGGCTTCGAATTCGGCTCGCCGACCGTACACTTCGATCGCTTCGTGCTCGGGAAACTGTGTCGGGACTGGCGGGACGGTGATCGCGTTGCCGTGGGCGCTCAGGCGATAGAATTTCGATTCGATCAACGACGGGCCCTGGCCTGCCCGGGCGCGTTCGGCCGCTTTTGCAAAGGCATCGAATACCTGAAGCGGATCGGTGCCGTCGACGGTGACCCCGGGGATACTGAACGCCTGCGCTTTTTTCGAAAGCGGATCACCGGCGGCGTAATTTGCATCTTCGAGGCTGATGTGGGTGTAAGCCTGGTATTCGTTGTTTTCGAGGACGTAAATGATCGGGAGCTTCCAGATCGCCGCGAGATTCAGCGATTCGTAGAACGCGCCTTGCTTCGACGAGCCATCTCCAAAGAAGCAGTAAACAATCTGCCCCGGGTTTTTCACCTGCGCGGCGAAGGCGGCGCCGGTTGCCTGAGCAATGCTGGCGCCGATGATCCCGGAAGTGCCGGGAAAATGATTCGCGGGATCGGCGAGATGCATCGAACCGCCGAAACCTTTGCAGAGACCGTCGCGCCGGCCGTAAATTTCGGCCATCATTTTTCGCAGGGACGTGCCGAGCACGATGGGATAGCCGTGGCAACGATAGCTGGGCATCGCGAGGTCTTCCGCTTGCCTTGTGGCGAGCGCGCCGACGATGGAAGCTTCGGCGCCGTCGGCGAGATGCGTATGGCCGCGGATCACGCCGGGATGTTCGACAAAAGTGCGTTTCACACGCTCTTCGAACTCCCGAATGCGGACCATCTGTTTATACATCCAGGTGAGCCGCTCGGGTCCCAGGTCTTTTGACGATTGCATCGCTCGCTCCTTCACGGTTTGGGGCTCTGCGCGGCTGTCGCGCCGTCCATCTCGCAGAGCGGATCGCCCACAGGTATATCTTCGGATTCGCGTGCGAGAATCTTTACCACTACACCGTCGATTGGGGAATCCAATTCGTAATTCACCTTCTCGGTTTCGAGTTCGACAACGGGCTCGCCTCGCGTCACCCGGTCACCTTCGTGCTTGAGCCAGCGGACCAGCTTCACTTTTGTGGTGCCGATGCCACCGGCCTTGGGAACCCTGAGAATCGTGACGATGACTGCCATCCTTCGAGCGAGATCCGGCGAGCTGAGCTACTTCCGATCTCATAATTTGCGATGCATCATTTCGGTAACGAAAATAAAATTACCGTCGGCGTTCCGCCCTGATCCGCGCCGTTGAACTCAAAAAATTTGGACATGAATCCGGAAACCGCAGCGACATATTGCGTTCCTTGAATCTCGTAGGTAATCACGCCGCCGGCGACCGGTCCTCCTACATTAAAGCGATACAGCACTTTTCCTGAACCCGCGTCAAACGCGAGCACGTCGCCGGAAGTTTCGCCGGTGAAAAGCAAGCCGCTCGAGGTCGCAGTCACGCCCGCGAGCATCGGTTTCCTGGCGTCGTAGCGCCAGCGCTCCTTTCCTGTCGACGCATCAAACGCGGTGAGGCGGCCGCGCGCTTTGTCCCACGAGTCGAGAGTGGGAACGCCTCCCATATAGAAGTCAGCGTCGTAGCGAGGCGGCTCTTTGTCTTTTTTGATTACGCTGCACATGTCATTCGCCGGTTCAAACAGCGTGTTCGTGGCGGGATTGTAAGCTGGCCCGCTCCATTCCGCGCCGCCCAGAGGGCCGGGACATACGCGAACCGCATCGCCGAGCGGCACGTCCACATTCTCGCGAGTTACAAACGGAACCGAATAGAGCAGTTCGTGGGTGTCGCGATCGAGAAGTTTGAGCAAGCCATCTTTCCCGGAGGCGGCAACGACATTGCGCATTTTTCCGTTTACGGTTGTGGCGAACACGGGACTGACCTGCGGCAGGTCCCAATCGTGGATGTCGTGCGGCACGGTCTGGAAGTACCACTTCATTTTCCCGCTGAGAACGTCGAGTGCAACGAGCGAACTGGTGTAGAGATTTGCCCCTGGCCGCACCTCGTCGTAGAAATCGGGTGCGGGATTTCCGACCGGCACATACACCTCGCCGCGTTCCAAATCGAAAGAGAACGGAGTCCACACGCTGCCGCCGCCGTGCGCCATTATTTCGGGGTCCTTGCCCCACGTTTCGGAACCGGGCTGACCGGGATCGGGAATCGTATTGAACTTCCACACCGGAGCGCCGTCAGCGAGGCGAAACGCGCCAACCCAGCCCTTGGCGGCCCACTCAGAGCCGGCCGTCCCGATGACGACGAGATCCATGTAGACGAGCGGCGGCATGCTGAAAAAATATCCTTGCTTCGAGTCGGCTATCTGCCGGCTCCAGATCAATTCACCGGTCCGGGAGTTCAGGGCAAATAGATAACCGTCGGCTGTACCGCGGATGATTTTGCCGTCTTTTATTGCGGCGCCGCGATTTGGCGGGAAGACTTCTTTAGCGCGCGGTTTCCAGACGTGTTCCCATCGCAGGTGGCAGTCGGTCGCGTCGATGGCCACGGTGTAGTGAGTTGTTGTGAAATATAGGACGCCCTCGTAGACGAGAGGGCTTGTTTGCGACGGCACGCGCTCTTTGCTCTGGTACATGCATACGGGGCGGAGGGACGCCACGTTTGCAGGCGTGATCTGCTGCGCGTCCACGAATCGGGTTCCGGCGTAGTCGTGATTGGGATGGAGCCAGTTCGACTTGCTTTGCGCGGCCTCGTTGAGCTCTTTCTGCGCGGGGCCGGTCTGCGCGGATGCCGCGATCGAGAGCGATAGTTGGAAGATGGCCGCTGCGATGCCGAGATGTTTTGCTCTCACTCGAGTCCTCGAACGTCTTGCTGCAGTGCAACGCGAATATTCAATCAGTTTGTTGCCTCAAGAATCGTCACCGCGCAAGCGGCCAGGTCATTCCCGATAATCCCGCCGCCATTTTCCGCCAGACCAATCCGCGCGTTGGGCACTTGTATCTCGCCGCCTTCGCCGCGAAGTTGAATGGAAAGTTCGTTCAGCATCATAAGTCCGGTGGCCCCAATGGGGTGGCCTCGCGAGACGAGCCCTCCCGACGGATTGACGGGAATTTTTCCGTCGCGCGCTGTAGCGCCTGATGACGTGAACGGGCCGCCTTCGCCGCGCGCGCACAAGCCGAGATCCTCCACCAGATGAATCTCCGCAAAAGAAGTTGCGTCGTGCAGCTCGACGAGATCGATATCGCCCGGTTCGAGCGCCGCCATCTTATAGGCATGGCGCGCGGCGCGTACCGGCGCGCGCTGGTCTTCCCATGTGGCTTGGAATTTGCCTCCGGAAATTGAATGCGCTCGAATCCGAATGGCGCGACGGCGCGTATGGGCAGGGAGGCCGCGAAGATAGTCGCCGGAACAAAGAAACGCTGCGGCGGCTGCATCGCCGATGGGAGCGCACATCGCGCGAGTGAGCGGATCGCGCACCATGCGATCTTTGAGTACCGCATCGGCGTCCATCGGGAAGCGATACTGAGCGCGAGGATTGCCGACAGAATTCGTGTGGTTCTTCGCGGCGGCGCAGGCAATCTGACGCGCCGTGGTTCCGTAACGCGCCATGTGCGTTTTCGCCCAGAGAGCGTAAATATCAATCGCGATCGACCGGTCGGGACTCGGGGCAAATTCCGCGCCGCACTCCGCTGCGGATTTGCGGTACAAATCCTGCCATTTTTGAGGGTCGAGCCAGTCCGTGCCTTTTTCGAGGCGGACGAAAAACTCCGCGCGGCGATCGGCCGTATACATTTTTTCGACGCCGATCGCGAGTGAGAGCTCCGTCTGGCCGGAGAGGATATCTTTCCAGGCGCCGTTGAAAGCCATGCTGGCGCTCGCACAAGCGGCTTCGACATTCGTCGTCGGCACACCCGCCGGCAGAAGCCCTTCTTCGATCAACGGCATCATGCAGACTTGTCCCTGCACATTGGGCTGACCCCAAAAATCGAGCATCATGTTGCTGAACCACACGTGGCCGACCGCGACGCCGTCGATTTGAGCGTCGTTGAGGGCGCCGAGATACGCTTCGCGGACGAGATTCTTCGGCGATTTTTCCGGGAAGCGTCCGGCGGGCGTGCTGAAGATTCCGATGATGTAGACGTCACTCGCCATTTTGATTTTTAGCAGGCCGCATCGAGATCGAGTTGCTGGTTCGAGCTAATTCACGCTTCGCTCCGCGTTAGCCCAGTAGGGTTTTCGAAGCGATTTTTTGTCGGTCTTGCCCGCGGGCGTTTTGGGAATCTCCGCGCGGAGCTCCACCGACTTCGGCGCTTTCACGCCGCCGAGCTTCGCCTTGCAGTGCGCGAGGATGAAGTCCTCCGGCACGACGTCGCCTTCGCGCAGCACGACGATGGCTTTCACCGCTTCGCCCCACTTTTCATCCGGCACGCCGATCACCGCGCATTCACGCACCTGCGGAAGCTCCATCACGGCCGCTTCTACTTCCGCGCAGTAGACGTTGAAGCCGCCGCTGATGATCATGTCCTTTTTTCTGTCGACGATGTAGAAGTAGCCGGCTTCGTCTCGGTAACCGATGTCTCCGGTGTGGTGCCAGCCAAATTTGCGGATTTCGTTGGTCGCGTCGGGGAGTTTGTAGTAGCCGGGAGTGACGAGCGAGCCACGCGCAACGATTTCGCCGGGCTCGTTGGGAGGCAAAATTTTTCCATCTTCATCCATGACGGCAAGCCGGACGGCTCCGCTGGCGCGGCCGCAACTTCGCAAGCGCTCGGGATGATCGCCGGCAGCAGCGGCGGCGAGAGTTTTTTGGTCGAGCCACGTCATCAGCATCGGTGCTTCCGTCTGTCCGTAACACTGGCACATGCACGGGCCGAATACTTCGACGCCTTTCTTCAATTTGTCGGGGGAGACGGGCGCGGCCGCGAGCAGGAAGACGCGCAGGCTCGAATAGTCGAATTTTCCGAGATCCGGATGCGCGAGCAAGGCGTAGAAAGCTGTGGGCGGTAGAAAAATATGAGTCACGCGGAAGCGGTCGATCGCTTTCAGAACTTCGAGGGCATCGAACTTCGGAAGCACGACGTTGGTTGCGCCCAGCGGGAACATTGCAAACGCGACGGTACCGGCGGCGTGCGAAAGCGGAGCGGTGCTTAGGCAGATGGGGTCAACGTCGTCGCAGCGCCAGTAGTGGCCGGCCAATTCGACCATCGTTCCCCATGCGACGTTCGTAACCATCACGCCTTTTGCCGGGCCCGTGGTGCCGCCGGTGGGAACGAGGCCCATGAGCTCGTCCGGATTTCCGCGCGCGTCCGCCGAGTCCTGAGTGATGCTTGACGAGCCCAGGCGCATGAATTTCTCGAGCGACGCGTCCCCATCACAATCGGTATCGATGCAAACGAAATGGCGGAGGCTCGGGACCTGCCGCTTGATTTCATGGACGGTATCGCGGAACGAGCTATGGTAGAAGAGCCACGATGTTTCGACGTAATTCATGTACTCGATGTTGGCTTCCGGTGCGTTCCTGGCGTTGATCGGAACCCATACGGCGCCGGCTCGCAGCAGGCCCAGCATGCAAAAAAGAACGCGAGAATCATTCGGCGAGTAGATGGCGGCTCGATCTCCGGGCTGTAGGCCCTTGGCGCGCATCGCGGCCGCGATCCGCTCGCTGGCTTCTTTTAGCTGGCGATAGGAGTAGCGCGCGTCGCGGTCGATGACGGCGATTCGATCCGCGTACATCTCCGCGCCCTTGTCGAAATAATCTATCGCTCGCATTGGATCCGGTTCTCCCGCGCGATCGTGCCCGCTGTCTCGATCCTCTGCGGCAAATCGCGGCTAGGAATAAAACTTTGCCTTCACCAGTCCATAGGCTTCGAGGGCGTGGAGAAGTTCGCGATGTCCAAACGCGGCAGCGGGTGATGCGAATCCCACCTTTCGCGGCGCCGCGTGAGTCAGGTAATGAGCCGCGTAAGCCTGAATGAGTCCTGTCTGTCGGTAGCAGCACGCGCCAAAGATCGCGCACTGCGAGGAAGCCGTGTTGCCGCGTCCAGCGACGAAATCGATGGTGCGTTGTTCACGCGCGTTCTCGCGCGGCGGAGTGCCGGCTTGCACGGAGTTTGCCATTTCGGCGAGCTTCTTTTCTTGCTCCGCTTTGGGCAGGGGGCGAATGTGCTCTTCGTAATGTTTTTCCGTCGCGAGAACGTTGGCCATCAGCGCGCGATCGAGGATTCCGCCCAGGGTTCGGACGTTCGCAATTTGCGGATGATTTTTGAACCACACCGGGTGAGGAAATCCTCCCCAGGGCAGAGCAAGCTGCGTTTCTACCGAGCCCGGTACCGTGGCTTCGTGGCTGGTGGCGCGCTGCCAGGGTTTATAGCGATTCTGCTCGAGATAGAACGCTTCCGTTTGAATGACCGCGAAAATTGTCTGGGTCGAGCCGAACGTGGGAATGCCCTTGAACATGGAGACAATCTCGAGCGTGTCGATGCCACCTGCCTCGATACAGAAGTGCGCGGCAATGTCGCTCGTGGCGGACATGTAGGCGGTTGCGGGCGCGATCAGGAGCCCGCGCTCGGCGAATTTCGCGCCCCAATTGTCCGCGACATCGCGAATCCAGGCTTGCTCGCCGCTGATGTCGAGGTAGTGGCAGCCGGCTTTCAAACTGGCTTCCACCACCCGCGGGCCATGATAGAGAAAAGGGCCCACCGTGTTGCAGACGACTTTCGCGCCGGAAAACAATTTCACGAGATCGTCGGTCGTGTTCCCGATTTCAGCTACTTCGTAGTCCGCCGTCTCGATTCCCGGAACGCGGTTCATTACTTCTTCGATCTTGGCGCGATTCCGGCCGGCAGCAATGAAGGGTACGTTGTACTCGCGAAGAAATTCGGCGACGAGACGGCCCGAGAATCCGCTGGCTCCGTACAGAACTACAGGTTTCTTGCTGCTCACGATCGTTCCTCCTCGTCACGCGGCGCCCCGTTTGAATTCCAGAAGGGGAGATTCGTTGTGTCGCGCTTCGCCGCGTCGGCTATGTGTGGCCTGTGCGAGGATATTAAGCTAAAGTCTCTTTTGCGCCAGTAGGCACCTTTTTGTAACCCAGTATCCGAGGAGAGACCGAGATGGAAGATTCCACCTGCCCGGTTCGGGTGACCACTGAAATTATCGGCGGCAAATGGAAGCCGTTGATCTTGTATTACCTGCAAGACGGCACCTTGCGTTTTGGACAGCTGCAAAAACGGCTTCCCGGAACGACCAAGAAAATGCTCACCCAACGCCTTCGAGAACTCGAGCGCGACGAGATCATTCATCGAAAGATTTACGCGCAAGTGCCGCCTCGGGTGGAATACTCGCTGACTCGCCACGGACAAAGTCTGAGGCCCATTCTCGTCCTGATGTCCGCCTGGGGACGCAGACATCGGGCTCGCCATGGCGGAGCGCGAAATTAGGGATTTTCATTTGAGGAGCAAGCACAGCTCTTGCGCCGCCGCGCGAAGATGCGGGAGGAATTTGGTTTGCATTTCTTGGACGGAGACGCGCTGCGCGTGGGCCCCGATGTTCAGAGCCGCCACGACTTTGCCGCTGGGGTTTTGAATCGGCACAGCCATCGATCGCAGCCCGTGCTCGAGTTCCTGGTCGATAATCGAGTACCCCTCGCGTTGCACCTGCCGGAGAATCTGAGTGAGTTTCGTGGGACTGACGATTGTGCGCTCGGTATAGCGCTTGAATTGCACGCGCCCTAAGTACGATTCGAGCTCTTCCGGTGACACGTGAGCCAGAATCGCGCGGCCCATCGAGGTACAGAATGCGGGCAAGCGGCTGCCGACGCCGAGATCGATCGACATGATGCGCGTCACGTTGGCGCGCGCGATGTAGACGATGTCGTCGCCGTCGAGAGTCGCGATCGAGCAGGACTCGTGGAACAGATGGCTGATGTGTTCGAGGACCGGCTGAGCCGCAGTGGCAAGTGGCATCGAGGAAATGTACGAATGGCCCAGCGCGAGGATCCGCGGCCGCAGAAAAAAGTGCCGGTTGTCGTCCGAGCCGGCGAAACCAAGTTTCGCGAGCGTGTAGAGACAGCGGCGGACCGCGGCGCGCGAAAGGCCCGTGCTGGTGCTCACCTGCGAGATCGTGAGATGGTGGCGCCGCTGCGAAAATGCCTGGATCACGGCGAGGCCGCGAGCGAGCGAGGTCATGAAATTCGGGTCACCCGTGAAAACATCGATATCGGCAGACGGACTAAGGGCGGTGACGGCGGAGGGCGAAGCCGCCCGCTTGGCGTCCGTTGGGATTTGCGCGACGCGTTTCTTATCAGAATTGAGTTCAGGCAACGGAGGCCCCCCGGGTGGCGCTGAGGCGGGGAAGAATACACGAAGTGGGCGATAGGCGCACGCTATTTCGATAATCGGCCTTGACAACCCGGAGACCGGTTGACTAGATTCGCCGCATGCAGGCCGCCAGCGATTCTGTGCGCTTAGAAATCGCGGGGTGAGGGCGTGGCAGAATTTGTTTCATTGCGGGACGGTGTTGCGGGCCTTGTGCGCGACGGCGATGCCGTGGCGCTCGAAGGCTTCACGCATTTAATTCCGTTCGCCGCGGGTCATGAACTGGTGCGGCAACAGCGCCGCCGGTTAACGCTGATTCGCATGACGCCGGACATCATCTACGACCAGATGATCGGCATGGGGTGCGCTTCGCGGGTCGTGTTCTCCTGGGGGGGCAATCCCGGGGTTGGATCGCTGCACCGGTTTCGCGACGCGATCGAAAACGGCTGGCCCGCACCCGTAGAGATCGAAGAGCACAGCCATGCCGACATGGCGGCCAGCTATCAGGCGGGCGCCTCCGGCCTGCCGTTCGCCGTGATTCGCGGCTACGTGGGATCCGACCTGCCGAAATACAACAAACGAATCCAGCCGATTGCGTGCCCCTTCACCGGCGAGATATTGACGGCCACGCCCGCGCTCAATCCCGATGTGACTATCATTCACGCACAGAAAGCCGACCGAAAGGGAAACGTGGTGATTTTTGGAATCGTCGGGATCCAGAAAGAAGCGGCGCTCGCGGCGAAGAAGGTAATCGTGACGGTCGAAGAGGTCGTGGACGACCTGAATGCTCCGGTAAACGCGTGTGTTCTGCCGGCATGGGTGATTTCGTGCATCGCCGTGGTGCCCGGTGGGGCGCATCCTTCCTATGCGCACGGTTACTACAAACGCGACAACTCGTTCTGCAAAGCCTGGGACGGAATCTCGCGCGACCGTGAACCGTTTCTCGCCTGGATGAACCGCCACGTTCTGGGCACTCGGGACTTTGCCGAATACCGGCGCAGCATCGAAGCGGAAATGAAGGTCGGACATGTCTGACAGCGGATACACGCCGGTGGAAATCATGACGGTGGCGGCGGCGCGCAAGCTGCAGAACGGAACCGTATGCTTTGTCGGCATCGGGCTGCCGAGTGCCGCTGCGAATCTCGCGCGAATCACGCATGCGCCCGAGCTGGTTTTGATTTATGAATCGGGAACAATTGGGGCGAAGCCGGACGTGCTGCCGCTTTCGATTGGCGACGGCGAACTGGCGGAAACCGCGGATACGGTGGTCTCTGTCCCAGAAATCTTTCGATATTGGCTGCAGGGAGGCCGCGTGGACGTAGGATTTCTGGGGGCGGCGCAGATCGACAAGTTCGGAAACATTAATACGACTGTGATCGGACCCTACGATCATCCGCGCGTTCGGCTGCCGGGAGCCGGAGGCGCGCCGGAAATTGCCACGGCTGCAAAAGAAGTGGCGATTATCTTGAAGCAGGGCAAGCGCGCGTTTGTCGAGAAACTGGACTTCGTGACTTCGTCCGGGTTTTACGCGAATGCCGGCGGCAACGGGAAGCCGGGTACGCAGGGCCGCGGGCCTACCACAGTGATAACGGATTTAGGCATAATGCGTTCGGACCCCGTGACGAGGGAGCTGGTGCTGACGGCGATTCATCCGGGAATCGACGTGGAACAAATTAAAGCTTCTACCGGCTGGCAGTTGAAAATCGCAGCGAAGCTGGAAACGACGCCGGAACCTTCTGCGAACGAATTGCACGCCCTTCGCGACCTGCATGCACGTACGGCAGCGGCGCATGGAAGTGCGGCCGCGACAGAATAGGCGGCCTTGCGCGCAGGGAACGTTAAGTCGGGAACGAGGAGAATCATCTCAAATGGGAAAGTTGGCGGGCTACCGGCGGCCGTTCGCAGGCACGCAACCGAATCTACTTCATCCTCCCTATGTGTCCTCGATCAAGCGAGCGCCGAGCAAACCGCTGATCCATTTGCCGCATACGCTTTCGGAAGTGACGGGCCCTGTGTTCGACCGCAAGATTGTGGATGTGAAGGCGTTTGATTTGACGAAGCAGCACGCGGGTGCGCCGCAGGGCGAGCGTATCGTGGTGAGCGGCCGCGTGCTGGATGAGAATGGACGTCCGGTGCGCGACACGCTTCTCGAAATCTGGCAGGCCAACGCCGCGGGACGCTACTTGCACAAGCGCGATCAACACGATGCGCCGCTCGATCCAAACTTTTCAGGCAGCGGGCATACGATTACGGATTCCGAGGGCCGTTACCGTTTCGTTTCGATTCGTCCCGGAGAGTATCCCTGGGGCAATCATTACAATGCCTGGCGTCCGGCGCACATTCACTTCTCGTTATTTGGGCCCGCATTTGCGACGCGGCTCGTCACGCAGATGTATTTTCCCGGCGACCCGCTGCTCGCCTTCGACCCCATCTTCAACTGCACCGCCGATGAAAAAGCCCGTAACCGTCTGGTCTCGCAGTTCGATTGGGAGACCACAATTCCGGTGCAGGCGCTCGGGTACCGGTTTGACATTGTTCTGAGCGGCCGTGAAGCCACGCCGATGGAGCAAAAATGAGCCTTCAGGCCACCTCCTCGCAGACCGTAGGCCCGTTCTTCCGAATCGGCTGTGCGTGGCTCGATCGGGACGTGCTCGCGGGCCCCGAGGTCCCAGGCGAGCGAGTGACAATTGAAGGACGAGTGCTGGACGCCGACGGGAAGCCCGTCCCGGACGCCTTGATCGAAATCTGGCAGGCGAATTCGCATGGGAAGTACGCGCATCCGGACGACCCCCAGAACAAGCCGATCGAGCCGGGATTTCAAGGGTTCGGCCGCATCCCCACCGATGATGACGGGAAATTTCGGTTTAGCACGATTAAACCGGGACCGGTGCCCGCTCCTGACGGCTCGACGCAAGCTCCCCACCTGACCGTCTCGGTATTTGCGCGCGGTTTGCTGCGACGACTGGTGACGCGAATCTATTTTCCCGATGAGAGCGCCAACGCAATGGATTTCGTGCTGAATTTGGCCGAGCCGGAGCGGCGCAGCACTTTGATCGCGAAAAAGGGTGCCGCGCCGGGCAAACTGGAATGGAATGTCGTGCTGCAAGGCCCGGACGAAACTGTTTTCTTCGACATCTAATACCGCGCGCGACGTTTGGCCGAATTGCGAGCGTCCGATTAACTCCAGACGCGCCGCGCCGTGTCAGCGACCAGCCGCAGCTTCGCCCACTGCTCTTCTTCGGTGAGTAGATTGCCTTCCATGGTTGACGCGAAGCCGCACTGCGGACTGAGCGCGAGATTTTCGAGAGGGAAGTGGCGCCCGGCTTCCTTGATCCTTTGCACCAGCTCATCGCCACTCTCGAGTTCCGGCCGTTTCGAGCTGACAAGGCCCAGCACGACGGTTTTGTTGCGCGGAACGAATCGCAGCGGTTCAAACGATCCGGAGCGCGCGTCGTCATATTCGAGCAGGAACCGGTCCACGTTCATCGTCGTGAACAATTTCTCGGCAATCGAGTCATAACCGCCTTCCGCGTACCAGTGGCTGCGATTATTGCCGCGGCAAAGATGAATCGCGAGAGTGACTCCGGGACGGCGGGCGGCTGCAAAGCAAGCATTGTCGGCGCGAATCGCCTCATCGAGCAGAGTGTCGGGATCGGAATTCATTTCCGCGCGAATCCAATCGCGCCACTTCGGGTCCATATAATAGCTGTAGCGTGGCGCGTCAATTTGAATATAGGCCACACCTTCGGCGGCCAATCGGGCCAGCTCCTTCTTCATGATTTCGACGATGTCCCAAAGGAGTGCCGAGTGATCCGCATACACTTTGTCGGTGATGCCGCGCTTGAATGCGATGGCGGGAAACTGTGTGGCGCTCGGAAGCGTCATTTTGATGGCGCCCTTGCAGTTCGCTTTCAGGAATGCGAGTTCGTGCCCGGTGAGGGGTCGTACCGCGCGCAACTTTGAGTTCACGATGCCGGTTACGCTGCTCGCGTGCGCGTCTTTCGTCTCGCCGGCCTTCCACGTCCGCGCCACCGAATCGCCCAGGTCGAACCCTTCCACGGCATCCGTGAAATCGCTCATGAAATTCCGGCGGCGCAATTCGCCATCGGTGAAAATTTCGAAGCCGAGCTCCTTCTGCTTCGCGAGGACGCGCAGGATGTGGCGGTCTTCGAGCGCCTTGAGAGCAGGCGAGTCAGGCCCTTCTGTGCGGCGTGCTTCCAATATTTCGGCGGGCCTCAGAAAACTCCCGACGCTGTCCGCTCGATAAGGCGTGGTCATATTGAATCCCCTTCGATCTGTATCGAATTTCAAGTGCCGGAGATTTCTCCCGGCGCCTATACCCAGAGCTTTTTATTGAGTTTCAATCCATGCTCGCGGCAATAACTCACATAGTGATTGATGAACCAGAAGACGTCGAGCGTCTCGAGCAGCGTGTCGTTGTCATCGTAGAATTCCAGCGACGCGTTCAGCCAGAAAAACGTTTTCATCCCGTTCGGATCGTCCGACACCAGCGTATGAATCGCGCCGGGACTTTCGTGGACGTAGCTGCCGGGCCGCGCCACCCAGTCGTACTCGAGGTAGCGCCAGCTGCCTTCGAGCGTGCACGCGAAAACAGGGCCGCGATGCCGGTGGCGGCCAAGTTTCC
This sequence comes from uncultured Acidobacteriota bacterium, assembly GCA_963711875.1. Taxonomy (GTDB): domain Bacteria; phylum Acidobacteriota; class Terriglobia; order Acidiferrales; family UBA7541; genus Palsa-295. Next base: position 296,099 of record CAVQFW010000006.1, read on the forward strand.
CTCCTTTTTTCACCCAGAGAATATTGGCAAAGGAGCTTCCTCGAACGTCGAAAGCCAGATGGCGAATGTAAACATTTTCGATGAACGGGACCCAGGGAGATTCGTCCTCCCCTGCGCCAATGTGAACGTCCGGGCGCGAATATTCCCTCACGATGTCAGCGATACTGGAATTTGTGTCGATTGGCATTGATTCCTCCCTCTGGTTCGCCTTGCGTGCTGCCATGCGCAGTTTCGCGCTTCAAGGCGGTGGATGCTAGCACAAAGTCCCCTGGGCGGAAATCCGAGGTGAGGCGCGACGACCTGCGCGGCGGGAGGGTTATGTTAGCATTCGCTCTCAATTTCGCACGTTCTTGTCGTCGCATTCCGACTTGGGGGGAATCATGGGGCCGCGCCACGTTTGCGCTTTGATCGGTAAAAACTTAATGAAGATAGCAGTTTCGATGTTCCTGATGTTTTCAGCTGGCGCAACTCCGCCCGCATATTGCCAGACGCATGAAGGCGCCAAGAAAATCATCATCGATACCGACCCTGGTACTGACGACGCGCTTGCCATGCTGCTGGCGTTCAACTCGCCTGAAGTAAGCGTGCAGGCGATTACAGTCGTAGCCGGAAACGTCACCGCAGACCTGGGACTTGAAAACGCGCTGAAAGTGACGAGTCTCGCAAACCGATGCGACATTCCTGTCGCTCGGGGCGCGGTTCGTCCTCTCTTTCAGAAGCTCAACACCGAGGAGTTTTGGAACGGGCGCAACGGCCTGGGTGGCGCCGAGTTGCCGGCTGCCACGTGCAAATCGGTCGACAGATTTGGGCCGGACTTGATAATTGAGATGATCCACCGGTACCCGCATGAAATTACGCTGGTCCCGATCGGGCCGTTGACAAATATTGCGCTGGCGGTTTCGAAGGATCCCTCGATTGTTCCGCTCGTTCAGGGCGTGGTGCTGATGGGCGGATCAATTACCGGAGGGAATGTGAACGCAGCTAGCGAATTCAATATTCACAGCGATCCGGAAGCAGCCTCGATTGTCTTCAATGCTGGCTGGCCGATCACGATGGTGGGATTGGACGTTACCGAACATACGCTCATCACGAATGCCGATGTAGCGCGACTCGAGAGCGTATCGAGTCCGGAGTCGAGATTCGCGGCGGCCGTCGCTCGGTTTCAAATTGGAACGTACCAAGGCACTGGCTTCGGAGGAGGCGCCGTGCACGACGCGCTCGCGGTCGGGGCGGTCATCGACGGCTCGTTTCTAAAGACGCAGGAGATGCGCGTCGATATAGAGACTGACGGCAAGTTTACACGCGGCGAAACCGTCGGCAATCGGGGGAACGCGATAGATCGTGTGGTTCCGAGGGGCGATCGGCTGGAAACCGTGGGCGTCGACGCGGTTCAGCCGAACGTGCATGTGGCTGTGAGCGTTGATTCGGCGCGATTCATTCAGCTCCTGGTTGCTCGCCTTGGCGGTAAATGAGCGGTCGGCGCGTGATAGGCGCCTGATAGACGACCCGCAAATGAGTTGATGTCGAATGGCCGAACCTGTCACGGGTGCGTGTGGCGCTTCGCAGCGCGTCGGCACGCGTCGATTTGCTCCGTGTTTCATCCCTTGATTCCGGCACGAGGAAGCTGCTTTTTATCGCCGGCTTCAGGTGCCGTCCGCGCGGTATTTCCTGCAATGCGCGTAACCGAAGCTGGCGCTCGCTCGTCAAAAGCTAAGCGAAAGTTTGTGCGCGAAAGGGGAGCAACTTTCTGCATCGGCACCAGCGGGCTTTCCCGCGGGGCACCCGAAACGAGCTTCAGGAGACGATCCCCAGCTTTGTCCTGATTGCCGAACCGGCGTCGATATGCTGAAATGACTTTCAATGGACACGAATACAACCACGACCGCGGTACCGGCGCCACCGAGTTCCAGTTCACCTGAACACCGCCATTTCGATCGGCGCGACGAACAAAAGAGCCATTGGTGGGTGTGGCTGCTGATCGCAGCTGTCGTGATCGTCGGCGCGTTTATCTATTACCGGCACCGGCAAGCTGCGAGCGACGCAGCCGCTAAAGCCAAGGCTTCGCAGCCACGGGCCGTGCCGGTCGACGTTGCGACCGCGCGCAAAGGTGACATCGGCGTCTATATTCAAGCGCTTGGGGCGGTTACACCCGAATACATGGTCAACATCACGAGCCGTGTGCAGGGTCAGGTGATGAACGTGTACTACCGCGAAGGGCAAATGGTTCGCAAAGGCGATCCGTTGCTCGAGATCGATCCGCGCCCCTACCAGGCGGCGCTCACTCAGGTGCAAGGCCAGCTCGAGCACGACGAGGCGGTGCTCGCGGAAGCTCGCATCGATCTGGATCGCTATCAAGCGGCATTCAGCAGAAACGCAATCGCCAAGCAGCAACTCGACGATCAGACCCAGATCGTGAAACAAGATGAAGGAACGGTAAAAAATGATCAGGGACAAGTTGCCAACGCGCAAGTAAACCTGGCCTACACCCGTATCACGTCGCCCATTGAGGGGCGCGTCGGATTGCGGCTGATCGACCCGGGAAACATGGTGCAAGCGAACGGCACCACGCCCTTGGTTGTCGTCACCCAGCTGGCCCCGATCACGGTTATCTTCAGCGTTGCGGAAGACTACCTGGCTCAAATCCAGCAGCAATTGCGCAAGGGCTCGAAGCTGGAGGTGGATGCGTTTGACCGCACGCAACAGAAGAAGATCGCTCAGGGAACACTGCTGACGCTCGACAATCAAATCGACACGACCACGGGCACCGTCAAGCTGCGAGCTGTGTTCTCGAATACAGACGGCGCGCTTTTCCCCAACCAATTCGTGAACGCGCGGCTCCTCGTCGAAACGCAGCATGACGTGACTCTGGTTCCCACGGCCGGGATTCAGCGAAACGCGCAAGGTCCGTTCGTCTATCTCATCCAGAATCAGAAAGCCGCGCTTCGAACGGTGAAGGTAGGCACGACGGACGGGAACACGACTGCCATCGAAGGGATTAATCCCGGTGATGTGATTGCCGTAAACGGCTTTGACAAATTGCAGGACGGGCTTTCGGTGACGATTCGCAAACCCGGAGGCAAGGGAAATGCGAACGCGAATTCGAACGAGGGTGCTGGGGAAACTCCGTGAACCCGTCTCGCCCGTTTATTCTCAGGCCCGTCGCAACTTCGCTGTTGATGGCTGCGATTTTGCTCGCCGGATTCGTGGCGTTTCTGCAGTTGCCCGTTTCGGCCCTACCCGAAGTTGACTATCCGACGATCCAGATCATCACTTTTTATCCGGGTGCGAGTCCCGACGTGGTCGCCTCGGCAGTCACCGCGCCCCTCGAAAGGCAATTCGGACAAGTCCCCGGGTTGAACCAGATGACCTCGACGAGCTCCGACGGCAGCTCGGTGATCGTCCTGCAGTTTTCGCTCGACCTGAGCATCGATGTGGCCGAGCAGGAAGTCCAGCAGGCGATTAACTCCTCGCAGACGTATTTGCCCGCGGACCTTCCCACTCCGCCGCTCTACAGCAAGACAAATCCCGCGGACGCGCCGATCCTGACCCTGGCCCTCACGTCTGACACCATTCCTCTTTCGCAGGTCGAGGATTTGGCGGACACGCGCTTAGTGCAGAAAATTTCGCAGCTTCCTGGCGTTGGACTCGTGAGCATCAGCGGCGGTCAGAAGCCGGCCGTCCGTATTCAAGTGAATCCCACCGCGCTTTCGCACTATGGAATCAATCTCGAGGACGTTCGCACGGCCATTCAACAGACGAGCGTGGACCTCGCGAAAGGGAATTTCGACGGGCCTCGCCAGGATTACCAGATTCAGGCCAACGATCAGCTACTGTCGAGCAAGGATTTCAAGCCGGTCGTGATCGCGTATCGCAACGGGGCGCCGGTATTCCTGTCGGACGTCGCCAACATTGTTGATAGCGCCGAGAACGTGAAGCAAGCCGCCTGGATGAACGAAACCCCGGCTGTGATCGTCAACATTCAACGGCAACCGGGCGCGAATATCATTCAAGTGGTCGACCGCATTACGAAGCTGATGCCGCTACTGAAGCAGACGCTTCCCGCGTCGGTGAAAGTTTCGGTGCTGACGGATCGCACCCTCACGATTCGCGCTTCCGTCGCGGACGTCGAATTTGAGTTGATGCTCACCGTCGCCCTCGTGGTGATGGTGATCTTTCTTTTCTTGCGAAGCCTCTCGGCCACGATCATTCCCAGTATCGCGGTGCCGCTATCTCTGATCGGTACATTCGGCGTGATGTATCTCGCGGGCTACAGCCTGAACAATCTCACGCTCATGGCGCTCACAATCTCGACCGGATTCGTTGTGGACGATGCCATCGTGATGATCGAGAACATCGTCCGGTTCATTGAAGAAGGCGACACACCACTCGAAGCCGCGCTGAAAGGCTCCGAACAAATTGGCTTTACGATCGTTTCGCTTACCATCTCTCTGATCGCGGTCTTGATTCCGCTGCTTTTCATGGGAGACATCGTCGGCCGGCTGTTCCGTGAATTCGCGATTACCTTGAGCGTAACGATCCTGGTATCCGCGGTCGTCTCGCTCACTCTTACGCCGATGATGTGCGCGAAGCTTTTGCGTCACAAGACGGACGCGCAGCGAGGGAAGTTCTACGCGGCATCGGAGCGGGTGTTTCAACGCGTGATCGATTTTTACGGCGAGACTCTCCAGTGGGTTCTCGAGCGGCAAACGGCCACTTTATTCGTCGCCGCAGCCACGCTGGTCCTCACGATTTGGCTCTATATCCTGATCCCCAAAGGATTCTTCCCGGTGCAGGACACGGGAATCATTCAGGGCATTTCCGAAGCGCCGCAGTCCATCTCGTTTGACTTGATGTCGCAGCGCCAGCAGGCTCTCGTGCGCGTGATTCTGAAAGACTCTGCCGTGGAAAGCGTCTCTTCGTTCATCGGTGTAGACGGCACGAATACCACGCTCAATAGCGGCCGCATTCAAATCAACCTCAAGCCTCTCGAAGAGCGCAAGACGAATGCTTCGGACATCATCCGCAGGCTGCAGCCGGAACTTGAGAAAGTTGACGGGATCACGTTGTACATGCAGCCGGTGCAGGATTTGACGGTCGAAGACCGCGTCAGCCGCACTCAATTTCAATATACGCTGGAAGATCCCGACGCCACCGAGCTGAATCTTTGGACGGCGCGGCTCGTGGAGAAGTTGAAAAAGCTGCCGGAACTCCGGGATGTGGCCACCGATCAACAAACCTCCGGTCTCGCCGCGTCGCTCGTGATCGATCGTCAAACGGCATCACGACTGGGAATCTCGCCGCAAATGATTGATGAGACGCTCTACGACGCCTTCGGCCAGCGCCAGGTCTCGACTCTCTACACGCAGCTCAACCAGTATCACGTCGTGCTCGAGACGATGCCGGACTTTCAAAAGGATCCAGCGAAATTGCAGGATATTTATGTTCGCTCCGCGGCGGCGCAGACCTCGTCCAACTCGTCGTCATCGTCCGGGTCCTCGACGTCGTCATCCTCATCTTCTTCTGGTTCGCAATCATCCTCGAACGGACTGGTCACCGCCGGCGCCTCGACGAGCGGCGGCTCGGGCAGTACCTCCGGACCTTCTGGTCCGAACGCAAACGCCAACACAGGCTCGTCGAACCCGCAGCCGGTAACCGCCCTCAACGGCTCGGCCGTGCCCCTCAGCGCGTTCACCCATTTCGAGTCCCGTACCGCACCGCTCTCTGTAAATCATCAGGGCCAGTTCCCGGTCGTTACGATTTCTTTCAATCTTGCGCCGGACGCTTCTCTGGGAGAGGCCACCAAGGCCATCGAAGCGGCACAGAAGGAAATCAAAATGCCGCTCAGCGTGCAAGCGGCTTTCCAGGGAACTGCCGCATCGTTTCAGGCTTCCTTATCGAACGAGCCGCTCTTGATTCTCGCTGCGCTGATCACCGTTTACATCGTGCTCGGAGTTCTCTACGAAAGTTACATCCACCCGATCACGATTTTATCCACGCTGCCGTCCGCGGGCGTGGGAGCGATCCTCGCGCTGATGATTACCGGGCAGGAGTTGAGCGTCGTAGCTCTGATTGGAATCATCCTCCTGATCGGCATCGTCAAGAAAAACGGCATTATGATGATCGATTTCGCGCTCGAAGCGGAACGTAAGGAAGGGAAGAGCTCTACCGAAGCAATTTACCAGGCCTGCCTGCTGCGCTTTCGTCCCATCATGATGACCACGATGGCCGCTCTTCTCGCTGGGCTTCCGCTCGCACTCGGTAGCGGCATCGGAGCGGAACTTCGCCGGCCGCTCGGCATCGCCATGGTCGGGGGGCTCATCTTCAGCCAGATCCTCACGCTCTACACGACTCCCGTGATTTACATTTTCTTCGACCGGCTCGCGACCCGCGTGAAGGGATCGCGCGAGGACGCCGGCGATGGCCGCATAGCGGCGGAACAAACATGAGCCTGTCGTCTCCATTTATTCGCAGGCCCGTCGCGACGACCCTGCTAACGGTCGCGGTCGCTCTGGCCGGCGCGGTCGCATTCAATTTCCTGCCGGTATCGCCGCTCCCGCAAGTGGACTTTCCAACCATTTCCGTTGGCGCGTCTCTCCCGGGGGCGAGCCCGGAGATTATGGCCTCCTCCGTGGCGACACCTCTCGAGCGCCAGTTCGGCCGCATCGCCGGCGTCACGGAAATGACCTCGTCGAGTTTTCTCGGCACGACGAGCATCACGCTTCAGTTCGATCTCAATCGCGACATCAACGGCGCGGCTCGAGACGTACAGGCTGCCATCAATGCCGCGCGCAGCTACTTGCCCGCAAATCTCCCGGCCAATCCAACGTACAAGAAAGTCAATCCGGCCGACGCACCCATCATGATCGTCGCGCTTACTTCTGATGTCTATGACCGCGGGCGCATGTACGACGCTGCTTCGACCATCATGTCTCAAAAGCTCTCGCAGATTCAGGGCGTGGGACAGGTAACCGTCGGCGGAAGCTCGCTTCCTTCCGTTCGCGTGGAACTGAATCCCGTGCAATTGAATGGTTACGGCCTCGGCGTGCAGGACGTACAAAAAATGCTGAGCGCCCAGAACGCGAATCTCCCGAAAGGGCAGATTTCCGACGGTCAGACCACCGCTGACATCACCACGAACGACCAGTTGCTCCTGGCCGAATACTACAAGCCGCTCATCGTCGGCTATCACAATGGCGCGGCCATAAAACTTTCGGATGTCGCAGACGTCCAGGATTCTGTCGAAAACATTCGCGCCTCTGGCTTCGTGAACGGGAAACCGGCCGTTCTGCTCATCATTTCCCGGCAGCCCGGTGCGAACATCATTGATACGGTGGACCGTATCTATTCGGAACTTCCGTCGCTGAAGGCTTCGATTCCTTCCGCCATCAATCTCACCGTCGTGCTCGACCGCACCACAACCATCCGTGCGTCGGTCAAGGATGTGGAACGCACACTTGCTCTTTCGGTTGGACTCGTCATTCTTGTGGTGTTTTTCTTCCTTCGGAATTTCCGCGCCACGTTGATTCCGAGCGTGGCCGTCCCCGTTTCGCTCATCGGCACCTTCGGGGTGATGTATCTCTGCCATTACAGCCTCGACAATCTCTCGCTGATGGCGCTTACGATCTCCACCGGATTCGTTGTGGACGACGCCATCGTAGTGATCGAAAACATCACTCGCTATCTCGAGCAGGGAATGAGCCCCGAGGAAGCGGCCTTGCATGGCGCGAAGGAGATCGGGTTCACGGTGCTCTCGATCAGCCTGTCGCTCGTTGCCGTCTTCATCCCCATCCTGCTGATGGGCGGAATTGTCGGCCGGCTGTTCCGCGAGTTCGCTGTCACGCTATCGGTTGCGATCATCGTATCGCTGGGCATTTCGCTGACGACCACTCCCATGATGTGCGCGCAGCTTTTGAAACGCGAACCCCTCGAAGGGCATGGGCCGCTGTACCGGACCAGCGAGAAATTCTTCACGTGGATGGTGCGCACGTATGAACGCACGCTGACCGTCGTTCTCCGCCATCAGGCTTTCACATTGATGGTCCTGCTCGCTACGATCGCGCTCAACGTCTACCTGCTCATCGTCGTGCCGAAAGGCTTTTTCCCGCTGCAGGACAACGGAACCGTCTTTGGCGGTTTGCAGGGCGCGCAGGACATTTCGTTTCAAGCCATGGCGCAGGACGTCCAGACATTCGTGGACATGATCAAAGGCGATCCGGCGGTGGCGAATGTCATGGCGTTTACAGGAGGCGGTGGCGCCACGAATGGCGGTTTCATTTATATGGGACTCAAACCTCTCGAGCAGCGGAAAATCAGCTCGAGCGACGTGATCAACCGCTTGCGGCCCAAATTAACATCCGTTCCCGGCGCAACGGTTTTCTTGCAGGCGGGCCAGGACCTGCGCATCGGCGGCCGCCAGAGCAACGCGCAGTATCAATACACAATTCAGAGCGATAGCCTGAGCGATCTCGTGAGGTGGGGGCCGCAGCTTCTTCTGCAAATGAGGAAGTTGCCCGGCTTCACGGACGTCAATACCGACCAGCAAAATAGCGGCCTGCAGGCTTCGCTCGTTTACGATCGCGCTACCGCCGCGCGCCTGGGAATCACACCCCAGATGATCGACAACACCCTGTACGATGCGTTCGGTCAGGCGCAGGTCTCGACGATGTACACCTCGCTCAACCAGTATCACGTCGTGATGGAAGCGGCGCCGCAATACTGGCAAAGCCCGCTCGGCTTGAACGACATCTATCTTCACCCAACGACCGGCGGCGAAGTGCCGTTGGGCGCCGTCGCGCACTTCGAGCCGACCACCGCCCCGCTCGCGGTGAACCACCAGAGCCAGTTTCCTTCGGTCACAATCTCATTTAACCTCGCGCCGGGCGTGGCGCTGAGTGACGCGGCGGCAACGATCAACCAGATGGAGCAGAAGATCGGGATGCCGCAGACGATTCGAGGAATGTTTTCAGGAACGCTGCAAGCGTTTCAATCTTCTCTCTCAACCGAGCCGATGTTGATTTTTACCGCGCTCCTGGCGGTCTACATCGTGCTCGGAATTTTATATGAGAGTTTCATTCATCCGATCACGATCATCTCGACCATTCCTTCCGCCGGAGTGGGCGCCGTGCTGGCGTTGATGCTCTTTCACCTGGATCTCAGCGTGATAGCGCTCATCGGGATTATTTTGCTGATAGGGATTGTGAAGAAGAACGCCATCTTGATGATCGATTTCGCTCTCGCTGCCGAACGGCTCGAAGGCAAGAGTTCTCAAGAGTCGATTTTTCAGGCTTGCCTGCTTCGCTTCCGGCCCATCCTGATGACGACCATGGCGGCTCTGCTCGGCGCGTTGCCTTTAGCGCTCGGCAGGGGCGTTGGTTCGGAACTCAGGCGTCCTCTCGGCATCGCAATTGTCGGAGGATTGATTTTTAGCCAGATGCTCACTCTTTATACGACTCCGGTCGTCTACCTCTATATGGATCGCCTCCATCTCTGGTGGGAAGCCCGCAGGCACAGGCGAACCGCTGGAGCGACTCCGCAGGAGATAGCGGGATGAATCGTCGGGAATCACAACTCATGATCGAATCGCGAAAGCTTCAAACACCCACACGGGTCTCTGCATTTAAAACCGCCGCCTGGCGGGTCGTCTGCGTTTGCGTTCCCGCTGCTGCCATTCTCATCGGCGGTTGCACGGTCGGGCCGAAATACCACACCCCCGCCGCGCCCACTCCGCAGGCCTATAAAGAGCTTACCCCTGCCAACTATGCTTCGACCGACGGCTGGAAAATCGCTCAGCCCAAGGACGACGCGCTTCGCGGAAAATGGTGGGAGATTTTCAACGATCCTCAGTTGAACGCGCTCGAAGAGCAGGTAGACGTCTCGAACCAGACGATCGCCGCGGCCGCCGCAAGCTTTTTCTCGGCTCGCGCGCTCGCGAAGGAAGCGCGCTCGCAATATTTTCCGACCCTGACCACGAATCCTTCGATCATGAATACCCGGCAATCCGCGTCGCTCAGGACCGCTGTCGGTGGCTCTGGTTCCGGCTCGGGATCAGGCGGTGGAGGCTCGACTGCAACATCGAATCTCTCCTTCACACAATATTCGTTGCCGTTTGACGCCACCTGGCAACCCGATCTCTGGGGCAGGATTCGCAATACAGTGCGCTCGCAGGTTTACGGCGCGCAAGCAAGCGCGGCCGATCTCGAAAACACGCGGCTCACAGTCCACTCGGAACTCGCCGTCGATTATTTTTCGCTGCGCACGCAGGATTCGCTCCAGCAGCTGCTCGATTCTACCGTCATCGCCTATCAGGAATCGCTCAAGCTCACGCAGGCCCTTTACGAAACGGGTATCGATTCGGATGAAGCCGTAGCGCAGGCCGAAACGCTCCTCGAAACCACGCAGGCGCAAGCTACCGGCGTCGGCATATCGCGATCGCAATTCGAGCACGCCATCGCAGTTTTAATCGGCAAGCCGGCTTCGGAGTTCTCGATTCCCGTCGAGCCCTTGAAGACGCCGCCTCCAGCTATCCCGTTGGGCGTTCCATCCCAACTACTCGAACGCCGCCCGGACATTGCGGCCGGCGAGCGCCTCATGGCCCAGGCCAACGCTCAAATTGGCATCGCGACCGCCGCATACTACCCAACGATCACGCTAAGCGCCCTCGTCGGCCTCGAAAGTTCCTCCGCCGCCAGTTGGTTCACATGGCCAAGCAGGTTCTGGTCCGTTGGGCCAGCCCTCGCGGAAACGCTTTTTGACGCAGGTTTGCGGCACGCCACCGTTCAGCAATTTCGAGGCGCCTACGACCAGACGGTAGCGAACTATCGGCTGTCCGTTCTTACGGGATTTCAGCAGGTCGAAGACAATCTCGCAGCTCTGCGCCTGCTGTCTCAGGAAATTCAGCAGCAGGATACCGCCATCAAGTCAGCGCAACGAAACCTCACTGTCGCGACGGACCGCTACAAGCTCGGCATCGACCCCTACCTCAACGTAATCACGGCTGAAACGCTTCTGCTGTCGGCCCAGGAGACCGCCGTCACCCTTCGGAACCAGCAAATTACCTCCAGCGTGCAGCTCATCGAAGCGCTGGGCGGAGGCTGGGACAAGTCGCAGTTGCCGTCGGGCCAGCAGATCATTGCCAAGATGCCCTGATCGCGCATCGAAACTCGCAGATTCTGCCGCCGAGCGTCGCCGGCAGTGGCTGAATTCAACTTCTTCGAAACTTCGTTCCGCCGCTCGTGTTCCACTAGTGGCGCCGATGCAACCTCTTGGCAAGAAATTTCGTCCCACTAATGAGAAGTTTTGTAATAATTGCAATAAGAGAGGCAATCCTAATGAAGAAAATCATACTGCTCGCTTCGATGTTGTTTTTCCTGGTGGGTGCCGGAACCGCAAGCGCGGATCCCAAGCCCATCCGGCTACTGCTGTCGCCTGCTTCCACGATCTCGAGCGCTGAGCTGATGAAGCACATCGTCGAAAAGTGCCCCAACGTTTCGCTTACGCTCGATTCCAAGAAGTCTGACTTCATGCTCGAGGCGGGTGGGTTTTCCGGCAGTTACAAATTCACCGTCTATCAGCACGGCGGAGTCGCGGTGTACAGCACCACCACTCGCATGTTGAGCAACGCGGTGAAAGACGTCTGCAAGTACGTGAATCTCCCGGCGAGCGCGACCAGCGTCAAGTAATCGCTCAGCGGATCTCCTGCTTCGTCATTCCTTCCCACGCCGGTGGCGTGGTCCGTCTCCTGTGGTATCGTTCTGCCGCCCCGGGAGACGGTGAATGGCGACCAGCGGCTTTGATGTGACTCCAGATTTTGCGCGGTTGATGGACAGCCGCGACACGCTCGCAGCCTATCGCGATCGCTTCCACATTCCTCGCGGACCGGACGGCGCCGAGTGGACCTACCTCACGGGGCATTCGCTTGGTTTGCAGCCGAAATCCGTGCGCGCGTATGTCGAACGCGAGCTCGCACTATGGGAGCAGCTGGCGGTCGAGGGGCATTTTCACGGCCCGCAGCCGTGGGTTCCGTATATCGAGCTGCTTAGCGAATCATCCGCGCGCCTCGTCGGCGCGCTGCCATCCGAAGTGGTCGTGATGAATACGCTCACCGTGAATCTCCACTGCATGATGGTTTCGTTCTACCGGCCGACGCGCCAACGAAATAAAATCGTCATCGAATCGAATGCATTTCCTTCCGACCAGTACGCCGTGAAATCACAAATTCAATTCCACGGCTACGATCCTGCCTCGTCGCTCATTGAGCTCGCGCCGCGCCCGGGCGATACATCCATCCGCACCGAAGATATCGAAGCTCGAATCGAAAAGGACGGCGATCGGATCGCCCTCTTCCTGCTCGCGGGTGTGAACTACTACAGCGGCCAGTTTTTCGACTACGCGCGGATCACCGCTGCGGCACGCGCGAAGGGGTGCGTCGTAGGTTGGGACTTGGCGCACGGCGCGGGAAATGTGCCCCTTGCAATCCATGATTCCAATTGCGATTTCGCAATTTGGTGCACCTACAAATACGTGAACGGAGGTCCCGGTTGTATCGGCGGATGCTTCGTTCACGAACGCCACGCGCGCGATTTCAATTTGCCGCGCTTCGCTGGTTGGTGGGGACAGGACAAGCCCACGCGTTTTCAGATGGGCCCGGATTTTCACCCGATTCCCGGCGCCGAAGGATGGCAGTTGGGCAATCCGTCCGTTCTCTCGATGGCGGCTCTACGCGCCTCGATGGAAATTTTCGACGAAGTGGGAATGGCCGCCCTTCGCGAGAAGAGCATCGCGCTTACCGGCTATCTTGAGTTTCTCCTGCAGCAGCATCCTTCGCGCAACTTCTCGATCATCACTCCGCGCGACCCCGCCCAGCGCGGCGCTCAGCTTTCGCTGCGCCTGCATGGGAAGGGCCGCACCGTTTGCGATGCGCTCAAAGACGAGGGCGTGATTTGCGACTGGCGCGAGCCGGATATTCTGCGCGTCGCACCGGTACCTCTGTATAACTCCTTCACAGACGCGCACACATTCGTCGAAAAATTTATACCGATCGTCGAGCGATAGCCAAGTAACGAACCGCGTCGCACATTCACGATCGCGCCCTCAGTCTCCGTGCTATATTTATGAATCACATGAAACACGCCCGTTTTTGCCGGGTTTCGCGAGTTTCTCGGCGTCGTTTGGCGTGTGCAATCACGATCGGGGGCAAGCATGAAGATCGCAGTGCTCGGTGGAGACGGTTATTGCGGCTGGGCGACCGCCCTGCATCTCTCGCAGAAGGGCCACGAAGTCGCCATCATCGATAATTTCCTTCGCCGCCAGTGGGACGACGAACTCGGAGTTCAAACTCTCACCCCCATCCGCCCGCTCGCCGAGCGCCTGCGCGTCTGGCAGATGCGTTCCGGAAAGACGATCGAGCTGTTCGTCGGCGATGTCGCCGATTTTGACTTCCTCTCGTCAATGATCAAGCAGTTCGAGCCCGACGCGGTGGTCCATTTCGCCGAGCAGCGCTCCGCGCCGTACTCGATGATCGATCGCAAACACGCTGTCTTTACACAGGTAAACAACGTCCTCGGAACTCTGAACGTGCTCTTCGCAATTCGCGAACTCCGTCCTGACTGCCACTTGATCAAGCTCGGCACGATGGGGGAATACGGAACTCCCAATATCGATATCGAAGAAGGCTACATCACGATCGAGCACAACGGGCGGAAAGACGTTCTCCCGTACCCCAAGCAGCCGGGCTCCTTCTATCACCTCTCGAAGGTGCACGACAGCCACAACATCATGTTCGCCTGCAAAATCTGGGGAATTCGCGCCACCGATTTGAATCAGGGCGTCGTCTACGGCACCATGACCGACGAAATCGCGCTCGACGAAGCGCTCATCAATCGTTTTGACTACGACGACGTTTTCGGCACTGTGCTCAACCGTTTTTGCGTGCAAGCCGCCATCGGCCAGCCTCTAACCGTTTACGGAAAAGGCGGGCAAATGCGCGGATTCCTCGACATTCGCGACACGGTTCGATGCATCGAAATCGCGTGCCAGAATCCAGCCGGGCGCGGAGAGTGCCGCGTCTACAATCAATTTACCGAGCAGTTCTCGATTCTCGATCTCGCGCACATGGTCGAAACGGTCGGCAGGAAATTGGGAATGAATATCGAGATTGACCATCTCCCCGACCCGCGCGTCGAAGCCGAAGAGCACTATTACAACGCGAAGCACTCGAAGCTCATGGACCTCGGCCTCGAGCCCCATCTTTTGTCCGATGCTTTGCTCGATTCGCTCGTGAACATTGCCCTCAGGTATCGAGACAGAGTCGACGCCTCGCTGATGCTGCCTCAGGTGAACTGGCGGGAGCCGCGAAACGATCGGCGCCTGCAGATGAACATGACCGCACGCGCCTCGCTCGGAGGCCGCACGCGGCGCGCTTCAGCAGCATCGAATAAAGGCAAAAAGCGCTAGCGAAATTAGCCGCGTCGGCAGCGTTCGCCTATCGAGACCGCGCCCGGTTCAGCTGCTCCCTGCAATCCTCTCGCAAACAAGCCGCGCCGCCTTCAACGCGCTCACGACCTTTCCTGAAAAAATGTGCAACTCCCCCGGCGCGCCATCCTGCACATACAGCGTCCTGCGATCTTCCTTGGGATTGTTTTCGACCACCCGAATCGTGAACCGCGACCCCACATACTTCGCCTGAATCGATTCCGGCACGGCCAGCGCCGAATCCTTTCTCATCGCATCGAAGCGCGTAAAGCTCACCTGTTCCCAGTCTGGCCGGTTCAGCAGGCTGGCGTAGGGCTCCGGAATCGGCTCCTTGGGATCGGTTGTCGTCCAGTGGTTCGTAAGTTTCGCAGAACCGAAAAGCGAGCGAGTGGAGCTGCCGTACGGATCGAACGCCGTAAACGGGCCGTCTACCACTACGAGAGACAGATGATGCAGCGCCGCCGGAAGCTCGATCAGAATTTTTTCCGCCACCTGATACTTCGCGGACTTGAATATTCCCCGGCTGGGCCCCAACCCGTACGTCGCCCACACGACCCAGTCAAAATCTTCCCGCATGGCGGCCGTGAAGGCCTGCTGTTTGAACGGAACGTAGAGGGCCTTCAGCCGCGCCGTAACCAGATCCCTCAAAATATCGGGATCGTAAATGCTCTCTTCCACCTCGTAGCACTTGTCGATAAACCCGAAATTCATCCAATCCGGCCGGCAGGATTTAAAAGCAATCCCAAATTGCGACATCACTTGTTCGAACAAATCCGGTGAAGTAACAGACCCTTCGTTGGGAATCGCGTAGTAGTGCCGGCTGTTTCGCACCACCGCCGGCGCGAATGTCTCCGTGAATTCGGCTCGTGCTTCGAGCGTCTCGCGAATGGTTTCCGGGCTGCGCGGGTAGTGATATCCGGAATGGATGCGGTACTGGTTGATTGCGGAAGCGGCCTGCAAAATGCCAAGCGGATCGAACAGGCGAACTTCGAATCCACGTTCGGCGAGGCGACTCGCAATCGCGGTTCCATAGATACCCGCCCCGGCGACTGCGATTTTTATTGTCATTCCGCCTCTTGAATTACAAACGCCTCACCGCGGAGCATCAGGCGCGACGCCCGCCGCTACCGGCACGAGCATCCCTTGCCGAATGTAGTAGTCAACGCCCCGCCAGCGGATGGTCCTGCGGCCAAAGCTGACTAGCCAGATCGCGAATGCCATCGCGTCCCACAGCGGAATCAGCGGGATTTTCTTCCAGAGCCCTTTTTGTTTCATCCCCCAGATGCCGATCATCCACGTGATCGCCACTCGCAATACACAATAGCTTCCCAGGTACGCAGCCGCCACTGCGGCCGTCGGTCGCGTCGCCACTGCCAGGAGCGACCAGGGCAAACCCCACGTAAATATCAAACCGAGATGCCCCCAAGGCCGCATCAAGCGCATCACCGTCATCCATCGCGTCCGCTTGTACAAAAGCTCTTTCAAAGACTGAAAGTCCGCCACCGATTCGACCACATACGGAAGCAACTTCACTTCGAGTCCCTGTTCGGCCACCAACCTCCCCGCATACACGTCATCCGCCGGACGATTTTCAATTACTTCATAGCCGCCATATCCCTCCACGCTTTTCCGGCGCGTAACGATCGTCTGCCCGAAAGTAAATTTGATGCCGTCCAGTTTCCACGCCACCATTATTCCTGCAAAAAAATCCGAAATCATTCCGATCGATTGCAGCTCTTGCGTGAGATTCGTTTCCTTCGTCGAGACATATAGACAAGTCGCTGCTCCCACGTGCGGATCCCGGAACGGCGAAGCAACCGTCCGCAAATAATCGGCTCCCACACGGATGTCGCCGTCGGTAATCACGAACAGATCGTATTTCGCTTCATTCGTCAGCCGTACCAGCCGGGCCACTTTGTCGTTGATCGCGTTGCGGCCGGAACCGAAGAGCAGCCGAATCCGTCGCTCGGGAAAGTCGCGTATCAACTTCTCGAGAATCGGCAGCGCCGGATCGTCTTGATCCACGCAAAACAGAATTTCGTATTCGGGATAATCCTGCCGGCAGAAGCTCGCGTAATTTTCATACGCGTCTACGTCGAGTCCCTTGATCGGCTTCAGGCAGCTCACGGGAGGCGTAAAATCGGTGTTTCTTCCTGCATGTTTTTTCGCATCGGCAAAATAGAGGGCCGTCGTGTACAGAACGAGGAAATAATAAATAAACGGAATCGCCGCAATGCCGAGGACGATGTACTGGATGGCCGTCAAGATCCTTTGCACCTTTTCAGAAGTCTTCGCAAAGCCGCAAAACTCTATCATAAAACGACACGAACACGGTGCCGCCCCGGCCTATTCGCCGACGCTCTGCGCAACCCGAAAGCTTTCCTCGGAATCTCGCCCGATTCGAGTAAAATTCCCGTTCGCGAGTCTTGCACCGTTCATGAAAATCATCTCGAACATCAACGCCCACCGCCCATGCGCATCGGCGTAACCGGCGCCACCGGTTTTATTGGTCGCGCCCTCGTCCGGCGTCTCCTGGCCCAAGGGTCCGACGTCCAGGTGCTGGCCAGGCCTTCGCCCGGGGCCGCTCAAATCGAGGCAATCGGAGCGCGTGTAGTCACCGGCGACCTGCGCGACAAACCCGCGATTGCTCGCCTCGTGATGGGAACCGACGTGGTTTATCACCTGGCCGCGATGGTTGACTCGCCCGGCACGAAAGCTGCTTTCATCGAAGCGAATCTAAACGGCACTGAGAACGTTCTGGAGGCGTGCCTCGCCGGCGGTGTCCGCCGAGTCGTATATGCCAGCTCGATCGCGGTGTATGGCCTCGCGAAGCCCGGCGAGCCCATTGACGAAAACACTTCATTCGACGATCAGCCGGAGCGCCGCGATCTCTACGCCCAATCGAAGATCCTCGCGGATCAGTTCGCAATGTCGTTTAGCCGCAAGACGGGTCTGCCTCTCACCGTCATCCGCCCCGGAATTGTCTTCGGCTCAGGCAAGCCGCTCCCAATCGGGCTACTCGGATTCCACGCGGGCAAGACGAATTTCGTCTTCGGCGCGAGAGCCAATCGCTTTCCCATAATTTACGTCGAGAATCTAATGGACGCGTTGCAGTTAGCCGCCCAACCCGATCGCGCAGAGCCGCAACAATTTAATATTGTGGACGACGACGACCTCACGCTCGCGAGCTACCATCAATCGAAATCGCAATTAGACGGGACGACCGCGATTTTTCTGCCGGGCTGGCCGGTTCGATTCGTTGCCTCAATCGTCGGCGCCGCAAGCCGCGTTTTGCCGATCGCAGGCGGCGCGCTTTCGGCGCATCAAGTGGAGCGCGCACTCCAGGATCGCTCGTACCTCACGCGCCGCATCCGCGCAGAACTTGGATGGAAGCCACGGATCTCGTTGTCCGACGCCTTGCGACGCTCGCTCGATCCCGAGCCTGCAAAGTAAAAAGTAATCTGTAACACTCCCACTCGCTCCTCCAGCCTCCGCGCTTCGACCTTGACACCCCGCGCGCAAAAAGCGCAGCATTATTAGCGAACCTTCCAGCCGCATCCATGAAATTTAGTTTCCGGTCCCGCTACTCGGTGGACGATCTTTTGGAGACGGAGTAGATGCAAAGGAACCTCATTGACCGGCTGCTCTTGCCCGCCATCTTCGGCCTCACCACCGTTATAGCCGCCCTCATTCTTTGGCAGTTGCTGCTCGGCCACCGGCGCCTCGAGATTCAGGCGGCCACGAAAGAGCAGGCTCTCTTCGTCAGAACCAAGACCGAATCGGAATTGAAAGCCAGTATTTTGGTTCTCGAACAATTAGCCAGCCATTGGCAAGCTCGTGGACTTCGCGACAATTCGGACATGCAATCGGATGTCGAGCTCGCGATGAGCGGTTATCCTGCCTACCAGGCGATTGAATGGGTCAATCCCTCCTATCGTGTGCTTTGGGTCACGCCGGGAAATCGCAACGGAGGCGAGCAAGGTGCGAATCTGAATGATGACGTCGCCAGCCGATCCTTGCTTCAAGCAGCTCAGGAGAGTCGCAACGTCGTCGTTTCGCACCCTGTAACTTTTCGCCCGGGCGGCAGAGGCTTCCTGGTTTGCGTCCCCGTTTATTCGCAGAAAAAGCTTTCCGGTTTTCTTCTCGGCTCGTTCCGGTATCAGGATCTTTTTGCCCCGATTCTCGAGGACGTCGCACCCGACTATTGGGTCGAAATTTACGATGGTGGCGAGCAAATCTACAATCGCTCTTCCGGTAGCCAGCCGGACAAAAAATGGGTGCAGACCGCTGACATTCAATTTCAGCAAATCACATGGCGTGCGTACGCGTGGCCAAAGCCGGTGACGCTGGCATACACCCGCTCCCCACTTCCGCAGGTCGCCTTCGTTGCGGGAATACTTCTCGCCGGAATGCTGGCATTTGCTGTGTACATGGCGGAAACCGCCGAGCTTCGCGCGAAAGCTTTGGTGAAAGCCAATAAAAATCTCGAAAAAGAAATTGCCGGCCGCGAACAGGCCGAAGACGCCCTACGCCAGGCGCAGAAAATGGAAGCCGTGGGGCGCCTTGCGGGCGGCGTGGCCCACGACTTCAACAATTTGCTCATGGTCATTCGCGGACACGCGGCCCTTTCGTTGCGCAATGTGGGCGTGGATGGTTCGCTTCGAAGGGAACTCGACGAAATCCTGCAAGCCACCGATCGCGCTTCCTCGTTCACCCGCCAGCTTCTCGCGTTCAGCCGCAAACAAGTCCTCCAGCCTCGCGTCCTTGACCTCAACGCTCTGACGACTCAAGTCGCCAATGTACTGCCTCCCGTACTCGGCGATGATATTAAGCTGACGATTGATCTCGATCCCAAGCTCGGCCACGTGAAGGCCGACGCCGCGCTCCTCGAACAAGTCATCATGAATTTGGTATTCAACGCCCGCGACGCAATGCAGGAAGGCGGCGAACTCACGATTCAAACCTTCGACGCCAGGCTCGACGAAAAATCTCTGCCCGCGCATCCAGGCGCGCACGCCGGCCCGTATGTGGTTCTCGCCATCCGCGATACCGGTCACGGGATGAGCGAAGAGACTCAGTCGCACATCTTCGAGCCATTTTTCACCACCAAAGATCGAGGGAAGGGAACGGGCCTCGGCTTGGCCACGGTCTATGGGACGGTAAATCAGAGTGGAGGATTTATCAGCGTCTCGAGCAAAGTGGGAACCGGCACAGAAATCAAAATTTTTCTTCCGCGGGTCGAGGATGCCATCGAAGTTGCCGACGTTCGGGACGCGCCCGTGCAAGCTCGCAAGGGTGAGGGCACAATCCTCGTCGTCGAAGATGACGACGCCGTTCGCCGCATGACGCGCGAGTTCCTGAAGATCAGCGGTTACACCGTTCTCGAAGCTCGCAGCGGCGCTGACGCCATCCAATTCATGGAACGCCGCGAGCAGCCCATCGATCTCGTCCTCACCGATGTTCTGATGCCCGGTATGAAGGGACGCGAACTCGTCGAGCGCCTCGCGAAATTGCGCTCCGGCATCAAAGTTCTCTACATGTCGGCGTACACGGAAGATGCCGCGATCAATATCGGTGTTCTCAGCCCCGGCACTGCCTTTATCGAGAAGCCGTTTAGCCCAGACGATCTTGCCAACAAAGTTCGCGAAGTCATCAACGCCAGCGAAAACGGTCTCGGCGAGGAATCTCTCCGTCGCACGTAGCCGAAACCGCCCCGCGCATCGAACTACTTCTTGCTCTTCTGCAATGTCCCGATAAACCCAGGTCCGCTGATCGACCCATCATCGTGGATGCCCCACGAAGTGTTTCCTTCTTTGCAAATGAGGGTCAGGCTTTTTCCGGCGACGTCGTACTTGCACACGTCGTTCTGACCCATGATCGTGAGCGATGCCTTTCCCCCGCCCTGCAAATCCAGCGTCACCAACCCGTTCGCGTTTGTATAAGTTCCTGCTACACCCGACCCGCAGGCTGCAAGTGCCAGGCTCGAGCTGGCGATCGCTGCGACCAGAACGAATCTGCTACACAGCTTTCGATTCATGGGATTTCTCTCCGGAGCGAAATTTGAAATCAACCTCTCGTTCGCAATGTAGATCGCATGTTCTCGACGGTTGCCGCACGCGAGCCCGGATGCTACGATTTCGGCGTACGCGCACAATCTGCCGCCGCTCATCGACTGCGCCTTGGGTCCTTGGGCACCGGTATTCACTACGCATTGCGCAAATGCGCAAGAAAAACTGTCATGTCACTCCGCAATCCGCGACCGCCTCACAAACATTCCGGGAAACTCGAAAGCTCCCAGTCGAACGCGCTTCCGGAAGAACGCCGCAATCTCGATCAACTTTTTAGCCTCACCTACGAAGAGCTTCGCCGCCTCGCGTCCTCCGTGAAACGCGGCGACCCCGGAGCGACTCTGAGTCCGACCGCTCTCGTGAACGAAGCCTGGTTGAAGCTCTCGAAATCCCCAGGTTTTGCCTCCGCATCCCGCTTGCATTTCAAGCGGATCGCTGCTCGCGCCATGCGCCAACTGCTGATCGAAGCAGCCCGCCGCCGGAATGCGGGGAAGCGCGGCGGCGGCGTCGAAGCCACCGTCACCTTCGACGATTCATTCGACGAAAAACCCGCCGCCGGACGCGACCTGCTCGCACTCGATACAGCTCTCGAAGAACTCGCGCGTATGAATCCGCGCCAGGCCATGATGGTGGAAAGCCGTTTCTTCGGCGGGCTCGACATTGCCGAGACTGCCGAGCTTCTCGAAGTTTCCGAAGCTACGATTCTGCGCGATTGGCGGGCCGCCAAGGCTTGGCTCGCGCATGAACTTCGCCGAGCCCGCTGATCCGTATTCTTTCTCGCATCGGTGGCTCAGGGAAAATCGATGGACAGCACTCGCTGGGATCGCATCCAGTCTGTTTTTCACGGCGCCGCGGATTTGCCAAAAGCGCAGCAACACGCTTTTCTCCTCGCATCCTGCGCCGGTGATGAATCGCTGCTGGCAGACGTGCAGGCCCTTCTCGAAGAAGACGCGAAGGGTCCGTCTCTACTCGACCGCAACATGGCTGACGTCGCTCACGAAGTCTTCGAAGATCCCGCATCCCGTTCGTTCCCGTTCAAGGAGTTCGGACCCTATCGAATTCAGCGCATGCTCGGTGAAGGCGGAATGGGCGTCGTCTACCTCGCCGAACGCGTGGACCTTCACAGCCAGGTGGCGATCAAAATTCTACGCGACGCCTGGGTCTCGCCCGCTCGCCGCCTGCGATTCTCGAGCGAGCAGCAAACCCTCGCGCAGCTCAACCACCCTTCGATCGCCCGCCTCTATGACGCCGACACGCTCCCCGACGGCACGCCGCTCTTCGTCATGGAATATGTGGAAGGCGTCTCGCTCATCGACTACTGCAAAGAGCACGATTGCTCGCTCGATGAGCGCTTGAAGTTATTCCGATCCGTCTGTGAAGCGGTTCAATATGCCCACGGCCACGCCGTGATTCACCGCGATCTAAAACCTTCCAATATCCTCGTAAAAAGTGAAGGAACCGTCCGCCTCCTCGATTTCGGTATCGCGAAGCAACTCGAGAGCGTTGACGCCCCAGCCGACCTCACCCGCACTAGTTTCCGGTTCCTCACGCCCGCGTACGCTTCGCCCGAACAAATTCGCGGCGATCGTGTCGGCATCCAATCCGATGTCTATTCGCTCGGCGTCATTTTGTACGAACTCCTCTGCGGCCGCGTTCCCTTCGATTTTTCGAATCGCACCACCGCCGAAGCGCAAGCGGCCATTCTCGAATCCGATCCTCTCAAACCTTCGCTCGTACCTCGCAGCCGCGCCGGACAAGCCGCCACAAATTCTCCCGCCGACCCCGCGCCAATCCGCAAAGCCGCTTGGGCCGACCTCGACGTTCTCTGCCTCACCGCGATGCACCGCGATCCCGAGCGCCGTTACAAATCCGTCGAAGCGTTGATCCGCGACATCGATCACTTCCTTCGCGGCGAACCTCTCGAAGCCCGCCCGGACTCGGCGCGATATCGCATCGGCAAGTTCATCCGCCGCAATCGCAGCGCAGTTGCCGCCTCGGCGCTCGTGTTTTCGATCATCGTGGGCCTGATCGTTTTCTATACCCTCCGGCTCGCGAAAGCCCGCAACGCCGCTCTTGCCGAAGCTACCCGCACGCAGCGCGTCGAGCGATTCATGCAGGACCTCTTCCAGGGCGACGCGGAATCGACAGGCCCCGCAGACGATCTTCGCGTCATTACCGTCCTCGAACGCGGTGAAAAAGAAGCGCGCGCCCTGAATAGCGATCCCGCGATTCAAGCCGACCTCTACCAGACCCTCGGCATCATCTACGAACAGCTCGGTAAGTTGGACCAGGCGGACTCGCTGCTGAAAGCCTCGCTCGCCCAACGCAAAGAAATCTTCGGGCCCGATAGCGCCGCCGTAGCCGAAAGCCTCGTCGCGCTCGCCTATCTTCGCGTGGACCAGGCCCAGCTCGAAGAAGCCGAACTCTTCGCTCGCGAGGGACTCGAGATGAGCAAGCGCCATCTCCCTCCCGATCACCCCGTCATCGCCAGAGCCGCCATGACTCTCGGGCGCACTCTCGATAATCGCGGGAAGTACGACGAAGCCATCCCGATTCTCGAAGAAGCCGTAAGCCTCCAGTCCGGCCCCAACGGAGTGCCCTCCGATCTTTCGAATTCGCTTGGCGAGCTCGCCAACACGCACTACTACCTCGGTCAGTACGACATCTCGAAATCTCTCAACGAGCGCGCTCTCCAAATGGACGAACAGCTCTTTGGCGACCGCAATCCGAACGTCGCCCAGGATCTCACCAACCTCGCGGATATTCAGTATCAGTGGGGTCACTACGCAGAAGCCGAGCGCCTGCAGCGAAAAGCTGTGGACATCATGAAAGCCTGGTACGGCAAGGATCATCCGGAAACCGCCGACGACATGACGATCCTCGGCAAATATCTCATCGCGGAAGGCCGCTCCGACGAAGCCGTTCCCATCCTCCGCGATTCGCTCGCGAGCCTCAAGAGTCGCTACGGAATCATTCATCCCCGCGTCGCGCTCGCCCTCGGTGAGCTCGGCGTCGCCCTCCAGCATCAGGGCAATCTCGACGAAGCGGAAGAAGACTTCCGCCGGCAGGCCGATATCTATAAATCGGTGTACGGCGATAAACACCAGCAGTACGGCGCGGCGCTCGCAAATCTCGCCGGCGTCTATGCGGATCGCAAAGAGTACGCAAAGTCCGAACAGCTCTTTCGCGACGTGCTGAAGCTCTACAACGAAGCCTTGCCGCCGGGCCACTTCAACATCGCCGTCGCCCACGTCCGGCTCGGCGGCGTCCTGTTGCGCGATCGTCGGTATTCAGAAGCGGAAACGGAATCCCGCACGGGATACGAACTTCTGCTCAAACAATCGACCCCGCCCATCCATTGGGTCGACGTGGCGCGCGGCGATCTTCTCGCCGAATACGCCGCCATGAACCAAACCGAAAAAGCCGCAAAATTCCGCGCCGAGCTCGCCGGCCCCGCTACACCTTCCGGCGCCGCTAAGAACTGAATTTTCATTCAGGAAGCGCTCGCTCTTCGGCTAATATCCCGCTCGTTTCTCTTCCGCGGGCCCCTTGGAAAGCTTATCGAAGTCCTTGATATAAACTCGCAATCCAAAACTCCCATTTATCTTGGTGTATCCGGCCTCCACTTGTTGCAGATAATGATCCAGATTGAAATCCAATGGATCGTTCGCATTCATATCCACGAGCGTCAAATCCGCATCGCTCATCGTCAGCTTGCCAAATCGAAGCCGGTTGCCGCGGTACGACATGAAGTTGCCATTCGCGCCGCGAGCCCCTTTCGTTTTCGCGCCCGTTCCGAAAGTCAAAATCATATTCTGGCCCTCTAACCGCAGGGCAGTCACAGATCCGTCGATATGAGGCGGCGGCAACATTTCTTTGAGATCAAACACCAATCCGTCCCCATCCGCAGAAAGTCCCGGCACTTTCTCGGTCTTGATGAAGTCCGCGAGGTCTGCGCCGATCAGATCCATCAAGCCCTTCACGGGTAGATGCAGCGCCCGGATCTTGTCGGCTTGCATCCGGAGCCTTCCGTCCGGAGTGGGTGTCAGCACGCCATCCGTTTCGAACGGTAGGTCCCCCTTGTCGTGCAGTTTGCCTTTTACTTTCAACTTTCCGTTTTCAATCGTCATCTTCACGTCTTTCAACGGAGCCTTCGGGCTCGCAAAAACATAGGTATTGAAAGCATTCGTGAGCGACTCAGTATTCATCGCAATTTCCGCGCTCGAAATCCGCAAATCGAACGAATTCTTGTCGTCGAATACGGGCATGTCTTTGCCGCTGGTGGGCGTCAACTCCCCGGACAAAACCCGGATGTGCGCCACGACCTTGTCGTCGAAGTGATACATCACGTTGCGCATCTCGGCGTGCACCGTCGGCGCGGACTCGGCATCATTCTTTGCCGTCCCCTCCCTTGCGGCCGCCGCAACGCCCCCCTGCCAGCCGCCGTGCGCAAGCGTGGCTATCAGAACGGCCAAAAAGGCGACACCAACCGCCGGAAAAATCGCAAATATTTTTCGCACGTTTTCTCCCTGGATCTTCGCCGGGAATTCCGTCGCCCGAACCCGGTCTCTCGACCATTTTCCCAATCCCCCTCGCGGGAATCTATCGGGGGAATCCCCGACCCCGGAGTGAAGCGCGCTTCACATTCCTCCCACCTTTCTGCCCCTCAGGAGAAGGGAAGGGCGAGGCCCCCGAACCCCGCGCAAAACCACCGTAACTGTAAGTCATTACAGGTCATGACATTGCAACAGGCGTCCACCCCCAGGGCACGCCGCGCCTTCTGGCGACCCGATTGCACTACCTAGCCCTGCGGACTACCTGGGCCAGACTTCAGGCCCTTCAAAAATTTTGCCCGGGTAGCCCGCACCATTACTTGGGAATCCATCGAGTGTGCTTCGAACCGGAGTCTTCCGTGGTAGATAACGAGAATAGTCACGTCAGCGAGCGTGGCGCAGCAATCTTGCTCGGCCTCTCTCTAGCTGACCTCCGCTGGTTCTCACGTCGCGCCGGCCTCGGTCAAATCCAATTCAACTCCACTCCCACCGACGATCGCCACGTTGTCTACACCTTTGAAGAGCTCGCAAAACTCTCCGCCCTATCCGCTCCGTCCGCCGACTAAAGCGAATTCCCGCACGACACCGTCATAGATGACACGTGGAAAGCCTGCAGGTAGGTAGCACAGGCTTCAGCCTGTGCCCACGACAAATCAGATCTCAGATCGCCCGAACAAGCCGCAACGAATCAATCGAAGGTGAATTACTCCCGAAGAATCAATCTCCCCAAAAACTCTAAGCCGTCTTCCAATCCGCAGGCGGCGAAGCAATCGCCCAGAACTCCGGCGCCGGCCGCGGAAACTGAAGCCCCACCGTCGCCAATCCCGCATACGGCGGCCCCAGAAACGCCACTGTCGCCTCATGCTGATCCCGATTCTTCAAATTCGTAAGTCGCACCGTCTGCCCCAGCGCCACTTTCGACGCCAGCACGATCAATGCCCCGTGCGCGCTCACCGTCAGCGTAAACGTTTCCTCTTTAAATTCCTCCGCTCCCTCCGCCTTGCCCTCGATGAAGAGCGGAACATCCAGCAGCACTCGTTCGCTTCGCCTCTTCCCAAAAGTCGCCATAGAATTCGCCGCCTCGATTAGGATTCGTCTGATATTCACTCTAATCCGCAATCGTCCTGCAGCGAATCCATTCTCCACTCCGGGTTCGTTTCTAGTAACCCGGACGAAAGGACAGTACGCCATCTCTCTCCAAATTTCCGCCGCTACAACTCTCGCAATGCCAGCACAATCGGCCGCCGCGCCGCTCGAATCGCCGGCGGCACTCCGCCCACCAGCCCCATCAGCAGCGCAAACAACACGCCGATCACAAGCAATACGGGCGTAATCCGAAACGCAAACGCCAGACTCGAAAACGTTTGCATATTCAAAGTGCTGGTCGTCACGCCGTTCACCGGCAGCACTGCGAGGCATCCCAAAATTCCGCCGATCAGCGCGATCAGCATCGCTTCGATCACAAACGAAATCGCCACGCTCCCGCCGCCGAATCCAATGGCCCGCAGCGTCGCAATTTCGCGCGACCGTTCCGCCACGGCGGAATACATCGTATTCAACGCTCCAATCACCGCTCCGATTCCCATAATCAACGCTACCAGCGTCCCCAGCACCGTGATGATTGTCGTCAGCACCAGCGACTGCCTCGCGTAATATTCGCTTTCGCGGTCCACCTGCACCTGCAGCGTCGGATCGGACGTGATCGAGTCCTTCAGCGCCGTCAGCGCATCCGGCGACGTCAACCTCACCGTCGCCGACTGAAATAGATTTTCCGGACGCTTGTACACCTGATTCAGAACTCGCGAGTCCGCCCAAATTTCCGAGTCAAACGCGCTGCCACCCGCATCGAACACTCCCACCACTTGCCAAGTTCCCGAGCCGAATTTCGCCGGCTTGCCCAGTTCCAGGCCCGCATACGTCGCCGCAACATTCTTCCCGATGATGAGCTCATTCAATCCCGGCTGAAAAAATCGCCCCTGCACGATTTTGATATTCGGCCGAACCTTGAAAACTTCTTCGGACACTCCCCGCACCTGCACATTCGCATCCGTTCCGCTGTTGAGCAGCGGAAACGCCGTGATCATCACGGCCTCCGGGCTCACCAAAGGCTGTCCGTTGCTGTCGCGCGCTACTTGCGCTTTATCCTGGATCACTTTCACCTGATCGAGCGATATCGAACCATCCAGCTCGCTGCTCGAGCCCGCGCGGCGAATCAAAGCATTGTCCGGAGACCCGGAAGATACCAGCGTCGCGCGAAATCCGCGCGCCAGCGCGAGCATCGCCACAAACACGCCCACGGTTCCCGCAATTCCCAGCACCGCCACAATCGCGGACACCCACCGCGCTCGCATGCTCCGCAAATTGTAAAGAATCGGAATCGCCATTCGCTAAATCCTCCGCAGTGCATCCACCACGCGCAATCTCATCGCCGACGTCGCCGGCAGTATCCCCGCCATAATTCCCACCACCAGCGCGCACACGATCCCGATCAGGATCATCAGATTCGGCAGCCGGAACGACTGCAACATCCCGCCCGTCGGATCGCCCAGCAGCGTCCACAATTTCGCACAGCCCAGGCCGATCGCTCCTCCCACCAATGCGATCAAAACCGACTCCGCCAAAATCAGCACCAGCACGAAGCGGTCCGAATATCCCACCGCCTTCAACACCGCCAGCTCGCCAATCCGCTCGCGCACCGCCAGCGCCATCGTATTTCCTGTCACCAGCAACAAAGTGAAAAACACCACGCCGCCGATCGCCAGAATCAGAAACTCGATATTGCCCGCTTGTTTTACCCACGAAGCTGCCATCGCTTGCAGCGTCTCGCTCTTCGTTTCATACGGCGAATTCGCAAATGTATCGTCGATCGCTTTCACCACTCGCGGCGCATCGTCCGGCGAATCCAGCTTCACCGTGTACCACCCGATTTGGCCCTTTCGTCCCGCCGGAAGCCTTTCGTCGAGATACTCGTAATGCAGCCAGAATTGCTGGGGGTCGTCGCCGTCGCGAGCCGTTTTGTAAATTCCCCGGATATTGAATTCCCACGTCCCGCCATAAATCGGCGCCTGCAGCGGTACCCGGTCGCCAATTTTCCAGCCGAATCTCGTTGCGTTTTTCGGTCCGATGATCGCGCCCTCGCGATCCTCCAGAAATGCCTTCCACTCCGCGTCCGTCACCTCGAGCTCCGGATACACTTCCCGCTGGTTTGCCGTATCAATCGCGAAGCTCGGAAAGAAATTTTTGGGCTCCTGGTAAATTCCGCCGAACCACACGTCAAACGTCACCCGCTTCACTCCAGGTATGCGCAGAATCTGGTCCCGGTAAGAAAGAGGCAGCGGCTGAATGATTGACACCTTGTTGATCACCATCAGCCGATCCACCCCCGCCACATCCACTCCCTGGTTGAAAGCCCCGTGGACGATCGCGAGAAAGCCGAACAAAAACAGCGCCACCACAAACGACCCAATCGTCAGTGTCGTCCGCAGTTTTTTCCGCAGCAGGTTCGCTTTGATCAACGATAAATATTTCATGCCCGGCTCCCCACTGCCGTCGCCGCTCCCTCCACCAGCACACCCTTGTTCAAATGCAGCGTCGCCCCGGCCCGCTCGGCGGCCATCGGGTCGTGCGTCACCATCAGAATTGTTTTCGAATGCTCCTTCGAAAGCTGCGTGAGTATCCCCAGAATTTCATCTGCGCTCTTGCGATCCAGATCGCCCGTCGGCTCGTCGCACATCAGGAACGTCGGATCGGCCACAATCGCCCGCGCAATCGCCACGCGCTGCTCTTGTCCTCCGGAAAGTTGCCGCGGATAGTGATTGATCCGGTCCGCCAGCCCCACCACTCCCAGCGCCGTCTCCACGTGTTTCCGCCGTTCCGCTTTCGAAAGTTTCGTCAGCAACAACGGCAGCTCCACGTTCTGAAACGCCGTCAGCACGGGAATCAGGTTGTACATCTGAAAAATAAATCCCACGTGTCGCGCCCGCCACTGCGTCAATTTGTTTCCGGACATGTGCGTAATCTCATCGCCTGCCACCGTAATGCTCCCTGACGACGGCACGTCCAGCCCGCCCAGCAAATTCAGCAGGGTCGTTTTTCCCGATCCGCTCGGCCCCATGAACGCCACGAACTCGCCCTGATCCACATCCAGGTTCAATCCGCGCAGCACATCAATTTCTTCGCCGCCGCGTTTGTACTTTTTGTCGAGCCCGCGAATCTGAATCAGGCTGCTTCCGCTTCCTCTGCCGTCCACTCGCACCATTGGCGCGCTCCTATTTCTTTATTTCTACCGCTTGCCCATCCTTCAAATTCGCGGGCCCTTTTACCACCACGAAATCTCCGGCCGTAAGTCCCGCCAGTATTTCCAAATCCGCCCCGCGCGTTCCGCCGGTCGTTACCGCCCGCCGTTCCGCGTGTCCATCTTTCACAAGAAACACGATCTTCTTCCCATCTTCATTACGCACGGCACCCGGCGGAACTAACGCAGCCGGCGCTACCGCTCCCTTTTTTTCTTCCGGCTCCGCGCCGAGGAACGTCACTTTGATCCCCATATCCGGCAAAATTCGCGGGTCAAGTTTTAGAAACGAGATGCGCACCTTCACCGTGGCCTTCTGCCTGTCCGCCGTCGGAATCACGGTTCGTACTTTTGCCGGGATCTGCCAATCCGGATAAGCATCCAGCACCGCCGTCACCGGCTGTCCCGGCTCCACGCGCGCGATGAACGCCTCGTTCACGTCCACTTCAATCTCGTTCGAGTTCATATCCACCAGCGTCGCAATCCCCGTGCGCGTGAATCCGCCCCCGGCGGAAATGGGCGACACCATCTCGCCCACCTGCGCGTCCTTCGACACGATGATCCCGTCGAAAGGCGCGCGGATGACGCAGTTGTCCACCGCCTGCTGCGCTTCCTGAATCCGCGCCTCGGAAGCCAGCACCTGCTGCTTCGTCAGTGCAATCTTCGCCCGCAAACTATCCGCCGTCGTCCGCGCGTTATCGAGCGTCTCCTGGCTCTGCACTCCCGCTGCCTGCAGCTCCTGCGCGCGATGCAACTCAATCTCGGCATTCTTCAACTGCACTTGAAAATCCGCATTCTGCGCTTCCGTCGCGTTGCGGTCCGCCTTCGCGGAATCGAGCGCGCGCCGCACGTCGGAGTCATCCAACCGCGCGAGTACAAATCCTTCCGTCACGTGCATGCCTTCATCAAAATAAACGCCGACCACTCGCCCCGTAATCTTCGCCGCCACCGTTGCTCGCCGCCGCGGCGTCACGTACCCGCTCGCATTCAGCAGCGTCGGCCGGCCCGCCGCCACCGGTTGCGCCGTCGCCACCTCCACCACCGGCGTCTGCCCGCGCAAAGCAAACACCGCTCCCGTCACGATCACTACCAGCCCCAGCACGGCCGCACCTATACCCAGAATTTTCCCGGTTTTGCCCCCGTGCCGCTTACCCTCGTCAATCCGCAGCGATCCCAGGTCCGGTTTGCCCGCATTAGTCGTCACAGACACCCGCCGCACACTCCTCCCCGCAAAGTCCTACAACTATATATTAACGCGCCCCCCGCCAGGAAATTACGCCCCACGCCAATAATTCTTCAACCGTATCCCTCGCCCAACGTCCACCGCGCGCCCGGCCCACGTACCGCCGGCTTCTAGCCGGCTCTTTTGACTTCCTGCACCCACACCCCGCCGTCCATTTCCAACCCCACCGTCAACCAAGCAAATCTCTCTCAACGATTAAACGACCCCACGGAAAACCACGCAAGAAGCACACCCGTCTCGAGAAGAACATCCACGGAAGAACTAAACAGAAGCCCCACACCCACCCAAAACCAGATCCTCAGCCCACGCAGCTTCCAATCTCACCCGCTCAACCCGCCAATCCCCGCGCGCGACCCGCAACTTGCCGCCGCCAATTCACTCCACAGAAAATTTCCAGCAAACACAGCCTCCACTTCCTCCCGCGTCATCGGAGCGCGCACGCTCCTCTGCAAAATCATCACCGAACGTCCCTCTACCGTCGCCGATATCGCGGCCACTCCATCCGACAACTCTTTGTAACCGTACTTCACGCGCCTCCCATCTACAGAGGTCCGATACCAGAGGTCAAAGCTCATCATCCACCTATCCTTCGCAACCCTGTAGGATAGTGTCGAACCCGCTCAAATCGTTTCATCGGAATCGAACGACTTAACCTGCCCCGATCCCGGCGGTTACGGCCTTTCGTTCCGCGTCTACTGCGGCCAAAGCTCCGCATGACCCGCCTCCACCACCCCCGTCAAGGCGAAGCCGTCAAAAAAATCTCGATTCTCCGGGTCATCTCCAGCAAATTTCTGCCGCCAGGAATCGATCCCTGCATTTTTCGCAACCGCCGCTTTGATCTCAGGGAGTCTGCGATGCGCGGTTCCGCCGGACCGCCCGATCTCATCCGTTATCGCACGCGTCACCGCTTCGAGAAACGCAACCTCCATCTCCACGAACGCCTTACCCTTCAACACCTCACCATGTCCCGGCACGATCGTGTCCGCATCAAGCTGCAGCATTCTTTTCAAAGTATCAATCTGTGCCACCGGAAACCCCCCGCCCAGATACGGGACCGGCGAATCCACCAGGTCCCCGGTCGCAAGAATTCGCTCCGCGGGCAGATAAACCACCGCGTCGCCGACTGTGTTTCCGAGCCCCAGATATTTCAACTCCACCCGCCGGTCTCCCAGATCGATATCCATCTCCTTCTCAAACGTCATATCGGGAAATCGCAGCTTCAGATTCCGAAACTCCGGCCACACCGCTTCACTCCCCGTGATCGCGGTTCGCAAGTCGGCCCGGCTCAGTTCCGTCAGAGTGTTCCCGGCGGGATCCTTCCCTGTCGCGAGTTCGTTCTGAAACCTTGTCACCCGATCCCGGTATTGCTCGACGAACGGCGGTTGGCGCAGCTTCATCGTTCGGAGCGTTTCTTTTTGCGCAATGATGCTGATGGCCGGAAACGCGTCCGCGTACGCGCGGTTCCCGAAATTGTGGTCGCCGTGCTCGTGCGTGTTCACGAGGAACCGCACCGGCTTATCGGTCCACTCGCGAATCTGCGCGATGTCTTCCCGCGCGCTCGACTGCAAGTAGCACGAATCCACCACCAGCACGCTCGACGTGCCAATCACCACCAGCGTATTTCCCTGCGGAAACGTGTCCGGCGCATCCGGGTGGCGGATTTCGTAAACGCCATCCGCCAGCTTCGTCACGGTGCGCTTGCTCGTGTTGACGGAATCCGCCCGCAGCACTCGCGCTGATGTAAGAACCAATAAGAACGCCAGGACCGTCATCGCCCGGGTTAGTGCCCGAGTCGTTGCCCGAGTCACGCCCGCATTCTCTGAATGGGAATGTGTCGCGCAAAAGTTTCTGAACTGTTTTCTCAACTGTTTTCTGAACTGTTCTCTGAATTGTGGGAGCATCGCACCCTCTCGTAAGGAATGTCGTGCCGAACTTCCGGCACCTGCCTCCCTAAGACGCGCCCGCTTCCGAAAGGATAGGTAGTTAAATGTGTACTAAATCAATCAGATAACTAAGCAGGAAGGACACCCCAGCCTGTTCGTAGTACGCCTGCAATTGAAAATTGGATTGCAAGGGATCGATCGCCTTGCGTTCGGGAGGGTCGCCTGCTACTCAACCGCGACGTTACCGCCGTTTGATCACCACCGCCGTCAGGTCATCCGCTTGGGTAGTCCCGCCGGAGAACTCAATCACAGCTTGATACAGCGTCGAGATAATTTCCATGGCAGGCTTTTCCCTCGACGCGCGAATTGTTTTTTCCAGTCGTTCGGCTCCGAACTGCTCGCCTCGCGCGTTAGCCCACTCATAAAAACCATCCGTCGCGAGCACCAGCATATCGCCAGGATTGAGTTCCAGATTTACGGGCGCCTCGGACATCAAACTCGGCGAGATCCCGAGCGGCAGGCCCTGCGCGTCCAACGCATCGAACCGGTCTTCTTTCAGGAAATAAACGAATAGCGGCCCGTGTCCTGCCGACAGCAGCTCCACTCGTGAACTTCCCGGGCTGCAGAGTGCCACGACGAACGTCACGAAACGCCCTTCAATCATGTCCGTCGCAAGCGAAGCGTTAATTCGTTCCATCGCGACCATCAACCCGGTTGCTGCCGTGAAATTCGCTCTCGCGTAAGCGCGGCACACCGCTGCCAGCAACGCGCTTCCGATTCCGTGGCCCGTTACGTCTCCCAACGCCACCAATACTTTCCCATCCGGCAGCGGCAGCCAGTCGTAGTAATCTCCGCCGGTTTGATCTGCCGGTTGATTCCACGCTGCGATATCGAACCCTTCAATTTCCGGCATCGAGGTAGGAAGCAGAGACTGCTGGATCGACCGGGCGACTGAAAGGTCGTGCTCGAGGCGTTCCACTTGTCGCTGCATTTCTGCTTCGAGTAAAGCTGCTTCCACTTGTTTGCGGATCTCGCCGGCCACGGCCCCGGCGACGAACCCGGCAACGACCAGAATCACTGCATACGTGACCACAGTCTTCTCAGGTGCAAGCAGGGAAGCTCCACCATCAAGGGTCGGCCTCCAACCGAGATAGAGCGCCGCGGCCAGGTAGCTTGCCGCGCTCACGGCGCCCGAAAGCCGGCATGCCACAGGGTTCAGGCGCAGCGTCGACAGGATGATGAACACAAAAAACACGAGCACAACGGGATTCGCGAGCGGCCGGTACGCGGCCTCAATCGCTTCGCTCGATTCAAACATGAGCACAAAAGCCGGCAGGCAAGATTCCAGAATGATGTTGATAATCCAGACCGCGTTCGAAATGCGCCGGCCGCCCTGCATCGATCGGTTGACGGCAAGCAACATCAAAAATTCGTATCCGAAAATCAGGACCAGAAACGCGACCGTGAGCATCCACAGTTTCAGATTTTCTTGGTTATGAAGGACGACCGTTCGGAGAGTGCGCACCAGGAAAGCCGCGCCAAGCGCCCAAATCACGATCAGAATACGAAGCCGTTCACTTTTGAGAAGGGCTTGCTGAAACGCGGCGGACTTGTCGCAGGATTCGTTCATCATTTTTCGCACTCACAGGAGAGTTCAGCGCCGGCGCATTCCTTGTGCGCAGTTTTGCGGCTCACGTTCCCAAGTATGGGCACGGATTATAGGTTTTTTTTCGGCGATTGGAAGGGAATCGTCGCGCCGAAAGAGTGAAGCGGCTCAAAAAAGCGGCTTGCCGGCTGCATTTCTAATCTACGGTGCCGCGATTAGAAATCTCCGTAAGTGATTGAAAACATGGGACCGCGACCCTTCCTAATCTACTGTAAACGGGGTTTCCCACGAGGAGCAGACAAAACCAAAAACCGAGGACACTGCTGAGGGCTACCAACACCTGCTGACGCCGACTCTACTTCTTAGGCGAAACCGGCTGTCCCGGAATCGTACCGCCAGACCCACCGCTGCCACCCGTCCCACCACCACCGCCGCTTCCGCCGGAGCCACCACTACCACCCGACCCGCCGCTCTGTCCGCCACCACTTCCACTTCCGCCTCGGCTGCCGCCGGCGCCGCCTCCGTCGCCGCTTCCACCTTGGCCGCCGCCCCCGCCGCCGCCCCCTGACGCCGAGCCCGAGGCAACCGTGTCCGCCGACCCGTTCATGCTATTGGCGTTTGCCTTGCCGAAGGAATACACCGCCGCGAGGACGATCAGCGCAATCATCGCCACTAGCAACGCGTACTCGGTCGTGTCCTGTCCCGATTCGTTTCGCCAGAGCCGTTTGAGGAGTTTCAGCATGAGACAGCGCCTTCGATTCGGAGGAAACCCGTAAATCGTGTCCCGCGAATAGCCTTCGCTATTTATAGCCCTTTTCGTCGCAAACTTCAACCCGCGGCTGAAGCCGGGCGCAAACCTCTCAAACGCTCATCATCCGTGCTTGTGGGAGTTATGCTTCGAGGAGTGATGCGACGTCTTCGCATGGTGCGCTTTTTTCGCGTTCGGATTTTTCTTCTCGTGATGGAACCATTTCGATGGACCGCTGCCGGAAAGCGGCTGGGCCACTGCGGAAGTAGAAAGTGCCAGGCCCAGAACCAGCGCCGCAGCCGTCCTTGTAATCGTCATTTTTGTCCCCCTTCCCGTACGCTCAATGAGAAACTACAATTGATTCCGCAACCGCTCGAAAATCGCGCCACCGGCCGGGCGCCAATTATCCGCCGCCAAGAGAGGACTCGATGGAAGCGGCCAGCCTGACGGCTCCCCAATCGATCGCCGACACCGGACTTCGCAAGAGTCTGCTCGAGGACCTCGCCGTGAAAATTCTCTTCCTCTCGGGCGAAATGACTCTCGTCGATCTCTCCGACCGCATGTGCCTTAGTCTCGCGGCCATCGAAGAAATTTTTCAATTCCTCCGCAAAGAGCAGCTCTGCGAAGTGAAAGGCATCACCCGTGGCACCCATCGCATCACGATCAGCGCCAACGGAAAATCGCGCGCCTCTGAACTGCTCTCCTTAAATCAGTACGCCGGCCCGGCCCCGGTCACTCTGATGGACTACACGCTGCGCGTTCATTCGCAAAGCGTGCAGCAAACCGAAATCAAAGCCGCCGACCTCGATCGAGCGTTTCACGAACTGGTGCTCCCCGACGAATTGATCGCTCGATTGGGAGTCGCCATCGTTTCCGGCTCCTCGATTTTCTTGTACGGCCCCTCGGGAACGGGAAAGACCAGCATCGCCGTAAAAATTCCCGGAATCTTCAGCGACTTCGTATGGATCCCGCACGCCGTCGAAGTCGACAACCAGATCATCGCGCTTTACGATCCGGGCGTTCATCGCCCCGTCGATCGCCGCAAGCTCGAAGATCCCGACCGGCGCTGGGTGCTGTGCCACCGGCCGCGCGTCGTTACGGGCGGCGAACTTTCCGGAGAAATGCTCGACTTGCAATTCAACCCGGTCAGCCGTTTCTACACTGCTCCGGTGCAGATGAAAGCTAACAATGGCGTGCTGCTGCTCGACGACTTTGGCCGCCAGCGAATGCGTCCCGACGAACTGCTCAACCGCTGGATGACGCCGCTCGACCGCCGCATGGACTATCTTTCGCTCTCGGGCGGAAAGAAATTCGCGATCCCCTTCGACGTGTGTCTCGTCTTCGCCACGAACCTCGACCCGCGCCAGCTCGCGGACGAAGCATTTCTCCGCAGAATTCCGAACAAAATAAAAGTCGATCACGCGACTCCCGAGCAATTCAAAACAATTTTCGCCCAGATTTGCGCCACTCGCTTGCTCTCCTACGACGTCGGCCTCCCCGACTACGTCGTCCAGCACATCACTCGCGACATGAAGCAGCCACTCTGCCAGTGCTACCCGCGCGACCTGATCGATCAAATCCTCTGGGCCGCTGCGTATCAGGGAGTGGAGCCGCGGCTCTCGCGCAATTCGGTGAATCAAGCTTGCCGAAACTATTTTCTTTCCACCGACGCGGTCTGAAATGCCCCTTTGTTGCGAGCATCCTCGAGCCGATTAGTGTCCGGCGATCTCGCGCGGCACTTCCAGATAGCCGAGAATGCCGTCCTTCGAAACCTTCGTCGCAATCACTTCCAGCGGCGGCGAATTTCGCGACACGATAAATTCAACGACTTCGAACCGGTTCCGATCTTTCAGTTCCAGGCACGATTGCTCCACATATACGCAAAGCGTGTAGCGATGATTCTTCTGGTTCGTGGATTTCAGTGCCAGATGCACCGGGCCCACCACTTGCGGCTCCGTTCCCTTCAGCAGCTCGAATGGAATCGACGTTTTTTCACTGTGCGCCAGCAACTGATTCACTTCGTCCTGATTCCGCAGGATCTGCGTATTCTGGCTGTTCACCTGTCCGGAAACGTCCGCGAGCCTGTTGGACGTTGCCTGCAACGCTTCCCGATTCGCGGTCGTGTCGTTTTGCAGCGCGCCCAATCCCTGCTGGAGTCCGGCAATCTTGCTCTGGGTCGCCGGGTCCGTCACGACGACGGTACGAGTCTGCTGCGGCGGTCGAGGCGAGACTTGGTAGTTCGATCGGGAGCCGGCGTTCGAGTTGTTCGAAGCGGCTGGTGGATCGCTCTTCGGAGCCTGTGCCGGGGGCGCGTAGGCTCGCCGATGCGAATCCTGTTCGAGATTTCCCAGGCGCTGCTCGATCCCAGCGAGCCGCTGATCGAGTTGGCCGAGCACGCGGGAATCGGCTGAGGAGCCGCTAGCGTCACTCTGTCCGACGATCTTGTATCCCAGGAAGGCGAGCGCAGCGATCGCGGCAATCGAAGCCAGCAGAACCAGAATTCCTCGCAAGCTCGGATTCCCGTCGGACATGCGGTCCGCGGCCGGGATGAAGGCTTCCCGGTCGTAATCGATGCCTGCGTTTTTTCGATCCATCACTCAACTCTCAGTCTGGAGACTTTCGTTCCAGCGGCTTTCCATTTTCTCGCGCCTTCATCGGGCGAGCAGCCTTCGCCCATTGCGTGCAATGGAGGTCAATGCAGGAGTCATACCAAAGCGCGGCGATTTTCCGTCGGGCGAGGAAGCAACTCCCGTAAAATCTGCACGTTGCGGAAGTTGCGGCGGGCGGCTGCGCGGCCGGACAAGTTTTGTGAACAAAACCGCTCAGAGTCGGCGCCCGCCCGTTCACAAAAGGTGACGCTCGCCGCGGATTCGGAGTGTTTGCGGCGGACCTGCGAGTGTCTCCGCGAGTGGAATCGGATGCGGCCATTGGTAAAAGACGTGCTTTTGACTTATCGGGCTAGCCTCCGAGGGAGGTGTGTAGCTATTCTCTTGGGGGAGGAGCCCTTCGTCGGTAGCTTAGGGATCGGGTGAGTAGGTAAAAGATGCTTGGTGCAGCGACAAAAATGGCCGTGCAATCCCAATCGCCGGAAAGGTCGTTGCAGTTCCTCGTGGACTGGAATTCGGGAACCGGCTGGTGGAGTTCATTGAAGGCGGTTTGCACGCGGTCAAAATTCCCGGTGCTGCGCACGTCGACTTACTTTCATAGTTCCGATGTTTCGAGCGCTCCCGTCGCCAGGCGCTCGATTACGGCTTCGTTGCTGCTGCACTGCGCGACTGATTCTGCTCCTGGTCTATTTGCCTCAGGCGCTTCCTGCCAGGGCGCTTGCGTTCGACTCGCCGCAGTCTCACTCGGAGAAAATCTACTATCGCGTGCCGCTGCTCGATGCCAAGCAAACGCTTCCGCGCGTTGCGCCCGCAGGTCCCGGAGCGCGGCCCGGTATTGGATCGAAACCGGATCAGCTCCCGGCGCTGGGAAGCACGGCGGCGCAAAGCAATCTGACGGTGGTTTCGCATCCCGCCGCTCCCGATAACAATCGGCAGACGATTTACCAGCGAAGCTCGCCACCCGATCTTCGCATTCCAGTTGAGTTGAAGTTGCCGAACATGGTGATTGGCGATCCTACTCCCGCGTTGAAATCGCCAGTAAAAGTCGACCCAAATACCGCCCGGCCGACGCAAGCAAACCGGCAACTTGCGCCGGAAGCTGCGCCGACCGTTACGCAGGAGACTCCGAAGACGCCGTTGGTGAGTTATCTCGATCCCTCCACCTCGCAACCTCGCCTCGCGATCCCGGTTGCGGGGGCGGCGAAACCGAATGTAAAGAGCGGAAACGGTGGAGCGACAGGAGCGGCGAGTGGCGGAGTTTCCGCGCCCGGCGACGGAAATGATTTGCTGGTAGTGGGCGTCGATCCTGGCGCGGCTGGTTCTGTTGTCGCGCTCGGACCCGGCAATCGGTGGGGAGAATTCTCGATCTCTCCGGCTGGCGGACAACCCGGTTCGCCGGGCGGCACGCCCGGCGGTGTGGCAGGGGGCGGCTCGGGTGGACCTGGGCCAGGTGGAGATGGAAGCACGGGCGTGGGCCCCGGCGGTGGCGGCGGAGGCGGCGGAAATTCGGGAACGGCTGGCGCAGTGAGCATCGTCGGTAACGGCGGCAGCGAAGCGCACGGTGCGCTTCCGTCGGCCCTAATCGCGGGGATGGTTTATCCGGTGCCTGCGGCGGTGCTCTCGAAGCTGCGCAAGAATGCGCTGGTGGTATCGGCGGGCCCAATCGGCGGCGGTGGATTGGCAGTGTATCGCGCGCTAAACTGCGGGAAGATTTATACGGTTTTCCTGCCAATGCCGGGGAAAAACTGGGCGATGCAATACTGTCAAAAATCCGATTCCGCTCAAAAAGCGACAGCGGAGAAACGTTCGACCGTGATTCACATGGAAGCGCCGCTCGTGCCGCCGGAGCCGGACGCAGACTCGAGATTCGACTTTCAACGCGTGCCGGTTCCCGCAGAGAAAGGCTCGAAGCTAATCGTTCTGAAGGGATCCTTGCTCGCGGACGGAACGGTGGCCGATCTCGAGATCTTCCAGGGTGTGGTGCCTGCGATGGACGAAGCAGCGAAGCTGGCGTTCAGCCGCTGGAAGTTCAAAGCGCCGATGCGCGAAGGAAAACCAGTCGCGGTGGACATTCTAGTCGGCATCCCGCCTCAACTCCCCAGCAACCCGTAAGGCGGAAGTGTAACTTTCCGGTTAACGTGGGTCCCAGTACCATGTGCGCTCAAATGTGACAATTGCTGCCTTCGAGTTTGCCTAGGTGTGGGAAAAGCAGGAGATATAGTTCCGCTCGAGTCGGTCTGGGAAGGCTTTCGCTGCTCCTGTAACCTGAAGGTGACACTGAGCAGAAGCGAAACTGGGCACCCGAGTTGGGACTGCTTTTCCCAATTGCGGTAGAAATCTTCCCGTGCGATAGTGCCTCCCGTCTCCTTTCGGCGACGCGTCCATTTTTGGGGACACCGATCGGTGTGACAGTACAGGAATTAGGACGGTGGGTCAAAAGTGAAGCCGCGGTGCCCTTTTTTGGCCTTCGTCTTGCGTTGTAATCCTACCTAGCTCTTGACCCTGCAGCGCCGGGGCTTCACGGGGCAGTTCTGGGGGTATCTCCCGGCCGCTGGGTGATGTACAGAGCATTCGCAGTAGATCCTACTCGCGCAGGCGGGCTATGGGGGAGCGTGAAGGCCAATGGATCAGGCAATCCACCTTTGTTTCTTCAGTCAAGACTCGGCACTGGCAGAAGTGATCGGGCGCGCACTGGGCAGCGGATTCACCTCGCGGGCGTGCGATGAATTTCAAATAAGCCGCGTAAATGAGCATCGCGATTGGTGCGATGTGGTTCTGCTCGATCTGCGACATTCCGGAACCCAGGGCGATTACGAAGCGGGGCTCCGCCTCATGGACGAAATCAGCAAGCTCCCGCTCCATCCTCCGGTAATTGCGCTGTGCGATGCCGAGAATCGCTCGCTGCTGGTGGGCGTGATGGAGCACGGCGCGTACGACAGCGTGATGAACCCGCCCAACATAATCGAGCTGCGGCTGATTTTGAAGCGCGCGTATAAATTCCACACAGCGGAGATGGAACTTGAGCGTTTGCGTTCGAGTTCGCGTGGCGGCGGAAAGCTGCACGAGCTCATCGGGACGTCGTCCGCAATGCAGGAACTCTTTGCGCTGGCGCAAAAGATTGCGCCGTGCGACGTAAACGTTCTGATCACAGGTGAGACAGGCACGGGCAAAGAACTTCTGGCCCGCGCGATTCACCAGATGAGCGGGCGAGCAACGCGTCCGCTGGTGGCGTTTTCGTGCGCGAATCTGCCGGAAACATTGATCGAAGACGAACTATTCGGGCACGAGAAAGGCGCGTTTACCGGCGCGATGATGAGCCGGCGAGGGCGAATTGAATCGGCCGATCAGGGAACGCTTTTTCTCGATGAGATTGGCGATTTGAGTCTGGGGTTACAGCCGAAACTGCTGCGCGTGCTGCAGGAGCGAAACTTCGAGCGGCTGGGCAGCAATTCGACGATCAATGTGAACATCCGGCTGATTTGCGCGACGCACCGGAATCTTTCCGAGATGGTGCAGCAGGGAAAATTCCGCGAGGATCTTTTTTACCGGTTGAATGTGGTGCAGATGCATTTGCCGCCGCTGCGGGAACGGCGCGACGACATCTCGCTGCTCGCGCAGCATTTTTTGCAAGTTTCGTCGGAGCAATTCAATAAAAAGGTGCGCAGATTTTCGCAGCCGGCTTTGCACGCGCTCGAGGAATATGCCTGGCCGGGGAATGTGCGAGAGCTGGAGAACGCGGTGCAGCGCGCCGTGGTGCTATCGGAAGGGCAGACGGTGGACGTGTGGCATCTGCCCGGCGGAATTCGTTCGAATCCGGCCGAGCCGGTGATGATCCGGTCGTACGAGGAAGAAGTGCGGCAGTTCAAGCGGCGGCTTCTGCTGCGAACGCTGCAGGAATGCGGCTGGCGAAAAGCGGAGAGCGCGCGAACGCTGGGCGTGGCGCGCGGTTATCTGCACAGGTTGATCAATCAGCTCGATCTGCGGCAGAACGAAGAAGACACGATTGCCGCGAGCGTGCGCGAGAAGCTGCCGTCGAAAATGATCATGTAACGGACTCCGAAATATTCACCCGATGAGCGAATCCCACATCCCGATGCATTCCACGAGCGCGGTCCCGCGCGTGTCCGCGGCCGAAATCTCGCTGCCCGATGCAGGAGCTCGAGCGGCAGGCGTTCCGAGCGTTTGGCCGGGTATCGTGTCCGCGCTGCAAAAGGTATTTTCGTTTCCGATGATGCTGGCCACGCTTCTGGTGGGCGCGTCTGCAGCGGCGGTGCGTCTCTTCGATGTCGATCCGGACTTGTGGTGGCACGTCAAGGTGGGCGAAAGCATTCTTGCGACGCACCGGTTTCCGACGACCGATCCGTACTCGTTCACCGTGCTTGGGCAACCGTGGCTCGCCTATGAATGGCTCGGAGAAGTGGCGCTTGCGGCTGCGCAACGAATCGGCGGACTGCGGGGGCTCGACGCGCTGCTGATTATCTTAAGCAGCGCGATCATGCTGGCGATTTATGCGTTCACGACGATTCGCACGGGCAATTCGAAGGCGGGATTTGCGGCCACGGCGATTCTGCTGGTGCTGGCAAGGCCCTCGTTTTCGCTGCGGCCGCAGATGTTCGGTTACCTGTTTCTGGTGCTGACGCTCATCGCTCTCGAACTTTTCCGGCAGGGCAAGCGCGGGGCGCTGTGGTGCCTGCCGGTGTTGATGCTGGCGTGGGTGAATACGCACGGCTCGTGGATCATCGGAATGGGCGCGATTTTCGTGTACTGGATGAGTGGGCTCGTGGAATTTCGCGTGGGTGGGATTGAAACGGAGCGCTGGTCCGCGGGCGATCGCAAGCGAATTTCGTTCGTGTTTCTGCTGTGTCTGTGCGCGCTGCCGCTGACGCCGTATGGGACACGGATTGCGATGTCGCCGTTTGAATTTGCGTCGTCGCTGCCGCTCAACGTGACTCAGATCCTCGAGTGGCAGTCGATGCCGTTTAATCTGGCAGGCGGGAAGATCTTTCTCGCGCTGCTGCTGGGATTTGTGGTGGCGCAGGTGGCATTGCGGTATTCGTGGAAGCTCGCGGAGTTCGCGCTCTTTTTATTTGGTACGGTGATGGCGTGCTTGCACATCCGATTTCTGCTGGTGTTTGTGCCCTTCTTCGCGCCGATTCTGGCGGCGATCATTGCGCGATGGATGCGCGGCTACGATCGGAGGAAGGATCACTACGCCTTGAACGTGGCGCTGATAGCGGCAGTCGTGGTCGGCGTGGTGCATTATTTTCCGTCGCGTCCCGAGCTTCAGAAAATCGTGGGCGAGCGCTGGCCGGTGAATGCGGTGGAATATTTGAATGCGCACGAATTTCCGGGGCCGATGTACAACGCCTACGGATTTGGCGGGTATTTGATTTGGACGCGCGGGCCGGAGCACAAGGTGTTTATCGATGGCCGGGCCGATGTGTACGAGCGTGGAGGCGTGTTGCGAGATTACCTGCATATTGCGCAACTGAAGCCGGGCGCGCTGGCAGTGCTGCAAAATTACGGGATTCGATCGTGTCTGATTGAGCGGGACGAGGCGCTCGGGACGCTGCTGGGGGCGTCGGCTGAATGGAAACGGGTTTACTCGGACGGGGTAGCGGCACTCTATGTGCGCGATGGCGGATCATATTGATCAGGAGCGACATCGCGCAGCCGGCCGGCGATCGAGCCGCGCGTTTCTTTCGATGGGATGAGCGGTCGCGTCGAATTGTTTCTGGCGTCGTCCTCTTTTGCATTCTCGCGATGTACGCGTTCTCGATTGTGCGTCTTCATCCCACGAATCTTTTCGGACTTACCGGCGACGACGCTATCTACCTGAGTTCCGCGAAGTCGCTCGCGGACGGCAAAGGGTACGTGCTTCCAAGCGTGCCGGGAAGCCCGGCGGCAACGAAATATCCTGTCCTATATCCGTGGATCCTGTCGTTTGTGTGGCGCTTGAATCCTTCGTTTCCCGCGAATCTGCCGTTAGCGATTTCGATTACCGTGGCGTTTGGCGCGGGGTTCTTGATCGCGGCATACGGCTTGTTTTCTACACTTGGGGGAATCAGTAAGAACGAGGCGTTGATACTCACCGCTTACTGCGCTTTGCATCCGCTGGTGATGTTGTATAGCGCAAGCGTTCTCTCCGACATGCCGTTCGCCTGTTTAGCGTTGATGTCTATGATGATGGCAGATCGCTCGATGCGCAGTAGCAGCGGATTGCGGGCGAACGCGGCCTGCGGGGCACTCGCTGGGCTGTCGACGCTTACGCGGATCGTTGGTTTTCCCATTGTGTTCGGCATCGTGGCGACGGGAATCGCGCGGCGATCGTGGCGGCAGCTCGCGACGTTTGGAGTGTCTGTCGCCCCGTTTATAGGGGTGGTCACCTGGCGTGCCATTTTTTGGAAGAAGCCGATATCTCTGATCGCCGGACCGGCGGGGCAGAGCCTCGGATGGACACATGCTTGGACGTTTTACACGGATTACGTCGGAATCTGGAAGGTGGGGGTGCCGGACGCACATGTGTTCTGGTTGATGCTCAAAAATAATGCCGGCATGATATTGCGTGAGCCCGCTGATCTGATTCTTGGTCCTACTTTTGTTCGCGACACAATGTTCGGTCGCGCTCTCGTCGTGACGATGGCGGTTGCAACGCTCGCGGGAATCGTCCGGCAAGGAAAAGAGCACGGATGGAAGCCGATCCATTTCGCGCTGCTTTTTTACACGCCAGTCCTGTTGTTGTGGAGCTATCCCGACGTTAGCCGGTTTTCGCTTCCATTCTGGCCGCTGCTCGTCGCAGGAACGTGGGTGGAAGGAAGGCGTGTGGTGCGCCTAATACGGTCGTCCTGGCTTGCTGCACCGGGTAGATTCGAGAAGGGCCTGTGTTTGACGATGGGGGCGGTTGTTGCGGCTTTGGCAGGCGGGGCGGTTGATAATTCGTTCGCAGGAATGAGGACGGATGTGATGCGGATCAGCCGCGATCGCGAAGCACTGCTTCCCGACAAACTGAAGTGCTACGAATGGATTCGGCAGAATTCCGCGCCTGGCGATCGCGTCGTCGCGTATGAGGATGCGGTTGCGTACCTCTACACGGGCCGTCAGACGATGCGCCCCGCGATTTTCACCACAGATGAATTCTATGATCCGAGCCGTTTGCCCAAAGAAATTGCGCACTTCTCGGATGTGGCAGAAGCGATTCGGGCGCGGTATTGGCTGCTCGCGGCCGACGACTTCAATCGCGAATGGCCGGCGGTCGTAAAGCTTAATCAGGGTGAAACGAATCGAGTACAGGGCAGTCTGCCTGAACTTTTCCGAGGGAGTGGAGGGACAGCCACCGTGTATTCCGCCGAGCGCATAGGGGATGGCTGCGGCTTCGGGCCTGGCTCCTGCGAGAAGAGCTCGAGGGAACCGTTAAATGGTTGGTTACCGCTTCCGGCACGGTCGAGCGGAACGCAACTGGCTGGTGACTCGAAACCGAGGATTGCCAGTCACCAATGAAGCTTTGGGAGATTCTCGACTGT
Source organism: uncultured Acidobacteriota bacterium (assembly GCA_963711875.1). GTDB lineage: Bacteria > Acidobacteriota > Terriglobia > Acidiferrales > UBA7541 > Palsa-295. The sequence goes on from CAVQFW010000006.1 coordinate 341,086, forward strand.
GCACAAGGGGTTACAGTTTCCATCCTTCGCCCGTCAGACTCGGAATAGGAGTCGAGTCGGAACTCGCAAAGCGATGGGATCAAGGAAGTTAGGTTGCTGCGATGAGTTCTGTGGATTGGTTCTAGACATGCATAGTATGAATTCGGACGGCACACGCGTGTGTCGTTCAGCTTACAACTGAGAGGAAACAAAAAATGAAGGTTCTATTGAAGCGGCTCTGGCTAGAAGAGGAAGGGCAGGACCTAACGGAATACGCACTCCTGCTCGCCTTGATCGCACTAGGCGCGATCGGAGCAATGAAGACGATCGCCACCACCATAAATAACGTGTTCTCGAACGCTGCGACCAATCTGTCAGGTGCTACGGCTGGTACCGGCGGTTAAGCCGGTCCCATGCACTCCTGTTGAGAGGAAATGCTCGCGACTTGGGCTCTCGCGGTTTCGTGTGCTTGCTCGCGCGCGGGCGGTCAGCTCACTCGAACACGGGGATATATAGTGTTGGAAAGCGCTCCACTTGCAACAGTACCGCAAGCGATTTGGGCGTTGACGCTCGGGTTGACGTTGTACGCCGGGTGGATGGATTGGCGGACGCGGCGGATCCCGAATTGGTTGACTGTGCCGGGGCTTTGCATCGGGGTCGCGGCGAACGCTGCGTTCGGCGGTGGGCATGGAGCGGTGCTGGCTTTGGAAGGCGCGGGGCTGGCGCTTGCGATTCTGCTGCCGTTTGTGTTGCTGCGAGCACTTGGGGCGGGCGATTGGAAATTGATGGGAGCGGTGGGCGCGCTGCTGGGTCCGAAGCCGCTGCTGGATGTTTTGATCGTCGCCATTCTTGTCGCAGGGGCGATGGGGATGGTGCAGGTGATTCGAGCGAACCGGGTGGCTGCGACGTTCAAGAATATGTGGGTGCTGGTGCAGGGATTCCTCACTTTCGGATTGCAGGCGAATCCTGAAATTTCACTCGACAATCCGGGGCTGATGAAAGTGCCGTTCGGTGTAGCCGTCGCGATTGCGGCGGTGATTTGTTATGTGGCCGGGCGATTTGGCTACTGAGTTTCGAATCAGGGAGATTTGCCGATGAATTCGAATCGACTGCTGGGAGTGGTCGTCGCGATCGTGCTTGGGATTATCGCGAGCATATTCGTGTACCGCCAGTTCCAGCAGGCGTCGGCGCCGAAGCCGGTGGTGAGGATGCAGCAAATCGTCGTGGCGGCTGAGCCGTTGAAACTCGGAACGCGGCTCGATGCTTCGAATGTTCGGACGATTCCGTGGCCGCAGGGCCAGCCCGTTGCGGGAATGTTTACGAGGGTCGAGGACGTCGCGAATCGCGCGTTGATTACATCGGTGGCGGAAAACGAGCCGATCCTCGACAGCAAACTCGCGTCGCTGCAATCGGGCGCAGGTCTTGCGGCGACGATCCCCGAAGGAATGCGGGCGATGTCCGTAGCGGTGAACGATGTGGTGGGTGTGGCGGGATTCGTTACACCAGGAACGATGGTGGACGTGCTCGTGACCGGCGCGCTGACCGGATCGGGCGGAAACATTACGCGCACGATTCTTGAAAACGTGCGGGTACTCGCCGCGGGACAAAAGGTGGAACAGGACCGGGAAGGGAAGCCGCAGACAGTTCCCGTGATCACGTTGCTGGTGACGCCTGACGATGCGGCCAAACTCGCGATGGCGAGCACCGAAGGAAAGATTCAGCTCGCGCTGCGAAATACGATTGACACGAAATCCATGAATCCGCCGCCCGTGCTGCAGACCTCGCTGTTTTCGTCGGGAGCTCCTCCTCCGGCGCCGGCCAAGCATTTTGCGAAAGCCAGTCCAGTGATTCAGGCTCCGTTCACGGTGGAAGTGATCGTTGGAAACAAACGCGAAACGAAGAGCTTTCAAAATCCGTGAGGAAGCGACGGGGGATTCGAATGTTTGAGCGATCATCTCAACAGCTTTCCGAACCACAATCAGGGCCGCGGCATCGCGGCCGTGCGTCGCTGGCGATTTTCGCCGCAGTCTTGCTTTGCGGCGCGTCCGGCTTGAGCGCGCAGGGACCGAGCACCGCAACCCAAGGTATTCCGGCGTCGCAGCCCGTGGCCCCGTCGATGACGAACGCGCAACCGGCGAGTCCTCGTGCCCCAGCCGATGCGCAGCAGTCGGGCGAAGTGCCACAGGCGTTGCATTTGCTGGTGGGACGATCGCTGGTAATCACTTCTCCGTCGCGAATCAAGCGGGTGTCTCTGGCCGATCCTGCGATTGCCGAAGCGATTGTGGTGAGTCCGACGCAGGTTCTTGTGAACGGAAGAGCGCCCGGCGGCGTGTCACTGATCATCTGGGATGAAAACGAGCAGAGCCAGTCGTTCGAAGTTTCCGTGGATATTGACGTCTTGAGCCTGACTGAAAAAATCCACGAAGTATTCCCGGCCGAGCCGGTGGTGGTGGAGACATCGAAGGATGTTGTGATGTTGTCGGGAAAGATTTCGTCGCAGGCGGTGGCGGACAAGATTCTGGAAGTGGTCAAGGGGACCACGCCGAAAGTGACAAGCCTGATGGAGGTGCCGGCTTCACCTCCGGGCGAAATTCTTCTGGAAGTGAAGTTTGCGGAAGTGGATAAGACGGCTCTGCAGCAACTCGGAGTGAACATCCTGAGTCTGCCCGGCGCGAAGACCGTTGGCACGATTTCGACGCAGCAGTTTTCACCACCGGCGCTCGTGGGAGGTTCGAGCAGTTCGAGCGGTTCGACTGGTTCGGGCGGAGTGTCGTCAGCGATCGGGGTAAGCAATCTTCTCAACATCTTCCTTTTCCGGCCTGACATCAATCTGGCGCTCACGATTCAAGCATTGCAGCAAAACAACGTCCTCGAAATCCTGGCCGAACCGAATTTGCTGACGGCCTCCGGCAAAGACGCAAGCTTCCTGGCGGGCGGAGAGTTTCCTTTTCCGATCGTGCAAGGTACGACCGGTGGAGGATTCGCGGGAATCACAATTCAATTCAAGGAATTCGGCGTGCGGCTGAATTTCACGCCGACCCTGATGCCGAATGGATTGATTCATCTCCATGTGAAACCGGAAGTGAGCGCGCTGGACTTCACGAACGCGCTCACGATCTCAGGTTTTGTGATTCCGGCAATTTCCACGAGACGGGTAGAATCGGAGATGGATTTGAAAGACGGCCAAAGCTTCGCGATCGCCGGATTGGTGGATAATCGCGAAACGGAACAATTGTCGAAAATTCCGTTCATCGGCGATATTCCGGTTCTCGGCAAGCTGTTCACGAGCCGCAGCATCAACAAAACCAAAGATGAGCTGCTGGTGATGGTGACGCCGCGAATCGTGCACCCGATTGGGGTGGACCAGAAAAAGCCCGAATTATTTTTCCCGAAGACGTTCCTGGGCCCTACGGAACACGGCGCAAGCGAACCATCGAAGACGCCCGGCCAGAAATAAGGGGATTTATCGCGCATGAAGATGCAGGAGAACCTGCCAATTAGAAGGACGCCGGAACGATGCTGACAACGGCGATCGCGACCGCCGATCGAGACGGGGCTTCTCAGCTGCTCGCCTGCTTGCAGCAAACGGGGTTGGTGTCGTCCGTGAAGCAATGGACGCTTCCGACGGAAAAATTGCCGGATGCAAGCGAGGGCGTTCCGGACGTCGTGTTCCTGGATTTGAGTCGCGACGCGGAATCGTTTTTCGTTTTCGGAGCGCACCTGCGGCGATTGCGTCCAGCGGTACGTTTGATTGCGTGTTCCAGCAGCGCGCCGGACCAGCAGACACTACTCGATGCGATGCGCTGCGGCGTGCAGGATTTCATCAACAAGCCTGTCACGCCGGAAGCGCTAAAAGATGTGCTGACGCGATTTCGCGCGGAAGGCCTGACGGCGGAACGCAAAGCGGCGGAAAAAACCATCGTCGTGATGGGATCGAAAGGCGGAGTAGGCACGACGACGGTGGCTGTGAATCTGGGCGTGCAACTCTCGACCTACGCCCGCAAACACGTGGTGTTGCTCGATTTCGCGCGGCCGCTGGGAAACGTTCATCTGCTGCTCGATCTGCACCCGCGTTTCGTCGTCCGCGACGCGGTGGAAAATCTTGACCGCCTGGACAGCCATTTCTTCAGCGGTTTGCTGACGACGCATAAAACGAAGCTCGAGATTCTGGGCGGCGCGACGCAACTCGAAGAGTGGCAGAACATACGAATCGGGCCGCTGGAGCGGGTGGTCAACGTAGCGCAAGCAAGCAGCGACATGGTGCTGGTGGATGTGGGCTCGCAGTTTTCTTCGGAATGGAATCCTGTGTTTCAGAACGCGCGAATGATTCTGGTGGTCGCCGAGGCCAATGTGCCGGCGCTCTGGACTCTCGAGCGCCGTTTGCTGGCGATGGCCGGACTCGGAATCGATCCCGAACGAGTTCGGGTGGTGATCAACCGCTGGCACAAAGGCGATGAGGAAGCGTTGAAAAGTATCGAGAAAAGCATCAAGCGGCCCATCTTTGCGTGTTTGCCGAACGATTTTCGAAAAGCGAGCATGTCGGTAAATCTGGGCATGCCGCTGATGGAAAACCACAACAACGTTTTGACGAACCGGTACCGGCAGCTCGCGGGGCAGTTAACGGGGATGGATGCAACGCCCGCGGAAAAGAAGGCTGGTCTCGGCAATTTCCTGTTTCCAACGAAGAGGTAACAACTGATGTCGTCTGGCGCGCTACCGACTCGAAAGACGGATTACTCGGCTGTCAAAGCCGCGATTCATCGCAAGCTGATCCAGAAATTGAATCTGGACCGGCTCGGCGAGATCAAGCGCGAAGACGTCCGCCGCGAAGTGGCGCAGATTCTGGAAGGTCTCGTCGTCGGTGAATCCACGCCGATGAATTTGCAGGAGCGGGAGCGGCTTTCACTTGAAATTCTGGACGAAGTGTTTGGCCTTGGGCCGCTCGAACCGCTGCTGGCAGATCCGTCCGTGTCCGACATTCTCGTAAACACCTACAAGCGTGTCTACGTAGAGCGCAAGGGCATGCTGGAGCTGACGACCATTCAATTTCGCGACGATGCGCACTTGATGGGCATCATCGATCGAATCGTTTCCGCGATTGGCAGACGCGTGGATGAATCGTCGCCGATGGTTGACGCGCGCCTGGCCGATGGCTCCCGCGTGAACGCGATTATTCCGCCGCTGGCCGTGGATGGACCCTGCATGTCCATCCGGCGATTCGGCCGCGACCGGCTCAACGCGCAGGACATGCTCTCGAATAAAACGTTGACGCCGCCGATGCTGGAACTTCTACAGGGTTGCGTGAAGGCGCGGTTGAACATTTTGATCTCGGGCGGCACGGGAGCGGGGAAGACGACGTTCCTGAACGTTTTGTCGTCGTACATTTCGAATCGCGAGCGGATTGTGACGATCGAGGACGCGGCCGAATTGCAGCTTCACCAGGAGCACGTGGTTCGACTCGAGACACGGCCGCCCAACATCGAAGGCAAAGGCTCCGTGCAGCAGCGGCAGTTGGTGATCAACTCGTTGCGCATGCGCCCGGACCGCATCATCGTCGGTGAGGTGCGCGGTGAGGAAGCGCTCGACATGTTGCAAGCCATGAATACGGGCCACGACGGTTCCCTCGCCACAATTCACGCGAATTCTCCGCGCGACGCTTTAAGCCGGCTCGAAACGATGGTGGCGATGGCGAGTTTGAATATTCCGGACAACGCGATTCGCCGGCAGATTGCTTCGGCGGTGGACGTGGTGGTTCAGGTGAGCCGCTTGAGCGACGGCACTCGAAAAGTGGTGAGCCTCGCGGAAATCACCGGTATGGAAGGCGAAGTGGTGACGATGCAGGATATTTTTGTGTACAGGAAACGGGGCATAAAAGACTCCGGCGAGGTACTCGGCGAATTCATTCCGACGGGAATCCGTCCGAAGTTCGCGGAACGACTGGCTGTGACGGGAATTCATCTCCCGGCGACGATGTTTGAAGTACCCAGGGCTTATTAAGGAACGAGCGATGGCACCTTTACTCGCACTCTTAACGTTCGCGATCGTCTGCGGGATTGTTCTCGCGCTCTGGATGCTGGCGAGCGGAGACGACCGGCAGGACCTGGTCCGCCGGCGAATGGATGCGGTGCGCAAAGCGGACAGCCGAACCGCGGAAGCGTCGCCCGATTTGTTCCTGATGCGCGATGAAATGTTGAGCAGCGTGCCGCTGTTGCATCGGATCATGACTCAATTTTCGTGGTCGGCGCGGTTGAAGGTGACAATCGACCAGGCCGGCATGTCGATCAAGCCCGCAAAGGTAATTTTGATCAGCGGCGTGCTGGGATTTGCGACGTTCCTTATCGCGGCACGCGCTCTGCATGGACTCGCACTCGCCGCACTGGCCGGACTACTTCTGGCGATGGTTCCGTACTCGTACATCGCGTTCCAGCGCGCCCGGCGAATGCGGCAATTTGAAGAGCGCTTTCCGGAGGCGCTCGATCTGCTCGGACGCGCCGTTCGCGCGGGCCATGCGTTTACCACCGGCCTCGAAATGATTTCGATGGAATCATCGGAGCCGGTCGCGTCTGAGTTTCGCAAGACGTTCGAAGAGCAGAATTTCGGATTGCCGCTCCGGGAAGTTCTGATGAACCTTACCGATCGGGTGCCGTTGATGGACGTGCGCTTTTTCGTCACGGCGCTGCTGGTACAAAAAGAAACGGGCGGAAACCTGGCGGAAATTCTCGACGAGTTGTCGCGTGTGATTCGGGAGCGCTTCCGGATTTATCGCGAAGTGCGGGTCCGGACGGCGCAGGGGCGGCTGACCGCGCTGATTTTGATCGCGATGCCGCCTTCGATGATGGTGCTTCTTGGGCTGATGAATCCCAGTTATATCCGAATTTTGTTTACGGATCCGGTTGGGCCCACGCTGCTGACTTTCGCCGCGGCGATGCAGATTCTGGGCTCGATAATTATTTGGAAGATCATTCACATCCAAGTGTGATTCGGGAGATTGGTTGATGGTCTGGGTTGTAACCACGGCAACGTTTCTGGCGACGGTAGGCGTCCTGGTGGCGCTCGTCTATGCATTGTCGCCGTCGGATCAGAAGGTGGCGGGGAGGCTGGCGCGGCTCCTCGATGCTTCCACTGTCACCGAGCGCGCGAAACCGGCGACCGACAAGACTGCGTGGGTGAAAGAGGGGCTCGCTTCGATCGGGAAGCTGGTGCCGGGCGGTAGCACGCAGGTCTCGCGATCGCAGTTGCTGATGATTCGAGCCGGATATCGAAGCCCCGATGCGATGCTGGCCATGCGCGGCGTGAAAATTCTTTTGCCGATCGCGCTCCTCTCAGCGGTCTTGTTCACGGGTTTCTACCGCTACAACCCAACATTCATTATTGGCGCAGCGGCCATTTTGGGTTTCTTGCTTCCGGACATGTGGCTCACCTCCCGAGTGCGGGCGCGGCAAAATCGTCTGCGGATGGGATTGCCGGACGGGCTTGATCTTCTTGTGATCTGCGTGGAAGTGGGGCTGGGGTTGGATCAGGCTCTGCTTCGCGTCGCACAGGAACTGCAAGTGGCGCATCCGGAATTGAGCGAAGAGCTGCAATTGGTGAACCTGGAAATGCGAGTGGGAAAGAGCCGAATCGAGGCTTTGCGCTCGCTCGCGCGGCGCACCGGCCTCGACGACGTCAAAGCGCTCGTGGCGATGCTGGTGCAAACCGAGCGATTTGGCACGAGCGTTGCTCAATCGTTGCGCGTGCATTCGGATGACTTGCGGACGCGAAGGCGGCAACGCGCGGAAGAGATGAGCGCAAAAACGACTGTGAAGATGGTACCAGCGCTGGTGCTGTTTATTTTTCCGGCGCTGCTTGTGGTGATCCTGGGGCCCGCGGTTCTTACTTTTATGCGGCAATTCGCGCATTAAAGCCTGAGTCGCAAACACGGCGTGCCCAGCGCGCCGTGAAATCGAAGAGAAAAGTGGAGGGGTAGCAGAAATGGACAACGTAACGCTAATACGAATTGTGGCGGGGGCACTGGCGGTGGTCGTGCTGTTCATCATCATCTGGCGGCGCCGGAGAAACATCGAGGAGTAGAACCACGTCAGCTCAAAATTTCGTACCAGGGAAGACGGGATCCGCGATGGCCAACCATAAAAACGGCCGTGCCGTGTACGTGTATAACAAGACGCGCGAGACATTTGTGGCGACGGAAGCGTCCGTGGCCGACAGCTATATGCGCCGGCTGATCGGCTTATTGGGAAAAACGAAACGGTGGGCGCGGCTTGGTTGCGGCCTTTGGATTGTGCCGTCGCGAGGGGTGCACACGATCGGGATGATGTTTCCGATCGACCTGATTTTCCTGAGCAAGGAAAAAGAGGTCGTGCACGTGGAAGAATACGTGCGGCCTTTCCGGATTTCGAGCGTCAAGCTGAAAGCCACCAGTGTGCTCGAGCTGCCGCCGCACACGATTTATCGCACGGGTACGAAGGTAGGCGACCGTTTCGAGATTTCGACGCTGCGCGCGGCGAGCTGAGATTAACAGGCGCGGAGGAACTGTCATCGGCGGTAGAATATTCCGAATCGGCGACGCGGCTCCGCAAGGTACGCGAACCAAATCGAACAATTGCGTGGTCCCCGCTGCCGACCGGAGGTATTTCCATGAGGCGTAATCACCAGGAAGGACAGGCGCTGGTCACGGTCGCTCTCGCGCTTACAATCCTGCTTTTGGCGGCGGGCCTGGCAATCGACATGGGATATCTTCGGTATCAAAAGCGGAGAATGCAGGCGGCCGCGGATAGTGCCGCACTGGCGGGCGCGGCAGAGTTGCCGTACCCAATTTACGGCAGCTACAACTACGGCGCGGTGCAACAAGCGGCAATCGCCGATGCAAAGTCGAACGGCTTTGATTCCACCTCCCCTGGCCTAACCGTAGTTGCGCAGAAACCGACGACCGGTCCTTTCGCCGGGCTGGATGGATACGTCGAGGTCCAGATCCAACAAAATCAGCCGACATTCTTCATGAAGATCTTTCGCATAAACTCTGTGTCGGTATCTGCCACGGCCGTGGCGCATCTGGGAAATGGCAGAAATTGCTTGTACGCTCTTGGGCTGAATGACCCCAACGCGCTTGTCGTGAACGGTGCTGACGTTCAGGCAAGCAACTGCGGCATCGTTTCGAACGGTGATTTTACAGCGACTGGTGGAGCGACCGTCCAGGCGCTTTCTATCGGCGTTGTCGGAACTTCAAATGTCAGTGGCGCGACGGTGATTCCCACTCCGAAGTCATCAGTGCCGGCGGCTGACCCGCTGGCTAGCTTGCCCCAGCTAACCCCGGCGGGCACTTGCACACTGTTCGTGGAAACAGCTCCCCCTATTCCTAATAGTACGTATTGCGGTATTTCGATCTCCAAGCAGAACGTAGTTTTCCCGGCCGGACTTTACTTCGTCGCCGGAGATTTCACGCTTTCGGGGGCCGGTTCGATCAACGGAGTCGGCGTTACATTTTTTATCACCAGAGGACTGGGTGGCCCGGGGGCCGTACTTTTTAGCCCAAGCGCAGGAACCGACCTTCAGGCTCCTCGAGGCTCCGGACCGTATGAAGGCATCCTGATGATTCGCGATCCCAGCGACCCTGCTCCTCCGGCGTCATCCTTTCTAGCAGGCGACAATCAGAAGCTCGACGGCACGCTTTACTTTCCGAATGCCTCGGTCACCTTGGGTGCGAACACGAACGTTTATTCAATCATTGTGGCGAAGGAAATCGCGTTGCAGGGCGGAGGCAACAACATTAACTTCACTAACAATTATTTGCCTCTCGCGGACGGCTCGCCGATAAAGGGTGCGGCTTTAGCTCAGTGATTATGGGACTGAAAAACAAAGGTGCTACATTTCGGCAACCGGCCTGGCTTCGTCAACTCACGGACGCCAAGGGTCAGAGCCTCGTAGAATTAGCCGTGCTCACTCCGATTATCCTGGTGCTGCTCGTGGGAATAATCGAGGTCGGACGCTTCGCCTATCTCAGCATCCTTGTCTCGAATGCAGCGCGGGCTGGAGTGCAATATGGCGCGCAGAACCTTGCTACGGCATCCGATGTAGCTGGAATAGAAGCAGCGGCGATGAATGACGCGCAGAATATTCCCGGCCTTTCGTTTCCGTCCGCTCCGCGCTACTACTGTTCCTGTGCTAGCGCTCCGAACGTACCGACCTCCTCTTGTCCTGCGGTTTGCGGCGGCGGCGATCACGGCTTGGTTTACGTGCAAGTGCAGACGAAGGGAGTTTTTACTTCGCTCTTTCGCTACCCCGGACTGCCGGCCACTTTTACGACCAATGGCAATGCGGTGATGCGAGTGGCCCAATGACGGTTCTTGGCGAGTCCCGGTTGCGGCCCCTGAGCCAAATAAGCCGTTCGAACGATGAGAAGGGCGCTGCGCTCCTCGAATATTCCTTCGTGCTGATCGTGCTTTTCGCCTGTATTTTCGGGATCATTGATTTCGGGCGAGCGATGTACACCTATCATTTTATTTCCAACGCGGCGCGCGACGGCACCCGGTACGCGATGGTCCGGGGTTCAGTCTGTGCCACTGAGCCTGGATGCACTCCCGCCGATGTGAGTTCTTACCAAACTCTCCTCCGCAGCCAAATGGCCGGAATGGGTCTCGATCCAAATGCGCTGAGTGCGCCCACCACATGGCCTCCCGTCGCGAACAATCCGCGGATTTGCACCATAGTCTTCAACAGTCCTGGCTGCACCGTTCAAGTCCAAGCCACGTACAACTTCAAGTTTATTTTTCCGCTTATGCCCGGCAACTTCACCATGCAGAGCACCTCCCAAATGGTGATCTCGCAGTGATTCCAGCGATCATTCTCCCGAGCTGAGCGCGATTGCGCCGGCGGATCGCGAGTGACAAAGGTGTGCACAGAACCGAGCGCCCGGTTGCGTATAATGCCGCGACCGAAGGATTGGCGAGCGGCGTCACTGGAGGCGAGGACACATCATGAGCGAAAATGTTCTGAGCGGGTTTCTGAAGGCGCTGAGTACGGGCGCGATACGTGTGGTCGATCTGAGCCAGCCGCTTGATGCGGGGACCGCGACGATTCAGTTGCCGCCGGAGTTCGGGAAGACTTGGCCGTTTCGCCTGGAAGAAATATCGCGATACGACAGCCGCGGTCCTGCCTGGTACTGGAACAATTTCTCGTGCGGGGAACATACCGGCACGCACTTTGACGCGCCGATCCATTGGGTAACCGGCAAAGATTATCCGAACAACGCGACGGACAATATTCCGGTGGCGAAATTTTTCGCGCCCGCTTGCGTCATCGACGTTTCGCGCGAGGTGGCTGAGAACCCCGATTTTCTGCTGACGCCCCAGCACGTAGAAACGTGGGAAAAGAAACACGGGCGCATCGAAGCCGGGTCGTGGGTGCTGATGCGCACGGATTGGTCGAAGCGCAAAGACGCGGCTTCGTTCCTGAATATCAAAGAGGACGGCTCGCATGTTCCCGGGCCGCATCCGGATCTGGTGCCGTTTCTCGCGAAGGAGCGAGACGTGATCGGGTGGGGCTCGGAAGGCGTCGGCACCGACGCAGGGCAGGCATTCAAATTCAACCCGCCATTTCCGTGCCATACCATCATGCACGGCAGCAATAAATTTGGTCTCGCGAGTCTGATCAATCTGGACCAACTGCCGCCCAAGGGCGCAATCCTCATCACGCCTCCGCTCAAAATCGTCCGAGGATCGGGCAGCCCCTGCCGCGTTCTCGCCCTCATTGCCTCGTAAAAATTATAGATAGCCACGACGCCCTCGCAAAATCGGGCAGCCGCGCGCGAGTGGAAGTGATATGAAGAAAACTGTGCGGTCACGGGCTTAACTTGCCGGCCAATGGAGAGCCCTATCGTAAACCGGTGTCTCACATCGAGAGGCGACCCGAATTTAGGTGTAAAATTATCGGAGTGAACTATTATCGGCCCTTCCGGGCAGCGGAAGTCTAAGGCATCGACGATGGCAGAGCGGTTCTTCAAAAAGGAAGTCCAAAAACTTTATCTGGGCGAAGGCCAGGAATTCCGCGGAGAGGGAATTCTTGCCGTCACGAAGGCGCTGCTGCAATCGGGCGTCTCCTACGTGGCGGGCTATCAGGGCGCTCCGATTTCACACCTGATGGATGTGCTGACGGACGCGAACGATATTCTTGAGGAACTGGGGGTTCATTTCGAGCACAGCGCTTCGGAGGCTACTGCCGCCGCCACTCTCGCGGCGTCCGTCAATTATCCTCTGCGCGGTGCGGTCACCTTCAAATCCACCGTCGGCACAAACGTTGCGTCCGACGCTTTGGCCAACCTGGCGTCCGGCGGAGTCACCGGAGGCGCGCTGATTATCGTCGGAGAAGACTATGGCGACGGCTCGAGCATCATGCAGGAGCGCTCGCACGCATTCGCAATGAAATCGCAGATGTGGCTGCTCGATCCGCGGCCCAACTTGCCGTCAATTGTGCGCGCGGTAGAGCAAGGATTCGAACTCTCCGAAGCCACTCGCACTCCCGTGATGCTCGAGTTGCGAATCCGGGCGTGCCACGTCCACGGGCGCTTTATCGCGAAGGACAACATCCGGCCCAAATTTACATTGAAGGACGCGATGGAGCATCCGGTGCGCGACGTAAGCCGGATCGTGCTTCCTCCGGCGAGTTTTATTCACGAGCAGGAAAAAATTCACACACGCTGGCCCGCGGCGCAGAAGTTCATTCACGAGCGCGGCCTGAACGAAATTTTCGCCGAGGGCGCCCAGGATTTCGGAATTATTTTGCAGGGCGGGATGTACAACGCGACGATTCGCTGCCTCGAGTTGCTGGGACTATCGAACGCATTCGGCGACAGCAAGATTCCACACTATGTATTGAACGTCACCTATCCGCTGGTGGACGAAGAAATCAAGAATTTCTGCCTGGGCAAGCGCGCGGTGCTCGTGATTGAGGAAGGCCAGCCCGATTTCATCGAGCAGAACATCCATTCAATCTTGCGGAAGGCCGACATCCAAACAAGAGTTCATGGCAAAGACGTGCTGCCGATGGCGGGCGAGTATACCGCTGCGGCCGTGACGAAGGGCGTGCTCAAATTTGTCGAGCTATATGCTCCTCACTTGATTGACCGCCAGCATCTTCCGGCCGTCGTGCGGCCAACGGAGGCAAAGCCTACGGCGGTTCAGATCGTCGATCACGAAATTCATCCGCGTCCTCCGTCCTTTTGCACCGGCTGTCCCGAGCGCCCGATTTTTTCCGCGATGAAATTGGTGGAGCGCAAGCTGGGCCCTTCGCACGTGAGTTGCGATATCGGATGCCACCTGTTTTCGATTTTGCCGCCGTTCAATATCGGCGCGACGACGATGGGCTACGGGCTCGGCTGGGCGGGCGCCGCTGCGTTTAACACGAAAGAGACAAATAAACGAACCATCAGCATCATGGGCGACGGCGGTTTTTGGCATAACGGCCTCACAAGCGGCGTCGGCAACGCCGTGTTCAACCAAAGCGATAGCGTGCTGGTCGTTGTGGACAATAGCTACACGGCTGCCACCGGCGGACAGGATATTCTTTCTTCCGCGGCCAGCAATCCGATTCGCACCACGAAGCTCTCGATTGCGGATGCCGTGCGAGGTGTCGGCGTGAAATGGGTGCGCACGATTACGCGCACCTACGATGTGGCGGCGATGCGCGATACGTTGATGGAAGCTCTCACCACAAAAGAGCGCGGGCCGAAAGTGATCGTGGCGCAGAGCGAGTGCACTCTGAACAAACAGCGCCGCGTGAAACCGCTCATGGCGAAGATGGCCAAGGAAGGGAAGCGCGTGGTGCGCGAAAGGTTCGGAGTCGATGCCGACACGTGCACCGGCGACCATTCCTGCATTCGCTTGTCCGGTTGTCCCTCGCTCACGATTCAACCGAATCAGGATCCGCTGCGAAAGGATCCAGTCGCAACCGTGCTCGACAGCTGTTCGGGATGCGGACTGTGCGGCGAGGTGTCGCACGCGGCCGTGCTGTGTCCGTCGTTTTTCCGGGCGGAAGTGATCTCAAATCCTAGCGCGTGGGATGGTTTCAAGTCGCGAATTCGCCGTGTGGTGATTGGATTTTTGCAGGGGCGCATCGAACGCCGGCTCGCGGGAATTCATGCCTGACGCGCGCGTGGGGCGTTGATGGAGAAAAATTCGCCTGCTCAGCCCGTGGCGCCCGCCCGGTCAACTTCCGCTCGTTCCGCTCGGGCCATCACAATTGCGATTTTAGCGATGGGCGGAGAGGGTGGCGGAGTTCTGGCGGATTGGCTCGTGGATCTCGCGGAAGATTCGGGCTACTGCGCGCAGACAACGTCGGTTCCGGGCGTCGCGCAGCGGACCGGCTCCACGATTTATTATCTCGAAATGTTTCCGGAAGCAGAGGTGCGAGCGGCAGGGAAGGAGCCGGTGCTCGCGCTCATGCCGGTTCCCGGAGAACTTGACATCGTGCTGGCTTCCGAATTGATGGAGGCGGGGCGCGCCATTCAGCGTGGGCTCGTCACGCCGGATCGAACTACGCTGATTGCTTCAACGAATCGCGTGTATTCGATGACGGAGAAAACCGCGATCACCGACGGGCGCGTGGATTCCGCGAAAGTGATCGAGGCAAGCACGGCGGCGGCAAAAGTCTTCGTGCATGGCGATTTCGCTCGAATCGCAGAGGATGCCCGCAGCGTGATCAGCGCCACGCTTTTCGGGGCTCTGGCAGGCACCGGAGCATTACCATTTCGGCGCGAACAATTCGAAGAGGCAATTCGAAAGGGTGGTGTGGGCGTCGAAAATAGTTTGGCCGCGTTTGCTGCCGGATTTCGCGCGGCGACGGCACCAGCTCCAGCTGTAATTGCAGACGCGAAAGCTGCGAAGGCCAAGGTCGGGCCGCGCCTCTACACGCTCGCGGCGCGCATCGAGAGCGAGTTTCCCGCGGCGAGTCGCGAAATTCTGTTTGCGGGCATCGAGCGGCTCGCTGACTATCAAGATGTCGAATACGCCACCGACTACTTGAATCGGCTGGAAGCCGTTCGCGACCTGGATTCGAAATACGGAAAAAGCGATTTCGCGCTGCTCAACGAGACGGGCCGTTACCTGGCCTTGTGGATGTCGTACGAAGATGCACCACGAGTGGCTGATTTGAAAATACGTCGCACGCGCTTCGAGCGGGTGCACCGGGATGCGCGCGTCGATCCGGCGCAGCTCCTGCAGATCAATGAATTTTTGCATCCGCGCGTGCAGGAAATCGCGGACATGGTTCCCGCCGCACTCGGACGCTGGCTCGTCAGCTCGAAATGGATGCGGCAAATCGTGGAAGCTTTCACGGGGAACGGAAAAATCGTGCAGACTACTTCGCTGCGCGGATATTTGCAGCTGTATATGGTGGCGGGGATGCGACGCTGGCGCCGGAAGTCGCTGCGGTTTGTGAAGGAGCAGAAAACGATCGCCGAGTGGTTGGCGTTGGTCGTGCACGTCGCCCCGGAGGATTACGCGCTGGCGCTCGAACTCGCGGAGTGTCCGCGCATGGTGAAGGGCTATGGCGACACGCACGCACAAGGCGAAAAAAATTACGAAGCGGTGATGCTCGCCGTGCCGAAATTGCGAGGGCGGAGCGATGCCGCGAACAGCGTGAAGAGATTGCGGGAAGCTGCGCTCGCCGACGACACGGGCGCCAAATTGGCCATCGCTCTCGAAGAAGTCGCGCGATGAGCTCGGCCGTCGTCATTCGATTTGGAGACTCGAGATGAAGATTGTTTGCCTTGGTGGTGGGCCTGCGGGCCTTTATTTTTCGATCCTCGCGAAGAAGGCCAATCCTTCCTGGGACGTGACTGTTATTGAGCGGAATCGTCCCGACGATACTTTCGGCTGGGGCGTCGTTTTTTCAGACAAGACGATGGACGGATTCAAAGATGTCGACCCGGAGACGCACTCCGAGATCACTCGCGCGTTTCGCCACTGGGACGATATCGACGTCTTCTTTAAAGGCCGGAAGCTAACTTCAGGCGGCCACGGATTTTGCGGAATCGGCCGGATCAAACTACTGCAGATTCTCCAGAAGCGTGCGGCCGGCCTCGGCGCGAAGCTGATTTTTCAGACGGAGGTAACCGACCCGGATTTGTACGCCGCGGATTACGATCTCGTGATTGCCTCCGACGGCGGCGGTTCCGTGACGCGCCGAAAATACGAAAACATCTTCAAGCCCAATATCCAGCCGCGCCACAACCGCTTCATTTGGCTGGGCAGCAAGAAAAAGCTCGATGCGTTTACTTTCGATTTTGCGAATACGGAGTGGGGTTGGTTCAACCTCCATGCCTACCGTTTCGACGCCGATTGGTCGACATTTATCGTTGAGACGCCGGAAAAAAATTGGCTGAAAGCCGGCATCGACAAAATGGAACAGAAAGAATCGATCGCACTTTGCGAAAAGCTGTTTGCCGACCGGCTGGACGGCAACGCGCTGATCTCTAACGCCACGCATCTGAAAGGCTCCGCCGTCTGGCTGAAGTTCAATCGCATCCTGTGCGAGAAATGGTTCCACAAGAACATCGTACTGATCGGCGACGCCGCGCATACAGCCCACTTCAGCATCGGTTCCGGAACAAAACTTGCGATGGAAGATGCGATCGCGCTCTCTCGCGTTCTCTCGAAACACGACGGCGACGTGGGAAGTGCGCTGCAGAAGTATCAGGAAGAGCGCGAAATCGAAGCTCTGAAACTGCAAAGCGCCGCGCGAAATCGAATGGAATGGTTCGAGCAGGTCGAGCGGTACGTTCATCTCGACCCGGAACAGTTCACTTACAGCCTCCTGACGGGCAGCCAGCGAATCGGGCACGAAAATCTGAAGCTGCGCGATTCTGGATACGTTGAGACGGTCGAGAATTGGTTTGCCGCCCGCAGCGGCGTCGATCACGCCGTTCCACCGATGTTCACCCCGTTCCAAGTGCGCGGCTTGTCGCTGAAGAATCGAGTGGTCGTATCACCGATGGCGATGTACATGGCAGAGGATGGCATGCCGAACGATTTTCATCTCGTTCATTTTGGTGCGCGAGCCATGGGCGGCGCCGCGATGGTGTTCACGGAAATGACCTGCGTTTCGCCCGATGCGCGCATCACTCCGGCGTGCCTTGGAATGTGGAACGATGTGCAGCGTGACGCCTGGAAGCGCATCGTGGATTACGTTCACACGCACACGGACGCGAAAATCGCTATGCAGCTGGGACACTCGGGGCGTAAAGGATCGACGCGCCGGGGATGGGAAGGCATCGACCAGCCGCTTGCCTCGGACAACTGGCCGCTCGTTTCCGCCTCGCCTGTTCCGTACATCGACGGGGTTTCGCAGTTGCCGCGGGAAGCTACTGACGCGGATATGGATCGCATCAAGGCCGACTTTGTCTCCGCTACCGAACGCGCCGCAGCCGCTGGCTTCGATTGGCTCGAATTTCACTGCGCGCACGGCTATCTCCTCTCGAGTTTTATTTCTCCGCTCACCAATCTGCGCACCGACGGCTATGGCGGCTCGCTCGAGAACCGCTGCCGCTACCCGCTCGAAGTTTTTAAAGCGATGCGCGCCGCCTGGCCGCAGGAAAAGCCGATGAGCGTCCGCATCTCAGCCAGCGATTGGGTTCCGGGCGGCATTACTCCGGAGGATTCTGCGGTCGTAGCGAAGCTGTTTAAGTGCGCCGGTGCCGATGTGATTGATTGCTCGTCCGGGCAAGTGAGCAAGGCGGAGCAGCCCGTTTACGGGCGAATGTTCCAGGTGCCATTCTCGGATCGCATTCGCAACGAAGTGGGGATCCCGACGATTGCGGTCGGCAATATATTCGAAGGCGATCACGTAAACACGATCATCGCCGCCGGACGCGCCGATCTCTGCGCGATTGCTCGTCCGCATCTTGCCGATCCGGCTTGGACGCTGCACGAAGCCGCGAAGCAAGGGTATGGAGACGTTTGGTGGCCCGACCCGTACCTGGGCGGCAAGCAGCAACTCGAAAGAAATCTCGCTCGCGCGGCGCTGTTGAGGCTACAAGTGTGACCGAGGGCATGGGCGGCTCGCAGCTGCTTTCCGGAAAACACGCAGTCGTCACGGGCGGATCTCGCGGGATCGGTGAGGCCGTCGTGAGATTGCTTTCCTCGCATGGCGCGCGAGTGACGAGCGTGAGCCGTAGTGCCTCAGCTTCGACGGCGCGCGGCGGCGAGCTGCTTCACGTAGCCGCCGACGTCACCGATGCAGCGTCAGTCGCCAAAGCGTTCGAATCGGCGAGAGCGCGTTTCGGCGCAATCGAAATTCTCGTCAACAATGCCGGACAGGCGGCGTCCGCGCCCTTCCTGAAAACGGATGCGAAACTCTGGCGGCAGATGATGTCGGTCAATCTGGATGGCGCATTTCTTTGCGCACAGCAAGTATTGTCTGGGATGCTCGCCGCTGCCTGGGGACGCATCATTAACATCGCGAGCACCGCAGGACTGGTTGGCTATCCCTATGTATCAGCCTACTGCGCGGCCAAACACGGTGTGATCGGCCTAACGCGCGCTCTCGCTCTCGAAGTCGCAACGAAAGGCGTCACCGTAAACGCGGTCTGTCCCGGTTTTACCGATACCGATATAGTGAAGGACGCCGTCGCCAACATCGTGGCGAAAACCGGCCGCACGCCGGAACAAGCGCAAGCCGAGCTGGCTTCGCGAAACCCTCAGAAGAGGCTCGTGCGGCCCGAGGAAGTTGCGAATGCGGTCGCCTGGCTTTGCTTGCCGGGCAGCGATGCCGTAACCGGACAGACAATTACTGTGGCCGGCGGCGAGGTTATGTAGCAGGATGGCCGGAGAGAAGCGGGAGCCCGCGATGCGACATCTGCCAGGAGAGCCACACAATTTGCCGGCGAGTCGAAATACCTTAGCGAACTATGCAGCGCGCCATTTTCAGTGGAAGGTCTCGCACTCGGTGGCGATTCTCACGCTCAACCGGCCCGAGAGAAAAAATCCGCTGACGTTTGAGTCTTACGCCGAATTGCGCGACCTTTTCCGAACGATGACGCACGCGGACGATGTGAAAGCCGTGGTTCTGACCGGCGCGGGAGAAAATTTCTGTTCCGGCGGCGATGTGCACGAAATTATCGGGCCGCTGACCAAGCTCGACATGCCGGGACTTCTGGCATTCACGCGCTTGACGGGCGATCTCGTGAAGGCGATGCGTGCCTGTCCGCAGCCGATCGTGGCGGCGATTGACGGAATCTGCGTGGGAGCCGGAGCGATCCTCGCGCTCGCCTCGGATATTCGCTTCGGAACAGCACGCAGCAAGACTGCATTTCTTTTCACCCGCGTCGGCCTGGCCGGATGCGACATGGGTGCGTGCGCGATGCTTCCGCGAGTGATCGGCCAGGGCCGCGCCGCTGAACTTCTTTACACCGGACGCAACATGGGCGGCGAAGAAGCCGAGCGCTGGGGATTTTTTAACCGGCTATGCGCGCCGGACACGCTTCTTAACGATGCGCAGGTAATGGCCGCCGAGCTGGCGGCTGGTCCCACATTCGCGCACGGCATGACCAAGAAGATGCTCCATCAGGAATGGAACATGGGCATCGACGAGGCGATCGACGCAGAAGCCCAAGCGCAGGCAATCTGTATGGCGACCAACGATTTTCACCGCGCCTACCACGCGTTCGTCGCCAAGCAAAAACCTGAGTTCAAGGGAGATTGATCGTGGCCGAGCCGAGCTTTCTCGATTGGCCCTTTCTCGAACCGCGCCACCGCACGCTGGCGCGCGATCTGGACGCGTGGTGTGCCACGCATCTCCGCGACAGCCACGACCCCAATCTAGATGATGCATGCCGCAAACTGGTGCGTGAGCTTGGGGACGGAGGCTGGTTGAAAAATGCGATCGGCGGCTCCGCTTACGGCGCGGCGTCCGAGAATATTGACACCCGCGCGCTGTGCATCATTCGAGAAACGCTCGCGCGCCACTCTGGCCTGGCGGATTTCGCGTTTGCGATGCAGGGTTTGGGCTCGGGCGCGATCACTCTTTTCGGCACTGACGCCCAGAAGAAAGAATACCTTCCGCGTGTAGCTGCGGGCCACGCGATCGCTGCCTTCGCGCTTTCAGAGCCCGAAGCTGGCTCCGATGTCGCTGCGATGCGATGCGACGCAAAGCTCACTGGCAATTCCTACGTGCTGAACGGCGAGAAGACGTGGATTTCAAATGGCGGGATCGCCGATTTCTATGTCCTATTTGCCCGGACAAATGAAGCGCCCGGCTCGCGGGGAATCACGGCGTTTATCGTCGATCCCAAAACGCCGGGCTTTGAAATCGCGGAGCGGTTCAAGATCATGGCTCCCCATCCTCTCGCGCGATTGAAATTTACGAATTGTCAGATTCCGGTCGATCATCGCCTCGGCGAGCCCGGCCAGGGCTTCAAAGTAGCGATGGCGACTCTGGATGTATTCCGCACATCCGTAGCAGCTGCGGCGGTGGGCTTCGCGCGCAGAGCTCTGAGCGAAGCTTTGGGCCGCGCCACTTCGCGCACCATGTTCGGACAAAAGCTGGCCGACTTTCAGTTGACCCAAGCGAAGCTCGCGGAAATGGCCACTGGAATTGACGCTGCGGCGCTGCTCACGTATCGCGCGGCGTGGCTCCGCGACGCAGGGCATCGCGTCACAGTCGAAGCCGCCATGGCCAAAATGACCGCCACGGAAACCGCGCAGCGCGTCATCGACGCGGCCATGCAGATGTTTGGCGGCCAAGGCGTAGTCACCGACGAGCCCGTCGAGCGCTTGTACCGCGAAATTCGTCCGCTGCGCATTTATGAAGGCGCCACCGAAGTTCAGCAATTGATCATCGCCCGCGGAATCATCAGCTCGTTTCAAGAACACGACCGCCCGCAGGAACGAACGAAACGCATTGAATCCGACAAGACGGCGACGGAGCGCCGATCATGAAAATCCTCCAACCACCGAAGTGGGCCCGTCCGCGCGGCTTTTCGAACGGCGTAGCCGCAAAAGGACAATTGATTTTCGTCAGCGGCCTGATTGGCTGGGACGCCGAATGCAAAATCGTCTCGAACGATTTCGTCGCGCAGGTGCGCCAGGCGCTGAAAAATATCGTCACCGTGCTCGCCGAAGCAAAGGCCAAGCCGGAGCACATCGTTCGCATGACCTGGTACGTGGTCGACAAGAAAGAATACCTCGCCGCATCAAAAGAACTCGGCGCTGCGTACCGCGAAATCATCGGCCGTCACTATCCCGCGATGACCGCTATCGAAGTAGCGGCATTGATCGAGGACGAAGCGCGAGTAGAAATTGAAGTCACCGCAGTCGTTCCGGAGTAAATAAGCCGCCGCATTGCGTCCCGGGCAAAATCTAGCCGTTAGGCCGTCCCTACACCCTAAACGCCTCATCCTCTGGCGATTGCGTTGCCGGCCCCGATTGTCGTATTGTACCGCCACGCGTTACTCGGGGTTTGCGTCTGGGGTTCGAAACGGGGGGATTATGAACTTCTTGAAGGCGTTCGTCTGCATGGCTGTCTTCGCGTTTATTTTTCCGAATGCAACTCCTGTGCGGGCACAAGCCGTAACGGCAACCCTGCAAGGCCAGGTCCTCGACGCGAGCGGCGCCGGAGTTCCGAATGCGAAAGTCTCGGCGCAAAATAGCTCGACCGGATTTTTGCGCAGCACAGACTCCGCCGGCGACGGCGCGTACAGCCTTCCGGCAATGCCGGCCGGTCGCTACAACGTCACCGTCCAGATCACCGGATTCAAGACCGAACTGGGA
The DNA here is from genome assembly GCA_963711875.1 of uncultured Acidobacteriota bacterium. Taxonomy (GTDB): domain Bacteria; phylum Acidobacteriota; class Terriglobia; order Acidiferrales; family UBA7541; genus Palsa-295. The sequence continues at coordinate 362,820 of CAVQFW010000006.1, forward strand.
GAAATCACGCTTCAAGTGGGGCAAGTTGCGACACTGAATTTTAATCTCACAGTGGGCGCGTTGAGTGACAAAGTGGTCGTGGAGGCGGCAAGCGAAGTCACTGAGCCTACTCGAACGCAAATCAGCAACGTCATCACTCAGAACCAGATTCGAGACCTGCCCGTGAACGGGCGCGAATTTATCGATTTCGCACTCCTGTCCCCCGGCGTGCAAATCGGCGACACGACCTCCGGCAGCACCGACGTAATCGTCGAACCGGTCACCAAGCTTTCCTTCGCTGGACAAAATATTCATTTCAATTTCATCGCCGTAGACGGCGCGGACGATATTTCCACCGCCTCGGGGATTCAGCGCGGTACGCCTCCCCAGGAATCCGTCCAGGAATTTCGCGTGATCAACGCCGACTACACCACGGAATACGGCCGCGCCACTGCGGGCATCGTGAACATCATCACAAAAAGCGGCACAAACGAATGGCACGGCGCGCTCTACGAGTATTTCCGGAACAACGTTCTCGACGCGAAGAGTATCCTTTCGGCCCCCGGCTTCAACGTGCTGCGCCAAAATCAATTTGGCGGCTCGATCGGCGGTCCGATTCAGAAGGACAAGACATTCATCTTCGCGAACTACGAAGGGCAGCGGCGCGGTGAATCGCCCACCTACAACTCCGTGGTTCTCCAAAATATTGACGCGATCAATCAGGTAAAGACACAGGTGTTTGGACTTCCTGCGGAGAATCTGGAAGTGCTGCGCACCGCCAATACCGACAACGGATTCGCGCGCATCGACCACAACTTCAACAGCCGCAATTATCTATACGCGCGCTATTTCATCAATGACGACCGCCTGACGAATCAGTCGCCCCTCAACAACGGTTTCGATCTCCCTTCAGCTTTCAAGAATAATTTCATTCGCGATCAATCTTTCGCCGGCGGTCTCACCTCCACATTGACCCCGTCCTGGATCAACGAGCTGCGCATGCAGTACGCTCATCGGAATTTCGATTTTCCCGTCGTCTCCACACAACCTCACCTCGAAGTATCGAATACCTTCGCCGTAGGCGTGAATCGCGGCAACCCGGACATTTACACGGAACGGCGCTTCGAGATCGTGGACAACGTCACGCACACCTTCGGAAATCACACCGTAAGCTTTGGCGGCAATTTCGACCACGTCAGCACCTACGAATCCTTTCCGCTTTTCTATCCCTTTGAAGCGGACTTCGCGAACCTTCCGGCGTTTCTCGGTACGGACGGCGCAGCCGGTTCGCCCAGTTGCGGACAGCGCAGTGTCCGGATCCGTTCGTGATGTTTCTTCGAGCGGTTCGACGCAACCACCACCCCGCCATTCAACGATACGACCGTGCTCGGCGGAACCGCCGTGTACCAGGGCGGAGCAATTTCGCAGGCCGTACGAAAGCAGGCATCGGCAACCCTCGGTCACACCTACAACGGTCTTTACATCCAGGATAAATGGCGGGCCACACCGCGACTCACGTTGAATGGTGGTCTGCGATGGGAGTTTGAGACCTGGCCCTCAGGCGTGCTCAACACTCAGTGGAAGAATTTCGATCCTCGAGTTGGCTTGGCCTATAACCTCGGGACCAAGCGCAACGTCGTTTTCCGCGCTGGCTTCGGACTGTTTCACGGAATTCTCCCTTCGCCCTTGCTCATGTGCCAGGCCCCGTCGTGCGGCGGGCTCTCCACATATCCCGGTCGCCCGTTCGAGAACAGTCTGAACGCGACGACGGGCCTCTTCAGTTTCGCGAGTTCTCCATTCATCACGAACGTGGCCCTCAGCGCGCTCCTGCAGCGCGCCGAATTCCCCAATGGCGACACGACCGATGGCGAAGCGCTCGACTGTCCCGGCGGCACGCTGGCGGGATGCGGCTTCCTGCAGGACGCCACGATCGTGCGGTTCAACCAGAACAGCCAGAGCCCGTACGGAATTCAGGCGAGCGCGTCTTTGGAGTTTCAGCCTTTCAGAGATTCGGTGCTGAGCATCTCCGGCATCAGTCTTCGCGGAGTGCATCTCGGCAGTTTTTATAATGTCAATCAGCCGGATCCCAGCGGCACGATCCAGGTTTTCAATTCCGCCGGAACACCTGGTTGCAAAAAAGTTTACTTCGACTTCGTGGACTCCGGAATCCCGACGGCACCGCAGTGCCCGGATCGCTATCCGGCGTCGTTCGTCATTCCCAATACGCCGCACATCAACGCCATTCCGGGCTTCCGCGATCCGCAGTACAGCGTGTTTTTCGAAGCCACTTCGAAATGGGACTCGAATTACGACGGTCTATTTGTGAATTTCAACAAACGGCTGTCGCACAATTGGTCCACCGAAATTAGCTATACCTATGCTCATTCCATCGACGACGGGCCGAACCCGAGCTTTGTCTTGATTCCGCAGGACAGCAACAATGGAAACTTCCGTGCGGAGCGCGCGAATTCTGCCGACGACATTCGCCATCGCTTTGTCGCGAACGCGATCTTCAGTAGCCCCGCCGAGAACATTTACCTGCGCGATTTCACTTTCAGCACGATCATGACGTTTCAATCGCCGCCCTGGTTCACCAAGTACGCCGGCTTTGACGCGAACGGCGACGTGTTTGGAAACAACGACCGGGTCGGCTCGGAATCGCGAAACACCTTCCGCGGAGATAGTCTGCAGACGATTGACATCCGCTTGGAACGGACATTCCCCATTCGCGAGCGTTTCAAACTGCAGTTGATGTTCGAAGCGTTCAACTTGTTCAATACGGTGAACATCCGCTACTACAACACGAACTATGGCGCGGCAGATTTTTGCCCCTCCGACCCCGGAGCCCCGGGATGCGCCGGTGCAACGCAGTTCTTCAGGGAGGGTTCGCCGAACCCTTCTTACGGAACGCCAAGCGCCGTGTTTAATCCGCGCCAGCTGCAGTTCGCAGCGCGGCTGATGTTCTAGTCCGGCGATTCTTCGCAGCCCGGGCGAGTGGTCGAATTTGCGGTCGAATCGGGAGAGATGCGGAGCCTCCGGGTTTCCGCTCGCTCCGAAGCTTCAAACGCTCTTCAGAGTTCGCGGAGTCGTGCTTCAGGAAATTCAGGCTGGTCAGCCGACGGTCGTCTAGGGAGTTCGGTCCATGCGATTCGGAATCTATGCGGAAATGCAAACGCCGCCAGGGAAATCCCATTCAGCGATGACGTGGGAAATCCTTCGCCAGATCGAGCATGCCGATCAGGTGGGCTTTGACGCGTACTCGGTAATCGACCACCATTTTTTTCAGAAGTTTTCGATCTCCGCAAATCCTCTCGCCCTGTTTGCCGCCGCCGCTCAACACACCGAGCGAATCCGGTTTCGCGTGGCGCTTTTCACGCTCCCGCTCGAAAATCCGATGCGACTCGCCGGACAGATCGCGGAAGCCGATATCCTGACCAGGGGGCGTCTGGAATGTGGGCTGGGACGCGGCCACGCGTGGCTCTTCGGTCCTTCCGACGTGCCGCTCGAAGAAAGTCGGCCGCGCTACGAGGAAGCGATCGAAATTCTCGAGCGCGCCTGGACTACGGACCGGTTTTCGTACGATGGAAAATTCTACAAAGTGAAAGATGTAACCGTGGTTCCGAAGCCCGTTCAAAAACCCTACCCGCCGCTCTACACGGGAGGGACGAGCGATATCACCTACCAGCTTGCCGGCGAGCGCGGGTGGGGAATTTTTGTGCCGCCGCTATTGCCGTGGAGCGTTCTGGAAAAGCCGCTGGGCATTTACAAAAAGGCCTGCGCGGAACACGGCCACAAGTCGAATATTGTTTACATTCGGCCCGTGTACCTCGACGAGGACGAAAAGCAAATTCGAAAAGAAGTCGAGGCCGCGCTTCACAATTTTCTCGCCTTCAATGCCTCGCCGGTTGAGTCGCTGCAGGACGAAGCGAAAAAAGCGGAGCTGCGCGCCAAGGGATACGGATTTTACGCCAGCGGCGCCCTCGAATCGCTCACGAAATTGACCTACGACGAAATCGTTGACCAGGAAATCGGTTTTATCGGCACGCCGGAGAAAGTGATTCGCCAGGTGCAGAACCTCGAAGAAAAGGGCGGGATCGGCGAGCTCGCGATCGTCTCCAATTTCGGCGGCCTCGAGCATTGGAAATCAATCAAAACGCAGCAACTCTTTGCCGAGCGCGTGATGCCCGCCTTCCGGAAAGCGCCTTCCGGAGCGAGCGCTACGGCGTGACGCCGTACATGCCATCTGAACTCGCAGCCGGGAAACCGGAATGACTTCTCACCAGGACGCAACCGTCGCCGGAGCCGCTGCCGCACCGCGAACCGCCGAACCGCAATCCGCCGGGCCGTTCGCTCCATCCAGCGCGCGCAGAATTTTCGTGCTAGGCGGCATCGCGCTGATCCTCTGCGGAATGATCTTCGGCGATGTGTTCGCCGCTTTTATCCTGCACCCCAACGCGAACAAAATCGGCGAGAGCCTGCTTGCCGCCACCCGTGCCGTCGCGTCTCACGACCCCCAGGCAGCCGGCGCCGCATTTCAGAATATTGGCGGGTTGCTTGAAAATCGCGGCACCAAGGTCGACGCGCATTCCCACATGATTGGGTTCGGATACATCGCTCTTCTGTTGGCGCTCCTGCAGCCATTCACTGCGCTCGCCGAATCCACGAGGAAATTTCTGGCGAAACTGTTTCTCGCCGGCGCGACAATGCTTCCGGTCGGCGTGTTCCTCATCCACTATGTTGGGTTGACAGGTAGTCCCTTTGCTGCGATCGGTTGGGCGAGCGTCGTCGCCGATTTCGGCGGATTTCTCGTCTGGGTGGTTTGCATTTGTGAAATCGCGGGCCTCTGGAAGCACTTCCGCGCTCCGCGCCCGATTGTCGCGCCGGATGAACTTTTCAACGATCGCAGTTGGCCGGCTCGGGCATTGCTCAGCGGCGGAACGCTTCTGATTCTCATCGGTTTTCTTCACGGAAGTTACTATGCGGGCGCCCATCTGTTCCGCTACGAAGCGAGAGATGGAGAGTTGATCTCTGCGATGACCACAAACGCCGCCGCGGGCGATTCAGCGGCGGCGATCCAAGCCGTCGCCGACTACGGCCAGCTGCAGGGCGCGAAAGCCGTGAATATCGCCGCGCATGCGCACGCCGTCGAATTTGGCGTTCTCGCGATTCTTCTCGCGTTCTTCCAGCCATACGTTTTGCTGAGTGCCCGCTGGAAACGCGTCTGGGTCGTCGTACTTTTGCTCGGCTCGCTCGTGCTGCCTTTATTCGTCCTGCTCGAATTGACGTGGGGCTTGCTGGCAGGAATTATCGCTGATGCCGGTGGGCTGCTCGTAATCATCGCGCTTTTCGCGATGCTTATCGGGATTTGGCGCTACGCCGGAAAGCTGGATTCCACGGCAGGTGCGCTATGACGCCCTCGCGCAAGCTGCTCGTTTTCGGCGGATTTGCTCTCGCGATCTGGGGAATCGCTTACGGAATCTTTTACGCCGTCTTCATCGAACATCAGACTCTCGACGGCCTTGGATCCGCACTCGCCACGGGTTTCATGTGCGCCGCCGAGCACCGCATGACGGAATCACAAGCTGCGCTGGCCGACGCCGGTGCGAGGAGCTTCGTCTACGTTCGGCAGGTTGACGCACATGGCCACTGGATTGGCCTCGGTCTGCTTCTACTTATTCTCGGCATCGCTTTCGATCGGGTCGGATTTCCAGAGCGCACCAGAATGTTTCTCGCACTCGCGCTTTTTGCCGGATCGATCCTGTTTCCGCTGGGCGTGCTGCTCGAGACATGGGACCGCGGCGTGGGCCCGCAAGCAGTAGCGGTGGTTGGTTCGGCGCTGGTGATCGTAGCGCTATCGGCAACAGCCTGGGGATTCGCTCGCAGAGATTCTTGACGCGCCGGATCAGTGCCCGCCGATTGAGTCGCGCACTTTTCCATACTGCGCGCCCCACAGGTCCGTCATCTGGTGGCGAATGTCCCAGAGTTCGGGAAAGAATCGAACGCGCAGCCCTTCGTTCAGCATTTCCACCGACCGCCCTTTCAATGATTTCGAGCCCATCCCGATCGTTCGCTGGATCAACTGCAAATGCACAAACCGGAACCGTTGGAACAATTCGTCGAACTCCGCGAGTCCTTCGGCCACCATGTACGCATCCGAATGCGTGTAATTCGAGTTGTAGACCTGCTCGATGGTCTGATTTCGCTTGTCGAGATAGTGCGTTTTGAACGATTGCCAGATGTGCGGATGCATCTTTAGCAGAGTGCGAAACCCAGGCGATTCCTGCCCGCTGCCGTTCCCTAATTGCAGCCGGATTTCCTGATACTCTTTTGGCGACATCGTCTCGAGTAGCGCCAGTTGATCGATCAGCAGCCGCATCGCCACGTGGACTCGCTGGAAAAGTGTAATCACGCGGTTCGTATTTTCCTGCTGCAGGTAATCATCAATATCGAGGAGCGTGTAGCCGATCAATTTCATCCACAATTCTTCCACCTGGTGAACCAGCTGGAACTGCAGTTCATCCGCGTTGCAGAAATCCTTGAATTCCTTCTGGCAGGAAAGGAGCGCTTTCGTGTTCAGGTAGAGTTCGTAGTCGAGCGTCCCTTCGCCGTTCATGATGGAATAAAAGTACTCGCGATCCATCGCAGCCCTCTCTTTCGCTAGCGCTATACAAGCGCGTGCCGAATCCGCCGTTTCTACTGCGTGGCAATCTCCTGCCGGCGCGAACGGTGATACTCAGAAAGCTTTGCATTCGCGGAGGTAATTGTTTCCATTTCATCCGCGATCCGTCGCACATCTTTCCCTCGCACCACCGAATAAAGTTCACCTTCGGCCAAATCGGTGTACACGCGGTTGCCGATGCACCCGGAACTCGTCACGGCCCCGTGCGCCAACGCCGCCGGAAGCGCCATGCAAGTGGGCCGTCCGAGCAGCGGAAATTGCGCCGCGCTCCCCGCACGTTGAGCAGCTTCCTGCAGCAACATGATCGGCGCTGCCGCTCCCGCAAAAATAACCACGTCCGGGTCCACCGGTGCATCTCCCAGTGGCGAGTAAACCACCGCGCCCGGCGTCTCGGGAAGCCGTGGAATTGCCGGCACCTCTTCCATCCGGATATAGCCAAGGCCCGTCATGAACGAAAGTGTTTGCTCGAGTTCCTTCGCGCGCTCCGGAGGTAGCGCGATGTTGTGTGTGTGGCTTCCGACCGCGCAGTTGTAATGATCCGAAGCAACGGTGTAAAAAGTTTTTCCGGCAGCGGCGAGCCTCCAGAAACTGCAACCGGATGGTTCCGCTCCTTCGAACTTCGCAACGCCCGCGGGCGGATTCGCCAGGAATTTCACTGCCACGGGCCGCGTTCGCAATCCGAGTGCCTTCGAAATCTTCGTCTCAACGCTGCGATACTCGTTCATGAATGCTCCTCTGGGGCTGATCATTCGCAGGAATCATCGTAACCTGAATTTCGAAAAGGTGAGATTGAATCCGGGGAAAATCTTCCGGGCGCCGTCTAATGCAAGAGGTGAAACTCAATATTGATGTCTTCTTCCGATTCCACCGGCTCGCCGTTTCGCAGCGCAGGAATGTAGCGCCAATATTGCGCTGCGTCCAGTGCCGCCGATGTGAGAGAAGGCGGGCCGCCGACCACCTTGAGGTTCTTCACGTGTCCGTCTTGTGCGACGACCGCGTGAATCTTTACGGTCCCTTCCACACGTTGCTGCACCGCGTCTCGCGGATAAAAAGGTTCCACGCGATATATCAAATGCGCCGGCACCAGGCGGTCCGCCGGTGGCGATGTCCGTGGAGCGGCTTCACTAGGAGGCGGCGCAGCGCCGCGCGCATCCGGTGTTGCGCTTGCCGGAGCCGTCAAAGCTGTAGCGGGCGTCACAGAGCCGCCGTTCGAACCAGCGGCTGACGTTGGCGCAGATGCTGCACTATTTTCCGCTTCGGGTTGGCTGGCCTCGGCACTCCCGGTCTCATTCAACGCGGCGTCGGATGAAGAAGCCGGCGCTCCGCTGCTTGTACGCGGGCGCGCAGGCGGGGTGGTATGCGGCGATTGTCGCCGTGCCGTTGATTCGCCGCGGCTCGCACTGCGGTTATTTCCGCCAGATCCTGCCGCCTCACTCGATGTTGCCCCCGCGTTGCTCGCGGTCTCCGCTGTACCTGGCACCGACGACACGCCAGTTGCGGAACCCGAGAGATTTGACGAGTTCTTCGCTACCCTCCGTCCCACCGCGATCCCGAGTCCCACGCAAACGACTGCCACGACCACGCACAGCGCGACAATTCCCATCGTGCTGCGGAAATCGAGTCCGCGCGAAGTAGTGCGCGCGTCCAGCTGCGGCTTCCGCTGACCGCCGCGCGGATCCATTGGCTTCGTGAAAACGGACGCGCCGGGCGCGGGAATCTGCAGGACGGTGGCTTCGCTCGGTTGCGTCGGCGTCGCGTCCAGGTCGGCCGGCGCCGCAGCGCTCGCCTCGGCCCCGGCAAGCATCTCCTCCGCGGGATTCGACGGTTCCGGCTCTGGCGCCGGTTCCACAATCGCCGGCAATTCCGCGATCTCCGGTTCGGTACGCGGCTCGCGCCGGGGACCGAACAACGATCGAGCCTTCTTCAGGAATTCATCTTCAGGCGGCGCGCCCGCAGCGGAGTCTCGCGGGTTTCGCGCTCCGTTCGCAGCGCCGCTTTTTTCGCTGCGATTCGGAACAATCGCGATCGGATGCTGCGGAGTATTCAGCAGCGTGTCACTCGGCAAACTGAGTTCCGTGCCGCTTCTCCGATTAAGCGGATCGTATGTCTCGGTCAAATCCGGGGGAGAGAAGCGAGATTCCAGTTTCCATTCCGCGTTGGCATCGGATTCCGCGTGCCACTCGGTCGAGTTGTTCTCCGGCGATTCCGCCGTCTCGATACCTTCGTTCGTATCGCCTTCGCTGGATTTTCCGCTGGCTGCAATTGTAGGCGGATTTGGAACCATCTCCGCTGGCGGTGGTGCGATGGGCGATTCAGTCTGCGCGGGGCGCGCAAACGCGATGGGATGCGACGCGCTCCGAGGCCCGTTTTCGATCGGATCCGCGGCCGGAGGCGGCGAAGTAAGCTCCCCAACAAGATTCGTCCACTTATCCGTTCGAGCCGCTCGACGCGTTGGCGCGGGCTCGGGCGGCAGAGCCTCGCTCACGAACGTCGTCTCCACGACGTTTTCCAACAAAAGCCATTCCCTGATTTCTAGCCGCGCGTCCTCGGGCAGATCAATAAATTCCACACCCGCTTCTTTTCTCGTCCCGCTCGTCCACGCCACCTTGGCTTGCGTTTCCAGCCGCTTCGACGATTTCGGAAGTTGAATCCGCAGCCCGAGCACGGGCTCCGGCGGCAACACGCTCACCGCATGCACGGCGAGCCCGCTCTCGCTGATGTTCAGGACGATCCCGCCATTGTCGGGACCGATATCCAGGTACGCGAGCGACTTCACCTGATGCCGCGCATACTGGCGGCGCTCCGCGGCGTCGTTCGAACCTTCTATTTGTGGCGGCATTTCTGACATTCTCTATGTGCCTTGCCGCTGGGTCTTCCGCAATCTCGTTCAATCTCGATTGAGCCACTGATTCTACTGCTTCAGACGAGCCCCGTCACGAGTGGGATTTCGGTTCCACGGCATCCGGGACCTCGAAGTACTTCGTTGCACCTTCGCGCCCGCCGCATTCGCCGACCGTCTCTCCGCGTCGACTGCCGCATTCGCCAATCCGTGCATCACTCTGATTCTAAATAAGTTAGCTTCCCCGTGCACACGGCTAGAGATCTCGCGCCCGAGTCCCCGAACAGAGCTTGCAACTGAGCGCCCACCCTGGCCAGCTTCGGAAGGAATCTCCTAAGCTTCTGATAGCAGGCCATTTAGGTAAAAGTGGAGGTGGCCCGAGCGCTCGATTACCGCCTAAAGGTGTCTTAACGGAGACACATCCCCACCGCTCCCACACCGCTAGGAGACACATCCTCGCACAGGCTAGGCGTGCCTGCTGACGATCATCAACAGCAGAGGAAGTCCTCTTGCCAAGAAAGTAGAGTTCGGTCGAATCGTCTGTACCAGGACACCAGAGTTTTGGCACAGTGAGGGGCGACAAAACAACAAATGGTGGTTTCGCGAGCCGCAATCGATTTAGAATCAGGTAGGCGCCCGTAGCTCAGTTGGATAGAGCATCTGCCTTCTAAGCAGAGGGTCGCCCGTTCGAATCGGGCCGGGCGCGCCATCTCATTGAATTCACAAGATTAAAAAGAATGTGTCTTCACCTTTGACCTCTGCTTCGTTTGCAGATGCTCAGGCAGATTAATCTCCCCCCATCACGTGCAATCTCCAACGTCCGAGGTATTTACAATAATTTCCTAATTAGTTTTGACTTTGATTCTCGATAAAAGAGCGTGAACGACTTGTAAAACACGCACTCGGCTGCGATACGTGGCGCATCGGGAAGCATAAAGTAGCGAAGGTGTCAGGGTTCAGAGATCAGGAAACAGAAATCGGGAACTCCAAAATTCAAACTTGACATTCGCAGTTAATCCACTACCATATGGTTGTGGATAGGTTAGGTACAACATTTGCGGCTCTGTCTGATCCAACCCGCCGGGCGATGATCGAACGACTCTCCCATGGGCCTGCCTCTGTGCATGGATTGACGGAACCGTTTGCCCTCTCGCAGCAGATGATTTCAAAACATATCGCCTACCTGGTGCGGGCGCGGATTGTGATCAAGACGAAGCGTGGAAGAGAGAGCGTGTGCACGCTCCGGCCAGAAGCGATCAAGACAGTCAGCGACTGGGCGACTAACTATCGCCGATTCTGGGAAGAGCGTTTCGACAGGTTGGATGTGGTTCTAAATCAAATGAAGAAAGCGGAGGTCAGAAATGACAAAAAACACGGTTAACGAGAAAGAGCGGATGGTGATCACCAGAGTTTTTGATGCTCCACGCGCATTGGTTTGGGAGGCGTGGACAAACCCGAAATATGTGATGCAGTGGTGGGGGCCGAAGGGTTTTACTGCGCCTGTTTGCAAGATTGATTTTCGCGTGGGAGGAAAATTTCTCTGCTGCATGAAATCGCCGGATGGGCAGGAGGGCTGGAATGGCGGGGAGTACCACGAGATTGTTCTGCACGAGAAGATCGTTTACTCCATGTACTTTGCCGACTCGAAGGGAAACAAGGTTGACCCTGCGGAGTTTGGAATGGAACATGAGGCCATAGAGGATGCGCGCGACGTGGTTATTTTTGAGGATTTTGGAAACGGCCAGACGAAACTGACCATGATTGGAAATGAAACCATGGAAGACGCAAAAAATAGCGGGCAGCTCGAGGGCTGGAATCAGATACTCGATAAAGTTGCCGCAGTTGTTGCGGGGCTAGCGCAGGCGAAATAAGAAGTTGAAGTTTTGATGATCGTCATGCGCGAGATACAGCTAAGGCCGGCGGCGGAAGTTTGGTTCGAACGGGCTTCTCGCCGCTTGGCCGAGTAGTTGCGTTTCCGGCTAAGTGACCCTTGGCTCAGCTGTTGCCTTCAGGGGCCCGGGGCCTGGGTGGGTTGACCCTCGACGGCAGGTAGTTCCGGGGAACAAACTCCATCTTCACAGCGCATGCTTGTGATATAAAACCCCTTCTTGTTCCGGCTGGAAGGCAGTTCCGAATCTGCGACCTCGAGGAAGACACGATGGCAAACACCAAAGATTCCCGATCTAAATTTCAAAGAGCCGGTTACGTCAGATTTCTCGTCGCCACTATTTTCTTGGCGGCGGTTTCGCTCGCTCTCTCTGCAGACGACGCGAAGCTGAAGGTCGGCACGATTGACGCAACCGCCATGGGCACGGGCACTCAGATGGGCAAGACAATCAACGTCAAAATAACCATCAACCAGTTCTCTACAGACGAGGACCGAGCAATCCTCGTGGAAGCCTATAAGAAGGGCCAAAATGAAGGCTTGGTGAATGCGCTCACCAAGATGAAGTCGGATGGCCGGATTGCGATCACCGGCACGCTCGGGTACGACCTTAGTTTCATTCGCGTGGTTCCGACGCCTACCGGCCGCAAAATTCGTTTCGTCACGAACCGTCAGATTAAGTTCGGTGAGGCCTATTACAGTACTCAGAGCAAATCCTTCAATTTGACCGCTGGTGAAATCGAGATCAATGACGCCGATAAGGACAAGAGCAGCGGCGTTCTCTACCCGGCGGCCCAGTTGGTGATTAACAAAGAGGGCCAACTCGAGTTTCAACTCCGCAAAAACGCCTGGAAGCTCGTCAACATTATCGACTGGAACAAGGCTGGTACACCAATCGAGTAGTTGGGGTAGAACGAGTGGAGCCAAGCAAACTGACTGGGCGTGTGCAACAGTCGTCGGCCACAATTCTTAAGCCCTGAGGTGATGCATGAAAACGCTTCGCGATCTCGCAACTGCCTGTTTTGTGCTCGCTTTGTTTCTTGTGCTGACCGGCTTCATCGTTGGAAGAGAAACCACGAGCAAAGTCAAAAATGACGTCTGCTCCGGGTCCAATCCCGCAAGCATTTGCGCTGCAGCCAACACCTGTGGCTCCCCCACCTCGATTTGCGCGATCGATATCCGACGCAGCGGGGGCAGCTCCGCCAATGCAAAACCGGATATCCCCGACGCCAAGCCCAACAAAGCCTTCTGCGTTAAGGTCGGCACCTCAATCACTTTCTCCACCGGTTCGAAGAACACCGGTTTCGTGATTGATTTCGGCGAGGCCAATCCCTTCGACCACGAGGGTTCGATCATTGGGGGCGCGGATCGTCCCATCACGGTCACCGCGAAACACCCCGGTTGCTACACCTATTCGATCGGAGCTTGCACCCCAGGCACGGTCTCGGGCATGTGCGGCAACGCCACTTCGCAACTCATCATTTCTGCCAACTGACCCTTATTTTCCAACAGACAGTCTTTTTTCTGCATTCCGGCCACTCGAGCAAATGTGCTATTCGTATCTCAGCGCAACAATCGGGTCCACGCGAACCGCTCGTCGCGCCGGGATGTAGCACGCGAATACTGCAACGAGGATGAAAATAGCCGCGACGCCCACAAACGTCAAAGGATCTTCCGGCCTCACGCCGTATAGCACTCCCGCCATCAAATGCGAAACGACAAGCGCACAAACCAGCCCAACTGCTGCGCCCGCCGCAGCCAGTCCCAGCCCTTGCCGCAGGACCATCTGTATAATGCTGCCTCTCTGCGCGCCCAGCGCGATGCGAATGCCGAACTCGCGTGTGCGCTCGCTCACGATGTACGAGATCACGCCATAAATTCCGAGCGCTGCAAGCAGCAAGGCCGTCAGCGCGAATAGCCCCACCATTTCCATCGAGAATCGCCGCGCGGAAAGTGACGCCGATACCGCACCGTCGAGCGTCTGTGCACCGAACACAGGTAGTTCGGGATCGACGGACTGCACCTGCTGGCGCAGTTCCACGGGAATCGCAGCCGTATCCAGCCGCCCACGCACGAAGATCGCCAAGTTTTTCGGCCGCCGCTGATAGGCGCTCAAATAAATTTCCGGAACGGAAGCTCCCGCCATCGATTCGGTTCGAGCATCCGCCACCACCCCGACCACCGTGGTCCAGGAAGAATCGATTGGCCTCTTGAAGTTCTGGCCGAGAGCGCTTCCATTCGGCCAGTACGTGCGCGCCGCTGCTTCGTTGATCACCGCCACCTGCGGCGCTGTTTCATTGTCAGACGCGGTGAATAAGCGGCCGCGCAGCAGCGTCATGCCCAGCAAGTGGAAGTATTGCGGCGTTACGACCGCGCGATTGACCAGAGCGGCCTCATCGGCTTGAGTCTCGCGGCCTTCAACGATCAACGGGTTCGGGCTAACGTCCCTCCAACCGTGTCCCAAGGGAACTGATGCGAGATCGCCGATGGCAATTTCTTCCACTCCGGGCAGCGTCCTGCCACGACGCTCGACTTCGCGCAGGAACGGCGCCTCTTGCGAGGTGGTTCCATAAACGTCAGTCGCCGGATCGTTCGGCACAGGCAGCCACGTGCGAACCGCCATCACGCTTTGCGGATTGAATCCCAGCTGCACTTTCAGCAAGTCCCAGAAACTCCGAAGCAGAAGCCCCGCAGAAATCATCAGCACCAGCGACAGCGCGAATTCTGTTACCACCAACACGCGCCGCGTACGCGCTTGTTCTCCAGAACCCTTGGAGCCTCGAGTTTCCTGCTTGAGCATATGAGTCAAATCCACCCGGCTCGCCTGCCACGCAGGCGCCAGACCGAAAATCACTCCGGCCACCAGAGCGGCAACAAACGCAAAAAGCAGTACGCTCCAGTTGATCGACACTTCGTTCAGCCGCGGCAGGCTGTCCGGCACGATCTGCAAAAGGAACGTCTTGGCGCTGAAAAGAATCGCCACGCCCGCGGCTCCTCCGAGTAGCGAAAGAAGCAAACTTTCGGTCAGCAACTGGCTGATCAGTCGCGTGCGCGCGGCGCCAAGCGCCTGTCGAACCGCCATCTCGCGTCCTCTGGCGCTCGCTCTTGCCAGCAAGAGGTTCGCGATATTCACGCAGCCGATCAGCAGCACCAACCCCACGGCTCCGAGCAGTAGAATCAACGACTGGCGAACATTTCCGACCACAGTCTCCTTCAGCGGTACCAGGCGCACGGTCCAGGCGCTCTGCTGCGGATAATCCACCGGAAACTGTTTTTGCAACGCTGCCACCAACGCATCCAGCCGGCTTTGCGCCTCCGCAATTGTCAGTCCCGGTTTGATTCGCGCAATCGCAGCCTGAAGGAAATGATCGTGGCGTACTGGAGGCGGAGCAGGCGGCGCCGCAAATCCCGATGCCAGCCAAATCTCGGTGTTGCGTTCCTCGGGCGTTCGCCCTGGATCGTAAAAGCCCGCCGGCATAACGCCGACCACACGGTACAAATCGTTGTCAAGCCGCAAACTCTTGCCCAGGATTCCCGGATCGGCAGCGAACGCACGCTTCCACAGGCCGTCGCTCAAAATCGCTTCCAGATTAAATCCCGGCGTTTGATCCTCGGGATCAAACGTCCGCCCCAACTGTGCTTTCACTCCCAGCACCGCAAAATAATTTGGAGTTACATTCAGAAAGCTGATGCGCACAGGTTGAGATGCGCCGGTAAGATTTACGTCTCCACCACCGATCGGCGAAACATATTCAAAAATGCCGGAGCGCTGAAAATCGTGCAGTTCGGGCACGGACATGCCCACGTCCTGCGCGCCCACGCCCGGAAGATCATCCTCGATGCGCACAAGCTGCTCCGGCTTGGGATATGGCAGCGGGTGCAGCAGCGTGGCATCCACAACGCTGAAAATCGCGGTCGTCGCGCCAATTCCAATCGCAATCGTCAGAATGGCCACGGCGCTGAAGCCGGGCGACTTGCGCAGCGTACGCAGTCCGTAGCGAATATCCTCCACCATGTTTTCAAACCATACCCAGCCCCACGCCGTCCGGCTTCGTTCTTGCAGCGAGGTCACATTGCCAAAATGCCGCCGGGCCGCCGCTCGCGCATCATCCTTCGTCACGCCGGACTCGATCTGTTCCTGTTGGCGCAATTCCAAATGCAGCCGCATCTCCTCTTCGAGATCCGCGTCAAACTGTCGCCGGTGAACCAGCATGCTGAGCCGTCGTGCGAGTTCTCGCATCCAATTCATATTCGGGCTCCTTTCACACCGCTTCAATCACGCGCGTAATCGCTCCGATCACGCGTTCAAATTGCGACATTTCCGCTTCCAATTGTTTTCGCCCGGCCGAGGTGAGCTGATAGTAGCGAGCGCGCCGGTTTCCGGCCGTGGTCCCCCAATTTGCCGTCACCCATCCTTTGATCAACATCCGTTGCAATGCCGGGTAGAGCGAGCCTTCTTCGATCTGAAGAATGTCGTCCGATACCCGCTGAATGGAACTGGCGATCTCATACCCATGCAATTTCCCGGATCGCGCCAGCGTTCTCAGAATCAGCAGGTAGAGTGTCCCGGGGGGAATTTCGTCTCGATGCAAGGCATCACCTCTGGCATAGTTAGACTATGCCACTCTCGGTTGGTTAGCAACCGGAGATGATCAAATCGGGACGCGCCGCCCGAGCAGGCGGCAGCTGAGTCCTATTCACTTGGGCACGATTTACGCGGGCAAAACGGAGCTGCGAGCGAGCCAATCCTCAAAATACATCTTCCCGAGTTGAGGCTGGCTTCCGGGCACAAGCGATCGGTCATCCACTTTGGCTTCGAAGTAACGGGCATTCGGGTCGGTAACGACCGGGCGAGCGTCTTTCTTCGCCGCGAAAAGGATCTGGATAAATTCCTTCAGAGATTTCCGCTCGGGGCCGGCGATCTCAATGGTCGTATTCATCGGGGCGGCGAGTGCAATGCGCGCGAGGATGGCGGCGATGTCGTCCGCGGCAATCGGCTGGAACTGAATGGGCGGCAGCCGAACGGTTCCATCCACCGTGCCGGAGTCCGCGATTGCTCCCACAAACTCGAAGAACTGCGTCGCGCGGACAATGGTGTACGGCGTAGGGCCCGACTGAATGGCTGACTCCTGGGCGACCTTCGCGGGCATATACGTGTTGCCGGGCATGCGCTCAGCACCCACCACGGAGAGTGCGACGTGATGCGCGACGCCGGCGTTGACTTCAGCACTCAGCAGGTTGCGGGTAGAGGCCTGGAAGAATTGCATCACGGCCGCTGCTTCCCACGAGGGAGAGTTTGATACGTCAATCACCACGGATGCTCCCTTTAGCGCTTCGGCCAGCCCCTCGCCGGTCACGGTGTTAACGCCAGACTTCGGCGACGCCGCTACCGCTTCGTGTCCGAGCTCACGAAGCTTGTTGACGAGCTTTGAACCGACGAGCCCACTGCCACCGATCACTATGACTTTCATGTCGTCCCTCTCATTTTTCCGAGGTCTCACTACATTCACCAGCGGCAATCCCGCTCGCGTATTATTCTGAATTGTAACTCCAATGGAGAACACACACACCAAGGGCGCTTTTCGGATGGCCTCCCTCCGTCCGTATCTTTTATGGTTTGCCATTGGCGTCGCGGTTCTGTGGTCGCTTGCTGCGTTGTTGCTTGTGGCCGCCCGGTGGATCGACCCGCCGACAACTGCGGTACACATCCAGCGTCACGTGCAGGCCTCGATTCACGGCACGCCGTATCGCAAACGCTACGAGTTCATCCCGCTGAGCCAAATCTCGTCCGATCTCCAGCACGCTGTAGTCGCGGCTGAGGACGCCCGCTTCTACGAGCACCATGGATTCGACTGGCACCAAATCCAAATCGCTGCCGAAGACGATTTGGAGGGCGAGCGCTCTCGCGGAGCGTCCACCATTACCCAGCAACTTGTAAAAAATCTATTCTTCGGAACGGGCCGGTCATTTCTCCGCAAGGGCGCAGAGGCCACACTGGTGCCGGTTGCCGAAGTCGTCCTCGGCAAACAGCGCATTCTGGAGCTGTACCTCAACGTCGTCGAATGGGGACCGGCTGTCTATGGTGCCGAGTCGGCCTGTCGTTACTATGACAATTCACCGGCTCGGAATATCGGCCGGCAACAGGCGGCGCGGCTCGCTGCAATTCTCCCGGCTCCCCTGAAACGACGGCCCGAGCGCATGAATAACTACAGCGCGATTATCCTCAGGCGCATGGACCAAATGGGCTGGTAATCGTGCCGCATCTTCCCTCCGCGGAGCCACCCTGAATTTGAAAGAATTTGGGTGGACACGCTGGGCTGTTCTCGTGTCAAACTATGGACGTTGGACGAGGCAGTGGTTATCTGGGGGAATGGGCGATGCGACACGTTCTTTGTCTCTTGGGAGTAGTGTTGTTTATCACCGGCAGTTCCAGCGCGCAAACTAATTCCACAAATCCACTTCTGCTGGCCGCTCCGTTTTCGATGGCGGCGTCCGGCGCCGTGTCCGCGGCTTCCACGCCAAGTTCATCTTTCTCGACTGCAGATTCGCTCTCTCCGGCGCCCGTGAGCACGAGCTCGGCAACTCTCGCGCCCAATCCTTTTTCCACGGCGACAACGGCAACGCCGAATCCCACGCCCGACCCGCAATACGTCCAGGGCGTCTTCACGAACTATTCCTGGCAGGCCTACTTCGGGTACGCTTTCTTCCACTTCAGTGGCCCGCACGGGATCAGCCGCAACATGAATGGTTTTAATTACGGGATCGTCTATTACTTCAACAACTGGTTCGGAATCGAAGGCGAAATGATGGCCAACCACGACTCGCCGAACGGCCAGAGTTCGTGGTTTCTGTTCGGCGGCGGCGGTCCAAGATTCCGCTGGCTTGCGCCGAAGGGAATTGAAGTGTTCGCGCACGCCGTGGTCGGATACTCCCATCTGACTCCGCAGACCCCGTACGGAAAACAAGAAGCGTTTGCGTACGTCCTCGGCGGCGGCGCCGATTTCAGCACCCCGTTCCGCAGGCTCGCGCTGCGCGTCGGAGCGGACATGGTCGGCACTCGATATTTCAACGATAACCAGTTCAACCCGCGCGCCTACGGCGGAATCGTTTTCAAATTCTAATTTCCGGCCGGCCAGGAGACTTTGCTGAATGGCGTCTCGTGCACGTCCGGCACGTAAATCCAAAAAGCAAAATCCTCGCACGCCGGGGGCTCCGCCGGGCCCGTCGCCTGAGACCCTTGACGATGAGGTGGACGAGGCGTCGCGCGAATCATTTCCGGCGAGCGACCCGCCGGCGTGGACTTCCGGGCACGACAGTCCGGCGCCCGCCAAAAAACAACGAAAATAAAATCCGCCACTTTTTCGGACCTTCTCACATCGAATGGTCACGGATGAAATCGTCGTCGTTACGAACGTTTGATTTAACGCGGAGGCGCTCGACGGTTGAGTCCCTCCATTTGATTCCTCGCTTTTTTGCACCCATACATTTCAGGAGGCAGCTCAGTGTTGTTCGATAGCCTGCAGATTCGCGACATCGTGCTTCGCAACCGCATCATCGTTTCGCCCATGTGCCAGTATTCGAGTACGGACGGCTTTGCCAACGATTGGCACCTGGTGCACCTGGGAAGCCGCGCGGTAGGCGGCGCCGGACTTATTTTCACGGAGGCGACCGCAGTCACGCCCGAAGGCCGCATCAGCCCGCAGGATCTCGGCATCTGGAAGGACGAGCACATCGAAATGCTCACGCGGATCACGAAGTTCATTCGCAGCCAGGGAGCAGTTGCGGGTATGCAACTCGCCCACGCCGGACGAAAGGGCAGCACGGCGCGGCCGTGGGAAGGCGGCAAGGAAGTTCCGGAATCGCAGGGAGGATGGCGGCCCTTCGCGCCAAGCCCCATCCGTTTCGCAGACGATTATCCGAACCCGATCGTTCTCGACGAAGCAGGAATTCGCGCAACGGTCGAGGCGTTTGCCAGTGCAGCTCGCCGCGCGTGTGAGGCCGGATTCGATTTGATCGAAATTCATTCGGCTCACGGCTATCTGCTGCACGAATTCCTCTCGCCACTCTCGAACTTCCGCGCCGACATGTACGGCGGCTCATTCGAGAATCGCACGCGCATCGTCCGCGAGGTGGTCACCGCGATTCGCCGCGTGATTCCGAAGGGCATGCCGCTTTTCATTCGCATCTCAGCCACGGACTGGATCGAAGGCGGCTGGGACCTGAATCAGTCCATCCAACTCGCCGAACAGATAGGCCCGCTCGGGGTGGACCTGGTGGACTGCTCATCCGGCGGAATTTCTCCCGGCGCCAAGATTCCCGTGGCTCCGAACTATCAGGTTCCTTTCGCCGAAGAAATTCGTCGCGCGACCGGAATTCTTACCGGCGCGATTGGACTCATCACCTCCGCGGCGCAGGTTCAGGCGATTCTCCTGGAAGGCCGGGCGGACGTGGTTTCGATGGCGCGCGAGTTTCTGCGCGAGCCATACTGGCCGCTACACGCGGCGCACAAAGAGGGATTCGCGGCATCGTGGCCTTCGCAATATTTGCGTGCCGCGCCGCAGGGAACTCCGCCTCGCGAGCCTGCAGAGGTTCCCGATCGACAGCCGAAAAAGTTCGAACGTCCGGCCTAAGGAATCGCTGACTCGCGGCATCGCGTCGGGAAACACCCGCCGCCAAGCATCTAGTCCCGCAGCACCAAACCAATTACCATGTCGTTTGTGACGACTGGAACCCTCCATCGCCGGATCTTTGCCGCCTCGGGTATCGTGATGGCGAGCGTCCTGCTCAGCCGCATCCTGGGATTTTTTCGCGACTGGACCGTCGCCCACCAGATGGGTTCGAACGCCGTCACCGACGCGTACTACGCCGCGTTCACTCTCCCCGACTTTCTCAACTATCTGATCGCGGGCGGCTCGCTCAGCGTCACGTTCATCCCCGTGTTCGCGAAGTACGTTGCGGAAAAAAGCGAGGACGAAGGTTGGCACGTGTTCTCGACCGTCGTCACGGTGATGGGATTCGTGCTGGTCGCGCTCGTGATCGTGGGCGAAATATTCGCGCACAAACTTGTGCTCGTGATCGCCCCGGGTTTCAGTCCCGCGGAACGCGAGCGCGTGGTTTCGCTCACGCGCCTGATGCTCCCCGCGCAGATTTGTTTCTACGAAGGCAGCATTCTCAGCGCCGTTCAATATGCCAAGGGACAATTCGTGATTCCGTCGCTCGCCCCGCTCGTTTATAACATCGGCATTATTCTGGGCGGCGTGCTGCTCGCTTCACGAATCGGCATGACGGGATTTGCCGTGGGCGTGCTGGGCGGCGCGATCGCGGGAAATTTTCTGCTGCAAATCTACGGTGCGTATCGAGCCGGCGCAAAATTTTCTCCCAATTTTGACGTACATCATCCCGGCTTCTGGCTTTTCCTGAAACTCTCGGTGCCGATCATGCTTGCGGTGTCGCTCTCTTTCACGGACGACTGGATCATCCGCTGGTTCGGGTCGTATCTGCAGCCCGCTTCGATCACCTGGCTCACCTATGGAAAAACATTGATGCGAGTGCCGCTCGGAATCGTCGGCCAGGGCGTTGGCGTTGCCTCGTTTCCAATCCTTGCTCAATTGTATTCAGAGAAGAAATTCGACGAATTGAACCGCATCCTCAATTCCATCTTCAAAGGAATCGTATTCTTGTTGGTGCCGATTTCCGCGTTGACGATCGCGCAGAGTCTTCCGCTCGTCCATCTCGTGTTCTCGCACACTCGCCTCCGTGCACCAGACATGCAGGCCACCGCCGTGACGCTCGCATTTTTCTCGATCGGAATGTTTGCCTGGGGCGCGCAATACAATCTGGCCCGCGGATTCTACGCCACGCGAGACACCATCACGCCCGCCGTCGTCGGCACCGTGATGACGGCCCTGAACCTGCCACTCTACTGGTGGCTCGTGCGCCGGTCGCAGCATCTCGGACTCGCGCTCGCGAGTTCGCTCGGCATCATCGCGTATACCATTGTTCTCTTCGTTCTGTTGAATCGCCGCACCAAGAATCGTGCGGCGGCGACCCTCGCCGTCTTTTTCTGCAAAGTTACCGCTGCGTCCGTCGTCGCCGGGTTCGTGTGTTACAAGCTCGCTGCATGGCTCGAAGTGCGGATGGCATGGCAGGAGCCGCTCGGGGCGGTTCTCCTGCTCGCGATTGCGAGCACGATTGGAATTGTCGTGCTCGGCGTGTCGCTCAAGATTTTGCGAGTGCCGGAGCTGGAGAGCTATTTCTTGCAGGCGCTTGCGCTCGCGGGGCGGAAAAGAGCACGCACGCAGGTGGACGTTTCCAGTCCGGACGGCAA
This sequence comes from uncultured Acidobacteriota bacterium, assembly GCA_963711875.1. Classification (GTDB taxonomy): domain Bacteria; phylum Acidobacteriota; class Terriglobia; order Acidiferrales; family UBA7541; genus Palsa-295. The sequence continues at coordinate 384,529 of CAVQFW010000006.1, forward strand.
CGATTAAGTAGACGATAGTCCGTGAAGACGATTCGCCGTGAAGAAAACCGGCCGTGGAAATCTTCAGCGCTGAATTTCCAGCACCGGATGCAGCGCCACCTGGCTATCCTTCAGAATATCCAGATCGCGCTCCCAGTTTTTTCTGCCCGCTGCCTTCACCACTACCACGTGTGGTCCCGGCTGCATCGAGATAGTAGACGGCGTCTGCCCCACGAATTTCCCGTCAATGTAAATCTCCGCACCGCTGGGATCGGACGTGAACTTGACGCTGCTCGCCGCAGCGCGTGCGGCCTCGAGGCTCGCTTTCATGAGCGCGCCCGACTTTTCTCCGCCGGTACCGGGTCTCGCGCCGGGCACGGGAGACGGCGAGGCGCCGTTTGCTTCGGATAACGCCTCGAGCTTGAATTCGAAATGTCCCGCCTTCAGCAGAAAATACTTTCCCTGATGACGTCCTGTAACGGAGACCCATTCGAGTGGCCCTTCCGTCAGCGTCACAAGTTGCGGCGAATAGCCGTCCTTATGGATCCGCATCACCAGAGCGTGTTCGAGACGCGAACTGAACACGGTGTGCGGCTTGTGAAAATACGACGAGGGGTAGTCGATCGTGTACGGCGTGACGCCTACCGGCGCTCCGTCAATTTCGATCGTCGCTCCCGGCGGCTCGCTCGTGATCGTCAGGCTTCCAGCGCGCGTCCCCGGAGCCAGCCCTGCCGAGACGAAAATCAACATCGCTGCACGAAGAAACGGCTTCCTGGACGCCTGCATCATAAGCCCTCGGGGAATCAGGAACAGATCGTCACTGTCACAGCAGGGCTGGTGGATGTCAACGAGGGGAACTACGTAGTTTTGGCGTCAAGGGGCGGAAACAACGTACGTGGCGGGCCCTACCGGCAGGCTTGGTCGGTGGAAATTTCGGGCCGCGCCCGACTACTGTAAATATTTTCCCAGCCAATCGAGGAACGTTTTGTACCAGAGCTCGCTGTTCTGCGGCTTCAGGACCCAGTGGCCTTCATCGGGGAAGATCATCAACTTTGACGGCACGCCTTGCCGCTGGAGCGCTGTGAAGAATTCGAGATCCTGCGTGTAGGGAATTCGGAAATCGAGCTCGCCGCCGATTACGAGCGTCGGCGTCTTATATTTTCCGAGCGCTGCCGCATATTCGCTGGGCGAATATTTCTTGTAAAGCTCCGGCTTCGCCCACGGAGGTCCGCCGAATTCCCAATCCAGAAACCACAGCTCTTCCGTGGCGCCGTACATGCTCTCCATGTCGTAGGAGCCTGCATGGCTAATCAGGCATTTGAAGCGGCCCGAATGCGTGGCGATCCAATCAACCATGTAGCCGCCGAAGGAGCCACCCGCCGCTGCCAGCCGCGTCCCATCGATGAACGGATACTTCGCGATGGCGGCGTCCGCGCCCTTCATCACATCTTCGTAAACTTTTCCGCCCCAGTCGCGGCTCACGTCCGCTAAGAATTTCTCGCCGTAACCGGGCGACCCGCGCGGATTGATCATCACGACGACGTAGCCGGGCGCAGCCATCATCTGCTGGTTCCAGCGGTAGCCCCACGCGTCGGTCCAGGCCTGCTGCGGGCCGCCATGAATCAGCAGCAGCATCGGATATTTTTTTGCTGCGTCGAAATTCGGCGGCTTTACCATCAGCCCTTCCACTTGCGTTTTCCCCGCGCCTGCAAACCAGAACGGTTCCGCCGGCGATAGCTCGAGCTGCGCAAGCAGCGCATCATTTTGATGCGTAATCTGCCGCACGTTCTTGCCGTCGGCATCCGCCGTGAAAATTTCAGCCGGCATCGTCAGGCTCGTGCGCGAAAACACCAGCGTGCGGCCGTCGTTGCTCACTACAAAGCTTGCATTGAAGCCGTCGAGGACGGGCTTCGGCGTGCTACCCACCGCCGGCGCAATCGAGAAGATCGGCAGCTCCGATTTTTCCTCGGAGCCGAAATAAATAATCTTGCTGTCGGGGCTCCATTCGAACGATTCGACGCTGCGATCAATGTTTTCCGTCAGATTTACCGGCTCGCCTTTCGCGCGGTCATACAGCATCAACCGCCACCGATCGCTCTCCCAACCGCCGTGCGCCTGTGCGCGGTAGGCGATCCATTTCCCGTCCGCGGAATAAAGCGGTCCCCAATCGTTCCCCGGATTTGTCGTAATCCGCTTCGGCGTGCTTCCGCCTCCCACTGGCACGGTGAACAAATCTCCATTCGTGCTGAGCGCCGCGTCCTTATCCGTGTTCGCGGTGAAGCAGATTTCCGAGCTGTCGGGCGAAAATGCAAACGAGTCAGGCTCGCCCAAATTAAACGGCGGCACATCGTAATCAACGCCCGGAGTGAGATCGCGCGCAGCGCCTCCGCTCGCCGGCATCACGAAGAGATGGCTCCTCGTTCCGTCCGACCAGCCGTTCCAATGGCGATAAAGCAGCGATTCGTAAATCCGCGCCTTCACTTTGCTCTTCGCACGCGCATCTGCGCGAGCCGCATTGCAAGCCTCGTCCTTGCAATCCGGATAAACGCTCGATGTGAACGCGATCCATTTTCCGTCGGGCGACCACGATTGATTGTCCGCGCCACCGGAAAGCGACGTAAGCCGGTTCGCGTCGCCGCCATCCAGCGTGATCCAGTAGATTTGCTGCTCGCCCTCGCGTGAGGACAAAAACGTGAGCCGCTTTCCATCCGGCGACCATCGCGGCCGCATGTCGCTCCCGCCGCGCGTGATGGGCCGCGCTTCGCCGCCACCCGACGGAACGAGCCAGATGTCGTGCGCCACGCGATTCGCTTCCAGGTTCGGAGTCCCCACTTCGTAGGCGATCCATTTTCCGTCGGGCGAAAGCTGCGGGTCGCTCAGGCGATGCATCGCGGCAAGATCCTTGAACGTGATCGGACGTTTCTGCTGCGCACCGGCTGGCGCCACCGCCGAGAGAACCAGCGCAGCAATTTCGATTGCACCCACTCCGATCGCACTGATTCGCAAACTTACGCTCATCCGTCCTCCTAACGCAGCACTACAGAAATATCATTGTCCGCGTCGCCCGCGATTACCGGCGGCGCGCATCCGGATTGATCTGGCTGAGAACCAAGGCAGCAACGCCGGCAATAATTATCAGCGCGCCCAGAACTCCGGGGACCGTGATCACCCGCCGCGTCTCCATGATCACCCTGTTTCCGGCAATCTGGAGTTCCTGTTTCTTGGCGGGCATCACGACATTCGGATGCACCAGCGCGCCGATTCCGAGCGCGACGAAGAGGATGCCGATGATCGCCAGCGAGTTGAATTTCAACGCCACACCTTTCCCGCCTTCGATCGTACTCCGTCCCGCCGCAAAATTCGCCCGGCGTTACTTTCGTGCTTCCTTCGCTTGCGCGAGTGGTTGAATGATTTCGCCGAGGTAATCCGCGTGCCCCTTATCGCGTTCCAGGTGAGGGTAGACCAGCCCGCCATGATAGTTCAGGGTCACCGTCTGAAATTGCGCGCCGTTCGCCACCAGCAATTGAATTGACGCGGCGGAATCCTTCGCCGAATCGATCGCCTCTTTGAGCCCGTCCGGTGAAAACTGCCGCCCGTTGACTCCGGCAATCTTCATGGCCGGTCCAATTCCGGCTTCATACGCCGGCCCGCCGTGCGTAACGTCTCCCACCGTCCCTTCGTCGTTTACCGTCAACCCGATTGAGAACGACAGATCGAGCCGGCCCGTAATCGCGTCGGTGTTGGCCTCGAGTTCATTCGGCTCTTCGTTGTAAACGAGTTTCCAGCCGTTATTCTCAATCGCTTCGATCGGAGTTTTTGTGGAAACGCCGTCGAGGTGCGCCCGCAAGTAGCCCGCCCAATCGTACGGCGCGAGCCCGTTCAACGTCGCGACGACATCCTCGAACGTGTACGTCTTCAGCTCGGGCTGCCCGCTCGATCCGCCGTGAAAAATGCGGCAGAAATCGTTCATCGACTTTTGATCCTTCGTCAGCCGGCGCAGCGTTCCATCTACGGCCAGCCAGAGCAGCTCGCCTTCCTCGTAAAAATCGGTTCCGCGCCGCCAGTTCGACCAGTCGCCCGTGGAATCGTAGAGGAATGGCGCAGCGTCTGCGGTGTCTTGCAGCGGCCGCCAGTCGCGTCCGGGGCGATGCGTGTAGATCGCCACCTGATACGCCATCGCCTCGCGCCATTGCTCGGGCGTTTCGAGCCCGCTCCGCGCGGTCAGCACATCGCCCAGATATTCCGTCAGGCCTTCGTATACCCAGAGCAAGTCGTCCTGCATCGGCACCTGGTAAGTCGGTGTCGCGAGACCCGCCGGGCGCCGGTATTTTCCGTTCCACGAGTGGACGAACTCATGCGGAAGCAAACCGGAAAATGCGAGTCGCAGCGGCTCGTCAATCAAGCTGCGTTCGCTCACGCGATCGTCGCTCGACTCATGATGCTCGAGCCCGAAATGCGCCACGTCATCGCTCAGCGTCACGAGGAAATGATAATCGCGGTAATGCCGCGCGCCGAATAGCGCGCCCGTCTCGAGCACGAGCTGGTGAAAATGCATTTCCTGATCGGGAGGCATTGCGAGAGCCGCGGCGCTGTCCGCGGCAATGTCCATCTCGTGCGACGGCTGCTGGCCGGGCGTGAGTTGAATTGCGCGGAAGTAGCGCCCCGATAGTACCGGCGAATCGACCAGCGTCGTGAGCGGAACGGCGTCGAACTCAATCGTATCGCCATTTTCTTTCGCTCCCCGCAGCGCGGTCCCGTACTTCCAGCCCGACGGAATCTTCAAGCTCGGTGCAAACAGGATGTCCGAGGCTCGCGAGCCCTTGGGATAGAGCAGCACCGTATTCCAGCTCAGGAGGTCGAGCGCCGCCGTCGCCGAAGCGCCTGCGGAAAATCCCGTTGCCGGCGCGGACAGCAGAAAATCCAGGTCGGCATCGAGCGACGTTACGCCCTGCGGAATATCGAGATGGATCGAGAACATCTCCACCAGGTCGCGGCGCCACGGAATCGTCTTTCCGCCGCCGCTGAATTTCAAGCCCGCCACCTGGATGATTGGGCCATCCGGCATGTGCTCTCCCGGAATCCATTCCGGGTAATACAAAGTGAGCGGGCCGGCCTGCACGGGGAACTGCATATGCGAGTGCAGAATTTTTTGCGGAGCCTGGCGCGCGTCCACCGCGAGGCGAATCGTTCCGGGTGCGGCTTGCGCCCGGAGAGCGGTCGGCGCGATCACAGCCACTAGCGCCAAAGAAAGCACTACGACAAATTTTCTCAACCCACAATCGTGCATCCTGGTCCTCTCATTTCATCGAACGAGATTAAAATCCTGTTTGGTTGTTCGCAGCCCACGCCCAGGGCCGCGCAAATCGGTAAGCAACTCCAGAAATTCACGTAACCGGCGTCGCCATTTTTCTGGGTGGGTTGAAGAACGGCAACTCCCTCGTCGTAGCCCGCACTTTGTGACGAACGGCTTCTACGGTCAGTTCCATCTGCAACTCCGTGCCGGCTGCCGCATGTTCGCGGTTGACGCTCGCCAGCGCGATCATTTTCTTGAGCGTTGGCGACCACGTCGTCGATGTCGCCTTTCCTACCTGCAGTCCGCCGCGATATACCGGCACCGGAACCCGCGACGCGGTGCTCGGAAACCTGCGGCGCAAGGCCAATCGCATCGTACAGCCGCTCAACGTCTTCCCAGTTTATGTCCAGGCCCATCAATAGCCGCTTCGGCCTTAGACGGTTCTCGTCCTCGAGTGCCGCGCGGCCGATAAAATATTCCTTCTTCAAATCCACCAGCCGCCCCAGCCCGATCTCATAGGGAGAATATTTCTGCGACTCGATCAGCGCCTTCTTGCTGCTGAAGTAATCCACCTCGATCAGAATCAGTCCCGCCTCGATCGCGCGCCACGTCGAGTGCCAGCATTCCCGCCGCGTGCAGATCGAATTCGCGCCCCGTCTCGACGAGCGCATCCCACACCTTCGGCGCGTCGTTCCATGGAATCCAGATCTCGTAACCCAAATCGCCGGTGTAACCGGTGCGCGAAATATCCACTTCCACGCCCGCGATCTTTCCGTGCGTCACGCGGAAATATTTCAGATTTGTGATGTCCGCATCCGCCACCTGTTTCAGCAAACGGCCCGACGTCGGCCCTTGCAGCGCCAGCGCCGCGAGCTTGTCCGAAATGTCTTCGATCTCCACATCGAGCCCCAGCGCATTCTGGTGAAACCAGCGCATGCTCGGATCGGCAGCCGTCCAGCGATACACATTTTCTTCCAGCCGCGAAATCGTGCCGTCGTCGATCACTTTCCCCTGCTCGTCGCACCAGCAGCAGTAAATCACCTGCCCCACGGCCACCTTGTTGATGTCGCGCGTGATCACGCGGTTTACGAACTTCGTCGCGTCCTTGCCCGTGATCCGGTACTTGAATAGCGGCGTCACGTCGATCAGCGCCGCGGCATTGCGAATCGCGTTGTACTCGTGCTCGTGGTGCATCTCGTACACGCTCGCCGCGTAGTACCCTGACCATTCGCGAAAGTTCATGCTCTCGCAAAGCTTGAACGTCCTCTCGTGCACCGCTGTTCCTATCGGCACGGCTTCTCCTCATCCCGCCAATTCGCCGAAATATCGGCGCGTGATTATAGTTCGCGCTTCGCGTCTCTCGCAAGGTGAACCGCCCACCCGCATCCCGGCTGCAGTGATTCTTAGCGGCTTTACCCCACTTTCCTCGCCCCTTTCCTGACCCCAGGTCAGCCGCTCGCGCGCTTCCGCCTTGTGACTCTCGACGCCCGCTTGTAGAATGCTTCGACTCTTTCCGCATTGGTTTTTCCCGCGGGGGACTCGCGCAAAACCCTCATGGCAAAGCAATACGACGTAATTGTCATCGGCGGCGGCCACAACGGCCTTGTGAACGCGGCGTATCTCGCGCGCGCCGGGAAGAAAGTCCTCGTACTCGAACGCCGCTACGTCCTCGGCGGCGCCGCCGTCACCGAAGAAATCATTCCCGGCTTCAAATTTTCCGTCTTTTCCTACGTCGTCTCGCTGCTTCGCCCGGAAATCATTCGCGATCTCGATCTCCCGCGCCACGGCCTCGAAATTCTTCCGCTCGACGGCACTCTCACTCCCATGCCCAACGGCGATCACCTCTGGCGCACGAACGATCACGCCAAAACGCGCCGCGAGATCGAGCGCCACTCCAAACTCGACGCCGAAGCCTACGAAGAATTCGGCAAGTCCATGGTCGCGATGTGCCGCTTCGTGAAGCCGATTCTCGGCATGATTCCGCCCGACCCCACCTCGCTCGACCCGCGCGACCTGAAAAAGCTCGCCTTTCTCGGCAAGCGCTTCCAAACGCTCCCTGCCGAAGACAAATACAATCTCGTCCAGCTCATGACCATGAGCGCCGCCGATTTTCTCGACCAGTGGTTCGAGACGGACGCGCTGAAAGCGACGATGTCCGCCTCCGGAATCATCGGCACGTTTCTCGGCATCCGCTCGCCCGGCACTGCGTACGTGCTGCTGCATCACTACATGGGCGAAATTGACGGCGCGTTTCGCTCCTGGGGTTTCAGCCGCGGCGGCACCGGCGCAATTTCCAATGCGATCGGCGACGCCGCGCGCGAGGCCGGCGTCGAAATTCGCACTCGAAGCTCCGGTCTCGAAAATTCTGCTGAAGAACGGAACCGCGCACGGCGTCGTGCTCGAAAGCGGCGAAGAAATTCACGCTGACGTCGTTTCCTCGAGCGTCGATCCGAATCTCACCTTCCTCAAATTCATCGAGTCGCGCGAGCTGCCCGGCGATTTCCTCGAAGAAGTTCGCCGCTACAAATATCGCGGCTCGTCCGGCAAAGTGAATCTCGCGCTCGACGCGCTTCCGGATTTCACCTGCCTGCCGGGCCCGGGCCGCCATCTCCGCGGCGCGATTTCGATTTCGCCTTCGATGGATTATATGGAACGCGCCTACGATCAGGCCAAGTACGGCGAATTTTCGCGCCGTCCGTACATTGACATGGTGATCCCCACGCTCACCGACCCGTCCGTCGCGCCGCCCGGCAAGCACATCCTCTCCTGCTTCGTGCAGTACGCGCCCTACAAATTGAGCCACGGCACTTGGGACGAGCAGCGCGACGCGTTCGGCAACGCGGTCATCGACACGATCGCCGAATACGCGCCCAACATAAAAAACATCATCATCGGCAAACAGGTCATCACGCCGCTCGATATCGAACGCCAGACCGGCCTCACCGAAGGCAATATTTTCCAGGGCGAACTTTCGCTCGAGCAGCTTTTCTTTCTGCGTCCCGTCGCCGGCTGGGCTCGATACCGCACTCCGATTCGTAAGCTTTATATGTGCGGCTCCGCCACGCATCCCGGCGGCGGCATCATGGGCGCTCCGGGCCGTCTCGCCGCGCTCGAAATCTTGAAAGATACGGGGAAGAAATAAGTGGCCGGCACAGCGCGACATCGTGATTCTCGGCGGTGGGCACAACGCCCTCGTCACCGCGTTCTATCTCGCGCAGAAGGGCTTGAAACCGCTGGTGCTCGAGCGCCGCGCGATCGTCGGTGGCGCAGCGGTCACCGAAGAATTTCATCCCGGGTTTCGCTGTTCCACTCTCGCCCACGCCGGCGGCCCGCCGCTCCCTTCGATTCTGGCGGACATGCAACTCGCGAAGTACGGCCTCGAGAGCCTCGAATCTCCCGTGCGCGTTTTCGCGCCCTCGCCCGACGGCCGCGCGCTCTGCTCTACACCGATCCCGCCGCTTCCGCGCGCGAGATTGAGAAGTTTTCGCAGAAGGATGCCGCGAACTACGTCGAGCTGCACAAATCCCTCGCTCGCCTCGGCGAAATTCTCAATCAACTTTTGTCGCTCACGCCGCCCGTCATCGAGAAGCCCTCGAACGAGGATCTCTGGAAGCTCTTGAAACTCGGTCGCAAGGTTCGCGGACTCGGCAAAAAAGAAATGATGCGCCTGATTCGCTGGGGCCCCATGGCCGTCGCGGATTTCGTCGCCGAATTTTTCGAGACGGACTTGCTCCGCGCCGCCGTCGCCGCGCGCGGAATTTTTGGCGCTGCGATCGGCCCCTGGTCCGCCGGCTCGACGGCCCTCTTGCTCCTCCGCGCCGCATCCGATCCGTATCCGGTGGGGAATTCGGCCATTCCGCGCGGCGGAATGGGCGCGCTGACCGCCGCCATGGCCGCCTCGGCAAAACAAGCAGGCGCCGAAATTCGCACCAACGCCGACGTCGAAAAAATCCTCGTGAAGAACGGCGCCGTCATCGGCGTCGTCCTTTCGAGCGGCGAAGAAATCGCCGCAAAGTGCGTGATATCCGGCGCCGACCCGCGCCGCACCTTCCTCGGCCTGCTCGATCCGGTCCATCTGCCGCCAAGCTTCGTCGTGAAGATGCAGCATTTCCGCGCGCAGGGAACTGCCGCGAAGCTGAATCTCGCGCTCGACGGCTTGCCCACTTTCACCGCGCTCAAGCAATCATCCGGCGCCAATGCCGCACTCAGCGGCCGCATTCACATCGGCCCGGGCATCGATTATCTCGAACGTGCCTTCGACGATTCGAAGTACGGCGAATTTTCGCCCGCACCATATCTCGACATTTCCATTCCGTCGATTCTCGATCCACTCGCTCGCGCCCGCAGGCAAGCATGTCATGTCCATTTACATGCAGTTCGCGCCGTTCAAGCTGAAGCATGGCGATTGGACGCAGCATAGCGACGCGCTCGCCGACACGATCGTCAAGACGCTCGCCGAATACGCTCCTGATCTTCCGTCGAAAATTCTCGGCGGCCATATCATCACGCCCAAAGATCTCGAAGACACCTACGGCCTCACCGGCGGCCACCCGTTCCACGGCGAGCTCGCGCTCGACCAGATTTTCACGATGCGCCCACTGCTCGGCTGGGCTCGCTACGCCACGCCCGTGAAAGGTCTTTACCTCTGCGGCAGCGGCACGCATCCCGGCAACGGCGTCACCGGCGCCTCCGGCGCCAACGCCGCCCGCGAAATCCTCCGCTGCGCTAAAGTAAATAGCCTCTGGAGCTGCATGCCTAGTCCAGACTCAGCGCCCCAATCGCCACCGCACCAATTGATCGCGCCCGCCTCGCACGCTCTCATGGCGCCGCGAAGAACAGAAATTCATCGCCGCCCATCCGAAATCCGCCGCGCTCTACGAACGCGCCCAGCGCTCGCTTCTCGGCGGCGTCCCCATGAACTGGATGAAAAAGTGGGCGGGCAAATTTCCCGTCTTCGTCGCCGAAGCGCACGGCGCGCATTTCACTGATGTTGACGGCCACGACTATGTTGACCTCTGCCTCGGCGACACCGGCGCGATGACGGGCCACTCTCCCGCCCCCGCCGCGGAAGCCATCGCGCGCCAGTCGCAGCAGGGAATCACGCTCATGCTTCCCACCGAAGACGCGCTCTGGGTCGGCGAAGAACTCGCGCGCCGCTTCGGCCTTCCGTTCTGGCAATTCACGCTCACCGCCACCGACGCGAATCGCTTTTCAATTCGCATCGCGCGCGAAATCACCGGCCGCCCCAAAATTCTCGTTTACAACTATTGCTACCACGGCAGCGTCGACGAAAGTTTTATCTCGATTCACGACGGCACTCCCGGCCCGCGCCGCGGGCAACATCGGCCCGCCGGTGAATCCCACCGAGACGACACGCGTCGTTGAATTCAACGACCTCGTCGCACTCGAATCCGCGCTCGCTCACAACGATGTCGCCTGCATCCTCGCCGAGCCGGTGATGACCAACGTCGGCATCGTCCATCCCGATCCCGGCTACTGGCAATCCGCCGCCGCACTCGCTCGCCGCTTCGGCACCTCTTGATCATGGACGAGACGCACACGATCTGCGCCGGCCCCGGCGGCTACACGCGCGAACACAATCTCAATCCCGACATGTTCGTCATCGGCAAGCCCATCGCAAGCGGCTTGCCTGCCGGAACCTACGGCTGCACCGCAGAAGTCGCCGGCGAAATCACGCGCCGCGTCCACCTCGAAGATTGCGACACCGGCGGAATCGGCGGCACTCTCGCCGGTAACGCTCTCTCGCTCGCCGCGATGCGCGCCACACTCGAGCACGTTCTCACGCCCGAAGCTTTCGCGAACATGATCCCGCTCGCCCAGCGATTCGCGGACGGCGTCGCCAAAGCCATCGCCGCGGCCGTTCTCCCCTGGCACGTCACGCGCCTCGGTTGCCGCGCCGAATATTTGTTCCACCCTCATCCGCCGCGCAATGGTGGTGAAGCCGCTGCCGCAGCCGATTTCGAGCTCGAGCGCTTCATGCATCTCTACGCTCTAAATCGCGGCGTCCTGCTAACGCCCTTCCACAACATGGCGCTAATGTCCCCCGCCACCACCGCAGCCGACATCGATCTGCACACTCAAATCTTTTCTTCAGCCGTCGCCGAGCTCGTCGCGATCTGACGCCCACGCGATAGCAGCCGCGCTCGCACGTTCCCGTCAGAGACGGCCTCAGCCGTGCCGAAAACTCAGCAAAAGCAAGCGGCTTCAGCCGCTGAGGAACTGAACCTCGCCGCGCCCCACATCCGCCCACGCATACGATTTGGCGCGTCCCGAACCCTCTCGCGCGGTGCTATATTCTAAGACGACCAACGGCGCTCGCGAAGCATCCCACTCACTGAGGAGAAATGATGAACGCACCAAAATGCATTTTTGCTCTGGCACTCGTCGCCGCGCTCGCCCTCCCCGTCTCCGCTCAAAAGAAAGAGCAAGACCGCGTGGAGAATTCCGGCCAGGTGATGAAGGAAATTATGAATATCCCCGACAACATTCCGCAAAGCGTCATCGACAAAGCGGACTGTGTCGTCGTGCTTCCGTCCGTGCTGAAGTTTGCAATCGGTGTCGGCGGCAGCTACGGCCGCGGCGTCATGACGTGCCGCAGCGGCGAAAACTTTCAGGGCCCGTGGGGCGCGCCCACAATGATGGCGCTCGAAGGCGGCAGCTTCGGCCTTCAACTCGGCGGGCAGGCGACTGACTTCGTCCTGCTGTTGATGAGCGAAGGCTCCGCCAGCGCCATCCTCAGCAGCAAGGTCAAACTCGGTGGCGACGCTTCCGCTGCTGCAGGCCCCGTGGGCAGAACGGCCTCCGCCGAAACGGACGTGACGATGCGCGCCGAGATCCTTACCTACTCGCGCGCCCGCGGCCTCTTCGCCGGCATCTCGCTCACAGGCTCGACGCTTCGTCCCGACAACAGCGCCAACGAATCGCTCTACGGCACGAAGCTCGACGCCAAAGATATCGCGCTCAAAGGCGCTGTCCCGCCTCCGCCCTCCGCCAAGTCGCTGCTCGATACGCTCAACCAGCGTTCACCGAAAAATACTTCGAGTCACTGATCGCCTCTGCCCAGTGATCGGGCTCAGCGAAGCGGATCTCGTCCAAAAACAAAAAAGCCCCGCCCTCCACAATCGGAGGACGGGGCTTACTTTTGTCACCTAATGGGATAGCGAGCTAGCTCACGCTGCCGCGAGATACTCCCACTTCCCATCTTTGGACTTCAATTGGTGGACTCGGCCTTCATCCGCGTGCAGAAAGTACGTTCCATCGGGAATCCGATGGGCGTTCGGAGAGCGCACCGAGCACTTCGCCCAGCGCGAGCGCGCCGCCGCGGGCGCCACGCCATGTTGACGAACTTCCGGCACCAGCACGATTCCGTATTCCACCCGGTATTCGACCCCTGTCGGCCGAGTCGGCACAAGCCGTCCCTGCCCCTTTAGCTTCTCCTTGCTCATACTCGCTCTCCTCCTCGCGGTTTCCGCTATGAATGCTCGCGTTTATTTGCCCCAAGCCCTCGAAACGCTGCCGAGCTTAGCTATCCATCTGAATCTGAAGCACTTCCCCGGGTAGCCGGGCGATTCTGCCCGAAGCCCCCGGTACGATTTGCCCCAACTGCCCCATATTCACTTCTATTGGATGCTGCCGGGGTACCAAATCGTTTCTTTTACTTATTGACGCGTCCACCGGCATCCTCTCCATCCGGATCCCCAGAGTCCGCTCGAGTTGCAGCACTTCATTACGCTGGTCGCGCCCGAAGAGCGTCGAAGCCACGCCGCTACCGCCGGCGCGCCCCGTACGTCCCACTCGGTGAATGAAGTTCTCTGCGATTTCGGGCAAGTCGTAGTTAAACACCTGTGCGATGTTCTCCACGTGAATGCCGCGCGACGCAACGTCCGTCGCTACCAGGATTCGGTAGCGCCCCTGCTGAAATCCAGCCAGAGCAGCATTCCGCTGCGATTGCGAACGCCCGCCGTGAATCATCACCGCCGAAAATCCTTCGCGAGCCAGGCTCAACGCCAGCCGTTCGGCTCCGCGCTTCGTTCGCGCGAAGATCAGGCAGCGCCCCGGCTCCTGCGTCAGCAGGTGCTGGAGCAATGCCTGCTTGCGATCGATCGACACTTCAAACGCCTGCAGCTTTACGTTCTCTGTGGGTTTTAGCGTAGATCCGAACGCCAAGCGAATCGGGTTTTTCATGTAATCGTGGACTAGGTGCGCCACCGATGCTTCGAGCGTCGCCGAATAGCACATCGTCTGCCGCTCTCGCGGCAGAATCGATGCGATTCTGCGAATCGCAGGCAGAAATCCCATGTCGAGCATGCGGTCCGCTTCGTCCAGCACCAGCACTCGCAAGCTCTTGAAGTTGACTAACCTCCGGTCAAGAAAATCCTCGAGCCGGCCGGGAGTTGCGACGATCAGTCGCGCTCCCTTGCGCAAGGCCGTGAGCTGCGCCCCTTCGGACAAGCCGCCCACCACCAACGCCGCAGGCCCTAGCATCCGGCCACGCAGCACGTTGTAAACTTCCACCACCTGCATCGCCAGTTCCCGCGTAGGAACCAGCACCAACGCCGCTACTCCCGGCGTCTTGTTCTGCAGCATCCCTTCCATGATCGGAATCAGGAAGGCGAGCGTCTTGCCGGTGCCTGTTTGCGCCGTTGCCAGCACATCCTTCCCCGCAAGCGCCTGCGGTATTGCCGCGGCCTGCACCGGGGTCGGCACTGTAAAACCAGCAGAAGCCAGCCGCTCTTTCGTATAAGCGGAGACCGGCATCTGCGAAAACAATTCTGTAAAACTTTCCATTTCTATTGACCTTTTTGTCTGGCGGAGGCGTTCTAGACCGCACACACGACCTTCCGCGCGAGCACCCGAACTACCTGTAAAGCCAGTACTTTGTTTAGATTACGCTGAAGACATCGGAGAGAACTGAAGGCGGGTGTTCTCAGATTTACTGCTCATCAGAGACCGCACAACCACAACCGCGGTATTAAGCGCAAGAGCACTATACCACAACTCCCCACAAATTGCGCCCCCAAAAACCACATTCCGTCGGTTTGGTGTGCAATCGCACAACCAAGCCCGATCTCGGCTGCCCGAGCGCCGATCCGCCTTCTACCTCGTCCGGCGTCGAGACTCCGGTCCCAAATCGCCTCGAAGGGGCTGCAAACCCTTTCGGCCCTTCAGTTACTCGCCTGTCTCCGATTCAGGACGCCGACGGATCGCCTGCCAGAGCGCCCATCTGCAATTGCTCTTTGCCCACAAATTCGAGTCCCGTCACGAATCGCCCCTGCCCCATCGGGTCACAATATGTCACCCGCGCGGCTGACGTGAAATGTCCCGCCGGAAGAGAAACCAGGATCGTGTCGTCCGTATACCACTCGGTGGCCGAGATCACCTGCAAACCGCGGGAGCTCACGTTCGCCGTGATCGCCTTTTCGACACCCAACTTCCCGTGCCGGCCGATCAACAGCGCCGTTGTCTTCATCGCCATGCGATCTTCCGCCCGCTGTGCTACAAACGATTGAGCCATTGGCTAGTCTCCTCAGTGGCGGTGTGACGGCTTAGCCGCAGGAATGGCACGACCCCAGGGCAGTTACACCGCGAACTTGCCTTCATCGTAGCTCCGGTTGCGCACTCGAAGTCAGAAACGCGCGCACGCGCTGTCGAAAAAGGTACGGCTTCGCCCGCACTTTCGCTTTTCGTTCTTCCTCTTCGTTCTCTCAGCCGATGGCATCCGTTTTGTTTATCAGTCGGCGACATGGCAAAACAGTGGCTCGTACCGGCGAGAGCGGCGGGATATTCTTGCGGAAGGGAATCTATCCACGTGCGGACTCGAATCGTATCTCTCTCATGCATCGCGTTCCTCGGAGCTTTCGCCGGACTTCATCAGGCGCGGGCTCTGGCTCCTCCGGCGCCGTTCGCACAGCAGGCCGCCGTTGCACCTGTGCTCGAAATTCGCGGCCACACGGTGGGCGAGCCCATAAAGACCTTTCTGCGCCTCGAGCGTGAAGCGCGCGATGAAGTGGAAGTCTGCCACGAAAATCCCGGGCGCCCCGCTTGTGGCCATCTTCTCGATGCCGTCGAAATCGGCAAGCGCGCCGAGATTTCCACCACCGTCCCGGCCGATCTCGATCATCCCGAAGGCGATCGCGAAACCACTGACTTCGTTCTCGACGGCGGCAAGCTCGTCAAGATCTCGCTGCTCGCGAA
Organism: uncultured Acidobacteriota bacterium; assembly: GCA_963711875.1. Classification (GTDB taxonomy): domain Bacteria; phylum Acidobacteriota; class Terriglobia; order Acidiferrales; family UBA7541; genus Palsa-295. The sequence goes on from CAVQFW010000006.1 coordinate 400,016, forward strand.
CGAAGTTCCCGACGCCCTCAAATCTCTCGGCCCTCCGTCCTCCGAAAAATCAATCCCCGCGCAGAACAGCTCAGGCGCGAAATGGGAAAATCACCTCGCCGTCTGGGACACACCCGCCCTCTACGTGTCACTCTATAAAGACAACAATCCCTCTCTCCACGATCATCGCCTCTCGCTCGTTCTCGAATCCCCGGCCGAGCACACCCGCGACAACCCGGACCAAGAGCCGGCCAAGCCCGCCGCTTCCGCGCTCGCTCCGCACTGACGACAAGCCCGAGCGGTTACATCCCGAAATATTGCTGGTCGCCCTCGAGCGGACGCGCGGTTGATTGACATCGTTGATTACCCGGGCTAGGCTGCGCGAAGTTGAGAACGCCGCATCATGATCCTGAAGATCATGATCCTGAAGATGACGACGCATCGACCCGAGAGGAATCTGCCATGCACATCGTAAAACATTCGACGCGCAGAAAATCGGCGAAGACGACCCGCTCATTCCCGCTGGCGCTCGCCGTTTTCCTGTTTGCTATCGCCCCTCCGGCACTCGGGCAAGCTCCGCCGCAATATGCCGTGGATCCGTCGTGGCCGAAGCCACTGCCGAATAACTGGATCATGGGACAGGTCGGCGGCCTCACCGTCGACCGCGAAAATCACATCTGGGTTTTGCAGCGGCCCGCTTCGGATACGGTGGACGAATTGGGAGCAGCGCAAAATCCGCCTCGTTCGGAATGCTGCGTTGCCGCGCCGCCCATTCTTGTATTCGACACGCAAGGGAATTTGCTGCGTTCACTCGGCGGTCCGGGGCAGGGTTACGACTGGCCCACCAGCGAACACGGCATTCACATCGATCAGAAAGGAAATATCTGGATCGCCGGAAATGCTCCGGTCGACCGGCAAGTGATCAAGTTCGCCCCGGACGGAAAATTCCTGATGCAAATCGGCCACCCCGCACCCGCCACGCAACCGGCCGACAGCGCAAGCCACGATCTACTGGGCCGGCCTTCCGGAATTGCAGTGGACGATGAAGCGCACGAGGTCTACATTTCCGACGGCTACATGAACAAGCGCGTGATCGTCTTTGATTCGGAAACTGGCGCCTTCAAGCGCATGTGGGGCGCGTACGGCAACGTGCCCAGCGATGCCGACCCCGGAGCCTATAAGCCCGACGCGCCCGCGGACCAGCAATTTCGGAATCCCGTTCACTGCGTCCATATCTCGAACGACGGGCTCGTGTACGTCTGCGACCGCACGAACGACCGGCTGCAGGTTTTCACCAAGGACGGCAAATTTGTGAAAGAGTTTTTTGTGCGCAAAGCCACGCTCGGCCAGGGCTCCCTGTGGGATTTCGCTTTCTCGCCCGACGCCGCGCAAAAATATCTAATCGTGGCCGATGGAGAGGACAATCTTCTCTGGACGATCGAGCGCAGCACCGGTGAATCGCTCGGCAAAACCGGCCGCAGCGGCCGCAACGCCGGCCAATTTCACTGGGTCCACCAGATCGCCGCAGATTCCGACGGCAATCTCTACACCGGCGAGGTCGACAACGCGAAACGAATCCAGAAATTTGTGCCGCTTCCGGGCGACAAGCCCAATTCGAAAAAGAAATAGCCGGACGCGCTGGCTCTAGAAAATATTCGGGCGATCTATTTCAGAGAGTCCGCGCCCAATTTTGCGCACTGGGCATCTTGCGCGGACGTGCCCCCCGACATTCCGATCCCGCCGACAATCTTGCCGTCCATCACAATCGGAAATCCTCCCTCCAGCGGAACCGCTCCCTCGAGGCCCAGTGTACGCAACCCATCGCCTCCGGCGGCGAGCGCATCCTCAAACGCTTTCGTCGGCCGCTTGTAGATCGCCGAAGAGCGAGCCTTATTGATCGCCACTTGCGCGCTCGCGATTTGCGTGTTGTCAATCTTCTCGAAGAAGACGAGCGTGCCGTGCGTATCCACCACGGCAACGGCCATCTTCCAATTATTTTTTGTCGCTTCCGCCAGCCCCGCCTCCGCCGCCTTCCGGGCATTGTCCAAAGTGATGTCCGGGCCATACGCGTTCGGCATCTGCTGCGGCGCCGCGATTCCAGCCGAGAATAGAATCGCCAGGCCAGCGACACAATTCAAAACCATCCGTGCTCGACTCATCATATTTTCGTCTCCTGCGATCAAGCGTTCTCGTGCAACTCACACGCCGCGGGCTTCGCACCCGCGAACGCCGGGGATTATACCGCAGCGCTCAAGCCATCCGTTTGCCCTGCGTTCTGGCAACGTTGTCCGCTCTCGCCGCCTCCCCGTCCCAAAATCGAACGCCGCCGCCGATTTGCATACCACGTCTCCCCGCTAAACATCGCGTTACCATCCGTTTAGCCGATACTCAGTGTGGACAGGCACATGCTTTGAATCATTCCAAGTTACGCCCGGAGGTAGGCCGATGACCTCGCTCTGGCAGGACGTGCGCTACAGCCTCAGGATGCTCGCCAAAGCGCCGGGCTTTACGCTGATCGTTATCGTCACGCTCGCGCTCGGCATCGGCGCAAACACCACCATCTTCACCTGGATTAATTCCGCCCTGCTCAATCCCGTTCCCGGAATCTCGAAGCCGGCCGAACTCTTGTCGGTAACCACCGGCAAGCCCGGCGATCCATACGGCTTCACCTACCCTGACTTCGACACGCTCAGCCACGCGCAAAAAAGTTTTTCCGGCATGGCTGCCTGTTGGTTCGCCGAAATGAGCCTGACGGGCACAGGCAAGCCCGAGCGCATCTGGGGGATGGTGACGTCCGCAAGTTATTTCGATGTGCTCGGCGTGCGGCCCATTCTTGGCCGCGGCTTTTTGCCCTCTGACGACGACAAGCCGGGCGGCGCCCCTGTCGCGGTGATCAGCTACCGCCTCTGGCAATCGCACTTCGGCGCAAACCCGGCGCTCGTCGGCCAGGAAATTCAAATTGACGAGCACAGCTTCACGGTCGTCGGTGTAGCGCCGCCCGCCTTTCAGGGCAGCCAGACCGGAGTGCGCACCGACATTTATGTTCCCGTGATGATGGTAGGGCAGGTAATGCCGGGTTCCGACGTGCTCCACAACCGCTCCGATTACACGTTTCTGGTGTTCGGACGCTTGAAGCCAGGCGTCTCCGCGGCCCAGGCGCAGGAAGAATTGACGCTCCTCATCAAGCGCGAAGCGAAAATTTATCCCGAGGAACACAAAGGAAAAGAAACAGTCACGGTCTACCCGCTCTGGCGCAATCCCTGGGGCCTCAACTCATTTCTCTCAACGCTGCTGCCGATGCTGATGGCCATTGCGGGCCTCGTGCTGTTGCTCGCCTGCGCCAACGTGGCGAATCTGATGCTCGTGCGCTCGGTAGGCCGGCGCCGCGAAATCGCAATTCGAATGTCGTTGGGTGCAAGCCGATGGCGGCTGGTGCGCCAGCTGCTCGTCGAAAGCTTGATGCTGGCGATGGCGGGCGGCGCGGTCGCCCTGCTGATTACGTTCTGGACCGCGGGCACTTTGATGAGTTTCCTCCCCATGGAAGACATTCCGCTCTGGCTCGAGATGCGAACAGACCGCACCGTGCTCTTCGCGACGCTCGTGATTTCGATGTTCACGGGCGTGATCTTCGGAATTTTACCTGCGCTGCGCTCGTCGAATGTGGCGCCGATTTCGGTGTTGAAAGAGGATACCGGCAGCGCTTCGGGTGGACTGCGGAAGGCCCGGCTTGCGAGTGGCCTGGTGGTGGCGCAAATTTCGCTGTCGCTGCTTCTTCTTATCTGCGCGGGATTGTTCATTCGCAGCGTCAGGAGCGCTCAACAAATTTACCCGGGATTCAATTCGCACAACGTGCTGATCGCTAGCTACGATCTTTTTACCGCCGGGTATACGCCGGCCACCGGGATGGAATTCCATCGCCAGGTCATCGCGAAACTGGAAGCGATCCCCGGCGTCCAGTCGGTTGCTCTTACGTCTCGCGTCCCGCTCGGATTCGATAACGCTTCGACCAGCGTGGTACCGGAAGGCTACGTTTCGCAATCGAATGAATCGATGGAGACGCAGGTAGCCGTCGTCACGCCGAATTATCTCAACACCTTGCAGATTCCGCTGGTGAAGGGACGCGACTTCTCCTCAGAGGACGTGAAAGCTTCGCAACGCGTCGCGATCGTGAGTGAAGCCTTCGTGAATCGCTACTGGCCGCATCAGGAAGCCCTCGGCAAGCAAGTGAACTCGGACTTGACCCATGAATGGTTCACGGTGGTCGGCGTGACGCGCGACATGAAAGTCAAAAGCCTCAATGAAAAGCCCACCCCGTTCTTGTATTTGCCTCTGTACCAGGGATACCGCTCCGAAATGATGATCAATGTGCGCGTCGCGGGCGATCCGTTACTCGCGGGAAAGGCGGTCGAGCAAGCGGTGCGCGAATTGAACTCCGACGTGGGCGTATTCGATGTGGTCACCCTCGAAAAACGCCAGAAATTTTCAAGCTTTCCCCAGCGCATTGCCGGAACTTTCGTGGGAGCCTTCGGTCTGCTCGCCCTGGTCCTCGCAGCGGTGGGAATTTATGGCGTCACGGCCTACACCACGCGCCAGCGCACCCATGAAATCGGCATCCGCGTGGCCCTCGGCGCGAGCAAAAAGGACATTTTTCGCCTCGTCCTCGGCCACGGACTGAGATTGACGCTCATCGGCGTAGGCCTGGGTCTGGCCGTTTCGTTTGCCCTCACGCGCTATCTCAGCAGCCTGTTACTGGGCGTCACCAGCACCGACGCCATCACGTTTTCGACCGTCGCCGCCATTCTCTGCGCTGTCGCGCTCTTCGCCTGCTTCATCCCCACCCGCCGCGCCATGCGCGTAGACCCGATGGTCGCCCTGCATTACGAATAAAATCCGGTTCAATCTCCTCCCCCGCCGAACCAAGTTAGCCTCACCTTTCTCCCGCCGTATCGCCCGCCTTTCGTGCCGCGCCCCTCCCGCGATTCGCCGCTTTCGCCTAAACCCGCTCCCCCCGAATACTCACCGTACTAGGCCGTCAAAACTCGACCTCCTCTTTCCCCCCGTCAATACAGTTCATACCCGATGGAATCTGCAAGCAGTAGAGCGTATAAATAAAGCTGTTCGCGCGCCGCCGTTCGTCCCCCCGTGCGAAGTTGCCATCCGTGAGGCTGACGTACGTTGGAAACGAATCCTTACAACCGCTTCTTTAGCTTTTTCGGCCTCCGCGAGAATCCGTTCGCGGCAAGCCCCGATCCCCGCTATTTGTTCATGACTCCGAAGCTTCAGGAAGCCTGCGATGCAATTGCTTACGGAATTCAGTCGCGCGAAGGAATCGTGGTGCTCACCGGCGAAGCCGGCACCGGAAAAACAACCCTGATCAATCGCTTGCTCGAGTGGCTGCGCGAACGCCGGATGCCCACGGCCTTCATTTTTAATTCGCACCTCGAGCCCAGGCATCTGTTCGATTTTATGCTCGCGGATTTTGCCGTGCCGCCCGACCCGCGCTGGCAGGGCAATTCGCTGCTGTGTTTGAGCCAGTGGTTACCGGAACGCTGCCGCGAAGGTCGAATCCCGGTATTGATCGTGGACGAAGCGCAAGGCTTGCCGCTCCCTGTGCTCGAAGAGATTCGATTGCTGATGAATCTCGAGACGTCGAACCAAAAGCAATTGCAGATCGTGCTGGCCGGGCAACCGGAACTCGAAGAGAAACTCAAGCGTCCTGAAATGCGTCACTTCGCGCAGCGGATTGCGCTCCGCTGCAAGACCGCCCCTCTGACCCTGAAAGAAACCTACGAATACATTCAGGTGCGCCTCGACGTTGCGGGCGCGTTTGGCAAGCCGATCTTCTCGCCCGAGGCTGTCAGCACCGTCCACGGTTGTTCGCGCGGCATTCCTCGCGTGATGAATTTAATCTGCGAACACTCGCTCATCAACGCCTATGCCGCCAATCTGCGAGTAGTGCCGGCGCGCGTGGTGCACGAGATTGCCCGCGAGTTTGAATTCGAGGAGCAGATATGCGCTCCGTCGTTCCAGAGCAGCACGGTACGCGCTCGCGTATACGAGCCGATGTTTCCGTCTGAAGTGACGCTGCCACCTGCTCAAGAACAGCCCGCCGCATCGGCTTCCGCCGTCCCACCAGCGGCCGTCGCACCAACGGCCCGTCGCACAAAGTGTCGCCGCGGCCTTGAATGCCATCCCGCAACCGGCAGTCCTCGAGCAATCCACGATGGCAACATCGATCGCAACACCCACATCAGCGCCCGCATCAGCGCCGATCGACACCGACGCTAGCACCGACACTGGCATCGACATCGAAACCGGCACCGGCACGAACGCCTGCACACGCGCCCGCACCCGCCTCCAAAAACTTGCGAACTCTGCCGCCACGACCTGCCGTTCGCGCGATCCGCAAGGCGGCTCAGTTCCAGCGCGCAGTTGTAAACGCATTCGCAGCCGTCCGCGACAAAAGCGCGAGAGCTCTCGCGGCCGCGCTATTGAGTGTGCTTTCTGCGGTTGCTCGCGCCCGGCTACCTGAGAAGGGCCGCGACCTTAGACATGCGCTTCGTCGCGGCTTCATCCACAATTTTGGTCCGTCCGTCCGGCGCAGTCTTGCAGCCACCGTGAAAGCCGGAGTGGGGCGCGGCTCGAACCGTGTATCCATCGCACGCGCAACCGCGGCGCACTCCTTCCAAAATTTGTGGAAGAATGCCCAGCCCGCGTGGCAGGAAAAGAAAACAGTTTTCTTGCAATGGCTCCAGCAGCCGCTCGCCGCGCCAAATCCCTCCCACGCGCCCAAGCCCACAAGTCGCCCGGCGCCCCTGTGGGCCACGTTCACGCATTCGCTCCGATTGGCCCGTTTGTGGCAAGCGTCGCAGCAACCCATTCGCCCCGCCCTCGTGCCCCCCACGCGCCCCAGGAGAACCGCGGGCGTCCGCCGCTGGTTGCGCCAGCCGTTCCGCGGCTCGGATTTGGTTCGACTCTCCTCGCGCGCGTCAGCCCAGCGGAATCGCATGCCCTCGGCTCTCTAGTCCCACGAAAGTAATCCACCGAAAGTAATCTCCGCGACGCGGCGAATCCGCCACGATAGACCCCTCGCAACTTTTTCGATCAGCGCCAAGAAGTACAGTTATAGGACTGGCTGTACCATTCCAATCCTTTGACCAGTCGAATTTCTCCCCTCCACTATGTTATTTTCGCGCCAGAGCTATGACCACACGGCGCACCACCGAAAACGAAATCCGGACTCGCAAATACGCCGAATTTCTAATCGCGAATCCGCGATTAGAAATTGATGCAAACGACAGAAAACAAAGGACCGACCCTGCTTCTAATCGCGAAGAAATTGCGTTTTTTTTATCGCGATTTCGGGCCCCGGCCGGGCCCAAGCCCCACCCGTACCGCCGGCATCCTGCCGGCTCTTTGGTTGCGATGGTCACCGTCATTTCCGTTCCGAGACCGCTTTTCCGCCCCGAACCCCCTGCGCGCTCGGTTGCGGCATCGTCCCGCGCAGGCTACAATTCCCGTTCACAAAGCTCAGCGAGGTGAACCACACATGACGTCCACTGCCACACACGCATCCGCGCTCCCGCGCGGCGAATTCGTGAACGAGCCTTTCATTGATTTCTCGAAGCCTGAAAATCGCAAGGCCATGGAAGACGCGCTGCGCCAGGTAAAAGGTATTTTCGGCCGCGAGTATCCCCTCGTCATCGCCGGCCAGAATCTCGTCACCACCGACAAGATCAGGTCCACCAGCCCTTCGAATCCAAAAGAGGTGATCGGCGTGTTTCAGAAGGCCACCGTCGAGATGGCCAACCAGGCTGTCGAAGCGGCCGCGAAAGCATTCGATCGCTGGAAGCGCGTCCCTGCCGAGGAGCGCGTCGCGTGCGTCTACCGCGCCGCGGATATTTTGCGCAAGCGGCGATTCGAGCTGGACGCCTGGCTCTGCTACGAAATCGGCAAGACCTGGCCGGAAGCCGACGCGGACATCGCGGAGCTGATCGACTTCTGCGAATACTACGGCCGCGAAGAGCTGCGTCTGGCCGCGCCGCAGAAACTCGTCCCGCAACGCGGCGAAAAAAATTACATGAAGTACATCCCGCTGGGCGTGGGCGTGATTATTCCGCCGTGGAATTTTGCCGCGGCGATTATGGGCGGGATGACAGTGGCGGCGATCGTCACCGGAAACACGGCGGTGGTGAAGCCGTCGAGCGATTCGCCCACGATTGCGGCAATTTTCTGCGAGATCCTGTACGAATCGGGCGTCCCGCGCGACGTAGTCAGCTTTTTCACCGGACCGGGCGGAACAGCAGGCGAGGCCCTCGTCACGCATCCGAAGACGCGCTTCATCGCCTTCACCGGCTCGATGGAAGCGGGCCTGAGGATCAGCGAGCAGGCCGCGCGCAAGCAGCCGGGTCAACTATGGATCAAGCGCACGGTGCTCGAGATGGGCGGGAAGGACGCGATCGTCGTTGACGAGGAAGCCGATCTGGACGCGGCGGTCGAAGGCGTCGCGGTCTCCGCATTCGGATACCAGGGGCAGAAATGCTCGGCGTGTTCGCGTGCGATTGTCTCGGAGAAAATTTACGACAAGTTCGTCGAGAAGCTCGTCGAGCGCGTGCGCAAGATTAAAGTCGGGCCGATCGAGGACCCCGCGAATTACATGGGCCCCGTGATCAACGAAGCCTCCATGAAATCAATCCTCGGCTACATCGAAGCGGGGAAAAAGGAAGGCCGCCTCGTCGCAGGGGGGAAGCGCGCCGAAGGCGACGGATACTTTATCGAGCCCACAGTGATCGTAGATATCGATCGCAAAGCAAAAATTTTCCAGGAAGAAATTTTCGGCCCCGTGCTGGCCGTCTCCAAGGCCAAAGATTTTGATGATGCGCTCGACATGGCCAACGACACCCAATTTGGCCTCACCGGCGCCGTCTACTCGAAAAATCCCGCCAAGATCGAGCGAGCAGCCGAAGACTTCCACGTCGGCAATCTGTACATGAACCGCAAATGCACAGGCGCAATGGTAGGCGCCCACCCCTTCGGCGGCTTCAACATGTCCGGCACAGATTCAAAAGCCGGCGGCCAGGATTACCTCCTCCTCTTCCTCCAGGCAAAAACAATCGCCGAAAAAGAAGGCGCAACAAGGTAGACCGCCAGCTCACCTCCCAAAGGCCGCGGTTTTCCGTGCCGCCGGCATCCTGCCGGCAGCCTTTGCCAAGCCGGCAAACGTCCAACTCGCGCACATCGCCCCAACGCCAAAAGTGAAAAGGAGCCGCTAATGTTTGAGCTCACTCCGGCGTAACAAAATAACGAGCTTCCGGCTTAGGCCTCATCCCAAAAACGCCCCGCAAGATCCAATAAGCCACCGGCCCCGACGCCAGCAACCAAGGCGCGTATTTCCAAACATAATCCTCACTCTGCGCCACTTTCAAAGCGCACAAAATCACCGGAAAAATCAAAATGTACGCAAGCCCAATCCTGCCCCCCGGAATGCGAAAGCTCCGCGGCGCATCCGGCAATTTCGCCCGCATCCGCCACGCAGCAAAAAGCGTCAGGATCGTAGTGGCGATCCGCGTCCAAATGTAAATGTTGACAAGATCCTCCACCGGATATTTCGCCAGGATGCAGTAAACAAGCGTCGACACAGCAATCGCTCGCGCCGGCGTGCGATACCGCGGATGGATTTTCCCGAGCCACGCCGGCAGGTAGCCGTCTTCCGCCATCGTCGCGGGAATGCGCGTGGTGTAAAGGATCGTGCTATTCGAAAGTGACGCGGTGCCAATCATCGCCGCAATCAGCATCGCTGCCCCCAGCCATGGGCCGCCAATCAGCCGCGACGCGGTGACGATGTAATCCGTCTTCCACTCGGACCAATTGCCCAGCGCCGCAAGCGCCAGCGTGGTGGGAAGGACGTAGGTGAGGATGTTCATCGGCGTATTCCACGCGAGCAGCCGCACAAACGTGCGCTGCGAGTCCTTCATCTCGCCCGTCATGCTGGAAAGCTGTTCGTATCCAGCGTAATTCCACATTGCCAGCGCGAGGCCTTTCCCAAAAACGCTTCCGAAGGGCTGGCCCGGCGGCGTGAACGGCAGCACCGGATTGTAGTGCCACTTGAAAAGCGCGACGATCGAAAGCCAGGCCACCGGGATCAGCACCGCGACGAGCAATCCAATCGAAAGCCATCCCGCCACTTGAATGCCGCGCGCGTTGAGGTAGGAAAGCAAACACAGCGCGAGACAAGCGCCCAGCCATTTCACGTTGCCCGAGATCCACGGAAAATACGAGCTCAGATAATCCATCAGAAGCACGCCGTACAGGCTGTTCAGCAGAAACGTGCCCGTCCAATTCCACCACCCGCACTGAAATCCCCAGAAGTCGCCGAACGCCGCGCGGCTCCAGCGATAAAATCCACCCTGCACGGGGAGCAGGCTATTGAGCTCCGCCGCCGCAAACGAAATCGGGATGCTCCAGAAAAGCGGCACGAAAGTGAGGAAGACGAGCGCCATGCCGGGCCCGGAGCTGTGAAAGATTTCTTCGTAGCCGAATGGGCCGCCGGCCGTGTAGCCGTAAAAGAGCGCGAGCAGCGGAAGAAATCCGATTTGGCGCAGGCGAGCACTGGCTTCAGCAGTGGCGGCGGGGCTGGTTTCGGCGGAAGATTTTGGCATCGAGCGGATGCGCAGCGGGCGGCATGATATGGGAGTGTTCCGAGCTTTTCAATTCAAAGTTTCGCTTGACGGGCACAGCCACAACGCAAGAGAATGCCCACCGACTCCGCTCCAGACAATTGCAACCTACAGGGGTTTCACTCATGCGCAGGCTGCGCGTCACGGTGTTCCTTATTCTTGCTGTAGCCCTCACTTTCATCGGGGTTGCTACCCCCAAGATACTCGCAGGACGCACCGCGCACGCAGGCGCGCAACTGCAGGCTGCGGGGCACCACATCCCGAAAAAACATGCCCATATTGCGGGGAAGCCCCGGCCGAATCTGGTGGCGCAAGGGACGCCTCTAACTACGCTCCTCCAACCGGACGATTTTTTCCCCTCACTGGCCAAGCAGGCGCTCGATACGCTGAGTGACCCGGTGATCGATACGATCACGAACACGTCGGCAGCCACGACCGTGACGATCACCGCCGTTACTTCCACCAACGCGGACTATCAGGCGAGTGGATGCATCGGCCCGCTGGCGCCGGGCGCGAGCTGCAACCTGTCGCTCACGTTCAGGCCTTCCGCGGCCTGCGCGGAGCAGCCTTCGACCATTGAAATCGACAGCGACGATCCAGGCGGCGCGCTGCGCCTCGAAGCGATTGGTTACGGGTATGAGCAGGGAACCGGCATCGTTCCCACGGACCTGCGGACGCAATCCTTGACGCCCGCGCAACTGGCGCAAAGTCTGGTGGGCACGGGCGTGACGATCAGCAATGTGACGTACACCGGCGCTCCCATCGCCGCAGGAAAATTTACCGGCGGCACGGGAATCATTGGCTTCGAGAGTGGAGTGATTCTGAGCAACGGGGCGCTCTCGAACGTAATCGGCCCGAATTGCGATGCGCAGATCAGTTTCCCGAACCACACTCCTGGGGACAATGATCTTTCGAGTCTGATCGGAGAGGTTACGAACGATGCCGCCGTGCTGGAATTCGATTTCACTCCGTCGAGCCCCACGATCCGGTTTCAATATGTATTCGCGTCGGACGAATACCAGGATTTCGTCTTCGATTTCAATGACGCATTCGCGTTCTTCGTGAACGGGAAAAACGTGGCGTTGATTCCGCAGTCGAATACGTTTGTCGCCATCAACAACGTAAATAACGGCAACAATGGCCTGGGCGATCATCCCGAGTATGCCTCCATCCCGGCGGTGAATCCGCAGTTCTACCTGAATAACGATCTCGAAGTACTGGCCAATCCGCCCTTCAACACGGAAATGGACGGAATGACGGTGGTGCTGACTGCGAGCTCGCCCGTCAACGCCGGGGCGACCAACCACATCAAGCTCGTAATTGCCGACGCCCTCGACTTTTTCGTCGATTCGAACGTATTCATCAAGGCGGGCAGCCTATCAAGCTCGGTGGTATCGCTCTCTCCCACCGGCCTCGCGTTTGGCAGCGTGAATCAAGGCGCGCAGGGAACGGCACAGACCGTGACTCTCGCAAACGTGGGGAACGCCGCACTGACGGGCGTAAACATTGCGCCGGACTCGAACAATTTTACCGTGTCGAACAACCAGTGCGGTACGACGGTCGCCGCCGGCTCCACGTGTACGGTGAGCGTGAACTTTTCACCCCAATCGCAGGGTGCGATTCAGGGCGCGCTGAATTTCACGGATAGCGCAGGCGACAGCCCGCAGCCACTCACTTTGGCGGGTACGGGCGTGTCCGGTCCGTTCGCGAGTATTTCGCCGACGAGCCTGACTTTCGCACCGGCCGATGGGACCACCGGGGCGCAGACGGTGACCATCACAAATACGGGAACCGCCCCTCTCTCGATCGGTTCCGTTAACACCAACAACGAAGACTTCGGCATTCCGCAATCCAACTGCGTCTCTGCGAGTGTCCCCGTGAATGGCAACTGCACGATTCAGATCACGTGGGACGATTTCGGACAACCTGTTCCGGAAGTGGGCCAGCTGATCGTGATCGATAACACAGCCGCCGGACAGGAAGCGGTCGCGTTGGTAGGCGGAGTGACGGTTTCGACGATCAGCGTCACGGGCGGACCTCTCGCATTCGGAAATCAGACCGTGAATACGATAAGCGCTCCGAAAACGGTGACGATCACGAACACCGGAACCGCTCTCGTCTCGATTCCCAGCATCGTCGTGCCCAACGGATTTGCCGAGACGGACAACTGCACGTCATCCGGCGGGCTCGTTCCTCCCACATCGTCGGGCCAAACGTCCTGCACGATCAATGTGACGTTCACGCCGACGAGCGCCACCACGTTTGGCGGCTCGCTCGTGATTACCGATTCGGCGCAAGGCAGTCCGCATTCCGTGGCTGTGTCGGGCACAGGCACGGCCGCGACGGCGACACTCGTTTCGATCGCGGTTACGCCCAATCCCGCAACCGTGATGGTCAATGGGACAGTGCAGTTCACGGCCACCGGAACGTTCTCCGATCAGTCGACGAAGGACGTGACCGCTCAATCCACCTGGACTTCCTCGGCTACCGGCGTCGCGACAGTGAATGCGGCGACGGGACTTGCGACGGGCGTTTCGGTGAGCGACGGATCGATCCAGATCACCGCGACGGACGGAAACATTTCCAATTTCGCGAACCTGACCGTGACCGGGAGCAGCGTAACGCTGCAGTCGATTACTGTGACGCCGAACCCTGCATCGGTAGGGATTGGCGGAAATATACAATTCACGGCGACCGGACATTTCTCGGATGGGACGACCAAAGACATCACCACCACCTCCAATTGGACTTCGTCCGATACCGAAGTGGCGACGATTAATGCGGCTACCGGATTGGCGACCGGCGTCTCGCTGAGCGATGGCTCGATCACGATCACCGCGACGGCCGCAGGTACGGAAGTATCCGGCGCCGCACTGCTCACAGTGACGAATGTCCCGATTACGCTCACGATTCCTCCGCCGCCGGGCGGAAGTTTCGGTCCCGTAAATCCGGGCGGCTCGTTCCCCGTGGGCGTGGTGGTGACGGCCGATCCAGGATTCACGGGAACGATTACATTCAGTTGTGTTACGAATTCGCCTACGATCACCTGCCAGCCAGATCCCGCGTCGGTGACGTTCACGACGAATGGACCGCTGCAAGTGGCCATCGTCGTCGAAACATTCTGCAAAGGTGTGGCCTCAGGCCATCTCGTGTTGCCGCGTGGAATCGGAGGCGGCCTCACTCTGTTGCTCCTTGCGTCAATGCTCGCCGGCGGCGTATGGATGTTCCGGCGAAATCCGCGATGGGCGCTTTCGTTCGCGCTGTTCGTCGTGATCGCGCTCGGAGGCACAGCCTGCAATTCGCTGCCGAGAGGAGCGAACGGGGTGACCCCACCCGGGGACTACACGCTGGTGATCAGCGCCACCGTGAACGGGCAAACGATTTCGGCCGCCCCGGTTCACTTCCACGTGAATTAGGAGGGCATATCGGCCGCGGGCGATGTGGCCCGGTTTTGGTTTCTGAGTTGCAGCATCTCCCTTAGGCGTGTACGGGGATGCGTCGCGGTGGACTGGGCTCCTGGGGCGGAAGTCACGTTGTGTGAGCAGGTTACGTGTCGTAGAGGTCTATATGCTGTAACCCCGGGTGAAATACTTTACTAATGATGTGCAAAGTGCTGCATACATCCGAAATTCATTCCGAGTCCGGCTCCAGCATCCGTTTGAACTTTGACAGTTCCACACTAGGCAAATCTCCCGCCGCGCGTTCCGGCGAAATCAAGTCATGAGAGGTATCGGTATGCGAAGGGCCGTCATTCTATTCCTTGGGGTCGTGTCCTTATTCGCGGCATCGGAGGCGAACGCGCAAGCTCCGAACACGATCGTCACCGTGGCTGGAGGCGGCACGAATTCCGGCGCCGCCAACACCTGGACGCTGACGCAGCCGCCGGATGCTGTCCGCGATGCGCTGGGCAACACCTACTTTTCCGATCCCGTCCAGTGCGTCGTGTACAAAGTGGACACGACGGGCGCGTTGAGCATCTACGCCGGAAGCGGAATTTTTGGCGTGGGCGGAGACGGCGGCCCGGCTTCTTCGGCGCAATTGACCGGACCTGCGGGCCTCGCGCTCGACGCCAACGGCAACCTCTTCATCGCCGATAGCATGAACAATCGTATCCGGCGCGTAGACGTGAATACCCACATCATCACCACGGTGGCCGGTTCCGAGGATCCCTTCATCGGCGGCTACAGCGGAGATGGAGGCCTTGCGACTCTGGCGCGATTGAATCAACCCTTGGAAGTCGCCGTGGACACGAATGGAAACCTGTTTATTTCGGATTCCGGTAACAACGTGATTCGCCGCGTCGATGCGCAGACGCAATTCATCAGCACGTACGCGGGAAATGGGCTACCGGGCACGCCGGGAAATGCGAACGGCGACGGCGGCCCGGCCAAAAATGCGCAGTTGAATTCTCCCGTGGGCCTCGCGATCGACGGCAGCGGCAATCTCTACATCGCCGACGGAAACGATTCGGTGATCCGCTTGGTGAACGCGCAGACTCTGGTCATCACCACGTATGCCGGCAGTCCCGCGCTGCGCGGAACATTCGGTGGCGACGGCGGCCCGGCCGCTTCCGCCGGACTCAACGGTCCCTTCGGCATTTTCCTCGACGGCAACGGCAACCTTTACATTGCGGACCAGTCGAATGACCGCATCCGATTTGTAGCCGCCGCGGGCACCCACACCATTTCGACCGTGGCAGGAAACGGAACGCTCTGTTTGAATCCCGCATCTGCTTGCGGCGATGGCGCAGCGGCCACAGCCGCTTCGCTGAATCATCCGGCGAGCGCTTTTCTCGACAATACAAACAAATTGTTGATTGCCGATCTGGGCGACCAGCGCATCCGCGTGGTAAGCGGCGGAATCATTTCAAATTTTGCCGGCGGCGCATCGGGAGGCGATGGAGGACCGGCCACAAGCGCGAACCTCGGACTGCCGAACAGTCTCGTGGTGGACGGTTCGGGCAACCTATTCATCCTCGAACAGTATGGCGAACGAGTGCGGCGCGTGGACGCGACGACTCACAATATTTCGACGTTCGCCGGAACCGGCGCGCGAGGGAAGCGCGCTTCGTCGAATGGCGACGGCGGCCAGGCGGTGAATGCGGCTTTCATAGATGGTTTCGGGATCACGATGGACGGCTCGGGAAACTTCTACATCGTCGACTTCCGCGCTGCTGTGGTTCGCAAAATCGCTGCGAATGGAATCATTTCGACGGTCGCCGGCAACGGCCTCCGCTGCGGAGAACCCGGCAATGCGGTGGTGCCGCCGGCGTGCGGCGACGGCACACAAGCGACGAGCGCGAGCCTGCTACAGCCCGCGGGCGTGGCCGTGGATTCGCTCGGGAATATTTATATTTCTGACGTGGCGCTGAATCGCATCCGCGTGGTGACCCCGCAAGGCCTGATCAACAATTACGCGGGTACCGGAACCGCGGGCTACTCCGGCGATAACGGCGACCCCACGCTGGCGAACCTGAACGCCCCCTTCGGGATGGCCGTGGACAGCCAGGGAAACCTCTTCTTCGCGGACTCGAACAACAACCGCATCCGCGAAGTGGGTGCGGATGGCGGCAACATTACGACGTACGCGTTCAATGGCACGCCCGGATTCGGCGGCGACGGTGGTTCGGCCTTCGAGGCCAGCATGACGATGCCGCAACAGGTCACGCTCGATTCCAGCGGAAATTTGTATATCGGCGGCGGGATTGACAATGTGGTGCGCCGCGTGGACGCGCAGGACCAGTCCATCATCACCGTGGCGGGAGATATCGAAAATCTCGCCGGCGGATTTTCGGGCGACGGCGGCCCCTCGACGAAAGCTTTGATCGGAAATCTCGGGACAGCGATCGACAAGTCGCACAATCTTTATATCGCGGACGGATTTCAGCGCATTCGAAAGGTAAATCTGCTTCCAGTCGCGGCGGAATCGGGCACATTCACCGCTTTTCCGCCTACCCTCAACGGCACCCTGGTGTTCAACGCGCCGACCCAGGACATTTTCTTCACAAATAGCGGTCTGGACGATCTGATTTTGACGATTACGTCGCCGGCTCCCGGCTCCGCGTTTCAAGTGCAATTCGGCACCTGCGCCAATCCCTGCATCGTCGTGATTCCTCCCGGAGAATCCGGGACTATAGACGTCGCATTCGCGCCGCTCGCGGGCGGCCCCACCGGAACGATTACCGGCGCTCTGACGCTGACGACGAACGATCCTGCGAATCCCAGTTTCAATTTCACGCTCTCGGGGACCGCGACGAATACGTCTGAGACGCTGAACGTGACCGTGACTCCCGACGCGGACGGATTCGTGTTCAGCACGCCCAGCGGAATTTCCTGCGGCGTATCTCCCGCGCAAGTCTGCTCCGCCGGCTTCGCGCAGAATTTACAAGTGACTCTGAGCGCCTCTCCTGCCACATCGGGCTTCGCTTTCGCGGGATGGAGCGGCGCCGGATGCAGCGGAACCGCGGATTGCACAGTTTCCATGACGCAAGCGCAGAACGTGACGGCGACGTTCACCACCGCCACCGGGGGCAACGTGCCCGTAACCGTCTCTGCGATCGGCAACGGTTCGGGAACGATCACCAGCAGTCCCACCGGGATCAATTGCACGTACAACGGCACCGTGGCTTCCGGAACGTGCACCGCCAATTTTCCCCCGACCGGGCCGGTGACGCTCACTGCGACGCCGAGTGCTGCGCCGAACTCTACGTTTGCAGGTTGGCTCGGATTCTGCGGCACGTTGGGAACGAACACGTGCCAGACGTTTCCGGTAGTGGGCGTGACGACGACGGCGGTTTTCAGCGTTCCCCCGCAGCCGTTCGCGCAGGGGCAAGTGTTCGCGGGAGCTGCCGGCGGAATGATCTTCGTGTACAGCCCCACTGGCACGCTCGTGCAGGTGCTCGGCTCGGGAAATATCGGCGGCAATATCGGGGGAATCGCGTTCGACTCGAACGGAAATCTCTACGCTGCGAACCCCACGGCGATCCTGGCGAACAACACCGGAACAGTCGAGCGATTCGGAAGCGACGGCTCCGGGCCCACTACGTTTGGCACCGGGCCGTTTGGAAATGGCTACGAGTCGAACCCGCAGTCGGTGGTTGTTTCGCCCACGGGAGACGTATATGTGGCCCAGGCGGCGGACCGCCAATCCTTGTTGAAGTTCCCGGCTGCGGGCGGACCCGCGAGCCAGGAATTTTTCCCGCCGGACGATACTGGTCCGATGCAGTGGATCGAACTGCTCGACGACAACAGCACGATGCTCTATACAACCGCGGGAAACATCGTTAAATCTTTCGACGTTCTCGACAATATCTATCACCCCGATTTTGCGATGAATCTTCCCGGGCCCGCCGCGTTCAGTCTCCGCGAAGCTGCGGACAAGACGGTGTTCGTCGCCGACGGCGACCGCATCGTGCGGCTCAGCCAGGGCGGCACTGTCATCAACACTTACCGCGCCGGAACCGGCGTCTATCACTCCGTGAATCTCGATCCCGACGGCGTGAGCTTCTGGACACTGGAAGACGTGAACGGAACGATGTTCCGCATCAACATGAATACCGGCGCGATCATTACGCAGTTCTCGACGGGCGTCAGCCTCACTCTGAACGCATTCAACGGATTCGAAGGCGGCCTCGCTGTCTTCGGGCAGCCGCAATCGGGCGGCGCGGATGTGCAATTGACGATGAGCGCTTCGCCCAGTCCCGCGACTCTGAATTCGCCGCTCACCTACACGATCGTCGTGAAGAACAATGGCTTGCTCACCGCGGACAATGTCGCGATGACGGACGCATTTCCGGCGGGAGCGAGTGTGGTATCGGCGACGAGTACGCAAGGAACGTGCACGGGCGGTGCGATCCGCACGTGCAATATCGGCACGCTTGCAAATGGGGCCAGCGCGACGATCACCATCGTCGTCACGCCCGTTCTCACTGGCACGCTCACCAACACCGCCAACGTCAACTCGAGCACGCCCGATCCCATCTCATCCGACAATTCGGCCACCACCAACACCACTGTGAATGGCCCGTCGGCTACTCATTTTTCGGTGACGGCGCCTGGGACGGCCACCAACGGAACTGCGTTCACGATTACCGTCACGGCGCTCGATGCGACGAACACGACTGTGACGGGCTATGGCGGAACGGTGCACTTCACCAGCTCCGACCCGCTGGCCGTTCTCCCCGCGAATGCAACGCTCACAGGCGGAGTCGGAACGTTTTCGGTGAACCTGAAGACGAATGGCTCGGAGACCGTCACAGCCACTGACACCGTGACGGCCTCGATCACCGGGACGACGGGAGCGATCGTCGTGGCTCCGCCGGCGACGGCGACCCACTTTTCCGTGACGGCACCGGCGACCGCGACCGCGGGTACGCCGTTCTCCTTCACCGTGACCGCGCTCGACGCGACAAACGCGACGGTGACGAGTTACGGGGGAACCGTACACTTCACAAGCAGCGACGGGGCGGCCGTCCTGCCTGCAAACATCGCGCTGACAAATGGAACCGGCACACTCTCCGCCACGCTCAAGACCGCGGGCAATCAGACGATTACGGCGACGGACACCGTGACGGCCTCCATCACGGGAACTTCGGGAACGATCGCGATCAGCGCGGGTGCTGCGACGCATTTCGCAGTCGCGGCTCCGGCCTCGGCGACGAGCGGAACCGCTTTCAACTTCACTGTGACGGCGCTCGATGCTTCGAATAACACCGCGACCACGTACGCGGGAACCGTCCATTTCACGAGCACCGACGGACAAGCGGTGCTGCCGGCAAATTCCGGATTCGCAAGCGGAGTTGGCACATTCTCGGCCACGCTCAAGACCGCCGGCAATCAGACGATCACGGCCACCGACACTGTGACCGCCTCGATCACCGGAACCTCGGGAACAATTAACGTAGGTGCTGCGCTCGCCACTCACTTCTCGGTAGCCGCTCCCGCTACAGCCACTGCTGGTACGGCGTTCAACTTCACGGTGACGGCGCTCACCGCAACAAACGCAACCGCTACCGGTTACACCGGCACTGTGCATTTCACGAGCAGCGATGCAAACGCCGTTCTGCCTGCGAACGCGATACTGGCGAGCGGAGTCGGGACGTTCTCCGCCACTTTGAATACCGTCGCGAGCGAAACCATCACCGCGACAGATACGGTGACTGCGGCGATTACGGGAGTGTCCCAGCAGATTGGCGTGGTGGCTGCCGGAGCGAATCTCTCGATCTTGAAATCGGGGCCCGCGACGGCGCCCGCGAATTCCAGCGCGACTTACACGATCGTCATTACGAACAACGGACCTCAGGCTGCCGCGAACGTCGGGATGACCGACCCCCTCCCGTTGCCGCTCGGCATTCCTCACATCATTGCGCCCCCGACGGGCTGTATTGTCTCGAGGAACGTTGACTCGGGCCAGTCAACGGTAGGTTGCGGGTTCGCCACGCTGGCAAACGGCGGCAGTATCACGATCATGTACAGCGTGAACTTGCCCGCGTCCGGAAGCCTTACGAACACCGCCACTGTGACAGCGGACAACAACACAAATACGACTACCAATTCTTCGAGCGTAACCACCACCATCGGAGGATCGGGCCCAACCCTCACTTCCATCGCCGTGACTCCGCTTTCAGCCACGATCGCTGCGGCGCAGACGCAGCAATTCACCGCGACCGGCACATTTTCGGACGGCTCGACTCAAAACCTGACCGCTACTGCGGCCTGGGTTTCGTCATTGCCGGGGGTAGCAACGATCAGCAACACAGCCGGTACGCAAGGATTGGCGACGGCGGTGGGCAACGGCACCACGGTGATTACGGCTACGTCCGGGTCCGTGGTGGGCACGGGCATTCTCACTGTCGCGCCGCCTATCGGTTTTGTCTTGACTGGCAATTTAAACGTGGCGCGCACACTGTCCACGGCTACGCTTCTGAACAACGGGACGGTCTTGCTCGCGGCAGGCGGGACTGCTACCGCTGTCTTATCCAGCGCCGAGCTATTCAATCCTGCCAGCGGGACGTTCACAGCCACCGGCAGCATGACGACCGCGCGACAGGGGCATACAGCGACGCTTCTGCCCAACGGAATGGTGTTGCTTGCGGGAGGCTTCGGCTCGCTAACGAGTCAAGGCTCGGAATTGGCTAGCGCCGAGCTGTTCAATCCTGCCACTGGGACTTTTGCCGCGACCGGCAATATGACCACCGCTCGAGCCGGCCACACGGCGACGCTGCTCGCGAATGGAATGGTGTTGATTGCCGGCGGCGCCAACGCATCCGGCACCACACTTTCGAGTGCGGAACTCTACAATCCCGCGACGGGGACGTTCACGGCCACGGGAAGCATGATCGCCGTGCGTCAATTTTGCACTGCGACGCTTCTGAACGACGGTACGGTGCTGGTCGCCGGAGGCTCGGGCGCCGGCGGAACTCTCGGCACTGCCGAAATTTATAACCCGGGCACGGGAACATTTGCCGCCACCGGCAACTTGACCGCCGTCCGGAACTCTCACACAGCGACGCTATTGAATAGCGGAATGGTGCTGCTAGCGGGAGGTTTTGACAACGCATTGAACTCGCTGGCTTCGGCCGAACTCTACAACCCGACGGCCGGCACGTTCGCTGCCACGGGCAATATGACAACGACCCGCGTCTTCGACGCCGCGTCGCTCCTGACGAATGGAATGGTCTTGATCTCAGGAGGCTACATCTATCGCGGCCAGAACACGTTCGTCGCAGTGCCCAGCGCGGAGCTGTACGACCCGGCTTCCGGCACCTTTGCGGAAACGGGGCAGATGAACACCTCTCGCGATGACCATACTTCAACGCTGCTTACCAACGGAAAGGTACTCGTTGCAGGCGGAGATAACCTCAGCTGCAACTTCAATCAGTGCACGGGAGCGATTCTCGGCAGCGCGGAGCTTTACACTCCCGCGACCATGACCCCGCCGGGGCTCAATGCGATTACGCTCTCGCCGTCAAATCCTTCGATTCCAGTCGGGCCGTTCCAGCGCTTCGTCGCTACCGGCACGTTCACCAGCGGCGGCCCCGAGACGCTTGCCTCCGTCATCTGGAGTTCGTCGAATACCGCTGTTGCCACGATTACCAATGACGCCGGCAGCAAAGGTTTTGCCGATGATTCTCCAGGCACTACCACCATCACCGCGACTGCCGGCGCCATCAGCGGCTCGACTGTCCTCACCGTAACGGGCGCGGCAGCCACGCACTTCGTGGTTTCGGCTCCCTCGGCGGCCACGGCAGGCACGGCGTTCACTTTCACGGTGACGGCGAAGGACGCAGGCAACGACACAGTGACGAGTTACGCGGGCACCGTGCATTTCACGAGCACGGATGGGCAAGCCACTCTGCCCCCGAACTCGACGCTCACTGGCGGCGTGGGCACCTTCTCCGCAACCTTGAATACCGCCGGCAGTCAGACCATCACGGCAACCGACACGCAAACGCCGTCCATCACCGGAACATCCGGCGCGATCAACGTGACCGCGGTGGCCGCGCCCCTCCTCACCGTCCAGATCCAGGGTACCGGCGCGGGCACAGTCACCGGCGCGGGAATCAACTGCACCAGCGGCTCTGCCAATGGCTGCACTGCAAACGTGACTGCCGCAACGCAGCTCACCCTTACCGCAACATTCGGAGCGAACTCGGCGTTCACGAGTTGGAGCGCGCCGTGCCCGAACACCACGAGCCCAACGTGCACCTTCACGATGCCGGCCGTTGCAACGACCATCATCGCAACCTTCACTCTCAACGCGCCCACTCTGAAATCAATCGCAGTCACACCCGCGAATCCGACCGTGGCGATTAATTCCACGCAGCAGTTCACCGCTACGGGAACTTACTCGGACAACAGCACGAAGGACATCACCGCCACCGTCACGTGGGCTTCGTCAAATGGCGATGCAGCGTCCATCAATGCTGCCGGTCTCGCATCCACCGGACCGACCGCGGATTTGAGCTCCACGATCTCCGCCACGCTCAATGACGTGACGGGTTCGACGACGCTCACCACCACAAACTCACCCATCAAGATCTCCGTCACGCCTCCGCCCGGCGGAGTGATTCCACCAGTGCCGCCCGGAGGAAAACTGGCAGTCGGAATCGTGCTGACGGCAACACCCGGATTCAGCGGGACCGTCACGTTCGGCTGCACAGTCACCGGTGCCGACGGCCAGCCGGCTCCTTCGATTACCTGCGTCCCGAATCCAAGCTCGGTCACGTTGTCGCCCGGCGGCCCGACGCAAGAAGCGATCGTGATCAATACGTTCTGCACCGCCGCCACGGTCCCGCTCGGGCAGAACCCCGGCGGATTCCCCGGAGGCATGGGCCTGCTGCTGCTAAGCTTGGCGCTCGGCGGAGTCGTCTGGATGTATCGCCGCAGCCCGAGGATGGCGGTATCGTTCGCGGTGTTGGTGCTGTTCGCGCTCGGTGGCGCAGCATGCAGCAGCCTGCCAAAAGGCCCAAGCGGCGCCACGCCCCCGGGCAATTACGTGCTGACGATCACGGCGACGGTAAACGGCACCACAGTAGTAGCCCCGCCGGTAGATTTCACGGTGCAGTAGGCACGCGCTGTCCCGGCTGCTCCCGCAGTTCGAGGGGCGGCGACGATGCTGGTCTAGCGAGGCGTGTTCTAATCTAGTGTTAAAGGGGTTTGTCGCGGACAGCGTTTTGTCCGCAATTCGAGCCCCGCGCGAACGAAATGAAGAGTTTTTTCAAGCGGGCGTGATGCTGAAAAGGTGAGCGCCGAACGCCTCGCGCCGCACGAAAAGTCCGACGTTGTGAAGCTCGTCGCCGCTGCGCGCGTAGTGCACATCGTTCAGCTCATCGTAGAAATCGAATTGCCCCGCGGCAGCGATGCGGTCGGCCAGTTTCACTCGTCCTTGCGAAGCCGTGCCCGCCACGTTCACCACAATCATTTTCCAGGCTTTCTCGCTTCGCCATTCGTAGACGGCTAAATTCCACGAGGTGTCGTCGCCCTCGGAAACCACGGGCAGGAGCGACCAGCGTCCGGAGTGAAAAACTTCTTCGTTCGTTACCCGCAGAATCTTTTGGAAGAAGGCGCTCGTGAACGCGTCGGGCGCTTCCTCGCGCGCCGCGCGCAACGTGATGGGCAGGCGGACTTTGCGGCCTTCGAGCTCGCCCTGATAGTAGAAGCGCATTCCGGGAAGCGTGCCCATCAGCGTGCCAGCCGCAACCAATCGCCCGCCCGGGAAAACAGCGCCGCAGCGATCTTCGTCATGATTCTCGAGGAAGCGCGCGAGATGATTTTGATATTCGATCGAAGCGCCCAGGCAATTGCGAACGCCGGTGGGATTCGCGTCGCGCACCGCGTCGTAGATCGCTTTGTCGTACGCGTAGGAAAAGCCAAGTTCGAGAAGCCGGCCTTCGGTCCCCCAGTAAGCTTCGGCGAGCAACACGAGATTGGGAAGAGCCGCATGCGCATCCGACCAGAACTCGGTCTGAGGCCGCGCGAAGCCGGCGAGGAAAGGCGACCAGACGTTCGCAAAGATGTCGTTGAGAAGGAGCATTGCCATATCGCAACGCAGGCCATCGCAATGCTCGGCGATGGTTCGCAGGTCGGCAAGCTGCGCCACGCGCATCGCGGGATTGAAATGATTCAGCTGCGCCACTTCTTTCCACGGCGGGAAGTAAGGATCCTTTCCGAGCGCGAGGTATTTTGTGCCGGCTGGCGTCCCGACCCGGAAGAACGAAGAGGGGCTTTGCTCGTACTGCTGCGGCGTGCCTTGCACGTAGAATTCAGGATGCTCGCGGGTCCAGGCGTGATCGAGCGCGGTGTGATTGCCGACAAAATCAAGGAAGAGCGCTATTCCGCGAGCGTGCAGCTTGTCGCGCACCCGATCGAGCGACGCCCACGTGCCGACGCGCGGATCGGGCGAGTAATCTCGGACCGAGTAGGGCGACGCGATCACAGCGTCCGGCGTCCATCCGGGAAGCGCAGCGTCGTATGTCGCGCAATTGCCCGCGTCTTCCAGCATGATGCGCCGCGACTCGGGGCTTCGCAGCCAGACGCCCATGAGCCACACGATATTGAATCCGCGCTGAGCGAGCGCGTCCCATTCAGAGTCGGGCACTTCCGCGAGAGTGATGGGGCGCCCGAAGCGAGCCGAAAGCTCGTCGAGCCACGTCCAGGTGTTAATTTCGTAGAGGTGCGGATGATTGCGGATCGTGAACGGCGAGGGCGAACTCTTTGGCGGGGCCATACGCGGCACTGAGCGTAAATTGCGATTGCCGCCTTGTCAACGAAGCGAATCTCGCGGGCGGGGCCAACCGGCTTCTGGACAAACGGGCAGATTAATGACAAAGTGCTTTTCGCAAGGGGTTGCAAGGGCGCCGGAACGGCGCCTGGGCCACACGAGCGCACGCCGGGCAAGCGTACGCGAAACGGGCGCACGCCGAACAATAGCACGCCGGGCAATCGCACCCATCTCCGCAAGATTGGGTTTTACTGAAGCGGGCAGGGCATTCGTCCTGCCCGTTTCTTTTTTGTGGGTGGCGCTCGAGAGAGCGCCGGAAGTGCGGCAGCTTTGTTATACTGCGCGGCCGCACGCAGGCTAGAAATTTCCTGGAGACTCGACCCATCATGACGGCCCGCATTCGCATCATGCTATTTATTTTCTTCCTTGTGCCCCCGATTTCGTCGCTTGCACAGAGTTCACCAGCGACCGGAACGCCTCCGGCACCGCCGTCCCACGGGCGGAATCTGAGCGTGGACGATTACTTTCGGATCAAGGATGTGGAGGCCGCGCAAATCAGTCCGGACGGAAAGTGGGTCGCGTACGTGGTGACGACTCACGACCTGAAAGACGACAAAGACAAAAAGCGAATCTGGATGGTGGCGGCGTCCGGTGGCGAAGCGATTGCGCTCACCTCGGAGAGCAGCAATGCAACGCGTCCGCGCTGGAGTCCCGATGGAAAGTATCTCGGCTATTTGAGCGAACGCGGCAGCGAAAAGAAGCAGGTATGGCTGCTCCGTCGCGAGGGCGGGGAAGCAGAGCAGCTGACGAACGCGATTCAGGATGTGGAATCATTCGTTTGGTCACCTGCGGGAGACCGGCTCGTATTGGTGCTGCAGGATCCTTCGCCGGAGGAACTTGATGCCGCCAAAAAAGGAAACAAGGGCAAGGCGGAGGACGACGACAAGGAAAAAACGAGAACGCGTCCGTGGGTGATCGATCGCCTGCACTTCAAGGAAGACGAAATCGGCTATCTGGACCGTCGCCGCACTCATCTCTACGTATTCAATCTTGCCGACGGCAATACGACGCAGATCACTTCGGGCGACTACGACGACACGGAGCCCGCCTGGTCACCCGACGGGAAGTCGATCGCATTCAGCAGCAATCGAACCGCAGAACCCGACAGCAATTTCAGCACGTCGGTGTGGACGGTGGCCGCGGATAACAAAGATCAAGGGAAGTCGCTCGTGGAGGTGGCCAAGAGCCCCGGAGAGGCAGCGACGCCGGCATGGTCTCCTGACGGGAAGTGGATCGCGTTTACCACGCAGCTCGACGAGAAGCTGTTCTGGTATGCGACGTATCATCTCGCGATTGTTCCCGCGGGTGGCGGCGAGGTGAAAATCCTGACGAAGAGTCTGGATCGCCAGGTGAGCGTGCCGCATTTTTCTCCCGATGGGAAATGGATCTACTTCCTCGCGGAAGACGAAGGCACGCAGAATCTCCTGCGAATTCCGGCAGGCGGAGGAGAAATTACGCGCCCGATCGGCGGCCGCCGGAAAGTGGAATCGTACTGGCTGAGCAACGACGGAACGGTGGCAGCGGCGATCACCAGCCCGAACACGCCCGAGGAAGTGTACGTCCTGCCGGCAGGCGCGGCGACCGACGGCGGTTTGCGGCGGTTGACGAAAGTGAATGATGGAACGATGGCGGGAATCGAACTTGGCGCGGTGGACTACGTGCAGTTCAAGAGCAAGGACGGAACGCGCGTCGGCGCCTACCTGATCAAGCCGCCTGGCTACAAAGCGGGCGTGAAGTATCCGACGATTTTGTGGTTGCACGGCGGCCCGACGCTCAGTCATCAAGCCGAATTTGATTTCCGCGCGCAGATCCTGGCGGCGAACGGTTTCGTGGTCGTGCAGCCGAATCCGCGAGGGTCTTCCGGTTATGGCGAAGATTTCTGCAAAGCGATCTTTGCTGATTGGGGTCACAAGGATTACGAGGACGACATGGCGGCCGTGGATTACGCTCTCGCCGCGGGAATCGCCGATCCAGAGCGGCTGGGAGTGGGCGGGCATTCCTACGGGGCCATCTCGACAAATTTCATCATCACTCAAACGCACCGATTTAAAGGTGCGGTTTCCAATGCCGGCGAATTTCTCTATGTCATGAATTACGGAACGGATCTCTATTCGCGGCATTGGGAGTATGAGCTGGGACTGCCGTGGGAAAATCGCGCGCAGTGGGAGAGGATGTCGCCGTTTTATCGCGTGAAGGAAATAACAACGCCCACGCTGGTGATGGGTGGAGACGTGGATTGGAACATTCCCATCGCCAATAGCGAGCTGTTGTATCAAACCTTGAGGCGGATCGGAGTGCCGACGATGCTCGTGGTGTATCCGGGCGAGTATCACGATTTCGTGCGGCCTTCGTTCATCAAGGATCTCTACGAACGGTATATTTTCTGGTTCGCGCACTACGTGAAGGGCGAGGGCCCGGCGAGTCCTCCGGAGCCGAAAGCCGCGGAGTGAGGGAGTGGCGGGAAAGTCGCGACGCGGGGCGGAACGAACGACTCTAGGGCTGCGCGGCCGGGCATTCGGGCGGCGCCAGCGTCAGCGTGATTTCCTTCGTTTCTGAATCCGATCCGTCCACGATGACGGCGGGAGCGTCCCAGCGTTCCGGATCTTCACAGGCGCTCTCGGGGCCACGATGTGTGTTGCGCCGCGAAGGATCGAGATCCTCGGTGGCAGAAATCGAGTATTTTGCGGATTCGAGCAGGGTGAACGCGTATAAGCCTTCGTCGAGTTTCCTTGCCGCGGGATTTTCGCCGTCGTCCGTCTTCGCGGTGACGTAAACCTCTCCAGGCGGCCGCGCACTTTTCCACTTCAGTTTCACGCGAATCTCGCGAGCCGGGTAGCCGTCTTCCTTATTCAATTGGATATCGGCGCTGAGGAGCTGCTCGCCATCTTTGAGGCTGACGAGGGTCGAGCTCGAAAGCTCCGGCGCGCCGGGATAGAAAGAGCGAGGGAAGGGAGAATTCGGGTCCTTGCGATTCATGCGATTGAAAACCAGGACGTATTCGCCCGGCCCGACGTGATCGAATTCGAAAGTGCCTTTGGGCCCTTGAAAACCCCATAGACCGGGGCGCGCATTGTCGTACGCACCGGCGCGGTAAAGTTCCACCGACGCGTTTGCGAGCGGCTTGCCGTCGGGACCGCGGACGCTGCCGTGAATGCGGCCGGTCGGGAGCGCGTCCACGTTGTACTCGTAACAAGCGCCGTTCGGAATCTTGAAAGTCGGGAGCGGGCCGTTCAGCGTTTTCTGGGTGAGCTCCATCCGCACGGGAAGATTCGCGGTGAACTGGTATTGACCGGCGTGAACATCGAAGAACGTGTAGACGCCGTTGGCGTCGGAGCTGGTGGCGAAGCGATCGTCCTTCGAGCGAAGCTTTAGTTTGATGTTGGGCAGGGGATCGTCGGGATCGTCAGGCGGCGCGAGCATCGGAGGATTCGAGCGCCGCAAAACGCCGAAAACGGAAGCGACGCGGTTGCCGTTGCGCATGGAGCGGAGCTGCGGAAGCAGGGCGCGGCCCTCGGAGGAGGGGCGAGTGGCGCTGCAGATGGTGGCAAACAGGCGGCCATCATCGGCCTTGTCGGGGAAGACGACGTACTGCTCGCCTTGTTTGAAGCGATAGGCGCAATCGCCGTCTTCGCCGCCGGAGAAGATGTCGATTTCGGTGACGGGGTCGCCGGCGAACCGTTCGTCAATTCGAAAGTGATATCGAGCGACCACCGTAGAAGTAGCGGGAGCGCTCGGGTCGGCGGGCAGCGCTTCGACGGCTGTGACCGTGCCAAGGAACACAACGTCGTCCTTCTGGAGGCCCGGACACATTCCCGGCGGCGCTTTCGAACAGGCGCAGGCTTTTGCCCCAGCGGGCGCAAACAAGAGGAGTAGAAACAAAGCGGCGAATCTTCCGCGAATCATCCGAGCTATCCTACATCGTGGCGCGCGGTGAAATCGAGAGGGGATTGAAGAATTTCGAGGAGCGAGCACAGTAGTTTCGAATGGGAATGGCTGAACGCGGGGATGCCGCTTTCCGAAAGCCGTTTTGAAACAGGCGAAGCGTGTCTCACGAGTCTTGCCTCCGCGCGCGAGGGGTCTTATACTTCCTGCCATGTTCAAACATGGGAATACTACTTTGGTAAGAATCTCCACAGGACTGCTGCTGAGCGTGTGCCTATCCTCGGCGATTTTGGGGCAGCAGGGAACAGCAAACTCAGACCAGCGCGACATCCTCGAACAGATTCTCGTTCAGTCCTACCAGCCTTCGGTTGTCGGCAGGGGAATTATGGGGATTGGGTCGGACACGGCGATTCGTCGCGCGGGAACGATTGTGGTGATTCAGCGGCCAGGATTATTTGCGTCGTTCAATCGCAATGAGATCGCGTCGAGTGAGATTCACGGAATGGATGCGAAGCTGTACCGCGGCAACAAGGACTATGAAATTCCCGTCGGCGAACGATTCTACGTGTTCAATATTTCGGTGGTATCGGACAGCGTGACGTTTGCGCTGCTTTCGTCGCGGATGGTCAATGGCCCGAAGGGTGCGGGCAGGGCGTGGACGGCGCTGACGTTTTATTTTGCCGCGCAAACGCTCGCGAATGCGGATAAGGATGACGTTCTCCGCGAGATCGATCCGTGGCTTGCGCCTGAGGGGTTCGCACGCGTGAACACGCCTCCACCGCCGCCTCAGGCTTTGGCTCCCGTCGCGACGCAGCCGGTAGCGGCAGTACAGGCGCCTGCGCCGGTCGCGGCGCCGCAGCCTGCACCCGAGCGGCCCGCAAGCCCGCCGACGCAGCTGGCACCGGGGATGACGCGGGATCAGATTATCGCCGCGATTGGAGCGCCGCAACGCGAGATGAGCTTCGAGGGACGGACCTGGCTGACGTATCCCAACATGGTGATCGCGCTCGAAGGCGGAAAGTTAAAGTCGATCGACCAATCCGGGCAACCACCCGCAAAAGTTGCAATCCAGTCGAATCCAGCGGGCGCGGAGATTTATCTCGACGGACAATTAGTCGGTTCGACGCCCTCCACGCTTGAATTGCCCGCGGGGAATCACGAAGTGAGCGTGCGGCTTTCCGGTTATCAGGATTGGACGCGCAATATGCGGGCGCTTTCCGGCAGCGAAATCAATCTCAACGCCAATCTCGAAAAGAAGTAACTGCAAGGATTTCCGGTGGCCCCGCACTGTCCGAAGGTCGTGGTGTGATTGTGTTCAGCAGTACAGGTTCGCCTCTGCGCAGCGATTGCACCCTCCGGTAAGCCATTTTTTCTGATGCATTTGCGCTGGGATTAACT
The DNA here is from genome assembly GCA_963711875.1 of uncultured Acidobacteriota bacterium. Taxonomy (GTDB): domain Bacteria; phylum Acidobacteriota; class Terriglobia; order Acidiferrales; family UBA7541; genus Palsa-295. The sequence continues at coordinate 430,231 of CAVQFW010000006.1, forward strand.
AACCCTGAGAGTACCCTCGCAGCCTGGCATTTCCATCCTTTTCGTAGACCACATACTTGTCAGGTGGGCACGAGACGAACCTGAAGTCGTTCCGGACCGGGCCGCAACATTTTCCGAAATTTGGTGTTAGATACGGCAGGGGTCGATCCATGTTGATTTTCCGATTCCGATTCACAGATGGAACGCGTGAGGATCAACAACTTCGGTCCAGGGAGGAATTTGCAATGCATAAACTTACTTTCATTCGAGTGGCATTTCTTGCTGTCTTCTTACCGTTAGGGATTGTGGCAATGGCGTCTCCCGCTTCGGCGCAGATTGCAGTGGGCGTCTCGGTGCATGTGGGGCCGCCGGCGTTGCCGGTTTACGTTCAGCCCGCGTGCCCGGTGGAAGGTTACATCTGGACGCCCGGTTACTGGGGTTACGGCGACGCAGGCTATTACTGGGTGCCCGGTGTGTGGGTTGCTCCTCCGCGCGTCGGCCTTTTGTGGACGCCCGGATATTGGGGCTACGCCGGCGGCGTTTACGGATGGCATGGCGGATACTGGGGGCCGCACGTGGGATTCTACGGCGGCGTGAATTACGGATTCGGATATGGCGGAGTGGGATTTGTGGGCGGTGAATGGCGCGGCGGACACTTCGCGTACAACACCGCGGTGGTGAATGTGAACACGACGGTGGTCCGCAACACGTACGTCAACCGAACGGTCGTGAGCAACACCACCGTGACGAGCCGCGCGAGCTTCAACGGCGGGCCCGGCGGGACATCGGCTGTTCCGACGGCTTCGGAGCGTGCGGCAGTGAATGAGCGGCACGTGGAAGCGACGTCCGAACAGACGGCCCACGAACATACGGCCAGCGCGGACCGGTCGAATTGGGCGTCTGAGAATCACGGACGGCCGACGAATGCGGCGATGAGCCGGGTGGGAGAGCGCGCGGAGAACCAGCAGAGGCGCATTGGCAACGGCGTCGAGAGCGGGAAGATGACTCCGCACGAAACAGCGAAAGTGGAAAAACAGGAGCAGCACATCAATCATCAGGTCCACGAGGATCGCAAGGCCAACGGAGGGAAGCTAACTCCGGCGGAGAAAAAACAGGTAAACAAGGAGCAGAACAAAACGAGCAAGGAAATTCACCACGACAAGAACAACGGTAAATAAGAGCGCAGCCACTCAATCGGAGCGTGCTTGCGGGAGCTATTGTATTTACAGGAGCTAATGATTGAGGCCGGGAGGCGAAATTGCTTCCCGGCTTTTTTTTACGTTCGTTCAGGCCATTGCGCATATTAGTCGAGAAATAGTGAAGTGCAAGGGGGCCGTGGTGAGGGGTGGGGTGGAAGAGCTGGCTGGAAGCCGGCGGTCCGCAGGAAAGGGCGAGTGCGAGGGTGGAGAGAGGTGGGCGTTGGAAGCGGCGGGCGAGCGGTCGAACGGATTCTGCGTCGAGACTCGAGATCGCACCGTGTTAGACTCACCCGCAAACGGCGAGGTAGTTGATGGCCTGGAGGGCGGAGATAAGTATGATCGATCCGAGCGGTCAAATGTTTGGCTGGGAATGAATTGACGGCGACGGTACGAAACCGAAGAATCTAGCTGCTTCGCTCAAGTAGTTGAAAGCGATGATTCAAGAAACTAAACTCGGGCTTATTTTTGTCGAAACATCAACGTTATCGCAGTGTGGGTTACGTTACGCTCAGCACCGATTTTGACTGCCTCCGCTTTCAATTGCTGCTCTCGATTCTTTCGGCGGACGCAATCCGATACCCCACGAGTCTTTACCTTTGGGTTGGTTGGCACGCCCTACTTTCCAGTGCAAATATTTTTAGGAGCAATGTTAGGCTGGTTGCTTGGTCGTGCATCTTCGACAGCGGGAGATGCTTTCGGTTTGGATTTTGCCGTTGGCATTTTTGTGTTACGCGTTCGTGACGATTCCAACTCTGACTCCTGCCATTACGCCTCCGGAATTCCAGGCGGGGATCGGTCAATCCCGTCTAGCGCACTATTTCGGATGGGGCTGTCAGCCGGTAAATCACTGTACGGACCAGGAGGCGATCACTTCGCCTTTCTACGCCACCGCTGCCTATTCGATTGCGGCGTTCCTTGCGCAATCGTTAACGAATGGTTCGCGTCCAAAAACCCTTGCTCAGCGGTCGATCCTAATAGGAAGTGGCGTCATTTTTATTGCAGCTACAATCTATGATTTCGCACGTTCATTGCAATTCGGTTGGAAGTGGATGTTACTTCCCGTTGCGGCCGTCCCCGCAGCGATGGGGGCGTATCTCATTCTTCTGGCGTTTTCTGAGCGAGAAAACGAACGGAAAGCAACGTCGCTTTGAAGTTCGAGAAAAATGAAATGTTGAAGACCCGGACCGTTTGCGGCAAGGAAGCTTTCACGATCTTGATCTGGGGCAGGGACCTCGCCAAATTTGGTGCCCCCGAGACGAAATATGGGAATGCGCGGGTGTGCGTGACGGGAAAGATCGCGAGTTATCGAGGGACGCCGGAAATTGCGACGACTGAGCCGAGTCAGATTGTGAAGCAGAAGTAGCGGAGATGGCTCTGTGCAGTGACTGTGCAAAGCCGGAGCAATTCAGGAAGGCTATCTAGTTGAAGAAACTGGGGTGAGCGACGGGGTTTGAACCCGCGACCCTCGGTGCCACAGACCGATGCTCTACCAGCTGAGCTACGCTCACCTCATTGAAAGTAGGATACCACGTGTGACGCTTGCGTTGAACCTGCAGGAGTGCGCGTCGCGAAGGGTTTGAGTCGCTCGATGACCACGCGGCGGCTTCGGTATCGAGGGGGCTCGGAGCAGGCTACGGAGTCGGCTTCTGCGCTTTGCGCATGCGTTTGGCGGCTCGTCGCTGACGGGCAGTGAGCGGAGCTGCGGTGGCCGGATCGTCGGTGGCCGAGTCGTCGGCTGAATCGTGGGCGGCTGAATCGTCGATGGTCGAGGGAACGGGCCGGTCGGTTGGAGCGATCGCCGATTCGGGCGTCTGGCGAGATGTGGCGGCCTGTGGCGGAACTTCCAACGCGATTTGCTGCATGGATGCGGCCTGCATGATGCGGCCGACCAAGCGATCGACGGCCTTGTCGATCGCGTCTTGCAATTCCGTGTCGATGAAATCGCGGATGCGGGCGATTTCTTCCTGGATGGCTTCTGCCGTGACCATTTTCATTACGTCGGCGATGGGAGCGGAGGCAATCACTTCGCTGGTTAAGGGATTTTCGCCGGCGGCGAATTGGCTGTCGTCGGATAGAAAGAGCGTCTCGGTGGCAAGCGCGGAGGCGAGCGCGGGATTCACTTGCGTTTCTGCGGCTCGCGCGGGTTTCTCGCTGTCTACCACGGAAGCGCGGATGACGAATTGATTCGGATTCGAGATGTTTTCCTCGCCGGCAACCGGAATCACCAGCTCCTCATCCTCGGGCGATGGGAACCAATCCTCGGGCGGCATCGCGATGTCCCACACATTCCCGGGAACTTCGAATTCGATCCCGACATGATAGAGCGCGCGATAGCTTTGCGGCCGCTGCACCCAGATCACGCGTGCAGGCACAACCCTGGGGGGACGCTTCGAAGCGGCGTGACGGATTTCGAGCATGATGGGCGAATTCGGAGAAGGGTAGCGAATCGATTGATACAGGCAGCCGAAACAGTTGACCATCACGGTTTTCGTGGATTCGCGGAAGGCCTGGCCGAGGGCGTCAGTCCCCTTGACGGTAATCGGCGCGGTATGCAGCACGCGAGTGCTGCGGCGCTTTTCTGCGCCACCACCATTTGATTCGGGCTGGTCCGTCACGCCGTCCTCCGGCCGGGACTCTCTCGAAGTTACCCCTTCGATTGGGCGGGGTCAATGGAACGCACCGCTAAGTAGTAAGCCCGTACCTTACACATTCGGTTGTTATGGCTTGGGACTTTAGCGGGGGCCCGAATTCGGGCGGCGGAAGGGGATCGGGGCGGTGCGTTTGCGGCGCGTGGTGTACTGCTGCAGGCGGGCGCGAGCCTGTTCAGCCCAGGGGCCACCGGGAGCGTAACGGAGATACAGGAGCCATTGTTCGCGGGCGAAGTGACGCTCGCCGCGCTTTTCGTGGGCGAGCGCGAGATTGAAGTGAACATCGGCGTGAGCGGGCATCGCACGCGCGGCGCGGCGAAGATGCTCGATCGCTTCGTCGATTTCGCCGAGTTCTTCGAGGGTGCAGCCGAGGTTGTAGCGTGAAATTCCGTTGAGCGGATCGAGTTCGACGGCGGCGCGGAATGCCGCGGAAGCGTCCGAAATCTGGCCGATCTGATAGTACGCAACGCCGAGATTGATATGGGCTTCGATCCAATCCGGCGCAAGATCCACTACCCGCTGATAAATCTTGATCGCTTCGGGCAGCGTCTCGGTGGTGGCCTCGCAATCGAGGGCCAATTCGAAGAGCTGTTCGGGAGTGCTGCCGACCATAGCGTGCAGCTTCGACGAGGAAGCGGACGAATCGAATGCGAACACCCACTGCTGCCGAAGGGGATTGAAGGGCGTGGGCGCGCCCGGCGGAGTGACGAGTACGTCGCGACCGTGCTGGCGGAGGCAATGCTCGTGCAGCGGACGAGGTGCGCCGCCAAATTGCTGCTCGGTGAGCGAGACGGCGAGACGAACGCGGCGCGCCGGGATTCGGCTGTCGGTGAGGCGCTTCACGGTTCGAAGTGCGACGAGATCACCGAAGCTGTAGAACCGTTCACCCCAGCGAGCGCGGGGCAGAACGAGCCGCAGGCGTTCCCAATAGCGAAGACGGCTCGGCGCGACACCTAAAATGCGGCCTGCTTCTCTTCGCGTATAGCGTTGCGTCAAGCCGGCGGTCCCTCGCGTGATGCAGAATGCAGTCGAATGATTATGCACCCTCTGTCAACAGCGAGTGACGGAGTTTCGCGCTGACATGCGCGGACTCGGGCGGCGCGGCCGCTGACGGCGCCGGCTTCGACGCCGGCTTGACTCGGGATCGGGCGGGCGACGATAACCATAAGACGACATCGGGTTGCGGCGCCCCTGTGAGTTGCTAGACTTTAATGGGGACTCGATTAAGAACTCGCCCGCCACGATGCCTCTCGATAGCGCTGAACGCCTATATATTGAACGCCAGGTCACGCTGGCGCGGGCCATCCTGGTCGCGCTGGCGCTTGTGGCCTTGCTCGAGACGGCGCCGGAGCCTACGCGACGCGCCGCCGTGATATTCCTTTCGATTTATTTGGCGGTGGCGCTCGGAATGGTGCTGGGCGAGCGGTTTTTCAGCGAGTGGCATTTTCGGATTCCGCTCACGGCCGACTCGATTGCGCTTGCAGTGTTCCTGTTTCTCACGCCGTCGGTGTCGGCGTTCTGGTTTTTGCTGCTGTTTTCTGTTTTTGCTTTGAGCTCGCGCGGGAATACACGCACGACGTTAATACTTGTGGGCGTCGCGACGGTGGGAATTATCGCGCGCGTGGCGAACTCGGCCGCGGAACCCTTCGGCTGGCACAACATGCTCCACTGGTTGATGATCGGGACGGGAACGCTGATTTCCGGACTCGGGATGGGATACCTGGGGGCGCGCGAACGCGAGCACCTGACGCGGCAGCAGTTTCTCGAAAAAGCGACGCGCTTGCTTCAATTCGACCGTGGCCTGGCGGAATCGATCCGTCAGGCGCTGGGTGAAATCGCGGTGGCGTTCAACTGCGAACAGGCTTGCCTCGCGATCCGCGAGGAGGACCTGGAGCGGCTGTTTGTGTGGAAGGTTCGCCCCAGTGAACGTGAACCGAATTCACCGGAGATGCTGGCGCTCACGCGCTCCGATACTTTTCTGGCCGATTCGTTGGAAGTGACGCTGTGCTGGGAATTTCGGGAGGGTAAAGGCGAAGGATTCGGTTGGGATCGCCGCACGGGCCGGTCGTTTCGGGATGTGCCTGCGCCGCCGACCTCGACGCGGGATGAGTTCGGTGCCAGATCTTTGATGGCTGTAACGATCGAAGCGGGCGGCAGGCCGGCGGGGCGCGTTCTGCTGGTCAATCCCAACGGAGCGAACGGAGGGCCGAAGCGATTCTCGAAGGCCGACCTGCGATGGTTCGAGCAAATCGTCCGGCACCTGGGGCCGCCGCTCGAGAATGTGTTTCTGCTGCGCCATTTGCGGGCGCGAGCCGTGGAAGCAGAGCGCAGCCGTATCTCCCGCGACCTGCACGACGGCATCCTGCAGACGCTGCTGAGCCTGAATATTCAGCTGGGAGTGCTGCGGCAGAAGTCGGACCAGTCCTCGGAGCAATTCAGCACGGCGAGTACGGAACTGGCGAGCCTGCAGAAGACGGTCCAGCAGGAGAGCGAGGAACTGAGGCGATTTGTGACGGACCTTCGGCCCCTGCGAGTGGAAAGCGCGGACATGCGAGAGCTGATGGTGGGGTTCGCCGAGCGTTTTCGCAATGAACAGGGGATGGGAGTGGACCTCTTCATCGAGGATCGCAATTTGACGCTTCCCGACCGTATTTGCAGAGAGTTATTCCAGATTTACAGAGAGTCACTACATAACGTAAAAAAGCATGCGCACGCGAGTCACGTCGTGGTAAAACTAGGACAAGACGAGGCGAAAGTCTTCCTCGTTATAGACGACAACGGACGAGGCTTCAGCTTTTCCGGGCGATACACAAGCGAAGAGCTCGATCGTCTGCGTCTCGGGCCAATTTCGATCAAAGAACGAACAAGAGGCGTCGGGGGAACGCTTACGGTGGAGTCGAATCCCGGGCACGGAGCACGCCTAACCGTTGAAATCCCATTGAGTTGAGATGACGAAAGCAAAACAGGTGATTCGCATCCTGGTGGCGGACGACCATGCCATCTTTCGAGAAGGCTTGCGCAAACTTCTCGAAGCCGCCGACGAAATTCAGATCGTCGGAGAGGCTTCGAACGGAGTGGAGTGCATCAAAATGCTGGCGAAGTACAAGCCGGACATTTTATTGCTCGACCTGCGCATGCCGGAGAAGGATGGGCTGGGCGTGCTGGAGGAGATCAATTTCGATTCGATGCCGACGCGCGTGATCGTACTGACCGCCGCAGAAGACGATCGCGATGTGGTGCGCGCAATGCGCCTGGGCGCGCGCGGCGTGGTGCTGAAGCAGTCGGCGAGCGATTTGCTGGTGAAGAGCATTCGCAAAGTGTTCGACGGCGAAATCTGGCTGGATAATCGCATGACGGCGGAAGTGATTGACGCGTTCAAGAAATCCGCCGAATCGGGCCAGCGCCGGGAAAAACCGCTGTTGAGCGACCGCGAAAAGGAAATCGTGCAGCTGGTCGCGCAGGGTTTCCGCAACCGGGAAATCGGAGAGAAGTTGTTCATCAGCGAGCAGACCGTCAAGAACCATTTGCACAACATCTTTGACAAGCTGGGCGTTTCCGACCGCCTGGAGCTTGCGCTCTACGCTATACATCACCGCTTGATCGATCAGGCCTGACCATCGCTTCCTGTTTCCGCGCTTTCTGCGTGCGCCTCGAACTGCGAGCCCACGGAGCGAAATAAAAGCGAAGAAAAACGACATTAAAACGGACAAGTACCTTGACCTACCTCTGAACGCCTGCGTCCTTCCGGGGAATCGGACTTCGCAAAGCATGCTGTCTGGATGTACCCTCGCTTACGCGCACCACGAATTCTCTAACATTCTCAGCTTCCGGGGGCGTTAACGAACCGTGCCGGACGGCTACAGCTTCGATAATAATGGGAACATGCTCAACGACGGCTCGTACACGATCACTTATGATGCCGAGAAGCCGCGCCATCACGAGCAACGGCTAGTTCGGCTCCGGTACATACACTTACTGATGGTACTAATCTGCGCGTCAAGAAAGTTGCGGACAGCAACCGCCACGGAGTACGTGAGCGATTGATTCTGATTATGTCGCTGATGCAAAAAAGATCAATCGCGAACTGTACGCCAAAGCAAGTAGAGACGCAAAGTGCGCCGCTGCCGGGTACACTGGTGCCACCATCATGAAGGCGCTGGCCGTTGCTGGTAAGATCCGTGTTGGTTACGTTTCTGTTGCTTTCCTTATTCTTCACATGGATGCCAACTGCGGTACAACAAGATCGTTGCTCCGAGGGCGGCATCGACTTTCAAATCATCACGGACAAGTTCGTATATTCCCCGGGAGATACGGTGCGAGTAAAGTTTCTTGTTACGAACAAAGGTGAGGTACCGCGATATATCTTCCGTGATCTAAACCGCTCGCAGCAGCCAACTTGGTCTCCTATGCTTTACAGATCGTTGATCGGAAGAATCGCGAGATTCCTCTTCAGAGATGTTCGTCCGACCTGAGGATGGACCAACTCAATGTGGTAGATACTTTGACTGAATCCAATGTTTGGTGTGATTTTGCGACGGGGTGATGTCTACGGTCGGGAGGAAGATTTTGAATCTCGCAACCGAGAAGGCACCATATCAGCTTAAGGCGGAACTCGATCCGCCGGGTTTCACCGATCAGCAGAAGGAAACACTCTGGAAAAGAAGATGAGAGTCCTGAGCGCCGATGTTCCGCCTGCCGTGATGATAAGAGTCAAATGAGTATGGTGTGGCCCGTTGGGGCTGAGTTAGATGACATTGTCGGCTCTTCTCCCGACTAAACTCGGCAGCTGTCAGTCGACCATTGTTCGGATCAGCTACGGAGCCAAGCTGTCGCGACTGGCGCTCGGCTTTTGCAACGGTCTCACTTGCAGCTACAGGCGGGTGGCCCGCGCTTCGCGGGTTTCGCGAAGGGTGGGTGTTTTGGGGTACTTCGTCTTGACCTGCCCCCTGACTCCGCGCGCGGAATCACTACGACACTCGAATTCTCTGACGGCGTAGTCTTTGCATGGTGGCAAGTCCGATGATGGCCGCTCGCGCCAAGCCGCTGAAATGAGGAGTGACAGGCTGGACCTCTTCTGCCGGATCGTAGTTCTCGCCGGCTTACCGTTCGTTCGAATGATGCGGTATCCTATCTTTTGGAACAACGAACGTAATGGCGTCTCCATCCAGCCTGACCTCCCACTCTGCCGGTCCCAGGAAATATTCCCGAGAACTCGTATTGCTGACGACCGTCCTCTTGCTGCTGCTCGGGACTATTTTCACCGCGTTCGCCACCCGCATGTACCACAAGAAATACCACGTATTGGGCGATGCATGGTTTGCGCGAGGCCAAGCGAGCTTCCAATCCGGAGACGCCCAGACGGCGCTGACTGATTTTCGCAATGCGTTAATCTACAACCCGACGAATGCGAACTTTCAATTTCACCTGGCTCAGGCGCTGGCAGGCACGGGCCGAAACGAAGAAGCGCGAGCCTACCTGGTGAATCTGCTTTCGGAATCGCCGGGGAGCGGGCAAATCAATCTCGAGTTGGCCAGAATCGCCACCCGCACGGGGCCCAAGGCGATGCCGGACGCGGTTCGCTATTATCACGCGGCGATCTACGGAGAGTGGGACACGGATCCGATTGCAACGCGGTGGCAGATTCGAAGGGAATTCTGCGAATACCTGCTGGACCATCCAGCGACGAACCAGGCGACGAATCAGGCGGAGTCAGAAGTGATTGCACTTGCCGATAACACGAGCCCCGACGACGTCGCAGAACAAAAAGTTGCCGGAAGTCTGCTGTTACGAACCCGGATGTGGAGCCGGGCGCTGCAAGAATTTCAGACTTTGCTAGCGCACGATCCGCACGATGAAGACGCGCTTGCCGGCGCCGCCACGGCGGCGTTCAACCTCGCGCAATATTCGCGTGCCGCGGAATATTTCGACCGCCTGCCGCGCGAGAGACGCGCCGAGCCCGACCTCGCAGCGATGTACGCGACCAGTCGGGACATTTTGTCGGCGAGCCCATTTCTCTCCGGCCTTACAACCGACGAAAAGGTGAAAAGGACGGCAATCGCCCTCGAGCGAGCGGAAGCGCGTGCCAACGATTGCATCCGCCGGAGCGATGGCACGCCTGCTGCAGGCGCTGAGAATTCCGCTCTGCAAGAAGAGCTCGCGACGACGAATCGAATGGCAAGCGATTGGACGGAGCGCAATCTGCGCAAGTTCCCGGAGCGGATCGAGCCGGCAATGTCGTCGGTGTTCAAGCTGGAGGACTTGGCCGGCGAGCGATGCGGAGAGCCGCAAGGTCCGGACTACGCTCTGTGGCAGCTGGGCCGGAGCCGCGGAGGGAACGGGCGATGAACGAGAACATCGCGCCGGTGAACGCCGGGGCTGAAGCGCCGCCGGTTTCTCGAGAAACCGGATCGATTCGAAATCTCTGGGCCACCTGGCGATCCTGGAGTAACCGCATCTTTGCGCTGCGTGAAGACCAACTCTTTCTTATTCTCGCCGTACTGATTGGAATTTTCTCGGGTCTCTCGGTGGTGTGCTTTCGCATCGCGATCGATTGGGTGCACCTGGTTTCTCTGGGCTCGTCAATGTCTCCGTCATTTCCTCGCGTTCTCGTGGTTCCGGCGATTGGCGGAATCGTCGTCGCAATACTGGTCATACGCGTATTTCCCGGGGCGCGTGGAAGCGGAGTGAACCAGACGAAAGCGGCCGTGTACATCTCGAACGGTTACATTCCGTTTAACACGGTGGTGGGCAAATTCCTGGTCTGCGCCCTGGGAATCGGTAGCGGACAATCGCTCGGCCCCGAGGACCCCTCGCTGCAAATCGGGGCGGGAATCGCCTCGCATCTCGGCCGGCGGCTCAACCTGTCGCAGGAGAAGATTCGGCTCATCGCTCCCGTGGGAGCAGCAGCAGGACTGGCGGCGGCATTCAACGCGCCGATTTCTTCGGTGATTTTCGTAATCGAAGAAGTGATCGGGACGTGGAGCGCCGGAGTACTCGGCGCCATTGTTCTCGCGGCGGTTTCGAGCGTAATCACGATGCGATCGTTTATGGGCTCCGAATCGCTGTTTCGTGTACCTCCGTTCCGCGTGGCGAGTGCGGCGGAGCTTCTGGCCTATGTCGTCCTCGGAATCGTTGGCGGCTGTGCGTCCTTACTATTTCTGAAGTGGCTGGCCTACGCGCGGCCACGGATTCAACGCTGGCCGCGCTGGACGCAATATTTACAACCCGCCGCTGCGGGGCTCGTAATCGGGTTCATCGGAATCCGGCTGCCGCAGGTGATGGGCGCGGGATACGACGTGATCGACCAGGCGTTGCACGGCCAATTCACCTGGAAATTACTTCTGGTGCTGGCCGCCCTGAAGATCCTTGCGACGGGGATTTCTTTTCTGAGCGGCACACCGGGCGGGATGTTTGCGCCCACGCTCTTCATTGGCGCCATGCTGGGCGGTGCGGTTGGCAGTATCGAGCATCATTTGTTCCCGAGCCTTTCCGGGACGGTTGGCACATTTGCGCTGGTAGGGATGGGAACATTTTTCGCGGGCTTTCTGCGGGTACCTATTACGTCGGTCTTCATGGTGATCGAAGTCTCCGGCAGTTATACGGCGATCCTGCCGATCATGATCGCGAACCTGGTTGCGTACATCATCTCGCGCAAGTATCAGAAAGTTCCGCTGTTTGACCTGCTCGCGCGCCAGGATGGATTGGTTCTGCCGTCAATCGAAGAGCAGCGCGAACAGGTAGCCTTGACGGTGGAAGTAGCCATGACAACCGATGGCGTGCTGGTGGCGTTGCCCGACGAACCAGCCGGCGATCTGGCGCGCCGAGCCGAGGCCAAGCTCGAGGCGCCGATCCTTGTGCGCGCGCATCCCGGCGAATGGCTACTGCTCGACCGCGAGGAGCTACAGCGGCTTGCCGCGGACGGCTCGTTGAACACGAAGGCCGCCGAGGCCAAGCCGAGGGGGCCTCTGCCTGTGCTGTTTCGGGATCAATCGCTCGAGGACGCGCTGCACGCAGTGGGGGATTGGCCCGCCGTGCCGGTGGTAAGCCGCGCCGACCTGAGCAAGCTCGAAGGAATCGTGACCCTGGCCGAGATTCTCCGCGCGTTCCGAAATGCCTCCGTGGAATAGCCCCATTTCGGAAACCCTTTAAAATCGAGGCAGTTTGAACCGCCGTGTAGCCCCGCGCCTAGTACTTACGTACCGAGAATGGCCTATCGAATTGACGCTTTCGCTCTATTGGTCTAAATGCCCACAACCCCTAGTCTGGACAGGAACTTAAGAGGCAGGTGTCCTGTGTCATCGAAAGAACGACGTGCAACGCGCCGCTTTCTCATGCGTTTGCCCCTGGTGGTCCGCTGGACCGATGAAAGCGTGGTCGGCGAGGCCAACACGGAATCGCGGGAAGTCAGCTCGCGAGGTCTCTATTTCCATCTCCCTAAAGGGTTGAAGAGCGGCGCACCGGTCGAAATTGTTATGACCTTGCCGCACGAGCTGACCCAGGCGGGCCCTGTGCGCGTTCGCTGCCTGGGCCGCGTCCTGCGCAGCAGCCCCGAGCATTCAGGCGAAGTGGGAGTGGCAGCCGCGATCGAACGATACGAATTCATGCGGAACGGCGAAAGCGCCGCATAAAAAGTTCTTACCCAGACCCTGCGGAGATGGGTGAGAAAATGCCGGGCGGTTCGGGTCCCTCAGCCGGTGCCGCCCGGCTATTATCTTGTATTCGAGGGTGCGCACGCGCGCGCTCTCTCTCGATTTCGTCTTAGTAGCCGCGGCGACCGCTTACTTTCGCCGTCGGCGGCTTCGCCGAGCACGACCGCCCACGCACGACCGTTCGACTCATCAAACGGCTCCTCGTAGGACAATTTCCTGCGTTACACTGCAAGCTGAATGACACTCGAAGACGCGTTGAAATCCGTGTGGCGCCAGGCCCTCGTCGAGAAATCCCTGCGCATCGAACTCGGCGGGCAGGAGTTTCGCGTGCGGCGCACTTCGCGCAGCGGTCTGCTGCAGATCGAGTTTCCGTTTGAGGGCAGGGAACTTCGCGGAATCGAGCAAAATCCAAAAACGAAATCGCGCTGGGCGCAACTCGCGCGCGCCGGGAAAAAGGTGATGCAATTTCTCGAGGCTGGCCGCTACGTCGCGGTGGTTGTGAACGGCAAAGTGATCTTCTACGGAAAGCCGAAAGGGAAGTGAGCGGCGGTCGAAGGCTCAGAATTCGCGGCGCGGCGGCTCTCGCGACGGACACGCATCACTCGCGACGGCAAGCCGGCTCTCGCGGCGGCAAGCTGCTCGCGACGGCAAGCTATCTCCGCGACCGCACGCTATCTCATAACATGCCTTACGTCAGGGCACGGCTTCAGCCGTGCCGAACCGGTTCGAAGCGTCAGGGGTTTTAACCCCTGAGGGCAGCCTCGAATGAACATCCCGCCCTTTACTCGAAAGCGTGAACTCGCTCCAAATCAAAACTCCCGTTTCGGCGGGCTTTGCTGCGCTCCCACTCGGCCCATCACGATCTCCGCCTTAAAATAATTCTCGGCGCGAATGGATGATCCGGCGATGCCGCGGAGCATCGCAATCTGTCCTACGTGCGCCAGCGCGTCCGCCACCGGCCCCTGAAACAAGCCTTCCACGGAAGCGTGGAGCGGCGCGTCCGATGCCAGGTACTCGTCAAACGTCTGGAGCGCAGCGAAAAATCGCGTGGCGCCCGCATCCCACGCGAGCGGCGGCGAATCGTGCCATTCTTGCTTTCCCTTCGCCATCGAAAGCGCCCAATCAAACAGATCGCCCAGATGCGCCACAATCTGTCCCGGCGTCCGCGTTTTCTCCGACGCTTTGAACGCCGCAAATTCCTCGGGCGCCCCGCGAATCGCTTTCCCGCCCCGGTACGCAACCGTCGCAACCGCATGCCGCAAGAGTTCTCGTGAAATGTCTGCTTTTTTTGCTTCCGGCTTCGAGCTCATCGGTGTCTCCACAAAAATCCGGTCAAAATTCGGAAAAGCGACGTGCCACCCTAGACCGCGAGATTATAACAAGCAATCGCAAAAGAGGCAGAAGGGCTGAACTCGCGAGCCTTCTTTTTCGGCAGGTGCAGTCGCGCGGATGTTCTTCTTCGCCTTCTGCTTCTGTCGCCTCTCCATCCAAGACTCACACGGGCGCTATTTTGAATCTGGGCGAATAAAAAGCGAACATGATACACTCTGGAACCGGCTCGATTTGTTTTGGGACGCGCCGCGGAAATCTGAATTCTCACGGGATTCAAGGAGAGGCCAATGAAGACGTGTTTCACCGCTCTCACCTGCTCGGCGCTCTTGCTTGGGATTGCGTTAACGGCGCGAAGCCAGACGGAGACTGCGAAGCCCGCGCCCGAGCTGAAGAAACTCGACTTCTTCGCCGGCACATGGAGCGCGGAAGGCGAAATAAAGCCTGGGCCCATGGGATCGGGCGGCAAATTCACGGGAACAAACCGTGTCCGGTGGATGGACGGCGGATTCTTCCTGGTGACCGACAGCGAGTTCAGTGGCGCCATGGGCAAAGGCACGGAAACGGCCTACATGGGCTACGACAGCGAAACCAAAATGTACACCTACGACTCTTTTAACTCCCTCGGCGAAGTCGACCACGCTAAAGGCAATCTGAGCGGAAGCACTTGGACCTGGCTGAGCGAGACGAGGGTAGGTCTCGAGACCATGAAAGGACGCCTTACGATTACGGAGCTCTCGGCCACCGCCTATAACTTCAGATTCGAAATTTCGCGCGATGGCACCACATGGAGCACCGTATTGGAAGGCAAAGACACGAAGAAATAGGGGAGAGAAAATCTTGCGGATGTCTCAGCGTAATCAGTTATACGGTCCCCAAAGAATTACATACGCAGAAATGCGGCCCACTACCGCAAAAAATATTTCTTCAGCGATGTCGCGTGAGCGTAGACCGGCGCGCATTGTAAACCTATACTCGGCACATGGTTTCTGAATCTGAATTGCGAGGCGCACTCCGCCGCTACTGGGGATACGACTCGTTTCGACCTCTCCAGGAGAAAGTGGTGCGGAGCCTGATGGGAGGGCACGACACGTGCGTCGTGATGCCGACCGGCTTCGGCAAATCGCTGTGCTACCAGCTTCCGGCGGCGATGCTTTCAGACGAAACTGTGATTGTAGTTTCGCCGCTGATCGCGCTGATGCAGGATCAAGTGACGCAACTCACGCAGATGGGCATTCCCTCCGCCTTATTGAACAGCTCGCTCTCGAAGCCGGAGCAAGCGAAAGTGATCGGAGGCGCGAAGGAGGGAAAATACCGGCTCTTGTATCTTTCTCCTGAACGCCTCGCAGCAGCGGACACCGCAGATTGGCTCCGGCGCGTTCCCGTCTCGTTCTTCGCGATTGATGAAGCGCACTGCATCTCGGAGTGGGGCCACGAGTTTCGGCCCGAATACCGGCAGTTGAATCGCTTGCGCGCCCAATTTCCGGACCGGCGAATCGCTGCTTTTACCGCGAGCGCCACACGCCAGGTGCGTCACGACATCATCGAGCAGCTCGGCCTGAACGATCCGCATAAATACATCGCGAGCTTCTACCGGCCCAATCTGCGGTACTTCGCAATCCAGTGCGACGAAGCGACGCAAAGGAAGCATCTTCTGGCCGCGCTTCGCCACTATTCCAGCCAGAATGTAATTATTTATGCGCCTACGATCGCGAAGGTGGGAGCGACGGTGGAACTTCTGGAGGCCAACAAGATCGCCGCGATTCCCTATCACGGCCGCATGGATGCCGAATCGCGTCGCGAGAATCAGGAACGCTGGATGTCGGATGAAGTTCGAGTGCTGGTGGGCACGGTCGCCTTCGGACTGGGCATCAACAAAGCGGCGGTGCGCGCCGTGATTCATCTCGCGCTTCCGAAATCGATTGAGCAATATTATCAGGAGGCCGGACGAGCCGGTCGCGACGGCCTTCCTGCCGATTGCCTTCTTCTCTGGCGCAAACGCGATGCGGGCTTGTTGGCGTATTTCATCGGCTTGCTCACGGATGAGGCGGAAAAGCAGCGAGGCTGGCAGCGCTATCGCGAGATTATCCGCTACGCCGAATCAAACACCTGCAAGCACCTTCAAATCTGCACGCACTTTGGCGAGATGCCGAAGTGGAAATCGTGCGCTGGATGCGATGCGTGCGGGAGTGAACTTGCATGGCTGCCGGCTGCGCCAAAAGTAGAGGAAGAGAGAGCGGGCGAGCGGGCGCCGCATGTGCCCGTCGAAGCGCAGAAGAAGCTTCCCGCTCCTGCGACGCTCCCTGCGGCCACAGTGGATCCGGAACTTCGCGAATATCTCCGGCAGTGGCGGCGGGAAACGGCCAAGAAGAACGAGATGGCCGCGTTCATCATCATGCACGATACGTCGCTCGACGAGCTTTGCCGCGTTCAGCCTCGCACGCTCGCGGAACTTCGGCGCGTTTCCGGATTCGGCGAACGCAAGACCGAGCTGTACGGAAAAGCGATCCTGGAAGCGCTCGAACGGTTTCGCAAGGGAGCGCGCGCGTCCGAACTGCCGCCCAAGACGAGAGTCCGGAAGAAAAGGCCGTGGCGCGAATCGCGCCAGTTCGCTACTTGATCGCGCCCACTGTAAAGCCGGCGATGAACCGGTCGAGGAAGAGATTGTAGAGAAGCGCGATCGGAAGGCTGGTGATCAGGCAGGCGGCCATCAGCGAACCCCAGAAATAGACATCGCCGCGGACCAGGAATATCGGAATCCCCACTCCCACCATTTGTTGCGATTCGGGCGAAATGAATGTCAGCGCGTAAACGAACTCCTGCGTCACCAGCGTAAACGTGAAAATCACCACGGTCAGAATGCCCGAAATCGAGATCGGCACCACGAGGCGAAAAAACGCGCCGAAACGCGTCAAGCCATCCACCATCGCCGCGTCTTCCAATTCCTTCGGGATCGACTTAAAAAATCCCATCAGCAGCCAAATCGAAAAGGGAATCGTGAAGCTGGGATACACCAGCACGAGCGACCAGATCGTATCCTGCAATCCCAGTACGGCCACGATGCGCGAGAGCGGGATGAACAAGAGCGTTGGCGGAATCAGATACGTAAGAAAAATCGCGATGCCGATCCGCTGTCCCCAGCGCCCGGTGAGCCGCGCCAGCGCGTAAGCGGCAGGAAGCGAAAGCGCCAAAGTAATTATCACGACGAGGACTCCCACCAGCGCCGTATTTCCGAGCCATCGCACATAGCGCGTCTCGTAGAAGAGCAGCTTCAGGTGAGCGAGCGTGGGAGGCAGATTGAAGAGGAAGGGATTGTTATCGGTGTTGTACAGATCGATGTTCTGTTTGAATGTGGCGATCAGCATCCAGTAGAACGGAAACGCCAACAACACCGCAAAAATCGCGAGCACCGTGAATCGCAGCGCTTCGGTTCCGAATTTGCGGCCGTCTCCGCCCGGCATCACGCCACCTCCGCCTGGTGAGCCGCGCGGAGGATGAAGAACGCAATCAAAATCAGCACGGGAACGAGAAATAACGAGATGGCCGCGCCCGCAGCCAGATCGCTGCCCTGAATTCCGGTTGCGAATGCGAGCGACGGTAGCACCTGGGTCGAATCGAAGGGCCCGCCGGCCGTAAGAATGTAAACCACGGTCATGTCCGTGAACGTGAAAATCGTTCCGAACAACACGGCCACGCTGATGATCGGTTTCATCATTGGAATATTGATCAGGAATTCGGTCCGCCAGAAGCCGGCGCCGTCGATCGAGGCTGCTTCCGGAATTTCCTTGGGGATAGACGTGCGCCCCGCCAGCATGATGACTGTCGAGAACGGAATCAGCCGCCACGAGTGCACCAGAACCACCGAAGCCATTGCCAGCGTCGGCTCGCCGAGCCACATGGGCGCGCTATAAGGTTTGAAGACGTGAGCCCAGACCAGCACCCACGAAATCACGCTATAGATCGAATCCAGGATCCACTTCCAGCCAATCGCGCCCAGAGCAATTGGCGCCACCCAGGGAAGTAAGATCAGAAATCGCACGAACCAGCGGCCGCGGAACGGCGTTGCGAGCGCAATCGAGAGGATGCTGGAAGCCACGATCACGATAATTTGGGCGGACACGGTGAAAACAACGGAGTTTCGCAGCGCCGCCCTGAAACTGGGACTCAGCAGAATGCTGCGGAAATTCTCGAAGCCGACAAAATGGAAACCCGTGGTGCCGATGCGCGCGTCGCTGAATGCGTAGAGCACTGCCAGAATCAACGGCGCGCCAATGAGCAGCACAATGTAAGCGACCGCGGGCAGAAACATGTACACCCCAACTTTGCGATCGTCTACTGCCACGAAAAGGACCTCGGGGGAATCCGCTTGCCGGTTTTCGCGTTGAAAAATCTCAGCTCGTGTTCGGGCACCGCGAAATCGTAAGCCGTGTTGGGCGTGTACGTCTCAAGGACGCTCGAAGAGACTCGCGCACATACGGGGATGTCGCGAAATCGGGTTTCCGCAAGCTTTCCGTAAAGGACGCGCTCCGAGCCGAGATATTCAGAGTGCTCCACATGCAGCCGCAACGGAATTCGTTCCCCGGGGCTCAGCAAATCCGCGGGGATAAGATTTTCCTGCTTCAGAGTTTTGGCCACTTCGTCGAACGGCGCCCAGGGCGCGATCAGCCCGGCGGGCAGAAATCGCTCGGGGCGGAATCCGACAATCACCTCGTCGGTTGCGAGCAAGTTCATCGGAGGCGAGCCCAGAAATGTGGCCACAAATGTGTCGGCCGGTTCGTCGTAAACCTCTTGCGGAGTTCCTATCTGGCGGACCTCGCCCTGATGCAGCACGACGATGCGATCTCCCAGAGCCATTGCCTCCACTTGATCGTGCGTCACATAGATCGTGGTCGTTTTGATTCGTTCGTGAAATTCGTCGAGCTCTTCGCGAGCCGAAGTTCGAAGCTTGGCATCGAGATTCGAGAGCGGTTCGTCGAGCAGGAACACGCGCGGCTCACGCACGATCGCGCGCGCCAACGCCACTCTTTGGCGCTCACCTCCGGACAGCTGCCGCGGCTTGCGGTCGAGCAGTTTTTCGATTCCGAGCAGGCCCGCCGCCCATTCCACTTTTTGTTTGTGCTGATCTTTCGGGACTTTTTGAGCTTTCAGAGGAAATACGATGTTTTCGCGAACCGTCAGGTGCGGATAGAGCGCGTAGCTCTGGAAAACCATGGCGATGCCGCGTTCGCGTGGCGTCATGTTATTCACCACGGCGCCGCCGATGCGAATTTCGCCGGAGGTGGGCGCTTCCAGGCCCGCGATCATTCGCAGCAGTGTTGTTTTTCCCGAACCGGAGGGGCCGAGGAGGACCAGAAACTCGCCCTCCTTCGTTTCCAGATTGATGTTGTTGACTGCTCCCGGCGTCCCTGCTTTGAAGACCTTGGTCAGATTCCTGATTTCAACGACAGCCATCGAGCCCCCACCCCATTTTCTCGCGGCGTCGCGCTATTTCCAGCGTGCGAAAATACGCTTGTACTCCGCTTCCGCCGCCTTCACCGCGTCCTCGGGCGATTCGTCGCCGCGCGCCACTTTGGCGAACATCGTCGGAATGACCCAGGTCTTGAAGGCCTCGTCAATCGCCGCCGTAGCATAGCCCGGATACCCGACGTTTGTCGCCCAGTCGAGAACGTTCCCCAGGACTTTGTACTTGTCAGTGGGGTTGGCTCGCGAGTCGCTGGAAATCTCTTTCTTCAGATCGGGCACGAGACTCGGAAAGCACGGGAAGTTATAAAACTGCCCGGCCTCGAAGCCCTCGTGGAAGTGGTCCATATAATCAACGAGGAACTGCTGCGCGCCTTCCTTGTTCTCCGCGAAATTCCAAACGACGTAGCAGTTCATCACGTGCTCGGCCGCGATACGTCGCGCCGGCCCCTTGAGCGCCGGGCTGATCATGATCTTCGAGTCGATGGGCAGATGTTCGCGCTCGGATTGCCGCGTGATCGAGATCGCGTTCATGACGAAGGAGACTCGCCCGGCCAGCATGGCCTGGTTGTTCGACGGTGGAGTCCAGGTGAACACTTCATTTGTTTCAGTCTCCTGAAAAAGCGCCTTCATATACTTGAGGGCCTCGATGGTTTCCTTCGAATTGATCGTGACGTTTCCGGCTTCATCCTGTTCGGCGCCCCCAAACGACCAAAGAATCGCGCGCATCGCCATGCTGGTATCGAGCTCCTGGGCCAGTCCGACGCCGCAGGGATGCCCGCTCTTCTCGCGAATCTTTTTTCCTCCAATCCGCAAATCTTCGTAGGTGTCGGGGCCGTTCGGAAAGCCTGCCTCCGTCCACCAATCCTTGTGCCAGTTGCCCGGATCGGGAGTGTAGGCGTCTGAAAACGCGAAGTAGCGCTTCGTCTTCGGGTTGTAGGTAGACTTGTGCGCGAGCTCAATCTTCTTTCCGTGCTTCTTTTCCACTTCCTGGTACACGTGCGACATGTCGATCGTGGAATTTTCGTAGGCAGCGGGCGGCGAGAGGAACATGAAGAGGTCGTGGCCCTTTTGTGCCGAGACTTCGGACGCCGCTCGAGTCGCGATGTCCACCAGATTGATGTTGTCCACCACCACGTTGGTATTGTTTTTCTGTCCCCATTCCTTCGTGAACGTGCCATTGAACCAGGTGTCATACGCCGGCACGAAGTGGCTCCATTGCAGGATTTTCAGGGTCTTCTGCTGTGCCAGCGCGCGCTCGGGAAAAAGAAATGCCGGTCCTACACCGGCAGCCAATGCGCCCGTGCCCGCGAGCTTCACAAATTCGCGCCGTGAAATTCGACCGCTCCGCTTCTTTGCCATCGCAGTTCTCCTTAGAAATCACAAAGTCCGAGCCCGTCCCGAGCGGCCTGCCCGATCAGGCGATCGTGTCCATTCTTCTACGCGCCTCAGCGGCTGAAGCCGCTCGCCTCGCCGAGTTTTCGGCACGGCTGAAGCCGTGCCCTGACGGTGCGCCTGCGCGTCAATCCGCGGGGGAGCGGGCGGGTTGTCCGCCCACCTCGTCCCAGATCTTCACGCCGTGTGTTTCCCGCAGCAGCAGGCTGCCCACCACGAACGTGATTGCCGCCACGATCATCGGGTAGTACAGCCCCGCATAGATATTTCCCGTCGCCGCGCATAACGACAGTCCAATCAGCGGCAGCATTCCTCCAAACACGCCGTTGCCGATGTGATACGGCAGCGAGAGCGACGTGTAGCGCACCTTCGCCGGGAACGATTCCACCAGAAACGCCGCGATCGGTCCATACACCATGCACACAAACATCACCTGCACGAAAATCAGCAGCCCCAGCATGAATTTGTCCGGGTTCTGCGCTTCCTTCGCCGGAACCTTGTTCCCCGTCGCCGCGTCGATGGTCATCGGCGTCAGGCTGATCGCATTGGTCACTTTGTTTCGGGTCGACTGGATGCCCACAATGTTGTTCCCCGCCGCTTTCTCCATCGCGTGATAAATCGGAATGTACGTGAGCACCGCGATCAAGCAGCCCGCCAGGATGATTTTCTTTCGCCCGATCCTGTCCGAAAGCGCGCCGAACACCACGAAGAACGGCATCGACGCCAGCAGCGCCACCGCAATAATCTTGTTCGCCATCGTCGGATTAATCTTCAGCACCGTCTGCATATAGAACAGCGCGTAGAACTGTCCCGTGTACCACACCACGCCTTGTCCCGCCGTCGCTCCGAATAGCGTGATCAGCACCTGCTTCAGGTTCGGCCACTTCGTGAACGCATCTTTCAGCGGCTGAATCGAAGTTCTTCCCGCGCTCTTCATCGAAGCGAAAATCGGGGATTCCTTCAATTTCAACCGGATGTAGAGTGAAATCGCCACCAGGAAAATCGAAATCAGGAAGGGAATCCGCCAGCCCCAGGCCGAAAACTCGTCTTTGCTCATCGACTGCTGCGTCACCAGAATCACGATCAGCGAAATAAACAGGCCCAGCGTCGCCGTAATCTGAATGAAGCTCGTGTAGAAGCCGCGCTTGCCGTCGGGCGAATACTCGCCCACGTACACGGCCGCACCGCCGTACTCACCGCCGAGCGCCAGACCCTGCAGCACGCGAATCGCAATCAGCGCAATCGGCGCAAACCATCCTGCCGTCTTGTACGTGGGCAGCAAGCCGATCAAGGCGGTGGCTCCGCCCATCACCGAGAGCGTCACCAGAAAAGCGTACTTGCGTCCGATCAAATCGCCAATGCGCCCGAAGAAAATCGCGCCAAACGGCCGCACCAGAAATCCCACGGCAAAGGTCGCCAGGTAAGCGATGTAGGCAAACGTATCGTTCCCGGGCGGATAGAATTTCAACGACAGCACCGCCGCCAGGCTCCCGAAAATGTAAAAGTCGTACCACTCGATCATGGTGCCGACCGACGAAGCCGTAATCACCAGCGGCAAACTATGCTGCGCCTGCCGTTCCATCCCCAGTGCCTGCTCGCGCGTGCCCATCGTTTCGCCTCCTGGAATCCGGAACGGTATTCACCGTCCGTTGGCTAAGGGGTCCTATGCAAAACCGAGTTGCAGTTAAGCAGTGAGAAACCTGCGGAGCTGTTGAAAACCAGCTCCGCAGGCGTCTCGTTGGGAGTTTTGGTCAGGTTTAGAACGTAACGATCGTTCCAAACTCATTGCGCCAATCGTGAGCGGTACGCGCGTCGATGCCACGGTAGAGTTTCTTTACTTCGTTTACCGTGGTTGTGTCGTACCAGGTTGTTTCGTTCACGATGGATGCCCACTTGTTGATCTTGTAGCGCAACGTGGAGGCAACGTAATCGGTTCGCTGCAGCCCGTTGGCGCCAGTGCGCGCTACGTCCTCTGCTTTCGTCCGGTCGAAACCTCCTACGATGGAATACGTCCAGCCCGCATTGTGACCTTCCGGATCAGCGTGGAAGATTCGCGAAAGCGGGAAGCTGGCCTGAACGAAACCGCCCTGATCGCGCACCGGCCGCAATTTAGCGAACTCGGCGGTGCCATCCACGTTGACGAACGGAATGTTGTCGCCCGAGTCGGCGATTCCGTTCGCGATTACAGGAAGGCCCATCGTGTCCGCGAATGTGGAGTTGAGGTTGCCGAAGAAGAATCGCGTGTCGGCGCCGTGGAAGTACTTGCCCACCACGGTGACAACGGGCGTGGGCAGTTGGAATTCCGCCGTCCAGATGTTCTGCGGAATATTGAACCGGAAACCCTCCGGGAAGAATTGAGCGACTGTGCAATTCCCGGTAACAGGATCGGGCGTAGCGCAGTTCGTCAAGCCTGCGATTTCCACGGCGGTCTGTGATCCGGCTGTGTTCAGCGTCCCGTGCAACACGATCTCGGAGCCCGTTGCATGGTGGGCGCTGAAGATGAGTTGTGCGGGTGCGACTCCCGGCGATTTGAAGATTGGATATTGGAACACGACTCGCCCTTCGATGGCAGGTTGGCCGCTGTCAGAGCCGATCCGTGCGCCGAACCGCTCGTTGAGCTGTTCCGCCACGCTGTTCGTGGGAACCGGTATTCCCGGCGGCGTGTTTGCCAGGTTCGCGTCGCCGAACGCAGCCAAGAGAACTGCGCCCTCGACATTCATCTTCAGGTCATTGTGGTGGAACTGCATTCCAC
Organism: uncultured Acidobacteriota bacterium; assembly: GCA_963711875.1. Taxonomy (GTDB): domain Bacteria; phylum Acidobacteriota; class Terriglobia; order Acidiferrales; family UBA7541; genus Palsa-295. The sequence goes on from CAVQFW010000006.1 coordinate 453,641, forward strand.
CCTTGATCTGCGGCAACCGCTCGTACATGTTGCCGAAGAACGCCATCACCTGTGTGGTTTCGAGGATGTCCGGCATTGTGGACGAGGCTAGCAACGTCCAGTCCTGCCCGAATTCCGCGAAGACCGGTAGGTCGCCGAGATGCGTATCCATCCGAACAAACGCGAGTCGGAGGCTGACCTGCGAGGAACGGACCGAGCTTACATTGCGGTTGTTGACAGCGGTGTAATCGCCCTCAAAGTCGACTTCGACTTTACCGGACAGGATGAGGTCCCGATCGCCCTTCGGCCAGTAGAAGTTCGTGCCGAGGCGAGTGCTCCGGGCCTTCATGTGGAATTGAGAGCCGCCGTCTGGACCGGTGTCGCCCAGCAACAGCGGGAGGGGGAAGTCGTTGTTCCCGAACGTGGCGCCGCCGCTGTTCGTCGAGTCGTAGATGGCAGTCGCCTTCAGGAATCCGTAGGGGGTCAACATGGCGCCGCTGCCGAGTTTGATGTCGCCAATCCCTCCGCCGGGGCTCGGGGCATCAATCGGAAGCAACCGAATCGGAGCCACCGCCGGAATGATTCCACCCTCCGCCGGCGCTCCGTAGGTAAACATGTCGGAGGTGGCGGGAGCCGGTAGTGACGCGTTCTTCGACGGAGTGCGAACCACGGCGTGCAGTAGATGCCCGCCCGATCCCGTATCACTCACGTTCTCGGTGGTTGCCACAGATCGTTCGTAATCGTCCTGGCTGATTAAACCCTTCGACATCAGCAATTGCGCCAGCCGCGCGTTCGCTTCCTCAGAAGTCGAGGCGTGGCTTATTTGCGTTGCTTCATCCGGAGAGAGAATCCCCTTCGACTGAAGCAACTGCACGAGCGGTGGTGAAGCTGCTTGGTGATCCTGTTGTTGAGCGGAGACAGGCATCACCAACCCCACGGCTACGACAGCCGTGAGGAGAAAGACTTTCAATTGATTCATGGATGCACCCTCCAGCGAGATTTGCAATGCGGGCCGATTACTCACCTCTGGACCTCCGAAAAACCCCCGAAACGAATGAGAAATTGGAGCAGAGATACGCGCTTACCTCTGGAATGTCAAGCATTTCGAGGAGGTCACGCATTCTAAATCCGGGGCGACCGATAACCGCCCCGCCAAGTAGCTTCGCGGCACCGGTCTCGTCGCCTTCAAAAGCGTTTCTTTCGAGGTTGGAAGGTTTGGCGCGCGACGGAAAATTGACGAGGACGCTCGTCGGCGGTGGAGAAGGGAATGGTCGGGGCGTGGAGATTTGAACTCCAGACCTCCTGCGCCCAAGGCAGGCGCGCTACCAGGCTGCGCTACGCCCCGACTCTGAAGTGCCTGGAGATTATAATGGACTTCCCAACACAACGGTTGCACAAGTGTGCCGTCGACCGGTTGCGAGAATTTTCACCGACTTAGCTTTCAGGGTTTGCTGTGCGAGGCCTGTGCACAAATGCGATGTTTTTCGTTTCGCGAATCGCGACCGTGGCCTATTGGACATCACGCTCCGCACTCGGCTTGACCCTGCAGGCCGTTGATATACGATGGACTCCCCTTCAGTACGACTGGCACGCGGCTACCGGCTGTCCTCTAACAGCCATCGAGTCCGTGTCCTAAACAAAGATCCCAAAATTGAATTGGTGGGCGATGAAGAAGAAATCCACATTTCGTTGGAACGTGCCGCTCGCGTTTGGAGCGGCGGTTGCGGCGTTATTCGTTGTAGGAGCGATCTCCTACCGTGGAATGGCCGATTCGAGCGAAAGCGACCGGTGGGTGCGCCACACTCATGAAGTCCTCGCGAACCTCCAGGACTTACTCATCGCCGCCGGAAATTCGGAGTCCAGCGTCCGCGGCTTTGCCCTCACAGGTAATGAAAAATTTCTCGAATCTCTCCGCCGCAGCAGATTGAGGTTGGCTGAGGACGAATTTAAAATTCGCGAATTGACGGTAGACAACCCCGACCAGCAGAGCCGCCTCGCAGGCCTCGAAATACTTCTCGCTCGAGAGCGGCTGCTCGGAGACTCGGTCGTTGCGCTCCGGCAGACCAAAGGTTTGCAGGCGGCCGCGGACCCTTCGCAGAGCGCATTGGGCCAGAAAATCATGGAGGAGACGCAAGCGGCGCTTCTCGAAATGCGAGAAGAAGAGCTGCGCTTGCTCGCGCTGCACGATGCCGATGCCCAGGCCCGGTTACGTCAGAGCAGATTGTTCCTGATCCTCGGGACGAGCCTGGGAATATTAATTGCCGCCTTCGCCGCTCGAAGCGTCTATCTCGACAACTCTGCGCGCATCCTTGCGGAAGAATCCGGACGCGAAGGTGAGGAGCGCTTCCGCACGCTCGCCAACAACATTCCCCAGCTCGCATGGATGGCGGACGAGAAGGGTTACATATTCTGGTACAACGAGCGATGGTTTGAATACACCGGCACTACGCTGAAAGAAATGGCCGGCTCGGGCTGGCAAAAAATCCTCGACCCGGAACACGCACAACGAGTCGCCGAGAAAATTACAAAATGTTTTCAGACCGGCGCTGTTTGGGAAGATACCTTTCCCCTCCGCGGACGTGATGGAAAATATCGTCTGTTCCTCTCTCGCGCCGTGCCCATTCGCGATTCCACGGGAAAGGTCATGCGTTGGTTCGGCACGAATACCGACATCAGCGCGACGGAAGAGTCGGGCACGAAGTACCGCGGCCTGCTCGAAGCGGCCCCGGACGCGATGGTAGTCGTCAACCAGGCGGGCGAAATTGTTCTGCTCAACGTCCAAGCGGAAAAACAGTTCGGCTACCGCCGCGACGAACTCGTCGGCCAAAAAGTGACGAACATCATTCCCGAAGGCTTCGCCGAACGGATCATTGCAGACGGCACGCGCAGCGCCGCCGACGCTCTCGCGCAGCAGATAGGCACCGGAATCGAGCTTGTCGCGCTGCGCAAAGACAAAACCGAATTTCCGATCGAGATCATGCTCAGCCCGCTCGAAAGCGCCGAGGGCACGCTCGTTACCGCGGCGATTCGAGATATCAGCGTACGCCGGGCCGCGGAAGAGCATCTGGGGCGAATGGAAGGCCGGTACCGCGGCCTGCTCGAAGCGGCACCGGACGCGATGGTAGTCGTCAACCAGGCGGGCGAAATTGTTCTGCTCAACGTCCAAGCGGAAAAACAGTTCGGCTACCGCCGCGACGAACTCGTCGGCCAAAAAGTGACGAACATCATTCCCGAAGGCTTCGCCGAACGGACTCATTGCAGACGGCACGCGCAGCGCCGCCGACGCTCTCGCGCAGCAGATAGGCACCGGAATCGAGCTTGTCGCGCTACGCAAAGACAAAACCGAATTTCCGATCGAGATCATGCTCAGCCCGCTCGAAAGCGCCGAGGGCACGCTCGTTACCGCGGCGATTCGAGATATCAGCGTACGCCGGGCCGCGGAAGAGCATCTGGGGCGAATGGAAGGCCGGTACCGCGGCCTGCTCGAAGCGGCCCCGGACGCGATGGTAGTCGTCAACCAGGCGGGCGAAATCGTTCTGCTCAACGTCCAAGCGGAAAAACAGTTCGGCTACCGCCGCGACGAACTCGTCGGCCAAAAAGTGACGAACATCATTCCCGAAGGCTTCGCCGAACGGATCATTGCAGACGGCACGCGCAGCGCCGCCGACGCTCTCGCGCAGCAGATAGGCACCGGAATCGAGCTTGTCGCGCTACGCAAAGACAAAACCGAATTTCCGATCGAGATCATGCTCAGCCCGCTCGAAAGCGCCGAGGGCACGCTCGTTACCGCGGCGATTCGAGATATCAGCGTACGCCGGGCCGCGGAAGAGCATCTGGGGCGAATGGAAGGCCGGTACCGCGGCCTGCTCGAAGCGGCACCGGACGCGATGGTAGTCGTCAACCAGGCGGGCGAAATCGTTCTGCTCAACGTGCAAGCGGAAAAACAGTTCGGCTACCGCCGCGACGAACTCGTCGGCCAAAAAGTGACGAACATCATTCCCGAAGGCTTCGCCGAACGACTCATTGCAGACGGCACGCGCAGCGCCGCCGACGCTCTCGCGCAGCAGATAGGCACCGGAATTGAGCTTGTCGCGCTACGCAAAGACAAAACCGAATTTCCGATCGAGATCATGCTCAGCCCGCTCGAAAGTCGCCGAGGGCAATTTGGTCACGGCCGCGATCCGCGACATCAGTGTGCGCCGCGCCACCGAAAAACACCTGGCGCAGATGGAAGGTCGTTACCGCGGCCTGCTCGAAGCGGCTCCGGACGCTATGGTGGTCGTGAATCAGGCCGGAGAAATCGTCCTCCTGAATGTGCAGGCAGAAATACAGTTCGGCTATCGCCGGCATGAGCTTGTCGGCCAGAAAGTGAAGAACATCATTCCCGACGGCTTCGCGGAGCGCCTGGTCGCGGATGCTCTGCGATCTGTCGAAGACGCCCTGGCGCAGCAAATTGGAACGGGGATTGAGCTTGTCGGCCGCCACAGGAATGGAAGCACCTTTCCGATCGAGATGATGCTGAGCCCGCTCGAGAGCGCCGAGGGCATTCTGGTCACCGCTGCGATTCGCGACATCACCACGCGCAAACAAGCCGAAGCAGAACTCCTTAAAAAAATCGAAGAACTGAACCGCTCGAACGAAGAGCTCGGCCAGTTCGCCTATATCGCTTCGCACGACTTGCAGGAGCCCTTGCGCATGGTCGCCAGTTACACACAGCTTCTTTCCCGCCGCTATAAGGGCAAGCTCGACGCAGAAGCCGACGAGTTCATCGCTTTCGCCGTTGACGGCGCGACCCGCATGCAAAGGTTGATCCAGGATCTTCTGCTCTATTCGCGCGTCGGCACCAAGGGTCGAGAATTGGTGGATATCTCGAGTGAAGATGCTTTGGCGCAGGCGCTGAACAATCTTCGTAGCTCCATCCAGGACAGCGGCGCACTCATCACCCACGATACTCTCCCCGCAGTCATGGCCGACGAGACGCAGCTGGTTCAACTTTTCCAAAACCTCGTCGGCAACGCCATCAAGTACCAAAGTCCGGGTATCCCCACGGTGCACATCTCCGCATCCAGGAATGGCGGCGAGCAGTGGACATTTTCGGTGAAAGACAACGGACTCGGAATCGATCCGCAATACTTCGAAAGAATATTCGGTATGTTCCAGCGCCTTCACAAGCGCGAAGAGTTTGCCGGAACCGGTATCGGATTAGCGATCTGCAAAAAAATTGTCGAACGGCACGGTGGCGCCATTTCGGTGGCTTCAACGCCCGGCGAAGGCTCCACCTTTAGTTTTGCTCTGGTCGGGAGCGAAGGGAAATCATGAATATCATCGGCGATGACGGCACCACGATTGAAGTTTTACTGGTCGAAGACAGTCCCGGCGATGTCCGGCTTACGAAGGAAGCCTTCCGCGATGCCAACACGTCCATTCATCTGAACGTAGCCGTGGATGGCGTGGAAGCTATGGCCTTCCTGAAGCGCCAGGGGGTCCACGCCCATGCTCCCCGCCCCGATCTTATTTTGTTGGATCTAAACCTCCCCAAGATGGATGGACGCGAGGTTCTGGCCCACATCAAAGCAGACTCCGACCTGCAGGCGATCCCCACGGTGATCCTCACCACTTCTGACGCGGAGTCCGACATCGTCAAGAGCTACAGGCTCCACGCGAACTGCTACCTCAGCAAGCCCGTGCAGTTAGATGCGTTTGAAAGCCTCGTGCGGAGCATCAACGACTTCTGGCTCACCAAGGTCAAATTACCGCCGCAGAAGAACAGCGGATGACATGCGAGTGAACATACAAATAACGTGCTATCCGCACTCGATCGTTCACTTGGCCGAAAGAACGCCTCAGAACCTCAGCAGCAGCAAAGTTCGCGTATCTCGCTCGAGCCACAAACCGCCGAGGGTTTCGCAATTCGCTCCGCCGCAGCGGGCAATGAGAGGCAATTATGAACGAATCCAAAAATAACTCGGAGTCGAGGCAAGTTCTCTTGGTCGAAGACAGCCCCGGTGACGTCCGATTGATGCAGGAAGCCTTTCGCATCGCCGATAGCTCCATCCGTCTGCGCGTCGCTTCCGACGGCGTTGAGGCCATGTCTTTCTTGAGGGACGAACAGGGGCGCGTTCCCGCGTCCCGGCCGGATCTCATCCTCCTCGATCTCAACCTGCCGCGAATGGATGGCCGGGAGTTTCTCGCTCGCATTAAAACCGACGAGAAACTAAAAGCCATTCCCACGGTCATCCTCACCACGTCCGATTCGGATCTCGATGTCGTGAAGAGTTACCAGCTTCACGCCAATTGCTATCTCAGGAAGCCCGTGGAGTTGGACGTGTTCGAAAATCTCGTCAGCAGCATTATCGATTTCTGGCTCACGAAAGCCAGATTGCCGCAAAGGGAGTAAAGCGGATGTCGAGCAAGTCGATCAAGGTTCTCTTACTCGTCGAAGACAACCCCGGAGATGCGCGCCTGCTTCGGAGCATGTTCGACGAGCATTCTGGCAGAAACATCGAAGTGTCACACGTGGAGACCCTGCGGGAAGCGGAGGAGCTTCTGGCGCTCCGTAGCGTCGACATTATCTTGCTCGATATGGGTTTGCCCGATGCCCAGGGAATGGGTGCGGTGCGCCGGGCCCACGCGGCTGCGCCGCGCATTCCTCTGGTCGTCCTCACGGGTTCGGACGATACAGATCTCGCTTCCCAGGCACTGCGGGAAGGAGCGCAAGACTTCCTCGTCAAAGGTCAAATCGATACGCGCGGCCTGCTCCGCGCCTTGCACTACGCGATTGAGCGCAAGAACATGGACGAAGAGTTGTTCGTCGAAAAAGAGCGCGCCCAGGTAACGCTAAATTGCATCGGTGACGCCGTCATTTGCACAGACATCACCGGAAATATCACCTTTCTCAATATGGTTGCGGAGAAGATGACGGGCTGGCTCCGGCAAGAAGCCGCGGGGCGGCCGATGGCCGACGTCCTCAAAATCCTGGACGCCACGAGCCGCGAAACCACTCCCAATCCGATGGAGCGCGCGGTCGGCGACAACAAAACGGTGCACTTGCCGGCGAACTGCATCCTCATCCGGCGCGACGGCTTTGAAACTCCCATCGAAGATTCCGTCGCCCCGATTCACGACCGCGAGGGCCAAGCCACCGGAGCTGTTATCGTTTTTCACGACGTCAGCGTGGCCCGGGCGATGGCGCTAGAAATGACGCATTTGGCGCAGCACGACTTCCTCACGGGTTTGCCCAATCGGACGCTTGTGAACGACCATGTTACGCAGGCGATGGCCTTGGCGCGTCGTCACTCGAAAAAAGTCGCAGTTCTTTTCCTGGACTTGGACGGGTTTAAACACATCAATGATTCTCTCGGCCATCCCATCGGCGACAAGCTTCTTCAATCCGTCGCCAAACGCCTGGTCGAGTGCGTGCGCGGGACAGACACCGTGAGCCGCCAGGGCGGCGACGAATTCGTCGTGCTCCTCTCAGAAATCGAGCAAGCCGAAGATCCCGCCATCACCGCCAGGAGGATGCTCGACGCCGTCGCGGAACCCCATTCGATTGACCAGCATGATCTCCACGTCACCACGTGCATCGGCGTGAGCGTTTTCCCGGATGACGGCCTCGATGCCGAAACCCTCATCAAGAACGCCGACATCGCCATGTACCAGGCCAAGGAGAATGGCCGCCGCAGTTATCAATTCTTCAAGCCGGCCATGAATATCCGCGCGGTCGAGCGGCAATCCATCGAAGAGGGTTTGCGGCGCGCCCTCGAACGCCGCGAATTCACGGTCTACTACCAGCCGAAAATTAATCTCAAGTCCGGAGAGATCACGGGTGCGGAAGCGTTGATCCGCTGGGCGCATCCTCAGCGCGGCAACGTGCCGCCGGGCCAGTTCATTCCTGTAGCGGAGGACTGCGGCCTGATCGTTCCCATTGGCCACTGGGTTCTACGGGAAGCTTGCATGCAAGCCCGTACCTGGCGGGAGGCAGGCCTTCCGTCTACCACGATGGCCGTGAATATCTCTGCGATGGAGTTCCAGGCCGATAACTTTCTGGACAGCGTCTTCGCAATCCTCGACGAGACGGGTCTCGATCCGGCCTCGCTCGAACTCGAACTCACCGAAAGCGTCCTCATGAAGCGCGCCGAGTCCACCGTCTCCGTGCTTCGATCGCTCCGGTCCCGGGGCATTCAAGTGGCCGTCGACGATTTCGGCACCGGCTACTCGAGCTTGAGCTACCTCAGAAAATTCCCGGTCGATGCTCTGAAAATCGACCAATCGTTCGTCCGCCAGATCGCCACCTCGCCCGACGACGCGGCCATCGTTACCGCCATTATCAGCATGTGCCGCAGCCTGAAACTGCGAGTCGTCGCCGAAGGCGTGGAAACCCAGCAAGAGCTCGCATTCCTGCAAGATCACGAATGCGACGAGGCGCAAGGATTTTACTTCTGCCGGCCAATCCTTTCGGACCGCTTCGCCAAGCTTCTCGCATCCGGCATCCCCGAAGCCGTTGCTCGCTGACCCGCCACTCGACATCCATTCAAAAACCAGCTGCAGGCACCCGCGGAATTTCAGGCGACGAAATAATACAGTTCCAGGACTGGCTGTACTTTTCCCGTCCTATGCGATTTTTGGTAGCGCGTCCGGTATTCGATTGCGACGCCCCGCGAAACCTAAATCGTCTTGTCCTTCGAATAGCAGAGTTTCTCGAGGTTGCACTCGATGCATTTCGGCTTGCGGGCCTGGCACACACGGCGTCCGTGCCAGATCAGTTGGTGGGAGAAAAGAATCCATCGTTCCTGGGGAATGATCTTCATCAGATCGATTTCAATTTTCTTCGGGTCGGTGTTCTTCGTCAAATCCAGCCGCCCCGAAAGCCGCTGCACGTGCGTATCAACCACGACGCCCGCCGCGATCCCGAACGCGCAGCCTAGCACCACGTTCGCCGTCTTTCGCGCCACGCCGGGAAGCGTCAGAAGTTCTTCCATCGTTTTCGGAACTTCTCCGTGAAACTCCTCCACGATTTTCTTGCTCGCGCCGATGATCGATTTCGTTTTATTGCGATAGAAGCCGGTGGACCGGATTTCCTGCTCGATGTCGAGCGAATTCGCATACGCGAATGCCTTGGCATCGGGATATTTCCGGAACAGGCCGGGCGTCACCATGTTCACGCGCTCGTCCGTGCACTGCGCCGAGAGAATCGTCGAAACCAGCAGCTGAAATGCGTTGTCATGCTTGAGCGCGCAGGTTGCCGCCGGATACGCTTCATTAAGTCCGTCGAGAATTGCCGCAACGCGCGCGGGATCTGTGCCGCGCCTGGCTCCTCGGCTCGCCCCACGGCCGCGCGACGCACCACCCGCAGCCTGAGGGTTCCGCGGCCGCAGCTTCGCCGGTTTCTTTCCGTGGTGGGGAGACTTCTTGGCAGACTTCTTCTTTGCTTTAGCCATCGAGCGCGGAACTATAACACAGCAAAGCTAGGCTTCGACGCGCACGCCCTTCCAGAACGCGATGTGATCCTTGATTTGCAGTGCGGCAGGTTTTGGGTCGGGGTAATACCAGGCAGCGTCGGGATTGCGTTCGCCGTTCACTTCCACGTGATGGTAGCTCGCCGTCCCTTTCCAGGGACAAATCGTATGCGTCTCGCTCGGCTTCAGATATTTCTTCTTCACCGAGTCCGCGGGAAAATATTGATTGCCCTCGACGATCACGCAGCGGTCGCTCTCTGCCAGCACGGCGCCTTTCCAGGTAGCTTTCGGCATTCGGTTTTTAATCCAGTGCGACTAGGCTGCGAAGAAAAGGTTTTGCGCAAACTGCCATTCAGAATCGAACCACTGCCCCCGGCAGCGATATCCGGTTCGCTCGCCCATCTGAATCACTTCTTTGGGATCGTACTTGTGCGAGCTTTCCGTCCAGATCGTCTCGCCCTCGCGCAAATAAAACCCGTATCCGGCTGTCCGGATCGTCACGCGTTGCCATGCGGTGGAACGAAGATGCATCTCGATGCGCCGTTCGGACTCGTCGTAGCGAACGATGTGCTCGAATTTCGACAAGTCGAAATCCGCGCCTAGCTCCCGGTTGATCCGCGCGAGCAGATTCTTGTTGAACGAGGCCGTCACGCCCGCCGGATCGTCGTAGGCGAGTTTCAATTTCTCCACCGGCTTTGCGAGGTCCGTTGAAAGCAGCAAGGCATCGCCTTCGCGCAGGATCGCCCGCACTTCCCGCAAGAACTGGTCTCCGGCCGGCCGATCGAAATTCCCGATCGTGCTGCCGAGAAACAGCAGGAATATTTTTTCGTCCTCGCGCCTCCGCGCCGCCACTTCCTGCAGCCCGTCGAGGTACGCTCGCTCGAAGCCGACGATGCTGACGCGATCCATCTGTCCCAGCTCCTGCTGGCAACGATACAGCGCGCTGCCCGAAATATCGATCGGGTAATAATTCACGCGCTGCCGGCGCGAAAGCGCTTCCAGCAGCCAGCCGCGTTTTCTGTCCGCTGCCGCTGCCAAGCTCCGCAACGATCACCGGACTCGGCAGCCGGTCCACGATGTCGAACGCATGCCGTCCCAAAATCCGCATTCCGGCGCGGCTCAATCCGTACTCCGGAAGAACGCAGATCACATCGAACAGCGCCGAGCCAACTTCATCGTACAAATACTTCGAAGGGAGCTCTTTTTGTCCCGGCTGGCTCAGCCCGATCATCACGTCCGAAGCAAATTCGGACAGCACCTGCGTAGAGAAAGTTGTAGGTACGAGTCTCGCAGCACTCGACATGATTTATTCCTCCACGCAGCGGAAAGTTGCGTACACGTACGGGTAATGCGGCTGAAACCAGTTTCGGAACGATCGCCGCAGCATGCGAAACATCCGTGCGCGCCGATCCTCCCTTCATTACGAAATGTTTGCCGTCAAAGAAATCCGCCGAATAACCCTGGTAGAAAGGAAACGGCTTGAATCCCGGGAGCGGGCCGAACGGCGTCGCAGTCCATTCCCATCCATTGCCGAGCAAATCCTGCACGCCGAACGCGCTCGCTCCCGCCGGATGCGCGTCCACCGGCGCCGCGTGCCAGCTCTGCGATTGAAAGTTTCCGCGCGTGCGGTCAGGCGGCGCTTCGCCCCACGGATATTCTCTTTCCGTTCCTTGCGGCGTCCCGTATGCGGCGCGGTGCCATTGCGCTTCCGTCGGCAGCTTTCTGCCGGCCCAGCGCGCGAACGCCGCCGCTTCCGCATAGCTCACGTACACCGGCCAGGATTGCGGCAGCGGAATCGATGCCGAACATCGAACGGTATTCCCACTGCGTGTCGGGATCCGTCGCTCCTGAGCTCGACCGCGGCAACCAGAAATGCGGGTGCTCGAGCCGTTGTTGGCGTTTCCATTCCCAGTCCTCAGGCCGCCAGTAACGCGAATCCTCATAGCCGCACGCCCGCACGAATTCCAGGTACTCGGCATTCGTCACCGGGAATGTGCCGATCGAAAAACTCGGCACGTCGATCTTCTCCGTTTCGAACTCATTGTCCCATCCGAAATTTCCAGCTTGGCGCGATTGGCCAAGAGTTGCGATTCCGGCCGGAATCGTTACCCATCGCTGCTCGGGTGCCGGACGAGGATCGCTCATCGGCGCAGGCTGCGGAATTTTTCGTTCCAGCGGCAAATTGTGCAGGAGATAGGCGAGAGTTTCCGCGTGCATCAACCGGTGTTCGATCGCCACGTGTAGCAGGGTGCCGTCGGCGAGCAGCGGTTCGCGTCGATTGTGGCCGCTTTCTGAATTCCGCAGGCCCTCATCGAGGCGCTCTCGCACCGTCAATTTGTATTTCTCAATTTTCGCGATGTTGGGCCAGTCTCCGGGCGTATCCGTGGGCAGGCCCGATCCCACCGGATCGATCCCGAAGGCAAAAAGTTTGTCGAATGCCGCATCGCGCGCCTCAAGCCCCAGCGGCCCACTCAGCAAATTCCAGTCAAACGCTTCCAGATGCCCAAGATAGAAAATCAGCCGGTGTCGCTCCGCCACCGGTCTCTCGTAAAACGAATTGGGCGGCAGAAGATCAAAGAGCGCGTCGGTTTGCGAGCGAGCTTCTCCCATGCGCGAAAGCAATTTTGAAAATAGGTCTGGCGCAACTTTGGAGGTAGCCACGAAGTCACCTCAGCGGGGTAGGGAACTCATTGTCTCCCCGCCTCTAGTCTCAGGGCAAGGTATTTGATTGCATGGACAGGCAAAAGGTTTCGTCGAATGCGACTACAGCTTCTGACCGGCGAGAAATGCAAGAATCTTGCGAAACGCCTTACCGCGATGGCTGTATTGGTTTTTTTCTTCGCGAGTAATTTCCGCATAGGTGCGGCCGAGCTGCTGGAAGAAAAACACGGGATCGTAGCCGAATCCGTCTCCGCCCCGCGCTTCCTTCGCGATCGAGCCTTCCGCGGAATCCGACACGACGGCGAGCATGTCTCCGCCTCGCGCGAGAGAACTCACACACACGAATCGTGCCCGGCGGTCGTTGCCCTCGAGGCGCTGCATCTCGCGGAGAAGTTTTTGCACTCGATCGTTGTCGCTTGCTCCTGGCCCCGCATAGCGCGCGGAATAAACTCCCGGAGCCCCGCCGAGCGCAGGCACCACCAGTCCGGAATCGTCGGCCAGCACCAGTCCTTGTCCTTGCGCGAACCGGCTGTAGTAAAGCGCCTTGCCTGCGGAATTTTCGGCGAACGTGGGAGCAGATTCTTCGAACGGAGGGATCTCGCTGAAATTCGGCAGAAGCGCGAGCTCGATCGGCGAATCGCCCGCGAGTACGCGATACTCGCGCAATTTTCCGGGATTCGACGACGCGAGAAATATCCGAATCGGTCCGGGCTGGCTCAAGGCGCTCTTATCGCGATCGCGTGCTGAAGTTCATGTGCAGAAGGTCCTGCTGCACTTCATGCAGCGTGCGGATTCCGCCCGTCGCAAGCGTGAGCAATTGTTGCAACTCGCGATCCGTGTACGGACGGCCCTCCGCGCTCGCCTGCACTTCCACAAAACGGCCGTCGCCGGTCATCACCACATTCATATCCACCTGCGCGCGCGAATCTTCTTCGTACGCAAGATCGAGCATCAGTTCATCGCCCACAATCCCAACGCTCGTGGCCGCCAGCGAATCGGTCAGCGGAACGGAACGCAGCATTCCGGCCGAAACCATGCGCTCCAGCGCGAGCGCCAGCGCGACGAACGCGCCCGTCACGGACGCGGTTCGCGTTCCGCCGTCCGCCTGGATCACGTCGCAGTCGAGCCATACGGTGCGCTCGCCGAGGGCTTTCAAGTCTGTCACCGCGCGCAGCGTGCGCCCAATCATCCGCTGAATTTCCAGCGTGCGGCCCGATTGCCGGCCGCGCGCCGATTCGCGCGGCGTCCGCTCTTCCGTGGATCGCGGCAGCATACCGTACTCGCCGGTCACCCAGCCTTTGCCCGTGCCTTTCCGAAACGACGGCACTCCGTCCTCGATCGTCGCCGTCACGATCACTCGCGTGTTGCCTTCCTCGATCAACACGCTGCCTTCCGCATTCGAAATAAAATCCGGAGTGATTTTTACCGGGCGCAAATCATCCAATGCGCGTCCATCAGCTCGCACAAATAGCTCCTCTCAGGGGCGTGGGCTACGAAGGGAAAATACTCGCAACACAGTTTGCCGACTGCAGCGGCGGGTGTCAACAATCGACACGGCGCGGAAGCGGGAGCGCGATTCTTCAGCGCGGCGGCTTCGGAGCGGCGTCGCGAGGCGTCACACCGTTCAGCGACTGAGGTGCGCTGGGCGCCGTGCCGGACGTCGTGCCTGACAACGAGCCCGGCGGCAGCCCGCCGCCCGTGCCGAGATCGAAAAATCCAGTAAGATCCACGTGGCCGGCGAGCGTATCCGCCTCCTGCCCGTGAATCAGAATTTTCAATCGCCGCAGCGTTGGCACATTGCTTGCGAGTGTCCGAGTAATCGACTCGACGACCACCTCTTCGCTCTCGATGCCGGAGGGCGTTTCCGCGGATAACGCATCCGAAAAGTCGGCGATCGCAGTTCCGTCGGCCAGCACATAAAAACCTAGCAGCACGGCGTCCGCTGAAATCGTGCGCTGCTGAGCCGTAGGAGCGTCCGCGATCAACGCTTGCAGCACTTGTTTCCCGCGCTCTGTGGGCTCGGCCGAGAGCGGAAGCTCCAGCGTCGTCGCCGCCACTCGATCTTCTCCCGCCGCCCAATATATTTTTGCTCCCGTGGTCACGTCGCTCGGCGTCGAAATCTCACTGGCGCGCACCTCATGGCGCGCCTTCTCATCGGATGTTTGCGATTCTGCCAGCCCACGCATTCGCTGGTGCAGGCCGCGAAGGCTGACGAGTCCCACGGCAACCGCGATGCCTAGAATTCCCAGCACGATTTTAAGATTACGCGGCATTATGGCTGCCCCGTCGTCGCACTCGGATTATTGATCACCGGCTTGAACGCGGCCACGCCCTTCGCCACCGCACCCGCGAACGGCGCTACGAGCGACGTAAGCGCCACAGGATCCGCCACCGACACGCTCGATATTTCCACCGCAATGGCAGGCGCCGCCACCGAGCGCAGGCTGCGAACAGCCACCGGAGTGGGTGCGTTCGGCGATGCGGAAAAGCGGTGCGTCAATTCGATTTGGACGAGATTCGCGAGACGCCGGCTCGGCTCCGCAAACGGCCGCTGCGCTTCCTCCCAGGTGATTGCGGCGCCCGCCGCTGCTGGTGCCGGCAACGAGGCGGAAAATTGATAGTAGTACGCCCGAGCCGTGCCGATCTCTCCCGTTGACGAAACGTGCAAACTGACAAAGACCGGATCGCGGTACGCGTTCGCAATCGCCGCGCGATCGTCGTACGACGGATCAGAATCATCATTGCGCGTCATCACTACCCGATATCCCAAACGCTCGAGTTCCGCTCGGAGCACTCGTGCGACGGTGAGCACTACATCCTTTTCCACCGCTCCACTTGTACCGCGCGCGCCCGAGTCCGTGCCGCCGTGGCCGGCATCGATCACCACAACGGGCCCGATGTGAACGGGTGCCGTCTGCGCGGGCGCCTGTCCCG
Organism: uncultured Acidobacteriota bacterium; assembly: GCA_963711875.1. Taxonomy (GTDB): domain Bacteria; phylum Acidobacteriota; class Terriglobia; order Acidiferrales; family UBA7541; genus Palsa-295. The sequence goes on from CAVQFW010000006.1 coordinate 468,670, forward strand.
GTAGAGCTGCTGCTGGAGGCGGAGTTCCCTCGGCCGGGGCGGCTTGTTGACTCGGAGCTTGCTCGGGAGTTTGCTGCGGAGGTGCGGCTTGTTGCGGCGGGTTCTGTGGCTGACTCTGTCGCCCGTGAGCTGGGACTCCGCGAAAGGGAATTCCGCGCCCGAGCACAGCCGATGCCAGCACACCGCAAGCCAGGAATGCATAACAGAACGAACGTCGCACAGCGAAAAGCATAACAGAAATGTTCGCGCGCAAAAGCGTGAACCCGCCGCGAATTCCCAGCCGATTACGGATCCGCGCGAATCATGTCCGCGGCCTTTTCGGCGATCATGATGGTGGGAGCATTCGTATTTCCGGCAATAATTCGCGGCATCACTGAGGCGTCCACCACTCGCAATCCCTCGACGCCGTGTACGCGAAGCCGCGCATTCACCACCGCCGTCGCATCGTTGCCCATCTTGCACGACCCGACCGGGTGATACAGCGTTTGCGCCTCCGCCCGGATGAACGCAGCGATCTCCTCGTCGTTGACGACGCTCGAGCCGGGATGCAATTCGCCTCCGCGAAAATCTGCGAATGGCTTCGCGTGCGCCAGTTGCCGCGAGAGTTTCACGCCTTCGACGATCACGCGCATGTCGGCTTTGGTCGAAAGATAATTCGCCCGGATCGCCGGCGCGTCGAGCGGATTCGCCGACTTCAACGAAATCGAGCCGCGGCTTTCGGGAGTGATCAGCGTGGGACCGAACCCGAAGCAATGCTCCTTGCGGGGCGTGAGCCCGTGGTTCACGTAGTACGCGGGGCCGAACAGCAGTTGCAGATCCGGCGTTTCCAATCCCTCGCGCGTACGCAAAAAGAGGCCGGCCTCGGCAACGTTCGAGACAAGCGGGCCTCGCTTCAGCAGGAAATACTGCAGCAGATTCGCCAACGATTCAGCGGATGCCAGGCTCACAGGTTTGGTGCACAGGTATCCCACCGAAACCATTAAATGGTCCTGGAGATTTTTTCCCACGCCGGGCAGATCGTGAACCGCACGCACACCGGCACTCTCGATTTCACGAGCCGGCCCAATCCCGGAGAGCAGCAGCAATTGCGGAGAATTGATCGAACCGCCGGCGAGAATTACCTCTCGCGCCGCGTGCGCTTCCTCAGTGGCTCCGTCACGAATGTATTCGACGCCGACGGCTCGCTCATCCTCCAGCAGGACTCGCGTGGTGAGCGCGCCCGTCGTCACGCGAAGATTTGCGCGCCCCAGCGCCGGCCTCAGATACGCATCGGCCGCGCTGTGTCGGCGCCCATTCTTCTGCGTCACCTGGTAGAGGCCCGCGCCGTCCTGCGCGGCCCCGTTGAAATCTGGATTGCCGGGCACGCCCAGTTCTTCTGCCGCCGCAAGAAACGCCCGCGTCAGTGGATTGACGTACCGCAAATCTGCAACGTGAAGCGGCCCGTCGCCGCCATGGAAATTCGAAGCTCCTCGCTCCTGCATTTCCGACTTTTTGAAGTAGGGGAGCACATCCTTGAATCCCCAGCCGTGATTCCCGAGGCTTTCCCAGTGGTCGTAATCGAGCGAATTGCCGCGCATATAAATCATCGCGTTCATTGAGCTCGAGCCGCCCAACATTTTCCCGCGCGGCCAATAGAGCCGGCGATTCTGCAGTTGCGGCTCGGGCTCGGTCGAATAATTCCAGTCCACGGCGGTTTTGTAGAGTTTCGAAAACGCGGCGGGAATGTGAACTTCTTTCGCGGTATCGGCGCCGCCCGCCTCGAGCAGTAGCACGCGCGTTTGCCGGTCTTCCGTCAATCGTGCCGCGAGCACGCAACCGGCTGACCCGGCTCCCACGATGATGTAGTCGTATGCGTTGCTTTTCTTTGGCATGGAATCCGGAAGGAAAGTACAACAGCTAATAATGGGAAGATAGAGTCAGCGACGCGAAAGCCAGCTGGGGAATCGAACCGTCCGCGCGAATTCGCCGCCGCTACGCAGCCTTGCGCTGCTTCAGCGACTCCTCGCTCCATCGACGCAGCGCTGACGTCGCCCAGTAAACAAAAAATCCGCCGGCGATCAGCAGCGCTCCGAATACGAGCCCGCTCATTCCCAAAATCCGCTCACCTTCGCCATGAACCATTGCGAAGCCCAGCAGCAACACAGGGCAAACTCCCACGAGCACCGCTCCCGCCATACCGCCGGGCACGCGGAAAGGCCGCCGCAGATTCGGCTCCTTGATCCGCAGCGCAATCAGCGCCACAAATTCGAGCGACAAACTCAAGCCATACAGCATGATGTCCAGCGTCACGAGACGCTCGAATCCCAATCCCAGGCACATCGCCCACGCACTCGCGAGAACCAGAATCGCCACCCACGGTGCGCGCGTTTTCGGATGCAGTTTGCCGAACCACGCAGGCAGCATTCCATCCTGCGCCATCGCCAACGGCAAACGCGAGTAACTCATCACCAGCGCGTTGAACATTCCGAACGCGCTCATCATTCCGCCGAGAACCAGCGCCGCGCGAAACACGCGCCCCGCCACCGGGCCGCCGACAAGCGCGCCGACCATCCCGGCCAGGTCCGCCCATGAGCCCGTTTCAAAAGCCGCAGACGAAATCCCGGTCATCCACATCGCCGCGAAAGGGAGGATGTAAGTTGCCGATACGACGATCACGGCAATCAACATTGCTTTCGGATACGTTTTCTGCGGGCGCCGCACTTCGGTGGCGATCGTTGACGCGTTGTCCCATCCCATGTAATTCCACATGCAGATCAACAATCCGCCCATCAATCCCACGGAAGAAGTCGTCGGCGCCGCTACCGCACCCTTCAGCGCGCCCATTTCCATAGGCGCAATCAGCACGATCAGCGCAAACGGCAGCGAGAGCAAAAAGAAAAGCCACAGCGAGGAAATCGCCACCACTCGAATTCCCGCGATGTTCATCAGCGCGCACACCGTGACGACTGCCAGTCCCACCATCACGCCCCGGTGGCCTACGGCGAACCACGGAAACAAGCGCGTTAAATACGCGACGAACAACGTCGGATAAATCGCCATATCGAAAATGCTGGCGACCAGCGAAAGCCACGCCTCCTGAAACCCCCAGAAATTTCCCAGCGCCCGGCGTACCCACGCGTAGTAGCCGCCTTCCGATGGCAGCGCGCTCGAAAGCTCGCCGATCATATAAGTAGTGGGAAGGCTCCAGATCAGTGGCGTAATCAGCAGAAGCAAAATGCCAAGACCGTAACCGGCGCCGTGAATGATGTCTTCGGTGCCGTACGTGCCGCCAGACACCATGAAAAACGTGGCGGCTACCAACGGCCAGACGGTCAACTTTGCTACTTTCTTCTTGGTGGAAGAAATCGCCCGGGAGGGAAATTGGGCTGGCAGGGAGATCGTACTCAATTTTTTGTCGCGTCCTCCGTCAGCGATCCTCGCTCTCTCACTGCCGCGCAGGCGGAGCGAGTTCGCTTACCAAGGTTCGAGAATACGGATATTCGTCGTCGATGCAAGAGAAATGTGCGTGATTCGAAAAATAATTGCGCGGAGAGATTTTTCATTCGCAGGAAAACGCTCAGGCAGGATGCATCTCGTCCAAGCTGGAATTGAATTCTGGAAATCTACTTCCCGGCCTTCTTCTCCTCACGCCGTTCGCGCTGCTCAGCGCTCCACGTTTTCTGCTGCTCCGGCGTCAATACGGCGAACACCTGCGCGCGCGTCTCTTTCGTCACTTGTTTTGTCTTTTGCGTCTGCTGGTCGGGCGTAAGCGTCTTGTCCTTGGCAATTTCCTGTATCTGTTTTTTTGCGTCGTCGCGAATCGATTTGATTTTGTCCTTCTGCTCCGGCGTCAAATTTAATGTGTCGTCGTTCTCGACGGCTTCAGGATTGTAGGGCGCTTTCTTGGTCGAACTCTGCGGCGATTTCGACGCCGAGCTGGTCTGCGAAGCGTGCGCTACCGCACCGGTCGTCGTCCGCGCCCCCGCCCGCGCGCCCGCCCCTGCCGCCAAACAAGCTCCCAAAAGCGCCGCAAAAAATATCGATCGATTCATTCGCATCTCCCCGCCGCAATCAGCCTTCCGACCCAAACTTCTTCACGTCCTCCGGCCCTTCCTTCGTCGCAACCTTTTCTTTCCCCTGCACCTGCACGCGGATCTGCTCCACGATGTCGGGATTTGCGAGCGTCGTGATGTCACCCACGTCCAGCGTATTCGAAATGGCCGCGAGAATCCGGCGCATCAGTTTCCCGGATCGCGTCTTGGGCATATCGGGGACGATATGCACGGCTTTCGGTCGCGCGATTTTGCCGATCATCGTCTCGATGGTGCGCGTCACCTTCTGCACCATCTCCTCGGGCGACGCGGCAACGCCCGGCTTCAACGAAATATAAATCTCCGGTACGCGGCCTTTGATCTCGTCAACGACAGGCACCACCGCGGCTTCCGCCACCTCGTCAATCGTCAAGCACGCCGACTCAAGCTCTTTCGTCCCCAAGCGATGGCCCGCCACATTGATAACGTCATCCACCCGCCCCAGGATCCGGAAATAGCCATCCTTCGCGAGCAGCGCGCCGTCTCCTGCGAAATACGGCCAGTCGTGCCAGTCTTTGCTCTTCGGATCCCGGCAATATTTTTGGTAATACTGCCGGACGAAACGGTCGCGGTCCTTCCAGATCGTCTGCTCGATCCCGGGCCACGGATTGCGAATGCAGATATTTCCGGCTCGTCCCGCACCCGCGGGGAGTTCCTTTCCGTTTTCATCGTAAATAATCGGATAAATTCCCAGCACGCCCGCTCCCGCGCTGCCCGGTTTCATCGCGTCGATCGCTGGCGCCGTGCTGCAAAGAAAGCCGCCCGTCTCCGTCTGCCACCAGGTATCGACAATCACTGCTTCCCGTTTTCCGACGGTATCGTAATACCAGCGCCACACTTCCGGCTCAATCGGCTCGCCCACCGTCGTCATATGCTTGAAGTGATAGTGATACTTCGCCGGCTCGTGCGGCCCCGCCTTCCGCAGCATTCGAATTGCGGTCGGCGACGTGTGGAAAATGTTTACGTCCAGCCGCTCCGCGATTCGCCACGGACGTCCGGGATCCGGAAAGTTCGGCACGCCTTCAAAAATTACGCTTGTCGCTGCCAGCGCCAGCGGCCCATACACAATGTAGGAATGACCGGTGATCCATCCAATGTCCGCCATGCACCAATAAACGTCTTCCGGATGAATGTCCTGGTAATACTTGGCGGTCCCCGTCACATACGCCAGATAACCGCCGGTGCGGTGCTGGCAGCCCTTCGGCTTGCCCGTGCTTCCGCTCGTGTACATCAGGAACAGCGGATCTTCGGCGTCCATCGCTACCGGTTCAATCGTCTTCCCGCGATAATCCTTCAGCACCTCGTCGAAGAAAAAATCGCGCCCCTTCACCATCGGCGTCGCGGACCCGTATTTCCCCGGGTACCGCCGCCAGACGAGCACCTTGTCGATTTCTTGGCCGTCGCGCTTCGCCGTTTCCACCGCCGTTTCAACCACCGACTTGTGATCGATCAATTTCCCGCTGCGGTAATAGCTGTCGCCATAAATCAGCACACGGCTTCCCGAATCCGCCGCCCGCGTCCCGCAGGCTTCACCGCTGAATCCGCCGAATACCACGGAATGGATCACGCCGAGCCGCGCACAAGCCAGCATCGTGATCGGCAACTCGGGAATCATCGGCATGTGAATCGTTACGCGGTCGCCCTTCTTCAATCCCGCGAATTCGCGCAGCACCGCCGCCGTCTCGTTCACGCGCTTGTACAATTCTTGGTAGGTGATGACGACCGGCTCTTCGTTCTCCGGTTCCGGCACAAAAATAATCGCCGCCTTGTTCTTATATTTCTCGAGATGCCGGTCCACGCAGTTGTAACTGGCGTTCAGCTTTCCGCCGACGAACCATTTCCAGAACGGCGGATCGTTTGTGTCCAGAACCGTGGTCCACTTTTGCGACCACGTGAGCATCTCCGCATATTTTTCGAAGCACTTCGGAAAATTCTTCTCGCCGAACTGCTCCACCAGTTTCGGGTCTTTCAGGTAGGCTTGTTCGATGAATTTTTTCGGCGGATAAAAATACTCTTCTTCCTTCCAATGAACGGCAATGTGCGCCTCTTCAGCTCCGGGAGCGCCCGGTCCTGACGTTGGTTGCTTGGTTTCGGCCACGGCGATGGCTCCTTCGCTAGGAAGACTGGAGACGAACTAGAAATCCCGTTGCATGATCCGAAGCCGCCTTCGTCCCGCGTCGACTCTCAATTCGAGCGACGCCCGGATTTGGCGGCTTCCAGATTCATCATCTCTCCGCTGAGAGTGCGCGTCAATCCGCGGGGGAGCGGGCGGGTTGTCCGCCCACCTCGTCCCAGATCTTCACGCCGTGTGTTTCCCGCAGCAGCAGGCTGCCCACCACGAACGTGATTGCCGCCACGATCATCGGGTAGTACAGCCCCGCATAGATATTTCCCGTCGCCGCGCATAACGACAGTCCAATCAGCGGCAGCATTCCTCCAAACACGCCGTTGCCGATGTGATACGGCAGCGAGAGCGACGTGTAGCGCACCTTCGCCGGGAACGATTCCACCAGAAACGCCGCGATCGGTCCATACACCATGCACACAAACATCACCTGCACGAAAATCAGCAGCCCCAGCATGAATTTGTCCGGGTTCTGCGCTTCCTTCGCCGGAACCTTGTTTCCCGTCGCCGCGTCGATGGTCATCGGCGTCAGGCTGATCGCATTGGTCACTTTGTTTCGGGTCGACTGGATGCCCACAATGTTGTTCCCCGCCGCTTTCTCCATCGCGTGATAAATCGGAATGTACGTGAGCACCGCGATCAAGCAGCCCGCCAGGATGATTTTCTTTCGCCCGATCCTGTCCGAAAGCGCGCCGAACACCACGAAGAACGGCATCGACGCCAGCAGCGCCACCGCAATAATCTTGTTCGCCATCGTCGGATTAATCTTCAGCACCGTCTGCATATAGAACAGCGCGTAGAACTGTCCCGTGTACCACACCACGCCTTGTCCCGCCGTCGCTCCGAATAGCGTGATCAGCACCTGCTTCAGGTTCGGCCACTTCGTGAACGCATCTTTCAGCGGCTGAATCGAAGTTCTTCCCGCGCTCTTCATCGAAGCGAAAATCGGGGATTCTTTCAATTTCAACCGGATGTAGAGTGAAATCGCCACCAGGAAAATCGAAATCAGGAAGGGAATCCGCCAGCCCCAGGCCGAAAACTCGTCTTTGCTCATCGACTGCTGCGTCACCAGAATCACGATCAGCGAAATAAACAGCCCCAGCGTCGCCGTAATCTGAATGAAGCTCGTGTAGAAGCCGCGCTTGCCGTCGGGCGAATACTCGCCCACGTACACGGCCGCACCGCCGTACTCACCGCCGAGCGCCAGACCCTGCAGCACGCGAATCGCAATCAGCGCAATCGGCGCAAACCATCCCGCCGTCTTGTACGTGGGCAGCAAGCCGATCAAGGCGGTGGCTCCGCCCATCACCGAGAGCGTCACCAGAAAAGCGTACTTGCGTCCGATCAAATCGCCAATGCGCCCGAAGAAAATCGCGCCAAACGGCCGCACCAGAAATCCCACGGCAAAAGTCGCCAGGTAAGCGATGTAGGCAAACGTATCGTTCCCGGGCGGATAGAATTTCAACGACAGCACCGCCGCCAGGCTCCCGAAAATGTAAAAGTCGTACCACTCGATCATGGTGCCGACCGACGAAGCCGTAATCACCAGCGGCAAACTATGCTGCGCCTGCCGTTCCATCCCCAGTGCCTGCTCGCGCGTGCCCATTTGCTCTCCTTATGGATCGCCCCATGTGCGACCGTGGTTTCGCCCCCGAAGCCACTCCGCTCTGCGCCCGCGTGCGTATCGATTCTGGTGATTCCGAATTCCTGTCAGCGCCTCGGCAAGCTCTACGACGAGCCCCACGAAGTGCGCCACAGGAGCCGCAGTTATAGTTCGGATTGCCGCAAACGTAAAGACCGTTCGCGTGGATCGTCCGGGCCCGCCGGTTCGCTCTTGACACTATAGCGTTATACGATATAGTGGTTCACGTAATAGAGGGACGTCGTCCGGGATCGATGGAGAAGGGGATTGAAAATGATAGTCACAAAAGCGAACCTGACCCGCCAGTTCTCCCGTCTGCTGCTCGTCGTTTGTGGGCTCCTGGTGGCGGCGTTGAGCGCCATTTCAATGTCTCGAAATTCCGCGGACGCGACTCCAGCTCAGCCCATGCTGGTCTCGCCGGACTGGCTGGCAAGCCATCTGAGCGATCCGTCGCTCGTCATCCTTGAAATCGGCGAAGCAGGCGGCTTCGAGCACAACCACGTTCCCGGCGCCCAATTCCTCGACTACCACGCGATCTCGACGCCAATGGAAATGGGCAAATCGCTCATGCTCGAGCTTCCTCCGATCGATCAGCTCGTCGCCGTCTTCGAAAAGCTCGGCGTCTCAAACCGCTCGCACATTATTCTTTATTTTCGGAGCGACTGGGTCACACCCACGACGCGCGTTTACTGGACGCTCGACTACATGGGTCTCGGAGCGAACACTTCGATCCTTGACGGCGGCTATCCGGCGTGGCGTGGCGCGAACCGGCCCATTACCTCTGACGTGAAGCCAATAACGCCAGGAAAAATTACCGCGCACCCGCGCCCGGAAATCGTCGCGAACGCCGACTGGATGAGCGCCCATCTCAGCCGCCCTCGCACCGACATCATTGACGCCCGCGCAAACGAATACTACACAGGCACCGAAGGAGATGGCACGCCGCGCAAGGGACACATCCCCGGCGCAACCAATCTCCCGTACACCTCGCTCGTTGACGGCTCCGACAAGTTTTTAGACAAAGATGCGATTGAGAAATTGTTTCGCGAAGCCGGCATCAAGCCCGGCGATCTCGTCGTCAGCTACTGCCACATCGGCCAGCGCGCCACCATCATCTATTTTGCCGCCAAATATCTGGGCTATACCGCCCGCATGTACGACGGTTCGTGGGAAGATTGGAGCAAGCGGAAGGATCTGCCGATCGTGACGGGCACCGCGCCCGGCACCGCGCCGAAATAGACGAGCGGCCCTACGGCGCGACCCGAATTCCAAATCGAGAGTGAAACTCCCGCGAACCGCTTTGCGTAATTCGCAGCGCTCGGGTTTTCGGGCGCCTCGCGACCCACCCCAGCGCCAGGAAGCGCGCGAGCACGGCGGCTCCCAGCGCTCCCGCGAGATGCGGTTTCCGTTCCGTCCAATCGAGACACTGCCGCGCAAACGCTCGTCTGCTGCTTCGCGCTCCGCCAATATCCACTCCCACCTTCGCGAACCACGCTTCGCCCTTCGTTCCCACTAGATATTCCCGCTCGCCGCGCGCCCGGAGCACCTGTAAGGATTCAAGCGCCCGCGCCATTTCCACCGCCACTCGTCCCGCCAAATGGTCGTAACAGGAGCGCGCCGTGCAAAGCGCCTCCACTTGCCGATCGCGCGGCATGCTCCTCACCCGTGACACGGTCGAAATAGCGCCCAGCGCTTCGAGCGCATGCGCCACCGCCGGCCCGGCAATCCTGTAAAGACGGTGCCGCCCCTGGCTCTCTACCACTAGCAGTCCGCCGCCAACCAGGAGCGAAAGATGCCCGCTCGCCGACTGCGCCGATATCCCGGCTATTCGCGCCAGCTCCCCGGCGGGCAACGCCCGCCCGTCGAGCAACGCAATCAAGATTCCCGCTCGAGCCGCCTCGCCGATCAATTCAGCAACAGAAGCAATTGGATAGAATGTGTTCATGGAGACTGAGTGTAACTCCGTTCCCCCAACGACGTTTCATCCAAAGTTGAAACATCCGTGTCTGCACCACGCTACGATTCTTTCCGAGTCAGCGGCAGCGGGGCGTGACGCCGTACCCGAACGGCGACCGTTGACGCCGAGCCGCCAAGAAAGCACGCACGAAGCGCAGGGCAAACACCGATCGAGCGCTGAACAAGCGCCGCGCTGGCCCAGATCCACAACTTGAATTATTGATTCAAACGGGGAGGGGAACTAAGAATGATCACACTCTGCATCCGCTACACAATCAACCAAAATCAACTAAGCACATTCGAGGAATACGCCCGCTCGCTGCCAGAACCCATCCGTCGCTCCGGCGGTGAGCTGATCGGCTACTTCTTGCCCACCAAACTCGCCGGCCCCACCAACACCGCTCTCGCTCTAATCAATTTCCAGAACCTCGACGCCTACGAAAAATATCGCGCCGCCCTCGCCGCCGACCTGGATTCCGCAGCCAGCGTCGCCAAAATCGAAGCATCCGGATGCCTCCTCAACGAGGATCGCTCCTTTCTGCGGCAGATTCCTTAGGAGCTTGCAATCGCTCCATTTGCAGCTTTGAACCGCCGCATCGGCTTCACGAATTAATTCGACCTGAATCGCCGCAAACAAATGGTGGAGGCGGGGGGAGTCGAACCCCCGTCCGAAAAGCCTTGCAACTCGAAGACTACATGCTTGTCCCGTTCCGATTGTTTCACCGGGAGAGCTCAGAGCGGGCAAGACGCGCTCCCGGCTAGTCCGATGATCTTACCTGCGCATTACGGACCGAAACGCGCCGGCCAGCCTACTGTGTGACGCCTCATCTCAACCGCGTAGGCGACGGTTAAGGAGACGCGCGGCCTAATTTTATTTAGGCTGCGAGTGCCAACTGTGAGTTGCCAGTTGTGTTGTTCCACCCGATAGCGGGCAGGTGGGGCCCGGCATGCCTTCGAGCCGCGACAGCTTCCGTCGAAACCGTGTCGCCCCCGTTGGAGCCTCTATTTTATCACTTTTGCCAGCGCCCCGCTTTTCCGGCGTCCGCCAGGGTACCCAGCACAAGCGCCATCCCTCATCGTGCGATTTCTCGTTCGCCCGTGCGCCCGCGAAACGTAACTTCCGCCGGCATCACCGCGCCCGCCGAAAATCGGCGCAATACTGATCCAGCAGCTTGCCTCGTCCATCCGCCGAAAACCCCGCGAAAAACGACCACGACCCATCCGGATTTCGCGCGGCGATCATCTCGTACCGCTCGCGGCTCGCTCCGACCACCGGCCCGCTCTCTCTCCCCAGGCTCGTCACGCTCGCCACCGTGAATCCAGACCGCTCGGCGTCCTCCTGAATCACGGCCCATACCGCCTGCGCTTCCTCGAGCAGTTTCGTTTTTTGGCTGGGAGTGGGATTTCCAAAGCGCGTCTTCGACAAATACGAAACCGCAAAAACCGGGCATCCGATCGCACTCGCATGCGCATCCACATTCGGTTCGAGCTCCACCGTTTCCCGCACCTGCTCGATCCGCTCGCCCGATGCCAAATCCACCCGGAAAAAACGATTGTCCGGCGCCAGCGCCTCTTCCACCGTAATTCCAGCAGGACATTCCAGTTTCAAAATCCGCGCCACATACCATCGCGCCGATTCGTCATCCACGCCGCTTCCCGGCGTAGCCGCGGGCCGCACCACGGTCACGTCGTAACGCGTCTGCTCGGTGCTAAGCGAAAATCGTCTCTCGCTGACCGGCGAGTTTGAATTCTCTTCCGTCAACTCAACCGATGCGAGCGCGGAATCAATCGCCGCAAGGCTTTTCTGCGCCACTGCTCGCGGCGAATTCCGCCACGGTTCCTTGCGATCCGTCTCGGTACGAATCGCCTCCACCTGCGACACCCGGTCCACCTCGTCCAGAAAAAACGTGAAATGGCACCGCGGCTCAGCGGCTGCGCTCGTAGCTGTTCCGGAAAAAACCCAGGTAGAAGCCCCGGCACGCGGCGATCCCGCGCTCCGTGCCATCGGCGCACACACCGCCCACACAAGCACCGCCGTGCCTGCCAGAATTACCCTTCGGTCGAGCGTGCGGCTATTCAGCATCGGACACCGTCGTTGCCGCAAGCCTACCACGACCGTACCCGCCGCATCCCTCTCTCTGCCGCCCCAGCCGCGGGATTAAACCCCCTCCCGACCTTTCGCGTCGCTATACACTCAGGAACGCCTCGCCCGAATGTCAGTTGACACTCCTCGTAACCGTTTTCATAATCGCAATGAGCAGGGAACATGCCGAAAGAACGACAAAAATCGCTCGAAAGAGCGCTCGAAGAAGCGGTTTCGCGCGCCTTACGCGATAACCTCGCTCCGCTCCAGCGCACTGCTGACGAACTCCACCAGGCCTATGCCGATCTCGTCGCTGCTTGCTCCTCGAGTCGGCCCAGCAATGCGCTCCCGGCCATGCTTCGCGCCCAGACGGCCGCATCCGCCCTGGCCGCCGGCCTCTCGGTTCTTTCCAATTTCGTAGCCGTTGCTCTGAAGCCGCGCGAAGGCCAGGCCGCACGCGAGGAAGAAGAGTTCGACGAAGCAATTGCCGCTGCACCAGCGGCCGCAGCCGTCGCAGTCCTCGAAGAAGAACCGGCAGCCGAACCGGTCCAGGAAGCCCCGGCGCCTCCCGCTCAGTTCGTGCAAGAAGAGCTCCCGGTCGAAGAAAAAGCGGCCCAGGCCGAAGTCGTCGCCGAGCAGGCCGCCGTCGTCGAATCGGCCGCTTTCAACGTGGCCAGCTTGCCGCCCGAAATCCAGGACCTCCACCGCCGCGCGAACCGAGTAGCCAAAGTGGCCATGCAAGACATCAAATTATTGCGGCCGAAAGACGTCAAAGCGGCTCGCGAGCACAAGGACATCTGTACCCGGTTACGCAGTGACCTCGACAAAGCCCGTAAAGAATACGACCGCCGTTTCCGCGCGATTCTGGAGCAGCCAGTGGATTACTTCCATCACTGGCTGGTGGAAATTCTTGCCGATGGCGATACCGAAGCCGTCGGCGAATATCCCTATCCCTCGCCCGTTCTGCGGCACTAAAATTATCACGGTGAAACTCGCGGGGAAAATCACCGGCCGCCTGGCAGGTTCAGCCGCGGTATTGCTGATTTTTGCCTCCGTCGCCGCCGCCCAAGGACCGCGGAAACCGCGACCCGTTCCCAGCACCGCTCCGCCAGCCGCTGAAAATCCGCCCGCCGCCCCCGCGGCAAAAAAGCCCGCACCCGCTGCCGCGGCGAAACCCGCGTCCGCCGCCAAACCGAAAACGGCACCCGCATCTGCCGCATCTCCGAAACAGCTCGAAGAGCTCTCCCGCGCCCTCAAAAAGAAAAATCCGGCCGCTGCCTATGAAAAGCTGAGCGTGTTCGCAAACCAGAATTCAGCCAACGTCTCCGGCACTCGCGCCGCTCTCGCACTCGGCTACTACGACTACTCCAAGACAAACTTCGGCCTGGCCTCCAAATGGCTCGTCCGCGCTCAATCCGATCCGCTCCTCCGCGAATACGCCTTGTACTGGAGCGCCGCAACCAATATCGCCCTGAATAAACAGGGCGACGCTATCACCCAACTGCAATCCCTGCGCTCCGATTTCCCGGACTCAGTCATGACCGAACAAGCGCTGGAATCGCTCGCCGGCGCCGCCATCGCTCTCGACCAACCAGACACAGCTCTCGCCGCCCTCGATGCCTATGCCCCCACGAATGACAAGCCCGCCCTTCTTCTACTCCGCGGCGAAGCTCGCGAACGCGCCGGCCGCGCGCTCGAAGCGGTTGCCGACTACCAGTCGCTTTACCTCCGCTTTCCCACAGCGGAGCAGGGGCGCCAGGCGGGTGCGAAACTCGATTTCCTTCGAAGCACCCTGAAGTCAGGCTATATCGAAATTCCGCTCGCCCAGCGCTTCGCGCATGCGGGCGCCCTGTTCGCCGGAAAGCTCTGGAGCGAAGCGAGAAACGAGTACTCTCAGCTTCTGCCGCAGCTTTCAGGCGCCGACAAAGAGCGCGCAGAACTGAGAATCATGGAATGCGGCGTCTCGCTCGGCGCGGGAGTCTCTGCGATCGCCGCGCTGCAAGTCACCGACCCCGACGTTGACGCCGAACGGTTCTTCGCTCTCGCTCAGTATTACCGCTCGATCTCGCCGGATTCCAGTATGCCCGCGGCCGTCGAATCCGCTGCCACGCGCGCCCCGCAAAGCCGCTGGGCCGAGCAGGCTCTCTTCCTCGCGGGGAATTACTTCTGGGTGCAGCTCGACCGCGACCGCGCCTCCGGTTACTACAAGCGTGTCTCCGACAATTTTTCCGCGTCGCCCGATTCCGTTCCTTCGCAATGGCGCGTCGCTTGGACCGCCGTTCTCAAGCGCTCGCCCGACGCTTCGAATCTCCTCACCGAACATATCCGTCGTTTTCCCGGCTCGCCATTCACGCCCGATGCGCTCTACTGGCTCGGCCGTCTCGCCGAAGAAGCGAACAATCCCTCCCTCGCGCGCTCCTACTACGAAAAGCTGCAGGTTCGCTATCCGCAGAATTATTTTCAGGCGCTCGCCTTCGCGCGCCTCTCCGTCCTGGGCAACGGCGCCGTGGAAGATCCAGACGTCCTGGCAGCCATCCCGCCCGTTCCGCCCGCTACTCCGATGAGCGACACGATTCCGCCCGCCGCTGCCACTCGCCAGGCGCGTGCAGATGCCCTGCGCACCATCGGCTTCGATTCTTCTGCCGAGCTCGAACTGCGCGCCGCATACGCTGCCACCGGCGAGCCACGTCTCCTCCTCGAAGCCGCGCAGCAGGCGATTGCTGCCGGCCATTTCGGCGTCGGCATCGTCGCGATCCGCCAAATCTTCTCGCAACTCGAATCGCGCCCGTTCCACACCGTGCCGCACGAGGTCTGGATGGCGGCGTACCCCATGCCGTTCGCAGGTTCGATCCAGCAATGGTCCGCGCACGCCGGACTCGACCCCTCGCTCACGGCCGGCCTGATTCGGCAGGAGTCGGCGTTTGATCCCGAAGCTCATTCCGGTGCGAATGCCATCGGCCTGATGCAGCTGCTTCCCAAGACCGCGCGGCATCTCGCGAGCCTCTCAAAAGTCGGATACTCCCGCGCGCGGCTCACTGATCCCGACTACAACGTCCGCCTCGGCACGCTCTATCTCTCCGGTTTGCGAAAAGATTTCGGAAGTGTGGAATCGGCGCTGGCCGCGTACAATGCGGGTGAAGAGCGGGTAGCGCAGTGGAACGCAGGCCAGCACTACCGCGAAATTGCGGAGTTCGTCGACTCAATTCCGTTCACCGAGACGCGCGAGTACGTCCAAATCGTCACGCGCAACGCGGAAATTTACCGCAAACTTTACGGGGCACAGCCGCCAAATGAATCCCGCGAAACCACAAAGCGCCGCCGCCGCTAGCGAGCCGCTCTCCGCAAAAGCAGCGCAGTTCACCGAATCCGTGATTCGCGAAATGACGCGCCTCGCCCTGCAATACGGCGCCGTGAATCTCTCGCAGGGCTTTCCCGATTTTCCCGCGCCCGCCGAAATCAAGCGCGCCGCGCAAGACGCGATCGCCGCGGACATCAATCAGTACGCCATCACCTGGGGCGCCAAATCCCTGCGCAACGCCATCGCCGAAAAATTCGAGCGCTCCGGCGGTTTCGCCATCGATCCCGAACGCGAAATCACCGTCTGCTGCGGCTCCACCGAAGCAATGATGTCCACCATGATGGCCATCATCAATCCCGGCGACGAAGTCGTCGTCTTCGAGCCTTTCTACGAAAACTACGGCCCGGACGCCATTCTTTCCGGCGCCTCGCCGCGTTTCGTGAAGCTTCACCCGCCCGATTGGAGCTTCGATCCCGAAGAATTGGCCGCCGCTTTTACTCCCGCGACAAAAGCCATCATCCTCAATACTCCGAACAACCCCACCGGGAAGGTTTTCACCCGGCCGGAGCTCGAAACGATCCGCGATCTCTGCGTCCGCTCGGGCGCCTTCGCCATCACCGATGAAATCTACGAGCACATGCTCTACGACGGCGCCAAGCACATCTCCATGGCCACCCTCGACGGCATGCGCCACCGCACCATCACCATCAACGCGCTTTCGAAAACCTACAGCGTCACCGGCTGGCGCGTAGGTTGGGCCATTGCTTCGCCCGAAGTTACCTCCGCCATCCGCAAGGTCCACGATTTCCTCACCGTCGGCGCTGCCGCTCCTCTCCAGGAAGCGGGAGCCATGGCGCTCAAATCGCCGCCCAGCTATTACGAAAATCTCGCCAAAGAATATCTCGCCCGCCGCGACCGTCTGCTCGGCATCCTCACCAGCGCAGGCTTCCGCTGCTTCCAGCCGCGCGGCGCCTACTACATCATGACGGACATTGCCTCCTTCGGCTTCCCGGACGACGTAGCCTTCGCAAAATATCTCGTAAAGGACATCGGCGTCGCTGCCGTTCCTGGCTCAAGCTTCTACCGCAACCCCGCCGACGGCCGCACCCACCTCCGCTTCACATTCTGCAAAACGGAAAAAACATTTCAAGCCGCCGCCGAGCGCCTCGCAAAGCTAAAATCCAAATCCTAGCTCAACGGCTCTTTTCACCGCCGCTTTTCCACCTATGCTAAAATCCGCGAGGTTTTCACCCAGGAGACAACCGCATGCCGCTCGAACTCGACCTGATCCGTCCCGGCACCAAGCTCACCGCCAACGGCGAAGGCGACCCGCGCGACATCAGCGCAAGCGCCACGCGCACCTTCATGTGCTGGATCGA
Organism: uncultured Acidobacteriota bacterium; assembly: GCA_963711875.1. Taxonomy (GTDB): domain Bacteria; phylum Acidobacteriota; class Terriglobia; order Acidiferrales; family UBA7541; genus Palsa-295. The sequence goes on from CAVQFW010000006.1 coordinate 485,223, forward strand.
AATTACGGACCAACTCGAGCAGGAATCTGTAGACGTCTCCGTGTACGGGTCTGAAGACGGCCAAACCTGGGGGAAAATGCCGTTACTGAAGATGCCGCAGCGCTTCTACCGCGGCGACACGAACCAAATTCTCGATCTATCCATGAAACCCGAAATCCGTTTCCTCCGCGCCAAATGGGAGCTCGCCCGCTGGGGCCGCGTTGCTCCGCATCCGATGTTCGTTCTTGGCTTCCGACTCACGGAAGTCCCCGCGTTCGTCAACCAGGCCGCCCGCTAAGTTTCGCGGCAGGCGGCGCGCCGCCTGCTCAGCCCCGCACCACTTCACTTCGGCGCAGCATTCACCGACACCACGCCCTGCTCTTGAATCTTCTGCGCCACTTCCGCGCGCATTTCTTTCGCATGCGCCGCCGCCGGACTATCCGGATCAAGCTTCACATACGTGTCGAGATCTTCGAGCAGCGCCGGATAATCTTTCTCGCGCATATGCACGTTGGCAAGCAGCCGGTAAACGATCCCCGCCGTCGGCATCAACGACCGCGCCTGTTCCCCCGCCTTCTTCGCCTCGGCAATGCGATTCTGCCCGAGGCACGCGCGCCCCAGCTCGTAATAACCGAGCCAAAAATTCGGACTCAGCTCGAGTCCGCTCCGAATCATCTTCTCGCCCGCCGCGTTATCGCCTTGATCTACCAGCAGCGTCCCCATCCCGATCACCGGCTCGCCATATTTTTCCTTGCTCAGCTCGATCGACTTCCGAAAGTTCTTCTCCGCTTCGTCTCGCTTGCCGAGCTCGAGATACGTCATCCCGATCTGGTAGTAAGCTTCGTAGTAGTCGGGCGCGATCGCCAGAGCTTTCTCGAAATCCTGCAGTCCACCCTGTGGGCTCTTTCCGTAGAAAATTTTCTGCTTGCCGGAATACATCAAATCGCGCGCTTTCTTCGGCATCGCTAGCTCGTGCGCCGAAACGCTCGCGCTGCTCGCCGCGGGCTCGCTCGCCACGCGTTTCAGATAAATCGTCATGCCGCGCGTCGCGCCGGCGCCCACACTCACTGCCGTACTGTACGGCTCGTATCCCGTAGCAGTCGCCGACAACTCGTAGTTCCCGCGGCTCACGTTTCCGAAATCGAACCGTCCCGAATCGTCAGTCGTCATTTGCGAGAGCAGCACTCCCCCCGCCCCGCGCAGCGTCAGACTCACATGGCTCGCCGGCTTTTGCGTCTGTTCGTCCCACACCCGCCCGCTGATCCCATACAGATCACTTCTCGTTTGAAGCGCACGCGCACTTCGAGGAACTGCCAAAGCAGTGATGCAGGCACACAAACAGAAGCAAACAGGAATGCGAATGCTGAGCCGCCCCATGGCTCACCTCCGCGCAGGATCCACTTGCGCCGAATCTTACACCCGCTGTCAACTCCAGGCGCAAATTCACGAAGCGTCGCGATGGCGCACGATCCTCTGCAGCGCCCGCCCTTACGCGCTCACTGCGCGTTCCGGATGTATCCGTGGGACGGGCGCCCTCGCCGTGATTGGTTTCAACTCGGATTCAGATCGAAGGTTTGCAAATACGCGGGAATCGTTACCGGCCATTTGAACTGCGCCGTCACCGCATCGCGCAGAGAATTCAGCGCCACCGGCTCTCCATGCACCAAAAAAGTCTGTCTTGGCGCCGCCGTAAAACCGGAAAGCCACCGCAGCAATTCGCTTTTCCCCGCATGGGCCGAAAGCTGTCCCATGGAGACCACTTGCGCCTGCACCGCCACGGGCTGCCCAAAAATTTGGAGCGACTTCGCACCGTCCTGCAGCTTCCGTCCATTCGTCCCGTCCGCCTGATAACCCACCAGGAGCACGGTATTCCGCGCATCCGGCAGCCGCTTCGCCAGATGGTGAAGAATGCGCCCGCCCGTTGCCATCCCGCTTGCAGAAATAATCACGCACGGCGTCGTCACATCATTAATTTTCTTCGAATCCTCCACCGTGCGCGTCAAATGGACCATCTTCACGTTGAGCGGATCGCCCATCCCGTGCTGTTCCTCATTTAAGTAATCGGAGTCGTGATCTTCCAGATGTTTCACGTAGAGATCAGTCACGTTGATCGCCATCGGGCTATCCACATAAACAGGCAGCGCGGGAATTCGCTTCCCGTTCACCAGTTCGCGCAGGTAATACATGATCATTTGCGTCCGGTCCACCGCGAACGCCGGAATCACGATCGCTCCGCCGCGCTTCACCGTGTCGTTGATCACCTGCGCAAGCTCGTCCGCCACCGATCCGGCGGGATGATCGCGGTCGCCATACGTCGATTCGCAAAGCAAATAATCCGCGCGACTCGGCGGCTCCGGATCCTTCAAAATCGGCTGCCCGTAGCGCCCCACGTCTCCCGAGAACACCACCAGGATCTGCTTTCCGTTTTCTGTGATCGTAAGCTCGAGCCACGACGAGCCCAGAATGTGCCCCGCATCATGCGGCCGCACCGAAAATTGTGGGCTGATCGTAAAAGGCTCCGCGCGCGGAATTTCCTTGAATTGCTTCAGCGCCGCTTGCGATTCCGCTACCGTATACAGCGGAAGCACCGGCTTGTGCCGGCTGTAGCCTTTCTTCGCGATGTACTCCGCATCCTCTTCCTGCAGGTGCGCCGAATCGGGAAGCAGCAGTTGGCACAATTCGCTCGTCGCCGCATTCGCATAGAACGGCCCGCGATATCCCAACTTCACAATCCGCGGAATGTAGCCGGTGTGATCGATGTGCGCGTGCGTCAGCACCGCCCAGTCAATCGACGCCGGATCGACGGGCGGATTGTTCCAATTGCGCTGCTCCAGCTCGTTCGATCCCTGGAACAGCCCGCAGTCCACCAGCAATCGCTTGCCCTCTGCTTCTACCAGATATTTCGATCCCGTTACCGTTCCAGCTGCGCCAAGAAAAGTTATTTTAGCCATGGGGCCAGTATTCTATGCGAACGCGAGCGAAACGAGCAGCCAAGATTTCTCCCCGTCCAGCCGCTTCCGCCAATCCTCCGTCCCACATCTTGACCCAAACCCCTACCTGCCTTACGCTCTCTCCCTCGTTCGGGCGTACGAATAGTTTCAGCGAGGAACATGAAGACTTTGTTCGTCGCGATTTTCACTTTGTTATAGCCTCGGCAGCCGCAGCGCAGGACCTGCCCTCCAAAATCTCTCACCCGCGGCACCTGGGAACTCGGTGCCTTCGCGGGCGGTGGCGAGGGCTTCGGCAAATCCGATAACACGCAATTCCTGATCGCAGGCGGCCGCGGCGGATTGGTGCTGACGAAGGAATTCATGCCCGGAATCCTGCGCGGAAATTTCGAGTGGGCCGTGGACGTGATGCCCGTCTACATCGTGTTCCCGCCGAACAGCGGCGTCTACGGCGGCAGCATCAAGCCCGTCATCTGGAAGTGGAATTTTACTCACTGGCAAAAGGTAGCGCCTTACTTCGCTGCGGCCGGCGGCATTCTCTTCACGCGCCAGAATATTCCGCCGGGCGATACCTCCCAGGTCAATTTCACTCCTCAGGCCGATTTCGGCATCCACATCTTCCTGCGGGAAGGTCGCGCCATCACTCTCGAAATGGACGCGGTTCACCACTCCAACGCCAGCCTCGGCAACCAAAACCCCGGCTACAACGGCTCCTACTTTTTCACCGTCGGCTACACCTGGTTCAAAACCCACAAGTGACGCCGTCAGGTGGCACAGGCTTCAGCCTGTGCCCACGCAAAAACACCCTCAGCTCAATGTTGCTTGCCCCCAACCCGACATCGTTCTTTTCCCGCATCGCCTCAACCTCGAATCCCCTGATGCATTCATCCCCGTGATGCTATAAAATTAAACAGCGTGGGGCCGTAGCGCAGTTGGGAGCGCGCCTCGATGGCATCGAGGAGGTCACGGGTTCGAACCCCGTCGGCTCCACCATGAATTGGCATAGAGTTCAGTCCGCCTCGCACCTCCGGGAATGGCACTCACCGGCCGGCGTCCAACAAAGCCTGTCGTGATAATCCCGATTTTCCTCGATTCACCTGCGCCGAAAATCCCGAATATCTCCGCTAGGCGAGTATGAAATCACCGGAACTTGGACGCCATGAGGCTTTAGCACAGAATCTCGTCCGACAACCGGAATGCATATTCCCGAGCACCGTTTCAGGTCTTACATGCCGGTCGGCGTTATGAAGCCGAGACGCGCGATGGTGCAGGTGAACTGTTACCAGCGAGTTTGATCTCGATAAGGCTGGCCGATGCTGAACACGAAAGGCCCTTCGCGGCCGTCCAATTCTGCTGAAAGGGCTGTGCCAATGGGCAATATTCTCGTACGTCGGAATGAGTGATTCAGCAGAGTCCGTATCCGACGATCCTCGATCGTCCAAAGTGATTCTCAGCGAGATCCTCTTCTGGTTCGGATCTCCTTCGTGCGAATTCCGCTTGACGAACCTCGCGAAATTTCCTGCTCCGTGGCAGGCCGTGCGTGATCGACTCAGAATTCGAGGAATTGTTCCCGCTCCTCGAGCCAAATCGGCAATCGGCGGTAGTCATCGACTGAGTTATGCTCCCAGTCCGGACCAGCCCGCTTACGGCCAAGTTGAGCGAGAACGAATGGCGGCCGGAATTTTCCGCGACTAGCCTCAAACTCTCGCCGCTAGATGTTGATAAATCCTTTTATCATTCAAAGTTCACGCTAGCCACAAATCCGCGCGAGCGGAAGCAGCGGATCTCGCTATACCCGCCGACAAGGTCTGTAAACATCTGCTAAATATAGGCTTACCACAGAGCCCCAGCTTGGCTGGACTAGTACCTTCGATGGATAACCAAATCCCTCTATTCTGCTATCCTAGTAACATCGCAGCTGTTTCGGTGTCCAATTAACGTTGGGGACACGCTCTGCGAAGGAGCGACGGCGGAACGCATGTCCGACCTGGCACAATCTCTGTCGTGGGGCCGTGATGAAGCTGAACTGGTGCACGAACTGCAAGCCGGATCAGAGGCGGCATTCGACCACCTGGTCACCTACTATCACGCGGGCGTGTTCAATCTCGTGTACGGGATCCTGTCCGATAGCGCCGACGCGGCAGACGTAACCCAGGAAGTTTTTCTCCGCGCTTTTCGCGGGATTCGTGGCTTCCGGCAGGGCAGCTCGCTGAAGACGTGGCTGTACCGCATTTCAGTGCGCCAGGCTCTGAATCATCGCCGCTGGTGCTGGCGGCATCACCGGCAGCAGGTTTCGATTGACGGCGAGGAAGAAGGGAAAAATTCCGCCCTCGATCTGAAAGACAGGGAAGCGACGCCTTACGAACAGTTCGCGACCCAGGAAACGCAGCGCGCGGTTCGCAGAGCACTTGCGCAGGTGCCGGCCCTGTTTCGAAGCGCAGTGATCCTGCGCGATCTCGAAGGTCTCTCGTACGAAGAGGTGGCTGAAGTGCTCGAAGTTTCGGTCGGGACGGTCAAATCGCGCATCCTTCGCGGCCGGCGAATGCTGAAAGAGATTCTCGACCCGGTCGTCACCGTGCGCCAAAAAGCATTCCATGCCGAATCGCCCCGCGACCCTGCAACCGAGCGAGCGGCATCCCTGGCGAAATCCCAACCAACTCGCCGCCCAGCTCTCCCTGCCGCTTCCAACTCTTTCGGCTCCGGCTCATTCAATGGGTGGCAACGATGAATTGCACTCGCGCCCAGCGCTGCCTGCCCGGATATCTCGATGGAGCGATCGCTTCTCGCGATCATGCGCAGCTCCGCGAGCATCTCGAATCCTGTGGCGATTGCCGCCACGAGCTCGAAAGCTATCGCCGTCTCGGCGTAGCTCTCGCCAACGTAGAACCGGTTCAGGCGCCTGCCGATCTCGCCACCAGCATTCGCGTCAACGCTTCAAAAACGTACTCGCCCTGGCATACCGTCCGCCAAATGTGGGCTCGCGCTGCAATGGTTTTCGAAAACGTCCTCGAGCCGCTCGCTGTTCCGGCCACCGGTGGAATCGTCACGGCGCTCGTCGTCTTCGCACTCCTCGTGCAGAATATTCTCGTCGGTGTTCCGATGGGTGGCGTCGTTCCCAACGATTTGCCTCTCAACCTCGTTCAGCCGGCGCGCCTTGAGAGCCTCGCGCCATTTCCGGTTCCCGTCGTCATCGCCACGGACGAGCACCCCGGCTCGGGCCTGTTGCTCGTCGAAGCCACGCTCAACGCCCAAGGCCGCGTCGTCTCCTACAAAATTCTCTCCGGCCCGAGCGACGACGCTTCGCAGCACCAACTCGACCAGCTCCTCTTGTTCTCGCGCTTCCGTCCGCAAACTAACTTCGGCCTTCCTCGTGACGGCGGCCGCGTAGTCCTCAATTTCAGCGCCGTAAGAGTTCGCGGCTAATCGCCGCAAGCATCGTATTCCTCCATTGCCACTAGGCTCTTACGCAGCACCGGCTTCAGCCTGTGCCGCAAGTGTATTGGGACGGCGCGTTGGTTGCTCGTCGCTTCGTTCGCGCCGTTTTTCTCGCGAGCCTTCGCTTCGAGCGAATCGAACCGAGGTTGCCGCGCTCTCCTTCGTTTCCTTGACTCCGCCAAAGCCCCCCGTTACAGTTCGTAGGGACGCGCAGGTCTACCAGGGGGAATTACCGTTCCAGCCGTGTGACGCCTGCCCACCAGAACGCATCACAATCGAATCAGGAGTTCGCCGATTCAAAAGTTCGCGCAGTTGAACTTTACGCTCACCCTAATCCTTGCCGCATTGCTCTCGACCGCCGCCACTGGTTCCGGCGCGCCCCGCCGGCTATCCGCCCAGCAAAAGCCGTCGGCCAATTATTCCGGCATCTCAGTTGAGCCAGACCGTGAGTTGTTCGCGACGATGTGCGCCCTCGACGCCGCCGGATTCGCCGCCGATGAAAGCACTCTCTCCGAAATGCCGTCGCGTCTCTCGTTGCGCGAGCACATGCTCAAAATGCAGGGTCCGGCGACAGAAGCGTTGCGCGCCTTCTATCGCGACCACTTGCTTGCCGATCCCGGCGAAAATCTCTCCCGCTACATTACGTTTTCGCTCGTCATCGGGCCGCCGCCCGACTTCGAGTTCGAGGTGAATCACGAATTCCTTCCGCCCGACGTCCTCTCGATTGACGGCTTCCAGCAGATTCTCGCGGCCTTCTATCAGGAGGCTCGGCTCGATCTCGAGTGGGAGAAAGTTCAGCCGGAGTACGCGCGCGCGGCCGCTACCTACCAGCCGCCCGTCCGCAAAATCGTCTTCGTCACCAACGGCTATCTCCGCGAGCTCGTCAAGTCCTCCCGCGACCGCACGTTCACCGTTTACGTCGAGCCGCTCGTGGGTGCTCGAACGAACTTTCGCAACAATGGCAACCACTACGCCATTGTCGTCGGCACCCCCGCTCAAATTCCCGTCGAAAAAATTCAACACGCTTATCTTCACTTCATGCTCGATCCTCTTTCTCTCCAATATCGCAAGCAAGTGGAATCGAAACGCGCCTTGCTGCTGATCGCCGCCAGCGCTCCGCGCTTGCCCGAGGAATATCGCAGCGATTTTCTTGCCTTCGCCGATGAATGCTTTATCAAGAGCGTCGAGCTCCGCCTGCACCGTCTCCCGGACGCTCAGCTCGAAGCCGCCCTGGTAGACGCCGATCAGTCCGGTTTCATACTCGTCCGTCCTTTTGTCGCGCAATTGCAGAAATTTGAGAAAGCCGAGCCGGCAATGTCGTATTATTTCCCGGATTTGATTGCCGCCATTGACGTCTCGGCCGAGCAGAAGCGTTTGCAGAGCGTCACGTTTGCGTCGGACAATCCGGTGCCCGCGCCGAAGCCGGAGAAAGATTCGGCAGCTTCCGCTTCCGACCTCGACCGCTTGCTGGCTCAGGGCGATCGCGAGATTGCGATGAAGGACCCGAAGGCCGCCTCGGCGACTTTCGAAGCAATTCTCGCGAAATATCCCGGCCTGCCGAAAGCGGAGTACGGCCTGGCAATCGCATCGGTCATGGCCGGTAACGCGGATCGCGCCGAGCAATTGTTCGCGAAATTGGTTTCTGTTCCGACGTCCGAGGCCGCTGCCATGGGCAAGCCCGACGCAGCCGGCGACCCGGCGATTCTTTCCTGGTCGCACGTGTATCTCGGTCGCATTCACGATCTCGAGGGCGACCGTAACGCGGCCGTCCACGAATATCTCGGCGCGCTCGCGGTCGAAGGCGCTCCCGAAGCCGCCCGCGTGGCGGCGCAGCACGGAGTGGACGAGCCCTACAAAGCCCCCGCGCACCCGCGCGCCAGTGAGAGTGAGAAGCCGAATCTTCAGAAATAGTGACCAGCAAAAATGAATAGCTGTACGAAATGCAGTACCCTTGAGATCGCTTCCAGCTAAGCGTTCCAGGACATCCAACAACGGAGGGGAACTAAATGCAGCTCCCGAAAGTTCACAGTGCAATCGTAACCGCAGGCATCTTGCTCGCCGCAATTCTTGCCTCCGCGCCGCTCTCGTTCGCGCAGTACGGTGGCTCGAACGCAGGCCCGCCTCCGGCGCAGCTCCCGGCGCCTAAAGCCGCCGCCCAGGAACCCGCGCAAGCTCCCGCGGACCCCGAAGAGGACAAAGCCTACAAAGCCTTCACCGACGTTAAACCGGATGCCTTCGACCAACAGATTCAGGTTGGCGAAGGATTCCTCCAGAAATATTCCACCGGTCGCTATGCCGAGCAGGTTTACGCTCGCTTGACGAACGCCTATTTTCAAAAGCAGCAGCTCGACAAAATGTACGCCGCTGGTGACAAAGCCCTCTCCATCAACCCCGACGACTTGAGCGTCCTGGTTCTCGTCGGCTGGGTTATTCCCCACAACTACGATCCGAACGACCCCGAAGCCGACAGGCGCTTGGCGAAAGCCGCCACCTACGAAAAGCGCGCCCTCGAGCTATTGGCGACTCTGAAAAAGCCCGACAACGTAACCGATGAGCAGTTCGCCAAGTCCAAGGCAGCCGCCCTCGCGCAGGCCCATGCCGGACTCGGACTCGTCTACTTCCGTCAGCAGGACCTCCCCAACTCCGTCAGCGAAATGCAGAAGGCAATCGAAGTAGATCCCTCTCCCGATCAAGTCAATTACTATGTACTCGGCGTCGGACTGAATTCGATGAAGCGCTATACCGAAGCGGTTGACGCGTTCCAGAAGTGCAGCCAGATGCCTGGTCCGGTGCAGGACCGTTGCAAGCAGCGGGAAGGTGAAGCGAAGAAGCTCGCCGCCTCGCCGGCGCCTGCCAAGTAGTCACTGGGGCCAATCGATGACCGCAGAAGAACTCGAAGAACTCGAGGCAATTCTCGGTCATCGCTTCGCCCAGCCCGACCGCCTCGAGCGAGCCCTCACTCATCGTTCGCATCGTCAGAACGACGCTGGCTCCGACAACGAGCGTCTCGAATTTCTCGGCGATCGCGTTTTAGGCCTCGTCGCGAGCGACACACTCTGCCAGCGATTTCCCGATTGGGATGCGGGCAAACTTTCCAAGGGTCTTTCCCGGCTCGTGAGTGCCGTCTCGATTCATTCCGCCGCGCAGCGCCTTCGCCTCGGCGATTTCTTGCGCCTCGGCCCGGGCGAAGAGAAGACGGGCGGCCGCGGAAAAAAGCGTCTGCTCGCCGACGCGTACGAAGCTGTCCTGGGCGCAATCTATCTCGACGCGGGTCTCGAAGGCGCAGCCGGTTTTCTGCGTCGCACTTTGCTTGATCGCGCGTTGGGCGGCGAAGTCGGCGGCCTCGATCGCGCCGACCACAAGTCCGCCCTTCAGGAATGGTTGCAGCAGCGCGGAATGGGTTCGGTTCAGTACCGCATTCGCAAGGAAACCGGCCCCGAGCACCAGAAAACATTCGAAGTCGAAGTCTGGCTCGCCCAGCAAAAGCTCGCGCACTCCGAAGGCCGCAGCAAAAAGGAAGCCGAGCAAGCCGCGGCTAAAATTGCTCTCGCGGGCTTGGAATCCGCCGCGGCCGCGTCAAGCTAACGTCAAGCTAACGTCAAGCTGGCAATGAACTAGTTAAAGGAACCGATGGACCTCGAAGCATCCACAATCGAAGCCGCCCCGCTCCCACCCCCCGCGCCCGCGCGCCGCATACCTTCCCGCGCCTCCCTCATCGAATACGCCGAATCCTTGCTCGTCACCGTCCTTCTCGCTCTTTTCGGCACCACTTTCATCGTTCAGGCTTTCAAGATTCCCTCGCAATCCATGGAACCAACCCTGCTCGTCGGCGATCACCTCCTCGTAAACAAATTTCTCTTCGAAGGCCGCGGCGCCTGGTACGAAAAATTCCTGCCCTACCGCCCCATTCAGCGCGGCGACGTGATCGTCTTCAAATTTCCCTTCGACGATCATCCGCACTACGTCAAACGCGTCATCGGCGTCCCCGGCGATCGCGTCCGCATCCTCAATCAACAGGTCTATATCAATGGCCAGCCGCTCGATGAGCCGTACGTCGTCCACGATCCCGCCGGTGAAGATTCATTCGGCGACAATTTTCCGCCCACCGATCGTTTTTTTCTCGAGAGTGGTCTTCGCCCGGAATGGGCCACCCGTGTCCTCGACTACGTGGACCGCGGCAGCCTCGTCGTTCCGCCCAATCGCTACTTTGTGATGGGAGATAATCGCGATCGCAGTTGGGACAGCCGCTACTGGGGCTTCGTCCACCGCGACGCCGTCATGGGCCGCCCGCTCGTAATTTATTGGTCGGTCGACGCCACTTCCGAAGACTATACTGACCGCGGCCTCGCGGGCGCCCTAAGAGGATTCGGAGACGCCCTCCTCCATCTCCCGACTCGCACGCGCTGGCATCGCATGCTGCACGAAGTCCACTAGCCGCCTTGGGCCGCGTGCCGAAGAAAAATGTCCGATATCCTGTCTCCAACGATCGCTCACCCGAACACAATCGAATCCGTCCGCGCACCCCGCTCCGCCTGGCGTCGTTGGCCAAAACTGATAATCCTCCTCCTGATCTTCCTTTGGCTCGCCAACGTCGCAATCTCTTTCGCCATCCAGCACACCGCGCTCCGCCGCAAGATCACCGCTCGCCTCGAATCCGCTTTCGGCCGCTCCGTCGAAGTCGGCAACTACAGCTTCAGCCTCTGGGGACGCCCCACTCTCGAAGCTAGCTCCGTCGTCGTCGGCGAAGATCCGCGCTTCGGTGGCGAATATTTTCTGCGCGCCGAATCCCTCACCATGAGCGTTCGTTGGCAGAGTCTCCTCACGGGTCATCTCGAATTCGGCACAATTTCGCTCAGCCGCCCGAGTCTGAACCTCGTGCGAAATCCCGATGGCGATTGGAACCTCGCCGAATGGTTGCCGCGCTTTTCGCTTGCGCCCGGCGTCGCCGCCGCGCCCCACTCGCACCCCACCGGCGCTTCCACCGCGCTTCGATTCAGCCGCATCAACGTCGATTCTGGCCGTATCAATTTCAAACGCGGCACCGAAAAACTTCCCTTCGCTTTCGTCGGCGTCACCGGTTACGTCGAACCTGCGGGCCCCGGCCAATGGCGCATGGATCTCGAAGCCACCCCCACCCGCGCCGCCGTCATCCTTCAACAAGCCGGCACTCTTCACCTTTCCGGACACCTCGGCGGCACCTCCTCGCGCCTGCGCCCCGCTGCTCTCGATCTCGCCTGGACCGACGCCTCGATCCCCGACGTACTTCGCCTCGCCCGCGCCACCGACTACGGGATCCGCGGAAATCTCGCGCTCGTTCTCAACGCACGCACCGGCGCTCAAGACTGGGTCGTCGAAAGCCGCGCCGAAATCCGCGAGCTGCATCGCTGGGATCTTCCGCTGCGCCCGGATAATCCCTCCCTCAATATCATCGTGAAGGGAACTCTCGATCCTGAACTCGCCCGCTTCGCCGTCGCCGAATCCACTCTCGAAACTCCGCGCTCGAACGCTCGCGCCACCGGCGCCCTTACCTGGCTCGATCCGGCATCTGTTGCACGCCTGGCCGACAACTCGCAATCCCAATCGAATCTTCAAATCGTTTCTTCGGGCATCGACTTGGCCGACGTTCTCGCCTGGACGCGTGCCTTCCATTCCGGCGTATCAGCCGACGTTGCCCTTCGCGGTTTCGCGAAACTCGATCTCGCCCTCGGTGGCTGGCCGCCTCGCGTCGCTACCGGCAATCTTTCGATCGAAGGAGCTGACTTAACCTCGACGACGCTTCTGGTTCCGGTGCGCCTTGGCCTCGCTTCGCTTCACTACGACTCGAACGGATTCTCACTCCTCCCCTCCACAATTTCGTTTGGAGCGGCAGGCGGCGCGCTTCACATTGAGACGGGGCCCTCTGTTGCGACAAAATCCGCCGCACCAGCCAGCACAAAAGCCACCATAAAAGGAATCTCCGCTGCGAAACTCGCCTCCCCGCTGCATATCTCCGGAGCAATCGCCGACGCCGGCAATCTGATTTCCGCAGCTCGCCTTCTCGGTTGGGATATTTCCCGCGGCTGGGATCTTACCGGTCCCGTCAGGTGCGACTTGAAATGGCAGGGCTCGCCTTACCCTTGGCAAACAAGTCCGACCGGCACTCTCGATTTCGGCGCACCGCCGGGAAGCGGCATAGGCCCCGAGCTTGCCGCTAAGTCCAGCGGTGATTCGCTCCGCGCTCCATTCCTCAATCTTCCCGTGGAACAAATCCGCGCTCACGTAGATCTGAAACCAAACACGCGCCACGTTGCTGTCTCTTCCGCGGAAGCTTTCGGCGCGCGTTGGACCGGCACTTTCGATCGCCGCGATCTGGAAACCGAATCCGCTCCCGCCCCAGCCAATCCCTGGCAATTTTCACTCTCTGCCGACCATCTCTCTGCCGCGGATCTCGATCGCTGGTTAAATCCTCGCTGGCGCCAAAGCTTCCTCGACCGCGTCCTTCCATTTCTCAATTCGCAACCCCTCGCCGCCGCTCGCCCCGAACTCCTCGCGGCCAATGGAAATATCACCATTGACCAATTCACCCTTGCGCCGTTCCAGGTCCATCGCCTTCAGGCCGACGCAGCCGTTGACGGCCGCCGCCTCGCCCTCTCCAACGCCCGCGCCCAATTTTACAAAGGCGACATCTCCGGCACTCTGCACGCGGATCTCGATCCGATCCCGTCCTACCGCCTGAATTTGGATTTTTCTGGCGTTGATCTCGCCGCGCTCTCCGCTCCCGTTCCCTCTCTCGACGAGCGTTTCGCCGGCGTCGCCTCAGGAAAAATCTCGCTTTCTACGCACGGCGCCTCCCGTGCCGACCTCGTCTCCGCACTCCAGTGCCGCGGCACAGCTAGAATCAACGCCCCCGAACTGAAATCCATCAATCTCACCGATTCCCTCAGCGCTCTCGCCTTCCGGCCCGGCGCCTCCGCCTTCCGCGAAGCTACCGCCGCATTCACCTGCACCGACAAGAAACTCGAATTTCAGCATCTCCTCCTCTCCACCGCTGCCGCAGAATTGTCAGCCGAAGGCATCTTCGACTTCAGCCGCAATCTCGATTTCAAATTGACCGTCCTTCCCGCCGCATCCTCAGCCCTCACTTCGCGCGCCGCCACGCCGCACTCGGATTCCTATCGGCTTTCCGGCCCGCTCTCCTCGCCCGAAATCACTCTGCTGAAATCCGCCTCCGCCCGTCCGTAAGATCCGCCGAATCGCCTCTCCGCACTTTCCGCCATTTTCGCTTTTCCATTTTCCGCCGTTACTGTGCTAGCGTTTTCTGGATGCCTCGCGCCCTTCTACCTTTCCTGCTTTTCTTCGCTCCCCCCGCATTCGCCCAGCGAATCCACCTCCTCCCGGAATTCAAACCCGGCGACGTTCTCCGCTACCAGATCGAAACTCGCATGACCACCGCCGGTACCACCACCACTCCCATCGTGAATCCCCAGGGCGCCACGCAAATCAAGCAGTCCGCCGGCATCACTCTCCGCCTCGAGGTCTTGGCAGTTCAGCCCGGTGCCAACGGCGCTGCCGGTCCCATCCGTCTCCGCGCCACTTACGAGAAATCCTCCGCCATTTCCGAAAGCGACGCTTACGATCCTTCTTCTGCCGCCGCTGTGGACCAATACAATCGCCTCGAGGGACACTCGATGGAGTTCACGGTCAATCCTGGCGGCCAACTCACCGACGTTCACGGCCTCGATGAACTTTTTTCCAATCCCTCCGCCGCGCAAAACCTTCGTTCCTGGATGACGGGCCTTTCCTCCAGCACGAGTTTTCCGCCCGCGGGAATCGCCATTGGCCAGAAGTGGAGCAGGGAAGTCCCGCTCACCGGCATCCCCCTCGCCGGCCTCTTCTGGCGCACCGAAGCCAGCTACCTTCGCAACGAGCTGTGTCCCGCGAACAATGCAGGCACAGATGTGGCGGCGAACGCGCCCGGAGCGCCGGCCGCCACGCCGCCGAAATCGCCAACCGCAAATTCCGAAACCTGCGCCGTAATCCTCACCCAGTTCACCATCGTCCACCACGGCCACCGCTCTTCCAGCTCCGATGAATCGCCCGAAGACTATCGCCGCAACGGCCTGCGCACTTCCGGCACATGGACCGGCTCGGGCCAAAGCCTCGATTCAATTTCCCTCACGACCGGCCACACAATCCGCTCCACGCAATCCAGTTCTCAATCCCTCGACTACGCCATCACCAGCACCACCACCGGCTCCCGCCTCACCTACAAAGGCAAAATCGAAACCGAGTCCCAGATCACCCTCCTGCCGTAGATTTCCGCTCTTCTATCACCTCGCCTGCACGAATCTGGCACTTAGGTTATAATTAGAGGTTTCAGCACCAGCCATTTCGCATACAGAGAGCTTCGCCCATGAAATTCAAGCTAGCCAGTGACTACGAACCCCGCGGCGACCAGCCCGAAGCCATCTCCCAGCTCGTCCGCGGCGTCAATGACGGCGACCGCCACCAGGTCCTCCTCGGCGTCACCGGCTCCGGAAAAACTTTCACCATCGCCAAACTCATCGAGCAGATCAATCGCCCCACGATCGTTCTCGCCCACAATAAAACCCTGGCCGCCCAGCTCTTCCACGAGTTCCGCTCCTTCTTCCCGACCAACGCCGTCGAATATTTCGTCAGCTATTACGATTACTACCAGCCCGAAGCCTACGTTCCCGCCAGCGACACCTACATCGAAAAAGAAGCCACCATCAACGATGAGCTCGACAAACTCCGCATGAGCGCCACTCGCTCGCTCTTCGAGCGCCGCGACGTCATCATCGTCGCCTCCGTCTCCTGCATCTACGGCCTGGGCTCGCCCGAAGCCTATTACGGCATGATGCTCATGCTCGAAAAAGGCAAAGAAATCGCGCGCGAAGCCATTCTCCGTAAGCTCGTCGAAATTCAATACGAACGCGCTGAAGATCTTCGCCGCGGCACTTTCCGCGTTCGCGGCGATACCATCGAAATCTATCCGCCCTACGACGATCTCGCCGTCCGCGTCGAACTTTGGGGCAGCCAGATCGAAGCCATTCGCAAAATCGATCCGCTCACCGGCGAAATCCGTTCGCGCGAAGGCGAAATCTCCCGCGTCCCCATCTACCCGAAAACCCACTACGTTCTGCCCGCCGATCAAAAAGAACGCGCCATCCAGGGCATCTACGAAGAACTCGAATGGTGGAAGCCCGAACTCTCGCGCCAGGGAAAAATCGTCGAATCCCAACGCATCACCCAGCGCACCTTATTCGACATCGAAATGATGCGCACCATCGGCTATTGCCATGGCATCGAAAATTATTCCCGGCACATGTCCGGCCGCTTGCCCGGCGAAGCTCCCCCCACGCTTCTCGATTACATCCCCTCGGATTTTCTGCTGGTCGTCGACGAATCTCACCAGACGATCCCGCAAGTCCGCGCCATGCACGCCGGCGACCGCTCGCGCAAACAAACTCTCGTCAACTTCGGCTTTCGCATGCCCTCCGCCCTCGACAATCGTCCGCTCACCTTCGAGGAATTCGAGCATCGCACCAATCAAGTCATCTACGTCTCCGCCACCCCCGGCCCCTACGAGCTGACGAAATCCGGCGGCACCGTCGTCGAACAGGTAATTCGCCCCACCGGTCTAGTCGATCCGCAAGTCGAAGTCCGCCCCGTCAAAGGCCAGGTGGACGATCTTCTCGAACAAATTCGCATTCGCACCGCGCGCAACGAACGCGTCCTCGTCACCACGCTCACCAAACGCATGGCCGAAGATCTCGCCGAATATTTTGCCGAAGTCGGCGTTCGCTGCCGCTATCTCCACTCGGAAATCGAAACCCTGGAGCGCGTCAAAATCCTGCGCGATCTTCGCCGCGGCGAATTTGACGTTCTCATCGGCATCAACCTCCTCCGCGAAGGCCTCGACCTGCCCGAAGTTTCGCTCGTCGCCATTCTCGACGCGGATAAGGAAGGCTATCTCCGCAGCGCCACCTCCCTCATCCAATCCATGGGCCGCTGCGCCCGCCACATCGAAGGCCGCGCCATTCTCTATGCCGACCGCATGACCGACTCCATGCGCCAGGCCATCGGCGAAACGAATCGCCGCCGCGCCAAGCAGGAAGCCTACAACCGCGAGCACAACATCACCCCGCAATCAATCATCCGCTCCGTCGATATGCAGCTCGCCAGAATCATCGAAGCCGATTACCTCACCGTTCCCGCCGAGGACGCCGTCATCGGCGACATCACCTCCGAGCACGAACTTCTCCAGGCCATCACTCACCTCGAAACCCAAATGCGCGATGCCGCCAAAAATTTCGAGTTCGAACGCGCTGCCGCCTTGCGCGATCGGATACGCTCCCTCAAGCAACGCGACCTCGGCGCCATCTTTTCTGCTACAGTTTCCGGCGCAGATCCAGCCGCGCTCCCGCCCGCTTCGATTTCACCCGCGGCCGCGCCGCTCGAATCACAAATTGAATCACCACTTAAATCGCAATCTAACTCAGGGGCCGCCTCACAAAATGATTCCGCCAACGCATCCGCACCCGCGCAACCGCCCAAACCAGCCGCGAAGCGTCGCGCCCGTTGAGACTCATCCGACGATGTCCATCCGATTAGGTCCGTCTGTCGAGGTCTGTCCGTTGACGTCCGTCCAATGAGGTCCGACCAATGAAGACCATCGCTCTCGCCGCACTCTTTCTCGTCGTACTCGCCGCCGCGCCCGCCGCTCGCTGCCAGGGCGATTCAGAATTCGGCGTCTGGGGTGGCTATTCCCTCGGCAACGCCCACGCCATCGGCGTCACCAGCGATCGCCAAATCGGCGTCCTCGCCTTTCGCTACAGTCACCTGATTTTCGACACCAACTCCGTCTCGCTCGCCTACACTCTCGACGTCCTTCCCGTCGAAACCGTCCACCAGCCCACGTACGTTGCCTGCAACACCAATCCGAATAATTTTCCCAAGGGTTTCTGCCAGACGGGCCACGAGACGGTCTACGGCGGCGGCGTCAATCCACTCGGCCTCAAGCTGAATTTCTTCCGCCAGAGCCGCCTCCAAATTTTCGGCGCTTCCGAAGCCGGTTTCGTCGCATCCACCAGACCAGTCCCCGTGGACATCCCCGGCGGCACCCAATTTAATTTTACGTTTGATTTTCAGGCAGGCTTACAGCTCTACAATTCTTCGCGCTCTCGCGCCTGGACTCTCGGCTACAAGCTCCAGCACATCTCGAACGCCTACCGCCACTCATTCAACCCCGGCGTTGACGTCAACATGATCTACGTCGGCTACTCCTTCTTCAAATAGCCGCGCGCCTGCCGCCGCGCCACCGCGCGACGCGCACCGCCTCACACCACCCCGCGCCTCAATTCCTCCAGCGCATAAAACGTTCCGCGCCACGTAACCCCGCCATTCCAAAGCGTCACAATGGTTGACCGCGTCAGCATCCAGCAAAAAATCAGCGCTCCGATCGGAGCCGTCAGCGCATACACCGGCGACACGCCCGTTTCCACGCACACTCCCGCCTGAATCATCACCACAATTCCCGCCGAAATCCCCGCAAACACCAGCGCCCACCCGCGCACTACCGCCAACGCCGCAAACGGCAATACGCAACTCGTCAGCAGCATCAGGATCTGCAAAATCGCCAGCGGAAGCCGGAATTCCGCCGCCGCAAAAAAATTCTTCGTCGTCCCGCGCACAATATTTCCCACTCCCGAGTGCCATCGCACGCTCACGCTTTCGAACGCCCGTCCCACACCGGAACGAAATCCTCCCTGCTTCACAAGTTTTCCCAGTTTCATGTCGTCCACCACTTCCATCGCCAACCGCCGGTGCGTCCCGATCGCTTCATACGTGCTCCGCCGCAGCAGCTGAAACGCGCCCACCCCCGCATAAAAATGCGATTTCGAATCGCTCACTCGCCACGGCCGGATTCCCAGCAGAAACCCCGTCGCGAAAAACGTAAGTGCAATTTTTTCCCCCGCCGTGTCCATCTCCGCGCTGCTCAGCAGCGTCAAATGGTCCCACCCGCGCTCCGCCGCCAGTCCCACCGCCCGCCGCAACAAATCGCGCGAAAAATGTACGTCCGCATCGGTAAACACCAGCCACTCGCCCGTCGAATGCTCGAACGCTTGCTCGAGCGCGTGCGGCTTGCCCAGCCACCCGGCCGGCAGCGAACTCACCCGCACCACTTTCAGCCGCGCATCCCTCCGCGCCGCCGATTCCAGAATTTCTTCAGTCGCATCTTCCGACCGGTCATTCACCGCCACCACTTCGTAGCGCGGATAATCCAGCGCCAGAAAAGTTTCGATCGCGCCCGGCAATTTTTCCGCCTCGTCTCGCGCCGCGAAAAGTATCGACACAGCGGGGCACGCCGCATCCTCGAGCGGCGATACGTCCCGCAGCAAAGGAATCAAAGGAACGCCTCGCGCCACATCAATCACGAGGGCGATCCACCCGAATGCCACGGCTGCAAAAAGCCCGGTTACAATCCAGTGCAAATGGAATTTCCTCCAGCGGGAGCGCGGTTAACAAGTTATGCTATCACGCTCGATGTCGCGCTCCATTTCCATCATCGGCGCAGGACGCGTAGGCCAATCCTTCGCCAATCGCCTCCGCAAACTCGGCTGGCAAATCGGCGCCGTCGTCACGCGATCGCCAACACTTCGCGCGCCGCCGTCCGCGCAATCGGCGCCGGAACGCCCTACGCGGCGATCACGCCGCACGTTCTAGATGCCGATCTCATTCTGCTCACCACTCCCGACACCGCCCTGGCATCCGTTGCGCGGAAACTAGCCGACATAGGCGGGACAAAATGCCGCGGCAAAATCGTTCTGCACACAAGCGGTGCACTCGATCACCGCGTTCTCGCGCCACTCGCCCGTCGCGGCGCTTCCACCGCCTCAATGCATCCCATGCAAACTTTCAGCGGCCGCACTACGCCGAATCTAAAAAACATAATTTTCTCGATCGAAGGCGCGCCCGCCGCCTCTCGCGTCGCGCAGAAAATCGCCCGCTCCCTCGGCGGCATCCCCGTTCTCATCCAAAGCAAACACAAACCCGCATACCACGCCGCGGGGACCACAGTCGCAGGTCACGCGCTCGGTCTCGTCGAATCCGCCACGCAATCGCTCGTCAATATCGGCTTCACTCGCCGCCGCGCTCACCAGGCCCTGCTCCCATTAATCCGCCAAATGCTGGATAATTATGAAAGGTTCGGTCCGCAAGCTGCCTGGACTGGCCCGCTGTCGCGCGGCGACTACGCGACGATCGCAAAACACGTCAAGGCGTTGAAAAAATTCCCCAAAGAGTTCGGGGACGCTTACGCCGCGCTCGCGCTGCTCTCGACTCGAGTGCTTTCCAGAAGTCCGGCAGCAACGAAAAAGACACTGAAGCGCGCATTGAAAAAATCAAGGGGAGGCATCAGTTGAGCCAGTCGTCAAAGCATCTGCAAATTCCCGTCGAACACACCACGCTCGCGAACGGCTTGCGCGTCGTCGCATCCCCGGACCGCAGCGCTCCCGTCGTCACCGTCGGCGTCTACTATCAAATCGGTTTTCGTCTCGAACCTCGCGGCCGCAGCGGTTTCGCGCACCTCTTCGAGCACATGATGTTTCAAGGCTCCGCGAACGCCGGAAAAATGGAACACATCCGCCTCATCAATTCCTCCGGCGGCCTCCTCAACGGCACCACCAATTACGACATCACCAATTATTTCGAAGCCGTCCCCTCCAACGCTCTCGAACGCGTCCTCTGGCTCGAAGCCGACCGCATGCGCGCCCTGAAAGTCGACGACGAAAATCTCCGCAATCAGCGCGATGTCGTCAAAGAAGAAGTCCGCGTCAACGTGATGAACCAGCCCTACGGCGGCTTCCCCTGGCTCGATCTCCCTCCCGTCGCATTTCGCAATTGGCCCAACGCCCACAATTTCTACGGCGATTTTGTTGACCTCGACGCCGCCACTCTCGCCGACGTTCAACATTTCTTCCGCACCTACTACGCTCCGAATAACGCCGTCCTCCTCATGCTCGGCGATCTCGATCCCGCCGAAGCCTTCACGTTTGCGAAGCGCTATTTTGAGGACATTCCCGTGCAGCCTCCCCCGCCTCGCGCAGACGTTTCCGAGCCTCCGCAAACCGAAGAGCGCCGCGGAGAAGTTCCGGAGACGCTCGGCCCACTGCCCGCTCTCGCCATCGGCTACACGGCTCCCGCTCGCACGTCGGATGATTGGTACGCCGCCACGATCCTCGACCGCGCCTTGCACGGCGGCCGTTCCGGGCGCGTCTTTCGCGAACTCGTTCTCGAAAAGCAAATCGCGCTCGAGACCGACGGCAGCTACGACGCCTTCGATACCAACGGGCCCACCCAGATGGTCACGCGTATCTTTCATCGCCCGGAATATTCCGCCGACGCTACGATTGCCGCCTTTGACTCCGTCATCAACGACGTGCAAGAGAAGGGAATCGCAGCCGACGAGCTCGATCCGGTGAAAGTAAAATTCCGCGCCGATTATTACTCAATGCTCGAAGGCGGCATGGGCTCCTACATGCCGCGTTTCGGACTCATGCACTACCTCGCCTGCTTCACGCTTTTCGACGGCGATCCCCAACGCATCAACACGGTCCTCGACGGTTTCCTCGCCGTCACTCCCGAGCAAGCTCGCAAAGTCGCTCAGAAATATCTCGTTCCGCGCAATCGCGCCATCGTCGTGCGCAGTCCTCTGAAAGACGCAACTCAAGAATCGAACGGAGCCGCTCAATGACTTCCACCAGCACGCCAGCCGCAACCAACGTTCATCGCGCCGCTCCTCCGGCCCTCGGTCCGGAACGCCCCGTCGCCTGGCCGAAGCGTACCGTTCGTACGCTCGCGAACGGCCTGCAAGTCGTCCTCGCCGAGTCGCACACCTTCCCCAAAATCTCGGGCCAGCTTTTCTTCCGCAGCGGCAATGCCGTCGTCGCTCACACTTCGCCCGGCCTCGCCGAAATCACTGCCAAGATGATCCGTACCGGCACCGTTACCCGCACCAGCCGCCAAATCGAAGAAGATCTTCGTCGCATGGGCGCGGACGCTGGCGCGAGCGCCGGCGCGGACAACAGCGCCATTTCCATCGGCGGCCTCGCTGAATTTTCGGAAGGCATTCTCGAGATGCTGGCCGACCTCGCCCTCAATGCGTCATTCCCGGAAGAGCAATTCGAGCGGGAACGCCGCCAGAAAATCGAAGAGTTGCGCGTCGAACGCACCACCCCCGCCTTCCTCGCCACCGAACGCTTCCGCCACGTTCTTTTCGGCGCTCATCCTTACTCAATCGTTGCTCCCACCGAAACGCAAGTCGCTGCTTACTCTCGCGCCGATCTCGAACACTACTATCGCACCCACTATGTCCCGGGGAATGCGTTGCTCATCCTGGTGGGCGATTTCTCGAGCGAACGAATGCTCGCTCAGATCGAAAAAGTTTTCGGAGCCTGGAACGCTCCCCAGCCTGGACCGGTTCTTTCGCCCGTTCCTCCGCAGCCCGTTGGGCGCCATGTTCATCTCGTGCACTTGCCGGGAACCGTGCAGACGCAAGTCCTCATCGGCAACCTCGCGATCACGCGACGCGATCCCGATTGGTACCGGGTCGTTCTAGCCAACTCCATCTACGGCGGCGCATTTCATTCGCGCCTCGTCATCAACATCCGCGAACAAAAGGGCTACACCTATAGTCCCCGCAGCGGCATCAACGCGCTCCGTCAACACGGATATTTCTCGGTCCACGCCGCCGTCCGCAATGAAGTCGCGGCTGCCACCCTCACCGAAATGTTCTACGAAATGGATCGCATGCGCTCGCTCCCCGTCACTTCGGAAGAACTCGAAAGCGCTCGTAGCTATCTCAGCGGCGTTTTCTCGCTCGGCGTCGCCACGCAAGATGGCGTCCTCGGCCAGCTCTCGACCGTCTACCTCGATCATCTGCCCGAAGACTATCTCGAAACCTATCGCGAGAAAATTCACGCCCTTACCGCCGACGACATTCTCGCCGCCGCCCGCCGCCACTTCGATTCCGCCAACGCCCAAATCGTTCTCGTCGGTGACCGCAACCAGATTGCCGGCCAAGCCGCCCTCTTCGGCCCAGTCACCGAATACGACGCCCATGGCAAAACCCTCTAGCTTCTCAGTAGGGGCGCTGCCGCCGCACGCCGCCCCGCTTTCGTACCGAAAGCGGCGCGCTGCCTATGATTCGCAGACCGGCTCAATCGAGCGACCTGCGCAATTGCTCTCACTTGCTGCCTCAGTTCCGCCCTCGCCCAAAAAACTCCTCCCCCGCACCCCATCAACCTCAACACCGCGACAATCGCCCAACTCGAACAGCTGCCAGGAATCGGCGCCTCGACTGCAAAATCCATAATTGACTTCCGGGAACGCAGCGGCCCGTTCCAACGCGTCGAAGACCTGCTCGCCATCAAAGGCATCTCCAAATCAAAGCTCGAAAAGCTGCGCCCGTATGTCACAATCGTGCCGGCAGCCCACCGAACATAAATAAATTTAGATAGACCGAAGGAGTTACAAAATGGAGCGCCGCCGTTTCCCGTATTTCGCGATCTCAGTTCTCATCGCTTCGGCTTTTGTGATTGTCGCGGTAAGCGCCAATGCCAGAAACCCCTTGGCGAAAACCTCGGCAGTACGCCGCGACTCCCGGCCCTTCGGGCTACCACTTGCTCAAAAAAATCACTCTCGGCGGCGACGGCGGCTGGGACGTCCTTAGATTCGACTCGCCCACTCGTCGTCTCTTTATCTCGCGCCAAACGAAAGTCATCGTCCTTAACGTGGACTCGGAAAAAGTTGTGGGCGAAATTCCCAATACAGACGGAGTCCACGACATCGCTCTCGCGCCCGAGTTCAATCGCGGCTTCACGTCCAACGGCCGCGCCGGCACGGTAACGATTTTCGATCTGAAGACGCTCGCCGTCATCGGCAGCGCTCCGTCCGGCGGGAATCCCGATGTCATGGAGTACGACCCTGCTTCGAAGCGCGTCTTCGTGATGAATGGCCGCAGTTCGGACACGACCGTCGTTGACGCCGCCACGGGAAAAGTCGTCGCCACGATCCCGCTCGCCGGGAAACCGGAATTCGCTGTTTCCGACGGCGCCGGCCACCTCTACGTCAACATCGAAGACAAAAGCGAAATCGTGCAAATCGATTCGCAGAAGCTAACCGTCACCGCCCGTTGGCCGCTCGCTCCTTGCCAGGAACCCACCGGCCTCGCGATTGACGCAGCTCATCGCCGCCTCTTTGCCGGCTGCGATAACAAAATGATGGCGGTCGTCAACGCCGACTCCGGCAAGGTAATCGCCACGCCCGCGGTCGGCGAAGGCGTCGACGGAACTGCGTTCGATCCCGGCACGGGCTTCGCCTTTGCTACAGCCGGCCAGAGCGCCACGCTCACCGTAATCCACGAGGATTCGCCCGATAAGTTCACCGTCGTCGAAGACGTCCCCACGCAGAAGGGCGCCCGCACACTGACGCTCGATCCCAAATCGCACGAAGTCTACACGGTGACAGCCGATTTCGGCCCGCGTCCCGAGCCCACAAAAGACAATCCGCGCCCGCGCCCACCCATCTTGCCAAATTCATTTGTAGTTTTGGTCTACGGAAGGTAACTCGGGATTCGTAAAAGCTTGTTCTTTCAGTAGGGGCACGGCATGCCGTGCCCGCTCGACCCACGGCAGTGCGGTGCTCATATGGAAACGCGCCGCGCTATGACGCCACCCTCTTAAAAAACCTGGTGCCCGCGCTTCACCGGATCATTCGCCGCTGAATCTCGAGCGGCACCTGATCCGCAATCTCGAGCCCGTAACCCTCGAGCGCCACAACTTTCCGCGGATGATTCGTCAGCACGCGAATCCGCCGCAATCCCAGATCAATCAAAATCTGCGCGCCGATTCCGCTCTCGTGCTGCACAAACCGCTGCCGCCCCAAATCTTGCTCTTTCTCTTCCCGCGCATGATATCGGATCTCGGCAGCGCCGCATCTTCCGGCGACCGCGCATCAATCTGAAATCCGCGCCCGGTGTGATGCAAATAAACAAACACGCCGCGATCCGCCTCCGCAATCGCGCCAAGCGACCGCTCGATAATCTCGTGGCAATCGCAAGCCGTCGAACCCAGCACATCGCCCGTCAGGCAATGCGAGTGAACGCGCACCAGCGGAGGCTCGTCGTTTCCACGCAATCCAGCCGCGCCTCCCATCTCCCCCGCCAAATCCCCGCGCACCAGCGCAACGTGCATCTCGTGATCGATGTCGCTCGAATACGCGATCATCCGGAAATTTCCATGCCGCGTCGGCAGCACCGACTCCGCGATTCTCCGCACATACCGCTCGTGCTGCATCCGGTAGCGAATCAAGTCCGCCACCGTCAGCAACTTCAACCCGTGCATCTTGCAAAATTCCGTCAGTTGCGGAATCCGCGCCATGGACCCGTCGTCATTCATGATTTCGCAAATCACGCCCGAATGATCGCGCCCCGCAATTCGCGACAGATCCACCGAAGCTTCCGTCTGCCCCGCTCGCACCAGCACTCCGCCATTCCGCGCCCGCAAAGTGTAAACGTGCCCCGGCCGCGCCAGGTCTTCGGGCCGCGTATCCGGATCCGTCGCCGTCAGGATCGTAGTCGCGCGATCTTGCGCGCTCGTCCCGGTTGTCGTCCCTCGCCGCGCGTCAATCGGTTCACAGAATGGCGTTCCAAACGCAGATGTATTTCGTGGAGAGATTTGCCGCAGATCGAGGGCGTCGCACCGCGCCTCCGTTAGCGAAAGGCAGATGAGGCCGCGGCCATATTTCGTCATAAAATTTATGGCTTCGGGCGTGACGCAGTCCGCCGCCATCGTCAGGTCGCCTTCGTTCTCACGGTCCTCGTCATCCACCAGGACGATCATCCGCCCCTGCCGGATTTCTTCTACAGCTTCCTCGACGCTTGCAAATGGTGGTTTTCGATCTGTCATTTTCCGCTCGCTTGTTTTAGTGCACCCAATTCAAAAATAAAAAATGAAAAGCCGCACCCATCAAACCCGCGCCGGGAATCGTCAGCACCCACGCCCACGCGATCCGCTCGGTTACGCCCCAGCGCACCGCCGTCAACCGCCGCGACGCCCCCACTCCCACAATCGCTCCCGTAATCACGTGCGTCGTGCTCACCGGAATTCCCGCCGACGCCGTTCCAATCAGGGTGATCGCTGCTGCCGTTTCCGCCGCAAATCCTCCGAACGGATTCAACTTGGTGATCTTCTGCCCCATCGTTTTCACCACGCGCCACCCTCCTGCCATTGTACCGCCGGCAATCGCCAGATGGCAGCACAGGATCACCCAGTACGGCACCACGTAAGCATGCAGCGTCCCGCTCGTCACAAGTGCGGCGGTGATGATGCCCATTCCTTTTTGGGCGTCGTTTGTGCCATGGCCGAGGCTGAATGCGCCGGCAGAAACCAATTGCAGGCGGCGAAACCATTTGTCGACGCGCTGGGGCGACTGGCGGTAAACGATCCAGCTGGTTATGACCGTTACCAACAGCCCCGCCGCCATTCCGATGAAAGGCCCGACGAAAATAAAGACCACGGGCAGAATCCACCCGTGAATCAAAATCGCTTTGAAACCGGCGGCCGCGATCGCCGCGCCGCCATATCCGCCCATCAAAGCGTGCGAAGAACTCGCCGGCAGTCCCAACCGGATCGTGGCGTAGTTCCAAACGATCGCGCCGAGCAATCCGGCGAGAAGCACATTCTGGTCAACCAATTTCAAATTGACGAGGCCGCTGCCCATCGTTTTCGCCACGGCGGTTCCGAAAGCGAAGGCAGCGACGAAATTCCAGAACGCGGCCCAGATGACTGCCCACAAGGGACGTAAAACACGGGTGGAAACCACGGTCGCAATCGAGCTCGCGGCATCGTGCCAGCCGTTCGTGAATTCGAAGACGAGCGTGATGACGACGATGAGGACGAGGAGGTGGAATTGCGTCACGCCGACACGCTCCTTTCCGAGGTGATGGCGGCGGGAGGCGGAATGTACAGGCGAGATGTCGCGGGAAGGGGAGCGTTTAGCCGCGCGCGAGCAGCAGCCCGAATGATTGGATTGTGCGAAAGCACTTAGGCGTTCTTGATTGTGACGGTTTCGATCACGTTGGCTACGTCTTCACATTTATCGGTCGCAAATTCGAGGGTTTCGATAATTTCCTTCCACTTGATGATCTGGACGGGATCTTTTTCCTGGTCGAAGAGCGTCGCGATCAGGTCGCGGCATTGCGCGTCGGCCTGATTTTCGAGGCGATGGATCTCGATGCACTTATCGAGGATGTGGTCCTCTTTTTCGAGAACGTTCACGGCCAAAACGATTTGCGCGGCTGCATCGCGCACGGTGACGGCCAGGTCCACGACGCCGGGGCGAAGCTGGGTGACGCGGTAGGTGACGAGGCGGGAGGCGACGGCGTCCACGAGATCGATTACGTCGTCGATCTGGCTCGCGAGTTCGTGAATATCTTCGCGGTCAAACGGCGTGATGAAGCTCTGGTTGAGCCGGGTCATGATGCCGTGAGTAATCGTGTCGCCGATGTGCTCGTATTCTTTTATTTTTTCGGCGCCCGCTTCGGGGTCGTCGTAGCGCTCCATCATTTTGACGAGAGCGGAAGCGCCGTCGTAGACGTTTTCTGCCTGATGAGTGAACATCTCGAAAAACGTTCGCTCGTGAGGAAGGATTTTCCCAAGCAGTCCGGGCATGAGACCAAGCACCTCCAGGATGGGTGTTACAGGCGTGTTGCAGAACGGTTACAGCGCCGTTACAGGCGAGGCCCGACTATACCCAAATGCACTGGTGGGGGCAAGTTTCTGGGAGCGGATCGGGGGGCCGCGGGAGGTAAATTACCTGCGAGAAAAAGCGACCCTAAAACGGTCAAGTACATTGACCTAACATGTATTTTGTTGAGGGGGTTTTGGCGGCTTTTGATAACAATAGGGCGCCGGAAGGAGGCGAGCTGAGATGATTAGAGAGCAACGTCCCAGGGAACTGCCGCAGCACGTGAAAACGAACCGGGCGTTCCGGGCGTACATCGATTTGCTGGATGCGGCGGACTGGCTCAGGGGCGAAATGAGCGGCCAGCTGGCGTCGTTTGACCTGACGATGATGCAGTTTCGGGTGATGGAAGCAATTTTTCGCGAGGGCCCGCAGTACCAGCAGTTGCTGAGCCGGAAATTTCAGTGCAGCAAGCAGAATATCGCGGCGGTGCTGGCACATTTGCAGAGCTGGGGAGGAATCCGGCGCGACCGTTGCAGGCTGCCATCGGAATTGGCGGACGATGTGGCGACGGGAATCAAAGCGGGTGACGGCGAAAAGTGGCAGGGCAGATGGATATCGCTGGTGAGGTTGACGCCGAAGGGGAAGAAGTTGATCGGGCACGTGATCACGATGCACAAGAAGGTGGTGAAGGCATTCATGAGGGTGCTGAGCGCGCGAGAGCAAAAGACGCTCAGCCGGATGTGCAGGACGCTGCGGCGGGGAGACGTGGTGAAGTTCGTGAAGGATATCCGGATGGTGGACCGGGAATGGTTCTACGGGACGGAGTGAGCGAACCAAATTCAAGTTGCAGGCTACGGCAAAAGAGCCGGCTGGAAGCCGGCGGTACGAAGGCGGGGGGCTGGAGGGCGGCGGTACGAAGGGCGTGGGCGCGGTGGTGTCTTTGGCTTGTGGCAGACGCTGAAGCGTGTGCTGCCTAAACCTGGCGGCGGTTAGGCTGGGGCGGCTATACAGGGTTTCCTTCATTTACTTCCTAGTGGAAAGTTCTTATGTTGGTGGCGGAATTGAGTCGAGACTATTTTTTCTGAGATTGACTGCGCCCACATGATACGTCCGCGACCGTCGAAGGATTCGCTTCATTTGTTCGCTCTGGTGGCTGCGGTGGTGACAATTGCCGCGCTTTATTTCGCCAGGATTATTCTGATCCCGTTGGCGCTTGCGCTCCTCTTCACATTCATTCTCACGCCGCTGGTGAAAGCCCTCGAACGGGCGCACTTCGGAAGGATTCCATCCACACTTCTGGTAGTCGCGCTGTCGGTTGTAGTATTTGGCGCCGTTGGCTGGTCTGTCGCGATGCAATTCAGCGAAGTTGTAAACCAGCTCCCGCAATATAAATCCAGCATAAGAACGAAACTCCAATCGCTGCACCTGGCCTCGAATCACACCCTCGACAATGCGTCGCAAACGATGACGGATCTGAGCAGAGACCTCGCCAGTTCGCCCACTCCGTCGCGAGGTGGCGAGGCGGAGTTCCCGGCGACGAAAGCGCGCCCGAGTGAGCAAGCTCGACCCACGCAAGTGGAAGTAGTGAAATCGCCGGCACTACCCCTCGAATCGCTCGAGAGCGTGCTGGTTCTACTGGGGAGCGCGCTGATCGTGGTCGTGTTCACGATTTTCATGCTGATTCGACGAGAGGATCTGCGCGATCGACTGATCTCACTCGCCGGCGAAGAGCGTTTGCATACGATCACGCAAGCGCTCGACGATGCCAGCGCGAGAGTGAGCAGGTACCTCCTGCTCGAGACATTGGTGAACGCCGGGTACGGGATTTTCATCGGCGTCTGCCTTCACTTTATAGGCGTGCCGGGCGCTCCGCTGTGGGGGGCGATTGCCGGCCTGTTTCGCTTTCTTCCTTATATCGGGCCGCCGCTCGGCGCGCTGATGCCGCTCTTATTGTCGTTGGCCGTGTTCAGCAGTTGGAAAGGACCGCTGCTGACATTTTCGCTTTTTGTGATCACCGAAATTGTTGTTTCGAATCTTCTGGAGCCCGTGCTTTACGGGGCGCACACGGGTCTCTCTTCACTGGCGATCCTTGTTGCAGCGATCTTTTGGACATCGCTCTGGGGTCCCGTCGGACTGATTCTCTCGACTCCATTGACGGTTTGCCTGGTGGTCCTTGGGCGATATTTTCCGCAACTCACGTTTCTCCACGTTTTGTTGGGCGACCAACCCGTGCTGAGTCCCGACTCTCGCTTTTACCAACGGCTGCTAGCCACGGATTACGACGAAGGACGGCGGGTGTTGGAAAAGTATCTGGAGGAAAACTCGTTGCAGGATCTTTACGATTCTGTGTTCATACCCGCGCTTGGCCTGGCGGAGCAGGACCGTCATCAAAATCGTTTGGATGAGGCTACCGAGACATTCATCTGGCAAAGCGCGCGAGAATTGATTGACGAATTCGCGGAGAGGGCGGGAGAAAGCGCGCAAGCCAAGCCCGAAGGTGATGGAGAGGCGTCCGGGGCCGCACGCGCCGAGACAGCGCGCACGTACAAAGTGGTGTGCTTGCCGGCACGGGACGAGGCTGATGAAATCGTCGCGCTCATGCTTGCGCAGTTGCTCGAGAGAGCGGGTTTCGAAATTCAGTCGATTCCGCTTGGCACCGCTGCGGAAATGGTCGCGCTGACCAAAGAAGAAAAGCCGGATGTGATTTGCATCTCGGCGCTTCCTCCGTTTGCGATTCCACACGTTCGAGCGTTGTACGCGAAGCTGTGCGCACAATTGCCTGATGTGAGGGTGGATGTGGGATTGTGGGGTTTTTCTGGCGATCCACTTAAAATCGACAGCCGTCTGGGGTTGAAGGAGGGCTCGCGGGCGTTTTCTAAGCTGGGGGAGTTCATCGAGGGATTGACGCGCGCGGAGAGTCGTGGGGACGCTGGCGTGGTGGAACCGTTAGGAGCGGAGCGGAGATAGTGCGGAGGTTTTTGGCGGTGGTACGGAGAGGAAGTGATTCCGGTTGGCGGCTCCGGCAAAAGAGCCGGCTGGAAGAGGGCGGTACGAAAAGCGCGGAGGGTTTGATTCAGTTCAGCTGCAGATCGCGGGTTCTTGCGGCATCTAGTTTTTGGAGAAGAGTCTCTCTTGAAAAGGGCTTTTGAAGGAGTTCCGTGTTTGTGACGAACGAGTCGTCGGAATCATGATCGAGATAACCCGACATATAGACGATGTTCAAATTGGGATGAGTGCGCTTCAATCGGACAGCGAGCTCGGTTCCACGCATGCGGGGCATGACGATGTCAGTGACGAGAATATCGATGGTTTTTCCCTGTTGTTCGGCGAGCTCTAGCGCTTCAAGACCGTCTTTGGCGGCAATCACGGTGTAACCGCTCGTTCTTAAGAACTCACAGGCCAGGTCGCGCACGGCTTCTTCATCTTCGGCGAGGAGCACGGTGCCGTTTCCTCTGGCGATTTCTTGCGCTTTGCCTTTCTGCTCGAGCAGCGAAGCGGCCTCAGTGGTTTGTGGGAGGAACACTTCGAAGCGCGTGCCCTTGCCGGGCGTGCTATCCACCCAGATGTAGCCCCTGCTCTGTTTTACGATGCCGTAGACCGTAGCGAGTCCGAGACCAGTGCCTTTGCCTACTTCTTTTGTGGTGAAGAACGGCTCAAAGATTTTTGCTTTCGTCTGCTCGTCCATCCCGTGGCCGGTGTCGGTGACGACGATCAACACATATTCTCCCGCGACCGAAGGCGGATGCGTGCTCGCGTAATTCTCATCCAGCACGACGTTTTGAGTCTTGATTGTCAGTTTGCCGCCCGCGCTCATTGCATCGCGCGAATTCACGGCCAGATTCATAATCACCTGTTCGACTTGCGAAGGGTCTGCCTTCACTCGCGCCAGCCCTTCACCCGGCAGGAAGCGGTACTCGATTTCCTCGCCCAAAAGCATGGGCAGCATCTTGTTCAGATCCACCATGAGCGAATTGAGATCGAGAACTCGCGGCTGCAGAACTTGCATGCGGCTGAACGCCAGAAGTTGTCGGGTGAGAACGGACGCGCGATCGGCTGCTTTCTGCACTTGTGTAACGCTGTTCTGGACCGGGCTCAGAGTCCCGAGCTTGACCTCCAGCAAGTCGCTGTGGCCCTTGATGACGGTGAGAAGATTATTGAAGTCGTGCGCGATGCCGCCCGCAAGCCTTCCGACCGCTTCCATTTTCTGAACCTGCCGCAGTTTCTCGCCAAGCTTTTGATTCTGTTCTTCGTTTTGCTTGAGCGTCATGCGCATCCGGTCGAATGCTGCTGTCACCTGGGAGACTTCGTCTCCCATGCCGCCGTGGAGAGGATACGCAAAATCTCCGCGCTCCAACGCGCGAACGCCTGCGACCAATTGGTCGAGGGGCCTCGTAAATGTGAGCGAAAGCAGGAAGACGAGCGCGCCGCCGGTAAAAACCGCGATGCATCCAAGCAGCAGGAGGCTGTGGTTGAGCCGCGTTATCACCGCGAACGCTTCATCGTATGGCTTCAGGATCGTGAGTATCAGCGGGGGATTCACACCGGGCGTCAAATCAACTGCACTTACGAGGTAGCGGTTCGTTCCGATCTCGATTTTCCCGGATCGCGCGGCGTGCGGGAGATCTTTCGAAATCGTCGGCTCGTCGAGCACGGAAAACGAGCTCACCACCGGTTCCTCGCCATATTGAAATACCACTTCGCAAAGCGCGACGCGGCCCACTTCCCGCGCCACCTGGGCGTCGATCTCGCGGCCCACAATCACCGTGCCGAGGTGCCGGTTTAGATCCGGCGAGCTTATATCGATCGGGCGCATCGCCACCTGGTACAGATGCCCGTGGCCGAACCACCACCCGCCCGATTCGCCGACGCCCCGCGATTGCGAGAACATTTCCTGCGCCGCACTCACCGGGAAACCGGACCGCGACGTGTGAAGCGCGACGATGCGCCCCCTCCAGTCGGAGAGCGCGAAAAGGTCTGCATCGCTCGAGCGCGAGACTTCTTCGAACGCCTGTTGAATGTTGGCGGGATCTTCGTCTGCCATCAACGCTTTCAAGGCAGGCAGGGAAGCCAAAATCTCCGTATCGCGGCTTAATTCGAGCTGGCGTTCGGCGTGCAGGTTCTGAAACGTGAGCACGGAATTGCGCGTGTCTTGCTCGGCGGCTTTTTGGACTTGTTCCCGGGCGGATCCGCCGACGATTAGGAGCGTGGAGAACGTGAGTGCTGCGATCACGAGGACAAGCGATAAGAGCATTCTTGTCCGCAGGCGCATTCCCGCGAATAGTAATTTGCCGTTTCCAGACGACCCAAATCCGGCTGCAATTGCATTTTGCAGACGAGCCAGCTGCGACGTCAGTTTGATTGGTCCCATGCCCCGGTTTTCGCCAATTTCATTATGGGGGACGCGCCTGTCGAACGAAATAGGCCATCCGTACTAAGTAACATGCGTAGGTCGTTTGGAATCATGGGCAAGCGAGTGGAGCGGAGGCGCTGGCAAAAGAGCCGGCTGGAAGCCGGCGGTACGAAAGGCGCGGGGCGTGGTCGTGATTGTGCTGGGTTGGTTTGCGATGATTGACATGATTTGAGGTGCGGCCTAGAATTCCCGAACGATGGGGGACGCCCAGACCCTCTTCATCGGCCGCACGATCTCGCCCTGTTTTAATCCTGAAAAACTTGCTGGGAGCGGTGGAGCTAATTTGTAGAGCTCGGGGAATCAAACGCGCGACGTTTGCGGAGTGAAACGAGGCACGTCCGGGAAGTCGAGGGAGGACAGCCCATGAAACCCAGTCAGAAATCGCCGATAGATTATGCGGAAACCAACGAGCAGAAACGCCTGAATGAGGCGCGGGAGCGCGGTATCCCGTGGAAGAAGTGGGGCCCGTATCTGAGCGAGCGCCAGTGGGGCACGGTTCGCGAGGATTACAGCGCGAACGGCGATGCGTGGAACCATTTTAATCATGATCAGGCCCGTTCCCGCGCCTATCGCTGGGGAGAAGACGGCCTGGCGGGAATATCGGATGACCAACAACAGCTCTGCTTCGCTCTCGCTCTGTGGAACGGCCGGGATCCGATTCTGAAAGAGCGACTCTTTGGTCTAACGAACGGCGAAGGCAATCACGGTGAGGATGTGAAGGAGTATTACTTCTACCTCGACAGCACGCCGACGCACTCCTACATGAAGTATCTGTACAAATATCCGCAGCAGGAATTTCCGTATCGCGATCTGGTGGAAACGAATGCAAGGCGGTCGCGCGAAGAGCTGGAGTACGAACTGCTCGATACGGGCGTGTTTGATTCGGACCGGTACTTTGATGTGTTCGTCGAATATGCAAAGACGGATCCAGAAGACGTGTTGATCAAAATCACCGTTCACAACCGCGGTCCCGAAACGGCAACTGTTCGTCTGCTTCCGACGCTCTGGTTTCGCAACACATGGTCGTGGGACGAGGGCGCGGCGAAGCCCACGCTGCGAAAGGGCCCGCGCGGAACGATCCTGGCGATTCATCCGCAGTTGGGCGATCGCCTTCTCTACTGCGAGGGCAGCCCGGAATTCCTGTTCACGGAAAATGAGTCGAACGCCGAACGGCTGTGGGGGCGGCCGAATGCGTCGCCCTATGTGAAAGATGCGTTCCACAACTACGTGATCTCGGGAAAGCAGGAAGCGGTGAACCCGTCGCAAACGGGGACCAAAGCCGCTGCGCACTACCGTGTGGAAGTGCCTGCCGGAGGCGACAAGGTAGTACGGCTGCGGCTAAGTGCGATGCCCGCGGAAAACCCATTCGGCACGTTTGATCCGCTATTCGATGCCCGTCTCGCGGATGCGAACGAATTCTACAATCGAATCACTCCGCCGTCGTTGAGCGAGGACGAACGTCGCGTGCATCGCCAGGCGCTGGCCGGGATGTTGTGGAGCAAGCAGTACTACTATTTCGATCTGGATCAATGGCTGGACGAGCATGGTGGCCATCCTTTGCTGGGAGCAGCTCAGCGCAGTGTCCGCAACGCTGAGTGGTTCCACATGCTCAACCGGGACATCATCTCGATGCCCGACAAATGGGAATATCCGTGGTATGCGGCGTGGGATCTGGCGTTTCATACGCTGGCGCTTTCGCTCGTGGATTTTGATTTTGCCAAGGACCAGCTGCTGCTGATGCTGCGGACTCTATACGCGCACCCCAACGGGCAGATCCCCGCTTACGAGTGGAATTTCAGCGATGTAAATCCGCCGGTGCACGCCTGGGCGACGTTGTTCCTATACAACATTGAGAGAGACCTCGGCCGAGCGGACCTGCGTTTTCTGGAGCGTTCTTTCCAGGGGCTGATGTTGAATTTCAACTGGTGGGTGAACCGAAAAGATCCGCAAGGGCGC
This sequence comes from uncultured Acidobacteriota bacterium, assembly GCA_963711875.1. Classification (GTDB taxonomy): domain Bacteria; phylum Acidobacteriota; class Terriglobia; order Acidiferrales; family UBA7541; genus Palsa-295. The sequence goes on from CAVQFW010000006.1 coordinate 519,699, forward strand.
AATGTGTTCGCGGGCGGGTTCCTGGGGCTAGACAACATTGGCGTATTCGATCGCAGTGCCCAACTTCCGACGGGCGGGCACCTCGATCAGGCGGATGGGACGGCGTGGATGGCGTTCTATTGCCAAAACATGCTGGAGATCGCGCTGATCCTATCGGAATACGACCCGATGTATGAGGATATCGCCTACCGGTTCATGGAGCATTTCGTTTGGATTACGTATGCGATGGACCGGATTGGAGAACACCACGACGAGATGTGGGACAAGGAAGATGGGTTTTTCTACGATCTGCTCCATCTGCCGAATGGAGAGGCGATGCGGCTGAAGGTGCGGTCGATGGTGGGATTGCTTCCTTTGTGTGCGTCTACCGTATTCGAGGCTGGCCTCGTGAAGAGTCATCCACGAATTTTGGAATTGGTCGAGTTGTTCAGGAAGCGCCACCCGGAGTTGTTGAAGCATATTGCTCCGGCCGATGAGAAGTTTATCGGATACGCAAACCGGCGATTGCTCTCGGTTTGCAATAAAGAGAAGATCGAGCGGATTTTGGCCTACATGCTTGACGAAAACGAATTCCTTAGCCCCTACGGCATACGCTCACTATCGAAATACCATCTGGAGCATCCCTACGTTTTCAGGCTGGGCGGGCAGGAACACAAAGTCCAGTATCTCCCCGCTGAGTCCAACACCGGAATGTTCGGCGGGAATTCGAACTGGCGAGGGCCCGTTTGGATGCCGGTAAACGTTCTGTTGATTCGAGGGTTGCTGAGTCTTTATCAGTTCTACGGCGAGGATTTCAAAGTTGAATGTCCGACCGGCTCCGGAAAATATATGACGTTGTTCGAAGTGTCAAAGGACCTTGCTCGCAGGGTCTCGAACATCTTTCTCCGCGACACGTCGGGGAAGCGCCCCGTTTACGGGGGAACGAAGAAGCTTCAGGAAGATCCGCACTGGAAAGATTACATTACGTTCTTCGAGTATTTCCACGGGGACAATGGAGCTGGTCTCGGAGCCGGGCACCAAACCGGATGGACGGGGGTGATAGCGCGTACGCTCGATTTGTTTGCGCGTACGGAAGCGGCAGATTGGCTCAAGACAGCCAAGGGCGAACTTGCGGCTAGAATGACGCGTGACCAGGTGAGAGGCGATTAAGATGGGCGTGGCAGGGGTGTTTTGGCGTCCGCGGAACCTACTCGCATATGGGAAGAAACCGGACGTGGTCCTGATGGCTGCGGCGTATACGGCCGGGATTGTCCGCGACCACCCTTTTATAGATGGAAACAAGCGAACCGGATTCGTAGTGGGCGTGTTGTTCCTTGAACTCAATGGCTACCGGTTCACTGCTTCCGAAGAAGACGCGGCGCAGGCGGTACTGAGCCTTGCGGCGGGGAAGGTCGGCGAGCCTGCACTGGCTGCATGGATCCGCGCAAACTCCAAACGTACGCGTTGACGGAGCGCGCTGGCGCGACTTGGCTAGTGAGGGCGCTTGAGGGCTTCCAGTTCATCCAGCGTGCGGGGCCAGTCGGAGCCGAGGAGGCGGGAGAGGCCACGATCGGCTAGAACTTTGCCGTTCGTTTGGCAGCGGGCGCAGTAGTTGGTTTCGTTGTCGGCGTAGCGGATTCGCTGAATTTTTTGGCCGCACCTGGGGCAGGGCTGTCCGTAACGGCCGTGCGCTGCCATCCCCTTTCGGAATGCGGTGACCTTTTCGGGGAAGTTGGCTGCTGCATCTGCGCTCAGACGGTCAATCCAGAGGGTGAGGGTTTCGCGAGTGGCGTCGAAGAGGCGCTGCCATTGATCGCCGGTGAGTTTGTGAGTTAGCGTGACGGGCGAGAGCTGGGCGGCGTGAAGAATTTCGTCGGAGTACGCGTTGCCGATGCCGCTGAGGAGACGCGGATCGGTGAGTGCGCGCTTGAGCGTGCGGTTTTCCGCGGTGAGCACGGCGCGAAACGCGGCGAGATCGCTCGAGAAAACGTCGATGCCACCCGGATCGATCGCGGCGAGGCCGGCGTCGCCTGCGACCACGTGGAGCGAAGCGCGGCGTTTGGTGCCGGCTTCTGTGAGCACGAGCGAGCCGGTGGGAAAATCGAACGCGGCGAGATTTTGGCGGCCTCGGAGCGGAGCTGCGGTCGGGCGCCAGTGCAACCGGCCGGCGATCATGAGGTGCAGAACGAGCCAGAGATCGCCTTCGACGCCGATGGCGATTCGCTTTCCGATTCGGCGCAGTTCGCGAACTGTGCGGCCCTCTGTGAGCGCGAGAGGCGGCTCCGCGGTGCGAAGCAGAAAGAGGCTTGCGAGGCGGACGCGTTCGAGGCGCTGGCCGACGATGCGCGGTTCGAGTGCGCTGAGGTACGCCGAGATGTCCGGAAGCTCCGGCACGCGTATCAGGATGCCGCGCTTGCTTGCGAAATTGCAACCGTGGTCGCGCGATTTCGCATTTCCTGGCGTAGGGCACAGCACGCCGCGCCCGAGTTCGGCCAGACGACCGCGCAGGCATCGTCCGCCGCTAGATTTCCCCCGCCGAATATACCGGGAACAGGGTATGGCCCCTAAGCGGTGAAGATGATGTAGTCCCTTCGCAGCCCAGGAGGCGCGAATGCTACTGCTGATTATTATTTTGATTTTGTTGTTTGGTGGAGGCGGCGGCTATTACGGGTACTCGCGTTGGGGCGCGGGCGGGGGACTGGGAATCCTTGGAACGGTCTTGGTGATTGTTTTGATTTTGTACCTGCTTGGAGCGATTCACGTATAGCGGCTGCGGAACCAGCGCATCGGCTTGGTGAGAATTCCAGCCGGAGTTCATACTTCAAATAAAAAGGGCGCCTCGACGGATTCAATCGGGGCGCCCTTTGTAATTCAGCTTGCGCTGGCCTGGGTTTAGTACATTCCGCCCATGCCGCCGCCGCCGGGCATACCGCCACCGGCTCCGGCTGCGCCCTTCTTGTCGTCTTCCTTGATGTCGGCCACGAGAGCTTCGGTGGTGAGCATCAAGCCGGCAATCGACGCTGCGTTCTGCAGCGCGAGCCGGGTGACCTTGGCCGGATCGATGACGCCAGCCTTGACCATGTCGCCATAGTCGCCGGTGTCGGCGTTCAATCCGAAGTTGTCGTCCTTCGATTCGCGAACTGCGGCCAACCACAACGGCGCCTTCATGGCCGCCATTGAGTGCAATCTGCCGCATGGGCTCTTCGAGGGCGCGCTTCACGATGTTGACGCCGATGGCTTCGTCATCGTGGAGCTTCAGCTTTTCGAGCGCAGCGATGCAGCGAACCAATGCAACGCCGCCGCCGGGAACGATGCCTTCCTCGACAGCTGCGCGGGTTGCGTGCATGGCATCTTCGACGCGAGCCTTCTTTTCCTTCAGCTCGGTTTCGGTTGCCGCGCCCACTTTGATTACAGCGACGCCGCCGACGAGCTTGGCGAGGCGTTCCTGGAGCTTCTCGCGGTCGTAGTCGGACGTGGTGTCTTCGACCTGCGCGCGAATCTGCTTCACGCGGCCTTCGATTTCGGAGGCTTTGCCGCCGCCTTCGACGATCGTGGTGTTGTCCTTGTCGATGGTGATCTTCTTGGCGCGGCCGAGGTCTTCGAGCTTCACGTTCTCGAGCTTGATGCCGAGATCTTCCGTGATCGCTTTGCCGCCGGTGAGGGTGGCGATGTCCTCGAGCATGGCCTTGCGACGATCGCCGAAGCCGGGAGCCTTCACCGCAGCGCACTGGAGAGTGCCGCGGAGCTTGTTCACGACGAGTGTTGCGAGCGCTTCGCCTTCAACGTCTTCGGCAATGATCAAGAGAGGCTTGCCCATCTTGGCGGTCTGCTCGAGAAGGGGAAGCAGGTCCTTCATCGAGCTGATTTTCTTTTCGTGGATGAGGATGCGGACGTCTTCGAGAACGCATTCCATCCGCTCGGGATCGGTGACGAAGTAGGGCGAGAGGTAGCCGCGGTCGAACTGCATGCCTTCGACCACTTCGAGCGTCGTCTCCATCGTCTTCGATTCTTCAACGGTGATGACGCCGTCCTTGCCGACCTTCTTCATGGCTTCGGCGATGATGGAGCCGATCTGGCGGTCGTTGTTGGCGCTGATCGTGCCGACTTGCGCGATCATGTCGCCCTTCACGTCTTTGTGGAGCTTCTTGATTTCCTCGACGGCGACTTCGACGGCTTTCTCGATGCCGCGCTTCAGTGCCATCGGGCTTGCGCCGGCAGCGACCGTCTTCACGCCTTCGCGGAAGATGGCTTGAGCCAGAACGGTTGCGGTGGTGGTGCCGTCGCCAGCGACGTCTGAGGTCTTGGAGGCGACTTCACGAACCATCTGTGCGCCCATGTTCTCGAGCGGATCATGCAGCTCGATTTCTTTTGCAACGGTGACGCCGTCCTTGGTGATGATCGGCGCGCCGAACTTCTTTTCGATCACCGCATTGCGGCCCTTGGGGCCGAGGGTGATTTTTACTGCGTCGGCGAGAATATTGACGCCGCGCAGGATCGCCTGGCGAGAATTTTCGCCAGTTACGATTTGCTTTGCCATGTGTCTATCTCCTCTTTCGCTTTCGTAGGTTGGTTATCCGGTGCGGCTTGCCCCGATTGGTCAGAGCGAGCCGAAACGGAAGTTACTTTTTGCCGCCGGCCGCTTTAGCCGAGTGGCCGATCTTCGCGAGGATTTCGTCTTCCTTCAGGATCATGTATTCCTCGTCGTCAATCGTGATGTCGTTGCCCGAGTACTTTCCGAACAGGATTTTGTCTCCGGGCTTGACGTCCAGTGGGATGAGTTCGCCCTTTTCGCGGCGGCCATTGCCAACGGCGATGACTTCGCCTTCTTGGGGCTTTTCTTTTGCTGAGTCGGGGATGATGATGCCGCCCTTCACAGCTTCCTTCTGTTCGAGCCGCTTGACCAACACACGGTCGTGCAGCGGTGTGATATTGACTGCCATTTGTGCAATGCCTCCGGTGTCGAGATGTTTCGAATTCGCTTGGGGAAGAGGCGATGAGGGTGTTAGCACTCCTCTCAAGCGAGTGCTAATAGTAGTTTGGGAGCGGGAAGGTGTCAAGCGAATATCTGATAATTCGGCACTCACGTATTGGAGGGTCGTGGATGTTTGTTAAGTACTGTGTAATGATTAAGATACGGAAGTGCAGGATTTTTCCCACGGTTCTTTATTGTCTTGGAAGCTCCGCGCGACTAGAATCCCGATTTCTCGGGCGCTCGAGCGACATGCGGCGTCTATGCTCGCTGGCTCAGTTTTTCGGATGGAATGCTGGGCTATCCATATCGTACGGGCGTTGATTTCGGGCGATCGGCGGCAGGGCACGTGAGCGCCGGGCCGACTTTAGACACAGTCGAACACAGAAGGACCGACGGCGATGGATGGCGAAAACGGAGAGGCGGTTGGGTGACGAGCAAGCGAACAGTTGAGGGATTTATTTTGGCGGGAGGGGAGAGTTCGCGGATGGGGCGCGACAAGGCGCTGCTGGAATTGGGCGGAGTGGCGCTGATTGTGCGGGCGGCGGCGATGGTTGAGTCGGTGGTCGGCGAGTGCGCGATTGTGGGCGACGCGGTGCGGCTCGAGGGATTGGAACTGCGGGTGGTGGCTGACGACTTTCCTGGGGCCGGGCCGTTGGGAGGAATTGCGACGGCGTTGGGGGAGTCGAGCGCGGAGTGGAGTCTGGTGATCGCGTGCGATTTGCCGTATCTGACGCGCGCGTGGCTCGATTTCCTGGTGAAGCGGGCGGTGGGATCGAAGGCGGATGCGATTCTGCCGATGAACGAACGCGGAGCGGAGCCGCTTTGCGCGATGTATCGCAAGCGCAGCGAGGCGCGGATTCGGGCGGCGCTCGATCGCGGGATAAGGAAAGTGACGGACGGACTGAGGGACGTGCCCACCGAATTCGTGGCACCATCCGAGTGGAAAGGCTTTGATTCTGAGGGCCTGCTATTCAAGAATATGAACTCGCCGGCGGACTACGAAGAGGCGAAGAAGAGGATTGGCGGGCGAGCGAACCGATGAGCGACCATTACATCGAATTCCGAAACGTTTCGAAATCGTTTGACGATAACGCCGTGCTGAAGGACGTGAGCTTTTATTTGAATCAAGGCGAGACGGCTGTGATCATGGGGCGGAGCGGCGTGGGAAAATCGGTGAGCTTGAAATTGCTGCTGGGATTTTTGGAGCCGGACGAGGGGCAAATTATTGTCGCGGGGCGCGACGTGACATCTTTTACAGAGGAGCAATTCTCCGAGATCCGGCAGATTGTGACGATGGTATTTCAGTCGGGAGCGCTGTTTGATTCGCTGACCGTGGCGGAGAATATTGCGTTCCCTCTGGAAACTCGCGGGGCAAAGCTGGAGGGGGCGGAAATCAAAGAAAAAGTAGCCGAGCTGATGAAAATGCTCGAGCTCACCGAAGATGCCGACCGGTTACCGGCAGACCTGAGCACGGGAACGAAGCGGGCGGTGGCGATTGCGCGGGCGCTGGCGGAAGACCCGCAAGCGATTTTGTACGACGAGCCAACGACGATGGTGGACCCGCTGATGGCGGCGCACATGAGCGACTTGATTCTGAAATTGAAAAAGACGCTGCACAAGACGTCGATTGTGGTGACGCACGATACGCACCTGGCGAAAAAACTCGCGGACCGCGTGATTTTTCTGCAGGAGGGGCGGGTGGGATTTTTCGGAACGTGGAAAGAGCTGCAAGATTCGAAGGATCCGTTTCTTCGCAATTTTCTTCAGGAAGACGAGCTGATACCCGCGCTGGACCTGGTCGAGTGAGTTCCACCGCCGCGCCGCATCTGAAATCAAGCCTCCCCCGGGTAATGGGATTGTGGGACGTGCTGTTGTTCAACATCGCGACCGTATTGGGGCCGCGTTGGATTGCTTCGGCGGCGCACAACGGAACATCGTCGGTAAGTTTGTGGTTTCTGGCGGCGTTTTTCTTTTTCGTTCCCACGGCGCTGGTGGTCGTGGAGCTATCGACGAGATTTCCGGAAGAGGGCGGGTTGTACGCGTGGTCGAAGAGCGCGTTCGGGGAATTTCACGGATTCGTCGCCGGCTGGACATACTGGGTGTACACGCTTTTTTATTTTCCAGCGCTGCTGTTTGCGAGCGCGTCGATGGCGGCGTACATCGGCGGAATCGGGTACGCGCCGTTGGCTCAAAATCGGGCGTTTCTATTGGCGGGATCGTTCGTGCTGCTGTTTGTGGCTGTGTCGATGAATATTATCGGACTGCGAATCGGGAAATGGCTGCAGAACGCGGGCGGCGTTTCGACGTTCCTTCCGCTCGCGATTCTGATTTTTGTGGCGGCATTCCTGTGGCACCGGCAGGGCTCGGTGACGCATTTCACGTGGAGCAACATCAAGCCGCACTGGGACTGGGCGACGGTGAATTTCTGGCCGCAGATCGCATTTGCGTTCGCGGGGCTGGAACTGGTGTCGTCAATGAGCGAGGAAGTGCGCGAGCCGAAAAAAACTTTTCCGCGCGCGATTCTCGGTTCGGGCATCGTGATTGCGGTTATTTATATTGCGGGAACTGTGGCCGTGCTTTCGCTGATGAGCAGCGTGAACGTGGACCCGAAGAGCGGCGTGTTTCAGGCGCTCACGATCGCTTCGGGAACTCTGAAGATCGGCGCGCTGGGAATGATTGCGGCGATGCTGGTAACGGTGGGGAACGCGGGGGGCGTGGGATCCACGGTGGCGGGGATTGCGAGAGTGCCGTTTGTGATCGGACTCGACCGTTATTTGCCGCAGGCGTTCGGAAAGGTTCATCCGCGGTGGCAGACGCCGTACGTTTCGATTCTGGTGCAGGCGATTATTTCGGGAATGATTTTGCTGCTGAGCCAGATTAATGAGACGACGGTGGGCGCTTACCAAGTGCTGGTGGACGCGACGAATATTCTGTATTTCATTCCGTTCCTTTATATGTACGCGGCGGCGATCAAGTTGGCCTACGCGCCGAACCGCGAGAATTCGCCCGGAGCCGTGCTGATTCCGGGAGGCACGGTGGGCGTGTGGATTGCGGGCGGACTGGGATTTGTGGTGGCGCTCGCGGGCATACTGCTTTCGCTGATTCCGCCGGGGGATTCGCTGAGCAAGATACAATTTGAAGTGAAGCTCGTGGGCGCGACGGGATTTGCGGTGCTACTCGGCGTGTTTCTTTTTTTGCGCGGGGCGCGAGCGAAGGCACGCGAATCAGAACGGATGCCCGGCGGAGCGGCGCGCTAAAAAACTGCGCGGTGCTGGACCGAATCTTTCGTAGCGAGAGAGAATCGCCGTTCGAGCTGCTCGAAGGGCGGGCGATCGGCCGAATGCCCAGTCGCGCCGGATTGCAGGATTCGCATCGTGACGTACTCTCCCACCGAAGGACCGTGTTTGAAACCGTGACCTGAGCCGCCGCCGACGAGCCAAACGTTGTTGAAATCCGGATGCTGATCAATCAAAAAATCGCCATTGGAGGTGTTTTCGTACTGGCAGACGCGCGTTTCGACGATGGGGGCGTCTTTCAGGGCGGGAAACCGGCGCGCGAGAAATTCTTTTGCGGCGGCGATGCCTTCGGGAGTAGCGACGCGCGATTGCGTGTCGGGATCGACGGCGGGGCCGTGGCGATCGTTGGCGACTTTGAAGCCGCGAGTTTCGAGATCGGGCATGCCGTAGAATTCGTCGCGCAGGACGAGCCACGTGGGCAATGCGGGCGGTTGGAAGCGCGTGTCGGCGGGCGTGACGCCGAAGAAGAAAATTTCCTGTCGAGAAACGAAGATGCGATTGCCAACGAGGGCGGGGAAGAGTTTGGGGAGCCACGGGCCGCACGCGAAAACGAATTTCGCGGCGGAGATATTTTCGCCGCGGGTGGTCTGTAGCGTGTGGAGCCGGTCGCGCAGTGCGGAAGCCGGAGGTGGGGGCGCCGCGGCGGCGATTTCGTAATCCACGCCGATTTTTTGCGCTTGCGCGACGACGGTTTGAACGGCGCGGCGCGCCATCAGGACGCCGCTGGACGGTTCGAAGATTCCCCAGGAAGTGTCGTCCACGGCGATTTGAGGATAGCGTTGGCGCAAATCGGCATTCGATAGCTTTTCGTGCGGCACGCGGAGCTTCGAGAGCGTCGCGAGAGTTTCGCGGGCGTACGGTTCGCGCTCGCGCTCGTCGGCAATCCAGAGGACGCCGGTGCGATGAAAAAGTTCGGAGCGGCCAGCCTCGGCGAAAAGTTCCTGCCAGCGCGGGAGAGCGTGCAGAGACCAGCGCGTGTACATCTCATCGGGGCCGTAGCCCATGCGGATGATGCGCGATTCGCCGCCGGAACTTGCGCGGGAGTTCGCGGGGCCGTAGGAATCAACGAGCAGCACGGTGGCGCCGGCTTTTCGCAGGCAATAGGCGGTCCAGGCGCCGAAGACGCCTGCGCCGATGACGGCGACGTCGTACGAACTCAGATTCCGAGCGGGCATCAGAATCCTTCTTCGATTAATTCGCCGACGGTGAGATGAGAGGCCGGTTTTGCGTTTCGCGCGGCGAGAAGGCTCTCGACGTATTTTGCGAGGATGTCGGCTTCGAGATTTACGGCGTCGCCGGGAACCATCGCGCGGACGTTGGTGTGCTGATGCGTGAAGGGGATGATGGCGATGTCGGCGATGCCGTCCTGGGCGTGCCAGCGCGCGACGGTGAGGCTGATGCCGTCAATCGCAATCGAACCTTTTTCGGCGACGTAGCAGCGCAAATCCTCCGGGACGCGGACAGAGAGCCACCAGTTATCGCCTTCGGGCGCGAGGCGCGTGACGCGGCCGATTCCGTCCACGTGGCCCTGGACGAAGTGGCCGCCGAGACGGGCCGTGGCGGCGAGCGGGCGTTCGAGATTCACGGACTGGCCGGGCTTTTTTTCGCCGAAGGCAGTGCGGCGAAGAGTTTCGCCCGAAAGATCGGCGGCGAAAGAGTTTTTGTCGAAGTCGGTGACGGTGAGGCAGCAACCGTTGACGGAGATGCTGTCGCCGAGTTTCATTTCGGCAGAGATGGCGGGAGCACCTTCGAGGCTGATGCGGAGGCGGCCGCCCTCGGCGTCATGATCGAACGAATCAATTTTTCCGAGGTGCTCGGTGATTCCCGTAAACATCGTGGAAGTATCCTTGGACGCAGAGATCAGGGCCGAAGCGATTCACGGTGATGTTTGTGAGTGCAGGCGATTTCGGAAACCATTTCGACGCGATGCGCGCCATTGGAACGCCGCCGGTCCCCATGATTTTCGGAGCATAGAAGAGAATCAGCTTGTCCACAATGGCGGCTTCGAGCGCGGCGCCATTCAGATCTGCTCCGGCCTCGAGCAAGACGCTAAGCATTTTGCGCTTGCCAAGTTCGCGGAGGACGGCGTGAAGATCAGCGTGGCGGCGCTTTGCCGGGACGCGGACGACTTCGGCGCCGGCGCGTGCGAGCGCGCGAGCTTTCGGCGAATCGGCGGGGCGCGTGGTGAAAATTACGAGGTCGCCTTCGGCGGATTTGACGAGATTGGATTGGAGCGGCATGCGAAGCCGCGAATCAACAACAGCTTTGAGAAGAGGACGGCGGCGCGGCTTGCCGGTGCGGTCGGTCATGCGCGGATTGTCCGCGAGAACAGTGCCAATTCCTGTGAGTAGCGCGTCGGCGGAGTGGCGCAGTTGCTGGACCGCCTGGCGCGAGGCTTCGCTAGTAATCCACGTGGTGCTCCCGGAGCGGGCGGCGATTTGGCCGTCGAGAGTGAGCGCGGTTTTGAGCGTGACGAACGGGAGATTGCGTGCGAATCCATTTCGCGAAGTCTTCGTTGAGCTCGCGCGCGGCGTGTTCGTGAATACCGGTAGTGACTGCGATGCCTGCGCGACGAAGTTCGGCGAAGCCGCGGCCTGCGACCGCGGGGTTTGGATCTTGCATCGCGGCGACGACGCGGGCGACACCTGCGCGGATGATCGCTTTGGTGCATGGGCCGGTGCGGCCGGTGGTCGAGCAAGGTTCGAGAGTGACGTAGAGCGTTGCGCCGCGGGCTTTTGAGCCGGCGTCCCGGAGCGCGACGATTTCGGCGTGATCGCGGCGATCGTATGCGTGAAAGCCTTCGCCGACGACGCGTCCGCCCTTGACGATAACGCAGCCCACGCGCGGGTTCGGATGCGCGAGAGCAGCGCCGCGACGAGCGAGCTCGAGAGCGCGCGCGATGTGCAATTGATCGGCTTCGCTAATCGAAGAGCGAGTTGACATAGGTTTGCGGATCGAAGGGGACGAGGTCGTCCATTTGTTCGCCGGTGCCGACGAAGCGGATCGGAAGATTCAGTTCGCGCGCGATGGCGACGACGATGCCGCCCTTGGCGGTGCCATCGAGTTTTGTGAGCACGATACCGGTGACGCCGGCGTGGCTCCAAAATTCGCGCGCCTGATTGAGGCCGTTCTGGCCCGTAGTGGCGTCGAGGACGAGAAGCACGTCATGCGGCGCGCCTGGAACGATTTTTGCGGCGGTGCGCTTCATTTTTTCCAGCTCGGCCATCAGGTTTGATTTCGTGTGGAGGCGTCCGGCGGTGTCGACGATGACGAGGTCAATGTGGCGCGCGACGGCGGAGGAGAGCGCGTCGAAAATGACGGCGGAGGGGTCGGAGCCGGATTTTTGCTTGATGACTTCGACTCCAGCGCGCTTGCCCCAGACTTCGAGCTGCTCGATGGCAGCGGCACGAAACGTGTCGGCGGCGCAGAGCATGACGCTCGCGCCTTCCTTCTTCAGGCGATTCGAGAGCTTGCCGATTGTGGTGGTTTTTCCGGTGCCGTTTACGCCTACGACGAAAAGGACGCGGGGAGCGACAGGTGCATTTTCATGGACACTTTCACGGACACCTTCACGAACACTTTCACGCACAGCGGAGCGCGAGTCGCCGTTCCCGTCGGCCGCTGATGGCGGAAACGTGAGGATTTTTACGAGGTGACTTTTGATTTCGCGCTTCAGGTCTTTGGCTTCGACGAGCTTGTGTTCGTTTACTTGCCGGCGAAGCTCGGCCAGGACTTCCTTCGTCGTGCGCACCCCGATGTCGGCACTGAGCAGCGCGGATTCGAGTTGGCGCAGCAGTTCCGGGTCGACGGGGCGGTCCCCGGTGAGGAGCTGCTCGACTTTCGCGGAGAGTTCCGTCTTCGTCTTGCTGACGGAATCTTTCAGCCGCTCAAGGAGCGTGGGTTCTGGTGGTCCGAAGAGTGAAATCATGACGGTTCGCCGCGCGAGGCGGAAACAAACATTCTAGCAGAGGGGGAGAAGAACGCTAGACGGAGGCTAAACACAGCGGCTAAACACAGCGGCTAAACACAGCAGCTAAACGCAACAGGCGGATGCAGTCTGCGCAGCGCGTACAGAGAAGGCTAAGCGTAAAGGAATGGCCGGTGCGCGCTGGTTCTCCAGAAGTAGCCGAGGATGATTATGCTTGCGATCGCTGCGTATGCGCACCAGAGCGAGGTGAACGCGTAGCGCTTGAACGCCATGACGATGAGGAGAATGGCGAGATTCGCCGCGCCAAAGGCCACCATCGCTTTGACCTTCGAGAAAAATAGCGAGCCGCAGGTTGCAATCACGTAGAAGATCGCGACCGCTGTGTTGTTGGTCGCCTGATTCATGTACACAATGCTATTTGACACGACGTAAACCGCAGTGGGGTATGCCGTCAGCGCCCACAATATGTAAATTGTGGTGGCGGTGCCGATGGCGAGGAATGGCCACATGGCTCTGCGGGCCTTTGCGGTAGGTTCAAAAAGCAGGACGCTGAGCGGTAACAGGAAGGGAAGCAATCCCTGCGCGTAGAGCATGAACGCCGCACCCATGTTGTGCGTAATTTTTGGAGAGAGAATGCCGTCCAAACCGAGCCAAACGAATCCTTCGATGAACTGATGTACGGCGAAGAGTACGGGCAGCGAAGCGAAGAGCAGCTCGCGGCGGTGCTTCACTTTCGTCAACGTGACAACGCCGATTCCGGCCAGCGCTGTGCTGCCGACAAAATTCGCTGCTGCGGAAAAACACATGGGCCGTTCTCCCGGGTGGAAATTACACTGTTCGCCGGTGAATGCAAAATATTTCTTGCGATGCGTGGGAATGCCGGATTTGCGTTGGCGTCGCGAACTTACTGGACGGCCACTCTGAGCGTGCCGCGATTCGGGTTGGATGGCGGATTCGCGGCGCAAGGCACGTCGGAGGTATAGGCGATGTACACCTTTGCGGCGGCTTGCAAGGCAATTGGTCCGGATCTCGCCCGCGCGCCCGGCTCGACTTCCCAGCAGTTTTTTTCTGTGAATGGATTTTCATCCGGTTTGAAGTGGATGGAACGGAGTTTTGGCGCGGAGTTCGACCAAAGAATCCATTCGTGATTCGCTTTCGCGAGTGTGCAGTCGGACCCTTTTCCATCGGCGAGATCGATGGTGCATTTCGGTTCTCGCGTGGGCGGGGCAATCGCCGTGGACGCGGCGTGGCTCGCGATTGAGGCGCAAAAAATAGAGAGCAAGGCGAAACATGCGATCGAAAGCAAGATGGAAGGAAGGCCGCGGCGATTTTGCATTCCCGATTCGCTCCTTTGAGTGTGGTGCGTGAAGTTATATACCCCGGCTGCGTTGAAAAGAACAGCGCTCTTGGCGGCTACGTGAAATGTAGGGGCCAAGCGCGCTAGAGATTTTCTTCCAGCCAGACATTCAGGCGGCCGAGAGCCGGGATGTAGGAGCGGAGGCCGATGATGAAGAGAATTTCGGCCAGGATGAAAGCGGCTACGGGAACGATTACGAGCGAATAGCGGACGGCCGCGTCGTAATGAAAAACTTTATCTGTAACTAGCGCGACGGCCGTGGGGCCGATGCCTAATCCAATCAAATTCACGATGAGAAGGTAGAGCGCCGTGGCTTGTCCGCGCATGGCGTTGGGGACGATTTCGACGATTGCCGCGGGGATGAGACAGGTTGGCATGCAGCCCAAGAAAATTGCGATGTAGAGCAGGACGATTACGGCATTCGTATGTGCGACGAGTGGAAACAGAATTCCCGGGACGAGCCACGCGGCACCCGCGAACACCGCCACGCGCATGTAGGCGTCTCGATATCCGCGCTTCGCGAGCCATGCGACAGATTTGCCGGCGGTGAGCATGCCGAGTGTGCCCGAGATTATTTGCGCGGCGCCGAAGACGATACCGGCGTGAGATGCCGTCATCTGGTGATTGCGAACGAGAAAGGTGATTGCCCATGCGGAGGTTCCGTAAGCGGCGAGAGCCGCGAGCCCCATTCCGATATTCAGCGAGAGGAGAGCTTTGCTGTTCTGCGCAAAATACTTCCAGACGGAGTAAATCGGAATTCGCTCGACTTTGATTTCTCCCGCCGCGCTTTCGAGAAGCCGGGCGCCTTTGCGAGAAGGATCGCGAAGCGTGAGCAGCACAAGCGAAAAGAGGATTCCGGCGACTCCGAGGAAAATGAAGAGGGCTTGCCACGGCCGCGTGAGTCCGATCACGGGGAATTGAAACATCGGCCGAGTGCCGACGTAACGAAGCAACAGGCCGCCCAAAAGAAATGCGAGTCCGCCGCCAACGTACGTGGCCATTGTGTAGACGCTGAATGGCACGGAGCGTTTTTCGGGAGGAAAGGAATCCGAGATCATGGAGTAGGCGGCGGGAGAAAGAGTGGCTTCGCCGATTCCAACGCCCATGCGCAAGATGAATAATTGCGAGTAGGAAGTGATCAGGCCGCAGCCGCCCGTCATTAAACTCCAGGTGAACATTCCGATCAAGATCAGGCGCGGCCGGTTCATGGAATCCGCGAGGCGGCCAAATGGGAGGCCGAGCAGGGAATAAAAAACCGCGAAACTGATGCCAATGAGCAGGCTCATCTCGGTGTCGGTGATGGCGAGGTCGCGACGAACAGGACCGACGAGGAGACTCAGGATTTGGCGATCGATGAAGGAGAAAATGTAGGCGAGCAGAAGGATTACGACCGTGTACCAGGCCCAGGCCGTGGATGGGTAGGCGGGTGGTGGCGCTGCTGGTTGTGATTCGCGGGGCTTCGAGACGTGCTCGCGCGGCATGCGACTCCTGCTTACGTTCTGCAAACGTCCCAACTCGGGCAGAAGGGTACAAGGCGTCATGATGCAAAGCCATCGGAAAGATTTCTGCTGCGGATTTTCGTGGGGGAACGAGTGCGCGGTTGCCGCGCGCGGCATTCCGGGTTATTTTAGGCCTCCATGAAAAAAGCGATCGCAGATGTGGCGAGCTACATCGCGCAGGCGCCGGCGGAGAGGAGGCCAGCGCTCGAGCGGCTGAGAGGGCTCTGTAAGACTGTGCTGCGTGGGTATGAGGAATCGATCGAGTACGGGATGCCGATTTACAAGCGCGACGGGCAGATGGAAATCGCGTTTGCGAGCCAGAAGCAATATATTTCGCTGTACGTGACGAAACACGATGTGGTCAACAGGCACCGTAAGGCGCTGAAGGGCTGCAGCATTGGCAAAAGCTGCATTCGGTACAAGCGGCCGGAGCAAATCGATTTCGACGTCGTCAAAAGTCTCCTTCGGGGCACCGTGGAATCCCATTCGAAGCCCTGCTGACACCGCTCCGCCTAGCATTTTCCACCCCGTCGAACCATTTCAAGTGCGATTCGCGATACGAAAAACCTTTTCGACGCCGTGGGGGAATTGAACGTCGAGATTTGGCGGGAGAAGAAAACGAAAGCTGCGACAAGCCTCTGCGCATTCACCTCGCAAGTTTGCCCCGCTAGACTTCGACGAGCGTGGCGGTGAGGCGGAGGCGACCGGCTTTGACGGCGGATTCGAGAGCGGCGACAACTTTGGGATCGAAGCGCGAGACGGCGAGCGAGCGTATGCGCTCCATGGCGAACTCGAGGTCCATCGCGGATTGATAGGGGCGATTCGTGGTGATCGCGTCGAGCGTATCTGCCACGGCGATGATTCGAGCCATTTGGGGAATCTGGTCGGCTTGCAGGCCGTAGGGATAACCCGCGCCGTCGAGCCGCTCGTGGTGCAATTCGATTCCGGGGAGCATTTCCTTCAGCTGCGCGACCGGACGCATGATGTTCGCGCCCTTCACCGTGTGCTGCTTCATGATTTCGAATTCTTCGTCGGTAAGCTTGCCGGGCTTTTTTAGGACGCGGTCGTCGACGCCGATTTTTCCCACGTCGTGCAGCAGGGCGGAGATGCGCAGGCGGTCGAGATCTTCGGACGTGAGTTGCAGATACTCGCCGATGATCATGGAATATTTCGCGACGCGCCCGGAATGGCCGCGTGTGTATGGGTCTTTTTCGTCGATGGCGGCGGCGAGCATGCGGATCGAGCCGAGGAAGAGGTCGCGATTTTCGGCGGCGGCTTGTTTCAGACGTTCGACGTACTGCTCGATGTCGCCTGCCATGTGATTGAAGGTTTCGGCAAGCTCGCGGATTTCGGCTGCGCCACGGACTTCGACCCGTTCGTGAAATTCAGCGCGGCTGATGGCGCGGGTGGAAAAAACGAGGCCGCGAATCGGCCGCGTGATTCCGACTGCGAAGAGGTATCCGAACATCAGCGCCACGAAGGTTACGCCCACGACGAAGGTGAGCGCCTGCGTCGTCAATTCCTGGACGCCAGCGTCGATGCGCGCTTCGTCGAGGCCGCGCTCGGCAATTACCGCCCAACGCAGCTCGGGAATCGTGCTGTACGTGCCGATCATTTCAACTTTGTGGCCTTTGGTTTTTCCAGCCTCGGAGAAACGCAGCGTCTCTGTGGCACGCAATTCCTGCGGCAAATCCTTGAACTTGGTGACGAGCGGGGACGTGGCGGAGAGATCGCGGCCCGGCACCATCTCGCTCGTATTGGGGTGCGCGACAATGTGTCCGTGCACGTCCACGATGAATACGGTGCGGTCGCGAACGCTCGCGTCGCGCAGCCGGCCGAGCAAGCGGTCGATCGAGACCACCGACGCAAACATGCCCGTAAACTGGCCGTCGGCGAGCAGCGGCACGGAGACGACAAGCGCGGGCCGGTTCTCCTGGCCCACGCCAAAAGGCTCGCTGACGTAGTTAAGCCCCTGAATGCTGGCGGTAAACGCGCGTTTGAGCGCTACTTCCACGAACGGATCGGTATCGGCGCGAAAGCTTCCCGCCGATTCGCCTTTGGCCTTCGTATTGACGGCGGTGACGTAGAGAATGTCGGGGTTGTTCTCGACGAAATTCTGAAGCAGGCGCGTCATCTGCGGCGCGTGGGACGCGTCATCCACGTTCTGAATCCATCCGGTGAGCGCGAGCAGTTGTCGCTGGCTGAGGAGCTGTTCGCGCAAGCTGGATTCGAACTGCACCGTCTCGCTCGCAAGAGATCGCGTGATTTCGTTCTGCTGCACGCGTTCCGTATCTTGCAGCTTTTCTTCGCTCAACCGCAGCACCTGCCGGTGGTACATCCAAAGCGGCATCACGCTGACGAGCAGCAATGCGCCCATCACGATCCAAAGGATGCGCAGACGGCGGGTGGTGATCTGGTTGAAGGCGTTAATGGGCACAGGGATTCCCGATTTAAATGCTATCGGGCGAAGGGGTGTGGCACAACAGAACGAAAGTACTAGAGTTGGCTGATAAGTCACACAGGCTCAGGAGGTTCCGCGCGCAGCGCGGCGGGGTTCAGCGGCGAAATTTCAGGCGCGTTTCCTCACCTGCGATCAATCGCTCGATGTTGGAGCGATGTTTCACGAGGATCAGCAACGAGATCAAAATTGCGCCGAGGTTCACGAATTCGGGAGGCGCGTGGCCCGGCGCGTAGAGCACGTAGATAAAAACGGGCATCGCCGCCGCCGCCGCGATCGAGCCGAGCGAGGAGTAACGCCAGAAGAGCACAACGATCAGCCACAGCACCGCTGCCGCCACCACCGCTTCGCGGCAAATGGGGAGGAAGACGCCAAGTCCCGTCGCGACGCCTTTTCCGCCGCGAAATTGCAGCCATACCGGAAACACGTGGCCGATTACGGCAAAGATTGCGCCCAACATCATCCAGCGGATATTCCAGCCGGTCCAATGTCCGGCGATCCAGACGGCGAGATAGCCCTTTCCGGCGTCGAGCAGCAGCGTGAGCGCGCCGGCGATCCAGCCGGCGTTGCGAGTCACGTTGGCTGCGCCGATGTTGCCGCTGCCGACGCTGCGAATATCGCTGCCGGCGATGGCCTTCACGATGAGCAGGCCGAACGGAATCGAGCCCAGAAGATATGCGAAGGCCGGAATCAGCGTAGTTACGTTCGTGAAAATCGAGCCTGGGGCCAACGAATTGGCAGCAACGTACGAGCCGATCATCTTTCAGTTGGCCTTCGCGGCGGGGCCGCTGACGAATGGAAAGGAAGCCAGCCGATTATATTGCGCCCCGGTTGGTTTCAACAGGCTTTCGTACAGGTGAAAATTCGTCTGGGAGGCTGCGCCGAATTCGTACGACTTCATTTCGTTCGCCGCGCCCACCACTTCTCGAACGCCTTCATCCGATTTGAATCGCGCGAGCGTGAGATGCGGGGTGAACGGGCGAGTGTCGGCCGCAACGCCCAGCGGCGCGAGGGCGCGATCGATATCCGCGGCGAGCGCGGCAAGATTTGGCGAAGCCGCAATGCCGCACCAGACGGCGCGCGGTTTGAACTCGTTGGGGAAAAATCCCATGCCCCGGAAATGCAGATTCACGGGTTCGGAGGAATGAACGGCGGCCAGCGCGCCCTGAATCGGGCGCAATTTTTCCTCGTCGACGTGGCCGATAAATTTTAACGTCACGTGCAGGTTTTCTGGGGGCACCCAGCGCGCTCCCTGGGATTTTGGTTGCAGCTTCGAGATCAGCTCGCGGAGCGCGCCGCGGACGTCCTCCGCCAGATCGAGCGCAACGAAAAGGCGCACGGCTCAGGTTCGCCCGCGCGCCGGAAACAGAAAATAGCGCCTCACGGAATCGAGCGCGGTTTGCGTGGCGTGCATCCGGATGCGTTCGCGATCGCCGGGAAATTGGAAACGCCGCTCGCGCGGCCCGCGTTCATCCGCGATCCCGATATACACGAGGCCCACGGGCTTTTCCGGCGTGCCGCCGCCCGGCCCTGCGATCCCCGTGACGCCCACTCCGATCGTCGCGCCCGTGCTTCTGCGAATTCCGTCCGCGAGCGCCAGCGCCACTTCCGGGCTTACCGCGCCCTTGGCTTCAATCAGTTCCGCCGGAACATTTACGAGCGCCGATTTCAGCTCGTTGCTGTAGCAAACCACGCCGCCGAGAAAATAACTGGAGCTACCGGGAATATTCGTAAGCCGCTCCGCGAGCATGCCGCCCGTGCAGCTTTCCGCGACAGCAATCGTGGCGCGATTTTCGGTGAGCGCGCGGGCTACGACTTCCTCCATCGTTTCGCCGTGGGTGGAATAGAGATGTTCGCCGAGCGCGAGCGCCATGCGCTTCACGATTTCGTCGAGCACCTGGTTGGCTTTCTCCGCATCGCGCGACCATATGCGCGGATGCAGTTGAATCCCGGGCGGCGACGCGAGAATCGTGGTTTCAGTGTCGGGATACAGCGCGTAGAGCGGCGAAACGCGCTGTTCTACTTCGGATTCGGGCAGCCCGGTAATTCTCAAATCGCGCGTGAAGAGCCGCTCGTCACGCCCCAACTTCGCGAGCCGCGGCCGGACCTCCTGCTCGAACATCGCGCGCAATTCGGCGGGTACGCCCGGAAGTAGAACCAGAATGTGCCCGTTCGCTTCGAGCCACAAACCTGGCGCGCTTCCGCGCGGATTCGCAAGCACCGTGGCGCCTTCGGGGACCATCGCTTGCCGCCGGTTAATTTCCGGCATCACACGGCCGAAGCGCCGGAACAATTCCTGAATATGGCGCAGCACTCCTTCGTCCAAGTGCAATTTGCGCCCGAGCAATTCGGCGACCGCCTCGCGGGTGCGATCGTCATCGGTGGGGCCCAGGCCGCCGCATGCGACGATCAAGTCCGCGCGGTCGAGCGCCTGCTGAAACGATGCGCGCATATCTTCCAGCGAATCGCCCACCACGGCCTTGTGCACCACGCGCACGCCCAATTGATTGAGCCCGCCGGTGAGATACAGCGAGTTGGTGTCCAGCCGGTAGGGAGTGAGGAGTTCTGAGCCGATGGCGATAATTTCTGCGCGCATCAGTTCAGGCTAACCGTTGAGTGGAAGGCCCTCGACGTCCCAGTCGAGAGAGAAAATGGCGCTATTGGTGGTGATCATGGCGCGGCGACTGGGCATCAACGCGAGCCCCACGATATTGCTGCCTCCGAGAACGAGTTGCGGTTCTGCATGAGGCGACAATCGTACGATGCCGCGGCGGCCTCCGATCGAAGCGGCGACGTACAAATTGCCGAAGCGGTCGAAAGCGAGTCCCTGGGGACGTCCGAGTCCGCGGAAAAAAACGCCGACTTCGCCGCCGGGAGTAATTTTGTACACGCGGTCGAAGCTTGAGGTGGTGGGACCGGTGACGAACAGATCGCCGGTGGGACTGAACGCGAGGTGATACGCCGCGAGCGAAGGCTCGAGCGTGGCGAAAACGAAAATTTCGCGGTCGGCGCCAATTTTGAAAATCGTCCCGCTGCGATCGCCGACGTACAGGCTGCCGCCTTTGTCGAAAGCAAGCCCGGTGGCGATTCCCATGCCTTCGATCCACTGCATCGCGCGGCCGTCGGGTGAAATGCGGTGAATCGTGCCGTCATTGCGGCAGGAAACAAAAAGGTAGCCGTTGCGATCGATCGCGAGGCCGGTGGGGTTCATCAGTTCGGTGATGAACGGCTTCACCGTGTTGTTCGACGTAATCTTGTAAAGCGAGACGGGAACTTTCTGCCCGCGCTGCCCGCTGAACGTCACATACACGTTGCCTTCGGCGTCTACCGCTGGGCTTGAAACCGGATGCAGGTTGTCGGCAATCTGTACGCCCAGCGCCATCGGGAAAGGCGCGCTCTCGACGCTTCCCATCTTCACGCGTACCGCGCCGCCTTCCGCCCCGTCCGGAACGCGCGCTACCAGCACGTTCTCCGCCGCCATCACCAGGCTGCCTTCGGCCGTGCCGAATTGTACTTGCGCGCGCGTATGGTTCCGCGCACCGAAACCGCTGCCATTGATCGAGACTTCGCCGCCCGGCAAAGCTGCCGCGGGATTTACGCTCTCGATCCTCGGTGTGCCGTTCGTCTTCAATGGAATCAGTCCCGTTGCCGCCGTCGCGTCACGTTCGAATCACAAATTCGCCGGCCTGCTCCTCGGCGCACGCTCTGCGCAAAAAAGACCGCCGCTACAAAATCTACAGCCCGGCGGCGCGCGCAATCCACAATCCAATCGCCGCATACACGCCGGCTACCCAATCGTCCGCCATGATGCCCCAGCCGCCCGGCAAGCGATTCCGCCTGCCGCGCTGGGAACGGCTTCCAGATATCGAATACGCGAAAAAGTATAAAACCCAGAAGCAAATATTTCCAGTTGAGCGCAGACCGCATGATTATGAAGCCGGGCGCCACGGTGGCATATCGAAGTTCCGGAACCCTCCACCACACCGGAACCCCACACCCTACCAGCATAGTAACGAACTGACCCGACACTTCGTCCACGACGACGCGACCGGGATCGCTCTGCCTCCAGAATCTGGCGGCGAGTTCGGCGGCCCAAACTCCAACCGCCGAGACGAGAACCAGCAAAATGAGGTAAGCCCATACGAACTGATTGAAATATCCCACGGGCACCTTAAAAAAGAAGTCGCCGACGGGAGCGTTAGCCAGCATGTACGGGATTTCGCCCCAAAAGTATAGGCATGCAGGAATTGCGAACAATAGAAGACCCGCCAGTGAACCGAAAGTTCCCGGTGCGACGGGAATGTAGCCGAGCCCGCAAGCCGTCGCGATGAAAAGAGCGAAGCGTGGTTTGCGTTGTGCCGCAGCCTGTGACGGGGAATTTGAATCCGCCGCTTCGTTCGGCATCGCCGCGTCTGAGTTTGCGGTCATCGGCTTTCGTGCTCGTCTTCGTCGTCGTTCCGATCGGAGCGGCCGGGATTCTCCGGCAATGACTCATCGAGTATCGGCTCGGTGATTACATATTTCTCGCTCGACCAATTTCCCAGATCGAGCAGACGGCATCGCTCGCTGCAGAACGGAAAATCGGCGCTCGCTTCGGAATCGGTCGGCTTGCGGCAAATCGGGCAGCGGAATTTCATGGCGAGTATGAGTAAGCCTAACACGAAAGGTTTTGTAGCGGCGGCCTTCAGGCCGGTGAATAGGATTGGGCGGACGAAGCGAAGTCAGACTAATATCGGAAACGGACTTGGCGAGGCGGGTGCTTGGGCGATCCCATCGTTTTTCTGGTTGCCGGCGGCGCGACAAACTCAACAGCGCGCGCAATCAAATCGTAATCGTTCGATTCGGTGACCTCGACGGTCGCCATCGTGCCGGGCGAAGGCAAATCCTCGGTCTCATTCACGCCCTCGAAATCCGTGATGTAAACTTTGCCGTCAATCTCCGGCGCCATGCCCTCGAGCCGCGCCTCCCACACAAGGTCGGTATCCTTCGACGGGCCTTCCAGCATCACGCGCAGCCGCTGGCCCACACGCTTGCGCAACTTGCGCGCGGAAATTTTCTTCTGGATCGCCATCAACGTGTCGCGGCGCCGCGCAATTGTCTCGTCGTCCACTTTATTCTCGAGCGCGAAGCTCTTTGACGTGTCCTCATCCGAATAGCTGAAGACGCCCATCCAGTCGAATTCCGCCGCGCGCACAAAATCGCACAATTCGCGGAAGTCCTTCTCCGTCTCGCCGGGAAAGCCCACGATGAACGAAGTGCGAATCGAAACGCCGGGAATCGCTTTGCGCGCGCGCTCCAGCATTTTCAGAAACGCCGCGCCACTCGACCCGCGCTTCATCCGCGCCAGGACGCTTCGGCTCGCGTGCTGCAGCGGCACGTCGAGATATTTCGCCAGCCGCGGATGCGCCGCAATCGTATCGAGCAACCGCGGCGTAATCCGGTTGGGATAGCAGTAAAGGAAGCGAATCCAGTCGAGGTCTTCGATTTGCGCCAGCCGCTCGAGCAGCACGGGGAGTCCGTCGCGCAGGCCAAGATCCTCTCCATAAAACGTGGTGTCCTGGCCGATCAGCGAAATCTCGCGCACGCCCGCCGCGGCCAGATTTTCCGCCTCGCGAACCACTGACTCGAAGCGGCGGCTCCTGAATTTGCCGCGCAACTGCGGAATCACGCAGAAAGTGCAGGGATGATCGCAGCCTTCGTTGATCTTGATGTACGCCGTGTGGCGGGGCGTCGCGAGAACGCGCGGCGTCATATCGTGATAGAGGTACGACGGGAGCGACGCGCCGTCCGGCCGCAGCTGACCTTCGCACGCTTCGAGAATCTTATCGACTTCTCCCGTGCCAATCACCGCATCCACTTCGGGAATCTGCGCGCGAATGTCGTTGCGATAGCGCTCGACCATGCACCCTGCGACAATCAGCTTCTGCGCGCGCCCGAATTTCTTGTACTCCGCCATCTCCAGAATCGACTGCACCGATTCCTGTTGCGCCGGAGCAATGAAACTGCACGTGTTCACGACAAGGACGTCCGCATCGCCGGCCCGCGGCGTAATCTCGTACCCTGCGCGCGTAAGTATGCCCATCATCACCTCGCTATCCACGAGGTTCTTGGGGCATCCCAGGCTCACAAATCCAACTTTAGGCATCTCAGCGCGCTTCCTTGAGGTACTCGCAAACACACAATTCTATCATGGCGGGCATGGCCGGCAGTAAGCAGAACGTGCAGGGAAAGTCGCACTGGCGGCCGTGTTCGAATGCGAAAAGGACCTGCTGAGGAACCGCGTGGCGCGATACGGCGCGAGTGCCGTTCGCCGGGCGGCATCGATCTAATTTTCTATCATTTTTTTATCAAATCGCGTTTTTATCAAATCGTGTTTTTATCAACTCGTGCGCTTTGTCGATGATCAGACGGAGAGGCATGGATTTCGGTAGAACGACGTCTATACCCGCCTTCGCCGCCGCGGCGGCCGAAACGGTGCCTTCGTGAATGGTCGATAGAATGACGGGAGTTTTCGGCAAGATTTTTCGTAGCTCAGCTGCGGCTTCTATGCCATTCATGCCCGGCATCGAGAGGTCCAGAACGATGATGTCGGGCCTGATTTTCCTGGCCAGGTCGATTGCTTCCTTGCCGTTGTCTGCGGAATACGTCTTGAAACCATCGGAGGAGAAAGCGGCCAGGAATAATTCTCGAATGCGTGGAGTATCGTCTACCACCAAGACGGTTTTCCCGGCGCCCCGCTTCTTCGCAGTCGCTTTGATTTCCACGGAGCCGCCTCGTCACTTCCTCGTCACCCCTGGGATCGCTAATTATAGGAGTGAACTACATGACGAAGCAATATAGGGCTCAAGTGTTCAATCGGGTAGACGCGGCGGCTATTTTGACTCCCAATCCGGGAAACCGAGTCTGTCGCGTTTGATGGCACGCAGCTGGGACACTGCGTCATCTATCGCTGCTCGTTCGTCGTCGCCGGCGTTGCCGTCGAGTTGTTGAAGGCGCTCGAAAAGACGTGCCTCCAGAGATTGAATTCCTTTCGACAACTTTTCGCGATCATACTCGAACGAGAGTTTGTCGATCGCGGCCTGCCATTCGGCGAATTCCATTTCTTTATTTGTCATGGAGGTTTTCCTCTACGATCGATTTCTGGCGGCTGCCCCGCATCCCGGTGCTGCCATCGAGCGGTAAATGGATCCTGCTGTTGGATTCCTGGTTGAAAACGAAGTATTCGCCGGGTGAACGCATCGCCACTTCTTCGACTCGACTTTGAGCTTCCTCAAGAGTTCGGACGGCAGCTACCCAGCGCACTTTCCCGCCCCTCTCTGTTACAAAAAGATCCAATGGAGTGCTCATTGCGTGCCCCCTGCCTGAGAATTCGTCTTGCGTCCCGATCGAACGGTTTTCTTCGCGTCGCAATCAGTTGCAACTGATTTATCCGCGGATTCTTCGGGGATTTGCGTTTCGATGGTTGTCTTGATGCTTTCGAGCGGAACCTGTTCGAAATGCGTTTTCGTCATACCGCCTCCTTACAACGCACCCACCGTAACAGGCGCGAAATCATACGGGTCATATCTTTTGGGCAGCGTCGAGCGGTGGTTTGTGAAGGGATTCGTGCGGTGACGCCGCGACTGCGGCTGCGATTCCTGCGGTCGACGGCTCGCACGGCTGCGGCCTAAACATTTTACTTGCGCGTATGCATACGCTGGCATACGATAACGCTACGTTAGTTTAACGTTGTGCTGGATGCAGGGTTGGGCGTATCGCGGAATGGGTTGCTGAAAGAGGGGGAAACATGGCACGCACGCAGGCCAAATCGGCGCCAATGCATTTCAAGACGATGATTCAGAAGGATGTGCCGCAAGGTCGAAACGGAAAGCACAAAGTAATCGTCACCACCATCCTCAAAGACCTCGACGCTTTGGCGGCCGAGTCCGCGCTGAAGGTTCCGCTGGCAACGCTGGCGGAATCGAAGGAAAAAGTTCGATCCGCGCTGAATCGTGCGACTCGGAAAGCGGGACGAAAGGTCGCCACCGCGACTGACGCCAATTTCCTCTACGTATGGAACGTGAGCTAGCGGCTGCCAAGCCTCTGGAATGGCTCCGGCCTGCCGCTGAGTTGTTCTGGCTGTTAACTGAACTGGCCTGATTTATGCGAGGATTTGCGCGAGCGCAACGTGTCGCGGATCGCGCGCAGCAGGGAAGACATCTGCTCGATTGGCGCGGCGTGTTCTCCGAAGCGCGCGGATTGATAGAGCTCGGTCAGTTGCGCCACGGGCGCCGACACCTCGGATGCGGGAATCGCGGCGGCGAATTCGAGCGGCGTTTGCGACTCCGCTTTCTTCCAGCCTCGCTTTTCAAGGAGGCGCAGCATTTCCCGATACTCGAGTGCCGCAAGCGACGCCGTTAAATTCCCGGCTCGCCGCGCGCGCAGGCTCCACCGCGCCACCACGTAAGAGATCAGCGGCCGCCCACGCAGATACATCAGCAGCGCCACGAGCAGCACGAGAAGTGTGGGCAAAAAGTAGGGCGACGCTTCGAGCCGCCGGTCGAGCGCCAGCAGCAGCTGCATCACCTGCTTTTGCTTCTCGCGATAATATTTTTGCGCGCGCTCGCCGAAATCGTGCGACGTCTTCTGCATGTTCTGCGCGAGCGACAGTTGATGCACGAAATCGTAGTTGACGATCCATTCCCCCCACGCAAACTGAAACCAGTCCCAATACATCGCCAGGCGGCCGAGCAGTCCGCCGCGCCTGGCAGTGGCGGGGGGCGTCGGGTCAAACGTAATCCAGCCGTAATCGGGAAAATAAACCTCCACCCAGGCATGCGCGTCGCTCGCGCGAATGATGTAGTCGCCGCCCACGTCGTTATATTCGCCGGGCAGAAATCCGGTGACGTAGCGCGCCGGGATTCCCTGCGTCCGCGCGAGAATCGTCATCGCCGAAGCGAAATATTCACAATGACCGGCGCGGCGATCGAAAAGAAAATACGAAAGCGGATCTTTGCCGTGCGGGTCGGTGAGATCGAGCGAGTAGCCGTATTTCGTTTTAAGGTAAGTCTCGATTCGCGCGGCTTTGTCGTACGGATTGGTTGCTCCGGCGGTGATCTGAGCGCCGAGTTTCGCCACTCGCGGATCGAGCGCCGGCAATTGCAGGTACAGCCTCTTGTTGACTTCGGGATAGTCCGTAGAAGCCTGCCTCAGCTCGCTCGGAGGAATCAGAGGCAGAAGCGAATCCGCCTGGTAGCGGATTTTCGTCTCGTTGTGAAGCGGATTCGAAAGCGAGCCCGTCTTGTCGTAAACGAGAAATCCGGAATGCTTCGAGCCGTCGGGCCGCTCCGTCTCGTTTGAAAACCTGCCGCGCACGTCCACGAGCTTCAGCGCGACAAACAGGGCGTCGCTGGCAATCGGCTCCATCAGCACGGTGTAGCGCAGCGGATAATATTCGCCGCGCGAGGGCATCGCGCCCATCAACAGAAAAACGCCTTCTCCGTTCGGCGCCACGACGGTGGGATCGTGGTTGGGCGTGAACCAGCGGCGGCCATCGAAATCCGTGAACGCAATCCCGCGCCAGTGTACTTCCGACGCGCGCGCCGGATCGCCTTCCACCTTGATGCGCATCACCACCGCGGGATTTTGTTTGATTTTGCCGATCGCGCCGAGCGTAACGCTGTCGCTGAATCCCGTCATCAGCGTCGGCTGAATGCTGATCGCGCTCATGTAGCCGGCCGTGAAGCGCGGAATCACGAAGAAAAACGCGCTGCCAACGACGAGCGTCCCGATCGCGACGAAAATCGACGTGAGCCCGAGCGCTCGATTCAATTTCTGCGCCAAGGGGGTTCCCGGTTCCAGCGGGGGCGAAACCGCTCCGGTGGAGCTACGCCGAATTTCCAGCGCAACGAAAGTGGATACAGCCAGCACCAGGAAAATCGCCAGCGAAATCAGGAAGCCGGTTTCGACGGTCAGAATTGCGGAGGCGAGGATTGCTGCGAATGCCAGCACCGCGAGAAAAGCAAAATCGCGATTCGTTCGCGCCGAAAACAAACGCACCAGCACCGCGAAAAGCAACAAATGAATTGCCGAAAGCAACGCCGAATAAAGCGCCGGATTCGGCGCGCCGGCCGCGAGGTTGCGCGAAATTACCCAGAGGTCAAACGGGAAAAACAGAAAATACGCCAGCACCAGCCACGTCGCCAGCCGCACCGAAATTTCCGGCCCTTTTCCGCGCCACAGCCGGATGCCTTTGTAAGCCAGCGCGACCAACGGAACCGCGGTGGAGAATGGATCGAGCTTGCCCGTTGTTACGACCGCCAGCACGCTCGTCAGCACGAGCAGATAGAGCGACACCTCGAAATATCGTTGCACCGCCGAAAGCGGCGGCGCGCTGATCCGTGCGGCAGTTGCGGACATGGCTCTCCATACGATGCTAACACTCGAGAAGCCGCCGCTCGCTCGGCGCGGATTGTCTCGACGCTAATTTGCTAATGGGCGAAGCGGGATATGAGCCGCGGCCACCGCAATTTTGCGGGTTGCGCTGGAGATGGGAAGTTTCGCAAGCCGGTCGATACGCAGGATCCGCGCGCGCCTGCCCAAGTTTTCAGGCAGCTTTTCTACGCGCACGAGAAACGGCAGCAACGTCACGTTGCGAAACGTCACTCCGTGCCGTGCTTCCGGCAACGCTTCGAGCAAAATCCCATTTGCGCCCAGCGTCGCGCCAAATTTCGCGCCGAATGTGGAGTGAAGATGCTTCGCAAGTTCCGCTGTCGCGTCGCGCTTTACCTCGACGGCAGGGAATTGCCACATCCGCGAGAACAGCACGCCGTCATGCGCGCCGGGATCTTTCACCAGCAGCGTGCGCCCTTTTGGGTCGCGCAAAATCGCCGCCGCGATTTTCACTTGCACGGCAGCGCGCCTCCGACGCGGCTCCGGTATCTCGTTCGTTAATCCCTTCGCATATGCCGCGCACCATCGCCGTATCGGACACGCCTCGCATCGCGGCGATTGCGGCGTGCAAACCGTCTCGCCCAATTCCATCAGCGCCTGATTCCAATCGCCGGCGTCCTCGCGCGCAAGTAACTCGCGCGCCGTGTCGGAAAGCGTTCGCCACGTCCGCGGCGCTCGCAAATCCCCGCGGACCGCCCCCAGCCGCGCCAGCACGCGCGCCACGTTTCCATCGAGCACGGCGAGCGGAGCGCCGTACGCAATACTCAGCACTGCCGCCGCTGTGTATTGGCCGATCCCAGGCAAACTCAAGGCCGCGTCCAAGTCGCGCGGAAATTTGCCGCCATGCCGCGCCACAATTTCTTTCGCAGCGGCGTGCAAATTGCGCGCGCGGCTGTAATAGCCCAGCCCCGACCACAACTTCAAGACTTCCGCTTGCCGCGCCCGCGCCAGGGTTCGTCCATCGCGGAACCGCCGCAAGAACCGCTCGTAATAGGGAATCACGGCCGCAATCCGCGTCTGCTGCAGCATGATTTCCGCCACCCACACGCGATACGGATCGCGACTCGCGCGCCACGGCAAATCGCGGCGCTGCTCGCGAAACCACGCGAGCAATCGCGATTGAAAAGTGCGGAGCGTTCGCGGCTTCAGATGGATGCTCATGCGCGGGGTATTCTCGCACGAACTGTTCCCGCAAGAACGCGCAGCGTTGCGATGCAAGCTTCGTGGATTGAGTCGTGGTGCGAATTTACAGCGTGTCGATGAAGACGAAATACGACGAAGACCACAGTGCGCTGGGAATCGCCGTCTGCGCGCGGCTGGTGATTATGATTTTGAAAATCTCGTGTTCGCCGGCCAGCGCATTCAAGAAGGCGCCGCCGGTAGCCGACGAATCCGGCTGCACCAGCGCCAGCTCGCGCAGGGTGTCGTAAATAATTTCATTCGCCGCAGCCATCGGCGTCGAGAAGCGGTCGGTGCGAAATTGCATCACGGAATTAATTTCGTGGAAGTGCCAGGCGATGCAAGCCGCCATCGACACTGCGCGCTCGAACCTCTCAGCGTGCTCGGTTTTCGCCAACGCGCCCAGATCTCCGCGCGGCGGCCCGATAAAAGGATCGAGCACCAGCATCACGCGCCGCTCGTCTTCGCGCGCAAATTCGCGAACCATCACGCGCCCCGTTTTCGCCGTCACTTTCCAATCCACGAACCGCGCGCTGTCGTTCGGCTGATACCCGCGCAGCGAATGCAGTTCGTGGCCACGTCCGCGGAAATGACTCGCCATCTCGCCGCTCAGTAGCGGCAACACTTCGTAAAACTGGTCCGCCGGCTGGACGCGCGGGTAAATCGTGATGGCGATGCTCGAATCCACCGTCCGCGTCTTCTCGAAGAATCCGAACGGAAATCGCGTCCTGATTCCAAACGCGTCCTGCCGGTAGACGCCGCGCTTGGGAAAAATCAGCTCGACCTTCTGCCGCGCCGCGCTCTGCCGCGGAATGTAGGGAAAATAAACCGGCCGCGTGAGCACCTCGGCCTTGCTTTTCTTCGTCTCGCCCACTACCAGCAGCGAAAACGACGGCCAGGTCTGCTTCTCGTTCCGCAGTTCCAGCTCCGCCAGCACCGGCTGCTCGGCAAAAATATGTTCGGGCATGTCGAACTTCAATTCCACGCCCGTCAGCACCACGCGCGAGAGCACGCCCGAAATCAAAATGGCGGCGAGCGAACACGCGAGGATCATGAACAGCAGATTGTTTCCGGTATTCACCGCCGCGAGCACCAGCACGAAAACCGCGCCCAGATAAATAATTCCTTCGCGCGTCAGCCGGTAATCCACCTGGTAAACGAACCATCGCAAGCTCGTTCGCCGCGCGAGTGCGGGAACGATCGTGATCGCCACCCAGGCGGCGAGTCCGAGCGCCACCACCGTCGCTCCCGCAGCCGTCCAGAGCCGTCCGGTCTGCGCCGCCGCCGCGGAAAAAAGCGCCACGATGAGCGCAATCGAAAGCACCAGCATCGCGATGCCGAAATTCTTCCAGCCGGGGCGATCGCGTTTCCCCCACCACCGCGCGAGATTCGATTCCGTTGTTGCGGTGCTACTCATGGTCGTCTCGCAGCTTCCGGAGCCTTATCGCATTCGTAAGCGGCCGTGTGCCGGCTGGCGATTCTGCTTTTGTGTTTTTGCGGGGAGGGATGCAATTCACGCTCCTCTAGAGCGGAACGCGTGTGGTCTCGAGAATTTCGCGGAGAATGGCTTCAGCCTGTTCGGATTTTTTCTGCGTGGACACATACCGCGAACTCACCACCACGCGGTGCGCGAACACCGGCACGATGAGCCGCTTGAAATCGTCCGGCAAACAATAATCGCGGCCTTCGAGGTAGGCGCGCGCCTGTGCCGCTCGATGCAGCATCACGGCGCCGCGTGGGCTCACGCCCAGGCTGAGTTGTTCCGTTTGCCGCGTGCGCTCCACGATCTCGAGTGAATAATCGAGCAGGCTCTCTTCTACTTTAATTTGCGAGACCGCGTCCTGCATCGCGAGCACATCCGTCGCATCCATCGTCGGCGGCACCGAATCCACAAGGGGAGCGCCGGCATTGTTGCGGATAATATTTTTCTCGCTCTCGCGATCCGGATAGCCCATGCGAATCCGCATGAGAAAACGGTCGAGCTGCGATTCGGGCAGCGGATACGTTCCGTGATGTTCGATCGGATTCTGCGTCGCGAGCACCAGGAACGGCTTGGGCAGCGGGTGCGTGTGGTTGTCCACCGTGATTTGCGATTCGTTCATCGCTTCGAGGAGCGCCGATTGCGTCTTGGGGGTCGTGCGGTTGATTTCATCCGCCACGATGATGTTCGCGAAGATTGGCCCGGGCTTGAATTCGAAGCCCTGCGTCGTCGGATTGTAGACGCTCACGCCGATCACATCGCTCGGCAGCATGTCGGAAGTGAATTGAATGCGTTGAAACGAGCAGCGGAACGAGCGCGCCAGCGCTTGCGCCAGCGTCGTCTTGCCCACGCCGGGAACATCCTCAATCAGCAGGTGACCGCGCGCCAGCAGCGTCGTAAGCGCCAGCTGAATCACGTCGTCCTTGCCTTTTACGACGCGCGAAATCGTGCGCAAAAGTTCGGCAAGTCTCCCGCTGGCTGCGGTTTTTGTGGGGCTCGTCGTCACGTTCGTGGTCGATTGCAATTCGCGTAGCCTTCTGCTACAAAAAGTAGGTTCGCGGGCGACTAGCTCAGTTGGTTAGAGCGCTCCCCTCACACGGGAGAGGTCAAAGGTTCAAGTCCTTTGTCGCCCACCACTCCCCGATTGCGGGGAAACGTCTTTGCCCCGTCTTTATTCTGCCACTATTCCTCTGACGCCCCGCACCACTGATTTGGATGCGTGTGCTCAGAAAGTGGCGTGACGTATTTGACTCCGGGGCTAACCTGGGCGCAGGGTAAACGTCGAACCGTGCTGACGCCCGGGCTGATTTTGAAGGTGCTGCGAATTTCGATATGCTGGGCGCTCCCATGCCAACCGACAAATTGCTTCCGTTCGACCACATTGCCGCGCACGAGCATATTTCGCGTTCCGATGCGCGCATGGCGGATGTAATCAAGCGGACCGGGGAATTTCAATTCAAGCTCGATGAGTGTGAGAGCGTTTACGAATCGCTGCTCGAAGCGATCGCTTACCAGAGCATTTCCGGCAAAGCCGCGGCGACCATTTTCGCTCGAATCAAGGCGCTGGGCGCAAACGGGATTTGTCCCACGCCCGAGGAAATGCTGAAGACGCGCATTGCGGCGTTGCGCAAGGCGGGCCTCTCAAACGCGAAGGCGTTGGCAATGAAAGACCTCGCCCAGAAGACGATTGACGGAATCGTTCCGACGCTTGAAGGGGCGCGCGGGATGACTGACGAAGAGCTGGTCGAGCGGCTCGTTTCGGTGCGCGGGATCGGGGCGTGGACCGTGGAGATGTTTTTGATTTTTCGGCTCGGGCGGCCCGACGTACTGCCGATTCACGATTTGGGAGTGCAGAAAGGTTGGGCGATCACCTATCGGAAGCGCAAAATGCCGAAGCCGAAGGAGCTGCTGAAATTCGGCGAGCGCTGGCGGCCTTACCGGACGGTGGCGAGCTGGTACATGTGGCGCGCGGTAGGGCTGGCGGGAAAAGATGCGCGAAAGATTAAGAAGGCTGGGCCGAAGAAGAAGCGGATCGTTGCTGCGAAAAAGATTCGACGAAAACGCCGGCGCTGAAGCGCGTCGTTTTGAGTCAAGAGTTTCGTTCGGAACGCAGAAGCATTCCTCCCCCGCATGAATGCGGGGGCTCCCACCGAAGGCAAATAGATTCGTCTAGGGCAAAGGTCGCGGTGTGCGCGCTGTCAGGAACAGGGCGATCAGGCCGAGGAGGAGGACGGAGCCTTCGAGGCGGACGGAGACTTTGTGAAGCCGATCAAATTCGGCGCGAAGTGGATTCTCGGGAGGGGTAGCGTCAACGGAGACCATCTGGGTACGGAGTTCGGCCATGCGCGGGGTGATGCGGTGTTGCGAAATGATGGTGAAGACCAGCATCGCGATTACCGCAACCACGGCGGGTTGCGCAAGGAATTTTGGCGAGAGTGCGAGGCCGAGGCTGGCGAGAAGATAGACGATAGCGGCGATGACGCCGAGGTGGTGGAGTCGCCCGAGGGCGATGCCGACGACGGCGCCGGCCTGGTCGCGGCTTTGGAGAGTCGCGAAAAGCGCAGGGGCGACGGCGAAGCTGAAGTAAATGATCGAGCCGAGCCACGTGCCGAGCGAGAGGAATTGGATGAAGCGGAGGATGTTGGTCATGGGCGGTACCCGATTCTCCCCGTTGAAATCGATTTAGGGCTTGAGCTTTTTTGCGATTCGAAGAATGTCATCGAGGGAGTCCGACCTGACGTCGCGGAAGGTATCTCCAGAAACGATGACAATCATTGCCGTCGGTTTCTTACCGTCGATATCTACAGGCAGTACGGCCAACTCAGCCTTGACCTGACCGTTGTCGTCGAGTTTCTTCCGGCGCTCGATGACATGCGGAGCGTCCTTCACACGGGTATCAAATTCGTTCTTCGCGCGCGCCGCGGATCGATAATGAAAAATTTCGAAATAGACATTTTCACCGTCGTCCCGCGATAGGTGTTCTGCGAGAATGCGAATCCGTCCTTGGTGACGCCGTTGGCCATACGGAGGAGCCCTTTACGCCAGTCGGGGTCGGTACCCGGCGGCTCGGTCTCGTTCTCTGACCGCTGGTCGTGAGAGGAACCTTCTTGAGTTTGTTGAGCTTGGGCCGGACGTAAGGCTCTGGCGCGCGCCGGAGCGACGGCGCAGCTGAAGTAGAGAATTGAGCCAAGCCAGGTTCCTAGGGCGAGGAATTGGATGGAGCGGAGAATGGTGCTGATTGCGAGGTTCACGATTAGAACAGTACGACGAACTGAAATGTGAGTCCAGCCGCAAGCATCGCGAGGCTACTTGATAGGGGCGCTTTTGAGCGGCGAAATCCAACCGATCCGAGGAACTTCTGCATCGAAGGTCCCAAGATCAGTGATCTGCGCGGGATTGAAACTTGTTTTCTCGCGCAGATAGTTTCGGCGTGACAAATTGCGCGCGGCGATTTGATTGAAAGGAGATCTATGTCTCTTTTTCGCGCGACGGCGCCGATCGCAATATTGGCTGCTGCGATTTTCGTCGGCTCGGCCGCTGCGCCCGTTTCTGAAAATGTGTACACGCAGGATATGGATCGCTCCCTCAAGCCAGGGAACGATTTCTACCGGTACGCCAATGGCGGCTGGCTCGCGCGGGTGGCAATACCTGCCGGCCAATCGAGCTACGGGACCAGTGCAATGCTGACGGAGAAAACAAGCGGTCGCGTGCGCGATCTCATTCAAGGTGCGGCTGCGGCTCAGCCCGCGAAAGGCAGCAATGCGCAAAAGGTCGGCGACTATTACGCGAGCTTCATGGATCAAGCCGGCATTGAGGCCAAGGGGCTCGCGCCGCTGTCCGTCGATATGGCCGCGATTGCTGCGATCACAGACAAGGCATCGCTCTCGGCCTATCTCGGCACAACTTTGAATAGTGAGGTTGACGGACTTACCGCCAATGCCGACCACATTTTTGGCGTATGGGTGAATCAAAGTTTTACAGACTCACAACACTACGTTTTCCATTTGTGGCAGGGCGGACTGGGAATGCCCGATCGCGACGACTACATCGACGCGTCGCCGAAAATGGCCGCGTTGCGCGCTCAATACCAGGCGCACATTGCGGCGATCCTGAAACTCGCTGGCATCGCGGACTCGGACGCCAAGGCAGCGCGGATTTTGTCGCTCGAAGTTCGGATCGCGCAAGCTCACGCGCCGGATTCGGATGCGGCGGACGTCTTCAAGCAGAACAACCCGTGGAAACGCGCGGATTTTGATGCGAAGGCGCCCGGGATGGATTGGAACGAGTATTTCAAAGCGGCCGGAGTGGCGGAGCAACCGGAATTCATTGTGTGGCAGCCGTCGGCAGTGACTGGGACTTCCGCGCTGGTGGGCAGCGAGGGCATTGATGTGTGGAAGGACTATCTCCGGTTTCATTTAATCGAGCACTACGCGAGCGTGCTGCCCAAGTCCGTCGGTGCCGAGGATTTTGCTTTCTACGGCGCGATCTTGTCGGGCGCACAACAGATGGAGGATCGCAGCAAGCTTGGCATTGCGGCTACAAATGCCGCGCTGGGGCAGGCGGTCGGCCAGCTTTACACGCAAAAATATTTTCCGCCGGAAGCGAAGGCCAAGGCGCAAGCCATAGTCGCGGACTTGATCGCCGCTTATCGGACCCGCATTTCGAATCTCAGCTGGATGTCGCCGGAGACAAAAGAGAGGGCGCTGGCGAAATTGGCTGCGCTCAGAATCGGCGTCGGCTATCCGGACAGGTGGATTGATTACTCTACGCTCGAGGTGGTGCGCGATGACGCGTTCGGCAATATGCGCCGGGCGGAAGCTTTCAATCGCTCGCGTAATCTGGCAAGCTAAAGCAGCCGGCCGATCCGGACGAGTGGAGGATCGATCCGCAAATCGTCGGCGCGGTGATTTTGTTCACGCCCAATACCGAAACTTTTTCAGCCGGCCTGCTGCAGCCGCCGTATTTCGACAGCGAGGGCGATGCTGCGTCAAATTACGGTTCGGCAGGCGCCGGTATCGCGCACGAGATCAGCCACAGCTTCGATGAGCTGGGAAATATTTACGACGCTCAAGGCCGCCTCGGCAATTGGTGGACCGCCGAGGACCTGGCGAAATACCACGCCGCGACCGCAAAACTGGCGGCGCAATTTGATGGCTATTGCCCGTTTTCCAATCTTTGCGTGAATGGCAAGCAGGTGCTCACTGAAAATGTCGCCGATCTGGCGGGATTGCGGGCGGCGCATGATGCGTATGTTTTGTCGCTGAAGGGGAAGGATGATGTGGTGATTGACGGGCTGAGTGGAGAACAGCGATTCTTTCTGGCGTTCTCGCAAAGATGGCGGAGAGCGCAGAGCGAGGCTGCGCTGCGCCGGCAGATCGCGACCGACACTCACGCGCCGGGGGAATACCGAAGCGATACGGTGCGCAATGTCGAGGCTTGGTACGCGGCTTACCAGATCGCGCTGGACGACAAGCTGTATCTGAAGGCTGAGGATCGCGTTGGGATATGGTGATCGGTCTTTTGGCCGCGCGTTCGCGGGGCGATGGCGTGACCTGGCTTTGACTGAAAATCGCTTGCCGGTGGTATCCTCGGCGCAAATGAACGAATTGACGCCGCCCCGCTCCGTTCGCGCAACTGTTGCTGCGATTCTTGCGATTTTCACCGGCTGCTATTGGACTGCGATTAGCGGATCGTTCCTTTTGTGGGGAATTGGCCATCTATACCGGCACATAACTTCCCTGCGAATGCTGATCATCGTACTTACTGCGGGGTTGATCATTTGCACGGGCGTTTCTACGGTGATTGCCGGTGTGGGAGTTTGGAAACGCCGGAATCGGGCGCGCATTTTTGCAATTGCTTTGGCGGGATGCTGGATTCTCGTCGGATTATGGTTTTTGGAGCCATTCTTGCGGCTTCCCGCGTCCGTGATCCGCGTTGTGAACATTGCGCCGTTTGTCTTGCCAGTAGTCGCAGCGATTGCCTGGCTGGCGTTGCTGATCGGTAAGAGAGTCCGCGCTGAGTTCTTGCCGCCTGCGTTGGTCCAAATCTACGTCAAGCTGGTGGGTGAGGGCGAGCCCGGTACTCGACCAACTCAGGCCTTTGCTTTGGGAAACGGATTATTCGAGTTGCTTGCGGCGGACGGATACGACCCAGCAGTTGAAAATTGGGAGTTCCGGCCTGGCTCGATCGTTCGGGGAGTGGAAGCGAGGCACGACGGCGGGACTTACCTGTTGGCAACTTCGTTTGGGGCTTGAAGTCGGGGTTCAGAATTATCGCCCGTCCGCGTTTCACGAATGCGTAGTGCATCACATACCCCATCTAGCCTTGCGCATCGCAGAAAACTCATTCGCTGAATGTGCCGCCCGTAAATCTACGATGACAGTCCACAGGGCCGTTGCGGGCAAAGCATCCGTCAATGGTAGTGTCGCCAAACTAGTTCGATGATATTCTGGCGAATTACACAGGAGGCTGATCGCCGTTCTGGAAGCTGGTCCCAGCGGCGCGCGCACCGTTCTTATGCAAACAGGAATTATTGGATTGCCGCAGGTGGGGAAGACGAGTTTGTTCCGGATTTTGACGCGGGCGAAAGTGGATACGCGCTCCGCGCCGGCGCAAATGCATCTGGGAATCGCGCGAGTGCCGGATGCGCGGGTGGCGAAGCTGGCCGAGGCGTTCAAGCCCAAGAAAGTGACGTACGCCACGATCGAATACGTGGACATCGGCGGGTTGCAGAAAGATCGCGAGAAAAATTCGGCTTCGCTTGTGCCGTTGCGCGAAGCGGATGCGCTTGCGCACGTGGTGCGGCTTTTCGAAAATCCCGCGGTGCCGCATGAAGCCGGCTCGCTTGACGCTTTGCGCGATATCGAGAGCGTCGAAATCGACTTGATGCTGTACGATCTCGAGCAAGCGACGAAGCGCATCGAGCGCGTCGAAAAAGATCTCAAGAAAAAGAAAGAAACCATCCTCGAGACGGAACTGGCGCTCTTGAATCGTTGCCGCCAGGCCCTGGAATCCGAAAAGCCGCTCCGCGAACTCGAATTCAAGCCGGAAGAAATCAAAATGCTCACCGGCTTCATGTTTCTCACGCGCAAGCCCATGCTCTACGTCTTGAATCTCGGCGACGAAGAAGCGGCGGACATTGACCGCGTGGTCGAGAAATATCACCTCGAGAAGCTGGCCGCGAAACTGCACACCGCCGTGGTTCCGTTCTGCGGAAAAATCGAAGCGGAGCTGGCCGAACTCGACGACGCCGAAGTGGCGGAAATGATGAAAGCATACGGCCTCGCCGAATCCGGCCGCGACCGGCTGATTCAGGCGAGCTACCGTCTGCTGGGGCTGCTGTCGTTTCTTACGTGCGGCGAGCCGGAAGTTCGCGCGTGGACGATCGAGCGCGGCATGACGGCGCAGCAAGCCGCCGGCGCGATTCACAGCGATCTCGAACGCGGTTTCATCAAAGCGGAAGTGGTGAAGTGGGAAGATCTCTTGAACGCGGGAAGCTTTGGCGCCGCGCGCGAAAAAGCTCAGGTACGCCTGGAAGGCAAAGACTACATCGTGCAGGATGGCGACGTGATTCTTTTCCGGCATTCCGGGTAGGACCCAGATGCCAATCGCTGGCTCGACATTCGACTCATCGCGTTTGTTGATCGCGCTGCTGCTTGGAATTACGGCGGCAGCCGCAAACGTGATTGGCGGGTCGCTGATCGCCCACCGGCAATGGTCGCGGCATTACCTGAAATATTTCATCGCGCTTGGCGCCGGGTTCATGCTGGCGACGGCGCTGATCGAAATGATCCCCGAGTCGCTCGCGTTGCGAGCGGGTTCGGGCTCGGGGTCAGCTAGTTCGTCGTCGGTTCCTTCGTCGCTTCCCTCCGCGTTTGCGAGCGGCACGAACGTGGTTTTTTTCTACGTCCTCGCCGGATATTTTCTGGTTCACTTCTTCGAGCACACGATTGCGCCGCATTTTCATTTCGGCGAAGAAACGCATCACGAGGAAATCTCTCACTCCCATGCAAGTTATGCGGCGCTCCTCGGCCTCGTGATCCACACGTTTTTTGACGGCGTGGCGATTGCGTCGGGCTTGCTCGTTTCCACCTGGCTCGGCGGCGTGATCTTCATTGCGATTTTTCTGCACAAATTTCCGGAGGGATTTACGGTGGCGTCGCTGATGCTGGCGAGCGGGCAATCGAAACGCGCGGCGTTCATCTCGTCGGCGATTCTGGGTGGCGCGACGCTTCTCGGCATGGCCCTGATGTTCCTCGTGCGCGGCGCGGTCGGCGTTCGCGCTACCGTTTTCAGCCGGCGTGACGCTCTATGTCGCCGCCTCCGACCTGATCCCCGAAGTGAATAAGGAACCAAAATTTGGCATGGCCGTAATGGTATTTGTCGGGGTTGCGGTGATGCTCGGTTTAAAGGCCCTGTTCGGACTCTAGCCTTGCAAGCTAAATGCCTTAGAACAAGCACTTTAGGAGAGGCCCTCGCATCCCACTGCACTTCGTACCAGTTTGCGTTCTGGAACCCAGCTCGCCCCGCAACTTTATGGCACCACGTGTGTTAGATACACTGTGGAGGCCATGATCAGGTCCGACGTCGAGCTCATGCTGGACGTGAAGGCGGGGGACACTGCGTCCTTCGACCTTTTGCTGCAGAAGTATCGCTTGCCGCTGGTGAATTTCTTGTATCGCATGGTGAGAGACACGGCGACGGCAGAGGACCTGGCGCAGGAAGTCTTCCTGCGGATTTATCGCGCGCGCAAGGACTACTTCGCGGGCGCGAAATTCACCACCTGGCTTTTCCGCATCGCCACGAACCTGGCGCTGAATTCGGTTCGCGACAACCGCCACCGGAGAATGGAAGTTTCGCTCGATGCCCCCGCGGATGATGAGGAAGCGCCGATCCAAGTGCCCACGAGGGAAATGCGGATCGACGAGCACATGATCGAACGCGACCGCAGCCGAATTTATCCGCCGCACGATTGCGGCATTGCCGGAAAAGCAACGCGCGGCGGTGTTGCTGCATAAATACGAAGAGATGGACTACGGAGAGATTGCCAAAGTTCTGGAGTGCTCGGAAAGCGCGCTGAAATCGCTTTTGTTTCGCGCGTACGAAACTCTGCGCATCGAACTGGCCCCGCTGATGACACAGCCGGTCGGGAATCGCGCGGGGGAAGGAAGGCCGTCATGAAGTGCGAGGAAGTTTCACGGGAACTGATTGCGTATCTCGATCGCCGGGCGAACTCGGCGGAGCGGCAGGAAGTGGAGGGGCACCTCGCTTCTTGCGCCCCGTGCCGCGCGCGCGCCGAGGAATTCCGCAGAGTGTGGACTGTGTTGGACGAGATGCCCGTCGAAGAGCCGTCGCTCGGGTTCGACGCGCGACTCCGGCAGCGGATCGCTGACGAGCCGCGTCCGGGCTGGTTCCGGTGGTTTGTGCCGCAACCGAGGCTGGCGCTTTCGATGGCGCTGCTGGTAGCGCTGTGCGTGTGGGTATCGCGCATGCCGCGAGAAAATCCGACCACGGCGACGATACCGTCGGTGCCTACTGAGCAGCAGCAATTTCAGGTGATTGAGAATCTTGGCGTGCTCGAGAATTACGACGTGCTGTCGAAGTTCGACGCGCTGTCGGAGCTTCCGGGGCCCGCGGCACCCGCGCAGCAGAAAGTTGATTCGAAGCAGGACGACAGCGGAGGCATGTAAGTGCGGCGTTTCACACTCGCGATTGCGCTGGGCTGCTCCCTGCTGATGGGGATTGCGGCGCAGTCTGCTTCGGCGCAGCAGGGCCCTTACGCGGCCGCGCGGCGGCGACATCGCATGATGGTCCAGGCGCAGCGTCAGCAGGCGCAAGCGGCGGCGCGCGCGAATGCGAATGGTCATTCTGGCGCAAACCCGGGCGCAAATCCGAACGCGCAACGCGGGTGCAAACGCAAACGCCAGCCAACAAGCCCGTCGAAGCGCCGAAAGAGAATGCGAATCAGGCGCCTCGCGCGAACTCGGAGGCTGTGCCGCAATCAGCCCCGCAATCAGGCCAAGGCAACGGGCAGGCGGGCGCGCGAGGAATGGCCGGGTTGCCGCCGAAGTGGGTTGAGAATCTTCGCGACAAGTCGCCGCAAGAGCAGGAGCGCTTCATGCAGAATAATGAACGCTTCCAGAGTTTGCCGCCCGGGCGCCAGCAGCAGATCAGGCAGAACCTGCAAAAATATAACAACCTGACGCCGGCCCAGAAGGAAGCGCTTCAAAAGAGCGAGCACAACTGGCAGCAAATGTCCCCCGAACAGCGCGCACACGTGCGAAACGATCTACTTCCCAAATGGCAGGAGATGACGCCGGACCGGCGGCAGGCGATTAACGGACGGCTGCATACGCTGCAGGGAATGAACGCAGCGGACCGCGAAAAGGCCCTGAATGATCCGAAGTTCATGCAGGGATTGAACCCGGATGAACAGTCGATGCTGCGAAACCTCAATTCATTACGGAGCACTCCCGCCACGCCCTAGTTTTCTGCCCGCGAAATTCTTGTTAACTCTTACAATACATTTTTCGAATTTCGGGGCGCTTCGCGTCAATCGCGCAACTAGCGGTGCGGAGCGGACGCAGACGACTCCACTACTAATTGTGGTTTCCGCGATCGGTACACACAAGTCGGCGCCGCCGTCGCGCGAATTCTCCGCAAATATTTTTTGATTTCCCTGCGAATTTAACTTGACACGCTGAAGAACCTATCTACAATCGGGGCACAAAGTGGGAGAAAGTGGCGCAGAGTGGTAGAAGGTGTAGGGCAGTGGGCTCCGAATAAAGATTCAGAATCAAGGTTCAGAACGGGGCTTCCGCAACAGGGCGCAGTCGGGTGGATCCAAAGAAGTGACGCAGGGCAGGGGTGAGCGAACGAGTGATTTCGTGGGCGCACACGCCGGGCGACGAAGACCTTCATGCTACGCGGCAACTATTCGGCTACTGTGGACGAAAAGGGACGGGTGAAGATCCCCGCCGATTTTCTAGCCGAATTGCGCAAGTCGGGCAAGAAATTCTACGTCACGAGTTCCAGCGGCGAGTATGCACGCATCTATCCCATGAAGGCCTGGGAAGAGATCGAGAAAAAACTCGCGAAGCAATCCTCTTACAACCGGACCAAGCAGAAGTTTCTTGCAAGGGCCAATTACTACGGACAGTTGGTCGAGGTGGACGGGCAAGGGCGCATTCTAATTCCACCGGTACTCAGGGAATCGGCGCAGATGAAGGGCGAGGTCGACGTACAAGGCCAGCTCACATATCTGGAAGTCTGGAATCACGCGCGATTCCTCGAACAACTGAATCGTAATCCCATCACGGCGGAAGACGAAAAGGAATTGACTGATCTGGGCATCTAGCTTTTGAGCGTTCTGCATATACCGGTCCTGTTGCAAGAAGTAGTGGACTGGCTGCAGATTCGGCCCGAGGGCACGTATTTGGATGCGACCGTTGGCACGGGCGGGCATTCGATTGCGATCGCCGAGCGGCTGACGACGGGGCGTTTGGTGGGGATGGATCGCGACCCGCAGGCACTGGAGATTGCGCGGGAGCGGTTAAGGGCGCACGAGGGGCGGGTGATTCTGGTGCACGCGGAATTTTCGAAGATCGGCGAAGTGGCGGCGAGTTTGAACCTGCCTCCGTTGGACGGAGTGATTGCCGATCTGGGGATTTCAAGTTTGGAGCTGGACAGCCCTGAGCGCGGATTTTCATTCCGCTGGGCGGCGCCGTTGAACATGCGCATGAATCCGAATGATGCGCTCACGGCAGACGAGATTGTGAATACCTGGCCGGAGAAAGAGCTGGCCAATCTCCTCTACGAGAAGGCGGAGGAGAGAGATTCACGAAGAATCGCCAGAGCAATTGTGCGGGCGCGGCCGATCCGCGACACCGAACATCTGGCATCGATTGTGGCAGGGGGCCGAAAAGCAAGGGGAAGGCAGAGACTGCAACCCGCGACAAAAACGTTTCTGGCGCTGCGGATAGCGGTGAATCGAGAGTCGGAGGAACTCGGGCAGTTTCTTTCGCGGACCCCTGCCACTTTGAATTCTGGAGGACGGTGGATTGTCCTCAGTTACCACTCACTCGAAGATCGTCTCGTCAAACACGCTTTTCAGGACCTGGCCCGCGAGGGCAGCTTTCAGGTGCTCACCAAAAAAGTGATCCAGCCCGGCGACGAAGAAATTCGAAACAATCCGCGTTCGCGGAGCGCGAAGATGCGCGTAGCGGAAAAATTGGCGCCGGCGGAGACGCTGACGGCTGGGAGCTGGTCATGATGGAATCTCATACGACGCAATATCACACGGTGAAGCGCATTGATAATTCGCGGCTGCTTCGGCCCACGCCGAAGGCGCGGCTAAACGATTTCTGGCGGCGCGTCGCGGCGGGAGCGGCGATGGCGGCGTGCCTGCTGATGTACGCGTGGCAACATTTCGAATGCATTCAAATCCGTTACGAGCTCGAGCAGCTGCAATCGACGCGGGCGCAGGCGGCGGAATTGAATCAGCAATTGCGCGTGGAAGACGCCACGTTGCGCGCCCCGGGCCGGATCGACAATTTCGCTCGCCAGCATCTGGGTTTGACGGTTTCCGTGCCGGGGCAAACCTTGCCGGTGGAAGCGAGCGATGCAGTGGTGGCACAAACGCGCGCGACTGGACAGCTGCCGCGGCCTTAACAGTTTCGCGGCCCGATTTCCCGGGCCTATCCCGGCGACGATACTCCGAAGGCCGCCGGATAAAGTTTCCGACAGGGTAGGCCGAAATTCATGGAGCAGCGCAAGCCGCGTCTCCGCTGGTTGGTCGTTTGGGTCCTCGCAGTGGTTTGGATGGCGGTCGTTCTCACCCGTTTGAGTTACCTCCAACTCGTCTGCTACGGCGAATACTTCACGAAAGCGCAGCATCAGCAGCAGCGCGTTTTTGAAATCAGCCCCAAACGCGGCGTGATTTACGACCGCAAGGGCCGCGAACTCGCGATCAGCCTTCCGATGGATTCCGTTTTCGGCGATCCGGCGGAAATCAACGA
Source organism: uncultured Acidobacteriota bacterium (assembly GCA_963711875.1). Lineage (GTDB taxonomy): Bacteria > Acidobacteriota > Terriglobia > Acidiferrales > UBA7541 > Palsa-295. The sequence goes on from CAVQFW010000006.1 coordinate 563,294, forward strand.
TCCGGAAATGGTGGCGCGGCTGCTCGCGCCGGCGCTCGAGCTTCCCGCGGACGACCTGGAAACAAAAATCCGCGAGGCGCACTCGCCCGTCCGGCTTGCGAAAAAGCTTTCTCCCGAAACCGTGGCGCGCATCCAGGACATGAATTTGCGCGGCGTCTTTTTTCAGAAGGAAAATCGCCGCGTCTACCCGCAGCACGAGTTGGCGGCGCACGTTCTGGGCTACGTGGATATCGACGAGAAGGGCAACGGCGGCATCGAACACGCACTCGACAAACAGATTCGAGGCCGGCCCGGCAAAATGATGGTCATGGCCGACGGGCGGCGCCGCTGGTACGACCGCACCGAGTCCGCCGCCGATCCGGGCGCGAGCGTGACGCTCACGATCGACCAAACGATTCAATACATCGCCGAAAAAGAACTCGAGCGAGCGATCGCAGAAACGCACGCGAACAACGGCACGGTCGTGGTGCAGGACCCCAACACCGGGCAGTTGCTGGCCGTCGCTGTGAGGCCCACGTTCGATCCGAATAATGCGGGAAGTTATTCGGATGATAAGCGGATGAATCGCGCCGTGGCAGCCGCTTACGAACCCGGCTCGACGTTCAAAGTAGTGACGATGACGGGCGCAATCGAGAACGGCGCCGCTCGCCCCACGGATCTGGTGGATTGCCAGATGGGATCGATCCTCGTTGCCGGTCGGCTGATCCACGACTGGCATCCCTTTGGCGTGTTGAGCGTGCGCGATGTGCTCGCGCATTCGAGCGACGTAGGCTCGATCAAGGTTGCGTTGCGGCTTGGCGCGCCGAAATTTTACGAAACGATTCGCGCATTCGGCATCGGCCAACTGACGGGCATCGAGCTGCCCGGCGAAAACCGCGGATTGTTGCGTCCGGTAGAGAACTGGACGGCGAGTTCTATCGGGTCGATTGCGATTGGGCAGGAAGTGAGCGTCACGCCCGTGCAGATCGTGTCGGCGGTTTCCGCTTTGGCGAACGGCGGCACTCTGTACCGGCCGCGCATCGTACAGGAAGTGCACGGGGGAACCACCGCTTACACGCGAACGCCGGTAGAACCAGAACCGGTGACCGATGCGAAGACGGCCGCAACCGTCCGCGAAATGATGGAGACTGTGATTCTGGAAGGCACCGGCAAGCCGGCGCAGCTCGACGGATGGACCGCAGCGGGTAAATCCGGGACGGCGCAGAAAATTGATCCCGCCACCGGACGCTATTCGCCGAACCAGTACAATTCTTCATTTGTAGGATTTGCGCCGGTGAACGAGCCCGCTGTAACCATCCTGGTGGTGCTTGATTCGCCGGTGGGCGCGCATCACGGAGGCGAGGTGGGCGGGCCGGTTTTCAAGCGCGTCGCGGAACAAGTGCTGGCTTATCTCGATGTGCCGCATGACGTGCCTGTAGCACCGGAGTTGCAGACCGCCGGAAACAGCGGTCACGCGCGCCCCAGCGGGCCAAGCGGCGAAGAGGATCGCGCCCAGTACGAAGCGGCGGTCGGAAGAAATGACGCCGAGCAGGGTGGGAACTCGGGCGACAACGCGGGTGCCAACTTAGGCTCGAAGACAGGCGCGCCGACGATTGCATTTGGAGATCAGGAAACCGTGATCGTGCCGAATCTGGCGGGGCAGACGGTTCGCAGCGTGACGGAAGCTTGCTCGCGGTTCGGTCTTGTGCCGATGCTGATTGGCAGCGGAGTTGCCCTGGAGCAATCCGTGGATGCCGGCTCGCAAGTCTTGCGCGGGACGCGGCTCACGGTGCGGTTCGGCCGGGCAGGATCGTCGGTGCGCGCATCGGCGCAAGTATCGGGGCGGGGAGCGGGGAATTGAGTTTCGTCATGGAACAGGACAGACGCAATTCGGATATCAGAACGGGTGCGAAGAAAGGCGGCGACGCGCCCGCGCGCCGGGAGATGGAACTGGCGGAAGTGCTCGAGGGAATTGCGGGAGTTCGCGTGAGCGGTCCATCTGACCCGCAGGTGCAATCGATCGCTTGCGACAGCCGGAAGGCGATGGCGGGCGCGATGTTCTTCGCGCTGCCGGGAGATAAAGCGGACGGCAATCAATTCGTGAGCGATGCGATGGGCCGTGGCGCGAAGGTAATCGCGAGTTCTACGGCGCGTCCTGCGGATGCGCCGGCTGAAATTACCTGGGTAGAGCTCGCGCCGGGGAAAGAACGGCGAGCGCTGGCTGCTGCTGCTGCCAATTTCTACGAGCATCCCGGCGAGGCGCTGAAGCTGGTTGGAATTACGGGAACAAACGGAAAGACGACCACCGCGTTTCTGGTGGATTCGATTGTGCGCGCAGCGGGATTTACAAGCGGCCTCGTGGGCACGACTGGATACCGCACGCCACAGGGCAGCCGCAAAGCCACGAACACGACGCCCGAATCGCTTGACCTGCAACAAATGTTCGCGGAAGTGCGCGATGGGGGCGGCTCGCACGCGGTGCTGGAAGTCAGTTCGCACGCGCTGGCGTTTGAGCGCGTGTGGGGCTGCCATTTTGCAGTGGCGATTTTCACTAATTTGACGCGCGATCACCTCAATTTTCATAAAACGTTCGAGGATTATTTCGCGGCCAAGCGGCGGCTGTTTGAAGGGACAGGCGCAGGCGCGCCGGACCTGGCGGTGATCAACGCCGATGATTCCTACGCGACGCGGCTCGAAGGGCTCGCGAAACGGACTCTTTCCTACGGCTTGAAGGGTGAATTCGATCTGACGGCCAGGAAATTCGCGCTCAGTTTCAAGGGCCTCGAATTCACGGCGCAAACGCCAGCGGGCAAGATCGAGGTTCGCTCGCCGCTGGTGGGACGAATCAACGTGTACAACATTCTGGCGGCGATCGGCGCCGGAATGGGGCTCGAAATTCCCGTGGCGAAAATCGAAGAGGGAATCGCGAATCTCACGCTCGTGCCGGGGCGGTTCCAGCAGATTGACGAGGGCCAGCCCTTTCACGTGGTGGTGGATTACGCGCATGCGGACGACGCGATGCGAAATTTGATCGCTACGGCTCGCGAGCTGAACCCTTCGGGGAGGATCATTACGCTATTTGGCGCGGGGGGAGAACGCGATCGCTCGACGCGGCCGCTGATGGGCGAGGCGGCAGGCTCGTTGAGCGACCTGGTGATCCTGACGAGCGACAATCCGCGCACGGAAGATCCGCTGCGGATCATCAATGACGTGGTCGTGGGATTGCAGAAAGTAAATGGGAACTACCGGATCGAGCAGGACCGCGAAACGGCGCTCGAATTGGCGTTTGACGAAGCCAAGGCGGGAGACATCGTGCTCTTGGCAGGCAAGGGCCACGAAAATTCGCAGATTTTGCGCGACCGGACGTTTGAGTTCGACGATCGCGAAAAAGCGCGGGAGATTTTGCGCCGCAAAGGTTTTTCAAAGCAGCCGGCGGCAAAATAGCGGTGCTAGGCGGCAGTCGGATGGTTCACTCGGCCTGACGTAGATCTGGAGCAATTTCGTATCCCGAGGCCTTGCGCTTGAAATTGAAGCAGAGCCCGTTGGAGACCGAATGCGGTGGCAAGTGGTTCAAGTGGCTGAAGCACTGGGTGTGCCGGTTCCCGCGGGGCTCGACCCCCTGGCCGGGGTGGCCGGTGTGTCGATTGATTCTCGTACTGTACAGCCGGGAGAACTGTTTATCGCGATACGCGGTCCGCGTCACGACGGACACGGTTTTGTTGCCGGGGCACTGGGTCGGGGAGCTGCGGCGGGGGTGGTGGCGAGCGGGCCCGCGGCCGGGTACGCACCGGAAGTCCGCGCAAAACTTTTCGTTGTTGAGGACACGCTCGCCGGGCTGCACCGGCTGGCCGGCCGCTGGTGCGAGGACTGGCGGAGAGCGAAGCCGGGACGAAAGATCGGGGGCGTGGCCGGGTCAATCGGCAAGACCACCACGAAAGAAATTCTGGCGGCGCTCGTGGGCGCGCGGTTGCGCGTATTGAAGACGCAAGGAAATTTGAACAATGAGTACGGGCTGCCGCTCACGTTGCTTGGTCTGAGCGACGGATACGACGCAGCTGTGATCGAGATGGGGATGTCGCATCGGGGGGAACTGGCGCGCCTCGCGCAAATTGCGCCGCCGGATGTGGGCGTCATTACGCGCGTAGCCGTGGAGCATCTGGAATTTTTCGCGTCGGTGGATGAGATTGCGCTGGCGGAGCGGGAATTGATTGAAAATTTGGCATGGCCAAACGCGACCGCGGTGCTGAATGCGGATGACGAGCGGGTGGCGCGTTTTGCGGAAGTGGCGCGCGGGCCGGTGATCTGGTTCGGGACTTCGCCGCGCGCAGAATATCGCGCGGAGAATATCGAGGAGCGGGGCGTCGAAGGCTCGACGTTCGATTTCGTGTCGCCCGCGGGACGCGTGCGCCTCGAATTGCCGTTGATTGGCCGGCACAACGTGATGAACGCACTCGCGGCGTTGGCTGCGGCGAGCGTGTGGGGAATCGGAGCGGAGGAAGCGCGGCGAGTGTTTCCGGTACTCGTGCCCGCAGATAAGCGTGGCGAGGTGGTGCGGTTCGACGATGGATTTACCATCATCAACGATTCCTACAACTCGAGTCCCGCGGCGCTCGATACGCTGGTGGATCTTTTGGCGTCAACGCCCGGATACCGTCGTCGAATTCTGGCGGCGGGAGAGATGCTCGAGCTGGGAGCCTCGGCGCCAGAACTGCACCGCGTATGCGGGCAGCACGCGGGAGCGAAGAATGAGATCGACTGGATTTTCGGGGTGAAAGGTGACGCCGCCGAGTTGGTGCGTGCAGCGGTTCACACGGGCCATGCGAAAGAGCGCGCGCGGTTCTTCGAGAATTCGGCGGAGGCGGCGAAATTCATCAGCGGATTCATTGAGCCGGGAGATTTGCTGCTCCTGAAGGGTTCGCGCGGCGTGCGGATGGAGAAAATTCTGGAAGCGATCGAGGAGAAGCACGCGAGAGTCGTTTCTCAGGCCGATCGAGGTGCGGGGACGCTCGAAGCTGCAAAAAAGGGGCGAAGCTAGGATGCTGTATTACCTCCTTTTCTTCGCGCTGAAGCCGCACTTCAGTCCGCTGAACGTGTTTCGATACATCACCGTTCGCACGGCCGTGGCGAGTCTGACGGCGATGCTGATTTCATTGCTGCTCGGCCCGTGGGTGATCGACAAGCTGCGCGAGCTGCAGGTGAAGCAGTTCATCCGCGAGGAGGGGCCGAAAGGGCACCAGAAAAAAGCGGGGACGCCGACGATGGGCGGCGTGTTGATCGTTGCTGCGATTGTGATTCCCACGATTCTTTGGGCCGATCTTCGCAATCCGTACGTGCTGCTCGCCGTCGGAGCGACGATTGCGTTCGGGACGATTGGTTTCATTGACGATTACAACAAGGTAGTGCGGCGCAGAAATCTCGGGCTGCGGCCCAGCGTGAAGTTTCTGTATCAGGTTCTCACGTGTGTCGGCGTCGGCACGGTGCTGCTGATTTTGCAAACGCGCGGCGCGTATTCGACGCAGTTGAGCGTGCCATTTATGAAGCGGCTGCACCCGGACCTGGTGATCGATTCGCTGCTCGCGCACCAGTACCTCTGGCCGCTCGCTTTCGTGCCATTCATTTTATTTCTCGTGCTCGTGATTGTGGGCAGCTCGAATGCCGTGAATCTCACCGACGGCCTCGACGGCCTGGCGATTGGCTGCGTGCTCGTTTCGTCGGCGGCGCTGACGGTGCTCACTTACATTTCGAGCCACGCGCGGTTCGCGGAGTATCTGGAAATTCAGAAAATTCCCGACGCGGGCGATCTGGTAATTTTTTGCGGGTCGGTGGTGGGCGCATCGCTCGGATTTCTTTGGTACAACGCGCATCCCGCGGAGATGTTCATGGGAGATGTCGGTTCGCTCGCGCTGGGCGGGGCGATTGGAACCGTAGCCGTGATCATCAAGCAGGAGATTTTGCTGCTTTCGATCGGCGGCGTTTTCGTGCTGGAAGCGCTCTCCGTGATTATTCAGGTGGGCTCGTTCAAGCTCACCGGGAAGCGCGTGTTTCGCATGGCGCCGCTCCATCATCATTTTGAGCTGGTCGGCTGGAGCGAATCGAAAATAATCGTCCGTTTTTGGATTGCGGCGCTGGTGTTTGCGCTGTTTTCGCTGACGACTTTGAAATTGAGGTGACAGGGATTGAGACCCGGATTCGATCTGGCAGGAAAACGCGTGCTGGTGGTGGGGCTTGCCCGCACGGGCGTGGTTGCAGCGCTCTTCAGCGCGGGATATGGCGCGAGTGTGACTGCAACGGACGAGAAGCCGGAGGCGGACTTGGGCGACGCTCCAGCCCGGCTGCGCGCGGCCGGAGTGACGCTCGAACTGGGCGCGCACGCGCCGGTCACGTTTGCCGGATCAGGATCTGATTATCGTCAGTCCCGGCGTTCCGGCGAAGCTGCCGTTTCTCGAACTCGCGCGCGGCCAGGGAATTCCGGTGTGGAGCGAAGTCGAGCTGGCGTGGAGATTTCTGCGCGGCAAGCTCGTCGCGATCACCGGCTCGAACGGCAAGACCACGACGACGTCGCTCGTCGCGCACATTTTGGAGACGGCCAACATTCCTACGCTGATCGGCGGCAACATCGGAACTGCCGCTGCTCGCGCTCGTCGAAGCTTCGACGGACACAACCGTCACGGTAGCCGAGATCAGCAGCTTCCAGCTCGAGACGATCGAAGCATTCCGGCCTGAAATCGGCGTGCTGCTGAATCTCACGCCCGATCATCTCGACCGGCACGCCTCGTTTGAGGAGTACGCGGCCGCGAAGATGCGCATGTTCGAGAATCAACTCGAGCGCGACGCTGCGATCCTGAACGCGGACGATCCGGAAGTAACGCGCCGCATGCCGTCGCGCCCCCACATTTATTGGTTCAGCCGGCAGAAGCGAGTGGCCCAGGGTGCTTTCCTTCTCGACGATCAGATTATTTTTCGAATGGAAGGCTCGGAAATTCCGCTTCTGCGACGCGAAGATATTCCACTGAAAGGCGAACACAACGTCGAGAACGTCCTGGCCGCCTGCGCCGCATCGTATCTGGCTGGCGCCGATCCCGCCTCGATTGCGAACGGCGTGAAAACGTTCCGCGCCGTCGAGCATCGCCTCGAGTTTGTCGCGGAAATCGGCGGCGTCTCTTTCTACAACGATTCGAAGGCGACGAACGTGGACGCTACCTTGAAAGCCATCGAAGCGTTTCCGGGTTCGCTCATTGTGATTCTCGGTGGCAAGGACAAAGGCAGCCGTACTACGCCGATCTGCGCGAATCGCTTCGGAAGCGCGCGCGACTCGTGCTGTTGATTGGAGCGGCCGCAGAAAAAATCGCGTCCGAAGTTGGCGACGCGGCAGCAACCGAACATGCGGGAACGATGGAACGCGCCGTCGAAATCGCGGCCGAACGTGCCGCGCCCGGGGATGTGGTGCTACTCGCTCCGGCCTGCTCGAGTTTCGATCAGTTTGATAACTACGAGCATCGCGGCCGCGTTTTCAAAGAGCTGGTCGCGAAGCTCGAACATCGAGTCGCCGCAGGCACGTCGCGCGCTGCGGCGGCAGAAACCTCTCGCGAGAAAGGCGGAAACAATGCCGCGTAGTTTGCAACCCGACCGGCAACTCTTCGGCGTCACGCTGGCGCTCTGCTTTATCGGCGCGGTGATGGTGTTCAGCGCCTCGGCCGTGACGGCAGGCCAGCAGACCGGAAACGGCTACACTTTTTTGCTTCGCCAGCTGCTTTGGATTGCGATCGGCATCGCCGGAATGTTCTGGCTGATGAATACGGATTATCGCAAGCTGCGGCAGCCGCGCGTGATTTTCACCGGGCTTTCGGTGACGCTTCTGCTTTTGATCGCCGTATTTTTCCTCGACCGCTCGCACGCTACGCATCGCTGGATTCGCCTGGGCCCTGCAAGTTTTCAGCCTTCGGAACTTGCGAAGCTCGTGGTGATTTTTTATCTCGCGTGGTTTCTCGAAATTCGGCGCAAGCCGCGCGGCTTTGGCGTGAACGATCCTCTGCACACGCTGCTGCCGGCGCTTGGGACCGTGCTCGTGATGGTCGCGCTCGTGCTCGCCGAACCCGACATGGGCACAGCGTGCATGATTTTCATGATCGCGTTTGTGATGCTCTACGTCTCCGGTCTTTCGTGGCGCTACATGTTTGCCACCGGCCTCGCCGCGATCCCGGCGATTTATCTGCTCATCGTGCGCGTTCCATACCGGCTACGAACGCGCCAAATCATTTTTTTCGCCGGGTGCCGACCCGCAGGGCCACGGCTTCCAATTGCTGCAGTCGCTCATTGCGGTCGGCTCGGGCGGGTTTTCCGGCGTGGGACTGATGGAAAGCCGCCAAAAACTTTTCTTTCTGCCCGAAGCACACACGGATTTTATTTTCGCGGTGATTTGCGAGGAAGTTGGGTACATCGGCGCGGTGGTAGTGCTCGCGCTGTTTGCCATGTACGGCTGGCGCGGATTCGTAACCGCGATGAAGGCGCCGGATGAGTTCGGGCGCTTGCTGGCGCTGGGCATCACGACGATGGTCGTCGGCCAGGCGCTTGTCAATCTGAGCGTGGTGCTCGGGCTGATGCCGACAAAGGGGATTCCGCTGCCGTTCGTCAGCTACGGCGGTTCGAGTTTGCTCGGAATGCTGTTGGCCACCGGCGTGCTCCTAAACATCAGCCAGCACGCGGACGAGACGTGAGCGCGGGTGCAAAGAACCCGGGTGCAACGAAATTGCTGATCGCGGGCGGCGGCACCGGCGGACACGTTTTTCCGGCGATGGCTGTAGCGCGCGAATGGCTGCGGCGCGGAAAATCCGGAGCCGAAGACGGTATCCGAGGAGAACGGCAAGTCGTGATTGTCGGAACGGAACGCGGACTCGAAGCAAAGCTGGTGCCGCAGGCCGGGCTGCCGCTCGAAACGATTCGCGCGGCTGGCTTGAAGGGCATGAGCGGCGCCAAATTGCTACGCAACGCCGCGCTGCTTCCGCTGGGGATGTGGGACTCGGCCGCGATTGTACGCCGCCATCGTTTTGCGGCTGCGTTCGGCGTGGGCGGCTACGCTTCGGGCCCGATGATGCTCCTCGCCACGCTGAACTGCAATTCCCACAGTGGTATTCGAGCCGAACGTCGAGCCGGGCTTCACGAATCGCGTCCTCGCGGATATGGCCACGCGCGTGGCAGTGGCTCACATCGAAACAGCCGACAAACTCGGCCGCCAGTGCCATCGTCACGGGCTGCCCGGTGCGCCCGGAATTTTTCGCTGTTCCGCCTCAGAACCACGAGGCCCCGTTTACGATCCTGATTACCGGCGGAAGCCGCGGCGCGCTGCCGATCAACCGCGCCGTGGTCGACTCGCTCGACCGCCTGGCACCACGAAAAAATCAGCTTTTCATCGTGCATCAGACCGGCGAACGCGACTATAATGCGGTGCGCGTAGCGTATGCGACAACGCGAATTCAATGCGGAGGTTGTTCCCCTTCATCGAAAATATGGCGGAGCGGTTTGCCCAGGCGGACTTGATCGTCTGCCGTTCGGGTGCGATCACTGTCGCGGAAGTATCTGCCGCCGGACGCGCCGCCATCTTCATCCCCTTCGGCGCCGCCACCGACGCGCACCAGATGCGCAACGCCGAGGCAATGCAAAACGCCGGAGCGGCCCGGCTCCTTCCCCAGGACGAACTGACGCCCGAGCGCTTAACCGGCGAAATTTTCTCCCTCCTGGACCAGCCCCGGAGAATCTCGGAAATGGAAGAGCGCGCCCGTTCGCTGGCGAAGCCGCGCGCCGTGGAAGATATTGTGGACTTGCTCGAAAAGGTGGTCGCGGCCATGAGCATCACATTCCGCAATTTTCAGCGCATCCATCTCGTCGGAATCGGCGGCAGCGGCATGAGCGGAATCGCGGAAGTGCTGCTTGTCGACCGGCTACGCCGTTTCCGGCTCGGATTTGAAAGCGACGCCGGTCACCGAGCGCCTGCGACAATCTCGGCGCGAAAATTTACGAAGGGCATCTGGCTCGAAAACGTGCACGGCGCGCACGTGGTGGTGATTTCTTCCGCCGTGCGTCCCGACAATGTGGAAGTTATCGAAGCCCACCGGCTGAAAATTCCGGTTATCCCTCGCGCCGAGATGCTCGCCGAGCTGATGCGGCTGAAATATCGGGATTGCCGTCGCCGGAGCGCACGGAAAAACCACCACGACTTCGATGGTCGCTTCCGTCCTCGCGGCGGCAGACCTCGATCCGACGTTTGTGGTTGGCGGGCGCGTGAATCACGCCGGCTCGAATGCGCGCGTCGGCCAGGGCGAATACATGGTCGTGGAAGCGGACGAAAGCGACCGCTCGTTTCTTCTGCTCGCTCCGGTGATCGCGGTGGTGACGACGATCGATCGCGAGCATCTCGACCAGTACCGCTCGCTCGAAGAAATTCAGGACGTCGTTTCTCGCAGTTCGTGAATCGCGTTCCGTTTTACGGCACGGTGATTCTTTGCCTCGATGAGCCCAACGTGCAGGCGATTCTCGCCGCGCGTGAAGCGTCCGGTGATTACCTACGGCACTTCGAGCCAGGCCGATCTCGTAATCAGCGACGTGAAACTCAATGGCCTCTCGAGCGAATTTCGGCTCGACGTATCGCGGCGAGGATTTGGGACTTTTTCAGCTTGCCTTCGCCGCCGGGAATTCACAACGTGCGCAATGCCGCCGCTGCCGCGGCTGTCGCGCTGTCTCTGAACGTGCCGGCGGATTTGATTCGCGCCGGGCTTGCGAAATTTTCCGGCGTGGGCCGGCGCTTTGAAGTGAAAGGCGTTTACGCCGGCGTCACGCTGATTGATGACTACGGCCATCATCCCGCGGAGATTCGCGCCACGCTCGAAGCGGCGCGCGGCTGCGGTTACAAGCGGCTGCTGGTTCTATTTCAGCCGCATCGCTACACGCGGACGCAATTTCTCTGGGACGATTTCTGCCGCGCGTTCAACAGGCGGACATTCTGGTGCTCACCGAAATCTACGCCGCGGGCGAGCCGCCCATCGAGAACATCACCGGCGAGCGGCTGGCCGAAGCGATCAGCGCGGCGGGCCACAAGAACGTGGTGTTCACGAGCACGATGCAGGCGGGCGTCGAATACATGCTGCGGGAAGCGCGTCCGGGCGATGCGATCTTGACGATTGGCGCGGGCAGCGTGGGCCGCGTTCTCGATCAACTCGCAATGCTGCTGGGAACACAGGTGTCGAGTTCGCATGCGGATTAGCGACAGCGCGATCGTCGAGCGGCTGAAGGAGCTGGGAGTCGAGTTGCGCCCGGGCGTGTCGCTCACGGAAAAAACGTCGCTCGAAATCGGCGGCACGACTGACGAACTATTGTTGCGCCGATACGAAACGATTCCAGAAGTGATGCGCTTGCTCGCCGACGCAAAGATTCCGCACCGTTTTCTGGGTGGCGGCACAAACGTTCTGATTCGCCGACGGCGAATTGCCCTGGGTGGTGCTGCATCTTCCTTCGGTGCAGCCGGGCATGCGAGTCGAAGGCAACTCCGCGTTCGTGGACGCGTCCGCCGATCTCGGCGGCATGGTCACGTTCTGCGCGAAGCGCGATCTCGGCGGGATGGAAGGGCTGATCGGCGTTCCAGGAAGCGTGGGCGGCGCGCTGCGAATGAATGCGGGCGCGTACGGCACGCAGATCGGCACGTAGGTCCGGGAAGTGGAACTCTACCGCGCGGCAAGCGGCGAAGTGGAAACGGTGCGCGGCAACGACATTCGCTTTGATTATCGCCACACGTCGTTCGCTCCGGACGATGTGATGCTGCGCGTGAAACTGGAATTGCCGTCGAAGCCTTACAAGGAAATTCTCGCCGGCATTCGCGTGTGCAACGAAAAGCGGCGCGCCAGCCAGCCGCTCAATCAGAAGAGCGCCGGCTGCATTTTCAAGAATCCGCCGGGCGGGTCGGCGGGCCGCATGATTGACGAACTGAAACTGAAAGGACACCGCGTCGGCGACGCGATGGTGAGCGACCGGCACGCGAATTTTTTCGTGAACGCCGCACATGCCACTTGCGACGATATGTTGCGGCTGATTGACGACGTGCGCGAGCGAGTGCTCGCCGCTTACGGCATTGAGCTTGAGAACGAGGTGATCTTCTGGAAAAACTGAGGGCCATGGACGCGGAGGCGTATCCGCAGGAAGTTCTGGCGGACGAGGAGCCGAAATATCTCCGGCGGCAGAGGCCGCTCGAGATCAAGCGGCGGAAGTTCGGCCGGAAAGCCTGGATGACGTATCTGCGCGTGTCGCTGTGGATTGCCGCGGGGCTTGCGGCGGCGGGCATGGCGTACGTGGTCGCAAATTTTCTGCTTCACTCGCCCGCGATGCTGCTGGTTCATCCCGAGCAAATTCATATCACCGGCAATCGCTACGTGCAGCCTGCAAGCGTGCTGGGAATTTTTGCCGCCGACCGCAATCACAGCGTGCTGCGGATTCCGCTCGACGAACGCCGCCGCCAGATCGAGTCGCTGCCGTGGGTCGAACAGGCCACCGTACGGCGCGCCCTGCCGAACCGCGTCGAAATCGAGATTACCGAGCGCACTCCGATCGCGTTTTTGCGCGATGGCAGCGATATGAGCCTGGTGGACGCCTACGGAATGATTCTCGAGCGGCCGCTGAAAGGCAATTTTCATTTTCCGGTGGTGAGCGGCGTCAGCGCCGATATGCCGACGGACGAACGCGAGAAGCGCATGGAGCTTTTCGCCGGATTCATCCACCAGATTCAAGCCGCGCATGCGGGAGCGGCGGAGCAGGTGAGTGAAGTGGATCTCTCGGACGCCGAAGACCTGCGCGCCACGCTCACCGGCCTTCCCGGCGGAAGTTTGCCGGGCGGATCGGCTAGTGGAGACTGGGGCCAGACGGAGGCGCCGCTGGTGGTGCATTTCGGCGACAGCGACTTCGAAGCGAAGTACCGCACGCTGATCGAGAATATCGGGCAATGGCGTGCTACGGCAGGGCGCGTCGAGTCGGTCGACTTGCGGTTCAGCCGCGAAGCAGTGGTGAATCCGGAATCGACCCTCGGGGCGCAACTGCACCCGGTGCAGGGCGCGGTGCATCACCCGGCACAACCGGCAACACAGCACTCGGCACAGAAATCCGCGGCGAAACCGGCAACCAAAGCGGTGGCGAAGCAGCACGACAATCAGCACGAGAACCAGAAACACGCGGCGAAGAAACCGAATTAAGCGCGCGCTCGAAAAAAAGTGCGCGAGCGAAGTAAGGAGCGGCGGAATTGAACAAGAAAGACCGGTACGTGGTAGCGCTCGACGTGGGCAGCACGAAAACTTGCGCGCTGATCGGCGAAATGGAAGAGGAGGGCGGCGGAGTGAAGTTTGCCGCGCTCGGCGCTGCGGAATCGAAAGGCTGGCGCAAAGGGCAGATCGTGAATCTGGAGTTGGCGGTCAGCTCGATTCGGCGCGCGATTGAAGAGGCGGAGACCATCGTGAACGTCCCCGTAGAATCGGCGCTGATCGGCGTCGCCGGCGTCCATGTGCGCGGATTGAACAGCCGCGGAGGCATCACCGTCGGCGCCAGGCCGCGCGATATTCAGCGCGACGACGTTCGCCGGGCGATCGAAGCCGCGCGCGGCGTTTCGCTCCCGGAAGACCGGGAAGTGCTCCACGTGCTGCCACAGGAATTTTTTCTTGACCGGCAAGACAACATTCGCGACGCCATCGGAATGGTCGGCGTGCGTCTGGAAGCGAATGTGCACATTGTCACCGCGTCTGGCTCCTCCACGCAGAACATTGTGACGGCTGTGAATCGCGCGGGCGTGCGCGTGGACGACACGGTGCTCGAGCCACTCGCTTCGGCCGAGGCTTGCCTCACGCAGGATGAGCGGGAACTCGGCTGCTGCCTGCTCGATATCGGTGGCGGCACGTCCGACATGCTCGCGTATACGGGCGGAGTCGTCCGGCATACGGCTTCGATTCCCGTCGGCGGCGATCACGTGACGAACGATCTCGCCGTCGGGCTTCGTACGCCGGTGCCCGAAGCCGAAAAAATAAAGCGCGAACACGCTTGCGCGTTTCGCGACCTGGTGAAAGAAGACTTCGCGATCGAAATCGCGAGTGTGGGCGACCGCCCGCCGCGTACCGTGTTCGCACGCATGCTGACGGATATTGTCGAACCCCGCGTGCAGGAATTTTTGATGCTCGTGCGCGATGAATTGCGCCGCGCCGGACTTGAATCGCAAGTCCCCGCCGGAATTGTTCTCACCGGCGGAGGCGCAAAACTCCGCGGTTTGGTGGAATTCGCCGAGCATTTGTTCAAGCTGCCGGTTCGCGTGGCGTCGCCGCGCGGGCTGGCGGGGATGAGCGAAGAGGTTTCCCAGCCTGAGTACTCGACGGCTGTGGGTCTTGTTCTCTACGGGGCGCGCACGCGGCGCCTTGCGGGAGCGCGGCCCACCGGCTGGACGGGAAAATTGAAGGCGCTGTTCGCAGGACAGTGAAGGATTTGAATCGATCGCGAATTTCTGGGGGAGGAAGCATGACGCCAAAGGAAACGGGTATGCGGGTATCGTTCAGTGAAGAAGCGCAGAGCGGCGCGAAGATCAAAGTGATCGGAGCGGGAGGCGGCGGTTCGAACGCCGTCAATCGCATGATCCGCGCGAAAGTCGAGGGCGTCGAATTCATCGCCGCCAATACCGACTTGCAGGCGCTGAAACTTTCGCAGGCGCCGGTGAAGTTGCAGCTCGGAGCGAAGCTTACCAAAGGGCTCGGCGCCGGTGCCAACCCTGAGGTCGGCCGCAAAGCGGCGCTCGAAGACACCGAGAAAATTCTCGAGGCGCTCGACGGCGCGGATATGGTGTTCGTCACAGCCGGCCTCGGCGGCGGCACGGGCAGCGGCGCCGCGCCAGTGGTCGCGAATCTTGCCAGCGAGCTGGGCGCGCTCACGGTTGCCGTCGTCACGAAGCCCTTCGCATTCGAAGGCAAGCGGCGCATGCAGCAGGCCGAGCAATCGCTCGCAGAGTTGATTGGATGCGTGGATACGGTCATCGTAATTCCCAACGAGCGGCTGATGGATTGCGTCGAGCACGGCACGAGCTTCTTCGAGGCGTTCCGCATCGCCGACGACATTCTTCGCCAGGCCGTGCAGGGCATCAGCGACATCATCACGATTCCCGGAATCATCAATCGCGATTTCGCGGACGTGAAGACCATCATGTCCGGCCAGGGGTACGCCGTGATGGGCACCGCCGTCGCCACCGGCTCCAATCGCGCCATCGACGCCGCCAATCGCGCCATCAACAGCCCGCTCCTCGAAGATAATTGCATCAACGGCGCGCAGGGAATTCTCATCAACGTTACCGGCTCATCCACGCTCACCTTGCAGGAAGTTCACGAAGCTTCGTCGATCATCCAGAAGGCTGCGCATGAAAATGCCAACATCATTTTTGGCGCCGTCCAGGACGATGCGATGAAGGAGTCCGTGAAAATCACGGTGATTGCCGCAGGCTTCCGCGAAGTCGCCGGCAGAAAGACGGCGCAGCGCCCGTCGTATCTGCCGAAGACGTGGGCTGCGAAGCGTGAGCAGCCCGATGCGCCGGTTGCGCCGCAGCAGACCAACGTGGTGCAGCAGGTGGCGCGAAACGTGCGCGAAGCGGCGCAGGAAATGCCGTCGGATGATCTCGACGTTCCGACGTTTCTCCGCCGCCAGGCCCAGAAGGCTTAGCGGCGTGGCGGGCTAGTTCAGCTGAAAATAGACGGTTGGGCCCGCGGCTCGCGATATAAACTCGCAATTGTGCGAGACGGGATTCGCGTAGCGGAGAATGTGGCTGCGGCGATGCTGGAGCACGCTCGCGTGAATCCGCTCGAGGAGTGCTGCGGGTTGTTGGCTGGCCGCCGCGCCACGGTCACTCACATTTTCCCGGCTCGGAATGCGGCTCACTCGCCGGGCACTTCTTACGAAATCGCGCCTGCGGAATTATTCGGCCTGATGCGCGAGATTCGAGCGGCAGGGCTTGAGCTTCTCGGCATCTATCATTCGCATCCGCAAGGCGAAAATTCTCCTTCGCCGCGTGATCTCGAACGCGCCTATTACCCGGACGCTGCCTATTTCATCGTTTCGCCGCGCGACGATGCGGCGCAGCCCATCCGCGCGTTCGCGATTCGCGACGGCCGCGCCGCGGAGCTCGACATCGAGTTGACGACGAGTTGACCAAGTTTGCCCTCAGCGGCTAAAGCCGCTCTCTCGGTTCGCGTTTGCGGCACGGCTAAAGCCGTGCCCTGACGAAAACCGTGGCCTGGCGAATGCCGTGCGCTGACGGAAACCGTGGCCTGCCGGATTTGAGCGTCGAGCTGACAATCGAATCATGCTGATTAGTGGGGAGCGAGCGGATCTTCGGTGGCGGAGACTTTCAAGGCTACGGCCGTGATGTCGTCGTGCTGCTGGAAGCCGTTTGAGAATGATTTGGCGCCTTCGAAGAGGTGGTCGAGCGATTCGTCGGCGGTTTTGGGCGCGCAGGCGCTCCACAATTCTCCCAGCCGGTCCCATCCGAAATCTTCGTCGCGATGATTTCGCAGTTCGTGCAGCCCGTCCGTCGCAAACAGCACCGCGTCGCCCGGATGGAGCGTCACCACGTGTTTGTCGTACGAAGCACCCGCAAAAATTGCCGACGGCAGCCCGCCCTCTCCCAGGCGCGAATAGCCGTTGTTTGAAACGAGCAGCGGCAAAGGCAGACCCGCATTTGAAAATGTAAGCTGGCGCGTGGCGCACTCGTAAAGCGCATACAAGGTGGCGCAGTATCGCCCCGCCACGGGCCGAACCCTCAGTCGCTTGTTCAAAAGTTCCAGGACCTCCGCCGGGTTCGCACCGGTTTTGTTGATCCCTCGCAGCGTGCCCATCACCAGTGCCGCGTACATGGCGGCGGAGAGTCCTTTGCCCACCACGTCGCCCACGTAGATGCCGATCAGGCCGTCCGGCAAGTGAAAGAAATCGGCAAAGTCTCCTCCCACTTCAGCGAACGGCGAGAAGCGGTAAGCTACTTCCACTCCCGTGCATTTCAGGTTGCCGACAGGCACCAGAGAGCCCTGAATTTCGCGCGCTGCTTCGCGATCGTTTTCGAACGCAAAGGCACCGGTGACTGGTTCGACGACTACCTGCAAACTCATTCCGAGGACTCCCCGCCTAGCTCCCAATCCTGCGGAAATAATCTGGCAAACGGGTGGCCAAACGTCCCGGCCGAGGCGAGTGGAAATTTGAACGCAGGGCAGGATTTAGAGCGATCGATCGAGCGGCATCCGGTAACGCATGATCGCGCGCATGTTCCGAACGCGAACAGGTGCACCCAGTTGATACGTGGCTCGGTTTTTTCGGGATTTTTCCTGCGCCAACGAGTGCTGCGCGAGTTTACGGATTCGCCCCGCGAGTTTGGAGTGTCGCTGCGCTATCAGCTTCTGCGAGCCGCCGCGCATAGAGAGGAAATTTGGCGGCCACCGCTGCCACCTCGGCGCGAACGCGCTGCTCGGTCGCCGTATCGCCCAGATGAGTGAGCACATCCGCAATCCACGCTGCAATTTTCTCCATCTCGGGCTCGCGCATGCCCCTGGTTGTCACGGCCGGAGTGCCCACGCGAATTCCGCCCGCTTTCATAGGCGGCAGCGGGTCGAAGGGAATCGCGTTCTTATTTACGGTCATGCCGGCGCGTTCCAGCGCGAGTTCAGCGTCGCGCCCCGTAATTCCGCGTGAATGCATGTCCACAAGAAATAGATGATTGTCGGTTCCGCCGGTTACGATTCGGAATCCGCGCTTGCCGAGCGCCGCAGCGAGCGCGCGCGCGTTGGTCACCACCTGCTGCTGGTAGCTGCGAAACTCGGGCTCCGCCGCTTCCTTCAGGCACACAGCTTTGGCCGCGATAATGTGCTCAAGAGGCCCGCCCTGCACGCCCGGAAACGTGATGCGGTCGAGGTCCTTCGCGTATTTCTCGCGGCACAGCACCAGTCCGCCGCGTGGCCCTCGCAAAGTCTTGTGCGTCGTCGTCGAAACAAAATCCGCATAGGGCACGGGGCTCGGATGCGCTCCCGCCGCCACAAGCCCGGCGATGTGAGCCATGTCCACGAAGAAAAGCGCTCCGGCGCTTTCCGCAATCTTCGCGATCCGGGGAAAATCAATGATCCTCGCATACGCGCTCGCGCCCGCCACGATCATCTTGGGCTGATGCTCTCGCGCCAGGCGTTCGATCTCGTCGTAATCAATCGTCTCAGTGTCTTTCGTCACGCCATACGCGACGAATTTATACGTCTTGCCGGAAAAATTAAGCGGGTGCCCGTGCGTCAGGTGGCCGCCGTGAGCCAGATTCATCCCGAGGACGGTCGCGCCCGGCTCGAGCGCCGTCATGTAAACCGAAATATTCGCCTGCGTACCCGAATGCGCCTGGACGTTGGCGTGTTCCGCGCCGAAAAGTTGCTTGGCGCGTTCGATGGCGAGGCGCTCCACGCGGTCCACATTTTCGCAGCCGCCGTAGTAGCGCTTGCCCGGGTAGCCTTCCGCATATTTGTTCGTGAACACGGAGCCCATCGCTTCGAGCACCGCCTCGGAAACAAAATTCTCGGACGCGATCAGCTCGAGCCCGGTCGCTTGCCGCCGCACTTCGTCGTAGAGCGCTTCGGCGACTTCGGGATCGACTACGCCGAGTGGACGCGACATTCGCTTGAGTTCAGGAGATTCGTTGGCCATGGCAGGATTCGAGAAGATTCTAGCGGAGCGATGCGGCGTTTGCAATCAACCGCCGCATGGGCGGCCGTCGCGCTTCGTCGCCGCTCCAATACAACCCGCACTGTTCGCTCCGCGTCCTACACGTTGCAAACTGACGACTGCCGCCATTTCCTCAAAGCAAAGCGTCGCCATCTCATTTAAGATGGAAAGATTGCTCCACTCCTCGATCGAGCTCCGGGGCTAGTCACAAGCGGAATTACACGGGAAATTACAAGCGGGAGGTTCTTTGAAGTCCTTCGGTAAGAAATTTGCCGCGAGCGCAATCCTGTTGGGTTTCTCGCTCGCGAGCGCGCACGCGCAAGATGCCGCGCAACCGGCCCCTCCGCCAGGCCAGCAGTCGGAGCCCGCGCAAAAGCAGACTCCTCCGCCCGCCACAGACCCGTCGCAAAATCTGCCTGACAAAGTTCAGCCCAAGCAAAGCCCCGATACCCAGAACGCGGAGAATTCCAAGCGCATCCTCGGAATCATTCCCAATTTCATCAGCGCGAACGACACGGCCGCGAACCAGAAACCGCTCACGTCTCGCGAGAAATACGTCCTGTCGTTCCATCAGATGTTCGATTTCAGCGCGCACATTGGCAACTTGCTGCAATCCACGATCTCGCAGGCCACCGACGGCCAGCCTCATTACGGCGAAGGCTGGGGCTCGTTCGCGGAGCGATTCGCCGCTTCCGAGGGCGACCAGATGACTTCGTGCTTTTTCATTTATGGCGTCCTCCCGTCCGTGCTGCATGACGATCCCCGCTATTTTCGCCGCGGAACCGGATCGGTAGGTTCGCGACTCTACTACGCCGCCAGCCGCACCGTGATCACTCGAAAGGATTCCGGCGAGCCCACGTTCAACGTTCCGCAAACTCTCGGCCAGTTGATTCAGCAGGGAATTTCGACGTCCTACTATCCGGAACGGGATCGCACGGTGGGCAGCGTATTCGGGCAGTGGGGAATCGATCTGGTTTACAACAGCGGCTACAACATGCTTCGCGAATTCATGCCCGACCTCGGACAATACCTCGCTCGTCGCAAGCAGCGCAAGGCGGAGAAGAAGGCCGCGGCGACGGCATCATCCACGTCCAGTCCAGCGCCCACTCCCGCGCCGGCTCCATAAATCACGCTCAGCGGACCCGCAAGATACGTTCGCGCCTGGCCTTTCGTACCGCCGGCTTCCAGCCGGCTCTTTTGCCGCGAAGCCTCCGCTCCGCAAGCCCCACCAATCCCCCCACCCGTCGCTCACTCGAGCTTCAACGTGTCTCCAAAAAAATTGAGGGCAAGCGATCGTAGAGAATCTCGATCACCAACCCCCAATTCATCTGCCCGTCGCGCCGGTCTAGCCTGCGCTCTCTCTTGCTTGCGACTTGTGTCCTAGGGCTTGTCGCTTCCGGTCAAATGGCTAAACGGCGTGCGAGCCATCAAGGTATGCGGCCCACCGTAGATAAATTCCTTCGCGACGTTCACTCCCGCGTAGCTCAGGAGCACGTAGTTGCCCATTCGGAACCCGTCCGAGGGATCGTAGCGGCTCGGATACCAGCCCAAGGCGGCCGTCATTGTGCCCGCATATGGAGCCGCGACGTTCGAGAATGAAAAGCGATAATGCCCGTCGTCGCCGCGCCGCGCCGCAACTGTTGACCACAGAGAGTGAACCAGGCGGTGGCTGAATCCACTGCACTCGCAGCGGTAGTAGATCGTGTCTTCCTGCAACAGCTGGGCGAGCCCATAGCGGACTGTCGTCGCCGTCAGGTTGATTCCAAGGTTGCTGGCAAACCGCTCGAAGTACGGGCCGGTACCACCGCCCCACTCGGGCGGGCTGCCAGATCCGGTACCGTTGATCCGGTCGCCTGAAGCCTGGTTAATTCCGGCGGCGGCGGCACTTCCGATGAGTGCATAAGGCCCGAACGAATCGAACAGATAGTTTCTAAACTTCTGCGCGTTCGTAGGCTTGCGGTACGACTGTCCCGGCTGGACATGACTTGAGGCGGACGACTGCGACGAAGGCGTCTGCGACGCGCCCGCTCCAGAAGATGATTGCGCCATCGCGAGTGGTGGAAGAGTCCCCCACATAGCCATCGCCATCACTACAACTGCCACCCGCTGCATCTTCATTTTCAAATTTCTCCTTTAAGCTTCGATCTTCCGGGCCGCGGCGTGCCGGATTAGCGCAATAGCCTACACCGAATTGGCCAATTGCTCACAGCATAAAATTGGAGCCGGCCCCGAGGAAACCGAGGAAAGGCACGCGCGGCGTCCGATCGGAGAGGGTGCTAGACGTCCCGCGCACCGGGTTCGTACCGCGCTTGGCACCGGGCTTGGCACCGGAATTGGCAACGGACTTCGCGCCGGGCCTCGCTCTGCCTCTGCCTCGGTTGACTTCCCCGACCTACTCCCCTAACCTTTCTTGCTTACAAGCCGGACCGCGCGAGTCTGAAGCCAATCGGATCGCTGCAGAAATGAGCCAGAGCAGGAATGTCGGACCAAAAGCTCCCCACACGCGCAGAAGATTTCTCGGAGTGGTACAACCAGCTCGTCCTGCGCGCCGAACTGGCGGACTACGCGCCCGTTCGCGGCTGCATGATCGTGCGGCCCTACGGCTGGGCGCTGTGGGAGAACATCACCGCCGCGCTCGATAGCCGCTTCAAAGCCACCGGCCACGTGAATGCCGCGTTTCCTCTGCTGATTCCTCGCAGCTTTATCGACAAGGAAAAATCGCATGTCGCGGGTTTTTCGCCCGAGCTTGCTGTCGTCACGCACGGCGGCGGCGAAAAGCTCGACGAGCCGCTCGTGATCCGCCCCACTTCGGAAACCATCATCGGTCATGCATACGCCAAGTGGATCCAGTCGTATCGCGATCTCCCGATCCTGATCAACCAGTGGAACAGCGTGGTGCGCTGGGAACTGCGCACCAAGCTTTTCCTGCGCACGCTGGAATTTTTCTGGCAGGAGGGCCATACCGCCCACGCCACAGTTGAGGAAGCCGAAGTTCGAGACGCGCCAGATGCTCGATATCTACACCGATTTCGCGCGTTCGCGAAGCTGCGGTTCCGGTGATTCCCGGGCGCAAGTCGGATTCCGAGCGCTTTGCGGGCGCCGACCAGACATTTTCCATCGAAGCCATGATGGGCGATGGCAAAGCCCTGCAGGCCGGCACGTCGCACAATCTCGGCCAGAATTTCGCGAAAGCCTTCGAGATTCGCTATCTCGACAAAACCGGCGTTCTGCAGCACTGCTGGACCACCTCCTGGGGGCTCTCCACTCGCTTCGTCGGCGCGATCATCATGGTTCACGGCGACGACCAGGGCTTGATCCTGCCGCCGCGCCTCGCTCCTTTCCAGCTCGTGATTGTCCCCATCTACAAAACGGACGACGAAAAATCGAGCGTCCTCGAGAACGCGCATCGCCTCCGCAAAGAGCTTGTCGGCGCCGGCATCCGCGTAAAGCTTGACGAGCGCGATGGAATGAGCCCCGGTTTCAAATTCAACGACTGGGAGATGCGTGGCGTGCCGCTCCGACTCGAACTCGGCCCCAAGGACGTCGCGAAAAGCTCCGTCGTCCTCGCGCGCCGCGACCGTCCCGGCAAGGAAGGGAAGGCCTTCGTCCCTCAGCAGGGCATCGGCGCAGCGGTGTCGCAACTGCTCGAGGAGATTCAAAAGGCTCTATACGACCGCGCCCTGGAATTCCGCAAAGCCCACACCGTCGAGCCCGCGGACTACGGCGAATTCAAGAAGGCCGTCGAGACCGGCTTTGCGCTAGCCTGGTGGTGCGGAAGCAGCGAATGCGAAGCGAAAATTAAAGAAGAGACCAAGGCCACCATGCGCTGCATCCCGCTCGATCAACCGGGCGGCTCCGGCAAGTGCATCCTCTGCGCCCAGCCGGCCAACGAAAAGGCCATCTTCGCCAAAGCCTACTAAAGGCCTACTAGAGGACCTGCGAACGGCCAACAGCAGTTCGTACCGCCGGCATCCTGCCGGCTCTTTTGCCCTCGCCTCCGTTCGCCTAACCCCGCACCCCACAACGTCCGTCTGCCCGCGCCGTCCCGCCCCCCCCACCCCCACCCGTTTACTCATCGCAAACACCCCCTCGCGCCGCTCGCTCCCACCGCTCCAAGAGGTGCTAGCATTTGGTTGTCCTCTAGTCCTTAGGCGTATTCGGAGGTAGGGCCAAGTTGAACCTCGTTACCTCTCGGCGGACTCGTAACCCGGAACACGGCGGCAGCGGCACGAAGCTGGTGCTCTTGCTATTGCTCCTGTGCGCCATGGTTTTCGCAGGCTTCAAAATTCTCCCCATCTATGTAGACAACTATCAGGTGCAGGACGCCATCCAGAGCGAAGCACGATTCGCGATTGGCAACCGGCTTGGCCCGAAAGAAATTCGCGACGACCTTTGGAAGAAAATCAAGGAAATCGGAATCCCCGTGCAACAGGAAGACATCAAGATCGACGCTAATCAGGGCGTCGTCAAAATCTCGCTGGACTACTCGATTCCAGTCGACTTGTACGTCTATAAATTCACCCTCGATTTTCATGACCACGCGGACAACCGCTCGATTTAGAATAGGAATCCATACACCAGGGAACGAGGAACTCTCTTGGCGGTGCCGCGCCAGCCCAGCCGCCGCTTTGCATGCGAGCCGTCGTACGTCGTCGGGGTATGATTCACTCACGCGTGCTCATTGATGGAAAACTCTAGCCGGTTTCGAATTCGGATCGCGCCGGGTTTCTGGACGTCACGGTTCGGAATCGCACTGCTGTGCTCGGCTCTCGTCGTGTTACTCGCCGGCACCGCCTTCTTCGCCTACTACTACGTTCAGTTCGGCCGCCTGATCAACGAACGCCTCACGGGCCAGATCTTCCAGAATACGTCGCGCGTCTACGGCGCTCCGGGCATCATCTACGTTGGCGAACCGCTTCATCCGAAGGACCTCGCGAGCTACCTTCTTCGCGCCGGTTATCAGGAGGGAGAAGTCCCGGGCGCTCCCGGTTTGTACAAGCTCAAGGGAGCCACGGTCGAGATTCGGCCGTCGGCTGATTCCTACTTCCACGAGGGCAATGCCCTGCGCGTCGATTTTTCCGGCACAGCGATCTCCCGGATCTCGCAGCTCTCGAACAGCACGACGCGCGACTCAGCCGAAATCGAGCCCGAGCTGATCACCAATCTCTTCGACAGCTCGCGCGAAAAGCGCCGCGTCGTTCGCTTCGACGATCTTCCAAAGGTTCTCACCGATGCCGTTCTCGCCACCGAAGACAAGCGCTTTTTCGAGCACGGTGGTCTCGACTTGGTTCGCGTTTTCGGCGCCGCTATGGCGGACCTGCGCGTCGGCCAGAAAGCCCAGGGCGCCAGCACGATTGACATGCAGGTTGCCCGCAGCTTTTTCTTCACCACCAAACGCGAATGGCGCCGCAAGGTAAAAGAAGTGCTGATGGCGATCGAAATCGATCAGCGCTTCACCAAACAGCAGATTTTTGAGCTCTATGCCAACGAAGTCTATCTCGGCAATCGCGGCAGCTTCTCGATTCGCGGCTTCGGAGAGGCTGCCCAGGCCTACTTCGGCAAAGACGTCCGCGAGCTCACCCTCGGCGAAGCCGCTTTCCTCGCCGGCATCATTCGCGCTCCGAATCGCTACGCCACCGCCGAACGGCACATGGATCGCGCCATCGAAGCCCGCGACCGCGTCCTCGCCCAGATGGTCGAAGACTGCTTACGTCACCGCCGACGAGGTCGCTGCCGCGAAAAAAGCGCCTCTGAAATTTGTAAGCGGCGGCATCGAAAGCAGCTCCGCCCCCTACTTCGTGGACATGGTCAAGGATCATCTCCTCGAAAAATTCTCGGAGAACGATCTCCAGAGCCAGAGCTATCGCATCTACACCACGCTCGATCCCAATCTCCAGCGCGCCGCCACCGTCGCTGTTCAGATCGGCATGGCGCAAGTCGATAAGCTTCTCGCCAAGCGCTACGCGGCGTGGAAAAAAACGGGCCAGCCCGTCCCGCAACCGCAAGTCGCGCTCGTGGCTCTCGATCCGCGCACCGGCGAAATTCGCGCGCTCGTCGGCGGCCGCAACTACGGCGAAAGCCAGCTCAACCACGCCCTCGCCCATCGCCAGCCAGGGTCGGTTTTCAAGCCGTTCGTCTACGCCGCCGCGTTCGACAACGCCGACCAAAGATTTCCAGCCCGTCGTCACGCCGGTCACCACCGTCGACGACGTTCCCACTACATTCCAATTCGACGGCAAGGACTACACCCCCGACAATTTCGGCCAGGAATTCTACGGCACCGTCACCGTTCGCGACGCGCTCATCCATTCACTCAACGTCGCCACCGTGAAAGTCGCGGAAATGATCGGCTACCAGCGCGTCGTCGATCTCTCCCGCCAGATGGGCCTCGGCAACAACATCATGGCTACTCCCGCCGTCGCCCTTGGCGCATACGAAATGACGCCCGTGGACGTCGCCGCCGGCTACACCGCGTTTGCAACCATCGGCACGCGCGCCGAACCGCTCTACCTTCGCAGCGTCGTCTCAGCCGGCGGTAAGCTCGAAGAATCGGACTCCGTCAGGACCCGCCCGGTCCTCGATCCGCGCGTCGCCTTTCTCACCACCAGCATCATGCAGGACGTCATCAATCGCGGCACCGGCGCTTCGGTGCGTTCGCTGGGGTTCACCGCCCCGGCAGCGGGCAAGACCGGCACTTCGCGCGACGGCTGGTTCGCCGGCTTCACCTCGAATCTTCTCTGCGTCGTCTGGATCGGTTTTGACGATAATCGCGACCTGGGCCTCTCCGGCAG
Source organism: uncultured Acidobacteriota bacterium (assembly GCA_963711875.1). Taxonomy (GTDB): domain Bacteria; phylum Acidobacteriota; class Terriglobia; order Acidiferrales; family UBA7541; genus Palsa-295. Next base: position 588,799 of record CAVQFW010000006.1, read on the forward strand.
CCAGACGGCCGCTCCCATCTGGGCCGAATTCATGAAGCGCGCCGTCACGCTGCCCGCCTACGTCGGCCCCCAGGACTTCACCGCGCCTCCAGGCGTCATCCAGGAAGCGATTGATCCCCAATCCGGCCTGCTTGCCGCGAGCGCCTGCCCCCAATCGGTACAGGAGTATTTCATCGCCGGAACCGAGCCGACTCAGTTTTGCGGCGGCGCCAGTGCCCAGTCCGCGCAGGGTTCCTGGCTCTCCCACCTATTTGGAAAGAATTCAAATCCGCCGCCTCCGGCTCCCAATTCGCCTCCGAGTGCGTCCAATAACCCAAACGCGCCGGGGAAGCCGCCTGCGAAAAATAGTCCTGGTACGACTCCAGCACAGCCGGCCCAGGAGCCAGAGAAGAAAAAAGGCTTTCTCGATAAGATTTTTGGTATCTTTGGAGATAGCAAGAAACCTGCGGATAGCTCGAAACCCCAACCGTAGGCAGGCGCGGAAAAAGGAGCAGGGCAATGAGGCGACTCGTCTTATTTGCCGTTCCGCTTTCGTCTGTGCTGGCGTTTTCCTCCGTGTTCGCTCAGCCGGTCTTCGCACAAGAAACTGCGCCGCCATCCGTCCAACCTGCGGCTGTGCAATCTGCGCCATCGGATGCCGGGCCCGTCTACGTCGTTCCGCCCAAGCCCACGCTCACTCCCCGGCAAGCCGCCGAAATGAAGGGTGACGTGTTCATGGCCCGCAAGGAATTCGCGGAAGCCGCCGAAGCGTACGAAACGATTCTCGAGACCGAGCCGAAAAACGCTCAACTGCTCAACAAAGTCGGAGTCGCCTATCAGGAGATCGGCAACCTGAACCGCTCCGAACGCTTCTATCGCAAGTCGATGAAAACCGACAAGAGCTTTGCGAGCCCCATCAACAATCTCGGCACCGTCGAGTACGAGAAAAAGCATTACAGCAAAGCCATCGTTCTCTACCACAAGGCTCTGCTGCTCCGCATGGAAACCTCCACGATCTACAGCAATCTCGGTTACGCCTATTTTGCGAACAAGCAGTATCCCGAGGCCATGGACACTTTTGACAAAGCCCTCGCCCTCGATCCCGAGCTTTTCGAACGCAAGAGCGGCTACGGCACGATCATCCAGCAGCGCACCACCACCGATCCCGGCCTGTTTAATTTTTTCGTCGCGAAATCCTATGCCGCCCTCGGTGACGCCGAACGCGCCGCTCATTTCCTGAAACTGGCCCGCGACGACGGCTACAAGTATTACCGCACGGCCGAAACGGATATCGCGTTCGCGAAAGTAATCAAAGACCCGCGCGTCCAGGAGGTGCTCCACGTGATGCCCTCCTATCAAAACGACGCAAAACGCGCCGAGCCGCCTTCGCAGAACTAGATCTCCTGCTCGTCCTGCTCGGGCACTCACAACGAGAGTCCCAACTCGTCATGGGTGTTTTTCGGGCGCCCGCTACTTATCGCATCGCCGCGCGCGAACCTAATCGCCGCGAACCACCGCGCGTTCCGCCGATTCTCTTGCTATAATGCCTACCTGAAATGCGGTTCCAGCCATCGCCGCGCTTGGCATTGATATTCTTCGCGTTCGCCGCACTATCCTTCGCGCTCAATCAATCCGCCCGCTCCGCGACAGCACCTCCCAGCTCCCCATCGAATGTCGTCGAGCTTCACATTGACGGCGAAATCGAACCCATCCTCGCCGAATACATTGTTCGCGGCATCAACGACGCCAACTCCGACCGCGCCGCCCTGATTCTCATCACCATGAACACCCCCGGCGGCCTCGACAGCTCCATGCGCAGCATCATTCAAGCCATCCTCGGCTCGAAAGTTCCCGTCGTCGCTTACGTCTCGCCCACAGGCTCTCGCGCCGCCTCCGCGGGATTTTTCATTTTGCTTTCCGCGGACGTTTCCGCCATGTCTCCCGGCACGGACACCGGCGCAGCTTCGCCCATCTTCGTCTTAGGCGGCCAAACCGTGCAGATCGATGAAACCCTGCACAAAAAAATTGTGAACGAAGCCACCGCCTATCTTCGCAGCTACGTTACCCAGCGCGGCCGCAACGCCGAACTCGCGGCCTCCGCCGTCACCGACGCCAAAGCATTCAGCGAAAAAGAAGCGCTCGATGGCAAGCTCGTTGACCTGATCGCGCTTACCCGCGAGGATTTGCTCGCGAAGCTCGATGGCCGCACGATCACGCGCCTCGACGGCTCGAAAGTCCAGCTCGCGCTCTCTCAACCCGTCGTCACGGCTCGCGAAATGAGCGCCCGGGAAAAATTTCTGACGAGAATCGTTCAGCCCGACGTTTTCTTCGTTCTTCTCATCGTCGGCGTTCTCGGTCTCTACGTCGAGTTCTCGCATCCCGGAATGTTTGCGCCCGGCGTGATCGGCGGCATCGCCCTCGTCCTCGCGCTGTATGCGATGCACATGCTGCCGGTGAATTTTGCGGGCCTGCTTTTGCTCGTCGTCGCCTTCGGATTCTTCATTCTCGAAGCCAAGTTCCCAACGCACGGCGTGCTCGGCGTCGGCGGCCTCGTAGCCATGATCTTCGGCGCGATTTTCCTGATTGAATCGCCGATCACCGGAATGGGCGTCCGCCTCAGCACGGCGCTCGGTGTCGCGCTTCCGTTTGGCGTCATCGTGATTATCTTGATGCGTCTCGTCCTTCGCTCGCGCCAGTGGAAACAATCCACCGGTAAAGAAGAATTGATCGGAGAGGAAGCCGACGTCACCGAAGCCCTGGGCGCGGGTGACGCTGCTGGAATGGTCTTCGTTCACGGCGAACTTTGGCGCGCTGCCGCGCCCGCCGGCACCAGCATCCCGAAGGGCGCGCGCGTCCGCGTCAGAAAAGTCAAAGGGCTCACGCTCGAAGTCGAGCCGGTCCATGCGCCCCGAATGGCGCCCGTGTCGCAGTCATCCGAGGGGAGGCAATAGCTGATGGAGTTCACCACAATCGTTTTCGCGATCGGCGTCCTTATTTTCCTGATCTGGTTTTTCAATTCCGTGTACGTCATCAAGGAATGGGAGCGCGGCGTCGTTCTCCGCCTCGGCCGCATGCTTCCGGAAGCGAAAGGCGCGGGCCTGCGCCTGGTTTTCTTCCCGATCGATAAACTCACGCGCATCTCGCTGCGCATCGAAACGCTCGACGTTCCCCCGCAAGACGTGATCACCAAGGACAACGTCTCCGTGAAGGTGAACGCGGTCTGCTATTTCCGCGTCGTAGACGCAAACCTCGCGCTCTCGCAAGTTCAGAATTACCTCTACGCCACCTCGCAGCTCGCGCAGACCACGCTGCGCAGCCTCGTCGGCCAATTCGAGCTTGACTCGATCCTCTCCGAGCGCGAAAAGGTTAATGCCAAGCTCCAACAAATCCTTGACCAGGATACCGAGCCTTGGGGTATCAAGGTAACGAAGGTTGAGGTCAAGCAAGTCGATATTCCGGAGAATATGCAGCGCGCGATCGCCAAACAGGCGGAAGCCGAACGCGAGCGCCGCGCGAAAATTATTCACGCAGAAGGCGAATTCGAAGCTTCCACCAAACTCGCGGATGCAGCCGAGGTGCTCGAAAAGCAGCCCGCCGCCATCCAGCTTCGCTATTTGCAAACACTGACCGAAATCGGCGTGGAAAAAAACACAACGATCGTCTTCCCGCTGCCAGTAGACATAATCTCGCAGTGGGTCCAAGCCGCAGCAGCAAAAAAATAGGAGCAAGCGCCACGCCACAGCGCGAGCCGTCCGTCGTGGCACAGACGAAGCCGTTCGTAGTGGCACAGCTTAAGCCGTTCGTCGAGGCACTTCAGCCGTGCCGAACGAGCGGACCAGGAAAGCGGCTTCAGCCGCTGAGGGCAACACCATGGCAGCCAACGGAAAACGCGGCGGCGAACGAGTTCTCGAAAGCCGGCACCTCGTCGGCCTCTTTCTCGGAGTCGTCCTCCTCTGCGGCGTTTTCTTCACGCTCGGCTACGTCATGGGACGCAACCAATTCGGCCCCGTCCACGCCGACATCCGCGAATCCTCCCCCGCGCCAATTTCCGCAAAGGCAAAACAGCCCGAGCCTGCCCCAGCCCCCGCCCCAAACGAATGGGATTTCTACGGCAAGAGCGCTCCGAAGGAAACGAAGCCCGTCGTCGTCGCTGCCAAAAATAGCGTCGTCGCTCCGGCGCCCGCTTCGTCCGCGCCAGCGAAGCCGAACGCAGCCACGAAAGAGCCCGCGCGATTTCAACCCCCGAAGCTCGCGAAGTCATCCATCGTTCTCCAGGTTGCGGCCGTCACGCGCCAGAGTGATGCTCTCGCCATGGCCGACGCCATCCAGCAGAAAAAGTTTCCGTCCTTCGTCGTCACGCCCACCACCGACAATTTTTATCGCGTCCAGGTCGGGCCCTACACCGACGAAAAAGCTGCCGAGGCGGCACGGCACGCTCTCGAACAAGCCGGTTTCAAGTCTATAATTAAGCGTTAAATGACTTTCCGCCGGCACACGCGAGTTCTGCTCGCCCTCGGGAGTGGCGTCGCTCTGGCGCTGTCGTTCCCGGATTACAATTTGCCGCTGCTCGCGTGGTTTTCTGTCGGTATGCTCGTCCTCGCCTCCATCGGCGCGCCGCCGCGCGAAGCTCCGCTCTACGGTTTTCTTCACGCTTTCGTTTTCTACCCGATCTGCCTGCCCTGGATCGCCACTGTCATGCATCAATACGGCAGCGTTGACCCGTGGCTATCGGTTGGCATTCTCAGCCTGTTCGGAATTGCCGGCGGAATCATCTGGTCCACTTTCTCGATGAGCGTCGCGTTCATCGCCCGGCGCAAAGGCGTTGCGCTTGCCTGCGTGTTCGCGCCGTTCTATTGGGTCACGCTCGAGTTTGCTCGCACGCATCTTCCGTATATCGGCTTCCCCTGGAACCTCACGGGATATGCCGCGAGCGATAGCCTTGCTCTGCTGCAACTGGCGCCCGTCACTGGAATCTACGGCCTCTCGTTCGTGGTCGCCGCATACAGTTCGTTTCTCGCCTACGCGGTGCTGGAAGGGAAGCCGAAGGTATGGAAAGCCGCTCTCGCTACAACGCTCGCTTTGCTTGCGATTGCCATCGGCGGAAAATATCTCGTCCCCACCGCCGCGCCGCAGCACGTCGCGCATCTCGTGCAAACGAATTTCCCGCAGTCCGAGCACTACCCGGCCGATTGGATGCAGCAGCACGCTGGCGAGCTCGACCAGCTCGCCCAACTTAGCATTGATGCCGCGAAAAAAACTCCCGGCCTGATCGTCTGGCCGGAAGTTCCCGCTCCGTTCAGTTTGCAGGATCCTCCGTTCGCGGCGCGTATGGTTCGCATCGCGAAAGAATCCGGCGGTGAGTTTCTCGTGGGCGTGGTTGATTGGCAAAAAAATGCGGATTGGCAGAAGAATGCTGACGGGCAAAAGAATGCCGGCGCGCAAAACGAATGGTCCGCCTACAATAGCGCCGTCCTTCTCGACGCCTCCGGCCGCCGCACTTACTCCTACAACAAAGTCCACCTCGTTCCCTTCGGCGAGTACGTCCCGCTCCGCAGCTGGCTCACGTTTGCCGGCCGCCTCACCGCCGACATTTCCGATTTCACTGCCGGCACCGACTACACCGTCGGCCACGCCGACCGCCCTTTCGGCACGTTCATCTGCTACGAAGCAATCTTCCCCAACGAAATCCGCCAGTTCGCTGCCAATGGCGCCGAGCTTCTCATAAATATTTCGAACGACGGCTGGTTCGGCCGCAGCGCAGCTCCCGCGCAACACTTCATGATGTCCCGTGTCCGCGCTATCGAAAGCCGCCGCTGGCTCCTCCGCGACACAAATAACGGCTTCACAGCCTCGATCGATCCCTACGGCCGCATCGTCGCCACTCTCCCCACCGACATCCGCGGCGAACTGGAAGCTCCCTACGGCTTCCGCACCGACATCACGCCCTATGTCCGCTTCGGCGACTACATCTGCTGGCTCAGCCTTCTGATCTCGATCACCATCATCGGTCTAGCACTGATGCGTCCCAACCCGCCTGCAAACTAACCGCGGCAATTTATCCGCTGCAAACTGGGCCTTTCGTACCGCCGGCTTCCAGCCGGCTCAATCGCCAAAGCCTCCGCCCAGTCCCTCCACCCAATCCTCCGAAGCCCGCCCGCCTTATCTTTCCCCCACCAATCCACTCCAAGTCCCCCGCCACCCGCAATTCACCCATTTTCACTTTTCGATTTTCCCGTATACTCTATCTCCATGGCCGAACACATCGAAGACATCCAGCACCGCTACGTCGACCTGAAAAAACGCATGGAACTCGTGCGGAGCTATCTTTGACGCCCCTGCCGCCCGCGCCCAGCAAGCCGCGCTAGAAGCCAAAGTCTCCGATCCCAATTTCTGGCAGGATCAGGAAAAAGCCCAAGCCGTCCTCCAGCAGCGCAAACTAATCGAAGATCGCGTCAACGCCGAAGACACGCTCAATCGCAAAATGAGCGACGTCGAAACCTATTTCCATCTCGCCGAAGAAGAAAAAGACGACGCGCAGCGCGCCTCGCTCCTCGAAGATGTCGCCAAGGAACTCGCCGCTGCCGATGCCTACGTCTCGAGCCTCGAAACCAAAACTCTTCTCGCCGGTGAAAACGATCGCCTCAATGCCATCGTCACAATTAAGCCCGGCGCTGGCGGCACCGAATCGCAGGACTGGGCGGAAATGCTCCTTCGCATGTACCTGCGATGGGCCGAACAGAAGGGTTTCCGCAGCACCGTTGTCGACTCAACCCCCGGCGAAGAAGCCGGCATCAAGTCCGCCACCGTGCTGATCGAAGGCGAAAACGCTTACGGCATGCTCGCTCGGCGAAAGCGGTGTTCATCGCCTCGTCCGCATCTCTCCATTCGACCAGGCCGCTCGCCGCCACACGTCCTTCGCTTCCGTCTTCGTAATTCCCGAAATTGATGACGAGATCGAAATCAACGTCCGTCCGGAAGATCTCCGCGTCGACACGTTTCGCGCCGGCGGCCACGGCGGCCAGAACGTCAACAAAGTCGAATCGGCCGTCCGCATCACCCATCTTCCCAGCGGCATCGTCGTGCAATGCCAGAACGAGCGCAGCCAGCACAAGAACCGCGAAATCGCCATGAAAATGCTCCGCTCTCAGCTCTATGAACAGGAAATCGAAAAGCGCCGCGAAGATCTCCGCAAACTGGATGCCTCCAAACCCGAAATCAGCTTCGGCAGCCAGATCCGTTCCTACACCCTCCAGCCTTACCAGCTGATCAAAGACGTCCGCACAAAAGTCGAACGCGGCGATGTTGACAAAGTGCTAAACGGCGATCTCGACGAATTCATCCGCGCCTTCCTCCTTTACCGCCGCGATCTTGATTCCACTCCCGCCCGGAAATAACCTTCTCGAATGGCCTAAGAAATTCCTCATCCCGCCCTCCCGACCCCCTCCTACCCGGCGCATTTCGCCCCTCTAAATCCCCGTTCAGCCTCGCTTTAACCCATTTCCCTGCATAAGATTGACACTCCCATACCCAAGTGTTACCGTCGCAATTCGTGGGTTTCGTTTGTTAGTTCAATACGGCCCCGCAAGTGCTTCCCACTCCCCTGGAGGGTACTGTTTTGGCGCATGCCGATGAGAAGTTCCTGTTTACCTCGGAGTCTGTCACCGAGGGCCATCCCGACAAGATTGCCGACCAGATTTCCGACGCCATCCTCGACGCCGTCCTGAAGGACGATCCGATGGGCCGCGTCGGCTGCGAGACGCTCGTCACCACGGGCCTCGTTGTCGTCGCCGGCGAAATTACCACCTCTACCTACGTTGATTTCTCCGATCTCGCTCGCGAAGTAATCCGCGACGTCGGCTATACGCGCGCCAAGTACGGCTTCGACGCCGAGACTTGCGGCGTCATCTGCACCATCAAGAAGCAATCCCCGGACATCGCCATGGGTGTAGACACCGGCGGCGCCGGCGATCAGGGCATGATGTTCGGCTTCGCCTGCGACGAGACTCCCGAGCTGATGCCCATGCCGATCCAACTCGCGCACCAGCTCACCAAGCGCCTCGCCGACGTGCGCAAGTCCGGCAAACTCGATTTTCTCCGCCCCGACGGCAAATCCCAGGTTTCCGTCGAATACATTGACGGCCGCCCGGCCCGCGTTGACACCGTCGTCATCTCGACGCAGCACGACGAAAAAGTTTCGCTGCGCGACTTGACCGATGCCATCATCACCGAAGTCATCAAGCCGGTGATTCCTGCGAAGATGTTCGATAAGCAAAACCAAATTCCACATCAATCCCACCGGCCGCTTTGTCGTTGGCGGTCCCATGGGCGACGCGGGCCTCACCGGCCGCAAAATCATCGTCGACACTTACGGCGGCTACAGCCGTCACGGTGGCGGCGCTCTCTCCGGAAAAGATCCAACCAAGGTTGACCGCTCCGCCTGCTATATGGCGCGCTACGTTGCCAAGAATGTCGTCGCTGCAGGCCTCGCGACGAAGGTCGAGGTTCAGCTCGCCTACGCCATCGGCGTCGCCGAACCAGTTTCCGTCATGACCGATACGTTCGGCACCGGTGTAATTCCGGATTTGCAGATCAACGAGCTGATTCGCGCCAATTTCAAACTCACGCCCAAGGGCATCATCGAAACGCTCGATCTTCGCCGCCCCATCTATCGCCCCACCGCCGCCTACGGCCACTTCGGCCGCACCGGCCCGGGCTTTACCTGGGAGCGCACAGACAAAGCAGACGCGCTTCGCAAAGAAGCCAGCTCCAAAGGCGCAGTAGCCGTCTCGCGCCGCTAGCAAAGCGTTCGCACCGGTGTTCGTACCGCCGGCTTCCAGCCGGCTCTTTTGACTTTATCTTTTTTCGCTAAAAAATTTCCGAATCTCGAAAGGGAGCCTCTCTCGTGGAAACCGCAGCCAAACTGAACGGCGACGTAAAAGACATCGCACTCGCAGATGACGGTAAGCGCAAAATCCAATGGGCCAATCAGCACATGCCCGTCCTCCAGCTGATCCGCAAGCAATTCATCAAAGACCAGCCTCTCAAAGGCGTCCGCGTCTCTGCTTGCCTCCACGTCACCAGCGAAACCGCGAATCTCGCCATCACCCTGCGTGACGGCGGCGCCGACGTGGTTCTCTGCGCCTCGAATCCGCTCTCGACGCAGGACGACGTCGCCGCCTCGCTCGTCCGCGACTTCAGCATCCCCACCTACGCGATCAAAGGTGAGGACAACGCCACCTATTACGCGCACATCAGCGCCGCTCTCGATCACAAGCCGCAAATGACCATGGACGACGGCGCCGACCTCGTCACTCAGCTCCTCACCAAGCGCACCGACCTGCTCTCGGGCGTCATTGGCGGCACCGAAGAAACGACCACCGGCGTGATTCGCCTCCGCGCCATGGCCAAAGACGGCACCCTCAAATTTCCGATCATTGCCGTGAACGACGCGCTCACGAAGCACTTCTTCGATAATCGCTACGGCACGGGCCAATCCACTCTGGACGGCGTGATTCGCGCCACGAATCTTCTACTGGCCGGACTGAAAGTTGTCGTCGCCGGCTACGGCTGGTGCGGACGCGGCGTCGCCATGCGCGCCAAGGGTCACGGCGCAGACGTCATCGTCACCGAAGTGAATCCCACGAAAGCGATCGAAGCCGTGATGGACGGTTTCCGCGTGATGCCCATGAGCGAAGCCGCAAGAGTCGGCGACGTGTTCATCACCGTCACCGGCAACAAATCCGTGATTGCCCACGATCACTTCGAGAAAATGAAAGACGGCGCCGTGATCAGCAATTCCGGCCACTTCAACGTCGAAATCGATATCACCGCGCTCGAAAAGCTCTCCAGCGGAAAAAAAGAAGCGCGCCCCTTCGTCGACGAGTACGTCATGAAAGACGGCCGCCGACTCTACCTCCTCGGCGATGGCCGCCTCATCAACCTCGCTGCCGCGGAAGGCCACCCCGCGTCCGTTATGGACATGAGCTTCGCCAACCAGGCTCTCGCCGCCGAATACATGGTCAAGAACGCAAAAGACCTCAAGCCTCAGGTCTACCCGGTTCCCGAGCACCTCGACCAGCAAATCGCCAAGCTCAAGCTCGAGTCCATGGGCTTCCAGATCGATAAGCTAACTCCGGAGCAGGAACACTACCTCGCGTCTTGGTCCGAAGGAACCTAGGGGTCGGGCGGGAACCGTCAACCTTCGCCGTCGCACCGCGGCGGCGAAGGGTCTCGACGAGGATCGTTACCGCCCAATTTCGTTTCTCGCAGCGCGCGCTCCATCCCGCCTCGAACTCCCCTCCGCCTCTCTGGTATATTCCTACCGCACCACCAAACGAAAGGACCGCCCAACCCGCGTGACGCCCAGCCCCCGCACCGTAGCCTTTCTCCTCAGCGTCGCGCTCCTCTCCGCTCCCCTACAAAACCACCGCAAATCCAAATCGAACGCCCCCACCATCACCAATCCCGATATCCAATTCGCCGGCGAGATCGATCGCGGCAAAACCTACATCCACGACATCGGCCACGACCTCCAGTTCCACCTGGATGTGTCTCCCGACGGCGACTACGCTGGCTGGGAAATCAACATCACTCCCAAAACTCCGCCACCCGACGGCCCCATCGAATTTTCCGCCGTCGCCACTCCCCCCTACCACAATTTCAACGACCGCTACCTCGAGACCATCTACAACTTCTCCGCCCAGGATGTTCTCGAGATGACTCCGCGGCGTTTCAATTTCGTTCTCTCCGTTGACGACGAGCATCGCGCCGAAGAAGTCGTCAACGTCATGCTCTACCCCAACTCCGTCTCAGACGACGAAAAGCAGCGCGTCGCCGTTGGCTCGGGCACAATCCAGCTGGGCACAGGCGAATTTGCAATCCTCAAATCCCGCATCACTTCCATCAAAGATCCCCTCTATCCCGGCTCCATCGAATGGATCAAATTCGAAGTAAGAATAAAATTCCCCCCAGCCACCACGATGGCCCAGGTCCTCGCCCCGGCTCCGTCCGCACCCCCGCCGGCACAGCCGCCCGACCCGCCCTCGAAATAACTACTCTTTGCGCACGCAAGCATCAAGCATCTCGGCACGAAGTTGCGCGGCATGCCTGCGGTTTTTGTACCGCCGGCATCCTGCCGGCTCTTTTGCCGAAGCCTCCGCTCCCGCCCCCCACTCAGCACAAATACCCCGCAAACCCATCCACCACCCGGTATCCCAACCTCTCATACACCGGACGCCCCAACTCCGTCGCATGCAGCACTGACTCCTTCACTCCATACTCCCGCCGCATAAAATCATCCGCAAACCGCAAAATCGCCTCCGCATATCCCCGCCCTCGATATTTCTCAAGCGTCGCCATCCAACCGATATACGAAGCTCCATTCACATACGAAGCCGACCCCGACGCCACCGCCTCGCCATCCGCATAAATCAAAAACCCGTGATTCGGCGCCTCCCAAAGCGCCGCACACGTCATCGGCTCAATCTCATCCTCCGCCATCCCGTGCGCCACCACATTCAGGCGCGCAATCTCCTCCGCCATCTTTTCCCCGCGCACACCCCGCACTTCCAGGCGCGCCGCCGGATATTTCGCCGGCAATAAATCCCCAGCCACCATTCCGGGCATCCGCAAAAGCGGCTCAACTCCCGCCGGCACTTCCGCATCGCCCTCGCGCACCATCAACAACCCCGAGACCCTGTGCGGCTGAAGAATCCCCGAAAAATCCGTCATCAGCTTTTGCATCTCCGCGGGCCCTACCACCCGCCGCGGATAAGCGCAGTTGAACAACGGCACCGGTATCCCCGCACATGAAAAACGCAAATCAGCGTGGGTCACATCGAAGTGCGAACCGAATCGCTCCGCGTATCCCTTCCAAGCCGCATAAAGAATCTCGCCCGTGTCAGAAGTCATGCCGCACATCATATGTTCGAGGTGAGCAGTGCGAAACGAAAAACTACTCGGCTGCCGCGTCTTGCGAAATGGAATCGGAAGGAGTGAGCGCAGCGGTGCTGTTTCCTGCCGGTGAACACTCAATCTGGCGCAAGAGGGGGAAGGAATACATCGCGCAGAACAAAAGAAATCGGCCTCGGCCCGCCCGCCAAGCCCTTTTCGAACTCGACAATTAGTTACTAGTATGTTATCATGGGTCGTGCGCTTGGCCGACAACACCTTCCGGGCGTCGCCTTCGACTTCGACGGCGTCCCCAATCACAAACTCCCCGATTGGCCGCCCGGGGCTCGGAATTCTAATCGCGAATCCGCGATTAGAATTCGCCGCAACTCGAAGAAAACAAACACCCGGCACCCGTTCTAATCGCGAAGAAATTGCGTTTTTTTATTGCGCGTTTTACGCTCCCAGCCACCCCGCTCACAGCCCCTCCGTACCCCATTTGACACAATCCCGCACCCGGCTTAGTATCGTTCGCTCGCCGCGCCGCCAAAGTCTCAACCGAGGCCGAATCACGTGATGCAAGACTGGGCAACTCGCGCCATCGACACCGCCAAACGCCGCGGCGCTTCCTACGCCGATGCCCGCGTCATGGATATCCGCCAGCGCGATATCTCCACAAAAAACGGCGAAGTCGGCACCCTCGTCGAATCAGAATCGCTCGGCATCGGCATCCGCGTCGTCGCCTCCGGCGCCTGGGGTTTCGCCTCTACAGACCGTCTCACGCACGAAGGGATCGACTCCTGCGCAGCGGAAGCCGTCGCTATCGCCAAAGCCTCCGCGCTCGCCAAACACGACGATGTCGCGCTGGCTCCCGAAAACGCATACGTCGACACCTGGCAAAATCCGTTCCTGAAAGATCCCTTTCGCATACCCGTCGAGCGCCAGATTGACGTTCTGCTCGCCGCCGACAAAGAAATGCTTCGCGTCAAAGGCGTCACTCTCGCCGAAGGCTCGATGACCTTCCGCAAAATCGATCAGCTTTTCGTCTCCTCCATCGGTTCCGTCATCCACCAGATCAAAATGCAATCCGGCGGCGGAATCGTCGCCACTAGTTTTGCCGGCAGCGAAATTCAGAAGCGCTCCTACCCGAATAGCTTTGGCGGCCAGCACTCGCTCGAAGGTTACGAACTCATCGAAGCGCTCGATCTTCCCGGCAACGCCGGCCGCATGGGTGAAGAATCTGTCGCGCTCCACAGCGCGGCGCAGTGTCCCGAAAAAACCGGCACCATCATCCTGGGCAGCGCGCAGCTCAGCCTCCAGATCCACGAGTCCATCGGACACCCGATCGAGCTGGATCGCGTTCTCGGCCAGGAAGCGAATTTCGCGGGCATGAGTTTTCTCACCGTGGATAAACTTCGCAAATTGAAGTACGGCTCGGACATCGTCAACGTTGTCGCCGACGCCCGCCTCGCTCATGGCCCGGGCCTCGGCACCTTCGCCTATGATGACGAAGGCGTTCCGGCCCAGTGCACCCCCATCATCACCAACGGTCTCTTCACCGGCTACCTCAGCAATCGCGAAACAGCCTCCGCGATCGGCGAGAACCGCTCGAACGGCACCATGCGCACCGAAAGCTGGAATCGCCTCCCCATCATTCGCATGACCAACGTCAGCATCAACCCCGGCACATGGAAGTACGACGACCTCATCGCCGATACCGACGACGCGATCCTCATGGACACCAACCGCTCCTGGTCCATCGACGATCGCCGCTATCATTTCCAGTTCTCCACCGAAATCGGCTGGGAAATCAAAGGCGGCAAAAAAGGCCGCATGATCAAAAATCCCAGCTATAGCGGCATCACCACCGAATTCTGGAATAGCTGCGACGCCATTTGCCATCGTGACGACTGGACTCTCTGGGGCACTCCCAACTGCGGCAAAGGACAACCCATGCAAACCATGGGCACAGGCCACGGCGCCTCGCCGGCCCGCTTCCGCAATATCAAACTAGGAGTCGCCTTCGCCAAATGAAGCGCCGCGCCCCCAAATCGCTCTCTCGCCGCATTCGCCGCGCCGAAGCCAGCGCTCCTTCGCGCCCGCGCCTCACCGCCGTCGAACTTAAATCCATCGCCGAACGCATCCTCAAATTCAGCGAAGCCGACGAAACCGAAATTGACATTGACGTCACCACCGACGCGCTCACCCGCTTCGCCAATAACATCATTCACCAGAACGTCGCCGAGCAAACCCTTCACATCTCCGTTCGCGCCGTGATGGACGGACGCACCGCTCGCGCCACCACGAACAAGACCGACGAAGAATCCCTTCGCCGCGTCACTGCCGCCGCCGCTAAGCTCGCCCTTCATCAACCGGAAATTCCCGACCTGCTGCCCATGCTCGGGCCGCAGAAAATTCCGAAAGTCGCCCGGTTTTTCGCCGAGACTGCCGAAACCACGCCGCAGGATCGCGCCCGCGCCGTCACGCGCGTTTGCAAGCTCGCCGAAAAGAATCGCCAGACCGCCGCCGGCATTTTCTCCACCGGCGCCATGCAATCCATCCTCGCGAATTCCCGAGGCCTCTTCGCTCATCACGAACAGACTCGCTCGGAGTTCTCCGTCACGATTCTCGAACCGAACTCCTCCGGATGGGCCAAAGCGAATTCGCCCGATGTGCGCGGCCTCGATCCCGATCGCCTCGCCGAAAGCGCCAGCCGCAAAGCCGCCCAGACGCGCGAGCCTCGCGAACTCGCTCCCGGCCACTACACCGCGATTCTCGAGCCTTCCGCGGTCCTCGATCTCGTTGGATTCCTTTTTTACGATTTTGCCGGCACCGCCGTCCTCGACAAGCGCTCCTGCTTCAACGACCGCATGGGCAAAAAAGTCTTCGGCGACAACATCACGATCTGGGACGATGTCTACCACCCGTTCCAGTTGGGCGAGCCATACGACGGCGAAGGCCTGCCGAGGCAAAAAGTTCTTCTCGTCGATCGCGGCGTTCCGAAGAATCTCGTTTATTCCCGCGCGACCGCGAAAAAAATGAAGAAAAAGCCCACCGGTCACGGCTTCGCGCTTCCGAATGAGTACGGTGAAGCGCCGATGAATCTGGTATTTTCCGGCGGCGATAAAAGTGTGGACGAAATGATCCGCTCCACCGAGCGCGGCGTTCTCGTCACCCGGCTCTGGTACATTCGCGAAGTAGACCCGTACGAAAAGGTCCTCACCGGCATGACGCGCGACGGAACTTTCCTGGTCGAAAACGGCCGGCTCGCAGGCGGCATCCGCAATTTCCGCTTCAATCAAAATATTCTCGAAATGCTCTCGAGCGTAGAGATGCTCGGTCCCGCTGTGCGCGCCGCCGGAGAAGAATCCTTCGAAATGGTCGTCCCCGCAATGAAGGTCAAGGATTTCCACTTCAGCGAAGTCACAAAATTCTAGCCACAAAAGTGTAGTCACAAATTCCCGGCCACGAAATTCGAGTCGGGAAGTTTTAGGAGAATCAGGAAGAAACCGCGTCAGCGTTGCGAGGTTGGCGCGCCGCCGGGGCGCACAAAATATTTCCACTTGTCCAGATCCGCGCGCACCGCGACGTCGAAAAATCCAACCATCATTTCATCGTAGGTTTGATCGCCCCATCGCACCGCCGCGCTGGGATCGGGGTTGTGCGGATTTGCTTTCGAGTTGTCGTACCACGCGACGGCTTCGAGCTCCGTCCCCGCCGCGAGCGGTCGCGGCTCGGCGAGCTGGTAGCTCAGCTGCCAGTAAAAATCCCAATTCACGCGCAGCAGCGGCTCGAGCGTTCCATCCTTGTGCACGATGTTGTACTCGAAGCGCTTCCCGCGCAGATGCATGTGCGGCAGAAAACTGAGCAGCGTCGCGTCGTTCGGCAGCGTCCCGCGCGCTTCCACACGAAAGTCATCCGCGCCCGGAGGAATCACAAAGTGATCGTTCGTCAATTGCAGCGTCAGCACGCGCTCCGTCGGCGGCTTCTTTGCGAACACCAATCCGATCTCGGTCCGGTCGCTCGCCTTTTCTCCGTGCGCGATGTAGTGCATCTGAAACACAAGATCCGACCCGGCAGGAATCAATTTCGCCATTCCTTCCGGCCAGCGGTCGGGCGAGCTTCCCGGCGCGTACACCAGCAGAATGTCTGCGTCCGTCCAGTGCGCGTCGCGCCGCGATTGCTCGTCCGTCAAATCCGCGGCGGTGAAGGGAACTCCGGCGGGAGCATGCTCGAGCCACTTCGATCCCGGCGGACGGATGTAAACGACAGCGTGGTGCACGTTGGCGCGGCTCGAAGGCCTTACTTCCGAAAGCTGCACCCACTTCGGCTCGGTGAAATTCGTGGGGACAATTTCATAGGTGTATTCAACATCGCCATGAGCGGGCAGCGCCGCGGGCTTCGTCATTTGGATGATCGCGTCGGGCGTGGGAATGTTCCAGCCCGTCGTCCACACTCGCGGCTGCGGCGCATCGTGCGGATCGCCAGCGGGCGCGTCCGCAGCCGACCACGCCGCGAGCGTCGCAATCTCCGCGGGCGCAAGCGACGGATCGTTCGCGAAATGTCCCACGTGCGGATCGGCGAACCACGGCGGCATTTTCCGGTTCCTGGTGATGAAGGCAATCGATCGAGCTTCCGTCCGCACTTGCTCGTACGTCATGAGCGGCAGCGGTCCGATTTCGCCCGGCCGGTGGCAGCTCTGGCAGTGCCGCTCGAGAATCGGCAGCACGTCGCGATAGAAAGCCGGCGCGCTGCCAGTCTGGGTCTCTGCGGACGCGTGCGGAGTTCCGCGCCACGCGAAAGACGCAGCCGCAGCGATCATCGCGGGAATGACGAGCCTGGAATAAGCAGGGCGCCGGCGCACAGGAGAATTAGTTACGCATTCCGCAGGCTGGGTTGCAAGCGCGAAGAAATCCGCGCGCTACTGTTTCGTGAACTCGAGGCTCGAGATGGCGCGGTTGATTACGTTCTCTTGAATCTGGACGAGGTCCGACCCGGCGTAGGTCATCCCAAAAATCGTGTAGAGGGTCGTGCCGCGCTGGAAGAAGACGACGACGCCCGACCAGTCGCGCTGGTCAACGCTTCCGCGGAACCGGCGCTCGACCGCGGGCATTCCAGACACGGTGATTTTCTTTTCGCCGAGCGCGCGGAAATTTTCCAGCAAGTCGTGCAATCGCCGGTCGGTAGCTTCGATATCGCTCGCAAGCGATTTCCCAACCGGCTGTTGGCCAATCAAAAGATAGGTCGTTTCATCGGACGTTCCGAGCGCGGTGATCGAGCCGGGCATCAACGCGCGCGCGCCCTCCACGAGTTCCCATGTGGGCGGCTTGTACATTCGAAAACCGTACGTCTGATTTGTGTATAGGTTGCCGACTACTTCCTCGCGCATCGGCTCTGGCGGCGCAGGCTTGGGAGGCGGGGGAGGCGGAGCGGCAGCGGCCGGCGGCACAGTCTTTGCAATCGCCGAGGCGGCGGGCGCTACCGCGGGAGGTTGCGGCGCGGCTTGCGTGGGTGCAGGTTTCGGTGCAGGCGCGGCAGGAGACGCAGCGCTGTACGAATTTACAGTTTTCGTAACGGGCTGGGCCTTCGGCTGGTCTGCGGGCGCGGGCTTCTCGTGGGCAGGCTCGGATTTTTTCTCGGCTTCCGGCTTCTTCGACGAATCGGTAATGCTGATCGAAAGAACTTGATCCTTCTGGACGACCGCGAATCCGTAATTCGTTTTTACCCGGAACGAATTTTCTTCGTAGCCGACAATTGTGCCGACAATCTTGGTTCCGTCTTTGAGCTTCAATTCATCGGCACGCAGCGCGGCAGGCAAACACAGCGCGAGCGCCACGGGCAGGATCGTGGAAGGGAAACGCGGCATCATCTATTCGAGTATCGCGCTCGACGGGGCGCGCGGCAAGGTCGAGGCTCGGGAAGGTGCCGCGTTAGTCAGGGGCTTGGAACGGAGCGGTTACCGCTTCTTGCGTCGAGCCGCGGACTTCTTCGGCTGAGGTTTTTTACGGGAAGTTAAGTTTTGCAGCGCGGCCAGCAATTCGTCTTTCAGGCTCTTCATCGCGGTTTCGAGCGTACGAAGTTCGGCGTCGGCTCCCGCAAGATTGCGGCTGCGGCCCATCGCCTCGAGATTTCGCGCAGCGGTCACGGCCGTCCGCGCGCCGAAGATTGCAACGGAGCCCTTCAGTGCGTGCGCGGCGGTGTCCAGCTTCGCGCCGTCCTTCGCCGCGATGGCAGCGCGAATGGCTGCCAGCCTTTTCGGAGCGTCCGAAAGAAACGATTGCGTGAGCGATTTCATGAGCCTGGCGCTGCCGCCCGTAGTGGTTCGCAGATGCGCCGCGACATCCTCGGCGGGCGCAACCGCAGGCGGTTGCGCCGCTGCGCGCTCCGCTCCGGCCGACGAACGCGACGCGAGCGGCTTGGCCTCAATCACCTGGTTTCCGTAATTCGCAAGAAATTCGACCGTCTCAAACAGCAATCGCATTTCGAACGGCTTGGGAACGAATCCGTCCATGCCGGCTTCGACGCGCCGCTGCTTATCTTCTTCGGCCACGTTTCCAGTAAGAGCGACGATCACCTGATGACGTCCCGTAGATTTTTCCTTCTCGCGAATCGTGCGCGTGGCTTCGAGGCCGTCCATCCCGGGCATCTGCTCATCCATCAGCACCACGTCAAAGGATTCTCTTTCGAGCGCGTCAAGTGCCTCGCGGCCATTGGCCACGCCCGACGACCGTGTGCCCGCGGCGCTTCAGCAACTCGCTCACAAGCTCGCGATTCTCGAAAGTGTCCTCCGCAACCAGGATGCGAAGGTTCTTCGCGGATTTCTCAAGGCGCGGCCGCGCGTCAACAGCGCCATCCGCGGCGGCAGCTCCCGACGCGGCTTGCGCGCGCGAGACTTCTTTCTTCGCTGCTTCGCGCGCGCTCTTATCAGCGCGCGGCAGACGAAACCAGAATCGAGTCCCGCCCTTCGCTTTCGTTTCCGCGCCAATCGTGCCGCCCCAGCGCTCGACCGTAATCTTGCAAAAGTAAAGTCCCAGGCCCGCCTTGCCCGGTTTGTCTTTTCCTTTCGCGAAGAGAGCGAACATCTGCTCGGAGGACTGGTCTTTCGGGAGCCCGGGCCCCTGGTCGTCAACGAATGCGAGTACGGACTTTCCTTTTTCCTCGAGCCCGATCGTGACCGTGGTTCCATTGGGGCTGTAGCGAAGCGCGTTTTCGAGCAGGTTTCCGAAAATCCGGTCGAACCTCGCATCATCACCAGCGACGATCCAATCGCGCGTGGTATCCACGGCCGGGTCAAGCTGCAGGCGAATTTCCTTTTCGCTGAATGCCGGCGAAAACTCCTGGACGACCCTCTGAGCAGACGCGGCGATGTCCGCGGCGCCCGGTGAGCTTTCGGCGGCCGATTGCTGTCCGGCGAGGTCCGCCGAAAACGCCTGGAGGATTCCTCGAATCATCTGCTCCTGGCGATTCGATTCGCGCTGTCCCGTCTCGACCATGCGCCGCAACTCGGCGGAAAGATCTTCGAGCGCGAGCAAACTGAAGCAGCCGCGCATGGCCGTGAGCGGCTGCGAAAGATCGTGAACGATGCAGTGGAGGAGAATTTCCTTCTTCTGTACTTCGCGAAGAAGCCGCTCGTGTTCAAGCAGGGAATCCCGCGCGGCCTGGTAGAGTTTCTGGCGGTCGGCGTATGTGTTCGCGAGATTCCGAAGCAGCAGGACGTTTTTGCCGTCGAGGTGGAGCGCGGCGGCTTCGAGCGGTGTCTCGCGGCCGGCGGAATCGCGCTCGGTCCACACCGGGGAGTTTGTGGAGCCTTCCCGCTTCGAGTTCCAGAATCCCTCGGCATCGACGAGAAAGTTATCAATCATCGGAGAGGCGTCGGCGAGGCGAATCGTCTTGTCGCGAGAGAGCGCGCCCTTCCAGATTTTCTCGCACCACTTGGGATAATCGCCGACGGGGCGAAAGACGCCGCTTTCCAGGTACTCGAAGAGCGCGTAACCCTGATCGGCAAGAAACGCTTCGAGGATGGGATTCTCAGGCATTATTTACCGAGCATCATCACTGCGAGACGCGAGAACGCTTCTTTGACGTTCTCGCCCGTTTTCGCGCTCGTACGGAAAATTTCCCAGCCGCTTTCGGCGAGCTGCGCCTGGCGATCCGCTCCGATTTCCCACTCGGCGGCTAAATCTACTTTGTTGATGATCAACAGGGCCGGCACTTTGACTCCGGTCGCGGTGACGCGCTGATTGAGCGCGAGCGCGTCGTCCAGCGTATGTTTGCGTGTCCCGTCCACCACGAGAAAATAACCCGACATCCCACGCAACTGCGAAATCTGTACTTTCTGGAACCGGTCTTCTCCGTACAGATCCCAGAGGAGCAACTCGACGTCCACTTCATTCACGCGCACGATTCGCTTCTCGAGCATCACGCCGATATTCGAAACGTAGGTGGGGGAAAAATGAGTGTGAACGAACTGCCGGACAAGGCTCGTCTTGCCCACAGCGTTTGTTCCCAGCATGCAGATTTTCTTACCGATCATCGGAATGCGCGCTAGTTTACAGGGGGAGCGGGAGAAAAAGCGACTTTGAAAGTGACGCTGCGGTTGTAGCGGCGGCCTTCTTCGGTGGATTCGTCGTGCAGCGGCTCGGAGGTGCCGACGCCGCGCGGATGCAAGAAGGCAGGCTTGATTCCGGAGCGCACAAGAAAGTTGAAGAGCACGTCCGCACGCTGTTTGCTGAGCGGAAGGTTCGTTCCTTCGACGCCCGTGATGTCCGTGTGGCCGACGATGTCGATCGAAAGTTTGCCGTTGAGGCGTTCGGCTTCGACGAGCATTTCGCGGATATTTTTCTGGATGCCGGCGAGAACCGCGTCCTGCCCTGCTTCGAGCTCCGCGCGGCCGATAGGGAAGCGCAGGACGGAGGCTTCGAGCGATGATCGCAGGCGATTCAGCTCGACGAGTTCGCTATTCTGCAGATGCGAGTCGTCCACGGCGGTGATTCCGGCGATCCACGGCGCGCGTTCCTCGAGTCGCGCGATAAATTGCGCCGGCGCGACTCCTTCGGCGCGGAGCGTGCCGTCTTTTTCAGCGAGCGTTACGCCGGGAGGGGGATGAAGGAGCGCGTTGGCGCGCTTCAGTACGATCGCATCGTCAAACGAGTAGTAGGGCTTGAGGTTGAGGTCAATCGTATCCGAGGCGTTGCCGGTGCGAGAAAGAATGTCCGCCTGCGAAGCGGCAAAAGGATCGCGAAAACCCTCGACGTGGTAGCGGCGGCCGTCGCGACCTTCGGAAATCACAACGATTCCAGGCTCCTTGCGAAGCGCCGAGAGAAATCGCGACCATTCAAACAGCAAGTAAGAAGCATATCCGAGCGAGACCACAACGAGAGCGAGGATGATGGCGCCGGCAATCAGAGCAGCGCGCGGTTTTCGCCCGACCGGCTCCTCTTTCTGCTTCAATTGCGCTTCGAGCAGAGGGGTGAGCTGATTGTCCACGGCGCGGAAGGGGCCTGCATCGCCTTCGAATCTCGCGAGAGCCGCGCTGTAGTTCCGTTGGATTTCTTCGAGCGCTTCCTTCATCGCGACGCGATAGCTTTCCGGTGCGTGCCCGCGGATCACTGCGGCGAGAACGGCCTCGGGGCCCTGCTCGACCCAGATTTCAAGCCCGCCGATATTCATCCGGTCGAGCGAATCGCCGCTGGGAGACTCGAAGGAATCTTTTGCAAATTGCTGAATCGCGGAAATCATTCCGGCGACGAGCGAGGGATCCTGTGTGGCTACGGATGGAGCGACGACGTGATTGATAGCGAGGCCCGTCTCGCGGTGGATCAGGAAAATCTGCTCGACGCGAAAGAGCAGGCTGTGCATGAGAACGACGTCGCTGAACCGCTTTCCCGTGCGCAGCGCCTCGATGCGCCACTGCAGCCCCTGCCAGGAAAGGCTGTGCTCGAGCGCGGTGTTGAATGATTCGAGCATGCTACGGAGTGTTTCGGTGATGGACCGGCGAATGGCCGGGCCCATCACGGGGAACAGCGCATCGGCGAGGACGTGCGGATCCCTGCGGACGGATTCGCGCAGCGTGTCTTGAATCGTGGGAGCGAGGGCTTCGGCGAGCGCTTCGTCATCGCCTTTTTCGCGGCGCATTTGAATGGCTTCGGCGACGACGGAGCTGACGTCTTCGGCGCGGCGATCGGTATCATCGAGGCGATCCTGAATTTGCTTTAGACCTTCCTGCTCGGGGCCGACGATGAGATGGCGCAACTCGTCGTATGCTTGTTTCGAATCGGCCTGCTGCGAATCGGCGTCACTGACGCGAACCGGATCATCCGAGGCGTGGTTTTCCTGCGGCGGACTTTCGAGCGATTGCCCCTCTGGGGCGCGGCGATGGGCTTGCTCGGCCATGTTGGAAGGTTGCTGTTTTGCGCCGGCTGACATCCGCCGCTATTTATCCGGGAGCTCGAGATCGTTCTTCAGGCGCAGCGAAAACTCCGCGAAAATATCGGCGAGCGCGGCGCGGTCCGTCTTCTCGTTGCGCAGGGTTTCGACTTCGCGATCGAGCGCGGACGCGCTGTCGCGACGCAGCTTGTCAATTTCGTTCGCGAACGCCTTGGAGTGCTCGAGCATCTTGGCGCGAAGCTCGCTCTGCGCGTCAGACGTTTGCTCCTCGAGCTGGCCGAGCTTTTTCTCGAGCAGCTTGGCGGCGTCTTTCAACTCGCGCGCGAGGTCTTTCAGACCGTCGGTGCGCTCGGATTTCTCGGTCTTCAGGCGCTGGCTCAGGGATTCCACTTCCTGTTGCGCGAAGCTGCTCAAAGTCTCCAGGCGCTTCATCGTGTCTTCGCGAAGCGTCTCGACGGCTTTCGTGACGTTCTCTTCCAAGCGCGTGAAGCGCTTCTCGTAATCGCGCATCTGCGAGCCAAACAATATGTCGCGTATCTTGTCTACGTTTGCGCCTTCTTCTTTTCCGGATGAATTGGGAAGCTTTGCTTCCGCAGGGGATGCCATTTTACGGGGTCTCCTTTTACCTGTCTTGATGCCCTGGCGATGGGACCTGCGCGTGGTGGTACGGGGCATCGCGCGACACTACTATGAAAGTAGGTGGTGTCGCAAGAAGGACGTGTAATAGGACTGGGGTACGACTGGATTGGGAGTTATAGGACTGGCTAGGTAGCCGGAAGTGACCCGATTCGGGCACTTTCGCCGCGTCAGGGCTGCTTTATCGAGCCCCTCTCGAACCTTTGTTTATCCTTTATCGATCGAGAAATTCGCGCAGGCGGGCGTATCCGGCGCGACTGACGGGCAGTTGGGTACCATTGGGGAGCACGGCGACGTGGCTGTCTTTGCCGTACGGCTCGATGCGAACGACCCGTTCGAGATTGACGATGAAGGAGCGGTGAACGCGAAGGAAGCGCGACGGGTCGAGAGCGGCCTCGAGGCTCGAGATCGTTTGTTGCTTGAGGTGTTTTTTGCCCTCGGAGCAGAGCGCGACGTAATCGTCCTGGGCTTCGGCGTAGTCGAGCTTCGCGACGGGAATTATGAAAACGCGGGTGCCATCGCGCACAGGGATGCGGTCGAGATACTGGGCGGGCGGACGAGCGGCAGCGGCAAGTTCGGCCGGCGAGGGTGCGGGGCGTGCGTTGAGCGACGCGGGGCCGGGAATTGCGCCTGCGAGTCGCGCTTTCGCGCGGGCGAGAGCGGCTTCGAAGCGGTCGGCGCCGAAAGGCTTCAGCAGGTAATCAACGGCGTGGACTTCAAACGCGCGGATTGCGTAATTGTCGTGCGCGGTGACGAAAACGACGGCGGCGCCGGTGCCGATCAGCTCGAGAACTTCAAAGCCGTCGAGCTTGGGCATCTGCACATCGAGAAAAACGAGGTCGGGCTTCAATTCGGTGACGGATTTTACGGCTTCGAAACCGTTGGCGCATTCCGCGGCGATTTCGATTTCAGGGTGCGCGGTAACGAATTCGCGGAGAACCTGGCGCGCGAGTTCCTCGTCGTCGACGATCACGGCGCGAATTTTCTTTTCGGCGGGTTGAGTCATGACGCGCGCGCCTCCCGTTCCGCAGGCATCGTGATTGCGACGCGGTAGCGGTCGCCTTCGGCTTTCACTTCAAAGCTGGCCAGGTTGCCGTGGCGAGTCGCAAGGCGCTGGCGCACATTGGCGAGGCCCACACCTCCGCGGGGACGGGGCGGGGAATCGGGATCGAAGCTGTTTTCGACGGCGATCGAAAGCGAGCCGTCCTGCGAACTGATATCCAGCTTGATCCAGCCGCCCTCGACAAGATTTGAAATTCCGTGGACGACGGCGTTTTCGACGAGCGGCTGCAGGAGGAGCGGCGGAACGAAAACGTCGAGTGCGTCCTTGTCGATATTTTCCTGCATCTGAATGCGCGCGCCGAAGCGGACTTTTTCGACAGCGAGAAACGAGCGGATCAGCGAAAGCTCTTCCTCGAGCGGAATGGCGGCCTTTTCACCCAGGCCGAGAGTGCGGCGCAGGAAATCGCCGAGCAGGACGCACATTTCGCGCGCTTTCGCGGGATCGGAACTAGTGAGCGCGCTGATGGAATTGAGGCTGTTGAAGAGGAAGTGCGGATTCACCTGCGCTTTCAGCGCTCGCAGTTCCGCGTCGCGCGCGAGGACTCCTGCTTTCATTTCGCGCTCCTTCGCTTCTTGCGATTGCTGGGCGGCGAGAAGGACGTAAAAGAACGCGACCGCGAGCAGATAGAGAAGAATGCCGGTGCCGAAAAGCAGCGGCAAATTTTTCGAAAGGCGCGGGTCGAGTCCCTGGAACGCGGGGAATTTGGATAGCAGGTGCGCCAGCGCTTTCGCGCACAGAATCCAGAATCCGCTCACGATTGCCGCGGCCAGCAGGTGAGTGAGCGCCAACTGCAGCGCGCCGGTGTGTTCGAGCGAAGTCCCGCGGCAGGAATACCATGCGGACAGGCACATGAACGCGTAAAGCAAACACAGTGGTACGCCGAGGGCAATCGCTTCCGTCCAGGTGAGGCCGCCGGGAACCGCGAGAAGATACACGAGCATTCCGGCGAGGGGAATCCAACCGAGCAAGTAGGGGACGAGCCGCCGGGGTTGTCCGAGGATCGGGTGCATGGATGCGGGTTAGTTCTTGATCTCCATGCCGCCGAAGACCGCCACGCCGCGAATGATTAATTTTTTGGCCGGAGTGTCCTGCGGAGGGTGAACGGTCTTGTCGCTGTAGCCGCCGAAGATGCCGACGCCGTCAATGACAACGTTCCAAGTGCGGGGAACGCGAATTTCACCTCCGCCAAAAATCATGGTGGCTTCCAGGACGGCTTGATCGCCTTGAATGTCCGCCTGGGTGAAATCGATTTCGCCGCCGCCGAAAATGGAAGTCATCTCGCCGCTTTGAAAATTTTTGGAGCTGACTTGATGTTCGCCGCCGCCAAAAATGCTGGTGCAGCTGACGTGCGAATCGGTGGCGTCGAATTTCTGCCCGGTTTCGAATTGCTTCGACTGCCATTTATTGAGCAAAGGTTCGCCTCCCTTGCTGAACGCCTGAATCACCAGCAGAACGCCGACGGCGATGATGAACACGGGCCAGAGCGTCTCAATCCTCATGCGCTGATAGCCGAGCTCTTGCAGCTGAAGGGCGATACCCGCCAGCACGAGAAAGCCGCCCCAGAAGCGGCGGCCGGAACCGCGGCAGGTGAGGAGAGTCGAGACGCCGAAGGCGATGAGGATCAGCGGCCAGAAGCGAAATACATGGTTGGCATCAATGATGTTGAGCTGATCGAGCAGCAGCGTGACGCCGGCGATGACAACGAAAATCCCGAAAAGCAGGCCGCGGGTGCCGCGAGTGAGACTACTCATCGAGTTTGCCTCCGTGGCGCGCTTTGCCGGACTCGACTCGCGCATAGGCTTGCTGCCGGGTGAGCAACATCGCCAGGCCCGTGACGACGAGCGCCAGCGGCCAGAATTTCAGGAGCTCTTGCCAGACAGGAGCGTTCCACTGGACCGCGAGCATATTCCATAATCCGGGGACAATCACGGAAAACAGCCAGAAGTTGCGGGGCCACATGTGAATCCATCCGATCTCCGCGGCCTGGAGCGCGAGGCCCAGGAGGATCAGGAGCGTCGCTGCGAATGCGAGAATCCCGGTCGGGTAGATCGAACCGTCCGCGGATACGTGCTGGTTCGCGTTCATCTGGCCACCGCCTTCTGCGCTGATTGTGTAGCTGTCCATGGCGCAAGGATAGGCGGGGGCGGCCGGGGTGTCGCGGGGTTTTCGGCGAGTGGCGGTTATTTACCGGCGAACGACGGTTTCGGGGGGCGGCGGAGCTGCCACAGAGGATAGCGAGAATCGCGCAGGACGAGAACGGCGCTCGTCCCGGCAGCCAGAGCCGGGGTTTGCGGTTACGACAGCGTGACGCCGAGCCAGAAAGCTTCGACCAGTAAGCCCATCAGCAGGAGCATCAGCCGCATGCGCTTTTTCTGCACCGCGGCTACGATCACGCCCATCGAGCAGAGCACCAGGCCCAGTTCAGGCCAGAACAGGCGCGAGCCGGCGCCAACCCATTGGCCGGAGAAGTCCTGCAGCCAGACAGAGGCGAACGACATCGCGGTGGTAAGAGCGACGCCAACCATCCCGGCGAGCGCCACGCCTTTCGCCCATTCCGGAACTTCAAAATTCCGTTTTGCGTCGCGCCAGTCCAGCCACGTCTGCGCGATGACTACCCCTACAATCATCACAACGAACAGCGCCACGTCCCCTCGCAGTCTTGGGTCGCTGCCGCCGAGTCACGCCCTCAGTACAAGGCCGCTTTCACAAGCGGCTTCGCTGCTTCGACAGGTACAGTCCCCACCGTCTTCCGTTTCAGCAATTGCTTTTCATCGTCCGCCAAACGCTTCAACACCGACCGCATCACGCGGCCGGAAATTCGTCGAAGCATTCGTTCGTTGCTACCCATGCAATTTTGAGTCCTTATACCGGATCGAACTCGCCGGTGACAATCAATCTTTCGCTCAAAATCCGCGCGCGCCGGAACCTCTCCGTAGTTTCCGCAGGTGTGCCTGCCGGCAGCTCCTTCAAAATACGCTGTAACTCTTCGTCGAACAGCTGGCTGATCAGCTCCGGGGTATGCACGACGACCGCGCCATTTTCGTCCACGATGCGAAGTTTGTCGCGATGCTTCACGCGCTGCGCAATCATCAGGCGGTAGATCCGATCGGTGGCGAGATCTTCCATGTAGCCGTCGAGAAGGCTGGCCCCGCGCCCGCTGAGGACGCCATTCCGGTAACGAATCACAGTTCGAACTGCGGCGCGCGTGCCGGCAACGGTTTGTTTGCCCACTCCGGCGGGAATCGGGCGCATGTCGGGATGAGTATTGGCATTTTTCGGGCGGGCCGAAAGCTGGTTGGGAAATGGGAACTGATCCACGGCGATCTGATTCTGATCGGGGTGCCCGGTCCAGGCTCCGTCCATCAACGCCGTCGCTTCGTTCTTTTTGTCCTGCTCAAGTACGGCTAACGCGCGCGCGTTTAACTCCGCGTCATCGCGGCTGGGAAAGAGCGCCGTCATTCCACCGATCGCGAGCAAGCCGTGTTTGTGGCAAACCTCCGGCATCAGCAGGCGGAAATTCTGGAAGAACGCTACATCGTGCGGGATCGTGTTGCGGTCCGGCAGAACCCATTCGGGATTCTCGAGATTGAAGTGAATCAGGCTGGCCATGTAATCCCAGCGGCCGAGGTTGAGCGCGAGAATGTGGTCGCGGAGGTTGTAAGCAAACTCCTCCATCTGATAGGCAAGCGGATGGGCTTCCACAAGCGCCATGCACTTGATCGAATCGTTCGCCCAGCCTTTCGCTTTTGCGATGGCCTGGAACACGTCGCGCCACCAAAGCGCTTCCTCCGCCGACTCGGATTTCGGAATGTAGAAGGTGAGCGGGTGCTTCAGTTCCTTCGCGTCCAATTGATACGTGATGAGCGCCACGTCGAAAAGCGAAGCGGGAATGATCTCGTCCTTGATCACGCCGGCCTGATGAATGTGCAGACCGCGCGGCCGCAACGACACGACGACGTTGCTCGGCTGAATTGTGACGGTGCGATTTCGCTTGCGATCGTCGTATGCGAGATGGCCACGCAGAGCGGAAAGGATGTTGGTAACGCCCAGCATCAGGTGCTGCCAGGTGTTGGCCATTGAATCTTCGAGGTCGAGCATTACGCCGGGCGCGCCGGAATTCAGCATCTTTACGACTAGCTCGCCGTCGTCGGCCGGGCCTGTCATCTGATTGCGCTGATCCTGGCACCAGGCTGGCAATTCAATTCGCCAGGCCTCTTTCGTTGCGGCGGAAGGCGGCAGGTAATCCGGGAGCTTTCCGTGGAGCGAGGCAGCCAGAGCAGCGGCACGCTTCTCGATCAGGGCGCGTTGACGTTGCGTGAATTCGCGGTGGAGCGGCGTGAGGAACTCGATGAATCCCTTCGGCAAATCTTTTGCAACATCGAAGCCGGGAGGCGTCGAGTTCATGGCCATGATCGGTTCGGGACTCTGACTTGTTTGTGCGTTCATGCTAGCCATGGATGCCGGATTACGGCCGGCGGATTCTAGCACGCTCATGACGAAGCTTGGATAGCGAGTCTTTCGGCGTCACAACTCCCAAGTCGCGCCTCTGAGCGGCACATTGCATACGGCAATCGAACCACCAATGCGGGGATGCGCGCCGTCGGCAGATTCAGGCTTGGATGGTCGGAAGGGCAAATCCATGCTGCTGATAATAGGTGGCTTATTCTCGCGGCGCAGGCTGAGAACGACGGGCCGCAGGCAGGTTCTAGTACCCGGCAAAATTTGCGTGTTCCGGTATGGTCAAATTCCTTGTCCCAAATGCGAAGAAATTTTGTCCTCTTCCTGCACATTTCGCGCCTCCGTAAAAATGCGCATCCGACCGAATCCGCGGTTGCAATCCCGGCAACCGGCTGCGCCGGCGCGGAACAAGACGCCGACTGCGTCTGCTACGATAGGCACTTCCATGCGGAAACCTTGGGTCATAGCGCATCGAGGCGCGTCCGGGCACGCCCCTGAAAACACGATGGCGGCGTTCGAGCGTGCCGCTGATCTGGGCGTCGTCTTCATCGAGACTGACTTGCACCTCACGCGCGATGCGCGATTCGTCGCGATCCACGACGACACGCTCGAGCGGACCACGAACGGCCGCGGCAAAGTTTCAGACTTTACGCTCGCAGAACTCCGCCGGCTCGACAACGGGCTTTGGTACGACCGCCAATACATGGGGCAGAGAATTCCGACGCTCGAAGATATTCTGGAGTTCGGGCGCAAGCGCGACGTGGTGTTCTATCTCGAAGTGAAATACGAAGCGGCGTGGGGCATGCACCATGCGCTGGTGGGCGCGCTGCAAAAAGAGCAGGACGCGGCGCGCACGATCGTGATTTCGTTCGACGCCAGTGCGATTGAAAGCGTTCGCAAACTGGATGCGTCCATCATGACCGGCCTGCTGATTGACGAAGGGACGCAGGCGGATGCGGTGCGAAAGGCGCTCGATGTAGGCGCGCGCCAGCTTTGTCCGCAAGCGAAACTCGTGACGCACGAATTCGTGGAGCAGGCGCATCGCGCCGATTTGCTGCTCGCCACATGGACCGTGGATGATGCGGAAGAGATGCGCCGCGTAATTTCCGTGGGCGCGGACGGCGTGATGACAGATTTTCCTGACCGCTTGATGGCGATCGTCGAAGATTCTAAGTAGTCCTCGCCGATAGCCGCCCGAACAGCGCCGCAAACTGCGTAAGCGAAAGCTGCTCCGCCCGCGCGTCCGATCGCAACCCCTGCGCAGCGAGCGCCGCGTGAATCTCTTCGTCCGATGCCAGCTCGCGCAAATTGTTCCGCAGCGTTTTTCGCTTCTGGCTAAAGCATCTCTGCACAAATTCGAGGAAGCGCCGTTCCTCGTTCGCATCGCCCACAGAGAGATTCGCGCGCTCGCCCGGGAGGGCCATCCCAACGAGCGCCGATTTCACTTTCGGCGGCGGGCGAAATGCTCCTGGCGGCAAACGCAGCGCAATCTTCGGAACGGAGTAGAACTGGCACGCGCTGGAGAGATAGCCGTATTCGCGCCGTCCGGGCCGCGCCACGATGCGTTCGGCGACTTCGAGTTGAATGACGATGTGAATCGAGCGAAGCAGGTCCGCGCAGCCGAAAAGCTGGTGCAAAATCGGCGAGGTGATGTAGTACGGCAGATTGCCGTAGACGCGAAATCGCTCGCTACCTGCAAGGTTCGCCAGATCCTGCGTTAGCACGTCGCCTGAAATTATCTCTACACCCGGCCATGCGCCGGGTTCCGCGCTCATCCGCTCGCGCAGTCCGTCGGCAAGTTGCGGATCACCTTCGATTGCGATTACGCGCCGCACTTTCCCGGCCAGCAGCTGCGTCATCTCGCCATGTCCAGCGCCGATTTCAACCCAGGTGTCGCCCGGGTTCAGTGGGAGCGTAGCGAGAATGCGTTTTCGCCAGCCCAGATCGCGCAGGAAGTGCTGGCCCATCCGTTGTCGCGCCATGGTGCTGCCGAGTGTAGCAACAATTGTTCAGGAATCGGGCGGATGGAAACCAGGCGGAAGCCCGCTTGACGAACTTCCGGCGTTCCGTTACCGTTTTTTAGGATGACGAAAGCTCGATGAAAATCCTGTTTGTTGCCTCCGAAGCGCTTCCGTATTCGAAAACGGGCGGCCTGGCCGACGTGGTCGAAGCACTACCGAAAGCGCTCTCGGAGATGGGCCACGAAGTCGCCGTGATTCTCCCGCGCTATCGCGGCAATAAAATCGCGTCCACAATCGTTTCGAGCTTGACGATTCCGCTCGGCGATACTTTGCGATTTCCCGCCCTGGCCGAAGGCGCGGCCGTGGCGGGCGTGCGCTACTACTTCCTCGACGATCCGGAATTTTTCGATCGCGACGGCCTGTATGGCAATAAATCCGGCGAATATGCGGACAACGCCGAGCGATTTGCGGAATTATCGCGCGCAGCGATCGAATTCATGAAGCGCGTTTGGCTGCCGGACGTGATGCATTGCCACGACTGGCAGGCGGCGCTCGTTCCGGTGCTGCTGCGCACCCAATATGCAAACGACCCCAACGTGCGCTCGATTCCCGTGGTCTTCACGATTCACAATATCGCCTATCAGGGCCTCTTTCCGCCGGCTGCCATGCGCCGCATCGGCCTGCCCGACGAGCTTTTCACAATGGACGGGCTCGAATTCTTCGGAAACGTGAACTATCTGAAGGGCGGCATACTTTTCGCGGATTACCTCACGACCGTGAGCCGCCGTTACGCGAAGGAAATTCAAACGCCGGAATACGGAGCCGGGTCTCGACGGCGTGATTCGCAGCCGCGCCGACCGCCTCGTGGGCATCCTGAATGGCGTCGACTACTCGATCTGGAGCCCCGAGGCCGACACGCTCATCGCGCAAAATTATTCCGTGCACAATCTTGACGGCAAGAAAGCCTGCAAGAAAAATCTGCTCGAAACGTTCCGGCTGCCCGCGGAAAATATGGACCGGCCGGTGATCGGCATCGTCTCGCGATTCGTCGACCAAAAGGGATTCGATCTGATCGCGGAAGTGGCGAACGAGCTGATGAAAGAGAATGTCGCGATCGTTGCGCTCGGTTCGGGCCAGCCGGAATACGAGATCATTTTTCCAGGCGCTTGCGGAACACTTTCCGACGAGAGCGGCCGTAAGAATCGGCTACGACGAACCGCTGGCTCATAAAATCGATGCGGGCGCGGACATGATATTGATGCCGTCGCGCTACGAGCCTTGCGGACTCAATCAAATCTACAGCCTGCGTTATGGTACTGTTCCGGTTGTTCGCGCCACCGGCGGCCTGGATGATACGATTCAGAATTACGATTCAAAGACGGGGCACGGGACCGGGTTCAAATTCGATGAATACGACGGGAAGGCGCTGTTGCAGTGCGTGCGCGCGGCGCTGAAAGCTTTCAAGGAACCGAAGGTGTGGCGCACCATCCAGTCCAACGGGATGGCCAAAGATTTCTCGTGGAAGGCTTCGGCAGCGGCGTATGTCACGCTGTATGAGGCGGCTAAACGTTCCAGAATCCCTCGGGGAGTTGGATCATCTAAACCATAGCGCGGATTCCCAGGCAGAGGTCAGCGGAATAGGCCTGTGTTCGCGCACAAGGGAAAAAAATGGCAGACAACATTCAAGCAGTAAATGATGCAAACTTTCAGGCCGACGTGATCGAGGCGAGCAAGACGCAGCCCGTGATGGTTGATTTCTGGGCGGACTGGTGCCGCCCGTGCCACATGCTTTCGCCCACGGTCGAAGAGATCGCCCGCGAGAACGCCGGCAAGCTGAAAGTGGTAAAGCTCAATGTGGATGAAAACATCAATGCCGCCGGGAAATTCAACATCCGCGGCATCCCCACGCTGCTCGTGTTCAAGGGCGGGCAAGTGGCCGAGCAGATCGTCGGGGCGGTGCCCAAAGAGCAGATCGTCAAGGTCCTCGAGCGCCACCTTTCCTAGGCGCGATCCCGATTCGAAATTGACGGTGCGATGACGCTCGCGAGCTGTGGCGGAAGCTCGCGAGCATTTCTTTTTGGGTGCTGGATTCAGGCGAGGTGAATGGGACATGGCTCGAAAAGCTGCGGCCGTGAAGCGGTGCCGCTGGGCTACCAGCCCGCTGATGATCGAGTATCACGACAAGGAATGGGGTGTGCCCGTTCACGACGATCGCGTGCTGTTTGAGTTTCTGATTCTCGAAGGCGCGCAGGCCGGTTTGAGTTGGGAGACGATTCTCAACAAGCGCGAAAATTATCGGCGCGCATTCGACCGCTTCCACGCCGCGAAGATTGCGCGCTACGACGCGAAGAAAGTCCGCGCGTTGATGGCCGATGCCGGAATCGTCCGCAACCGGCTCAAGATTGCGTCCACGATTTCGAACGCCAAAGCATTCCTCGCCGTGCGGAAAGAATTTGGCAGCTTCGACAGCTACATCTGGCAGTTCGTCGAGGGGCGCCCCAAGATCAACCGGTGGACTTCGTCGCAGCGGCTTCCCGCGAGCACAGCCGAATCGGAAGCGATGAGCAAGGATTTGAAGCGCCGCGGATTTCGTTTCGTCGGGTCGACGATTTGCTACGCGTTCATGCAAGCCACCGGCATGGTCAACGACCACGCGATCGACTGTTGCTGCCGCTGATGCTCCCTCGTGAGGCGCTTGCCTTCGGCCCAAGCGCGGCGTACGATGGTTTACGGTTATTGCTGCAGCATCCTTCCTGTAAGGCTTCAAGTGTGAATTTGGCGGGGGATTGTGCGGTTTGAAAAAGCCACCAAGTGTCCGGGAGGGCGGTCCTGGAGATGAACAAGCCTGCGACGAAGGCAGTTGTCGTAGTTGGCGCGCAGTGGGGCGATGAAGGGAAGGGTAAGGTCGTTGACTATGTGGCCTCCTCGTTCGATTACATCGCGCGTTACGCCGGCGGCCACAATGCCGGGCACACCGTTATTTTCGACGGCCATCGCTACGTCCTCCAGCTGATTCCCAGCGGCATTCTGCGCCCCGGGAAGAAGGCAGTGATCGGGCCGGGCACGGTCGTCGATCCTGCCGCGCTCGTGGCGGAACTCGAAAATTTAAAGAAATCCGGAATCGAAGTGCGCGGGCGATTGTTTCTCAGCAATCGCGCTCATTTGATCTTTCCGTATCATCGCGAAATGGACAAAGCCGCGGAGTCCGCACGCGGCGCTGCGAAAATCGGTACCACGTCGCGCGGGATTGGCCCTGCGTACGAAGACAAGATGGCGCGCCGCGGAATCCGGATGTGCGATCTGCTGGATGCGGATCGTTTCCGCGAGAAACTCGAGCGCGTAATCCTGGAAAAGAACGCGATCAGCCACGCCACCTACGGGCATCCTCTCGAAACCGCCGGCCTGCTCGAACAATATCTTGAGCTGGCAGCGCACATGCGCGGACTGGTGATTGACACCACCGAACTGCTGAACGCGGCGCTCGACAAAGGCGAATCGGTGCTCTTCGAAGGCGCGCAGGGAACGATGCTCGATATTGATCACGGCACATATCCGTACGTCACGTCCTCAAACGCAACCTCGGGCGGCGTAGCCACGGGCCTTGGCGTGGCGCCCACGCGGCTCACGGGAGTGGTCGGCGTGACGAAGGCTTACACGACGCGCGTCGGCAGCGGACCGTTTCCAACGGAGATGCCGGACCTGGACGCGCAGGCCGTGCGCGAGCGCGGCAATGAATTCGGCGCCGTCACGGGACGCCCGCGACGCTGCGGATGGCTCGATTTGCCCGTGCTGCGCTACGCGAAAATGATCAACGGAATCGATTCGTTTGTCGTGACCAAGCTCGACGTGTTCGACGCTCAGCCTGAAATTAAAGTTTGCACCGGCTATCGTTACAAAGGCCAGCCAATCACGGAAATGCCTCCCGACGTCGAAACGCTCTCGCTGGTCGAACCGGATTACAAGACCCTTCCGGGCTGGCGCAAACCCACACCCGGCATTCGCGACGTGAAGGAACTGCCGACCGCCGCTCGCGATTATCTGAATTTTATTTCCGATCATCTTCAGGTCGAGATTGGAATGATCTCCACCGGTCCGGAACGCGACGCCACGATTGTCCCGAGAGGCACGAAACTCGCCTCCTGGCTGTAGGCCGCGATGCTCTCTTACGAATCGGCGCGTGCCAAAGTCATCGAAATCGTTCGCGCGCGCATGGGCCGTCTGCAAACCGAGAGCGTAAATTTCGCGAACGATCCTGCCATCGCGCTCGGCCGCGTCCTCGCCGAAAATATTTCCGCCGACCGTAATTACCCGCCCTTCAATCGCTCCACGCGCGACGGATTCGCGCTGCGTTCCGCCGATGCCGCGCATCCCGGCACGAAATTGCGCCTGATTGGCGAGAGCCGGGCAGGTGTGGCGTTCAATGGCACTGTAGACGCCGGCACTTGCGTGCAGATTATGACGGGAGCGGCGGTGCCGCGCGGAGCCGATACCGTGGTAATGCAAGAATTTGCGCGCGTGGAAGACAATCACGTCGTCCTGCAGAACGCGGCGCAGACGGGACGAAATTTCGTGCTGGCCGGAAGCGAGTCGCGTGTGGGTGAGGTGGTGGTCTCGCGCGGCGATCGCCTCGGCTATCCGGAACTTGCGATGGCGGCGCAAGTAGGACGCGCGCAACTGGCGGTGACTCGCCGGCCGCGCGTTGCGATTCTTTCGACGGGCGACGAAGTCGTTGCTGTCGAGCAGGCGCCCGGCCCATTTCAAATTCGCAACAGCAACAGCGTTTCTCTCGCCGCACAAGTAGCGATGGCCGGCGGCGAACCCGTGATGCTGGGAAGCGCGCCGGACGAAATCGGAAAGCTTCGCGCGCTGATCGAAAAAGGCGTCGAAGCCGACATGATCGTGCTCACGGGCGGCGTCTCCGTGGGCAAATACGATCTCGTGGAACAGGTCCTGCGAGAGTTTGGCGCTGAATTTTTTTTCGACGCGATCGCGATTCGGCCCGGCAAGCCCGCCGTTTTCGGCTGGTGCCACGAAAAGCCGGCATTCGGGCTGCCGGGAAATCCCGTTTCGACGATGGTCACGTTCGAGCTGCTCGTTGTGCCGGCGATCGAGCTGATGAGCGGCCACAAGCCCGACCCGCTGCCTTTCTACAAGGCGAAGCTCGTTCACCCCATCGAGCTAAAATCTGCGCTCACGCATTTTCTCCCCGCGCGCGTCACGTGGCCGAGCGGCGAACCCTCGGTGGCGCTGCTGCCGTGGGAGGGATCGGGTGACGTCGGCGCCGTCGTGCGCGGAAATTGCTATCTCGTGGTTCACGAATCGAATCTGAAGCTCGCCGCAGGCGATTGGGTGGACGTGCTCCCCCGGCGAGGAATATTTTAACGGTCGAGGAGTAGGCTTGCACCGCGGCGCCATGAAAAAACTTTCGCACTACGACAAAACGGGCCGCGTGAAAATGGTGGACGTCACCGCCAAAGCCTCGACAGCGCGAACAGCCGTCGCGCACGCCTTCGTACACATGCTTCCCGCCACCGTCGCGAGCCTGCGGCGGCTCAAATCGCCCAAAGGCAATCCACTCGAAATTGCGCGCATCGCCGGAATCACCGCCGCCAAACGCACTTCCGAGCTGATTCCTCTTTGTCATCCCATCGCATTGACGCACGTGGATGTGAGCGCGAAGCTATGCCAGAATGGAATTGAGATCACTTCCGAAGCGACAGCCACCGGCCCAACCGGCGTCGAAATGGAAGCGCTCGTAGCCGCCTCCGTCGCGGCGCTCACAATTTACGACATGTGCAAAGCGCTGGAACGCGGCATTGAAATTACGGATGTGCATCTCTTGAAAAAGTCCGGCGGCCGCAGCGGTTTGTATATTCGCTCCGCAGTGCGTGCGAAAAAGAAAAAATGACGCCCATTAAAGATGTCAAAGTGCTGGTCGTCGACGATAACGCGCTCGTTCTCGACTTGCTCATGAAGGGGCTCGCGCCGCATTGCGATGCGCGCGCAGCCGCCGATGGCGCGGATGCGCTGCTCCGTATCGTGGACGAGCCGCCCGATCTGGTCGTCTGCGATTACCGCATGCCGGGGCTCGACGGCCGGCAGCTTTACGAAAAGCTCCGCACCCGCCAGCAGACGAAACAGATCCCGTTCATCTTTCTGGCCAGCCGCAGCGACATCGAGGAAAAATTGCGCCCGATCGTTGAGGGCGTCGAAGAATTTATTCCGAAGCCGTTTTTCCTGAAGGATGTCGTGCGCCGCGCAAAAAAAGTAATCGACCGCTTGCAGCTCGAAAAGTTGCAGAATCGCGCCGTTCGTCCAGGAGTCATCCAGGGCCGCCTCGAAGAGATGAGCATTCTCGACCTGATGCAGTCGCTCGAAATGGGCCAGAAATCCTGCCGCCTGACGATTCGCCGCGCCGACGAGACCGGCGAGCTTTTCTTTTCTTCGGGGCAGTGCACCGACGCGAAACTCGGCAAACTCGAAGGCGAAGCCGCTGTCTACGAATCGGTGCGCTGGCCGGATGGCGAGTTCGAAATCGATTTCAATGCCGGGCCGTCGCGCTCCACAATTTCCCGCACCACCACCGGCCTTTTGATGGAAGCGTTACGCCTGATGGACGAGCAGCAGCGGGACGGCACAGAAGAGGGCGCCACAGCCGCAGAGAAATAGTTCACCTGACGAGCCTATGCGAGTCTCCATTCTCACAATCAGCGATTCGGTTGCGGCCGGAAAATACGAAGACCGCTCCGGACCCGCCGTCGTCGCGCGGTGCAGGGAACTCGGATGGGAAACCGTATCGGTAGCCGTGCTCGCGGATGAGCGCATCGCAATCGAGGCTTTCTTGAAGAAAGCGGCCGATGCGGCCGATAGCGCGGTGGATCTGATTTTGACCACGGGCGGCACGGGCGTCGGCCCGCGCGACGTCACTCCGGAAGCAACACTTGCAGCCATCGAGCGGTTGATCCCGGGTTTCGCCGAGCACATGCGCGCCGAAGGCCGAAAATCCACGGAGCGCGCGCTGCTTTCGCGCGGTATCGCCGGCATTCGCGCAAAAACCATCATCGTCAATCTTCCCGGCAGCCCCACTGGCGCTGTCGAATCACTCAACGCAATCGCAAGCCTGCTCCCGCACGCTGTGGACGTGGTTCACGGCGCCCGCCACTAGAACTCCGCACTTTCAAATTGGAAGCTTCGCATGAACGCTTCCTGCCGCCGCTCGAGCGCAGCCGCGGCCCAAAGAATGAGCGCACGATGCTCGAATCAATCCGCGGTGATTAATTCTGAAGGGCTTCTTCGGCTTCGGGCAAGCTGTCAAACGTGGTGAAAAGTAAATCTACGCTCGCGAGATGCAGCACGTTCCGCACGCGTCCGCTCATGCCCACGAGCGCGAGCTTGCGCTGCGCTTTGCGGCAACTCACATAGACCTGGACGAGAACTCCGACGGCGGACGAGTCCACGTACGGCACGTCGGTGAGGTCAAGAATCAGCCCCTGAGCGGGTGCCGCTTGAATTGCTTCCTGCAGCGGTTCGAGCGCGCCATATTTAATCGGCCCGGACACTTTCAAAATGTGCTGTCCGGCACGCGAACCGGCTCGTCCTGCCACGGTCATCTGGTTTGAATCGGTAGTCATGAAAAGCAGCGCGCCGATTCTTGCCGCCTCGGCTGGGGCCTGTCAAGTGGGCACGTTATATTTAACGCGCAGGTTAACTATTGCTTGACATTCGCTTGCGTCGATACATATATTTAACGTCGTGGTTAACAATCAAACGAAAGTTTCGGCGGTGTTTGCAGCCCTAGCCGATCCCACACGGCGACGCATCATGCAGCGCCTTGCAGGACGCGGGGAAACCCGGGTGACGGCGCTGGCCCGGCCGTTCAGGATCTCGCTTCCGGCGATCTCGCGCCACCTTCACGTGCTTGAACAGGCGAAACTCATCCAGCGCCGGCGGACGGGTCGATTACATCTCATTCGCGCTCGAGCCGCCGGGTTAAGAGAAGCTCAGAAGTGGTTTACGCGGTGTGCGGCGGTGTGGGATTCCAGATTCGATGCTCTCGACGAACTTCTCGCGAGTGAATCGCACGAGGGGAAGCGAAAGGACAAGAGACGATGAAATCCGACGTGAAAATCAGCAGCGATCAGGTTCAGATCACGCGAGTATTCAATGCTCCGCGCGAGAAGGTTTTCGCAGCGTGGAGCCGGCAGGAACTGCTGGAGCGCTGGTCCGGCTGCAACGACTCGACGAAAGTCGAGGTGAAAATGGATTTTCGGGTGGGCGGCGGCTTCACCCAAAAGTTGTTCATAAAGGGTGCCGGCGAACACACGATTCGAGGCGTTTACGACGAGATCGTGGTGCCTGAAAAAATCGTTTACCATGTCGATCTCGGACCTGCCACGACGACCGTTACCGTTGAATTCGTCGCGCAAGGAAATCAGACGAAGGTGGTCCTGACGCAATCGGGATTCCCGGACGAAAATCTCGTCAGGATCGTTTCGCAGGGAACGCAAGAATCGTTCGCGAGGCTCGAAGAATTTCTGGGCGGCAAGATCGCATGAGTCGTCCTGTGTTGCGGAGCACAGATTCCAGCAATCGGAGGACGCCGAGATGAACTACGGACGCATTGTGCTTGCAGGGATCGCCGGCTGGGTCGCGTATTTCGTGTGCGGCGGCGTGATCTCGGGTGGGCTGATCGCGAAGGAGTACAGGCCGTACGAAAACGTTTACCGGTCGCGCGAAGCGATCATGAGTTATTTCCCGGTGGGCATCGCTGCGACGTTGATTGCGATTATTATTCTCGCCGCGATTTATGCGAAAGGTTACGAAGGCGGTTCCGGAGCGCGGGAAGGCCTGCGTTTCGGCGCGCTGATCGGAGTTTTCATCGTCTTCGCGGTCGTTGCCGATGAGTATGTGACGATGAACATTGGCGCGAGGCTGGCGCTCTTCATGGCGGCGGGCAGGTTCATCGGTTGGCTCGTTGTTGGCCTCGTGATCGGTCTCGTCTACAAACCTCTGTCGCAAGGCAAGACGTCAGGCATTTAGCGCGACGTTACAATTCGAACGCCGGATGGCATTGGCTGCCGGTTGCGCTGTGTGTTAGGATGACGCGTTCATTCGGCGATGCCGGGCCAATACATTCCGATTCTGATTTACGCTCTCCTCGCGGCGTCTTTTCCAGCCGTGTCGCTAATCGTTTTCAAATATATTCGCCCGGACATGAAGTCGACTGGTGCGCGCCTTGAGCCGTACGAGTGCGGCGTGCCCCCGGAAGGCACTTCGCGCGGGCGCTACTCCGTCCGTTTTTATATTGTCGCGATCCTTTTCGTTATTTTCGACGTGGAAACAATTTTTCTTTTCCCTTGGGCGATCAAATACAGCCAGCTCGGCATGTACGGGCTGCTGACCATGCTCGTCTTTCTCGGGATTTTGCTGGTCGGATACGTCTGGCTCTACCGCAAGGGCGCGCTCGACTGGGTCTGAGCCGGCCTGAAATATCTGTCCGAATGCATTGACGCTGTTTTTTGGGGTGTGTTAAAAAGGCGGGCTGCTCGCGAGCGATGGAGCGAGTTTGCTCTCTGCGCTTCGGCGAATGCAGCCGATCGAAACGATGGCTAACGATCCCTCGGAAAAAACGCCGGCTCCCAAACCACCCGCCGATCCGCCGAAAGCGGCAGCGGAAGGCGCTTCCGTTTCCCCCAAAACTCCAGCAGAAGGTGCCGCCACTCCGCCGAAGCCTGCAGCTCCGGCCAAGCCAGCCGCGCCAGGCGCTCCTGCAGCCGCCGCGCCGCCCAAACCTCCTGCCGCGCCTCCGCCGCCGAAGGAAGGCCCCACTCCGCTCGACAACGAGCTCATTCAGCGCCTGAAAGCGCGCTTTGGCGACGCGATAAAAGAAGCCACTCAGGACCGCAAACAGGCGATTGTGCTCGTTGCGGCCGATCAGCTCCGCGAAATCTCGCGCTATTGCCGCGACGAAGAAAAATTCGACATGCTCGACGACCTCACCGCCGTTGACTGGCCCAAGCGCGAAAAGCGCTTCGACGTGGTGCTCATCCTTTACTCGTTTCCGAAAAACGAGCGCCTGCGCTTGAAAGCGCACGCCGCTGAAACCGAGCCAGTGCCCAGCCTCTGCGAAATCTGGCCTGTGGCAAATTGGCTCGAACGCGAATGCTTCGACATGTTCGGGATCGTGTTTGAAGGCCACCCCGACCTGAAACGAATCCTGATGCCGGACGAGTGGCAGGGGCATCCGCTGCGCAAGGATTACGACATCTTGAAACAGGACACCGCCTGGGTCCGCGAAAATCTCGGTATCGAGAGCGGGCAATAGACACCGAATGACGAACGGACGCACACACGAACTCTCAACCGTCAGCACCACCGTGCTGGGCGCCGACGAAATTATCCTCAACATGGGGCCGCAACACCCCTCGACGCATGGCGTGCTGCGCGTGAAGCTCAAGCTCGACGGCGAGCGCGTCGTTGATTCCGAGTGCATCATTGGCTACCTCCACCGCGGCGTCGAAAAAATCGCAGAGCATCGCAGCTACCAGCAATTCGCGCCGTACGTGGATCGCATGGACTATGTCGCTGCCGTTTCGAACGGCCTTGGCTACTGCGAAGCGGTCGAAAAGCTGCTGGGAACGGAAGCGCCGGTTCGCGCGCGCGTGGTGCGTACGATTCTCACCGAGCTGCAGCGCATCGCCAGCCACTTGCTCTGGCTCGGCACTCATGCGCTCGATATCGGCGCGCTCACGCCGGTTTTCTATTGTTTCCGCGAGCGCGAAGAAATCCTGAAAATCTTCGAGAAGTATTGCGGCGCGCGCCTTACCACGCACGCCTTCCGCATCGGCGGCCTGCAGTACGAAACCTACGACGGCTTTGAAGAGGACGTGAAGCGCTTCTGCAACGATTTCGTCCAGAAAGTCGCCGAATACGAGACGCTGCTGACAGAGAACCGCATCTGGGTGGGCCGCACCAAGGGCGTGGGAATCATTTCCGCCGAAGATGCGATTGCGCTTGGCGTCACCGGACCCGTTCTCCGCGCCAGCGGCAGGAAATGGGATTTGCGCAAAGCGATGCCGTACGCCGCTTACGATCAATACGAGTTCGATATTCCCACGCGCGAGACGGGCGACACTTACGATCGTTACATCGTCCGCATGGAAGAGATGCGGCAATCGAACCGCATCTGCCTGCAAGCCGTCGAAAATATTCCTTCCGGCCCAATCCTCGGCAAAGTCGGCAAAGTTTTGAAGCCGCCGCCGGGTGAGGTGTACCACTCGATTGAAGCGCCCAAGGGCGAACTCGGCTACTACATCGTCAGCGACGGCACCACGCAGCCCTATCGCGTGCGGGTTCGTCCGCCGTCGTTCATCAACTTGCAGGCGTTCCGGAAAATGGCGCAGGGTGCGCTCGTCGCAGACGTCGTCGCGATCATCGGCACGATTGACATCGTGCTCGGGGAAGTGGACCGCTAATGGGCCACCTGATTCCATCGTCGATCGCGCCTTTCGTGCTTCCCGTCGTATACGCGGTCGTGATCGTCGCCGTCCTTCCCCTTCTCGCCGGTTATATCGTCCTGCTCGAACGCAAGGTGATGGCCGATATGCAGGCGCGTCTCGGGCCGATGCGCGTTGGGCCGCATGGATTGCTGCAGCCGATTGCCGACGCCGTAAAACTTCTCCTCAAAGAAGACATCATCCCCGAGAAGGCCGACAAGTTTATGTTCTGGATGGCGCCGCTCGTCAGCGTCACGATGGCGCTGCTGGCCTACTCCGCGCTTCCGATCGGACCCGCATTTCAGATCGCCGACCTCAACGTTGGTTTGCTCTTCATCCTTGCGATCAGCTCGCTCGGAATTTACGGCATCGTATTCGGCGGTTGGGCGTCCAACAGCCACTATTCGCTCCTTGGCGCGATGCGCAGCGCCGCGCAATTGGTCAGCTACGAAACTGCTGCCGGCCTTGGCCTTGTCTCCGCGCTGCTGCTCGCGGGCTCGCTCTCGATGAAGGAAATCGTGCAGGCGCAATACGACCAGGGCACCTGGTTTATTTTTTCCGTGCCCGTCGGCTTCTTCATCTACATGGTCGGCTCGATCGCGGAAACGAATCGCGCGCCCTTCGACCTTCCCGAAGCCGAATCCGAACTCGTCGCGGGTTACATGACCGAATACAGCGGCTTCCGCTGGTCGCTCTATTTCCTCGCCGAATACGCCAATATGATTATCGTCGCCGGAATCGCCACTACGCTTTTCCTCGGCGGCTGGCTCCGTCCGTTCGCGCGCTGGCACGACCATTTCCCGGGAACGTCGCTTGAATTTTTCGATGTGCTCCCCGCGCTCGTTTTTCTTGGCGCGGCGCTCTATTGCTTTTACCTCGCGCCGAAGCAGCCGGTGCAAATTCAGAAGCTGGTGATGGCGGCATTCGGTGGATTGTGTTTCCTGCTGGCGGTCGCAATGGCAGCGACCCTCTTCGCCTCGCCCACGGTGATGGCCGGAGTGCACGGCGCGTTCTGGTTCATGGCCAAAGTAATCGCGTACCTCTACGCGTTTCTCTGGTTCCGGTTTACGTTTCCGCGCTACCGCTTTGACCAACTCATGCGCCTCGGCTGGCGCTTCCTGATTCCTCTGGCGCTCGTGAACGTGATCTCTGTAGGCATCGCCCTCATCCTGCGCCAGGAAATGGGATGGAATCCGTTCTGGGCGATGGTGCTGATGACGCTGGTGACTTTAGGCGTCGCGATGTGGCTCGCGAGCGACGATGAGAATCCGCAGCCGGCGCTGCATGCGGCGGATACGGACCTATGATCCTCGACCGAATTTTGTTCTTTTTCTTTTCCGCGCTCGCGATCGCCTCCGCGATCCTGATGGTGACGCGCCGCAACATCGTCCACGGCGCGGTATTCCTGATTTCCGCGCTTCTCGCCACCGCCGGAATCTTTCTCCAGCTCCAGGCCGAATTCCTTTTTGTCGTCCAGATAATTCTCTACGTCGGCGGCATCATGGTTCTGTTTGTTTTCGTGATCATGCTGGTCAATCTTGACGTCGCGCTGCGCCAGGTGCAGTTCAATCGGCAGAAATATGTCGCCGGAGTCCTCGCCGTGGTACTCGCGGCTCAGGTGTTCTTCGCTCTCTGGATTGCGCGCGGCGGCTTCAATCTCTCGAACCCGGCTCTCACGATGCCGGCGCGAAACACCGAAGCAATCGGCGATGCGATTTTCCAGCACTACATGCTGCCGTTTGAAATCGCTTCGATTCTGCTCCTCGTCGCGATGATCGGCGCCGTCGTGATGGCCAAGCGGAGAGTGTGATGATTCCCACGGAGTATTATCTGATTTTGAGCCTGGCGCTATTCACGATCGGCGTCGTCGGCGTGCTCACGCGCCGCAATGTGATCATTGTCCTCATGTCCATCGAGCTGATCCTGAACGCGGTGAACATCAACCTCGTCGCCTTCTCGCACCACTTCGGCTCCGTCGATGGACAGGTATTCGCAATTTTCATCATCACCGACGCGGCCGCTGAAGCCGCCGTGGGCCTGGGCATCATCCTGGCATTCTTCCGCAATCGCGAGACGGTTCTCGCCGACGAAATGGACATGCTGAAATGGTGAAAATCGCTCCAGGGACGCGTCGATGACAGCCAATCTCCCATTCTTCCTCGCGCACATCTGGCTGATCCCGATGTTTCCGCTCGTCACGGCGGCGGTGATGCTATTCGCCGGCCGCAAGCTGAAGAACGATGCGGTCAACGCGCTCTGCGTCGGCAGCGTGGCCCTT
Source organism: uncultured Acidobacteriota bacterium (assembly GCA_963711875.1). GTDB lineage: Bacteria > Acidobacteriota > Terriglobia > Acidiferrales > UBA7541 > Palsa-295. The sequence continues at coordinate 632,944 of CAVQFW010000006.1, forward strand.
TCGTTCATTTTTTCCGCCGGCGGCTTTTTGCAACTTCTCTCGCTCCCGCAGGGAAGCCGTCAGGTCTTCAACGTTCTTTTCGAATGGATTCCCGCTGTCCCGTATCACATGCTCGACGGCCGCATGGCCAGATTCGTCGCCGACTGGGGCTTCCAGCTCGACCCGCTTTCCGCCGTGATGATCCTGATCGTCACGGGCGTCGGCCTGCTCATCCACATTTACGCCACCGGATACATGGCGCACGAAGGCGGCTACTACCGTTTCTTCGGCTATCTGAATTTGTTTATGTTCGCGATGTTGATGCTGGTACTGGCGAATAATTTCCTGCTGCTGTTCGTCGGGTGGGAAGGCGTCGGCACCTGCAGCTACTTGCTCATCGGGTTCTACTTCCACAAGAAATCTGCCTCTGACGCCGGCAAAAAAGCGTTCATCGTGAACCGCATCGGTGACGCCGCTTTCCTCCTCGGTATTTTCCTGACGTCTGCGCTCCTCGGCACCATCAACTTCGCAGATATCGGCCCGGCACTCGCGCGCGGAAATTTCGAAATGGGTGACCCGCGCATCGTCGCCATCGCGCTCTTGTTTTTCGTTGGCGCCACCGGCAAATCCGCGCAGATTCCGCTCTACGTCTGGCTCCCCGACGCGATGGAAGGGCCGACGCCGGTAAGCGCGCTGATCCACGCCGCTACGATGGTCACCGCCGGCGTTTACATGGTCACGCGCACCAGCGCCATCTACCAGCTCGCGCCCGCCGCGATGGCCGTCGTCGCCACCGTCGGCGCCGTCACGGCGCTCTTCGCCGCTTCGATGGGCGTCGTTCAAACCGACATCAAGAAAGTTCTCGCCTATTCCACCGTCTCGCAACTCGGTTACATGTTCCTCGCGTGCGGCGTCGGCGCTTTCACCGCCGGAATTTTCCACCTGATGACCCACGCCTTTTTCAAAGGTTTGCTCTTCCTCGCCGCCGGCAGCGTGATCCACGCTCTATCCGGCGAGCAGGACATGCGCAAAATGGGCGCGCTCTCGAAAAAAATCCCCGTCACGTATTGGACGATGCTCATCGCCACGCTCGCCATCGCGGGAATTTTCCCGTTCGCTGGATTCCTGAGCAAAGACCTCATCCTCGGCAAAGCCTACGAAAAAGACGCGCTCCTCTGGGCCATCGGCTACTTCACCGCCGGCATGACGGCTTTTTACATGTTCCGCCTCATCTTCATGACCTTCCACGGACAATCGCGCGTTGACCACGACGTCGAGCATCACATCCACGAATCGCCGCGCTCGATGCTCGTCCCGCTGGTAGTTCTCGCGGGCCTTTCGATCGCCGGCGGCTGGACGGCCTGGCCTGAAGTTCTCGGCGGCAATAGCGCATTCATCCGTTTCCTCGAGCCCGTCGTTGCCGTGCCGCACGAATTGCGCGCGGAAGCCGCCACCGGAATCGGCTCGCGCCTCGGCGAAATTCATTTGATGTTGCTCTCGGAAGGTCTCGTCGTCCTCGGCATCCTCGCCGCCTGGTATCTCTACATCAAGCGCACCGACTTGCCGCAAATGATCGCGAATCGCCTTGGCTGGTTCTACCGCCTCGTCTACAACAAATATTATGTGGACGAAATTTACGACTCGCTCTTCGTGAATCGCGCCAAAGATCTCGGCCTCGCTCTCGGCGCGTTCGATCGCACCGTGATCGACGGCGCAGGCGTCAACGGCGCCGGCTGGCTCACGCGCTTCATTTCCAAAGTTTCGATGTGGTGGGACACCTGGATCGTGGATGGTTCGGTCCGCCTGGGAGCGCGAATTGTCTGGCTCCTGAGCATTCCAGTCCGCATGATTCAGGACGGCCTGGTGCAAAGTTACATGCTCCTGATCGTAATCGGCCTGATCGGCTTCCTGGCCTACTACTATCACCTGGCCCATCAAGCCATGCGCTAGCGTCAGGCCACGATCGTCGCGCACTAGCATTTCGTCAGGGCACGACTTCAGTCGTGCCGCAACGCAAGCGCTATAAAAAAGGCGAGGGAACGGATGCTTTCCGATAGCAACATCTTGAACGTAATCCTCTTCACGCCGCTCGTCGGCGCGATTCTGTTGCTCTTCATCCCGCGCGAGCGCCCAGACCTCCACCGCTGGCTCGGCAACCTCTTCGCCTGCCTCGGCCTCCTCGTTTCGCTGCCGCTCCTCTGGCGCTTCAACACATCCGCCGACGCCCCGCGTTTCCAGTTCGTCATTGACCACGCGTGGATCTCTTCCATCGGAGCCCGCTACACACTCGGCATTGACGGCCTCAGCTTTCTCCTCGTCATGCTCACCACGATTCTCGGCGCCATCGCCGTTCTCTCCTCCTGGTCCGCCATCCAGAAGCGCGAAAAGGAATATTACATACTCCTGCTTCTTCTCCAGACCGGCATGCTCGGCGTTTTCATGTCGCTCGATTTCGTTCTCTTCTACGTTTTCTGGGAAGTCATGCTCGTCCCGATGTATTTCCTGATCGCCGTTTGGGGCAGCGAGCGCCGCCTATACGCCGCCATCAAATTTTTTCTCTACACGCTGGCTGGATCGGTGCTGATGCTCCTCGCGATCCTCGCGATTTATTTCAAGGCCAACACATTCAGCATCCTGCAAGTACTGAACTCGCCCGTTCCCATGTTCACCGTGCAGCTCCAGAAATGGCTCTTCTGGGGATTTTTCTTCGCCTTCGCCATTAAAGTTCCCATGTTTCCGTTCCACACCTGGCTGCCTGACGCGCACACGGAAGCGCCCACCGCCGGTTCCGTCATCCTCGCCGGCGTCCTGCTCAAAATGGGCACCTACGGTTTCCTGCGATTCTCCGTTCCCATGCTTCCCGATGCCACGAATTATTACCGCAACTTCATGATCATCCTCTCGCTCATCGGCATCATCTACGGCGCGCTCGTCTGCATGATGCAGAAGGACATGAAAAAGCTCATCGCCTATTCCTCCGTGAGCCACATGGGATTCTGCACCCTGGGAATTTTTGCGCTCACGCCGCTCGGACTTTCCGGCAGCATCATCCAGCAGATCAACCACGGCATTTCCACCGGCGCGCTCTTCTTGATCGTGGGCGTCCTTTACGAACGCCGTCACACGCGGCTCATTTCCGAATTCGGCGGCCTCGCGACGCCCATGCCCAATTTCGCGGCGGTCTACTTGATCGTCACGCTCAGCTCGCTTGGCATGCCGCTCTTGAACGGGTTCATCGGCGAGTTCACGATTCTTCGCGGCGTCTTCGACGTGCCCGTCTACGGCTGGAAATGGGCTGCCTGGGGCGTGATCGGCGTCGTGCTCGGCGCTGCGTATCTACTTTGGCTGTACCAGCGCGTGATGTTCGGTAACATCACCAATCCGCTCAACGAGAATCTTCCCGACCTGAACGGCCGCGAGTACGCCACATTGATGCCGCTCGTTTTTCTCGCGTTCTGGATCGGCATTTATCCGGCGCCGCTCTTTCATGTGCTCGAAGCGCCCGTCGAGCGGCTCGTCCGCACCGTGAATCCCGGCTACTACCCGCCGCCCGTCCCAGCCGCGTTGATGGATAATCCCTTGACGCCGCCGATGGGCGACACCGTTCCAATTCCGGCCGCTCCCGAGCCCAAAGCGCCGACAGCCCCGAAAAAGCCCGAGGTCAAGTAGATGGATTGGCAAGCCGTTCTTCAGCAGACGCGCGCGGACTTCTCCTTCGTCCTACCGGAGGCGATGCTTGTCTTTTTCGCGCTCGCCATCCTGCTCACCGATTTCTTCCTCACGCCCGCGCAAAAAGGCTGGAACGCAATTACCGCCATGCTCGGCGTTATCTTCAGCGGCATTTCGCTCTGGCTGATGTTCGGCGCCGCATCGCAGCGCTATTCGGCCTTTGACAACACCATCGTCGTCGACCCGTTCTTCCTGTTCTTCGGCTTTCTGTTTCTCGCCTCTACCGCCCTTACGATTCTGATTTCAGTGCGCTACATGGAGCTCGAACGCGAGCAGCACGGCGAATACTACGCCCTCATGCTACTCGCCACCGCCGGCATGATGTTCCTCGCATGCGGCAACGATCTCGTCGTTCTATTTCTCGCGCTTGAAACGATGGCGCTCAGCTTTTACGTTCTTACCGGCTTCCTCCGCCGCGAACGCCGCTCGAACGAAGCCGCCATGAAATACCTCCTCATGGGCGCGTTCAGCTCCGGCATCCTCGCCTACGGATTCTCGATTCTCTACGGCATCGCGGGCTCGACGCACCTCGACGTAATCTCCGCCCGCCTCGCCGAGCGCCACATGCAAATCCCGGGCGGCGACATTTTCATCTTCCTCGCCATCTCGACCGTAGCCGCCGGCGTCTTCTTCAAGATCGCCGCCGTTCCATTCCACCAATGGGCGCCCGACGTGTACGAAGGCGCGCCCACTTCGATCACCGCCTACGTCAGCGTCGCATCGAAAGCGGCAAGTTTCGCGTTGCTCCTCAGATTGTTCCTCACCGTTTTCTGGCCCGTTCGAGTGGACTGGCTCATGCTCATGGCTGCCGTCGCAGTTCTCTCGATGACCGTCGGCACCATCGCCGCGATCACCCAGAACAACGTCAAGCGGCTCCTCGCCTACTCCTCCATCACGCAAGTCGGCTACATCCTTCTCGGCTTCGTCGCCTCCGTGAATAAGGACGGCTCGCTCAACCAGCGCGGCTTGCAAGCGATGGCCTTCTACCTGCTCGTTTACGCTTTCTTTAACACCGGCGCATTCGCCGTCATCATCGTGCTGCGCCACAAAGGCGTAATCGGCGACGATATCGACGATCTCAACGGCCTCATCCAGCGCAATCCCGGCGCCGCGATCCTGATGCTGATATTCCTGCTCTCGCTCGCAGGCATTCCGCCCACCGCCGGTTTCGTTGCGAAGCTGCTGGTGTTCTGGTCGCTCATCGAAACGGGCCACTACATTCTCGCCATCGTTTCGGTCGCCTACATCCTCCCGGCCGTTTACTACTACTTCCGCCTCGTCGCAGCCATGTGGGTGCGCGAGTCCACCGACCCCGTCAACCCCGTCATGTCCTGGGCCCAGAAATTCGCGCTCGCCGCGATGGTCATCGTCACGCTCGCCGCCGGCATCTTCCCGGAGCAATTCCTGCTCTTCGCGAAATATTCCGTCCTCGCGCCCTTTACTCCGTTCGGCCGCTGACCCGGAGGTCGCGCATGGCCTCGCCACCTTCTCCGCCCCAAAGAAAGAACGGTGGATTCTCGCGCCAGGCAGCCCTCGCGATGGAGCTTCCGTTTCTGATCGTAGGCGGCGCGCTCGTAGGCGGATTTTTCGGCTTCCTCCTCGACCGCTACCTGCACACCAAGCCGTACCTGATGCTCGTCTTTGGCGCGATCGGTTTTGCCGTCGGTGTACGCGACCTGATCCGTCGACTGGGGAAGGATGACACCGATGCTTCCGGCCGATCCCAGCAATGAAACGGGCATTCGGGCGTCTCGGCGCATTAGCCGGCTAACGCTGATTCTCGGATTTGCCGCCGCCATCGCTGTGTTCGCGCTGAAATCCCATCCGGCAGGCATTGGCGTCGCTCTGGGAACGATTCTCGCGTGGCTGAACTTCCGGTGGCTCGATCAGGCGCTCATCGCGCTGGAACGCCAGGCAACGGCCCAGCAGGGAAGTCCTGCGGCTCGCGTTCCGTTCCAGATTTACGTAAAAATCGCCGGCCGCTACGTGTTGATGGCCGCCGCTATCTATGTTACATTTCACTACTTTGCAGTCCCTGTAATTTCCCTGATCGTGGGTCTTTTGGCCCTCGGTGCGGGCGCTCTGGTAGGCAGCATTTACGAAGTCGTTTCAGGTTCTTGAATTTTTAAAAATGGTCCCGGCGGAGTTTGAATAGCAAATGCACGAGCACATTGATTGGTTGACCGTTCTGGTAAACAAGCTCTTCGGCGGAGCCGCCACCGCGCTCCTCGCCGCCGTGCACGTTCATCCGAACAATCCGGCTTATCCCATTCCGAGCTTTGTGGCCGGTTCGTTCGCCGTCTGCGTCCTCGCTGGCATTTTCTTTTTGTGGCTGCGCCCTCGAATTTCCGTAGACCATCCCGGCGCCACGCAACAAGTGCTCGAAGGGTTTCTCACCAACTCCATGGGAGTCGGGATTCGCGATCTCCTCGATGACAACATCGATCACGACGCGCGCCGCTACCTTCCCATGGTCGGCACGATTTCGTTCTTCATCCTTTTCGCCAACGCCATCAGCCTGATTCCTGCTTTCGAGTCGCCCACCGGTCATCCCAGCGTCCCGCTCGCATGTGCGTTCCTCACCTTCGGCTACTATAATTTGGCGGGCCTGCGCCATCATGGACCGGTAGGCTATGCGAAACACTTCGCCGGACCTGTCTGGTGGCTCTCGTTCCTGATTTTCCCCGTGGAAATCATCAGCCATACGGCGCGCTTGCTCTCGTTGACCGTCCGCTTGTGGGCCAATATCTTCGCCAGCGAATTGATTTATATGATTTTCCTGGGACTCTTTATCGCGCCGGCCCTTAGCGTCGGGCATACGCATCCCGCTCTCGGCATTTTATTGGGAGTTCTCCCCGCAGCCTTGCCCGTTGCATTCATATTGCTCCACCTGTTCGTTGCTGTCGTGCAGGCTTTCGTGTTCACCATTCTTCCCGCGCTGTACATCGGTATGGCCACGGCGGAAGAGCACTAGAAACGCATTCATCCGGCTTCATAGCCGACCAGTGTGATCCCGGCTGCTTGAGGATGTCGGGAGCCACCGCCTGGCGGCGCCTCATACAAGGGAGAAAAAGATGAAGAAACTGGCAGGATTGCTTTTGATGTGTATGGCGTCAGCGATGGTTGCGATGCCCGCGTTTGCGCAGGACGCGGCCGCAGGAAAGCCCCCGGCGAACGTCGCGCAGTGGATTGTGATCGCCGCAGGCTTCTCGATGGCGATTGCCGCCGCCGCGTGCGGGATCGCTCAGTCGCGCGTCGCTGCAGCCGCTTGCGAAGGTATGGCTCGCAACCCCGCAGCCGCCGGCGCTATCCGCACCGCGATGATTCTAGGCCTCGTGTTCATCGAGACCCTCGTGCTGTTCACCCTGGCAATCGTTTTCGTCAAAGTCGGCTGGTAGGTTCGAACTTCAGGCCCGGCGGCTCACACGAGCCGTCGGGCCTTTTCTTTTCCGCCTCAATTCACTCGGCCACCGTGCCCGCTCCGCCGTCCACGGCCACCCCGCCGCTCTTCGTACCGCCGGCTTCCAGCCGGCTCTTTTGCCTTAGCCCTGCCCGCCACCGCCGCCTTGACTCCGATGTTACTTTATGTTACAATGGTACCCGATGAGTACTAATACCAACATGCGCCCCCAGGAGGGCCAGTAGCCGCCAAAAGCGGCCGTTCCGCCTATCCCACCCCCGAATTTCTAATCGCGAATCCGCGATTAGAAATCGCCGTAAGTCACACAAAACAAACAACCGACACCCGTTCTAATCGCGAAGAAATCGCGTTTTTTTATTTCTGTTTTTCACTCGGATTTCAAGGCAGGAGGCGTGGCCATTCATCTATTCAAGTGCCCGTTCAGGCGCCCAGGCTAGCGCACGACCAGCGAATCCGCCGCCGCCCTCGCCAGCGCCAGCACTCGCCCGGGCAAAACCCCCAGATACAGCACCCCGGCCGCACACACCGACAGCGCCACCGTGAGCGCCGGCGCAACCGGCGTCGGCACGTAGTCCTTCGAAGGCTCCCAGAAGTACATCGCCACAATCACTCGCAAATAATAGTAAGACCCCACCACGCTATTAATCGCCGCAATCACCACCAGCCAAACGATGCGCGAATCAAGCGCAGCCTGAAATGCGAAAAACTTCCCAAGGAATCCGCCCGTCGCCGGCAGCCCCAGCAGCGAGAAAAGAAACAGCGAAAAGCACGCCGCCAAAATCGGCTGCTTCGAACCCAGCCCCGCATAATCCTGAATCTCGAGCCGCTTCTCGCCCTGCTGCCCCAGGTGCGACAGCACCAGAAACGCGCCAATCTTCATCAGCGCATACGCCGCCAGATAAAAAAGAATCGCCGCCACGCCCAGATCCGTCGCCGCCGCGAACGCCACCAGAATGTATCCCGCGTGCGCGATCGACGAATACGCCAGCATCCGTTTCACGTTGGTCTGCACCAGCGCCGCAAAATTTCCGATGCACATCGTCAGCACAGCCGAAATCCAGATCGCCCAGAACCACAAATCGCTCGAAACGCCGAACGCCACGTAAAAGATCCGCACCATCACCGCAAACGTCGCAACCTTCGGCGCCGACGCCAGCAGCGCCGTCACCGGTGTGGGCGCGCCCTGGTAAACGTCCGGCGCATAAATCTGAAAGGGCGCCGCCACCACTTTGAATCCGAGGCCCACGAACATCAGCCCCAGGCCCAGAATCGCAAGCCCCGCTGGCGGCGTCGTCTGGAACGCAGCCTGGATCGAGTCAATCCGCGTCGTTCCCGTGGCGCCGTACGTCATCGCGATTCCGTACAGGAAAAATGCCGTCGCGAAAGATCCCAGGATAAAATATTTGAGCGATGCTTCGTTCGACGCGAGTGCCCGCCGCCTGAATCCTGCAAGTATGTAGGTCGAAATCGAACTCATCTCGAGGCCCACAAAAGCAGTCACCAATTCATTCGCGCCCGCCAGAATCCCCATTCCCGCCGTCGCGAACAAAACGAGCGCGTAATACTCGCCGCGCTGCAATCCTTCCTCGTCCAGATAATTCACCGAGCCCAGAATCGCGAGCGCGGCCGCTCCGATCACCACCACGTGAACGAAAATACTGAACGCGTCAGCGCGAATCACTCCGCTATAAGCCAACCCCGGATCGCTGGATACGAATCGCACCGCAGCCAGCGCTCCCACGGCGCCCAGCAATCCAAAGTAGGCCAGGCCACGCTGCCGCGCGGCTCCCACGAACGGGTCGATTACCATGATCAAAATACCGGTGGCGCACAGCACAATCTCCGGCGCAAGCCGGTGGAGATTCGCGACTTGATCTGCGGGAATCAGATTCAGGAGTTGCTCTGCGGGTATGGGAATCACGGCCGCACTCGATTCTCTGCAGATTTCTCCATCGAAGCGCGCGCCGGAGGAGGCGTAACCGCCGCAAAAGGACGAATCGCGGGCGCCGCCGCGTCCTGCGCGCGGCCTTTCATTTGCTCGAGCAGCACATTCGTCGCAGGTTCCATCCTCCGCGTGAAGAGCGGGGAAGCGACGCCCATGAACAAAATCACCACTGCCATCGTTCCCAGGATTACGCGCTCGCGTGGCGACGCATCCGGCAGCGTCCTGTTTTTCTCCATCGTCACTTCGCCGAGCGCCACTCGCTGGTACGCCCACAGCAAATATATCGCCGAGAGCACCGCGCCCGACGCCGCCCACGCGCCCCAGGCATGGTGCCGCTCGAAAACCCCGATCAAAATCAGAAACTCGCCGATGAATCCATTCAGCAGCGGCAGCGCGAGTGAAGACATGCAGGCAAAAAGAAATAGCGACATCAGCACCGGCATCGGCGTCGCCAGGCCCCCGAACTGCTTAATCTCAAACGTGTGCCGCCGGTCGTACAGCATCCCCACGCACAGAAACAGCGCCCCGGTGGAGATGCCATGACTCAACATCTGATATACCGCGCCCTGAATCGAAATCGTGCTGAACGCAAAAATTCCCAGCACCACAAATCCCAGGTGGCTCACCGATGTGTACGCCACCAGTCGCTTCAAATCCGTTTGCACCATCGCCACCAGCGCGCCGTACACGATTCCAATAATCGCCAGCACCGCAATCAACGGCGCCGCCCGGTGCGCCGCATCGGGGAAGAGCGGCAAGCAGAATCGCAAAATTCCGTACGTTCCGAGCTTCAGCATTACGCCGGCGAGAATCACGGAGCCTGCTGTCGGCGCCTCCGTATGCGCGTCGGGCAGCCACGTGTGCAGAGGGAACAGCGGCACCTTGATCGCAAACGCGAGGAAAAACGCGCCGAACAGCAGCAGTTCCGTATGCGGCGGAAGCGAGACCAGCCCCGCGTGCAGCTTCGCTTGAATCTCCGGGAAGTCGAACGAGCCGGTCACGTTGTAGAGCCACAGAATCGCCACCAGCATCAGGATCGATCCCAGCATCGTGTACAAAATAAATTTCACCGCCGCGTAAATGCGCCGGTCGTGGCCCCAGATTCCGATCAGGAAATACATCGGGATCAGCGTCAGCTCCCAAAAAACAAAAAACAGGAACAGGTCGAGCGAAGTGAACACTCCGATCATCGCCGTCTCGATCGCCAGCAACGCGATGAAGAAGCCCTTCACTTTTACCTGGATATCGTTCCACGAAGCGAGAATCGAAATCGGCACCAGGAACGTCGTCAAAATCACGAGGAACAGGCTGATCCCGTCCACGCCCATGTGGTAGTGGATCGTCGAGCCGATCCAATTGTGCAATTCCTCGAACTGGTAGCCTGGATTCGCCGTGACGAATCCGCGAATCAAGAACAGCGATATCACGAATTCCGCGAGCGAGACCGCCAGCGCAATCCGGCGGATCCAGGTGTGGTCCTCCGAGCGCAGCAAGAGCAGCGCCGGCACGCCCAGCAACGGCAGGAACGTAATCACCGTCAAAAGATGTGGCTGCATGTCCACTTAGTGCACCTTCATCCAGATTCCGAGAAGCAGCGCCGTTACGCCGACGGCCCCGACAATGACCCACGACGCGTAGCTCCGCGCGTTTCCCGATTGCAATTCGCGCAGCTGGCTCCCGGTTTCGCGGGCGAGCCTCGCCGAGCCGTTCACCGTCCCGTCGATGATTCCTTCGTCGACCGTGTGCCACAGCACGTTCGTCGAAATCCATAGCAGCGGCCGCACGATCGTTGCTGCGTACAGCTCGTCCACCCAATATTTGTTGAGCACGAGTTCGTAGAGACCGTGCAGGCTCTCCGCGAGTTTCTTCGGCAGCTCCGGCCGCTTGATGTAGAACCACCATGCGACGAGAATTCCGATTAAGCCGACGATCACCGGCGGTCCGGTGACGGCCTCAGCCAATTTCATCGCAGCATTTTCAGTGCGCAGTGGCCTGTCCTCAGGATTTGCGACTCCGGACGCAGCTGCGCGCTGTTCCGCCGGTTCAGCTTCGGGCGCACATCGGCGAAGACCGGATCGCAGAAACGCCGCGAAGTAATCCGTGCCGCCGACGAGATGGGGCGCCGCAAACCAGCCGCCGAAAATCGAGAGAAACGCGAGGATCATCAGCGGAATCGTCATGTTGCGCGGCGATTCGTGGACGTGCACTTTGTGCTCGTCAAAGCGCTGTTGCCGAAGAATGTGAGGAAGATCGAGCCGGAACATGTAGAACGACGTAAGTCCCGCCGCTACCAGGCCCAGCAGCCAGAGCGCCAAGTTAGCGTGAGATCCGGAATGCGCCGCTTCGAGAATTTCGTCCTTGCTGAAAAATCCGGCGAAGCCCGGCACACCGGAGATTGCAAACGTGGCGATAAACATCGTCCAGAACGTGTACGGGGATCAATTTGCGCAGGCCGCCCATCTTGCGCATGTCCTGCTCGCCGCCCATCGCGTGAATCACGCTGCCCGCGCAGAGGAACAGCAAGCCCTTTGAAGAATGCGTGAGTCATCAAATGGAAAATCCCGGCGGCGTAGGCGCCCACTCCGCAAGCGAGAAACATGTAGCCGAGCTGCGATACGGTGGAATACGCGAGAACTTTCTTGATGTCGGTTTGAACCAGGCCAATCGTCGCGGAATAGAACGCGGTGACCGCGCCAACGATTGCGACGGCCAGCATCGCGATCGGCGCGCGCGAGAAGAGCGGGTGCATCCGGGCCACCATGTAAACGCCGGCCGTCACCATCGTCGCCGCGTGAATCAGCGCGCTGACGGGTGTGGGGCCTTCCATCGCGTCGGGCAGCCAGACGTAGAGCGGCAGCTGTGCAGATTTTCCGATGGCTCCGGTGAAGAGCAGCAGGCAGATCGTCGTGAGCACGCCAGCCTGCGCCATCGTGTCCGACGGCATTGTCGCGGCCTGCTTGAAAATCGTGCCGAAATCGACGGAGTGGAACGTCCAGAACAACAGCAGAATGCCGATGGTGAATCCGAAATCGCCGATGCGCGTGACGATAAACGCTTTTTTGCCCGCGTTGGCCGCCGATTGTTTCAGAAACCAGAAACCGATCAGCAAATAGCTGCAGAGGCCCACGCCTTCCCATCCGACAAACATCACGACTACGTTTGCGGCGAGCACAAGCGTGAGCATGAAAAACATGAAGAGATTGAGGTAGCTGAAGAAGCGGTAGTAGCCGCCTTCGTGCGCCATGTAGCCCGTCGAATAAATGTGGATCAGCATGCCGACGAATGAAACCGTGAGAAGCATCACGATGGTGAGCTGATCCACCTGTAGCGCAAAATTCACATGAAACGGTCCGGCGGACATCCACGGGAAATACGTTTTTACCCACGGAATCTGATCGGCGGGAAGCTGGAGAAATTCGCGCACCGTCTCAACCACAGAGAGAAACGCGAGCGACACCGAGCCGATCGCGACGGAGTTCACCGCCGACTTCGGCCAATTCTTTCCGAGGAGGCCGTTGATCGCGGCGCCGGCAAGCGGCAGCGCGAGAATGATCCAGAGATTGTCGAGTAAGGGCATCAGAACTTGAGCAGATTCACGTTTTCCACATTCATCGTTCGCCGGTTGTGCACGATCGTGATGATGATGGCGAGTCCCACGGCGGATTCCGCCGCGGCCACCACGATCACAAAAAACACGAACACGAGCCCGTCGAGCTGGTTGTGCGCCCGGGCAAACGCCACGAACGCGAGGTTCACGGCGTTGAGCATCAACTCAATCGCCATAAAAATCGTAATGATATTTCGCTTGAAAACGAACGCGATCACGCCGAGCCCGAAAAGAATCGCGCTCAGCACCAGGTAATAGGAAATGGGAACGACGCTCATTCGTCCCTCTTCGCGAGCACCAGCGCGCCTAGCATCGCGATCAAAATCAAAATCGAAGTGGCCTCGAAGGGGAATAAATATTGATTAAAGAGCATCTTCGAAAGCTCGCGCGTCGAAACCGCGGCTGCATTCGGTTCGCCCGCACCATTTGCAACCGTCGAGCCGATGGCCGAATGCGCCATCCAGTGCGCCAGCCCGAACAGCAGGAAAATCGCGAGCGGCAGCCCGGCGTACTTCGCCATCTTGCTGTAATCCGTGCGCTCTTCCACACCGGCGTTCAACAACATGATCACGAAAACGAAAAGCACCATGATGGCTCCGGCGTACACGATCACTTGCACGGCCGAAGTGAATTCCGCGCCCAGCATCAGGTACAGCGCCGCCAGCGCCACCATCACGAGAATCAACGCCAGCGCGCTATGGATCGGCTCGCGCGCCAAGATCAGCAGGATCGCGCCCGCCACCGCGATGAATGCGAACACAAAAAACATAATGAACGGGAGGCTCATCGATTCTTCACCACAATCCAGAACGCCGTCACCACAAGATTCGCGAGCGATACGGGCAGCAGCAGCTTCCAGCCGAACGACATCAGCTGGTCATACCGGAATCGCGGCAGCGTCGCGCGCGTCCAAACATAAAAGAAAAGAAACACGAGCACTTTGGCCAGGAACCAGAACGGCCCCTGAATCACGGGCATCACCGCCGGCACGAGGCACAGCAGTCCGATACCGGCCGCAAGCAGCGTGACGACCGTCAACTGGATGCGGCCGATTCCGCGCATGTGCCGAACCGTGTCGTAAGCCAGATACAGAGCGAGCAGCAAAAGTCCGACGCCGGGAATGTATTGTTGCCACGCCCAGGTATCCGGAAAGGGCGAGAGCCATCCGCCGAAAAACAAAATCGTCGCGAGGCAGGAAACCGTGATCATGTTTCCGTATTCAGCCATGAAGAACATCGCGAACTTGAAGCTCGAATATTCGGTATGGAAGCCCGCGACGAGCTCGGTCTCGCCTTCCGGCAAATCGAATGGAACGCGGTTGGTTTCCGCGATCGCGGACGTGAGGTAGCACAAAAATCCGACGAGCTGCGGAATCACGTGCCAGCGCGGAATGAAATGCAGATAGTAGCCAGCCTGATGATCAACGAGTTCGTAGAAATTGAACGATCCAGCGAGCAGCAGCACGCCGACGACGGAAAGCGTGAGCGAGACTTCGTAGCTGATCATTTGCGCGGAGCTGCGCAGGCTGCCAAGCAGCGGATACTTGCTGTTGGACGACCATCCCGCGAGCGCGACGCCGTAGACGCCGATCGAGGTGATCGCGAAAAGGAAGAGCAAGCCGATGTCCACGTTTGCGACGACCAGCTGCGTGGGCTGCCCGAAAATGTAAACGGTGGCCGGGCCAAACGGAATCAGCGCCAGCGTCGTCATCGCGAGCGAAAGCGCCAAAAACGGCGCGAGGATGTAGAGATAGCGATCCGCCGTCGGCAGCGTCACGTCCTCTTTAAAGAGGAATTTCACGCCGTCGGCAAGCGGCTGCAGCAATCCGTGCGCGCCCACGTAGTAGGGGCCCCAACGCGATTGAATGTGCGCGATCACCTTGCGCTCAAACCACGAGAGGTAGGCAAGCGCCGTCATCAAAACAAAGAGAAGGACGGCGATCTTGACTAGCGATACCACCAGGACTGGATGCTGGGCGACGAACTCCACGGAATATCCTTGGCCTCGTTGGTTGATTTTAGTTTGGAGCAGTAACGCCCCAGAGTGCCGCTCGTGAACAGAAAATCCTCAGACGAGAAAACTATATCCGCCGGCGTTTCGTACGACGGTTCGACGGTCTTGCAAGACGCGGTGGAATTTTCCGCGCCTCCGCCGAGCAGGCTTGCGACGGAAAGATCGTAGCCCGGCACGTTCTGGCGAATTTCGTCGAAAGCCGCTTCGGGCGTGCGTAAACGAATCGGTGTGCCTACACCGAGCATGCTCAGCTGATGCGAAAGGATGCGAATCAGGTCAAAGTCGCTGCGCGGTCCTTGCGGATCGATCGAGCGATGCGTCATCTGCACCTGCCCGGCGGTGTTGGTGAGCGTGCCGTCTTTTTCGTAGGTGGAAGCGGCGGGGAGCACCACATCGGCGCGCTCGGCGGTTTCGGTCAAGAACATGTCCTGGACGACGAGAAGTTCGAGCGCCGCGAGGCGGTCGGGCTGTTTCACGTTGAATGTTTTTACGGGGTTTGCGCCGACGACGTAGAGAGCTTTTATTTTTCCGCCGGCCGCCGCGTCCATCATGGCGCGAGCCGTCAAGCCTGGCGCGGAAGGAATTTCGCCGCCCCAGAGCTTGCCGAATCGCGCGCGTTCCGGCGCGTCCGAAAGCGGCGCGTAGCCCGGAAGCCGGTCGGGCAGGATGCCCATGTCTGCGGCGCCGCGCGAATTCGCATAATCGCCGAGCGCCATAAATCGCGTGTGGCCGGAAAGTTTCGAACCGAAGTTCACGAGGTCGCGCAAAGCGGCGCCTTGGATATCGGCGCCGAAGATGATTACGACATCGGATTCTTTTTCGAGGCCGGCTTTCAAAGCGGCGAGTGCGGCGCGCGTGTTTTCGTCGAATTGGCCGTCGCCGGTTGCGAGAAAGCGGACGGCCTGGCGCTCCGCGCCTTTCGGCGTTTCCGCGAGGTAGGAAGCTTTGCGGTGGATTTTGCTTGGCCGGCCGTTGATCACGTAGAGCCGCGCTTTACGATGCCGAATTGCGGTGCGAATCTGCCAGGCGACGAGCGGATTCTGCTGCGTCGGGTCGTTGGCGACGAGCAACGTGGAATTCGAAGCGTAGACATCGGCCATCGTCGCGAGCGAATCTGCGGCGCGCGGGCCGAGCGCTGCGGCAAGGCCCGTGTAATCGGCGGTGCGGTGATGGTCGAGATTATTCGTGCCCAGGGTGGCGCGCGCAAAACGATTCAGAAGATAATTTTCTTCGTTGGTGGTGTGATTCGAACCGATTACACCGATCGCCGCCGGGCCGTGCGCATCGCGCGCTTGTTTCAGGCGCCGCGAAACTTCTTCCAGCGCATCTTCCCAGCTCGCAGGCTCGAGCTTGCCGTTGCGGCGAATGAGCGGCTGGCGAATGCGTTCCGGATTGTGCGTGAAGTCGAATCCGAAGCGGCCTTTGCCGCAGAGGAACTCGTCGTTGATGCCGGAGTGATCGCGATTATTCGCGCGCAGGATTTCGTTGTTGCGAACGCTCAGGGTGGTCTTGCAGCCGTTCGAGCAGTGCGTGCAGGGATCGGGAACGTACGTCATTTCCCAGGGGCGCGTTTGATAGCGATAGGTTCCGCTGGTGAGTGCGCCGACGGGGCAAATATCAATGCACATGCCGCATTCTTCGCAGGCCAGGCCGCCTTTTTCATTCGGCAGGATCACGGAATGAACGCCGCGCGCACCGACGCCGAGAGCTTTCACGTCCATGCCTTCGTCGCACACGCGAACGCAGCGGAAGCAGAGAATGCAGCGGGGCGCGTCGTAAAAAACGAGCGGCGACCATTTTTCTTCCGGGTAATGCAGCTTTTCCTCGGTGAAGCGGCTGTGATCGAGGCCGTAGCGGAACGTCATGTCCTGCAATTCGCATTCGCCGCCTTTATCGCAAACGGGGCAATCGAGCGGATGATTGGAAAGCAGGAATTCGATCATGTCTTTGCGCGCTTTGTGGACTTGATCGGTGTCGGTCTTAACGACCATGCCCTCGACGGCGACGAGAGTGCAGGCAGTTTGGAGCTTGGGCGCTTTTTCGACTTCGACGAGGCACATGCGGCAGGCCGCTTGAAGCGAAAGCCCCGGGTAATAGCAGAACGAAGGAACTTCGATGCCTTGCTTCTTGGCGGCTTCGATGACGAGCGTGCCGGCAGCCGTGGTGACCTTCTGCTCGTTGATCGTGAACGTGACTAGCTTTTGTTCCGCCATGATTTTCTAGCGAGCCTCGGCGATCACGTCGGCTGGTTTGTACGGACACTCGCCGCGGAGATGATCTTCAAATTCGTTGCGCCACTTTTTAACGATGCTGATCGTGGGCATTGCAGCCGCGTCACCGAGCGGGCAGAACGTGCGGCCCAGCATATTTTTCGAAAGCTCGTCGATCAGGGGAATGTCTTCCGCGCGGCCGCCGCCGTCGTGAAAGCGATCGAGCATTTTCTTGAGCCAGGCGGTGCCTTCGCGGCAGGGAATGCACCAGCCGCAGGATTCGTGGGCGTAAAAATGCATGATGCGGCGTGCGAAGTCAACCATGCAGGTGTCTTCATTGAGGACGACCGTGCCACCCGAGCCAAGCATCGAGCCGGCTTTCGCTACAGAATCAAAATCCATCGCGATATCAATTTCATCGCCCGTCAGCAGCGGACACGAACTGCCGCCCGGCACCACAGCTTTGATTTTCTTTCCGCCGGGGACGCCACCGGCAACCTCTTCAATCATGCGTTTCATGTTGAAGCCCATCGGGAGCTCGTAAATCCCCGGGCGATTGACGTGCCCGGAAACGGCAAAAAGGCGCGTGCCGCCGTTTTTCGGCGTGCCGAGTCCGGCGTACCATTCGGCTCCGCGCAGTATCACGGCAGGCACGGAACTCAGCGTCTCGACGTTGTTGATGACGGTGGGGCAGCCGTACAGCCCCACGACCGCGGGGAACGGCGGGCGAATTCGCGGGTAGCCGCGCTTGCCCTCGAGCGATTCCATCAGCGCCGATTCTTCGCCGCATTCGTAGGCGCCGGCTCCGGTGTGGGCTACGAGATCGAAGTCGAATCCGCTGCCCAGAATGTTTTTGCCGAGGTATCCCTTGGCGTAGGCCTCGACGATGGCTGCTTCGACGATGTCGATGACATAGCGATATTCGCCGCGAATATAGATGTAACCGCGGACGGCGCCGACGGCGCGTCCGGCGATTATCATTCCTTCGATCAACTGGTGCGGATCCATTTCCATCAGGGGACGGTCTTTACTTGTGCCGGGCTCGCTCTCGTCGCCATTGGCGATGATGTATTTCGGTTTGCCGCCGGTTTCTTTCGGAACGAAGCTCCATTTCATTCCGGCCGGGAATCCAGCGCCGCCGCGTCCACGAAGGTTCGATTTTTTCACTTCGTCGATGATCTGGTCCGGGGTCATTTGCTTCAGCGCTTTTTCGAGCGCCTGATAGCCGTCGTGCTTGAGATAGACCTCGATTTTGTTGGAGTTTGGAATACCGAAGCGGCGGCTGATCACAACAACTTCGGCGGGATGGCGCTCGTGGATGGCGCCTGAGATCACAGACACCGGCTTCGGCCGCTTCCCTTGCTCGAGTTGTTCGAAGATGGCGTCAATTTTTCCCGGGTCGAGATTTTCGTGGTAGTCGTAGTTCACTTGAATCGCGGGCGCGCCCGTGCACGCGCCGATGCATTCGACTTCTTCGAGGGAGAATGTTCCCGTGGGCGAGACTTCTTTGTTTCCGATTCCGAGGCGCTTCTGAACGTGCTGGTAAAGTTCATTGCCGCCGCGCAGCATGCAGGAAATATTCGTGCAGACCTGGATGTGATAGCGCCCTTCGGGCTTGCGCCGGAGCATGGAGTAATAGGCGAGCGTTTCGGTGACTTCGATCAGGTTGAGTCCGACGCGAGTGGCGATTTCTTCCAGCATTTCGTCGCTGAGAAATCCAAACTGATCCTGCGCGTACAGCATCATGGGAATCAGCGCCGAGCGCTTGATCGGATAGCGCCCGAGGAGTTCCGTAAATTTCGCTTCGAGTAGCGGCGGCAGTTGCATGATTTCGTTGAGCGCCGGCGAATGGAGCCTAGCGGTCGACTTCTCCCAAGACGATATCGGTGGTCCCGATGCAAGCCACGACGTCGGCAATCAGGCGGCCTTCGCACAGCTTTGGCAAAGTCTGCAAATTCGCGAAGGAGGGCGCGCGGACCTTCACGCGGTACGGCCGCGACGAGCCATCGCTCACGACGTAAAATCCCAACTCCCCGCGGGGCGATTCGATCGCTTGATAGACTTCGCCCGGGGGCGGCGCAAAACCTTCGGTGAAAATCTTGAAATGATAGATGAGGCCTTCGATGGACGCCTTCATTTCCTCGCGCGAGGGCGGAACGATTCCCGGGGCGACCGTCTTGATCGGCCCTTCGGAGGGAATTTTTTCAATCGCCTGGCGGATAATTTTGAGGCTCTCGCGAATTTCGGCAATTCGCACCTGATAACGCGCGAAACAATCGCCCGCCGTTTGAGTCTGGATCTCGAAATCAAATTCGTCGTAGCTCGAGTACGGGAAAGCCTTACGAATGTCGTACGCAACTCCACTGGCACGCAGCAGCGGGCCCGAAGCGCCCATGGCGATGGCGTCCGCGGCGCTCATGATGCCGACACCCTGGGTGCGGCCGAGCCAGATGCGGTTGTTGGTGAGCAATCCTTCGTATTCGTCCACGTGAGCGGGAAGGGAATCGATCAGTCGGCGAACACGATCGAGCCAGTTGGGAGGGGGCTCGAGGGCGAGGCCGCCGATGCGGAAATAGCTCGTCATCATCCGCTGGCCGGAGACGTATTCGAAAATCTTCATGATCTCTTCGCGTTCGCGGAAGGTGTAGAGGAAGACGGTCATCGCGCCGAGATCGATGGCATGGGTGCCGAGCGAAACGAGATGCGAAGCGATGCGGGTTAACTCCGTGAGAAGGACGCGAATGTATTGGGCGCGCTTGGGGATTTCGAGGCCGAGGATTTTTTCGACGGCGAGGCAGTAGCACAGGTTGTTCGAGAGCGGCGCGAGGTAATCGATCCGGTCCGTCATGGTGAGCGCCTGCGAATACGTCTTCGACTCCATGTTCTTCTCGATGCCGGTGTGCAGGTAGCCGATCACGGGCCGCGCTTTCACGACGATTTCGCCGTTCAGCTCGAGGACGACGCGCAGCACGCCGTGCGTAGACGGGTGCTGCGGGCCCATGTTGAGGACCATGGTGTTGGCGGCGCCGGTTACGGTATCGATCGTAGCCGTCATCTAACGATATCCCTCGACTGGATAGTCCTTGCGCTGTGGATAGCCTTCCCAATCGTCCGGCATCAGAATGCGCGAAAGCTCCGGGTGGCCCTCGAAGCGAATCCCCATCAAATCGAAATTTTCGCGCTCGTACCAGTTCGCTGCCGGCCAGATCGCGGTGACGGAATGCACGATCGGGTCGCTTCCACCGAGGCGGACCTTCAGGCGCAGCCGTTCGTTTCGTTCGAGCGAAAGTAATTGGTAGTTCACCTCGAAGCGCGGCTCGAGGGGGAAGCGGTCAAGAGTGGAAATATCGGAAAGGAAAGTGAAGCCGAGGCCGGCCTCGGAAGCGAGAAAGGCAGCGGCTCGCTCGAGGTGTTCGCGAGGGACGACGACGGTGGTTTCGCCGCGAAATTCGAGGACTTCGGCGACCGCCTGGGCGTTCCACTGGCGGAGTTGATTGACGACTTCATGCACCTTTTGATGCACCTTTTCATGCACCTCGGGCGTTTTGTTTGTTTCCTGTGATTGCACGTTTGGGATCCCGAGGGGCGTCAGCGATTCCAGTCGAGCGCGCCCTTCTTCCAGAGGAAAACGTATCCTGCGAGCAGGATTATAATGTAGACAAGCATCTCGACAAAGCCGAAGAGCTTCAGGTCGTGGTAGACCAAAGCCCAGGGATACAAAAAGATAGCCTCGATATCGAAGAGGATGAAAAGCAGCGCGACCATGTAGAACTGGACGGAAACGGGCTCGCGCGCGTCGCCCGTGGGGGAGATTCCGCACTCGTAGGGCTGATCTTTTTCCATCGTGCGCTTATGCCGGCCAATGAGCGTGGACGCCGCGATCATGGCGCCCGATAGTCCGGCGCAGAGTATAAACATCAGCAACAATGGGCCATAGTTGTCGAGGTAGTTGCTGTTCATGTTCGTCGCACTGGTATAATAACGACCCGAGAGCGAACGGTCAAATGAACTCCCAGTTCGTCAATTCGCCGCCGCTGCCTGTGCGAGCCGTGTGCGCGGAAGAATTTGCCGCATGAGCTCCGGATTCAATACCGACGTTCAAGTGGGCGCCCAGGTTTTCCACGTGCAGACGGAAGATCGCGGCCCGGCTCACCCCGTAATTGACACGGTGGTCTACCAGAATGGGCGCGTGCTGCATCGAAGGTCGTCGAACTACAAGCATTATGTGGAATCCGACGAATTCAATTCCGAGGGCTTGCGCGAGCGAGTGGAGGAGCAGCATCGCTCGGTAATTGACGACCTGCGCTCGGGGGCTCTGGGCGCGGAGATTTCCGCAGCGGCGCAGCCCGGCAATCGCGCCGGGGGAATTCAGGTGCAGCTGCTCAACCCATCGTCATGGCTTACGGGGGGCCATATTTTCCTCGACGTGGAATTGAAAGGCCGGGCCGACCGGCTGCCTCAGCCCGGTGTGGAAGTGGAAGCGTTCATCGAAGGCGCGATTGAGGACGGGCATCATTCGGAAACGACGGACGAGCAGGGCCGTGCGCGACTGCGATTTTCGCTGCCGCCGCTGGGGAAGGGCGATTTGACGCTCGTGATTCGCGCGGCGACGCCGGGCGGGAAAGACGAGCTGCGGTTTGCGATGCGTTCGCGCGCGAAAAATTCTCTCGGTGATCCGTCGAACCGCAAAACCGATTCCGTGAACTAGGCAGCCGGCGCGATTCGATGAACGTGACAATCAACGGCGAGCAGCGCGAAATTCCAGACGGCCTCACCGTCGCTGCGCTCGTCCGACACCTCGAAATGCCAGCCGATCGCGTGGCGATCGAGCGCAATCTCGATATTCTTCCGCGCGCGCTTTGGCAAAATACAAACGTTCAATCTAATGACCGCTTCGAAATCGTGCATTTCGTCGGCGGAGGGTGAGGCGGCGGCAGCTTGCTGCTCGCTTCTCGCATCGCTCGCGGGAACTGTTTCGGCAGACGCGCGATTTTGCACCTTGCCGACCGCCGCAGCTTAAGCCGATGCCGCCAGAGCCTTGTCGAGCACGTCGAAGCACCCATCCCATCCCTGCTGGTGGCTGTCGCGTTCTTTCGCGTTCACGAATTTTTCGTGCGTGAAGATCATCTCGGTGGAATTCCCGCGCGCAAGCAGTTGAACGGTGACGAGTGATTCGCTGTGGTCAATCTCGTCCGATTTGTTCTTCGGCGGGGGAATCTGTTCCCACGCCCAGGTAAAGACAAGCTTTTCCGGAGGTTTCACTTCGCGAAAGACTCCGTACCCGCGATAGGTAAAGCCTTCCCTGGGTACGGGAATCTCGATCACGTAGCGGCCGCCGGGACGTAAGTCGAGCTCCGTGTATTTTGGGTCGTGCTCGGGCACGTCCCGGCACATCCACTTTTCTAGCCTGGCTCGTTCCGTCCATGCCGCGAAGACTTTCTCGCGCGGCGCCGCGAACGTGCGGCGGATTTCGAGCCGGGTTTCGGGCGCGTTGCCTGGGGTCGCCATTTGGAGTCCTCCTCTTTTTGTGAGACTTCCAGATATTGAGCGAGGGAATCGAATTGCCGTTCCCAGAATCGGCGGTATCTCTCGATCCAATCCGCCGCGCCTTTCATTGGTTCGGCAATCAAGCGGCAGCGGTGTACGCGTCCGTCCTTGCGCCGCACGACGAGCTTGGCGCGTTCGAGCACGCGCAAATGCTTCGAGACGGCCGGGAGGGACATTTCGTGAGGGGCGGCAAGGTCGCTGACGGAAGTCTCGCCGCGCGCGAGGCGCGCGAGGATGCCGCGGCGAGTCGAGTGGGAAAGCGCGGCGAACGTAGAATCGAGCGCGGTCGAATGGTAAACCATATGGTTTAGTATTGTCTCCGGGATGCGGCTTGTCAAGCGAAAGTTCGGAGAATTACAGTCCGGCGAGCAGGTGGCCGAGCTTGTCTTTTTTCGTGCGCAGGTAAGCGCGCGAGTGCTTGCTGGTGCGCGGCCGGCAGGGGACTCGCTTTATGACGCGGATGCCGGAACGCTCGAGCTGCTCGACTTTATCGGGATTGTTCGAGAGCAGGCGCACCGAACGCAAGCCGAGCGCTTTGAGCGCTTCGGCTGCAAATTCGTAATCGCGTGCGTCATCGGCAAAACCAAGTTTGCGATTGGCTTCCACGGTGTCGAGACCGGCGTCCTGCAGTTCGTAGGCTTTCAATTTATTAATCAGGCCGATGCCGCGTCCTTCCTGCGGCAGGTAGAGCACGACCCCCGAAGGCTCGGCCGCAATTTTCCGGAGCGAGAATTCGAGTTGAGCGCGGCAGTCGCAGCGCTCCGAGGTGAAGACGTCTCCGGTGAGGCACTGGGAGTGGACGCGCACGAGCGGCGCGCGTCCATTGCGCGCCTGCCCGTGCTGAATCGCGATCGCTTCCTCACCTTTTTTCCTGCCTTCGATTCCGAAAATGCGAAAGCGCCCGAAGCGCGTGGGCAGGTCCGCTTTCGCCACGACGCGCGCCTTCCCGGATTGTTTTTTGCGCTTCATCTGAACCAACAATTATAGCAGGCTTGCCAGCAGCGCCGCTTCGCGCTGCGGGTGGGAACGCATCGCCCGGCATCGCTTTACATCCCGGACGGCTTTGGCTAACGTAATCGGGGATTGCTCCCGTTTGCGGATTGCGAGCGAAATGGAACCACTATCTGGCGGCAGAGACCTTCTCTTCATCCTGATTCTGAAGGTGTGCTGGGCGGCGGCGCTAGCGGCGCTGCTGGTGCGATTCCGATCGTTCCGCAGACTTGTTTTCACCGAAAATCGCGACTCTGATCAGAAAGTAATGCTGCTGCTTTTCCTGACGCCGCCGCTCGCGGTGGGCGTGTTGTTGCGCCTGGTGGGCTATCGCTTTTTCGATCTGACGCTCGAAGGCTCGTTTCTGATGGGGTTGATTGGGGGCCGCATCGTCGGCCTTCTGGGCGGGTCGCTCATCAGTCTACCGGCATTCGGCAATCACGAATGGCTGTCGAGTCCGATGGCGGCGAGCGTGGGGCTTCTCGCGGGAATGATTCGCGAAGTGCTTCCCGAAAAAGAAGACATCTGGCACTTTGGGCCGTTCTTGTTCTTGAGCATCCCGGAATGGCTCTGGAAATTAATCCGCTACGGGAAAACGAATTGGGCGATGTTGCCGCTTTTTGCGTGTGCGGCATTCGAAATCGCGCAAGTGGAGCTGGCGGCGGCTGTTCCGGGTAACTGGCTGTTTGCATTTCACCCGAGCAATTGGGGATACATGCTACTGGTGGTGCTGTCGTCGGTGATGTGCGTGGCGATGGCGATCAAAATCTGGAACAACACGCGCATCGAGATGAACCTCGAGCAGAATCAGCAGTTGCTGCTGCGGGCGCGGATGGACGCGCTGACGAGCCAGATCAATCCGCATTTTCTTTTCAACACGCTGAACACGGTTTCGTCGCTGATTCGCTTCGATCCGGACATGGCGCGGGGCGTGGTGCTGAAGCTCTCAAACATTCTGCGGCGCCTGCTTCGCAAGCACGAGACATTTGTGCCGTTGCGCGAAGAACTCGAATTTATTGATGACTATCTCGATATCGAAGTGATTCGCTTCGGCCGCGACAAACTGCAAATTTTCAAGGAAATCGACGCGGAAGCTCTCGACACTTTCGTTCCCAGCATGTTGCTACAGCCGATGATCGAGAATTCGCTAAAACACGGACTCGACCCGCGCCTCGAAGGCGGCGAGATCCACATCCGCACGCGGCGCAACGACGGCCGGCTATACATCGAGATTGAAGACAATGGCGTGGGGATCTCGCCCGAGCGCCTGGCGGAAGTGTATGGCGGCGGGATTGGCATCAGCAATGTCCACGAGCGCTTGCGCCTGCTCTATGGCGATCAATTCAAGATGGATATTCGCAGCGAGGAAGGCCAGGGCACGCAAATCCACATTGAAATTCCCGAGTTGATCACTGCCGAGCACATTCTGGGGTAGAGAAGAGGCGCCACGCCGAAGCCGTCGTGGTCGCGGTCCGCGTATTCTTCCGCGGTGAAATCCTGGCGAAGCGGTAGATTTAAAATCGCCGGCTTTACGGAAGCTGCCGCAAATCTGGTTCGAGCCGGCTGGATTTTGCTTCGGGTGATGCGAGGCGTTCCCGGCTGTAATGCTCGTAAATCAGATTTTTGTCACGGCAATGGGCGGTTACTTTGTTAACGAGCGCGACCAGTTCCTCATCGCGGCTCTTCGATTCGGTAACCAGATTTTCGACGAGCCGGAGCCAAAATTCAGTGATCGTGACGTGGTAGCCGTTCTTTCCGTGGTGCTTGATAAATTTGAGTAAGCCGCTCCGCATGCGGTCGCGGGCGGTCTCCGGTTCGCAACGCGCAAAATAACTGGCCGCGACCGTCAAATGCCTGGCGTGAACGAACTCTTCCGGCGCGTACGAGCACTCTTCAAATCGCCGGACGACTTCCTCAATATCCGCTTCCGTCCGATATAGCGGCGCGTCTACCACTGGTTTGCCTCCATCAGTAACTGCTCGTCCAAAAAAAAACGCCCGCGTCCGCAATCAACGGAGACGGGCGTGCTGTTTTCTGCTTCCACTATTCTACGCGGATAGCCCGCGGGCGTCCACATGTAGCCACGAGGAAGGGATTTCCGCGATTTCTATTCCCTGTGAGACTGGGTCGCGCCCGTGACTCGTCTATACATCACTTTTCTCGCCGACCGGCATCGTAACAGCGTAGAATGCGCTGATTCTGCTGGGTCTGTCATTCAGCCGGTCAGAAAAGTTCCGGAGCGATTCATCGAAATGAGCGACGACACAGAAAAGAGTAGTGCGACTTCAGCAATCGTTCTCGCCATCATCGTGATTGGCGTCGCGATCTATTCCGCTGCGTACGGCCTGCAGACCCTCACGTGGTATGAGGCGCGCCATTGGACGCATGAGAATCCCTTCCTCGCAGAAGTTCCGCAACCGCTGCCCGCGACTGCGGCCGCGCCCGCAAAGGGAGCGCTAATTAAGGCGTTTAATTACCAGTTCATGGCGCCGTGGACGGGGAAAACGACGCATGCGCCATCGCTCACTGTGGATGTGATTCGCTTCGATTCCGGGCAGGCCATCGTTTTTTACGACCCCGAAACGCTTCTCGATACGATTCGCCAGATGAAGTCGTCGAGCCCGCTGCAGTATCAGAAATTCGCGGCGGTTTTCGCCGATCGCCCCATCGAATCGAACTACGGACTGTACGAAGCCGTTTACGGTGTGGCGCCGTCGCAATTGTCGCCCATTCTCTCGAGCCGGGAAGCGATGCGGATGAACGAGTTGCTGATCTGGAAGCTACAGTTCGGAATTGATCTGCGCGGAGGCCTTTCTTCGTTTACGTGGGGCACGAACCGCGGGTTCCAATTCGGCGATCCCGCAAAAGGCCCGGTAGCGCTGCGTGTTTTCAGCGAGCGCGATCAGCAATTTCGGTTCATCTTCACGGTGGCGCCTGGTTCGAACGCGCGTATCACGCAGGACGATATCGCCGGGATCGTCGGGTCATTCAAGCCGGTTCCCATCCTGGAGCGGTAAACGGGAATTACCGGGCGGCGGAAGCGGCTGCGCCGGACGCGTTCAACACCTTCTGGTAGTAAGCCTCGTACTGCGGAATCACGTCGTTCGAACAATATTTCCGGCGGGCATTGATTCGCGCTTGCTGGCCCATGGAGCGGCCGCGATCCGGGCGCGTGAGAATCTCGAGAGCGAATTTCGCGCCGGCTGCGACGTCGCGCGGCGGAATCAAGTAGCCGTCCACGCCATTCGTCACCACTTCGGGCAGTCCTCCGACATCGGAAGCGATGACGGGCACTTCACAAGCCATCGCTTCGAGCGCCGCGAGGCCAAACGATTCGAGGTCGCTGGGCAATAAAAACAGATCGCCCAAGCCGAGCTTTTCCTGCACGAGGTCCTGCTTGCCGAGGAAGCAGACGTCTTTCGCGAGGCGCTTTGTGCGGACGATGTACTCGGCTGCGCCACGGTCAGGCCCGTCACCCATCATCACGAGCTTCGCGGGAATCTTCTCGCGGACGAGCGCGAAGATTTCGACCACGTCTGTGACGCGCTTGACGGGGCGAAAGTTCGAGAGATGCATCAGGATTGGCTCGCCGTTGGGCGCAAATTTTGCGCGGGCGGCCGGATCGTCGCAGCGCTTGTACAGATCGCAATTCACAAAATTTGGAACGACTTCGATGGGCCGCTTGATCTCGAAATCCTTCACCGTGAGGTCGCGCAAGTAATTCGAGATTGCCGTCACTCCATCGCTATGCTCGATCGAGAACTTCGTGATCGGGAGATAACTGCGGTCGTGACCGACGAGAGTGATGTCGGTGCCATGCAGGGTGGTGATAAAGGGAAGCTTGCGCGGAGCCGCCATCAGCCTTGCGAGCAAGGCGCTCACGGAGTGCGGAATCGCGTAGTGGACGTGAAGCAAATCGAGCGACGCGGATTCGGCGACTTCGTACATCTTGGTGGCGAGCGCAAGGGTATACGGCGGGTGATCGAACAGCGGATAGGACGTGACTTCAACCTCGTGAAAATAGATATTTTCGTGCGGCGTGCTCAAGCGGATGGGCATGGCGTAGCTGATGAAATGAATCTCGTGGCCGCGGGCGGCTAGCTCGATTCCGAGTTCGGTAGCTACGACGCCCGAACCGCCGTACGTTGGATAGCAGGTGATGCCGATTTTCATGAGGCCTCAATTGCTCTTAGATAATAGACGCGGTTCTCAAACCCAACAAGCAGGACCGCCGGTCGTTGCTCGCCCGGGCGCGGCCATTCGCCACCGCTCGCTTGCGCACGCACGACGCCCGATGCTAGCCTTCCTGCTCCTAATTAGACGAGCGAGGCGCTTTTAAGGTGCAGCGACTTTCGAGCAAGGTGGCGTTGATCACGGGCGGCGGGACGGGCATTGGGCGCGCTTGTGCGGGGCTGTTTGCCCGAGAAGGTGCGTCGGTGGCGATTGCGGGCCGCCGAAAAGAGCCTTTGGAAGCGGCGGTTCGGGAGATTGAGATTGCGGGGGGCAAGGCACTCGCCGTCCAATGTGACGTGACCGATCGGGCTTCTGTCGAAGCTGCGCTTGGTGCAGTCGTGAAGCATTTTGGCCGCTTGAATGTGGTGGTCAACAACGCGGGGGCTGTGGTGGTGGCGACCGCCGAAGCGACATCCGACGAAGATTGGAACCGTCTAATCGCGACGAACCTCACCGGCACATTTCTCGTTTCGCGCGCGGCGCTGGTACATTTGCGCGCGGCCGGCGGTGGAGCGATCGTTAATATCGGCTCGATTCTCGGCATCGTGGCGCGCAAGGACCGCGCAGCCTACTGCGCCGCGAAGGCGGGCGTTACCGGCCTCACGAAAGCGATGGCGCTCGACCAGGCGCACGAAAACATCCGCGTGAATTGCGTTTGCCCGTCGCTCATCGAAACCGAGCTGGGCCTCCTGTCCATCCGGCAGGCGCCCGATCCCGAGGCGGAAAGGCAGAAACGCACAGCGGGAATTCCGCTGGGGCGGCTCGGCCAGCCCGAAGACGTGGCGCAGATGGCGCTCTACCTTGCGTCGGATGAATCGGCGTGGGTGACGGGAGCGGCGCTGCCGCTGGATGGAGGGCTCACGGCTTATTGATATGAAACCATCGAAGAAGGCGATCGAACTCGCGACGAACGAACTCCGCGCGCGGCTTAGCCAGACCAACACAGCGACACAATTTGGATTTGTGCTGGCGGGCGCGAGTCACGGCCGCGTGCGAATGACGATGCAAGTTGACAAACGGCATCTGCAAGTTCACGGCGTGGTTCACGGAGGCGTTCTCGCAGCGCTTGCGGATACAGCCGGCGGACTTTCGACGTACATGGCGTGCCCTCCGGGCACGCGCGTGGCAACAATCGAGATGAAAATTAATTATCTTGAAGCGGTGGAAGGCGGAACGGTGACCGCGGATGCGGAAGTGGTTCGGCTGGGACGCCACATCTCCGTGGTGGACTGCGATCTGCGCGACGATAAGCGCAGGCTGGTGGGAAAAGCGCTGATGACTTTTTTTGTGGGCCCGTTCAGAACGAATCGAAAGTCCAGGCACAAGAAAAACCGCGCGCGCTAATTCCCGTAGCGCGTTCCTGGCGCTCGCTCAAAAATTGCCTGGGGCACTGCTTCGCTCTTTTACTGCTCGCCGTGACCGTTCTGGCCGTTCGATCCGCCCTGTGCCGCTTCGTCGCCGTCCTTGTACAAATATTTGATGCTGTGCTTGTAAACGAGGAGGTTCGGGCTGCCGAGGCGAGTGAGCTTGATGCAATCGCGGTCGTACCACTCGACGGTGCCGCGGAGCACTTCGCCGTCGGTGAGCACCACGGCGACGGGCGAGTGCGATTGCATCTGCTTGACGAAGTAAAAATTTTCGGCGTGCGTCTGCTCCGGCGGGGCGGGCTTCTTTCGGGGTTGTGCTTGCTGCGGCGCGGCCGGAACGGGACGCGGGGCGAACTGCTGCTCTTTCACTTCAGTCAATGTAGGACGGAATAGTTTGCGGTTCACCATGAAAAGCTCCTTCTGGGATATGCCTACCTGTTATGACTATGTGAGAGGTAAATCGGTTGCAAATAAAGTTGGCGAATTCGAAAAAAAATTCAAGACTGCGGAAACGAGTCAGCGCGCGGCGAGCGTAGCGACGTAGGCGTCCAGACCCAGCTGCCTTCCGATATTCCGGCGCAGCCGGTTTTCCAGGCGGTCCAAGCCTTCGGTGGCCCGCATGACCCACTCCAGATCGATTTTCTTACTGAGGGTCTCTAACTCCCGCCGCAGGTCCGGATTTCTCAGGAAACTGCTTTTGAGGCCTTGCGAAAATTCGAGCAGGTCTGTAAGCAAACTATAGAACAGCGCCAAAATATTTTCAAACGATTCCTTCTCTTGCTTGGCGAGCTGAGAAGTGGCGGCGAAGATTTCGGAGTAGTTGCCGGCGTTCACGGCTTCGGAAATCAGAGCCAGGACGCTTTTGCGAAGGCGCGCGGATTCTTCGAGATCGAGTTCGAGCGCGACGCCGGGGCTGCCGCTCGAGAGCTGTGCGGCTAATTTGCGTTCGGCAGGCTTGGCTTCGGTGCGTTCCTTGAGGAATGACTCGATTGTTTCGACCGGCACCGGGGCGAAATGAAATTGCAGGCAGCGAGAACGGATCGTCTGAAGGAGCGAATCGGGCGTCGGCGCGAGAAGAATCAGGGTGGCGCTTTCGGGCGGCTCTTCGAGGATTTTCAGGAAGACGTCGGCGTCCGTCCAGCGCATGGTGTCCGCGCCGTCGAGAATGAAGATGCGGCGGCGGCCCTGCGGTTTGAAATAGGCGGCGCGCTGGACGGCGCGCAACTGACCGATGCGGATCATCGGGCGCGCGACGGGAGTGAGACGCCGCACGGGGTCGGGAACGATGAGCCAGACGTCCGGATTCGGCTCGAGGATCAGCGGCATGCGCTCGACTGCGGCGGCATCCGCGCTTTCGCCGCGTTCGGCGAGGCCGGCTTGAATGAGTGGCGCGGGATCTACGAGTGGCGCGATGCGCCGGCAGGAATCGCACTCGCCGCAGAAATCGTCTTTCAGGCGCTCGCAGTTGGCGGCTTGCGCGAACATGCGGGCGAGCGTGTATTTTCCGATGCCGCGCGGGCCGGTGAAGAGAAGCGCGCTGGGGACGCGGTCGCGGGCGAGCATGCCGCGCAGGGCGCTGACGATGCGCTCGTTGCCGAGGAAGTGGTTAAGGGGCATCGGGGGGGCTAGTCTCGGGAGAGTCAAACGAGCCGGCTGGAAGCCGGCGGTACGAAAACCGGGTCATCGCGAGACTCCTTGGGATTTCAGGACGCGGGATTCGATTGCGGAGAGGATGTCGGCGTGGATGGCGGTAGGGGGGCGGAGGGTAGCTGAGCTTGGGTCGAAGCATTCGATTTTGACCCAGTTGGGTTGGCGGGCTAGCTGGTCGTAGACGTCGGCGGCGGCGGTGAGGTGGGCGACGTTGGATTCGAGAATGTCGCGCTGGAGGTGAGTGTAGTTGCGAGCGCCTTTTTGTCCGACGAGGCGATGGGCTTCGGCGACCGGAACGCGGAGATAGATGACGAGATCTTCGGCAGGAAGCGAGTATATCTCGTATTCGAGCTGCTTGAGCCATTGGATGAATTCGTCGCGATTGGCGCGAGGAAGGCGGGCGCCCTGGTGGGCGAGATTGGAGCCGACGTAACGGTCGGCGAGAACGGTACGGCCGGCGGCGAGGTCTGCTTCGATTTTTGGTTTCGCTTCGTAGCGATCGCCGGCGTACAGAAGGGCGGAGAAGTGGGCATCCACTACGTCGAGCGCGCCGAAATCGCCGTTGAGGAAGCGGGCGACAAGCTTGCCGAAAAAGCCTTCGTAGCGCGGGAAGCTGATCTGGCTGAGTGGGACATTGCGTTCGGTGAGGGCGCGGGCGAGCATGTCGAGCTGCGTCCGTTTTCCGGAGCCGTCAATTCCTTCGAGGACGATGAATTTTCCGCGCGCGGGCATGGAGTGAAGAGGCAGTTTAGCATACGAAGTTCGGATGGAAACGGATGACGGTCTTTTTGGCACGGCTGAAGCCGTGCCCTGACGACGGCGTCGGCGGGAAGTTGGACGAGATGGGGCGCGGGACGAGATGGGGCACACGTCGTGGCTGCTGGGGCGACGCGAGCAGCGGCGGCGTTACTCGAATTGCTTTTTTGCCCAGATGTAGGCCGCCGTGGACAGGGTGGTCATGAAGAACAGGATTACGCCGTCCATGAAGGCGTGGTAACTGATCGCGCCCATGTTTCCGGCGAACATTATGGCGGGCAAATTGAGTGCGGTGAGGAAGCGCGTGATTAGGGCGAGCACGGCGCATAGCAGGCAGAGGCCGTAGCTCAGACGCAAGATGTGCTTTTCCATCCGAAGTCTCCTTGATCTGCAAAATGCTCTGCAAATTCGATTGGGCCGGTTGGAGATATTTCGCTGCGGGGAGGGTACAACCGCGGGGAGTGGCAGTCAAACAGGATGCGCGGCTATTTTGCGTCGGGGGATTCGCCGGGGAGGAGGATGCGGCTGGTTACGCGGAAGCGGCGGTAGTCTTTGTATCGGACCGTCATGCGAATGCGGATGTCGCCTGAGGTGAAGTGGAGCACGTCGTCGGCGTGCGTGTAGGTGGGAAACCAGTAGTGGCCTTCGATATTTTCGCGGTAGGTTTCGAAGCGCGGGAAAAAATTTTCGTCGCCGCCCTTGCGAATGTCGGGAACAGCTTTTCCGTAAGTCTTCACGATTTCGAGATCCTTGTCGTCCACCCAGATGCGTCCTTGAAAGTAACGCTGGTTCTTCTCAATTCTCTTCGGCTTCACTTCGAAAATATAAGTGCTGAGCTCGTCGACTTGCTGGCGGCCGACGTAAGTGATGTCGTACTTCG
Source organism: uncultured Acidobacteriota bacterium (assembly GCA_963711875.1). Classification (GTDB taxonomy): domain Bacteria; phylum Acidobacteriota; class Terriglobia; order Acidiferrales; family UBA7541; genus Palsa-295. The sequence goes on from CAVQFW010000006.1 coordinate 665,271, forward strand.
GCAGCTCGTTGGTGGTGAGAACGAAGGGCTGAACGTTTTGCAGGTCGGCGAGATCCTGTTCGGAAAGCGAGACGCGCTGGAGGGTGGAAGCGGGAGCGTAGGTGACTTTGTCGTAGCGCTTGCCGGCGGGGGTAAAGATGATGTCGCTGGTCATGCGATATTCGCCGTCGGGTTGGCCGTTTGCGTCGATGGTCTGCACGAGGAAACTTTGCGTGTAGGTGTAGTTGTCGCGCTCGCGTTTGAATTCGGCTTCGCGCGCGGCGAAACTCTGGATGATCTGTTCAACAGGCTGCGACGGAGGATCGGTGGAAATGGCGGTGGAGGATTGTTTGGCCGGGGCGGGGCTGGGAGGCGGGGATTGTTGTTGAGCTGAAGTTGAGAATGAAAAAAGAGAGAGGGCGAATAGGACGAGATGCGCTCGGGCGAATAGGTCGGATTGCACGGTTTGGCTTCCGGTTTTGCGCTCGGTAGCGCGTCTCGTCTTGCCTGTCGCCTTGCGTGTCTTGCTCGCTTCATAATTATAGGAGATTTTTCGTGGAGTAAGGGGTGAAATGCGACGACGCACGACGAGAGCTGATTGAGAGGGGGAACGGGCGCCTGTGCGCGCGCCGTTGCAATCGGTCGAGAAGGCATCCGGCGCGGCGGGCTGAGAGATTTTTTGCGTGATCGCCCACCCGCGCCGAGGGCCATAGGAACCGGCGTCAGCGGCGGAAGGCTGAATCGTCCTTTTTTGCGACTTGCTTGGAGTCTTGCAGGATTCCTGAGGCCGAGATTACCTGGATTTTGTTTTCACCTTTGTATTGGTGGCCCTTAACGGTGGCGGCGTGGCCGGCGAAGGATTCGAGCATGACGGGATTCGAGACGGCCCAGTGAACGTCCTTGTCGTCGGTGATTGTAGAGGCGTCGTCGCTGACCTTGCCGGAAATGGTGGTGGTTTTTGAGGAGAGCTTGGAATCGTCGGACCTGGCCGATTGGGCGACAGCGGCCGCCGGGAAGAGAATTGCAAATGCGATGGGCAAGAGAAATAGCTTTTTCATGATTCACCTTTTTTGCTTCGGGAGATTGGTATTGCAATGCTGGGAGTGTACGGCCGGATTCCGGAGAGTCAAATTCGAAATGCGAATTGGAACGATTCAAAATCGTTTGGGGGATTGGGATGCGAGCTAGTCAGATTATTTTTTTGACTCTTGGTAGCCGGGGCAGCGGAGGACCGGGAGAGCCGGATATTTTGGGAATGCGGGGTCGTCGATAGAAAGTTTGCAGAGATAAAATTCGGAGCCGCGGTGGGATTCGATGCGGCGTGAGTGGACGCACGTGGCGCAGAGGCCGGCGGGCAAGCGGGCGTCGCGCGAGTTGGAGCCGTGTTCCACAGAATAAGAGTAATGTAACCGTCTTCGATTTGCGCGACGAGAGATCCTGTGGCTGCGGGAAAGACAAATTGGCCGGAACCGATTGATCGGGGCCGCGCCGGATTTTGCGCGCGTGCTAGAATCGCGCGGATGGCGGCGGCAGATAATTCGATTGCGGCAAACCTGGCCGCGATTCGCGAGCGGATTTCGCGGGCGGCAGAGCGTTCGGGGCGCGGGGCAGGTGAGGTGACTCTCGTCGCCGTATCGAAGACTTTTCCCGCTGAGTCCATTCGCGCCGCATATGATTTGGGGCTGCGGCACTTTGGCGAGAACCGCGTGCAGGAGTGGGAGTCGAAACGGTCCGCGCTTTCGGAGCTCGACGCCACCTGGCATTTGATCGGGCACTTGCAGAGCAACAAAGCGCGCCGCGCAGCGAACCTTTTTCATCGTGTGGATTCGGTGGATAGCCTCGGCCTCGCGCAGAAATTGGACGCGGCTGCGGCAGCCGAGGGGAAACGGTTAAGCGTGCTGCTCGAGGTGCACCTGGGCGGAGAGGAAACGAAAAGCGGCGTGGCCGAGGATGAATTGCAGACGCTGGCCGAGGGCGTCGCAGCGCTGCGAAATCTGGAACTGCTCGGCGTGATGACGATTCCACCGTACTTCGAGGATCCGGAGCGCGCGCGGCCTTACTTCCGAAAGCTGCGCGAGTTGCGTGACGGTTTGCGTGCGCGAATCGGGAAACCGCCCGGTGTGCTCTCGATGGGCATGAGCCACGATTTTGAAATCGCGATCGAAGAGGGCGCCACGGAAGTTCGAATCGGCACGGCGCTATTCGGCGAGCGGCCGCGCAAGCCGTGAGCGTTTGAACGTGCCCGCACCGGCTGCTAGAATCGTGTGACGCTAACCAGAAGAATAGCCAGTACGTTTGCCATGACAAGGACTCCCCACATGCCGGACATCAAAGCGATACAGTCAGAGCTTCGCGCGAGCAAGATTGACGGCTGGCTTTTCTACGATCATCACCGCCGCGATCCGATTGCGAACACGATTTTGAAACTTGGCGGGAATGGCCTGGCGTCGCGGCGCTGGTTTTATTTTATTCCGTCCAAGGGCGAGCCGCGGAAACTGGTGCACCGGATCGAGGCGGGCATGCTGGATTCGCTCGACGGGCGCAAGTACGAATATTCCGGCTGGGAGGAGTTGCACAAGACGCTGCCCAAGCTGCTCTCCGGCAGCAAAACGATCGCGATGCAATACTCTCCCGAGAACAACATTCCGTACATCGGGCTGGTGGATGCGGGAACGGTGGAGCTGGTTCGCAAGCTGAAGAAAAAAGTGGTGAGCTCGGCGAACCTGGTGCAGAAATTCGAGGCGAGCTGGTCCAACGAGCAACTCGAATCGCATCTCGATGCCGGAAAAATCGTGGATCGAGTGCGGCAGAATGCGTTTTCGCGGGCGGCGGCGTTCGTGCGGGAAGGAAAGCCGATTTACGGAGTACGAATTGCAGCAATGGATCGCCGACCAATTTCGCGTGAACGGGCTGAAGCCGGAAGCGACGATCGTCGCGGTGCAGCCGAACAACGGCAACCCGCATTACGAGCCGAAAGCGGATGGATCGCGTCCGATTCGCGCGGGAGATTTGCTGCTGCTCGATATGTGGACGAAATTCGAGCGGGCGGGCAGCGTGTTTTACGACATCACGTGGATGGGCTACCTGGGAAATCGCGTGCCTGATACGTACGCGAAAATATTCCGGATCGTACGGCAGGCGCGAGACAACGCCGTGGAGTTCGTGAAAGAGGCTGTGGCAGACGGCCGCGCGATTCATGGGTGGGAAGTGGACCGCGCCGCGCGAGAGACGATTCGCAAAGCCGGCTACGCGAAATATTTCGTTCACCGCACCGGCCACAGCATCGGTGAAAACGTTCACGGCAATGGCGCGAACATGGACGGCCTGGAAACGCGCGACGACCGGAAAATTATTCCGCACACTTGTTTTTCGATCGAGCCGGGGATTTATCTGCCGGACTTCGGGATTCGCAGCGAAGTGAACGTGTATGTGGGCGAACACGAAGCGCGCGTGACGGGTGCCGTCCAGGATGAGATTCTTGCGCTACTCGCTTGAGGGATTGTGAACGATTTTCCAGTCAACGAAGCCCCTGCAGCTCCCGATGAAATTCACGAGAGCGAATCCCCAGCCGCGGCTGTGAACCCGGCGGCAAGAAGTGTGAGCGCGCTATCGATCGCGATTGCGGCGTGGCTTGTCCCGGGGCTGGGGCATTTTCTGATGGGGCGGCGAGGGCGCGCGATTGCATTTTTTATCGCGGTCGGAGGGTTGGCGCTGATTGGTTTTCAGATGCGCGGGAACGTATTTCCACCACATTCCGCGGATCCATTCGGGACGCTCGGATTTCTGGCGGATGCGGCGTCCGGAATATTTTATTTGCTGGCGCATGTTCTCGAGCGGGCCGGGCCGGACGTCTCCAGAGCGGCTGGGGACTACGGCACGCGGTTTATCGCTGCGGCGGGCGTGGTGAATCTGATCGCGGTATTCGATGCATACGAAATCGCGACGGGGCGGCGAAACTGAATGATCGCCACGGTGCTGATCGTGAGTCATTTCTGGGCTATGATTTCGTTTGCCTTGCTTGTTTCGGTGGCGCTGGGGTGCTTGACGAGGCGGACGGCGGCGGAGCGGATTAAGTACGTGGCGTGGTCGTTCGTGCTATTTGTTGCGATCGGCGTCGGCGCGGCGTGGTTGATGTATCCGTTCTCGCGATAGCGATTGGTTGCGCGTTTGACAGTTTTTTCGCGCGGATGTTACAGTCGAAAGGCACGCCGAGGTAGCTCAGTGGTAGAGCAGCCGATTCGTAATCGGCAGGTCGTGGGTTCAACTCCCACCCTCGGCTCCATCCTGTTTCAATTCCCCATTACGCAGCGGTCTTTCGGAGTGCGTACCGTCTCAGACGAGAGATAAAGAGCGCGTCTGCGATCCGGTGATTGCTGAGCCGCGAGTGACGCATCGGCGGTGTCGGCTTTTGCTTCCTTCGCCGCGGCAAGCTGCACGACGGATATTTTTCCATCTGTAACGACTCCATCGCTGGTGGCGTTGCTCACTTAGCGGGGCGCGGCTTCCGATTTCGCGGCCTGCGCGGCGGACTCTGGAGCCGGTTCTCGGTTGAGTTCCGGAGCGGGTTCCGGCACAGGTTCTGGGACTCGGTCCGGCTCTTTCTCGGGAACGGACTTGTCCATCGCAAATTCCGGAGGCTCGGGAGCTGCGGGCGAAGGCGGCGGCGCAATTTTCTGCGATGTTTTCACGATGTCCATCGCGCGCATCCCGCTCATGCCGGCGGCTACGAGAAATATGGCGACGAGAGCCCAGACGAAGACGGGCGTTCGCTTCGCCGGCTTCAATGGGATTGAAACGTGGCGCGGCGGCGGTGCGGGTGCGGCGACCGATGCCGTGGCTGAGCCCAAGCCCGAGACATGCGTCGACTGCGCAGTCGCGGGAGCCGCCGACGCGGACGCGGCTGCGCCTCGCAAGGCCCTTTCGAGTTCTGCGATAGATTGAAATCGCCTGGCCGGATCCTTTTCGAGGCACTTCAGAATTGCGCGCTCGATTTCCGTGGGAATGGCCGGCTCAACTTCGTGCGGAGGCGGCGGCGTATCGCGCTGCTGCTTCGTGGCGATGGCGATCGGGTTTTCTGCTGAAAAAGCGGGAGCGCCCGTAAACATTTCGTACAGCATCAGGCCGAGCGAATAAATGTCGGCGCGGTAATCCACCGGCTTGCCCGCCACCTGCTCGGGAGCCATGTAGGCCGGCGTTCCGACCATCGTTCCGGTGAGGCGCGTCCCGGCTTCCATCGAACGCGCGATCCCGAAATCCATGATTTTCACGATGTCTTGCGCATCAACCATTACGTTCTCGGGCTTCAGATCGCGGTGAACGATGCCCTGCGCGTGGGCTTCTGCAAGTCCGGAGCAAATCTGCAGCGCGAGATCAATGCTCTTGCGCAGCGGCAAGCCGCCGAAGCGGTTCAGAGCCGAGCGCAAGCTTTCGCCTTCCACAAATTCCATCGAGGCATAAGCCACGCCGCCGGCGCGGTTGAATTCGTACACGCGGCAAACATTCTTGTGCGTGATCTTGCGTGCGAAGTGAAGCTCGGTCTGGAAGCGGTGTAGCTTCCACTCGTCGGAAGCAATCTCGGGCTTCAGGAGCTTCAGCGCGACGGTCTCTCCCGTCCCTCGATCGCGCGCCTTGTACACGTTGCCGATGCTGCCGTGGCCGGCGTCGGCGAGAATCTCATAGCGCTCGCCGAGCGCGGCCAGTATTTTCGAACTGAGATTCAGGCGGAAAGCAGCGCGGGTATCGCGTAAATCCGTAGCAGCAGCCGCTGTGGCCGCTGCCGACGTGTCTGCAGAAGGATGATCAGCGAGGAGTTCGCGAGCGTCCGGCACGTCGCTGAGCATCACCGTATCCTGTCGCTGGCCCTCGCGACGGTGATCGCTCGAAGCGAAGAAGTCCCTGCCCGAATTGGCGGGTTCGGTCATGGTTCTACGCATTTAGAATAGGCGAGAAGGTGCGGAAAAGCGTTCGGCGGATGCGACGGCGAGGGGAAAGAGTATCTGTACGAACGTACAGGTCGCTGTCACTTCATCCGGTTGCGTGCGGCCGCTATTCGCGGCTGAGTTCTCGCGACATCTGCCACGCCGCCAACGCGGCCACCGTTAGCAGCAGCGATCCGAGCGCGACGTGTTGCAGAAGCAATTTGCCCGCGCCGAAGAGCGCGCCGTACGTCATCACGCAACCGAGAATCCAGCACCAGAGGTTGCGCGAAAGCTCGCGCGTCGGCGGAATTTCGGGCGCGCGCGCAGCGATCGGGCGCCAGCCCGTCACCTGCGGGCGCACCTTCCGGTAGAAAGCGAGCAGGACATCGTCCTCTTCCGGTTTGGTGGCGAGAGTGACCGCGACCCAGGCGATTGTCGTGACGAGCGTCGTCAAGGACGCGGTCTTCGCGAAGGCCACGGTGCTCGAGCCGCTGAAAAATTCCGCGCGATGAAAAAGTGCCTGCGAGAGCCATTGCGAACCGAAAGCGAGCGTCGCCAACAACGCTGCGGCCATCGCCGAGATTTCGCTCCATGCGCTGATCCGCCACCAATACCAGCGCAGCAGATAAACGCCGCCGGTTCCGGCGCCGAGCTGCAGCACAATCTGCCAGCCGGAGCGGATCGAAGCAAGTTGCGCAGACACATATCCCGTAGCGACGACGAGCAACAGAGTGACGATCTGCGACACGCGAACGTAGTGCCGCTCAGTAGCATTACGCCGGATAAAGCGGCGGTAAAAATCCTCAACGAGATAGGAAGTGCCCCAGTTGAGCTGCGTCGCAATCGTGGACATGAACGCCGCCAAAAATCCCGCGAGCACGATGCCGCGCAACGCGTGCGGCACGTAGTGATTCACGATCAGCATATAGCTCGTTTCCGGATGCTCGAGACCGGGATAGAGAACGATCGCCGCGAGCGCCGTGAGAATCCAGGGCCACGGGCGGAGCGCGTAATGCGCGACGTTGAACCACAGCACGGAGTAAAGGCCCTGGCGCTCGTCGCGCGCGCTGAAAATGCGCTGCGCGATGTAGCCGCCGCCGCCCGGTTCTGCACCGGGATACCAGAAGGCCCACCATTGCACGCCGAGGTAAACGAGAAAGGTCATCACCGGGAGTGTCCACAGCGCATCACTGGCGAGCCCGTGCGAAAAATCCGGGAGGAACGCGAGCGGGTCCGAGGCGCCGGTGGCGGCGCGCGCAGCGTCCAGCTTCGAGATCATCGAAGTCATGCCGCCCGCGGCGCGCACCGCGTAGTAAGCGACGGCGATCACGATCGTCATCTTCAGCGCGAACTGGAAAAGGTCGGTCCAGAGCACGCCCCAGAGGCCGCCGAGCGCGACGTAGAAGCCCGTGAAGGGAATCAGGAAAAAAATACAGAGGATTAGGGCCTGCCCGTCGGCGCCGGAAAATGACGGGCCGAGAATCGCGGCGAGCGCGTTCGAACTCGCATTCATCCAGCGCCAATCGGCCATTGTCGCGCCGAGTGTTGTGGCGACAATGCTCGTCATCGCTTTCGTCACCCAGCCGAGGATCAGACAATTCATCAGCAGACCGAGATAGACGGCGCGAAATCCGCGGAGGAATGCGGCGGGCTTTCCCGCATAGCGCATCTCGGCGAATTGCACGTCGGTCATCAGGCCGGAGCGGCGCCACAGGCGCGCGAACAGGAAAACCGTCATCATCCCGGAGAGCAGGAACGCCCACCAGATCCAATTTCCGGCGATGCCTTGGGTGTAGACCAAACCTGCGACCACAAGGGGCGTATCGGCGGCGAAAGTGGTTGCCACCATGGAGGTGCCGGCGAGCCACCAGGAGGCGCGGCGTCCGGAGACGAAATAGTCCTCGGTACTTTTTCCGGAGACACGGCGGAAATACAGGCCCAGAAGGAGAGTGATTGCGAGGTAGCCGGCGATTGCGGACCAGTCGAGCAGCGTGAAGGTCACGGCTTCGATACCCGGCGCGCCGCGCGATCGAGTGACATTGGAAAGGTTTATCGCACACGCAGTGGGGAGAGGCAATGTGAAAGGGCGGCTCGATGTCCGTCGAGGTCACGTTCGCGCGCGGCAAAAGAACGAAGCCTTTTATTGCCATTTTGAGCAACGTCCTAGTACTGAGTGATTGAAGCCGCTTCGTTCTGCGACATACTTCCAAGCGAAAAAGGGTGAACATCACGAGCGGCGCGTTCAGAAGCCATTTCCAGAAGGTGTTTGGCAAAGACTGAAGCGTTCGGACAGTGCGAAGCGCGTGACGGGGCAAAATCGGATGAATGCCGAAAATGGAGTGTGCAACATCATGATTACCAGAGCGAAATTCTTCCAGATTCTTCTGTTGGTGGTTGGGGCGGCGACGCTTGTCAGTTGTTCACCGGCTGTTCCGTGCAACGTCCTCGGAAGCGGTGGCGCGGCGCGGCTAAGGCCTGCATCGTCCTCGAATATTTGCGGCTCCGGCGGAGGCGGCACGCCCACGTGCAGCAGCACGCTGAAGCCTGCGCAGGTGTTGCTCTCGTTGGATGCGAAAGGCATCCTCGAATATGGCATCGACTCGACGACCGGAGCTTTGACGCTGATGTGCAACACGGCCACGGCGCCGGTCGGGCCGATAGCGGTGTCCAATAACACTTTTGTCTACGTGCTGGATACTTCCGTCAGCCCCGCACAGGTTTTCGGATTCATCATCGCGCACGGAAATTCCGGAGCGCTCGCAGCCATGACTGGCTCTCCGTTTCAACTTACGGAAGCGATCACGGGAAACGGGACGATCGTTGCCGATCCGCTCAATCGCTTCATGTTCGTCACCAATAACAGCGGGAACGATGTACACGTCCTGAACATCGGCCAGTCGGGGGCCCTTACGGAAGCCACGAATTCTCCGTTTGCGGTTTCCGCTCCTGACTTCATTGCGATCAATCCCGCCGGGGCACTCGCGTATGTGCCCGACTCGACCGACGGAGATATCTTCATTTTCTCGGTGGGTGCGAATGGAAGCCTTACGTCAACCGTTGCGTCTCCCTTGATCGTCGGGATCGGCAACAATTCGCCCCACTTCGCGCTCGTGCACCCCAACGGAAATTTCCTTTACACCGCGAACTTGCAAACGATCGGCGCCTATTCGATCGATCCGATTCCGGCGAACGGCGGGGCCCTGACGCAGCTCGGAGGATCTCCCTACACGCCGGCGATTGCCGGAGACGGGCAGGTAGCGCCGTTGGTGCTCGTACTCGACAATTCCGGAAAGTTTCTGTATGTGGTGCCGGAGGGAACGGCTGGCGGTCTTACGGGATTCCTGAGCGACAATATTATCGGCTTTGCAGTCGACACAAATTTGGGCGGGCTGACTCCGTTGCCAAACTCGCCCTTCCTCTCGAGTTCGACGCTCGATATCGTGGCGAATCCGTCGCTGACGCAGATGATCGTCGCGTCATCGAACACCACGACTGTTCTCTTTGAAATCGCGCCGATTGATGCGAGCGGAAACCTCACGCTTCCGACTACGGGATTGGCTGTGACGGCTGAAATACATCCGGTAGTCGTGAACATCAACTAGCTTCCAGCGGTTCTTTTGCCGAGGCCTCCCGGCGACTGGCACTTCCGCTGACGAGCCGCGGCAGTTTGAATTTTGAGCTGCAAGCAAAACCTGCCGGCAGGATGCCAGCGGTACGCAAAGCACACTTGGACTCAGCGAGGGGGGCGAGCGATCGCCCCCTTGAACGAGTTTAAAAGCCCGGAAGTGACCCCTAAAAGCAAAAGGCCCATCTGTCGATGGGCCTTCGAGGGGAGAAAGCTCACGGCCACTGCGCGGTGGGCCTAGAACTCTTTCCTCGAGTGCAGTTTAGTGGAGTGCCGAAAACGAGTCAAGCAGGAAAGGCAAAATCTACAGTCTTCGTAATATATTTAGAATCATCAAGATACGAAAGATTTTGGAAAGTCTGCAAAACTCTTCCACTTGCCCGCTATTTCCGGTAGCCGTAGAAGTCCTCTGCATTGATAGGCTTACTGGATAGGCCCAACTGCAGCACTTGCACCTGATCCGGGCGGTCGAAGACCTTGTTCGTTGCCCGTTTCACCACCAAGCGCACGCCGCCGAACGCCAAACCGGCGATTATTGCGAACATGCAGATGACGCCGGTGCCTGTGATGGCTCCCACGATCATCCCGCCGATGCCCGGTTCCTTGAATTCAAACGTAGGCTCGTTCCATGTGATTTCGGTTCCGGACTCGATCTGTCCCAGCAGGGCGTCGGCGTCGTTCTGCGTGGCGGCTCCGGAAACGATCGCGAGGAGGGTCATCGATCGCCTGGCGAAAAGCGGTGAAGCATTCGGGCCTCCGGCGTTCGATCCGTTCACGTTGAACTGTTTCTGAAGTGCCGCAAGCTTCTTCGCTGCCGTCTGCGGAGTGGGGAAGTCGGCGAGAAGCAAGTTTAGCTCGCGGCCGTTGACGCGATACTTTGCCGTTTCGACCTCGGCGCCCTGCGAAAAGCCGAGCCAGTCGGTATTTGACAGCGGGAAAACCTGGTTGAGCGTCTCCGGCCCGAGAACGTATTTATCCGTGCGATCGACGAAGCCCTTCGTGGGAATGTGCTGCCCGATTGTCGGCAAGAGGCCGGACTCCGCATGCGGCGCGACCGCGGCGACCAGCCCCTTCAGATCCTTCTCCGAGCGCGGCACGTCCTTGCCCTCGATTTCGAGCACGAGATTGCCGGCGAGTACCAGCGCACGCTCACGAGACATTGACGAGTGCTCCGTGAATTTCGCCGCGGGCATATCGGTGGTGCGGAGATAAGAATAAAGCCCGTACGCCCCGCTCGGATCTTTCATTCGATAGAGATTCGCGGCCAATGTGCCGGTTCCGCGGGTGTATTCCGCGTTTTCACCGCTGACAAACCCATATTCGTCCCGCGCCTTGGCCGCCTGTATCGCGACGGCACTCGCGGACTTGTCAGCGTCCTGAAAGACAAGCGGCGCGAGGCCTGGCTTGGGGCTTCCAGACCAGCCGCTGAACGAATTGGGTAGCACGCCCTGGGCAAAAGCCGGGAGCGCCGCGAGCAACAAAACCGCTACGAGTAGACCAATGGTAAGCCGCATGAAATCCCTTAAGTGGAATGAGCGCACGATTATTAGATGCCGGAATACTACTTGTGGTTCCCGCCAGCCGCCACCGTTCCGGTGCGATCTTCGGAGACGAATCGCGACTTGTTGAGCGAAAGACTATTCAAATTGTCCAGATATGTTGCAATCCCGCGGTAGAGCCCGTCAGCTACGCGCTGCCGCTGGTCCGTTTTTTTCAGCAGCCGCTCGTCGCTCGGGTTGCTGATGAACGAAATCTCCGAGAGCACGGAGGGCATGTTGGCGCCGATCAGGACGATGAAGGGAGCTTTTTTCACGCCGCGGTTGCGCTCCTCCTGGCTCACGAGCTGGAGGCGGTGCGAGAGCGAGTCCTGAATGTCGTTCGCGAGCTCCTTCGACTCCTCGATTTTTTCGTTGCGCGCGATCTTCTTGATGATGTCCTGCAAATCGTGCAAGGACGATTGCGAAAGGGCATTCTCGCGCGTGGCCACTTCCATGGATTCGGCGGACGTCGCGAAATTCAAATAGTAGGTTTCGATGCCGCGGGCGTCGTGGTCATGGCTCGAATTCGCGTGAATCGAAATGAAAAGGTCGGCCTTGGCTTGATTGGCGAGCGCGGTCCGGTCTTCCAGGGCGACAAACGTATCGTCTTTGCGCGTGTAAACCACTTCCGCGCTGGGAAGCTTTTGCTCGATCAGCGCGCCGAGGCGCAGCGCCACGTCGAGGCACAGATCCTTTTCCATCAGGCCGTGCGGTCCAATCGTTCCGGTGTCGTGCCCACCGTGTCCGGGATCAATCACGATGCGGCTGATTTTCAGCCCCAGCGCGCGCGTCAGCGACCGCTGGCCGTCGCGATTCGGTTTGGGTTCTGGAGCAGGCGCAGGTTTCAACGCGGCGATCTGGTCGGCTTTCACTTTCGATTTCGGGATCGCGGGTTTCGCAGCGAGATCGGCGGGCGAGTTCGCTGGAGGCGGCGGAGCAGACGTCGCGCGAGTTCGCCGCAACGGTTTCGTTCACTTTCGGCGGAGCTTTCGAATCCGCTTCGATTTTCGGAGGCGCGGCGGCAGCAGCCGCATCGCTTCGAACGTCAATCACGAGGCGATACGGATTCGACAGGAATTGCGTTGTGTAGTTTTTCGCGCCGCCCACGTCGAGCACCACGCGCACTACGGTCGGCTTGTTCTGCCCGATGCGGACGGACTTCAGCAATCCCGGTTCCACTTTCGGCGATTTTTCCGCTTTCGGATCTACCTGCGCGCGGTGCACGTCGAAATAAAGCCGCTCCGGCGAGGCGACGTGCATGGCTTCGAATTTCACCGTGTCGTTCAACGTGACCACAACGCGCGTATGCCCTTCCGAATTCCACGAGCGAACGCCTGTGACGTACGGCATGCGCTTATCGGACTCGCGCGGCTCGGCTACATCGCCCTTGATAGGCGGAAAATCCGGAGCCGCTACCGCAGCCTTTACCTCGCGCTGTTTCGGTTCCGGTAGCTTCGCATCTGATTGTTTGGCTTCCTGCTGTTTCGCCGCTTGCTGCTTGGCTTCCTTGGCCTGCGCCGCGGATTGCCGGGCGTCGGCGATGTCGTTCAAAGCCTCGCGCGCATCCGCAGCCTTATCGGACTTCGGGAAGCGCTTCAGAAAATCCTTGTACGTAGCTACGGCTGCGTCCATCTGATTGAGGTTTTCCTGCTGGATTTTCGCAATCGCGAAGAGCGCCTGCGAGCGGTACTGGCTGTGCGGATACTGCCGCAATAAGAAGTCATACGAGTCGATCGCGGATTGAAAATATTTCCCGTCGAACTGTTTTCCCATCTCGCAATAAAGCTCCGCCTCGGCCACTAGCGATGGAGTCACTTCCTCGGCTTGCGGCGAGAGCAGATACACCTTGTGGTACGCAGCAATCGTGTCTTTATAATTCGCAAGCGAACGGTCGCGCGGCAGGTAACCCTCGAGCTGCGTGCGCAGCCGCACCGCCCGCTCGAACTGAAGCCGCGCGTCGGAAGTTTTGTCGGCATGCGGGTATGCGGCAGCGAGAGACACGGCCGGTACAAACGCAGGTACAAGCGCCGACACAGGGATTCCCGCGATTACGAGGAGTATTCCAGTCGAGAGATGGGTTCGCGCCGTAGCGGTTCGCGTCATTCGTTCGTAAATACAACCCGGCCACTCGAGTCCGTCGCTCGCCTCACGTGGAGTTTTGGAGGGCTCCACATCGTTGTCGAGCTGCGGCCCGAACCAGGCTGGAAGTATGCGTCGGTCACCTTTTGCACGTACTGGCGCGTTTCGCGATAAGCCGGAACGCCCCCGCTTCGATCCACGGCTCGCTCGCCTGCATTGTAAGCCGCGAGCGATTTATTCAAGTCGCCGTCGTAACGATCGAGCAGAGATTTCAAGTACGTTGTCCCGGCTTCCACATTCTGTGCCGGGTCGTAAGGATTTCCGACGCCAAAGCGTTGTGCCGTCTCGGGAATCAACTGCATCAATCCCACGGCTCCCTTGCGGGAGACCGCGTGAGGGTTCCACCCGGACTCGGTGCTGATAACGGCTTTCACCAGCGCCGGGTCCACTTTGTGCCGCTCAGCTGCGTCGCGAACGATGCGATCGAGCCGATCCGGTGGCGTCGCAACTGACGTCGCTAAGGGTATCAGCGGCGCGGCTACGTTCACCGGGTGAGAACTACTAATACTACTCCCACGATGCGGCCGGGGGGAATCCCCGTTCACGAAGATGAGCTTCCCGTGCTCATCCACATAGGATGCAATCTGGGCGCGTGCCGGCATGGCCAGCATAAACCATGCGGCCGACGCGACGACTGCAACCGTGATGCAGTTCCTGTTGATCTTCATTTACCGCTCACAGGCCCTTGGGGAAGGCAGAACGCTCGACTTCCGAACGAATCGCGCAAGTCGCTTTCTTGAAAAGGTGTAAAGACAAATCGGCCCGGGAAAGATAGCTCTCCCTGGCGTAAGCTCCTGGCGCGATTAGGATTGTAACAACCGCTCGATGAGGGGGTAAACGGTACTAAGGGCGGAATCTATGGCCGATGTGTCTTTTCCGCCAGCCTCCGCCAAATCGGGTCTTCCGCCCCCGGAGCCGCCGACCAGCTTGGCCAGCTCCTGGACGATTTTTCCGGCGTGAAGCTTCGGGACGAGGTCTTTCGTAACCCCTGCAATTAGAGCCACTTTGCCGTCATCGCCCGAGAAAAGCACCACTACGCCCGAGCCCAGCTTCTGGCGCAGGGTATCGACCATCTGGCGAAGAGCTTCGCGGTCAAATCCGCTTACTTTTGCCGCCAATACGGGGACGTCCTTGACCTTACGGGCCTCTCCCAGCAGGGAATCGGCGGTGGTGCCGGCGGCCTTGCGTTTCAGGGCTTCGAGCTGCTTTTCGAGCTGTTTCGTGGCCTCCATCTGGCGTTCGAGGGCGGCCACTACGTCGTCTTCGCCGGCATTCAGCAGGCTCGAGAGCGAGCGCAAGGTGGCCAGCGCGCGCTGGTATTCGGCGAGCGCGTAATCGCCGGAGATGGCTTCGATTCGGCGAACTCCGGCGGCGACGGATTGCTCGCCGGTAATTTTGAAGACGCCGATTTCGCCGGTGCGTGCGACGTGCGTGCCGCCGCAGAGTTCCTTGCTGTAAAAGCCGCGCGGTGAGGAGGATCGGGAATCGTGACGACGCGGACATTTGACTTCGGGATATTTGTCGCCGAAGAAGGCGAGCGCGCCGGAAGCGAGCGCGTCGTCAATGTTCATGATGTCGGTCGCGAGCGCGAGATCGCGCAGAATTTCTTCGTTCACCTGCTGCTCGATTTCTGCGAGTTCGCTCGCGTCGACTGAAGCGAAGTGCGAAAAATCGAAACGCAGATGATCGGGCGCGACGAGCGAGCCGGCCTGTTTTACATGCGTGCCGAGGATATTGCGCAGCGCGGCGTGCATCAGGTGCGTCGCGGTGTGATTGCGCATGTCGCGCGCGCGACGCGAGCGGATCGGCAACCGTAGCGACGCGATCGCCCACGTGCAAATCTTCCTTCGCGACGATGCGGTGCGCGATCAGTCCGCTGACGGGATAGTAGGCGCCCTTTACGTCGGCGATTTGGAGCGACATGTCGTTGTCGTAGAACGCGCCGGTGTCGGCAACTTGCCCGCCGGATTCGGAGTAGATCGAAGTGCGGTCGAGCACGATTTCAGCTTCGTCGCCGGCTTTGATTTCGTTCACCGCGCCTTGCTTGGTGACGATGGCTTCGATGCGCGCAGTCGCGCGTATGCGTCCCATGGTAGAAGTCAGGCTCGGTCTTGAAAGTTTCCGCGAGCTTCGCGATAGGCGGGGTTGGCGGCTTCCTTGTGCGCGCCTTTCCAGGAAGCTTTCGCGCGCGTGCGCTGCTCCTGCATCGCGCGATCGAAACCCGTCCCAGTCGACTTCGAATCCAGCATCACGCGCGACGTCTTCGATGAAATCGCGCGGAAGACCGTAGGTGTCGTAAAGCTTGAAACGCCTTCGCTCCGTCGAGAAGTGCAGTCGAAACCGCGCTTGAACGACGCATTGCTTCTCGAGCTGCCTGTTGCTTCGCGCTTCTCGATCTGAGCTGACGTCTTACGCAGATCCGTCAGTCTTCGTCCAAGTTTCTTCAGTCCGACCTCGACGGTTCGCGTGAAGCGCTTTTCTTCTTCGTCGAGGATTTTCGTGATGCGCGCAGCGTGCTCTTCGAGTTCCGGATACGCGTCCTTCATCTCGGCGCGGACGGCGGCGGACATTGGCGAAAGGAACGGCGTCGGCGCGTCCGAGCATGTGCGCGTGGCGGAGTCCGCGACGAATGATTTTGCGCAGCACGTAGCCGCGGCCTTCGTTCGAGGGAATGACGCCATCGGAGATCAGAAATGTGGCCGCGCGGGAATGGTCGGCGACGATTCGGAGCGATGGCTGAATTTTCGGATCTGCGAGATCTACGCTCGCAAGGCGCAGCGGCTTCCTGCATCAGCGGCACGAAGAGATCCGTGTCGTAATTCGAGATTTTTCCTTGCAGGACGGTGGCGATTCGTTCGAGGCCCATGCCGGTATCGACCGACGGCTTGGGCAGGGGATTGAGCGTGCCGGTCGACATCGCGATTGAACTGCATGAAGACGAGATTCCAGATTTCCATGTAGCGGCCGCACTCGCAGCCGAACTGGCAATCGGCGTGGCCCTGGTCGGACGCGGCGGGGCCCATGTCGTAGAAAATTTCGCTGCACGGGCCGCAAGGGCCGGTATCGCCCATGGCCCAGAAATTTTCTTTCAGCCCGGGAACGGCAATGATGCGATTTTTCGGAGCGCCGGCTTTTTCCCAGAACGCGGCCGCTTCGGTGTCGCGTAGGAAGCGTGGTGCCGGAAACTTCCGCGCCGCCGAAAACGGTGAAATAGAGTTTTTCGAGCGGGATGCCGAACCAATCCGGCGACGTGATCAGCTCCATCGCGTAGGCGATGGCTTGTTCCTTGAAATAATCGCCGAAGGAAAAATTGCCGAGCATTTCGAAAAACGTGTGGTGGCGATTGGTGAAGCCGACGTTTTCGAGGTCGTTGTGTTTGCCGCCGGCGCGAACGCATTTCTGGCAGGTGGTGGCGCGGTTGTAGTCGCGCTTCTCGAGGCCGAGGAAAACGTCCTTGAACTGGTTCATTCCCGCATTGGTGAAGAGCAGCGTGGGATCGTTCGTCGGGACGAGCGACGAGCTGCGGACAGGGCGGTGCCCGCGCTCCTCGAAGAAGCGCAGAAATGTTTTGCGCGTTTCGTTTCCGGTTAGGAACCTGGTCACATGAGCCTCAGTTGAGCCAGCCATTATCGCAGAGGGATGGAGGAGCCGCAACGAACGCCGAGAGGAGGCGGGCCGATACCAGCAAAGCCCCTGTACCGGCGATTAGAAAATTTGAAGTGGTCTGTTTTCCGATACTTAGGTTGATTTCTAATCGCGGAACCGCGATTAGAGGTGTCGATCCATGAGCGACTCCTTCATGGCGATAGGGCGGCAAAAAGGGTAGCGAGCGAAGCAGATGGGGCCGGGTCGAGTTGTTGTGAATCGTCACGAGGTATGTTACCACAATGGTAACTAGTTGTCGAGATCGAAACTGATGATGCTAGAGGTCTGAGCGAGAGTTTTTGAAGGGCCTCGTTATTTTTGAGGATTGGTTTCGGCAGAGCCGGCGTCGGCGAGCTGATACGGCATTTCGTCGGCGGTAGGATTTATTTTGTAGCCTTGCGGAATTTCGAAGAGGAGTCGGATCGGGCTCCGCTCGTTTGATATCGGTGAGAGTGTTTACGCTTGCCATGTGCGTTTTTGGGTCGGTGCGAATTTCGAGGATTGTTGCGGCGAGGTCGTCGGAGGCCCACGTTTCGGTGATTCGGATTGGCTTGCCACTCCATTCGCCGTCGGTCTCGGCGCCGAGGTGGGTGAGGCGGACGCCTCGGGCGGAGATGCCGTCGATTGTGCGGAAGCCGAGGTCCTCGACCACTATGTTGGGTTGAGGCTTTCCGCTGAGAAGCTGTGTGACGATAGCGGAGTAGGGGCGACGAACTCGATTCGGCGGCAGGGCCGTTGGGTATCCCCTGGTGATGCGGGCGATCCGCATACCCGGTTGGATTTGAATCAACATGCTGTCTGGACAAGCAAAGACCTCAATCACAATGCCCAGTATCTGCCGGGTCGTTTCAATTGTTCCGCCGTCGCGCGTGTGCAAAGTGACCTTGTGCTCGTTGCAGTCGGAGTCAGCGCAAGTGAACTTTTCAAATCGGATTCGGCCGTCGCTGTCGCGGGCGACGGGCTCCACTCTTTCGATCGATTTGTGGGTTCCGTCGGGGAAGGGTCGTAGTCGATTTTGTGACGCGCCTGGCGGAGAAAGGATTGGCGGTGGCCCCGCCCACATAGTTGATGCCACCGCATTGCCGGGAACGCTGGTCGGGAGGCGGAGCGGGGGCTGGACTTTGAGCTTTAGAGGCCACGGCGGTGAGCAGCAGTGCAAGGGTGGTACGTCGAACCATCTTCGCGAGATTGTTCATCGACGATATCTCATCGGCCAATCTCCTATCATGCTAACCCGAAGTATACGCTTGTGGATACCGCCGAGGTAAATCAAATGATTAATGCTTAAAGACGAGTGGCGGGCCGCTGACTTGTTTGGCGGTGAGGGCGATGGTGACTTCGACGTGGTCGGCGATTTTGATGAAGGGGATGCCGCTATTCATGCCGTAGTCTTTGCGATCGAAAACCATTTTGCCCTCAATATGGTCGAGGCCTTTTCCGGAGGCGGGAAGCGTGAGGGTAAGCTTTTCGGGATTGGAGACGCCACGAATTGTGAAGTCGCCGTCGATTTCAAAGGTAGTAGGTGAGGTTTGCACGATTTTCGTCGAGTGAAAAACGATCTCCGGGTTGTTCTTCACGTCGAAAAATTTCTCGCTCTTCAGCTTGCCGTTCTTCATGCCGCTGCCCGTGTCGACGGAGTCTGCCTGGATTTTGATGTCCAGCACGCCGGAGGTGACGTCGGGAGACGTGAACGTAAGCGTGGAATTCCACCTATCAAATTTTCCTTCGAGAGCGACGGATGCCTTCACGAAGAATCTGATTTTGCTTTCGTGATGAGTGATCGCGACAACCGGAACATCTGGCGCCGTCGCGGGTGTCGGCGCCGCGAGCAAAGCGGAGCTTAACAGGCAGAAAAGAGCAATTCGCATGGCGCGCATTTTGAGTGTTTCGGGCATCGAAGTCAATTGGGGACGCAGCGAGTCAATTCCGTGTTACATAACCGAAGGTATCTTGCAATTCTTTGAGGCGGGCTTCGGATTTTTCGCGTTCGCAGCCGGCTTTGATGGAAATGGTGACGGTGCCGCCGGCGTACCGAGTAGTTTCGGCTTCGCACTGCGAGTCGCGATAACGAGCCCATGCGGCTTGAGTGTCTCGCAGTTCGGTCAGCAGAGCCAGAATCGTTCCACCGGGCCGCCTTTCCTTTGGCGAGATCGGCGCGCAGTGCCTTCTGAAGCGAGCGGTAGTAAGCATCAAGTAGGACGGCTGCCTGCCTGGCGCGGTCCGTTTTGCAGTTGTCGCGCTCTTGGTCACTTTGTTGGGAATTGGATTCGCACGGATCGGAGTCGAGGAAGAACTTGGCTCTGCGCGCGAGCTCGGTCCAGCAAGCTTTCTTGTCGTCTGGCGTGACAGAGGTGGGACATGGATCGGCGACTGGTTTCTGCGTGACGAGGGGAGCAACCTGCTGCTGCGGCTGCACTGGCCGAGCAAATGCGGCAGCCGAGAGAACGATGAAAATGGTGAAGAGCTGAGTGCGCATGAATCCTCCTCAACACGCCATACCAACGGCTGAGATTCCAATGTTCGCGCCTCGATGTCAATCCTGCTGATTGGCGGAGGCGGGCGCAAAATTGTCACAATCCTGTAATTTGAAAGTAGTAGAATCTGCGAATTATGAAAACCCAACATCTCAGCGTTCCGTTGTTATTCCTTGGAGCGGCGGTCGCCGCTCTCGCCACCGTCCACACTTTGCCGGCAAGTTCGCCGGTCCACGACAGAACCTTTGACATCACCTACACCGCAGAAGTACACGACATTCCCGCCGGCACGAAAGATCTTCAGATTTGGCTCCCGTATCCCCAGGATGACGATTACCAGAAAATTCTGAAGGCCAACGTGACCGCGCCGTTTCCGACGAAGATTGTTTCGGGAGCGGAGTTCGGAAATAAAATCCTGCACATCGACGTAAAGAACCCATCGGTGACCACGATTCCGATCACGATGGAATTTACCGTGCGCCGCAGCGAACATTTGCACAACGATTTCACGCAGGTGTCTGCGACCACGAAGAACGCGCCGCCTTCGTCTCCCGACATGAAACGATGGCTCGAGCCGGACAGGCTTGTCCCGCTCGACCAAAAGATCCGCGAAATGTCCGCAGAAATTACGGCGGGAAAAACCACCGAGCTCGAGAAAGCGCGCGCGATTTACGACTACGTGCTGGCGAACATGAAGTACGACAAGAGCGGCACGGGTTGGGGCAACGGCGATATTTACTGGGCGTGCGACGCGAAGCGCGGGAACTGCACGGATTTTCACGCGCTGTTTATCGGGCTCGCGCGTTCGGCGGGTATACCTGCAAAATTCGAGATCGGGTTGCCGGTGCCGGCCGACAAGGCGAGCGGCGAGATTGGCGGTTATCACTGCTGGGCGGAGTTTTATTTGAACGGCTACGGCTGGGTTCCCGTGGACGCTTCCGAGGCGTGGAAGGATCCGTCGCGGCGCGATTATTTCTTCGGAGCCCACGATGCGAACCGCGTGCAGTTCAGCGTTGGTCGTGACGTAACGCTGACGCCGCCGCAATCCGGCCCGGCGCTGAATTTCTTCATTTACCCGTACGTCGAGGTGGACGGCAAGCCGTTTACCCAGGTGACGAAAAAATTCAGCTTTCGCGACGTGACGTCCTCAAGCGTGGCCGCGGTAAGCGGTAAGTAGAAACCGGGCAGCAGGGCGGGGAAGTTTTCACCCCGCCCTCCCACCAATAGCTCACATCACATAATTCAATGCTTTTCGTGTGGTTCCCGCATCTAATCTTGTAAGTACAAAACTCAAACAATCGACAGTGCAGGCCGCACCAGATGGAGATGAGATGGACATAAAGATGAGCGACAAGCCCATCAAACGATACTTGTTTGCGAGCGACTTCGATCAGACGCTCACATTCAACGACTCGGGCTACGTGTTGAGCGAGTTGGTCGGGATTCCTCCCGCCGAATTCGAGCGCAAAGCGAAAGGCATGGCGGAACTGAATCTGGTGCAGCAGGGCGCGGAGCTCGCCTACCTGTTGCTGCACGATCCGGAGTTCCATTCGAAGGTCCGCCGCGAGCATTTGTATCAAGTGGGGAAAATAATCCGGCTGAAAGAGAACATCGAGCTGCTGTACCAGATTCTCGATCACGGGATTCCCGGCTATCACTTTGATTTTTATGTGCTCTCGGCTGCGCCGGTGGAGGTGATTCAGTCAGCGCTCGAGGGAATCGTGCCGGCCGATCATATTTTCGGAACAGAGTTTCGTTATCACGCATCCGGTGAAATTGACACGATTGCGCGGGCGACTGCGGGCTACGGGAAAGTGGCGGCGCTCGACCGGCTGCAGACGAGTTTGCAGATCGGTCCGGACCACGTCGTTTACGTTGGCGATGGAAGCTCGGACGTGCATGTGATGCTGCACGTAAATGTTCGCGACGGTTTTACAATCGCGGTTTCGGATACACGTCACGTGGCGCAGACGGCGAAGCGGACGGTGCTCGGAACGAACGCGCTCGCGACGCTGGTGCCGATTCTCGAGAAAATTGTGGGATGGGAACGGCCGCGGCTGCGCGAATTCTTCGAGTCGTATGGTTTCCTGATTCAAGAGTGGGACCGCACGCGGACCGATTGGCTGACGCTGCGGCTCGCCGAATCGCCGTTGAGTTCGGAAGCCGTGCGAGCGGAGTAGTGCGCAAATTTATTTTCCCAGGCAGCCTCCTCGCCTTTCCTCCCGTGGGCTTTCTTACAACTTCAATTTGAGGATGAGGATGTCGTTCAACTGATCCAGCGGAGGCATTTTCTCGTCCGAGCCAAGCTTTTCAATTTGCGTATTGGCCATGAAGTAGAGGGAATCGCCGGCGATCGCGCCAGTGGTGGGGATTTCGAAGAGCGGATTGTAGGATTCGAGGACTTCTGCGCGAGTGATGGCGTCGAGTGCGGGATCGAGAAAGTAGCGAACGACTCGCGCGGGATGCAGGTCGGGGTTTTGGATGCCGACGAGCGAGCCATTGTAGAAATAGAGGCCGTCGAGGCCCGCGTCTGAAACATTGTGCGGCTTGGCGAGGAGTTGGAATTTCCTGCTGGCGACATCAACGCGTGCGACACCGAGCCAGCCCGCTACAAAGAGAACTTTGCCGTTCGGCGAGATGGCGATGCCGTTGGCTTGGCCGACGGCGTCGCGAGCGAGGAACGGCTCGAGGTTGTCGCGATCAGGCGACGCTCGGAAGACTTCGCCGGTTGTTGTGTTGGTTGTGAAGGCCTCGCCGTTGGAATCGAGAACCACGTCATTGAGGAAACCCTCGGCGCCTTCCGCGGATTCGTGCTTGAAGCGAAGCGCGCCGGTCTTGAGATCGTACTGATAGAGCGCGAAGCGGCGCGTATTCGGATCGCCGTTGAAGTGATCGCTGGTGGCCCACAGGAAGCGGCGCCGGGCATCCACTTTCATTCCGAGCGTGGCCCCAAGTCCATCCTGACGAGGAGTTGTGAAATCCCGGAAAGTGCCATCTGCGGCGAGGCGTACGATTTTGTGTTTGCTCATGCTGCTGACGTAAAAGACTTTTTCGCTCGGGTCGTAGGCGATGCCTTCCGGCGCGAGGTCGCGTTCGCGAAGCGTCCAAGCGGTGGCGCTGCGCACGATCGGGGGATTTTCCTTTTCGATTTGTGCGACGAGTGCGACGAACCGCGGATCGGTGGCGAGAGCTTTAAAAGCGCGAAACGTGCCGCCTTGGGGATCGAGGCCGGTGTGAGCATCGGCCATTTTTTCGAGGAGCGCGAGAGCGCGCTGATTTTCGCCGATGGAAGCTTCGTCGAGGGCCAGGTTGAATAGAGCGGCTGGATCGTCAGGATGGGATTCGAGAAATTTTTCGAGGACGCGGATTTCTGCGGCTGTGGCCGGCGGGATTTCCTTCTTCTGGGATTGCGCGGCCGTCGTTTCTTGCGCGCGGGAGGCGATTGGACCCAAGAGCGTCGCGAGGATGGCTAGCGCGAAAAACTGGAAACGGAATCGCTGCAAGTTGTGTGTAGTTTTCATTTTGAACTGGAGATATTGACGCCTCGGGCGCCAGGCGGTTAGCAGGACTGCAGAAAGCCGAATCACTTGATGGCGACGGCCAGGGTGTCGTGGTGGAGTGCGATCAAGGTGCGCAGATACGGGCCGATTTGTGCGGCGGATTCGAAGCCGGCGGATTTGGCGGCGGCCTCGGCTTCAGCGGGCGAGACATCGGCGCTTCTGGCGTAGTGCTTCAAATTCTCGTAGCAGCCGATGGTGAAGAGGTTCCACGCGGCTCCCTGATCGCGAACAAAGATGAAATTTTCGGGAGCTCTAACGGCGCGCGAGAACGCATTTTCCATTTCGCGCTGCTTGTACAGCTCGGAATCCTTGCCGGGAAGCGATTGGAACATCTCAACGTGAAAGAGGCCGGCGGGAGCGAAGGCTTTGCGAAGATCGTCGAGGGGAGGGCCGTAGACGAAGACGTCCTCCTGCCACGCGATGTCGTCCGTCAGGCGCTGGCGCCATGGGTCGAGGACTGTTGCGCGCCGCATCGCGCGATCGGATTTGTAATATTCGCTGTAGCTCGACATCGGAAAAAGAATCAGAAGATCCCAGCGGTCGCCCTGGCTGTGGCGCATCCAGAGCGGAGCGGCGTCGCCGGCGATGCTTGAGAGCTCGGCGAAGACTTTCTTATAGGCGTCAATGACGTCGAGCAGTTTGCCGGGCGCCGCTTGGACGAGCGAGGCTTTGTAGAGATAAGCCGGAGCGGCGGATGGCCGCGCGGGTTCGGCCGATTGCGCCGATCGTGCAGAGACAGGCGGCTGAGTTCCAGCGGCTACGATGAACGCGAGAGCGACGAGCAGCGCGGGGCGGATCATTTTGTTCACGACCTAGAAATAGCGTTCGTTGAGGATTGCCATGTGATGAGCGAAATGGCCCGGAATGATGTAGGCGAGAGCGCGCACGGTGAATGGGTTGCCGTCCGCAACGCCCGTCATTGACCACGCGCGATCGGGCAGGTTCTTGAAAAAAGCAATTGTGGATTGCCGCACGATTTGAAATTCCTCGACGTGATCGAGCCAGGGAACATGGTTCGCGTCAGCGCCATTCACGCCAATATTCTGGTCGAAACCCGGCAGCGGAGCTGTGAAGCCGCGAGCAAACCAGAGCGCGCGGAAGGTGAAAGCACGCTCGGTGTCGGTGATGTGATTGAGGACCTGGCGGATGGTCCATTTATCAGGAGCGTAGCGGTGCATGGAGGTCTTGTCCGTGAGACCAGCAAAGAGCGCGAGGGCTTCGGGCAGCTGGCGGTGCATTTCGGCGACGGGATCGTCGCCGGCGGCTTTCTCGATGTAAGTGAAATAGTACGGAGCGGCTTCGGATTTTTCGGGACGCGCGAGCATGGTGGAAATGTATCACAGGTCGCGATGCGGGTTCGCGCGTGCGACGCGGAGCTAAGGTCGCAGGAAAAGCTCATCTCTGAGAAGGCGGGCTACCGAAACGCAAGGACAGAGGGCACGGCGTGCCGTGCTTCTAGCGCGTCTCGTCGTCCGGGAAATCGGGGAGGTCGCCGTGAGTGATGCCGCGAAGTTCTTTGCGGATGATTTCGGAGGAGAAGCCGGCGCGGAGGAGCGTGCCATACAGCGAGGCGATTTTCTTTTGGTCGATGGCGCCGCGAATGTTGGCCAGGCGGCGTTTAAGGCGAGTGCGAACGAGGCCGGCTTCGTCGGTGTCGGCGAAGACGGCGCTGAGGGCGGCGTCGATGTGAACGTCGGGAACGCCGCGGCCGCGGAGTTCGCGTGCGATACGGAAGCGGCCCTGGCGGCGAGCCTGGGCGTGATGCCTGGCGTAGTCGAGAGCATAGCGAGCGTCGTCGAGATAATTTAGTTCGCGGAGCCGGGCGACCACCGGCGCTACGAGCTCTTTTTTCTCGGCGCGGCCTTCGAGATATTTTTTCATTTCGTGGATGGAGAAAGCGCGGCGCGTCAGAGCGCGTTGCGCGGACAGGTTGAGTTGGTGTTCGGTTCCGAGTTTGCGGGCGCTGGAGCGGAAGGGCACGGGAGAATTTAACCACAGATGAACACAGATAAACACAGATGGAAACGCTTAAAAACGACGACAAATCATTGGGCGTTCAAGTGCTCTGCTGTGCGTTTGAATAGCCAATATGCCGCCAGGAAAGAGCCGAGCGTGAGAGTAATAAACAACACGATTGCCAATTTACTTTCAGTGTCGAGAGGAACTCCGCGGCTCAGGGGCTCGAGGTTGTAGACCACGTTTAGGCCAGAGAGCAAACCTAAGAGAACCGAGAGCACGCCCAGAATTGCGAAGGCAACCTGCTTCAGCATCCGCGTTAGCGGTGGCCGAGGCGCTCGAATTCGGTCATGGCGCGTTCCATTTCCTCGCGGGCTGTGTCGGCGGAGGAGCGGACGCCCTGGACGCGCAGGCGGAAATCGTCCGGGTTCGAAGCGCGCATGAGAGCCTCTTCGAGAGTGATGAGATTGCGCGAGTAGAGATCGAAGATCGATTGATCGAACGTTTGCATGCCGTACTGGCTGGTGCCGGCGGCGATGGCATCGCGAATCATGCGGGTCTTGTCGGGATTGATGATGCAATCGCGAATGTAGCCGGTGGAAACCATCACTTCGACGGCTGGGACGCGGCCCTGTCCGTCGCTCTTGCGCACAAGGCGCTGGCTGATGACGGCTTTCAAAGTGGAAGCGAGTTGCAAGCGAATCTGTTTTTGTTCGGGCGGCGGAAAGACGGCGATGATGCGCTGAATGGTTTCCGTGGCGTCGAGAGTGTGCAATGTGGAGAGCACCAGGTGGCCGGTTTCGGCAGCGAGGAGCGCGGTCGAAATCGTTTCGAGGTCGCGCATTTCGCCGACGAGCACGACGTCGGGATCCTGACGAAGAGCGGCGCGGAGCGCGGTGGAGAATGACGAAGTGTCAACTTCGACTTCGCGCTGATTGATGAAGCCTTTCTTGTCGCGGTGCAGATATTCGATGGGGTCTTCAATGGTGATGATGTGCTCGGCGCGGAGCGAATTGATGCGGTCGATCATCGCGGCGAGAGTGGTTGACTTACCGGAACCGGTGGTACCGGTGGTGAGAATCAGGCCACGTTGCTCTTCGCAGATGGAGCTGAGGATGCGCGGCAGCTCGAGTTCTTCAATCGTGCGAATTTTTGTGGGAATGACGCGCAGGACCATACCGACGTTGCCGCGCTGCTGGAACACGTTCACACGGAACCGTCCGAGGCCAGCGACGCCGTACGCCATGTCGAGCTCGGCAGTCTCTTTGAATTTTTGCTTCTGCCGGTTGGTCATCATGCTGAACGCCATCGAGAGCATTTCTTCCGGGGTGATGCGCGGGACGTCGGTGAGGCCGCTCAGGATACCGTCAACGCGAAGGTAGGGGTGGTTACCGACCTTGAGATGCAAGTCGGAAGCTCGGCTCTCGACCGCGCGGCGCAACAAATCGTCAATGTTGATGGCCATGAATAAGCTCCCGGCTATTTGCTCCTAGTGACGCTAGCATGCGGATTTGAGGGCGGGCAAGGTGGGCGGAGGCGGCGATTTCTAAGGTGACAACCTGTACGAATGGACAGGTGGGCGATGCGGGGCTAGACGGGAGGGTGATCTCGGAGGAAAAAACGATCGTAAATGACGCCGGCGAGGACGCCGCCGAAGAGAGGACCGACCCAGTAAACGCCGTGGTTTGACCAGTGACGAGCGGCGAGGGCCGGGCCGAAGGCGCGGGCGGGATTCATCGCGGCGCCCGTAAAAGGGTAGCCGAAGAGCGCGCCGATCGTGGCAGCGATGCCTATGGAAAAACCAGCGAGCCGCTTGGAAATGCCGAGCGGATCTACCATCGCGGCGAAAAATACGAACACGAGGATGAAAGTCAGGGCCGCTTCGAGAATCATGCCGTGCATCCGCGTGAAGTCCGTGATGGGCGCGAGATCGGGTGTGCCGAGGGCGACCGGCCGCCAGACGGATTCGGGAACAATTTTGATGAGCAGGAAAGCGGCAGCGAGAGCGCCGAGGATTTGAGCGATCCAATAGAAGAGAGTTTTCATCGTACCGAGGCGGCGAGTGACCCAAAAACCGATCGTGATCGCGGGGTTGAGATGGCCGCCCGAAATGTGACCGATGGCGCTTACCATCACGCCGAATGCGAGTCCATTAGCAATGGCAATGGCGACGAGGCCGATGCTCGTTTGACCGTTGGCGCGGAGATATTGGTCGGCGCAGATGGACCCCGCGCCAATAAGAACGAGCGCGAACGTGCCGGCAAATTCGGCGAAGAGCTTTTGACCGAGGCTGTACAAGAGTGCTCCGCGACCAGTGAGCGAAAGTTGCGCTGCTTGAATGTGTCGCGGGCGAATTCTACTGGTTGGCTGGTTGAGTGGCAAGGGAATCGAGAAGGCCGACGATAGACGGCGCGCGTCGCCGCTACCGGGTGAAAAGCGGAGGTGGATTCAGATGGGGACGAGAATTTTTGCGGTTGTGCTGGGATTCGTGGTGACGCTGGGCGCGCCTGGATTGAACGGTCAGGAAGGGAAGGGAAAGCTGACGAGTGCTCCCCTCGATTCTGTGACGGGATTGGAGTTGAACAACTCGACGGCTGTGGTGGCGGAGCATAAAGGGCGGCGTTCCGTGCACCTTGTGCCCCTGCCCGGGCATAAGAATGCCGATGAGGGAATGATCGCGATCTTGACGGGCTCTGATTTCAAGGATGGAACGATCGAGGTGGACGTGGCGGGTACGCTGCGCGAGGGAGGCCCGGCAGACGATCGCGGATTTATCGGCATTTTGTTTCACGTACAGGGTCACGGAGAAAAGGCTGAGAATTTTTATATTCGGCCGTTGAATGCGCGGTGCGACAACCAGCTGCGAAGAAATCATTCGGTGCAGTATGAATCGGCGCCCGATTACGGGTGGCACCGGCTGCGGACCGAGAACCCGGGAGTCTACGAGAGTTATGCCGATATGGAAGCGGGCGAGTGGACGCATTTGAAGATTGAGGTGTCGGGAGTGAAGGCGCGGTTGTATGTGAATGGGGCGAGCCAGCCGGCGCTGATCGTGAATGATCTGAAGCTGGGGGATTCGCGCGGCCAGATTGCGCTGTGGGCGTACACGACTACGGATGGTTATTTTTCGAATTTGACGGTGAAGTGAGCGCTAGCGCGCTATGGCGGGAGCGGGAACGCCGACGGGGGTGAGCCAGCCGTGGCGGTCGGCCTTCTTGCCGCTGGTGAGCGCGAAGAACTCGTCCTGGATGCGCTTGGTGACGGGGCCGCGGGTACCGTTGCCGATGATCACTCGATCGACGGATCTGATCGGAGTGATTTCCACCGCTGTGCCGCAGAAAAAAAGCTCGTCGGCGATATAGAGCATCTCGCGGGGAATAATCTGCTCGCTGACCGGAATGTTGAGATCGCGGCAGAGCGTCATGACCGTGTGGCGGGTGATGCCGGGCAGGGCGCAATTCGCGAGCGGCGGAGTGATCAGCGTGCCGCCGAGCATCAGGAAAATATTTTCGCCGGAACCTTCGCTCACGTGTCCGCTGACGTCGAGAGCGATGCCCTCCGAATATCCGTTGGCGTGCGCTTCGAGGCGAATCAACTGCGAGTTCATGTAGTTCGCGGCGGCCTTGGCCATTTGTGGCAGCGTGTTCGGCGCGGGGCGATTCCAGGAGCTGACGCAGACGTCCACGCCGGCGTGCAGCGCTTCTTCACCCAGATATTGCGCCCATTCCCAGCAGGCCATGTAAACCTCGATGGGGCAGCCTACCGGATTGACGCCCGCCGTGCCGTAGCCGCGCAAGACGATTGGCCGGATGTAGCACGCGCCCATTTTGTTGGCGCGAATGAGGTCGATATTTCCCTGTGCGAGTTCGTCTCCTGTGAAGGGAACCTCCATGCGGTAGATGCGCGCGGAATTGAGAAGGCGCTGCATGTGATCGCGGAGGCGGAAGATGGCCGGGCCTTGGGTCGTGTTATAGCAGCGGATGCCTTCGAAGACTGCGGAGCCGTAGGTGATTACGTGGGAGAGGACGTGAAGCTTGGCGTCGTCCCACTCGATCATTTTGCCGTTGTGCCAGATCTGATCGGTCTTCGGAAAAGTCATCGAGTGTCTCCGCTGCGCGAAGTCGCGCTGTAGTGCGCCCGCGAATCGAAAGTACAGCAGGGTGGTTTGCGCGTCAATGGTAAGGAAGTTGTAGAACTAGGTCCAAGCGGAGACCATATTGGACGGGCTGCGCCGGCTGCGGCGGCTGCGATTACGTAGCGCGCGGTGATATCAATCCTCGCGGAGCGCGACGAGCGGATCTACCTGGGTGGCGCGACGCGCCGGAATGAAACACGCGAACAATGCCACCGCGGCGAGCAGAGCGGCGATTGCTCCGAATGTGGCAGGGTCGGTCGGCGTCACGGAGAAAAGCATCGAGCGAAGGAACCGCGTGACGATTGTCGCTCCGATAAGGCCGGCGCCGAGGCCGATTGCGACCAGCAGCATGCCTTCTCCCAGCGCCATGCGGAGAATATCGCTGCGCTGCGCCCCTAGTGCGACGCGGACGCCGATCTCATGGGTTCGCTGGCTGAAGGTGTAGGCCATTACTCCGTAAATCCCAATCGAAGCGAGAAGCAGCGCGACTCCTGCGAAGACGGCCAGAATCACGAGCGCGAAGCGGCGGTCGGCGAGCGATTTTGCGACCACTTCGTCCATGGTGCGCACGGCGAAGACGGGAATTCCCGGGTCGACTGACTGCACTTCGTGGCGGATTGTGTCGCCGAGCGTTCCCGGATCGGCGCTGGTGCGAAGATAGATCGCGGCGGTGACGCCGGGATTTTGAAAGAGCGGGAAATAGACGTGCGGCGCGGCGGGCGCGTCGAAACCGTCGGATTTGATTGTCGCCACGACGCCAACGACGGTGACCCAGGGGGCTTGCGAATTCAGCGCTCCGGCCTTGATCTGTTTCCCCGTGGGATCTTCGCCGGGCCAGTAGCGATGAGCGAGAGTGTCGTCGATGAGGGCGACTCTTTGAGACGTGACGTCGTCTGAGGTTGAGAAATTCCTGCCGGAAACGAGCGGAATTTCGAGCGTGCGGAAATATTCGGGAGTGACGGCGGCGAATTCGGCGACCGGGATTCGTTCGGCGTCTGCCGGCCGGCCCTGAATTGTGAATGGGAAGCTATTACGCGCGCGAGTCATCGGAAGGCTGCCGCCGCTACCGATCGCGGCTTGCTGTACGCCGGGAATCTCAGAGACGCGGCGGAGAAGTTCGCGATAGAAGGCGCTCCGCTTTTCGGGCGGTCGGTAGGGATCGGCGGTCGGGTCGTTCGGAACCGGCATCCAGATCTGGGCGGTGACAACGGAACGGGGATTGAAACCGGGCTTCACTTGCAGCAATTGCCAGAAGCTCCGCAGCAGCAAGCCCGCTCCGATCAGCAAAACGAGAGAGAGCGCGATTTCGGAAGCGACGAGGAAGCGCGAGACTCGGGTGTGTTTCTTGCTCGTGCCCGATCCGCGGCTTCCTTCGCGCAGGCTGGCAAGTTGGCTGGAACTTGCGGCTTGCAGGGCGGGAACCAGGCCGAATACGACTCCCGTGAGAATCGAGATAAAGAATGCGAAGAGTAGAACGCCGCCGCTGATGCTGACTTCGTTTAAACGTGGAAGGTCAGCGGGAGCGAGTTTGAGCAATGTGCTTTTCAAGACGACGACCGTCAGGAGCGCGAATAGACCCGAGATTGCGGCCAGCAAGACGCTTTCCGTGAGCAGCTGACCGATCAATCGGCCACGACTTGCGCCGAGGGCGAGACGGATTGCGACTTCGCGCTGGCGTCCCGCGCCGCGTGCGAGGAGAAGATTGGCGATATTCACGCAGGCGATAAGCAGAACGCAGCCGACCGCGCCGAATAGCACGAAAAGTTCGGTCCGGACGGCGCCTACGAGGTCGTCTTGGATGGAAAGGAGCCGAGTGCCCCAGGAAGCAGCCGCGGGATACTCGGTGGGATACTCGCGGCTTAGATTCGCGGAGAAAGTGTCCAGCTTCGCTTGTGCTTCCTGCGGCGAGATGCCGGGATTGAGGCGCCCGATCGCTCCAGGAAACATGCGGATCGCTCGTTGCGGGGGAGTCGGGAAAGGATTCGCGGAGTATCCGGCGGCAATCCAGAGATCAACGTCGGTCTGAAGCGTACGGCCTGGATGGCGGAAATCGGGAGGCATGACGCCGACGATTGTATAGAGGTCGCCATCGAGGCGAATTTTCTTACCGACGGCGTGAGGGTCGGCGCCGAACTCGCGGCGCCAGAATCCGTCGCTTATGACGGCCGCGTCGATGAAGCCGGGCACGGTTTCTTGTTTGGTGTAGATGCGCCCTAACTGGGGGCTGGCGCCGAGCAGGGTGAAATAGTTCGTGCTTGTGGCCACCACCTCGACTCGCTCCGGCCGGTCGCCTCCGGTGAGATTCGCGCTGATGGGCCAAACCGCGGAAATATCCTGGAAGACGCCGGAGCGATTTTGCAAATCCTCCAACTCCGGCTGAGACATTCCGACGTCGCGGACATTGGAAGCGCGCAGGTCGTCGAAGACGCGGACGAGCTGGCCGGCCTGAGGGTAAGGGAGCGGCCGAAGCAGGACTGCGCGAACCACGCTGAACGCGGCCACGTTGGCGCCAATGCCAAGCGCGAGCGTGAGGATTGCGACGACCGTAAAACCGGGCGTTTTGGCGAGCATGCGGGTGGCGTAGCGCAGATCTTGCAGGAAAGAATTCATGGCGTCTCCTCACCAGGCCGGCGAGCCTGGGTTGAGTCTCCGGGCAGACTTAGACCACGTCAACGTTGAGACGAGCGATCGGGAGAGTAGTTAGCGTCCAATTTGGATTGGCGGGAGATTAGGCTGAGCGACCGAGTGCCGGAAGCGAGAAACCGCGGAAACGGTGTATGCGATTCCGGAGGAACGAACTAGCGGCCGGTGGCCTGGTCGCCGCGGAGGACCGTGCAGGTGCAAGAGGACCGCGCGACGAGAGCGCCTTCGGAGTTTGTCACGTCGCACTCGACCATTCCGACGGATTTGCCGCGCTTCACGATCTTGGCGGTGGCGCGAAGCTTGTCTTTCCAGACGGGGCGCAGGAAATTAATTTTCAGCTCGAGAGTGGTGAAGGACTCGCCGTCTTCGAGCGTAGACGCGAAGGCGATGCCCATTGCGGCATCGGCGATGTCGCAGAGGATTCCTCCGTGAAGCGTGCCCATTGGATTTGCGTGTCTGTCGCTGGCCTCGAGCTCGATAACGGCTTCGCCGTGGCGAACCGCAGTGACTTGGAATCCGATGAGACGCGCAACCGGAGGCGGCGGAAGTTCGCCGCGAACGATCCGTTCGATGCCTTCCACTCGCTTGGACATGTGCCTTGTGACTCCGTAGTCGAGATATTTGCCGCCAGCGCAGCCGGCCTTACGAGTGTTCGTCGGTCGCGCCGTCTCCCGATGCCGGCGTCGCGAAACCGCTGATTCGACCCCACGCGCTCGTCTTCCAATTGTCAGTGACTTCTTTGGCGAGAATCCAGGGAGGGATTTCGACGAACAAATAGAGGGAGAGCGCGTTGAGGTACGGCTCGTACATGGCGCGCAGTTTGGTGAGCTTCTCGTCTACATCCTTGCCCTCGCGAAGCTGGTATCCGGCTTCGACGAGCGACGCGCGCAACCGTTTCAATTCGCTGGGAGGAAGCCGATCGGCCTGGGTATCGCGCGGCGTGGCGTAAAAGACCTGCGCCAAATCGACCACGGTGTGGCGGCACATCGCGAACGTAAGCCGAGCTTGCCGTGAGCACGGATTGTCAACGCTGGCGACCAGGAATGCGCTGGTATCGAGTAGCGCCGTGAGAGCGCCGAGCCACGATTCGTTGCTGTGCTGCGAACGGAAATAACTGACCACCGGGTAGGAAATATGGCTCTCGAGAAGCTCCGCGGACCATCTCTCCCAATCGCGAAGCAACTGCTGGATTGCGTCGAACCCATGCGGGCCGCTGTGGCGACGGAGCAGCTCGGCTGCCGTAGGAGGCGATCCAGCGCGAGCGTCGAGGAGAACGATATTGACCTCACGATGCGAGAAGGCCTGGTAGATCACGGGCAAATAGCTGATCACCAGCGCGAGAAAACCAAATCCGAGGCCGCCTTCGAAGACTGCCAGACGACGTTCGCCGGCGGTGTGCGGCACTACGTCACCGAGGCCCAGGGTAAAAAAAGTCGTGCCACTCATGTAGAGAAGCGTGTTGAAGTTGGGATGCGTGGCGTCGCCATTCGCGGCAGCGCCGTAATACATGAAGGCAAAACCGAAAATGAGCGCAGCCGCCCATACCACGAACAAACACAACAGCGAGAGCGGGCCAAAATACCCAATGAATGTCTCTCGCAGGCGCGTGGAGCGAATTCGTCGAGCGAGGCCGCGCCATGGAATCCACGTGGAGAGATAGAACAAGCGCGTGATCCGGAACCAACGCGCGACGCGCCGGGGCAGGATAATGGTTTCGAACGCGTCCCACAGGACGACGGTGATGATGAAAAACCCGACGATGCCCGGAAAGATCAAGCCGCTTGCTCCAGGTGCGCGTCCATCGTGATTTCCGCTCTGAAGAGGCGCGAGACCGGGCAATTTGCTTTCGCGCTGGCGGCGGCTGATTCAAAAGCACTCGCCGAGATGCCCGGGACGCGCGCCGAAACATCGAGATGAATCTTCGAAATTGTCCAGCCGGCTTCGAGTTTTTCGAGTGTGACCTTGGCGGCGGTGCGCAGGCTCTGCGGGGTGAAGTTCATCGTGCCGAGTTGGGCGGAGAGCGCCATCGTGAAGCATCCGGCGTGCGCCGCGGCGATCAGTTCCTCGGGGTTTGTTCCTTTGGCGTTCTCAAAGCGCGTGAGGAACGAGTAGGGCGCGTCGGAGAGCACTCCGCTTGGCGTCGAGATCGTTCCTTTGCCTTCTTTCAGCGAGCCGTTCCAAACGGCGGATGCGGTGCGTTCCATTTTTCTCTCCCTTAGCGATCGGAATATCGTGCGAGCTAAATCATAGGCCACGTTTCCTTGCGGTGGAAGCCCGTCGGGCGGCTCAAGGCACCAGGATAATTTTTCCGTACGCGCCGGATTCCATGATGATTTCGTGGGCGCGTGGCGCTTCTGACAGCGGAATTTCATGGCGAATCACGGGCCGAAGTGTTTCGTTTTCGAGGCCGGCGACGAGCGCGGAGTGGATGGTGATGAGATCGTTCGGCGTTGCATTCCAGAGCGACATGCAAATGATCGAGGCGTCGCGTCCCATCGCGTCGCGCGGGTTGATCTCGATGCTTCCGCGATTTCCAACGACCACGACGCGTCCGCCGAGCGCGAGGAGCGAGAGATCCCTGGCGAGGTTAACGTTTGCAAGCATTTCGATAATCACGTCGTAGCCGCGGCCTCCGGTGAGCGCGAGAGCTTTTTCAAAATGATCCGGTGCGCTGTGGTCGAGCGTTTGATGCGCACCCTCGTCCGCCACGAGTTTTCTGCCGCGTTCGGAACTGGCGGTGCCGACAACGTGCAGCCCCCCGGCTCTCGCCAACTGAACGGCGGCGATGCCGACTCCGCCGCTCGCGCCTTGGACGAGGACTCGTTCCGAGGGCCGAGCGTGCGCCTTTTGGAACAGTGCGCGGTAGGCGGTGCCGTAGGGAACGTGCATCGAGGCGCCCTGCGAGAATGAAGCGTTCGCGGGAAGAGGGAATACTGCCCACGCCTCACATAGCGCCTGCTCGGCATACGTGCCACTCAGACTTCCGGCGGTATAGACCGGCGCGCCGGGCGCAAGCTTCTCGACTCCTTCGCCGACGGAGATGATTTTACCCGCTCCATCCGTACCCGGCGTGTAAGGGAGCGGCGGTTTCCTCGCGTACGTCCCGGCACGGATGTAGACGTCCACCGGATTCACGCCGGCCGCTTCGATTTTCACGACCACTTGGCCGGGGCCGGCCTTGGGATTCGGAACCTCTTCGAGTTGCAGCTTTTCGGGTCCACCGAATTCCTTTACGCGAATCGCTTTCATGAATCTCTCCTGGTTGAGCGCGTCCTGGCGGATTGGATGTGTACGAGAGCGCTAAGGATTTGAAAACTTTCTCCGTCGGCTGCGCTGCTGCGCTTACTGATGAACGGGCGTATCACCCGGCGTTTCGGAGTTCTGGAGCATCCGAAAATCTTTTCGTATTCGTTCGAGGCGCGTCCCGGCCACATTCTCGTATGCACCGAAGAGCAGGAAGGGGACCATCGCGGCGACCACCCACAATTTTGCGCGAGGGGAAACTTTCGCTTCCGGCTCCCACCGAAACAACCGTCGCGAAATCTCAAACGCGACGAGGATACCGATGGAGAGAGCGATGACGTCGGTGATAATTTCGCCGGCTGTCGCCAGATCTGTCGCTGCGGCTTCAAGACCCGTGGCGAGGTAGGTGGCCGGAAGGAATAGCGAGACACGTTGAATCCAGGCGGGAAATCTCGCGAGGGGAATTGTTGCGCCGGAGAGGAACAGAAACCCCGTCCAGATCAGCTGATTGATGATCTGCGTTTCTTGCATCGTGTTCGTCACGCTGGCGACGATGAGGCCGAATGAGGAAAAGGCGGCTGAACCAAATGTAACGAGCACGAACATGGCCCAGAGGTTCCCCCAGGCTTGCATATGAAATGCGATGCGGCAGACAAGGACTTCAATGACGACGGTGGGCATCGTCATAAGGTAGTTCGAGAGAATGCTTGAGGCGAGCATAGGCCCGGCACCGACAGGCGCGAGACGGAAACGGCGGAGAATTCCTTGCTCGCGGAATGTGACGAGCTGCACGCTGAGCCCCCAGAAGCTCCCCATTACCGTCATCGTAAGCACCGCGCCCAGGATGTACGCCGTCCATCCCACGGCACGATCTGCGAAGACCAACACGAAGAAGAAGAGGAAGCCGAGCGGCATGATCAGGCTGAAAAACAGGAATGTGCGGTTGCGCATGGCGAGGCGCATGCGGATTTTCGTCAACGTCCAGGTATTCGTAAGAGCGTTCGTGCCCATTATTCTCGCAGCCTGCGGCCGGTGAGTTCGATGAAAGCGTCTTCGAGCGACGGCGAAAACATTTCGAGGCTTTGGAGCTCGTTATTCTCCGCTTCGAGCTGCTTTACAAGCGCCACGATCGTCTGCGGAGGCCTCGAGGAGTGCATCACATAGGCGCCGTCGAACTCGCGGCAATCGGTAACGCCGTCGAGGCGCGTAAGCGCGCCGTTGGTGACGGGCTTCGCCAGGCGGACTTCGATGCGCGTGGTCCCGGCTGAAGCGTGCTTTAAATCGCGCGGAGAGCCGAGTGCGATTACTCGGCCGTGGTCGACGATCGCGACGCGATCGCAGAGACGCTCGGCCTCTTCGATGTAATGCGTGGTGAGCAGGACGGTTTTTTTGTCGCGCTTGAGCTCCTCGATGATGTCGTAGATTTCACGACGCACCTGCGGATCGAGGCCGGCGGTCGGCTCATCGAGAAACACAACGCGAGGATCGTTCACGAGCGCCATGGCGAGGGCGAGGCGCTGCTTTTGTCCGCCGGAAAGCTGGCTGTAGAAAGCGGAGCGTTTCTCATCGAGTTGGAAGCGCTTCAGCAGCTCGTCGGTGTTCGCGTGGCGGCGGTAGAATTGCGCGAAAAGCTCGATCGCTTCGTGCACGCGAAGCTTGTCGGGCAGGGAAGTGGATTGCAGCACCGCGCCGATTTGCTCCTTGAATTCGATGCCGCTATTTTCCGGGTCGAGCCCGCAAACGCGCGCGAGGCCGCGATCGGGCGTGCGCATGCCTTCGAGAATTTCGACTGTAGAAGTCTTACCCGCGCCATTCGGACCGAGCAGCCCGAATACTTCGCCTTCTTCGACCTCGAAGCTGACGCCGCGAAGGGCTTCGACCGCGCCGTAATTCTTATAGAGGCCTTCTACTCGTATGACGGGAGCGCCCACTCAGGATTTCCTCGGCTTTCGAAACTATCTTCTATACCACAGTCGCAGAGCCCGCGCGAATCAGGCTTTGCTTCATCACCGCCGGGCGCGAAGAGACCGGCGCCGCTTGGAACGCGGCGCGCGTGATTTTGATTTCGTGCGATTCTTTGCCGGCGTCCACTCGAACTTTTTCATGTCCACACGCTTGCCATTGATCGCGATGCCTTCGGATTCGAGCATGCGCCGCTGAAGGCTCGAGTGAGGCTCTCGAATCAACAATTTTCCGCCGGCGCCGATCACGCGGTGCCAGGGAATTCCCTTGCCGCTGGGACACGCCGCCATGGCGTAGCCGGCGGCTCGAGCGCCGCCACGCAGCCGGAGGGCCTTCGCGAGTGCGCCATAGGAAGTTACGCGGCCACGGGGAATTCGTTTCACGAGTTTGTAAACCGGCTCCCAGGACATTTTGAGTCTCCGACGATCGATCCTTGCTCTAAGTGGTTTTGTTTGCGACAGATTCCGCAGTTCGAAGCGATTCGCTCGATGCCTGGATCACACGCGTTCCCTGATACAGCGACACGAACAAATCAAGCATCTAAACAACTACGGCGGGATTCGGTTTCATCAATCCGCCGGGAGCGAGACAAGCACAAAGCCGCAACGCCTTTATTTCCGCAGTGGAACGCCCCTCCGACGATGCTCCGAGACTAATAACCAATTCGAAGCAACCTACGGAACTCTACAGCATCGTACCATTGACGGGGTAGTGGACGCCTCATACACTACGCGACGAACCCTGCAAAAGGGCCGTCGAAAAGGAGTCAGTTGTGGCTTTCGTTCGACGCAAAGGCAATACCTACTTTCTGGTGCACAACGTGCGCCGGCAAGGAAAGGTACAGCAGCTTCATCTGGCGCGGCTGGGCGAGCGGCCGCGGATCACGGATGACGTGGTGAGGAGAGTTTCGCGGAACCACCCGTTCCTCGAACTCGACTGGACACGTTTGAGGGAATCGGTGAATAGCCGGGTGGAGTTATTCAACGTTCGCTCGCCGTATGTGCAGAGCCTGATGCACTCGTTACGCAACTTAAACCTGGACCTGGCCGATCTATCGCCGCCGATGTTGCTGCTGACAGACCGAGCCAATTCGAGCCGGGAACTGGTCACGCAATTGCGAATGCTGCGATCGACTCTCGATATCAAGCTGGATCAATTCGAGAGATCGGGACCGCAAGCCGCGCAAAGCGGAAGAAAGTTCCGGTAGGGGGAGCAATACCGTGGGCGCGCACGCATTAAAACTCGACCCGACCCAACGCAGCGTGGAGTCGCGAGATTTCGAGGCGGGGCTGCGGCGAAAAATTGTCGGCCAGGACGAAGCGGTGCAGGCCGTCGTAGACCTGTACCAGGTGTTTCGCGCCGGCCTGAACTCACCCGGCAGACCGGTCGGAAACCTGCTGTTCCTCGGACCGACTGGCGCGGGCAAGACGCGCGTGGTGGAAGCCACGGCGGAAGTTCTCTTCGGCGATCCTCGAGCGGTGATTAAGGTGGACTGCGCCGAATTCCAGCACTCGCACGAAATCGCGAAGCTGATCGGTTCGCCTCCGGGATACCTGGGCCACCGCGAGACGCACCCGCTGATCACGCAGGAAGCGCTCGCGCAATATCATACGGAAAAATTGAAGATCTCCTTCCTGTTGTTCGACGAGATTGAAAAGGCGTCGGATGCGTTGTGGCAACTGCTGCTGGGAATTCTCGACAAAGCGACGCTCACGCTGGGAGACAACCGGCGCGTGGATTTGTCGCAAACGATGATCTTCATGACGTCGAACCTGGGCGGCGGCGAAATTACAGAATTGATGACAGGCGGAATGGGGTTTGCGCCGACGGTTCCAGCCGATTCGAGGCCACGGCTCGACGAAAAGGTGGAGAAGACGGCTTCGGAAGCGGCGAAGCGGAAATTCGCTCCGGAATTCATGAACCGCATCGACAAGACAATCGTGTTTCATCCGCTACGGTCAGAGCAGCTCGAGATGATTCTCGAAATCGAGCTCGGTATGGTGCAACAAAGAGTGCTCGAGACTGCGAAAGGGCGATTTCTTTTCCGCGTCACGCAGCAGGCCCGCGAATTCTTGCTGAAAGAAGGAACGGACCTGAAATACGGGGCACGCCACTTGAAGCGCGCCATCGAACGCCACGTGGTGTACCCGCTGGCGAGCTTGCTCGCGACAGAGCAAGTGAGTCTCGGCGACGTGATTTCGATCGATTGGGACGGGACCGAGCAAGCGCTGCGGTTTTCAAAGGAAGCGGAAGGCGCACTTGTGCCAGTCACTTCTCCGGTACCGGAAACGATGGCCGAGGCAGCCGCCGCTCATTCCGATGGGCGCCCGGTTCCCATGTTTCCGGCGGCTACGGCTGCCGCGGACGTCGGGACCGCGAAGAAACTGGCGTCGTCCACGAACCGCGCGATTCCAGTCGAGAAAGCGAAAGTTGACAAGAACAAGTCGTAACCGGGCGCGACTATAATTCCAGGGTGTCTGGTCATCGGTCATCGCGGCGTGCGCCCCAGGTAATATACGGCGCGCGCCGTTTTCTTTTGCAACGAGCAACCGCGGCGCCGAACTTCCAAGACTCCTCGATACGCGGACTGCGGAGTTGTGTGAAAGCGGGCTGACACCTCGGTCTTCGGAGACGGCGCGTCTATTTCTGCGAAGGATCTTCCATCGGCTCGTCGAAGCTTCCGCCGTAAATGTTCGGAACTTTCGCGCCCATCGGACGCAAGTAGGCACAAAGCTGCCCACGATGATGCGCCGTGTGGAGAAGCATGAACTGCAGGTAGGTGACTGCCGGCTCATTGTAAATTCCAAAAAAGGGAAGGCGCGTGGCCCAAAAATCGGCCGGCAGCTTTGCGACTTCGTCGAACTTGGAAGCGAACTCGTCATCGTACCAGGCAGCGATGTCGGCGGAGCTTGCGAAGTCGGCGGGCATGCTGTCGTCTTCCATTTCGAACTTGCCCGCCAGAAAACCGTCTAGAAACCAGAGGTCGGAATGGGCGATGTGCCAAACGAGTTCAATGGTGGTACGGCTGTTGGGATGAGGTCGGTAGGAATCATGGCCGGCCGGGACGGCTTTCAAAACGCGAGCGGTAACCGCCGATTCCTTTTTGACCATTGGGATTTGGACGGCCAGAAGGACTGCCGCTTGTTCGGGCGTCATAAGCCGGTCTCCTGGGGATTTTTGATTGCAGCAATCATGGCTTCCAGCGCAGTATCGGCTTTCGAGCAGCGGCGACTTCATCGAGGCGCCCGACGCGAGTGGAGTGCGGCGCCGTCTTCACGAGATCGGGATTTTCTTCCGCTTCCGCGGCAATCGAGCGCATCGCGTCAATAAACAGATCGCACTCTTCCTTCGACTCGGATTCGGTAGGCTCAATCATCATCGCGCCGGGAACGATCAGCGGGAACGCCGTTGTGTAAGGATGGAAGCCATAATCGATAAGGCGCTTTGCGATGTCCATCGTGTTTACGCCGCGTTTCTTCTGCCGCGCGTCGCTGAAGACCACTTCGTGCATCGAGGGCAAATTGTACGGCAGATCGAAATACCCTTCGAGATTCTTGCGAATGTAGTTGGCGTTCACGACGGCATCCTCGGTCGCTTGCCGAATGCCGGGGCCATAGGCCAGCGCGTAAGCAAGCGCGCGAAGCAGAACGCCGAAGTTTCCGCAATACGCGCGCACGCGCCCAACGGATTGCGGACGATTATGATCGAGCGCGAATTGCCCATTCTCTTTCTTCACGACGACGGGCACGGGCAGGAACGGCTCGAGAATTTTCTTTACCATCACGGGACCTGACCCGGGGCCGCCGCCGCCGTGCGGGGTCGAAAAAGTTTTGTGCAGGTTCAAGTGCATCACGTCCACGCCGAAATCGCCGGGGCGCGTGACGCCTGCCAGGGCGTTCATGTTCGCGCCGTCCATGTAAAGCAGCGCGCCTTTTTCGTGCAGAATCTGGCCAATTTCTGCGATGCGCTCTTCGAAGACGCCGAGCGTGCTGGGATTCGTCAGCATCAGTGCGGCCACGTCTTCGGTGACGAATTCGCGCAGGTGGTCGGTGTCAATCTGGCCGCGCGCATTCGAGCGGATGTTTTGCACCTCGTAGCCTGCAATCACGACGGACGCTGGATTCGTTCCGTGGGCGGAGTCCGGAATTAGAACCTTCGTGCGGGCGTTACCCTTGCTCGCGAGATACGCGCGAATCATCAGCAAGCCGGCCAGTTCGCCCTGCGCGCCGGCTGCGGGCTGAAGCGTTGCCGCGTCCATTCCTGTAATCGCGAGAAGACAATTCTGCAAATCCCAGAGGATGCGGAGGCACCCCTGGGAAACCTCGGCGGGTTGCTCGGGATGCTCGCTCGCAAGCCCGTCGAGCCGCGCGACAAATTCGTTCACGCGTGGATTGTATTTCATCGTGCAGGAGCCGAGCGGGTACATGCCGAGATCGATCGCGTAATTCCAGGTGGAAAGCCGCGTGAAATGCCGGATGACTTCGATCTCGCTGACCTCGGGAAAACCCTCAATCGTCTGGCGCGCGTATTCGCCGCCGAGCGCTGCCTCGGGATCAACCGCCGGCACGTCGAGCGGCGGGATTTCCATTCCGCGCTTGCCGGGCGCGGATTTTTCGAAGATCAGCCCTTCATTCTGATTCGGGTGCGGGCGAACCTTCTTTATCGTGCCTGCCGGCGCTACCGTGTCGATGGACTTCGAATTCAATTCAGCGGCTCCTTAGA
This sequence comes from uncultured Acidobacteriota bacterium, assembly GCA_963711875.1. GTDB lineage: Bacteria > Acidobacteriota > Terriglobia > Acidiferrales > UBA7541 > Palsa-295. The sequence continues at coordinate 706,810 of CAVQFW010000006.1, forward strand.
CCGGAGTTTCCAGAATTTTTCGTGTCGCTGCCGCAAAGCGCTCGATTTCGGCGCGCGGCATCGTTTCAGTGACGCAAATCAGTGCGCGTTTCGTCAGTTCCGGATACTGAGTCCCGAGCGCGAATGGGCCGATAATTTTTTCGCGCAGGAGCGAGGCATTGATCATTTTCACCGAACGCGGAAATTCAAGCGCGAACTCATTGAACGTAGGACCGGAGAAAACGCGCCGCACGCCTGGAATTTTTTCGAGTTCGGCCTGAGCGAATCGAGCCTTGGCAAGGTTCTGCGCAGCGACTTCCCGGAGACCTTCCTTGCCCATCAGGCAAAGATGAATGGTGGCCACGAGCGCGTAGAGCGCTTCGTTCGTGCAGATGTTGGACGTGGCTTTCTCGCGGCGAATGTGCTGTTCACGGGTTGCGAGCGTCAGTACGAAACCGCGCCGGCCCTCCGCGTCGGTGGTTTGTCCGGCGAGGCGGCCCGGCATCTGGCGTACAAATTTCTCTCGCGTTGCAATGACGCCCACATACGGACCGCCGTAGCTGGGCGAAACTCCGAAGGCCTGTCCTTCCATCGCGACGATGTCGGCTTCCGCAGGGGGCCGAACGATTCCCAGCGACACCGGTTCCGCAACACAAACGACGAGTAGCGCCCCTGTTGCGTGAGCGGCTTCGGCGAGCGCCGGCACCTCTTCCAACACGCCGAAGAAATTTGGCGATTGCACAATCACGGCTGCGGCGCCGGCGAGTTTTTCAGGCGTAAGCGCGCCGCGTTCCATTTGGCCGGACGGCGTGTATCCGATCTCTTCAATTTCAAGGCCCAGGTTGCGGGCATACGTGGCCAGCACCTGTCGGTATTCAGGGTGAACGCTGCGGGCGACGAGTACGCGGTGGCGATCCGTGAGCCGTTCGGCCATCAACGCGGCTTCCGTCAGCGCCGTCGAGCCGTCGTACATCGAGGCGTTCGCCACTTCCTGGCCGGTCAGTTGCGCCATCAAAGTCTGAAACTCGAAGATCGCCGTCAGAGTGCCCTGCGCGAACTCCGCTTGATAAGGAGTGTAGGAGGTGAGGAATTCGCCGCGCTGCACGAGGGCGTCAGTGACCACCGAGCGCAGGTGCTGGTAGACGCCCGCTCCGAGAAACGAAGTGAAGCCTCTCGCGTTCTCAGCGGCGCGCGCCTGGAAATACTGAATGATCTCCGCTTCGGAAAGCGGTCCGGGCAAGGGAAGTGGCTCGCGCAGCCGAAACTTTTCCGGAATCGACTGAAACAGCTCGTCGACAGAACTCACACCAATCGAGGTGAGCATCTCCTTGCGCTCCGACGGGCTTTTGGGCAGATAGCGCATCAGGCCTAGTGATCCTTCGCTTTTTCCGCGATATACGTTTCGTAAGCGGCGGCGTCCATCAAGGAGGCGACTTCTTTAGAATCGGACAGCCGGATCTTGACGAGCCACGCAGCGCCGTGCGGATCGGAATTAATTTTCTCCGGAGCATCGGCGAGCGCGGGATTCGTCTCCGTCACTTCTCCGCTCACCGGCGTGAAAATTTCGCTGACAGCCTTCACCGATTCCACCGTGCCGAGCGATTGCCCCGCCTTCAGCTGAGTGCCCACTTTGGGCAGCTCGACGAAAACCACGTCGCCTAACTCGTGCTGCGCATAGTCGGTGATCCCGACGGTGCCGATCGCGCCGTCCGCCTTGATCCATTCGTGCTCTTTGGTATAGCGGTAATCCTTCGGGTACATGCCGCCCCCTGATCCTTTGAGATTCGATGCGTCCAGGCTAGTGAGGTCGCTTGTAAAACGGCAGAGCGACAATCCGCGCCGGTGCCGCTTGGCCACGAATGCTGATCTCGAGTTTCGTCCCGGCCGCGCCCGTGGATGACGGAACATACGCCATGCCGATATTTTTCTTCAGGAACGGCGCGGGGCCGCCGCTCGTCACGCGTCCCGCCTCGCGGCCGTCGATCAGGACAGGATATCCATCGCGGCCGATTCGCTTGTCGAGCATTTCGAAACCCACGAGCCGCCGGTCGATGCCGCAGCGTTTCTGCTCGTTCAGCTCGCTGCTTCCGAGAAACGGTCCCTTGTCGAGCTTGCAAATCCAGCCGAGACCGGCTTCGAGAGGCGTCGTCGTCTCGTCAATTTCATGGCCGTAAAGGCACATGCCGGCTTCGAGCCGCAGCGTGTTGCGGGCGCCGAGACCACAGGGCAAAAGGCCGGCCGATTCGCCCGCCTGCATCAAATCGTTCCAAAGTTTTTCTGAATGCGCTGGATCGAAATAAATCTCGAAGCCGTCTTCCCCCGTGTAGCCCGTGCGCGCGATCAGGCATTCGACGCCGTTCACTTTGCCAAACGCGAAATAGTAGTAGCGGATCGGATCGAGTGGAACCGGCGTGAGGCGCTGGAGAATTTCTTTCGCGCGCGGGCCCTGAATCGCGAACTGCGAGTAGCGCGGCCCCGTATTCTCGACCTTGGCGTCGACTTTGTTGTTCGCGACGATGTGGTCGTAATCCTGATTCTGATTGCCCGCATTCACGCACAAGAGATAGTGGGTAGGGGAGAATTTGTGGACGAGCAGGTCGTCCACAAACGTCCCGCGTTCCGTCATCAGGCCGGAGTAATGCGCCTGGCCAACAACCAATTTCGCCGCGTTGTTGCAACTCACGAGCTGTACAAGATCGAGAGCCTCGGGCCCGCGAATTTCGATCTCGCCCATGTGGCTCACGTCGAATAAACCCGCGCGCGTGCGCACCGCCTCGTGCTCGGCGAGGATGCCGGAATACTCGACGGGCATGTCCCAGCCGCCGAAATTGACCATTTTCGCGCCGAGACGGCGATGAATGGAATTCAGAGCTGTTTTGCGCAGTTCAGCGGTCGCCGGTGTCGTCACAGAGGAATTCTCATATGAAAGACGAGAAAGCCAACGTAGCACGCGCATTCCGGAGTGTCAAGAAACCGAGCCCAAACGCCATCGTTTCTGGATCAGCGAACATCACGCAAACACCCCGCAAACACCCCGTCTCGTTCCCGGCAATCGCTCACGGGAACCTGCTTGTCGCCCGTTCGCGACTATCCTAGTATTAGTCGTCCGATCTATAGAGCTTGGCGGAGCTCCCAGCAACGTGATAGTTCTCTGCTCGCAATGCGACAAGCCGGAGACGCAGTGTACCTGCGAGAAATTCTGCTGCTTCTGCCAGTCGCAATACAACATTCGACTTTGCGTCGATGGATTGTATTATTGTCCGGACTGCCGCGAGGCATGCGACGTCCGCGTCGTGGAGACCAGTGACCACTGATCCGGCCCGTACCGAATTAAAAGTACACAATGATTCCCGGCTGCTGCTTGCAGTTGGCGCGATTGTGTCCCACGCCGCGCACCGGGTGGGGCTTCCCCGCGAAGCGCAAGAGGGATTCGCCGAAGCCACGATGGACGCATGCCGGGAGACGTTTCCACTTATCGGAAATGACACCGATGGCAATCGGGATCTGCGGATGACCGTCGAAGATTTTTCCGACCGGGTTCAGGTGACGATCGAACATTCAGGCGATGCCAACCCGACGGCAGGCCTTGATTCGTTTGTGGGCGGGTCCAAAGAGGGAGTCGCCGCAGGAATCAGCCATTCGCTCCAGGACACGCGCGTGGACCGGGTAAAGTACGACACGCACGAAGGCCGTTCCCGCATGACGCTAATTAAGTATCGGGACGCAAGTAAAGCAAAGGTCTAGCGCGCTCTCGCGCCCACCGCAGTTACCATTCCCATCGATCGCCGCGATTCCCAAATCAGCCGCTTTGCGTGGATTACATCGGAACCGCAAAAACTTTGCTGGTTATCAGCGCACCGAGTTGGGACTCACTCACCGGTGCTTCGACCTTCAATCGGTCGCCGGCCGGCACGACGCTCACGCCGTCGAGCACTTTGGCCAGATCGGGGTTCGTCTGCGCCGTCTGATACCGCTTGTACATCAAGCCCGCCTGAAATGCAGCGCCGAGCAGGTTGGCATCGTCCGTCGAATTGCAAACGGCTTGAAACTTCGCGTTCACGCCGCTATCTGCGTCCACGTTAATCGTCATGGCCTTTAGCCGGTCGACGATGGCGGCCGCCTGGGGGAACTGACTGGTCTCGGGAAGAAGTTGCTGCATCGCAAGGTGGGTGTAGTTCTTGTCCAGTACGGCCCACACGATCCCGCTGCCATTCATCTCGTTGATGAGCGGAAAGAGTTGATCGTTCGTCAGCAGACTCTGCGCGCCGCCCATGCGAACGTCAATCAACTGCTCGAGCGCGGAGCGGTGGCCGAACGCGGCCGTGTTGCTGTCGAGAAACGTGAAAAGAATATCCCCGGCGGCGCTTCCGCTGCCGTACGCGTAAAGATGAAAACCGTGGAATTCGACGGACGGCATCTTTTGCGCTTTAAATCGCGCCTCCGCGGAGGATGGATCGAACGCTCCCAAAGCGACGCCGACTACATCCTCGCCGCCCGCTTTCGAAACGGGCAGGCCGCCCCAGGCGAGCTCTTCCACTTGCGTATTCGGGTCCACACCTGCCGACGTGAGAAACTGCTCGAATTGGCGGAACTTGCTCGGGAGGAGCTGTTCGCGAATCTTCGGAAACCAGGCGAACTTTCGCGCCGATTTCAGATCGGCGTAAGCGAACTCGCCCACTTGTTTGGGAAACATCCCGATGATCCCGGTGCTGAGCGAGCCTGCGGAACTGCGGGACGGCCCTGCAGCGAACGATGCCAGCATGGCGACCACTGCGAGCAACGCAAAAACGATCAAACGGCTATTCGGCTGTCTCACTTTTTTCCCCTCAGAACAGATCCAATCACTTCCACTTCTATCGGCCAACTACGGCCGCACCTTCAGTTACTCGGGCCAGGAGAGTTGCAGATTCGGAGCGCAGTCGCTCGACGAAATTCGAATCCGTGATCGATTCCAGATTAATGGCGACGTTTTCGAGCGCGCCTCGAGCCGCGGCACCGGCCATCAAACGTCCGACGCGAAGGTCTGACAACATAGACGCGCCGGACATGGGTTCCAGTTGCCCGAGCCGTTCGAATACGTCCACGGCTCTGCTCGCTACTTCGAGCGGAACTTTCGCAGCGCCTTGCAGGGCGTGTTGAATCGCTTCTTCGCGCCTTCGCTGCTCATCCGGCGAATCTTTCGGAAGCTTGTAGGCGGCCATCACCGCGTCAAACGATGCAGCGTCTCGATCGATCGCTTCTGCCAGGGCGCGCCCCGCGGCGTGAAATTCTGACACCGCTTCGCTAAGCTGTTCGACGAATGCGGCCTGCGCTTTTTTCTTGCGCGAGAGCCCCGCTACCATCTGGCCCAAGCTCGCGCCCAGCGCGCCTGCGAGTGCGGCAACCGATCCGCCACCCGGGGCAGCGGTGGGCTGTGCGACAGCGTCGAGAAATGGCTGCGCCATCGCGGCGAGCTTTCCTCGTCCTTCCGAGCTTGCGCCGCCGAGCGACGACTCCAGTCGATTCTCTAACACCTGCGAGGGGGAAAAGTTTTCGAGTTGCAAATAGAAGTCGGCGGTCAGTTCGATGGCGCGCTTCGGAATCAGGCCGACGATCTCACTGCCAACGATCGAAACGCCATATCGTTCCGCCTCGCGTTTCACCATTTCAAACACACGATGCAGCGGCGTCTGCTCGAAATCGGTCAGGTTGATCGAGACCTGCGCGAGATTCCGTGCGCGCAGATCCACACCCATTGCCTTTACGTACCGCAGGCCGCCGTTCGAGTGCCGGATATTTTTTCCAATGCGCTTGGCGATCTCGATGTCGGGCGTATTGAGGTTAATGTTGTAGGCGATCAGCGGCTTTCGGGCGCCCACGACGATTGCGCCTGCGGTTGGGTGCAGCCTCGGCTCGCCGACGTCAGGCGCGCGGTCGGGATTGCGGAGCACTTCCTCGCGCAGGCCTTCGAATTGTCCTTTGCGTATGTTTTCCAGATTGGTGCGCTCGGGCCGCTGGGCGGCGGATTCGTAAAAATAAACCGGGATGCGGTAGCGCTCCCAAATTTCGCGGCCCACTTTTTTCGCGAGCACAACGCAATCTTCGATCGTCACGCCTTCAATGGGAATGAACGGAACCACGTCGGTCGCGCCCATGCGTGGATGCGCGCCGGTATGCTTGGTCAAGTCGAGCAGCTCCGCGGCCTTTCCGACTCCGCGCAGCGCCGCTTCGGCAACCGCTTCGGGTTCGCCCGCCAGGGTGACGACGCTGCGGTTATGGTCCGCGTCACTCTCCCGGTCGAGCAGGAACACACCCGGGACTTCGCGCATCGTTGCGACGATGGCGTCGACTTTGGCGATGTCGCGGCCTTCGGAAAAATTGGGAACACACTCAACGAGTCGCTTCATGGGATTTTTAGTTGCTCGAATGAATGACGGTGCCGCGTTTCATCGTCAGGCTGCAAAGATTCACACCAAAATAATACGGAATTTCGCGGTAATCGGCCACGTCAAACGCTGCAAGGTCAGCATACTTGCCAACCTCGAGCGAGCCGACGCGATCGTGCTGGCGAAGCGAGTAGGCGGGGTTGATCGTCGCCGCCGAAATCGCTTCGGCGGGCGTCATTCTCATCTGTGTGCACGCGAGCGAAAGAATCATTGGCATGCTGACCGTGGGGCTCGTGCCGGGATTGAAATCCGTTGCGACGCCCACGATCGCTCCCGCTTCGATCAGTTTCCGCGCCGGGGCGTAATGAGCGAGCCCCAGGTGAAAGCAGCAGCCGGGCAGCATTGTGCAGACAACGTTCGATAGCGCGAGCGCGCGAATGTCCGCTTCATCGAGTTTCTCGAGATGATCCGCGCTGGCCGCCTGAACCTCGATTGCCAGGCGCGCTGCGCCGGTATGCGCGAGCTGCTCGGCGTGCAACCTCGGAACGAGACCGCACTCGCGGCCCGCCATCAAGATCTTGCGCGCCTGCGGAACCGTAAATGCGCCGCGATCGCAAAAGACGTCGCAGAATTCCGCAAGCCCCGCCATGGCGACATTGGGAATCCATTTCTTCGCGAGGAGGTTCACGTACGCGTCGGCCCGGCCTTTGAATTCTGGCGGCACCACGTGCGCGCCAAGAAAAGTAGAAGCGACATCGATCGGCTGTTCCTGGTGCAGTTCGTAAAGAATGTTCAGGATCTTGAGCTCGCTCTTCCAGTCGAGGCCATAGCCGCTCTTGGCCTCAATCGTAGTGGTTCCGTACGACGCAAACCTCTGAAGGTCTGCCACGGCGCGCAGTTTCAGCGCTTTTGCCGGCGTGCGGCGCAACGCCTGGACGCTCGAACGAATCCCGCCGCCGCTCTTCGCAATCTCCTCGTAAGTGGCGCCGGAAATGCGCTGCTCGTGCTCCGCTGCGCGACTCTCGGGGAAAATCAGGTGAGTGTGCGAATCGACAAATCCGGGAAGCACGACGCGGCCGCCGAGGTCGAGTTTTTCCGCGCGACGCGTCCGCCGCGCGCTTTCGAGCCGGCCCCGTGTTCCGACGGCCACGATCCGGTCGGCATGGATCAGGAGCGCTCCATCGCGAATGATTCCCAACTCGGAAAGCGCTCGCCCACGCCGCGGCGCAGCCCCGCGCAGCGTCAGGAGCTGGGAACACCCGGTAATCAGCCAGTCAGGCATGGAAGGATGTCTGATACTAATGCTACATCTAACAAAAACCTAATAAGCGCAAATGGAATTCCAGCGCTCGTTCGCGCGCGTCATGCCCCGGCTGCTTTGGAAGCATAGGCGGGCGCGAATACTTCTGCGGCGAAGGATTCCAGGGTCGTGGGCGTGGTATTTTTCGGCGACCGAGGTTCGAGCGGTACGATCAGGCCCGCATTTGCGCCTTTCCACATTTCGATCAGCAACGCCGCAGTCTGCTTTGGCAAGCCCATTTGGACGAGCGCAGGTTCGAGAAGCATGAACGGCACCTGCATGTACCCCAGATTCGGCTTGCCGATTGATTGGCCCACGATGGCCGCCGCTTCTTTCATCGAAATGTCACGTTGTCCGTGCAACTCCTGAACAGAACAGCCGTAGAAATCGCGCGCCGCAAGTCGAGTAGCGGCATACTCCCCGATATCCTTCGTCGCAATCCATGGCATGGGCGCATCGCCGGCCAAACCGCCGGGAAGAGTTCCCATCGATCGCATCGGCGGGATGCTCATGAGAAGATTTTCCATAAAATATCCAGGGCGCAGATAGAGGGCATTGAGGCCCGAGATGTGGTTGAGCTTTTGTTCCAGGTTGTGAAGCCCGACGATGGGGCCCGTACCTTCGGCGTTTTGCGCGCCGATACTACTGAGCGCGACCACGTGAGGAACGCGCGCATTGGCGACCGCTTTTGCGTAGGAATCCGAGACCATCTCCTGGTGCGCACGCAAGTCTTGCTGGGAAGTGTCTTCCGGCACCAAGAGGTAGACGGCCTCCGCGCCCTCGAACGCCTTCGTCATGGACGCAGCGTCTTCCACGTGGCCGGCGAACGCTTCGGCGCCCCGCGCCACAAGTGGCTCGAGCTTCTTTGCGTCGCGTCCCACGACGCGAATTTTTGCGCCTTTTGCGAGCAGCGCTTCCGCCGCTGGCTTTCCTGTTCTTCCAGTTGCTCCGGTGATGACGATCATCAATCTCTCCTTCAAAACAAGTCGGCGCGAATCGCGGCCGTCACATCATCGGCACTTTGACGCCCGATTTCTTCGCGAAATCAATCGCTTCGGGATATCCCGCGTCGGCATGCCTTGCGACGCCGATGCCGGGATCGTTCGTCAGCACGCGCTCGATCCGTGCTGCCATCTCTTTCGTTCCATCAGCGACCGTAACCTGGCCGGCATGCAGCGAATAGCCGATTCCCACACCGCCGCCGTTGTGAATCGAGACCCAGCTGGCCCCGCTCGCCGTGTTCAGCAGGGCATTGAGCAGGGGCCAATCGGCCACGGCATCCGAGCCATCGCGCATTTTTTCCGTTTCGCGAAAGGGCGACGCAACCGAACCGCAATCCAAATGGTCTCGGCCGATCACGATCGGTGCTTTCAATTCTCCCCGCGCCACCAGATCATTCAAAGCCAATCCAAACTTTTCGCGCTCGCCATACCCCAACCAGCAGATCCGCGCCGGAAGCCCCTGGAATCGCACCCGCTTCTGCGCGAGCTTGATCCAGCGCGAAAGAATCTCGTCGTGCGGGAACATTTCGAGCACGAGTTCGTCGGTGCGATGAATGTCCGAGGGCTCGCCGGATAGTGCCGCCCATCGAAATGGCCCGCGCCCCTCGCAGAAGAGCGGCCGAATGTAAGCCGGCACAAATCCGGGGAAGTCGTACGCATTCTTCACGCCTTGCTGAAACGCGAACGTTCGAATGTTGTTCCCGTAATCGAACGTCACCGCGCCCAGCTTTTGCAGAGCGAGCATTCCTTCCACGTGCTTGGCCATCGATTCGAGCGAACGCTTGCGATACGTTTCGGGATCGCTCTCGCGTAGCGCCGCCGCTTGCGCCACGTCGAGCCCCTGCGGAATGTATCCGCCAATCGGATCGTGCGCGCTCGTTTGGTCGGTGAGCAGATCGGGAACCACGCCGCGGCGGGCCAGCTCCGGTATCACGTCCGCGCAGTTGCCCACCAGTCCGACGGAAGTTGCTTCGCCTTTCCGCACAGCGTTTTTCAGGATGCGCAGCGCTTCGTCGAGATCGTTCACCATCACGTCGCAGTAACCGGTCTTAACGCGCCGCTTGATCCGCTCCGGATCGACATCGATTCCCAGGAACGCCGCGCCGTTCAGCGTGGCGGCCAAAGGCTGCGCGCCACCCATCCCGCCCATCCCGCCGCTTGCGACGAGCTTCCCCGCGAGATCGGCGGTGTGAAAATGTTTTCGGCCGGCCGCCGCGAAAGTTTCATACGTGCCCTGCAAAATTCCTTGCGACCCGATGTAAATCCAGCTTCCGGCGGTCATCTGTCCGTACATCATCAATCCCGCGCGATCGAGCTCGTCAAAATGTTTCCAGTCGCTCCAATGTCCCACGAGATTCGAATTGGCGATCAAAACGCGCGGTGCATACGAGTGAGTGCGGAAGACTCCCACCGGCTTGCCCGATTGCACCAGTAAGGTTTCGTCGTTCTCGAGCGACTTAAGAGACTCGATGATCGCCTGAAGGCAATTCCAGTTCCGCGCCGCTTTGCCGCGCCCGCCGTAGACGATCAAATCCTCGGGCTTTTCCGCAACGTCCGGATCGAGATTATTCATCAGCATTCGCAGCGCGGCCTCTTGCTGCCAGCCCTTGCAGGAAAGCACGGTCCCGCGCGCCGCGCGCATCGGATGATAGCCGGTGGTTTCTTCGGCAGAGAGCTTCGCCATCAAAATGCCTCCGACGGCATCTTATCTCACCCCAGCACGCGTTTGTAGCGCCGCGTTGCGCGCCGCGCGCCCATACGCTAGAGTTGGAGAAATGGCGAACGAGTCTCCGTCCCTGACGAAACTCTTCCTCGATGCGATAGACCGCCACGCGAATCCGCGGATGCAGATCTACCGCACGCCGTCCGGTTGGCAATCCATCTCAGCCGAAGAAATGCTGCGCCGCGTGGCGGGACTTTCGAAGGCGCTCGCCGAGCTCGGCGTCAAAACGGGCGATCGCGTTGGCCTTTTCGCTCCCAACTGCCCCGAATGGCACATCGCCGATTTCGCGATTCAAGGACTCGGCGCGGTCAATGTGCCCGTCTACTTCAATGAATCGCACGATCGCCTCGTCTACATCCTGAACGACTCAGGCGCAAAAGTCGTTTTCACCGCAGGTGCCGACCAGGCAAAAAAACTTTCCGAGTGCCGAGCGCGGATCCCGGCCCTCGAGCAAGTGATCACCGCAACTCCCCCAGTAGAACCGGACGGTGACGCCCTGCGATACGACGCCTTGATCGCCACCGCCGCTGACGCCGACGTCGCCGAATACCGTCGCCGTGCCGCGGAAGTTACCGGGGACAATCTTGCGACCATAATTTATACCTCGGGCACCACCGGAGAGCCCAAGGGCGTCATGCTCACGCATTCGAATGTCAGCTCGAATGCTGCCGACAGCGCCGCGGACCACGAATTTCAATCCTCCGACGTCGCGCTCGAGTTCCTCCCTCTCGCGCACATTTACGAGCGCACCGCGGCCTATAGCTATATGTCCAACGGCGTGTCGATTGCCTACGTGGAGCGCATCGAAGACGTGCCGCAGGCGCTCCTCGAAGTGCATCCCACGCTGGCAGCGGCCGTCCCGCGATTTTTCGAAAAGATTTACGCCAACATTCTCGAGAAAGGCCATCGAGAGTCGGGCGCCAAACGCAGTATTTTCGATTGGGCGCTGCGCGTGGCCGAGCAGTCCGTTCCGTGGCGGGCGTACGGAAAAAACGCTCCGCTAGTTTTGAAATGGAAGTGGAGCATCGCCGACGGGCTTGTGTTTTCGAAAATTCGCAACGGGCTCGGCGGCGGCACGCCAAGATTTTCAGCGGGCGGCGCGCCGCTTGCTCCCGAACTTTCGGAATTTTATTGGTCAATCGGAATCGCAATCCACCAGGGCTATGGGCTCACGGAGACCTCGCCCGTCGTCACCGCCAATACGCCCGTCGCAAATAAAATCGGAACAGTCGGCCGCCCGATTCGGCATGTGCAGGTAAAAATCGCGGACGACGGAGAAATTCTTGTCAAAGGCCCTAACGTGATGCAGGGCTACTATCACAAGCCTGAAGCGACGCGCGAGGCCTTCACCTCGGACGGTTGGTTCCGCACCGGCGACATCGGCCGACTCGACGACGATGGTTACCTCACGATTACCGACCGTAAGAAAGAGCTGCTGAAAACAGCCGCCGGAAAATTCGTGGCACCCGCTCCGATCGAGAATACGTTAAAGACTTCACCGTACATCACGAACGCAATCGTCGTAGGCGACTCGCGAAAGTTCGTGTCCGTCCTCATCGTTCCGAACTTCGCGAGTATCGAAGCTGCGGCGCGAAAGGCCGGCTACGACTTCGCCACGCCCGCACAGATGACCGCCGATACCTGGGTGCGCGATCTGCTCTCGCATGAAATCGAACGACTGACCGCGCCTCTCGCTCAGTACGAAAAGCCGAAGCGCTTCGCGATGATCGAGCAAGACTTCACCTACGCCGGCGGTGAATTGACCTACACGATGAAAATGAAGCGGCGCGTGATCGAGCAGCGTTATGCCGATGTGATCGCGCATCTATATGCGGACGTGGAAGAACCGCGCCCACATCACCTCGCGTAACGCGGCTTGTCCGGGCAGTGCAACGATCCATGCAGCGGCGTTACAATATTCATAGGGAAGGACCCTAATGACCGATCAATTCGTAATCGCTGGGCGCACGTTCCATTCGCGCCTCATCGTTGGCACCGGAAAGTATCGCAGCTTTCAAGAGATGGCTCGCGCCCATCAGGCTTCCGGAGCAGACATGGTGACGGTTGCGGTTCGGCGGGTGAATCTCACGGACCGCACGAAGGAATCTCTGCTCGATCACATCGATCGCAAGAACTTTTTCATCCTGCCAAACACGGCAGGGTGCTACTCGGCCGAGGAAGCTGTTCGCACCGCGAGGCTTGGTCGCGAAGTGGGACTCTCGGAATGGGTGAAGCTCGAGGTGATCGGCGACGAGCAAACGCTGCTTCCCGACACGGAAGCGCTTCTCAGCGCCACGAGGACGCTTGTGAAGGAAGGTTTCATCGTGCTGCCTTACACGAACGACGATCTCATCGTCGCGCGCAAATTGATTGACGCTGGAGCTTCCGCCGTAATGCCGCTCGGTGCGCCGATCGGCTCGGGCATGGGAATTCAAAACGTCACGAACTTGCGCATTCTGCGCGAACGCATCACAGAGGTGCCCTTGATCGTCGACGCCGGCGTAGGTACGGCTTCGGACGCAGCGCTCGCGATGGAATTGGGCGCGGACGGCGTTCTGATGAACACTGCGATCGCCGGCGCTCAGGATTCCGTCCTCATGGCGGAAGCGATGGGTGCAGCGGTCGAGGCCGGCCGCAAAGCGTTTCTTGCCGGCCGCATCGAGAAGAAACTGTACGCGACGGCATCGAGTCCGCTGACGGGGGTGGTTCGTTAGCGCTTCGCAAGGATCAACGAAAAAGCAGATGCCACGATATATCCACAAACGCATGGACAAGTGCACCCGGCAGCAGCGATCCGCTTTTCATCCACGCATGACCGTAAAATAGCCCCGCAATCGTCGCAAGCAGCACGTACTTCCAGTTCGGAAATGGCGCGTGCAGGATGTGCGAGAGTCCGAATATCAAAGACGCGATGGCCAATCCTGCCCACTGATTTTTCAGCGACTTCGAAAACAGATTCTGCAACACCCCGCGAAATAGGAACTCTTCAGGCCAAGCTGTGAAGAATGTAATCCCGACCGCAGCCATCGGTAGCGAACGCAGCCGCGCCATCGAGAAATCGTACGCAATAAAGTGAATCGAGATTCCCAACGGAACTGCAATCGCGACGAACAATAAGAAGTGAAGAAGCACGTTCTGGCCGTCACCTGATTTCCACTCGATCGCATATCCGATTCCCTCGAGCCGCCGGACCAGGACGAAAGTTGCGACGCCGGCGCTGAGGGCCAGGAGAATCGTCAACGTGTGACTCAATTGGGGCGGGAAGGGAAAGATCCGGTACATCCACCGAAATTCCACCGGCAGCCAGATGATCGCAGCGGCAGCGTAATCAAGCCAGCTGGCTGTCGAATTTCCTGCACTCGCCGCCAGCAGCAATGCCGGCAGTACCGCGTAAGTTGCGCCGATCAGCGTGTACTTCCAATTGCCGCTCACGCCGAACGAATAAATTAACACCGCGAAAAGAGGAACGAGGGCTGCCAGCACGGCGCCACGCCGTCCCAGCGCCGCCTGCACGGCTGCCAGCATGTTCGGAGCGGCGAGGATCAGTTCGAATGCAAAAAGCGCTGCCGCGACTCCGAGCGCAACCGCAAATGCCGGGCTGGAATAGCCAAGGTGAAGCCCCCCGATCGCTGCGAGCGCTACGATCGCGGCCCATATCGCGAGCGCGGTCGGCAGGTTCATTTGCCACGATTTCGACTGTGCCATCACCGTTGTGGATTTTACTGGAGCGCGCACTCGTACCGGGAAAAACTTGCTTTGCGCTTCGCCCTCGGCGATTCTGTGGCGCGGTCCAATCGATGCCCGACCCTGCAAAACAAAGCCGCCTCGCCTATATCGATTGGATGCGCGGCCTCGCTTGCGTCCTCATGTTTCAAACGCATTGCTACGATTCCTGGCTCGGAGGCGCCGCGCGGGAAGGAACGTTTATCAAATGGTCGCAGCTTGGTGGGACGCTTCCCGCACCGCTGTTCTTATTTCTTGCCGGAGTTTCGTTCGCACTGGTTACAGATCGAATGCGCAGGAAGGGAATTGGCGCGAACGAAATAGCCGCAACGACGATTCGCCGCGGCGCCGAAATCTACGCGCTGGGCCTTCTGTTTCGCGTTCAGGAATTTGTTCTGGGCCGTCCGTGGTCGCCCTGGACCGATCTGCTTCGAGTTGACATCCTCAACACGATCGGGCTTTCGATGGTGCTCATGGGCGTCGTGTCTCGCCTGACAAAAACACGTGCTGCGAATGCGATTCTTGCGGCGTTTGTAGCGCTAGGGATCGCGTTGGCGACTCCGCCTATGTGGACGACGTGGCGCATCACTTGGCTGCCGTGGTATGTCGAGTCGTACCTCAACGGCGTCCACACCTTCGACAAACCTCAGCCGTGGCTCTTTCCAATTTTTCCGTGGACGGCCTTCGCGTTCGCGGGCCTTGCGCTTGGCTTCTTGCTCTTCAGCGATTGGAGCAAAGAAAATCTCGCGAAGGTCACCGCGCTCGTCGGCGCAGCCGGAGTAGGACTCTATTATTTCTCGAATTGGCTCGATGCGCGGCCCGGTCATTTCTACGCCGTTTACGACTACTGGCACACGAGTCCCAATTTCTTCCTCGCCCGCGTGGGAATCCTCATGATGATTATTTTTCTCGCTTACGCGTGGTGCCGCTGGGGGGCAGGGCAGTGGGGTTTCAGCCCTCTGATTCAGATCGGACAAACGTCGCTGCTCGTCTACTGGGTGCACATCGAGTTCGTCTACGGGCGATTCTCTATATTGCCCAAGCGCGCGGAGACGATTCCGATGGCGACATTCGGCCTGGCAATTATTTTTGTCGCGATGGTCTTGCTTTCGTTAGCGCGAACGAAATCCAAAGGCCACGGCGCAGAAATTCTTGCCTGGTTTGGAATCCATCGTGAGCCAAAAGCGACGGTGAGCTAGGCCTATTTCGTCGTGCCTGAGGGTTGCGAGGCGGCCGGCGTGCCGGGCCTCGCTGGAATCGGGAACACCAATTCTCCAGGGCGCTTCAAGTGCATTTCGTCTCGCGCGATCCCCTCGAGAGTCGCCGGGTCGGATTTCAGGTGTTGCACGCGGTTCTGCAGCTTTCGATTTTCCTGGTTGAGTCGCTCGATTTCCTGCTGCACTTCTTTAGCTTGCAGCTGCGTCCGGCGCATCGCCAGCACGCCGTGCGTGCCGAAAATATCCTGCAGGAGGAGCAGCGCGAAACCCGCTATGAGAAACCAGTTCATATTGCGGCGCAAAAATGCGCTGAATTGATTCGCAAACGCCGGCCGTGCGTCACCCGTTTCCTTTTCAGGAGCCCGCTTCCCGGCCATTTTTCGGCGGACTAGTTTCCGACCCACGCGCGAGCCTCCTCGGCAAGTTTTCCGGCAGCAGCGACCGAGGCAGCTTCCGCGTAAATTCGCACCACGGGCTCGGTGCCCGAAGGTCGCACTAGCACCCACGATCCATCGTCAAAAATCAGTTTCATCCCGTCGAGCCGGTTCTCGTTCGCCACGTGCCGCCCCACGAATTCCGTGAAAGTGCCCTTCAATCGCTCGACCAACCGCGCCTGTACATCCGGTGCTACATGCACATTCAAGCGAACCGGCCAATACTCCCGGCCCACTCGACGGAAAAGGTCGCGTAGCTGCTCCGCGAGAGATTTGCCGCGCGCTCCGATCATCTCGGCTACCAACAAACAGGCCAGGATCCCGTCTTTCTCCGGCAGATGCCCGCGAATCGTCATCCCCGCGCTTTCCTCACCGCCGATGGCGATTTTATCCTCGCGCAGAAGCGGTCCAACATATTTGAAACCGACGGGCGTTTCGTACACCTTAACTCCGTGAAGTTTCGCAACGCCATCCATCAGATGCGTCGTTGCCACGCTTCGCGATGCTCCCAGTTTGTACCCGCGCGTTTCGAGCAGATAATCGAATGCCAAGCCGAGAATGTGATTCGGCGAAATAAACGACCCGTCGCGATCGAGAATTCCGAACCGGTCCGCGTCACCGTCAGTCGCCAGTCCCGCGAGCGCTTTCTTCTCGAGCACCGCCTTTTTCAGCGGCGCAAGATTTTCTTCCGATGGGTCAGGCCCCGTCCCATCAAACAGCACGTCCCGATCCTTGCGTATCGCAGTTAACTCAGCGCCGTGGCTCCCGAGAATCCCATCGAGCCATCCTGCGCCGCATCCGTGCAGCGCATCGCAAACGAAACTTCCTTTCGCCTTCTTGATCGCGTCGAATCGAATCATTTTTTCAAGCTGCGCGAAGTAAGGTTCGCGCGGATTGATTCGCGGGAAGTCATCTTTCACGTCGAGCATCGAGCCGGTTTGATCGCCGAGCGCCGCGGCTCGCTTCTCGATGTCCTTGGTAATTTCAGGCAGGGCGGGCCCTCCGTCAGGCCCCGAAAATTTCAATCCGTTGTACTCGGCCGGATTATGGCTCGCCGTGATGTTCACGCCGCCGTCGAGCTTTCCGTAAATGATCGCGTGCGCGATGGTCGGAGTCGGCGTGAATTCACCGCAGAAAAGGATTTTGCAGCCGTGCGCTTCCAGCACGCTCGCGCACGTGCGCGCAAACTCCTCGGAGAAGAATCGCGTATCGTAGCCCACAATCAGCTTGGGAGATTTCGTCTGCGCGAGGACGTGCCCCGCGATCGCCGCGGCGGCACGACGCACTCCGCCGAAAGTAAAATCCTCGGCCATCACGCCGCGCCAGCCCGAAGTTCCGAAATGGATCGCTTGGTTCGTCATCAAAGCGTAGTGTATCTTGGCTTGCAAGCGGGTTGAACGCAAGACGCGATTCCCAAGAGTAAAGTGGCGCGCGCCGCGCCGGTGGAAACAATATGACAGACAGGTTGGTGGTGCTCGTCACCTGCGGGTCAGCTAAGGAAGCCGAACGCATCGCGCGGGCCCTCGTCGAGGCGCGGCTCGCCGCCTGCGGCAGTGTTCTTCGAAGCCCCGTGCGCTCGATTTACCGCTGGAAGGAAAAGATCGAAGCGGCTCGAGAATTCCTGCTACTCATCAAAACGTCGCGGAATAAGTTTTCGAAGCTGCAGGCTGCGATTCAGCGGTTGCACAGCTACGAAGTTCCGGAAATCATCGCGCTTCCCATCGCGATGGGTTCGCCAAGCTATCTCGCGTGGATTGCAGAATCGCTCCGCTCCGGCAGAAGGCGCTAACGCGTCAAGAACCGCCGGCAGCCGCGCTTCGCTTTCCAACGTTTTGCAGCAGCTTCCGGCCGCGCCGCACCACGTACTCCCAATATCGAATCGGCATCAATCGTTGCATCCGGTCAAGTTTCACCGCATCCGAACCGACGAGAATGCGCGGTTCGTTCGCCATCACACCATCCACGATCCGGTCGGCCGCTTGCTCCGGCGAGGTGACGGCCACGGCATCGAACATCGCCAGCGTCACGTCACGCATCTTCTTGTCCGATTTTCCGCTCACACGCGCGCGTTGCGCGATCGGAGTGCGGATTCCTCCAGGATGTACCGATGACACGCTGACGGAACTTCCGTCCAGCTCATGCATCAGCGCTTCCGTAAATCCGCGCACCGCGAATTTGCTCGCGCAGTAGGCAGTCTGGCCCGCAGGCGCGATGATTCCATAGATGCTCGACAGATTGACGATATGTGCGCGCTCCTGTTTGCGCAGCACCGGCAAAAAACTCGCCACTCCGTACAACACGCCGTAAAAATTTATCTTCATCACCCAATCGAACTCTTCGAGCGTCAGCTGCTCAAATGTTCCGTGCATCGCTACCCCCGCGTTGTTCACCAACAGAGTCACCCGGCCGTGCCGCTCCAGCACCTCGGCTGCGAATCGTTCCACCCGCCCGCGGTCCGCCACGTCAACGAGATGGCACGAGAGCGAAGCGCTCTGGCCGCCAAGCTGCTCGACTGTTTCCGTCAGCCCAGCAGAATCCACATCCGCCAGCGCCAGCGACATTTTCTCCCGCTTCAATCGGTGCGCCAGCGCCCGACCGATCCCCGATCCCGCCCCGGTGATCACAGCAACTCCGCCTTCGAGCTTCAACGGATTCCGTGCCTGGCTCAATGGACCTCTCCCCCGGCGCACGCCCGGATCAAAGATTCCTGGCGTGGAACGGGCCTACGCTACCGCGATGCGCCCGTCGATGCAACGATTCCTGAAGTTGAAGCGGGAGTCCCGCTTACACTTTCGCAAGCGCCTGGTCGAGGTCAGCGATCAAATCTTCCACATCCTCGATTCCCACGGACAGCCGCACCAGTCCTTGCGTGATCCCGATCTGCTTTTGAATCTCCACCGGCACAGACGCATGCGTCATCAGCGCCGGATGCGAAATCAGCGTCTCCACACCGCCCAGGCTTTCCGCCAACGAGCAGATGCGCACATGGTTCAACAATTTCTTGGCGGCCTCGAGCGAGCCAAGATCGAACGACAGCATCGCCCCAAACCCGCGCTGCTGCCTCTTCGCAAGTTCGTGCTGGGCATGGGAAGCGAGTCCAGGATAGATCACGCGCTTCACCTTCGGATGCGATTCCAGAAATTTTGCCACCGTCATTCCGTTCGAGTTGTGCCGCTCCATCCGCACCGCCAGCGTCTTAATCCCCCGCGACACCAAAAAACAATCCATCGGCGCGAGCCCCGCCCCGGCGGACCGCTGAATGAAATAAATCTTTTCAGCATCGGCTTCGCGAGTCAAAATTGCCGCTCCGCCCGTGCAGTCGCTGTGCCCGTTCAAATATTTCGTCATCGAATGGACCACGATGTCTGCCCCCAGTTCGATCGGCCGTTGCAAATAAGGGCTCAGAAAAGTGTTGTCGACTACAAACGTAAGATTCCGTGCTTTGCAAATCTTTCCCACCGCCGCAAGATCCGTCACAATCATCGTCGGATTCGTCGGCGTCTCTACGTAAATCATTCGGGTGTTGGGTTTGATCGCCGCTTCCACCTTTTCCAGACAAGAAGTGTCCAGATAGCTGAACTCGAGTCCGAAATCGACGAGCAGCTTCGTCGTCAGTCGGAAAACTCCGCCGTACACGGCCTGAGATAGGATTGTGTGGTCGCCCGGACGCAGCAGCCGGAAAACCGAATCAATCGCCGCCATTCCCGAAGTGAACGCGTACGCGGCGCGCCCACCTTCGAGCTTCGCCACCGTTCGCTCCAGCGCTTTCCGGTTCGGGTGATTCGTGCGCGCGTAGTCATAGCCCTTATCCTTGCCCATCTCTTCGAGCACGTACGTCGAAGTCTGATAGATCGGCGCGACGATGGACCCGGTTAGCGGATCGGGCTCCTGGCCCACATGTATGGCGTCGGTCGAAAACCCCATGCTTCCTCCTCATTGAAAATAAAACGGATATTCTTCCGCGCCGGGGAATCAGGCGCAGCGGCGTACTCCTGGCGGACAATCAAAAAAATTACGTGCGTCGTGGCAACCAAGTGCACGAGCGAACCCGCCACCGCTATCATACGCTCGTACCTCCGGTGGGTGGCCTCCCCGGAGTGAAAAGGTACACCGCCAAAATGGATTGTCGCGTTTACCTCGCGTTTACCTCGCGCTTACCTCACGGTGACTCGCGGTCAATCGTAAGGAATTGTGAGTTTTCAGCCAAGGAACTGCTCCCTCGGGGCGCCGTCGAACCACGATTTGCGCGAAGAAGCCTTGAGGCTGCCCGTGGAAAGGAGTAAAAATGAAACGATATGAATTTCGCTCCTCGCCACTCAAGATTTTCTCGGCGCTGCCGATCCACAATAATTTTGGCTGGCCTCTTGCTCTTCGGCTCGATCGCCGCCGCACGCTCCTATGGCCAGGGCGCCTCGTCCCCGCAACAATCGCAACAGAATCCGTCAGCTTCTCAGGAAAATTCGACTCAAGACAAACCAGCTGACAGCAAAAAAGACGCCAAGCCATCCGACCCCACCACGACGAAGCTCCGAATTCACGTCACCGCCGCCGATAAACCGGTGGGCAACGCCAGCGTCTATGTTCGCTTCCCGGTCGCGGGCGGACTATTCCACAAGGAAAAGCTTTCCGAACTGAATCTTAAGACCAACGAAGACGGCTCCGCCAAAGTTCCCGATATCCCGCGCGGAAAAATTTTAATTCAAGTCGTAGCAAAGGGTTGGAAGACGTACGGCAAGTGGTACGACGTCGATACCGACGCGCTCACAGTCGAAATTAAACTCGAACCACCCCCTCACTGGTATTAAAAACTCTACGCGCTCTGAAATTTTTCCCCTCGAATCAAAAGTTTCAGCGCAACGGGACTGCGGCGTGCCTCATTCGAAAAAAATCGCGAGAGAGCCGTCCGATTGCACACAACTTGTGCAAAGAGTATCAGCGTCCGCGTTTTCTGTAGCTTTCGAATGCCCGCGACTCCTTTTCCACACGGTTTTCAACAGAACTGTTGAAAACTTTCACGCGACGTTCATCTTCCTCGCGTCGACTTCGCGAAGGAATGGCGCGCAAATTGCCTCCGGCGATCTTCACTGAAATTTTTGCTCATGCGTTCGATCACTGCTCGCCTTGAACGCGTCACGCTGCGAAACCACTCGTGCGATAACCGCGTGATATCATTTCAGATTCTACGGAGCTCTTGCGCTCACAGTTGATACGCCAGATGAAAAAGCTGATCCTCAACGCCGATGATTTTGGCCTCACGCGAGGAGTAAATGAGGGAATCATCCGCGCTCATCGTGAAGGAATCCTTACCAGCGCCACATTGATGGCGTGTGGCCCTGCTTTCGATCACGCCGTCGAGCTGGCCAAACAGAGTCCGACTCTCGGCGTCGGGTGCCACCTGGTGCTCGTCGGCGGAAGTGCGGTCGCTCCGCTCGAGGAAGTTTCGTCGCTCGCCGGCAAGGACGGCCGGTTGCCGGAATCGCTCCCCGTTTTCGTCACGCGCCTCACCTCGGGAAGCATCCGCTCGAACGAGATTGAAACGGAATTGCGCGCTCAAATCCTGAAAATCCGCGGCGCCGGCATCGAACCCACCCATCTCGACACGCACAAACACACGCACGCTCATCCGGCGGTAATGGAGGCTCTTGGCCGCGTGGCGGAAGAATTAGGAATCCGTCGCGTGAGGAAGCCGATCGAGAACCTGAGGGATTCCTGGGAATCGTCCCGCGGCGAGTACACAGGCGTCTGGAAAGAACTTGTTGGGGCCGCCGCGGTGCGTTCCGTTGCGCCGCAATTTTATTCCGCGTGCCGGAGGCATCGGCTGCAATTTCCGGATTTCTTTCTGGGCCTCGCTATGACGGGTCAGCTCGGCCCCGAAGCGTTGCGACGGATGCTCGGCGCCGTCCAGGAAGGGAACACGGAGATCATGCTCCATCCCGGCGTCTGTGACTCCGACCTCGAGAAACTCGGCACACGTCTTTTGTATCAACGAGAGAGTGAGTTGCAGGCCCTCGTCGACCCCGCCGTCAAGAGTGCCGTCGAGGAACTTGGCATTCGCTTAATCAACTACGGCGGCCTGAATTAAAATATATTTGACTGGCTGCAGCTAGAGGACGCGGCCCACTACCGTAGCCAGTTCGACAGAATGTCGGTTAAACTAGAGGCGATGTTCGGAAACCGAGATATGCGGCCGAAATATTCGATTGTCGTTCCCTTCCACGACGAGCAGGAAAGCGTTCGCGAACTCCACGCGCGCCTGAGCGCTATCATGACCGGCCGTTTCGAACCGGTTGAATTCGTCTACGTGGACGATCAGAGCAGCGACGCCACTCCCCGCATCCTCAACGAAATTGCTCTCGAGGATTCGCGCGTCACCGTAGTGCGCCTCAAACGCAACTACGGCCAAACGACCGCCCTCGCCGCAGGTTTCGACTACGCATCCGGCGAAATCATTATCTCCATGGACGGCGATCTCCAGCATGACCCCGACGATATTCCCGTCATGCTCGAGACTTTCGAATCCACCGGTAGCGACATCGTCAGCGGCTGGCGCCAGAAGCGCGTCGACAATTTCCTCCTCCGCCGTCTTCCGTCGCGCGTGGCGAACTGGATGATGGCCAAGCTCTCGGGCGTCGACATCCACGACTTTGGCACTACCTTCAAGGTGTATCGTCGCGAAACCATAAAAGACATTCGCCTCTACGGCGAAATGCACAGGTTCATTCCCGCACTCGCCGCATGGAACGGCGCCAAAATCGTCGAAGTCCCGATCAAGAACATCGTGCGCCCCGGCGGTAAATCACATTACGGAATCTCCCGCACGCTTCGAGTCTTCTTC
Source organism: uncultured Acidobacteriota bacterium (assembly GCA_963711875.1). Lineage (GTDB taxonomy): Bacteria > Acidobacteriota > Terriglobia > Acidiferrales > UBA7541 > Palsa-295. The sequence continues at coordinate 729,387 of CAVQFW010000006.1, forward strand.
GACCTGCTCACGATTCGTTTCCTGCTCCGCTATATGACGCGGCCTCTGCACTTTTTCGGTCCGGCAGGCTTGGTGGGCGTGCTGCTGGGCGGCGGAATTCTAGCGGCGCTTTTCGCAAAGAAGGTTTTGTTCGGCGCATCGATTTTCGTGCAACACGGCCCTTTGCTCATTCTGGGAATGATGATGTGCTTGTTCGGCGTGCAACTGCTCGCGATGGGCCTCGTCGGAGAGCTCTTGATGCGCACTCACGCCGAGTCCCGCGTAGACCCGATGTATCGCGTCGAACGCGTCACAGGCGCGTCGCTGCCAGACGAGTTGCACCGTCGTGCCACCGATGTTCCGCTGGCGGCCAGGCGAGCTAACCGCTAAACGCCGTTTTTTAGGATTGTTCTACTTCCGGCCGGAAACCATGATAATAAATGGGCTCTACACGCGCGGCGGTGCGAGGGTTTGCGCGCCGCGAGTTGACAGCCGACTCTGAGAAGGTGCGGACATGATTCGTAAAGCCATTCCGAGCGTAGCAGCGATTCTGGTCGCGGCGTCCTTGCTCTGGGCCTCCGGTGACCCCTGGAAATCGAAGCCGTACCAACAGTGGGACAGCAAAGACATTCAAAAAATCTTCAACGATTCGCCATGGTCCAAAATTCTTCAGGTAGGCAGTTCGCTGACGTCCGCGAAAGGCAATAGCGGTGACAACCCCGAAGAAACGATGAATTCCGCCAATCGGAACATGGTCACTCGTCCGGGGCAGGACCCTCACGGTTCTCAATCCGTCGCGTCCGGCAACCAGATGCCCAGCGGAGCTCCGGGGTCGTGGATTTACGTGTTTCGCTGGGTGTCGTCCCGAACGATTCGAGAAGCAGCCGCGCGAAAGGACGTCCTCAGCGGCCAAACGAAAGAGGAAGACGCGGCCAAGCAGCTGGCCGTGCCGATCGATAGTTATCAGATCCTGGTGGCTGGCACGTACATGGGAGCTTTCCAGGGAGCGGACGAAGCGAAGCTGAAGAGCATTTCATTCCTTCAGACCAAGAAAAACAAAACAAAAATCGCCCCGTCGGAAGTCAAAATTGAACGCGCTGCGGATGGCAAGACTGTCCAGAGCGTCGTGTTCACGTTCCCCAAGAAATCTCCCACGGATGAACCGACGATTGCTCCGGACGAGAAGGGCGCCGATTTCAGCACGTCAGCCGGAGGACAGAAGATCGGAGCCTCGTTCGATTTTTCAAAAATGGAAGATTCGCAAGGGCGTGATTTGTAGTTGAATATTCTCGAAGAAGAGCGCGATTATTTTCAAATTTCAAGGGGTGTATCGATGACGAAGCGTTTAACCGGAATCGTTGCGATCGTGTTTTGCGGACTTGTTTTGGCGTCGGCTTCGAGCGCCCAGATGATGCGCGGTGGGGGCCCTCCGCAGTTTGCCGGCGTTTTTAACCCAACCGTAGGCGCCGGCGCCAGTTACGAAATGCAAACGCAAGAAGGCAAAAAGAACATCGAGATGGCGATTGTCGGCAAAGAGACCGTCGATGGGAAAGACGCCTACTGGTGGGAAATGGCGATGCCTGATCAGCGTGCGGGCGGTGAAATGGTCTTTAAGATTCTGATAGTGCCGGACGGAGCGACCAATCATTCCTCCAAAATGATCATGCAGCTTCCTGGAAAGCCTCCGATGGAAATGCCGACGGGAATGACGCAAGGAAATCATTCACACGTTCCGACAGATGTGCGCAGCGATGCTCAGGATCTCGGCAGCGAGTCGATTACTGTTCCGGCTGGCACCTTTACGACCGAGCACTATCGTGCGAAGGACGGCTCGGCCGATACCTGGGTTGCGAAAAACGCGGGACCCTTCGGCGTCGTTAAACACCAGGGAAAAGATACGACCATGGTCCTGACGAAGGTCTATTCAGATTACAAAGACAAGATCACGGGCACGCCGCAGCCGTTCAATCCGATGGCTTTCGGGGGAGGACAGCAGCACTAACGAAAGCGTAATCCATTTCATCGATTATAGCGAGGCGCTCGGGGCTTCCACTCGAGCGCCCTTTTTTATTAGTTCCTCTCTCTCGGGATTTCATCTAAGTTGGTGGCAATCAAGGGAGGCATTCCCCGCATGGCGCTGGCCGAAGACAAATTCTTCAAAGCCCATATCATCGAGCGCCAGGAAATCTCCACCGACCTCTGGAGAATCAAGCTCGATCCCGGTGGCGATTTTAATTTTGTCGCCGGCCAGTACGCTACGCTCGGTGTGCGCGACGGAGAAAAACTGATCGAGCGCGCATACTCGATCGTCTCGTCGCCTTACGAGCCGCAACTCGAGATATTCTTCGAGCTCGTTCCTCACGGCGAATTGACTCCCGAGCTTTATAAACTACATGTCGGGGACGAGGTCAGCCTCCGCAAAATTCCCAAGGGTCGTTTCACACTCGACCTAAAGAGCGGGCACAAGAATCACCTCCTGCTCTCGACCGTTACGGGAATTGCGCCGTTCGTTTCCTACGCGCGCACTCTGTACAAAGACTGGAAAGAAAACAAATTGCCCGCAGACATTCACCTTTACATGATCAACGGCGCCAGTCGCGAGTGGGAATTTGGTTACCGTCAGGAAATGGAGCGCCTCGCCGCGGAAGTTCCCTGGCTCACGTACGTTCCGACGATTAGCCGCCCGTGGGAAGACGCCGACTGGCACGGCGAGACGGGGCGCGTTGAAGATCTGATTCGAAAGTACGGAGACGAGTGGGAACTGACTGGCGAGAACACAACCGGCTACCTATGCGGCCATCCGCAGATGATCGAACTCGGAATGGGAATTTTGAAGCGCCGCGGTTTTCCGAACGCGTCGCTCAAACAGGAAGTCTACTGGATTCCGCCGAAAGTTACGGCCACGTGATTCGGTCGCGTTCCGGACGGGCGCCTGCAAGGGGCTTGCGACGCCCGCCGGAAAGGAATCCGCGGCGGGCCTAAGGCTGAGGCGCCGGGCTCGCTGCGGCAAGTTCTTCGATCGCGCTCGACATGGCGCGAATCGGCGTCGAGACGTGTACGGTTTCGTCGTCGCCCGTCACGTCAACAACAATCGAGCCACCACTCTTCGCCACGCGCACGTTCTGTCCGGGTTGCTTTACTTCGACGAACGTGATGTCGTCCGATTCGTCCAGCGCATCAATCGCCGCCCGAATCGTCGGCATCCACGGCTTGAGTTCCCGAGATGATTCCGCAAGGTTTTCCTTCGGAACGAAATGCATCCCGATCGGAACCAGCATCGCCGGCACGATCAGGTACACGTGATGCTTCTCGGGCTGCCGCGTCTGAACGTTCACTGAAATCATTCCTTCGCTGCAGATGATTCCCGCGCCCGCCAGCGCGACGCCCGCAAGTCCCATTCCAACTTTTCCGAGCAATAACATGCGTCACCTCGAAAGGAACTACCGCCTACTCCGCGGCGCTCTTCGAATCGATCCAGATTTTTACGTCCTGTTCGGCGTCATGTACCGTCACGAGGATTGTCTCGCCCGCGTCGCCCAGCGCGCGAATGGCCGCAGCGATGTCGAGCTCGTTCTGCTTCACGGTTGAAAATAATGCGTCCACCACTTTCATGGGGACAGTTACGTCGACTTTTTGCCCGCCTTTGCCGCTTTCTTTACCCGTGTCGCGCACATGAATGATCAGATTGCCCTTTGACTTGGCCACCCGGACGTCCTGCTCGTTGCTCTTGACGCTGACGAACTCGTTGTCCGCCGTCGTGCGAATCGCGTCGAGGATGGCGCGAATATCCACGTCGTTAATGTCCGCGCTCGAAATTGTGATGCGGCCCTGGTGCAGCTCACCGTGATTGATCGTGGGCAGGATTTTTTCCGCGAGCGAAAGCGGGACATTCACGTTGACGCTTTCACCTTTCGCACCGCCGTCCACTCTCACATGCAGATAGCGTTCCGTAGCAGCGGCCTTCGCCGGAGTCGCCGTCGCCCCTTTTGCCACCGTGATCGCGACCGCGATTGTGGCCACCAGCAGCGCGCACGAAATCGTGACAGCCTGCATTCCTTTTCGCATAGTTGAGAAGCCTCCTGGGCTCTTCTTGTCACTATCTACGGAGTTCGCCCGAGGAATGTTCCATGGAATTTGTTTAATTTGCGGCGAAAGGAACCTGCGACCGAAATCGTGTGTGAGGGGAACGAGCCAATCGAAATCTACTGCGCGCGCTACGCGTCGGCGGAGGAGCCCTCGAGCTTGAAATAAATCACGGCCAGCGGAGGCAGCCGCAACTTGATCGAGTATGCTTTCCCGTTCCACGGAATCGGCTCGGCTTGAACGCCGCCCTGGTTTCCGGCGCCGCTGCCCCAGTAGTACGCGGAATCGGTATTCAGGATTTCGCGATAGTAGCCGGGGCGGGGAACAGCGACGCGATAGTCGCCGCGCACCATCGGAGTGAAATTGCAGACGACGACGATCGCATCGTCCGGATTTCTGGAGCGTCGCAGAAATGAAATCACGCTGTTCGAGGAGTCGTTCGCTTCCAGCCACTCGAAGCCGGCCCATTCAAAGTCGAGCTCGTGCAGCGCGGGCTCTTTCGCGTGCAGATGATTCAGATCCGAAAGCAATTGCTGCACGCCGCGGTGCGGCGGCGAGCCTTCGAGCGCCCAATCGACGCTGCCGTCTTCCCAGAACTCATTGCGCATCGCGAGCTCGCTGCCCATGAACATCAGTTTTTTGCCGGGATGCGCCCACATGTAGCCGAATAGGAGCCTCAGGTTCGCGAATTTCTGCCAGTCGTCACCCGGCATTTTCTCGAGCAGAGATCGCTTACCGTGTACGACTTCGTCATGCGAGAGCGGAAGAACAAAATTTTCGGTGAACGCGTAAATCATGGAGAACGTCAGCGTGTTGTGGTGGTACTGGCGGTGAATCGGATCGAGCGCTATGAATTTTAGCGTGTCGTTCATCCACCCCATGTTCCATTTCAAATCGAAGCCCAGTCCGCCATCGTACACGGGACGCGAAACAGCCGGCCACGACGTGGATTCTTCCGCGATCGTCAGAGCGCCCGGATTGCGCGTGTGCAGCACTTCGTTCAAATGTTTCAGAAAGGCAATCGCCTCCAGGTTTTCCCGGCCCCCGAACGGATTCGGAATCCATTCGCCGTGCTTGCGCGAGTAGTCGAGGTAGAGCATCGAAGCCACCGCATCCACGCGCAGTCCGTCGATATGATATTTCTCGATCCAGAACAGCGCGTTCGAGAGCAGGTAGTTCTGCACTTCATTCCGGCCGTAATTGAAAACGAGAGTGCCCCAGTCGGGATGCGCGCCTTTGCGTGGGTCGGCATGCTCGTAGAGATGCGTGCCGTCGAAGAGCGCCAGGCCGTGCGCATCGCGTGGAAAGTGCGCGGGCGTCCAATCGAGGATTACGCCGAGGCCTTCCTGATGGCAGCGGTCGACGAAGTACATGAAATCTTCGGGCGTCCCGAAGCGGCTCGTGACGGCGAAATATCCCACCGTCTGATATCCCCAGGATTTATCGAGCGGATGCTCCATGATCGGCATCAGCTCAATGTGCGTGTAGCCCATGGCGCGCACGTAGGGAACGAGCTCGTCGGCAAGTTCGCGGTAGGTGAGCCAGCGATTCGCCTCGTGGCGCTTCCGGCGCCACGAGCCGAGATGCACCTCGTAGATTGACATCGGTGAGTGCAGCCAATCGCGCGCGGCGCGCGCTGCGAGCCATTCGGAATCCTTCCACTGATGCTTGTCGATATCGGCGACCACCGAAGCGTTGTGCGGACGCTTTTCCGCGGCGAAACCGTAAGGATCGGATTTCAGTCCCCAGTATCCGCCCACTCGAGAACGAATTTCGAATTTGTACAGCGTGCCTTCCCCGAGGCCGGGGATGAAAATTTCCCAGATGCCGGTGTTGCCGCGAAGGCGCATCGGGTGAACGCGTCCGTCCCAGAAATTGAAATCGCCGACGACGCTTACGCGCTGCGCGTTCGGCGCCCACACGCCGAAGTGGACGCCTCGCGCTCCCGCCATTTCGCGCACGTGCGCGCCGAGCTTTTCGTATTTTTGATAGTGCGTGCCTTCGCCGGAGAGGTAGAGGTCGTAGTCGGTGAGCAGCGGCGGAAAAGCATAGGTGTCGAGAGTGTCGAGCGAATTACCGTCAGGAAACTTGAAGAGCAGGTGGTAGGAGGTCGGCAGAACGTCTTGATTTTCGCGCAGGCGCGTTGAGTCGGCTGGAAGAATCGCTTCGAACACGCCCTGGGGGTGAATTTGATTGGCCGCGAACGTGGCGCCGCCGGCCCAGACGACGGACATTTCGGTGGCGGCGGGGCGATAGCCGCGGACGGCGAGGACGCGCTGGCCGTCGCGATCGATCCAGTGAGGGCCGAGAAAGTGAAACGGATCGGAGGCCTCGGCGCGAACGACACGCTCGATTTCGGTGGTGGCTGCGCCGCGCGGATTCATCGGCGCACCGCGCCTTCGAAATCGGAGTTTCGATACGGAAAATTCAACCCCCCCTCGTACAGTAGATTAGAAAATTTCAAGTGGTTGAAACCGGATAGTTTAGGAGCAATTCTAATCGCGCCACCGTATATTACGATCGCGGTTTTGAGTGGCGCGCTACAGGCGGTTTCGAGGTTAGTCTTCATAATTCCGTTTCGACGGTAGCACGTCGAATCGTTCCCATCAACAGTACATCGAGGCGTTTTCGCGAGAATTTTTGGCTCACCAGCGCTGCGACGCTGCACTAAATCCCGGTGCTTTGCTGCGAGTTGGGTGAATCGATCGGCGCTCACCTTCGCGAGCGGGCGTCGTCCGATGGTTCTGAGTGTTGAGGAGGATCCCGATGCGTGGACGGGCTCGCTATGCTTTTATTTCACTCGCATGGCTTTTGGGAACGGCTGCGGGAATTCGTGCGCAGGAAATTGTGGCGACGACGCCGATGGAATTGCAGCACAACCGGCCCGTGGTGCAGGTGACGATTAACGGGCAGGGGCCATTCCATTTCGTTGTGGATACAGGGACTGGTGGGGATGCGGTGGTCTCGGCGGAATTGATTGAGAAGTTATCGCTGCCGACGGTCGGTGAGGACGAGGTGGGAGATCCGACGGGCGCGAATCGGCACAAGGTGCGGGCGGTTGGAGTGCGCTTGCTCGAATTTGGCGGCGTACAGTTTAAGGATGTGCGCGCGACGCAGTTGGTCGAGATACATCCGGGAATGGAGATCGACGGGATTCTCGGATTCACTCTTTTTAGGGATTATCTGCTGACGATCGATTTTCCTGCGAAGCAGGTTCGGCTCGAGCGCGGGAGCCTGCCCGATGCGGACGGGAACGAAATCGTGGCGTTCCGCATGCCGGATTCTGTGCCGGTGATTGAATTGAACGTTGCGGGGAAGCCGGTCGATGCGCACGTGGATACGGGCGGGATGGGGTTGAGCTTGCCGGAGAAATTTGCCGCTGGGCTGGTGCTCGCGTCCGCGCCGGAAGTGATTGGGCGCGGGCGGACGGTGTCGAGCGACTTCGAGATCAAGGCAGCGGTGTTGACGGCTGATATTCGGCTCGGCGGGTACACTTTTGTGAAGCCGTTCGTCGAGATCAATCCGGTTTTTCCGATTGCCAATTTCGGTGCGATCCCGTTGCGGCATTTTGCAGTGACGTTCGATCAGAGGAAGGCCGTGGTTCGCTTTTCGGCGACGGAGAAGACGATTGAGATCGCGCCGCCCCGGAGGAGAGAAGGGCCGCCAGGCGCCTAAGTGGAGAATTCCCGTCAAGACGAAGCAGGTTTACTGACTGAGGCGGGCTGCGCCGAGTTCAATCTCGATCACAGAACGGCCACGACGAGTGAGAACACTCGTCGTGGCTGCCTGAGTAGCCCGGGGTGCGAGCGGGCCGTATGATGCCTGCGATTGCGAGCGCCCAGGCGTTAGTTGATATTGATTGCGATGCGCACGCCGGGGTGGAAGCGGTTGTACATGTAGTAGCCGCCGTCGGCGTAGATCACGTAGACGTCGTCCGAATAGCCCCACGCGACTGGCCAGGGATCAACGAAGCCCCATGTGTAGCCGCCGTAAACAAAGCGGTGACGGTCATAGTCGGCGCGATTGACGTGGAAGCTGTGCTCGCGGCCGAAGTTCGACTGGTAATGCGCGTTCGAAATGCGGCCATGGTCGCTGTGGTTTTCGTTACCGTGGCTCACGTTGCTGTGATTGTTGTTATTGTGCGCTTGCTCGGAGTGGGATTGGGTTTGGCCGTGGTTGTTGTTGTTCTGTGCATGACTTTCAGAGTGTGATTGCTGCTGCGAGCGGGCGGCCGGCTGCGAGTGCTGTTGTGCTTTGTTGATGCTCTGCGGGCTTGCTTTGCTGCTGTGCCGGTTTGGACTGTTGATGCTGTTGCTGTTCCGGTTTGGAACCTTCGTGATGTTCTTGATTCTTTTCTTGCGCGTGCGTCGAAGCAGCCGTGCCGAAGACTAGGAGCAGGGCAGCTGTAGTAATTGCGAATTTCATGGCTTTCACCTCAAGGTTGGAAGCGTTTCGAGTCTAACGATTTGCCGATCGGGTGTCTGTTCTATAGAGCACAGTTTCGCCTGGTCCGGCGAAGTGCGTTGCAAAGGACAAATTGGCATATCGCCATTCGGCGCGTAAAACACTGCGCAGTTGGACTTGCGCGGGAAAGTCAGGTACGTTAGCGGCGTCCCTGGGGCTGGCAGCGGGGCAATCCATTCAAGGAGAATTACAATGATTCGACTCGCTCGCCCGATTTTTGTGCTCGCGGCGGTTTTGCTAACGATGCTCGGAGTGACAGCGCGCGCGCAGGACGCTGCAAAAAAGCCCAAGACGCCCAGCGCAGCGCTGCTCGAGAACTGGAACGATATTGGCGGACGGCTGATTACGATGGCGGAGGACTGGCCGGAGGACAAGTACACGTACCGGTTGAAGCCGGAGACGCGCACTTTCCAGGAAGTGATTCTGCACATTGCGGGATCGAATTACGATTTGCTCAAGAACGTGACCGGCGCGAAGGTAGGCGACGGACGCAACGATCCGCCCGCAGCGGAGTACAAGTCGAAGGCTGCGACGGTGGCGTTTTTGAAGAAGTCGGTGGCGGATGGGGCGGCGGAGATTCAGAAAGAGGGCGACGCGGGAGTGCTGCAGCATTTGGATTTCTGGATCGGGTATGACGAGCACATGGGCGAACACTACGGGTTGCTCGTGGCGTATTACAGGGCCAACGGTCTGGTACCGCCGGAGTCGAGGCCGAAGAAATAAGACGAGCGTGTGAGGCGCGACGCGGAGGGGCAGTGGGAAATGGGGCGAGATGGCGGGCTGCGATGGCTGGAGCTTGCGTGCTGGTGGTGGCGGCCGTGACGCCGATGGTTGCGAAGCGGCCGCAAGACCGCACGCAGGCGCGATCAATGGTAGTGACGCGCGAGGGCATTGTGGCGGCGGAAAGCCCGCTGGCCGCGCAGGCCGGCGCCACAATTCTTGCGCAGGGCGGGAATGCGATTGACGCTGCGGTCGCGACGAATGCGGTGATGGGCGTCGTGGAGCCGATGATGAACGGCATCGGCGGCGACCTATTCGCGATCGTGTACGAAGCGAAGTCGGGCAAGCTTTACGGATTGAATGCCAGCGGATGGGCGCCTAAAAAACTTACCATCGAATTTTTGAAGGCCAAGGGCATCAGCGGCGAAATTCCGGACCGCGGGATTCAGGCGGTAACCGTGCCCGGCGCCGTGGATGGATGGTCCCAGCTGCTCGCGCGATTAGGAACGAAGAAATTCGCGGAAGTGCTGGGGCCGGCGATCCACTACGCGAGGGACGGGTTTCCGGTGCCGGAGCTGGACGCGGCTTATTGGAGCGACGCTGAGGCGCTTTTGAAGGCGGACCCCAATGCGAGCGCCACGTTCTTGATCGATGGACGGGCGCCGCGATTGGGCGAAGTGTTTCGAAATCCGGACCTGGCGCGCTCACTCGAACGGATTGCGGCGGGCGGGCGCGATGGATTCTACAAGGGCGATACCGCGGAACGGATTGCGGCAACGTCAGCGCGTCTGGGCGGCGCGATGACGGCGGAGGACCTGGCACAGGACCTGGCGGAATTTTCGAGTGAATGGGTCGAGCCCATCTCGACGACGTATCGCGGATGGACCGTTTACGAGATACCTCCGAACGGACAGGGAATCGCGGCGCTGATGATGTTGAACATCATGGAGACGATGCCGCTCGCGAAGTACGGGCACAATTCGGCGGACGCTCTGCACGCGATGATTGAAGCGAAAAAATTGGCGTATGCGGATATGCATCGCTATGTGGCGGACCAGAAATTCAGCCGCGTGCCGGTGGAGGGAATGCTCTCGAAGGATTACGCGGCGGGACGCGCCAAGCTGATTGATATGGCGAAGGCGAATTGCAGTGTCTCGGCGGGCGAGCCGGCGTTTGCGACCAAGGGCGACACCACCTATCTCACGGTGGTGGATCGAGATGGGAACATGGTGTCGCTGATTCAGAGCAATTACTCGGATTTTGGGTCGGGGATTGTGGCCGACGGGACTGGATTCGCGCTGCAGAATCGCGGGGCGCTGTTTAGCCTGGATGCGGCGTCGCCCAATGCGCTGGCCGGGCACAAGCGGCCGCTGCACACGATTATTCCCGGGTTTATGACGCGCGGGGACGACCGGATCGCATTTGGGATCATGGGCGGTTTCAACCAGGCCCAGGCGCACGCCCAGTTTGTGGCCAACGTCGTGGACTTCGGGATGAACATTCAGTCGGCCCTCGAGGCAGCGCGGTTTACGAAGTACACGTTTAGCGGCTGCGACGTCGAGATGGAGAACCGCGTGGACCCGGAAGTGCGGAAGGCGCTCGAAGCGCGTGGGCATAAGATTGAGGTGGATGGCAGCTTTTCCTCAAGCGTGGGCGGAGGGCAGGCCGTCCGGCGCAATTTCACGACGGGCGTTAATTTTGGCGCTTCGGATCCGCGGAAGGACGGGGCCGCGATACCGCAGGAACCGCCGGCTGCTAGGTAGCGGGAAAGCCTATTGTGCGCCTCCGGAACACTACGTAGTGTGTCGTAAGTGCCTCTAAATCCGGGACTTTGGTACGAACGTACCATTGTGACCCGTATCACCTACCGTTATACATAGAGCGTGGGGTACATCCGCGGGGCTGCGCGCTCGCTCCGAAACTTGTCCTATGCCATTGAAAACTGAGGAGCTCGGCGCCGAGCGAAAAAAATCGCCGCGCGGGGCCGGGAAACCGAAAGCCGAAAGTGTGCCTGCGGGCGGAGTGATCCCAAGTCCCGTGGAGCACGCGGCCTATTTGCACGCACTCACCGAAAACAATCCTCTGGGAATTGTCGTGTTGGACCTCACTCACCGGATTCAGATGTGCAATCCCGCGTTTGAGCGGCTGTTCGGCTATAGGCAAGCGGAAATTCTCGGCGCGGAACTTGATTCGCTGCTGGCGCCGCGGGACGCGAAGTGGGAAGCCGCTGAGCTGAGTCGGCAAGCGGCGGCCGGGACGGTGGTGCGCGAAAAAGCGAAACGCATGCGCAGCGACGGCTCGCTCGTCGATGTTCAGATTTTGGGAGTGCCGATCCTGGTGGAGGGAAAGCTGATCGGCAGCTTCGGGATGTACGAAGACATTACGAAGCGGCGGCTGGCGGAAAAGGCGCAACTCGAGGCCGAGGAACGATTCCGCAGCCTGTTTGAAAACGCCACCGAAGGAATATTCCAGACGACGACGGACGGGCGTTATCTGAGCGTGAATCCGGCGCTGGCGCGGATGTGCGGATTCGCATCGCCGGCGGAAATGATTCTGAGCGTGCAGGATCTGGGCACGGAAATTTATGCGGAGCCGGGCGCGCGGGAAGAGTTCAAGCGGTTGATGACGGCGCGCGGCGCGGTGAAGGATTTCGAGTACGAGGTACGGCGCAAAGACGGCGCCAAGATCTGGATTTCCGAGAACGCGCACGTGGTGCGGGGCCCGGATGGCGAGATTTTATCGTACGAGGGCACGATCGAAGATATTACGGCGCGGAAGCGGGCTGAGCTCGAGCGGCAGGTCACTTTTGAAATCATCCACGCGGTGAACGTGACCGACAATCTGGATGATTTGCTGCGCCTGATTCACATCGCGCTGAAAAAGGTGATGTACGCGGAAAATTGTTTCGTCGCGCTGTACGAGCCGTCGAGCGGGATGTTCCACTTTCCATTTTTCGTGGATCAGTTTGACGTGGCGCCGCCGCCGCAACGAGTGGGAAAAAGCTGCACCGCGCACGTCTATCGAAGCGGAAAGGCGATGCTGATCCCGCAAAGGACATTCGATCTATTGGCCGAGCAAGGCGAAGTCGAGCTCGTCGGAACCCCGTCGCCATCTTGGTTGGGCGTGCCGTTGCGGACGCCGGCAGCGACGATTGGCGTCCTGGTGGTGCAGCACTACGAAGACGAGAACGCGTACACGGAACGCGACCAGGAATTTGTCGCGTCGGTAGGCGGCCAGATCGCGCTCGCGATTGAGAGAAAACGCTCGGAAGAAAAAGTGCGCGAGAGCGAAGCGCGGTTGCGCGTGCTGGTGGAGCAACTGCCCGCGGTACTTTGGACGGTCGATAAGGACCTTCGCTTTACTTCTGCGCTCGGAGCGGGCCTGGCGCGATTGGGACTGAAGCCGAACCAGATCGTGGGAATGTCGCTGCTCGACTATTTCGAGACGGCCGATCAGACGTTTCTGCCGATTGCGGCGCACCGGCGATCGGTGGCGGGCGAGCCGATGACGTTTCACGTGGAGTGGAAGAGCGGATCGTACGCCTGCCACGTGGAGCCGCTGCGCGACGCCGAAGGACAGGTATCGGGCGCGATCTGCATGTCGCTGGATATTACGGACCGGAAGCAGCTCGAGGAACAGCTTCGTCAAGCGCAGAAAATGGAAGCCGTGGGCCGCCTCGCGGGCGGCATCGCGCACGACTTTAATAATTTGTTGATGGTGATACAGGGGTACAGCGATTTGATGGTCGAAAGGTTGCCGTCCGGCGATCCGCTGCACCGCAACGCGGAACAGATTCAGATGGCGGCGCAGAGGGCGTCATCCCTGACGCGCCAATTGCTGGCATTCAGCCGGAAGCAGATGCTCGCTCCAAAAATTTTGAACGTCCAAACCGTCGTCGCCGACATGGAGAAAATTTTACGGCGGCTGATTGGCGAGGATATTCAGCTCGAGACTTCGTCGGCGCCGGACCTCGGATTGGTGAAGGCAGACCGCAGCCAGATTGAGCAGGTGATTTTGAACCTGGCGGTGAACGCACGCGATGCGATGCCGCAGGGCGGCAGGTTGACGATCGAGACCGCCAACGTCGAGCTCGATGCGTCGTATTCGCATCCGCCGGCGGTTCTGTCGCCGGGCAAATACGTCATGCTGGCGGTGACGGACAACGGCTGCGGCATGGATGCCGAAACGCAGGCGCACGTTTTCGAACCGTTTTTTACTACGAAAGAAAAAGGTAAGGGAACCGGCCTCGGGCTTGCAACCGTCTATGGCGTGGTGAAGCAGAGCGGCGGATACGTTTGGGTGTATAGCGAGCCCGGCCGCGGCACGAGCTTCAAGATTTATTTGCCGAGGATCGAAGAAAAAGTCGTCCCAGGCGCGCGCGACGGGAAGATCGATGCGCGACCCGCTGAGCGCGGCTCGGAAACAATTCTCCTGGTGGAAGACGAGAAAGGCGTGCGCGAACTGGCGCGCGAATATTTGACGTCGACCGGTTATACCGTGATCGAGGCCGAAGACGGGCATACGGCTTTGGAACTGGCGGCCATGCACGTGGGACCGGTACATCTGCTGCTCACCGATGTGGTGATGCCGGGGATCAGCGGCAGGGAATTGGCGGAACGCGTGGGACAAATCCGGCCCGGAATCAAGATTCTGTACATGTCGGGATACACCGATCAGGCCGTGGTCCATCACGGGATTCTCGAAAACGATGCAGTGTTGCTGCAGAAACCATTTACTCTGACTACGCTCGCCGCGAAGCTGCGAGAGATACTCGCTGTTCCCGCCGTGCAGTAGCTTCAAGTTCTTTCCAGAAACCAATTTCGGAATAACCAGAACCTGCGAGTTGTGCGCGCGTGGAACAAGTGTATGCGCGCGGGCCGATATGCCGGGTTTTGGTGCGATGGCTCAATCGTGATTCTAAGAGTCTCTAATGCCGCAACTCGTCTGCATGCAATCAATATCTCGTTTTGCCCGCCGCTTTCGGCTGACGGGAACCATTGGCCTGCAAGGTGCAACCGTAAGAACTGCGCGGCTGTAAGGAAATCGAAAGTGCCGCCGCGGCGAAGGGGGGCCAATGACTGGAAACGGAACGAGGGGGCACGGCGGGACGCTCGAGCAGGAAGCGGTTACGGAAGAATGCATTTCGGAACGGCGTTTGTGGACGGCGGTGATCGTGACGGCCGTGGAAGATTGGCGCAACGGAACTTTGCGGGCGCGGCGCGCCGCGCAGTCGTTCTTGTTCGAGGATGAATCAGATTTTCAGTCGGTGTGCGAGAGCGCCGGGCTCAATCCGGATTCACTGCGGAGCCGGCTGGTCAAGATTGGCAAGAAGGTTGAGATGGAAGGTCCGTACCTGCACCCGATCGCGGCATAACGGATTTGTGGCGGCGATAAAATCGATTCGAAGAAGCCTTCATCCCTCATTCATAGCGTCCCATTCATAGGAGTTTCCTGCGCCGCTCGAGTGAGTAGCGGCGCAGGTGCTTCCCTCGTTGATAAGAATCCACCGTTCGCGCCTCATCAAATAGCGTAGTATTCCGCGAAGAACACTTGCGCGGAGCGTGGATGGCGCCTTCTTCAAAAACCGAAACTGTTTGCGATGAGAAGCAGTTGCTGGTCGCCTGCGCGCGGACGCGGATGGAGCCTGCGATTGCGGACCGGATTCGCGAGCTGGCCGCAAAAAGTCTCGATTGGGAATACGTGTTCAACGAAGCTGCGGAGAATTCGGTCGGGCCACTGCTCGAGCGAAATTTGCGCGCTGTTGCGGCGGATGCCGTCCCGCAGCCGGCGATGGAGCGATTGAAGGTAGCTTGCCGGGCCAATACTGTGCGGTGCCTTTTTCTCACAGCGGAGTTGCACAAGCTTCTCGAGCTTTTTCGCGAACACGGAATCACTGCGATTCCTTACAAAGGCCCGGTCCTTGCCGAGCAGGCGTATGGGGACGTGACGCTGCGCGATTTTGAGGACTTGGATTTCATTTTGCCGCAACGCGATTTGCGGAAAGCCCACGAACTGATGTTGGGGCTCGGATATCGCGCGAAATTTCCCTGGTTACTTTCGGCAGACGCTGCGAAGGCGCTGGTGCCAGGGGAGTACAACTATCGCGACGACAAGCGCCGCGCAATGGTCGAATTGCACACCGAGCTGACGCTTCGTCATTTTCCTGTCACTCCGGACCTTGCTGGCTTCTCACGGCGGCTGGTCACGGTCGCCGTCGGCGGCCGCGAAGTGCGGACTTTTGCGCCGGAAGATCTGTTGCTGCTGCTTGCGATTCACGGGTCGAAGGATTTCTGGGAACGAATGTCGTGGATCGTGGACATATCGGAGCTGGTGCAGCGACATGCAAGCATGGATTGGGATCGAGCGATTGGAACGGCTCGGACGTTTGGCGCAGAACGCATGGTGAATCTCGCACTCGCGCTGGCGTCGAACATGTTCGGGGCGCCCTTGCCGGAAGCGATCCATATCCTCGTGCGCGGCGACACTGAGGCCAACGCCGTCGCCCGAGAGGTCGAAAGCCGCTTGCTAAGCCGCGAATGGCCTCGATTCCTTACCCGGGGCCGGTTCCGGTTTCGCCGGCGGATGGTGCGGGGCACGGTCGCGGGATGGCGCTATTCTTTGCGCCTCGCCGTGATACCCGCGGAGGACGACTGGGCGATGGTGAAATTGCCCGGTCCGCTCGCCCCGCTCTACATCGCGCTCCGGCCGCTTCGGCTCATCTATAAGTATGGATGGGCCGGACGAGGGCGCTCGGAGACGTAGTCCTAACCCGCGCTCGATCGAAGTCGACTGAGCGTCGGCGGCAAGCCGACGGAAAAAGCGACGGCGAGTCGACGGTGAGCCGACGGGTCAGTCGACCGGTAAACGCCCGGCAAGCGCCTCGGATACCTGGTCAGAGCCGGAAGCGGTGTTCGTACCGCCGGCATCCTGCCGGCGGTACGAAAAGCAGTTGGCACCGCGCCGTCGGGAGGCGACACTTGAAAACGAAGCATGTCTCAAGCAATCCTGCCAAAGCTCGTGACCCAAAGTCACCGCAAAGTTCGGCCCCAAGCACGTCTTCAACAAATTAGTCACGATTACGACACGCCGACGGACATCCCTGTTGACCCCTTGTGCAACGCCAGTAACACTGAGTCAAGCTACCTCTCGATTTAGCGAGTAAATAGGCGTCTAGCAGCGGACGGAGCGCGATTCGGGGCACCGTCCTGGTTCAGTTCGTAACAAGTTTGCAACGGGGTCATTCGGACTTGGGAACGCAAGCCACCACGCAGCACTCGATGCGTCCGCTGAAAATTTCCATCGGACAGGTCCCTCTTTCGCTATTCATTCCCGGGGAAAGCCTGCACGAACAAGCCCTCAAGAGGTATCGCGAGTTTGCGGACGGGTTTGCGGACGGGCTCGCGACCGGGTGCCCGGAAGCACTTGGCGACGATCGTGAGACCGGTTTGCCGGTCGTATTGAGGAGCGGACTAAAGAGCGGCGACGGAGTCGAACGCGACGCGGACAGCTTTTCGTACGTTCTCGACCAGGCTTCGCTGGTCCTTGATTCCTGGGGCGCGGAATTCCACGGCGTGCGGCATGAATATGCGCTCGATTCGCTGCTCCGAATTCTCCTGACGATGGTGCTGCTGCCCCGCAGCGGGTTCTTGCTGCATGCGGCGACGGTGGTGCGCGACGGCCGCGCATACGTGTTTACGGGGCGTTCGGGCGCGGGGAAAAGCACGGTGGCGTCGCTTTCACCCGCGGGAACTGTGCTAACTGACGAAATCTCGCTTTTGCGATTCACCGATGGGCACTGGCATGCCTACGGAACGCCGTTCTGGGGCGAATTTCGCGCGGCAGGCCAGAACGAGCACTATCCGATCGCGGGTATTTACACACTCGTGCAGGCGCCGGAAGATCGCCTGGAACAACTGACGACGAAAGAAATCCTGCGAGCGCTGCTGCCGTGCGTGCTGTTCTTTACCTCGAAACCGGACGCGAATGAAGAACTGCTGCGTTTGCTGCTCGGAATGGTGCGACAGATCCCGTGTTACCAGCTGCATTTTCGCCGCTGCAGGGAATTCTGGAAGGTGGTTGCGGCATGAGCATCTTTCCAGAAAGAAATCCGAAATTGGCATGGCGCGAAATTGACAGCGAAGCCGTAATCATTTCACCGGAAGACAGCCACGTGCACGAGCTGAACGAGACGGCGAGCCTGATCTGGAAGCACGCGGACGGCAAACACAGTGTGGATGAAATCGCAGCGATGGTAGGGGAAGCGTACGACGTCCCGCGCGATGTGGCGCAAGCCGACGTGAGAGAGCTTATCGAACTGCTCGCCGCCAAGGGCCTGCTCGCGGTACCCCGGGGTAATGAGGTGGCCGCCGGTGCCTAGCACCCCCGTGATGGACCGGCTGGTGCGCAAAACCGTGGAACGCAGTCTGCCGTGGAACGTGCACATGGACCTGACGTACCGGTGCAACGAGCGCTGCGTTCATTGCTATCTCGACCATGAGGATCACGGCGAGATGACCACCGGCGAAATCAAGAACACGCTGGACCAGCTTGCGGAAGCGGGCGCGCTGTTTTTGACTTTCAGCGGCGGCGAGATTTTCCTGCGTAAGGATTTATTCGAATTGATCGCCTACGCGCGCGCCTCGAATTTTGACGTGAGCCTGAAAACCAATGCGCTCCTCATTGATTCGGCAAAGGCTCGGCAGCTTCGCGAACTGGGCGTGCGCAAGATTCAGATCAGCATTTACAGCGCCGACGCCGCGATTCATGACGCGATTACGGAAGTGCCGGGCTCGCTCGATCGTTCTCTGCGCGCGATTCGGTTTCTGCAGGCCGAAGGCTTGCAGGTAAAGCTGGCTTGCCCGCTGATGAAGCAGAACATGGCCGCGTTTCGCGAGGTACAGGCCCTGGCGGAAGAGCTGGGTGTGCCGTACATGCTCGACCTCACGATTACTCCAAAAATGGACGGCGATGAAAGCACTCTGGCGCTGCGAGGTTCCCCGACGGAGCTTTTGCGAGTGCTCGAAGATCAGAAATTGAACACGCGTGCGTATCCGCAAGAGGAAACGGCGGATGGTGGCGGGTGCGCCATCGGAAGCGCGACATCGAGCGGAATCGAAAGCAGCGCCTACGCGGATATTCCGTGCAGCGCTGGACACAACAGCTGCTACATCACGCCCTATGGCGATGTTACTCCCTGCGTGCAGATGCCTAAGGCGGCAGGAAATTTACGGAAGCAGCGATTCGAGGAAATTTGGTTTGGGTCGCGGGAGATGAATCGCGTTCGAGCGGTGCGGGAATCCCAATTGCCCTTGTGCTCCTCGTGCTCGATCCGGAATTACTGCGAGCGTTGTCCGGGGCTGGCGCAGATGGAGGGAGGCGATTTGTTGGGGGCGTACGAGCGAGCGTGTGAGTTGGCGGAGATGAACGCGCGGCTCGCGGGAGTGGAGAATCCCGTTAGCGCCATGCACGAGAAGAATGGCTTCCAGGGCGTTGTGCGCGAGATTGCGGCGCGCGGAGACTTGGTGCAAGTGTCGCTTTAGGCGGCGGACTCAGGGTCGGGAGAAGCGATGGAACGAACGAAGAAAAGCACGGAGCGAAGTGAGGAGAAAGCGCCGGGAAAGAAGGCGTATGTGAAACCCGGCTGCGTATCAGAGCCCATCTACGAGACACTCGCGCTGGCGTGCGGAAAAATGCCCGGACAGCAGGGGCTTTGTCACGCGGTACCGAGGCGTTCGTAGAAGAAAAGAGCCCGTTTTCGCGAAACATAGTCATGGCGGAGGCACTACGCTTCATGAGCAACCTGCATTCATCTAAAGAGCAGCATTACGCAACCTGGCAAAAAATATTAGGCCTGGCGCTTTCGCTGTTGCTGTCCGCACCACTGCTGGCTCGCGAAGTGATCAAGATTCAGTCCACGGCTGCACAAGTTCGAGGCGCTGACGCCACAATCGATCAAGCAAACGCGGGGACGAATTCGGGCGGCGCTGCCACGTTGACGGTTCAATCGCGCAACGGGAACAGGAACCAGCGCGCGATCGTGCAATTCGATCTCTCGACTTTGCCCAATGTTGCGATTAAGCAGGCGCTGCTGATCCTGCAGGCGACTGCGAGCACGACGACCGGGTTTCCGCGAACGTACGGCGCGTTCGGCCTGACTTCCTTTTTCAACGAGCTAAACGTGACGTGGAATACGCGCGTGGCGGGCCTCGCTTGGGGTGCGCCCGGCGGAGACTTCGGCGGCACCGCGACGGCGACCGCGTCAGTGGCAGGAAATATTACGGCTGCGACCCCTGTTCAGTTCGACATTACGACTGATGTTCAGAACTGGTACAACGGCACGCCGAACTACGGAACGCTGATCAAAGATCAAACCGAAGGTGCGAATCCCGCTGCGACCACTACTTTTGGATCGCGCAATGGGACCGCCGCCAATGCGCCTGAACTCGATGTGACGTTCATTCAAAACGTGACCAACATCGCAGCGGTGCCGGGAGACGGCGTGGTGACCGTCAGTTGGGGTTATCCCGCGGCCATCGGCAGAGTGAATGCCGGAGAGGCGTACGCAGGCGTTCTAATTCTGAGGCGGGCGAATTTTCCAGTGGACAAGTCGTCGGTTCCGCCGGATACGACGGACCCGGCGATGTGCTCGATTGTCGGCACCGGACAAGTGGTGTTTGACAACTCGGCGCTCGCGACGAGCTTCACGGACAACGCCTCCGATCCGTGCGGGGCGCCCACGGACGATACGACGTGGTTCTACAAAGTTTTCCTGCGCGACGCAAAGAACTACTATGCGACGCAGCCGATCACGAATGGTTCGGTGTTCACCGCGGAAATTTCTGCCACGCCCAGCGCCACTGTCGCAAAAAGGCAGAACTCCGTCTGGATCGCGGCGACGTTTTCTACCACCCTTGCGGCACCTTCGTTGTTTCCCGGATCGATCGTGATGGCGGGATCGCAGACGGCGCTCACATTCGGTATCGACGCGGTCACCGGCATGAGGAAATATCCGCCTGTGTCGCTGGGCGGCGCGGTGACGGGGCGCTCGCCCGTGATTGACGCGGCGGACTCATCGCTCGCGCAGAACGTAATGTACGTCGCCGATAACGACGGACTCGTGTATGCGATCGCGACCGATACGGGGCAAATTCTCTGGGTGGTGAATCCGACCGGGCTCGGGACCAACGGTTTCCAATCGGCGCCCGCGGTGCAAGTTAAGGCGTTCAGTGACGGCACTTTCACGCCCCCACATGATCTCCTTATCGTTGGCACGCGAAATGGCGCGTCCACGTCAACGAATCGAATCGTCGGAATCGATGGAAACACCGGCGCGACTTTGTGGACCACGATCGGAAATGGAAACGCCGGCGCCCCGATGGATATCATCAATTCGACGCCCGCGGTTGATTTCACCAATCACGCCGTCTGGGTGACAAGCCGAAGTAACGGCGGTGTGGCACAGCCAAGCCTCTGGAAACTCAATCCCAATACCGGCGCCGTCATTTCCACGGCGGCGCTCGGCGATACCGACTCCGATCCCACTTTTTCGACTCCTGGCGACGTCCTATTCGTGGCCAACAATGCCGGGACGATTTTCGCGATCAATCCAGCCACCGGAGCGACGCTGAAGTCAGTGGCCGGCGGCGATGGCGCGATCATTTCATTTCCAATCGCTTTGGGGCTCACGTCACCGTACACCGTCATCTTTTCGGGACAAACGGCTGTGCACGCGATGACGTTCAACAAGGCGACCAATACATTCGCAAGTTTGTGGAACACCACGATCGCCGGTCCTTCCGCCGCAATTGGAAATACCGGTTTCGGGAAAGTCTACGTTGGCTCGACAGACGGGAAGATCCACGAACTCGACATCGTGACCGGCGTCGACGGCAAGCAGCGCACCGCCAACACCGGGCAGCCGGGCATCGTCGGTGATCCCGCTCTGGACACGGTGCTGTCAAGAATTTACATCTCGACGAATGACCAGCGCGCATACGGCTTTGTGTACCCATTCTGAGTGAGGCAAGCGATGCAGATTGTGAGAAATAGGCCGTGCAGCACGGCTTTGATGATCGGCGCCGCACTGTTCCTCGCGATCGGGTTCTCAGCGTGCCAGACGGGAACTGCAGGGAGTGGTGGCGGACCTCCGACGCCGACCGATGCCACCATTTCGTTCTGTGATGATGGCGGAGGCAGCTGCACGCCTGCAACTGAGTTTAGCGTCGCGTCAGCGCGCGATGTGGTAGTCACCGTGAATTGGGAAAATCTCTCCACTGGCACGCACACCCAGCTTCTTGAAATATTGCAGCCGGGAGGCGGGCTCTACCAGTCCTCGCAAACTTCGTTTCTTGTGCCGGACTCCTCGCACGCGTCCATGAGCGTCGCGCGAACGGTGCCCGTAGCAGGCGCGTGGATCCAGCAGCGGCGAATGACCGGGGAATGGAGCGCGCGCGTCTCGCTCGACGGCAACGCAATCACCACGCAGACGGTCCAGCTGAATCCCTGATGAGCCCATGCGCCGGACAAGCTCCCGCGCGGAGCACTAGCGAAGTCTTCCTCGCGCCCAAAGAAGCCGTCGCAAATCCGGTCGCTGCGAAAATCCGCGCCAACGGTTCGGTCTGCTTCCGCGTACTCGGCGCGAGCATGTTTCCGTGGATTCGTTCGGGCGATTTGGTCTTTGTACGGAAATTCGAGCTTGAGCAAGTCTTGCCCGGTGATGTGGTGCTCTTCGTGCGCGGCCAGCGATTGTTCGTGCATCGCGTGATACGCCGCGAGATGAATGGCACAAGTGCAAGCGCCAGTGCCAGCGCAAACGCAAGCTCAGCCTGTATGTTCGGAGGCCGCCTCATAACCAAAGGCGACGCTCTCGACCGAGAGGATACTCCCGTGACCCGGGCGGAATTTCAGGGACGCGTGATCCGAGTCCACCGCGGGAATCGCCACATTGACATGGGATCGCTCGGCCGCGTAGTTCTCGGCCGTTTGATCGCGCGCTTTTCCTGGGCAAGCGCCCTCTTCTACCGTCCGGCGCGAACGGCGAAGCATCTTTTTTTCGACTAGCGCTTCCTCAATTCGCTGCAGGAATGAATCCGTATTTCTGAAAAACTGCGCGGGCTTTTTCACCGGCTAGAAATTCGAGGAAAGCTTTTGCGCCGGCCGGATTTGCGGAATTTTTCACAACCGCCGCCGGATAAATGACGGGCGAGTGCGAATCCTCGGGAGCCGTCGCGACGACCCTGACTTTTTTCGACGCCTTCGCATCCGTCGCATACACAATTCCGGCGTCCGCATTACCCGTTTCGACGTAGGTGAGAACCTGGCGCACGTCTTTCCCCAGCACCAGCTTGGGCTTCAGTAGATCGTAGAGGCCCAAATGTGTGAGCACTTCCTGCGCGTACTTTCCCGCCGGCACGGTTTGAGGTTCGCCCACCGCGATCACTTTTGCAGCGGGCTTCGTCAGATCCTGAAAATTTGAGATCGCACCGGTCCCCTCGGGAACAATCAGCACAATCCTGTTTTTCACGAGGTTTCTGCGCGTGCCGGCGAGAAGCAGGCCCTGCGCCTCGAGCGAATCCATTTCTTTCGGCGAAGCGGAAATAAAAATATCCACCGGCGCTCCCTGTTCGATCTGGCGTTGCAACGTGCCGGAGCCGCCGAGATTGAGGTGAATCGGCGTGCCGGGCTGTTCCGAGCTGTAAAGGCTGGCGATCTCGTCGAGCGCGTCTTTCAGGCTGATCGCTGCGGAGACCGTCAGCTCGTTCGCGGCAACCGACAAGCTGCCGCGCGTTGTGCGAATCCCATCGCCCGAAGTTGTCCCCACCGACATCGCGATCGCAATCAAAATCAAAAAAAAGATTCGTCCGGCGCGCTTGGCCAAGTTTCACCTCTCTGCTGAAAGGGATCGAACGGATCTGAAGTGCTTCTGCATGACGCGAAGCCCGGCTCGCCGCGAGATTTTACACTGGATTCACGCACGGCGGCATCCTGACTGGAGTAGAATCGGAGTTTGCGCTCAAGCTAATTTCGCTTCGGGCGCTGCAATTTCAGGTTGTTTGCAAAATGAGGCACTCATGAGTACAAGCGCGACAACTTCCCCGCAAGGACAAGATCCCGAGCGTTCGCAAAATCCGCTGAAAGCTTTGAACTCCTTCGGGCAGTCGGTCTGGCTCGACTACATTCGTCGCAACCTCATTTCGACCGGAGAACTGGCGCGTTTGATCGAGCAGGACGGCCTGCGCGGAGTGACCTCGAATCCTTCGATATTCGAAAAAGCGATCACTGGCAGTACCGACTATTCAAAAGCGCTCGAGGAATTAACCGCGCGGAAGGATCTCGATGCAAAGCAAGTGTACGAAGCGCTCGCGATTCGCGATATTCAGGATGCCGCCGACGTGTTGCGGCCCGTTTACGACCGAACGAACCGGCGCGATGGATACGTAAGCCTTGAGGTGGCGCCCTATCTCGCGCACAAGACGAAGGAAACGATGGAAGAAGCCCGCCGGCTCTGGAAGGCCGTGGGCCGCGATAATTTAATGGTGAAGGTGCCGGGAACGCCCGAGGGAATTCCCGCAATCCAGCAACTGATCAGCGAAGGGATCAATATCAACGTGACGTTGCTGTTCGCCCAGGATGTGTACGAGCGCGTGGCGGAGGCATACATCGCCGGCCTCGAAGCTCTCGCGAAATCGGGCGAAAAGCTCGGCCAGATTGGGAGCGTGGCGAGTTTCTTCGTCAGCCGGATCGATACGCTCGTTGACAGCCAGATCGGAGATCGCATCAAGAAATCGCAGAACGCGGCCGAGCAGGCCACTCTGCGCGGGCTCGTCGGAAAAGTGGCGATTGCAAATGCGAAGCTCGCCTACCAGCGTTACAAAGACATTTTCAGCGGCTCCCGCTGGGCCGCGCTTGCTTCCCAGGGCGCACAAACGCAGCGCGTTCTATGGGCCAGCACGAGCACGAAGAATCCGGCGTTCTCGGATATTTTGTACGTCGAAGAATTGATCGGGCCAGACACCGTGAACACGATTCCGCCTGCCACGTTCGACGCGTTTCGCGATCACGGCAAGCCCCGCGCCAGCCTCGAGGAAAATATTCCCGCTGCGCGAGAAACGATGGACACGCTCGAGCGCGTGGGAATTTCTATGAAGGCGGCGACCGACCAATTGACCGAAGAGGGAGTAAAGCTTTTTGCCGAGGCGTTCGACAAGCTGCTCGCGGCCGTTGGCAAGCACACGTCCTCGCAGGCAGCTTCGGCGGCGAACAATCTCACCTACAAGCTGCCCGAGAATCTCGCGGCGGCCGTCCAATCCACAATTGAAGACTGGAAAACGAACGGCAAGATAAAGCGCTTGTGGGCGCGCGATGCCTCGCTCTGGACGAACACGGACGAGGCGAACTGGCTTGGCTGGCTCACAATTGCCGACGACGAGATCGCGCACAGCCGCGATTTCAAGCTGGTCGCCGACGAGATTCGTCAGAGCGGCTTCAATCATGCGGTCGTGCTCGGCATGGGCGGCTCTAGCTTGTGCGTGGAAGTGTTGAAAATGACTTACGGGAAAATCGAGGGGTACCCGGAAATACTGGTGCTGGATTCGACCGATCCGGCGCAAATTCGGACGCTCACCAACAAGCTCGACATTTCAAAAACAATTTTCATCGTCTCGAGTAAATCAGGAAGCACTCTCGAGCCCAATATTTTCAAACAATATTTCTACGAGCAGGTGAAGCAAGCCATCGGCGCGGAAGCGGCAGGGAAGCGCTTCATCGCCATCACCGATCCCGGCTCGATTCTGCAGAAGACGGCCGATGCCGACGGATTCCGCCATGTCTTTTTCGGAGTGCCCAGTATTGGCGGCCGTTATTCGGCGCTTTCGAATTTCGGAATGATTCCGGGAGCCATGCAGGGGCTCGATATTCCGCGGTACCTCGATCGCGTGGAGGAAATGGTTCACTCCTGCGCGTCGGTGGTCCCGGCCAACGAAAACCCCGGTGCGATTCTGGGCGCGATTCTCGGCACGCTTCAGAAAACCGGGCGCGACAAAGTGACGATTTTTGCGTCGCCAGGAATTTCAGACCTCGGCGCGTGGCTCGAACAGCTTTTGGCCGAATCCACCGGCAAGCAGGGAAAGGGGCTGATCCCCATTGATCGCGAACAGATCGGGCAGCCTGCCGTGTACGGCGCCGACAGAATCTTCGTGTACCTTCGGCTGCAATCGGCACCCGAAGTGAAACAGGACGAAGCGGTGGCCGCGCTCGAAAAAGCGGGCCAGCCCGTCGTGCGCATCACGGTGCCAAACATTTACGACGTTGGTCAGGAATTCTTTCGTTGGGAGATCGCAACCGCGGTGGCAGGCTCGATTATCGGAATTAATCCGTTCAACCAGCCGGATGTGGAAGCAGCCAAGATCGCAACGAAGAATCTCACCTCGGAGTACGAGAAGGACGGCTCGCTCCCTCCGGAGCACCCGTTCTTTGAGGGCAACGGCGTCAAGCTGTATTCGGACGAAAAAAACACGGACGATCTGAAGAAGTCCGCTGGTGGCGATCTCACTCTCTCCGGATATCTGCGCGCGCATTTGAACCGGTTGCGCGCCGGCGATTACTTCGCGATTCTCGCGTACATCGAAATGAACGACGCTCACGAGTCCGCGCTCCAGACGATTCGCCATACGATTCGCGACAAAAAGAAAGTAGCCACGTGCGCCGAATTTGGGCCGCGATTCCAGCACTCCACCGGGCAAGCCTACAAGGGCGGCCCGAATACGGGCGTATTTCTGCAGATTACTTGCGACGACGCCGTTGACATCCCCGTGCCCGATCAAAAATACACGTTTGGCGTTGTGAAAGCGGCGCAGGCCCGCGGCGATTTTCAAGTGCTCGCGGAACGGGACCGCCGCGCCCTGCGGATCCACCTGGGAACGGATGTGGCGGCAGGATTGCGTAGCTTGCACAGCGCAATTCGGCAAGCGCTGTTGTAGTCAGAAGGATTTCGATCGGAGGCCGGAGCGATGGGATCGACTGATCCAACAAATGTGGTGCAGGACGAGCACGGCCAGCCGGCCGATGCCTGCGCGATGGTGATCTTTGGCGCGGGCGGCGACCTCACGAAGCGCAAGCTTTTCCCAGCGCTCTACAATCTGGCCAAGAGCAAACTGCTCCCGCAACAGTTCGCGATTATTGGCGCATCGCGGGAGGAGTATTCCACCGACCAGTTCCGGCAGAAAACCACCGAGGAAATGAAGGAATTTCTTTCGGGCGCCTCTGGAGATGCGTGGGACTGGTTTGCAAATCGCCTGTACTACATTTCAGGTGATTTCAACGACCCCGCGCTCTACAAAAAAATTCAGGACCAGCTCGCTCAAGTGGACAAGGATCACGCGACGTGCGGGAATCGCCTGTTCTATCTTGCGACGAGCCCTAGTTTTTTTCCCGTCGTCGTAAAGCAGCTGGGAGCCGCCGGACTCACAAACTCCGGCGTCGGCGGCGGACCTTGGGCGCGCGTGGTGATCGAAAAACCCTTCGGACACGATCTTTCCTCCGCCGTGGCCTTGAATCATGAAATCGGGCAGGTGCTCGAGGAAAAACAGATCTACCGGATCGATCACTACCTCGGCAAAGAGACGGTACAAAACATTCTTGCCTTCCGGTTCGCGAACGGAATTTTCGAGCCCGTGTGGAATCGCCGCTACGTGGATCACGTGCAGATTACGGTGGCCGAAGAGTTGGGAGTCGAGCTGCGCGGAGATTATTACGACCGCGCCGGTGCGCTTCGCGACATGGTGCCGAACCATATTTTTCAACTCATTACCCTGATGGCGATGGAGCCGCCCATTTCGTTTGCCGCGGATTCCGTCCACGACGAGCAGACGAAAATCCTTCGCGCCGTTCAGCCTCTCACCCCCGAGCAAGTTCTGACGCAGGCCGTGCGGGGCCAATACGGCGACGGAGTTATCGACGGCAAACCGGTTCCGGCCTACCGTGCCGAGGCCAACGTGCCGAAGGACTCAACGACCGAAACGTTCGTCGCGATCGCTCTCCACATTGACAACTGGCGCTGGGCCAGCGTGCCGTTCTATTTGCGAACGGGAAAGCGCATGGCCACACGAGTGACGGAAATAGTGGTGCGTTTCCGCCGGCCGCCTTTCGTGCTCTTCCGAAAAACATCCGTCGAAAGTATTCCTTCGAACGAGCTGGTGATCAGCATTCAGCCGAACGAGGGAATCTCGCTGAGCTTCGAGGCCAAAGTTCCGGGGCCGGTAGTGCGGCTCGGCGCCGTGGATATGAACTTTGAATATGCCGATTATTTTGGAACGGAACCTTCCACCGGCTACGAGACGCTTCTCTACGACTGCATGATGGGCGATCCCACGCTTTTCCAGCGTGCCGACATGGTCGAAGCAGGTTGGAGCGTGGTGCAACCGATTCTGGATGTGTGGAAGGCGCTGCCTCCGCGAGATTTTCCCAACTATGCGGCGGGCTCGTGGGGTCCGGCGGCGGCCGCGGAATTGCTTCACCGCGAAAGCCGCGAGTGGCGCGACCCTCTCCGAAAACGCGGCAAGATGCACGGCCGCGATCTCGCTCGCGCGGCGGCGCAGCCGTCCACGCCCGCAAAAACCTGAGTTCTACCCCAGACCCGTGCCGCTTCCAGAATGAAGAGCCGCGCCAAAGCGCTCCAGGAAATCCGCAATCAATCGTTCGATGTTTGCGTGATTGGCGGCGGTGCCACCGGCTCCGGTTGCGCTCTCGACGCGCAACTTCGAGGGTATAAGACGGTACAACTCGAGGCCGGCGATTTTGCTTCGGGCACTTCCAGCGCCTCCACAAAGATGGTACACGGCGGCGTGCGCTACCTCGAAGAAGCGTTCCGCCGGCTCGATCCCGCCGAGTACGAGGTGGTGAATCGCGCGCTTCACGAGCGGATTCGCATGATGAAGAACGCTCCGTTTCTCACCCGCGCGATGGAATTCATCACTCCTTGTTACAAATGGCTGGATGTCGCGTACTACGAAACAGGGCTGAAACTGTACGACTGGATCGCCGGCAGCGCGAGCCTCGCCGCCAGCCATTTTCTGCGACGCGAGGAAGCGTTGCGACGCCTGCGCCTCTTGAACGCGACGGGCCTCGTGGGCGCTGTGGCTTACACCGACGGACAATTCGACGATGCGCGTTACAACGTGACCCTCGTCGAATCCTTCGTCGAAGCGGGTGGCGCGGCGCTGAACTATGCGCGCGTTACGGCGTTTGAAAAAGATGCTGCCGGAAAGCTCGTGGCCGTGAGCGTCAACGACCGGTCAAGCGGCGAGACTTTCGTGCTGCGTGCACGCGCGTTTGTGAATGCTACCGGGCCGCACGCGGACTCGATTCGCATCATGGCGAATCCAGAAGCGACGCCGCGCATGCGTTTGAGCAAAGGCGTGCACATCCTGCTGCCGATCGAGGTGCTCGGGAGCAATGACGCACTGCTGATTCCGAAAACCGAAGATGGCCGCGTGCTGTTTGCAATTCCATGGATGGGCCGCCTGCTCGTGGGAACTACGGAACAGGAAGTGGAAGCCGCCGACGAACTCTATCTCACGCGCGAGGAAGTGGAATATCTGCTGCGTCACCTGAATCGGTACCTCGCTTCGCCGGTCACGGCGAAGGATGTGGTTGGAGGCTTCGCCGGCACGCGACCGCTGCTCAGTTCCCGAGACTCGCGCGACACGAAAAAGCTGGCGCGCGACCATGAGGTCGACCTCGATTCCGGAAGCGGATTGATCAGCATCATGGGCGGCAAGTGGACCACGTATCGCGCGATGGCCGAGGACGCGATTGATGCCGCCCAGAAATATCTCGGCGCCGCGCGCTCGCCATGCTCGACGGTGAATCATCCGCTGATTGGTTCGGATGGCTACTCGGCGGAGTATTGGCGAGAATTGGCGGAACGCTTTCGCCTGACGGAACCAACGGCGATGCATCTCGCAGCGAAGTATGGAACCCGCGCGGCGAACGTGCTCGACCTGATCTCGGGCGACCCGGAACTCGGTGCGCCGCTGGCCGAAGATATGCCGCCGCTCCGTGCTGAAGTAATATTCAGCGCGCGCCATGAAATGGCGGTGACGATTGAAGATGTGCTCGCCCGGCGCATAGGATTGCAGATGTACGGATGGAGAGAAGCCCTCGCCGCAGCCCCTGCGACCTCCGATCTCCTGGCGCACGAGCTCGACTGGTCAGGCCCGGAACGCCAGCGGGCTCTCGACGAGTACGTCGACAAAATTCACGGAATGCAATTCAAAGCAGGACTGGCTACTGGGCCGCACGCCGGGTCCTAAGTTCGATCACACGGTACGAGGGAACGAGAATCGTGGCAAGTTACATTGCAGCGTTGGACCAGGGCACCACCAGCACTCGGTTTATCATTTTCGATCGCGCCGGAAAGATTGTCTCGCTCGCGCAGAAAGAACACCGCCAGATTTATCCGCAGCCTGGTTGGGTGGAACACGACCCTGAGGAGATTTGGCTCCGCACGCAGGAAGTTATCGCGGACGCTATGAAGCAGCGCGGCCTCGGTCCCAAAGATCTCTCCGCGATCGGGGTCACGAACCAGCGCGAAACTGTTGTTCTGTGGGATCGCAACACCGGCCGGCCCGTGGCAAATGCGATCGTGTGGCAGGATACGCGCACCGAAAGTATCGTTCGCGAATTCTCAATGAATGGCGGACAGGATCGCTATCGCGCGACAACAGGCTTGCCGCTCGCCACCTATTTCAGCGGCGCCAAGATTCGCTGGCTTCTCAACAACGTCGCCGGGCTGCGAGAAAAAGCCGAGTCCGGCGAAATCCTGTTCGGAAATATCGACACGTTTTTGGTGTGGAAGCTCACCAGCGGCGTAACCGGCGCGACCGGCGGAATTCACGTGACGGATGTATCGAATGCCAGCCGCACGCAGTTGATGAACCTCGAAACGCTCGCGTGGGACTCGCAAATTCTCGCGGACTTCGCAATTCCCGCGGCAATGCTGCCCAAAATTCTCTCCAGCAGCGAACTGTATGCCGCCGCCCGGCTCGACGCGGTGAAGGACGTCCCGATCTCCGGCATCCTCGGCGATCAACAGGCCGCGTTGGTTGGTCAAGCTTGCCTCGAAGCCGGCGAGGCGAAAAACACCTACGGCACCGGCTGCTTCCTCCTGATGAATACCGGCGAAAGGCCGGTGCATTCGAAACACGGACTGCTCACCACGGTCGCATACAAGCTCGGTGCGCGGCCCGCTTGCTACGCGCTGGAGGGCAGCGTCGCGATTACGGGCGCGCTCGTGCAATGGCTGCGCGATAATCTTAAAATCCTCGACAAGAGCTCCGAGATCGAAGCTCTCGCGCGCACGGTGGAAAATAACGGCGGCGTCTATTTTGTTCCAGCTTTCTCCGGCCTCTACGCGCCGTATTGGAAATCGAATGCGCGCGGCGTGATCGCCGGACTCACGCGCTTCGCCAATCGAGGACACATTGCGCGCGCCGCTCTCGAAGCCGCCGCTTTCCAGGTACGCGAAGTTGTCGACGCGATGGAGAGCGATTCCGGAATTCACCTCCACGAATTGCGCACGGATGGCGGGATGGTGGCGAATGAACTCTTGATGCAATTTCAGGCGGACATTCTGAATCGCCCGGTCATTCGCTCGGCGGTGCAGGAAACCACCGCGCTGGGCGCTGCCTATGCTGCGGGACTTGCGGTCGGCTATTATCAGAATCCAGACGAGCTGCGCGCAAACTGGCGTGCTGGCCGCACCTGGCAGCCCTCGATGGACGGCGCAACCCGCGATAATCTTTTCCGCACGTGGAAGAAAGCGGTCACTCGCACATTCGATTGGATCGATTGATCACGAACATCTCCTCGCACTCGCCGTAGTGACTCTTACCCAGCCAATTTGTTGCTTTGAAATCGAACTGGCATTAGCATGAGATGTACGACCTCTGGCGCGCACCGGTTCAAGCTTCCCGCCAGATCATTATCAAATAGAGCGTCAGCGGACACTCAGAAAAAGTGCGAATCAAGTCCATCAAGACCGCCGTAATGCGAGCCGCAGCAATTCTCCTGGTGGTGTCGCTGGCCGGTTTCGTTACTCTCGCGAGAAACGCGCAATATCTCCCCCAATCGAATCCCGCTCGGTATCTTTCGATCGCCAGCAAAATGAAAGTCAGTCCGAAGGCTTGCGTCGCCCCGGTCGAATTGCAGCCGGCGCTACCCAGTTCGCTCGTGCGAATTCCAGAGCCCCTAGGCTTTGTTACTCGCGTTGATCGAGGGCGGCCGCCGCTCCTCCAGCGCATCGACATAAATATTTGCCTCCCGCAGCGTGCTCCTCCCTCTCATCTCTCCTAGCAGAATCTGGTTCGAATCCAAATAGTTTCGCCGTTTGAACACACGGCTGGGCCCCTTTTCGATTCAACTCTCGGGATGCGCCCAGCGCGGGAGGTCGTATGAGTGCAATGCCGTTAGCGCCGGTTCACTTGGAAGAATTGCGCCGGTTCAGCACGTGCCTGGTGGCGAGCGCGATAGAGCCGTTCAAATTCCGCCTGCCGAACACGGGATTTTCCGATTCCAGCATTCGGTGCATCTTCGAGGACTTGCCGCCGATCGTCGGTTACGCGGCCACACTCCGCATCCGCACCGCCGAGCCGCCGATGGAAGGCGGCAGCTTCTCCTACGATTGCACCGCCTGGTGGAATCAGATTCTCACCATGCCCGCGCCTCGCGTCGTTGTCATTCAGGATGTGGATCACCATCCCGGCGTCGGCGCATTTGTCGGCGAAGTCCACGCAAATATTTTGCAGGCGCTCGGATGCGTCGGCGTAGTGACGAACGGCGCCGTCCGCGACCTCGACGCCCTTCAAAATTCCGGATTTCAGATGTTTGCCGGCGGCACTTCCGTTTCACACGCCTACGCACACGTGTTTGATTTCGGAGGTCCCGTGGATGTGGCCCAGATGACAGTTCAACCGGGAGACCTTCTTCATGCGGATCGCCACGGCGTTCTCTCGATTCCGCTCGAAATTGCGGATCAAATTCCCTCGATGGCGGCTGCCATCGAAGAACGCAGGCGCCGGATTGTGAATGTCTGCCGCTCCCCTGAGTTTTCCATCGAAAACCTTCGTGCGAGTACGCAGCGAGAAATTCATGAACACTAAAATTCGTTCTAAGCCCAGCCTCGCGCCACATTCTCGCTCGCTAATTTCGAGCGCGTTTCTCGCCTTACTCGTCGTCGCGCTTCTCGCCGGATGCGGCTCGAGCGACAAGACGACAACCGACAATAAGGGTGACGCTCCGAGCGTCGCTGTCGTCAAAGTCGCGCGACGAGATCTCTCGAACAACCTCGAAATCGCGTCCGAATTTCTTCCCTTCCAGGAAATCGACGTGTACGCCAAAGTTTCAGGCTACATTCAGAAGCTCTACGTTGACTGGGGAACGCATGTTAAGCAGGGTCAACTCCTTGCCGTCCTCGAAATTCCGGAGCTCGAACAACAACTTGCGCAGGACGAGGCCGCTTTCCGCCGCAGCAAGCAGGATATGGAACGCGCTCGCGAAGAACTCGTACGCGCTCAGTCCTCCTACTCCGTAGCGCACGTCACCTACCAGCGCCTCGCCGACGTGCAAAAAACGCGCCCCGAACTGATCTCTCAGCAGGATATTGACGTCGCGCAAGGCAAAGATCTCGAAGCCGGCTCCGGCGTTTCGGCCGCCAGGGATGCGCTCGCCGCAGCCGAGCAGGCTTCGATTGCTGCGAAGGCCGCGCTCGATAAGAACAAGGCCATGTTCGCCTACGCGCGCATGACGGCTCCCTTCAGCGGCGTAGTCACAAAAATTTACGCCTACACCGGCGCGCTGCTTCCCGCTGGCACTTCTTCCGAGAAAGCCGAGTCCGCACTGTGTCAGCTTTCGCAGAACGACTTGCTGCGCCTCGTGATCCCGGTCCCGGAACGAGCCGTGTCCGACATTCGCGAGGGCCAGACGCTTGAGGTGAATGTCTCGGGCCTCAAGAAAAACTTCACCGGGAAGATCGCGCGATTCTCGGACCAGATTGATCCGGCCACACGGACGATGCACACCGAAGTCACCGTTCCGAATGCGAATTTCGAGTTGGTGCCGGGTATGTACGCCAGCGTAAAAATCCCGCTGCATTCGGCAACAAACGTTCTCACCGTCCCCGTGCAGGCGATCCAATCCACAGGAGCGGGGCAGGGTGTCGTGCTCGTTGTGAATTCTTCAAACCGCCTCGAACGGCACGAAGTAAAGCTGGGGCTCGAGACGGCAACGGCCGCCGAAATCCTTTCTGGACTCGACGAAGGCGCCACCGTCGTCTTTGGTGAACAGAATCAATTCAAGGAAGGCGAACTGGTTTCGCCGAAACTCGTCAAAGCGCCGGGGATGGAGTAACAGCGCAATGCCCACCTTTGCCATCAAGCATCCTTACTTCACCATCGTTGTCTGCCTTTTTATTTGCGTGCTGGGGATTACCAGCCTGGCGCAAATGCCGGTGGACATGTTTCCGCCGATCAATATTCCCGTCGTCCTGGTCGCCACGTTTTACAACGGCATGCCTCCCGAACAGATTGAAGCGGACATCACCGACACGTTCGAGCGATTCTTTACGCTCGGCAGCGGAATTGATCATATGGAATCCCGGTCCATGACCGGCGTGAGTCTGATCAAGATTTATTTTCAACCGGGCAGCGACGCCAACGCCGACGTCACCAACATTTCCAATCTCGCCATGGCGGATTTGCGCCGCCTTCCCGAAGGCACGCTGCCGCCCGTCGTCATGAAAGTGGACGCTTCGAGTCTTCCGGTGTGCCTCGTTACCGTCGATGGCGACGGCCTCAACGAAACCCAGCTGCACGATTACCTGCAATTTCAAATTCGCAATCAGATCGCCGGAGTTCCCGGCGCCACGGTGCCGCCGCCCTATGGCGGGAAATATCGCCAAATTATGGTTTACGTGGACCCGTTGAAATTGCAGGCGCACGAATTGAGCCCCATGGACGTGGTTCGCGCCATGAACGAATCGAACCTGATTCTTCCGGCGGGCGATGTGCGCCTGGGTCCGCTCGATTACAACATTTATACCAACGCGCAGGTTCCGAACGCCGCCGCGTTAAATCAGGTGCCCCTGAAGACCGAGGGCCAGAAATCCGTTTTTATCTCCGATGTCGGCAACGCGGTGGACGGCTCCTATTTGCAATACAACATCGTTCGCGTGAACGGGCAGAAATCGGTGTATGCGCCGATCCTGAAACAAGGTGGCGACACCAACACGATTTCGGTTGTCAACGGAATCAAGAAGGCAGTCGCCAGTCTGCGGGATATTCCCGCGCAGCTCCATGCTCACGTGGTTTTTGATCAATCCATCTTCGTAAAGGAAGCCATTTCCACGGTACTGCGGGAAGGCGGCATTGGCCTGTTTCTCACCGCCGCAATGATTCTTCTCTTTCTCGGGAGTACGCGAGCCACCGCCGCGGTGTTTCTATCCATTCCGCTTTCGGTGATGATCACGTTTTTCATCCTGCATCTCGCCGATAAATCCGTCAACAGCATGGTTCTCAGCGGCCTGGCGCTCGCTTTTTCGCGTTTGATCGACGATTCCGTGGTTGTGATCGAAAATATTTACCGCCACATCGAACTGGGTGAGGACCCGAAAGTGGCCGCCGTAAAAGGCACGAACGAAGTAGCCGTCGCGGTTCTCGCCATCATGCTCGTCGCAGTGGTGGTCTTTTTTCCGGTCACGCTGCTCTTCGGCGTCAGCAAGTATTTGTTCTCGGCGTTGGCGCTCGCCGTGGTTCTGGCGCTCTGCGCTTCATACGTCGATGCCGTCGCAGTCGTGCCGCTCTTCTGCGCCCACTTCTTGAAGCCGGCCCACGAACACCTCCCCGGCGCCACGGAACCCAGGAAATCGTGGGGCGCGAGATTCCACGCGATGTTCAACTCCAAATTCGAAAAGATGCTGAATGTGTATGAAAAGCACATGCGGACGACCCTCGACCATCCTCGGGAGGCACTGTTCATTTTCGGTGGCCTCTTCCTGCTTAGTTTTCTTGTCGTTCCGTTCATTGGGGTCTCGTTTTTTCCCCGCTCAGACGCCGGCCAGTTTGTCATCAACGTAAAAGCTCCCACCGGTACACGAATCGAAATCACAAACGACTATGTGAAGCAGGTGGAAGAAATTGTGCGCGAGGTGGTGAAGCCCGGGGACTTGAACACAATTGTTTCGAACATTGGATTGATGCCTGACTTGTCCGCTTTATTCACACCGAACTCCGGAATGCACACTGCCTTCGTGCAAGTGGGCCTGAAAACGGATCACAAAGTAAGCAGTTTCGCGTACATGGACGAAGTGCGTCGCCGGATTGGCGTCGAGCTCCCACAGTTGCGCACCTACTTTCAATCCGGAGGCCTGGTGGACGCCGTTTTGAATCAGGGCAAGCCTGCGCCGATTGACGTCCAGGTAAGCGGCATGGATCTGAAAACGAGCGACCGCATCGCACAGGACTTGGCGCGGCAGATCAAATCTGCCGAAGGCGTGTCCGACGTTTACATCCCGCAGGACATGGACTATCCCGCGCTCGAGGTGAATGTGAACCGCGATCGCGCTGCCCAGCTGGGCCTGAGCCCCAAAGAGGTGATCGACAACCTGATTACCGCCCTGAGTTCGGATGTGATGATCGCCCCCAGCTACTGGGTCGATCCGAAGAGTGGAAACAATTATTTTGTCACGGTGCAGTACCCGGAAAATCAGGTGAAATCGATCGAGGACTTGAAAGCGATGCCGCTGCACTCGCCCAAACTCAAAATGCCCACGTACCTCAATCAGGTGGCGGATATTGTCCCGATTCAGACTCCCACCGAAGTGGACCACTATCAATTGCAGCGGACGATCGACATCTATGTGGCGCCCACGGGAGAAGACATCGGCCGTCCGAAAAAAGAAATCTCCGAGATCATCGCCCGCACGAAACTGCCGCCCAATACACGAGTGGATATTCGCGGCCTGGTGCTGACCATGGAATCTTCGTTCAAGAGTTTCGGTCTGGGACTATTTCTCGCCGTCCTTCTGGTGTATCTGATCCTGGTCGCGCAGTTTTCTTCCTTTTTGGATCCGTTTTTGATTGTCCTGGCCGTGCCGACGGGACTCGTAGGCGTCGTTCTCACCCTGGCTCTCACCGGGACCACGCTGAATATCCAATCGCTCATGGGCATCGTGATGCTGCAAGGCATGGTGGTTTCGAACAGCATTCTGATTGTAGATTTCGCCAACGTGCTCCGCGGCGAAGGGCACACGGTGCGCGAAGCCGTCGTGCACGCCTGTCGCATCCGGCTGCGTCCCATTCTGATGACTTCGCTCGCCACCGTTGTCGGTCTGCTGCCGATGGCTTTCAAACTCGAAACGGGAAGTGAAGCCTACGCGCCGCTCGCGCGAGTGATTATCGGCGGACTGCTCACGTCAATCGTTCTCACGATCTTCGTGGTTCCAGCCGCCTATCTGATCGTGTACCGGCGGCGCGAGGAAAAGGCCGGCGCGGCGATTCCTCAGGAGGCTCATTCATGATGCTCCGCAGCCGCGTTTCATTTCTTGTGCTTCTCGTGAGTGGCTTGGGCTCATTCGCCCGCACTTCTTCGGCGCAGTCTGAGTCCATGCACGTAGCGCCCGGACAGCCCGCCGTATCCAAGATCACCCCCGCGCCGCAAGCAACGCAAAGTCTCACGCTCGACGAAGCCGAGAAAATCGCTCTTCAGAATCATCCGCTGGTTCAAGCCGCCACTTACCTTGCTTCCGCAGCGCAGGCGCGCACGACGCAGGCGAAGTCGGCCTACCTTCCGCAAGCATACGGAAGCGTGACTGGCGCTTATGCAGAGAACAACAGCCGCATCGCAGCCGGCGGATTGAACAATCCAATTGTGTACAACCGCTTCGCCGAAGGCCTCACCATCAACCAGCTCGTCACCGATTTCGGACGCACCCATGAACTAGTGAAAAGCTCAAAATATGCGGCGCAAGCCGAACAAGCGAACGTCACACTTTCGCGCGCGGATGTCTTACTGGGAGTCGACCGAACTTACTACGACGTTCTCAGAGCCCAAGCCGTGCTGCAAGTGGCGCGGGAAACTGTTAAGGCCCGCCAACTGGTTTCGGATCAGGTCACCGAGCTCCAAAAAAATAAACTCAAGTCCGGACTCGACGTCAGCTTCGCGAATGTAGATCTCGCGCAGGCTCAACTCCTCCAGATTCAGGCGCAGAACGATCTCGACGCATCGCTCGCCGATCTTTCCGCCGCTCTAGGCTATTCCGACCAGCGCACGTTCTCGCTGGTGGAACCGCCCATCAGTGTGGCGCAGCCGCCGGCACCGGATTTTGCGAGCGTCCTCGAGACAGCCATTCAGAATCGCCCGGAATTGATCGGCCAGCGATTCGAGCTTCAATCGAAGCAGAGTTATGCCAAAGCGGAGCGTGACCTCTGGTTTCCGACGCTCAGCGCCGTCGGCACGGCGGGCCTGATTCCGTATCGCGCTGACGCGTTGTCCTCTCGCTATGCTGCCGGAGGATTCAACCTGAATATACCGCTCTACAATGGCCGCCTTTTTGGCGCGTTGCGCTCGGAAGCCGACGCGCGCGCGAATGCTCAGCAGGAGATCGTCCGCGACCTCCAGAACCGCATCACTCGCGACGTCCGAACTGCGTGGCTGAACGCCAACTCGGCCTTCGAGCGACTCTCCGTCACCGAAAAACTCCTCGCGCAAGCTACGCGCGCTCTCGACCTGGCTCAGGCGCGTTACAAGCTTGGCTTGAGCTCGATCATCGAGCTGAGTCAGGCGCAACTCAACCAGACGCAGGCCGAGATCGCCGAAGCCAGTGCGAAGTACGACTATCAAGTTCAATCGTCGGTGCTGAACTACCAGATGGGCCTGCTGCGCTAACGACCTGGCTTGGAATTCAACCGCCGTTTGCACTCTCGTCCAAATCGCGATTCTGTGACAAAGTAGAGTGCGATGGCTGAACCCGAGACCTCTCCACTCGCCGGGCGTATCGCATTCACTTATCCGGGCTTCGGGCTCTTTCTCACGGCGCGTTTGTTCACCGTTGCGTGCGTCGAGATGCAGTCAATTGCCGTCGGATGGCAAATCTTTCAAATCACCCACAAGCCGTTCGATCTCGGCCTGGTGGGGCTCATGCAGTTTCTTCCGGGAGTTTTACTTTTCCTCGTTTCCGGCCAGACGGCCGATCGATTTCCCCGCAGGCGGGTCCTGATTTTCTGCTACGCGGGCTATGCGGTTTGCTCCGCGCTCTTGTTTCTTATCACGCTGCATGGAGTCCGCTCGGTTCACCAGATTTATGCTGTCATGGTCCTGGTGGGTATCGTGCGGTCGTTCAACGGGCCCGCCACTCGCGCCATCGTGCCGGAGATGGTGCCTGAGGAGCATCTCCCGAATGCAGTCGCGTGGGGTTCGAGCACGTTTCAGGCGGCGACAATTCTCGGACCTTCGATTGGTGGCGTGATCTACGCGATCGCGAACAGCGCGCTGCCTGTGTATGCGACTTCGATGACGCTGTCCGCAGCCGCGATGGTCTCGATGCTCGGCGTCAATCCTATTTCCAAACTGGGACATCGCGCGCCCGTCACCGCCAAGACGGTTCTTGCCGGGCTGCGATACGTCTGGCAGAAGAAAATAGTGCTGGGATTAATTTCGCTCGATCTGTTTGCCGTTCTGCTTGGCGGAGCAACGGCGCTGCTTCCGGCGGTTGCTTCTGAAATCCTGCACACAGGCCCTTGGGGCCTCGGCTTGCTGCGCGGCGCGGTGGGAATCGGAGCGGCTACGATGGCGATTTTTCTCGCCTATCGGCCGGTCCGCAGAAACACGGGTGCCATCATGTTATGGTGCGTCGCCGGATTTGGTGTCGCCACGATCCTGTTCGGTATTTCACAGAATTTGTACCTCTCGCTGGCAGCTTTGATTCTGGTGGGCGCAACCGACATGGTGAGCGTCGTCATTCGCGGCGTGCTTATTCAGATTGCCACCCCGGATGAAATGCGCGGCCGCGTGAACGCGGTGGACATGGTTTTCATCGGCGCATCCAACGAACTCGGCGGTTTCGAATCGGGCACGACGGCGACATGGTTTGGGACCGTGCCGGCTATTATCCTGGGCGGCATTGGGACGCTTGTTGTGACTGCGTTGTGGGCCTGGGGATTTCCCGATTTGCGACGGACGGACCGGCTGACCGGAGAGCAAGTGCAAGGGTGAGGGGGGAATACCGCGATTCAGCGAATGGCTCTCCATCCGGTCGAAAATGCCTGGGCTGCCTCTAAAAGACACAAACGAAAAAACGCAATTTCTTCGCGATTAGAAAAATTCAAGCTGCTGATTCCGCGAGGGTTACGACGATTTCTAATCGCGGATTCGCGATTAGAAATTGGACTGACTAATCGCGAAAATTGGCCTGCTTCTACCGACCATTGCTATGCCGTGGGCTTGTCTGGAACTGGTTGGGTGGCGTAGAAATCGTCCCGGATGCGGGCGCTGTAGGAATCGAGCAGCTCATTAATGCGCTCGGCTTTTGGCGATTTCAGCACGAATCCCGCGTGGTGGTGCTTGGGAACGCGGTACACGATTTCGGGATCGTTGTAGGCCGAGGTATCCGGCGTTTCCTGGCGCGCGAGCGAAACAATCACGCCGGCGTAGTCGTTCCGTTTCTTCGGCAGCTTGTAGGGCTTTTTTCCAGCGCCGATTTCGAGACGGGCCCACTCGCGCCAGAGATTGATGCCGGTAGCTGCTTCGATCGCGTCGGAGATATACGCGCCGCCTACCCGCGCGGCTACTTCGAGGAAGTAAATCTTGCCGTCTTCATGCGCGCGAAGGAACTCCGCGTGAGTGACGCCTCGCACGAGTCCGAGAATCTCGATCAATTCACGATTGAGCTTGAGAAGCGCTTTCGTTTGGGGCGAAGTTCGCGGCATCGTGCGCGTGGTGAATACGCCGCCTCCGTGGGAGACATCGAGCGGCGGCATTCCGTACGCGTGGGCTTCGGCGAACACCACTTTGCGCTCGGAGACGATGCTGTCCACGTGAAAAACATCGCCGGGGACGAATCGTTCGAGCAAATAGAAGGATTGCTGGTCGCCGAGCTGGTCGAGCCACGGCCAAAGCTCCGACTCGTGGCTGATTTTCTTCATGCCGATTCCCGAGGCTTGCGAGCGAGGCTTCAGGAGCCAGGGCGGCTTCACGCGGGCCATGAAATCGCGCAAGCTGTCGTAATTCAGTACGTGGACGAAATCGGGGACGGCGACGCCCGCCTCTTGTGCGCGGCCGCGCATGGCCAGCTTGTCGCGGAAGTAGCGCATCGTCGTGAGGCCCATGCCGGGGATGCGCA
Organism: uncultured Acidobacteriota bacterium; assembly: GCA_963711875.1. Classification (GTDB taxonomy): domain Bacteria; phylum Acidobacteriota; class Terriglobia; order Acidiferrales; family UBA7541; genus Palsa-295. The sequence continues at coordinate 770,020 of CAVQFW010000006.1, forward strand.
AGTGTTCGCGCAACGCCGCGACGTTCTCCATATCAAATTCGTCGAGGGCTACAATGCGGTCGACCGGCCGCGAACGCGCCATAAAGCTCACGGCGTAAACCAAATCCTGCAGCGGCAGCTCTTCGGGAATGTAGAACGCTTCGTTGATCGCTTCGCGCGGCCAGTCTGCATCGCGCAGCTTCTCGACCGTCAACAGAAAAACGTCGCAGCCCTCTCGTTTGCACGTACGCAGAAATTCCTGACCCTTTTCATAGGAGCTGACGCAGAGAATCGTCATGGGGCGTTCTGCCGTCACGTCGGGCACCTCAAAATTTCACGGGCGAAGCACAGGTTCCGAGAGCGCCGCGAAAAAGCGGATTATACGTCGGTCTATCCGGCAGGGAAGAGAAATCGGAGAAACGGGTCGACGCGGTCGGCCCAGGCGGCTTCGTCGTGCTTGCCGCCCTGAATTTCGGAGTATCGCAGGTCGTGGCCCTCTCGCCATCCTCGTCCCCAGAAAATGTCGCGCAGCCGGCGCAAATCGTCGATCTCGCGGGCGCTTTCCTGTGTGCCGGCGTCGAGGTAGATGCGCGGCTTCGGTTCCACGCGGATGCGATCCACGTAATTCATGATCCAGCGCTGATTCCACCAGAGTGACGGGGAAAGCGCCGCGATCTTTCCGAAGATTTTTCGGAATCGCAGGCCGAGGTAGATCGTCACGAGGCCGCCTAGAGACGAGCCGCCAATGCCGGTGTTGGCAGGGCCCGGCAGCGCCCGAAATTGCGATTCGATGAACGGCTTAATTTCGCGGGTCAACAAGCGCCCGTAGCGATCGGCGCCGCCTCCGCCAGCGCGTCGATCTCTTGACGGAGTGTACTCGCGGAGGCGGCGCTTCCCGGTGTTGTAAATTCCAACGATTATAAGCGGCTCGATTGCGGCTTCCGCGATCAGGCGATCGGCCGTTTCGCCGATGCGCCAGTACATTCCGCGAATGAAAGAAGTTTCGGGGTCGAACAGGTTTTGTCCGTCCTGCATGTAGAGCACGGGGAAGCGGAGGTCGGGGCGCCGGTCGTAGATTCCCGGCACGTAGACGATCACGGTGCGTTCACCTGGGAGATAGCGGGAGCGGTAGTTTTCGAATTTTTGCAGATGGCCAGGGCCGGCTGCTGCAGCCTCGCCGGCGTGGATGATGGTGGACAATTGCGAAACGCTCCGTGACGTTGAAAAGGACGCAATAGGATAACAGAAGAGCGCCGGCGCGATTACACGCAGCGGGCCGAAGGATGCCGAAAGGCGAAAGGTCTCGCGCATTGTTTCTGCTTTCGAGGGCGTGCAAACGCCGTATAATATCGCGCGCCTTCCGAATGGTTGGGCAGTGAAATCGAACACGCGTTCGCGGGAGCAAAATGAAAAGGGAATATCACCGCTGGTATTCGCACCGACTGGGCCTCGAGATGGGAGTCGTGGTGTACGGCCATTGGGGGCCGCCGCTGCTCGGATTTCCCACCAGCGCGGGCGACGAATGGGAACTCGAAGGGCAAGGGCTGATCGGTAGCCTCGCACCGCTGATCGATGGCGGGCGCGTGAAATTCTACAGCATCAATTCGGTGAACTCGGCCGGTTTTTACAACAAGGGCGCTCATCCATTTCATCGCAGCTATGTGGAAGCGCAATTCGACGCCTACGTGCGCGAAGAAGTGGTGCCGTTCATTTACAACAATTGCCAATCGAGCGACATTGCGATTTCGACGATGGGCGCTTCCTTCGGCGCGTACCATGCGGCGAACACGCTATTCAAGCATCCTGACGTGATCCGCCGGTGCTTTGCGCTCTCCGGTGTGTACGACATCAAGAATTTCATGGACGGGATGTACGACGACAACACCTACTTCAACAATCCAGTGGATTATCTTTCGAACGCCGATGGACATCTGGCCGGACAGCTAAACCGCTGCGACATCCACATCGCCACCGGGAATGGGCCCTGGGAAAATAGCGGACCGTCGTACCGGCTGTCGCACATTCTTGCGAGTCGGGGGATTTATCATCATTTGGATGATTGGGGGCCGCAGGGGGGACATGATTGGCCGTATTGGAAGCATCAGATGTGGGAGTACGTTTCGCAGCTGTTTTGAGGGTGCGGGTGGGAGGGAGAGGCGAAAGCTGCGGGGGGATTGGGTGGGGTGCGAGGGGCAAGGCTGCCGGCAGGATGCCGGCGGTACGAGAAGCAACGGCTCGTGGAGGTTCAGGCCAGGCCGAAGCGTTCTAGTAGGTAGCGGCCTTTTGCTATTACCTGTTCGTCGTCTATCCAGACATTGCAGCGGCGGGCCAGGACGTCTACGTGTGTGGTGGAAGTCCAGGGGGCGTGGGTTTGGCTTCCGTAGGGGTCGCCGAAGGCTAGATGCACGCCGGGAAGTTTCTCGTCCTGCAGCAGAACTCCTATCATATCCGATAGGCTGAGATTTGTGCCGAAGGCGAGTTCGCCGACTCGATCGCTGTTCTCGTCAGTGTGGCAGTAGCTCCAGAATTCGGCTTCCAGATCCTTGCGCGAGCACGTGGCCTTCACGAGGCGTCCTCCGCGAATGTCGAGAACGAGCGGAGTCTTCTGGAGGTCGCCGTACTTGCCGCAGAAATGATCGCCAGCGGTGCCGTCGCAGACAAATGTTCCGTCCACCTTCGCCGGAGTGGTGAAGACTTCACCTGCGGGAAGATTTGACCAGTAGCGGCGGCTGATCAAGCCGCTGGTTTTCACCCAGTCGAGTCCGGCGTCAAAAGTGGCGACGAGCGAAGTGCCCGCGTCGGTACGGACGGTCAATGAGCGCGCCTTGTGCATGCGGTCGAGGAGCTTTTCGCTGAGGCGGTCTACGAGCGTGTAGTCCGCGCGCATGCCTTGCTGCATGATTTCAGGCGTCACGCCGACCATGTGCGCGTAACGAATCTGGCGGCGTTCGACGACGCCGACGATGTCCTTGCGTGCGCCGAGCTCGCCGGGCATTGGATTCATGCAGAGAATTCCGGCGTCCGCGCGTTCGAGGGAATCGAGAACGGGCTTCGGCGCGCGAGTGAGCGGCCGAGGCGCAAGATCCTCGAGAAGAAATTCCTCGCAAACGGCGCCGCGCATTTCGATGGCGCGCGCCAGGCTTTCGGCCACTTCCTCGCTGGTGCGGTCGGTAATCAGTGTGACGCGCTCACCGGGCTGGATCGCGAGGCACGTCTCGACCGCATTGCGAGCGCCGGGAATCAGTTCCTGTTGTGCCGTTTCGATCTTCATCTAGGTATTGTAATTTTGCCTTTCGTTGTTTTCCATAGCGAAGCAGCGAAGGGTGACCAGAATCATCCGCCAAGCGCCTCGACGACCATCGCCGGGACTTGACCACCGCCAGACGTGACATTCGCGAGGCCGGTCGAGCTAAGTCGAGTCAAGAATCCCGCCATCTTTCCGCGGAACAAGTACGGCGCGAGGTCGACGAGCATATCGCGCATTTCGACGCCGTTGGGAGTTTGCATCGGAAACATTTCGCGACGAATTGCGATTCGCTCCTGCACGACCCAGGCGTGCTCGCGATCCGCGAGCGCTCGATTGAGAGCCTCGTCCCATGCGCGTTCGTCGTTTTCCCAGCCTAGCGTGACACCCGTGCCGCCGTATTCATCGTTGGGTTTCAGGACGAAATCTTCTCGCCGCCGCCGCACGTATTCGAGAAGCCCGAAGGATTCGCCATCGCGCTTCGTCTTTGTATCTTCGAGCAAACGCGTCCAGGGAATGTGCCGACGAATCAATTGGCGCTCCGCGTCGCTGAAGAGCGCGGCGTTCCGATCGTCGGTGAGCACCGCGAAGAACGCTTTTTTGTGCGGAATCTTGCAGGTGAAGGCATTCGCCATGCACACGGCGCCGGAGGCATAGGCTTCGACGAGCGCGCTGCATTCTTCTTGCCGCGCGAGAATGTCGTTGATCAGGACGCGGCGGTACAGCAGGTCAATGCGGCGCCCGTGTGCGGTGAGATTCGCGCCGTCGAATACAAGGTCGCGCGGGTCGCTCAGAATCGTAGGCACGCCTTCGCGCTCGAAGCGCGCCTGCAAAATTTCGAATTCGCTCCAGGTGGGGACTTCGCGCCAGTCAACGATTCCGATCACCGGCGGCGACGCTTTTCCGCCCCACTCGCGATAACTCGCGAGCAGGGCATCGAGCAGCATTTTCATCGTGGAGTATTTTCGGACGCGATAGCTTTCTTCGAATCGATTCATCACCGGCAGCGAGAGAAAAACTTCGGCGAGCGTCTCCGCATATCCCGGACCAGCGGGGGATTCTGCGTTGTACTCGGCAAACTGGAGGGAATCGGGGAGAAGAAACGCGTCGAGACGGGAAGCGGTGCTGGAGGTTCCGTAGCCGGGTGAAATTCGAGCGAGCCGCTCTTCGTCAGGCGTCAAAGCCGCTTGTGCGAGGAGAGCGGGGTCGGCGAGCGATTGTTTCACGACGCGTTCGCCCATCGCGGCGATTGCTTCGGAGACTTCGCGGACGCGCCGGTCGTCATCCACCGTGAGAAAAAATGGCCGCAAGAAAGGGCAGTGGACGCGATCGCCGAATTTCAATTTTTCGGCTCTCATCCGCGCGTTTAATTCAGCGCAGTACCCGGGAGAAAGCTCGACATCGGGCCGCAGAAGCGCGTGCCATGACTTAGCCGGCGGCGGCTCCTGCGCGGATGCTTGTAGCTGCTCGTTGTTCTGCTCCCGAAGCAGATGAACGGGACGCGGAGGGAGAGCCGCTGCTCATGCGCTCTTCGCTCCCATACCTTTTGCTCCGGCAGGTTTTGCGCCTGCGGTTGTGCTCGCGCCCGGGCTCGCTTTTGTTGCGGCGGGAGTTGCGGCGGGCGCTGCGGTGAAGCCGGATGCCGCGCCGATCCCGAGCATTTCTTCCCAGCGCGGCCACGAATTTGCGACGTTGCCTTTCAAGGCGCGGTCGATTACGAGCTTGGCCATTTTGTCGACGACGTGGCCAAAGTAAAATTCGGTGATGCGGTCGCGCTCGAAATCGGGCGCGGGATTCAGGAAATCGATCGCGTAGGGGATGCCGTCCTCGATCGCGAATTCGATGGTGTTCATTTCATAGCCGAGGGCCTGATTGATCGTCTGCGCATCTTTCACGACGCGCGCGCCGAGTTCCGCGGAAAGATAATCGTGCTCGACGAGATAGCGGCGCTCTTTCGGATCGTAAGCGACGGGGGTTATGTCCGACTTACCGAAGGTAAAGCAGCGCACGTACTGATTGAAGTTGATGAACTGCTGAAGAGTCATGCAATAGGGCCGGTACCGTCGTAAGCGGCCAGCAATTCCTCTTTATTATTCACCTTGTAGACGTGCTTCCAGCCGCCACCCGAAAACGGTTTCAAGATCGCGGGGCGACCGACGTAATCGAGGAGCGCATCCCAATCGAGAGGGTGCTCGAGATTTCGAAGCGATTCGGAATTGATGTCCACATCGGACGGATACGACTTTTGCGGCAGCAGGATTGTCTTTGGAATTGCAATGCCGAGCTTCGCCGCGACGGAATAATTGAAGAATTTGTCGTCCGCCGTCCACCAGAAGGGATTGTTGATGACGTAGGTGCCTTGCAGCACGGCGTGCTTCAGGTAACCGCGGTAATACTCCACCTCATGCGAAATTCGATCGACGATCACGCGATAGGCCGCCGGTTCGCCCATGCGCGTGCCGGCCAATTTTACGAACTCGGCGGTGATTCCGTCCGAGGCGCCGAGCTGATTGACCTTTTCGATAAACGCGGGAGGAAAGCTGTATTCGCGGCCGCACATAATTCCGATTTTCATCACGGTGTCCGCTCCTTTGCGAGTCGTGCTCGCGATTGGCGCCGCGAAGCGCCGGATTTCCTACGCATTCGCGGGAAAATGTGCGGCGGATGACGCTTGCGCCGTTGATTCGCCGCGCGTCTCCGCCACGATCTGCCGCACCACTGCTTTCAGGTCGCCCGTTTCGGCGTACGTCTTGAGCTGGCGCTCGGCGCTGGTGCCCTCGCGAATGATTCGTTCGATCGGCGCGAGCGAATCGCGGCTGCCCAGTTCGCCGACGACGTCGTCGACAAAATCGAGAAGCTCTTCTCCGAGTTCGCGCATGGGAACTTCGGCTTGCTTTCCAAAGTCGATCAAATTGCCTTCCATGCCCCAGCGTGCCGCTCGCCACTTATTTTCCTCGATCAGCGCGCGCGGATACATGCGGTAGCCCATGTTTTTTGTGTAGAGATAGTGGAGCTTGACGACAATCGCTTGCGCGAGAGCGGCGATGGCGATGGCGTCCTCGATGCGGGGCGTCACGTCGCAAATGCGAAATTCGAGCGTGCCGAAAACGGGATGCGGACGAACGTCCCACCAGATTTTCTTCGCATTGTCGATGCAACGCAATTTTATGAGGAGGCCGACGTAATCTTCGTAGTCGCTCCAGGAATCGAAATGGTCGGGAATTCCGGTGCGCGGGAATCTGCGGAACACTGTGGTGCGGAACGATTTCAATCCCGTGTCGCGGCCCATCCAGAACGGCGAGCTGGTGGAGAGCGCGAGAAGGTGCGGGAGGAAGTAGCGCACCATGTTCATGAGGTCAATCATGGTGGTGCGGTCCGGGACGGCGACATGCACGTGCATGCCGAAGATCAGCAGGGAACGGGCGAGTTGCTGCAATTCCTCGACGATGTTCTTGTAACGCTCGCCGGGCGTGATTACCTGGTCGATCCAATTCGAAAACGGATGCGTACCGGACGCAGCGACTTGCAATCCGACACTTTCCGCGGCACGCACTAACTCGCCGCGCGTGCGGTGCATGTCTACGCGCAATTCGTCAACGTTCTCGCAGATTTTCGTGCCGATCTCGACGATCGACTGGTGCATTTCGCGCTTTACTTGCTCGCCGAGATTTCCGGACGTGGCCGCGACGAGCTGGCTGACGTGCGAGCGGAGTTCACCCGTGGATGGATCTATGATTTGAAATTCTTCCTCGACGCCGATCGTAAATCGGTGGCTCATGAGAGGAATCCTCTCGTCCATATCCTGCGGGGATGCGAAATGCTATCACATTTCGCGGCGGGAGGAATTGGGGGATTGAGCGGCGGGCGGGGCGGCGGGAGTTGGTTGGTCGGGCGAGAATTTTGGCATCAACGGGCGCAGGTGCGAAAGCGCTACGCTTCGCAGGAGAGTGCGTAGTCGCGTGTAGACTGTGACGCGGAGCGTGAAGGAGCCGAATAGTTCGTCGGTGAAGGATAATGACAGCCCTGCAACCGGGCATCTGTAGAAAAATCTAACGTGTGTGTTATGATGCTCGTGCGGGGTGGAGCAGCCTGGTAGCTCGTCGGGCTCATAACCCGGAGGTCGTTGGTTCAAATCCAACCCCCGCAACCATTTTCTTTCTTCGTTACTTCCTGCATCTGTCCCTGAGCCCGACAAACCGGGCTGACTTTTTTTGCGAGCCCTGCAAAAACGGCAGGGCTCGGGGCCGGAGGTCGTTGGTTCAAATCCAACCCCCGCAACCATTTTCTTTCTTCGGTACTTCCTGCATCTGTCCCTGAGCCCGACAAACCGGGCTGACTTTTTTTTGCGAGGCCTGCAAAAACGGCAGGGCTCGGGGCCGGAGGTCGTTGGTTCAAATCCAACCCCCGCAACCATTTTCTTTCTTCGGTACTTCCTGCATCTGTCCCTGAGCCCGACAAACCGGGCTGACTTTTTTTTGCGAGCCCTGCAAAAACGGCAGGGCTCGGGGCCGGAGGTCGTTGGTTCAAATCCAACCCCCGCAACCATTTTCTTTCTTCGGTACTTCCTGCATCTGTCCCTGAGCCCGACAAACCGGGCTGACTTTTTTTTGCGAGGCCTGCAAAAACGGCAGGGCTCGGGGCCGGAGGTCGTTGGTTCAAATCCAACCCCCGCAACCAATTGAAATGTGCAGGCCGGGCACAGGCGCCCGGCCTTTCGTTTTTTGCAGGACACCTTGCCTGACGGGCGGATGGCGTATAGACGGCCCCAGGCCCGAGGTTCTGAAAAGAAAAACGAATCCGGGGCACCCGGCGTCTGATTTGCCGTAGTTCAGGACGCGTCCGTTTCGCTACACTTAGATTGTTCAATTACATGCCGCACCAACCTGGCGAGAAATTCAGTCGGAAGAAATTATGAGAACGCACAAGACCGCCATTACCTTAGCCGCGTTCGTCGCCATCACCGGATGGCTGATTTCTTCGGGGCTCGCCCAGACAAACGCCCGACCCGCTCGGCCAGCCGAACCGACGGGGGCAAACGGATTTTCGGACGCGGGCAAGGCTGCGCTATCGCACCAGATTAACAGCGCTGTCGGTCGCGGGGACGTGCCGGGCGTGGTCGCCCTCATCGTCGGACGCGAGGGCGTGCTGTACGAAGGCGCAGCCGGTAAGCTCGACGTTGCGCACGATGTAGCGATGCCCGGGAATGCCATTTTTTCGATTGCCTCGATGACCAAGCCGGTGACTTCGGTGGCCATCATGATGTTGGTCGAACAGGGAAAGCTCAAACTCGACGATCCGGTGTCGAAATACCTGACGGGCTTCGATAACTTGCAGGTTATTACGAAATTCAATGAGAAGGACGCAACCTACGAAACGCGACCGGCCAAACGACCGATGACGATCCGCCATTTGCTGACGCATACCTCGGGCTTCGCCTACGGGGCTTTTAACCCGATCGTGGGCCGACTGAAGGAGGCGACGAAAAAGCACGAGTGGGAGCTGCCGCTCTTGAACGATCCTGGTGACAAATGGAACTATGGCCCCAGCACCGTGGTACTCGGTATGATCGTCGAGAAAATCTCCGGCGAGTCACTCGAAGCATACTTCCAGGAGCACATCTTCGTACCGCTGGACATGGTGGATACGTCCTACGCCGTGCCGCTCGCCAAACAATCGCGCGTGGCGACGGAGTACAGCCGTGTCAACGGTGTGTTGCAAGAACAGCCGCCGGTACCGATACCGGCGACGCCGACGGCCCCGTTCCGGGGCGATTGCTGCCTGTACTCGACCGCCCGGGATTACGGCAAGTTCATGCAGATGTTGCTCAACGGTGGGCACCTGGGGCTCGCGAAAATTCTGAGCGAGAACTCTGTAAAGATGATGGGCGAGAACAACATCGGGCCGATCTTCGTGGAGTTGCAGCAGGCCGCCGATCAATCGCTCAGCAAACCGTTTCCGCTCGGCGCCGGCCACGATAAATTCGGCCTCGGTTTTCAGATCGCGTCTGGCGACCGGCAGTACGCAAAGTTCCGCAGCGCGGGTAGCATGAGCTGGGCTGGTATTTACAACACCGAGTTCTGGATCGATCCCACGCGACATATCGGCGTCGTTATGATGATGCAGGTGATGCCGTTTTACGATGAGGGTGCCATCCGAACGCTGCGCGACTTCGAGGAATCGGTGTACCAAAACCTCCAATAGCTCGGCTACGCGGCTAGTCGAATCAATTCCAAGCTCCTCACCATGGGACTGGGCGCCGCAGTGGTTTGCTAGAAACATCGAACAGCCGTTCGTTCGATGGAATAACCGCTAGTTCAATTCTTCTTTCCTTGGCGTCAGCCTCCGTCCATTCTGCGTTGCGGAGGGAACATGAAGCGACTCGTACTCTTAATCTTGATATTGGGTCTTTTGGCGGCAGTCTTCCCGAAAGCACACGCCAGCGCCACCGACCCCGAAATCGATGCCATTCGTGCCGTAGCTGACGCCTACATCTCGGCGGACCCAGCCATGCTGCGCGACGCATTTCTTCCAAGCATGAATCTATACACGACCGACGAGAAAGAAACACTCCGGACAATTCCTTTCGCGGAATACCTACAGCGTGTTTCGGCCAATGCCAACGCTGCGCGCGAGGAGCACCAAGCCAGCATCGACTTGGTCGACCGCACGGGTAACGTCGCCATCGTCAAAGTTACGACCATTCGTCCTCAAGTTAAAGTCACGGACTATCTCTCCCTTGTTCGCATCGAGAAGCGCTGGAAAGTGGTGAACAAGGCGTTCGTTGTGGAGCCACGGAACCTCTCTGCTTCACCGCAGGGTCAAACACAAGGTGTGGCAGCAGACAGGCCGTGCGCAGAGCCGGACCGTCACAGACTCAACTTCATGATCGGAACCTGGCGCACGATGGATCCCGGAAACGCCTCCGTCGCTGCCGCCGAGGGAGAAAGCACGGTCGAGCTGATGCTCGATGGATGCATCGTACATGAGCATCGCAGCCTCATCCGACAAGGCAAACGCTTGTTCGATGGCGAGGCGTATTGGGGCTATGATTCCACGACGAAGCATTGGCTGCTTTTCTACATAGATGATCGGTCGCACATGCAGGTCTACGATGGCCGGGAAGAAGCAGGCCATTTGGCCTTCTACCGGGAACGCCCAGATCCCGATGGGAAGCTGATTCTCATCCGCATCGTCTATGCGCCTGCAAGTACCTCAAGTTATACCCAGGTGGTGGAGAGATCGAGCGATCACGGAGGGACTTGGCAGCCGGGTGGTGTGACCACCTACCAAACCAAACGCTGACGAGGACGTCAAAGCCGCTATGAGAATCTTGAGGCGGGAAAGACTCTCAGCGTTCTGGATGCTCAATTTGGGGGCGTGGATCGCTTACGGATTGGCCTCCTTTGCCGGGGCGCTTCCCTACGTCGGACTGGTTCCTCATCTGAACTCGGTCCGGTCGGTACTCGTCGGTCGGGCTGCATTCGTCCTCATGGGCCTGTTGAGCACCTGTCTTCTGCGGTCGTTTTTTCAGCGCCGGCGCAAGCGATTTGCATCATTACTAGAAACCGCAGCCTGGGCAGTTCCACTCTCGTATTCAGCGGGTCTGGCCGCCACTGCCTTCGCAAATTGGACACGCCAAGCGGCGGGCGGCCTGGCTGTCGGGGGGTGGGCGCCTCTCCTTGGAGGCACCATCAGTGCCTTCGCGACGTACCTTTGCTGGTGCGCCTGTTACTTTGCAGCCCAGAGTTACAGGGATATGCAGGCCGAACAGCAAAATGCATTACGCGCCAGCGCCACAGCACACGAAGCTCAGTTGATGGCACTTCGCGGACAGCTGAATCCACACTTCCTGTTCAATTCCCTGAATTCCATACAGGCCCTGATAGACGAGAGTCCCGCGCGCGCCCAGAGGGCGGTCGGACAGTTAGCCAGCCTTCTACGCCATTCTCTGGGACAAAGCGCCTCGGCCGTCGTGCCTGTGCGCGAAGAGATCGAAGTCATCTTGAAGTATTTGGCTATCGAGAAAATTCGGTTTGAGGAGAATCTCATACTGAACGTAGAAGTTGAGCCCCACGCCGCACAATGGTTCGTTCCTGGATTTTTGCTGCATCCCTTGGTGGAGAACGCTGTCAGGTACGGGATGCAGACCAGTGCGATGCCGCTGCAAGTCTCGATCCGTGCCTCCACGAGTAATGAAGGCTTGCGCCTGGAGGTTGCAAACACCGGCCGCTGGTTGAACGCGGATCGGGAGAACTATCTCACGGAAGGTAATGGCATTGGACTGCGCTTGGTACGCGAGCAGCTCGAAATGAGCTATCGGGGCAGGTACCAATCCGCATGTTTTGCGGACGGCGGCTGGGTTGTGCAACGAATTGAAATTACAAGCCCGACAAAGGAGCAGCAAGATGCCTTATCGCGCGTTGCTGGTCGATGACGAACGCCTCGCACGCAAGCAATTGCGCACCATGCTTGCAGACTTCCCCGAAGTGAAGGTCGTGGCTGAAGCGGCTGCTGTATCGGAAGCTCTAGCGGCTACGCAGATGCACCGTCCCGATGTCGTCTTTCTAGATATCCAGATGCCAGGGGCGTCTGGCTTCGATTTCTTGGAAAGCGCCGAAGGCCCGTTTTCAACTATCTTCGTAACCGCACACGATCGTTTTGCGCTTCGTGCATTTGAAGTGAATGGCCTCGATTATCTTCTAAAGCCGATCGAGAGCGAACGGCTCAGGCAGGCCATTCATCGGCTTTCGCTGAAAAACGAAGCAGCAGCGCCTACCGTGCCGTCACTAGAAAGCTCAGACTATCTCTTCGTCACCAGCAGCTCAGCTGCGCGTTTTATCCAGATCAAGCGAATTCAGTATGTCCTGGCCGCAGGCCCCTACTCGGAGATTTTCATGGACGACGGGAGCAAGTGGATGATGCTGCGCTCCGTGAAGGAATGGCAAATTCGTCTGCCGCAGGGTCAATTCGCACGCATACATCGTTCAACCATCGTCAATCTGGACTTTATCGACCGGATCGAGCTACTTCCGAACTACTCGTATCGTGTCTTGCTACGAGAATCAAAGGGTACATTGTTGATGAGCCGCAGAAGTGCCCTAATCTTGAAAGAACGCCTCGCATGACCGTCCTGCCCTTTCGCAGCAGATAGGCCAGCAAACCAACCTCTCTAGGTCTGGTCAGAGAAGCATACTTTGTATTTCTGTGTTATTCGCCTGCGACCGGAGTCCATGAAGGATCCGGATTGAAGCGCTCCATTTTGATAAATTCGTTGAGGGTGGCCGGACCGAAGTCTTTTTGGTAAACAACACCGTCGTTACTCACTACGAAGGACTTTAGGCCCGTCACGCCATACTCGGCTGGGGCGGCCACTAGAGCGAATCCACCGATCATTTGACCTTCCACCACGTAATTCATCTCGCCCAGCGGGGCGGCGGGCCCTTGGCCTTTTAGAACTTTGTAAAAATATCCGTGGTAAGGCTGTGCTGTGGGGGAGTAACCCTGTTCGATTGCCTCGGCAATCTTTTGACCTACAGGACCGCCCCAGGTGCCGTCCGGATTTTGCCATGCGAGGCCATCTTGTTTGTTTGGAGTGCTAATGATGCGTTGAGCGAACTGGTTTACGTCGTAGCCTTCGCGCGGCCGGTAGGCATATTCATACTGCGCGGTGACGAAGCCTTGACAGATGTCTATGGCGTCGAGCTCGTTGCTGCCAATGCGACGGTAGAGGAGCTCCTGGCGGCCCACTTTCGGATCGAAGTACCACTTGCCGTTCACTTTTACGATGGGCACAGGGAACGGCCATTCTTCATTGCCGATGATGAGAAATGCCCGGTTGCCTGTCTTGGGGTCTACGGACACGCTCTTCTTTTCACGAGCTTTGGAGGCGAAATCAACGGCGCGTTGCCTGTCCTGCGGGTATTCCCCGGTGAGGTAAATGTCATCTCCGCCGGGACCAAAGATCTCGTGCAGAGCGCCAACGTCAAATCTTTCCGCCGCGGCGACGAGCGCGTCGGCAGCCTGCTCGGGTGTTTCAAAAGCCTTGGCGCCGCCGCTGGCTGGAGCGGAAACCGGAGCCCCGCCTGATTGCTGGCCCCCGGAGAGAGCGTGCCCGCCCGTCAGCCACGCTGCGGCCGTCAAACTACAGAGAAGCCCAGCGAAAATCGCGTCCCTCAGGTTTGACTTCATCGCGACACTCCGATTGTTCAACTACTTGAGAGCACGCTTACCTGCGTCCCCCGCCACCCCGACCGCCACCACCACCGCGACCGCCGCCGCCGCTGAAGCCGCCGCCTCGCGATCCCATGCTCGAAGCGCCGCGATCGCTGCTGGAGCGTGCGCTGGATCCGTTGTATCCGCCGGAACCGCGTGAACCGCCTCCGAACGCGTCGCGATTGCCGCCACCGCCACGGGAGAGGTCCCGACCGCCTATGCTGTTCGGCCCGCCGCCGGCCCGGTTGCCCGCGCCGCCTCCGGCGCGGTTGCCCAGACCACCACCACTCGCGCGATTGCTCGCGAGATTGCCGCCTTGCCGGCCAAGTTGTTGCCGGGCACTGCTCTGTCGATTGGCTAAGGAATCGCCGCGGGTGGTGCCGCCGAATCTATCGGCGGTGGACCGATCACGATACGGAGTGCCTCCGCGATGTTGCGGGTTGTGACTCCAGTTGCTGCGGTCGCCACCGGCGGGAAGTGTGGAGGGCCGATTCCCACGATCGCCACCGGCGGGAAGTGTGGAGGGCCGATTCCCACGATCGCCAAGGCCTCCCCCATTGCCTACGCCGCCGCTTGGGAGCTGCGACGGACGGTTGCCGCCGATGTTCGAGTTGCGATTGAAATTGTTATGATGGTTGATGTAGACGTTATTGCCACCCCAGCCCGCGCCACAACACCAACCACCGCTCCAGAATGCGCCCATCATGACCCCAACGCCGAACGCGAGGAACAGGCCGCCTGCGTAGTAACCGGCCGGCGGATAGTAAATAGGCGGATAGGGGTAAACCGCCGGGCCGTACACAACAACCGGATCGTAGGAAGGGACGTATATCACCTGGGGATCGGCCTGTTCGATGACGATGACCTGCTTGCTTTCCACGACTTTGGTTTCGACTTTCATTTGTTCCGTGGACTTCAGGGTTCCTTTACCCTGAGCTTTGGCCCGCATGCGCTGGACGGCATCCATCACGTCGCTCTGCTGCGCGAGGAATGCGTTGCCCAAGTCCGTAGTCCACCGGATGTCGTCCGCCAGGCGCTTCACCACATCCGGGAGCCCAGCGAGCCCTTGGACGGTCGGATCCCAAGACTCCTTTGCCACGGCATCAACGAGCGCCTGGTCTTTAATTCCTGGATTCTTGGATAGCCACTGTTGCAGTTGGATGACTTCGAGTGGATACGTGGAAGCTGCAAGCACCTGAGCAAGCAACGGGTCCGGATAAAGCGCAACTGGAGCCACGAGGGAGTCCAATTGATCCGCCGGAATCTTGGCTGCCTGGTCTTGTGGCGGGGATGCCTGTTCCAACCGAGAGGACAACGCGTAGAGCTGCCCGTCTCCCGACAGGAGGGCCATGGTACAGACGAATGCCAACACGGAGCGGTGCACATCGCGAAAAATAGGCTTGCGTGGAGTCATCGGCTACTCGGTGATCGAATCTACAACCATGATTTCCGATTTTTCCGCCCAGATGGGCCCTTTGTACACCCGACGCGTTTCCGGGTACAGCACATTTTTTTCATCGCACGTAGGAGTCCATCAAACCAGCTGGTGCTTCCAGCTGGACGGACTTTTTCTTCTTGCGCGTGGACTCGGTAGCGGCGGTGGCGCTGGGCAGGAAACGGTATCGTGCGAACGTGTTAGCGTTCGGGCTTTTTCCAGATATTTCGGTCATGCATTAACTCGATTTGCTTCTTGGTTATTTTTTCGTGATATTCGGCGTGATTCATTGGCGGGCGATCGAGGTAGAGGTTTTTGGGATAGATGGGCTTTTCGTAGACGATCTGGTACAGCTCGGTGCGAAGATCTTTCATCCAGTTGTCCCACTTGGCGCGGGCGCGATGATCGCGCAAGGCTTCGATGTCGATCACGCCGGCGACGTAGCTTGAGCCACCGCTGTACTCGAGCTTCCCAACTTTCTGGCCTTTGTAGTTGAAAATATACGAGCGGCCACCGAAGGTATCGATCGGGGTGGCCTCCTCGGGGAAAAGGTAGTAGGTGCCTACGTTGGGCGCGACGATATACATATTGTTATCGAGCGCGCGCGCCGCGCTTTGGATCTCGAAATAATCGTTGCCACTGCCTGGATGAGGGTACGACGCGCGATAGACAATTTCAGCGCCGTTCATGGCGAGCGCACGAGCGTTTTCCGGATACGATCCCTCGTTCGCCATCATGATGCCCATGCGGCCGATTTCGGTGTCCACCACGGGCCAGAAAGCCTGCAGATTTCGACCGTACTTTTCGACCCACCAGTCGTAAATGTCGTGCGGGCAAACGGAATGCTCCACGGGCCAAAGCGGGGAGACCTTGTAATGCTGGAGAATCACGTTGCCTTTGGGATCCAGGATGAAGCCGACATTGAAGAAACGATCTTTCCAATCCGGATGACGCGCCTTGGCCTGCGCCATGATGTAGCAATCCCACTCGCGGGCTAGTTTGCCGAGTTCCTCGGTTTCTTCGCCAGGGATGTCTATGGCACATTCGCGCGCGAACGTCGCGTGATCGAGATCGAGAACCTCGTCATTGAACGCCTGTAGCGCGCCCTCCGGAATCGCCATCAGACGAACGGGAATGCTGAGGCCGGAGAGCCAATTGGCTGCTTTGGCGAGATGCTTCAGGTGCTCGAGATTGATCTTGATGTCTTTACGGGAGCGAATGCCCCGAATTGTGGGAACCAGGCCAACGGCTGTGAAGGGTTTGATCATGAGTCGGCTTTCCAAAGTGACGACAGAACCACACTTTCAATTTCGACGCTGAAACAGCCTTGCGCGCCGCCTGGCCAGTGGATCGAAGGCCCTGGAATTCTCGAGCGTCGTTCCGGCGGAATGCCCAGAGCAATGCTAGAAGCTAAGGCGGACGGAGAGTTGAACTTGCCGCGCCGGCGCCACAAATTTCGGCGTCCCGAACGTCGGATTCGCCGGGCTCGTGACGCCATCGCCGAAAAAGCGCGGCACGGGTCCGAGGAAGACATCGTTGCCGTACACGTGGTCAATGTCCTCCACGTTGGGCCGGTTGAACAGATTGAATATTTCGGCGCTGAACTCGGCTTTGAACCGTTCGTTGATTGGAACGGTTCTTTCTACGCGAATATCGGTATCGTAGAGCGAGTCGCCGCGATAGGTGTTGCGGCCAATCGTTCCGACGCGATCCGAAAAGGGATAAATATCGCCGTTGACGTCGAAGCCGGCCAACACCGTGTAATACCGCGGGCTTTGCAGCGTGTTTAGCATGGAAAACGTGAAGTCGCGCGCAAACACATTCCATTGATGCGGCGTTTCCACGAGTCCGGTGACGACGAGGCGGTGACGAACATCATTGTCTCCGCGAGAGCGATCGAGACCGGGATTCAAGTAGTCGTACGGCGTATTGGCGAGCTGAACGTCCGTGGAAATGTCGATTGATTTTGAGTACGTGTAATTTGCCATCAGGCTGTAGTTGTTTGAAAAATTCTTGCGGAAGCCGAGGGTTCCACCGTTGTAGATCGAATAGCCGACCGGCTTCACGATGAGCGAGAATCCAAAATTCGGGTCCGCCGGAGTGAACGCCTGAACGCCGCTGGGAGTGGTGCCGTCGGGGATGCCGTTGATGCTGTTGTAGACCGGCAGCCGTAGAGCGTGGACCCACTGATAACCGACGGTTATGAAAGTGTCTTTGGCAATTTGATTCTCAATTTGCAGGTTGGCCTGCTCGGCGTAGGCGTTCTGGAATTTTCGTGTGGCATAGCCGAGCGGGAACTGCAAGAGCGGGGCATCGGGAGCAGGATAGATGCCGTTGTGCGTGAAATTGCTGAACGCGGGGCCTGACAGCGCGGGACCGGGTACGCCGACGGCGCCCGACGCTCCCGTGCCGATCAGGAATCTAGCCGGATCGGAGAAATCGCGAAGGATCGGCTGGTTCATGTAGGTGAATTCGGAAGCGCCAATCCAGCTGACGAGCACGTCGCTGAAGTCAAAGGGCCCGGTGAAGATGCCCGCGCCCCCGCGAATAACGGTTTTTCCATCGCGCATCGAATAGGAAAAGCCGAGCCGCGGCTGGACGTTTCCGTAATTGGTGTAGTGTCCGGGACCGGCTAATTTCAGATCTGCGCCCGACGGCATCGCGTCCACGTCGTAGCGCAAGCCGAAAGTGAGGGTGAAATTCGGCCGGACGTGCCATTGATCCTGGCCGTACAGAGCGTAGAGCGTGTGCGAGAAACTGAGTGAGGTTCCCGCGTTGAAAGAGGCTTCCGACGGGCCGGCGTACAATCCAGTTTGAAACGGCAAGGTTCGTTGAGGAATCTGGGTGCCGAACAAATCGCGCGGTTCGAGGAACAGGAAGACCTGCGGAGTGCCAGCCGGGAAAGGCGCCTCGAGGCCGAAGAAGCTGGCAGGCGAGAAAACAGCAAAACCGGGGCTGAACAATGTGGCTTGCACACTGATCCAGGTGGGTTCGATTTCGCCGCCGAACTTAAACGTGTGATTGCCATGCACCTTCGTGACGTTCTCGGCGACTTGAAATTTCTGCTCGCGGTAGAAATGAACGCTTCCTACGAAACCGCCGGACGAGAGAAGGTCGGGAATATTCAACGCCGGTTCAAAACCTGCGCCGACGGGATCCAGATTGAATGTGCGGCGGCCGAAAGTGAGCACGGTTTCCGACGTCGTGGTGTTGTTGAAGACGTGCTCGATGTTTCCGTAGACGCTCTGATCGAGAACGGGATTATCTCGAAACGCGGACGGCAAGCCTTCGCCCGGCGCCGCGCCGGGAGCATTCTGTTTGCGATCGAACGTGTAGAGATACGAAATGTTGAGATTGGTCTTGTCGCTGAGAATATTGCTGCTCTTGAGCAAGAATTTATCGTAGTTGTCGATCTCGAGAATCGAACCCAGGTTCTCCGGCGATAATCCCAAACTTTCTTTCACTTGATTGATGCTGGGCGTGCCCGGCGCGAGGCAGCCCGTTGCGTCCAGACAGTGCAGGATAAACGAGGAATAGACCGGCGATTCCGCGCGGCGCTGTCCTTCGTAGCCGGCAAAGAAAAAGCTCTTCTGCTTGATTACCGGGCCGCCCACATAAGCGCCAAATTGATTGGAGCGAAGCGTATTGAATCCCGGTGCAGACAGGGCATTATTCGCGTCCATGACGTTGTTTCGGAAGAACTCGTAAACCGATCCGTGAAAATCGTTCGAGCCGGATTTCGTGATCGTCTCGACTACCGACCCGAGGTTACGCCCGTTCTCACCCGTGTACGGGCTATCAACTACGCGGAATTCCTGGACCCAATCCTGCGATGGGCTGGTTCGCTGGACGCCCGAGATGCTTGTGGTGTAGTCAATGCCATCGAGTGCGAAATAGGTGCTATGCGTTTCGCGCAAGCCCGCGAAACTGATTTGCAGCACTGTCTCCGTGAAAGGCGACTGCGCGCCGACGGCCGTGCTACGGCCCACAAGAGCGGTGGGGGTGAGAAGAACGAAATCGATAAAATCGCGACCAGAGATCGGCAAGTCGAGAATTTCTTGCCGCTGGATCACCTGGCTGACTTCGGTTTTCTCCGTGTCGATGCCTTGGGTGGTCTCGTGAACCTCAATCTTTTCGGAAACCGAGAGGCCGAGCGTTATTTTTTGCGCAGCGATCTGGCCCACTTCGAGAACCAAATCCTGCTTGTAGGGAGTGAACTGACCGCTGCTGACCGTGAGCTCATAGTTTCCGGCGGCGAGCCCTGGAATCACCGCGATCCCGGAATCCGAAGTGGTTTCGGTTCGTTTGGCATCGGTCGCTTTATTCCGAACGGCCACAGACGCATTCGGAATCACGCCTCCAGTCTGATCCATCACCGTGACGTTTAATGTAGCGAGCTGCTGGCCGTACAGACTGCCGCCGAGCATCAGCGTGAACGCAAAGAGACCCAGGAATGCTCTAAAACCAGCTTGCCTCATGTGTTCCCCCCCACCCGAATTTGCGAACTATGCACCCGAGACGCTCGTGCTGCAACGAAAATAATCAAGATCTCTTACGGGAGGTAATTCACGGACGGTTTTGAGCCAGGCGTTGGACGGCAGAATCCAAACTTTGCCGCGTCACTTCGTGGCGATCAGCGATCTCTTCCACCAGTCTCGGCGAAGTATTTTCAAACGCCGCAACAGTCAATTCCGGAGAAATCGAGCCGCTCTTCAAGTACTCGAGCCGAACGATATCAGGCCTGGCGTAGTGACCGGTGGTGTCTACCAGCGCTTTCCACACCTTGATCATGTCTGCCTGGCAGTCCGCGTAGAGTATCGTGTCTCCGGAAGTGGGAGGCACGATGGGGATTCCAATGGGGGCCGATATCTGGCTGCCACCATGGGCGTAGTCGAAGTTCATCGTGTCGCGCAGAGGGAAATCGGCTGGGACGTCTTTCTCCGTGAAATAGCCGCAGGCGGAAAGAACAAATGCGCCCGCTTCCAGGGCATGAGCGCGCGAGGAAGTGTGACCCCAGAAAAAGCTACCGTCGCGATCGGGTTCTTCGAGCTTGGGTCCGCAGTGAATCGAAAACGCACCGGGGAATACGGCGATATGAAAGTCCTCACCTTGTTCAATCATTCGGGCCCGGACGAGCGTCATCAAGTGCTCGCCACAGATCAAGCCGCCAATGCGGCCGATATCCGTTTCGTAGCTGACCAGGTCGCTTCCGTCGCCACAGCCCCACACGGCGCGCTCCACAAACGTGGGAACCGTCTTGCGATGCCGGCCGAGGATGCGCCCTGAGCGGTCAATGAAGAGGAGCGTGTTATAGATCGTGTGAACGCCCGGACGTGAATCCATCTCATTGCAGCCGATTACGACATGCGCATTAGCTTTTCGGGCTGCGTCGCAGAGGCGCTCAGTGTCTTCGCTGGGAATCAGGATGGCGTTATCGTAGAAACGTACGCGGACGGGAAGCCACTTTTGAAGCTCGGAATTCCAACCTTCGCTCCAGTAGGGATAGCCGGAGAGCCAGGTCTCGGTAAAAGCGACCAATTCCGCGCCGTGCGCGGCGGCCTCGGCAATTTTGCTGCAAGCCCGGTCCACGCACTTCTCCCGGTCCAGAAACACCGGGGGCGTTTGAACAATCGCTACCTTTACGCTGGTGCGGCCGCCAAGGACTTTCTGCTGGGGTTTCACGCTCGCTCCTGAAAAAGGCTGGGTCGAATGAATCGGAAAATCAGTCCGCCGGAACCTTGTCTTTTTCCTTCTTGGGTGCGCCTGCTTCGTGTGCCGGCGGTTTGTAGAGCCCGGTTTTCACCATGTCCTGCATGACGGCGCGGCGAATCCTGTCGTGATCTTCATGGTTCCCGGGCGGCTCGCGCATACTCAGATTTTTGGGGTAGATGGGATTTCTGTAGATGCAGCGGTACTGTTCGGTGCGCAAATCGCGCATCCAGTTGCCCCAGAGGGATCTCGCGCGATATTGCCGGAGCGCTTCAATGTCAATGATCGCGCCGGCATACGAGGCTCCCGCGCCATAGTCGTGCTTCGAAAGCACGCGACCTTGGTAGTCCACGATCATCGACTTACCGCCGAAGGTGTCGATTGGATTGATCGAATCCTGAGTGAGGTAATAGGTGGCGGGATTGGGGGCCACGATATAGCAGGTATTGTCGAGCGCACGCGCCCGATTCTGAATTTCCCAGATGTCGTTCGCAACGTACGGCTCTGGATACGCCGGGCGGTAAATCACTTCGGCGCCATTCATCGCGACTCCGCGGGCCGTCTCAGGGAACGAGCCTTCCATGCAAATCACGATCCCGATGCGGCCGATTTCGGTGTCGACAACGGGGAAAAATGCGTCGAGGTTGTCGCCATACAATTCCACCCAGCGGTCCCACACGTCGTGAGGAACGGTGGAATGCTCGCGCGCAAAAACCTGGAGCTTGTAATGTTTGTGGATCACTTCACCCGAGGGCGCGATCACAAAGCCGCAATTGAAGAAACGTTCGGGGAATTCGGGGTGCTTGGCCTTGGCTTGGCCGATGATGTAGGTGTTGAATTCCTTCGCTTTGCGACCCAGGAACTCTGTCTCATCGCCGGGGATATCAATCGCCATTTCGCGCACGTAGCGTTTGTGATCCCAGTCGAAGACTTCGTCCGTAAAGCCTTGCAGGCAGCCTTCGGGAATCGTCACGAGACGAACCGGAAGGTCGATGGCGCTGAGCCAGACGGCCGCGTTCATCAATTCAGAGATGTGCCGGAGATTGACGATAATTTCCGAGCGCTTTTCGCAGCCTCGCATAATGGGCTGCAAAGCCAGAGCCATATATTGTTCAATCATGGGAATCCCTCAAAGACGGTGGATAGACGGACGATGTCGCGGGCTGGACGATACATCGCATCGAAGTGCGGCTATTCAACCCCGCAGGTACGGGGTTGTCAAGGAAATGGTGAGAGGGGCCGAGACAGGCTAGAGGCGTCACGAGAGGATGCCTCGTCACCTGTTTGACACTGCCGGGCTCGCGTGCAGAGCCGGAAATTCGCGCGTCTAACCTGCGGCAGCCGGCGCGCCGGTCAATTTTGCAGCCTCGGCCGGATCGAACCACCAGGGATTGTAGTCCGGCGGATTGTTGAACGCGTTTGCGATTTTTCGCGCGAGCGGCGGCATTTGCGATGCGGCACCCATCAAATTCAGGATGTGAGGCGGAGGCGGAGTGAGCAGCGAATTGGTCCACTTGACGACCCATTGCGCGTAATTCCAGAAGGAGTCGAACGTTTGCTGCATCCAGGCCGCGTCGAAAGGCTTGTCGCCCTGTTCGAGGATTCGCTTCATGTATAACGTGGCGGCCTTGCTTGCGGTATTGGAGCCCTGACCGGTGATTGGGTCGTTGAGCACGACAACATCGCCCATACCCATGATCAATTTCCCGGAAGGCAGTTTGCAAATCGGCTTGCGGACTGTGGGAGGGAATTTGCCGGATACGATGCCCATGTCGTCCGTCAGTTCCAAATGCTGGCAACGTTCCGCTTCCCATGGCAAAAACTTCTGCAGAATTTCCTTGCTGCGCTGCAGATGCTGTTCAGGGGTCTTTACATCAGCCCAACAATCCATTGGGCCGCCAGGAACTCCCTCGAACACCATGATCTCGCAGGCACCTGTGGTCGTGAGAGCGGGAAACACGAAATACTCTCCGACGCCAGGAATCAGGTTGAAGGCGACGGCCGTGAACGGCTTCCTCGGCGCCATCCCTTTCACGTAGGTTAACGCGAGAGCGCGCATCGGAGTCGTATAGGGCGTGCGCTCCTTGTCCGTTTCAAAGAGGCGCGCCACCTCGCCTTTGCCCGCTGCGAGAATCGTGAGATCGTTCGAGCCCGCATATTTTTCGAGCTCCGCTACGCCGGCATCTTCGTATACGACTTCTCCGCCGCGTTTGGCGAACTCTTCGGTCCAGCCAGCGAACTTCACGCGCTGGTCAACGGACTGGCCGGGTTTATCGAGTTTAGATTCCCAGAATAGCGCGCGGCCGCCATCGGGGCCCGGAACGGCAAACGCGATACCGTCTGTATAAGGACAGTCCTTCTCCCAGAGATTTATGCCGAGGTCCCGCTCGTTCTGCAGGGAATCGTTGAACATGAATTGGCTGGAGGTGACGCGCCCTTTTCGGATCTGGTCCGGAGTTCGATTCGAGACGACCGTGACCTTATAGCCCTTCTGCAACAAGCCCAGCGCGAGCTGAAGGCCAGACTGACCGCCGCCAATGATTGCTATTTTTCTCACGGGGATCGCCTCACGAAAAAGGTTGGAAAGCCGAGTCATTCTGCTACTCGACTTTGGCATAGTCCAGCAGTTTTCTTACGCTCGACGACGGCGCGTGACGTTACGCTTTAAGTTCGATCTTTTGCGCCTCCGGGGTGTGTGATACCGTGACGCTCTCCCGGGGGTTTTCCATGGACGGAATCAAAGATAAAGTAGCGATCGTCACAGGCGGCGCGACGATTATCGGTGCTGCGGTGGTGCGCGCGTTTCATCAAGCGGGCTGCAAGGTGGCGATCGCCGATATCAATGATAAGGATGGGCAAAAGCTCGCCGACGAACTCAAACCGGGAGTGATTTTCGTAAAGACCGACCTCGCCGATGATAAGCAGGTTGCCGGGTGCGTCGAAAAAACCGCGAAAGCGTTTGGCGGAATCGATTTTCTCGTCAATCTCGCGTGCGTTTATACCGACAACGCCCTCGCGTCGACACGGCAGGAATGGCTCGACAGCTATAACGTAAACGTGGTCGGCGGCGTGATGATGCTGCAAGCGGCGCGGCCGCACATCGCAAAGCGGGGCGGCGGCGCGGTCGTGAACTTCGGGAGTATCAGCGCGAAAGTGGCGCAAACCGGGCGGTGGCTCTATCCCGTCACGAAGGCAGCGATTTTGCAGCTGACGCGCAATGAGGCGATGGATCTCGCAGCGGATAAAATTCGCGTGAATTCCATTTCGCCGGGATGGACCTGGTGCCGCCTGATGGATGATCTTACCCACGGCAACAAGGTGAAGACGAATCAGGTGGGTGGCGCGTTCCACATGTTGAAGAGAGTGGGCGAGCCCGACGAAGTGGCGCAAGCTGTTTTGTTCCTGTGTTCCGCTCACGCGTCTTTCATCACCGGCACCGATCTGGCCGTCGATGGAGGGTATTCTGCAATGGGGCCGGAAATGGCCGAACCTGCGATTCCCAAGCTGATGGAATAAACGCGACTCTCCCTCCCGATCATGAAAAATATTGCCATCGTCGGCGCTGGACAATCCGGATTGCAACTTGGGCTCGGACTCCTGCACGCAGGCTACGGCGTGACGCTCGTCTCGGATCGCACGGCTGAGGAAATACGAAACGGGCAGGTGATGTCGAGCCAGTGCATGTTCGATTGGGCGCTCCAGACCGAACGGGATTTGCATATCAACATGTGGGAGAAAGCGTGCCCGGCTGTGGAGGGCATCGGGTTCAGCGTTGCCGGGCCTCACGGTGAAAAAGTTGTTGATTGGGCCGCTCGCCTCGATCACTACGCGCAGGCTGTCGATCAGCGCGTGAAAATGCCGGAATGGATGGCGCGATTCGAGAAAAGCGGCGGGCGGCTGCTCATTCACGAGGCGAAAATTTCGGATGTCGATGAATACTCCCGCGACCACGATTTAACGATCATCGCGGCGGGCAAGGGTTCGCTGGGACAACTATTCGAGCGGGACGCGGAACGCTCGCCGTACAAAAAGCCCCAGCGCGCTCTCGCGCTCACCTACGTGAAGAACATGCTCCCGCGCGAATCCTATCCGGCCGTGGCGTTCAACTTGATTCCGGGCGTTGGCGAATATTTTGTCTTCCCCGCGCTCACAAAAACGGGACCCTGTGAAATCATGGTGTTCGAGGGCATTCCGAGCGGTCCCATGGACTGCTGGTCGGATGTAGAGACCCCCGCGCAGCACCTTGCGAAATCGAGATGGATTCTCGAGAAATTTCTGCCCTGGGAATCGGCGAGGTGTGCGGATATCGAATTAACGGACGAGCAGGGGATTCTTGCCGGCGCGCTCACTCCCGGCGTACGAAAGCCGGTCGCTTCGTTGCCTTCGGGCCGAAAAGTTCTCGGCATGGCCGATGCAGTAGTGCTCAACGACCCGCTCACTGGACAAGGATCGAATAACGCGGCGAAGGCTGCCGACACGTATTTGAAATCCATTCTCGAACTTGGCAACGAAACGGCTGATGCTCACTGGATGCAGCAGACGTTCGATCGCTACTGGTCCGGCTACGCGCGGTGGGTTACCGAATGGACGAATTTGCTTCTGAACCCTCCCGCGCACGTCCTGAAGATCCTGGAATCAGGCAGCCAATCGAAAGGGGTCGCGGAGGCAATCGTCAACGGATTTGACGATCCGCGCTCGCTGTTTCCCTGGTTTACCGATCCGGTCCAGGCGCAGGCGTTCCTCGATCAGACTACGAAAGCGGAAGAGAAGAGCTTCGACCGGCGTGATTTCCGGCGCGCGCTCGGGCAATTTGCCACCGGCGTCACGATCGTGAGCACTCGGAGCAAAGAGGGGCGTCGCGTAGGACTGACGGTAAACTCGTTTTCGTCCGTTTCGCTCGATCCTCCGCTGGTAATGTGGAGCTTGGGCAAACACTCGTCGGCTTATTCGGATTTCACCGGAGCGACGCATTTCGCGGTGAATGTTCTCGCCGCGGACCAGCACCATCTTTCGCGGCAATTCTCGACGCCGGTCCCGGATCGGTTTGCGGGGGTTACCTGTGCGGAAGGGGAAGGGGGCTGTCCCTTGCTGGAGGGAGCGACCGCGCACTTCGTGTGCAGGAAGGTTCGCGAACTGGACGGAGGCGATCACGTAATTTTTCTGGGCGAGGTCGTAGACTACAGGTGGCAAGAAGGCGAGCCGCTTATTTTTCATTCGGGAAGGTATCACGTAAAGACGCGGCACCCGGATTTGCCGGATGAGTAGCTGCCAATGATTCTTAGTTCGATATTGATTCTCGACGACAAGAGAGGAAGAACATGTCTCAGTTCGCAAAATTAAATCAGCAGTACATCGGTGGCCGGTGGCGCGATGGATCGAGCGGCAAAGTTCTGACGGACCGGAATCCCTACAACGGCAATGTGATAGCGGAGATCAAGCTCGCGACGCTTGCCGATCTGGACGAGGCGTATAAATCGGCAGCCGCGGCTCAGAAGGTGTGGGCGGAGATCAATCCGTACGAACGGCGCACGATTCTGGAACGGGCGATCGCGTACGTCGAAAAAGTCGAGGACGATATCACACGCATCATCATCGACGAACTTGGCGGCACTCGCTTGAAAGCGTTCTTCGAAATCGGCCTGGTGAAAAATATCATCAAGGAGGCGTCCACTTATCCGCTGCGAATGACGGGCGAAATCCTCCCGTCCGTGATGGATGGCAAAGAAAACCGGCTTTATCGCGTGCCCGTCGGAGTCGTGGGCGTCATCAGCCCGTTCAATTTTCCGTTTTTTCTGAGCATGCGTTCGGTCGTCACGGCACTGGGCGCCGGAAACGGCGTGGTACTGAAGCCTCACGACGACACGGCGATTACCGGCGGAACGCTTGTGGCGAAAATATTCGAAGAAGCGGGAATTCCCAAGGGTCTGCTTAACGTGATCATCGCCGACATCAAGGACATCGGCGACGCCTTCGTCGAGCATCCCGTCCCGCGCGTGATTTCGTTCACAGGCTCCGAAAAAGTGGGGCGCCATATCGGGATGGTCGCCGGGCGTGCGCTGAAGAAATCGATTCTTGAGCTGGGCGGGAATAGCGCCATCATCGTGCTCGCGGATGCGGACATGACGAATGCGCTGAATGCCGCTGTTTTTAGCCGATTTACGCATCAAGGGCAGATATGTATGTGCGCGAACCGCGTGCTGGTGCATCGCAGCATCTACCCGCAATTTCTCGAAAAGTATGTGGCGCGCGTTTCCGCGCTCAAGGTCGGCGACCCGAACGATTTGCAGACCGACCTCGGCCCGCTCATGAACAAAACGCAAGCCGATACGCTGACCAAGCAGATTCAGAAGGGGATCGCGGAAGGCGCGCGGGTAGCATTGCAAGGAAAAATGGATGGCAATCTGGCGTCGCCCACAATTTTTGCAGACGTGAAGCCGAGTATGTCCGTGGCGCAGGACGAAATGTTCGGTCCGGCGGTTTGCGTGATCCCGTTCGAAACTACCGAAGAAGCTATTCGAATCGCCAACGACAGCGCGTTCGGGCTAAGTGGCGCCATTCACACAAAGGATGTGGAATACGGCGCGGAACTGGCGAAGCAAATCGATTCGGGAATGGTTCACGTGAATGGCGGCACGATCGACGATGAGCCGCTGGTCGCGTTTGGAGGCGAAAAAGCTTCGGGCGTTGGGCGGCTCAACGGGCGGTGGGCTCTCGAGGAGTTCACCACTCTGAAATGGGTCTCCGTGCTTCACAAACCGCGGCACTATCCGTTCGAGAGCGCTTAGTAAAGCGTATCGCCGGCGAGATCCACATGGACGTCAAACGCGACGCTTGAAGTCGAGCACTAAGAGAGTGATGTCATCTTGCTGGCCCTGTCCTGGTGGGTTCTCGGTCCAGAGCGACAATTCATTCAGAAAAGCGTCCGCGAATTGACCTGCGTCAAGACTGCTGAGCTTTTTCATCACACGCATGAAGCGATCTGCGCCGAATTCTTCGCCCGATGGATTGGAAGCTTCGAGGATCCCGTCCGTGAAGATTACGTGGCGGTCGTTGGACTCGAGCGGAAACTCGAGCGCCGTATATTCCGCTTCCGAAAACATGCCGAGGACCAAACCGTTTTCAAGTAACTTGGTGGATTCCCCGGTGGATTTTCGCCATTGGAGCACGGGGGGATGTCCAGCACCCGCATAGCGCATCCGATTATTTTCCAGGTCGATGAATAAATAAGCCGAAGTCACGAAATTGTGCGTGAACTTTCCGAAGAGAGCTTGATTCAAGCCAGACAACACTTTCGCCGGTTCCGCTGCATGAGCTTTTTGCGCCGTGAGGGCAACCTGCAGCATAGAAGCAATCAAGGCCGATGGCAGTCCGTGTCCCGACACATCCGCGATGAGGACACCGATGTGTTTGTCGTCTATGAGGATGAAATCGTAAAAGTCTCCCGCAACCGAGGTCATCGGCAGGAATCGCGCGGCGATTTGGAGCCCGTCGAGCGTGGGAAGAGAGTGGGGCAGGATCGACATCTGAATCTGGCGGGCCATTTCGAGTTCCGTGTTGATCGCCGTCAATTGTTCGGCCAATTGCGCCCGCGCTTCCCGGAGCTGAATATGGCTGCGCACGCGGGCTTTCACGACGGCCGGCGAAAACGGTTTATGAATGTAATCAATGGCGCCTACTTCAAAGCCTTTCGTTTCGTCATCCGCACCGGTCTGTCCGGTGAGAAAGATCACGGGAATCTCACTGGTCGTGGGGTCCGATTTCAGGCGCCGGCAGACTTCGTACCCGTCCATCTCGGGCATCATGACGTCGAGAAGTATCAAATCGGGCTTGTCCGGGGCGGCTGCGATGTCCAATGCCTTCGCGCCGTTCGTCGCCACCTTGGTCTTGTAGGAATCTTTTAGCGCGCCCGAGATCACGCCGATATTCACGGGAGTGTCGTCAACGATAAGAATCATTTTCTGCGGCGGTGTGGCAGACATTTGGTTCACTCCCGAATCGTGGAAAGCCGAGCGGAAATTGCCGAAAGTGACTGAAGCGCATCCGCGTAGGCAAAATCGCCGACGTGACCGAGAAGCGTATCGATCTCCGCGGCGGTCAACACTTTGGAAAGTTGCGGGCGGGCATCCAGGATGAAATCGGCTGCCTCGCCGTCGTCATTTTCGAGAAGTTTCTTCAGCTGAGCAAGCTGTGGAGCGATGGTGATGGGATCGGCTGATGCGACGCTTGCATTTCCTGATGCGGGCTCACTCGGCAGCGCCGATCGGATCGCGGACACAACCTTGATTAACGACTGCGACAAATTTTCGAGAGCCGGTTCGACGCTTTGCTTTTCATTGACCGACGTTTCCACTTTTCCCGCAGACTCGGCGAGGGTGGTTGCACCAAGATTTCCAGCTGCGCCTTTTAAGGAGTGAGCGAATCGCTGCGCGGCGGCCGTGTCGTTGGCAGCCAGGGCAGCGCGGATATCGCTCACGGTGGATGCTTGCGATTCGGCGAATCTGCGCAGCAACATCTCGTAACGCTGGCGGTTGCCTCCCATGCGTTTGAGAGCGGTCGCGGTATCGATGCCGGCAATCTCGAGTGGACTGGCATGAGCGACCACCGAAGCAACGGCAGTCGGCGCGGAAATGGCGGGAGCCGCATCACGTGATGGCATCGCGTCGCGCTCGCGGGGGGCAATCCAGCGCAACAGTGAGGCGAACAAGACGTCGGGATCGATAGGCTTCGCGATATGCCCGTTCATGCCGGCTTCCAAACACTTTTCGCGATCGCTGGCCATCGCATTCGCAGTCATAGCTACGATAGGCAACGCCCGGAAACGCGGATTGGATCTGATTAACTTAGTGGCGGCCACGCCATCCAGCACCGGCATCTGCATATCCATCAGCACGATGTCGTAATCCCGCTCGCCGATCATTCGGACAGCGATCTCGCCGTTCTCCGCGGTATCGATGGAGAGGTCGGCGTTCTCGAGAAGTCCTAGCGCAACCTCTCGATTGAGTTCATTGTCTTCTACCACAAGCACGCGCGCGCCTCGAATTGATGAGAGATCATTTTCAAGAGCGGACCCAGGGGCGGGACTGCTCGACGCGTCCGGCGCTCTCCCTTCACGGGTACTCATCACTTCGACGACGGCGTCGAAAAGCATCGACGGCGTGACAGGTTTTATCAGGACGTCTTCGAACTCGGCTTTCTCGGCCTGGTTCAACACTTCTTCCCGCCCGTAGGCAGTTACCATGACGAGATGCGGCGGAGCGCTATGTTTGGGCAAGGCGCGAATCCGTTTCCCGGTTTCTATTCCGTCGAGTCCGGGCATCTGCCAGTCAACGAACACAACATCGTAGGCCCGGCCAGAATCGTCCGCGTGGCGGACCAATTCGATCCCTTCCATACCCGAGGGCGCTTCATCCACAACCAAGGTCATGCTCGTCAACATGCTCGAAAGTACTTCGCGAGCTTGCGGATTGTCATCGATGACGAGAACACGCCGGCCACGGAGATCAACGTGGGAACTACGTTTTCCCACGGAAGTGCCAGTGGCGAGCCGCGCGGTAAACCAGAAGGTGCTGCCCTTGCCGACCTCGCTTTCGACGCCTACGTCGCCGCCCATCAACTGCGCCAACCTCTTGGAAATCGCGAGACCCAATCCTGTACCGCCGTGCTCTCGCGTGGTCGATGTGTCTGCTTGTTCAAACGCCTGGAACAGGCGCCCCATCTGCTCTTCCGTAAGTCCGATACCCGTGTCGCTGACCGAGTAGCGGACGAGCTGTCCGCCATCGTCCTCATCCTCGACGCGAGCCTTGACGACAATTTCGCCCTTTTCGGTGAACTTCACTGCGTTATTGCAAAAATTGATCAGGATTTGCCCGAGGCGAAGGGGATCTCCTTTCGGATGCATCGAAACCTTCGGGTCAATGTCGAAAATCAGTTCCAAGCCTTTGGCTGTGGCTTTCTCCGAGATCAGATTGCTTACGTTTTCCAGAACCTTTTCGAGATCGAAATCGATCGATTCCACCGACAGTTTGCCGGCCTCGATCTTCGAGAAGTCCAGAATGTCGTTGATGATGCCGAGAAGATGCTGGCCGGATTGCTGAATCTTCCGGAGATAACCCTTTTGGCGGGGATTGAGGTCGGTCTTCATGGTGAGATGCGACATCCCGATAATGGCGTTCATCGGGGTGCGAATCTCGTGGCTCATATTGGCCAGGAAGTCCGATTT
This sequence comes from uncultured Acidobacteriota bacterium, assembly GCA_963711875.1. Taxonomy (GTDB): domain Bacteria; phylum Acidobacteriota; class Terriglobia; order Acidiferrales; family UBA7541; genus Palsa-295. The sequence goes on from CAVQFW010000006.1 coordinate 800,818, forward strand.
AACTTTCGCGGCTTCTTCCGCCATATCCTTGGCGCGCCGGAGCTCAACCTCCGATGCTTCGAGCGCCTGGTTTATATTTTCGAGCTCTTCTTTGCGGGCAGTGATCTGGCGTTCGGAAGCGGCCAGCGATTCCGCCTGTGCTCTTGTCTGCTCGAGTAGCTTTTTGGTTTCAAGGTTGCCGGCCAGTATTTCTCCGCTCAAAGTCAGCGTGGGTAGGAGCGCGTCGAGCAAGGCTTGCTGCCGGTCGGTGAGCGGCGAAACGGGCGCCAATTCGATTACCGCCGTGGCTGTGTCTTGATTAACGACGGGGACGAACAAAATGTTGCGGGGCGTGACCGTTCCCATCCCGGCGGTAATCCGGACTTGATCACCGGCGATGACAGACAGCGTACGCCGCTCTGCCGCTGCCTGCCCCGGCAGCCCCTCACCCAACGTAAATTCACGCAGACTCCCCTCCGCATTGAGGGCGAACGTACCCGTACGCGAGAATCGCTTTCGACTCTTGTCAACCACGTAGAGCGCGCCGTAGACGAGTGGGATCGATTCCGACATGCGCGACAACAGTGCGGTCGAGAATTCCTCGAAGTCCTGCGCTGTCTGAAGGCTTCGCAAAGTGGAGGCTACCTCTGACTTCACCCAGGACTGCGTCTCGCGCTCGCGCGCGGCTTGCTGAAGCGTGTGAAGCGCGCGGCTGATTTCGCCGATTTCATTGGTGCGATCGAGATAGGAGATGGGCCGGTTCAGCTTTCCATCGGCGAGATCGCGGATGCTGCTCTCCAAATGCGACAACTCCTGAACAACGTTCGTATCGACGATCCGCACGGCGGAGGCCCACGACAGCGCCAGGCCGCAAAGGATCACCAGCCAGGTGATCAGAATCGCGCGATGAGTGTTTCTGGTCAGCTCGACGGATCGCTGGTTGATGTAACCTTGCAGCTCCTCCATGATCTCGATTGGGCCCTGGCGTGCCTGCTGTAATTCCTCGTTCACGCCTCCCCGCATCATGTCCATGGCCTTTTCATTGTGCCCGGCTAAAGCCTCGGCGCGTACCGCGCGAACGTCGTCCGAGAGCCGGGCGAATATCATTACGGCGGCCTTTATTTTGTCAGCGCGCTCCGGGCTCAGCCTCTCCGCTTCCGACATAGCCGAGTGATAGTCGCGCTCAACGCGATCCAATTCGCCGTCGATTTTTTCTTTTCGATCAAAATCGGTTTCCGCAAGAAGGTCGTAGAGAAAAAGACCGTACCTGTTCGTATGGGCGCGCGCCTCGGTGACGCTCCGCAAGGCCTCCACTTCCTTGCCGATCAAGGTGCTGTACCAGGTGTCGATCACTTTGCTTTCGAACGAGGAATAGACGCCGGCGGCGATCACCATCAGTGCCAAGGGCACCATGGATATCAGCAGTTTGCGCCGGAGTTTGAGATTTGCCAGAAAAGCCATCAGGGTATGCCTTCGTTGATGCCTGGGTGAATCGTTACTCGCGATTTGCGAGAAAAACCACTCCACTTGCCCGCGGAGCTCTCTGTGACGGACCCGACCGGCAAACGCCTATTTCGCCCGATCGCCACAGGACGCGATTATACGGCAGATTGCAAGACCCGTTGTCAATCGCCTTGCTTTTCATCGAGGAGGACGGACGCTGCCAAACGCGCACATCGGTTTTAGCAGCACGGGCTTCAGCCTGTGCCGAAAGTCGCGAGGACCGCCGCGCTACTTGCTTGGTGATCGCAAGATGTCGTTGTTTTCACGTCGAGATGAAAAAACGAGTGCGCGGCAAGCGCGAGAGAGGAAGAAATGGAGGCAAGGCAACAGAGCCGAGGAGTCCGAATCTTAGTACTGTGCTGTGACGCGGCGGCAAATCTGCGCCGAAGTGAGTTGATGGGGGTTCATTTGATTGCCTGCGTGCTGGGCTGGAGCCAAGAGACCACAAAGTCTGTGATCGACGGGAAAAGCGTCGTCAGCAGTCCCAGCAGCGGGCCGATTCCAAACGTAATTAATTGCCGCCAGAATTGGCCGCCGAGTTCCCCCGGCTCAGAACCTGTGATGTAGCTGAGAGTTGCGTCGCGGTGCATGCCTGCGTAGATCACAATCATGGTCGAGCCTACAATCACGAACGTGGCGAGAAAGATCCCGCCCAATACCGGCAGCGGATCGAACGGGTAACTGGACACGGCGAGCGTGGTGGCAACAAAAAGAAACAGGCTGCCGAGAACGATTGTCCGGATGCGCCCGAGTATGTTTTGAATGAACCCCACGTAGGGGAGCACGAAGAACTCTTCCGCCGCGAGCACGTGGGGTTTGATGTTGGGGGAGAGGACAGGGGCGCTCCGGCTGACGCTATCCGCGCTTTTCGCCTGCGCGCGCCCAAAGATTAGCGAATCGGACTCCGTTTGCCAGGCGGGCGCAAGGATAATACCCGCAACCATCGCCGCGATCGCCGCGAATTCTTCCTGCACTTCGCGCAGCGCCTCCACATCTTTCACGGGCGCGCCATCCAGGCTCTCGTACCATGTGATCAGCTTCTTGAGCTTCGTCTTCTGGCACTCGGCGATTTTTTCCACCAACGTGTCGCGCGTTCGCACGTCCGCCGTATCGGGCGGCACCCAATCGTTGAGCCTGTTTGCCAGATGCCGCATCGCTTCGAGTTGGCGCGATATCAAGCAGTAGCGTTCCGTAAGCACATTGCCGCTCATGGCCCACACCGAGCTCCAGGAAAGTCCTTGCAGTGCATAGAGGGTGCGCCGCAACGGAATCCGGTCGAGATAGACGAGCAAATCCCGCAAGCGTCTCCAGGCCATCCAGCATTGCACCGTGTCCGTGACGACGATTGCGATACAGAGGGTAAGCCAGAAAAAAATGCTAATTCCAAACGTTCGCTCGCCGATCGTTCGCAAGTAGAAATCCTGCAGCACGAGCATGCAAACGAGCACGACGCCCGGGCAAATCCATACCAAGATCCCAAAATAACGTCGTCCGACAGGCAGCGCTTCTATTTCCGCGGGGTCTCCGGCGAGTTCGCGGCTGAATACGGGCAAGACCGGCGTGTCATCTGCGAGTTTCAGATCTGCCTTCCTGGGGAGTAAGGGGCGGTCATCGCCGAAGAGCGCCAGCCCCCGCAGATTAAACCAAAACCACGAATACATTCCCGCGAGCAAAATTAATTGCGGCACCAGCGCCGATACTCCGCTGAGTAGGTGAACGCTACGCCAAAACGCCGGAATGGCGTTCGCGATGTTCAACCGCAACACGAGCGCTACTTCGAGCGCGCCGAAAGCTACGAGGAACCATGCGAAGCCCCGGGTGGCTCTTTGGCGGCTCAGAGTGGCATCGAGCGGCGTGAAATCTACATTCGTCATCGGCGGCAATTCATAATTTTTCACGCAGGCAAAGTAGGCGAGGAGCAAGACAACCACGATCCACACCCCGATAACCCAGTTCCACGAGGCCAGTTCCCACCGGAATAGACCAGATGCCGCCGCTACCGCTATTGCAAACGCCGCTACCACCCAACTTCCAAATGCGATCAGCGCGGCGTGTTGCGGGCGGGGCACCGGCGCGAAGTAGGTCAAGCGGAACGGCGCAGGCAGTGGCGAAATAGATCCATGCGCGCACCACAGCAGATGTACGCAGCCCCAAGCGGCGGTGAGAACGATCAGTGTCCAGAATTCGACGGGCAGGTGCCACATTGGATGCGGCTCGCCGGAAATGGCGATCAGGTAATCCTTGCGTTCCGATTTGGTTGGCAACAGCGAATTCGGCTCGCTGTGCTGGATCGTGAAAGAATTCAACACAGCGACAGGCCAGAATTGGCGGTGGCCGATGACAGTCAGCCACGTTGCGGGGCGTTCGTCGCCGGGGCTGTTGTCGTTCGCGCGCGCCCACGCCGGAGGAGCATAATTCGCAATCTCAACGGTAGAAATATCACTGGGTGATTGGCCGTCGGGTACGAACAATTCACGCGCGGCAATGTAGAGACCAACCGCAATGTCCTGTCCGAAAATTCGGAAGCTTCCTCCGGTCGATTTTGGAGGTATCGAAGTCCAATCCTGCTGCCACGTGAGCAGCGGGTACGTGGACAACACCATGACGCCGCGCAGCGAAGCACCTTCGGCGCCTCGACGAAACAGCAAGTCGGCGCCGTCAATGACGATTCGCGCATCGGGGTACGATCGCCGCAAGAACTGGCTCAGGAAAATCTGGTCGAGCGTGTTGGTGCTCCGCAAGACGACGAATTGAATTTTCCTGGCCTTTAACACATCCGTGATATTGAGCAGCACAGACTCCTGCGCAAGGGGCGTCAGTTGGCCGCCGTACGTGCGCACCGTGTCGTGCTCGCTGTTCGCGGGCTCGCTCAGGTCGCCGCGCAATGTTGTTGCGGACGTATTCGAGTTGTTGCCTGCGGCCTGCTTGCTCGAATTGAAGATCGATTGCTGTTCGTAGGCCGAGCGGAGAGTCGCGATGTCGCGCGGATAGTAAAGGTACGTTAATTCAGGATCGTAGACACATGCCTCCCCGCCGGCGTCTTCCGATTTCTTTTTGTCCGGCGTCGCCGGCGTATCTTTCTCATACACGCCGCCCCCAAACGCGGTTTCGTCTTCGGACAGAATTGCAATGTGTTGCACATCGTAGTGCTGCTTCTTACTGACGTAGGTTACGAACCGATTCAATACGCGGCAGTCTCCTTCGAGAGCCGTGTCAAACGTTACGAGGGGATCGCCACTAAATCGTTCCTTGAACCACCGGTACGAGGAATCCGACGAGACGCTGCCGCTGGACACATGAATCTTGTTCCGGCACACGGCGGATTTCGATTTGCATTCCTGAATCGAGCGGTAGAGGGAGGGAAGCGATCCGGAGAACGACGGTCCGAGGATCTTGAGTTCTCCCGTTGGCGCAGGCCCTTTGAGCAGCTCGATCCATCCGAGTGCGTTGTTGAATTGCTCGCGATTGATTCCGCCGGTCGGGAGCTCGGAAACCAGAAAAACTACCAGGCCGCGCTTGTACGGCGAATCGTCGCCGGCCTTCAGCGAATTCCGAAAAACCAGCACGCCAGGTTGTTTTTCATCATCGGATTGCGACAATTCGCGCCGCACGCAGGTCCGGAAAGCGGTTGTACGACTTCGTTTCGTTCCACGGCAACCAGGAGGAATCGTAGGAGTAGTTGTTGTCCTGCGCAGCCTGCTCGATGATTTCCACGATTCGATCGAAAAGCATCGGAAGGTGCGTGGAAATTGGATGCGGAGCGGAGGCAATTGCGAAGGTTACAGTTTCCGGCGCCGTGCGGACCGGGTCTCCGATCGCGGCAGGGTTCGGGTAGCAGAACGAAGGAACGCGCCAGGCCTGATCCGGGTTGTCGGCCATCAAAGGCTGGATTCGTTCCTGGATTTGACCGCAGGCGTAACTGAAAGTCGAATTTCCCGTAGTCTTTGTGGGCGGCTTTACTCCCCGTTCACTCTGCTCTGTGGAAGCAGCGCCGGTCCCCGAGGAACCTTTCGGCAGGTTCGAGATTCCGAACAGCGCGAGCACCACCGCCAGGGCCGTGACGATGCCAGCGTTCTGCTTCATCAGAATCTCTCCGCGCGCCGGCCCGCAATCGCGACGAACCGCACGCTCGCCCGGGAGTACCCGAGCGATTAAGCGCGCCCACTAGATACACAGCACCAGACTGGCCGTTATGTTTAACAAGGGTAGTGATCGCCGACTCCGATTCGTTTCACCGGAAATGTTCGAGGGTAGCAGCGGAGGCGCGTTTGTAGCGGGTAGGCACCGCGGAAGGCTCAGCGAAGCGCTTAATTTGCGGCTACTGGGTGGAGTGATTTACCGCGTTTCGATCTCGCACCGTTCCTTGCGCTCGTTCCAGACCAGCCGCCGAGCTTGAGCGCCACAGTCATGCAAGCGTCGCGCAACTCGTCGGCACTTGCGCGATTCAGGAGTGCCCGCGCCACGACCATTCCGCCGACGCACAAAGCCGCAGTGGCTTTCGCTGTGACGCGCCGCTCGTGGCGATCGCCGATCGAACTTCGCTCCAGCACGCTGACCATCGCCTCGAACACCGTTTCGAACGCCTGCTTCGCGCTCTTGTTACTCCTCGACACGTCCGTAGGCAGCGCCACCATCGGGCAGGAATTTTCGACGTCTTCGAAATGCTGCCGCGACAAGTACGCGCGCACCACTTGCGGGCCGACATCCGCCGAGGAAAGATCCACGTCCACGCCTTCCCAGCAGCTTTTCCATTCCGGATCTGTGAAGAAACAGCCGAGCACTTCGCTATACAGCTCGCTCTTGCTTGTGAAGTAGCTGTAGAAGCCGCCGTGCGTGAGCCCCGCGCCGGCCATGATCTCGCGTACGGAGACATTTTCGAAGCCGCGGGCATTGAACAGCCTGCGCGCGCTTTGAACGATTTTTCCTCGCGTGGCGTCCCGGTGTCCGGCAGGGTAGGGCATTGCTCCTCCTCGATTCTCAACAAGCTGAAGTATCGCCCGATTCTGTCTTACAGCAATACGAAAATATGATCTTGAACATATTTTGACCGCATGCTCTGATGCCGGCAGTCTCAACTCTACAAGAATGAATCGGGAGGAAGAATCATGATCGAGAAATCAATTCGGGCACGACTGGCAAGCATTTCGACCCGGCGCCAGGTGATCGCGGGCGCCACTTTCGCGCTCGGAGGCCTCGCCGCCGGCTCGACAACCTTGGCGCAAGCTCCGGGCACCTCGGCGAATCAGACCCGCACCGCTCTTCATCAGGACGTCGAATTGAAGGCTAGCCCTGAGCGCATCTACGAGATTCTCCTCGACTCGAAGCAATTCGCCGGATTCAGCGGCATGCCACCGGCCGACATCGACCCAAAAGCCGGCGGCGCCTTCTCGATGTTCAAAGGAATGATCGTTGGTCGAACCATCGAATTGATCCCCAGCCAGCGAATCGTTCAGGCCTGGCGCCCAACGCATTGGGACCCGGGCTTCTACTCGATCGTGAAATTCGAGCTGAAGCCGCAAGCGTCGGGAACCATGCTCGCGCTCGATCATTGGGGTTTTCCAGAAGGCGACTACGATCATCTTTTTGACGGCTGGAATTTGCGTTATTGGAATCCGTTGAAGAAATATCTCGGGTAAGGACCCGCAGGCAGGCTGGGCGCGCCCGTTGCGCGCGGGCAACGGTACGTTACCAGGTGTTGTACGCGGTGTTTTCGAACGGCGATACCGAATCCGATGAAGAATGGACCGAGCAGATGCCGATAGCCGATTGGTCGGGATCGAGCAGCATGTCGCAATTTTCGGTGATCCAGTTTTTCGTGCCGGTCATCGGATCCACCGGAATCGCACTCAAGTATTTCGCGCTCACGAGATCATCGAGCGACTGCGGCGCTGCCTCTTTATCTCGCGTGTAGAACTGAATCGCGTCATTCATCACCTTGAGGTCGGATTTCAACACGGCCTCACGCGAGCGAACCACGGCTTGCCGGTAGTGCACTGTGGCAATCGTCGCGAGGATCACGATGATTCCCATCACTACCATCAGCTCGATTAGCGTAAATCCGCGCGCAGCGTCGCGCCCGCCGCGCCCGTTCACTCGATTCTCGCGATGTTGAGATATGTTCATTCGATTTCGCACCGGCTTATTCAGTCGAACTACCCGATTGATCTACCTGATCGGCCTACCTGATCGGTCTACCCGATCGGGCTACCGGGTCGCTCTACTGGATCGCTCTACCAATCCGAATACTTCGTTCCGTCCAGCGCTGTCCCCGTTGACTTGGAGTACACGTCAAAAACATCCTGACCACCCCAGGACGTCGTATCGGTATCGTCCTGCACGGAGCGCATTCCCCAGTCCGCGGTTCCGGTCATTGGATCCTTTGGAATTTCTCGCAGAAATCGGACGTGCTCGCTCTTCGCCCCGGTCAACTGCACGCCTTTCACCAGTGTCTCGAGGTCTGGTGGATAGCCTTCCGTTCCGGCCTTCACCTGAATCAAATTCTTGTCCGCCGCGTCTTTGTAGCGGTCGATCGCGGTCCGCATCTCCCGCAGGTCATACCGAAGGTCGACTTCTTTGCGCCGCTTGATCGCCACGCGCGCCATCGGAATTGCGATCCCCGCGAGCAGGAAAAGTATGGAGCAAGCGAGGATCAATTCGATGAGCGTGAATCCTGCTGCGAGGCCGCGAGTCTTTCGCGCGTACGAAGTGCGGGCGGGGAATCGTTGCGGGCCCAATACCCGGAGAGCCAAATTGCGATTAGCGCCGATCATCACGCTCAATGCACCTGTATCGCGGCTTCCCCGGAAACCATTGGAATGCTTTTCTGTTGTGAATCACGCGCATTGACCTGAAGAATTTGCAGCACCGTATTCCCGGGCGCAACGGCTCGCACGACAATCCCCAGCAGCGTTCCCGTCCCGTTCACGCCGGGAGTATTCGGCTGGCGGGTGGCGGAAATAATCACTTCGCCGCGCTGCTCGTCGATCCGCTGGACGATCGCAATTTCCTGCGTCCCGCCCGACAAGAATCCGCCGTTTCGCACTTCTTCCACCTGCACGATCGCCGGGTTGTAGTGAATGAGCAGCGGAATCGAGTACAGATCGGTGACGCTCGAGACGCTCAGACCCAGTGTCGTCTTGTCGCCCGGTTTCATCGTCAGGCTCGGCGGGTCGAATCGCAGTTGTGCCGCGGGTGCCGCGCTGCCTGCTTGTAATTTCGTCGCTGCGACCCCAGGTGCAGCCGCCCCTGGCGCAGGATTCGACGCCGACGGAACCGCCTTCGTGGGCGCAGTCTCGGGTGAGGAATCATCGCGATACACGCGAACGTTCGAATCGGTTCCAGCGGCCATCGTGCGCAAATTAGCGGCCGTGATTGACGGCATCCGGATAATATGCGGCGTCAATACGATCAGCACTTCCTGGTCCTGAATCTCTTTGCTGTTATCGGAAAATAAATACTTCGCCAACGGCACGGAAACAAGGCCGGGGATCCCGTTTTGATTCAGCGTTTCCGTCCGCTCGATCAACCCGCCTAGAATGCTGACTTCGCCCTCTTTCAGGCGCACGTCGTGTTCGATTTTTCTCTGGCTGATCACCGGCTGATTAATTCCGCCGATGTTGCTCGTCCCGGCGATCGATGAGACGTCCACCGTCAGCTTCATGCTCACTTCATTGTCTGGATGCACCCTCGGCGTCACATCAATATTCACGCCCACATCCAGATACTGGAATTGCGTGTTCACCAAGGGGTTCACGACGCCAGCGCCGCCGCCCACACCCACTCCGACGCCCGCCTGGAAGCTGCCCGTGGCCACTGGAACGCGCTGCCCGATTTTTAACGACGCCTTTTGCCCGTCCGTCACGCGAATTTCCGGGTCCTGAATGATTTTCGTCTTGTTGTCGGTGGCAATTGCGTTCGCCGTCGCGCCCGGCAGTGTGAGGCTGTAATCCGCCGTCGAAAGGTGTTGCAAGTTGTTCAAGGTGATCTGTGGAATCGTCGTGGTCGAACCGGTCGTAGTAGTGCTGCCACTGGTCGAGGTCCCGCCGTTCGGCTGCACCGAAGTGCGCGGCGTGAACGCCAGCGACACAGTTTGCCCCGGGAGAATCCCCAGATCGCGGAGGCGGTCCAGGTTCGCCGACAGCACTTGCACGTGGATTAGAACTTCGGGCTTGGCTTTATCGATATCTCGAATGATTTTCCCGGCCAGAACCAGCTTGTCCGGAGTGTCGCGGATTACGATCGCGTTCTGCGAATTCACCTGCTGGATGCGCCGCAAATCGAGAAGCTGCCGAAGCCCGGTGACGATTTCAGTCAAATCCTGCGGCGTCAAAGTATTCGACACGTAAAAGGTTTTCACCACTTCATCTTCAATATCTTTGCGCTTTTGCGGATTGTCCGGCGCGACGAAAATCACGCTCGGCGTAATCGGCTTCCAGAACGATTTACTTTCGAGAGAAATCGCATCCAGCGCTTGTTCCAGCGTCACGTTCGGCAGCTCGGCCGTAATCCGCTTTGAAGTGAAGTCCGGATCGAAGATCACGCTCAGCCCCGCCAGCTTGGCAATCGTCTCGTAGACGACTCGAGTGTCGTTCGTCATCTTCAGGTTGATGGGTTCGCGCGATAGGGGCTTCAGCTCGGGGGGCGCCGAAAGCATCGAATCGTCCTGAGGATTCAAATTCATCGGCTTGGGCGCGTCAGCCGCGTTCTGCGCCGCAATCTGTTGCAGCGTCGTCTTCACTTCCTGGTCTGCAATCGAGCTGGAAGGATCGATCGCCTGCGCTTTTTCGAATTCAGTCAGCGCCCTTTGCAGGTCGCCTTTCTGAACGGCTTTTCGCCCCTGGTCGATGTGAAATTGCCCGTCTTCAAACCGCATCTGCGAGGCCCGCAGCTTGTACTCCGCGTTTGTCGGGTCGTCCCGCAGCGCTCGCTCGTAGTAAACGAGCGCGGTGTCGTAGTCCTGCACCGCCTCGGCCTTTTTTGCGGTCTGGAAGTCTGTATTTGATTTCGGGCACCCGGCCAGCAGGATCGCTGCGAACGCCAGGGTTACCCCGAAGCCAAGGAGTCGGAAGGGAGCGCGGGCAGCACCGGCAAGGCTAGCATGCCCGGGTGCCGCTGCTCGGGATGACAATAAAAGTCCGCTTATACGCTGCAAAAATGCCCTCCGATAGGGGCTTCTGTGGGCCATTGAAAGTCTAGCACCCGCTCTGTGATGCGGCAACAAATCCCAGCGTTGCCGTACTATACAAACTAATACCCCCAACGCCTGCTTTGTTAACAAACCCGTGAATGCTCGATTAGTCTCGCAAAACCCTACCCGAATCTGTGGCTTGCGAGTTATCCGACCGCCCAGCTATGATAGCGAGTCCATGCGCTCGGCCGAGAAGAAGCAGCAGTACGAGGGAGTCAAGATTGTCGCGCAGAATCGCTCCGCGTCTTACAATTACACCCTCGGCGATAAATTCGAGGCAGGACTGGTACTCGTAGGAACCGAGGTTAAAACCCTCCGCGAAGGCAAAGCCGCCCTTCGTGACGCTTTCGCCGAGATTCGCGGCACCGAGGCTTGGCTGGTTAACTCTCATATTCCGGAATACTTGCCCGGCGGTTCCCGAAACCACGACCCGCTCCGGAAACGCAAACTCCTTCTCAATCGGCGCGAGATTGAAAAGCTTCAGGTGCAGATTCAACAAAAGGGCATGACCATCGTCCCGCTGAAGTTTTACTTCCGCGACGGCATGGCAAAATGCGAGCTCGCGGTGGGCAAAGGCAAAAAGTTCCACGACCGCCGCGAGTCCGAAAAACAAAAAGAAGCCAAACGTGAAGCCAGCGAAGCGATCAATCGCTCCCGCAGGCGATAAAATCGAAAGGAACCAATGCGGATCCAGCTTGACTCCCAGCCATACGCATCCATTCAGGCCGATGCGCTCGTAACGTATGTTTTCGATGGTGACAACAGACTCGATGGCCTGCTCGCCGATATCGATCGCAGTCAAACGGGCGGGCTCGCTGCTCTCGTCACGAGCGGCGAACTCACGGGAAAGGCCCTGGAGCTCGTTCTGCTTCATTATCCTCGAGGGTCTGGAGGCAAAACGCCTCCTTCTCGTGGGGGCAGGGAAGCGCGAAAAATTCGCGGTAGGAGATTTGCGCAAGATTGCAGGAACCGCTGCGCGCTATCTCAAGTCCCGCGGCGTGAAGAAAATGGTATTTCTCGCGCGCGAAGGTGAACGCGGCGCGGACGCGGCGCAGGCCGTCACCGAAGGCTTGCTCGTCGCGGAATTTGAATCCGACAAATATCGCAGCGAAAAAAAGAATAAGGCAATCGAGTCGGTCTCGCTCGCTGGTTTCGACAACGGCCAAGGCGATGCGCTCAACTCCGCCATCGAGCGCGGCCGCGTGATCGCCGAATCGCAGAATTTCGCCCGCGATCTGATCAACGAGCCTTCGAACCGGCTCACGCCGCGCATGCTCGCCGCTCGCGCCGAAGCGATGGCCAAAGAAGTTGGCCTGGGCGTTGAAATCCTCGACGACCGCAAAATCACCGAGTTGAAAATGGGCGCGCTGCTGGCCGTCGCGCAGGGCAGCGTCGAGCCGCCCCGCGTCATCGTTCTCCGCTATGAGCCGCTCACTCCGCGTCCCGGCGCTCCCGTTCTCGGGCTCGTCGGCAAAGGCGTTACCTTTGATACCGGCGGCATCTCTATCAAGCCCGCCGACAACATGGAAAAGATGAAGTACGACATGGGCGGCGCCGCCACAATGATTGGCGCCATGCGCGCCCTCGCGTTCCTAAAGCCGTCGATCTCCGTGATTGCCGTGATGCCCGCCACCGAAAATATGCCGGGAGGCCGCGCGCAAAAGCCGGGGGACGTGCAGGTCGCCATGTCCGGAAAAACAATCGAGGTGATCAATACCGACGCTGAAGGCCGCATGGTTCTCGCCGACGGCGTGACATACGCCAAAAAACTCGGCGTCACTCACATCATTGACGCCGCCACTCTCACCGGTGCGATCCAGGTCGCTCTCGCCAACGTTCACGTCGGCGCTTTCGGCACGCCGCGCGAATATCTCGACCAGTTCCTCGAGAGCGCTAAATCCGCCGGCGAAAAAATGTGGCCCATGCCAATGGATGAAGAGTTTCAGGAAATGATCAAAAGCAATATCGCCGACATTCGCAACACCGGCAGTGGCAAAGGCGGCGGCGCAAGCACCGGCGCATGGTTCATAAAAGAATTCGCCGAGGAAACGCCGTGGATCCACCTCGACATCGCCGCCACCTGCTGGGTCGACGAAGGCCGCCCGTGGCTAGCCAAAGGCCCCACAGGCGTGGCAATCCGCTCCATCGTAGATTTTGCAATGAAGTTGTAGCGGATTTTTCGTCACGAAGCGCAAGCGCTGCGGAATGCGTCGCCTTCGCCGTCGCAGTTCGTACCGCCGGCTTCCAGCCGGCTCATTTACACGTGCAACCGCCGCTTTGAAATTAACTCCGCTCTACATCTTCTCCGGCGCCACAATCCCCAACAACCCCAGCGTCCTCACAAGCTGCCCCCGCACGGCCGCTGTCAACGCCATCAAAAACGCGCGCTTCTCCGCGTCTTCCTCCGACAGAATATGGTGCTTGTGATAAAACGCATTAAACGCCTGCGCTAACTCAAACGCATAGTGCGCAACAAACGCCGGCTCCTGCGCAGACACCGCCTGCTCCACGCGCGCGTCCAGCGCTCCAGCCATCACCGCCAAATCCCACAAATCGTCTCCACCGGGCGCCGCCAGGAATTTCGCCGCGTCGAGTTCGCCGCTTTTGAGCCGTGCCAGATTCGCCGCATCTTCCGCCGCAAATTTTGGATTCTCCTCCGCGCCCTTCCGCAAAATCCCGTTCACCCGCACCACCGCATACTGCACATAGGGTCCCGTCTCCCCTTCAAAGCTCAGCGCATCCTTGAAATCAAAAGCAATGACGGTCGAACGCGTAAATCGCAGCAAGAAATATCGCAACGCCCCAATCGCCACCGCGTGCGCAATCGCCTCGCGCTCCGTTTCCGGCGCGTCCGCATGACGCGAGTCCACTTCGGCCCGCGCACTCGCCTCCAGCCGGTCGAGCAGGTCGTCGGCCTTCACGCCCTGTCCCTTTCGCCCGCTGACTTCGATGTACGGCTTTTTCGCGTCTTCTTCCGCGATCTCGTATCCCATCTCGCGCGCGCACCGCGGCGTCAGCGCCACTACGTTGTACGCAAAATGTTTCAGCCGGTCCGCTTGCTCCGCAAATCCAAGCGCGCGCAAACCCGCCACCACCACTTGCTGCGGGTAAGCCTGGCGCGAATCAATCACGTTGAACACATCGTGCGCATGACCAAACGATGGCGCGCCCGCATCATCGCTTTCGCTCGAGGTGACCCACGCCTCGTGTCCGTCCGGGTGCGTGTGAAATCGCCGGTAGTGAAAATCGCGGCCAAGCAGGCCAAACTTCCACAGGTGATACGCGATGTCCTTTCCGACGTACGTCACCGTTCCATTCGAGCGCACGATGATTTTTGCATCCGCCAGCTCCGCGGGTTCTTCGTCGCCCTCCGCGCCTTCGGTTTTTTCTTTGTCAGACGGAAGTTGCATCACCCAGCATCCGGCGTTCTTCCCCGACGTGGCCATCTGAATCGCTCCACGCTCTTTCAAAAGCGCGAACGCGGCGTCCCAGAATTTCAAATGTAGAATCTCGCTCTCCTGCGAGAGCAAATCGTAATCAATCCCCAACCGGTCGAGCGTCTCAAGATGCCGGTGTACGATTGCCGTAGACACAAGCTCAGCCATCTTCGCCGCTTCGCCCGTGTCGTCCTCAATCTCCTTCAGCGTGTGCGCTCGGAGCTCGAGCCGCGCCTTGTCTTCCGCCAGGAAATGCGTCACTCGCGTGTACAAATCCCAGCATACGTAATCGAATCGCGGCTGAAGCGTGAGCGCTCGCACATCCTCCACCGATTTCTTTTCGAGATTCAGAAACCCAAGCACCACGTCCGCCACCTGCACGCCCGTGTTATCAATGTAATTCTGAATTTCGACGCGCCGCCCGGCATGCCGCAGCAGCCGCACGTACGTATCCCCCAGCACCGCATTCCGCAGATGCCCGATGTGCGCCGCCTTGTTCGGATTGATCGCCGTATGCTCGACGATCGTCTTCGCAGCGTTCTCCTCGCGCGCTCCGGCCTCAGTTGCCTCCGGCCTAGCTTCCTCGAGAGCGCCGCGGAAAAACTCAGCCCGGTCAAAAAAGAAATTCAAATAGCCGCCTCCGGCCACTTCCACTCGCGCCACGCCGGGAATCCGCTTCAGCGAATTCGCGATCTCCTGCGCCAACCCGCGCGGCGGTTTCTTCAATTGCTTCGCCAGCTCAAAACAAAGCGGCGACGCCACCTCGCCCATCGCAAGCTTCGGCGGCCGCTCCGTCGCAATCGGCACGTCGGTTTTGTACCGCTCATGAATATGGTGCCGCAGCGCCTTCCGAATCCGCTCTTCGACCGCTTTATACACAAGCCTCCTCGACTCAAACGAATCCCGCGATTATAACTAAATCCCTTGCGTCCGCCCTCTTTTGACTTTGTAGCGCCGGCGCCGCCGCTAGCGGGCGTGGCCGCAATCGCCGCCGACCCCGTCTCCGATCTCCGCGCGGCCCGCACATTTGACACTACTTACCGGGCAGACTAGTATCGTTTTTTCGCATTCCAGCGAAAATTTCACCAAAGAGCGCATGAAAAGCCTCGGCATCGCATATTTCGACTGCTTCTCCGGCATCAGTGGCGATATGGTCCTCGGCGCCCTCGTGGACGCTGGCGCTGACCTCCGCCAAATCGAATCCGAGCTCCGCAAGCTCGGCCTCGATAACTGGACGATCTCAGCCGAAAAAGTGAAGCGCGGCGCAATTTTCGCTACGCAGGTAAAAGTCGCCACCGGGGAAGATCATCATCACCGCGGCCTCTCGATCATCTTACAGCGCATTGGCGACGCCCATCTTGCGCCGCGCGCCGCCGCTCGCGCGAAGAAAATTTTCGAGCGCCTTGCCGCGGCAGAAGCGAAAGTCCACAACGTCGAAGTCGAAAAAGTACACTTTCACGAAGTGGGCGCGATCGACTCAATCGTTGACATCGTCGGCGCCACCATCGGCTTCGATCTCCTGGGCATTGACGAGTTCGCGTGCTCCTCATTCGACGTCGGCGGTGGACAAGTAAAAACAGCCCACGGCCTGCTTCCGGTGCCTGCGCCGGCCACCGCCGAACTTCTCCGCGGCGCGCCCACGTATTCGAGCGGCATCGAGCGCGAACTTGTCACGCCCACCGGCGCCGCCATCGCCACCACGCTCTCGACTCGCTACTCCGAAATTCCGCCGATGACGCTTCGCACAATCGGCTACGGAGCAGGCAGCGCTGATTTACGCGAGAAAGCCAACGTCCTCCGCCTGCTGATCGGCGACCGAACTGAATCTGAAAAAGGCGAGCGCTGGGATTCACCCGTCACCGTGATCGAAACAAACCTCGACGACATGAGCCCGCAAATCTACGGTTATTTCGCGGAGCGCGCCCTCGCCGCCGGCGCTCTAGATGTTTTTTCTACACCTGTGCAAATGAAAAAAAATCGCCCGGGCCAACTCGTTACAATCCTGAGCGAACCGCACAACGTCAGCCGGCTCATGGACCTGATTTTCAGCGAGACAACCACGATCGGCGTCCGCACGTACGACGTCCGCCGCAAAACGCTCGACCGCGAACTCATTCCCGTCGAGACGCCGCTCGGCTCCGTGCGCATGAAAATTTCCCGGATGAATGGCACAATTCTGAATGCCACTCCCGAGTACGAAGATTGCCAGCGAATCGCGGCCGAGCGCGGAGTGCCGCTGAAACAGGTGATCGCCGCCGCCACCTTTGAATTTCAGAAGAAAAGGCGAATTCCAGAAGCGCGAATTCCAGAAAACGGAACAGCACAAATAATCCATGCAAAATCCGAACATTCCCGACTCCCGGCCGAAGTACTACCTTACGACGCCCATTTACTACGCGAACTCGCGGCCTCACGTCGGCTCCGCCTATACCACAATCGTTTGCGATGTGATCGCGCGCCACAAACGCATGTGCGGCTTCGATGTCTCTTACCTCACGGGAACTGACGAGCACGGCGTCAACATCGAACGGGCCGCCGAAAAACTCGGCATCAGTCCAGCGGAGTTGGTTGACCGCAACTGCAAAATCTTTCAGGAGCTTTGGAAACTGCTGGGCATCGGCTACACGAATTTCATACGCACCACTTCGATGCAGCATGCCCGCTCCGTGCAGACGCTTGTTCGCCGCACGATGCGCCGCTCGCCTCACGCGATTTACAAATCGAAATACGAAGGCCGCTACTGCATCTACGACAATCTCTACGTAAGCGATACGCCTGAGCCGGCCGACTGTCCTACCTGCGGCCGTCCGGCCGAGTTGATCTCGGAAGAGAACTATTTTTTCCGTCTCTCTGCGTATGGAGACCGATTGCTGGCTCTCTACAAAGAGTGCCCCGATTTCGTTCAGCCCGCGTTCCGCATGAATGAAGTAAAAAGTTTCGTTGAGAGCGGCCTCAAGGACATCTCCATCAGCCGCAAATCGATCAAGTGGGGAATTCCGTGGCCGGACGATCCCGAGCACGTCTTCTACGTCTGGTACGACGCTCTCACGAGCTACATGACGGGAATCGGGTTTGGCTCCGGCGAAGAGGGCACTGAAGAGTTTCGCCGCTACTGGCCAGCCAATTTGCACATGATTGGCAAGGAAATCATTCGCTTCCATGCCGTCTACTGGCCGGCGTTCTTGATGGCTGCGGAATTGCCCCTGCCGCACCACGTGTTCGCGCACGGCTGGCTCCTCTTCGAGCAAGAAAAAATGAGCAAATCGAAGGGCAACGTTGCCTATCCCGAGCCCATCGTAAAAGTCCTTGGCAACGACGCGCTGCGCTATTACCTCCTGCGCGAAGTCGTCTTCGGCCAGGACGGCAATTTCAGCCGCGACGCGCTGATTACTCGCTACAATTCCGATCTCGCCAACGGTCTCGGTAATCTGGCCAGCCGGATTCTGACCATGGTCGAAAAATATCGCGAAGGGAAGATTCCCGATCCGCCGTTTCCACCCGCCTCCGATCAGACGATCCTGAACCGCTCCGCCGTCGTTCGCGGCGAAGCTCGCCAGCTGATCGACAGCTACAATTTCAGCGGCGCGCTTGAAAAGATCTGGTCGTTGATCGCGACGATCGACAAATTTGTGACGGACACCAAGCCTTGGGATCTGGCCGCCGATCCGCATCAGAAGAAACTTCTCGACGGGATTTTGTACGATTCTTCCGAAGGTTTGAGAATCGTGACCCTGCTTCTCTATCCGTTTTTGCCCAATGCAACCGAGAAAATCTGGGCGGCTCTCGGCCAGACGGCCAAACTGCAGGATCAGTTGATAGACGAGACGCCCTGGGGAAGCCTGATGCCGGGGACTCGGATCGGAAAGCTCGAACCAACATATCCACGAGTCGATAGAAACGAAACATCGGAGAGGATCGAAACCATGGAACAGGAAATTCGAAATCCCGGCAGCACCGAACCCGCCGCACCCGCAAGTACTCCCGCGGCGGCCACAACTCCAGCCGGTGCAGCCGCAGCGGCGGCACCTGCACCAGCACCGGGCGCTAAAATCACGATTGACGACTTCGCTAAAGTCGAACTGCGCGTTGGCGTCGTGAAATCGGCCGAGAAAATTCAGGGCGCGGACAAGCTCTTGAAAGTGATGGTGGATATCGGCGACGAAGTCCGCCAGGTCCTCGCCGGAATCGCCCTCGCCTACGCTCCCGAGCAACTCGTCGGCCGGAAAGTCGTGGTCGTCACCAATCTCGCGCCGCGAAAAATGCGCGGGCAGGAATCGAACGGCATGCTCCTCGCCGCCTCCGATGGCCCCGACGGAAAGCCAGTGCTCGTCACCTTCGCCGAAGAGATTCCCGCGGGCGCCAAGGTGAAATGACGATCGATGCAAATCGTCGACTCACACGCGCATCTCGAATTCCCGCAATTTGACGAAGACCGCGACGCGATGCTCGGACGCGCTCGCGAGGCGGGAATCGAGATGCTCCTCGCGATCGGCAGCGGAACAGGACCTGACCGCTTGAACGCCGCCATTCCGTTTGCCGAGCAGCATGACTGGATCTACGCGACCGTCGGCATTCATCCCCACGAGGCTCAACTCGCCACCGAGGAACATTTCGAAAAGCTCGACGAACTCGGAAAACATCCGCGCGTAATAGCCTGGGGCGAGATGGGTCTCGACTATTTTTACGACCACTCGCCGCGCGATGTGCAGCAGCAGGTGTTTCGCCGCCAGCTCGGGCAGGCGCGCGCTGCGAAATTGCCGATCGTGATTCATTGCCGGGACGCGTGGCCCGACTGCCTGGAAATGATCGAACGGGACTGGAAATCGAGCGGCCTCGGCGGAATTTTCCACTGTTTCACGGGAACGCTCGAAGAAGCAAAGCGCGGTCTCGACATGGGCTTCCTGATTTCGTTCGCAGGAAATGTCACCTATCCCAAAATGCAGCCGCTTCGCGACGTCGCGAAGCAACTCCCTCTCGATCGGATTCTCACCGAAACCGATTCGCCTTTCCTTTCGCCTCAAGGCCGCCGCGGAAAGCGAAACGAGCCCGCCTATGTGGTGGAGGTAGCGCGAGCGTTGGGGAATGTGAGAGACTTGCCGGGCGAAGAGGTTGCGGCGGCGACGGCTGCGAATTTTCAGCGCTTTTTCGGGCTTGGCTCGCGGGATCGTGCGGCCGGTAAAGGGTAAAAATCGACGATGGGCTTCGCTGTCCAGACGGTGAAAGAAATTTTCGAACTGGTTCGCGACGACCTCGCGCTCGTCGAGCGGGAAATCGCCGCGCAGAATGCGGCAGCGATCGAGCCGGTATCGGAGATCTCGAGCTACCTTCGCGAAGGCGGCGGCAAAAGGCTGCGCCCCGCTCTGCTGCTGCTCGCGGCAGGCGCTTCCGGGTATCGGGGGCCCAGCGCGATTCGTCTCGGCGCAGTCGTCGAGCTGATTCACAACGCTACGCTGATCCACGACGATGTGATTGATGGCGCCAACACGCGCCGCGGCCGTCCAAGCGCCAACGCCCGTTGGGGAAATCACATGAGCGTTCTCGCCGGCGACTGGCTTTATATGCAGTCGTTCGAGATGGCGCTGCGCGAACGCAATTTTGCGATTCTCGATATTCTGATCGATCTCACGCAGAGCATGGTCGAAGGCGAACTGCTGCAGTTAACGCGCCTGGGCCGAATCGATTTGAGCGAAACGGAAGCCACGGAGCTCGCGTTCCGCAAGACGGCGTGCCTTTTCAGCGGGTGCTCGCGGCTGGGCGCGGTTCTCGGCCGGCAGCCAAAGCATGTGGAAGACGCCCTGGCCGAGTATGGGCGGAATGCAGGGCTCGCATTTCAGCTCGTTGACGATCTGCTCGATTTTACGGCTTCGCCGGAGCAACTTGGGAAGCCCGTGCTGAGCGATCTAAAAGAGGGCAAGGTCACGCTGCCGCTGATTTTCGCGCTGCGCGCCGAAGCGTCAGAGGCTTCCGACGGGCAACGGCCGCGATGGAAACGGTCACGATGGAAATGGCCATGACGCCAACGGCGCGGGCGGCCGGCGGCTTGTCGCAAAAGTGCTCGAAGAGCGCGGGTTTGTGAGTGTGCGCCCGGAACAGATCACGCGGCTCGTACGCGAAACCGGCGCGCTCGATCGCGCTGCAAAACTCGCGCGTGAATATGTCGTTCGCGCGAAAGACGCATTAGCCGAATTGCCCGATACGGATTACCGCAGGGCTCTCCTTGCTGTCCCTGATTTCATCCTCGCGCGCGAAAATTAGAAGCGGTTACTGAGGCTTCGGCGCGGCGGTGGCCGGCGCTGACTTTCCGAAGCGTACTTCGTGCGCGATCAGGTCGCTGCCGACCGGCTTCGCGTGAATCACTACGCGGTCGCCAACCTTCAAGTCTTTGATCGTCGCGTTCGCACCGCTTTTTACGAACTCGGTGTCCGCCGCAATCTTCACCACTTGCAGGTCTTTCGTTTGAGTCTCGACGGTGATTTCGCTCTCAGTGATTTTCGTCACGGTGCCCACGACGTGCTTCTCCGTTCCGTGCGCCAGCGCGACCGTGGCGAACGAAAGGATTGCGAATAGCGCGAGAATTCTGTTTAGCAAGATTGCTCCTCCGGATGATTTTGAAATCCGTTCGATTCAGCGCCCATTCAGAAATTCCTCTTCAAGCCGTTCCTCTTCGATGTCCGCGGGGCTGCGCGGATTGTGATTCTTCATGTCTGCTATCTCGTCCTGGGTTAGATGCGGCAGATGCCGAATAAAGAGCACAAGGTGCCAAGTTTCGTGGTCGTTCGGTCCGCCCTGTCCCCACGCCGGCATGCCGGTGAAGCGAATGCCGTTCTCGATGATGTAATACAGTTCGCCGTCGGTGAGGTTTTGAGTTTCCGCGAGCCGCATATCCGGAGCACGCGGGTAGAGATTTTGACCCATCTCCGTTTTGCCGCTGCCGTCGTTCGCGTGGCAACTGGCGCAGTGATCGGCGAAGTGGCGACGGCCCGCGGCCAGGGTTTCGGGCGATTCGTCCATCGGATTCTTCGCCGCGCGCGCTTGCTTGGGGATCGAAAGCCTTTGCAGGGTTCGAGCGAAATAGGTTTCGACTGCGCCGGGTTCGCTGCGCGCGCTCATTCCGGTGAACACGAGCCATCCGAGGAGGAAGGCGAAAAGCGCCACGACGATCGCGAGTGGTACTGCGATGCGCAAAGCCTAGTCCCTCCTCGTGAAAGCCATTCGATCCAGCCTTTCCAGGCCGAGCCGAACGCTGCTAGTAGTGAAACCGCCAGCGAATCGAGCCGATGAACTGGCGCGGCTCGACGTAGTGCGTGCCGCCAAACGTATTGCTCGTGTCGAGCAGATAGCGATTGTTGCTGATATTGATCGCCGTAAACGACAGCGTAAACCGCTCGCCGAAGTTTTTGCCGACCGATAAATCAAACGTCGTGTGCGACGGAAGGTGCGCCGGGCCGTCGCCTTCCAGGAAACCCGAGCCGTAATTCAGGTTTCCGCTCGTCCATACGCTTCGAGGAAGCCTCAGATCGTAACCCGTGCTCAGCGTATTGCGCTGGTCGTGATCGAGGAAGAAGTATCCCATGTCCGGGGGCGTGAAGTCAGTAAGGCCGCCGGTCACGGCGCCTGCGCCCTGCGCGTATTGGTGAGAGTACGCGAGGTGGATACGCGCACGACGATACAGTTCGGGCGAGCGCACCGTTGTCTCCCAGCCGCGAATGCGGGCGTGGTCGATCGTGAGCGGCAGAAAGATGTTTGAATTTCCGAGAACGTCGTGATCGAGAAAATTGCGCGCGGCCGTGTGGAAATAGGTTTCATCAAATGTCCAGCCACGAAAGGGAACCGCGATTCCCACCTCCCATTGTTCGTCGCGCTCGCCGTGCAGCGGCAGAAAAGCAAACCCGGGCTGCAGGAGCGGGCCGGAGATGGTATCGAGCGGCGGAGCCTGGTAGTAGCGGCCGTAGAATCCGCGCAAGATAGCGTTCACCTTCGGGATGCGAATGGCAGTGCCGATGCGGGGGTCGACGGCATTTTCATTCACCAAACCCGAAAAGTGAGTGAGGCGAACTCCGCCGTTCACGCTAAGCCAGGAGGTGGGCCTGTACTGGTCCTCCAGGAAAACCGCCTCCAGATTGCCCCATACGATCTGGCGTTGCGTGTCGGTATCGCCGCGGCCATTTTCGTCGTTCGGCGTTACGCTGAAGAAGAAGTTGTCATGCTCGCCGTAAACGTAAAGGCCGCCGCGAAAACTATTATTTCCTTTTACGATCGCGAGAGAAGTCTGCAATCCGATGTAATTCGAAGCCCGATCGTCGGTGGTGATGGTGGGCGTGTCGTTCGGGCCCGGTGTGAGACGCGCACTGTTGTAGTGATAAAACGGCGAAACCGTGAGAACGGCGCCGGGACTGAGCGTGCGAACCCATGAGAAATTTACAAATGAATCGCTTTCGTTATCGGCATCGCGAACCGAGCAGTTCGGCTCGGGCGGTATCGGCTGCGGGCAAATCGACTGCTGCTCGGGCGTATTCGGCACCTGGAAGAAGTCGTGGCGACTGGAAGCGACGAGCCGCAACTGGTCATTGGGCGTCGAATTAAAAATGAGCGAGCCGAATCCGCCAACGCCGTCGCCGAGATCGTGGATGATTTGCGGAACGGGCGTTTCCAGCGCCACGTCGGAGCGATTGACGTTGACGCTTCCATAGTAGGCAAACCGTTGGGTGTGGCCGCCCATATCGATCTGGCTGTTGGTTTGGTTGTAGCTGCCGTAGGTTGCAAGAATGTCGATGTCATTGTTGCGATCAAAGCCGGTGCGCGGGATCACATTAAACACGCCGAACACCCGATCGCCGTAATCCGCCGTGTAGCCGCCACGCTGCACTTCGAGATAGTCCACGTCCTTCGGATCGAATTGCGGACCGACGTTGCTCGCGATACTCGTATTCGGAACGGGAACGCCATCCACCAGCCAACTCACTTGGTGGCCGCCGCGAATATGAAGCTGATCGTGGACCACATACGCGCTTGGCACGAAGTTCGTGATCATCTGCAAGCTGTTTGTCCTGGTCGCGCCTGGAGATGACTGGATATCGGATCGCGTGACGAGCGTTTCCGAGGTGGAGGATGCCGGGTCAATTTCCTGCGGCTGTTCCTCGCTCGTTACTTGCACGCTCTGAGTGGCGCTCGCGAGCTTGAGTTCGAAATGTAGTACGGGCGAACTGCCCGAGGTAACGATGAGTGGCTGGGCGATATCGCGGAAACCGGGATGCGTGATCGCGATCTTGTACTCGCCGACGGCCACGGCGTCGAAATGAAATTCGCCGCCTTGATCGGTCTGCACCGTTTGCGACCACGCGGACGTGGTGGATTGCAGTGTTACCTGGACGCCCGCAATCGGGCGGTGCTGCGGGTCGTGAACGATGCCTCGAATATCTCCAAAGATCGTAGCTTTCAACTGTGGAACAAGGAGCAAACCTGCCGCAAACAAAAAGAGCCGGAACCATTGCACACGCTTCCGCATGAAGTCCTCCGCCTTTATTATTCGTTTTGTGAAACGGGCGAAAGGCGGTTAGCTGCGCGGAGGTTCAAACGGCGGAGAAATCAATGCGGAAGGAATCGCGTCGATCGATTGCACGAGATCGGCGCGCGATGGGGCCGGCAACACGAGCCGTACGATTGCCGAAGGTGATGTGGGAGCGATCGGAGCGAGGAATCCATAGTCCCACGCGTAATGACTCGATTTCATGGAGCAGTGCGCAGCACGGCCCGCATCTCCGCGGTGGCAAGCCATGCCTTCTTCCTTCGAATCCGTGTGGGCCGCATGCGAATGCGACGCGTGCGAGCCATGAAGCAGGCAACAGAGGTTGTTACAGTCCGCGCCCATTCCGGACGACGCGCGCGCAAGTAGAGCGAGGGGCGCCGCGAACAGCACCAAAACGAGCAGGATGGCTTGAGCGCGTTGCATCGGCGTCTAGGGTAGCATAATTCCTCGAGTGCGCTCTACAGGGCTGGTTCGTTCGGGATGTAGATTTGCGGGAAATTTGCGTTTCAAAAAGCTTAGCGATAGGCTCCCAGCGTGCTTCCACTCAAGTTGATTTACGATGACCGGTACGATTTGAATCTCGGCGCGCACGTCTTCCCGTCGCAGAAATACCGGCTCGTTCACGACAGGCTTCTACAAGAGGGCATCGCGACGCCGGAAGATTTTCTCAAGCCCGAGCCCGCGAGCGACGAAGACATCTTGCGCGTTCATTCGCAAGACTATGTTTACAAGCTCAAGAGCGGGTCGCTGACGCGAAGCGAAATCATGAGGATGGAAATACCCTATTCGACGGAGTTAGTGGAAGCGTGCTGGCTCGCGGCGGGCGGCTCGATTCTGGCAGCGCGGCGGGCACTCGACGACGGCGCTTCGGCGAATATCGGCGGAGGCTTTCATCACGCGTATCCCGATCACGGCGAAGGGTTCTGCGTGATTCATGATGTGGCAGTTGCGATTCGCAAAATGCAATTTGACGGCGCGATTGAGCGCGCGATGGTGGTCGACACGGACGTGCATCACGGAAATGGCACTGCGGCGATTTTCGGCGGCGACGGTACCGTATTCACCTTGTCGATCCACCAGGAGCACAATTATCCGTATCCGAAGCCGCCTTCGACAGTCGACATTAATCTTCCGGACGGCATGGGCGACGCGGATTATCTGGCAATCCTTGAAAAATACCTGCATCGATCGTTGGATGAATTTTCACCGCAATTGCTTTTTTACGTGGCGGGGGCGGATCCCTACCGCGAAGACCAGCTGGGCGGATTGGCGCTAACGATGGACGGCCTGGCGCGACGGGACGCGCTCGTCCTTGGCTACGCACAACGAAATCAAATCCCCGTGGCGATCACACTTGCGGGCGGATACGCTCGCAAGCTCGAAGATACGGTGAGCATTCACGTGAACACGATCAAGGCTGCAATCCAGTCGGCGCAAAAGCAGCACGCTCGTCCTGCGTCCCCGTCCTCATAACGAGCGCGGCTCCGCCGCCGATTATTTTCCCGGAGTCATGGCAGACTGGATCGCCGTCGTCAATTCCTCCGAGAAGGTGTCCGGCGCGAATCCTCCCACGCGGTACACAATCTTTCCCTTGTGATCGATGATCAGCACGGTGGGAAGCGTCTCAACTTTGAGGAGGTCATCCAGGCCGTCGGCAAAAGCTATGGGAACATTCCATTTTTCGCGGGCGAGGAAGGGCGCGACGAGCGACTCGTCGTCATCGGTATTGAGCGCGAAAAACAGGATGTTCGGGTCGCCCGAATAATTCTTTGCCACCTGCGCGAAAATCGGCTCGAGGATGTGGCATGGGCCGCACCAGGTGGCCCAGAAGTTAAGCACGAGCGTTTTTCCTCTGAGGGGAGCGAGGAACAGCGGTGTGCCGTCCACGTGCCGGAGCACAAACCCGAACGGATCGTGAACATCTCGATTCCGTACCGCAGGGCTTTCATTCACGGCGGTGGGCCTCAAGTAATCGTACGTCGTCAGAATCTGCTCACCGAGTCCTTGCTCGCTGCCGTGGGTTTGCTTCCAGACGTTTCCCAGCTTCAGCCGGACCTCGCCGCGATCTACTTTCCCAGCCGGCCCGCTTTCGGGCAGCACGAATGCGAGCGAATATTCTTGAATAGCTCGCGCCAGGTCTTTTTGAAGCTCCGCGATTTCCCCGAGCGATTCTGCGGCTACCGCGTTCGGACGAAGCGAGTAGCTCATTTCCAGGTCTTTGATCGCGGGGTCATAGGCGTGCTGCGATTTTTCGATTTGCCCGCGCAATACGAACAGTTGGCTCAAAACCGAGTCGCGATGCTCCTGCCACTCCCGGAGGGATGCTCGGTCCGGCCGCTCACCCGCCGTAGATTTCTGGACGCGATCGAGCACGCGACTGACGTATCCGCTCGCCCGCACGAGACTCGCATCGTCTCCGCGGCGCTGGAGGATTGCAACGGCGAGTAACATCATCTCGGAATCGTCGGGCTGGAGCGCGATCAATTGTTCGGAGTAATCGAGAGCGCAGTCGTCGTCACGCAATTGCTGGCAAGCTTCCACGAGGGCGCGATCGATCGCTGCTTTGCGCGGAGCGTCTGGAAATCGCCGCAAATAATCTTTCAGATTGCGAACGAGGGCGGCGCGGTCGTTTCCGGCGGAGTTGAGCGCCTTCTGCAGTTCCGACTCGGCTTCCGTTTCCTTTTTCGTCCCGGAATCCGGCGCGGATTTCGATCCTGGCGTGCGTGAAGCGGTCGTTTGGGCGCCGGTGGAAGCGGCAATCGCCAGAAAGGCGCAACCAAACAATATGAGCTGGGCGGAACGCATCTACGAACTATTCTAACGCGGAACCTGGATTTGAGGATGTGTCTGGCGCGAGCGCGCGGGGTCTAGCGGAGCAGAATCTTCCCGGAGCTGGTTTCGATCTCGACGCGCGCTTTGCCATCTCCTATGCGCGCGCGCAGCTCGTGCTTTCCGGTGGTGCCTTCCATCGTAATCGGGATCTGCGTGTCAATATCGCCGGAGCTGGTGCGGGCATACAGGCGAAAATCCGCGTTGGTGGGAACGTGGAGCGTGACGCTGCCGGATGACGTCCGCATGTCCCAATAAGTATTCGACAGAGGATTGCCCTCCACTGTGACGTCGCCCGAACTTGTGTGCAGCCGGAGATCAGCGGATACCTGCCCGAGCGTAATGCTGCCGCTGCCGCTGTTTGCTTCTACGGAATCCGCGGGCTTGGTGATCTTGATATCGCCGGAGCCGGCCTGCGCGCGAATGTCGCCATGAATTTCGACGAGTTCGATGGTGCCGGAGCCCGCGGTCACCTGGACGACGCCCTGGATCTGCGAGAGCTGGACGTGGCCGCTGCCCGCAATTGCCTGAACGTCGCCAGCGATCTTGGACGCTCTGATTGTTCCCGAACCATTCGTGAAATTGGCGGGGCCCTTGATCCCGATCACCTCGAGCGTTCCCGATCCGGACATCGCGCGAATTTGCGTGTCGACCGGCACCGTAATCGTGTAGTTGACGTTCACGCCGCTCCAACGCTCGCCCGAACCCCCGACGCGAACGAAATTGCCTTCCTGCGTGATAGGAGGATTCGCGGCGATTTCGCTAACGCGGCGCTCGCCATCGTGAAACATCCGGGACTTGGCCCAAAACTCGGCGTGAACCTGGACTTCACTGGCGGCGCCCACGATGACGCGAGACGTACCGGCGCCGTTTGTAAGTTCGATTCGAACCGGGCCGGTGACGGAGAATTTGCGATCGGCATTGACGGTCGGGCCAGTGCCGCCACCGTCGCGATTGCCTCCGCGTTCGACAATGCATCCGCCTAGGCTGCCTGCGGTAAGCGCTGCGAGCGCGAGCCATGTGCGTGATTTACGATGCGTCATAAGTTTTGTGAAAGGCGCCCCACTTACCGGCGACTCTTCCTATCAGATATATACGAGAACACGCAACCGGAAGTTCCGCGGCGCGATGGCGATGCGCGAAGCGCGCGGATCGAAGCCGTGCGCTGACGTTCTATTTTCGGCCGAGAAGGGAATTGAGCGAACCCTGGCGATACCCTTCGAGATCGAGTGTGACGAAAGCGAAGCCGGCCGCTTTCACGCCTTGCGCGATTTTCTCCACCATTTCCGGCTGGAGACCGCGCGCCAGCTCATCCGGCGCTATTTCGATGCGCGCAAGTTCGCCGTGAGCGCGCACACGAAATTGCCGGAAACCGAATTCGCGCAGCGCAGCCTCCGCGCGCTCCACTTTCCCGAGCAGCGCAGGCGTAACCGCAACTCCATACGGTACGCGAGAGGAAAGGCAGGCCGACGCTGGCCGATCCCATGTGGGCAGGCCGGCTCGCCGCGACAACATGCGAATTTCGGACTTACCGAGCGAGGCGTCCAGCAGCGGCGCGAGAATCCGGTGTTCGTGCGCGGCGCGATGGCCGGGGCGAAAGTCGTGGGTGTCGTCCGAATTGATTCCGTACGCAATGGCGGCGAATCCGCGCGCGCGTGCAAGCGACTCCATTTGGTCGAATAGCTCGTCTTTGCAGTGATAGCAGCGGTCGGCGTTGTTCGCGATGTAGAGAGGATTTTCAAACTCGCGGGTTTCGATCAATTCATGGCGCAGGCCCAGGGTGCGCGCGACTTCGGATGCGTGGTCGCGGTCGTGCTGCGAAAAGCTCGCGGATAACGCGGTGATCGAGAGAGCGCGTTCGCCGAGCGCGGAATTCGCCGCCCAAGCGAGGTACGCCGAATCGGCGCCGCCGGAAAATGCAATCAGTAGGGAGTCGAGCGAGCGAAGCGACTCGAAGAGCGACTGCTGCTTTCGCAACGCGGCAATTTCGTCGAGCGGCAGATTGATCGGCGCGGCTGCAATCGGAAGCGACCTTTCAGACATGTTGAGCCAGTATACCCTCGCGATCGGCCTACTGAAAATCGAGCAGGACGTCGACAGTCGCCGCACTTGAATCCGTTTGCAGAAAGCGCCCGACCTTATCGTAGTGAAAGGGCAGGCCAACAAAGGCTTCCTTCGCCCCGCGCTCGACAAATTCCTCGTAAACGCCTCGATTGAAAACGGCGCCCGGCGGAATCTGCCACGCCGTGCGAATCCGGCGCTCGCCTTCCGCGGAAAGGCCTGTGAGCACAAGCTGCCCCATGTGGTATTGCGGGCCTTCCGAGACCGAGACGCTATACGCAACGGTCGCGGCTTTGTCGTCGTAATGCGGAGTCGGCGTGAGCTTCGCATCGAGATAACCCCGCGAGCCGTACGCATCGATCGCGCGATTCCACCCGGCTTCCATTCTTACGCCGTCGGCCACTTCACCCGGTTTCAATTCGACGAATCCCTGCAGCTCGGCCGTGGAGATCAGGGAATTTCCGCTCCACTCGACCCCGCCCCATTTGTACGCAGGTCCTGGGTCGATCGGAGCGAGCACAAAGACCTTGTCGGGAAGAGGTTTGGTGGGGTCGCCTTCGAACCGCGCGGTCGGCGGGCCAAATTTCACGCGCAGGAAAGCACGCGTGAGGTAAATGGGACGAACCTGCTCGAATTCGAATCGTTCGATCGCGCTGCGCGAGAATGGTTTGCCGATTAGCTGCGCAAGGCCCTGCTGAATCGCCGGATTCACTTTGGCGAGCGAATCGGAAAATTCCACGTCCGCAACCCGCAGGACATCGCCGTCAATGCGGAACTGTTGGACCGGCGCTCCGCTCGGGCTCGTGACGACCGAGTGCGCCACCGTTGCGTGCAAGCCGCGCGTGGCGATCAGTTCTTCGATTGCGTTCGACATCGTCGGCAGAATCGTGCCGATTTCCGGAGCGGTGCCGTCGTAGAGCACGACGGCATTTTTGATCGCGGCGCTCAATTCGTCGTCAGAAAACTTGGGGAAATTATCAAACGTCACAGGCACTGTCGGCGCGTCGGCGAGGTCAAACACGACCGACAAGCCGCCTGGGCCGCTCGAAAACTTATATTGCACGTCTTTGAACAGGCCGAGGCGCGCCAGACGGTCGGCGGCCAACTGAAGCTCATCCCGCGTGATCGGCGTTCCCGTGTGCAACCCGGTAGCGCCGGCGATGTCCTGGCTCTTGTAGCGGCGCGAGCCGCTTACGACCACGGAGGCCAGGCGGTCGCCGCCCGATTGCGCAGATTGGTGCGCGGGTGCGCCCGCAGACACGAAGAAGATGGCGAGTACAGTGGAGATCGCGATTCGAGCCGTGCGGCAATCAGTGGAAATCAATGTAGAGATCAACACTCGCCTTTTGTTTTTCCGGCTTTGATTTCACGGTTACGTTGGCCCTCTCGATTCCCAATTCCTTTAGCTTGCCGAGCGCAACTTTCGATACGAATGTGCCGGGATAGGACGCGTCATACACGTCCCCCGTTTTGAGCTGCCAATTCTTCAGCAGCTCCAAGGATGCGAATTCCGGGAGCCCTTCGAAACGAACCATGCCGAGATGGAATTGCGCGCCTTCGTCTACTGCGACGGTGTACGTGGTGAGTCGCGCGCTATCGTCGAGAACCTCTTTTGGTTTTACTGCCGCCTCGATGAATCCGCGCGTTTCGTAGGCCCGCTTTACCGCAGTGAGGCCGGCGTCGATTTTTTCCTGGTTGGCCACTTCCTTGGAAGTCATTCCCAGAAGGCGATCAAGTTCTTCGGCGGTGAAAATGCGATTGCCCGTCCACTCAGCTTTCTTCCAGTAAAATTCCGAGCCTTCTTCAACGGATAAATTGACGGTGACTTCCTGGACCGCTCCGGCGCTATTTTCGTGCAGAGGTTTACCCGAGGGCTTCTCGAATCGAGCGCGAAGGTAGCCCTGTCTGCGATAGAGCGGAACGAGACCCGCCTTCGCAAATTCGCTGACGTAGCTCACCGAGTAATCGCGGCCCATCATCTGCGACGAAGCGGCTTCGAGGTTGCCGGCAGAAATCGCAGCGCTGCCCGCAAAATGAACGCTTCGAATCGGCATCGCCACGCCCGTGACGGAATAAACGAACGCGCTGACGGGTTGGCCCAATCCAGCCACCGATGGGATGGCAGTCACGTCGCCCGGCACGCCGCTGGCGCGAATCAAATCTCGCAGTGCGATGCGGACATCTTCCGCAGTGGTGCCGGATTCCGGCACGCCCCCTGCGTAGAACGAGACGCGGTTTCGAAGCGCCTTATCCAATTCCGCATCGGAGAACCACACGAAATTGTCGAAGATGCAGGGCAGGAGCTTCGAGACTTCCGTCACTTGGAAGTCAACATTCAGCGAGTTTCGATCGGCGGAGTAGCGGAACGAGACGTTTTCGAATGCACCCGATTTCGCAAGCTTGTCCACGGCCGCTGTCAGTTGCGCTTGCGTCACCGAATCGCCGATCTGTAGCCCGGTAGCTTTGCCAGCCTGGGCCTCGTTGAATCGCTGCAAGCCGGTGAATTTCATTGTCGCGAGCTTGTACGGCGTGGTCGGTGCCGGGGATTGAGCCTGCGCGCGGGACGTAGCAGCACAAAGCCCGAGCGAAAACATAACAAGCCAGCGAAGAACGGCCCGTCTCGCGATTGCGGCGTCTTTCATACTTCGTATTCTAATGAAAATGCCCGCGCGGCGAGAAGTTTATTCCACGGTAACGGACTTCGCCAGGTTGCGGGGCTGGTCCACATCGCAGCCACGCCGCACTGCGATGTGATACGCGAGAAGCTGAAGCGGGATGATTTCGAGGATCGGCGAAAGCAACTCGGGAGCGGCCGGAATTTCGATCGCGTGATTCGAGGAGCCGCGCGCGAGCCGGTCGCCTTCGGTGACAACGGTGATCACGATTCCGTCGCGAGCTTTCACTTCCTGCAAATTCGAAACCGTTTTTTCGTAGCGCGTCATCGAAGCCGGATCGGATTCGTCGCGCGTAGCGATTACTACCACCGGCAGATTCTCGTCAATCAGCGCGTTCGGGCCGTGCTTCATCTCGCCGGCAGGATATCCTTCGGCGTGAATGTAGGAAATTTCCTTGAGCTTCAGGGCGCCCTCAAGTGCGATCGGGTAGTGAATGCCGCGGCCGAGATACAGAAAGTCGGTGTGGCGGAAGAATTGCCGCGCCAGTTCTTCGATTTCGGCGTCGCGCTGCAGGATCGTTTCGATCTTGTGCGGAATTCGAGTCAATTCCTGCATCAGCGTCTCGGCTTGGGCGGAGGTGAGTTTGCCGCGCACCTGCGCGAGGTACAGAGCGGTCAAAATCAAGGCCGTCAGCTGGCCGGTGAATGCTTTGGTGGAAGCGACGCCAATTTCCGGGCCGGCGTGCGTGTAAATCGTGCCGTTCGCCTCCCGCGTGAGCATCGAGCCCACCACGTTGCAGATCGCCAAAATTTTAGCGCCCTTTAGCCGGGCTTCCCGCTGCGCTGCGAGCGTGTCAGCCGTCTCGCCCGATTGGCTGATGGCGATCACGAGCGTGTTCTCGTTAATGATTGGATCGCGATAGCGGAATTCGCTGCCGTAGTCCACTTCCACGGGGATTTGCGCCAGGCGCTCGATCATGAACTTTCCGGCCAGCGCCGCATGCCAGCTCGTGCCGCACGCGACGATCTTCACTTCGCGAAATTTCCGGAACTCCTCTTCGGAAATATCCATTTCGTCGAGGAAGACTTTGCCCGTCTCCTGCGAGATTCGGCCCAGAAGTGTGTCGCGCACGGACCGCGGCTGTTCGAAAATTTCCTTCTGCATGAAATGCTTGAAGCCGCCCTTCTCCGCCATGATTGGGTCCCAGGTGATGTGCTGGACCTTGGGCGTCACCGGACGGTTCTCGAAATCAACCACCCGCACGCCGCTCAATGTGAGAATCGCGATTTCACCGTCGCCCATAAAAAATGCTTCGCGCGTGTGCGATAGGATTGCGGGAATGTCGCTCGCCACAAAAAACTCGCCCTGGCCCAGCCCAATCACCACCGGCGGACCGAGCCGGGCGGCGACGATCTTGTTCGGATCGCGCGTGGACATGGCCACGAGCGCGTAGGCGCCAGTCGAGTAGCTTGACAGTCTCCAGCACCGCATTTTCCAGCGGCACATTCTTCGAATATTTCTCGATCAGATGCGCGATGATTTCCGTATCCGTCTCGGTCTGGAACTTGTGGCCTTCTTCGATCAGTTGGTGCTTCAGTTCGAGGTAATTCTCGATGATCCCATTGTGGACGACGACGATTTCTCCGGTGCAATCTCGATGCGGGTGGGCATTTTCTTCCGTGGGGCGGCCATGTGTGGCCCAGCGCGTGTGTCCGAGGCCATATACGCCGTCGATCGGAGATTTGGTCAGTAGATCTTCGAGATTCTTCAGCTTTCCCGAGGCGCGGCGAATCTCGAGCTTTCCATTCTTGCCGACGACAGCGATCCCCGCCGAGTCGTAGCCGCGATATTCGAGCTTGCGCAATCCTTCAATGACCAGCGGCACCACGGCCTTGGGACCGATGTAACCCACAATTCCGCACACGGTAATTTGCTCCTGGAGCTTCGCCGAGAGTTACGACTTGCAGCCGCCCGACAATAAATAGGTTAGCACATCGGATTGTTGAGACAAGGAGTGGCAGCGATTCGTTGTCCAATCCGCAGATGCGTTCGAAGGAGGTGCGGGGAAGTGGGCTATTCCAGAATCTCGAAGCGGAATTCCTCGATCACAGGGTTCGTCAGGACATCCTTCGCGATCCGCTCTACCTGACTCTTGGCTTCCTCGCGGCCCATTCCATCGAGATTCAGAACGAAGAACTTGCCTTGCCGGACGTCCTGAACCTTCGCGAATCCCTGCGACGCCAATGCTCGTTGAATGGTTTGGCCCTGCGGATCGAGAACCGTGGACTTCAACATTACCCAGACATGTGCTTTCATCGTTGCGATTATACCAACCCCGCCGCTTTTGCCGCTGCACGAAAATTTTCGAGATACTCGCGCTTGTCCAGCGGGGGCAGAAATGCCGTGTTGAAACTATTTTCCGTCAGGTCGAGCATCTGTTTTTTAGAAAGCCCCAGCGATTCGGCGAGGGCGTACTCGTTTAGCAAATCGGTGTGGAAGAGGCCGGGATCATCCGTCGAAAGCGTCACCAGAAGCCCTTGCTCGAGAAACTTCGGCAACGGATGATCTTTGAGCGACGCGACCGGCTTGCCCGTTTGCTTCGCGAGTGCGCCGGTGCACAGATTGCTGGTGGGGCAATTTTCGAGGACAACCCGGCGAGTGATGAGCGATTCAGCCAGCGATGGATCGTGCATGACGGCGATTCCGTGCCCGATTCGCTCGGCGCCCAGAATTTCCACCGCCTCGCGAACCGATTCGGCGCCGCCAATTTCCCCGGCATGGCAGACGATTCGCAGCCCGTCGCCACGCGCGAAATCGAATGCGGGTCGAAAGCTTGCGGCTGGCACGGACAATTCGTCGCCGCCCATTCCGAACGCCACGACACCGGCCGTTTGCAGCTTCGACGCCCAGCGCGCCACCTCCATCGCGGCCTCCGCGCCGAATTGCCGCGCAACATCGAAGATCCACGCGGTTCGCAGCCGGCGGAACGGTACGCTCTGCGCCGTATCGCGAATCGCTTCGAAATTCGCTTCCACGTTCTGCATCCGTCGCAGCATGATTCCGACGGAAATCGTTATCTCGGCGTAGACGACGTTCTGCCTCAGGAGCTCTTCGGCCAGGTGACGCGTGATGAGAGCGTAGTCGTCTGGTCTCCGCAGGAATGACGTGATCCATTTGAAGGTTTCGATAAAGCCCGCAAAATCGGAGTAGTTGTAGCGCGCCAGTACGTCTTCGCGAGTGAGCTTTACGCCGTGCCGCGCGGCCAATTCAACCGCGGTGTCGGGGCGGATCGAGCCCTCGAGGTGCAGGTGCAGTTCTGCTTTGGGAAGCGTTGCTACGATCGAAGGCTGCGGGTTGTGTTCCGTGGCCACGTCAGACTATTGCCCCGGCAATTGCGGGCGCCCCGCGTTGATCCACGCGGTCATCCAATAGGAGCCGAGATCGGTCGAAGCATCCGAAAGCTGCTTAACCAGAACGGTTCCGGCTTGCGCGTAAAAACGATCGTAGTATTCGTCGGGATAACCGGATAGGCCCTGGTGCGCGCGGAGGTCCGATAGGAGCACGCTCTCGAGCAACGAGTGGGCGGTCAACGCCATTTCAAACGCATGGTCGGTCGGATCGTGAATGTAGACCGCCTCGTTGGGTTTCACAAAAAAGAACAATTGAAAACGGTCCACAAGCCCGGACCCGAACCTTTCGTTCACTCCGAGCTGATTCGAGAGCTTGCCGTCCCAATTCATCGTCGTATTAAAGGGATCGTGTGATTCGGCGACGTAGTGCGCCAGAAGTGCCGCCGAAAGCCGCGCGTCGGCCCAATTGCGATCGTGAAATGCGTCCGTCAATTTCTTGCTGTAAGTGCCCACCTGCCAGGGAAGCACTCCGTACGTATAGACGCTACGGCGGCCATACTTCGATACAGCCGCCGTGTAAGCGCGCGGCAAGGTCGAAAAAGGGAACTGGCCGTAATGGTCGAGCTTGATGAACTCGGTATTGTCGAGGGCCGGATCTTTTCGCTGCGCGTGCTCCGGATCGGTGACATGCTGCACCAGGTACTGGCGATTCGCCTCGAAGAACGGCCGAATGTCGTCCGGAAGCGTATCCACGGCCTTGTTCGTGATCAGGCGCTGTGCGTTTTCACCCCAGGCAAATGTCGAGGGCAGGCTCAGAAAAATTATGAGCGACAGCAGCGCGAGCCCGAGGCAAAGTCGCAACCGCATCAGACATCGCCTCCTTTCGTGCCCGGCGCGGCCTGATTCCGCGTGGCGAGCTGGCTGTGCCGCCGTCCGTAGAAATAATAGAGGCACAAGCCGATTGTCAGCCAAACGAAGAATCGAATCCAGCTTACGATCGGCAGTCCCGCCATCAGCAGCAAGCATGTGAGGATCGTTGCAATCGGCGCCGTCAAACCGCCCGGAGCACGGAACGCACGGGGACGTTCTGGCTGTTTATAACGGAGAATGAGCACGCCGGCAGCCACGAGTCCAAACGCGAAGAGCGTCCCGATATTGGACAGGTCGGTGAGCGTCCCGATATCCAGCAAGCCCGCCGGAATTCCCACCACGAAACCCGCGACCCACGTGGAGAAATCCGGCGTGCGATATTCCTTGTGCACCCGGCTGAATAGCTTTGGCAGTAATCCGTCGCGCGACATCGCGAACCACACGCGCGCCTGTCCCAATTGGAAAACGAGCAGCGACGAGATCATTCCCATCAGCGCGCCAATCAGCACGATCAACTGGATCGAACCGAAGTGAAGTTTTTTCATCGTGTTCACAACCGGTGCGGCATCGTCCAGAAGCGATTGCCACGGAACAAGCCCGGTGAGCACGACGACCACGCCGATGTACAGCACCGTACAGATGATGAGCGTGGCGATAATTCCGATGGGCAGGTCGCGCTGCGGATTTTTGCATTCCTCCGCCGCGGTAGAAACGGAATCGAATCCGATGTACGTGAAGAAGACGATCGAGCCACCGGTCAAAATTCCGGGCCAGCCGTTGGGAGCGAAGGGATGCCAGTTCGCGGGGTGAATCAAATGCGAGGCGAAAATGATGAACACCATGATGGCGACGATCTTCAAGATCACCATCACGTTGTTGGTTTCCGCCGACTCGCGAATGCCGCGCACGAGAATCATCGTCAGGATCATCACGATGATGAACGCGGGCAGGTTGAAGCCGAAGTGCCAGCCCGGCTCGTACAGCACATTATTTTGCAGGTCGGAGAGTCCGGCCGGCAGGTACGCGGGCGAAATCCAACGCAGGCTCGCATGGATGCCGAAGTAATCGAGCAGATTCACGACGTGCGCCGAGAATCCCACGCTCACCGCCATGTTCGAGACGGCGTATTCGAGAATCAAGTCCCAGCCGATGATCCACGCAATCAGTTCGCCCATTGTGGCGTACGTGTACGTGTAGGCGCTCCCGGCGATCGGAATCATCGCGGCCAGTTCCGCGTAGCAGAGCGCCGCAAATCCGCACGCAATCGCAACCAAAACAAACGACAGCGCAATCGCGGGCCCCGCGCCAGGGCGTCCGAACGATGCCGAATGGTAAATCAGGTACTCAAGCAGTGGGGCGTTGAGGATTGAACTGAACTGCATCTTCTGTCCCGCGATCGCCGTGCCGATCACGGTGAAAATGCCCGAGCCGATTACTGCGCCGATGCCCAGCGACGTCAAACTCAGCGCGCCGAGCGTTTTCTTGAGCCGCTTCTCCGGTTCCTGCGAATCGGAGATCAGCTGGTCGATGTCTTTGGTGCGGAAAATCTGTCGGCCCAATCGGCACCTTCCCCTGCGAGAGTGAAAAACTCTATAACGCGCCACGTTTCCGCGCAACCCGCGACGCAGGCCGCGAACGCCCTCATGCTAACAGCAGTTCGCGCCGCCACGCGCGCGTTTGTGATTGGTTGCGCTCGGTGCGCCCGTGTTGCGAGCGGCTATGCAAGCTGGAGATTCGCATATCGCTCGATGAGTTTCTTCGGGCCGTAATCCTGAAAGCTGACCGTAAGCTTTCTCTCCTCGCCTTCGCCCTCGACGTCAATGATCGTGCCCAACCCGTACTTGGAATGCCGCACTCGTGCACCGATCAGCGGATCCTTGCTTGAGGCTCGTTGCGATGTCCCAGACGAAGTGCGTGACGCGGTACGTGACGAGGTACGTGAAGAAGTCCGTGAGGTCGAAGAGTAGCTCGATCCCCCCGCGCCAGCGCCGGCGGCGCGACCCGCGCCATACGGCGTTCGTGTGCGGCCGTACGAATAACCATCGGAGTAATCGGGATCCGCCTCATAACGGCGCGTCTCCCCTGGTTCCGAGAGCGAGCCCGACGCCGCTTCGATGAGCTCAGCCGGAATCTCGGCGAGGAAACGCGAGGGCATCGAAGCTCGCAGCCGGTCTTCGCCATAGCTGCGGCGATAGACGGCGCGCGAAATCACGAGCGACTTTTTCGCGCGCGTCATGCCAACATAAAACAGCCGCCGCTCTTCCTCAAGTTCGCCAGGGCTGTTCGCCGACCGGCTGTGTGGCAGTAGCCCCTCCTCGAGCCCGGCGAGATAGACCGCGTCGAACTCGAGTCCTTTCGCGCTATGCAGCGTCATCAGCGAAACTGGAATCGTCGGATCGTACGCATCCGAGTCGGCCACGAGCGCTGCCGCGTCGAGCACATCTTCGAGCGTTTGTCCCTGCTCAGTCGCTTCAGCCATCGCGTTCGATAGCTCGCGCAAATTTTCAGCGCGCGACGAGTGGTCGAGATTGTCTTGCTGCTCCACCCAGCCGAGATAACCGGTGCCGTCGAGCACTCGCTCGATCAGCTGCGCGGGAGGAAGGTCTGCGCATTCTTCCCGCAGCCGTTCGATCAGCTCACGAAAGGAATGAAGGGCGTTGCTCAGTTTCTTGCCCGTCGCAAACTCGCCCGCGCGGATTACTTCCCACAACGGCTTGCTGTTCTCTCTCGCACTCGCTTCGAGCATGGCCACGGTGGCGGCGCCGATTCCGCGCGGCGGCACGTTCAGCACGCGCAGCAGCGCGACGTCGTCCTCGGGATGCAGCAACAGCCGGACGTATGCCAGCGCATTCCTCACTTCCGCCCGCTCGTAAAAGCTGAAGCCTCCCACCACGCGATATCGAATTCCCAGCCGCCGCAAAACTTCTTCGAACGATCGCGACTGCGCGCCGGTCCGGTAAAGCACGGCCGCTCGCGCGTCCGAATCATTTCGCACCAACGACGAGATTTCGCCGCTAATGAATTCCGCCTCAGCAATCGAATCCTGCGCCTCGAAAAACCGCAGCGCATCGCCCGGTCCGAGAGTTGCTTCCAGCGTTTTTCCCAGCCGGTCGGCGTTGTTGTCCACCACCGCGGCGGCAGCATCCAGGATTTTCTGCGTCGACCGGTAGTTCTTCTCGAGCCGGATAATTTTCGCGCCGGGAAAGTCCTCGGTGAAACGTTTCAAGTTGCCCGCGCGCGCTCCGCGCCACCCGTAGATGGATTGATCTTCGTCGCCCACCACGCAAATATTTTTTCGTGGTCCCGCCAGCAGCCGCACCAGCTCTTCCTGCGCAGCGTTTGTGTCCTGAAATTCGTCCACCATCAGGTATTGAAACCGGGAGTTCCAGGCCGCGCGCACGGCGGCATTCTCGCGGAGCAGTTCCACGGCCCGCAGCAGCAGATCGTCGAAGTCGAGAGCGCTCGCCTTGCGCAGCATTTCGTTGTAGGCGCGAAATACTCTCGCAACGTCCTTGCGCGATTCGTCGCGAGCGATCTCCGCGCTCGACTCCATCTCGTCAGGAGTCGTCCCGTGATTCTTCGCGTGGCTGATTTGCGCCCGGATACTCCGTGGCGGGTAGTCTTCGGCCGGGAGATCGAGCAGCAGTAAGGTGCGCTTCACGGCGGCGGTCTGGTCGTCGTCGTCGTAAATCGCGAAATCGCGTGGCAGCCCGGCGTTCAGCGCTTCGCGCCGCAGCAATCGCGCGCAAAAAGAATGAAATGTCGAGACCCACACCTCCGCAGCGTCGCGCCCGCTTGACCGCAGCAAATCTCCGATGCGCTCTTTCATCACCGCCGCCGCTTTGTTCGTGAACGTCACCGCTAGAATCGCGTTCGCGGGCACGCCTTTCTCGATCAGATACGCGGTGCGATACGTGATCACGCGCGTCTTGCCCGTTCCGGCGCCGGCGAGGACGAGCAGCGGTCCTTCCGTCGTAAGCACAGCTTCGCGCTGACGCTCGTTCAACGGATCAAGGAGTGGCGTTGCCTGAGGGGAATTGCTCAAGCGTGAATTCTAGCTGACCGGCGCGGAATCGGCAATTTGCGATTCCTGTTTCGCGTCACCCGACGCGGAAGGGTGTTTGCGCTGACTCTGTTACAA
Source organism: uncultured Acidobacteriota bacterium (assembly GCA_963711875.1). Classification (GTDB taxonomy): domain Bacteria; phylum Acidobacteriota; class Terriglobia; order Acidiferrales; family UBA7541; genus Palsa-295. Next base: position 840,316 of record CAVQFW010000006.1, read on the forward strand.
TCGGTCGGTTTTTACGGGACGCCACACACGCATGAAGCAAGCCAAAATACCTGCCTGGCTACAAAGATTTGTCGCGGTCATGGGTGGCGGCGGCCTCTTTGTCGTCGCGTTCCTTGATTCTTCGGTGCTTTCGTTTCCGTTCGTCACCGACGCGCTCGTCTTTCAGCTTGCGTTTACGAATCCGGCGCGTATGCCCTATTACGTTGCCATGGCGGCGATCGGTTCTCTAGCCGGTTGTGTTTGGCTCTATCTGCTCGCGAAAAAGGGCGGCGAAGCCTACTTTCTCCGCCACGCGGGCGGACGCGCCGGAAAGATCAAGGAATGGGTCGAAAGCCACGCGTTCTTGAGCGTTTTCATCCCCGCCATCTTGCCTCCGCCATTCCCGTTCAAAATTTTTGTGCTCGCCGAGGGCGTCTTCCAGGTGCCGCTGCGCACTTTCGTGCTGTCGATCCTCGTTGGCCGCGGCCTTCGCTATCTGGTGGAAGGAATCCTCGCCGTGCGATATGGCGACGCGGCTTTCCGCTTTATGATGGCACACAGCGTCGCGTTCGGCGGCTCGATCGTGGCGGTCCTTCTACTGCTATTTCTCGTCAGCCGTTTGTCGCTCGGGCAGTCCAACCCGAGCCACTAGGCACATGGCAGCAGGCTCGCTAATTCCGCGACCGCGCGAATAGAAATTCCTCGCTCGCAATCCGCAACGCTTGGTTTTCCTCGCGGATCTCCACGCGCACCAAAATATTTGCCGGGCTGCCGTCATTCTCCTCGAAACGCGCATCGCGCAATTCGAATCGGTATCCTGCTTCCGCACGCACGACAGTCGCAAGAGGGAAGCGCGCGTACTCCAAAAATCTGCGCGTCGCTGCCGCGTGCTCTCCCGCCTCGAGCGCAGAAGATTCCTCCGGCTTGTAGTGCGTCACGCTCCGCTCCGAATCAAACTCTGTGCCGGGTCCGAGCGGCACTTCGACCAATTCAATCGTATTGTCCGTCGAGACGACGCCGCGCCACACAAGCGGTGTGGAGGAAGCAGGAAAAGCTCCTACCGCAAACGGCGCCCGCCCGTGGTAGTCGTGGGAGTCAAGCAGCTCGACCGCTCGACTGTGCAATAGTCCGCGCGTGCCGATGTAAACGAGAAGCAGAACGAGCGTCGCAATTGCTCCGCGCTGGCCGCCGCCTCGTTTCTTCCGCTCGCCAATCTCTTCCCCGACAAGCCTCAACAGCATCGGCAGCAGCAATCCGGCTCCCAGCAGAATCAAAATCCACGGATCAAGCTCCGTCAACAAATCGAACGCGGCCCAGCGCGTCCGAAATGGCCAAAGCAGTTGAACGCCAACGCCACTCACGAGGTCGAGCAGCAAATGTCCCGCGACCCCGATCGCGCACACAATGAAAGCCGCGGCGAATCGCAACTTCTCGGCGCCGGAAACGTCCGCGCCGCCGTGTACCTCATCGCGATTCCGGGCAAAAACGCAGAACGCGGCGGCAATCGCACATGCGAGCAGGATCGAAGACGGAAGGGAATGCAGCAAAGTGCGGTCGAATCGGAGAAAAGAGCTCGCGCCGCCCAGATAGCTCGCGTAATCAAGATCCGGAGCTACGCCAGCCGCAACGAGCATCGCCGTCCCATATCGCGGCAAACGCTTTTGGGCCGCCCGCGCCACCACCAGTGACGTCAATGCGTGCGTAACCGGTTCCACGCCCGCATCCTACCAGAACGCCGCGCGTGAGAATGTCGCGTGAGTGAGTTGCGTGAGAATGTTGCGTGAGAATGTCGCGTGATTACGCGTGGTACTCATCAGGTGAGAGCTTCGAGTGATTGCGGTGCGTCGCGAGGCCCGCGTCGTCAGCCGTTCCGCCGGGGCGGGATCACGAGCGAAAGTGCGTCCGGCACGATCGAAAATTTGATCGGTAAATCGCCAATCGGCTCTCCATCCACCTGCGCCCACAAAGGCACGTCGCCATGGGGCTCGCAGATCGCTTCCATTGATTTCCACGCTTCGATTCCTCGCAAGCCGCGAAGCTTTCCCATCCACAGCGCCGGCAGGCACACAAGATAGCGGAATCGGCTTTTTGCCGAATTGGTCAGGAATTCAAATGAGTCTTCGAAAAGATTCGCGCCCGTCGTAATCTTGAACGGCCCACCGTAATTCACCGTTCGTCCCACCACGACGATCGTCGCGCGCCGCTCCTCTCCATTCGAATGCACGCGCATCTCCGGGAAGTCGTACTGAATTAGCTGCCGCATTCCTTCCAGCCAGTAAGCCAGGATTCCTGCTTTCTTTTTCAGCTTGCCGTCCACGCCATTGACGATCGCACCGTCCGGCCCAGCGCCCGCCACGCAAAGAAAATATCTTCCGTCGCGCGGCACTTCTTCCGTCTGCCGCCCCTCCGCTGGAATCGCAACGCCGAGCGCGATCCGTCGAATGGTTCCGTCCGCGATCAAGCGCGCCGCCTGCGGTATGTCCCACGGAATTCCCAGCTCCTTCGCCAAAATATTCGCCGTGCCGGCCGGCAGCAGCGCCATCGGCACTTGGCTACCCGCGAGTCCGTTGATGATTTCGTTGTTGGTGCCGTCTCCGCCGCACGCGATCACCATCCCGCGACCCTGTTCCACTGCCTGGCGCGCGATCGTCCGCGCCGTCAATCGCCCCGTCGTAGGCGCGAGTTCCACCCGAATCCCTGCATCCTTCAGGATGCGCACGGCCTGCTCGATTTCCGCAAAACGCCGGTGCCGCCGGCTCCCGCTGGTCGGGTTGTAGATCAACAGCGCGTCGTGGATTCCTTCGGGCATGGCCTCGCTTCGAGAGTAGTCGGCTGGCACTGCAAAAGCAAACCGGCATTGTATAATATTGCGCTGCATTCATTGTCCGGTATCCCGCTGAGGGTTTGATGACGAAGAAGCAAGACGCCAAAGAGATCCACAGCCTGCGAGAAAAAATTCGCCATCACGAATACGCCTACTACGTCGTGGACGACCCGGAAATATCCGACGCGCAATTCGATCGCTTGATGCTTCGCCTCAAGGAACTCGAAACGCAGTATCCCGATCTTGCTACCGCTGATTCACCCACTGTTCGCGTCGGCGGCGCGCCGCGGGAAGGTTTCCAGAAAGTGCGGCACGCCACGCCGATGGTCAGTCTCGACAACGCCTTCTCAATCGAAGCCCTGGCCGCTTTCGATCAGCGAGTGCGAGCGACCACCGGCCGTGAAAAAGTGGATTACGTAGCCGAGCATAAATTCGACGGCCTCAGCCTCTCGCTCATTTATGAGAAAGGCGCCCTGGTTCGAGGAGTGACGCGTGGTGACGGCACGACCGGCGAAGACGTTACCGCCAACGTGAAAACGATTCGCTCGATTCCTCTCAGCATCGATCCCGCCCTCCTCAAGAAATCCGGCTTGCCGCTGAGTTTCGAAATCCGCGGCGAGTGCATCATGACGCGCGAAGCATTCGAAGAGATGAACGCTCAGCAATCGGAGCAGGGCGGGAAAATATTCGCGAACCCGCGAAGCTCGGCAGCCGGGTCGGTGCGCGTTCTCGATCCGCGCATTACGGCTTCGCGCCGCCTCGATTTCTTCGCCTATTACATTCTCGTGGACGGCCGAGCTCCCAAGAAACGGCTGTCGGAAATCCTCGCGACGCTTTCCGTCCTGCGCTTCAAAGCCAGTGACGACTGGAAATTGTGCCACTCGGTCGCAGAACTCGAACGTTACATCAACGCCTGGGATGCGAAGCGCGAGAAATTGGAATACGAAATCGACGGCATCGTAATCAAAGTTGACGAAATCGGATTGCAGAACGAACTCGGTTTCACCTCGAAAGCTCCGCGCTGGGCAATCGCCTACAAATATCCAGCGCACCAGGAAACCACGCTCCTGAAAGAAATTGCCGTAAGCGTCGGTCGCACCGGCGTGCTGACTCCCTTTGCCGTTTTCGAGCCTGTGCAGATCGGCGGAGTTACCGTCACCAAATCCACGCTCCACAATATGGACGAAATCGAACGCCTCAATGTCCATGCCGGAGATACCGTCCTCGTCGAGCGCGCCGGTGAAGTGATCCCGCACGTACTCAAAGTGGTGAAGCACGGCAAAGAGGAAAAACAGTTCAAGATGCCGGACGAAGTGCCCGGTTTGCGGCACAAGAGTCCATCGAGCAGAAGGAGAAGTCGCCTATCGCTGCGTCAACGTTTCCTGCCCGGCCCGCAGAAGGGAATCGCTCCTGCATTTCGCCGGCCGCCACGCCATGAATATCGACGGGCTTGGCGAAAAGATTGTCGACCAGCTGATTGAAAATAATCTCGTGAAAGATTTCGCCGACCTCTACAAGCTTGACCTTGACTCGCTTTCCAATCTCGATCGCATGGCCGAAAAGTCCGCGCAAAATCTCCTGGATGAGATTGCCGCAAGCAAAAAAAACAGCCTCGAGCGCCTCATCTACGCGATCGGTATCCCTTTCGTCGGCGAACGTACCGGGCAGCTTCTCGCGCAGCATTTCGGGTCCATGGACAAGCTGGCCGACGCTAACGAGGAGGAATTGCTCGAGGTCACCGAAGTAGGCCCCAAGATCGCCGAAGGCGTGAAGGAATTTTTCTCCGAGTCCGCCAATCGCAAGTTGATCGACCACCTGCGCGCCGCGGGCGTCAATATGAAGGAAGACCGCCCCGCTCCCAAGGGCACTCAGCTTGCCGGGAAGACTTTTGTCTTCACCGGCACTCTCGAGCATCGCTCCCGGGAGCAAGCCGAGCAACTCGTCGCCGCATACGGCGGCAAAGCGGGCTCGACCGTGAGCAAGAAAACCAGCTACGTCGTCGTCGGCTCGGACCCCGGCTCGAAATTCGAGAAAGCCAAATCGCTCGGCGTCGCGATTCTCGACGAAGCCGGTTTCGAGAAATTGCTGCCGTCAAAGTAGCCCGCTGATAGTAGGAACCGTGCACTCTCGGGCTAAACCAGCCCCATCTCTTCTTCGCTCGTCTCCCGCGCCTGTCGTATAATTATCTCGGCGGGTGAGTCGGGTGATCGCCGGTCCGCGGCTCGCAAGAGTTGCGGGCGGGAGGAAAGTCCGGACTCCGGCCGTCGCGAGCTCGCAAGAGCCGGCGACGGAAGGGCAACGCGCCTGGTAACGCCAGGGGGTTGCGTCGCGCGTTTCGCGAAGGCGAGGCGTGAAGGCGCGGCTACGGAAAGTGCCACAGAAAATAAACCGCCGGTGATGCTTGCGTACCTCGGCGGCAGGCCTTCGGCAAAACCGCGAAGCTCGCCTCTTTCGGTCGAGCGCATTTGGCAAGGGTGAAAAGGTGGGGTAAGAGCCCACCGCCCGGGTGGCAACATCCGGGGCACGGAAAACCCCGCGTGGAGCAAGGCCAAATAGGAGGGGAGGGCTGGCCCGGCCCGTATGCGTCGCGCTCGCAAGAGCGCGGCGCTGTGACCCTCGGGTAGGCTGCTTGAGTCCCGAAGCGATTCGGGACCTAGAGGAATGATCATCGCGCTCGGCCGGTTTAGTCCCGGTGATTCGCCGGGAGCGCCAATCGCACGCTAGCGCAAGTTAGCTCGCGAGGCCAAGCGGACAGAATCCGGCTTACAGGCTCACCCGCCACTCTATTTTTTCGGTCGCATGTCAGCCGACCCTATTCCCCAAATCCAATGAATTGCCGCCGGGTTGTTCCTGCTCAGTGATACTGATTGGACAAGTCATTTCGCATCGTATTCGCCGCGCCGGTTTGCAAGCGTATCTTAGAACGGGGGGCAAGTCGGTCTCAGTGATCGCAGAAAGGTAAATTTCCCAGCGCTCGACCTCATTTCATGTTCGACCACAAATTTCGCATTCACGAAGGGGCGCGTGAATTGTCGAGTCCGGCTTCCACATCTTTCGATTCATGACTGTGAGGCACGATCATGATTGCACCGAATCGATTTTGCGTCAGACTCGCAGTATTTGCCGCGTTGCTCCTCATCTCCTCCGCCCGTCGCGTCGCCGCGCAGTCTGACTACACCGTGATCAAGGTGGAGGATGGCGGAGCGATCTCCGGCACGGTGAAATGGTCTGGCCCTGCCCCGAAGTCCCCGAAACTTCCTATTACGAAAGACTCCAGCGTCTGCGATCCCGATTCGCACAAAGTTCGCGACCTCGAACGATTGGAGGTGGGTTCCGACGGAGGCGTCGCTAACACGGTTGTGTTTTTGAAGAACATCACCCAGGGTAAGGCGATGGATCTTCCCGACGCGCGCCAGCACCTCGACCAGAAGGGATGTCGTTATGTTCCGCATATCATGCTTATTCCGCAAGGTGGCAACCTCGACGCCAAGAGCAGCGATCCTGTTCTGCACACGGTGCACATGACTGGCGCCGCCTCCAACAACATCCCGTTTCCGATGCAAAATCAGGTGATCTCCATGAATTTGCCGCGCGCGGGAGTTGTGGAACTGAAGTGCAACGCCGGACATGTCTGGATGAATGCAGAGATCCTGATCGTCAAACATCCCTACTACGCTGTCACTGACGAACACGGATTTTTCAAACTGACCGACGTGCCTCCGGGAGAATACGAGATCGAAGCGTGGCACGAAGGTTGGCAGAACATGTCGGAAGAATCGGTTCTGGATGTCGCTGCCCAAGTCAGGGTAAAGCGGCCCGTCTATAGCGCGCCAGAGACGTGGGCGAAGAAAGTCAACGTGAAACGGGGAGCTACGACTGAAGTGGATTTCACGATCGCCGCAAAATAAGAGAATTGCGCGGCGCAAAGATAAGTGTTGTCAGATTTCGCGGTTGCGATCGCTAGGTCAGTTGTGAGGCCGGCTTCGTTTCGCCGTCAGTTACTCGAACTTGTCGTCGCTTTCGATTTCTTTGGGAAGATGTATCTTCTTCCTGGCTGCTCCGAAATCCCTTTTAACCCCTAGTCTTTATCCGCGTCCCATTCGTCATTCTCGTGCTCCAGGCTTTGCAGAAAAATACGAACCGCGAAAAGGCTCGCGACGAATACGATGGTCACGAGCAGAACTCCTACGGAGACGGAAAATGAGGGGAGTTCGACAAAAGCCAGGAATAGAAAACCAATGGACAGGCCGAGACCGCAAAGCACCATGAACTGAGCTCGGTACCCCAGCTTGCCAAGAGTTCGAGTTAAGACGTAAACGCCTGCCGCGCCAACCATCGCGATTGCAATTAGAGTCGTCATTACCGCGCTTCAGCACTCCGCTCGGACACGTACATCTCAAAATCGCGAACGGGAATCCTAATCCGAACGAACCAGGCCGCGCTTCATCGCGATCCGCGCCGCTTCGGTGCGGCCATTTGCGCCGAGCTTGGCGAGAATGTGATTTACGTGGCCTTTCACGGTGCCCTCACTGACAAACAACGAACCCGCGATTTCCTTGTTGCTCTTTCCGCCGGCCATTAGTTGTAAGACTTCGATTTCTCGTCCGCTCAACTCCGGTCCTTTCATTCTTTCGGCCAGCTTTGCTCCAATCGAAGGCGGGATGTAATTCTTCCCGTCGTGAACGATACGAATGCAATGAATCAGATCTTCCAGCCGCGTATCCTTCAAGAGGTAGGCCCGCGCTCCTGCGCGCAAACCCCTGTAAACGTCTTCGTCCCCCTCAAATGTAGTCAGAATAATGATTCTGGCGGCGCTGTCCTTCTCGCAAATAGCGCCAATGGCTTCCACGCCGTCAATCTGTGGCATTCGCAAATCAATCAGGGAGACATCCGGGGTGTGCAACGCAAACATTTCCACCGCTTCTTTTCCCGTGCCAGCCTCGCAAACGACGCTCATGTCGGGAACGCGATTGAGCGATGCGACCAGGCCCTCCCGCACCACCGGGTGATCGTCGGCAATCATGATTCGAATCGGATTTGCTTTATGCATGAGCTGTTCCGGCCTTCTTCGGATACGCCAGCGGAAGGAGAAGGTGAACCTTCGTGCCCGCGCCGGGCTTGGTCAGGATGGTCAGGTCGCCGCCGATCCGGTCCGCCCGCTCCTGCATACTAATCAATCCGAAGCCGCGACTCAACGTACTCACGTGCGGGTCGAAGCCCGCGCCATTATCTTCGACCGTCACTTGCACCGAGTCCGAGTCGAGAGCCAGTCGCACGTTTATCTCATTTCCCCCGGAATGTTTCATCGCGTTGGTGATTGCTTCTTGAGAGATGCGCAGAAGATTGCTCTCAACGTCTGAAGTCAGCGCGGGCGATTCGCCGGTCGCAGAAAACTGCATGCGCAGCTGCGATTCACCCGAGAGTTGCCGAACGAGCCGGTCGAGCGCAGTAACAATGTTCCCGTCGCGGAGCAACTGCGGCCGAAGCCCTTGCACGGAACGCCGCGCTTCGGCCAGTCCCACGCGAGCGAGCGCCATGGCGGATTCCATGTGCTTGCTGGCCTCCGGGTTGGCACCATTCAGGACTTGCTTCGCAGCCTGCAACTGGATGAGAACGCCCAGAAATCCTTGGGCCAGGGTATCGTGAATTTCGCGCGCCATCCGGTTTCGTTCTTCGGTGATCGCCGCTTTGCGAGCTTGCTCTGCGAGTCGCGTGAGTTGCAGCGCCAGAGTGGCCTGCTGGGCGAGGCCCTGGGCCATTTCTAATTCGACGGAGCCAAACTGCCGAGTCTGCGCGAAGCGAACGACGATCGATCCGATCGTCCAGTCACCCAGGATTAGCGGAATTCCCAGCAGCGCTTTCACGCCCTGTTCGGTGAGATACCTTCGAGCGGTTTCATCAAGGGCCTTGCTCGTCTCTACCTCGTGCCAGACAGGGCGGCCTCGACGAAAGACCGCGAGCGCGAACAAGTCCTGCCGGGATAATTTCAGCGTCTGCCCGGCCAGGCGATGATCTGACTCTGGCCCGCTCACCAAGTGCCCATCCTTATATAGCAGGTGTAGCTTCGCGGTCTCGGAGTCACGATCTCGAAGCCACAGTGTAGATACAGAGCCTTCCAGAACCTGGGTGATCACGGTAAGAACATGACCCAGCACGTCGTTCATCTCCGGCTCGGTAGCGAGAACGTCGAGAGTCTGCTTCAGTGCTCGATTGGCGCGCGCGAGTTCGGCGGCGCGGTCTGTTGTCGCAAGGTTTCGCTCTTCGAGCACCGCCACTTGGCGGGAGCATTCGCCCAGATGCGTCAATTGGACAGCCAGGCTGGCCTGCTGCGCCAGCGCCTGTGCGAGTTCAATTTCGCCCGCTAGCAGCCGTCGCTTCTCTTTCAGCCGGATGCTCAATGTCCCCACCAGTTTGTTGTGAACCAAGAGTGGGACGAGAAGCACGGTCTGAATTCCGTCCTCCAGCAGGCGCCGGCGCCCGGCGTCATCCATCTCTTCCGCCGTTCTTACGTCAAGGACCGCCGGCTGTCTCGATCCGTCCACTTGGTCTCGCCATCGCTCGGTCAGCCGTGCGACGTGGTGAGAATGCAGCATGGATGGATCGCCAATGTCCGCGCCTCTCGTAATCCTTCCCTCGTGATAGTTCATGTGCAAGATCGTGCGATTGTTGTTGAGATCGATGAGATGGAGGCCGGACGACGTGACGCTGAGCTGTTCGGTGATGGCTTTCAGGACGTGGCTAAGCGCCGTTTCGAGAGAAGGTTCAGTCGCAAGCAGCGACAAGGTGCGGTTCAATGCCGCGATCTGGCCTTTGGCAAGCGCTTCCGCGTGTTGCCGCAATCCCTGCTCGGCGCGCTTGCGCTCCGTCAGGTCCACCACAAACGTCACGCAATCCGTTGTCGATCCCTCGAGGAATGCGGAAGTCACGAGAACAGGAACCCGTGATCCATCCTTCCGCAGGTATTCCTTTTCGACGGGCTTAAATGCTCCCGTGGCTCTCAGCTCGCTCACGTTCATCTCGGCTTGAGCCTTGTATTCGGGTGGCGTGAGCTCGATCCAGCGCAGCCCGCTGGCCCGAAAATCTTCGGTCGAGTATCCGGTCATGGCGAGGAATTTTTCATTGGCATCGAGAATCGCCCCGCCGATATTCGTGTACGTCACTCCGATCAAATTCGAATCGAACAGCTGGCGATAGCGGTTCTCGCTCCGGTAAAGAAGCTCCGCTGCCAGCTTCGATTCCGTGATGTCCACCGCATAGCCGACATAGCCGCTCAGATGGCCGAGCGCATCGTCGAGCGGAATAGCCGTAGTGAGACACCAACGGTACTCGCCACACTCGCTTCGCATCCGCATCTCGATTTGTCTCTGGGCGCGAAAATCGGTGAGCGAGGCAAGGTGATTTGCTACTTGCTGCACGTCATCCGGATGGACGAATCCCATCCAGCCCGTGGCAAGCACTTCTGCTTCGGCCTTGCCCAGGAACCGCAGGGCCGCGACATTCAGGAAAGTGCATCTCCCTCGTTGATCCGCCAGCCACACGATGATCGGAAGGGAATTGAGGAACGAGCGATAGCTCGCTCCATCAAAGGCGACGGGCAAGTCCGTATTAAAACCTATGCCGGACATAGCGAGTCTCCGGTTTGAGTCCTGGGACGGGAAAACCGAGCATGGCTTCCTGTAGTAGCTTCTAACATTCGAAGGTTGGGAACGCCCTCCCGCCCTGGCAGCGAATGTCTCTGCGGCGGGATTCTCTCACAAATCAAAGAAGTTCGCAGTATTTCGAGGTCCACCCAACCGGTGAGGCGGATTCGCGAAAGCGCGGGTCGCAATCCCCCGAGATTAGAACGTATCTAAAGTTATGTCGTTCAATACACCGTGCGATATATATCTCCCTAGGCCTTTCTGCGACAGTAAAAAATACCCTATGGAGACTTGCAACTCGCTGATTCCAATGTATTTTGCATCCTGTATATGACTGTTCTCCCTTTTCTCCCAAGTATCCTTGGACTTAGCGACGAACCAGAATCGCATCTCCAAGGCACCCACCCCGCAGGATCAGTGGCATCGCGCGCAGGAACCCAAATCAGGAGGCATGGATGAATTCTCCTACGACAACACATCGCGTCAATCGCATCGTTGCGGGCGTGCCCGCGCTTCTATTTCTGCTGGCGACCCTGCTCCCCAGCCCGAAGCCCGCGAATGCGATTCCCGCTTTTGCTCGCAAGTACGGGCTTCCGTGCTCTGCGTGCCATGTTGGCTGGCCCGAGCTAAATAATTTCGGGCAAGTGTTCCGCGACAACGGCTATCAGATGATGAACGAGCGCGATTCTCCGATTACGCGCGATCCTTCCTATTTTCCGATTACGGTTCGGATTACGCCGCAGTGGCATCGTGAGAGCGCCAATAATCAAGTGGTTGACAATGTGCCTGGCGACGGCGAGAGCGGATCGCACGCGGGCACCCTTACTACCGCAGGTTTCGACCTGTCGGGTATGGACTTGTGGTTCGCGGGTACGCTCTACAAGAACATCTCGTTTAGCCTGCTTCCCTCCTCAGATGAAAACGCCCAATTCCATTTTGAGAACGCGTTTGTTCGCTTCGACAACCTGCTGCACTCCCCTTGGCTAAACGTCAAGGTTGGAAAGTACGAGCTCGATCTTCCCGTATCTGAGAAACGATCCCTGACGCTCTCCGGTAACGGCGGTTTTTACTACATCTATCACTTCACGCCTTACGGCGATCAGAATCCGTGGGGTGGCATCGGGGACAACCAAATCGGGGTCGAGTTAGCCGGACATAACATCAACAGCTACACTCGATACTCGGTAAACCTATTAAGCAGCGTCGACGGCAACACTGGTTTTGTGCTGTCGAATGGCAATGTCTGCCGGTCGCTCGTATGATTTCTACGGTCACATTGAGCACGGCTTCAATACCATGGGCAACGGTTTCTTGAAGGTGGGTGCGTACGGCTATTTCGGGTTGGCTCCCACGTTCTCTGAAACCTCCGGCGGAACCGCGATTTACGGACGCGGCAACGAACCCTTCTATCGCGCCGGCGCCTCGTTTGAGTGGTTCTTCAACAAGTTCAATTTCAAAGGTGTGTACCTGCACGGGTACGATAACGCCTTCCTCGCGAACGGCATCCCGTCCAATTCTGGATCTCTGGTCGGTACCCCGAATCGAGCACCTAGCTGGAACGGCGGATTCCTCGAGGGACAGTATGTCATCTCGCCCCAGTGGATCATGATCGGCCGCTGGGAGACGATTCACATGGCGCAACAAGCCAATGACGAAGTATCTCTCTCCGGCGACACCGGTAACCTGAACGCCATAACGTACGCGAACCGCTGGTATCCCTTCATGTTCAGCCGCGCGGGCCTCGCACTCCAGCAGGAGATCTCCTGGGTCCGCTCGAACGGAGTCACGAACCAGGGCGGCGGTTTCGGCAGCAACTGTTTTGACGCAGGCCTATCGAATACCTGCAAGATCAACAGCTACAGCATCATGTTTGGATTCGACTTCGACTTCTAAAGGAGCGAGGAGCGCATGACCCTATCAAAGAAATTCACGCGAAGTTTGATGTTAGGGGCGTTCGGCGTGGCCCTCGCAATTCCCACCGTGGCCGTTGCTCAGGACGCGGGCGCCCACGTGAACGGCTTGACTGGCAACGCCGCGGCAGGCAAAGAAGACTATCGTCGTTGGTGCGTTGGCTGCCACGGTAAAGAAGGGAACGGCCAGGGCGAGAACGCTCCGTATCTCGATCCCAAACCGAGAGACTTCACGGAAGCGCTCTTTCGCTGGAGATCCACTCCCACAGGAACGCTTCCCACCGACCAGGATTTGTATGACACGGTCACGCGCGGAGTCGTGGACACGCTGATGCCCACGTGGCGGCCGCTCACGCCGCAAACGCGCGTCGACCTCGTTGCCTACATCAAGACGTTCTCTCCTAAATTCCAAACTCAGAAAGCCGGAACTCCGATCACGATTCCGCCCGAGCCGCCGCAAACCATCGATAGCGTTCTGCACGGCAGGCAACTTTTCGATCAGATGCAGTGCTGGAAGTGCCATGGGCCGGAAGGACGCGGTGACGGCCCGTCCGCCATCACGCTGACGGACGACAAGGGCGAGCCGATACGTCCCTACAATTTTCACGATGGCACTCGCTTCCGCTGCGGCGAAACCAACGAGGACCTATACAAGATTTTCATGACGGGCCTCGACGGCACGCCAATGCCCTCGTTCGCCGATTCACTCAAGCCGCAGGACGCCTGGGACCTGGTGCATTTCCTGAGGACGCTTCAGCCCAACGTGCAATCCACGTCTCGGTCAGTCTGGCTCGATTATGTGAAAACGCATCAAGGGCAGATCAAGCCGATGGGCGCCGACGCGCAAGGACAGTAAAGTACGCGTCGCGTGACGCAATCGCATTGTCACGCGCGACTCACAAAAGGGGACCCACAATATGCGGATTAAGTTCTTCGTCGTTCTTTTAATGTTGGGGCTTGTCAGCTCAGCCGTACTCGTCACAGCTGCGCGGCCTGCGGCCTCGGGCACGATCACCGGAAAGGTAATCTACACCGGCACCCCTCCCAAGATGAAGCCGATTGACATGTCGAAGGAGCCCGTCTGCGCCAAAGAGCACAATCCTCCGATCACGACGCAAGATATCGAATCCGGTCCCGGCAATACCTTGCAGGACGTGGTGGTTTACATTTCAGCCGGCGATCAAGGCTCGGCTCCCGCCACAACAACCGCCAAGTACGAGCAGAAGGGCTGCCAGTACATGCCTCACGTCTTGGCGCTTCAGGTCAACCAGCCCCAGCAGATTTTCAATAATGATCCGGTCGCGCACAACATCCATCCGCTGCCGAAACAAAATTCCGAATGGAACAAGTCGCAGCCTCCCGGTGCGCCGCCAATCGACACCAAGTGGGATAAGCCTGAATTCATCGCCGTGAAGTGCAATATCCATCCCTGGATGCACGGATATTTTGCCGTGATGGGCACGTCTCACTTCGCACTCACGAACGCCGACGGAACATTTACGATCAAGGACGTGCCACCGGGAAAGTACACGGTAACGGCGTGGCAAGAGCACATGGGCAATCAATCGCAGGAAGTTACGGTCGCGGGTGGCGAAGCGAAGGTGAGTTTCACCTTCAAAGCGATGCCGTACTAGAAACGGCTTCAGCAAATATCGACGGTGGCAGCGGGCCGCGTGGTGTCAGTTGCCGCCGCACTTCAGGTTTCGCAGCGATCGAATCGCGAGGAGGGGAATCACTGTGGGAAAATTCTTTGCAATCCTGCTCGTGATCATCACGCTCGTTTCCGTCTATCCGATCGTTATGCACACGTGGTGGATGCCGCCCGACGTCTCCGCGCACGGTCCCGCCGTAGACCATCAGATGGAAGAGACGATGATCGGATCGGGGATTCTGTTTGTCATCTCGCAGCTCGTTTTGGCGGGCTTCATCTGGGTGTTCGGGAATCGCAAAGGGAAGATCAAAGATTGGCCGGGCGGCCACCGGCCTGTCGTCGCGTTTGGCGTAATCCTCGTCGGCCTCGAGATTCTCAGCCTCACGTTTGTCGGCTCGAAGGTTTGGGCCGCGATGTATCTCGCTGCGCCCGATCCTCACGCTCTGCACGTGGACGTGCAGGCGGAGCAGTTTGCCTTCTTCTTCCGCTATGCCGGCCCAGACGGCAAGTTCGGCGGGATTCATCCCGATAAAATCAACGACGGCAACGGAAACTATTTCGGGCTCGATCCCGAAAATGATGTTGCGGCGCGCGACGACATCGTCGTCGGCACCCTTACGATTCCGGTGAACACACCTATCTTCCTCACGATGCACTCGAAAGACATGATTCACAATTTCTACGTTCCGGAATTGCGGATTCAGCAGGACATCGTTCCGGGTCTCGATATTCCCCTTCACTTTACGGCCACTCAAACGGGGAAGTGGGAAATTGTCTGCACCCAGCTCTGCGGGCTTGGGCACTACAGCATGAAAGCCTATCTGCAAGTCATGACGCAGCCGGAGTATGACGACTGGCTGAAGCAACAGTCTGGCGATTAGCCTTTCCGATGGGGCGCCGCCGCTCCTGTTCGCGGCCGGCAGCCGAACGCATTCTGTGAGGCACAGCGATGCATGAGACGTCGGCACAACCAGCGGTCCATCATCATTCTCCACCGCAGGGCTTCATCAACAAGTACGTTTTCAGTCTCGATCACAAAGTAATCGGCCTGCAATACTATGGCCTCGCTCTCGCCGCCGTCTTTATCGGCATGATTCTTTCCTGGCTCATGCGGCTGCACCTCGGCTGGGCGAATCTCGCGATCCCGGGTCTATCGCATCTTTCCGCCAACGGCGCGCCGGGCGGTTTGATGACTCCCGAATATTATCTGTCGCTCATGACCATGCACGGAACCATCATGGTCTTCTTCGTCCTCACGAATGCGCCCTTCGCCGGATTCGGCAACTATTTTCTTCCGATTCAAGTCGGCGCGGAAGATATGGCCTTCCCGCGTTTCAACATGATGTCGTTCTGGACGACTTTCGCCGCCTTCCTCGTTCTCATGGCCGCTTTCTTCGTTCACGACGGTCCGCCGCTTTCCGGCTGGACCACCTACGCTCCGCTCAGTTCCGTCGGCGCGGCCGCAGGCCCCGGGGAGGCAATGGGCCAGAATCTCTGGGCGGTCTCGATTGCTCTCTTCTGCGTTGGCCAGTTGCTCGGATCGTTGAATTTTATTGCGACCACGCTCGACTTGCGCACAAAGGGCATGACGCTCGCGCGTATGCCGCTCTCCACCTGGGCGTGGTTTATCACCGCCTGCATCGGCTTGCTCGCCTTTGCGGACCTGCTCCCCGCATGCATTCTGCTCATCCTGGATCGCACCGCCGGAACGAGTTTCTTCACGCCGGGCGGCCTCGTCGTGAGCGACACGATGCAACCGCATTCCGGAGGCTCGCCGCTTCTCTGGCAGCACTTGTTCTGGTTCTTCGGCCATCCGGAGGTCTACATCGCGATTGTTCCCGGCTTCGGAATCATCTCCCACATTCTTCCGACCTTTACCCGCAAGCCGCTGCTCGGCGGAATGCGCGTGATGATCGGCTGCATGATCGCGATTGGCTTCTTGAGCTACATGGTTTGGGGCCACCACATGTTCGTGAGCGGGATGAACCCGTTCTCGGCGATTTTGTTCTCCGTGCCGACTCTTATCATCACGATCCCGGCCACCGTCGCCACTCTGATGTGGCTCGGCTCGATTTACGGCGCGAATTTGCGAATGACCACCGCTGCGCTGTTCTGCCTCGGATTCATCTCGGTCTTCATCAGCGGCGGCATCAGCGGCTTCTTTCTCGCGCAACCAGCCATTGACACCTATTTGCACGCCACCTACTTCGTCGTTGCCCACTTCCACTTCGTCATGGCCGTCGCCGCCATTTTCGGTATATTCGCCGGAACCTATTTCTGGATGCCCAAGATGATTGGCCGGATGATGAACGAGACGCTCGGGAAACTTCATTTCTGGCTCACATTCATCGGCGTTTACTGCATCTTCATGCCGATGCACTATCTGGGACTCGCGGGCAACGTCCGCCGATATTCCTCCTTCACCGACGATTACCTGGTCCGGCTGATCCCGGTGCACCAGTTCATTACGATCGCAGCGCTCCTCACGGGTGCGGCCCAGTTGATATTTTTGTACAACCTCGTTCATACGCGATGGTGGGGCCCACTTGCACCGGACAATCCCTGGGAGGCGACGACGCTCGAATGGTCCACCACCTCTCCGCCGCCATTCGATAATTTTGGCGGACGGCACCTCGTCGTTCATCAGGGGCCTTACGAGTACAGCGTCGAGGGTGCGTCATCGGATTACATCATGCAGACGGAATCCCAACCTGTGATTAAGAGCTGAGCCGCGGCAAAAGGCGATCATGGCGACGACAATCTACACGCACGCAGAACCAGCAGCGGCCCGTCTGAGGATCGTTGCTGCTCCGAAGGCTATTCCCGCGCAGACAGGCGTCTGGGTAGCTGTCTCTGCCATCGCCATGTCCTTCGCGGCTCTCACCAGCGCCCTCGTCGTTCGCCAGGCTTCCGGCACCGACTGGCAGCATTTCGTCGTCCCTCGAATTCTGTATCTCGATACGCTGATCCTCATAGCCAGCAGTTACACACTCGAACTCTCGCGCAAGCGTTTCGCAGCCGAAGCCGCGGGCCCGGAACGGGCGACGCTCCGCTCGAGCGGCCTGTACTGGCTCTACATGACGCAGACGCTCGGACTCCTGTTCGTCGCCGGGCAATTCCTTGCCTGGCGAAGCCTCGCCGCTCAGGGGCTATTCCTTGCGACCAGCCCCAGCAGCTCGTTCTTTTACCTTCTGACGGCCATGCACGGCCTGCATCTGCTGGGAGGCGTCCTCGGCCTTCTCTACGTGGGTTTCCGGCTGCGACGCCGCGCGCGCAATGCGCAAACTAGCTTGGGTACGGCCGCCGTCTACTGGCATTTCGTGGATCTCTTGTGGGTCTATCTCTTGCTGGTGATCGCGATTCGGATGTGATCAATCTACGGGAGGCGTTGTGAGTGATTCCGAGTTAACGATGGGAGCGGGGCACGGCGCCCTGATGGAAGAATCCCCCTACGGAATGCAGTCGAAAAAACTGGCGATGTGGCTCTTCATCGCCTCTGACGCCGTCACCTTCGCCGTAGCACTCGTTGCCTACGGGTATCTTCGTATCGGAAGCCCCGATTGGACGAGGCCGTTCGATTTCTGGCCCAGCATCGCCAACGGCCTGGTGATGACCTTCGTCCTGCTTTCGAGCAGCCTCACCATGCTGGTGGCAGTCCGCGCCGCAAAGGCTGGCGACAAATCCAAGTCCATCCAATGGCTCGGCTTCACCATGCTCCTCGGAATCATCTTTGCCGGCCTCCACCTGCGCGAGTGGTTCCACATGTTCGGCGACGGCTGGCGCTTGTTCACAAATCCCACGGGTGGATCAGTTGATTTCGGAGCCGCGTTTTTCAGCGTCACCGGACTTCACCTGCTGCACGTGATTTCTGGCGTCGTCGCGATTGCCGTGATCACCTGGGGCTACAACCGGGGCAGCCTGGATTCGAACCACGTGGAAACCACCAGCCTCTACTGGCACTTTGTGGATATCGTCTGGATGTTTGTGTTTCCGCTCATGTACCTGATGAACGCTCGCTGAGCGGTTTGCAGAAAGGGAGAATCGAATGGCATCCAATCACGATCCTGGCATGGGGACTTACGTCGGCATCTGGGCAGGATTCCTCGCCATCGTCGGCGTCGAAGTGCTGATCACCTACCGGCATCCCGAGACGAAGACGCTCCTCGCCATTCTCTTGCTCCTCGCGTTCTTCGAAGCTGGCATCGGACTGCTCTATTTCATGCACATGAAGTACGAACGCAAAATTCTGTTCTGGACCATCGTACCCATCACCGTATTCGTTCTGATCATGATGGACCACGTGTGGCCGGACGCCTTCCGGCTGGGCTCTCTGCGCTTGGGTCAATAGGTCAGGATGGCCCGGCTTGAGCGTCGGTGATATGATTCCCGGTATGACGACGTCGCTCTCGAAGCGAGTGGTTATAGCTTTGGCAATCTTGCTCGCGCCCACAGCGCTCTTCGCACAGGGTTGCGCCATGTGTTATCAAACCGCGGCCAATTCGGGCTCCCAGTTCATTCAGGCTCTTCGCCACGGAATCCTGATCATGTTTTTCCCGCCGATCCTGATCATGGGCGCGATTTTTTATGCTGCCTACCGCAAACGAAATCAATTCAACTCCCATGATGGCGCCACGGCGGTCGAGGGCGCTTTCGGCGAAGATGCGCCGCCCGATTGGACCCTCGCGGACGAAACTCATATTCGCAAATTGGTAGAGGACGAATCGTAGGGAACTGCGCCGGTGCAGCCACTTCCATTCCGGCCCATTCTTTCAGGAAACTCTCGGGACCGAGTTCTCGTCTGAAATGCCGTCGGGATGCGTTGATTGTATCGATTGCTGACTCAGTTTCGCGCGGGCTCGCTAGCTGCTGCACCAGGTGACAGTGTGGCACTCATCAACTTCAACCCTATGAACGCTACGATCAAATTGGCCGCTCGCCTTACGCCGTCAATCCGTCGCTCCGCGCTCGTCCGCTTCTTATTGCTCGCAGCTGCAATCTTGTGCGGCACGTCTGCCGCCTCCGCGCAGATTTACCACGACCCTCACAAAAAGCAGACGATCGGCTTTTCTGTGGATTTGACCAGCCCGGCCGAAAAGGTCGCGCAAATCGTGAAGGGCGTGGCGAACGACGGCCTGATTCGCGGCACCGCAATGTACGCCAAAGAGTCCGATCTCGACGACGCCGACTCGGTCAAGACTTCCACGGCCTTTCCAGATCCGCCGGGTGCCGGTCAAGTTTTCTACAAGGTGAAATCCAAAGTGATTTCACCGCAACATTTTCCGGCGGCCAACGACATCGGAACTGTCAGCGTTCGCTACGTGGTCGAATCCGTCGGTGCGGATCGCACGCATCTCGCGATTGACGCTGTCTTCATCACCGATGCCGGGCACAGGCTCTACGCGTCGGATGGAAACGTCGAAACGGCGGAATACGGCGAGATCATGATTCAGCTGAAAGCGCTCGACGCTCCCAAGGTCCGCCACCGCGCCGCCCCGGTCGTCGCTGCCGCAGAACCGGAGACCACCGGCCTGCAGAATTCTCTGGCGGACGAGCAATCGCGGCTCGCCGAAGCGAAAGCTACCGAACAGAAACTGCAGGAGCGCGTCAAGCAGCTCCAATTCAATACCCAGGGACGCATCCGCGGTCAGGCCGTTCCGCTGAAAGCCTCGCCCTACGATCATTCCACCACCGTTCTCAATCTCGACAAAGGGCTCACCGTCACCGTCTTGACCACCACGAAATATTGGTACCGCGTCCGCACCTCGAAGGGTGACGAAGGTTGGATTTACTACGCTTTCCTCGAGCCTCTATCGTGACGCCTCGGGCCGGCTGTCGTGCTTTCGTTCGGCGCCGCCGCCTCGCGTCCTGGATATTTCCGTTCGGCCTTTCTGCGATTTTCTTCCTGATTGCCTTCAGCACATTGGCGCAGACGCAGGAGACGGAGCCTATCGACCGCGTTTACAAACACTCGAAAGTCGAAGTCGAGCAGGCTCTGCAGTCGCTCCAGGCCTATGCGACGAGCCGGCTGCCGACCCTCGATGGATTCGCGAATGCAAACGCCGGCACGCTCACCAAATTCGAAAACCCGCACTATCAGTTTCTCATCGACATTGATTCGCAAGGCCCGCGGCAAACGCTCGTCACCATCTCCGCCAAAATCACAGCCTGGTCCGCCGGAACGGATACCGTAGGCTCGCGCTACGTCGTCATTCCGTCCAACGGACGCCTCGAGCAGGATATGCTCGACCGCCTCAGCGTTCTCCTCGAAAAGGGACCCGCAGGAAAATCGAACGACGCTCCGGACGATCCCGCACCATTGCCGGCAGCTCCAACAGCGCCTTCGGTTCCATCTCGCCCCGCCGCGACCTCCGGCGGCGTCACACCTTCGTCCCACGCGGCTGCGTCGCCAGGTTCCCCAGGTGCCACCGCAGCCGCTCCTGCGCCTGCGCCTACGCCTGCGGCCGCGCCGAAATCATCCGCCCGCGTGAATCCCGCCGATCCTGCGTCGCTCGCGAGCGAAATCGCCGCGATCCAGGCGCAGCGCCAGCAATCCGAATTGACCCAGCGCAGACTGCAGCAGCAAGTTTCCGAACTCCAAGCCAACGCAAGCACGCAAAAGTATTTGTCCAATCTCGCCGTGGTGAAGACGCCGCAAGCCCCGGTCTTTCAACAGGACGACGACACCTCGAAAGTTCTTTTTCGCGCGGACCCTGAAGACGAATTTGAAGTGATTGCTACCAAGGGCACCTGGTTTCACGTGCGCCTCGAAAATGGCGCCGACGGCTGGCTGCGCGCCGCCCAGCTTCAGCCTCCGCAAGAAGTCGACGACGCAGAAGACGCCGCCGCGGCGATAAACTTCACAACGCCGAACCAGGAAATCAAACCATTCGGCGGCGAGTGGGCGGCGCTCAAGGGAAAGCCGGCGCTGTTTGTCTTCGCGCAACCGTCCCGCGCCATTCCCAATGGAATCCTGGGCCAGAGCCAGTTTCAGTTTGCGAAGCACATCTTCACCGAAGGCTATCGGGAAGCCCAGCACTCCGAGCAGCCGATGTCCGGCGTGGTTGTAGTTTTTCTAGGAGATAAAGGTGGCGTTGCGGCGGCCACGCTGGCAGACATCCGCCGCTGGCGTGACGGGGCGATTTCAGAGAAGGCTTTCCTCGAACGCTGCTCCCTCGACCCTCCCGAGTCGTTTCGCGATTCCCCCGCAAGCAATCGCTAGAGCACCACAAGGCTCGGAGGCCGCTGATGATTTCTAAAAACGCCGCAACCACGCCGGGGTGGAATCAAACTGAACTTTCGAGACGCCTCGGAATTGAATACCCGATCATCCAGGGGCCGCTCGGGGGATTTCCCTCACAAAAGCTTGCCGCCGCCGTGTCCAACTTCGGAGGACTCGGATCGATTGGCGCTCTCGGTCTGCAACCGGCCGCCCTTTCCGCCGTAATCGCCGAAATGCGCTCGCTCACTTCGAAGCCTTTCGCGGTCAACCTTTGGGTCTCCACGGAAGACAAGGAAGCCTTTACCTCTGGCCCCGAAGAATTTTCGCGCAGTCTGCGCCCGTTGGTTCCGCACCTCGAGAGTCTCGGCGTGAAGCTGCCCTCCTACGCGCCGTATGTACCGCTGCGATTCGACGATCAAGTTCGAGTCTTGCTCGATGCGAAGGTACCGGTCTTCAGTTTTATCTTTGGCATCCCCTCGAAAGCCATCCTCGACGAATGCCGTCAAAAAGGAATTATCACGGTTGGCGCGGCCACCACGCCCGACGAAGCGGCTGCTCTCGAGCAAGCCGGCGTTGACGCAATCGCCGCTTCCGGCTTCGAGGCCGGCGGCCACCGAGGCTCTTTCTTGCGTCCCGCCGAGGAGTCGCTGACAGGCACTTTTTCCCTGGTGCCCGAGATTGTCGATCGGGTGAGAATCCCCGTGATCGCAGCCGGCGGAATTTCAGATGCGAGAGGGATCGTTGCCGCTCTAGCGCTCGGAGCGCAGGGCGTGCAGATTGGTACAGCGTTTCTCGCCTGCCGCGATTCAGGCGCCAGTCAATATCACCGGCAAGCTCTTCTGAGCGGAAAGGTATCCACGGGGCTCACGAAAGGATTTACCGGACGGCTCGCGCGAGGCATACAAAATCAATTGATGCGCGAGCTGAATCAGCCCGGCGTCGAGATACTTCCATACCCGCTGCAGCGTGCGCTCGTGAAGAATTTGTCGGCACCCGCCGAAAAAGCGGGCCGCTCCGAACTTCTTCCGTTGTGGGCGGGCGAGAGCGCCAACCTTTGTCGCTTTGACGATGCGACGCTGTTGCTCGAGAGCCTGGTGAAGGATGTTTCAGCGATTGCCGATGACGTGGTGCGATGGCGCGAACAAAGAAAATCGAAATCGGCGCAATCGAGCGAAAGAGCCAAATGACAGGCGGGGGTATCGTCACGCGGAGCGCTCTACGAACTCGGATCGCTCACTCTTCGCGAATATCCGGTGGAAGAACTCAGGCGTCGCGATGCCTGCGGAAATTCACATCGTTGCCCCAGGTGCCCCCGCACTCACGGCGTGGGCGCGTAATGCGTGAAGACGAAGTCGCGCGCTTTCGCGGGCTCGTGGCAAGGGAAGCATGTCTTATGAACCGCCTCGTCGGCGGGTTTGCCGTCTTTGAATTGCGCGAATCCCCAGCCGCCCGTCGCAGCATACTTTTTTGAATCCTTCACCATGAATTGCACGTTCGTCGCAGGCCCGGTAACGAACGATTGTTCCTTACCAAACACTTTATTGTTTTCGGCAGACGGCACATGTTTCCAGGCGAGCCTCGCGATGATGGTCCCGTCCGGATAGGGAAGTGTCCCGTTCCGAAAAGCTTTCGCCGCCACCGCGTTTCCGAGTACGGCGCGTAAATCGTCGAAGTTCGCCGCTTCGTGGGCTATGGCGATCAACTCCCACTGCCGGTACCCGGCAGGAATCGTGATGCCAAAGATTGGCGCCGCCTGGTCATCCGCACGACCGGCTGCGAGTGGCATCGAAGCGAAGACGCACGTCACCGTCGCTGCCGCGAACAGCAAACTCGAGATCCATTTTCCGATTCTTTCCGGCATAGCTGCTCCCCCTCAAAAAGTGCAGGAGTGATGCCATCGGATTGGCACCGGCGTCAACTCCACGCTGCTTTTGTCAATTCTACCGAGGCACATCGCGAGTCAACTCGGTCGCAATCCTCATCCGCTCGCATCCGCTTAGCGTAGGCGCACGGACGCGTTGCCCTCGCTCGAATCTGTGCTGTGGAGTATCCGCTCTTTTAGAACGGTGGACGCATCCTCCACTTTCCCGAATCCTTATCCTTATAAAACTCGCCGAATGGGATGTTGTTATACATCGAGGCGCCCAGATTTGCCGATGCCACCTTCACTTCGAACGTGCATCGGTACCCCTGCGGCGTCGGATTGTCGCAAGCTTCTTTTTTAAAGAAGGTAATCTTGATTGGATCGCCGACGGTCTCGCCCGGCGGGTGATTCATCGCGAAGTCCATGGCATCCTTCATTTCTGATTCCGAAGGTTCGGACGCTCCACACCCGGCCAGCCAGAACGCCATCACAGCCGCACTCAATATCGCGTGCCGAAAATCCATACGCATCTCTTATTCTCCTTATGTTATCGCGGAAATATGGCGCCCAGTCGCGCCCACTCGCGTCAATGTAGTGCACGAAGAGCGTCGGGCGCAACCGCCGTTTCGCGATGCCTCGCAAATAAATACCCGCAAAATTCGACTTTCGGTGACGGTTTTTCAGCACCCTTTGCGCATTGCTTAGTTAGGTGCAACACCCGATCGTGCGTACTCCGCACCGCTCGCTTCCTCGCTGAACGACCCGGCCGCTTCCCATTTGTACGAACCCGGCAATTCTGCTCCCAAGTCACTACGCCGCCAAACACAGATAAATAAATTCCTAGCGCCAGTTTCCGATCAGTATGAACGGCGCCCAGTAGTAAGGATGAGCGAACGATTTTGGCGGCGCTGATTCGCCGGGCGCCACATGACCCGCTTCTGGTTTCACTTCCTCGCGCAACAACGCTATTTGCGCCTGCTTCAGTGCCTCGACCTTTGGCATTCCCGCATGAGTGGTCCAGATTTCGTAGAACTTCCGCATCAGCGCGCTGGTGCTTTGGTCGCTCACGCTCCACAGGCTCGCAATGACCGCCTTCGCTCCCTTGCGCTGCGCAATCTCGCCCAATCCATCCAGTTCGCGGCCATTGCGCTCGCCACTCAGCGCCGACTCGCATGCGGAAAGCGTCAGCAGCTCGGTATTCCAGAAGCGAATATTTACGTCGGTCTTGATATCCGAAAGCGTCAGATGCTCTCCCGCTTCATTCTTGCCTCCCAGGAGGAGAAATGAAAAATCGTCTCCGCTCGTCTGGAACGAGAAGTGACTGGCCACATGGACGATGGGGAATCCGTTTCGCAGGCCCGCTTCTAAAGCTTCTTTTGTAAACGTGTCGTCCAGAAGCATCACGCCCGGCATCAGGCCGCCCGGTGGTTCGCCGGCTGCGTGGACAATGTCGCGCAGTTCAGCCGGAACAGTCGGAAGAGCGGAAAAATCTCCGTAGGATTTCGATACTCCCATCGCCAACGCTTGCCAGGATCCCGAATGTGAAGCGTCCTTCAACTTGCTGATGCTGGACAACGTGAAGATTTCGTTGCGGTAATTTTCCACGACGTAGTGTTTGCCGTCATGGAGAGCGGCGATGGGAACGTAGCGCAGCACGTCGTCGAGCGACCACATCAGCGTCTTCGCGCCGGCCGCTTGAAGATCCTTTTCTATCGGGCCCAGCACGATCTTATAAAGCTCCTGGGCCGCCGGCAGAGGATCACTCTCCGGCGAGAGAAGCATGCGCCGCAGCCCGAACACTTTTTCGCGCAACGCTTCCGGCTTGATCGGATACTCGCGTGAGATACGCGCGTCCGGCAGCACCAAAATGATAATCAGTCGCTCGGGAGCTATCACTGTGTAAATCGCTACGGTGCCCGGCTCGAGCTCGTGCAGGATTGCCTGCAAGTCGCTCGTCTCTTGTTCGAGCCCCCGGACACTTGCATCGGCTTGCTTGTTCTTGCCGAGCTGCTCGTAAAGATCCTGGCTCAAGAATTTCTGAAAGGCCTGCTCGGAATCGCTAAGACCCTTGCTGAGTGCCTGAAGGCGCTGCTCTTCGTCCGGGGTTCGAGGCGACTTGGCGTTCAACGCATTCCATTCGTTCCATAACGCAGCCGTGCTCCCGCTCGCTTCGCGATAGCGCTGGTCCATGGCGGCCTCATCGGAACGGAGCGCGAGCGTACCCGCGGCGCCGCCGCTGTTATCGCCCCGCGTGAACTGCTTGAATTCTTCTTCCTTCAACAAATCCAGCACCTGCTGCGCCTCGAAGAGCCGTCCTTCGGCAACCAGCAAATCCGCCAAGCGGCGATACGTGCCCTCAACGGAATCAGCAAATGATTTCTGCGTAGCTTTCTCCAAACCTTCCATGTTGCCGCGGATTTGCTGGTAACTGTTGACGGCTTGCTTGCCGAAAAAAATGGCCAGGGAAGGTTTTTTCTCTTCCTGCCAATGTTGCATCATCAATCCCAGCGTCTTTCCCTCGAGAATGGGATCTTTCAACGAACTCTCCAATGTCAGGGCGCGTTCGTATTGCTCGATCGCTTTTTCTCTCTCGCCCAGTCCGTCATAGGCCGCGCCCGTGTTGTTGAGTGTGGTCGCTTCGCCGGAGCGGTTGCCGACGGCGCGATTCAGTGCAAGCGCTTGCGCAAGGAAGCCGATGGCCTTCTGCTTTTCGCCGAGCGCGTCATAGGCCGCGCCAATGTTGCTCAGCGTGATCGCTTCGCCAGGCCGGTCGTCGGCTGCATGCCTCAGTTGCAAAGCCTGTTCGTAATACTCCAGCGCTTTCGGGTTCTTCCCGAGTCGCGCATACACGACGCCAAGATTATTGAGTGTCACCGCTTCTGCAGACGGGTTACCGACGGCGCGTTTGAGCGGCAGAGCCTGCCCGTAGTAGTCGAGTGCTTTTTCGAGCTCGCCGAGTTCCGCATTCACCACACCCAGGTTATTCAGAGTAGCGGCTTCTCCGGAGCGATCACCCACGGCGCGCTGAAGCGTCAGCGCCCGTTCGAAATTGTCGAGCGCCTTTTTCATTTCGCCCAGGGCGCTGTAAACCCCTCCGATATTCAAGAGCGTGGTCGCTTCGCCGTTGCGATCGCCCAGGGAACGCTCGAGCGCCAGCGCCTGCCCGTAATATTCGAGCGCTTTCTGCTGTTCGCCGATCGCGTCGTAATTTCTACCGATGTTGCTCAGGATCGACGGCGAGTCCGGTTCGGTCGCTCGCTGTGCGCTTGAGCGCTAGCGCCTGCTCGAAATAATCGAGCGCCTTTTGCTTCTCGCCGCTCGCGTCATACACGCTGCCGATGTTGCTTAGCGTCGTCGCCTCTCCCGATTTGTCGCCTAACGCGCGCTGTAGCGGCAGCGCCTCATTGTAGTAGTCCAGCGCTTTCTGTTGTTCGCCCAGGTGCGCGTAGACCAGGCCGATGTTCCCCAGAGTCGCCGCTTCTCCGCGCCGATCACCCTGTGCGCGACGGAGTTGCAATGCCTGCCCGTAGGAATCGAGCGCCCGATGTAGTTCGCCCAGGTCGTCATAGACCAAACCAATATTGTTCAGCGTCGTCGCTTCTTCGAAGCGGTCGCCCACGGCGCGTTCGAGCGGCAACGCTTCGTTGTAGCAATCGAGCGCTTTCTGCTTCTCGCCAAGCGCGCTATGCAGCCGGCCGATCATCGTCAGTGTTGCTGCTTGCTCCGCTCGATCGCCGAGATCTCGCCAATACTTGAGCGACTCCTCGAATTTCGCGATAGCTTTTCCGCGCGTTTCAGCGGTCCCTTGCGACTGCAGCTGTAAACCATTAAAGAAGGCGCGCTCGGCGGCGATGCGAATGGAGTCTTCGGCCCGCGGCAATCGCAAATCCGTGAGTGTCACCTCATACCTGCCCGGCGGGGCATTTTTGTTCGCGGGAAAAATACGGAAGACGCAGCCTCCCGAAGCGGCGACGATCGCGGAAACCGCTTCCGCGCCAAATGGCCCATTCGTCCTCTCCGCAATCGCGATTAATTTCCCGTCGGGCCCGATCAATGCTCCCGCCGCTTCCATTCCCTTTTTCTCGATGATGATTCGGATGAACTGGCCCGGTTCCACATCGATGCGATAGGTGTGAATTTCGCCGCCGCGGAGTTCGCGTTCAATGGGCTTGCCAAGCTCGAGCAATCGCGACGTGTCTTGCGGTTGACCCTCGCTTGGCGCGGCGGATTGTTCCCACGGAGAGCCGTAATCTACGGACGCGCGCGCAAAGGAGGAAGGCAGGCACAAACAGAGAAGCGCGAAGCCAGTGGCAACAACTCCGCGTACGGGTTTTCCCACGCCGGTGGCGCCGCAGCCGACGCGCGATGAGTCGTCCTCGTGGACGATTTTCATCTCCGTCGTCGTCGCGAGCCGCCAATTACAGTCAAACGCCATGCCCGGTCAGTGAATCGCGTTTAACACGGCCCGCACGGCGGCGATATCGAGTTTTCCGTAACCCCAGCCCGGATTCGGCGCGGTGCCCGTAAACTGGTCCTGCGTCGCGTTCAGCTCCAGCAATGATTTTATTTCCCCGGTCGTCAGATCCGGTTTCTTTTGCAGCATCAGGGCGATAACTCCGGACGTGTACGGGGCGGCGGAGCTCGTGCCATTCATCTGCATGTAATTTCCGGAAGTATCCACGTGCCATTCCTCCGGGTGCACACCCGTCCCATTGGGGTATCTGGGGTAGGGCGCATAATAAATCTCGCCCGGAGAGACGATGTCGGGCTTGATCGTTCCGTCGCGGCTATAACCCACGCTCGAATAACAGGAAAGGTTTCCAATCTGCATCGGATTCCCGCTACACGGGTCGCCGACCGTCACCACTCTGCCTTGCTGGTTGAATTGGTCGTTCCAATCGTAACTTCCAATCGTAATCGCGGCTGCTGCCGTTCCCGGGCTGCCCACAATCTCCGCTGCTCGTGCCAGCGCGGGGTGAAATTTTCCGCCTCCCAGAAGGTAAGCGTCCACCTCGAACGGCTCCCCTGTATCACTCCATAGCGTGAAGCCGACGACACCGGCCTGCACTTGCAGTGTCACCTCGACATCGTGATTAACTGGATTCCCCTTTATTTGTGGCTTCCCTTCGGGGAAGGCAAACTCCTGCTGCTGGCCGTTTGCGGAGAGCACCAGGCGATCCGCGTGCAGGTGATTCGGATCAACGTATCCGCCACCTTGTGATCGAAGGAAGAGATTCAACGCGCCGGGCTTTTGTGATTGCCACAGAAGGCGAGCAGGTTGATTCCCGCCCTCATACGCTGTCCGGGCATGCAGGCTCGAGGCCCGATCGTTTCCAGCGGAGATCACAATCGCCCTACCCGGCATGTTGGCGGGGAACCGCGCATTCAATTCGCGCTCCTCGATGCTCGATCCGTCGTGAGCGCTGCTCTGCCCGCCAAAGCTGCACGAAATCACCACGGGTTTCCCTTCGCTTTTCGCCACCGCGTCGATCCACGCGACCGCGGCGTTTAGCAGCCACCCGTGCTCGATCCCCGAGCCGCTGCCCGCGATACGCACTCCGATAATCTCCGCGTCCGGCGCTACGCCCGCGTGAGCGCCTCTCGAAGCGTTCCCGTTTCCTGCGGCAATACCGCTCGTGCCTGTTCCATGGCCCCCTTCATCTGTCGCGGGGATGCGTTTGCTGCCCGAAGCAAGTTCATCGGTCAGCTGCTGCCGCGTGTAAAGCGTGCCGATAGAGCTTCCGTTCGGATAGGAATACGGAGCCTTGCTGCCGACGCCGGAGGAATCAAACGAGTTGGTCATCGTGTCCCAAAAATAAAGCAGCCGCGAGGTAGGCCGCCCCGTGGCATCGAAGTTGATGAAATCGGGATGCCGGAAATCGGTTCCAGTATCGATAATTGCGACAATCACTCCCTTGCCGGTCAATCCCGCGTATCCTCCGTGAACAATCTGCTCCGGAACCGCGCGAGTCGGAGCGCCCACGCGGAACTGCGGAGCAGGTGGAAGCTCGACGGCCCCTGCGACCTCATCCCAAACGAATCCTGGCGACGCAATCAGAGCCTGCATCACTGCTGGATCGACATCTGTCCCCTCGCGATTCAGCGGCACGAAAAGCTCGACGAAGCGATCCACAGCCGTTAGCACGCTCACTCCCGGCAGCCTTAGGCGCTGGCGCGACGCGGCCGAATCAAATTCCACATTCATCACCGCCGCGGCGGGTGCGCCGCTTTGCATCCCGTTGACGCGCGATTCACTGCCCGGGCTCATAAGGGCGGCGGCCGACATTTTGAGCAAAGGACTAAGAGTGTCCGGAATTCCCGCGGTACTCGGCTTGAAATTCAGCGGGATGGCCGCGCCGGCTTTAAGATCCTTCCAATCGGGGAATTGTTTGGAGTCCTGATTCTGTGTCTGCGCGCTCGGACTTGTAATAAGCGCGAGAACCACAGCGATAACGAGCACGAGCGTGCTGCGGAAGGGGCCGGACCGCGCTGGGGGGCGGCTCATATCGACCATCATCTTTCCTCCTGATTAAATTAATCGGAGATATTTTTCGCTCGCGTCCCTGCGTTCGAATTTGAATGGGGGATGACCATCACGCTGGAATTAGAGGATTGGACATTGAGCCTCGCGCATCCTACCATCCCGCTCCCCGCCTCGGCACTACTGTTTCGCGATCGCCTCGCTCTCCTGGTCCCGGCGAGCGCGTTGCCTCTTCTGGGGCCTTTCCTCGAGCAGCGCCCGCAGTTATCTCGGTAGGTTCACGCGAGCGATCCAGGCTGGGACGTTACTGAAGTTTCGCGTACTCCGCTTTGGCTTGCTTCTGGATGGGAATGTCGGGATCAGCGTCTTTCCACAGCGCGAAGAAATCCTGATACGCCGCGCGCGCCTTCGAAGCATCGCCCGCAATCGCGTATGCCCGGCCCAACTGCAAATGCGCCAGCGCGCCAAGAACGTTATTCATCGTGACGCCGGGATGGTCCAGCAGCTTCTGAAATTCGGCCGCCGCTTCGCTTCCGCGATGCAGCAGCAGGTACGCTTGGCCGCGTTCGTACACGCTCACCATCCCGCGCCCCCCGGCAAGATCGTAAGGAATTACCGGTTGGAGAATCTCAATCGCCTTAGACGGGTTGTTGCGATCCAACTCGACAGCCGCTCGGATCGTCGGCAGCTGATACACATTTGACATGGTATCGGATGGCCTCTCCTTCGCCATCTCGCCCGCTAGTGTTTCCGCGCGTGCCGGGTCTCCCGCCCTTGCGAAAGCCAAAGCCGATACAGCCTTGACGATAAATGCGGAATTGATGTTCAACGCCGCGGCAGCGTCTTTGCGCGCGGCAGCCGATTCGCCCGCCTCACCTTCCCACCACGCCTGAAGCGCCATTAACGTCGCAGCCGACTCTTTCTTGCCGATTCCTTCATACTCTCTCGACGCGCCCTGCGTCAGCTCCCGCGCCTTATCGAAATGCCCGTGATAATTCTCCGTGGCCCCCTCAAGACCGGCTCTGTTGGTGGCTAAATCTTTCGTCGCGCCGGTGAGGATGGAGAGTTCGCGAGCCATCGCCGCCGCATCGTTTTGCGCGAACGCCAGTAAATACAGCACCCGATGGAAAAGGGGAACGTCGATTTTCCGCGCCATCGAGTCAGTGACTGTCGCCCGGGACTCATCGAATCGGCCCAGGCCGAAATAGACAGAAGCGAGTGCGAAACAGGAGATGCTCTCGTCGGGACCCAGCTGGTACGCCTGGCGCGATTCAGGCAAAGCCTTTTCCCAATCGCCGAGGAATGTATAACCGACCGACAGATTATTGTGAGGAATCGAGTCGCGCGGATACGTCTGCGCCCAAAGCTGGTATACCTGCATCGCCTGGCCGCGATCTCCGAGGACGTTCTCGTAGTAGTGAGACTCAATGTAAAACCTTTCAAGCTCGCTCGCCCGGTCCCGCAAATCGTAAGCCTTCTTCGTATATTCCGCGCCCAGGCTCCGTTCGCCGAGATTGGTTTCCACCTGCCCCAGAACCGCCAGCGCCATCGCGAAATTCGGATCGAGCGTCACTGCCTGCTTCAGTAGAGGTGCCGCTGCGTCCTCGCCCTTATTCCCGCGCGCTTGCATCCCCAGGCTGAACGCCTTTAGCGCTTCGAGCGAAGATGTAGTCGCCTCCGCGATTGGCGTGTTGTATTTCTGAATCGACGCCAGCGACTCCCCGAGTTTCCCGCGGATATTCTCCGCAACCGTGCCAAGCGCGCTCAACACTTGATTCTTGTCCGTCGCTTCGCTCGATGCTGTAGCCAGCGTTTCGCCCGAGGCGCAATTGATGGCGTTGAGAATCAAGCTGTACGTGCTCCCTATCTGCGCAATCGAGCCGTCCAGCACCGCTGCGCTCTGCGTCCGCTGGCAAATCTGCCGCGCCAAATCGTTCGTAAGCCGCGCCGTCGGCGGCTGCCCCATAAAATGCAGCTGCTGCCGGATCTGCTGGTCGGAAAGAATGTTCAGGAACGGCGACTGCGCCAGCTGTGCCGCCAGCCCTTGCCGAAGCGCATCGTCAAACACCGCATCGCCGGTCGTGTTCGTGAAGTCCGCCAGCACGATCGAACCTTTTCCGGTGAATTTCGGCCCGCGATGCGTCAGGAAATATCCGGCCGCCGCCATCGCCGCGATTAGAACCACCGCTCCGCCCACAAGCGCCCAATTCGTCCGCGATGTCGCCATCGGCGACGTCCCAGAAGCAACCGCGCTCGCGCCGCTCATCGCCGCCGTAGCATTTGTCGCCGTGCCCGATCCTGTGGCGCCCATCGCTGCCACAGAACTCGACGCGCCCGAGCCGGACGCAGCACTCGCCGCGCTCGTCCCGCTCACAGGCGTCATCGCGGCAATCGCTGCCGGTGTATTCAAAGTTGCACCTGAAGGTGTGCTCGAAGCGCCACTCGCCGGCGACGCCTGAAGCCCAGCCTCTCGGTACGCGCCTGATGAGGACGTCGGCATCACCGCCGCAGAAATCCGGCTCGAGTCCGTGTCGCGCTTCAGCCGCGCTAAATCCGTGCGCAACTCCGCCGCGTGCTGGTACCGCATCCGCCGGTCTTTCTCGAGCGCCTTCGAAATTACTTCTTCGAGCCGTGGCGGAATATCCGGATTCAGTCGCACGGCAGGCACCGGCGCCTTTTCCAGAATCGCATTGAAAATCACCGCAGTCGTATCGCCGCGGAAGGGAAGTGAGCCCGTAGCCATCTCATACAGCACCGCGCCAAAACTAAATAGGTCGCTCCGCCCATCGAGGTCCTCGCCGCGCGCCTGCTCGGGCGACATATACGCCACCGTTCCCAGCGTCATCCCCGGACTCGTCAGATGCGGGTCGCCGGTCGTTTCTCCACCGCCGAACGTCGCGGTCGCACCGCCCCCAACCGGCGCGCGCAGCGCCTGCTTCGCCAATCCAAAATCCAGAATCTTTGCGTGCCCGCGCTGCGTCACAAAAATATTCGCCGGCTTGATATCGCGGTGAACGATGCCTTTTTCGTGCGCCGCATCCAGCGCGTCCGCCACTTCCTCGCCCAGCTCGAGCAGCAGATCCATCGGCATCGGCTTCCCGGCGATGCGATGCTTCAGCGTCTGGCCTTCCAGATGTTCCATGACGATGAAGAATTGCCCGTCCTGCTGGCCGATCTCGTGAATGGTGCAAATATTCGGATGGTTCAGCGCCGATGCCGCTCGGGCCTCTCGCTGAAATCGTTCGAGCGCGTAGGGATCGCGTGCCAGTTCTTCAGGAAGGAATTTCAGTGCGACGTGCCGGCCCAGGCTCGTGTCTTCCGCCTCGTACACGACGCCCATTCCGCCACCGCCGAGTTTTTCGATGATTCGGTAGTGGGAGATCGTACGGCCGATGAAGGGCTGGCTGTCCGCCATGAGCCGCCCATCTTATTTCGCCCTTCACCTCAAGTCAATCAAGCCCGTTCCGCGGTGTGCCGCTTCTCTGGAATTTGTTACTGCTGCCGCAAATGTTTCAGCTTATCCTGCAGCTTATTGCCAACCGCGCCTTCCCACGATCCGTACATCGGATTCGGCAGCTGAAACCAGCGCTCCCCGAATAATCCCTGGTACGCCTCGTAGAGCTTCTCCCGTCCCTCCAGGTTCGCCGCGTCCGCCGGAATCCCCACAAAATCCCCCAGCTGATCGCCGAATAGCAGCAAGATCCGGAACTTCGCGGCCACCATCGCTCGTCGCGCCGTCTTATCGCTGCTCTTGCTGTCCGGATTGCAGAAAATCCGCTCGGGAGCCGAATCCAGCGGGACATGCAGCTTCCGCAGCACCTGAACCGTCGGATCGTCGGCCTTCGACGTGTCGCACGTGCGGTTCGTGATGTAAATCGGCGTCACGCCGTTCGCATGCGCAAACTGCAGAAAATCAATCGCGCCCGGAACCAGCGTCGCGCTCTCCTCTTCCATCCACTTGTTCCACGCGGCCACCGAATATCCGTCCGGCGAAGTGATCATGCGCGCTTGAAACGCCGAGTTCTCGATCACCGTCTCGTCCAGATCCAGGATCACCGCCGGCGGCAAGTTCCCAAAATCGCCCGTCTGCTCGATCGCCGCCGTCCAGTGCGGGTCGCGCAATCCCTGCAGCAGCGCCGCCTGCGCCAGGCGGTACGTCTGCACTGCGCTCGCCTTATATTCCACGGCCGTCTGCATCCACAGCACTGCGTCCAAATTTTCGTAAGTCGTCGGCGCGGTCGGCTGCGCCAGCCCCAGCGCCAACGCAGAACCCAGCACTGCGATACCCACACTCATCCGCCGCATGATTTCCCCCGCGCGCAATTCCGCACCAAGCCCCTCGTCGTCGTGCGAAAGCGAACGATACCGCTACGCCGTCAGCCGCCCCAGCAGCAGGCGGAAAAATCGCTCCGCGTCCACTTCCACCGCCACTCTCGCGTTCGCCTTGAACGCCTCCTCCGTCTCAATCACCGCGCTTCCGTTATGTTGGTCCGCCAGCGCCATCGGCGCCGACCCGCGCGCCGGCCCATACGCATATCCCACCGTTTCGCCCGCGGTAAACTCGCCCTCCGTCTCGACCTCCACGTAATAATCCTTCAGCGTCAAGATTCCCGGATCGATCAAATTCGCCACCGTCAAAGGATCGTGCATCGCTTCAATCATCGGGTGCGGACCGCGATTCAATCGCTCGAGCGTCGCGCCCATAATTTTCGCCGCCGCAATCCCCGACGGATTTTTCGCCGTCTGCATCACCTTCAGCCGCTCCTCGGTGAACAGCACCTTCCTCGTCACGTCCAGCCCGACCATCGTCAACGGCACGCCCGCATCAAACACAATTCGCGCCGCCTCCGGGTCCACGAACACATTGAATTCCGCCGCCGGCGTCACGTTCCCGCCCGAAAGCGACCCTCCCATGATCACAATGCTGCGAATCTTTGGCGCCAGATCCGGATCGGCGCGCAACGCCGTCGCCACATTCGTTAACGGCCCCACTGCCACAATCGAAATCTCTCCAGGGTTGGCCCGCACGATTCGCCGGATTATTTCCGACGCCGACTCCGCCACCGGCTTGATCTTCGGCTCCGGAAATTCTACGCCCGCCAGGCCATTGTTCCCATGCACGTGCTCGCCCGTAATCAATCGCCTCACCAACGGATGCCGCGCCCCTCCCGCCACCGGCACGTCCGTCCGCCCCGCAATCTCCACCAGCTTCAACGCATTCGGCAGCGTAAATTCCAGCGGCACGTTTCCGGCCACCGGCGTGATCGCTTCCACCTGCAATTCCGGCGATCGCAGCGCCAGCAAAATCGCCAGCGCATCATCTACTCCGGGATCGGTATCGATAATGATCCGGTGCGGATTCGCGGCAGTGGGCGCGGCTTCGTTCGATCGCGCACCACCCGCACGCGCCCTCCCTGAGAGGGAACTGAACGCTCCCATCCCCCCCAGCTTCGCCGCCGCCAACGCCCCCACCGACCCCGTCAAAAATTCCCGCCGGTTCGGCTGGCTCTCCGCTTCTTTACGCCCCCGTTCGTGGCCCATGTTTCTCCTTGTCGATTCGCGTTCGTTCTCGAAACCGTTTCTTATATTCGCCGCTCGCCTCAAGTGTCAAGCATTTCCCGAGGCGCAAAATTTCGGATACAGGAGTCTACGTCCGCGCGAACCGCAGAAAAAGAAAAATTCACCCTCGCATTCCCGCCTCTCCCGGCACCTTCCGCATCGCCCGTTTTTTAAACGCTGCAATTCTCCGCAGCGTTTATCGTAAGATATTCGATGCATGACGCGCACTCATCCGCTTCGGCTGCTCTTCGCCCTGATCGCCCTTCTCACATTGCCGCTCTGCGTCTCGTCCGCAAACGCGCAGGCAACGCAGGCAGGCGACTCCCAGGAAAGCCCGGCGCGAGCCAGCGTCGAAAAGCTGATTCAAAATTCCGGCGCCGACGTTTCCGTCGCCTTCCGCACCCTCGACGGCACCCAGGCCCTCTTCCTCCAGGCCGACCGTCCCTTCCGCACATCGAGCGCGATCAAAATCGCCGTGATGTTTGAGCTTTACGCGCAGGCGGAAGCCGGCGAGTTGCGCCTCAGCGATCCTCTCTCGCTCACCGCCACTCCCGCGAATCCCCCGCAGTCAGCCGTGCCCGTCTCCGGCGCGAAGGACGATCCCGCGCTCGCCTCGGCTTCCGCCGCGAACACCATGACCCTCCGCGCTCTCTGCGAGGACGCGATCGTCCACGACAGCCTTCGCGCCGAAGCTCTGCTGATTGACCGGCTCGGCGTCGATCGCGTTCGCGAGCGCCTTCACTCGCTCGGCGCCGACAGCGCTCAATTCAACGGCCCCCTCGAGAGCGACAGCGCCTCCCCCGAGGGTACCGGCGGCAACACCGCCACCGCGCGCGATCTCATGGCCCTGCTCTGGGCGCTGGCGAAGGGCAACGGCGTCAACCCCGACGACGCGCAGCAAATGATCGGAATGTTTGCGCGCGCCATCCCCTACCAGGGCATCGCCGCCGGTCTACCGGGCAGCCAGGACGCTGTCCTCGACACAGCCGGCTTCGGCGGCGAACATCAGGAAGCCGCGATCGTCTACGGCCCCCACTCGTTCGTAATCGTAATCCTTGTCCGCGGCGTCCGCGACCGCACCTCCAGCTTCAACCTCTCAGCCCAAATCACAAACGCCCTGGCCGTCCCAGTCTGGTAACTCCCCCCCGCCAGCATCCGCAGCGCCCCCCGCGCCACGTCTCTCGCTTTGAATCTCGCCGCCAACTACTCGCGCCATTCTCCGCTTGTCCCCGCCTCAACCCTCTGGCAAATTATCTGAAACACGAATTGCAGAAAGGAGACCTCGCAATGGCCAATCCCGCCTCCGCGCCAGAAACCAAGCTCGAAGTCCGCCGAATGTTCACTGCGCCGCGCGAAAAGGTCTTCGAAGCATGGACACAACGCGAAAAGGTAGAAAAATGGATGTGCCGCTTCCCCAGACACGAGACGACTTTCACCGCGTCCGACGCGCGCCCGGGCGGCACCACTCTACTGGAGGTCAAAAATCCGCAAGGAGAATCATTCAAGCAGAGCATCACATACCAGGAAATCGAGCCTCCGAAAAAACT
This sequence comes from uncultured Acidobacteriota bacterium, assembly GCA_963711875.1. GTDB lineage: Bacteria > Acidobacteriota > Terriglobia > Acidiferrales > UBA7541 > Palsa-295. The sequence continues at coordinate 876,990 of CAVQFW010000006.1, forward strand.
CGTCTTTACCTGGGACTGGCAAAAGTTCTCCGCCGCAGGAGAAAAGCTCGACGAAGCGCACGACACCCTCGTAACCGTCGAATTCCAGCAGCGCGGAACATTCACCGAAGTGATCTTGACGCACGAAGGCCTACGCAACGCAGCTCAGCGCGAAGCACACAGCAAGGGCTGGAACGGCTGCTTCGATCTCCTCGAACTAGAGTTAAAAACCTAGCGCCGGGCGCGATCGACTCCCGCCTCCGACTGCATCCCGGCCCCGTTTTCCACAGCCCCTACGCGAATCTGCGGATTCACAACCGCCCGATTCCGTGCTACCATTGCTTGTTTTCACATGATGACCCAGACGACACTATCGGACGCTCGCCCGCCGCGGCGGGTCGGCATCACTCTGCGGCGATTTCCCTTCATTCTCGCCGCTGATTCCTCAGGACTTGCACGCAAAATTCTAATCGCGAATCCGCGATTAGAATTTCGCCTAAGTCATAGGAAAATCAGCATACTAAAAATTTCTAATCGCGAAGAAATTGCGATTTTTCTTCGATTTTTTGCCTTCACGAACCACGCCGCTCGGATCTCCCAAGAACGTCCGCAGCAGCCGAACTCACCATTCACGAATCACGCAGTTTCTAATATACTGTGGCGCGATTAGAAATCCTCGCAACCCATTGAAAACATGACCCCGACACCGTTTCTAATCTACTGTAAACAGGGCCTCCGCGTTCAAATTGCAGCCCCTGCCGCCCGTCACAATCCGTTATGGCCGGCGCCTCCCCGTGCCGCCCGCCTTTGCATCGTTCCGCTGCCAAACACATCTAATTCGCGTATCACCCGTAACCTGCAGCCCGCAACTTCCGGCACAAATCGCTCACAGGAGAATCACGCATGGCCACCGCTGTAACGCCGAAAGTCTTTAAAAACTACATTAACGGCGAATGGGTCCCGTCTCGCGCCGGCAAGGCCATCGAGGACCGCAACCCCGCCAACACCGGCGAGCTGGTCGGCATGTTTCCGGCGTCGAGCTCGGAAGACGTCAACATGGCCGTGGACGCCGCCAAGCTCGCCTACAAGAGCTGGCGCCTGACTCCTGCACCCAAGCGCGCCGAAATCCTCTACCGCGCCGCGGAAATCCTCACCCAGCGCAAAGAAGAGTTCTCGCGCGACATGACGCGCGAAATGGGCAAAGTCCTCGCCGAAACCCGCGGCGATGTGCAGGAAGCCATCGACATGACCTACCTGATGGCCGGAGAAGGCCGCCGCCAGTTCGGCCAGACGACCCCGTCCGAGCTCCCCAACAAATTTGCGATGTGCGTCCGCTCGCCGATCGGCGTCGCAGGACTGATCACTCCCTGGAATTTCCCGATGGCGATTCCATCGTGGAAGGCGATTCCCGCCCTTGTCTGCGGCAACACCGTCGTCATCAAGCCCGCTGAAGATACGCCGCTCTCAACCTACAACCTCATGCAAGTTCTCACCGAAGCGGGATTGCCGCGCGGCGTCATGAACGTCGTTTTCGGCGAAGGGCCGGACGCGGGCGCGCCAATGCTGAATCATCCCGACGTAGCACTCGTCAGTTTCACCGGTTCCACCGAAGTCGGACGCATCATCAGCAACGCCTGCGCGCCCTCCTTCAAAAAGTGCCACCTCGAAATGGGCGGCAAGAACATCATCATCGTTATGGACGACGCGAACATTGACCTCGCCGTTGACGGCGCCATCTGGGGCGGCTTCGGCACCACCGGACAGCGCTGCACCGCCGCAAGCCGCGTCGCAGTGCACAAAAAAATCTATGGCGAGTTCGTTGAAAAATTTGTCGCTCGCGCGAAAGCCTTGAAAGTGGGCGACGGATTGAATCCCGCCACCGACATGGGCCCGTCCATCAACGAGCAACAACTGAAAACCGTGATCAAGTACGTCGAGATCGGTAAAAACGAAGGTGCGAAACTCGCGGCCGGCGGAAAGCGCCTCGAAGGTGGCGGCTATTCGAACGGATGGTTCCACGAGCCGACCGTCTTCATCGATTGCGACCCGAAGATGCGCATCTGCCAGGAAGAAATCTTTGGCCCGGTCGTCTCCGTGATTCCGTTCGACACTTTTGACGACGCGCTCACAATCGCCAATGACATCCCCTACGGCCTGTCGTCTTCCATCTATACTCGCAACGTGAACGACGCTTTCCGCGCCCAACGCGATCTCGAAACCGGCATCGTTTACGTGAACGCGCCCACGATTGGCGCCGAAACTCATCTTCCATTCGGCGGAATCAAAAACACCGGCAACGGTCATCGCGAATCGGGAATGGCTGCTCTCGATTTTTACTCCGAGTGGAAGACGCTCTACATTGACTACTCGGACCGCCTGCAGCGCGCCCAAATCGACAACGCCTGATTCGCTTTCGAATTTAATATTTCAAATCGCGCGGACACCTGTACGAACGTACAGGTTCTCGCGTGCGCATACCTGAACCTTTTCGGGATTGCCTCGGTCCGACGCGTGCCGCTAGAGTGGTCCTACGTCAGCCTCTCCTGACGACCCTTTCGAATCACCGAGGAGGCACCATGTGGACCAAGACTCAACCCGAAGCGCCAGGCTATGCACCGGCGTCAGGGCAGGGCAGCTCACCTTCATCTTTCAACAACAACGCAGCCGCCGCCACCCGCTTCAACGCTCCGGCGACTCAATCCGCACCGAGCGCGCGCGGCCTTTCCTGCCTGGGCGCGAGTCTCGAGATTAAAGGCAAAATTTCCGGCGAAGAAGATTTGCAGATTGACGGCAAAGTGGAAGGCGCGATTGCGCTGCAGGGCCAGCGTCTCACGGTTGGCCGCACGGGCCAGTTGAGCTCGGAAGTGCACGCGCGCGAAGTCGTCGTCTACGGAAAAGTGCAGGGCAACCTGCGAGCGAGCGATCGCGTCGAGATCAAGAAGGATGGCTCGGTGACGGGCGACATCACCACTTCGCGGATCAGCATCGAAGACGGCGCCTATTTCAAGGGCCGCATCGAGATTGATCGTTCGAAGGGGCCGTCGACGGAAGAGTACGAAGCGGTCGGCGCGTCGTCGAGTTCGAGCGCGAACTAAGTCAGCGAAGCTGTCTCCTCGGCTTCCGGGGCTGCGCGAATCCTGGGTACGCGCGCGGCTCCGGAATTTTCATTCCGGGTTTCTCCCCCGATTCGTCCTGCTTCGAGAATTCTTCTGCGAAGGGTGAAAGCTAGTTGTTGGCGTGCTGGTCGCACGCCAGGCGGAAGTTTTCGTACCAGGTTTCGGTGAATGTGTTGACGAGCTGTTCGACCGACCGGCCGGCGACGAGAAGTTTCGCGCCGGCAATCTCGCCCCAGGTGTGCACGACGGTGCGGTCATTGGCCTGCTGCTCGAACTCGACCCACTGAATGATCGTGACGCCCATGGCGTTATCAATCCAGCCGATTTTCTTTTCCGGCGCGCAGGTAATGATCACGTGATCGATGACGGCGGCAACGGGCCGCAGCAGTTCAATAAAGAGACGGCTGCCCACTTCCCAGGGTTTGCCTTCCTGCCAGCGCAGCGCGCCGTAGACAGGGGCGAAAGAAGGCCAGCGAGTCCAGTCGGAAAACACGCGCCAAGCCTGGGCCGGACTGGCTTTGGTGATGACCGTATACTGAAATAAATGCGAATCGCTAAGCAGCTTCACACAAATCCCCTTCGCTAGACTTCCTCTCCCGGATTACGGAACAGGACAACTGCAGGACCATTATTTATACAATGTTTGTTTAACATTGTCAAATGTATTACACTCGCGCCCACGGGGACTGTTGATTCCAAGGGGGAAGTGTCCGATGCCGCGCCATGCCGACCTCGAAGTGGAAGGGCACATTTTAGACGCCGCGTATCGCTTGTGGCGAAGTAAGGGCGAAAAAGGGCTGACGATGCGGGCCGTCGCGCGAGAAGCGCGGACGACAACGCCGACCGTGTATCAGCGATTCCGCGACAAACGCGACATCCTCGAAGCGCTACGGTGGCGCGCGCAGCAAAAACTTTTTGCGGCCGTGAAAACGTCTCCGGTGACGTCGCAATTCTGCCGGCGGTACCTCGATTTCGCTTCGAAGCACCGGCACGAATACGAACTGATTCACGCGGATTGGGCCGCGCGGCTGGCGCGAGAGGAACCGCGGCCGTCGTTCGAGTTGTTGAAACGACGCCTGGCGGATCAGCTCGGCGGCGGGCCGGAACAGCACCGGCGGCTGGCTCTCGCGCTTGCGGCACTGCTGCATGGAGCGGCTACGCTGCTATTGGCGGAAGGAATTCACGCGAAGATCGCATCGGAATTGCGGAGCACTTGCGTCGCGGCCGCGGAAGATCTTGTTTGGTGTTCGCCGAATGGCCGGGGCGCGAGAAAGAAGCGGCGGCGGCGTTAAGTGATTCGCGGGCCCGTCGGCCGCGAGGTGTGAACTGCGCGGGCGGTGCTGAAAGCCGCCCCGGCTGGCGAACGTGCGGAGCAGCTTCAGATTCAGTCGCGATTGTTTTCGATGAAGGTGATTACAAGGCGGCTGAACTCCTCTGGTTTTTCCATATACATCAGGTGGCCGGCGTCTTCGACGACTACGCGGCGGGCGTTCGGTATGCCTGCTTCGATGACGCCTGCGTGAGCGTGGACGTCGGGGATGTCCGCATCGCCGACGAGTACGAGCGTGGGTACGCGGATTTCATTGAGGCGCGGCAATGAGTCAGGTGTGGGGCGCGGGAAATCGGGATGGTTCAAGTCTTGCGGGTAGGCGGTGAGGAGATCGTGCAACTGTTTCTTTGCGGCGGTGTGATTTGGAGCCAGGAGGTATTTATCGTTCGCCCAGTTTGAGATGACGGCCGCATTATCGTTTTTTTCGAGCGGCTTGTTATTGGCGATGCCGCGATCCAGGAATTGATCGGAAAAGCCGTAGCCGCTTACGACCGCGCCGACGAGGACGATGCCTTCGACAAGCTTCGGGTGCGCGAGCGTGAAATCGATCGTGAGTTCGCCGCCGTGAGAGCTTCCGACAATGAATGCGCGAGTAATTTTGAGGTGGCGCAACAGCGCGAGGAGGTCGTCCGCCTCGTAATACCAGGACGTCGCGGCCGGGGAGCGCCCGTAGCCGCGGCGATCATAGCGGATCGTGTGAAACTGTTTGCAGAAGCTGGGCCAGACTCCGTCCCAAACGGCCGAGTGCGCGATGCCGTCGTGGATCAGAACGACGGCGTCAGTGCCGGTCCCGCACTCTTCGAAATAAATTTTCCCGCCTTCCACGTCGAGAAATTGGCCGGCAGCGCGATCATCCGCGGCCGAGGATGCGAATGCTGGAACCGCGAACGCGGTGAACGCGACGAATAAGGCGAACATGGGGAACGAGGCGAACCTTGTGAAGATGATCCGAAGCACAAGCGTTTTCACGGATGCATCCTCCCGGTGGACGTGAAAGTGGCGCGAAACGACTTTTACAACAGGTTGGGGCGCATCGCAAGTGGAAGCGGCTGCGGTTGACACTCCGGGCTGCGGCTATCAGAATAGTTGAGGCGTGGCGGGTTGAAATCTCCTGCCTGGGGCGAAATTCCGAAGGAAGTGCGAACGCGTGGGGAAATGTGTGCGCGGGAAAGCCGCGAATTGAGGGCAACGATGATGGGAGTTCGAATTCTTGCGGTGGGCATTCTTTTTGCGGTTCTCTCGGGTCCTGGGATGGCGCAGTCATCGAATCGCGCCAGCGCGGACGGCCTCGGGGCGAGCGCGTCGTCTGCGGTTTTGATCGCAGACTGCGGGAGTGCGGGGGAGGCGGAGCGGCAGAGGGGCGTGCCGATGATTCGAAGTCTCGCGGGTTCGACCTCGCGAATCTCGACCGGTCGGTTTCACCGTGCGCCGATTTTTATCAGTTTGCCGATGGCGGGTGGATGAAGAGCAATCCGATACCGCCGGCGTATCCGCGTTGGGGTTCGTTTACGGAGTTGCAAGAGCACAACCAGGAAGTGCTGCACTCGATCCTGGAAGAAGCGGCGAAGGATAAGGCGGCGAAGCCCGGGTCCAACCGGCAAAAAATCGGCGATTTTTATGCGAGCTGCATGGACGAAAGCCAGATCGAGGCGGCGGGATTGAAGCCGCTCGAAGCTGAATTTGCGAAGATCGCGAAAATCAAGGACAGCGCGAGTCTGCAGGCGGAAGTTGCTCGGCTGCAAACGGCGGGCGTGAACGCGATTTTCGGAATCGGGTCCGAACCGGATTTCAAGAATAGTTCGCAAATGATCGCGGCGGCGGGGCAGGGAGGGTTGGGCTTGCCCGACCGCGACTACTACACGCGGGACGATGACAAATCGAAGCAGCTGCGCGCGGATTACGTGCAGCACGTCACGAATATTTTCAAGCTGCTGGGAGACAGCGACGCCGCGGCCGCAGCAGAAGCAAAAACCGTGATGGACATCGAAACGCGGCTGGCGAAGGCGTCAATGAATCGCGTGGACCAGCGCGATCCGGACAAGGTGTATCACAAGATGTCGCTCGCGCAATTTCACGAGTTGGCGCCCAACGTCAACTGGGAAGGCTTTCTAAAAGAAATTGGCGCGCCTGCGGTGAATGAAATTGATGTGAACCAGCCGGAATTCTTCAAGGAAGCGAGCGCGGCGTGGGCTGCCGTACCGATCGCCGATTGGCAGGTGTACCTGCGCTGGCAATTCGTGCATTCGGTGGCAGCTTCGCTTCCGGCAAAATTCGTGGAGGAGAATTTCAATTTCTACGGCAAGACGCTCACGGGAACGAAAGAGATGTTGCCGCGGTGGCGGCGGTGCGTGCAGGCCACGGACGGGCAGTTAGGAGAAGCGCTGGGGCAGTTTTATGTGGAGCGCGCGTTTCCGCCCGAGGCGAAAGCCAAGGCGCTCGAGATGGTGCGCAACCTGATTGCGGCGTTGCGCGATGACTTAGCGACACTGGATTGGATGAGCCCGGCGACACGCGAGCAGGCGGCCAAAAAACTCGCGGCGATCCAACTGAAGATCGGGTATCCGGACAAGTGGCGCGACTATTCCGCGTTCCACGTGAATCGCGGGCCGTACGTGGAAAACGTGCAGCACGGTCACGAATTCGAAACTGCCTACGATTTGGGCAAAATCGGAAAGCCGGTGGATCGCAGCCTGTGGCGGATGACGCCACCGACGGTGAATGCATATTACAGTTCGCTGAGAAACGAAATCGTGTTTCCGGCGGGTATTTTGCAGCCGCCTTTTTACGACCCGAATCGCGACGATGCGATGAACTATGGCGGGATGGGAGCTGTGATCGGGCACGAACTGACGCACGGGTTCGACGATCAGGGCAGCAAGTTCGACGCGCAGGGAAATCTGAGTAACTGGTGGACGCCCGAGGATCTTAAGAATTTTCAGGCGCGCGGCGACTGCATCGTGAAGCAATTCGACAGTTTTGAAGTGGAGCCGGGTCTGCATGAGAACGGGAAGCTGGTGGAAGGCGAAAGCATTGCCGACCTCGGTGGGCTGACAATTGCTTACGCCGCGTATCAGAAGACGCTCGAAGGGAAGCCGGCGCCGGCGCCGATCGATGGGTTCACCGCCGATCAGCGATTCTTTCTGGCGTGGGCGCAGGTGTGGGAGGGGAACACGCGGCCGGAGCTGGCGAGGTTGATCGTGAATACGAACCCGCATCCGCTCGACAGTTTTCGAGTGAATGCGCCGACGTCGAACATGCCGGCGTTTGCGAAGGCGTTTGATTGCGGGGCGGATTCGAAAATGGTGAGGAGCGCAGAAGCGCGTTGCCGGATCTGGTGATGGCAGGGCTGCGTTCGATTGGATTCGTCGCGCCGGATCTCGAGGTAATGACGAGGTACTGATGAGGTTCAGCAGGGGCCCTCGCTGCGGCTCGCTTGGCTACGTTGTGGATGCGGGGAGAGGCTCCTGCGGGGCGCTCGGCGGCGGCTCGTAGGCCGGAGCGGCCGCGGCGATTGCGCGCTGGTGCTCGCGGTACCAGATGGATTCGCTGGCGCGTTGCCAGAGCCGGCAAGCGAGCCAGAAGACGACGATGAATTGAGAGAGCAGAAACGGCGCGACGATCGCGTCCGGGCGAAGATGCCTCATCCAGATATGCAGGCCGGCGGCAAAGACAATCCACGCGAGCACGCTCACCCGCAAATACAGCCAGACAAGTGAACCGAAATTGTGCCGCAAGAGGGAAGCGGCGCGCCGGAGGGCTTTCCCCATGCGGCGCTCGTCCTCTGCAACGGCGATCACTTGCGCCATGTCAAACCAGACGCGGATGAAGAGCAACAGCAACAGAATCACGACGACGGCAGCTTCGATGAAGTGGACAGCAGGCATCGGCGAGATGGACTGCTTGTCGATGCGATCGTAGAAACGGCCGGTGATTCCGGCAAGAATTCCCACGGGAATCAGGACGAGGAGGAGATAGAGCGTCAAGCGAAAGAACCGCCAGAAATGGTGGCCGCAGGCTTCGAAGAAATCGCCGGCGCGGAGGCGTTCGCCGGAGTAATACATCGCCAGAATTCCGCCGGTAGCAAAAATCATGCAGAGCGTGAATAAAAGCGAAGAGTGGAGAAGCCCGGAGTGAAATCCTTGGAACGGCAATTCCGGATGCGCGCCCAGTTCGGCCATGGCTCCCAGGTTGAATCCATGCAGTAGCCGATCAGCAGCCAGCCGGTGATTGAGAATTTTGCCGACGCGTAGCTTCGTATCGTACGTGGCGACAGAGACGATCACGAAATTGACGATGTACAGCAGCCAAAGTATGCGTTGCCGGCGCCATACCAACGAGGCGCCCGAGAAGAACGTGTGAGGTGTTGCCTCTGCCATTCTAAATTCCTCCGCTAAGCGATGACGGCTACGTGAGCCATGCGAGCAACTGCGCGAAACACTGACCGGCAAAAACCCAGATCGTGTTCAGCTTGGTGGTTGCGCGGGTGTCCGCTTTCACCGTGTAACTATTGTTGAAGAAACTCCGGTCGAGCCAGACCTGGTGGCCCGGATCGATTTCGACAGATTGAAGCTCGGCCGGCCGATCGTAGACGTAGCGAATCCAGCGATCGCGGCCGTCCCAGTGTTCGACGACCGTGTGGTTATCATCAAAAGTGACCGAGATGTCCTCGGGAAACACGAAGTCGACTTTGCGCTGGATGGTGACGTAGGTGCGAAACATCTCTTTGCCGGACTTGGCTGCCGTAGTTTCGGACTCATACCAATTTAGTGGCTCGGAGCGCGCGTCGAGGATCTTGTAGTCGAGCACTTGCGTGCCCGAGACAGCCTGGTCGAAATACCAGCGCAAGTCTTTTCCGGAGACTTCTTCGACGGTTTTGATGAAATCCTCGCCCGTGGGATGCGTGAACCGATAGCGCATGAAATAAACGTGGAGCGCCTGGCGGAGGGTCGCTTCGCCGATGATTTTCTCAAGGGTTAAAAGCACCGTGGCGGTTTTTCCGTAGGTGACGTTGGCATAGCTGCCATCGTCGACGAAAAGCCACGCAAATCGCGTCATCGGGTCGGTATCCGGCGACAGTGAGGTAGACGAAGCGCTGCTGATCGGCTTCGCCGAGCTGAGCAAACGGAAGATTCAATTCCGAAGTTTGCTTGCCGTAGAGCGCGTCCATCACTTTCACTTCCACGTAACTGTTGATGCCTTCGTCGAGCCAGGCTTCCTCGAATTCATTGGTGGCGACCATGCCGTACCAATATTGATGGCCGAACTCGTGCTCGGTGACGAGCTCCGGAAGCAGCGCGCCTTTCGGCATGTTCCAGGATGTGTCCGCGGTAATGAGCGTGGGGTATTCCATGCCTCCGGCATCCGAGCCGCCGTGAGGAGGATCAACGACGGTGATGCGGTCGTAAGGATACGGGCCAATCCACTGGTCGTAGAGACCGAGCGTGCCTTTCAGGGCTTTCACGTAGCGCGGTGCGCTGGGCATATTGCCGGGCGACATCAGGACGTTGATCTTCACGGGGCCGGCGCTGCCAGTCCAGGAATCTTCGACAACGGTGAAGCTGGGGCTGGCGGTCCAGGAAAAATCGTGGACGTCTTCGGAGTGATAGGTGAGAGTTTTCGTGCCGTCGGAATTATTGACAGACGAAGCGAGATCGCCGGCCGCGCCCACGATTTCATTTTGCGGGAGAGTCACCTTTACGTCGAACGTGCCGAAGTCCGCAAAAAATTCCGAGGATGCGTGAAACTGGTGGCAATTCCAGGCGTTCTTCCACCAGACGCCAACCTTGGGGAACCACTGGCCGACCATGAAGAAGTCGCGCAGATAACCGGTGCGGGCGACGACTTGCGGCAGCTGGTCTTCGAATGAGATTTTGAATTCTACTTCGGCTCCCGGCGGAATGGGTTTCGGAAGCTCGATCTGCATCACAGTGCGATCGGCGGCGTTGTTGTCGTCGGGGTGAATGAATTGCATTTGGTTCGTCAGGTCGCCTGCGCCGGTGACTTCGAAATGGGTGATATTGATCGCGCCGTATTGCGCGGCTTTCCAATCGCGATCGGGATTGTCGCGGTGATGCTCGGTCATGAAAGTGGATTGCGGCTGGAAGGCGTTGAGGTAGAGATGAAATGGAAAGCGCTGCTGCGGTTGGCCGGTGAGATTGCGGTAACGGAGAGTTTCGGTGGCGGCGATGGAGTGCTTGGCGACGTCGAGACGCGCATCGATCTGGTAAGCGACGACGCGGGTGGAGAGGGTTTGCTGCTTCGTGGGTTCGGATGCTTTGGCGGCGGGGGCCTTGGGCGAGGATACAGCTTGCGCGGTGGCTGTCGATTGACCGGACCCTGCCGGGAGCGCGACGCTGATCAGCGCGAAAGCCAGGGCGAGAATTGGGGCGATACGAAAGCGCATTCTTCCTACCAAAGTGCCCTCCCGAGCTGAAAGTTCGGAGAACGAAGCGAGGCCGTAAAGTGCGCGGAAAGAATATGATACGCGCGGCTTGGTGGCAAGCGGCGTTCGCAGGGCGATTCGAGGCGCGAGTGAATGATGCGTTCCATGCGCCTGTGATTGGCAGCAAAGTTGACGCTTCCGCCGCAGGCGACTAAACTCTAATTAGCTCGGCGTATTTCTCGCTCTCTTGGGAGCGACGATCAGGGAGCATTTGCATCGAAATGGTTTCTCCTGTGTTACAGCACCGGCGCCATCAACAAATACTGTCGGACGTGGTGCGCGAGTACATCGAGACGGGCGAGCCGGTGTCGTCGCGCAGCGTGGCGCGGCGGCACATTGATCCGCTGAGTCCTGCAACCGTGCGCAACGTGATGGCCGACCTGGAAGATGGCGGCTTTTTGTACCAGCCGCATACTTCGGCGGGAAGAGTTCCGACGGCGGCTGCGTACCGTTTTTTTGTGGAGCAGGTGACGTCGCAAGCGACGGCGAGCCCGGAGGACCGGCAGTGGATTCGGCGGGAACTGGAAGCCGCGAGCACTCCGGAAGCGGTGATGGAGCGCGCGAGCCACGTGCTGGCAGCGGTTTCGCGCGGGCTGGGAATTTTTATTGCGCCGCCGCTGGCTCGAAGCGTAGTGGAGCATTTGCGATTTCTTCTACTGCCGGACGATCGAGTGCTGGTGGTGCTGGTGGCAGCGGGCGGACAGACGCGCGACAAACTGATTCGGCCGGAGCGGCAGTTTCGCCAGGAAGATTTGGATCGGATCGCGGCGTATTTGAACCACCATTACATCGGGTGGACGATCGAAGCGATGCGTGCGGATTTGAGAGCGCAGATCGCGCGCGACCGCGAACGTTACGGGCAAATCGCGAACGACGCATTGATGTTGTGCGATCCGAGTGTGCTCGGCGACATCGACGAGCGCAAAATCTATGTGGAAGGCGCGGCGCAGATGGCAGCGTCGCCCGAATTTACGAATCAGGATCAGTTGCGCGAGCTGCTCGAGACGATCGAAGAGAAAGACCGGCTGGTTTCGATCTTGAGCGGATGTATCGAGGCGCCTGAGCCGGTTCACGTGGAACTCGGAGTGGACCAGATCTCGAATGCGGGAAAACATCTTGCAGTGGTGTCGGCGTCGTATTCGTCGGAAGGCGAAGTGCAAGGGACGCTGGGAATTCTGGCGCCGATGCGAATGCATTACGAACGGGTGATAACGGCGGTGGCGTTCTTGTCGCAATTCTTTTCGGAAGGACAAGAGGGGAGTCAGGGTCGTGGCGGGACATAGAGGAGATCGAGAAGAGGATTCGCCGAGGCGAGGAATCGCGCCGGTGGAGTCGCCCGCGGGCGATTCGGATTTGTCCGTGGCGGCTGCGGCGGAAGTGGCGCTGGCTGAGCAAGTGGAGAAATTGGTCCGCGAAAAAGAGGACCTGACGAACACGCTGGTGCGCCTGCAAGCGGATTTTGATAATTACCGGAAGCGAATCGAAAAAGAGCGCGGGCAGGAGCGGCATCGCGGAGTGGAGCTTTTCGTCGAGCAGCTGCTTCCCGTGCTGGACGGGTTCGACCGGGCGCTGGCGGCGCATGACGATCCGGCATACGAGAATTATCGCAAGGGATTCGAGTTGATTCGGAAGCAGCTGTGGGACGTGCTCGCGAAGCAGGGCGTGCAGCGAATCGACTCCGTGGGCAAAGAATTCGATCCCAACGTGCAGCACGCGATCGAGCAGGTAATGACGACGGAGCATCCGGACGGCACGGTGATCGAGGAACTGCAGCCGGGATACATGTTTCATAACCGCGTGATCCGGCCGGCGATGGTTCGAGTGGCGAGCGGTAGAAAGAATTGATGTCTTCGTGCCGCTCCGCATCGGAGCGATTCTTGTGCATCTGGCCGGGCTCGATCGCAATTCATAACAATCAAAAAGGTTGAAGAGAAGAAATGGCAGCCAGCAAACAATCGGATTTCTACGCAGTGCTAGATGTCACCCGCGAAGCGACGGCGGAGGAGATCAAGTCTGCCTACCGCAAGGCGGCGTTGAGGTGGCATCCGGACCGCAATCCTGAAAAGAAGCAAGAGGCGGAGCACAATTTCCGCGAGGCGTCGGAGGCTTATAGCGTCTTGTCCGACCCGCAGAAGCGCGCCGTCTACGATCGCTATGGGCATGCTGGATTGGGGAACCGCGGGTTTGAGGCCGGCGGATTCAACGCGTCGATCTTCGAAGACTTTCAGGACATTTTAGGCGACCTTTTTGGCTTCGAGGATATTCTCGGCGGCGGGCGGCGTCGTGGCGCCGGCGGCAGGGCGCCTCGCGGACAACGCGGCGCGGATTTGCGCTATGACATGTCGCTGAGCTTCGAGGATGCGGCAACCGGTGTGAGCACGAAGATTCACGTTTCGCGGCGCGAAGCGTGCGAGACGTGCCACGGCACCGGCGCGAAAAGCGGCACCGGCATGTCCACTTGCAAGACGTGCGGCGGGCGCGGGCAAGTCTCCTACAGCCAGGGATTTTTCTCGATTACGCGTACGTGCCCGGCGTGCCAGGGCGTGGGCCAGGTGATTCGCGATGCGTGCGCGACGTGTCGCGGGCAGGGAAGAATCGAGCGGGAGCGCACTCTCGAAGTCGGAATTCCGGCGGGCGTTGATTCCGGCACTCGCTTGCGAATGGCGGGCCACGGGGAACCCGGAACGAACGGCGGGGCCAGCGGCGACCTATATATTTTTCTCGAGGTGAAGGAGCACGCGTTCTTCGAGCGGCGTGGCGCGGACCTTTACTGCACGATTCCGGTGAGTATTGCGCAGGCATCGCTCGGCGACACGATCAAGGTGCCGACGCTTTCCGGCGAAGAAGAGCTCGAAATACCGGAAGGAACGCAGTCGGGCCAGATTTTTCGCAAAAAATCGAAGGGGTTGCCGAATCCGCACGGAGGACGCGGCGATCTGTACGTGAGCGTGCGAGTGGAGATTCCCGCGAAGCTGAACCGGGAGCAGCGGCGGCTTCTCGAACAGCTTGGCCAAATGATGAAGGTGGAGAACAAGCCGGCCGAGCGGTCGTCGAATTTCTTCGATAAGGTGAAAGATATTTTTGGGTAGTGACGCTGCCGCGGGCAAGCGTTTCCGCGGAGCGGCGCGTCGAGAAAAGTAAGAACGTTTCCACGCCTGACTCGCCAGAACCGTTCCGATCGACCGCCTGACTCGGTTAACTCTGCTGAGCCACTCAAATTGACCCGCCGCACATCCCGCATGTCCACCCCACGTGGCGTAATCGCAAAAGGGTCAATTGGCTTACCCGCTCGATAATAATGCCTCGTTGTGACCTGTGCTACATTCGGAGCCTCGGTATGCCTACGATTCGCACTCGAACTTCTGGCGGCGGTTACGATGTAATTTGTGCGCGCGGCGCTCTGGCGCGCGTTCGCGCGCTTTTGGATCGAGGCGGGTCGGCGGGCGACGTCTTCTTCCTGTCGTCGCCTCGAGTTTGGGAATATTGGGGCAAAAAGCTGGCCGGCAACGCGCGGGGCGGACGGTGCAACGTCGGAACGATTCTCTTTGATGACAGCGAGACGGCGAAGCGGCTCGCGACCGTGGAAGAAATTTCAAGCGCGTTAGTGAGCCTGGGCGCAGATCGCCAGGCCACACTGGTCGCCGCTGGCGGCGGGGTAGTAGGCGACGTCGCTGGCTTCGTCGCGGCGACGTATCTGCGCGGCGTGCGCCTCGTGCAGGTTCCCACGACGCTCGTAGCGCAGGTGGACAGCGCGATTGGCGGAAAAACGGGCGTCAATCTTCCGGAAGGGAAGAATCTCGTCGGGGCATTTTATCCGCCGAAGTTGGTTATCGCGGACCCGGACGTCTTGAGCACGCTTCCGCACCGGCAGTATCGCGCCGGCTTGTACGAGGTAATCAAGTACGGAGTCATCGCCGATCCAGCGCTGTTCAAATTTCTCGAGCGGCACATGCTGGCGCTGCTCCGCCGCGATCGGGGCGCACTCGAATACGTGATTCCGCGCTGCATTCGAATCAAGGCGAGCGTGGTAGGGAAGGATGAGCGCGAAAGCGGCCTGCGAGCGATCCTAAATTTCGGCCACACGCTCGGCCATGCTCTGGAAGCTGCCACCGGATACAGGCGCTTCCTCCACGGTGAAGCGATTGGCTGGGGCATGCTGGCCGCCACGCTGATGGGAGTGGCGCTCGGCCGGACGAGCGAAGGCGACGCGAGCCGCGTCATCCGGCTGATAACGAGCGTAGGCCCGCTGCCGAAGCTGGATGGCGTCAGCGTGGCGGCATTGCGTCCGATCGTCGCGGGCGACAAAAAGGCGCTGGGCGGGCGCGTCCGCTGGGTGCTCTCGCGGCGCATCGGCAGAGCCGATTGGGGAATCGAAATTCCTTGGACGATCGTGACGCGCGCATTCAAGGCGCTTCCCGAAATAGCAGCGAAGGCGAACAACTAATCCATTCATCAGCCGAATCTCAACCCGCGTGACAACTCCTTCCAATTCCTCCGGCTCCCGTCCTGTCGGCGCTCGCAACGAGCGCGAGTCAGCCGCGCGCGTCCGCGACATGTTCGGCGACATCGCGCCTCGCTACGATCTTCTAAACCATCTCCTCTCCTTCTCGCTCGACAACAAATGGCGACGGAAAACGGCGGAAAAGTTCCGGCGAGTATACCGCCGCACCGACGCACGGATTCTCGACCTCTGCTGCGGCACGGGAGATTTGGCATTCGCGCTCGAAGAAGAACGTGTGGATGTGATTCGGGATCCCACGGCGCATCGAGTTCCGATCATCGGCTGCGATTTTGCGTATCCGATGGTGGAGCGGGCGAGGAAGAAGGCCCGAGTCGAATCGCACTCCACTGTGTTCGTCAATGCCGATGCGATGAGTATGCCATTCCCAGACGCGAGCTTCGATCTGGTGACGACGGCATTCGGCTTTCGAAATCTGTCCAACTACGAGAGCGGCCTTCTCGAAATTGCGCGGGTGCTGAAGCCCGGCGGGCGGCTGGCGATCCTCGAGTTTTCCGAGCCCGGCAACTCGGCCATGGCGACGCTTTTCCGATTTTATTTCAAGCGGATTCTTCCGCTGGTTGGCGGAATACTTTCAGGCAACGGAGCGGCTTACGCTTATCTTCCGCGTTCGGTCTCAAGGTTTCCGTCTCCCCGGGAATTGTCCGCGCTGATGGCGAAAGCCGGCTTCACGGATATTCGCTACGAAGCCTGGAATTTCGGAAGCGTGGTACTGCACACAGCGCGGACGCCAGCGATCGAAAAGGAAACAGTAGAGTTGGAATCCCAGCCAGAGAGCGACTTGCGATCGGACGACGAAATCGGCATGGACTACAAGGACGACGATTCGAGCGGAACAACGAGTTAGTTATCGAGTCCGAGGTGGCGGATTTTGTGCAGCAGGGTTTTGTACGACACTCCTAATTTTTCCGCCGCGCGAGTTTTGTTCCACTTCGTCTCTCGCAAGGCATTCTGAATCTTGAATCGCTCCACGTGGGCCACAGCGCGCTGCGAGACTTCCTCGAGCGGACCTTCCCACAGAAATTCCTCTTCGACCATGCGCTCCGGCAATTGCTCTGCAGTCGGGCGCGCGACGGGCAACTGAAGTCCGGCTACGTCAATCTCCGAGCCATTGGCAAGGATGGCGGCGCGCTCGATGGCGTTCTGGAGTTCGCGGACATTGCCCGGCCAAGGATAGGTCAGCAGGCGCTCGCGAGCGTCTTCCGTGAGCGCGAGCGCCGGCTTGCGGAATTCGCGTTTGAAGCGCTCGAGGAAATGTTCGGCGAGCAACAGCACGTCGTCTCCGCGGTCGCGCAGAGGCGGAATCGTGATGGGCACAGCGGAAATACGGAAGAACAGGTCCTCGCGGAAGCTTTTGTCCGCCACCGCAGCGCGCAAGTCTTTATTCGTGGCGGTGAGGATGCGTACGTTTACTTCAATTTCCTGGGTGCCGCCAACGCGCTCGAACCGCTTTTCTTCCAGCACGCGCAAAAGTTTGCTCTGAATGGCCAATGGCAATTCGCCAATCTCGTCGAGAAAAAGCGTCCCGCGGTGCGCAAGCTCGAGCTTTCCGATTTTGCGCGCGCCCGCGCCGGTGTAAGCGCCGCGTTCATGGCCGAACAGCTCATTTTCAACTAAACCTTCGGGAATCGCAGCGCAATTGAGCGCCACGAAGGAATGATCGGCGCGAGGGCTGAGGTGATGAATGGCACGCGCGAAAAGTTCTTTTCCCGTTCCGCTCTCTCCGAGAAGCAGCACGGTTGAATCGGTGGCGGCCACGCGCTGCGTCATCTGGCTGGCATCTTTCATCGTGGGATGCTCGGCAACGATGCGTGGAAAGCCGTAGTGCGCCGCATACTCTTCCCGCAAGAGCAAATTCTCGCGCAGAAGCTCCTGCTGCTTCGTAGCGCGTTCGAGCAGCAGTTTCAAGTGGTCGAGGTCCACCGGTTTCTGGATGAAATCAAACGCGCCCTCTTTCATGGCCGTCACAGCTTCTTCCACCGACCCGTACGCGGTGACGAGAATAACGGGCAGTGTGGGCTCGATCCGGCGAGCTTCGCGAAGCACGTCCAGGCCGGAATTTCCCGGCAGCTTTAGATCGGTGAGAACGAGCAGGTAGCGGCGGCTGCGGACTTTTTCGATCGCCGCACTTCCGTCGGGCGCCTCTTCCACCGTGTAGCCCGCGCGCTCGAGAGCCTTGCGCAGCATGGCCCGGAGTTCAGGCTTATCTTCGACGAGGAGAATTGGCTCCATGGGAAATTGCTAGCGAGCCCATCCGGAATCGCCGCCCGCCTTGCGGAGTTCGTCTTCAGCGTCGGAGATGGCTTGCTTGTCAGCGTCGATTTCTTTTTGCTTGCCGGCGATCTTGGCGGTCTTGTCGTTTATATCGGCGCGGGTAAGGCCTTGCTGCATGGCCTTGACCGGATCGTTGTAATACTGCAGATCGAGAACCCCAAGTTCGCGTTGCATCACATCGAGGTCAGCCTGATCCTGTTCGAGTTTGTGGCGCAGAGTGGCGAAGCGATCGCGCCACCGTTTTTCGTCGTTGTTTCCGCTCTTCGAAGTATTTGCGGCGTCAGCCGGAGTGCCATCCGCATTGTCGGCAGCAGGGGCCGGCTCGGCGCCGACCGCGGAAATTCCGCCGTGAGTGGGAATATTGTCGTTCGTGAAGACCTTGGCTTGCTTGGGTGTGTCCTTCTTTTGTTCGCGGGACCGGCGAGCTGCGTCGGCGAGCGATTCCTGCTGAGCCGGAGCCGGTGAAGAATTTTGTGCGGCGCTCTGCGAGGCAGACGACTGCTGCGCGGAACCCGTGTGGTCCTGCTGCTGGCAAAAGCCGGCGGGCGAAAACACCGCGATCGCGGCAGCCGCCGCCAACCAAGTAGCTTTGCGCATGGCAAACGCCTCCTTCGACGCGCCTATCGGGATAGGCCCCGGATATAGTTTAGATGCGGGCGGCTTGCGAGGGGAATAGCGACGGCGAGGGCTCCTGCCGCAAAGGTAACCACAGGAGGAACTCCGCGCCTCCGCCAGGGCGATTGCGAGCCTCGATGCTGCCTCCGTGCTGCAGTGCAACTTTCTGGACGACTGCGAGGCCGAGGCCCGTGCCCTCGGATTTCGTGGTGTAGAAGGGAAGGAAGATTTTGGGCAGATCGGCATCCGGGACGCCGGGACCATTGTCCGCAACACAAATGCGCTGCCACTTTTTGCCGCCGAGCTCTTCAATGGTGCCAGAGACCGTGACGCGGGCGGCCCGGCCCGCTTCACGAGAAGCTTCCGCGCCATTGCGCGTGAGATTGACGAGCGCCTGGCGCAAAAGAGCTTCGTCGCCAGGAAGTTCTTCGAAAGCGCCTTCGCATTCGACCGTGCACTCCGGATTCGCTTCCTGCAGCTCTTCGGCCACTCGCTCGATAAGAGTTTTCATCGGGACGGTCTCGTAGCAGATTTCGAGCGGTTTTGCGAACCGCAGGAATTCGGTGACGACGTGAGTGAGAGCGCGCGTCTGGTCGAGAATGCGCTCGGCAGATTCCCGAATGTCGCCCGGGCCGGGGCGGGATTCGCTGCGGATCATCTGGGCGTAACCGGAAATCGTGGCCAGGGCGTTCTTGAATTCGTGGGCGATGCCGGCCGACATTTCTCCCAGAGCGGCGAGATTTTCCTTCCAGCGAATTTGCTTTTGCAGAGCGGTGAGCTCTGTCAGGTCGCTCATCAGGCAAAGCGCGCCGCTGATTTTCATATCGGGCGGAGCGCCAGGGGATTCCGTGCCGGAGCGAGGAGTATTTTTAGCGGCGCGGAAGATCGGAGAAATTGTGACGCCCAGGTGGCGCATTTCACCTTCCGCCGTGACGTGCTCCACCTCGCCGCGGTGGAATGTCTTGCCCTCGCGAAGGCACGCCGTGAGCATGCGCGTCAGTTCGGTATCGACGCCCAGGATTTCCTTGTACCCGCGATAACGCAGGGTCCGGATACCGAGCGCTTCCTCAGCCGCGGGATTGCTGGTGCTGATTGCTCCCGTGGCATTCACCAGCAACAGGCCGGTGGGCATATTGCGGGTGACTTCTTCGGTGAGGCGTTCGGATTCCTGCGCGCGCTCCTGCGCAACAAGATGCAAGCGCGCGAGTTCCTTTTCCTGGGTCCGCAACTTCTCGATGACGCCTTGCATAGACGCGGCCATGAAGGCGGAGGCGTTTTCCGGGTCAGGAGCCGGAGCCGTGAAATCGCCGTCGGAAGGCGCGGAGCTCTTGCGTACGAATTTGCGAATGAAAATTGCGAAGAGCAGCAAGACGAGAAGGAGAACCACAAGGCCGCCGGCGACGAAGCCGAGGTCGAACGGTTGAGCGCCGGGGAAATGCAAATTGGATGGCGGAGGAACCGTCATCGCACGCTCCGTTCGATCGGGTAAGCTCGGATCATCATCGCACCGCCAGCAGCGACTGATACCAATATACAATCGGCGTGCCAAAAAATACCACCAGCAAGGCAGCCATCCCCAGGAATGTTCCAAACGGCAGCTCGTAGTCGGAATCCTTGCGCCTGGAAATGATTACGACGATGCCGAGAATGCTTCCGAGCACCGAGCCCGCGAAAATGGTGAGCAAGGTGCGCTTCAGGCCGAGGAATGCCCCGGCCATCAGCATCATCTTCACGTCGCCCAGGCCCATGCCTTCGCGTCCGCGGAGGCGGAAATACACTTCGGATACGAGCCACAGCAGGCCGCTTCCGGCCGCTGCTCCGAGGAGTGCGTCGGCGAACGAGAGAACTGGAGCAGGAGGAGGATAGTCGAAGAGGCGCTTTGCGATGGCGAGGGCCGTGCCGTCAATCGGGCTCGTGAAGAAGCTGAGAATTAATCCGAGCGCGAACCCGGTGTAATTCACGACGTCGGGCAGGATTCGTTCCCGCAGGTCGGTGAAGACCAGCACCACCATGATCGCGGAAAAGATCGTCCATTTCAGCGCCTCGGCGGTGAGGCCGAAAACTTCGTAGCAGCCGAGGAAGAGCAGCCCGGTGAGCAGTTCGACGGCAGGGTACATCCACGAAATCGGCGTCTTGCACTTGCGGCATTTGCCGCCGAGCAGGAGATAGCTGATAACCGGAATATTGTCGTAGGGCCGGATCGCGGCGCCACATTTCGTGCAAGCCGATGCGGGCAAGACGATTGATTTGCCGCCCGGAATCCGCACGATGCAAACGTTTAAGAAGCTGCCAATGATCAGCCCAAAAAGGAACACGAAGAGTGCGATGAGTGTTGCGGGAGCCACATCTTGAATGTGCCACATACGCTCAAGGCCCTCAAGCCGCGTCGCCGGAAACGTGCCCGACTGCTAACGCGCGGCGCGTCGCTCGAACGCCAATTATCCCGCTTCGCCTCGGGATTCCTGCCACTCGCCCTCGTTTAGTTGCCCCTTGCTGGTAGGCTGGATTGAGTCACCAAACGAAAATGGCCTGGCTGGAACGAAAAATTCGGCGGTACGAACACATGCGCTGGGCGCAGGAGCCGAACCGCAAAACTTTGCCCTTTGCATGGGGACTCGAGCACATCGGCGGCAGCGCGGGCGAGTCCGATCCGCGCGGATATCTCGACGAGTTCGTCGAACACACGCTCGCGCACAGCGATGAGTGGTACGCCACCGGTCCCGCCGACGACTATTCGCTCGACGATAATGTCCTGACGTTTACCAGCGCGCTCGAATCTCCGTGGCCGGAAAACAATCGCGTTCACGCGCAATTTTTCCCGGCGCGCCACACGGGGCCGGCCGTCGTGGTCCTCGCGCAATGGAATTCACGTTGGGAAGAGCAGACGGACGTCTGCCGGTGGCTGAATCAGTTGGGAATTACGGCCATCAAATTGAGCCTGCCGTATCACGACCGGCGCGCGGTGCCGGGGCATCCTCGCGCGGACTTTCTCGTCGGTCCGAGTGTTGGATTGACGCTGCAAGCAAATCGCCAAGCGGTGCTCGACGTGCGCCGAACGCTTCGATGGCTGGAGCAACGCGGTTACGATCGGCTCGGAATTCTTGGAACGAGCATCGGCTCGTCCATTGCGTTTGTCACGATGTGCCATGAGCCCGCGATTCGCGCCGGAGCGTTTCTGCACGTCGCCACATATTGCGGCGATGTGGTCGCGAACGGGCTGACGACGATGAACGTGTGGGAATCGCTGCAGTCGAAGCTATCGCAGGAAGACATTCGCCGGTACTGGTCGCCGATCAGCCCGCTGCCTTACATCTCGAAGATTCATGGCACCGGGAAAAAGATTCTCGCCATCACGGGCAGCTACGATCCAACGTTTTGGCCGGAGTTTACGAACGCGTTCTTCCATGAGATTCAGCGCGACGGCGTTCAGGTGGAGAGGATGTCGTTGCCATGCGGCCACTATTCGATGGGAGTGGCGCCGTTTAAGTATGCGGTCGGATTCCGTTTCGGGACGTTCCTGTTTCGAACTCTCGCGTCGTAAGTCCGTGGCGAACTGACTCGCCTATTTCAGGAGCTTGCTAAAGTCGCCGGCCGCAATACGCGCTGCCACCGCACCGATATCGGGTGCGAGCGAGCGATCCGTATCCACTTTGTTCGAAGTGGCCCGCACCAAATCGTACGCTTTCTGTGCTTCTGGACCTGTGCGCAAGGGCGCGAGAAAATCGAGTCCCTGGCACGCCGCGAGCAATTCGATCGCGAGAATATTTCGCAGGTTCGCAATCATTGGCTGGATGCGCCGCGCGCCTGCCATCCCCATCGAAACGTAATCCTCCTGATTTGCGGAAGTTGGAATTGAATCGACGGAATGAGGCGTCGCGAGCGCTTTCAACTCGCTCGCGAGCGCCGCAGCAGCGACTTGCAGGATCATGAATCCGGAATTCACTCCCGCCTCGCGCACCAGAAAAGCGGGAAGCTGGCTGGTCTGGGGATTGGTCATCTGCTCTATGCGTCGCTCCGAGATTCCTCCCAGCGTCGCGAGCGCAACTGCGAGCTGGTCGGCAGCCATTGCCAGAGGCTGTCCGTGAAAGTTTCCTCCGCTGATTACTTCGCCGAGCTTTCCGCCATCGCCGGTGAAGACAAGCGGATTATCCGTGGCGCTATTGAGCTCGACGAGCACGGTCGAACGAATTTGCGTGAGCGCATCGCGCACCGCTCCATGCACTTGCGGCGCGCAGCGCAGGCTGTAGGGATCCTGCACGCGAGGATCTTTTTCGGGCGACCGGTGCGATTCGCGAATTTCGCTTCCGCGAGTCAATCGCTCTAAATGGCGCGCGGTCGTGGCATGGCCGGGGTGGGGACGCGCGCGCGCAATTCGTTCGTCGAATGCTGCAGGGCTGCCTCGCAAAGCGTCGAGCGAGAGTGCGGTGGCCACGTCGGCAGTGTCGGCCGCAATTTCGGCGTCGCGGAGGCCCAGCGCTAGAAGCGCGAGCATACCCTGCGTGCCGTTCAATAGCGCGAGCCCTTCTTTCGCTTCGAGCGCGAGTGGCGCGATTTTTGCTTGTCGCATCGCGTCGCCGCCCGGCATCTTCACTCCGCGGAAAATCGCTTCGCCTTCTCCGATCGCCACCTGCGCGAGATGCGCCAGCGGCGCCAGGTCTCCCGACGCGCCCACCGAGCCCTGGCTCGGAATCACCGGATGGACGCCGTGATTGAGCATCGCGCAGAGCGTCTCAGTGACGAGCGGGCGAACGCCCGAAAGTCCCTTGGCAATCGCATTCGCGCGCAAAAGAAGCATGGCGCGTGTCTCATTCTCCGAGAGCGGTGCTCCCACGCCGCACGCATGGCTGCGCACCAGATTCACCTGGAGCTGCCGAATCTGATCGCGAGAAATTCGCGCTGACGCCATCTTTCCGAATCCCGTATTGACGCCGTACACGACCGCGTTCGAATCCAGGAGTTTTTCGATCACCGCGCGGGAAGCGTTCATTTGCTCGCGCGCGCTGGACGCGAGTTCCACCTCGGCGCCATCAAGCACCACCGAGTAGAGCTGCGCGAGCGTCAGATGCTCGCCGTCAATTTGAATCTTGTTCATCCGCGCGTTCCCGTTCCGATCACGATTTCAAGAGGCATGGTGAGTTCTTTTCCGTTCCACAATTTACGCAACTCGTCCAGAACTTCCTCCACGGCCTGCGCGCGCGCCTCGGGCGTCAGTTTTTCGATCAATGGCCGGAACGGCGCCGCCACTTCCGTGAACTGCTCCCAATACTTCTCGAGTGACGACGTCCACTTTCCCGGCACCACGCGCACTTCCTCGCGCGCGTCTTTGAATCCGGCAGATTCGAGCGTCCGCTGCAATCGGCCGCGCTCCCCGTACATAAAAAGATGCGGCGCATCGGGGTCCGGCGGCGGCAGCTTGACGTATTTCATCAGGATGCCGGCGGTGGCGGAGAAGAACGGCTGTTCTTTCGTGCCCCACGCGACCAACGCCACTCGGCCTCCGCGCCGCAGCACTCTGCGGCACTCCTTCAGCGCCTCGACCGCATCGGGAAACAGCATCACTCCGAACCGGCAAGTCACCACATCAAATGATTCGCTCGGGAAAGGAAGCGACTCGGCGTTCGCGATTTTGAAATCAATGTTCGCGAGGCCTTTTGTCTGCGCCATTTCCTCCGCGAGTGAAATCATGCCCGGTCCCAGATCGGTCGCCGTCACGTGACCTTCCGCGCCTACAGCCTTTGCCAGATACAGCGCCGGATCGCCCACGCCGCTCGCGAGGTCCAACACCTGCATTCCCGGCTTCAGTTGGGCTGCTTCGAGGATTGCATCCGTCGCGCCGCGCGTGAATTGCGCGATGTGCGAGCGCCATTTTCGCCACGCTGCGACGGTCCGTTCGTCGGTCCATTCGGTGCGCAGGCGCACTCGAATCTTTTCGAGTTTGGCTGGATCGGCTTCGGACATCACAAGCTCCTCACGAACCCGCTGGCTCGCCCGCCGCTTCGCGCGGCGCCTGCTCCCTCTGTGCGGGGAAATATTTGCGATATTTTGCCGGCAACGATTTCGTCTGGCCCAAGCGGTTGCAAATCACGTGGGTCGTCTCGCCCGTCGCAATCGTCTCTCCCGTTTGCTGATGAATGATGTCGTATCCGAAGCGAACGGTGCGCCGCTGTGCCGCCGTCACGCGAGTGCGAATCGTGAGCAAGTCATCAAACCGCGCGGGGCGTTTGTACCGGCACTGCGCTTCGGCTACTACGATGAAACTGTCGTCCTCCGCCTCCATCTGTTTGTATTCGAATCCGAGCTGGCGGCAGAGCTCTACGCGCCCGATCTCAAACCACGTGAAATAATTTCCGTAATACACGACGCCCATCTGGTCGGTCTCGGCATAGCGCACACGGATTGTCGTGTCTGCGAATTCCGTCATCGGCAGGGTCGTCGTTCAAACTGCGAATCACCGTGGACTCTCATGCCTGTCAATGGCCCGTCCACTTAGGATCGCGCTTTTCGAGAAACGATGCGACTCCTTCGCGAAAATCGTCGGTCGCGCGAATCTCGGCATTCTCGCGCGTGGCGATATCAATCTCCGCCTGAATTTCTCTCTCGTCAAACCGGTGCAGCAGCTTCTTCGTTCGCTCGATGCTGGTGGGACTGGCGGCGATCAACTGCGCGGCGATCTCTCGAGCGCGCTCGATCAGCTTCTCGGCCGGCACTACTTCCGTGACGAGGCCGATCCGGAGCGCCTCCGAAGCGTCCAGGATGCGGCCGGTGAGCAGCAAATTGGCCGCCTGCTTTTCGCCAATCTGTCGGCGAAGAAATACCGACACCAGAGCAGGAATAAATCCGATCTTGACTTCCGTGTAGCCGAATTTCGCTTCCGGAACAGCAAGCGTGATATCAGCGAGCGTAGCAATTCCGCAACCGCCGGCAATCGCTGCCCCGTTTACTGCCGAGATCACAGGCTTCGGAAACTGGTAGATACGATAAAACATCTTGGCCATCGCGCTTGAATCGGCGATGTTTTCGTCGAGTGACTGTTCCGCAATCGCGCGAAGGCCGTCCAAATCCATTCCCGCGCAGAACGCTTTGCCCGAGCCGGTGAGAATCACAACGCGCGCCGGGCTTGCCTCCGCTTCGTCGAGCGCCGCCAGCAGCTCCTGGATCATTTGCGCCGAAATTGCATTGCGCTTTTCGGGTCGCGTCAAAGTGATCGTCGCGACTTGGTCCTGCTGCTCGAGTTTGAGTGTGCTGTAAGCCATTTGCAATGATCGCTCGTCTAGTTCGGTTTCGCCGCTTCTTCGGTATGCGTGTATTTCAAGAGCAGCTCGCCCGTCATCGCGCAGGCGATCGCGAGCGACTTTGTGTCAATCCCCGTTGAGATGCCGCGTGCTGCAAGCGTCGTCAGAATCGCTTCGGTCGGAATGTTGCCAACCAATTCGTCGCCCGCGAAAGGGCAGCCGCCCAGTCCCGTGAGCGCTCCGTCGAATCGGCGGCAACCCGCTTCGTAAGCCGCGAGAACTTTTTCCGCGGCGCGATCCGGCCGGCTGTGAAGATGCACTCCGATTTCGACGCCCGCAACGCTGGCCTTCGCCGTGGTGTAAACCGCCGCTACATCGTGCGGCGAAGCGGTGCCCACGGTGTCTGCCAGTGATATCGTCCGGACGCCGACATCCTTGAGCCAGACAACCGTCTCTTCCACAATTTCCGGTCCCCACGGTTCGTCGTAAGGATTGCCGAAGGCCATCGAGACGTACACGACGAGATTTTTCCCGGCAGCCTTTGTATCGCGCTGCAACTTCTGCACCAGATCACGCGATTCCGCTCGCGACATATTCGCATTGGCGCGTCGAAAGTACGCTGAAATCGAATACGGGTAGCCGACCGTCGTCACACCCGGAGTTGAGAGCGCACGATCGAGACCTTGTGCATTCACGACAATGCCGATAATTTCCGGCGCTTCACCGCCAGGCGACTTCACCTGACTCAACTGCTTCATCACCGCTTCGCTATCGGCCATTTGCGGCACGTGTTTAGGCGAAACGAAGCTCACCGCATCAATATGCCGGAATCCCAGCGATACGAGTCCGCTCAAATATTTTACTTTTTCTTCCGTCGAAATAATTTGTCGCAGGCCCTGCCACGCGTCTCGCGGGCATTCGACGATCGTAACCCGCTCGTCGTTCGCCGGACCCTTGCTAACCGGATTTCCCAATGGCACTCCTTACGTTTGCAGTACGCCGGTCTTGAATTCAGCCACGTGCGGATTGAGCGACGCGGCTTCGAGCGCCTCAATCAAGGCTTCGCGCGTGTGCGCCGGGTCAATGATCGCGTCCACCCAGAGCCGCGCCGCCGCATACCGCGGATCGGTTTGGTGTTCGTAGGTGGCGCGTACCGATTCGTGCAATTCCTTCTTATCGGCGTCCGTCAGCTTTTTGCCCGCGCGCTCGAGCTGCTTGATCTTGATTTCGACGAGCGTGGTGGCCGCGGAATCGCCGCTCATCACCGCGTAACGAGCCGTGGGCCACGCAAAAATGAAGCGCGGATCGTAGGCTTTTCCGCACATGGCGTAGTGGCCGGCGCCGAAGCTGCCGCCGCAAATCACGGCGATTTTCGGGACCACGCTGTTCGCGACTGCGTTCACCATCTTCGCGCCGGCGCGAATAATTCCGCTCCACTCGGCTTCCTTGCCGACCATGAATCCGTTCACGTCGTGCAGGAAAATCAGCGGGATCAGATTCTGATTGCAGTCGAGAATGAAGCGCGCCGCTTTGTCCGCGGCTTCGGTGTAAATCACGCCGCCAAATTCCGTGCGCTTTTCGCCGGTGCCCGGAGCGGAGACCGTAACGTGTTTTTTCTGGTTGGCCACGATGCCGACGGCCCAGCCGCCTATACGCGCAAAGCCGCAGAGAACGGTTTGCCCATATTCGGCGCGATATTCCTCGAAATCGCTTCCGTCCACGATGCGAGCGATGATTTCGCGCATGTCGTATTGTTTTGCGGGGCTCGATGAAAATATTCCGTAGATTTCTTCGCCGGGGTGCGCCGGCGGGCGCGCGGCGACGTGATCGAACGGAGCGCCCGGGCGCCGGCCGATTTTGTCCACAAGCGCGCGAATTCGCTTCAGGCAAGCGTCGTCGTCGGGCTCGCGGAAATCCACCGTGCCGCTGATCTGCGCGTGCATTTTCGCGCCGCCGAGTTCTTCCGCGGATGTTTTCTGTCCGATCGCCGCCTGCACCAGCGCCGGACCGGCAAGGAAAAGCCCGCTGCCTTCCGTCATCAGGATGTGATCGCACATCACCGGAAGGTAAGCGCCGCCCGCGACGCACATTCCCATGATCGCCGTAACCTGCGGAATGCCTTGCGCGCTCATCACCGCATTGTTGCGGAAGACGCGGCCAAAATCGTCGGTGTCCGGGAACACATCTTCCTGCAGAGGAAGGAACACGCCGGCGGAATCAACCAGATAAATCGTGGGAATCCGATTTTCGATGGCGATATTTTGGGCGCGAATTACTTTTTTCGCCGTCATCGGGAAGAACGCGCCTGCTTTCACGGTCGCGTCATTCGCGATGATCATCACTTGCCGCCCCGCAACTCGCCCGAGGCCCGTGATCGTTCCGGCGGACGGCGCGCCGCCCCACTCCTCGTACATTTCGAACGCCGCGTAAAGGCTCAGCTCGAAAAAGTCGGTCTTCGGATCAATCAGCTTGGCAATCCGCTCGCGAGCGGTCAGCCTGCCTTTCTGATGTTGCGACTCAATCGCCTTCGCGCCGCCGCCCTGGCGAATGCGCTCTTCTTCGTTTTTAATTTCCGTCAGGCGGTCGATCATTTGCCGGCTATTCTTCTGAAAGTCGGCAGATTTCAGATCCACGTGCGTTTCAATCACTGTGCCGCTCACCGGGCTCCTTCACGGAACTTTCGAATCGCACCGCTGGCGCGCCGAGCCGCTCGACTCCTGCAAACAGGCGCGCCCAAACTATGAATTGTACCATTCACAAATCATTTTGACTTGCCCGAGCGCTGCTATAAAATCAGAGCGGTTCGAGAGCCGCTGCGAGAATCCGGGCGGTCCTCGAGCGAATCTCGTCACGGAGGCGCCTATGCGCTGCAGTTCTCACGCGAGGGATACGTCCGCCTCCGGCCTTTCTCGCTGATCGCGAGCCGGTCCGGCTCGATTTTCCTTCGCCGTCTGTTTCCCAGCTCTTATTCCGTCCCGAGTGGTCCGCGGGATTCGATATTGTCCCGATCGCCCGCTGCGCGGGCTTCGAAGTTCATGGGAGATTCACAAATGAAATTTGTGGACATGGAATTGGCACGCCGATTGGAATTGGCTGGGCATCCGGACTGGTCTCCGGAAGGAGGCGAAGACGTCAGCGTGACGCATCCGGGGCGGCCCGAGAACGCCCGGATCGCAGTCGGAGGCGGCATCGCGGAATTTCGCGGAGTAAATTCTCCGGTGACGCAGGCGGAAGGCCTCGGCCTGAACGGGCCCGTCAGTAAAGAGGACTTCGAGCGCCTGGAAAAATTCTACCGGTCTCGCGGCTCAGCCGTAATGATCGAGGTGTGTCCGATGGCGGATCCAACCTTTGTCGTAGCGCTTGGCGAGCGCGGTTATCGCGTCGTGGAATTCTCGAACATGCTCGTCCGTGAAATTCGAGCGGACGAACAATTTCCTCCATTTGCTCCAGGCGTGACGGTGCGCGTGGCGGAGCCCTCCGAGACGCGTTTATTCGCGGAAACAGTAGCGCGCGGCTTCGCGGAACATTTCGAGCCGACCGAAGAACTCATCCTCACGATGCAGGAATTCTTTTCGGGGCCGGGCTTGTGCCCCTATTTCGCGCTGATTGACGGCAAGCCCGTCGGGGGCGGCACGCTCGGACTTCGAAAGGGAATCGCGGGGCTTTTCGGAACGAGCACGCTGCCGGAATATCGAAAACGCGGGGCGCAGGCCGCTCTGATTTCCGCGCGCCTCGAAGCGGGCCGTGCGGCAGGCTGCGATCTGGCAATGAGCGTCACGCTCCCGTCGAGCGGCTCGCAGCACAACCTCGAGCGGCAGAAATTTCGCGTGGTCTACACGCGCACAAAATTCACTCGCGAGTGGGTGTGAGCGGAAACTAGAAATCCGTCTTGGCGCAGGATCGCAGCAAACGCATTGCCGCGCTGGTCACTTCTTCCGGGGACACAATCTCCCGGATCAGGCCAACGGCGAGAGCTTCTTCGGCGCTGAATCTTCGACCGGTGGTCAAAATTTCGAGTGCGATGCTGCGGCCGATCAGGCGCGGCAGGCGCTGCGTGCCGCCCCAGCCTGTGATGATGCCGAGGCTTCCGCCGGGGTGCGCGAAGACTGCGTCGCGCGACGCGATGCGGCTGTGACACGCGAGCGCGAGGTCGAGTCCGCCGCCGATGCAGTATCCGCGGATCGCGGCTACGATGGGCTTCTCGGAGTTCGCGACTGCGCTCATCGCCATCTGGCCATGCCGCGAGAATTCGCGCGCCTTGGCTGCCGTCAGCTTCGCGATCTCGGTGATCTCGGCTCCGGTTGCAAACGCGCGTTCGGAACCTGTGATCATCGCACCGGCGAGCGTTGAATCGCCGGCGAGATGCGCGATTTGATTCACGAGAGGGTCTAGGATTTCGCATTCGAGGCGCGGGTAGCCGTCGTCGCTTTCGAGCGTGATCTGAAGGATTTTGTCGCGCTCGGTGGCGATGAGCCGCGTGCTCACCGGCGCGTCAGGCGCCGCGAGGAGCGGCGGCGGTGCGCTGGCGGATGAAATCGACGATCGCTTGTGTGGGCGTGCCGGGAAGAAAAACTTCGGCGATGCCGGATTTTTTCAGTGCCGGAATGTCAGCTTCGGGAATGATTCCGCCGATCAGCACGGTTACGTCGTTCATCCCTTTTTCGCGCAGCAACTCCATGAGCCGCGGGCAGATTGTGTTGTGCGCGCCGGAAAGAATCGAGAGGCCGATCACGTCCACGTCCTCCTGCGCCGATGCCGATGCGATCATCTCCGGCGTCTGGCGCAGCCCGGTGTAGATCACTTCCATGCCGGCGTCGCGCAGCGCGCGCGCGATCACTTTAGCGCCTCGATCGTGCCCGTCGAGGCCGGGCTTCGCGATCAACACTCGAATCTTCTTGTCAGCCATTTTGTCCGGTTTTTCCGTGGCGGCAGCGCCGCCCGATGTATCTCGTTCGTTGCGAGTGAAAGAATACGTCAAAACATCCGGGACGCGATAGCCATGGTCGCGCGCTCCGTTCGTGCCTCGCTAATGCAAGCCGGTGATGAACTCCTCGAGCAGGATGTTGAATTTGTCGGCGTCGTCAACAAAAAGCGCGTGGCCGGCGTCGTCGAACATTTCCAGCTTCGCTCCCGGAATGCGCTTCTGCATGTCTTGAAATAGGGGCAGCAGATTCTTGCTGGCTCCCACGATCACTGTCGGCTTGTCGATTTTTGCGAGGCCGGGCCGATCGTCGGTCAGGAATCCCGCTACCACCATCGCCACGGCCGAATCGGTGGGCGTGAGCAGCGAAGCTTTGATTACTTTCTGCAAATATTCTTCGGCCTGCGGCTTCTTGTACATCCCGCGCACAAAGTTCGACGTGAATTGCTGGCGGTTCGTCTGCGCACTCGTAAAGAAACCCTTGAAATCCTTGAAGCTATCGGCCGTCAGATCGAAACTCGCGACGCCGTCAACAAGAACGATGCCCGCGATGCCGCTCGTGCCGAACTGGTCCGCGTAGGATGCAATTTCCGTCACGCCCATCGACCATCCCACCAACACCACCGGCGCAAGGTGCAGCTGATCGATCACAGCTTTAATGTCGCGCGCATGTGATGCCGGATAGCTGCCGTCGCACGTCTTTGACGACTCGCCTTGCGCCCTCGGGTCCATCGCCACCACGCGGTAGTCGGCTGAGAAATGCGCGATCTGGTTTTCCCAAATCCATCCGGGCATCGTCCAGCCGGGAACAAACAGAATGGAAGGGAACTGGTGCGGGCCGGTGACGGAAATTTGTCCCTTTGTGATGGTGACGCTGGGAGGAAGCGGATTGCCGACCTCGGCGTTTCCGACCGGCGTCTTCGATCGCCCCGCCTCGATGTAATGAATTTTGGCGCCGTCCCAGGATGTGACGAACCCGCTGCGTGGCTTCGGATTCTTGTCCTTGGCCGCCGTGGGCGACGCAATCGCCGTATTTGCAAAGCTAGCGAGCAGAATGCAGAGCGCTACGGCGCCCGGCTTCAAGCCTCTCGTTAATTTCTTCCGCATTTTTTGTGTGAGCCTCAGTTTGTCCGCGTTGGGATCCAGGCGGGACTCGCTAGGTGATGGCGACCTCTTCGTAGATTCCGAAAACTTCGCGCATCGCGTCGCAGATTTCGCCGAGCGTGGCATAGGCCTTCACGGCTTCGAAAAGATAAGGCATCAGATTCTCGCTGCCCGCGGCGGCTTTGCGCAGCGCGTTCAAGCGGCGCTCCACTTCGTCATTGGAACGGTCCGCGCGCAACTTCCGCAAGCGATCGCCCTGGCGATGCGCCACCGACTCGTCGATTTGCAGGATGTCGATCGAGTTTTCTTTCGCCGCGTATTCATTTACGCCTACCACGATTTTTTCTTTGCGATCCACGGCCACCTGATAGCGATACGCCGCCTCCGCGATTTCGCGTTGCGGATAGCCGCGCTCGATCGCGGCCACCATACCGCCCAGCGCATCAATCTTCTCGATGTAATCCCACGCGCCGCGCTCCACTTCATCCGTAAGCGCTTCGACGAAATAAGACCCGCCCAGCGGATCGGCCGTGTTCGTTACGCCGCTTTCGTGCGCGATGATTTGTTGGGTACGCAAAGCGAGTGTGGCGGCAAATTCGGTAGGCAGCGCCCAGGCTTCGTCGAGCGAATTCGTATGCAGCGACTGCGTGCCGCCCATCACGGCTGCGAGCGCTTGCAGGGCAGTCCGCACCACGTTGTTGTACGGCTGCTGTGCGGTGAGAGAACACCCCGCCGTCTGCGTGTGGAACCGCAGGGCCCACGAGCGTTCGTTCTTCGCCCCGAATCGCTCTCGCATCGTTTTGTACCAGATGCGGCGGGCAGCGCGGTACTTCGCGATTTCCTCGAAGAAGTCGCTGTGCGCGTTGAAGAAAAACGAAAGCCGCGGCGCGAAATCGTCCACGTTCATTCCGCGGCGAACGCCGTAGTCCACGTATTCGATCCCATCGCGGAGCGTGAACGCAAGTTCCTGAATCGCGGTGGAACCGGCTTCGCGAATGTGGTAGCCGCTGATGGAAATCGGATTGAATTTCGGAGTGTGCTTCGCGCCGAATTCGAGCGTGTCAATCACAAGTCGCATCGAAGGCTCGGGCGGGTAGATGTATTCCTTCTGCGCGATGTATTCCTTCAGGATGTCGTTCTGCAGCGTGCCGGAAATTTTCTTCCAATCGGCGCCCTGTTTTTCGGCGACGGCCAGATACATCGCCCAGATCACCGCGGCCGGCGAGTTGATGGTCATTGAGGTCGTGACGTCAGCCAGCGGAATCTTGTCGAACAGGACTTCCATGTCGGCAAGCGAGCTGATCGCAACGCCGCATTTTCCGACTTCGCCTTCCGAGAGAGGATGGTCGGAGTCGTAACCCATCAGCGCCGGCAAATCGAATGCCACCGAGAGACCCGTCTGCCCCTGCGATAGCAAATAACGAAAGCGCGCGTTGGTATCTTCCGCGGTTCCGAATCCCGCGAATTGCCGCATTGTCCACAGGCGTCCGCGGTACATCGTGGAATGAATGCCGCGCGTATACGGCGGCTGGCCGGGATAACCGAGATCGCGCTCCGCGTCCCAACCGGCGAGATCGCCCTGGGTATAGAGACGGCGAATCGGATAGCTTGAAATTGTGGTGAAGTCCGCGTCGCGGTCAGGAGATTTTCTAAGTGTCGGATTGAGCGTCTTTTCTTCCCACTCGCGTTCGGCGGCCGAAGGCTTGCGCACGGATTCGAAGCTCTGCGTCGGAAGTGTCTTTACAGATTTGCTCATCGGCGCAACTCCCGGAGCGATGCGGCACGGTTCGCTCGCACGCTACCTGATACGTTCATTCTAGGGCATGGGGCCGAGAGCGGCAAGTTGGACCGGCGGCACGATTCTTGCGCAGCGAGGCTCTAAGTCCCCACGACGCGCTTCGCTTACGCACGGCGAGCGGGATGTCGCGCCGTCCGCCGGCCTCGTCCGCTATTTGCCCGCGACCGCCGCGTTCGGATCCGGCGTGCCAGGGATATTCGGCTGGCGATAGACCTTCCCTCGTCCCGCGTCGGCCACGATGATGTGGTTCGTATCCAGGGTGCGCCCGATCGCCTGATCGAAATTCACCGCGGCTTCGATCAGATTGATCTTCGCGCGCAATTCGTTGCCCTGTGCGGAGGTCAAGTCGCGCGACCGCAGCACCACCTGATAGCTCGTCGACGAGCCGAGCTGATATTTCTTTTGCTCCGCATCGAGGG
The DNA here is from genome assembly GCA_963711875.1 of uncultured Acidobacteriota bacterium. Classification (GTDB taxonomy): domain Bacteria; phylum Acidobacteriota; class Terriglobia; order Acidiferrales; family UBA7541; genus Palsa-295. Next base: position 910,739 of record CAVQFW010000006.1, read on the forward strand.
TTTGCTGGGCCAGCGTGCGGGCTTTTTCAGCGGCGGCTACCTGCGCCCGCCCCTGCTGCAGCGCGATCTGCGCGTTTCGCACGTTGACGAAAATCGTATTCTGAAGCTGGTGGTACTGCAGCACCTGCTGGCGCTGGTCGATTTGAGCGCGCGCGCTATCCGCCTGCGCCGAGCGGTTGCGAATCGGAACCACGAGATTCAGTCCGGCGCTGTAAGTGGGAAAACTGCTGTGGATCATCTGGTCGAGCGCCGTATTCAGGCCATTCGAAATTCTCGTCGTCGTCGTGTTGACTACCGGAACGCCGACGAACGCGGGAACTCCCGGCGCTCCGGGATTTCCAACATTGAACGGCAGCCCATTCGCACCCACCACGGGCGAATTGGGATCCGCAACAAAACCCGTCTGCGTTTGGTTCGTAACCGTCTCGTTTCCCGAGAGCCCGGTGGCGCTGTATTGACCCACCAGATTCAGAATGGGAAGCAGACTGTTCCTCGTCGCCTTCACCTCCACCTCTGCGTTTTTCAAGCCGAGATCAGCCTGAAAAACTTCAGGGCGCTTCTGCCACGCTTCCTGCACCGCATCCATCAACGGCAAATTCTCGGTTATGCTCGGCGTGGAAATGCCGGTGGTGGGAATGACTTCTACGTTCTGAAGATCGGGCGCGACAGGATTTCGCGTGATCGCGTTCAGCAAAACGGTTTCTTGTTGCAGCTTGTTGGTCTGCGCAACGATGAGGTTCTGCGTGTCGGTGGCCAGCTCCGATTCCGCGGTCAAAACGTCCAGCGGAGCCATCGTGCCGATCTGCAGTTGCTTTTTATTGTCTTCGTAGAGCTTTTGCGAGACGGCGACGGCCGCTTCCTCGACTTTCACATTTTCCCGGGCGAAGACGAGCTCCCAATAAAAGTTTTGGACCGCGGAAACGGTTGCGATCACTTGTTGCGCGAATTGCGAGTTAGCGATCTTGATCGTGTTCTTCGCTTCGATGATGTAACGGGTGTTGGGAAGGATACCGAAGCCGTTCAAGAGCGGCTGCTGAATGCTGAAGAACATGGTGGATTGAACGGCGGGGTTAAAAATCGTATCCGGGGAATTCGTGGAGGTCCGGTTGTTGTCGAACGCCACGACCACGGAGGTCCCGGTGTGGAATCCCTGCTGATAAGTGAAGTTAGCGTACGCGCTGTAGTCAATCAGGTTGAAGGGCGCTGCGGCGATTCCCACGCCGGAAGAAAGCGGGTTGTTGATCGGAATCGACGAGCGGGCCCAGTCCGTGTTTACGGTCAGGATGGGATCGAAAGAAGTTTGCGGCGACGAGCCGAGAATTACCGTTTGCGACGATCCCAGGCCGTGAGCCACCGAGCCTGCCTTCGCGCGCAAAAGTTCGGTCTGCGCAATAAAAGGCGTGAACCGCTGCAGGCTGATGTCCAGATTGTTCTGGAGCGCAATGGAAATGGCGTCGTCCAGACTTAGCATCAATTTTCCGTCTTTAATCAATTGGTCGATCGTCGGCGCATTGGTGAGGACCGGCGACGGCATGAACGCCTGCATGTAGGGCTTCCAGAATGTGGGGAACCAGGGTTGGCCCTTCGAGTAGTCGAGCCCTCGCGTCACGCTCAGGTCGCGCGGATTCGTGTAGTCAGCTGAGCCGGATTGTGCGGCCGGAGCCTGTCCGGAGGATTGGTCCTGCTGGGACTGCGCGACGCCCACCGGCGCCACTCGATTCTGCGCCTGCTTGTCGTCTTGAGTCTGCTGCGCCGACTGCTGCGTCGTCTGCTGCGGGGGCTGAATCTGGGCGAGCGCGGGCGAGACGACCAGCGAAGCCATCGTGAATGCCAGCACCGCCGACTTCATAAAGCTTCCGACCGTAAATCTTGCGATCATCGTGTTTTATCCTCTCCGAACGGCTGAGGCCTCGTAGTTTTTGCAAACCTCAAGCTACTACAACGCGTGGCTGGGCCAATTTGTTTCAGAAGCCGTAAAACGCTGCAAAGCAGCGGCCACGCGTAACCACCTGATTATAGACGGTTAACAGGGAAATTCGATTCGCTGCATGTTCGATTTCGGTCACTACCGTGCGTATCCGAACAGGCGGAGGGGAAGTGTAGCACCCGGAGTCGGCGGTGACAATTACGGCGACGCGGATTGTGTTCTACCCGCTCGATTCAAAAAGCGCCCCCCGCGTTGACAGGCTCTCGGCCAGGCTCTACCATGACGCTGGCCTCGAACCGGCCCCCCATGCCACGGTTACTTTCACTTCGCAACGCCACTCGCGCGGCCGTTTGTCTCCTCGTTGTGCTTTGCGTCGGCGTGAGCGCCCGGCCTGAAAAGACAGATCAGCTTAAGCCGCAGGGGTACGTCAACGATTTCGCCGGCGTCTTGAGCCAGTCGGGAAAGGATCAGCTGACGGCTCTTTGCACGGAGGTTGACCAAAAAGCGCAGGCGCAGATTGCGGTTGTCACCGTGAAGTCCACCGATGGGCAGGCGGTGGAGGATTATGCGATCGATTTGGCGACGAAATGGGGCGTCGGTCCGAAGAAAGCCGATCGCGGCGTGATGATTCTACTGGCGGTGAACGACCGGAAGTACTTTACGCTGGTGGGATACGGACTGGAACCGATTCTGCCTGACGGCAAAGTGGGCGGATTCGGCCGCGAAATGGTGCCGCTGCTTCGCAGCAATGATTATGACGGAGCGCTGTTGCTCCTGACGCGCCGCGTTGCCGACGTGATTGCCGCCGATAAGGGCGTCACGCTGACGGGAGCTTCTCCAGCCGCTGTGCGCAGCGCGCCCCAGAAAGATTCTGGCTGGTCGGTGGGCGAGATACTTCTGCTGTTGTTTTTTATCTACCTGATTTACTCCATCATGAAGCGGAGCGGCACGGGCGGGTCTGGCCGGGGCGGCGGCAGCGGATGGTGGATTGGTCCGATGATTGGTGGGAGCATGGGCGGCGGGCGCGGCGGCTGGGGCGGCGGAGGATTTGGCGGCGGTGGTGGCGGTGGCGGCGGATTTGGTGGATTTGGCGGAGGCTCGTTTGGCGGCGGCGGGGCGGGCGGCAGTTGGTAGGAAGCGATTCGTGGTTGCGATGAATGTGGATCGGAGTTTCATCTCCTTGGGGATCGGATGGGAATGAAAAGGGCGTGCGATGGAAGCTAAGCTTACCGAGATTGTAGGACGTCTGAAGGCGGCGGCCGGCGACAATTTGGAGGCGGCGGTGCTGTACGGATCGGCCGTCACCGGTGAATTCCAGTCGCGGCACTCCGATCTCAATATCGTGTGTATCGTCAAGCGGGCCGCGGCCGCTGATCTGGAAGCGCTGCACGGTGTGACCGAATGGTGGATTCGCCAGGGACATCCGGCGCCGTTGGTGTTTACGTACGAAGAGCTGCAGCGATCCGCCGATGTGTTTTCGATCGAGCTATTCGACATGAAGAACCGGCACCGCATGCTCTACGGCGAGGATTTTTTCGCGCAATTGGAAGTTCCGCTGCACCTGCACCGGTTGCAGGTGGAAAGGGAATTGCGCACGGACTGGCTGCGGCTGCGCCAGGCGATTCTCGCTGCGCCCCAGACGAAAAAAGTTCACCTGGAAATCATGCTCGCGTCGGTATCCGCCTTTTGCGCTCTTTTTCGGCACGCGCTTGCGGCGCTCGGCCAGCCGATGCCTGCGACAAAGCGGGAAGCCGTGGACGCGATGGCGGCGCTGACGGGAGCGAATCCCACTGCTTTTCACGCCGTGCTCGACTTGCGAGCAGGGAAGCAAAAAGAACGGCAAATTGATATAGAAGCGTCGCTCCATGCGTATCTGGAATTTGTGGAAGTGGTGACGAACGAAGTGGACCGCCGGTTTGAGGGCCAGTAGCGCGGCGGCTCCAGGCGGTTGGGATTTCGCGGCGAATCGCGCGGTTGTGGTACATTCCGCGCCGGAGGCAGGTAGATCATGAAAGTGCTCTTGGGCGTTGTTGTAGTTGTGATCGTACTGGCGCTGATCTTCGGCGGCATGTATGTGTCGGCGAAAAATCAAATCGTTACCCTGGACGAGACGGTGAAGTCCAATTGGGCGCAGGTGGACGTGGTCCTGCAGCGGCGCGCCGATTTGATTCCAAACCTCGTTGAGACGGTGAAGGGATTCGCCGCGCATGAAGAAATTGTGTATGGCGACATCGCCAAAGCGCGTTCGGAGTTGATGAACGCGAAAACGCCGCAAGACAAGATTGCCGCGAACGGTCAACTCGACAGCGCACTCAGCCGCCTGCTCGTGATCGTCGAGAACTATCCGCAGCTGAAATCGAACGAAAACTTTATGCGGCTGCAGGATGAGCTTGCTGGCACTGAAAATCGTATCGCCGTCGAACGCAAGCGCTACAACGATTCTATCCAGGCGTACAACACGTTCATCCGCCAGTTCCCCAACAGCATTTTCGCGAGCTGGGGCGGCTTCAAGCAGAACGACGCTTATTTCAAGGCTACGGAAGCCTCGCGCGAAGCGCCGAAGGTGCAGTTTCCGGCGGCTACCCGCTGAGCGGCTCGGCTCGACCGCTATGACGTTACTGGTGTGTGAATCGCGCGGCGGCCGCCTTGACCCCTCGACCCCGCCGCGCTACGCTGTTTACACGGAGTCTGTGCCGACAAAAACTTAATGAAACAAACTGTACGAATAGCCGGAGGGATCAGCGAGCTGTTTGGCACCCTCGACGAGAATCTGAAGCTTTTCGAAGCCAACCTGCACGTCACCACGCTCCTGAAGGACCACGACCTTGAAATCGAAGGCGAACCGGCGCAGGTGGAGCGCGCCGCGCTGCATCCTCGACGAATACAACCAGCGCGTTCGCGACGGCCGCATCCCCAACAGCCAGGAAGTGAAATCGCTTTTGCGCGTAGCGACCCAGAGCTCCCGCAAACGAATTGCGCGGCGCGTTTTCGCCTACGCGCACCCGATCGTTCGGCAAGAAGAGCGTTGCGCCCAAGAGCACGAATCAACGGCGTTACATCGAAGCGCTCGAAACCTACGACATGGTGTTTGCGATTGGTCCGGGCGGTACGGGGAAAACGTATCTTGCCGTGGCGATGGCGGTGGCCGCGCTGCTTTCAAAGCAGGTGAACCGGATTATTCTTGCGCGTCCGGCGGTGGAAGCGGGCGAACGGCTGGGATTTCTTCCCGGCACGCTGCAGGAAAAGGTAGACCCGTACATGCGGCCGTTGTACGACGCGCTGCACGATTTGCTCGAAGCCGATAAGCTCGAGAGTTTTCTGGAGAAGGACATCATCGAAGTCGCCCCGCTCGCGTTTATGCGCGGCCGCACGCTCAATGATTCGTTCGTCATTCTTGACGAAGCGCAGAACACCACGAGCGAGCAGATGAAGATGTTCCTCACCCGCCTCGGATTTAATTCGAAGGCCGTCATCACCGGGGACATCACGCAGATTGACTTGCCGAACGAACGCCGCTCGGGCCTCGTCGAGGCGATCGACGTGGTGGGGAATATCGAAGGCATTGCGTTTATCTATTTTGACGAGCGCGACGTGGTGCGCCACAATTTGGTGCAGCGCATCATTAAAGCGTACGACGAGAAGATCGCCGCGGCCGGCGGCGCCTCGGGCAAGAACGGGCCGTCAGGCCAGGGGCGCAATCCGATCGCGAATTCGAGCGCTAATACCGGCAGCGCTCCTGGTAACAATCCCGGCAGCAACCCGGGCAATACTGCCCGGCGCGACTGATTTATCCTTCCTCGATGATCGTCAACCGCCAGTCACGCATTCGCTGTTCCGTTACCCGGCCTCGAAAGCTTTCTAACGCGCGCGAGGCGCCGGTTGCGTCTGCCGAAGGACGCGCTCACCGTTTGCCTTGTCACCGACGCCGAGATTGCCCGGTGGAATCGCGCCTATCGTGGCAAAAGCGGCGCGACCGATGTATTGTCGTTTCGAGCGAATGGCTCCGAACAGCAGTCAAAGCCCCGCAGACGCCGGCCGGCACGAAACCAACTTGCATTCGTCGCGCCTTCCGCCGGTGATGCGACAAACTACCTCGGCGATATCGCCATTGCCCCGGCAGTCGCCAGGCGAAACGCCAAACGGTTCGCCCGCACCCTCGACGACGAGATGCGCATTCTCATTCTTCACGGCATCCTCCATCTGATGGGCTACGATCATGAGACCGACGAAGGCCAAATGGAGCGCCGCGAAATGCGTTTACGGCGCGAATTGAGGCTGGCCTAGACGATGGCTCCGAATTCCTTTACACGATTGGCGTCCTTGCGCTCACCGCTGGTCTGCCGGTTTTCGCATACCTGGACCGCGTGTACCGCGAACTTGATCGCGTGACCACCGGTCGAATCACCGCGCATCTGCGAAACATTCGAAGCGGACATCGAGCCGCGCTTCAAGATGGACCGCCACCGCGCCGCGCTCGCGTTCACGCTACTCGCCCGGTTGTGGCTTGTGCTTGTCGCTGCGGTCACGGCGCGCGGTGTGATTTTCTTCGTCCCCGGCACTTGGGAAGCCGCGCTCGAGATGGTCTTCTTTCTTTGCGCGCGAAGTGATCCTGCTGATGCAATTCGTTCCATCGCTGTTACTCGCGGGGGTGCGCGGCAATTGGATCGCTCCTTTTGTTCCCGCGATTCGCGCGTTCATGTGGATCATCTGGCCGGTGCAGGCGGTGCTCGAGCTTGCTCGTTTCCGTGCTGCACCTTTCCGAAGACGAGCCAAGCGGCGCGGCGGAGGAGCAACAATCGATCGAAGCGTTTGTGGACGCGGCCGACCGAAGAGGGCATCATCGAGCAGGACGAAGCGCGCCTGATCGAGCAGGTGATCGAATTCGGCGACAAGCGCGTGCGCGACGTGATGACGCCGCGCCCCGACGTGATCGCCATCCGCGCTGCCGCCACTCTCGAAGAGTTGCGCGACCTGATTGTCGAGACGAAGTTTTCACGCCTTCCGGTATTACGAAAAATCGCTCGACGACATCATCGGCGTCGTAATGGCGCGCGACATGCTGGAAGTTCCCGATCGCGATGCCGCTCATCGCACCGTGCGGGAGCTGATGCGTCCCGCTCTTTTCGTACCGGAAACGAAATTAGGATCCGAGCTGCTGAAGGAAATGCAGCGCAAGAATCAGCAGATGGCGATTGTGATTGACGAATACGGTCTGATGGCCGGCGTCGTCACCGTCGAAGATTTGGTCGAGGAAATTGTCGGCGACATCGGCGAAGAGGACCGCCGGCCCGCGCCCGACGTGGTGCGCGAATCCGGCGGCAGCATGGTGATCCGCGGCAGCGTGCCGATCGACAAAGTCGCCGAGCTTTTCGGCGTGCAACTCGACGAATCCTCCGAACAATCGGGAGCCACCACGATCGCCGGCCTCCTCAACGCCGTCGCCGGCCACGTTCCGCGCACGGGCGAAGTAATCGACTCGGACGGTATCCGCTTCGAAGTGCTGGAAGCGAACCAGCGCAAAGTTCTCCGGGTTCGCGCCCGCCGCGTGCCGGCGAGCGCCGCGTCCTCCGCGTAGTCGGCTCCGCTTCGATCCGTCACCCAATCCGGCTCGCAATAATCCGGCGCACACTCGACGCGCCTATCGGCGTACAATTCTCTTTCATGCCCTTTAAATCCGGATTCGTAGCAATTGTGGGCCGTCCCAACGCCGGCAAGTCCACGCTCGTCAATACGCTCGTCGGACGCAAAGTCGCGATCGTTTCTCCCAAGCCACAAACCACGCGCAATCGCATCCAGGGCATTTTGAATCGCGACGACGCGCAAATCGTTCTCATTGATACGCCCGGAATTCACAAGCCCGAGAACGTACTCAGCCGCCAGATGATGGACGAGCTCCAGCACGCGCTCGAAGGGATCGACATTCTCTCGCTCATCGCCGACGCGTCCGTGAATTTCGGTCCCGGCGACCGCTTCGCCATCGAATGGGTGCGCCGCTTCCACGGCCCGGTTTTTCTTCTGCTCAATAAAGTCGACCAGATCCCCAAGCAGCGCCTTCTGCCCCTGATCGAAAAGTACAACCAAGAATTTGAATTTGCGGAAGTATTTCCGATTTCGGCGCTCACCGGCGAAGGCTGCCTCGATCTCGTGAACTCCTGGCTCGCGCGTCTGCCCGAGCACCCGCCCTATTTTCCGCCGGACCAGTTCACCGATCAGCCCGAGCGCTTCCTCGCCGCCGAAATTATTCGCGAGAAGGCAATCCTCACCACGCGCCACGAAGTTCCGTACTCGGTCGCCGTCCTCATCGACAGCTTCGAAGAAGGCCCGAAACTTCTGCGCATTCGCGCCACTATGTATGTGGAGCGCGAAGGACAGAAAGCAATTCTGATCGGCAAAGGCGGCGCAAGTATCAAGAAGATCGGCACGCAAGCCCGCAAAGAACTCGAATCCATTCTAGGCGCCCACATTTTCCTCGAGCTCTTCGTCAAAGTTCAGCCCAATTGGCGCCAAAATTCCACGGTAGTCCGCCAACTCGACTGGCACCGCCAGCTCGAGCAGCTAGGCAAATATCAAGATAACGATTCGCCCGAACCCGACGACGAACTAGGGGTCGACAACGAAGACGAGGTCGACGACGAGGACGAACTGGACGACGAAGCGAGGCCGGACGATGAAGCCGAGAGCGACGACGAAGCCGAGCACAAGGCATCTGACGACTCGTAGCGATTGCCGTTCGTCAGGGCTCAGCCGTTCGCCAGGCCGCTTCAGCCGTGCCGAAAGCACAGCCGAAAAACGCGGCTTTAGCCGCTGAGGGCAATTTCCGCCAGCGCACCTTCTCCCATTCGCCCGCGCCCGCCTCGCCCCGTTCGCGCAATCCTCTCGCCCCTCAAACCTTCGACGGCGCAATCCCCAGCGATCGCATCTTCCGATACAAATGGCTCCGCTCGAGCCCCAACGCTTCCGCGGCTTTCGTCATGTTCCAGCGGTTTTCTTCGAGCTTCCGCAGCACGAATTCGCGTTCATACGCCGATCGCGCTTCCTGCAAACTCTCATACGGCTTCTGCGGGCTTTTCGACGCGCCGCGAAACAACTCCGGCGGCAAATGGTGCGGCTCAATTTTCTGCGCGGGACACATGATCACGAGCCGCTCGACCAGATTCTTCAGCTCGCGCACATTTCCCGGCCACGGATAGCTCAACAGCACCTCCATCGCCGGCGCGCTAAACTCTTTCTGCTTTTTCCCGTACGCCTCGCAAAACTCCGCCAGAAAATGCGCCGCAAGAATCGGAATGTCCTCGGTCCGTTCGCGCAGCGCGGGAACGTAAAATGGAATCACGTTCAAGCCGGTAGAAAAGATCCTCGCGAAACGCGTTTCGTCCAATTTCCTCTTCCAGTTTCTTGTTCGTCGCCGCGATCACGCGCACATCCACCGTCACCGGCTCGGTTCGAGCCGAGCGGCTCCACGCGCTGTTCTTCCAGCACGCGCAGCACTTTCGACTGCGTCTTCAGGCTCATGTCGCCCACTTCGTCGAGAAAAAGCGTGCCGCCATCGGCCTTCTGAAATTTTCCCACTTTGTCTTCGCTCGCACCCGTGAAACTGCCTTTGCGATGGCCGAACATTTCCGATTCGATCAGTTCTTCCGGAATCGCCGCGCAGTTCACTTCCACGAACGGCATCGTATTCCGCAGGCTGCTGGCGTGAAGCGCCCGAGCCACCAGCTCTTTCCCCGTTCCGCTCTCGCCGTAAATCAGTACGCGCCCGTTCGTCGGCGCCGTCAGCGCAATCTGCTGGCGCAACGCCTTCATCGGCACGCTGTCGCCCAGAATTTGGTGCCGCTCCTCCAGTTCCGCGCGAAGCCGCCGGTTTTCCTCCTCCAGGCGCACATATTCAAGCGCGTTTCGCACCACGAGCACGATTTTGTCGAGCGACAAGCGGCTTTTCGACGAAATCGAATGCGCCGAGCTTCGTCGCGCGCACGGCCGTCTCGATATTTCCGTGCCCGGAAATCATGACCACCACCGGCGCCGCGTCTTGCCCTTGAATTCGCTCCAGCGTTTCCAGGCCGTCCATTTTCGGCAGCCACACGTCGAGCAGCACCAGATCGAATCGCCGGCTGTTCGATCTGCTCGAGGCACTCCTCGCCCGACGCAATCGCTGCGATCTCGTATCCTTCGTCGCGCAGCAAGGCGCCGAGCGATTCGCGGATCCCGCTTTCGTCGTCAACAATGAGAATGGATGCCGGCATCTATCTTTTTCGCCTCAGCAAGAACGCAAGCCTCGAGTGTGTTTGGTTGTCTCTGACTTCTCTGTGTGAGGAACTGAAAGTTGCCACGAGCATTTATGCCGCGGAAGCGCCGCTCTGCGCGGCTGGAGCCGGCACTTCCGCCGCCGGAAAGCGAATCACGAATCGCGTTCCCGCCGGCACATTGTCTTCTACGCGAATCGTGCCGTTGTGCTCCGCGACAATGCGGCTCGCGATCGCCAAGCCCAAGTCCCGTGCCGCGTTCCTTGGTCGAAAAGTGCGGCAGGAACAGCCGTTCCTTATCCTCGGGCGAAATTCCGTGCCCGCTATCGGAGATTTCAATTTCCACCGCGTCGCCATCGCCTTCCACGCGCGTGGCCACGCGCAGACGGCGCACCGACGTGCCCTCCATCGCTTCCGCCGCGTTATCAATCAGATTCGCCACCACGCGCCGCAGCAGTTCGCGATCGGCTTTAATCATCGGGAGCGACGCAGCAAGCTCCGTGCGCAGACTAATTCCCTCCAGTCGTCCGCGAAATAGATCGACCGCGCTCGCAACGATCGAATTCACATCCGCGGGAGCGAGCCGGGCGGCAGGGAAGCGCGCGAACTGCGAGAACTCGTCCACGAGCGATTCGAGCGTCTGCACTTCGCGCTCGATCAGCCCGGCGCATTCCGCGACCAGTTTTTCGAATTCCGTGCGCGACGCATCGGGGTTATGTCCGGACGCGCGGTCAAGATGCCGCAGCAGGCGTTGCGCCGAAAGCTGAATCGGCGTGAGCGGGTTCTTGATCTCGTGCGCGATGCGCTGCGCCACTTCCTGCCAGGCCGCCGCTTTCTGCGCGCGCAGCAGGTCGGTCAAGTCGTCCATCACGATCACGAATCCAGGATTCGATCGTCGCGGCCCGAGCGAACTCACCGTCACCGCCGCGCGTACCAGGCGCCCCGCCGTCGCAATTTCGATTTCGCGCGACGCCGCCCCCATTCGCAGCGACCGCCGCATCAAGTGCAGCACCGTGCGCGACGCTTCCTCGCCCAGCAGGTCTTGCAACGAGTGCGCGTCGCGCGCGTGATCTCCCAGAATCGCCACCACCGCCGAATTCACGCGCGCCACTTCTCCCGACGAGTTCAGCGAGATGACTCCGGTGGGAATATTTTCGAGAATCGCTTCCATCAGCTTCCGCCGCCGCTCGCGCTCCTCGATCGCCTGTTCGAGGCTCTGCGTGAATTCGTTGATTTGGCGGCGCCCTTCGCCCAGCTGCTCCGTCATTCGATTGAACGACCGCACCAGCGTGCCCAGTTCGTCCTGCGCCTGCACGTCGATCCGGTGGTCGAAATTCCCGCGCGAGATTTCACGCGTGGCTTCGGCCAGCGCCTGAATCGGCACGGTCACTTGTTTCGAAAGAAACAGCGCGACCCAGGTGGTGGTAAAAAGCAGGAGCAGCGTGATCAGCAGCAGCGCCAGAATGATTTCGCGCTTGTAGGCCCGCAGATGCTGCTTCTGCTGCTCGTAGGTCTGCGTCTGCGATTGAATTTCGGAGTAGCGATCGAGATAGTCGCCGGGCATCCGGCGGCCGACGTACAGCTTGCCATTTTTCACCGGAGCGCTCGCGGCCAGATACAAGTCGTCGCCGGCACGCCAGAATTCCGCGCCGCTGCGCAGCACTTGCGCCGGATGCGGAACGATCGCCGCGGGCGCAGGCGCAGCGGCGGAATCGGAAGATTGCGCGCGATTCGAGTACGCGACACCCTCGCTCACAGCCCCGTGTGAATCAACGATCCACGACGCGTCAACCGCTCCGCTGGAATGCAGAAAAACCTCGTCGGGTGTCCCGCTTTTGGCGGCTTTCGTGGCGATGTCGCTCAAGTGGCTCGCGCCGATTTTGCGCATATCCTGCAGCAAAAGCTGGCTCTGCTCGTTTGCCAATTCGAGCGGCCGCGGAAACCAGGCGTTCAGCGTTCGGTTCACTAGCGCGTAGCTGAAAAAAAACATGAAAACCACCGGCAACAGCGAGACCCCCATCGCGCCCAGAACCATTTTCACTTTGAAACGCGAGCCGGTTTGCCCGGCGCGACGCTCGGCCCACATCCGCAGCCACGTCCGCGTCAGAATCAGCGTGAATACCAGCAGCGCGGCGGCGATGAAAGTAGAGAGCGCGAACAGAATGACGAACGCGTTTCCTTGTTCGGGATGGAACGGCGTGCTCAGCGAACCGAGCGTGAACACGGCTGCAAATAGCAGCACCACGGCGACACTGCCGACGATGAGCCAAAATTGCCGCTTGCGCTCTGACACCGTCACCGGCCTTCCTCCAGGTAACGTCCGAGCGGGCACTCCGTACATTTCGGTTCCGTCTTCCTGCACCACTTTTTTCCCGCGGCGACGATGAGAGCGTGAAATTCGTTGAACTTTTTCACATTGCCGGGGAAGCGCTGCTCGACCTGCCAGCGGATATCGTCATATTTCGCTTTCTCATTCGCCCAGCCATGGCGCACCAGCATGCGTTTCGTGTACGCGTCCACAACGAACACGCCGTGCTGCCCGGCATACAACAGAATCGAATCGGCCGTCTCCGGCCCGATGCCGAAAATTCCCTGCAGCTGTTCGCGCAGCACGATCGTAGGAGTCTCAAACATTCGCTTCAGCGATCCGCGGTATTCGCTCCGAAGAAAGCGAGCGAACGATTTCAGGGCGCGAGCTTTCTGGCGCCAGTAGCCGGACGAGCGGATCAGGCTTTGCAGGTGCCGCAGCGAGACTTGTTCAATCGCCGCCGGTGTCAGCAAATCAGCTCTGCGAAGGTTTCCGAGAGCTGTTTCGACGTTTGTCCACGAGGTGCTCTGGGTAAGAATCGCGCCCACGATGATTTCAAAGGGCGATTTGGCGGGCCACCAGTGTTGCGGACCGAGCGATGTGAATAGGCTGTTAAAGTACTCATCCAGCGGGGGTTGCGACTCGTCCTTGTGTCCCGCGGGAGCTTTCAGGAGGGAATGCGCCTTCAGAATCGGCAGCTTCTGTAACCCGGCACTCATGAAGAGCCACGATAGCGAGCCGCGGTTTGCAAGTCAAGGACGACTGTTGCACGTTGGCCACACAAGTGTGGCTCGCCTGTAAATTCGCCTAGCGCTGCTTGCGCTCGAACTCACGCAGGAAAGCTACCAGCGATTCCACCGCTCCGATCGTCACCGCGTTGTAAAGCGAGACTCTCATGCCGCCGACGGAGCGATGGCCGACAATTCCTACGATGCCGGCGTCGGCAGCTTGCTTTGCGAATTGCGCTTCGACGGCTTCGTCTCCGCCGCCCACACGAAATACGACGTTCATGCGCGAGCGCGATCCTTTTTCGACCGGGCACTTGTAGAGGCCGCTGGCATCGAGCGCGTCGTAGAGCAGCTTCGCTTTCGCTTCATTGTGTTTTTCGACTGCTGCTGCGCCGCCCTCTGCTTCCAGCCACTCGAGCATCAGGGCCAGGATGTAGACGGCAAACGTTGGCGGCGTGTGGAAAAGGGAGTGCTCTTTGATCTCGGTGCGATATTGGAGAAGGGAAGGAAGCTTGGGATCGGCCCGATCGGCGAGGTCGCGGCGGACGATTACGATCGTCACGCCCGATTGGCCGAGGTTCTTTTGCGCGCCGGCGAAAATCACGCCGAAGCGGCGCACGTCAATCGGACGCGACAGAATGTCCGACGACATGTCTGCCACAAGCGGCACCTGGCCGGTTTCCGGGAACGAAGCCCATTGCGTGCCCTCGATCGTGTTGTTTGAGCACATGTAAACGTAGGATGCCTCCGGCGCGAACTTGATTTCATCGGCGCGAGGGATGCGCGCGAATTTCTCGGGTTCGCTTGAGGCTGCCAGGCGATAGGGCGTGCTTTTCTTCAGTTCGGCGATTGCTTTTGCCGTCCACATGCCCGTGTGGAGCACATCCACCGGCTTTCCCGGCAAATACAAATTCATTGGTACCATCGTGAACTGCATGCTGCCGCCGCCGGGAAGAAATATCACCGCATACTCGTCCGGGATCGCCAGCAGGCGGCGCAGCAGAGCTTCGGCGCGCGCGTTGATCTCTTCGAATTCGGGCGAGCGGTGACTCATTTCCATCACCGACATGCCCGTTCCGCGATAATCCAGCAGCTCGTCGCGAACCTGTTCGAGCACCGAGAGCGGCAGCGTGGCGGGGCCGCCTGAGAAATTGAATACTCGCTTCGCTTCGCGCCCCGAAACCGTGGTCCGATTCACTCTGTGTGATTCCTCTCTGCCCCCAAGGGCTTCGACGATGAATGATTGCAGTCAAATCAGAGTAGCAGAACTCGCGCCGACTTGCCGCTGCGGCTCAAAATTGTGTTTCGACCACTCGCCTTGACACTCTTCACACCCAGCAATTAAACTGAAAGGCTCGCAGTTGCACTCGGGAGCTTAACGGAATGCTTCTCTCGCGGGACTATGTCGGCTACATGGCCAAAGAAGTGGTGAAGCGGCTGGTCGCCGGCAAGATGATCGAAACGAAGAATGTGGAAAACGTGACGCAGGCCGTCCGACAGATCATGGCGGACGAGGTGACGATCGAGGACCGCTTGAACGAAGAAGTGCGCGAGATCCTTGCGAAGTACTCGGATGAAATGAAGCGCGCGGGCGCTTCGTATCAGGAGATGTTCAAGAAAGCGAAAGGACAGCTGGCCCGCGAAAGGAAGCTGATCCTCCGCTAATGCGCCTCACTCGCGAAAAAACGGTTCGCATCTCGCATCGCGTCATTGACCTGCTCGTCACGTTGCCGGACGTGGATTTCGTGGAAGACCGCGACACGATCCGCACTGAAATCGTGAACATTCTCACTTCGCTGCTGAAGGTGGAAGAGCAGGTGGACACGGAAGTGCGCGCGAAGATCGGCTCGCAGAAAAAGGAAATCCTCGAAGGCAGCGAAGAGTGGGACATTCTGTACCGAAAATATTATGCGGAAAGTTTGAAGCGGCTCGGCGTCGCCGAGGTTCACGCGCACTAGAATTTTTCGGCGCGCGGCGATCGCAATAGAAATTCCCACAGCCTGAAAAATCGAATCTGAAAATCGATCCTGAAAAACGAAAGGCGCCCGAAGCGATTCGGGCGCCTATTTTTTCGCGATGGAATTCGAAATCCCTACTGCGTGTCGGGCCGGCGCTTCAAAGTCGGACGATCGCTGTCGTCTCCCGAGTCCGTGCCTCCGGTCTGATCGGGAGGTGCCGTTCCGGTCTTCTGCGTCTGGTCGGTCTTCTTTCGCAGGGATGGCTTGTTCGAGCCGTTGTTGCTCACCTTTTGTCCGGCTTCAATCGCTCCCAGGCGGCGCTTCACGAGATCGAACTCGGAAGTCGAAACGATGTATTCATCGCGCGCCGGCAGAATCGTGGAGATTTCTTTTTGCGCCGCTTCGATGCGGTCGGGCGTCGGCGGGTGAGTGGCAAAAATCTTCGGCACCGATCCGGGCTGCTTCTTTTCGAGCGCCGTCACCTTTTCAAAGAATGAGACGAACGAGTTCGGATCGTATCCCGCTTTGTACATGTATTGCAGGCCCAGGTAGTCGGCTTCGCGCTCCGCGTCGCGCGAGAATTTCAGGAACGACATCGGCACCAGAAATTGCATCCCTTGATAGAGCGCGTAACCGGCCCAGCCGCCCGGCCCCAGGAGCACCAGCGGGATCGTAGCCATCTGCATGATCTGGCCTTTGGTCGCGTTCTTTGTGCCGTGCCGCGCGCAGACATGCGCGATTTCGTGCGCCATCACACCGGCCAGCTCCGATTCCTCATCCGCGTGCATGATCAAGCCGCTATTGACGTAGAAAAATCCGCCGGGCAACGCGAACGCATTGATCTGGTCGGAGTCAATCACCTTGATCGTGAAGGGAACTTGCGCGTCCGAATTGCGGACCAGGTTTTGTCCCACGCGATTGACGTATTCCGTAACAACAGGGTCGGTGATGAATTTCGCGGAGCGGTCGACTTCCTGCGCCAGTTGTTTCCCGAGCGCGATTTCGTGCTCAAGCGAATAGAAATTTACGCCGTGGCCGACGTTGCGATTGCCTACCGCGTCAACGTCTGCTTCGCTGCCCTTCTTGACGTTTGGATCGGCTGGCTGCGAAATGGGCGCCGGACCCTGCGCCGATGCCGGCTGGTTCGCCGGATCGCTCTGCTGGTCTGGCGCAGACGCTTGCGGCTGCTGCGTCGTTGGTTGCTGCTGCGTCGTCGACTGCTGCGGAGCCTGCTGATTATTCGGCGCCTGATTGCTCGGTGCCTGATTGCTGGGTGCCTGATTGCTGGGTGGTTGATTACTCGGTGGCTGCGCGGTTTGCTGGCTGCCTTGCTGGGCTTGCGGAGGTGCTGCGATCGTTGCCGATGTGGCGAGAAGAGTCGCGAGAAAAGCCGCGCCGAATCGCATCGTCCAGGTAGTAGTCATGTCAACCTCCACAACGCTTGGGAGGCATTATACACCTCGCCAACCAGCCGAAGAGCACAAAGCGTTGGATGGCACCACCCGCGAAATAGTTTCTTCGCGCCGCGTCGATTGTCGTATGCGCGGGCCAGGTGCGAAGCGGTCCAGAGGGGGCGAGGCCCGGACGAGGCCGGACCAGCCCCGGACGAGCCCAGCCGCCGACGAGGCAAGTGAGGAGCACCCGCGCGCGGAGCCTAGACCGGATGGCCGAGAGCGGATGACGAAGTAGCGGAATCCGCCTAGGATCTCGTTTTTAATACCGCCCGATTACAGTAGTTTAGAACGCACCGTCGAGTAATGTTTTCAATCACTTACGGACGTTTCTAATCGCGGTACAGTAGATTAGAAACGCAGCGCCTGGGCGGGTGGCGGAGGCTTGGGCAAAAGAGCCGGCAGGAGGCCGGCGGGACGAACGGCGGCGGCGAGCATGATGCAAGCGGCAGCCTCAGCCGAGCTCCGCAGAAGCCTGGCAGAGCCCGTCGGTACCTATAGACGGCTACGGTTCACCACACGCGGAGCCCAGCCGCCGCGCAGTCACTCCCACGCTCCCGTGCCGCTCTTCAGCAGGCGCCGCGAGCTTCTGTGGCGCCGCGCTTCCTAGCGGAACCCGCCGGTAATGTAGAGCGATTCGCCGGTGATCCATGCGGAATCAGACGACGCGAAGAAAACCACCGCCGGCGCGATGTCCTCCGGCGTTCCGATTCGGCCGAGCGGAGTCTGCGCTTCCACCTGTTTTCGCAGATCGCTCTCGTTGATTCCGGCGGAGCGATAGCCTTCCGTATCAACCATTCCGGGATTGATCGCGTTCACCCGGATTTTTCGCGGGCCCAGTTCCGCGGAGAGCGCCCTGGTAGCAGCGTCCACGGCCGCCTTCGTGGCGCTGTACACCGTGCTGTACGGAATGCGGCCTGTGCTGACGATCGAACTGATATTCACGATGCTGCCGCCCTCCGGGCCAAAATGTTTTGCCGCTTGCTGCGACGCGAGGATCAAGCCAAGCACGTTGAGGTCAAATTGTTTGTGGAAGTGTTCTTCGGTAACGGCTTCGATCGGCGCGAATTCGTAGATTCCCGCATTGTTCACCAGAATGTCGAGCCGGCCGAAATTCTTTTTCGTTTCGGCGAACAACCGTTCGATCTCGTTTTTCCTCGACACGTTTGCTCCAATGGCCACTGCTGTACCGCCGCCTTTCTCGATGGCTGCTACGACGCGGTCAGCCCCTTCCTTGCTCGAGGAATAATTCACGACCACGGATGCGCCCTCTGCGGCGAGAGACTTGGCGACGGCGGCGCCGATGCCCTTCGATGCGCCGGTGACGATCGCTACCTTACCTTTGAGCTTGCTCGACATTTCGAAGTCTCCTCTCAGTGATTCAATTCAGAATCTTGCTTTCCACTCAGGTTAGATGACGGGCGGATAGGGTTGGTCGCAAGCTTCCCGATGGCAGGTCGACGGACAGCGCGGCGCGCCAATCATCACTCGCTGTCCGCATCCGCGATCGTTCACTTGTTGACGCGTACTCGTTGACGCCCACTCGTTGACGCCTGGTGGTTGACGGTGCGCCAGAGCGAGCAATCGCAACGCAGATGAACTTCAGGTGCGGGAAGTCCGCGCGCAGTTGTGTCTCGCGCCTCCGTTTGCTAGTTTGGCGTAGATGCCGCCGCCTGTGCCCCAACCACTCAGCATCACCATTGACGCGCTCTACCGCTCCGAATCAGGCCGCGTTCTGGCGACATTGGTGCGCCTGCTCGGAGATCTGGACATGGCCGAAGAATCGATGCACGAGGCCTTCGCCGCCGCTCTCGAGTCCTGGCCTCGGACCGGCATTCCAGACAAGCCTCGCCCCTGGCTCATTTCCACGGCTCGGTTCAAGGCCATCGACTCCATGCGCCGGCGCGCGCGTTTCAATGGAGCCGAGCGGGATATTGTTGCCCATATGGAATCGCGCGGCCAGTCCGCTTCGCTCGCGGGTGCAGAAATCGCGGACGAGGAGATTGAGGACGATCGCCTCCGCCTGATTTTCACCTGCTGCCATCCCGCACTGCCTCCCGAAGCGCAGGTCGCGCTCACCCTCCGCGAAATCTGCGGCCTCACCACGGAGGAGATTGCCCGCGCATTCCTCGTTACGCCCGCAACGCTCGCCCAGCGCCTCGTGCGTGCCAAGGCGAAGATTCGAGAGGCGGCGATCCCCTATGAGGTGCCGGCACCCGAGGAGTTGCCCGAGCGGCTGAACGCGGTGCTGCAAGTTATCTATCTCGTCTTTAACGAGGGTTACTCGGCCGCCGCGGGAGCGGAGGTCACGCGGGCCGAGTTGACCCGCGAGGCGATTCGATTGGGCCGGCTGCTCGCCGAGCTTCAGCCGGAGAGGGAAGTGCCAAGCCCGGAAATCCGCGCGTCGAAAATACCTGCGTCGGACCTCTCAGACCCCGAATTCGGGAACCCGGAAATCATGGGCCTGCTTGCTCTGATGCTTCTCCAGGAATCCCGTCGCGCCGCCAGAACCTCTCCATCCGGAGAGCTCATCTTGCTCGAACATCAAGACCGCTCGCTCTGGAATCGCCAGCAGATCGCCGAAGGCGTGGCATTGGTCGAGAAAGCCCAGAGCTCCCGCCGCTTCGGCCCTTATACGTTGCAAGCTGCGATTGCGGCCGTTCATGCCCAGGCGGAATCCACCGCTGCCACCGACTGGCGGCGGATAGTTGCGCTCTACGACGAGTTGGTGCGGATGCAGCCTTCGCCTGTGGTCCATCTCAACCGCGCCGTCGCCATTGCCATGCGCGACGGTCCCGAAATCGGCCTCAAGCATCTCGACGCCGTCCTCGAGCAGCACGAATTGGCGAATTACTACCTGGCGCATGCCGCCCGCGCCGATCTGTGCCGCAGGCTCGGCAGGGCGGCCGAGGCCCGGTCCGCTTATCAGAAAGCATTGTCGCTGACGCAACAGGAACCAGAACGGCAGTTCCTCGAGGAACGGATTCGCCAGCTGAAATAAAAATGCTGGAATAAAACGAAAGCGGCTGTCGATTTTCGGTCTCGCCAGCGACTATAAAACAGCAGAACGTGGAGCCAAACCACATAAGCCAAGGAGAAAAAGTCATGCCACAGTATCTGGTCTGTAATTACCTGCCGGACAACTTCGACCCATCCACCATTACCGAAGCGATGATCGAACAGATCCACGCCGTCAACCGCGAATTGGTTGCCGCCGGCGTACGGAAATTCGCCTGCGGCATTACCCCGCCCGCCGATGCAAAGACGGTGCGGAAGCAGGCCGATGGCAAAGTGGTCGTCACCGACGGGCCATTCACCGAGACGAAGGAGCACATGGGCGGTTTCTGGATCCTGGAAGCGGCGAATATGGACGAGGCACTCGCGTGGGCGCGCAAGGGCGCCATCTCCAGCGATTCGGTGGGTGAGGTGCGCGAGCTTGTTTTCTTCCCAGCACCGGAAAAGTGACGCGGCGGGAGCCAGTAGATCTCCCGGCCACTGTGGGTTGCGAGGTGGTGCCAATCGCTACGCGCAGTAAAGACGCAATGCGAGCCTGGCCGGGTGAACGCCAGCGCGCGCGGTGATTACGGCTTCGGCGTGCCGGGATTAATTCGAACGACCGTCGGATTGGCGGCGATCTTCGGCGGTTCTTTCTTCTTCGGTTTTTTTGTTTCGCGGCGATGTGCGTCCTTGTTTCCCATGGTCGTAGAGTGCCACAGCTTGCGGGGGTAGCGCAAACCAGACAATCGGCAGTGCATTGCCATGGCCCGGGAGGGAATCTGCTGCAGCGGCGGGTTCCCCGCGCCTTCGACAGGCGGACTGGCGCTCGGGCGTGATGCCGCCCAGGCACGGTGCCCGGACATCGTGCCGGGAAACGGTCCAGTTGAAGCCGGGAATCACCCAAGCGGTGTTGTATTGACGGCTTCGGCGAATCGCTTTACATTCGTAGTGTGCCTGCGCGGAAAATTCAAGTCGGCCAAGTGTGGAAGAAGGACGACACGGCCGAGTCGTACCTGATTACGAAGGTTTACAACGAAGCGTTGACCACCTACGTGGTGCTTCGGAAAACAGGTTCGGAATCGGAGCGGGCCGTGAAAGTGAAAGTGGACAACCGCGGGCCGATTCAAACTCTTCCCGGTTATTCGTACGCGCTCGAATCAGACGATTTTTAGCGCATCCTCGCCGTAAAATTCCTGCACCCTACGCGCTACCTCATAGAATATTCTGCTTTTCCAATTCCTTCGCGATCAGGCTGGCGAGAGCGTCGACTGCTTTCATCGCTGTCTTCGGATTCACCGTGTCGCTCGTGGCGGTCCAGACCAAACTCCCATCGGGCGGGGCGGTCGAGTAAAAATTCGTTTCGATCTGGGCCGTCTTGTCCACGATGAGATAGTCGGGCGAATATACGACGGGAGCGATTGCGCCGTAGTATCCGTAGAAGGTGGCATAAGCGGGATAGAGCGGGTAGGCCGCGCCGGAAACGTAGGTGATTTTTTTGTCGAATTTCGTAAGCCGGGACGCAATGATCGCATCAATATTCTGGCCGGTCACAACGTCGCGCAGCTGAGCCATGTCAATGGGAGTCGCGTCGGGGCGCGGAATCAGCGAATAACTGGGCACGCACTGAATGCCGGGGCGAGCGAGCCCGGCGCAGAGCTTGTCTTCAAACTCGGCGCGGGCGGAGGCTTTGCCGTTAATGCCCACGACCATAATATTTTTGAAGTGCGTGGCTTTGTTGTTCGGATTCGTCCAGGTGAAAACGAGCTTCGTCGAACCGAAGCCAGTGAGCGCGAGTGCTGCGATTGCCGCTACGAGGAGTAGCCGGTGGTTTTTCAAGAGGATCCTCCGTTAGATTCGCGGTGCGCCGCCGGCCGACGCAGGGAACTTGCTCGGAAAATGTAGCACGGTTCGGTGCGTTCGTGGGTCGAAGGCTTTTTGCAAACCGCGCCCTGCAGCCGAGTGAGCGGGGCGCGGTTTTGCGCGTCGCGCCCTGGGCGCTGCTGAAACGGGCGGCGGCAGTCTAAATCGAGCGCACTGGGATTTTTATCACGTCATCGAGCCGCATGATTTCTTTCATTGCAAAACCCTCGGCGTACTGGACGCCGATCATCCGGCCGTAGTGGCGCGCCTGGTGGCTCATGCGGGATTCGAGCTCGTCGAGCGGGAGATAGACTTTCGATTTCGGCGCGGATTTGGGCGGCGTGAATTGAGATTTGTAAGCGAGGATGGCGCGGCGCCGGCGCTGGTATTGCGCGGTGATGTCTACGGCGAACGTGGGGCGGGCGCTGCCGTCGGAAGTGGCGTAGAGAATTTTGAATGGGCGAAACGGCTGGCCCTTCATCGGATAATTTTTCAGGCCGGCGATGAAAGCGGCTTCAAAGCCGAGATTCGAGGCGGTGTAGTGGTCGGGGTGGCGCCCTTCCCAATAGGGGAGAATGATCGTGTGAGGGCGAAGCTCGCGGATCACCTCGGCGATGGCGATTTTATGCTCGTCGGTGAGCGTCAGGCGGGCGTCGGGCAGGCCGAGATTGCGCCGGACCTTCACGCCGAGAATTTTCGCCGCGCGTGCCGCTTCGCGAATGCGCTTTTCCGGAGTGCCGCGCGTGCCGGTTTCGCCGCGTGTGAGATCAAGGATGCCGGTGCGATAGCCGGCCTGAGACATTTTGAGAACGGTGCCGCCGCAGGTGAGTTCTACGTCGTCGGGATGCGCGGCGATGGCGAGCAGGTCGAGTGGCATGAAGCCTCCGGTGTGGCGAATGACCGAACGCCGATGATTTTAGCAGGGGATGAGGCGGCGGCGCCGAAGAAGCGGCTAGGATTTCTCGGCGGCGATTACGGCGTAAACTGCGGCTGCGTAGACGACAAGGCCTCCGACGTCCGGTTGGCCGTGGAGGATGTGGATGAGCGCGGCGACGGCGAAAATCACGAGGAGGGCGTAGCCGCCGATCATGCGCGATGGAGGAACGAGAAACAGAATTGCGGCGATGAGCTCAGCGCCGCCGAGGACAGGGCGGATCAACTGGGGCAGGCCCGACTTGGCAAAGTCGTGCGCGCGCGATGCCGAGAAGACGAAGAGCGCGGACTCGATCAAAACGACCAAGCCTACCGACCAGTGAAGCGCGACGAGCGCGCTCCTGAGTCGAGTGCTGGAGGACGCGGATTCGGCCGGCGACGAGTTCGTCATTTATGATGACTCCTTTTTTTGAGCTTCTTTTTGGGGATGGAGTGGATTTCGACCAGGCGGTGGCTGGCGGTGGAATTGAGATCGAGGTGATAGAACTTCTTGAGGGCGCGAATGCGCTGGAGGGAAGGGCGGCCGAAGGGGCATTTCCCGTCGAAAGCATGGAGGACGATGCCTTCCAGCAGATCGCCAAGCGTGAGATCGTGATATTCGGCGAGGGCTTTGAGGACTTTGAGAATGCGCTTTTCCATGCGAACGCCGGTTTGAATCCGTTCGATTGTGATTGTGTGCCTCGGCTTCATTGTCGTGTACCTATGTACCACGGTACCTCTCGCGCGTCAACTTGTGGGCGAGACAGCAGCCCATGACGGAACCCGGACGATTCCGCATGGTGACTTGAGGGCGTGCGGCGCGCTTTCGGATGTGTGCGATTGGTGATACTTTGCGGCCCTGGCGAGACAAGTGCCTCCGCTTTTGCCGGCGCGGATGATGACGGCGGAGCTGAGCGGGTGCCGGTTGCCGGAAGATGCGCGGAGGGTGGAATGATGGCGGAGCGAGTGGCGGAGGGGAAAGCGTTGGCGGGGCAGGTAGCGCTCGTCACGGGCGCGGCAAAACGCATCGGGCGAAGCATCGCGCTGCGCCTCGCGCGCGAGGGCGCGGATGTGGTGGTGAATTACGGGACATCGAAAGCGGAAGCGGACGAGCTGGTGAGCGCAATCCGCGCCATGGGGCGGCGCTCCATTGCGGTCCAGGGTGACGTGTCGAAGCGCCCGGAGGTTGTCCAGTTGTTCTCAGCAGTCGCAAAGGAATTTGGCCGGCTCGATATTCTGGTGAATAACGCGGGCATGTTTTTCGCGGCGAAATTCGAGGAGCTGACCGACGAGCAGTGGGACCGCATCATGAACGCCAATTTGAAGTCGCAGTTTTTGTGCTCGCAGGCGGCGGCGCCGGTGATGAAGCGCCAGGGGCGCGGGCGGATTATCAATTTGACGTCGCTCGGCGGCCTGCTGCCCTGGCCCGCCTACACGCATTATTGCGTCTCGAAGGCCGGGGCGATCATGCTGACGAAATGCCTGGCGCGCGGCCTGGGGCCGGAGATTCTGGTGAACAGCATCGCGCCGGGAACGATTCAGTTTCCGGGCGAGGCGCCGGATGAAGATTACATACGCCGCGTTCCGCTGCATCGCACCGGCAGTGGCGAAGACATCGCCGACGCAGTAATTTATTTCGCGACCTCGGATTTTGTGACGGGGCAGGTGCTGGCGGTGGACGGCGGACGAACCCTCGTTTGATTTCAGCGCAGGCAAAAAAATCGGAGAAAAGTCGAAGAAACTTGAAACGAGAGTCGACCGCGAGCGACGTCGCTCGTCTCCGCTGCCCCTTCAAAATTTAATACGCAGCCAGCTTCTCGATCCCGGCCATGATCTTTTCCGTGTTCACCTGCCAGGCCTTGTCGAGGTTGGGGCTGAACGGAATGGCCGGCACGTCGGGGCCTGTGACGCGCATGATCGGGCCATCGAGATCGTCGAAAGCTTCTTCGCTGAGGATGGCGGCAAGTTCCGCGCCGTAACCCATCGTCTTTTTATCCTCGTGAACGATTAGCGCTTTGCTGGTTTTGCGGACGGATTCGAGGATCGTGCTCTTGTCGATCGGAGCAAGCGTGCGAATTTCAACCACTTCCGCTTCCACGCCGCGCTTGGCCATTTCCTCGGCGGCATCGAGTGATTTTTGCGTCATGAATCCGTAGGTGAGGATGGTGAGGTCGCGTCCTTCGCGACGAATCGCCGCCGGGCCGATCGGCACCGTGTAATCGCCTTCCGGAACTTCACTCTTCGCCTGCCGGTACAGCGATTTGTGCTCGAAGAAAATTACCGGGTCGGGATCGCGAATCGCAGCGAGCAGCATTCCCTTCGCGTCGTAGGCGGTCGACGGCATCACGACTTTCAGTCCAGGCTCGTGCACGAACCACGTAGCGTTTTCCTGCGAATGGTAAAGTCCGCTGCCGCCGCCTGCGCCGCAGCACACGCGAATCGTAATCGGGCACGAGTAGCCACCGGCGCTGCGGTAGCGCAGCTTCGACGCTTGCTGCACGATCTGCTCGACCGCGGGCGTAATGAAATCCGCAAACTGAATTTCCGGCACGGGCCGCAGTCCCATCATGGACGAGCCGATCGCGGCCGCAATGATGATCCCTTCGGCCAGCGGCGTATCGAGGACGCGCTCTTCGCCGAACTTGTCGAGCAGGCCGTCGGTGACTTTGAATACGCCGCCGGAGAGGCCGATATCTTCGCCCAGGATGAAGACGCGTTCGTCGCGCTCCATTTCCTGCGAGAGAGCTTCGTTAATCGCTTCGAGCATGTTAATCGTACGGGCCATTTGCGGTTCGGGTCCTTTTTAAATTACGCCCAGATGTGGTCCGTGAGTTCGGACGCATCGGGATAGGGGCTTTGTTCGGCGAAGTCCACCGCTTCGTTGATTTCCTGCGTGATTTCGGCGGCGATCTGCGTTTTCTTCGCGTCGGTCAGAAGTTTCTTTTCGATGAGATGCTTCTCGAACGTCGCGACCGGATCTTTTTTCTTCCACGCGTCCACTTCTTCCTTCACGCGGTACTTCGCCGGGTCGATTTCGGAGTGGCCGTACCAGCGGTAGGTTTTGCATTCGAGGAACGTGGGGCCCTGTCCGCCACGCGCGCGTTCGATGGCCTTCTGCGCGGCGTCGTAGACTTCGAGCACATTGTTGCCGTCGAGCGAAATGCCGGGAAATCCGTACGCCTTGGCGCGCTCGGAAAGATTCGTCAGGGCCGTCTGCAAACGCAGCGGCACCGATTCGGCCCAGAGATTGTTCTGGCAAACGTAAATGATCGGAAGCTTGTGGACGCCCGCAAAATTGAGCGCTTCGTGGAATCCGCCGAAGCTGGTGGCGCCGTCGCCGAAGTAGGAGACGACTACGTCGGTGCGCCGCAGCTTCTTGATTCCCAGCGCCACTCCCGTCCCCACATTCAACTGGCCGGCGATGCTGCTGGCCGGCGTGATGACGTGCAGTTCGGGATAACCCATGTGCGCGGGTGACGAGCGGCCGCGATCCGGACTCGTAGTCTTCGCGAATAGCTGCGCAAAACAGAATTTCAGCGGCGCGCCTTTGATGATGTTCGCGGTCCAGTCGCGGTGCGACGGCGCGATCCAGTCGTCCTTCTTCAGGCTGAACGATGTGCCGACGCTGGTCGCTTCCTGGCCGACTCCGGAATAAAAGTTGCCCTTGTACTTGCCCTGGCGAAAGAGAATGCGCGCTTTTTCGTCGCACATCCGGCACTTCACGAGCATGCGGTACAAATTCAGGTACAGCTCGTTCGAAGGGGTGGTCGTTTTCTCGACCTCGAGATCCATAACGGCCCGGTTGGTTTTCGATGCCATTCCGACTCCTGTGAGAGGGTACTGCTCTTAAACTTTTCACGAAAACTATAACACGAAAATCGGGCGAGGGCGCAGGGCTGCGGCGAAGCGGTACGAACATTCTTCACCGCCCATTCACACTTCCGGCGCATTTCAGCATTTGGAATCGGGCTTATGGCAACTGTAGCGCGCCGCTCGCGAGCCGTTCGATCAGATCTTTGTCGGCCGGAAGGAAATTCAAGGAGGGGAGAGCGGAGGGCGGCAGCCAGTCGATTTGTTCGAAGACAAGATTGCGGACGCTTTTGGGATCGAGCTGCGCGCCGAAAAAAATCAGCTCGATGGGGTCGTTCATTTCTGCGTAGCGATGCTGGGCGCGGTAGACCTCCGGGCCGACGCGGGCGCTCGTGCCGAGTTCTTCTTCGAGTTCGCGAGCGAGGGCTTGCTCGAGCGTCTCGCCGGGCTTTACTTTTCCGCCCGGAAATTCCCACATCATCGCGAACGAAGTGCCGCGCTTGCGCTGGCAGACGAGCAGCTTGCCGTCGGAATGGATCAGGGCCGCTACCACCGTCAGCATCAGCGGTTCTCCCGCGGGTGAAGAGGATGCTGATGAATTGCGCGGAAGAGTTCCCGGGCGCCCTCCACGAGAGGAGGTCCGGGGGTGTTGAGAAGTTCATCGCGAATCGCGATGACGCGGCCCGTTTTTACGGCGGGCGTATTTGTCCACGCTCGATTCGTCAGCGCGCTCGACACTTTTGAACGCGCGCCCGCCGCGGTCCATGCGAGCACGATTACATCGGGACTCGCCTTGGCGACGTCTTCATCGCTGAGGCGAACGCCGGAGGGGGCGGCGATTTCGCCGCCTGCGAGTTCGACGAGTTCCGCGACCCAGGGCGGCGAGCTGATGCGCGGATTCGGCCACGCCTCGCAATAGACGCGCGGGCGCGTGCGGAATCGTTTGGCAGCGCGTGCGACGGCTTTGAAGTTCAATTGCATCCGGCGAATCAGCTTTTCTCCCGCCGAGGCCCGGTCTACCACACGAGCGAGCGTGCGAATGTCTCTTTCTATATCGGCCAGCGAGCGCGGATTGATGGCCAGGAAAGCGACCGGCTGTTTCAAGATGTTCGCCACCGTGTCTGGCGCGAATGGAACTGAGCCGATAAGGAGCGTTGGCGCGAGGCGCATCACCTCGCGGATGTCCATTTTCCAGCAGTCGCCCACCTGCGGGCGGCGGCCGATGCGCGCGACGTGCTTGCACCATTTGCTGACGCCGGCGAGCTCGCGGCCGGCTCCGAGTGCCAGAAGTATCGAGGTGACGTTGGGAGCGAGCGACACGATTCGGACCGGCGAATTGGGGCTTGCGGGAGCCATGGAATCTTCGATTCTACTGTGACTCGCGCTCGTCGAAGCGCCGAATTAATTCATACGACTTCGAAGACTTGCGATACGATGCGCGCGGAGGAATTGGAATGACTCTACGAAATTGGGTGTTGAGTTTGGCGGCTTGCGCGATGCTCGCGGCGCCGGCAGCTGCGCAGAAATCGAAGTCTTCGTCGAAGACGGCGGCGGCAACGAACAAAATGCCGGAGCTTCTGCCGTGGTCCCAGCAAATTGCCGTACGCGAACAGTGGCTCGTGAAACGGCACGCCATGCTGCTGGATATGATGAGGCGCAACCACGTGGATATGTGGATCGTGGTGAACGAGGAGTTTCACAACGACCCGCTAACCGAATACGTGGCGCCGCCGCGCGTTTACACGGGCGGGCGCGATATTTTTGTGTTTGTCGATACGGGCGCCGGCGGGTTGAAGAAGATCGCAGTCGTGGGCTATTCGGAGGAGAACGTCCAGCGATTTTTTGAAAGCACGGATGACCCATCGAAGCACCCCGTGGACAAGCAATTGCGCGAGTTGTGGGACACCTACCATCCCGCGCATATTGGCCTCGGAATCGACGGGCGCCGGGGCGTCACGCGGAGCTTGACCAAGTCCACCTACGATTATTTCGCCGATAAGATGGGGCCCGATGCGGCGAAGAACTTCGTTCCCGCGCAGGATTTGATCGGCGAATACCTCGCCACGCGCATTCCGGAAGAATTCGACACCTACAACCAGGAAGTAATTCTCACGGACCTGATTACCAAGCGCGCGCTCTCGAACGAAGTAATCACGCCGGGGAAGACGACCGTCGGCGACGTGCGCCGCTGGCTCTACGATGAAATGTGGAGGAATCGCGTGGGTACGTGGTTTCAGCCTGACTTGCGCGTGCAACGCAAGGGCACGCCGTCAGAATCTTCGCGGGGGTTTTTGGCCGTGGCGAAGGAAGAAGTCGTAATTCAGCCGGGGGATCTGGTGCATATCGATTTCGGCATCTCCTACATGGGGATGAGCACGGACTGGCAAAAGATGGCGTACGTGCTGCTGCCCGGCGAAAAAACCGTTCCAGCCGGACTGCAGAAAGCGATGGATAACACGAATGCGCTGCAGGACGCGTTGATGCTGCGGGCTTCGCGGCCGGGGCGGACGGGCGGAGAAGTGTACGACCTGACGATGGCGGAGATGAAAGAGAAGGGAATCGACGCCATGATTTACAGCCACCCGATCGGCAATCAGGGACACGGGCTGGGCGCGAGTATCGATTTCCGGGCGTCGCAGACCGTGAATCCCACGCACGAGGCGGTGGGGCCTTCTTCGCAAGAACGTTTGCGGAACGGGTCGTACCAATCAATCGAGTTGAACACCAAGACCGCCATTCCCGAATGGGGCGGGCAGAAAATCTACGTGATGGCGGAGGACGATGCGTATCTCACCGATGACGGCTATAAGTTCTTCCAGCCGCGCCAGACGGCGTTTTACGTGATTCAGACGAAGTAGATCCGCTCGCAAAGTCCGAACTTCGAACCTCGATGTACGAAGATCGAAGTTCGAAGACCGAACTGCAAGCTCCAATGTCGAATAGCCGCGCCGGTGGCCACTGTGCCCCCGGCGCGGTTTTTTTTGGAACCGTTCAAAGTCTTTTCATTCGCCGACTTTGGAAATTGTGCGCACCAAAAGAAAAACGCGCCGGAGAGTGTCGCTCTCCGGCGCGTTTTCTGTTGTTGGAACCGATTTACTGAGCCGCTTCGACCTTCTTCAAGGCCGGCTTCGGTATCTGCCACATGATTCCGGAGTCGTCCGCATTGTGCGGGTAGAACTGCGACGACTTCTTGCCGGAAGGCAGCAGGACGATGTCCGCGCGGCGGTTGTAGGCATACCAATTGCCGGTGGCGTTCTTCTCGCGGCCCTTGGGCGCCTTGTTGGGGTTCGTGTCTTCGAGCGTCTTGACGTCGGCCTTCGCCAGCGGGCGTTCTTTGCCGTAGGCGGCGGTCTGAACCTTGTCGGCCGAAATGCCCTGGTCAACGAGGTACTGCTTGATGCGCTCGACGCGGCGTTCGCTGAGGTCCTGGTTGTGATCCTTCGAGCCGCGAACATCGGCGAATGCTTCGACCGATAGTTTCGCGTCCGGATCGTATTCGAGATATTTCTTGAAGCCGCCGGCGACCGTGGCGAGTTCAAGCTGTTGGCTCTTGACCAAGCCGACTTGCGGATTCTTCTTATCCGGGTAGTCGGTCGGGTAGAAGATGCTCTGCAGAACGACGGCCGGAATCGGTTCGACTGAACCGGTAACGTGCAGGTTCGCGGTTTGCGTCGAGCTGCCGCCGCAAGTGTTGGTGGCGTTCAGAGTGTAGGTCTTCGATTCGTCAACGGTGCGAGCGGGCTGGCCATCGGCAACCTGCGAAGAGTCCGTAGGTTCTGCCTTGACCTGCTGGCTTCCGTTCACGTCAACCTTGTTGCCGTTGAGGGTCGCGTCCTGAGCGTTGGAGGTCTTCCAGGTAACGGTGGAGCCGTCCTGGGTAATGACCTTGTCGCCGATCTTGCGATAGTGGACTTCGGCAGGATCGGCCGAGATGCTGGCGTCGACTTTCGTATTCACGTTGACGGTTGCGGAGCCGTGCACGATTCCGCCCGGACCAGCCGACTTGAAATCGTAGGTGGTCGTCGCTTTTGGCGAGACGCCCTGCGATCCGCTCGGCTGTACGGCACCGATGTTGCTGATGTTGGTGTCAATCGTTTCGGTGGTCTGCCAGGTGAGAGTGGAAGTGTCGCCGCAATTGATCTGTGATGCGGAGGCAGAGAAGCTGCCGGTGACGGGCGCGACGGCAATCGTGGCGCTGGCAACACCTGCGTGGAAGCGGGCCAAGCCGTTCGTGAACTTGGTGCCGCGCGGCCAGTCAACTGTCGTCTGGGAGTTCTTGGCCATATTGACGTTGGTCTTCTTGTTGGCCTGTACGTCAACATCGCCTTCCCAGATCGTCTTACCTTCCTGGGTGACGGTCAGATGGTGCTTGCCGACCGGCAGAATCAGCTCCTGCTTCCAAACCCAGAAATCGTTGTTCATTTCGTCTACGTGGCCGACGAGATAGGCCGGAGAGGTGCCGTTCGAAAGTACCGCGGCGTGCGGCGATCCGCCTCCGAGGTAGACGCGACCCCACGGGCCGCTCACCTTGCCGCCATAGGCCTCGAGGACAACTTTCAAGTCCGTCGTCTTGCCCGCCGTAATGTCGACGTCCTGCGTCGAAATCTTGAAGCCGTAGTTAACGACAGCTACGGTGTGCTTTCCGGCGGAGAGTGGGATACTGCGGCTTTTCCCTTCGTGGATCGCCTTCCCATCAACAAATATATAGGCCTGACTCGGCGTAACGCTAATCTTTAGTTTCCCGTTCTGCGCGAAGCTGGCGCTGGAACACAGCGCTACAGCGGCCGCGAGGGTGAACAGGCTTCGCAATCTTCGCATCAGAATCTCTCCTGAATTTTCCTGTAGGCGAGTTGTTGGATCACTTTTCCGCGCCCGCTCGGAAAAGTGAAGGCTAGGACTGCATTAAGCTATAACGTAAACCTCTCTGTGTCAACGGGATTGAAACAAAAAGCGAAGGCGCGCGCAAGAGATTCCTCCGCGGCGTTTCAAGCATTAAAAGGCAGCTTCGGCCTCGAAAGCGGGAGACGCGAGGCAAATTACATGCAGCAACTCCGCGCAGATTTGACGGCGCGTGAATTATAATTTCACCTAGTCCTGTGCGTACTTGAGCCCATGCTGAACGAGACGATACTCGAGCACTTCCGAAATCCACACAACGCCGGAAATCTTGCGGGCGCCACCGCTGTCGCGGAAGTCGCGAATCCCGTTTGCGGCGACACGATGAAACTGGCGGTGCGCGTCGAAGACGGCCGGGTTATGGAAGCGCGATTCAAGACCCAGGGCTGCGTGGCTTCGATCGCGGCGGGTTCGGCGCTGACGGATTTGATCACGGGGAAAAATATCGCCGAGGCGCGCGGGATCGTCGCACAAGAAATTTCGGACGCGCTGGGCGGGCTTGCCGCCTGCGACCATGCATGCGGCAGAGTTGGCGGTAGCTGCTGTGGTGGCCGTGCTGAAGGGAATCAGGTGAGCCGCCGTCGCTTCTTTTCGGGCGCCCCAAAGATTATGGTTGCATCCCTGAGGAGATGGCTTTTTTCAGGGCTTCGGGATCGTTGAGATTTAGAACGACGCCTTCTTCCTCGGTTGGGACTTCTTTTATATCCTCCGCGTGGGCCCACACGACTTGTCTTGCGCCGACTTCCGGCGCGGCGGCGAGCAGTTCGTCGTACAGCGCTGCGCGGAAGATCACCGGGTGGCCGCGCTTGCCGCGAAAGGTGGGAAGCGCAATCAATTTGCCGCTGGAATCGAATTGCGCGATCAGTTCGGCAACGAGATGAGGCGAAACGAGCGGATGGTCCACCGGGCAAAGCAAGAGCCCCTCCGTTGCGTGGGGAGCGAGGCTTCGAATCGCGGCGTGGATGGAGGAAAGCTGGCCCCTCGGCCAATCGGGATTGACGACGAACATTTCAGGATCGACTTTATTCAGCCTCGCGCGAATTTCCGCGGCATGAGCGCCAAGAATAATTCGCGTGACGCCGATTCGCGGCAGGCGCGTCGACGCGAAGAGCCGCTCGACGAACGTGAGGCCTTGCAACGGGACGAGGGCTTTCGGTTCGCCCATCCTGCGGGATTCGCCTGCGGCGAGAATTGCAGCGGCGAGCATGGCGGATTACTCGTGCTGGAGAGAGGCGATGTCGGAAAGTTTTACGGATTTGTGGGAGAGGTTTACGGCGTTGCGGCGGACGGCGATCAATTCGGCGGCGATGCTGACGGCGATTTCTTCGGGCGAGAGAGCGCCAATATCGAGACCGACAGGCGCGTGGACGCGTTCGAATTTTTCGAGGTCGTGGCCTTCTTTTTCGAGCGCTCTGTAAACGGAGATTACTTTGCGCTTGCTGCCAATCATGCCGATGTACCGCGCATCGGTGTCAACGGCCCAGCCGAGGACGCGCATATCGTCTTTGTGGCCGCGCGTGACGATCAGAATGTAGCTCGAGGCGTTGGGCTGGATTTTCGCGAAAGCGTTTTCGTAGGTGGTGTGGATTTCGGACGCCATCGGAAAGCGCTCCGCGTTGGCAAACGCTTCGCGGTCGTCAATGATGCCGATGGCGAAGCCCGCTTGATGGGCGACGCGCGCGACGGCGGTGGAAACATGGCCGCCGCCAAAAAGATATACGGTGGGCTGCGGGAGAATTGGCTCGACAAAGATTTCGAGAGTGCCGCCGCAGATGAGGCCGGCATCGTAGGCCGCTTCGTGGTTCAGGTTGAAAGTCATTTTGCGGGGCTGCTCGTTTTGAATCACGTCTTTCGCAGCAGCCCAGACTTCGGCTTCGACGCAACCGCCGCCGACGGTCCCGGCAATTGTGCCGTCGTCGCGGATAAGCATGCGCGAGCTTTCGTAGCTCGGGATCGAGCCGTTGGTGTGAACGATGGTGGCGAGGGCGCCTCGGCGTCCGGCGCGGCGCATGCGCACGATTTCTTCGAAGAGGTCCATGGGAGAGCCCGCCATGCGAGGGTACGACCGGGGCACGGGGAAGTCAATTCGCCGGTGAGTGCTCGGCTCGCGGGCCGGTGGTGTGGTAGATTTCGCGCGTTACTGCGCGGCGGCATGCCGGTGCGCGCGCTCGTTAAACGGAGAGATGGATGAAGGCTGTGATTTTTTCGGAGCACGGTGGGCCCGAGGTCTTGCGGTATGCGGAACGGCCCGAGCCGGAGATGGGGCCTGAAGAAGTGCTGATTCGCGTGCGAGCTTGCGCGCTGAATCATCTGGATTTGTGGGTGCGGCGCGGGATGCCCGGGATTGCGATTCCGATGCCGCATATTCCGGGATCCGATATCGCCGGGGAAGTGGCACGCGTGGGGGCGAACGTGGTGGGCGTGAAAGCCGGCGAACGCGTGCTGCTTTCGCCGGGAATTTCCTGCGGGCAATGCGTGCATTGTTTGAAAGGCAACGATAATTTTTGCCGGCAGTACACGCTCTTCGGCTACCGGGTGGATGGCGGATATGCGGAATACGTGAGATCGCCGGCGGTGAACGCGATTCCAATTCCGGCGAAACTTGGTTTCGAGGAAGCGGCGGCGCTGCCGCTGGTGTTTCTGACGGCCTGGCATATGTTGATCACCCGCGCGCAGCTCAAGCCGGACGAGACTGTGCTGGTGCTCGGAGCGGGAAGCGGCGTGGGCAGCGCGGCGATCCAGATCGCGAAGGTGGCTGGTGCGCGCGTGATCGCGACGGCGGGATCGGAATTAAAACTGCAGAAAGCGAAGGAGCTGGGAGCGGACGACGTGTTTTTGCACACGATCAAACACTGGTCGCGCGAAGTGAAGCGGCTCACCGAGCGGCGCGGCGTGGACGTGGTGGTCGAGCACGTGGGCGAAGCGACGTGGCAGGAAAGTCTGGCGAGCCTTGCCGTGGGCGGACGATTGGTGACGTGCGGGGCGACGACCGGCTACGACGGCAGGATTGATTTACGGTATCTCTTCAGCCGGCACCTCTCGATTTTGGGCTCTTATATGGGCAGCAAGGCGGAACTCTATTCTGTGCTCGACCTGGTGAACCGCGGGCTTGTGAAGCCGGTGATTGACACGGTGATGCCGCTCGAGAAGGCGAGCGACGCGCACGCGCGCCTCGAAAAACGCGAACAATTCGGGAAGATCGTGCTTCGGGTGGAGTAGAGGCAAGTGCTGCCAGAACCGGGTAGTGTCTCAGTTTGAATTTCCGCTCGCGACCGAAATCGGACCTCACGCGTCGGGGAGCATCGGGGAAGTACGTCGGGGAAGTCCGTCGGGCGAGTTGCGCGATCAAGCGGGGGCGTACGTTAACCGAACCACATCGCCGGCGATTCGATCGCTGGACAGCAGGTGGAGCGGCGGCGGGGGGCTGGCGAAGTATGGCTTGCCGTGACCGAGCACGACGGGGTTGATGTAGAGTCGATACTCATCGATAAGACCAAGGTCGGTCAGGAAACGCGCGAAGTCTGGTCCGGCAACGTCGATCTCCCCACCGAGCCGGGCCTTCAGCCCACGGAGCACCGCCTCGACGTCATCCGCGATAAGTGTGGCGTTAGGGCCGACAGACTTCAGTGAGCGCGACACGACCCACTTCGGTTGGCTCCGCCATGCCATCGCGAAATCGCGATCTCCCGCGTCCCAATCCGGAAGGTCTTCGTCCCAGTAGCGCATTACCTCGTACATGCCGCGCCCGTAGATAATGCCGCTGAGGCCGCGCACTAGCTCGAGGAAGTGACGAAGGAGCAAGGGACTTGGTGCAAACTTCTGGTGGTCGACATAGCCGTCCAACGACACGTGCATCGCAT
The DNA here is from genome assembly GCA_963711875.1 of uncultured Acidobacteriota bacterium. GTDB lineage: Bacteria > Acidobacteriota > Terriglobia > Acidiferrales > UBA7541 > Palsa-295. Next base: position 945,689 of record CAVQFW010000006.1, read on the forward strand.
ACACAAATTTCGCCATGCGGCAAAACCTCCATCCCGTGATTTTCAAAATAGCACAAGCCCTAGTTGCGGGGAAGCGAGGTTGGGCACAATCGGCGCGCCGCTTTGTGAGTGTGGCTAATCACTGCGCTTTCCCTCGTACTCCGAGATTCAAACTGCGACACTATTTAGGATCGAGGTTGCGGCGCGATTTCTGAATTTCCCCGCTCGAGCGAATGAACCATCTTTCTGCATACTTCCGCCGGAGCGCGCGCCGATTTCGAAGTTCGTTCGCCCGTATGGGTTGCAGGCAAGGGGCTTAGTTTCAATTTGGAACGGGAAATAGTTTCCGAACTATGCGGAAACGGTTTTCCGCGCCTGCCCCAGATCGAAAGGCCTGGAAGGGGAGCTGTGCCACCTTGAATCGCTAAGTGACTGTAAATGCTAAAGATAGGTCAATTCGGCACGATGGTACTAGCCGTGCATTCCTCCTATACGAACGGCAATAGGAGGCCCCCCTTCATGGTTTTTGCGATTGCAGCGCTTTTCGTCCAATTCGCCCCCGCCCAGCCAGTGCTCGCGCCCGTGTTTACCACCAAATTGCCGACCACATTGAGTGCCGCAGACGGAACCAAGCCGAAACCTCCCGCGCCAGCTGGCGACAACTCAACCACTACTACGGCAACCGCAACCGTTCCAGCCACGTCCGGGACGGGCCACCTCGCACTCGACACGGTGAACCTGAGCGGCAATGCGACCGAGCACGCCCAACCTGGAATGACGGCGATGTCGCTTGGGAGCGACGAGAATTCGCAAGCGCTTTCGATGGTGCGCCTGGCGGAACCTGCGCCCATAAAGCCGGTGAAAGTTTATTCCCCAGAAGCGCCGCGGATGAGCCGGAGCTGGCTGGCGCTGTCGCTCGTGCAGCATGGAGCGGCCACATTCGACGCGTACACCACGAGACAGGCGATCGGGCGCGGAGCAGTGGAAGATGATCCGATGATGAGGCCGTTCGCGCATTCCGGAGCGATCTACGCCGCGATTCAGGTGGGACCGGTGGTTCTGGATTACGTGGCGCGCCGGATGCAGCATAGCGAAAATGGAACGGTGCGGCGGATGTGGTTCGTGCCGCAATCAATCAGCACGGCGGGATTTATCATGTCGGGCGTGCATAACATGGGAGTCTCCACCCATCAGTAGCGCGCGAAGCTGAACGAAGCAGACAATTTTCTTTCTCACTCCCTGGCAGGAATCGAGAAAGTTTGGCGAAACACCCGGTTCTCTCCTTACCGGGTGTTTTTTTTTGCGGTTGGGAACGGTTCGAAGCTAGAGTCCGGCGGCCGCTCGCGCGGAGGATTCGGAGTTGCCGGCCAGCCGTTTCTCTGTCCACTCGGCTGCTTTTTGCGCGGCTCTAACGGCGCCGGAAATTTCCGAGATAGGACCGATGGAATCCGTGTTGGCAAAAAATATCCGTTCGAGAGGCTGGTTCGCAGCGGGAATGATCTTTGTGAAAGTACCGGGCGTGGGCATGAACATCGGATGGCCGCGGCGGTACAAATGGACTTCGATCGGATTGGCAGCGGCGAAATCGGGAAGCAGCTTCTGAAAATCGCGGAGAACGTTGGCGGCGATCTGGCGGCAGTCGTCGATTTTCAGGAGCTTCTTGCGGTCGGCCTCGGCAAGGGGCGTATAGAACGAGAGGATGTTGTACTTCTGTTTGTAGCCCGGCTGTTTCTGGAGCACCCAATCGGCGACGATGAAATCGGTAAACGTATTTCCAGGGCACCAGGTGTCATAGGCGCGGTTGTAGACAGGCTTGTCGAAAATCATATTGATGACGGTGTAAGGGCAGTAGCGGTAAGACGACATCGCATCCTGCTGCGCGTCGGAGAGGCCCGCGACGATGCGCGACGTGATGAACTTCGGCGTGGCCATGATGACAATTTTCGCGGCGACGGAATGTAGCGCGCCTCCCTGCACGTAGGTGACGCGAACTTCGTTCTTCTGGGGCTCAACGGCAACGATGGTGGCTTCCCCGACCAATCGCTCGGCAAATTTGGGTTGGAGTGTTTCAACAAGTTTGCGAGTGAGCGCGCCATTGCCTCCGGGGAGCGTGACGCGGGGATCTCCTTTTTCCGCGGCATATTGGAACTCGGTCAATCCGACGAGGGCGGAAGTATCGGCTGGCTTCGCTCCCCAGTTGGATGGTCCGAAAGCGTCCCACCAAGTTTTTAATTCGGGAGCTTGTCCGGCCAAGTAGTTTGAGAACGGGGTGCTGTCGAGCTGTGCGACGTTCTTCGAGACATCGATCGCCAGCGCATCCGAGCGGAACTTCTTGAAGCTCTCGCGAACGGCAGGCGGGTAAGGAAGATCAACGATTCCGGCGCCCCAGGGATCGCTCGCCCATTTTCCGTTCACGATCAGTGCGTCGTTTGAGTTGATGGGGAGAAGCTCGAGGCCTATTTCATGCGCGAGTTGTGCGCTGGCAGTGCCTTTCTCGTCGAAAGCCGAGCCGGTGGCATAGGCCTGGCCGTCGAATTCCTCGAGATAGGCGTTGCCGCCGAAGTGAGGTTCTTTTTCGAGGAGCAGGAAATCGCGGTCGCGAAGGAAGTAGGCAGCGCTGAGACCGCTGGCGCCTCCGCCTACGATTACGACGTCATAGCGCCGGGAGGCGGCGGGGCGCGAAAAGGATTTGCCGTCGCGGACCTGGTGGCAGATTTCGAAGGTGTCTCCTTCGACTTTCGTTTTCGAGTCGTCGGGAGCCGCGAACAACGAGAGATCGATCGGGCAACCGGCTGCCACAGAACCTGCGACGACAAACTTCAGGAAGTCTCTTCGGGTGTCGCTCATGAGTGTTCTCCTTCGAGATGGGAAGCGAGGAGCGGCGCGGCTCCGGCTTCTTCTGCGCGAGCGGTGCGAGTGCGCAGGTGATACCAGATGAGAATGGTGGCGATGGAGAAGGCCAGGATCAGGGTGGAGATGGCGTTGATTTCGGGAGTGATTCCGCGGCGGAGCCGCGACCAGATTTCCAGGGGAAGCGTATTGTCGCGGCCGATCAGGAAAAAGCTGAGCGCGATTTCGTCGAGCGAAAGGGTAAAGATCAAAAGGCCGGCGGCGATCAGGGAGACGCGCAAGTTGGGGAGGGTGACGCGCCAAAAGGTTTTCCAGTGATTCGCGCCGAGGTCGAGCGAGGCTTCTTCCTGCGCGCGTTCGAGCTTTTGCAGACCCGCGAAAATTTCGGTGGTGGCGACGGAGATGAGCGCGGTGCCGTGACCGAGTGTGATGGTGACGAGGCTGAGCGTCTTCCTGACTCCGAAAAGAGAAGCGAGCAGCGGATTGATTCCAACGAAAAAAGTGAGCAGCGATAATCCGGTAATGATGCCGGGGAGAATTAACGGCAGGAGAACGACGCGGCGAAAAAGCGCTTTGCCGGGGAATTGGGCGCGGTCGAGAGCGAGCGCAGCGGGAAGGCCGAGTCCGAGCGAGATGGCGACGGCGATGGCGGCTACGATCACGCTGTTGAGGACCGCGTCCCACAGCGCGCCGTCTTGAAAAAGCTGGCGGTACCAGGCGAACGTCCAACCGGAGGGAGGGAAGCCGCCGACGCCCGAGCCATTGAAAGAGTAAAGGATGAGCACGACGATCGGAAAATAGAGGAAGGCGTAGACGAGCGCGGCGTAGGCGGTGAGCAGCGGCGCGCGGCCGGAATGGATTCCGCCGGTCATGACAGAGTGAGTTTCCTTTCGAAGCGCTCGGTGGCAAACAGCAGTGCTACGACGAACACGAGCATGCAGAGCGAAATCGCGGCGCCGAGCGGCCAGTTGTAAGCAGCACCGAAGAGGCTGACGACGATATTCGAGATCATGATTCCGCTGGGGCCGCCGACGAGAAGCGGCGCGAGGAAATCGCCGAGCGTCAGCACGAAAGCGAATGTGGCGCCAGCGAGCACGCCGGGAAGCGAGAGCGGCAGAATCACGCGGCGAAACGTGGACCAGGGCGAAGCGCCGAGGTCGTGCGAGGCTTCGACGAGATTGCGGGGAACGTGTTCGAGCGACGCGTAAATCGGCAGAAATGTGAACGGCGTATAGATGTGCGTGAGAGTGAGTACGACGGCAAACGGGCTGTAGAGGAAAAACTCCACCGGGTGGCGCGTGAGATGGAGATATTGGAGGAGGCCGTTGAGGACGCCTTCGCTGCCGAGAATTGTTTTCCACGCGTAGCCGCGAACGAGATAGCTGGCCCAGAGCGGGATGATGACGAGCTGATAGAGGAGATCCTTGCGACGCGCTGCGTGAAATGAGAGGTAGTAGGCGAGCGGATAGCCGAGCAGGAGTGCGAGAAGCGTAACGGCGGCGGCGATTCGCATCGAACGGAAAAGGACGGAAATGTAAATCGGATTGCGGAGGAGCTGCGCGTAATTCTGGAGATTCCAGCTGTGGACGATTGTTTGCTGCGGAGAAACGGACCAGAAGCTGTAGCAAAAAAGGAACGCATAGGGAACGAGCAGGAACACGGTGACCCAAAGAAGCGGAGGAATCGTTACAGCCGCTTTGTAGGCGCGGGAATACATGGCTAGGCGGCGTCTCCATCGCGAACGGGCACTGCGTCACCCGCGCGAAATTCAAATTCGTGGACGCCGGTGAGCGGGCCGGGGCTGGGGATGCGGGCGCGCAGAATCTGTGAGTCGCCGCAATCGAGTTCGAGAAGATCCATGGCGCCGCCGAAGGATTGATTTTGGATGCGAGCGCGGAAGCGGACGGCTAAATCGTTCGGCGATTGCTTTGGCGATGCGGGAGTAGCGATGCGAATGCACTCGGGGCGGAGCGAAAATGTGGTTCGACCGGCCGGGGCGGCGGTGGGCCATTCGAGAGCGCCGAATGTAGCGACGGCGTCCCTTACATCGGCGCGGAGGAGATTTGTCTGGCCGACGAACTGCGCGGCGTATGCGGACGCGGGGCGGCCGTAAATTTCGCGCGGATCGGCGACCTGTTCGAGCAGGCCGGAGCGGAGGAGAGCGATGCGATCCGAAAGGGCCATTGCTTCTTCCTGGTCGTGCGTGACGAAAATAAATGTGATGCCGACCTCGCGCTGCAAAGCTTTCAATTCGATTTGCATCTGGCGGCGAAGATTGGCATCGAGGGCGGAAAGAGGCTCGTCGAGCAGGAGCACGCGCGGGCGATTGACGAGGGCGCGGGCGAGGGCGATGCGCTGTTGCTGGCCGCCGCTGAGGCGTGCCGGGGGTGAACTCGCGAACTCGCTCATCTTTACCATGGTGAGGGCTTCGGCGACGCGCTTCTGAATTTCGCCCGAGGCGACATTTTTGGCACGAAGGCCGTATGCGACGTTGTCGTAGACGGTGAGATGCGGGAACAGCGCGTAACTTTGAAACACGGTGTTGACCGGGCGGCGATGCGCCGGGATTTGGTCGAGGCGTTCGCCTCCCATGCGGATTTCGCCGCCGTCGAGCTGCTCGAAACCTGCGATGAGCCGCAAGAGGGTAGTCTTGCCGGAGCCGCTCTCGCCGAGGATGGTGAGGAATTCGCCCGAGGCTACTTCGAGGGAAATATTTCGGAGGACGGGGCGGGCGCCGAAACGCTTCACGACTTCGCGGATGGATAATAATGAATCGGCTGGCGCCGCGGAATTTTTGGGACTTTGTGCGAGGTGAGCGTTCATTGCAGGAGTGTGCCCGGCGTGAAAATGGATAAGCGACAGGGGAAAACGGGAACCACGAGCAATCGGCGTAGCGATTCGCTGCGCTGAAGAAATATCACTGGGCGGCCTTCACTTCATTCCAGATTTCGTTGTATTTGTCGCGCCGGGGCACCTGCTGCCAGAAATAAATGCGCGTCATGTATTGATCCACATTGTCGAGGTGCAGCGATTTCTTCTGGTCGTCGGAAAGGAACTGCGCGGCCTGAGGATTCGCCGGGTCATATCCTGTGACGTCCGTTACGGCTTTCTGGGTCTTCGCCTCGATCATGTATTCGAGAAACTCGGTGGCGAGATCTTTGCGCTCGCTGGCCGACGTGATCATCAGGTGGTCAATCCATCCAGTCGTGTTTTCCTTGGGGATGGTTTCGCCGATGGGGAAGTTCGCTTTGCGGAGCTGGTTGGTCATGAGCGGCCAGCCCATGGCAGCCACTATTTCGTGATTTTCGAAAAGGTTGGTGAGCTCGCCGCCGGTGGTCCACATCTTGCGGATGTTCGGTTTCAATTCGAGGAGTTTCTTTTTCACATTCTCGAGTTCGTCGTCGGTCAAGTTATAAAGATGACCGGGATCGGGCTTGTCATAGCCGAGGACTTGGGCGGCCATGTAGATGGTGGAGAGCTCGTCCCAGGCGGAAATTTTTCCTTTTAGCTTCGGACTCCAGAGCGCCGCCCAGCTGTCCGGCGGTTGCGTAAAAGCCGTCGTGTCGTACAACAGCGGATTCGGTCCCCAAGTAAAAGGCACGCCGTACACATTCCCGTTCACGCGCACGAGCGGCATCGCGCGAAGGCGATCGGAAAGCTGCGAGTACGACGGAATTTTCGAGAGGTCGAGGGGTGCTGCGAGGCCTGCGGACGCGATCATTGTGGCCACATCGCTCGAGGGCGAGATCACGTCGTAGTTGCTCGCGCTGCCGCCGCGAAGCTTGGCGACGAGTTCGTCGCTCGAGCCCATGTAAGAAGCGTTCACTTTGCAGTGGTGTGATTCTTCAAACGCGCGGACGAACGAGGGATCGGCATAGCCTTCCCAGACGAGCAGGCTGAGAGTCGGCGGCTGCTTTTTACATCCGGCGGCAGCGAAAGTGAAGCCGACGGCGAGAGCGAAAACTGCGAATTGAGTGATCCATTTCTTACTCATAGATTGGATGCGCCCCATTGGAACTATCAATCCAAATTCGCCGCCGCTAGAAAGTGGGCGGCGTGTTGACCCACAGGACCCAGGCTTCCTTCTTGCCGGGATTCACCCAACGATGCGGCGTGCTGCTTTCGAAGTAGAAGCTATCGCCTTGCTCCAGGCGATTCACTTCGCCGCCGTCCAGAGCGATTTCAATCGAGCCCTTCAAGATGTAAAGAAACTCCTCGCCTTCGTGGCTGTAGGAGTCACCGCTCCCAGCGGCGGGCGCAATGCGAAATAGGTGCGGCTCCATCACGGTATTGCCCCAGGAGAGCAGCTCCATGCGAACGCCATTGCCGGCTTCGAGAACTTTCCGTTCGGCGGGACGAACGCGGCCGGGATTCGCCTCCGAAGGATCGAAAAGCGAGAGGATGTTCAAGCGATAGAAACGGGCCAACCGGCGCAGGGTTGCGATGGATGCGCTCATTTGTGCGCGTTCGAGCGCGGACAAAAATCCCACGGAAACGCCCACCGCTTGCGCCACTTTGGCGAGCGGGTAGCCGCGCTGCAATCGCAGTCGCCGCAATCGCGGACCCACCGGGCTCGATTTCGGCTGTCCTCCGCCGGACCTCGCAAGCAGTCCTTCCGTTTTGAGCATGTGAACAATCGCCGGGGCGTTCATTCCACGGGCGCGGCGTAGAAATTGGGCGCGCTTGAGCAAGCGGATGTCGGCTTGCGTGTAAAGCCGGTACTGGCTGCGGGTGCGAGCGGGCGAGACGAGGCCGAGATTTTCCCAGGAGCGGAGAATCGAGGGCGAGACGCCCACGAGCCGCGCCACGTCACTGATGCGCAGGTAGCCGGACGCGCGCTGAGGTTTGCGGGACCGCTTCCGTGCTTGCGCCAAACGAGTTTCCCCTTGACAACCCTCAGGCCATCCTCTAACGTTCGCGAATTATAGTAAGGTTTTTCGAAAAGCTGCAATCGAAAAATCGGGGGCGTCTGGGGTGGACGCGAAATTTTCAAAGGAGCGCCAATGAAAGCGAGAGGGTGGGTACGGGTGTGTGCGTTGCTGTTTGCGACCGCGTTCGCTTGTGGCGGAGCTTGGGCGCAGACGAACGGCGCGATTCGCGGCGTTGTGAACGATCCTTCCGGCGCAGTGGTCCCAGGCACCACGGTCACGGCCACGCAGATCGGCCAGTCGCTGGTGCGCTCGACGACTGCGGATAAGGACGGCGCATTCGATCTTCCGGAACTGCCCGTAGGCACCTACGACGTCTCCGCCGAGGCGGCAGGCTTCAAGAAATTCGTCTCGAAGGATGTGCTGATCACGATCGGGCACGTGAACTTCATCACCGTCACCCTTCAGGTGGGCGGTTCCACCGACACGGTGACCGTGGAATCAAATACCGCACAGATTGAAACCACCAGTTCGCAGATTGGCGCCGTAATGAATGACACGTCGATTCGCGCCCTGCCTCTGAACACCCGCAACGCCTACGCGCTTCTGCAGCTCCAGCCCGGCGTGCAATCGCAGTTGGGCGCCGATCTATTTGCCGGCAGCGACAATCCCGGCGTGGTGTCGGTGAACGGCGGCCGCGGCCGGTCGAACAACTACATGGTGAACGGCGGGGACGGAAACGACATTTTCGTGAACGGGCCGGCGATTCAACCTTCGCCCGATGCGATCGAAGAATTTCGAGTGATCACGAACTCGTTCGATGCCGAATACGGGCGCAATTCCGGTTCCGTGGTGAATGTGGTCACCAAATCCGGAACGAATCAGATTCACGGCAATTTCTACGATTTTTTCCGCAACGACGCCCTCAACACCAAGGGCTATTTCGATGATTCCGTCGCTCCCTACAAGCAGAATCAATTCGGAGGCACGTTCGGAGCGCCGATCAAGAAAGACAAGATGTTCATTTTCGGTTCCTACGAAGGCATTCGGCTGCATCAGGGCATTTCCACCGGCCAAGTGATCCTCCCGACCACTCAAGAGGCCTCCGGTGACTTCTCGGAAACGGTCAATCCTCAGAAGCTTGCTCCCGCGCTCCCGTTTTCAGGCCAGGTGAACGACCAGACCTTTGCGGACGTGCTGAACGGACGCCCCGGATGTTCGGCGGCGGCGTCGGCTCCGATTGTGCCAGGCGCGCTCTACTCGGCGCTTTTTCCAGGGAACAAGATTCCCACGGCGTGCTTCGATCCCACGGCGGTGTCCATTTACAATCAATACGTTCTTCCGCTCGGTAGCGGTCTCTTCTCGCAAACGCCTCCCAAGATTGTAAGCAACAACCAATTTACAGTTCACTACGACTACAACATCACCAACGACGGCAAGCACAAATTCAGCGCGTACTATTATTTTGAAAACGATAGCTCCACGTTGCCGATGTCGTTCTTCCAGGGCGCGGGCGGAAACGTCCCGGGTTTCGGCTCGCTTTTCGGCACGCGCGTGCAGCAATGGAACCTGAGCGAGACATGGCTCATCGGCAGCACCGCGGTGAATGAATTCCGCTTCAATTATTTCCGCGAGGGGCAACAGACGAATAACCACCCCGTCCACACTTTGCCGAGCGTGCAGGATTCCTGCGGCGCTGTCGGTCCCGCGAACTGCTTCACCGATCCCGGCAACCAAAGCGCGGGCATTACCACCGACCTCCCGGGGCGCGTCGGCCTGCCGTACATCAGCGTCAACGGCGGATTTGCGATCGGAAACAATTTCGAAGGCGAGCTGCCGCAAACCGGAAACACGTTCCAGTGGATGGACAACTTCACGAAGACGATATCGAAACACACGGTCAAGTTCGGCGGGGACGTGCGGCGCCAGCGGTTCGACCAGTTCCTTTATTTCGATGTAAGCGGTGAATACACGATCTCCAATCTGAATAACGCAGATCAGATCGGGTCGGACGGTTCCTTTCCCGCCTACCCGAATTACTTCCTCGGTGCTCCCTCCACCTATACGCAAGGGGCGGCGCAGCGAGAAGATCTTCGCAACACGTCGCTTTATCTCTTCGCGCAGGACAGCTGGAAGGTGAAGTCGAATCTGACGCTGAACTACGGCTTGCGTTGGGAACTGAACACACCGTATTACGACACCGGGAACCGCTTGCAGACGTTTCGGCCGGGGCAAGCCACGACGCAATATCCATGCTGGTTGTCGCAAGAGAACGCCGCGGCTCTGAACCTGACGCCAGGAGACTGCGGACAGGGAAGCGGCGCCAATAATGCGGTATTCCCGCTGGGACTTGTCTTTCCCGGAGATAAAGGTGTGCCTCGCGGCTTGACTTCGACGTACTACAAAGCCTTCGCGCCTCGGATCGGGATCGCATGGACTCCGAATTGGACGGAAGGTTGGCTGGCGAAGTTGACCGGCGGCCCGAGCAACACCAGCGTCCGAGCTGGATTCGGCCTCTTCTACAATCCAATCGAGCAGCTCGTTCTCGAACAGTTCAGCGCGGAACCTCCGTTCGGCGGAAGCTCCTTCGTGACGAACCCGCAATTCAATCTGCCCTACCTCACCCAAGATGGGACGCAGGTGCCGAATCCATTCAGCGGCGTGATTCAGCAAACACCGCAGACGCCGTGCGCGGTGGACACCCCGGGCGGCCCCAACGGTTGCGTCGACTGGTCAAATTTCCGGGACGCGATTTACTTCGGCGAATTTCAGCCGCACCTGAAGTCGCAGTATTCCGAACAATACAACTTGACGATCGAGCGCCAGTTACGGAGAGACCTGGTGTTCCGGGTTTCCTACGTAGGGACGCAGTCGCACCATCTTCTTGCGTCGCACGATCAGAATGCGGGAAACATTCAGACCTGCATCGGACTGATCAATCTTTCCGCACTGAACGCAAATAATGTGCTGTCGGCGCCGGCTGGCGCTGGCGGCACTCCGACGAGCTGCGGACCGAGCGGGGCGGAATCCGAATATTTCATCCCGCCGGGCACCGTCATACCTGCGGACCCAACCCTGTCGGCCATGCCGGCGCAGCCATTCAGGGTGCCGAGTCTCGACTGCGCAGGACTCGTGCTGCCTTACAGCGGCGCGCCGGGCGGCAATCCGTCATGTTTCAGCGGACGCGTAGGGCCGAACGGCATTACGCTCGTTGGAACGCGTCCGTATTCATCGCCGAACTGCAATCCGACCACTGGAATCGGCTGCCCCATCGACGGAGTGCCGGTCTTCAGCAACATCTTCGCAGAGGACACGAACGCGAATTCGAATTACAACGCGCTTCAGGTCTCCCTCGATAAGAGCTACTCGCACGGAATTCAGTTCCAGGCGTCGTACACTTTCAGCAAAGCGATTGATCAAGGCGCATCGTTTGAAAACGAATTGAATCCCCTCAATTTCAACGCGACGCGCGGACTCTCCCTGCTGGACGCCAAGAATCGGTTCGTTTTCAGTCCGGTGTGGGACCTGCCCATTCCCAAATATGAAGGACTGAAAGCCAAGGCGTTCAACGGGTGGTCCGTGTCGGCGATCATCGTCTATCAAAGCGGATTCCCGATTCGCGTGCAGGATTTGAATGATCCTGAACTCGAAACAAGCTCGTTCTTCGAAGGCGCGAACACGCCGACGATGACGGCGCCGCTGCAACGCCTGAACCCGAAAACGAACACGAATTTCTGGTTCAACACAAACAATTTCTGCGATGCCACTTCCACCACCGGTTGTACGACGCCGCTCGGGGGATTCGGGAATACGCCGCACGCACTTTGCTGCGGGCCTGCGATCAGCAATACGGACCTGGTGATTTCGAAGAAGACGCCCATCAACGACCGGTGGAACACGGAATTCCGCGCCGAGTTTTACAACGCATGGAACCACACCCAGTTCGCCAATCCCGACGGCAATTTTTCGGACTCGACGTTTGGGCAGGTTCAAAAGGTGCGGGAAGATCCGCGCGTGATTCAGTTTGGCTTGAAGATTTCGTTCTAGAAAAGCGGAACGCGAACGGCGGAGCGAGGGCGCCTATTGAACCGGGCCCCTCGCTTTTTCGCGTGGTGCGGGCGTGAAGCCGCGCTTCTCGAGCCGGTAGGATTTATGAAACGGGGAACGGGATGAAGATATTCGTTCTGGGTGCGGGCATGATGGGCCGAGCGGTGGTCCACGACCTGGCCAACGCGCGGGAAGTGCAGCAGATCGTGGTGGCTGATTTCGATCGCGCGCGCGCTCAGGAAGTGGCGCGGAAATTTGGCCGGGGGAAAGCCCGCGCGGTATTCGCCGATGTGCGAAAGACAAGCGAGCTGGCGAAGCGGGCGCGCGGCTTTGATGTGCTGGTGAACTGCACGCAGTATAATTGGAACCTGGATGTGATGCGCGCGGCGCTGGCCGCCCGGGTGAATTACATGGACCTGGGCGGGCTGTATCACATGACGAAGAAACAGTTCGCGCTGGACCGCGACTTCCGGCGGATCGGCCGGCTGGCGATTGCGGGCATGGGCGGCGCGCCGGGAATTACCAACGTGATGGCCCGAGCGCTCGCCGAACCGCTCGACCGTGTGGATTCGATTCGCGTTTACAACGCCGGCGCTGACGAACAGAAATACGACAGCCCGATCGCGTATACGTTTTCGATTGCGACGATCCTCGACGAATTGACCATGCCGCCGATTGCTTTTGAGAAGGGGCGCTACGTCGAGAAGCCGATGCTCTCCGATCCTGAGCCGGGCAGTTTCCCGCAGCCCATCGGCAATATCGTTTTGCGGCATTCGATTCATTCCGAGCTGGGCACCTTGGCGGAAAGCTTTCGCAAGAAAGGCGTGCGCGAAGTATTTTTCAAGATTAACTACGAGCCGCAACTTGTAAATCTTGTCCGCAATCTGGTCGAGACCGGTTTCACGAGTCGCGACCCGATTGCCGTGAACGGGGCGCAGGTAGCGCCTCGGTCCGTGCTCCTGGCGCTGCTGCAAAGCAAAGCGACGACGAAGACGCCGAAAGACGTGGAAGCGCTTCGCGTCGTGGTGACCGGGCGACGCGGGAAACGGCGAACCGCGACTGCGATGGAGATGTGGGCGGATTATTCCACACGGCCGCAGCTTTCGGCTGTCGCGCGCGACACGGGTTTTCCGGCGGCGATTGCGGCGGTGATGCTGGGGCGGGGCGAGATCCAGGGCGTGGGAGTCCAGGCGCCTGAAAATGTGGTGCCGCCACGGCCTTTTTTTGCCGAGCTCAAGAAGCGGGGATTCCGTTTTCGAAGCTGGAACGTGAAGTCGTAACGATCGAATCGGCGATTGACGAACGAGAAATAAATCTCAGGGCCGTGCGTCGGCCACAGCAGGTAGTGGATGGAGGATGTCATGCACGAAGGGCTACGAAAAGAAATCGAGACGTACGAGAAGCGCACACCGCGATCGCGCGACGCTCACAAACGAGCCGCCGGCCGTTTGCCGCTGGGAGTGGCGAGCAATTACCGCGCTTACGATCCGTATCCGATTTTTGTCCGCGATGGAAAGGGCGGGCACATCCACGATATCGACGGCAACGAGTACATCGATTTCAACCTCTGCTTCGGCGCACTGATGGCGGGGCATTGCCATCCGGCAGTGGTGAGCGCTGTCGAGAAAAAGCTTCACACCGGAACAATGTTCGGCATGCCGCACGATATGGAATGGGAGCTCGCGGAAGAGATCTGTAAACGATTTCCGGTCGAGATGGTGCGTTTCAGCAACAGCGGAACGGAATGTACGATGCACGCGGTGCGCCTGGCGCGTGCTGCCACCGGGCGCGATCGCATTATCAAGATGGAAGGCGGATATCACGGGCTGCACGATTCCGCGCTCGTTTCCGTGAAGCCGAAGGAAAGCGAAGTGGGCGATCCGAACGCTCCGAACTCGGTGCCGGGCGGCGAGGGAATCACGAAAGCGACGCTGCAAAATACGCTCGTCGCGCAATTCAACGATCCGGCGGCGGTGGAGCGCCTGTTTGCGAAATATCCGAACGAAATTGCCGCGGTGATCGTGGAGCCTATCATGATGAATGTGGGCATCCTGATGCCCGATCCCGGATACCACCAGGCGTTGCGCGAAATCACCAAAAAACACGGCGCGCTCCTGATTTTCGACGAAGTAAAAACCGGAGCGAAGCTGGCGCGCGGCGGAGCTTGCGAATATTTCAACGTCACTCCCGACATCGTCTGCTTGGCGAAATCGATTGGCGGCGGCTTTTCGCTGGCGGCATTTGCATCCACGAAGCGCGTGATGGGATTGATCTCCGACCATCGCGTGTTTCACGGCGGGACATACAACACGAACCCCGTGGCGATGGCGGCGGGCCTGGCTACTTTTCGCGAGGTGCTGACGCCCGCGGCGTACGAGCACGTAAACCGGCTGAATAAGAAGCTCGTGGACGGCTACGAGAAGGAAGTGAAGAAGGCGGGGCTCGACGCATATCTCGCGAGCGCGGGTTCGAACGGCGCGCTGATGTTCTTTCCCAAGCCGATTCGCAATTATCGCGACTGGCTCGGAATCGACAGCGAGATTTGGCGGCACTACTGGTTCGCGATGGTGAACCGCGGCGTGATGGCGCAGCCGTACTGGTGGGACGAGCAGTGGACCGTTTCGGTGGCGCATACGGATGCGGATATTGACCGTCATCTGGAAGCGTTCGCGGAAATCGCTCCGGCGCTCGCAGTCGCGCAAAAAGAACCGCACGTCGTTACAGCGGCGCACTGAGGCCCGATTCGGCGAGGCATTGCCGCGGCCGCGTGAAGCGAGCGCGGGCGGGTGAACAAAGCAAAGCCGCAGCAAGAAGCCCACAGGAGTGGTTTCTGCCAGACGAGAGTGCTCGAAAAAGTGAAATCGTGCATCTGAAGCGAGCGCTCGGTCGTTGGGATCTCGTGGCGCTCTTCGTCGTGGCCGTGTTCAATCTGAACGTCGTCCCGAGCATTGCGGCAAACGGCGGCGTCACCGTCTGGCTTTGGATTCTTTGCCTGGTCTTTTTTTTCTGGCCGCAGGGAATTGCGGTGATCGAGTTGGCGCATCGCTATCCGGGAGAGGGCGGCGTTTACCTGTGGGCCAAAGAGGTCTTCGGCGATTTCCACGGGTTCCTCTCCGGCTGGTGTTACTGGACGAATAATATGATGTATGTGCCTACGGTGATGCTCTATTTCGTCGGCGTGTCGGTGTTTGCGCTCGGGCCGAGCCATGCGGGGCTGGCCGACAATAAAGTTTTCACTGTGACTGCTTCGCTCACTCTTCTCGCGCTGCTCGTAGTCCTTAATATCGTTGGCCTGGGCGTGGGGAAATGGATCAACAACATCGGCAGCATTGGCACCGTGGTGGCGGGCGGCTTGTTGATTGGGCTGGGCCTGCTGGTTTGGCTGCGCTTTGGCACCACGGTGACCGCGGCGGATTTTCGCGTTCCCGCCGATCCGAGATTCCTGCTGAACTCCTTCGGCGTGATTTGCTTCGGGCTCGTGGGACTGGAGCTTGCGTCGGTGATGGGCGACGAAATTCGCGATCCCGAGCGGACGCTTCCTGGTGCGGTGGCGTGGGGCGGCGTCATTTCAGGTGTGTTGTACATCGCAGCGACGCTCACGCTCCTCGTCGCCGTCAGCAAAAACGAAATCAACGTGCTGCAGGGAATCGTGCAGGCGGTGAGCCACATGGCGGCGAAAGTGGGAGTCGCGTGGATCGTCGCACCGTTTGCGCTGATGCTGAGCATTTCGATTGCGGGAATCGGTTCCGCGTGGCTCGCAGGCTCGGCGCGCATTCCATTTGTCGCGGGGCTCGACTCCTACCTTCCCAGCTGGCTCGGCAAAGTCCATCCGCAGTACGGAACGCCGTACGCGGCGCTGATCGTTCATGCGGTGGTCTCGGCGATTCTGGTTTTGATCAGCCTGCTCGGATCCGGCGTGCAGGAAACGTTTCAACGCTTGCTCTCACTAGCCGTTGTACTGCAACTCGTGCCGTTCCTTTATATGTTCGGCGCGCTGCTGAAGCTTGCATTCGATCCTGCTGCAGAGGGGAAGGGGCATTACAGCAAGAGCACGCTGGTTCTTGCGGGAGCGAGCGGATTGCTGATGACGATTCTTGGAACGGTCTTCGCGTTTTCGCCCGCGCAGCAAATTACGTCGGTGGCGTCCTATGAAGCGTGGATGCTGGGTGGGACTGCGTTCTTTATCGGTCTGGCAGCGTTCTTTTATTTCGTTTACGGGCGGCGCAAAGTGTCGCAAGCGGCGGCCGGCCGCATCTAAACGAGGGTGATTGCGGGGAGGATTCACATGGCCAGCGAGGCCAAGGCTACAGTCCGCAGATATCGGATGTACATCAATGGCGAGTTTGTCGAAAGCCATGCCGGCGCGTATTTTCCTGTCGTCGATCCCTCTACCGAGGAAATTCTCGCGGAAGTTCCGAATGCCGATGAACAGGACGTGAACCGCGCGGTCGCCGCAGCGAAAGCCGCATTTGATTCCGGCGCGTGGCCGCAAACGACCGCGCAAGAGCGCGGCCGCATCCTTTTTCGTCTCGCCGAACGCATCCGAAAAGAAGCGGCGACGCTCGCGGAGCTCGAGGCCAGAAATTCCGGAAAACCCATCGTCGAAGCCGAGTACGACATCGGAGATGTCGCCACCTGCTTCGAATATTACGGCGGACTTGCGACGAAAGTGCTCGGCAGCGTGAATCCCGTTCCCGATAACGCGCTGAATTTCACGATGCGCGAGCCCATCGGAGTCGCGGCACAAATTATTCCCTGGAATTACCCGCTGCTGATGGCCGCTTGGAAGCTTGCACCGGCGATCGCTGCCGGCTGCACGTGCGTTTTGAAGCCCGCGGAACAGACGCCGCTCACGGCGCTCGAATTTGCCGGATATCTCGCGGATGCGGGATTGCCTGCGGGCGTCGTCAACATCATCACCGGGTTCGGCGAGACGGCCGGCGCCCCGCTCGTCAAGCATCCCGATGTAAGTAAGGTAGCGTTTACGGGAAGCGCGGCCGTAGGCAAAGCGATCGTCAAGATGGCTGCCGACACGTTGAAGCGCGTCACGCTTGAGTTGGGCGGGAAGTCTCCCAACATATTCTTCGCGGATGCCGATTTCGAGTCTGCGATTGACGGCGCGCTATTCGGCGTGTTCATCAACCAGGGCGAAGTTTGCTCCGCAGGCAGCCGGATTCTCGTCGAAAAATCGATCTACTCGAAATTTGTCGAGGCCATGTCCGCCAAGGCGAAGACGATTCGCCTGGGCCCTCCGCTCGAACGCGAGACGAAGATGGGCCCGCTCGTGAGCAAGGAGCAGTTCGATCGCGTCCGCTCCTACCAGGAACTCGGCAAGAAGGAAGCGAAGGTTGCTGCGGGCGGCGGACGATCTTCGAAAATCGCTCGCGGCTATTACGTCGAGCCCACGATTTTCTACGACGTGGATAATTCCGCGCGCATCGCGCAGGAAGAAATCTTCGGCCCCGTCGCCGCGGTGATTCCATTCGGAAATGAAGCCGACGCGATTCGAATCGCCAACGACACTCCCTACGGCCTCGCGGCAGCGGTGTGGTCGCGTGACATCTTCAAGGCCTTTCGCGTCGTGAAGGCTCTGCGCGCAGGAATCGTCTGGGTAAATCACATGCAGCCCACCTACGTCGAAGCGCCCTGGGGCGGCTACAAGCAATCCGGTTTCGGCCGCGAGCTGGGTCCCTGGGGCATCGAGGAATATCTCGAGACGAAACAAGTTCACATCAACCTGAACGAACAACCGATCGGATGGTACTGACATGCCGACAATCCAATTGCGCACCTCGATCCCCGGGCCTAAATCGCAAGAGCTGATGCGTCGCCGCACTGCTGCCGTCGCGCGAGGCGTCGCGCACGCCACGCCCATTTTCGCAGCGCGCGCGGAAGGCGCCGTGCTCGAGGACGTTGACGGCAATCGTTACATCGACTTCGCTGGTGGGATCGGCTGCTTGAACGTTGGCCATCGCGCGCCGGGCGTCCTCGCCGCGGTGCGCGAGCAGCTCGACGCGTTCATGCACACGTGTTTCAGCGTTGCGCCGTACGGAAAATATATCGAGCTTGCAGAGAAATTAAACTCGATCGTCCCCGGCAAATTTCCCAAGAAAACAATTCTGGTAAACAGCGGCGCAGAAGCGATTGAGAATTCGGTGAAAATCGCGCGCAGTTACACGCATCGTCCGGCGATCATTTGTTTTGAGGATGCCTTTCACGGGCGCACGATGCTCACGATGTCGCTCACAAGCAAGACGCACCCCTACAAAGCCGGATTTGCGCCTTTTGCCACGGACATTTATCGCATCCCGTACGCCTATTGCTACCGCTGTTCGTATTCGCTGCAATATCCCGGCTGCGGCGTTTTCTGCGCGCAGCATCTTGAGGATACTTTTAAGCGCGTGGTTGCGTCCGAGTCGGTTGCGGCGGTGGTTGTGGAACCCGTTCTCGGCGAAGGCGGCTTCGTGGCGCCGCCGCCTGAATTTCTTCCCATCGTGCAGGAAATTTGCCGGCGCCACAAAATTCTGCTCATCGCCGACGAAGTGCAGACCGGTTTCGGCCGCACGGGAGCCATGTTTGCATGTGAACGTTACGGCGTTGTGCCCGATCTTCTCGTATCCGCAAAATCGATTGCCGGTGGCCTTCCGCTCGCGGCAGTCACCGGCCGCGCGGAAATCATGGATGCTCCGGGGCTAGGCGGACTGGGCGGGACGTTTGGCGGCAATCCGGTGTCGTGCGCGGCGGCGCTGGCGGCGATTGAAATCCTGGAGCGCGAAAATCTTCCTGCGCGGGCCGAGAAACTTGGAGAACGCTTTGATGCGCGCGCGCGAGCCTGGAAGAAGCGCTGGCCGCTCATCGGAGATGTTCGCGGGCTGGGCGCGATGCGCGCGATGGAGCTTGTGCGCAGCCCGGAAAGCCGCGAGCCGGCGAAAGAAGAAACAGAACAAGTGCTGCGGCATTGCTACGAGCACGGCCTGATTCTGATTTCGGCCGGGACGTACGGCAATGTGATTCGAGTGCTCGTACCGCTCGTCGTCACGGACGAGCAATTCGACGAAGGACTCGGCGTGATAGAAGCCGCGCTCGCGAGCGTGGCGGAATCGCGAATGGAAACAGCGCCTCACCGCGCCTAACTGCATCTTATCTGCCAGCATCGAGGTTCGCCGTATGGCCACGCAAACGAAAGTCGCAGTGAAGAACTGGGGAATATTCGTTGACGGCAAGTGGCTCAACGAAGGGGAACCGTTCGAGGTTCTATCTCCGTACGATCATTCCGTCGTGGGGGGAGCGCGCCGCGGAACTGCCGCGCACGCCGAAGCGGCCGTTCGAGCCGCGGTGGGCGCATTCGAGATCACGAAGAAGTCTCCCGGATACGAACGCAAGCGAATCCTGAGCGCGATTTCCGAGGGGATTCGCACGCGCGCCGAAGAGTTTTCGCAGCTGATGTGCCTCGAATCAGGGAAGCCGATCAAGACGGCGCGCCTCGAAGTGGACCGCGCCGTTTTCACCTTTGCGGTCGCGGCGGAAGAAGCGATGCGTATCGGCGGTGAATGGCTGCCGCTTGATTGGCAGGCTTCCACCGCTGGACGTGCGGGCATCGTTCGCCGCTTTGCGCTTGGCCCGATCCTCGCAATCACGCCATTTAATTTTCCGTTGAATCTGGTGGCCCACAAAGTGGCGCCGGCGATCGCCGCGGGCTGCACGATTGTGTTGAAGCCCGCGCCTCAAACTCCGCTTTGCTCCTTGTTGCTCGCAGAGGTTGTGGCAAGCGCTGGCTTCACGGCCGGCGCGTTCAATGTGTTGCCGATGGCGAATGACGTGGCCGAAAAGCTCGTTTCCGACGACCGGCTCAAGATGCTCACTTTCACGGGCAGCGGAAAAGTCGGCTGGGCGCTGAAGCAAAAATCAGGGAAAAAGAAAGTGACGCTCGAACTGGGCGGCAACGCCGGCGTGATCGTGCACTCGGATGCGGACGTGGCGTATGCGGCGGCGCGCTGCGTCGCTGGCGGCTTTGGCTATTCAGGGCAAACTTGCATCTCGGTGCAACGGATCTACGTACAGCGAAACGTGGAGGCTGCATTCCTCTCCGCGCTTGTCGCCGGCGTCAAGAAGCTACGCATGGGAGATCCTGCCGATGAATCCACAGACGTCGGGCCGCTGATCAGCGAAGATGCTGCGCGTCGCACGGCGGACTGGATCAACGAAGCAGTCGACGCCGGCGCCAAAATCGAAACAGGCGGCAAGCGCGAAGGTTCGATGGTCGAGCCCACCGTCTTGACGCACACGCGCCCGGAGATGAAAGTAAGTTGCGAGGAAGTATTTGGTCCGGTGGTGCTGGTCGAGCCGTACGATGATTTTGCCGACGCGATTCGAAAGGTGAATGATTCACCGAATGGATTGCAAGCCGGAGTGTTCACGCGCGATGTGAAGCTGCTTTTCGATGCGTTTGACGGCCTCGAAGTGGGAGGCGTAATCGCCGGCGACACCTCGGCGTTTCGGATCGACCACATGCCGTATGGCGGTGTGAAAGATTCGGGGCTCGGCCGCGAGGGGTTGCGTTACGCGATTGAAGAAATGACGGAGCCGCGGCTTCTGGTCCTGAACATTCGCTAGCCCGGCAACTGTACGGAGCTCAGTGCGCGCGGTTTTCACCTTGCTTCGGCGCGAATATCAGCGACGCTACGATCGTAATCGCCAGAATTGCCGCAATCACTCCCAGCGAAGCAAGATCGGGCAGTTCGATCC
Organism: uncultured Acidobacteriota bacterium; assembly: GCA_963711875.1. GTDB lineage: Bacteria > Acidobacteriota > Terriglobia > Acidiferrales > UBA7541 > Palsa-295. The sequence continues at coordinate 966,178 of CAVQFW010000006.1, forward strand.
AATCGCTCGCGATCATCTTTGCCCCCACGAAGAGCAAGATTGCTGCGAGACCCTGATGAAGGTATCGGAAGCGCGGCAGAATATCGGCCAGCGCGAAATAGAGTGCGCGCAATCCGAGGATCGCAAACGCGTTCGAAGAGTACACGATGAACGTGTCGCGCGTGATCGCGAGCACCGCCGGCACCGAATCAACCGCGAACACGATATCCATCGCTTCGACGGCCATTACAGCCAGAAACAATGGAGTCGCGTACCATTTGCGTTCGCGCTTTACGAAAAAGTTGTCGCCGGAGTAGTCGGTCACTACCGGGAAAAATTTCCGCGTGATGCGCACCAGCCAGTTTCGCTCCGGATGTATCTCTCGCTTGCCCGGCCGCAGCATCTGAATCGCGGTGAAGACGAGAATGGCTCCGAAAAAGTACAGAATGAAATGGAAGCGCTGAATCAATTCCACCCCGGCGAGAACGAAAACAGCTCGCATCACCAGCGCGCCGAACACTCCGTAGAAGAGAACTTTGTGGTGCGACCGTTCGGGAACCTGGAACGCCTGAAAAATGAGGATGAAGACAAATATATTGTCAACGCTGAGCGACTTCTCCACCAGATATCCCGTATAAAACTCGACGCCTGGGACCGTCCCGAGAGAGAAATGGACGTAAACGCCGAACAGAAGCGAAAGCACGATCCATGCGGCGCTTTCGATCAGCGCTTTCCGGAGCGAAACCTTCTCGGACCTGGGATGCAGAACGACGAGATCCACCACCAGCGCGACGGCGATGACGATCCCGAAGACCGCCCACAGGTGAACGGGAGTTCCCAACATGCCGGACAGTGTAGCGGAAGACGTCCCGAACTCGATGCTTCGGATGTGCCGGGTGCGCCGGCCGCACTCGACGACTTAGTCCGTTGGGCGTTCGGCTCCAGCGCAATTAAAGTTGCGGGCGCTGTGCCGTTTGCGGATAATCTCTTTATCGTGACGAGCAGGGTTGAGCCGGCCTGGCGGCTTCCGCGATGAATTGTCCGCATTGCAGTACGGTCAACGCCGAATTCGCTGAGTCTTGTTCCCGCTGCGGTACCCCTATGCCCGTAGGGGATTCCGAAACGATGGTGATGGTGGATGCCACCGCGCTCGCCCCGGGGAGCGATTTTGGCACTCGCTATCGCATTGACGCGCTACTAGGCCAGGGCGGCATGGGCCGCGTTTATAAGGCCTATGACAAGGACCTCGACCGCACGGTCGCTCTGAAGGTCGTTCGCCACGGCGTGATGGGCGAAAACGATGCCCTGAAGCGATTCAAGCAAGAACTCGTTCTCGCCAGCAAGATCTCCCACAAAAACATCCTTCGCATCCACGACATGGGCGAAGTCGGCGGCACGAAGTTCATCACCATGGCCTATGTGGAGGGCCACGACCTCTACGGAATCCTGAAAGAAAATCCGAAGTTGCCGATCGAGCGGGTGCTGAAGTACGCGACGGCCCTCGCCGAGGCTCTTGCGGCCGCACACGCGGAAGGCGTCGTCCACCGCGACCTCAAGCCGCAAAATATCCTGGTTAATAAGGATGATCAGATTTTCGTGTCTGACTTCGGACTTGCGAAGTCGTTTGAGGAAGGCGCGCAGGGCATGACGAAGACCGGCGCCTTTCTCGGCACGCCGCGCTACATGTCTCCCGAGCAGGTGGAAGGGAAGCCGGCCGACCAGCGGAGCGATCTTTATTCCTACGGATTGATGCTCTACGAAATGGCGGTCGGTGACGTCCCGTTCACGGGCGAATCCACGCTGAAGGTAATGTACCAGCGGATTCAGGAAAAACCCAAGAGCCCCAAGCTCATCAATCCCACGCTGCCGAATTGGTTTGTGCGCATCATCATGCGCTGCCTCGAGCGGGATCCCGCGGCGCGGTACCAAAGCGCGTACGAAATTCTGGCGGACCTGCAAGGCACGAGGGGATCGGCCAGCGGTTCGCACACCGTTCAGATTCAGATTCCCGAATTTGTGGCGGAGCGGCGCTGGACGTGGGTTGTCGGTGGCGTCCTCTTGCTCCTCATTCTCGCCTTCGCGATTCCGCCCGTTCGTCATTTGATTCTCAGAAATGGCGGATCGTCGGGGCCGGGCACCTCTGGAATTCCGCCGCTTTCGCAGGGAAAGTTCGTGGCGATCCTGCCGTTTCGCGTGCTGGGAGACGATCAGTCGCTCGGCTACGTGGCGGAAGGATTGAACGAAGCGCTCTCCGCGAAACTTTTCCAGCTGAAAAATCTTCGACTCGCGTCCGAAACGGCCGTCGCCAAGGTGTCGGAAAAAGATCCGTTAGAAAAGACGGCTCGCGCTCTCGGTGTGAACCTGATCGTGCAGGGCATGATTCAGGGCAGTGCGGATAAGATGGCGATCATTATCAGCCTCATCAACGTGGCCGATGGCGGCAAGAAATTATGGAGCCAGCAATTCACGGGCGTGCCCAAGGATCTTCTCACGCTGGAAGACCAGATCTCCGGCCAACTCGTCACTGCCCTCGACGTGAAGCCAAGTAATGAGGAATTGGCTCGCACCGCGGAACGCCCCACCGACAACGTCGACGCGTACGATCTATTCCTGCGCGGCCGCCAGGCTTTGCGAGGACCGGAGCCAGTGAAGGCCGCGCAAACGGCCATCGATTATTTTCAGGGAAGCATTCAGAAAGATCCCAACTTCGCGCTCGCTTACACGGGCCTCGCCAGCGCCTGTTTGACGATGTATCACGAGAAGAAGGATCCCTTCTGGGCGGAAAAAGCTCTCGGAGCCGCTCAGCGCGCCGAACAACTGAAAGACAATCTTCCGGAAGTGCATTTCTCTCTCGGAACGGTCTATCTCCGAACGGGCAAAACCGCGCAGGCGATCGTCGAGCTGAAGCGCGGGCTGGAGCTTTCGCCGAACTCGGATGAAGGTTATCTGCGATTGGGCAAAGCTTATATGAACAGCGGCCAGAAAGACCTGGCGATCGCCACCTACAAGAAGGCGATCGAAGTGAACCCCTACTACTGGGGCAATCGCATCGCACTTGGGAACGCCTATTTTTCTACAGGCGACACCGAGAAAGCTCTCGAGGAATACAAGCGCGTCACGGAGCTTGAACCCGGAAACGTTTCGGGATGGGATAACCTGGGGAATGCGTACCTGCAACTCGGTAGGTACGAGGAAAGTATTCCCGCTTACAAGAAGTCCATCGAGATTTCGCCCACCTGGAGCGCCTATAACAATCTTGGTTATGTGAATTTGCTTCTGGGGCGTCCTGAGGAAGCGGTGCAGATGTCTGAAAAAGCGGTTGAGCTCGGGCCGAACCAGGAACTGGCGGTCGGAAACCTCGCGGATGCTTATCGTGGGTCAGGTCAGAAGGACAAAGCCAACGCGACGTACGATAAGGCGATCGCACTGGCGTTCCAGGAACTGCAGGTAAACCCCCAGAGCACGGCCGCCCTGGAAGATCTCGCGCTGTACTACGCGAAGAAAGGCGAAGCCGCACGCGGCATGGAGTTCATTCAACGAGCGCGCGGAATCGACCAGAAGGACGTGGAGCTGGTCTACGCCGAGGCGACTGTCGAGCTGCTGGCCGGCAAGCAGTCGGACGCGCTGCGGTCGCTGCGCGAAGCGTTCAGCAAAGGCTTTTCGGTGAAGCAGGCGCAGCAGGATCCCGAATTCAAGAAGCTGAAAGACACGCCGGAGTTCCAGGCGATGGTGAAAGAATTCGGCAAGCCATCGAAGTAGGGAATTGGATTCTCCTCGAAGGTAGCGTCCTCCTCAGGCCGAAGAGTTCTTCAGGCCGCAAGCGTTCGGTTCGATTTGTGCGAGTCTTGCGGGACTGCCGAAAAGCCGCGCGAACCAGTGCGAAGCCGCTCGATTTCTTGCCGGCAGTCGCACCGCCTCGAGCGTAGAAAGCGAGTTCAAGCTGATCGGCGCTGGTGTGTGAACTTGCGCAAGCCCGCAGAACGACGTGACGGAAGCGGAAATGCGGGGAACGCGACTCGAGCAATAAAAACGGAAGCAATAAAAACTGGACCAATAAACAATTGGGGCAATAAAAAAGGGATGTCACTCGCTCGAAGCAGAAGTGACATCCCTGAACTTTCCTGCAACTGCGATTCGCAGCGCGCCGACCCGTTGGGCGGACGCTTCGAGCGAATCGGTTACGAAATTACTTGTGTCGCCGAGCTGCCCTTGAAGCGGCGTCGCGCAACAACCAAGCCGATAAAGCCGACCGCGAGCAGCGCAAGCGACGATGGCTCCGGGAATGGCAGGAGCGGAGCACCGTTGACGCCAGCATCTACAGGTGCGCCCGGAGTAAACAGCATCGAGCCGTTGCCGTTGGTATTGAATACGATCGCGCAGCCAGCAGGGACGCCGAAGACAAAGTCATCCTTGTCGCAGTCGCCGTCATTCATCACGCCGAAATAGCTCAACCACTTGATCACGTCTGTAGCGACCCATCCCGTCGGCATCGAGGGCGCGGAGAATGTGCAGGTGTCGATTCCACCGGGATTGATCGTCAAACTCGACTTCCAGTTGAACTGACCCATCGGCCCGCTCGGATTGAAGAGCGAGGTCAAGCCGGAGGCGCAGGAGAGACCGCCTTGCGTGGTCGAATCGAGCGCGGCGAACGAGATCTGGGGGGTCAGCACGTTGGTGTCGCAGTCAACGTTGAACGCGCCAGTGCTGTCCGCCGAGAACTGAGCCGATCCGCAAATGCCGATACCGGCAGGATCGGGGCCCGGATTGACGTTAACTCGGGCATCTACACCGTCAGCGCGAACAATGCTCGACGCGAACAGGACCATTGCGACCACTGCTATAAGTCTGAGAGATTTCAAATGCGCACCTCCGTGCTTTTCACGCGCTAACATCATTGCATCTGTAGTACCAAAGTCCTACGGAAATATTGCCAAATAAGTCTTTTGTTTGCAATGCATTTTTTTCACGATTCCATGCGATCGAATGCGCATGTGCAAAGTTTTGGACTTCTCGGGCATGGTCGTATCCCAAGCTGCATACTAGGCTTACGGTGGTTTCCACCTGTTCCGTTTCGGCGCTTTGCTGCCACCGGATTTGTGTCCATTCCCAATCGGTTTCCCGTTTCTTTACTCATTGCGAAAGTTGCCTTGACCGGCCGAGCCGCCTCGAGAAGCGCGGGCTTGCGCCTGGCCAGACCCGTCGGCGACTGTTTACGTCAATGCAGGCAGCCGGGAACTGTCACATTCCGATTCGCCTGTGCCGCTTCTGCACACCGCAGCAGCCCGAATCCTGCAGTTGGCGCCCGTATCCCTTTGAGGCCGCGAGGTATACATCGATGTTCCATAACGGTAAGCTCACTGGTTCAAAGTGGGGCTTGCCGTGCTCTATCTCCATTTGTCCCTCGCCGAGAAATCATCGACACTCGCCAAAGTTCGGGACAAGGAGATTCGCTAAAATGAGGAGCAAACAGAAGGGTTTTTCGTTAATCGAGTTGCTGATCGTCGTGGCCATTATTCTTATTATCGCGGCCATCGCGATCCCGAACCTGCTTCGCGCCAAGATTGCCGCGAACCAGTCTTCGGCGGTCGGTTCTCTCCGTACGATTTCGTCGGCTGAGGAAACCTTCTCGTCCACGTATAGTGACGGCTTCACGCTGACCTTGACGCAGCTTGGCGGCCCGGCTGGTGCGGCTGCAAACTGCGGACGGGCGGAGTTGGTCGACGAAGTGTTGTCCACCGCCCCCTTCCAGAAGAGCGGTTACGGTTATAACTTCAACTCCACCGGCGGTCCGGCTCTCGTTGGCAACATTCCGGCCGGCTGCGCTGGTTCTGGCGGTCTTGGTTTTTCGGTCGGCACGGCACCGGTCCAGTTGACGTCGGGAACTGCGGCGTACTGTATCGATGAGACCGGCGTCGTCCGCGTCAATTCGCAAGCAGCGGCGTTGGGTTTCCCAGCGACACCTTGCTCGCAGTCGGGTCTCGTTGCACTGCAGTAAGGATTGAAGGAATCGAAAGGGAGGGAGCCACTGGCTTCCTCCCTTTTTTTTTGCGCTTCGAGCCGCGTGCGGTCTTCCCCCGTAAATAGTGGAGTCGTAACCTACCGTATGTGCGTGAAAGCTCGGCCTACTTCTTCATCTTTTTTGCGGCGCGTTGAGCGAGGGCTGCGGAATTGGCCGCTACGGCGGCGCGGATGAGCTGCTGGAAGGCGGGTTCGTTGATTTTTTCGCCTTCGCGGATGTCGATGGCACGCCGCACATTTCCTTCGAGGCTCGAATTGAAAAGCTTTTTCGGGTCGTTGAGCGCGGCGCCTCGAGCGAAAGTGAGCTTCACCACTTGCTTGTAGGATTCGCCGGTGCAGACGATGCCATCATGGGACCAGACCGGAGTGCCGGGCGACGCGGGCTTCGCCCATTTCCATTCCTCCTCGATGTCGGGGTCGGCATCGTGGATGAGCTGACGGACACGAGCGAGGGTCTTTCCTCGCCAGTCTGCGAGATCTTGAATCCGCTTGGTGATGTTGGCGGAAGCGGCGTTGCCATCCGAGCGAGTTGTGGCTTTCATGTTTTCTCCGGTCGTTTTCACTTCGATCGTTCTCGCTGCAGTGAGTTTCTAGCTAGAAGAGTGGGCTGGAGTTTCCGGTGTCACGTCCGGCAACTCCTTGAAAAGAAGTGGCGGGGACGACGGGACTCGAACCCGCGACCTCTGCCGTGACAGGGCAGCGTTCTAACCAACTGAACTACGTCCCCCGCGCTACTAATTCGGTGTGCTGATGTGGTGGGCGGTCACGGATTTGAACCGCGGACCTTCCCGGTGTAAGCGGGATGCTCTAACCGCTGAGCTAACCGCCCGACACTCGGTAATGTTAGCAGAACACGCGCACGAAATGCCAGACGCTGGCGACAATATCTGAATTTGAACGAAGTCCGGCGAATCGAGAAATTCCGCAATCGAACGCGTTCAGAAACATTATAGAAACGCTGAATGGCCCGCTCATACGTCAAATTTGATAACGAACCCGGTAAATTCGCGAGCATTTCGGAGGAGGCGACTCACGTTGCGCAACCTACTAATTGATTTGCGGCACGGCTTCCGCCTGGTGCGAAAATCTCCGGGCTTTTCCGCGATCGTCGTCTTCACACTGGCGCTGGGAATCGGCGGCAACACCGCAATCTTCAGCATTGTGAACACGATGTTTTTCCGGACGCTTCCGTTTCCTCAGCCGGACCGCGTGCTGCGTCTTCTGGATTCTTTGAAAGGTCCTGACGGCCACCGCCGCACGTTTGGCATGCACAGTCACCACGTGGTCACCGTCAATCAGGCAAATGATGACGAAAATAGTGTTTTCACAAGCACCGTCGCAGCCTTCGGCACGAGCCGCACCCTGATCAGCGACGGCAATCCCGATCGGGTTTCGGTGATTTACCGCTCGAAAGGCTGGGCACCCACGCTCGGCGTCCTGCCGGCGCTTGGACGCGACTTCACCTCGACAGAAGAGAAGCAGGGAATTGACAGCGGAGTGGCGCTCATCAGTTACTCGCTTTGGCAGAGCCACTTCGGAGGTTCGCCTTCCGTTCTGCAGACTTCGATACGACTGGACGACCGCCGGTATTCGGTTGTCGGAGTGATGCCCCGGGGATTTAGTTTTCCGTATGACGGCCAGGTGTGGATTCCGTACGACGTAAAGGCGATCGAGAAGGATTCTGAATTTGCGGTTTTTGCGCGCTTGCGCGATGGGGTGTCGCCGCAGCAGGCCGCTCAATCACTCGAGTCGATTTCGGCTCGCATCAAGGAACAGTATCCGGAGACATTGCCGGGCTTTGCGATTGCCACGATGACGCTCCGAGAGAATCTGGTGAACAATGAGGACGGAGCCACACTCGCGCTGCTCTGCGTCGTCGGATTTCTGCTGTTGCTTGCGTGTATCAATGTCGCAAATCTATTGTTCGCGCGCTGGGTGACGAGGCGAAAGGAATTCGCCATTCGCGCCGCGATGGGCGGATCCCGGTGGCGCCAGTTGCAGCAGTTGATGGCTGAAAGCTCCGCGCTCGGAATGCTCGGGTGCGCATTTGGATTGCTTCTGGCGGATTGGCTGAATGGCTACGCATTGACGCTGCTTCCCACAGATTTCAGCGCTCAGCTTGGAATGGTGAAGCCCGAAATTGATCTCCGCGTGCTCGGATTTGCCGTACTCATTTCGTTCGTCGTCAGCGTTGCGGCCGGAGCGCTTCCAATTTTCACGGGCTGGAAAACCGACATCCAACTCGTATTGAAAGAGGGCGGCCGGGCAGGAAGCTCCAGCAGCAGAGCAGGGGGCAAACTGCTCGGCGGCTTCGTGATTGCGGAAACCACACTCGCTCTCGTGCTGCTCGCGGGTACGGGCTTGATGCTCCGGAACTTTGAGCGTCTCGTCCATCACGATCTCGGATTTAAAGCATCGCACTTGCTCACTTTCGATCTTACGCCCCCGCCTGCCAGCGAACCTGTGGGTCCGCACCGGACCGCGCTGCTTCGCCGCCTTGTCGAAGCAGTCCAAAATGTTCCAGGGGTGTCCGCGGCGGGCGTGACGATGGTAAATCCGCTGGGCGGCGGCTCCTGGGATGCGTCCGTGATTTCCGACGGTATGGAGATTTCAAATCGCGATTCGAGCGTCAACGTCAATCACCGCCTGATCAGCCCCGACCTATTTCATGCGATGGGTATTCCGCTGTTGCGTGGACGGATTTTCACCTGGCAGGACGATGCCGGCACGGAACCTGTGGTAATTGTCAGCGACCATATGGCAAAGCGGTTTTGGCCGAATCAGGACGCAATCGGCAAGCGCATCCGCAGCGCGACCTCCGGAAGTCCGTGGCTCACGGTTGTCGGCATCGTGGGAGACGTGCGCGACACGAGCGACCCCGCCGGCCCTTTCGACACATGGTATCTGCCGTATGCGCAGCAAGCGATTTCTCCCGCGGCGCAGGATTTGATTTTTATGGTGCGGAGTCATTCTGACCCTCTGAGCATCGTCTCGGCGGTGCAACAAGCGCTGTGGCGAGTGGACGGAACGCTCGCGCCTTACGACATCTCGGCGATGGACCACTATTATTCTGAGTCGCTCGCGCGAGAAAGAATCGGCGCGAAAGTGATGCTCTTCTTCGGGGCGTTCGGTTTGCTGCTGGCCGCTTTGGGGGTCTACGGAGTGATGGCATTTGCGGTGGCGCAGCGCACACAAGAAATCGGGATTCGGATGGCGCTCGGTGCGGAGAGACAGAAGATCCTGCAAATGATCCTGGCCCGCGGCGTTCGATTGCTCGTCACCGGAATCGCGATTGGGTTCGCTTTGGTGTTTGTACTGAACCGCGTGCTGGCGAGCCTCTTGACTGAAATTCGGCCGTTTGAATGGGCTGTGGTCGTCGCGTCGCTGACGGTTCTTTTCGTCGTCGGGCTAGCGGCTTGCTATCCGCCGGCGCGGCGCGCCGCTTCCCTGAATCCTCTCGTCGCGCTACGTCACGAGTAGTCGTTCGCGGTCGCAATCTCGCGATTAAGATCGATCCTTGAAGCGCTCGCATTCCCCCTCCACTCCCGGCTGCGCCTGGATACAAGATTCGTTCCATTCCTCGTGGCAGGTCGGCGGGTTCAACTCGCGGCCAGTGCGCAGTCCAGTGCCTACCTGTACCTTCGTACAGGAGCAAAATTTTACCTGTTCGGACGTACAGTTTTTGCGGCGACCTATCGGATGTTAGCTGATTCACCACGAAGGCCCCACCCCGTCGCCTACTTCCACAGGCCCGGATGCTACGCTGCCACTTCCGGCGGTTCTAGTACCGCGGACGCACAATCATGTCTTCACGACTCGGCGAAATTCTGGTCAAGGACAGCCTGATCTCTGCGGATCAGCTGAAGCAGGCGCTCGACTACCAGAAAAAGAATGGCGGCCGGCTGGGAACCTGCCTCGTGAAGCTGGGACTGGTCAGCGACGACGACATCACCGCCGTACTTTCCCGCCAGTACGGCGTTCCGTCCATCAATTTGAAATTCTACGAAGTCGATCCGTCGGTCATCAAGCTTGTCCCGCAGGAAACCGCGATTCGCTACCAGATCGTGCCGCTTTCGCGCGTCGGTTCGACGCTGACGATCGCGATGACCGACCCGACGAACGTCTTCGCCATGGACGACATCAAGTTCATGACCGGCTTCAACGTCGAGCCGGTGGTGGCGTCCGAGACGGCCATCAGCGAAGCGATTCACAAGTTTTACGGCGACGTGGAGAGCGTCGAAGAGCTCGACAAGGTGATGAAGGACCTGACCGGCGACGAAGCGAGCGCTCGAACTGGCCGCCGAAGAAGCGGAGATGGACCTGGCGACGCTCGAAAAGGCGGCCGAGGAAGCGCCCATCATCAAGCTTGTCAACCTGATTCTGACGGACGCAGTGAAGCGCGGAGCGAGCGACATTCACGTGGAGCCGTACGAGAAGGAATACCGCGTCCGCTTCCGCATTGACGGCATTTTGCAGAACGTGATGGCGCCGCCGATGAAATTGAAAGACGCGATCACCAGCCGCATCAAGATCATGTCGAAGCTGGACATCAGCGAAAAGCGGCTGCCGCAAGACGGCCGCATCATGATCAAGTACCTCAAGGACGGCAAGAAGAAGGAACTCGACTTCCGCGTTTCGACCGTCCCGACTCTGTTCGGCGAAAAAATCGTTCTCCGCTTGCTCGACAAAGAAAATCTGCGCCTGGACATGACCAAGCTCGGATTCGAGCCCGAGTCGCTGGCGAAATTCGAGCGGCAGATTCTGAAGCCTTACGGGATGGTGCTGGTCACCGGTCCGACCGGTTCGGGCAAGACGAACACGCTCTATTCCTCGGTCGCGCGGCTGAATACCGCCGAAACGAACATCATGACCGCCGAAGACCCGGTCGAATTCCAGCTCCCTGGAATCAACCAGGTACAGATGAAGGAGCAGATCGGACTGAACTTCGCGTCCGCTCTGCGCGCCTTCCTGCGGCAAGACCCCAACATCATTCTGGTCGGCGAAATCCGCGACTTTGAAACGGCGGAAATCGCCGTCAAAGCCGCGCTCACCGGCCACTTGGTGCTTTCGACGCTGCACACCAATGATGCGCCTTCCACCATCAGCCGATTGATGAACATGGGCATCGAGCCGTTCCTCGTGGCCACGTCGGTGAACCTGATTTGCGCGCAGCGCCTGGTGCGCCGCATTTGCGTGCAGTGCAAGGAACCGCTGCAGATTCAGCCGCAGGCGCTGATCGACGCCGGTTACTCGGCGGAAGAAGCCACCAAAACAGTACAGTGCAGCACGGGCACGGCTGCGCTACCTGCAACAACACCGGCTACAAGGGCCGCGTCGGTCTTTATGAAGTGATGGAAATTAACGACGAATTGCGCGAATTGATTCTGGTGGGCGCTTCGGCGCTCGAATTGAAGAAGAAAGCTCTGGAAAAGGGAATGATTACCCTCCGGCGCAGCGGCTTGATCAAGGCCGCGCGGGGCAGACGACCATGGAAGAAGTGCTGCGCGAAACCGTTCTGTAGGCGGAGGAGATTATGGCCGGCATTACACTAAGCGAATTGCTGAAGAAGATGATCGAGATGGGCGGCAGCGACTTGCACCTCTCGACGAACAGCGCGCCGCGCATTCGCGTGCACGGCAAGCTGCGCCCGCTCGATATGCCTCCGCTGACGGCCGCGGACACCAAGGCGCTCGCCTACAGCGTGCTCACCGACGTGCAGAAGCACCGTCTGGAGGAAAATCTCGAGCTCGACTTCTCGTTCGGCTTGAAGAGCCTGGCGCGGTTCCGCGGCAATATTTTTCATCAGCGCGGCGCGGTCGCGGCCGTGTTCCGTACCATTCCGTGGGAAATCAAGAGTTTCGACGCCCTCGGGCTTCCGCCGTCGTTCGAGGACTGTGCGACAAGCCGCGCGGCCTGGTGCTCGTCACCGGCCCCACCGGTTCCGGCAAGTCCACCACGCTCGCCGCCATGCTCGACAAGATCAACAACGAGCGCGAAGAGCACATGATCACGATCGAGGACCCGATCGAGTTCCTTCACAACCACAAAAAGTGCCTCGTCAACCAGCGCGAAGTTCACTCGGACACGCACTCGTTCGCGAATTCGCTGCGCGCCGCGCTGCGCGAAGACCCGGACGTGGTGCTCATCGGCGAAATGCGCGACCTGGAAACCATCGAATCGGCGCTGCGCATCGCCGAGACGGGCCACTTGACGTTCGCCACGCTGCACACGAATTCGGCCGTTTCGACGATCAACCGTATCATTGACGTGTTTCCCGCGCACCAGCAGCCGCAGGTTCGCGCCCAGCTTTCCATGGTGCTCGAAGGAATTCTTTGCCAGTCGCTGCTTGCCGAGAGTCGACGGCCGCGGCCGCGTGATGGTGATGGAAATCCTGATTCCCACCGCCGCGATCCGCAACCTGATCCGCGAAGACAAAATTCACCAGATCTATTCGGCGATGCAGACCGGTACGGGCCAGTCCGGAATGCAGACGTTCAACCAGAGTCTCTCGAACGCCTATTTCCAGAAGTTAATCACTTTGGAAACGGCTCTCGCGCGATCTTCGAATCCAGACGAATTACAGGATTTAATTAACCGAGGGGTGACCTCGCCGCCAGCAGGCGGCCAGGTTCCCGTCCGGCGGTAAGCAGAACAGGGAGGTAACAGATGATGCCGGTTTTTACATATCGCGGAGTCAACCGGGCGGGTGCGACGGTCGCGGGGGAGCGCGCGGCTGACCAGCAAGAGCCGAAGCGGCCACGCTTCTGCAAGCGCGAGCAAGATCAACGTCAGCAAGCTTTCCGAAAAGGGGAAGGAGTTCAACATCCCCACGTTCGGAACCGGCGTCGACTCGAAGGAGCTGGCCATTTTCACGCGCCAGTTCTCCGTGATGATCGACGCCGGCTTGCCGCTCGTGCAGTGTCTCGAGATTCTCGCCGGACAGCAGGAGAACAAGATCTTCCAGAAGATCCTGAACGGCGTGCGCGCTTCGGTCGAAGGCGGCGCCACGCTTTCCGCCTCGATGAAGCAGTACGACAAGGTCTTCGACCCCCTCTACTACAACATGGTGGAAGCCGGCGAGACGGGCGGTATTCTGGACACCATTCTCCAGCGGCTCTCGCAGCTACATCGAAAAGAACGTCAAGCTGAAGCGCGCCGTGAAGTCGGCGATGATTTACCCCGTCGGCCGTCATTGGCATCGCGGCGATGGTCATCACGCTGTTGCTTTGGAAGGTCGTCCCGATTTTCACCACGTTGTTCAACGGACTGGGCGTCGACCTGCCGCTTCCCACGCGTATCGTCATCGGCATGAGCAATTTCGTCGGCAGCATCTACGGCTTCCTGATCGTCGTGTGTTTGTCGTGGGCGTCGGCGTCGCGCTGAAATTCTGGTACGGAACGCCGCAAGGCCGCTACGCGCTCGACGCACGTGCTGCTGAAAGTGCCGATGGTCGGTATGCTGCTGCGCAAGATCGCGGTGGCGCGTTTCACGCGCACCCTCGGCACTTTGATCTCGAGCGGCGTGCCGATTCTGGAAGGTCTCGACATCACCGCGCGCACGTCGGGCAACGCCGTCGTCGAAAGAGCGATCACGCAAACGCGGAAAGCCGTCGAAGCGGGCCGTTCGCTCGTCGATCCACTCAAGGAAACCGACGTATTTCCCGGCATGGTGACGCAGATGATCGGCGTCGGCGAACAGACCGGCGCGATGGACGCCATGCTCCAGAAAATCGCCGACTTCTACGAAGACGAAGTGGACGCGGCGGTGAAGGACCTGTCTGACAGCTCTCGAACCGATCATGATTCGTGTTCCTCGGCGTCGTGGTCGGCGGCATCGTCATTTCCATGTACTTGCCGCTGTTCTCGCTGATCGGCAAACTGGCTGGCCACTAGACCCGCTGCCCGCAGCCGGAGTGCGAGCGCCGCGATTTCCGGGGCGCTCGCCGGCTGCGGCGTAATTCTCAAAGCTTTTCCCGCGATTCATTTTGCTTCCCGCGGGGCATCGGGGGCCGGCGACGGATCCGAAATGGAGTTCAAACCTAGTGCCAGCGAATGGCTGCCGTGGCTCGGACGCGTTCGCTTCCTCGTCATTACTTTCCTTGTCGGGGTGGTTGTCGCCGTCCATCAGCTCACACCTGTAGCAATACCCGTCCGGGCATTCGTCTCGCTGATCGTTTTTTGGTACACGCTCGCCATTGTCTACGTGATTCTGCGCCGCTGGATTCCGCAAGCGCGCTGGCACGCTCCGCTGCAGATCGTTTGCGATCTCGTGATCATCACGGGCGTCGTATACGCCACCGGCGCCCAGGATAGCTATTTCCTTTCGCTGTATCTGCTCGTGATCCTGATGGGCAGCATCCTGTTCTCGCGCCGGGGCGCGTTTTTCGTCGCGGGGACGAGTTTTGTCTTCCTCGGCAGCGTCATCGAATTGATGTATTACGGCGTGATTCCACGCACTTCGAGCACTGCGCCGGCTGCTCGCGCTCTTGAATTCTGGCTGGGCAGCAATCTTTTTGCCTTCTTCGCCGTCGCCTATCTCGGCAGTCTTCTCTCCCACACGCTGCGGACGAAGGGCGTCGAGCTGGACGAAAAGAGCGAAGAGCTCAAGGATTTGCAGGCTTTCAACCAGGACATCATCGAATCCATGCGCGGCGGTCTGCTCACCACCGACCTCGACGGCCGCATCCTGCTCATGAATCGCGCGGGCGCGGAAATTACCGGGCTCGGTTTTGGCATGCTTCGCGGAGAACAAGTACAGCAAGTTTTCCCGGGATTCTGGCCCGTCGAACTGGATGAGCAGGGAAATCCCTCGGCCATGCGCAAAGAAATCGAATTCCGCACGCCCGACGGCGCCACCCGCTTCGTGGGACTTTCCGTTTCTCCTCTGCGGATGACCCAGAACCAGACGACCGGCTACGTTTTCAATTTTCAGGATTTGACGGAGTTGAAGCGCCTCGAGCGCGAAGTGGTCACCAAGGAACGCATGGCCGCACTCGGCCGTCTGTCCGCTGCCATCGCTCACGAAATTCGCCAGCCGCTTACGGCCATGACGGGCGCGCTCAAAGAACTCGCTCGCCTCGCGCCGCTCGAGGACGACGACAAGAAACTCGTCCACATCGTCAGCCGCGAATCGCAGCGTCTCAATCAGATCATCACGGATTTTCTGAATTACTCCCGCGAAAAGACGTACTCCTTCGTCGAGGTGGACGTAGCGGCGCTCATCGAGGAAACGCTCCTTCTGATTGAGCGCGACGCCAGCGCTCGCGGAAAATTCCGCATCGAACGCCATTTCTCCGCACGCAACGTTCGCGCGCGCGCCGATCGCGATGCCCTCAAACAGGTTTTCTGGAATCTCTGCAACAACGCGTTGCGCGCCATGCCCGAGGGGGGCGTTCTCACCGTCAGCGCTCGATGCCGACCCCGTCTGGGCGCGCATTTCCATCCGCGATACGGGTATCGGGCTCGATACCAGCCAGGCCACCACTCTCTTCGAGCCGTTCCAGTCGGGTTTCACCGGCGGGACCGGACTCGGCCTCGCGATTGTTTACCAGATCCTGCAAGCGCATCAGGGACGCATTCGCGTGGAAGCCGAGAAGGGAAATGGCGCCGATTTTATCGTTGAGCTGCCCCGCGCGGTGCGCCCTCGTTCCACGGCACGCGCCGAGCGCCTCGAGCCACGAGCCGAAATATTGTCGTCGGCAGGGAAGGGATAGCGCGCCATGGCCCACCTGCTGGTAGTGGATGACGAACGTTCCATCTGCGAATTGCTCGAAATCAGCTTTCGCAAGGAAGGGCACAAAGTCGAAATCGCCTCCAATGGAGAAGCTGCCAAGCGCAAGCTGGCCTCCCGCGTTTTCGACATCGTCGTTTCCGATATCTGCATGCCGGATATGGATGGCGTCGAACTTCTGCGTTATTGCAAGGAAGTTTCTCCCTCGGCTGCTTTCATCCTCATCACCGGCGTCCCCACCATTAACACCGCCATCGATGCCGTGAATTTCGGCGCCGACCGCTACGTCATCAAGGGCGACCGGCTGCTCGACGAACTCCGTCCCGCGGTGAAGGAATACGCCGAGACGCAGGCTCTAAAGAAAGAAGCGGGAGATCTGCGCCGCCACCTCCGCCGGCTCACCGGATTTGACCACATCATCGGTACCAGCCCGAAGATGCGCGAGCTGTTTGAATTGATCGAAACGATTGCGCCGCAATCAAGCCGCGTCCTGATCACGGGCGAAAGCGGCACCGGTAAAGAACTCGTCGCGCGCGCCATTCACGAGAACAGCGCGCGCTCCAAAGCTCCCTTCATCACCATTAACTGCGGAGCGTTTCCGGAAACGCTGCTCGAATCCGAACTCTTCGGCTACATGAAGGGTGCCTTTACGGGCGCGAACGAAAATCGCCGCGGACTCTTCCAGGCTGCCGATGGCGGCACGCTTTTCATGGACGAAATCGGCAACATGAGCCTCACCATGCAGGTGAAGCTCTACCGGGTGCTGCAGGAAGGAAAAGTTCGGCCGCTCGGAAGCACGGAAGAATCGGATGTGGATGTGCGTGTGATCGCCGCCACCAACAAAGACCTCGAAAAGGAGATTGCCGAAGGCCGTTTCCGCGAAGACCTGTATTACCGCCTGAGCGTCATTCCCATCCACCTGCCGCCGCTCCGCGAACGCCGCGAGGATATTCCGCTTCTCGCCCGCACGTTTCTCGATCGCTATACGAAATCCATGAACAAGCCGATCGAAGGCATCGATTCCGAAGCCATGCGCCGCCTCGAGGTGTACGACTGGCCCGGCAACGTCCGCGAGCTCGAGAACACCCTCGAACGCGCCGTCGCCCTGGAAACGAAGAAGCAGATCACGCTCGAAAGCATTCCGGAGCGCATCACCACCTTCTATCAGGATTTTCGCTCCAACGGACATCCCGAGCCCAAAGCATCCCTCATTCCCGAAGGCGGCGTAGACCTCGAAGTTCACATCAACGCCACCGAACGCGCCTATCTTCTCGCGGCTCTCGAGCGTGCCGGCGGAGTTCGTGTGCGCGCTGCCGAAATGCTGAAGATGACCTATCGCTCGTTCCGCCACTACGCAAAAAAACACGGCGTCTAGTCTGTACCGTTCCGGTGCGGGCGCATTTGGGCCGGACGAGTGCCAATAAGAGTTAACTATTCAGTATACCAAAGCGGTACATCGACAATTCCTCTTTGATACGCCTCGCCGCACCCTCTATCTCCCTCATTCCTAAAGACTAAGAGAAACTTTCGTCTTTACTACTCTATTACTTCGACTGGCGCTTCTATTGCTCTCTCGTCTGTGTACCTCGCCAGGGAGCATTAGCTACCACACGAGTTTCGTTTCAAGGAGAAACAATGAATAGGAAACAGAAGGGCTTTTCATTGATCGAGTTGTTGATCGTCGTCGCGATTATTTTGATCATCGCGGCTATCGCGATTCCGAACCTGCTTCGCGCCAAGATTGCCGCGAACCAGGCTTCCGCAGTCGGTTCGCTCCGCACCATGTCGTCTGCCGAAGAAACTTTCGCTTCTACCTATAGCGACGGTTTCACACTTACGCTCGCGCAACTCGGCGGGCCGGCTGGCGGCGCGGCAAGCTGCGCGAGCGCAGAGTTGATCGACGAAGTGTTGTCGACTGCTCCGAACCAGAAGAGCGGTTACAAGTTCACCTTTACCCCGACCGCTCCAGTTGCGTTGACGGCGGGCATTCCAGCGGCTTGCGGCGCTTCCGGTGACGTTGGTTTTTCGATCAGCAGCACACCGGTTTCCGTTTCGACCGGTACGGCCAGCTATTGCGTGGATGAGACGGGCGTCGTGCGCGTCAATTCCGCGGGCACTCTGATCGCTCCGACGTGCTCTTTGTCGGGCTTTCCTCCGCTGCAGTAAGCAGCAAGCCGCAAACCGGGAGGGAGCTTTTGGCTTCCTCCCGCGTTACGGCCTTCCACAGTCCCAAGCCCCAGTCACCGTTTCCGCCAAAGATTCAGACGTACGCGTCGCCTCCGGGAGAGAGCAGCCAAAGCAGAGTGCTGCGGAGAAGTACCAGAAACTCAGACATTCGATTCAAGGAGTTTTAGATGCAATCGAAAAAGAACGGCTTTTCATTGATCGAGTTGTTGATCGTCGTCGCGATTATTTTGATCATCGCGGCGATCGCGATCCCGAACCTGCTTCGCGCCAAGATTGCCGCGAACCAGGCTTCCGCAGTCGGTTCGCTCCGCACCATGTCGTCTGCCGAAGAAACTTTCTCTTCTACCTATAGCGACGGTTTCACACTTACGCTCGCGCAACTCGGCGGGCCGGCTGGCGGCGCGGCAAGCTGCGCGAACGCAGAGTTGATTGACGAAGTGTTGTCGACTGCTCCGAACCAGAAGAGCGGTTACAAGTTCACCTTTACCCCGACCGCTCCAGTTGCGTTGACGGCGGGCATTCCAGCGGCTTGCGGCGCTTCCGGTGACGTTGGTTTTTCGATCAGCAGCACACCGGTTTCCGCTTCGACCGGCACCGCCAGCTATTGCGTGGATGTGACGGGCGTCGTGCGCGTCAATTCCGCGGGCACTCTGATCGCTCCGACGTGCTCTTTGTCGGGCTTTCCTCCGCTGCAGTAAACAGCAGAGCGCAGACAGGGAGGGAGCCTCCCGTTTCTGCCTCGATCGAGTTTCTGGGAATGATTTCGGACAGCTACATAGAAGGAAAAAGATCTAGAGCAAGATAATGAAAGACCAACACAAAGGGTTCTCACTCATCGAGCTTCTGATCGTAGTCGCGATCATCCTCATCATCGCGGCCATTGCGATCCCGAACTTGCTTCGCGCCAAGATCGCCGCGAACCAGTCTTCCGCCGTTCAGTCGCTTCGCTCCATCGCTTCCGGCGAAGAAACTTTTTCCAGCATCTACAATGACGGCTTCACGCTCACTCTCGCTCAGTTGGGCGGCCCGGCCGGCGCAGCTCCCACCTGCCTGAACGCGGAAATGGTTGACGAGGTATTATCCACCGCTCCGTACTCGCGGACCGGCTATTCATTCCAGTTCACCCCCAACGGTACGGCCAGCCTGACCGCCGGGATCCCGGCCGCCTGCGGGGCTTCCGGTGATTCGGGCTACTCCGTCAGCGCAACTCCCAATTTACTCGGCGCCACGGGAATCAATAGCTACTGCATTGACGAGTCGGGTGTGATCCGCGTCAACTCCGTCGGCCTCGTGATTCCAGCCCCCTGCTCCAACTCCGGTTTTCCTCCGCTGCAGTAGCCCTTCTCGTATCGCACCTTCGCTAACTCTCGAGTTCTCCGGCCAATATTTCCGTTCGAAGCCACCCTCCAGCTTGTAAATCGCGCCGTCCACTTTGGCTTGCCGGCCTCATGAGCCCAAACGTGCCGCTGCCCCGGCCACCCATCTCCGATAAACCTGCATCTGTTTCTCTATGAAACTGGCAGTATAATGCGGTGTGCCACAATGGTTATCCGATGCTCCAGGATGGTGCACGTCGTTCCGTGCGAATGGCGTACCCCGCCAGAAAGAACAAGCGATCCGACGAGATTCGATTCACGGAGAAACCCCGATGCAAGGAGAAATAATGAATAGGAAACAAAAAGGCTTTTCGCTAATTGAGTTGCTGATCGTCGTGGCCATTATTCTCATTATCGCGGCCATCGCCATTCCGAACCTGCTCCGCGCGAAGATTGCCGCGAACCAGGCTTCGGCCGTCGGATCCCTCCGCACGATTTCATCCGCCGAGGAAACCTTCTCGTCCACATATAGCGACGGCTTCACGCTCACCCTCACGCAGCTAGGCGGCCCGGCTGGTGCGGCTGCGAACTGCGGACAGGCGGAGTTGATTGACGAAGTGCTCTCAACCGCCCCGTTCCAGAAGAGCGGCTA
This sequence comes from uncultured Acidobacteriota bacterium, assembly GCA_963711875.1. Classification (GTDB taxonomy): domain Bacteria; phylum Acidobacteriota; class Terriglobia; order Acidiferrales; family UBA7541; genus Palsa-295. The sequence continues at coordinate 986,059 of CAVQFW010000006.1, forward strand.
CGGTTACAACTTCAACTCCACCGGAGGTCCCGCTCTCGTTGGCAACATTCCGAACGGCTGCGCTGGTTCCGGCGGTCTTGGCTTTTCAGTCGGCACGGCGCCGATTCAGCTGACGTCGGGAACTGCGGCGTACTGTATCGATGAGACCGGCGTCGTCCGCGTCAATTCGCAAGCAGCGGCGTTGGGCTTTCCAGCGTCACCTTGCTCGCAGTCGGGTCTAGTCGCACTGCAGTAGTCCCTGCCAAAATCGAGAAGAGGGAGGGAGCCGGGGGCTTCCTCTTTTTTTGCGTTTCGGCGCTCTATCTCCGCCAACATTGTTGACGCGGAATCGCGCCCCTCGTTGACGGAGAATCGTCGCCCCCGGAGCCTCCGCGATCGCCCTGCCGGGCTGACCATTTCAGTCAAAGCGGGCCGCCAAAATCCGTCGTTTTCCGCCACCCTCCGCAGGCTTCCCCTGCCGAACCAGCTTCGCCCCCGTCAACCGTCGCCTGTATCCCTATGAAACTGATAGGTATAGCCCATTGTGCCATAACGGTTACCTGCCGCCCCAAGTTGGTACACCCCGTGCACTATCTGCCGTGTACCCCGCCAGGGAGTACGAGACACCAAACGACTTTGGATCCAAGGAGAAACAATGAATAAGAAACAGAAGGGTTTTTCGTTAATCGAGTTGCTGATCGTAGTGGCCATTATTCTTATTATCGCGGCCATCGCGATCCCGAACCTGCTTCGCGCCAAGATTGCCGCGAACCAGTCTTCGGCGGTCGGTTCTCTCCGTACGATTTCTTCGGCCGAAGAGACCTTCTCGTCCACGTATAGCGACGGCTTCACGCTGACTTTGACGCAGCTTGGCGGCCCGGCTGGTGCGGCTGCAAACTGCGGACAGGCGGAGTTGATCGACGAAGTGCTCTCGACCGCGCCGTTCCAGAAGAGCGGTTATGGCTATAACTTCAACTCCACCGGCGGTCCGGCTCTCGTTGGCAACATTCCTGCCGGTTGCGCTGGTTCTGGCGGTCTCGGTTTTTCGGTCGGCTCGGCACCGGTTCAGTTGACGTCGGGAACTGCGGCGTACTGTATCGATGAGACCGGCGTCGTCCGCGTCAATTCGCAAGCAGCGGCGTTGGGTTTCCCAGCGTCACCTTGCTCGCAGTCGGGTCTAGTCGCACTGCAGTAGTGCGCCTGGCGGTACAGGGCGGGAGGAAGTCACTGACTTCCTCCCCTCTTAGTTTAAGGGGACTTCGACGGTCACGACAATGTGCAAACTGAGCCACAACACGGACGCAGCGAGGAACCGGCAGAGCGGTTTTTCTCTCATCGAGCTGCTGATTGTGGTAGCCATCATTTTGATCATCGCCGCAATCGCAATTCCTAACCTGCTTCGCGCCAGAATGGCGGCGAACCAGGCTTCCGGGCTCTCGAATCTGCGCGCCGTTACCAGCGCCGCCATCGTTTATTCTTCCACGTATCAGAACGGATTTCCGCCGAGCCTGGTCTCCATGGGTGGAGTGGCTCCGGCCAATTGCAACGGTGCGATTCTGCTCGATGAGACGCTGACCACTCCGCCGTTTCAAAAGAGCGGATACACGCTTTCCTATCAGCCCCAGGGAGCGCCCATTTTGAATTCCCCGGTGGCCTGCGCCGCGCCCGGATACAATGAATATCTCACCACCACCGTCCCGATCATCGTCGGACAAACCGGGCAAACCAGCTATTGCAGCGACGAGCCCGGCGTAATCCACTTCGACATTTCGGGAGTGCCGGCCGGCAGCGTGGCGGCCTGCGTCGCGCTGGCGACTCTCCAATAGCGCATTCTTTCTCGCGCTTCCGGTTGTCCGTTCTGCATTCCTCTCTCGTTCTCTGCTACTCTCGCTCTATGATCGGCAGAGTATTCGCGGGCATCGCGCTGTTGCTGAATCCCGGGCCCATCACTGACGCAAAAGCGGCGGTGCACGCCCTCGAATCGCGTTACGCTCACGCTCGCACGCTGAAAGCCATATTTCTCGAGCGCTATTCCGACGGCAAAGGCTCCGTCCAGGCCGAATCGGGCACCGTTTATTTTTCGCGCCCGGGTCGCATGCGCTGGGAATACGAATCGCCCGAGCAAAAGCTCTTTCTCGTTGACGGCACCAATGTATGGTTCTACGTTCCGGCGGATCGCACTGCCAGCCGCGCCAAAATGAAAGAAAGCTCCGATTGGCGCACGCCTCTCGCCCTCCTGATAGGCAAGCCCGATCTCTCGCGTTTGTGCCGCACGATTGAAGTCGTCGCTCCCGCGGCTGCCGATTCCGGCCGCCCTTCGCTCCGCCCTTCCGCTCCCGAAGACACGCTGCTGCGGTGCACTCCGCGGAACAATTCGAGTGCAGCCGATTCCGGGGAAGCGGGCGATTCCGGAGACGCTCTCCGCGAAGTCCTCCTCGAAACCGATCCGCAGGCTCATCTCGTCCGCGTCGTCCTTCGCGAAGCCGGCAACGTGGAAACTGAGTTTCGCTTCGGCAATTGGGAGGAGAACATCCCGCTCCCCGAAGCGCAATTCCATTTCCAGCCTCCGTCCGGCGTCACGATCGTTGACGAAGCCACTCTCGCCGGCGCAATCCACTAAGCGCGCTCAACGAACTGCCTTCTCCCAACTGCGTCTCCCGAACAACGATAGGGGCCAACCCTCCCGGCTATTCCGGAATCCCATATTTTGGCCTCCCCCCGCCCTGGCTCCCAACCATGCCGTTGACACATGGTGCTAACGGCCTGTTTTCGCGCCTTCACCGGAGGCCCAAAAGCGGTATGCTAAACTATAGGCGAAACACCCACTTGGGACGGGTGTTCACCTTCTAAATTGGCCGAATTCGTCTGCAAAGTCGGGGATATCTCCGGCCGGATCTTCGATCAACTCGAGACCGCCCAGTCGGAGGCTGAAGCGAGGCAGAAACTCGCCGAGCGGGGGTTCTACGTCTACAACGTTCGGAATAATCTCGACGTACTGGCCCAATTCACCCGCACGCGCAGCGATCGCTCGATTCGGACCCAGGACTTTCTGATCTTCAATCAGCAATTTAACACCCTGCTCAAGGCCGGCCTGCCCATCCTCAAGGCTCTCGATCTTCTTGGCGAGCGCGCGGCTGCGCAGCGGTTGCGGCCGATCATCAGCGACGTGCGGCAGCGCGTCCGCGACGGCGCCTTGCTCTCTGACGCGCTCGCGGCCCAGGGATCGTTTCCGCCGGTGTACGTCACGGCGATCACGGCCGGGGAGCGCAGCGGAAATCTTTCCGGAGTGCTCGATCAATATATTTCCTATTTGCGGGTGAGCACCGGATTCAAAAGGCAGCTGGTGACCGCGCTGATTTATCCTTCGATTCTGGTTTTCGCGGTCGTGGTGGTGATGTCCTACATGGTCACCTACGCGATGCCCAAGTTCGCTGACCTGTATAAGGACTTGAACGTTCCGCTGCCGCGCATCACTCAGATCGTATTGGGACTTGCCGCGCCGCTGCGCTCCTATTTCATCGTGTTCGTCGCAGTCGTCGCGATCTCTGTGGTTATGATCAGCCTGTGGACGAAGACGGAGCGCGGCGCTCTGGCGATTGACACGTTAAAACCTCGCATCTGGTACGTGGGCGACATCTGGCTCAAGGCGCAAATCGCGCAGTTTGTTCGCACGCTCTCGACGCTTCTTGCCGGCGGCACGCCGCTCGTCTCCGCCCTCACCACGTCTTCGAAAGCGATTGACAGCCGCCTCATCGCGACGTCGGTCGAGAAGGCCGCGGACCGCGTGCGCGAAGGCGAAACGCTGCACACCGCGCTGGCCCAAACGCGCCTCGTCCCCGATCTCGCCATTGAAATGATCGAAGTCGGCGAAGCCTCTGGCGCTTTGGCCGCCATGCTGACGAGCGTCGCCGAATTCTACGAAGAGGAAGTGAACACCAGGCTCCAGCGAACCCTCATCTGGGTTTCGCCCGCGATTTTGGTGGTAATGGCCGTTGTGATAGGCTCGTTATTGATTGCGCTGTATCTGCCCATGTTCTCCCTCCAGGTAGGTACTACGGGATAACCAAACGAAAATGACCACGAATAATCTCATTCCGGGTAACGTTCCAGACGAAGCGGCCGAGCGCGAAACGGCTCGCCGTCTGGCCGAACGCTATCGCTGTCCGTTCGTTGACCTCCGCGAGCAACGCATTGATCCGGAGCTGTTCCGCAGCATCCCCGCGGAAATGATGTTCCGTTACAAATTCGTGCCGCTCGAAAGCCACAACGGTACGCTCGTCGTAGCCATCGCCGATCCCAGCCAACTGCAGCAGACCGACGAGCTCGCGCTACTCCTGAACAAGAAGCTACAGATAAAAGTCGCTACCAACACGCAAATCGAAGATCTCCTGAAACGCACCGAGCAATCGCAGCGCGTCCTCGACCAGGCCACCGAAGGCTTCACCCTCCAGGTGGTCGGCGACGAAGAAGACAGCGACGAAAACATCACGATGGACAAGCTCACCCGCGACACCGGCGTGAGCCCCGTGGTACGCCTGGTTGACACCGTGATTTTTACCGCGCTCGAACGCCGCGCGAGTGACATCCACATCGAGACTCGCAACACCGAAGTCGTCGTGAAGTACCGCATTGACGGCGTCCTGCAATACGCGATGCAGGCCCTCGCCAAGGAATGGCACGCCACCATCCTCTCCCGCATTAAAGTGATGAGCGAACTCGATATCGCCGAGCGCCGCGTTCCGCAGGACGGCCGTTTCCGCGTTCGCTACAAAGGCCGCTTCGTGGATTTCCGCGTTTCCATTATGCCGTCCGTTCACGGCGAAGACGCCGTGCTGCGCGTTCTCGACAAGGAAACGCTCAGCGAAAAATTCCGCAACCTTACGCTCGATGTCGTGGGATTCGATCCGCAGGACATCACTCGCTTCCGCCGCTACATTCACGAGCCGTACGGCATGGTCCTCGTCACCGGGCCTACCGGCTCCGGCAAAACCACCACCCTGTACGCCGCCATCAACGAAATTAAAAACGACGAAGACAAAATCATCACCATCGAAGATCCCGTCGAATATCAGGTTCGCGGCATCACCCAGATTCCGGTGAACGAGAAAAAAGGCCTCACCTTCGCCCGCGGATTGCGTTCGATCCTGCGCCATGACCCCGACAAGATCATGGTCGGCGAAATTCGTGACCAGGAGACCGCGCAGATCGCGATCAACTCCGCGCTCACCGGCCACCTGGTCTTCACCACCGTTCACGCCAACAACGTCACGGACGTCATCGGCCGTTTCATCAACATGGGCGTCGAGCCTTACAATTTCGTCTCCGCCCTCAACTGCATCATGGCGCAGCGCCTGGTTCGCGTGATCTGCGACCATTGCAAAAAGCGCGTCCAATACGCTCCGGAAGTCTTGAAGGAATCCGGGCTCGATCCCGCGGAATGGAGCACGATTCCTTTCTACGAGGGAACCGGGTGCCTCGAGTGTTCCGGCAGCGGCTATCGCGGCCGCACCGCCATCACCGAACTGCTCGACCTTTCCGACAATATTCGCGAGATGATCATCAATCGCCGCCCGACTTCTGAAATCAAGCGCGCGGCCAAAGCCGAAGGGATGACGTTCCTGCGCGACTCCGGCCTCGAAAAAATTCGCACAGGCGTCACCACTCTCCGCGAAATCAACAAGGTGACTTTCCTTGACTAGCGCTGCGCCCAACCTCGAAAACAAGCTCTTTCAGCTTGGGCCCGTGCGGCGTCTGGATCGCTGGCTCAACGCCATGCCGCATCCCTCGCTCGTTGTCGAGATTTCTCCGTCGCACGTCGCCGCCGCTCGCTGGGGCAAGACGCGAGGCTCGCTCGAATCCTACGCCGTCGAACCGGTGCCGTTCGGCGCCATCGCTCCTTCGCCGGTCGAGACCAACGTCACCCAACCCGATGCGGTTCGCGGTGCGCTGCGCCGCTTGTTTAACCGCGTCCCCGTACACGGAGCGGATATAGCTCTCCTGATTCCCGATCCGGTCGTTCGCGTGTTCATCCTGCCGTTTGAAACTTTTCCGCGCCGCGCCGACGAAGCCTTGCCGCTCCTGCGCTGGCGGCTGAAGAAAAGCGTTCCGTTCGACGTGGAAGAAACCGTGGTCTCCTGGATGCGCCAGCTCGGGCGGGATGGAAGTCTCGAAATTGTCGCCGCCGTTTCTCGCGAGAGTATCGTCAAGGAATACGAAGCGCTTATTTCCTCTTTCGACGCTCACGCGGAAGTCGTCCTCGGTTCGACGCTCGCCACGTTGCCGCTTCTCGAAGATCGCGGCGCCACGCTTCTGGTGCGAATGAGCGGCCGCACGCTTACCACCGTGATCGTGCAGGGCGGAAATCTCTCCGTGTACCGCTCCGGCGAAATGGCCTCCGACGTAAGCGCCCTCGAGCCGCAAGCGATTCTCGACGAAATTTTTCCCGCGATCGCGTATTACCAGGACACCTTCTCGGCGATGGTGGACCGCGTGCGCCTCGCAGGTTTCGGCGCTCGCGAAGAGCTTTTTCGGCAAGCGGTGACGGAAGAATTGAAGGTGACCGTCGGTCCCCTGGCTGCTTCGGACGAAGCTCTTTGGCTGGCGTCCAGCGCGAGGGATCTTATGAGTCAGGATCTCGACTCGGTGGTCGGCTGGATGATGAACGGAGGCTCCTGAGCGCTTCGCTCGGCGAATGGAATGCGATTACGGCTCAATCTCTCGACTGCACCTCGCCAGAACAACCGGCCGTTCCTCGCCGGGGCGTCGCTACTCGGAACGATCGGGTTGCTCGCGCTCCTGATCCTTTCGAACGCGGCCTTCCGGTCGTGGCGCGCGAATCGCGAAATACGCCTCAGCATCACGCGCCTCGAACAGCAGATCGAAAGCAACGAGCGGAAACAGCGCGCTCTGGAAGAATATTTCCGGACACCGCAAGCGCAGCAGGTGCTCGATCGCGCCGGTTTCCTCAACTCCCTGATCGACCAGCGCAGTTTTCCCTGGACCAAAGTGTTCGGCGATCTGGGCGAGACGCTTCCAGCCGGTGTCCGCGTCATCAGCATCTCCCCACGCCTCGATCATGGCCGCGCTCTCGTGAAGGTTACGGTCAGCGCGCTTTCGGACGACGCCAAGGTGAAATTTTTGCAGACGCTCGAGAAATCGAAAGACTTCGCGGATATCCAGGTGCAGGCGGAGCATCGGGAACAGACGTCGAATGAAATCCTGGTGGACCTCACCGCCTGGTACGTGACCATATGACCGCCAAGAAAAGCTGGGGAGCGTGGAAGAAATCCGTCACCGCCGCGCTGTGCCTTCTGTTTGCGGCGGATCTCGCGCTCGCCTTTTTTCTCTGGCAGGGAGGCCGCGGGGGCCCCGAGTCGAAACGCGCTCAGCGCGACCGCCTGGAATTGCAGGCGAAGCTGCTCAAAGCGGACGTCGAGCGAGGCGACAAAATCAAAGCCTCGCTGCCGCAAGTCGGCAAGGACTGCGAACTTTTCTATCAGTCTGATTTTCTGCCCGCCGCCACCGGCTACTCCGCCATCGTCGCCGAGCTCACCGAGATTACCCGCAAGTCGGGGCTGAAGTCGGGCGGCGTCAGCTTCCAGCAGAAGGCTTTGAAGGATCATGGCGTGACGCAGATCATGATGAAAACTACGGTCGAGGGCGACTATCCCGCGATCATTGAATTTATTCACGCTCTCGAACGCTCCAAAAATTTCTACCTTCTCGACAATCTCACGCTGGCGTCGGGAGGCGCGACTCCCGGGATCAAATTGAATCTCGATCTGAGAACTTTTTTCAGGACGTGAAGTGACGAAACAGAAGATGGAAATCTCAGTGCTTGTCGGACTCCTCGTCCTGGGCGCAGTGGTGTTTTTTTTCAACCGCACGCAAGTGGACGGTGTGCCGCAAGTTTCGGCGGATGCTCGCTTTGTTCCCTTGAGCGTGCAGGAGCCCCAGCTGCGCCTCGATCTGCTCGCCAAGCTCCAGAAAGAGACAAGCCTCAGCCCGCATCGCAATATTTTCAACGCCACGCCGCCGCCGCCCGAGCCGACGAAAGCGGAAGTGGAAGCGGCGAAGCATAAGGGCACGACGGGGCCGATGCCGCCTCCGCCTCCGCCGCCCGTGCAAGTGCCGGGAGAATTTTTCGGGTATGCGGTTCGCCCCGCGCCTTCCGGCAGGCGTTTCGCTTTCTTCAAGAACGGGGACGATGTTCTGGTGGTGGCGGAAGGCGACAGCTTTTTCAACAATTACCGATTGCTCCATATCGGATCTGATTCCGCGGACGTGGAGGAAATTTCGACGGGCCGGCACGCGCGAATCACGATGGTGCAGCCTCCGTCGGGAGGCGCTTCCGTTGGAAGCGATCCGCCGCAACAATGAGATTCGCACTCTACTCCCGCAAGCGAATTCGCCGGGCAGACGAGCGCGGCTACGCAATGCTGCTGGCGCTTTCGTTGACGCTGATTCTTCTCATCAGCTCTACCGCGATCATCGCCAATCTTCGCACCGAAGGAAAACGCCAGCGCGAAGAAGAAGCGATCTGGCGCGGCAACCAATACGCACGCGCGATTCAACTCTACTTCCACAAAACGGGACACTACCCGCAGACTCTTGATGACTTGAAGAAAGGGCTGCCGCAGCACCACTTCCTTCGCCAGGCGTACACAGATCCGATGAACAAGAATGACGGCTCGTGGCGCTTTATTTACGTGAACGCCGCGGGACAAATCATCGGCAGCACGAAATATACGTCGCTGCAGCAGATGGCGCTGCTCGATAGCGGCGCGCTCAATGGCCCACAAGCTCCGGGGCTTGGGACTCCTGCTTCGAGTCTCACGAATACAAGCGGGTTCGGCGGACTCTCGGGAGGCGCGTTCGGGAATTCATCGTCGGGGTCGGCGCAGAATCCGCCGGTCGCGCTGCCGGATCCGAATGCTCCGCCGCAGACACCGGGTGGGGATGGTGGCGGAGCGCCCGGTCAAGTGCCCGGTCAAGTGCCCGGTCAAGTACCTGATCCGACGGCGCAGAATCCAGATGGAACGCAACCGCAGGCGCCGACTTCGGGACAAGGTCCAGGTCAGCCATCCGGCCAGCCCGGTGCGTCGGGGACGGGAATCGGCGGCGCGGGCGCGCAGAGTCCGTTCGGCTCGTTGAATGGACAGCCGGGAACTTCGATCGATACTCAGAAGCCGACAGGGCCGGTGGACGGGCCAGTTCTCGGCGCATTTTTAACCGGCGTTGCGAGCAAGGTGGATGAGCCTTCGCAGAAGGTTTATCACCACGGCAAAAAGTATATTCAGTGGGAATTCATCTGGAATCCGCTCGAAGAAGCTGCTGCCAACATGCAGCAGTCGCTCAATCCGCAGGGCCAGCAATCGGGAATCGGCCAGGCAATCGGCAGCGCGCTTGGCTTGCCGGGGAGCAGCCCGATCGGCTCGCCGTCTCCGGGGCAGCCGCAACAGCCGCAGATGCCGCAACAGTCGCCGCAACAGCCTCAGCAATAGGCTCTGCAACAGTCTCCGCAATAAGCGCCGCAGCGCGGTAAGCGCGGATTTTCAATCGCAAAAACTTTTAATGATTAGTTCGACGGGCAGTTCTGTGCGTTGGAGGCAGGATTGCATTTAAGCGGCTTCGTGACCCGGCGAACGTAATTGAGCGTTTCGGGGAATGGCGGGATGCCGCCATAGCGCTGCACCATTTCCGGGCCGGCGTTGTAGGCGGCGAGCGCGAGAGTGAGGTCGCCGTGGTAACGCGCGAGCAGATCTTTGATGTAGCGGGTGCCGCCGTCGATATTTTGCGCGGGGTCGAAGACGTTTGTAACGGAATATTGCGCGGCCGTTTGCGGAAGGAGCTGCATCAGGCCGAGCGCCCGCTTCCGCGAAACCGCTTTGGGATTGAAATTGGATTCGACCAGAATGATCCGCTGAATCAGTTGCTCGTCGACTCCATGCTTTGCGGCGGCGGCGCGAATGAGATTTGCGTACGGGCTGTCGGCAAGCGGAGCGACGGTGGGACGGGAAGGGAACACGTCCTCGGGCTCGACTGAAACGATTTCGCTTGCGGCAACTTCGACCGAACCGCCATCCACAGTGAGCCGAACGCGATCGCCGGAGGCTTCGTAACCGGTGATGTGAAGCCGGACGCCAGAGCGCAGAACGGCATAATCGGCGCGCGCGACGGGCGCGGAAGCGATCAGCACCGCAAAGATGATTATTTTCCGAATCATTTTTCGCAGCTTTGCAGCCGGGCGATGCGCTTCATGAGACTCAAAACGCGATCATGAAACGCTTGACGCGCCGGCACCTTCTCCGAGAGCGTACGTTCGAATGGCTTTCGCTACGCCATTCTCATCATTTGTCAGCGTAACCGCCCAACCGCGCGTTTTCAACTCCTCCACCGAATTGCCCATCACGATTGGTAACCCGGCGAATTCGAGCATCTCGCAATCGTTCCAATTATCGCCAATCGCCATCACTTGTTCGCGCGATATGCCGCGGCGGCGCGTCCATTCCTCGAGCGCAACGCCTTTTGACACGCCACGTTTCAAAACATCGAGAATCGAAAGGTCGCGATCTTCATATTCGGTGAGCGCGACTGTGTATTGATCTGCAATCGGCAAATTCTCGAGAAGCTTGATGGCATCGCGCAGTCTCTTGCAACGATCCGCGTAGCCCACCTGAATCGGATCTTCGCCGTTGAGACACGCGGTGAGCGGCGTGATCTCGCGGATGTAATCGCGGTTGCGGCGAAGGTAGCGGCCGCGAACGGGATCGTCCCAATCGGCTTGCTCGACCATCACTTGCCCGGCGCGCGGCCGGTCGAAAACAACTGCGGCGCCGCCGCGGAATTCTTCGGTCGCGTCGAGAACCTGGCGCGCAATGTCGGACGGTAGCAGATGACGCAGGTCGGTGACGCCGTCTTTCGATTTGATGAGCGCGCCATTGTTGACGATGAAGTGCAGGTCGCACGGCAGCGCGTCCGCGATGGGCCGGGCGAAGTCGAAGCGGCGCCCAGTGACGAGCACGATTTCGATTCCGCGGGACTGAGCTTCGGCAATCGTCCGGGCGTTTTCCGCGGAGACCTGGCTGCGGCTGTCGAGCAGCGTCCCGTCAATATCCATCGCGATCATCCGAATCGGCATCACTTCTATTCTACACGGAGCTGCCGCTCGCCGGACATCGCCGGAGACTTGTTGTTCGACTTGTGAGAGCAAATTTGGCCCGGCGAAGTTGCCGCGGCTAGGGCTGAGCGTTTGCGGCGCGCGCGGCATCTTCGGTTGCGACGAGAGCGCTTTGGATGTCGGCGACGCGATTGTCGAGGCGCTCGATCAGGTCGGTGGTCATGTTGCCGCCGAAGCCGGGAGTCGGTTGCTGGAGAGTGGCTCTTGCTGCGGCAGCTTCCGCGGACATTCCGGAAAGCTCGTCCTGGGTGTCAGCGAGTTGATCGGCGAGCAGGAGTTGCCTTTCTTCGAGGGCTGCTTGTTGTTCGGCCGGCGACGGCGGCTTTTGCGCAGCGGCGAGGATTGCGGGCGCGTCGCGGAGGACGCCGGGAGGGACGCCGTTATCGTGCGCTGTGAGATCGAGTGCGGCGATTTGCTGCTGGATTTCCTCGCGACGAAATGCGAGTTGCGCGATTGCATTGTCGGTTGTGTAGCCTTCGCACGGCGCGTTCAACTGCAAACCGATACGAGCGCCGGGAGCGGAGCCATTGGCGCGGAATTCGCGCAGGGTTTGCTCTTTGGCCGCGGTCTGGTCGAGTTCGGCGGAGAGAGCGGCAAGCTGTTGCGCGTACCAGAGCGGATCTTTTTCAGCCGGTAGAGGAGCGCTGACTAGACGGGCTGTGCGCGAATTTGCAGCGGCGCGATTTTGCGATTGCGAAGCGCGGGAGATGTCCGCCGAGGCTGACTGCTTCGGCCACATGCGGTCCATGTCGTCGTTCGTATACACCTTCTTTTCGCGATCGGGACGCGCGGCGGGCTTGGAGGCGGCAGGATCGGCCGGCTTGTCGTCGCCGGATGCAAAGGCAGGAATTGAAATACCGCAAAAGAGCACGAGCGCGAGAACCGCGGGAAGAAGGGAAATTGCACGCATTGGGATGCGCATGGACGTACCTCCGTTTCCCTCAGTCGAGGAAGTATCGCACGAGGGTCCATCGGCTGTAAATGAATGACTGGGGAGAAAGCCAAGCGAACGCGGGCGTGCGGCATCGCCAATTGCAAAGCGGGGCGCGAAGAGGCAAAATGATGGCTATGGCCGTGGAACTTGCCAAGGGCGTGACGCTCGAAATGCCGGGCGAGGACGAAAACTTCGTCAAGGACGAAGGGATCCTGTTTGCGTCGCTCGATAAGGTGGTGAACTGGGCGCGGCGCAGCTCGATCTGGCCGATGTCGTTTGGGCTGGCTTGCTGCGCGATCGAGATGATGTCGATGGCGGCTTCGCGATACGACATCGCTCGATTCGGCGCTGAAGTGTTTCGCGGATCGCCGCGGCAATCGGACCTGATGATCATCGCGGGACGCGTTTCGCAGAAGATGGCTCCGGTGATCCGGCAGCTGTACATGCAGATGCCCGAACCGAAGTGGGTGATTTCGATGGGGGCTTGCGCCACGTCGGGCGGCGTGTTCAACAATTATGCGGTAGTGCAGGGCGTGAACCAGGTGATTCCGGTGGACGTGTATGTGCCGGGATGCCCGCCGCGACCGGAAGCGCTGCTGTATGCGGTGTTCCAGCTGCAGAAAAAGATTGATGCGACGCGCGGCAGCTTCTTGAGTTCGTTCAACTTCGGCAAGAGTTAGTCCTCGGCGGTTCGGGCGGTTCCTCCTCGTTGGCGCAGTTTTAGACCCCCTTTTACGGTGGATTAGGATTGGTGTGAGCGGCATGTTTTCAGTGGTTTACGGGTGGTTTGAATCGCGGCAGCGTAGATTCGAAAATGAGAGAGGATCAGCGGCGGGGCATTTGTGCTGAGTGAGCGGAAAAAACGCAATTTCTTCGCGATTAGAACTGGTCTCGGGTGATTGTTTTGTTGGAGTTACAGCGATTTCTAATCGCGGATTCGCGATTAGAATCTGGGGCGTATGTCGTTTGTTGTGAGCGGGAGGTCGGGCGAAAATCGGCCTTTGCGATTGTGGTGGGTTTGGTTGTTGAGAATTTGTGGTGATTGTCATGTTGGTGGTTATGTCGATCGAGAAACGGGCTATGGTAGCGCGAATCGGGATTTTTGAATATTCGTAGAACTACGTACGGATTGTGGAAATCGGCTGGCGTGGTGGCGATGGGAGCGAGGACGAGAAACTTCGGGGACTGCGCGGGGGAAACAAATTTCGGGTGGAACGCGTATCTGGTAGTGTGGCGGATTGGAGGGGGGCTGGGATGGCGACTTTTCTGGTTTGGTGTTTGTTGTTGGTGGTTTGTTGGCCGCTGGCGTTGCTGGCGGTGATTGTGTATCCGTTTGTTTGGTTGTTGATGCTGCCTTTTCGGTTGGTGGGGATTGCTGTGGGCGGGGTGTTTGAGTTGTTGCGGGCGATTATATTTTTGCCGGCGCGGGTTTTGCGGGGGCCTCGGACGGCTTGAGTTTTTCTTCTGTTCAGGTGGGAAGCACAGCGGCGTGATTGTTGTTCTTGCCTAGGCGCGCTTAACCTATCGTCGGACATCGCGCTACTTTCCCAGGCGGTTCCTGAAGTGTTGACGTTGAACGGATTCTAGAGCCGAATTCCACTTCGGTTCAATTGCGGTACTCGCCTCCAGAGAGTGTGTTGAAGCATTGCAGGGCAATCCAATGTCGGTCCGCTTCGGCTTCCAATCGATCGGCAAGTTCGAACTCTTCATCTGGAGGCGCGGAATGGTCCGCGGCCCACTGGCTGACTGGCTGCGCGAGTAGTTCTTCCAATTCTTCAACTGTATCGAGACGCATCGCCAGCATGAGTTTTCGTTCGAATGTGGTCATGTGTCCCCCCGCAATCCCGTCGTTGAATCTGCGCCTACGCTATCACAAGCAAGTTTGGAAACGTAGCTGGTGGTTGCTGGGTGGGCGAGAGGGCACGGCGTGCCGTGCCCCTACTGTTGATGATGCGTTTGTTGTGCGGAGGGCTCAGCGGTCGATTACTGTGGCTGTGCCGTCGGTGTCGACTTCTACTGTGGTGGAGGGGGCGTTGTATTCGCGGCGGAGGTAGGCCATGCCGATGGAGGTGCCGGCGGCGGGGGAGAAGGCGGAGCTGGTTATGTAGCCGACTTCCGGGGGCCTCGCTTCGCTCTGTTCCAGGTGCGCGCTTCGCGCGTCGTCTTTTTGTCGGAGCTGAAGCTCCGACCCCCTAAGGTCCTTTGTCCCTGTGCTCGCCGCGGCGCGGAGTTTTGTGCCTGGGGCGGGCGGGATTTTGGTGGAAAATTTTACGGTGACGCGGCGGCGGTTTACGTGGCCGCGGGAGCGCACTCGTTCGACGATTTCCTGGCCGGTGTAGCAGCCTTTGGTGAAGCTGATGTGAGTGGCTTCGAGGGCGGCTTCGTGGGGGATTACCGTGTCGTTGAAATCGGCGGGGAAGCAGGGGATGCCGGCTTCGAGGCGGAGGGCGTTGAGGGCTTCCATGCCGATGGGAGCGCCGTGTTGAGCGTGCGTGGCGGTGCGAAGATTTTGCCAGATGATAGCGAGCTTTTCGCGTGGGGCGATGATCTCTGCGCCCATTGATTTACTGGAAGGCCTGCTGAAATGAGAGCGGCGGATCAAGTGGCAAGGGACGCCGTCAATCACGACTTCGACATGGGCCATTTCTGAGAAGCCTTCGAGCGAGAGGCCGGTGGATTGCGCGATGATGGTGGCGGCTCGGGGGCCTTCGAGGGCGAGGGAAGAGAGTTGGTCGGAGGCGTCTTCGAGAGTGACGTCGTCCATGATGATGAATTTCTCGAGGACTTGAATGATTTTTTCGCGTACGGACGCGTGAGTGCGGACCAGGAGCTTTTCTTTGAGCGCGTAGATTTCGAGTTCGGCGAGGATGTGGCCTTGGGGATTGAGGAGCAGGGCGAGGGTGCCGGAGCCTTCGCTCAGGGATTTGATGTCGTTCGTGACGATCGCGTTGAGGTAGCGGACGCGGTCGGGGCCGGAGAGAGTGAGGGTGGCGTGCCAGTTGGCGTCGAACAGGGCGACGGATTCGCGGGCGGCGCGGTATTCGGCGTTGAAATTGGAGAAGGTGGAGGGGAGAGTGCAGCCGAGGTAGTCGGAGAGGGTGGCGCCTTCGGCGAGTTCGAGTTGGGAGAGGGGGGAGTGCATTGGAGTTTATAGTAGCAGAAAGGCGCAGACGGCCGGGGCGGTGGGGATGCGAAGACGCGCGGCTGCGGTCGGGATGACACGGAGAACGGAGATCGGGGGGCGGGCGACGCTGTGGCTTGTTTGTTGCTGGTATACTGCGGATATGGGCGAGAAATTGATACATGAAGTGATTCCTGTGGGGATGCTGCAGTGCAATTGCTCGATATTGGGGGACCCGGTTACGCGGGAGGCGATTGTGGTGGATCCGGGGGATGACGTGGAGCGGATCCTTGCGATTTTGCAGCGACATAAGCTGAAGGTGTTGGCGATTGTGAGCACGCATACGCATATTGACCATGTGGGAGGGCTTGCGTCGCTGCATCGAGCGACGGGGGCGCCGGTGATGTTTCATGAGGCGGATATGGAGCTGTATAAGCACCTGGACGTGCAGGCGGGATGGTTGGGAGTGGCTACGCCGGAGACGACGCGCGTTGAGGATTTTGTGAAAGAGGGCGATACGGTGCGGTGGGGCGGATTTCGCGCGCGGGTGTTGCATACGCCGGGGCATACGCCTGGGAGTATTAGTCTGGTGGTGGAGGCGGGGGCGCCTGGCGACGAGTCGCGGCGCTGGCGGCGCGGAGAGTGGTGGGAGGAGTGATCGCAAGATTGGCGAGGGGAACACTGTGGAGCCGGCTGTGTTGCTGGCTGGGGATACTCTGTTTCAGCGGAGTATTGGGCGGACGGATTTGTGGGGCGGATCGTTGCCGCAGATATTGACGTCGATACGCGAGAAATTATTGGTGCTGCCGGATGAGGTGGTGGTGTTTCCGGGGCACGGTGAGACGACTACGATTGGCGAGGAGCGGGAGGAGAATCCGTTCTTGCAGGGGTGAGTGGGAGCGAGGAAAAACGTCGCCAGGGACGACGTGGCGAGAAACAACGTGGCGAGAAGCGTCCTGGTTAGGAACCTCGTGGCGAGGCGGCAGATTGAAAATGAAGGGCGGCGAACGTATGCTGGGTTGTAGATGAAGATAGCGCTTGGGCAGTTCAATCCCACCGTAGGCGATTTCGAAGGCAATTCTGCGCGCATTGTGGAGCTTGGTTGCGAAGCGAAGAAGCGCGGTGCGGACGTGGCCGTGTTTTCCGAGCTGTGCCTGTGCGGATATCCGCCGCAGGATCTGGTGGAGCGGCCTGCGTTTGCGGACCGCAACCGGAAGGCGCTGGAACGGCTGGCGAAGAGGATACCGTTGCCGTCGGTGGTGGGGTATGTGGGGCGGGCGCAGGACGATACCGGGAAACCGGTGGCGAATTCGGCGGCGTTGATTGCGGACGGGAAGATACTTTTCGAGCAGCGGAAGATGCTGCTGCCTACGTATGACGTGTTTGACGAGTCGCGTTATTTTCAGCCGGCGCATACGCAGATGGTGTTTCCATTGAACGCGGAAAAGCTGGGCATCACGATTTGCGAGGATTGCTGGAACGACAAAAATTTCTGGGCGCAGCGGCTGTACGAACGGGATCCGGTGGCGGAGCTGGTGGCGCAGGGCAGCAATTTGATTCTGAATATTTCGGCGTCGCCATACACGATTGACAAGCGGTCGCTACGGCACGACATGTTGCGCGCGATTGCGGTGGAGAGGCGCGTGCCGGTGGTGTACGTGAACCAGGTGGGCGGGAACGACAGCTTGATTTTCGACGGGTCGAGCATGGCGATCATGCCGGACGGACGAGTGGCGGCGCTAGCGAAATCGTTTGAGGACGATTTGGTAATGTTCGACACGGTGACGGGGGCGGGAGATATACGTCCTCAGCCGCTGGACGAATTGGCGGCGGCATATCACGCGCTGGTGGTCGGGACGCGCGATTACGTGCGCAAATGCGGATTCGGGAAAGTGGTGGTGGGGTTGAGCGGAGGCGTGGATTCGGCGCTGGTGGCGACGATTGCGGCCGACGCGCTGGGTCCGGAAAATGTGCTGGGAGTGAGCATGCGAAGCCCCTATTCGTCGGAAGGGAGCATACGGGACGCGCAGCGGCTGGCGGAAAATTTGAAGATTCAATCGGTGGCGATTCCGATTACGGATATTTTCGAGAGTTATTTGCGGTCGCTCGCGCCGGCGTTCACGGGATTGCCGGTGGATTCGACCGAGGAAAATATTCAGGCGCGGATTCGCGGGAATTTGTTGATGGCGCTATCGAACAAATCCGGGTCGATGGTGTTGAGCACGGGAAATAAATCGGAGATGGCGGTGGGGTATTGCACGTTGTATGGCGATATGGCCGGAGGACTGGCGGTGATTTCGGACGTGCCAAAGTCGATGGTGTGGGAGCTGGCGAAATTCGTGAACCGGAAGCAGGAGCGGATTCCGCCGGCGACGATTACAAAGGCGCCGTCGGCGGAGTTGCGGCCGAATCAGACGGACCAGGACACGCTGCCGCCGTATGACGTGCTCGACCGGATTTTGAAAGCGTACGTGGAGGATTTGCGCAGCCCGGAAGAGATTGCGGATCATTACGGATTTGCGCTGGAGCTGGTGCGGTCGGTGGCGCGGCGCGTGGATCAGAATGAGTACAAGCGGAAGCAGGCGCCGCCGGGGTTGAAAGTGACGTCGAAGGCGTTCAGCGTGGGCCGGCGGTTTCCGCTGGCGCAGAAATTTGTGGAGTGACGGCGCGGCGGTGACGGCGCGGCCCGGACGCGCTGCCGGGACGGCATTTCCGGGTCGAACCTGATTGACGAGTGACGAATTTGCTGTTGCAACTTCCCGAGAAGAATTACAATCTTGCGTTTTTATCGGCGGATACGGGTGTATCGAAGGGCCGGAGAATTCATGAGAAACGCGGCACTGCTAAATCGAGATATGCGCTTGGTTCGTTCGCTGGCGGTTCGGCTTTCCGTGGCGACACTGATTTTTGGCGCGGCGGCGCCGGCTTTTGCGCAATCGGCCGCGACGAAGGCGCCGGCTGCTGCTCCGGCGGCGAGCGGGTCGGCCGCTGCTGCGCCCGTCGTGACCATCGGGGCGAATGAGGCGGAGCTGCTGAAATCGGCGGAGGCGTTTGTACGGAAACTTTTTGCCTGGGGCGCGGATTTTCAGGTGAAGCTGGGGCCGCTGGCGCAATCGTCGGCGCCGGATTTTTATCGCGTGCCGATCGTGGTGACTTTTAATGGGCAGGCGGACGCGGGGGAAGTGTTCATCAGCAAGGACGGGAAGACGATGTTTCGCGGCGAGATGTTCGATATGGGGGTGGACCCGTTTGCGGGGACGCGGGCGAAACTGAAGCTGGAGGGCGATCCGGCGAAGGGACCGGCGGATGCGCGCGTGACGATTGTGGAGTTCAGCGATTACCAGTGCCCGCACTGCCGCCAGCTTTACACCATCACGCGGGCGCTTGAGCAGGAGTTTCCGCAGGTACGCGTGGTGCACAAGGATTTTCCGCTGGCGGGGATTCATCCGTGGGCTACGACGGCGGCGGTGGGAGCGCGCTGCGGGTTCGCACAAAGTGCAGACGGATTTTGGAACATGCACGACGCGATTTTCGAAAATCAAGATTTGATCTCGAGCGAGAACGTGTACGAGAAGTTAGTTGATTTCGCGGTGCGCCTGGGGCTCGACAAGGATGCATTCAAGCTGTGCATGGCGTCGCCGGAAGCGAAGCAGGCGATCGTGCAAGACGTGGAAGAGGGGAAAGCGGTGCAGATTTCGAGTACGCCGACGGTGTTTGTAAATGGGCGGCCGGTGATTGGCGGAGACCAGGCGACGCTCGAGCAGTACATTCGATATGAATTGGGGCCGGCGGAGGCAAAGAAGCCGGTGGCCGGTGTGGCGGGAGCGGCACGGGCGACGCCTGGAACGGCTGCGCCGAAGTCCCAAAAGTAATTGTCGGCAGAAGCGAGAGGATTTCTTGCGCCTGTCGAAGATTAGAAAACTTTGATGGCGAGGTCGCGCGGTTTCGGTCCCACCGGAATCAGCGTGATGAGGTTGGCGGTCTTGGGGCGAATGACCGCCAGGTCGTTCGATCCTGCGTCAACGACTAGCAGAATATCGCCGCCGGGGGTGAGACGGCTGGTGCGCGGGTCTGAGCCGACCGGAATCGTGCGCAAGACCTGGCGCGTCGAGATTGCGACGGGAACGATGTGTCCGCCCGCGGAATCGGAGACGTAAAGCGTTTCGGTGTCTGCCTTCAGCGTCCCGGACGTGGGGGACGATCCCAACATCAAGAAATCACCGACTTCGTTGGTCTGCGTGTTGAGGACGACGAGACCGTGGGCGTCTGCGGCGGTGATGTAGAGTTCGCCGCCATCGGGCTTGAGGATCAAGTCGCTCGGAGTGCCGCCGATGGCGACGTTGGCGAGGAGCGCTTTCTGGCGGAGGTCGACGACGGAGATATCGTTCGACGCGCCGGAGGTGATGAAGGCTTTCGAGCTATCCGGCAGGATTGCGATTTGCTCGGGTTGAGGCGCGACGGAAATTACGCCGAGCGGAGTGAGCAAGTTCGCGTCGAGGAGGGAGATGGTGGAATCGTCGCGGTTCGATACGAGCAGCATTTTTCCATCGGGCGTGACGCGCGCAATCCACGGACGGCGCCCGGCACGTCCGCGAGCGACGACGGAGCGCGAGACGCAATCGATGGCGATGACCAGGTTCAAGCCGGATGCGGCGACGAATGCGCGCTTTCCGTCGGGCGAAAAATCGAGCGCGTAAGGCCCGGCGCCGACTGGAATGCGCGCGACGATTTGATTGGATTTGACGTCGAGAACCCAGGCGTAGCCGCCCAGCGAACTGAGTCCCCAGATTTCTTTGCGCGTGGGATGTTCGCGAACACCGCTCGGTCCCGGGCCGACGGGAATCGTGGCGTACGGCGCGAGTTTAACGAGATCGATGATGGTGAGCGTGCCGTCGGCCGTGTTGCCGACGTAGGCGAAGAGATGCAAGTCGGGGCGGAGAAAGGAAGGGCGAAGCTCGAGAGCGACTTCACGAGTGGCGAATCCGGCGAGGATGACGAGCAGGAAAACGAGGCGCCAGTTGAGGCGAGTGTTCATCGCGCGACGAGGCTCAATTGAGCGTGCGGTCGAGCACGGCGGCGATTTGGCGGCATTCTTCGACGAGTACGACGAATTCTTCGGGAACGATGGATTGCATGCCGTCCGAGAGAGCGCGATCGGGATCGTGGTGAACTTCGACGAGCAGGCCATCCGCGCCGACAGCGACGGCGGCGCGCGACAGCGGAAGAACTTTGTTGCGGCGTCCGGTGCCGTGGCTGGGGTCAACGACGATGGGTAAATGGCTGCGGCGCTGGACGGCGGGAATCATGCTGAGGTCGAGCGTGTTGCGGGTGTGATCGGAAAACGTGCGGACGCCGCGCTCGCAGAGGATCACGTTGTAATTTCCTTCGGACATCACGTACTCGGCGGCCATCAGAAATTCGTCGAGCGTGGCGGACATGCCGCGCTTGAGGAGCACGGGCTTGCGGGAACGGCCCGCGACTTTGAGGAGCGAGAAATTCTGCATGTTGCGGGCGCCGATCTGGATTACGTCCGCGTATTTTTCCACGAGTTCGAGCGATTCGTTGTCAATGGCTTCGGTGACGATGCCGAGGCCGAATTTGTCGCGCACTTCAGCGAGGATTTTGAGGCCTGGCTCGCCCATGCCTTGAAAACTGTAGGGAGAAGTGCGCGGTTTATAGGCGCCGCCGCGGAAAAGTCGCGCGCCCGCGGCTTTCACGCGCTCGGCGACGGTGAAGGTTTGTTCGCGCGATTCGATCGCGCAAGGGCCAGCAACCATGGCGATGGCAGGGCCGCCGAAAGTGACGTCGCCGAGAGGCGTGGGGACGCGGACAACGGTGTTTTCTTCCTTGATGTCGCGGCTGACGAGTTTGTAGGGTTTGCTGACCGGGATGCATTCGCCGACACCGGCCATGGACTCGAGCGAGCCGATGTCCACTGCGCCGGTATTGCCGGTGATTCCGATGGCGGTGCGGATGGCTCCGGGGATGGGATGGGCTTTAAATCCCAGCGATTCGATCCGTTCGCAGACGGCGCGGATCTCGTTTTCGGTCGCGTGGGATTTCATGACTACGAGCATTCGGAATAACCCCCGGTAATTCGTTGGCCGCCAAAAGACGAAAGTGGCCCGCTCAAAAGTGGCCGCCACAAAGACGCCGCTTCCGATGAGACGTGAGCCGATGAGTTTACTGTATCGTGTGGCGGGGCTGCAATTGCGGAGAACTCCGCCGATCGGAGAACAGGACGAGGAGCATGCCGAGGGTCCAAAGGAAATAACCTTCGCGGGGATGCTGGCGGTCAATATAAAAGACGACCCAGCAGAACGGCATCATCGAGAGGAGTGCAATTCTTAGACGCTTCCAACGCTTGAAAATCCAGAGCAGGAAGAGCGGATTGATCAGGCCGCTGATGCCGATGGCGATGTACTCGATGATGTTCGAGGGGCTGTGAGTGCGCAGCGTATCCGCGTCCGTAATCGGATTGAGCAGCGAAACGTAGGCGCAGTACCAGCCGCGGAGGTTGCCGACGAGAGGAGAGTCGACGACCGCGACGAGGGCGAAGCTGACGACATAGAGTCCCAGGCCGGTCCAAAAAAGTGTGCTTCGATTCGCCATGGGTGAAAACCCCGGCGCGATTGTACCAGCACTTTAAATAAATCGAGTGCGAGTTCCAATCAGCGGGCGGTTTCTTTTGATTTTTACTTCACGACGAGGCCGAGCAGGCGCGAAAGTTCCATCGCCTGCGCGGGCGTGACGATGGCGCCGGCGACATCTTCGGCACGGACAATGATGCCGTCGATTTCGGCGGCGCGAAGATCGGCTTTGCGGAGCCTCGAGCCCGTAAAATCGGCGCGGTTGAGCATCACTTGCTTGAAGATGGCGCCGCGCAGATCGGCAGAGCGGAAGTCGGATTCCTGCAGCTGCGTGGATTGGAATTCGCAAGATTTCAGAACGCCGGCGTGGAACTGGGCGTAGCGCGCGTCGCAGTGTTCCACGAGAATGTCCTGCCATTTGCATTCGACGGCTTTCATGCCGGTGAGGCGGCACTCGAGAAATTCGACGCGGCGGGCTTCGAAGCCGAGGAGGACGGCGTTCGACAGGTCGCACTTCACGAGGCGCACGTCGCGGAACTTCACGGACTGTATTTCGCAGTTTGCGAAGGAGGTGCGCTCGATGACGGAGCTGCGCAGCTTGAGATCCTGAAGCTTGCGGCCGGAGAGATCGATGGCTTCAGCGCGAGAGTCTTCGAGAAGCGCGCCGCCGAGCAGGGAGTCGACGGAGACTGCGTTCAGCGGCTCCGGCTTCGACGGGAGATCGGGTAGCGAGCGCGTCGGAATGATTTCGCTTCGTTTCATGACATGGCCATGACATGGAAAGGATAGCGCAGAAAGGGGGAAGCGGGGAGGCGGAGAGCTGCGGATTGACGCGCGGCAAGCGGCGGTATAGTTTCGCGGGGTTAAGCTCCAGGGCGACGATGAGCATCGGACGAGATTTGTTGCGTGCGCACCGACTGGGGTGGTTGTGAACGGGATGATGCAATTGCCAAAATCGAAATAGCCCGGTGGCGCATTTTCGGCCGAGCGTGGGCAAAAGGAAACCACATGGAGAGATTGCTGATCGGATGTGCGCTGCTCGCGGGGATGGCACTGCCGGCATTCGGGCAAGCAGTGGGACCAAAAGAAAAGACGAGCCCGGTGCCGGTTGAGAAGTTTCAAGCGCGGCCGGAGGACGTCGGCAGCATTGAGGCAATCGTGAAAGCGAGTTACGAGACGATATCGGGAGGCGTGGGCGTTCCGCGGCAGTGGGGACGCGACGAATCGCTTTTCGATCCGAACGTGCGATTTGTGGCGGTCGAGCGCGCCCCGAAATCCGGCGAGCTCGTAGCGATGATCACGACGCATCAGGAATTCGTGGATGGGTCGGACGCGTCGCTGGTGAAGGAAGGATTCACCGAGCGCGAACTGGGGCGCAAGATCGAGCGCTACGGCAATGTGGCGACGGTGCTGAGCAGCTACGAGGGGAAAAACGCGTCCACGGGAAAAGTGGTGACGCGCGGCGTGAATATTTTTCAGCTGTATTTCGACGGGAAGCGGTGGTGGATTTTGTCGATGGTGTGGGACCAGGAAACGCCCTCGAATCCGATTCCGGCGGAGTTGCTACCGAAGGGCTAGGCTGCTTGACGACAAGGGCGGTGGAAGCGCTTGTTGTACCGCCGGCATCTGGCCGGCAGGTTTTAGTTGGGCAAATGCGGCGGGAGGATGCCGGCGGTACGTTTTTGAGCGTTTGCGGAAGCGGCGCAATTCAGATAAAATGTGCGATTAAGCAGTTGCAGAAATTGCGGACTGAGACGCGCTGCGATTCGCGAACTCGCGAAATTTCAAGCCGCTTCTGGCGTCAATCGCGACGGAAGATGCCGGCTGTAAAGGCTGGCCCCACAATAAGTTGGAGCGGCGGGGCCCTGGATACCCTGAGGGAATGGCGGAAGAACAGCACCGAGTAGCCCTGACCTTCGACGACGCCGACGAATATCGCCCGGAACCTCCCCCCGCACCTGAAATTCCCGCCTGGAAAGATGGCAGCATTCGGATTGGAATCCATACCTCGATTGCCGGAGATATTTCGGGCTCGCTCGATATTGCTCACGGATTAGGCGCGAACGCGCTGCAGATTTTTTCGGCGAGTCCGCGAATGTGGGGGCAGGGCGCGTCGCGGATTGCGGAGGCGGATGCGGCGCGGTTTCGCGAGCGGCGGCGGGAGCTGGGGCTTGGGCCGGTGGTGATCCACGGAAATTATCTGATCAACATGGCGTCACCGGACCCGGTTCTGAGGACGCGGTCGGCGCAGGCGTTTCACCAGGAAGTGGTTCGGGCACTGGCGCTGGGCGCCGATTATCTGGTGATTCATCCGGGAAGCGGGCGCGACGGAGAGCGAAGCACAGCGATTGGCGCGATCTCACAGAGCGTGCGGCAAGCGTTGCGCGGGATGAAGCTGGGCGACCTGAAAATTTTGATCGAGAATACGGCGGGGCAGGGCGCGTCGCTGGGGTGGCAATTTGAGGAATTGAAAGCGATTCTCGACGGGTGCCGCGACGTGAATCTCGGTGTTTGCATTGATACGGCGCACGTGTTTGCGGCTGGTTTCGACATTCGCACGGCGGAGGGGCTGGAGGCCGCGCTGCAGTTGATCGATCGCACGGTGGGGCTCGAGCGAGTGTTTGTGGTGCATGTGAACGATTCGAAGACGCACCTGGGGTCGCGCGTCGACCGGCACGAGCATATCGGCAAAGGAAAAATCGGGCTCGAGGCGTTTGGGCGAGTTTTGAATCATTCGCTGCTGGCGGGACGCGCGTTTATTTTGGAGACGCCGATTGATAAACCGGGAGACGACCGGCGCAATGTGGCGGCGCTGTGGAAACTGGTGGGGCGCGTGGTGAAGGCGACGGGTGAGGGCATGAAACCGCGTCCTCACAAGGCGGCGCAGACCAAAAAGAAAGCCGCGGCGCGGAAGCACACAAAAAAATCGAAAGCGAAGAAGAAAGCGAAGTCGAGAACGCGAGGAAAGTGAACTTGGCCGAATACGACCCCCAGCAGATCGAAGCGAAGTGGCAGAAAATCTGGCAGGAGCAGCGCGCGTTTGACGCGGTGGATGGAGACGCGTCCCGCAAGAAGTATTACACGCTGGAAATGCTTCCGTATCCTTCCGGGACGATGCACATGGGCCACATGCGGAACTACACGATTGGCGACGCGGTGGCGCGTTACAAGCGGCTGCGCGGGTACAACGTGCTGCACCCGATGGGTTGGGACGCGTTTGGTTTGCCGGCGGAAAACGCCGCGATCACGCACGGCATCCATCCGCGCGAATGGACCAATGGAAACATTGCGGAATTCCGGCGAGTGCTGCGGCGCTTCGGATTCAGCTTCGATTGGCGGCGGGAAATTTCCACATGCGAGCCGGATTACTACCGTTGGAACCAGTGGTTTTTTCTGCGAATGCTGGAGAAGGGAATCGCGTTTCGCAAGAAAAGCAAAGTGAACTGGTGCCCCCAGTGCGCGACGGTGCTGGCGAACGAGCAGGTGGAGAGAGGTTACTGCTGGCGGCACGAAACGGTTCTTGTGGAAGTGCGGGAGCTCGAGCAATGGTTCCTGCGCATCACGCAATATTCGGATCAACTGCTCGACGACATGAAGGAACTGGAGGGCGGCTGGCCCGAGCGCGTCCTCGCGATGCAGCGGAACTGGATTGGAAAATCGCGCGGGGCGCGGGTGCGGTTCCAGGTCGCGGAGATGGAAGGCGTGGGGATCGAAGTTTTCACCACGCGCATTGACACGATTTACGGCGCGGCGGCGCTGGTGCTTTCCGCGGGACATCCCGAGGCGCTGCGGCTTGTGGATGGAGTGCGCGGGCAGAGCGGCATGGAAGCACAGATCAAAGCGATGAAGCAGAAAAGCATGCGCGCTGCGGAAGTGGCGACGGCCGAGAAGGAAGGATTTTTCACCGGGCGATTTGCGGTGAATCCGTTTTCAGGCGAAAGGCTGCCGATCTGGATCGCAAATTTCGTGCTGGCGGATTATGGCACCGGGGCGGTGGGGTGCGTTCCGGCGCACGATCAGCGGGATTACGAGTTTGCGGAAAAATACAACTTGCCGATGAAGATTGTGGTGCAGCCGAAGGATGGGCCTGCGCTCCGACTCGATCGAATGAGCGAGCCGTATCCGGAGTACGGGCGGCTGGTGGATTCGGGGCCCTACACGGGGCTATCGAGCGAAGCGGCGCTCGACAAAATGGCAGCCGATGCGAAAGCGAAAGGATTCGGCGAAGCGGAGACGACTTACCGGCTGAAGGATTGGGGAATTTCGCGCCAGCGTTATTGGGGCACGCCGATTCCGGTGGTCTATTGCGAGAAGGATGGAATGGTGGCCGTGCCGGACGATCAACTTCCGGTGAAGCTGCCGCTGGATATCAAATTGACGGGAGAAGGGCAGTCTCCGCTGGCGCTTTCGCCGGAATTTGTGAACACCACTGTGCCCGAAATGCGGCGGGCCGGCGCGGCGCGAGACGGACACAATGGATACGTTCATGGATTCGTCGTGGTACTTCTATCGTTACGCCGATCCGCACAATGACGAAGCTCCCTTCGCGAAAGAAAAAGTGAAGTACTGGTTTCAAATTGATCAGTACGTGGGCGGAATCACGCACGCGATTCTGCATCTGATGTACTCGAGATTTTTCTGCAAGGTGATGCGCGACCTGGGGCTGGTGGATCACAACGAGCCGATCCTGCGGCTGTTTACGCAGGGCATGGTGCAGAAGGGCGGAGTGGCGATGTCGAAATCGCGCGGGAATGTGGTGGGCGCGATCGAGATGGCGGATAAATACGGTTGCGATACGGGGCGGATGTACACGCTGTTTGCAGCGCCGCCGGAAAAAGATTTGGAGTGGGACGAGCAGGGAATCGAAGGCTCGGCGCGTTTCCTGAAAAAAGTATACCGGCTGGTGGAGCAGCATGCGGCGCGGCTGCGGCCGGTGGAAGTGGATCTGGTTTCGAAAACCGACCTGACGAATGCGTCGGCGAAAGAGAAGGCGCTGGTGCGGAAAACGCATCAGACGCTGAAAAGCGTGACGAACGATTTCGAGCAGCGCTGGCATTTTAATAAATCGGTGGCGCTGCTGATGGAGCTGGTGAACGAGTTGCATGCGGCGGAACCGCTCGACGTGGATCTGAATCCGGTGACTTTGAAACGGATTCTCGACGTGATGGTGCTGATGCTTGCTCCGATGGCGCCGCATCTGGCGGAAGAGCTCTGGGAAATGCTGGGCAACACGGGCGGACTCGCGAAAGCGACCTGGCCGCGTTATCGCGAGGATTTGACGCGCGAAGAGCAGATTGAAATCATCATTCAGATTAACGGGCGGCTGCGCGGGAAGATGGTGGTGCCGGAGAATCTGAATGAGGACGAAACGCGCGAGCGCGCGTTGGCCGATCCTCGAATCTCCGTGCTGATTGCCGGGAAGCAAATGGGGAAGGTAGTGGTGGTGCTGAAGAAGCTGGTAAATATAGTTTTGAGGTGAGCGGATGACACCTGATACTGGCGCGGCAGCGCGAAAAGCGGCGGCTGAGAAAACGCCGGCTGAGAAAAAATCGGAGTCGCGGGAGGCCGATACGTCCGAGGGCATCGTGAGCACGCGGCACGGAATCGTAGTGCTGGACTTCGGCGGGCAGTACACGCAGCTGATTGCGCGGCGCGTGCGCGAGTTCGAAGTGTTCTCCGCGATCTTGCCGTGCACGGCTTCGATGGAAGAAATTCGTGCGCTCGAACCGGTGGGGCTGGTGCTATCGGGCGGGCCCAGTTCGGTGTACGACGCTGAGGCTCCCGTGTGCGACGCGAAGGTGTTGCAGCTCGGCGTGCCGGTGCTCGGCATTTGCTACGGCATGCAGTGGCTCACCCATACGCTCGGCGGCAAAGTGGTGCCGGCGACTGCGCGTGAGTATGGCCCGGCGCAGCTCGATATCGAGAAGCAGGATTCAACACTATTCAGCGGCTTGCCGGGCAGCTTGAAAATCTGGAACAGCCACGGCGATCACGTGGTGGGACTACCGGACGGATTTCAAGTGACGGGCCGCACGGACAACGCGGTGGCGGCGATCGAGGATGCATCACGGCGTTACTACGGTGTTGAATTTCATCCCGAGGTAAATCACACCGATCGCGGGCGCGACATCCTGCAGAATTTCGTGTTTCCGATTTGCGGCGCAAAGAAGAATTGGAACCGCGCCGGATTTATCGCCGCCACGGTAGACGCGATTCGCAGGCAGGCGGAGGGCGCGCGGGCGATCTGCGCGTTGAGCGGGGGAGTGGACTCGGCAGTGGCCGCGGCGCTGGTCCATCGCGCGATCGGCGACCGGCTCACCAATGTTTTCGTCAACAACGGGCTGCTGCGCCAGAACGAGTACACGGAAACGCTCGAGCTCTTGCGCGACCGGCTGGGCCTGAACGTGATCGGCGTGGACGCGACCGAAAAATTTCTCGGGCAGCTCAAGGGCGTCACGGACCCGGAAACGAAGCGGAAGCGAATCGGCGCGGAGTTCATCGGAATTTTTGTCGAGGAAGCGCGGAATCTGGCCGCAGCGTCAAACGATTCGCTGCCGGTGAAATTTCTGGTGCAGGGCACGTTGTATCCGGACGTGATCGAATCCGTTTCGGTGAAAGGCCCGTCGCAAACGATCAAAACGCATCACAATGTGGGCGGCTTGCCGGCCGATATGCCGTTCTCGCTGATCGAGCCGCTGCGCGATTTGTTTAAGGATGAGGTGCGCCAGATCGGCCGCGAGCTGGGCTTGCCGGAAGAAATTCTGGTGAAGCATCCGTTTCCGGGACCAGGGCTGGCAGTACGAGTGGTGGGCGAGGTGACGCGAGAGAAACTGGATACGCTGCGGCCGGCGGATCGAATCGTGGTGGAGGAAATTCGTCGCGCGGGTCTATACGAGAAGGTCTGGCAGGCGTTTGCAGTATTGCTTCCGGTGCAAAGCGTAGGAGTGATGGGCGACGGCAGGACGTACGGAGGCACCATCGCCGTGCGCGTCGTGGAATCGCAGGACGCGATGACCGCTGATTGGGCTCGCCTTCCGCGTGAAGTGCTGGAGCGAATCTCCGCGCGAATCGTAAACGAGGTACCCGGCGTGAACCGGGTGGTTTACGACATCAGCTCAAAGCCGCCCAGCACGATCGAGTGGGAGTAGGCCAGGAAGTAGTCCGCTCGATTCGCAGCAATCCCCGAGAGAACGAGAACTAGCGGTTCGCCATTTTCTGGGCCATGTAGACGAGCAACCGGCGGTCACCTTCATCGCAGCGACCCATTAACCGGCGCAAGCGGCCCAGCAGGCGCGCATCTTTTCCCTTGCTGCCCCACGCGATATCGTCCGCGGATTTCCGCTTCGGAAGGTTGGGGAGCTCGGGCGGTTCTTCTCCGTCGTAGAATAACTGGTAGAGCGGAACTTCCATCGCTCGAGCCAGTTTTTCGAGAGTCTCGATGGCCGGTACAGTGTGGCCATTCTCGACGCGCGAAATGTAGCAACGAAGAAGCCCGGTGCGCTTCTCGATGTCACCCTGGGAGAGTTTTTTTGTTTCACGTAGCAGACGGATGCGATCTCCGATTATCATGAGCGGGTATTGTTGCATGAAGCATTTTATTGGTGCAAGGCGAAATTTGCTTTAGACCGCAATTGACCGTTGGTCAGTAGTAATTTTTCGATGTAACCTGAACTCCATGCCTGACGTCCCAAAGAATGTGGCAGCCAGCGCCTCCACCGTCGCGCTACCGCTCAGTCGCCGAAGCAAAGGCGACGAGGAGCGAGAGCTCGTCCAACTGGCCCAAAATGGAACAGAGGCGGCGTTTGAGGAGTTGATACGGCGTCACCAACATCGCGTTTTCGCTTTGGTTGGCTCGATATTGCGGCGGCGGGAGGATGTGGAGGATGTGGCGCAGCAAGTTTTCCTCAAGGTGTTCATCTCGATCAAGCGATTCGACCTGCGCTCCGCGTTCTCGACGTGGTTGTACAAGATAACGGTAAACGAATGTTGGGATTACCTGCGAAAGAAGAAAGTGCGGCCGCTGGTGTACGAGGCGGACCTTTCGGAAGAGCAAGTGTCGCGGCTCGACGGCATCGTCTCAGCGGACCGGCAAGTGACGGGAGCGAGCGAGCAGGCGGAAGTGAAAGAAACACTCGAGTGGATGCTCGAAAAACTGCCGGAGCAAGACCAGCAATTGTTGGTGCTGAAAGAAATGGAAGGCTTTTCGGTGCAAGAACTTGCGGAAATCCTCGACCTCAACGTCAATACGGTGAAAGTCCGACTGTTCCGTGCGCGCTCCCGCTTAATGGATGTGTATCGCCGTCGGACGGGCCCCGGCGTGAAGTCGAAGGCCCGCTCAGCAAATGCTGAAAGGAAGAGTTAAGACTATGGAAGGTGAATATAGGAGTTCGGCCTGTTCGGAATACGAAGCGTTGCTGGAAGATTCTGTGTCGGGCGAAATCGGCGGAGCGGATGCGGTCCGGTTATCAGACCATTTGAAAGACTGCGCAGGGTGCCGCGAAGCATTGGATAATGCGGCGGTGAGTTCGCGCATTCTGCGTCTGGCGGAAGCGACCGCCGATCCCGGACCGGGGTTCGCGCGGGGAGTGATGGCGCGAATTCGCGTGGATAAAGATGTGCGGGCGGAACGCGGGTTTTGGCAGCCGCTGATTTCGATGGCGTGGCGGTTCGCGGCAACTGCGACGCTCGCGCTGGCGGTTCTCGTTGCGTACGATACGACTTCTCACACGCAGCCGCCGGTGGCGATGACGGCTTCGGCGGAAGCCGGCCGGCTTCCGGATATTTTTGCTCCCGATCCGGCGCGAGTGCCGACGAGCCGTGACGAAGTGCTGATGATGGTTGCGGAAAATGAACATGGAAAACACTAAGTCGCGGCGCGAGGCGGCGTTTCTGGTGATCGTTGTGTTCGCCCTCGGCGTTCTGTTGGGTGGGCTCGCGACGCATCTGTGGGGCGGGCGCGTCTTCGGCTGGAATCATCAGACAGCGCCGAAGTCCCGGGACGAAATTATCGGGCGGCTGACGCACGAGGTGGGCCTGACTCCGGAACAGCGGGTACAAGTGACGGCGATCGTGGACGAAACGCGGGCGCAGTGGCGTGCGCTGTATGCTCCGGTGGATGCGCAGCGGGAACAGATTCGGCAGCAGAGCCGGGAGAAACTGCGCGCGTTGATGACGCCCGAGCAGAAGGTAAAGCTCGAGAATTTCTTCCGGCAGCTTGACGAGCAGCGGAAGAAAGACGAGCCACTGCGCTAGCTCGGGCTCAAATCCTCAACGAAAAAACGCGGCTCATAAACAAACCCTTGCGCAGACTGCGCCAAATCAAATCCCGCCACAGAACTAATCGAGAGAAAAACTATAAGGGCAAGCGCGTACTCGCAGAAAGTATGTCAAGAAGTTTGGAAAGCCAGCACGACGCAAGAATAGCCCTATTACAGCGAGTATGATCACAATCGCAGAGGAACTGAGAAACCACGAATTGACGACCGAGGGAACAGATTGTTCGAGGAAAACTGATCGCGACGAACCAAATCAGATTTAGCACTGCCACCGCTCTTAGGCCGTAGCTAGCGATTCGATAGGTTGTGTATTGACACGGCTTTTTCACCTGTGAATCGCTTGAGCGACGCGGAGACCTGTCGAAAAGACGATCAGGCGACGCGCGAAAAAGCGATAGATTAGCGCGAACGTCTTTCTCACGACCTTAGATTAGAAATACTAGAAGATCAGAGAATCCGGAACTCTTGCGCCGGAACGAATCGCTAGAACGGAATGTCTTCGTCGGATATTTCCGGGCCGGGGCCGGCGATTTCGTCGGGGAGCGCGCCGGCTTCGGCGTCGGGATCGAACGCGCGGCCGCCGGCTGATCCTGCGTCAGCGCTTCGTCCGGCACCTGCAGCGGCGCCTTCGGCGCGGGAGGTGAGCATGCGCATCACGTTGGCGACGATTTCGGTGGTGGTGCGTTTCTGGCCGTCGCGCTTATCTTCCCACTGGCGCGTCTGAATGCGGCCTTCGATGTAGACGAGCATTCCCTTTTTCAAATACTGCTGCGTAATTTCCGCAAGTTTGCCCCAGAGGACGATGCGGTGCCACTCGGTGCGCTTCTGGCGCTCGCCTGCGCGGTCTTTAAAAGTTTCGTCGGTGGCGAGCGTGAAATTCGCGACGGCCTGACCGCCGGAAGTAAATCGCGTTTCAGGATCGCGCCCGAGGCGCCCTACGAGAATCGCTTTGTTGACTGACATCGTGTGTCCCGCCTGTCGTGAAAAAGTGTATTCATCGCGAGTATATCTGAACCGGGCGGCGGCGGCGCGAAAAACTGGAATAGCACGGGCGCGGCCGGTTCGTGGTACTTTGTCGCGCGGAGCGGAACGAAATCGGAAGGAGCGTGGAATCGTGAAGAAAAATATCGCCATCGTAGCCGTGATTTTTTGTGTCGCCGGGGGCGCGTGGGCGCGGCAATTTTCGTGGGCAGCCGGGACAAGCTCGGCGTCTTCGTCATCTTCATCAACTTCGGCGAGCCATTTCAATGGCACGACCTGGTGGGACTACGTGAAGGTGCTCGCGGACGACAATATGGAAGGCCGCGAGACCGGCAGCGCCGGACTGAAGCGCGCCGAAGCATTCGTGGTGGAGCAACTGAAGAGCGACGGCGTGGAGCCGGCGGGGACGGACGGCTACTACCAGCCCGTGAAATTCGTCGTGCGGCAGATCGTCGAGAAGGATTCGAGCATCACGCTCATTACGTGACTGCAAAGCCGCACCGCTCATGCTCGGCGAGGATGCGTTTTTTAACACGCGGGTGGACCTGGCTCCGAAACTCGATGCGCCGCTGGTATTCATCGGCTACGGGCTCACGATTCCCGAAAAAAATTACGACGATCTCGCAGGACTCGATTTGAAAGGGAAGGTGGCGGTGATATTCAGCGGTTCGCCGGCGGAAATGCCGGGAGCGCTGGCGTCGCACTATCAATCCGCCGGCGAGCGCTGGAAAGCGCTGCGAAAAGCAGGCGTCGTGGGTGTCGTCACTTTGCCGAATCCCGCCTCGATGGATATTCCCTGGTCGCGCATGGCGCTCAATCGCGCGCATCCCAGCATGGAGCTCGCGGATGCCAGCCTGAATGAAACCGAGGGCGAAAAGCTCTCCATGATCGTGAATCCGGCCAGTGCCGAGAAATTGTTCGCCGGCTCCGGCCACACCTTTGCCGGAATCGCCGAGCTCGGAAAAGACCGCAAACCGCTACCGCGCTTTCCGCTGGCCGTCTCGATCGAAGCCGTTACGAAAGTCGAGAAGACCGAGGTTGAGTCCGCCAACGTGATCGGCAAATTGCCCGGAAGCGATCCCGCACTGAAAAACGAATACGTGGTCCTATCCGCGCACATCGATCACCTGGGAATCGGCGAGCCGATCAACGGAGACAAGATTTACAACGGCGCGATGGACAATGGCTCCGGCTCGGCGCTGCTGCTGGATGTGGCGCGATCGCTGAAAGCAGATCCCGCGGCGCACAAGCGGTCGATTCTCTTCGTCTTTGTGTGCGGCGAAGAAAAAGGGCTGCTGGGCTCGAAGTATTTCGCGGCGCATCCCACGGTTCCTCTGAAATCGATGGTTGCGGACATCAATACGGATATGTTTCTGCCGCTGATCCCGCTGAAGGTGCTGACGGTTTACGGACTGCAGGAATCGGATTTAGGCGACATGGTGCGCGAGGTGGCCGCGGCGCAGGGAGTGAGCGTGCAGCCTGATCCCGAGCCGCTGCGGAACTCTTTCATCCGCAGCGATCAATACAG
Source organism: uncultured Acidobacteriota bacterium (assembly GCA_963711875.1). GTDB lineage: Bacteria > Acidobacteriota > Terriglobia > Acidiferrales > UBA7541 > Palsa-295. The sequence continues at coordinate 1,019,646 of CAVQFW010000006.1, forward strand.
CTTTATCCGGCACGGGGTTCCGGCGCTGGCGATGAAAGTGGGATACGAAGCGGGCTCGCCGGACGCGAAACTTTACAAGGATTGGCTCACGCAGCGGTATCACGCGCCTTCGGATGACACGAATCAGCCGGTGGATTTGCAGTCGGCCGCTGGATTCGAGGAGATTGTGAGAGCGCTGACGATTGCGGTGGCTAATCGTGCTGAGCGGCCGCAGTGGAAGGCGGATAGTTTCTTCCGGCGGTATGCGTCGGCGGATTAGGGGTAGCGCGGAGTATTTGGCGCTGAGGACGCTCCCGAAAAGAGCCGGCTGGAAGCCCGCGGTACGAAAGGCGTGCGTTTAGATTGCGAACGTTCCGGCCGTTTACCTCGGCGCAGGGGGCGCGCCTAGTTCATGTAAGCGGGCTTGGGCCTGGCGCGCTTCGTCGGAACCCGGATATTTGCGGACTACTTCGCGGAGGTCGCGGATGCCGGCTTGTTTTTGGCCCAGCTTCACTTCGGCCTGGGCTTTCTTCAGAAGGGAAGCGGCAACCTTGAAGCTGCGCGGATATTGATTCATGACTTTTACGTAGGCACCGATGGCGACCTTGTAGTTTCCCTGCGCGTAATCGATTTCGCCGAGGTAGAACTGCGCGTTCGAAGCGAGATCGTTCGAGGGGAAGTTCGCGAGATAGTCCGAAAATTCCTGGCGAGCGAGATCATATTTTCCGCCGGTGAAATCGCGCAGCGCGTTCTGGTAGAGCGTGTCGGCTGAGATGGGTGGGGGCGCGCCGCCACCGTTGTCACTCGCGGCGCCATCGGCGGAAGGAGCGGCAGCGGGAGGAGCTGAGCCGCCGGAAATTTTGCCGTCAATGGATTGCAGCAGGCCCTGGATATCGTTCATCTGCTGCGAGAGTTTTCCGACGCGCGCCTGGATATCCTGGACGTTATCGGAGAGTCCTTGCGTTTGGGTGGTCATGGTGTCAATGCGCGCACCGGTATTGGCCTGCACTTCCTGGACGGTTTTTTCGACGAGGGCCATCTGGCCATGCATCTGGTTCATGGCGTCGAGAGACTGCTGGACGAGCGTCCGCAGCGTGGCGCTGTTGGAATCGACGGCGCTGCGCAGGCTTTGCTGGGCCTGCGTGAGGTTGTCCACGGATTGCTGCAGCTGAATCATTTCTTTCGAGATCGCGCCAGCGGGAGTGGGAGAGAGAGCCGAACCAACCACCGCTCCGAGAAACAGCACGCCTAGCCCAAGCACAATCCATCGTGTGCGCATCAGAATTCTCCTTCCAGGATCGCGGAAATCGGATTTTTGTTAATACCTACAATCGTTTCGCGTTACTTCGCCATCACGAAGTGCCCGCGACGGTTCTGCTGCCAGCACTCTTCGGTGCTCTCCGTGCAAAATGGCCGCTCTTTGCCCCAGCTGACGGTGTCCATGCGATCGGCCGAGATGCCGAGCGAAACGAGATAGTTTTTCGCAGCCTGAGCGCGACGCTGGCCGAGGCCGAGGTTGTATTCGGTTGAGCCGCGCTCGTCGCAGTAGCCTTCGATCGTCATGTGGACGGAGGGGTAGGAGCGCAGAAATTCCGCGTTCTTGGTGAGAGCTTCGCGCGCATCGGGGCGAATGTCCGCTTTATTGAAATCGAAGAACGCGTCTTTGACGTTCTGCTCGAAGAGTTCGCTGATTCCTGCGGGCGTGCTGGGATTGGGGGCGACAGACGCGGCGCCGCCGGTGACAGTGACGCGCGCGTTGGCAGTGGCTGACCCGCCCGGGCCGTTGGCGGTAATCATATAGGTGGTGGATTCGGTGGGCGTGACGGGAGTGGAGCCTTGCGGCGCGACTCTGCCGATGCTGGGATCGATGCTGACGTCCGTGGCGTCGGTGGACGTCCAGGAGAGTGTGACGGTGGCGCCGGGATTAACCGTCGTAGGCGACGCGCTGAGCGTCACGGTCGGCTGGACCGTGGGGGCCGGCGGCGTCTGCGTGGGTGGCGTGGAGGTGGTTTTTTTGTTACAGCCGCCAACAACGGCGAGTATTCCCATCAGCGACGACAGTAGAAGTGAATTCCGAAAATTACCGCTCCGCATGAAAAGCCTCCTCAAGAGAATCTGCTTGGGCCTATGACACCAGAAATTGTACTTGTGCAGCCGGCCTTGAAATCGTGCGCAGAAAAATCAGTGAGCCGACCAGCTGGGCGATTCACTCTGCGCTTCGTACGTCAACTGCCGCGGCTGGCTGCCATCGGCCAGCATGGACCAAATTTGCCGCGTGCCGGTGCGCGTGGACTCGAAGGTGAGATGGCGTCCATCGGGCGCCCAGCTGGGCCGTTCGTTGCGGCCCTGGTCGCGGGTAAGCTCCACGAGCTGCCGGCTCACAATGTCCATGACATAGATATCGAAATTGCCGCTCGGCCGTCGCCAACTAAATGCGAGCAATTGTCCATTCGGTGACCATGAGGGGTCCACGACGTAACCCATATCGGGCATGTCGAGCCGCTGGATGTTGGTGCCGTCGGAATTCGCGAGGTACAGTACGGGATCGCCGCCGCGATCGCTTACAAACACGATTTGCTTGCCCGTTTTTGGATTCCACACGGGAGAAGTGCTGACGCCGGCGGCGAATGTAAGGCGTTGCAGGTGGCTGCCGTCGGCATCGGAGACGTAGACTTCCGGATCGCCGTTCTGGCTGGACATGAAGGCTAGCTGAGATCCGTCGGGCGACCAGGCGGGGGAGCTATTGGTTCCGCGAAAACGCGGAAAAGAAATCATGCGGCTGGAGGCAGTGGAAAAAAGGCAAATTTGCGGCGAGGTGATGCCGCGATAGGGAACGAAGCAAGTGAACGCGATTCGGGTTGCGTCGGGCGACCATCGAGGAGTGAGCGCGATGGATTTCAGGTGCGTCAACTGGTGCTGGTTCGCGCCGTCGTAATCCATCGCCCAAATTTCCTTGTTGCCGCTTTTCGTGCTGACGTAGGCGATTTGCGTTTGGGAGACGCCGGGGAGGCCGCCACTGAGCCGGCCGATGATGTCGTCGGCAAATTGGTGCGCGAGGCGTCGGGCGTCCGCGTCCGTAGACGCGCCGCGATAAATTTTCTGGAGCGCGATGGGAGCGCTGGGATTGTGTACGTCCGAGAGAAATCCGGCGGCGGCAAGATTCGCGCCTTCGGTGGAGAGATTGCCGTAAGCGAGCATGTTCGCACTGGCAGGAGCGCTCGACCAATCCGTGGCGTTGAGTTCGCTGGGCTGGCTGGGGATTTTGGCCGGGTAGAAGCTGGGAGTGACGAGATCGAGAACGCCAGCGTATTCGAGATCGTTCCAGAGGACGTCGTGAAAAGTTTTCTCGAACGCGGGAGGAGTTGCGCCGCGAACGGCGAGGTCGGGAGCGGCGACGCGAACCTTCGAGACGCCGAGGCCCGTGCCGGTCTTAAACCAGTCTTGCGCCGCTGCCGGCTGCGCGACGAGCAGAATAAGTGCTGCGAGGAATATTGCCAGGATGCCGAACTGTCGTTTTCGCGTCATAAAGTTTTTCTTCGAAGCGGTACTCTCCCCTTGCGTGCCTTGCGGCACAAAGCTACCGGTGAAAATCAAACCAGAACTCGACGCTGACTTTTGAGCCGCTGTATCCGGGCGGCAAACGGTCGAGCGGGCTCGAGTCTCGAATCGCCCGCACTTCGGACATGTCCACGGACTGATTGCCGCTCGAATGCGTGATTTGAATATTCGTGATTGTGCCGTCGCGCAGGATATCAAAGGTTGCGACGACGCGCGGGGCGGATGAGACTCTCGGGTCGATCGTGGACTGGAGCCAGTTACCGCTGACGCGCCGCTGCACTGCTTCGACGTACCAGGAAAATCGCGAGCCAAAATTTCCGCCGCTCCCCGCGTCGCCGACCGCCATGCCGCCCTGCGTGGAAGCGCCCGCGCCCATCGCGAAGGATGTGTAGGGAACTGTGGGAGTGCCGCCACCGCCGTAGGGAACTGCGTTTTCGGGAGGCTGCGTGGGATTCTCGAGAACTTTGGATTTGCGCGAATTATATTTCGGCGGAGGCTTTACGAGATTGAATTTCGGGAGCGCGACTGTGTCGGGCGGAGGCTGCTTGACTTCAGGCGGAGGCTCGGCTTTGTAGAGGCCTTTCGATTCGTCAACGACGCGATTGGGCGACTCGACCTCCGGACGCGGCATCGGAATCCCCGGCACGTTACCGACAAGGCCTACTGTGATGGCTCCGCCCGGACCGCCCCAGAGATCGCCCGACGGGGTGTGAATTCCTGAATAGATAAGGAGCGCGGCGAGAGTCGCGTGCATTGCAACGGAAAGCGACAGCGGTAGCTTTAGAGTTTCTGGCGGGCTATCGAATGAGCGATCTGCTGCGAGGGCTGACATTTTAGTGAGATTGACTGAGCGGTTGCGTGACGACGCTGACGTTTTGAATTCCGGCCTGGCGCAGCGCGTCAACCACCGTGGCCCAGCTCCCGAACGGGACCGTTTCATCGCAGCGCACGTAAACGGCCTGGTGCGATGGATCTTTCGTGCGCGATTGATCGAGGACTGCCTGGCCGAGATTGTGGATGTTGACGGGTTTATCGTTCAAGTAGACGCGTTGCGAGCGGTCGATGGTGACGACCTGGCGCGCTTCGGTGAGTTCTTTGACGGTTTTTGTTTTGGGGACGTCCACTTCAATGCCGGACTGCAGGATGGGCGCGGTGATCATGAAAATAATGAGGAGCACCAGGACAACGTCGATGAACGGCACCATGTTGATGTCGGCGAGTGTGGTGTCTGTTCCGCGCTGGATTTGAGGCATAACGTTTCCGCGCCCTTGGGCGCTAGTTCGAGCTGTAAATCGTCTCGATCTTGCTGACGAATTCGGAAGCAAAGTTATCCATTCGCGTGGCGACACCGCGAATGCTCGAGAGATAGTGGTTGTAGGCGATGACCGCGGGGATGGCTGCAAAGAGTCCCGCGGCGGTGGTGATCAAGGCTTCGGCGATTCCTGGGGCGACGGCGCGAAGACTGGCGGTACCTGCGTCGCCGAGTCCGGCGAACGCGTCCATCACGCCCCAGACCGTGCCGAATAAGCCGATAAACGGTGAGACGGAGCCAGTGGTTGCGAGCCAGGACATACCTTTTTCGAGGCGGCGCACTTCGTCGGCTGCGGCGAGCTGCATTTCGACGCCGACAGCGCTGGGATTTTTGAGTTTGCCGGTGGTTGCGGAGGCTGCGGCGCCGGGGCCGGGTCGAGGTACGGCGGTGTTCATCTGCGCTTCGAGTTCGCGATAGCCGGCCTGGTAGACGCTCGCGAGGGGCGTGCCTCCGGCATTGGCGCGAAGCGTACTGGGAGCGGGTAATCCGCCCCCGGCGCGAAAAATCTGCAGGAAGCGCGATGTTTGCGAATCGATGCGCGAAAATTGCCCGGATTTTTTGAAAATGATGGCCCAGGAGTAGACGGAAAGTATCAGCAGGACACAAAGAACGATGCGAGCCACCCAGCCCGTTTGTTCAATCAGGGTCTCGAGCCGGCTGGCAAAAAGGAGCAGCGCCAGACTGGAAATCGTATTCCCCCAGTAAAATCTTTTCGAACCCGTACGAAACAACCGTAGCACACGCATCGGGGAGGGTCAAACGAATCAGGCACATGCAAGGGGATTCGCGTGCTGGCGGTCACGACACAGAGTAGTCCCGGTACCTGTCCCTATTTATGCCGACGAGCTACTCTGCTCATTTGCGTCTTTCGTAACGCCGCCATTGGCAGGGTTGGAATTTCATATTTCGATTGCGAAGCGACATGATGTTCTTCCGGTGAGCACGCGTGGATCTAAGTTCAAAAAACGCCGTCACGACGCTGATTGCTGGGCTCGGTTTGCTTATCCCAGCTGCGATCGGGCTCCTAGCTTCCGGCTTTCCGACTATGACTACCCCGTTTCCAGCGCTTACTGTGTTGCCTGCTTTTGTCCTATCTGAAATTCACCTCTCGAACGGTGCCGTAACTCTGCCGACGTTGTTGTTCTTCAGCTGGAACTCGGGTCTTTTCCGTGGCGAAGCGAAGGTTCCAAAAAGATCGTACGTACTCCTCGCGGTTGCGGCCCTGTTGAGCGTTTTCTATTTTATTTCGGGTTGGACGTTGGGACTAGAGTATCAAGGCCGTCGGTACACACGTTTTGTTTGCGCCGTCAACATAGCGTGGGTTCTGTTCCTCATCCTGGGGTTTCTCCGGAGCTGGAAGAAAGACACTTCCTTCTGGTTCAATCTGTTCCTGCACTGGATGATGTTCGCGTGGTTCGCCTGGTATGCCTTTCCATATTTGGGAGAGCTCCCATAGCGGATGCTTCTAGGACCATCACATCTTTATCGCCGGTCGTGCCCTCTCTGCTGGAGAGTAAACAAAAACTAAAACCGCCTACGTATTATTGCCTCGAATCGGATGGGTGAACACAACGAATCCAAACCACACCGCAAACGCGAATAAATCGACGCAAGCCGCAATCGTTTCGTTCGTTCGCAAGGAACCGCCAATCGACAGCCTTTAGCAGCGTGATCGCCACCACCGCAAAATGAATCAGGTTTCCGATCGCTACCGGACGGCTGTAAATCCCGCCAATCAGATTCGACCGCGCCATCCAGTTCAACATCGCAAATCCTAGATAGAGCGCGCCGGTGATTTGAATCACAACGACGCCGGCACCGCCGCACGCACATCCGGCCCGCGCCAGGATTTCTTGCGGAAAGAATGTGGCGCAAATTCCCAACGCGGCCATAAGAGCGGCGCTCAGACTCATCAGAAGTTTTGTGTTCACGAAACGCCCCGTAAATCGCAGGATTGCAGCTGCCGCCCGCAGCTGCGCGAGTCTACATAGCACCGCGGCTGCATCGCGCGCAAATGCGTGCCGAGGGCTGCCCGCGCAAAGACGGTTGCATCGTCTATGCTAGAATCGAAGCTCGATCATGAGCAGGGCCTTTGATATCGGAATCGAATCGCTCGCACAAGCGAATACCGTAACTCCTGCGAGTGCTCCGCTGCCGGCGGAAGACTTACACCCTTCGAACTCGACACCGCCGCCTTCTCCGGGCAAAAAATCCTTCTACCTCGAAACATTTGGCTGCCAGATGAACGTGCACGACTCCGAGAAAGTTGCGGGCGTGCTGCTGGAACGCGGTTACCGCGCGGTCGACACCGCCGCTGAGGCTGACTTCCTGCTTTACAACACGTGCAGCATCCGCGAAAAAGCGGCGCAGAAAGTGTTTCAGCGGCTCAACGATTTCAAGTTTGCGGCGAAGGCGAACCGGAAGGTGATCGGCGTCCTCGGCTGCGTCGCGCAGCAGGAAGGCGAAGAAATTTTCGAGCGCGCGCCGTGGGTGAGCCTGGTATGCGGCTCGGCGAGCTATCGCAACCTGCCGAAACCTGATCGCGCAAGTGGAATCGGGCGGGCGGCGCGTCACTGGGCCTCGATCTCGATACCGACGAAACATTCGAAACCGAAATCACGCGCCGCGATAATCCCATTCCGCGCGTATCTCACGATCATCGAAGGCTGCGACTACTCTTGCGCCTACTGCGTGGTGCCGCATACGCGCGGGCCGGAGCGCAGCCGCGCGAGCGATTCGGTACTCGCCGAAGTGCGCCGGCTCGCCGATGCGGGCTACACCGAGATCCAGCTGCTGGGGCAGACGGTGAATTCCTATCGCGATCCCTCGGCGCGCAAATTCAATTTCGTCGAGCTGCTTCTGGCTGTCGCGGGCGTCGGCGGAATTCGCCGCGTGAGGTTCACTACATCGCACCCGAACGATTTCACGCGCGAGATCGTGGAAGCGATCGATGCGACGCCTGCGCTCTGCGATCATATACATCTTCCGGTGCAGTCCGGCTCGACGCGCATTCTTCGCGAGATGCGCCGCACCTACACACGCGAGCAATATCTCGAAAAGATGGCTTGGATTCAGGGCGCGCGCCGCTCGTTCAGCTTGACGACCGACGTGATCGTCGGCTTTCCCGGCGAAACGGAAGCGGACTTCGCAGAGTCGCTGACGCTGCTTGACGCGGTGCAATCCGACGGTGTTTTCGCGTTCAAATATTCGCCGCGGCCAAATACGCCGGCGCTGACGATGCCGGATGCGATTCCCGAGGAAGAGAAGAGCCGCCGGCTCGCCCTGCTGCAGGAGCACCAGCGGCAAATCCAGATTGTGCGCAACGAAAAATCGGTCGGCGCCGAGTTCGAAGTGCTGGTTGACACGCATCACAGCGCGCGCAACCAATGGGCCGGACGCACGACCAGCAACCGCATCGTAAATTTCTCTACATCGCGCGATAATCTTCTGGGACAATACGTTCAGGTGCGCATTACGCGTAGCGCTCCCAATAGTTTGATCGGCGAGCAGGTGCTGTGAGGTAGCAACCGGAAGTCCGGGAGGCCAGGCATGGAACTCGAATGCAAGATCCGTGGACTTGATGATGGATCCGGTAACGAACATGCCAGTGGTCGTCCTGAAAGAGACCTCGGGCAGCGGAGTGCTTCCGATCTGGGTTGGCGTCTACGAAGCGAACGCCATCGCACTTGAAATCGAAAAAGTGCAGACGCCGCGCCCGATGACGCACGACCTCCTAAAGAACGTCCTGACCGGCCTCAACGTACACGTGCAAAAAGTAGTGGTCTCCGATCTGAAGGACGACACCTTCTACGCGCTGATCTGGATGGAGCGCGACGGCCAGCTGATGTCGATGGATTCGCGCCCGAGCGACGCCCTCGCTCTCGCCTTGCGCCTCGATTGCCCGATTTTCGTCGAAGATGAGGTGCTGAAGAATTCGCGCATGGCCAGCGCCATCTCCGAGAAAAGCTCCAACGAAGAACTCCGCAAGTGGCTCGAAAACCTGAACGACGAGGACCTCGGCCGCTACAAGATGTAGAGTGCCGGGCGCGATCTGGCCCAAGCCTTCGGACCTGAAACGTCTCTGATTCGGGGCACCCGCACCGACGAAAACCTTATCCTGACCTGCACTCCGCCGTAAAATCCGGCAAAATTTCATTTTTCGCTTGCAGAGCGCCCGTTACAATCGGTAGAGTTAGCCTACTTGTGGTGTGACCAGGGGGATGGACGGCCATATATAGGCCCCCGGTTGCCCGGCGAGAAACGAGGGGCAAAGATTGACCTGCGTCCTGTCAGTTGCGAACCAAAAAGGCGGCGTCGGTAAGACCACAACCTCCATCAATCTAGCTGCCGCTATCGCCCAGAAAAAGAAAAAGACTCTCCTGATCGATCTCGATCCGCAATCGAACGCCACGATCGCATTTTTCGAGGCTGCCGACATGCAGGCGACGATGTACGACATTTTCGCCGAGCATTCGGCGGAGATGTCGAAAATCATTCGTCCCACGAAGGATCCATATTTGTTTGTCGCGCCGGCTCGGCTGGCTCTCGCGCGCCTGGAACAGCAACTTGCGGGGGCATTCGACGCGCCGTTCAAGCTGAAAGATGCGCTCGCGCCAATCCTGAAGGACTTCGACTACATTGTGATGGATACGCCGCCTGCGCTCGGCATTCTGACCGTGAATGCGCTGGTGGCGTCCACGCACCTGCTCGTGCCGATTCAGGCCGCGTACTTTGCGATCGAAGGCACAGACGATTTGCTCGAAACGTACGCCCGTATCCGCGCGCGTCCCAACCCGGATTTGAAAGTGCTGGGCGTGGTGATCACGCTTTTCGACAAGCGCACGAATATTTCGCGCGACACGCACGAGCAGATTCGCGCCACGTTCGGCAACGCGCTTTTCAAAACGCGCATCAGCAAAAATGTGCGCCTGGAAGAAAGCCCAGCCTACAAGGAAACCATATTCACGTACGCGCCAAAATCTTCCGGCGCCGAGGAATACAAGAAACTGGCTCAGGAGGTATTACAACGTGTCCAAGAGGATCGGGTTGCCCGTCACTCTCAAGATGCGGCATGACGCGCATTACGTCGAGACGCTGACGAGTTTCAGCGGCGCGTCGATCGGCCGCATGATCCCGATCGACAAGATTCGGCCCAACCCGGATCAGCCGCGGAAGTTTATCGGCGACGTTCGCGAACTGGCCGATTCGATTCGCGAGAAAGGCGTGCTCGAGCCGCTGCTGGTTCGCTACATCCCGCGCGAAGATACGTACTACATTATTTCCGGGCGAGCGCCGCTATCATGCTTCGAAAGCAGCAGGCCTGCACGAGCTTCCCTGCATTGAGAAAATAGCAGACGACGCGGAAACCCTCGAACTTGCGCTGATCGAAAATCTTCAGCGCAAGGACCTGACCGCCGTTCGAAGAAGCCGACGGCCTGCAGCGGCTCGCCGATCAATTCGATTACACGCACGACGACATCGCGAAGAAAATCGGACGCGCGCGTTCGTCGGTCACCGAAACGATGTCGCTGCGCGTGATTCCCGAAAGCGTTCGGAAGGCATGCGTCGAGAACGGGATCGTGTCGAAGTCGCTGCTTCTGCAGGTCTCGCGGCAGCCCAACGAGAAAAAGATGCCGAGATGGTTCAGCGCATCTCGCAGGGTGGATTGACGCGCGACGAAGCTCGCAAATCGCGCAAGGACGAAACCGGCGTCCGCTCCGCGCCCCCAGCCCTTCATCTATAACTATGAATCCGAGGACGGCTCGTTCACGGTGCGCTTGCAATTCCGCAAGAGCCATGTGAGCCAGGATGAGCTTGCCGCCGCGGTTCGAGCTGTCCTGCGCCGCATCGAGTCTGAAGCGGCGCGATCCAGCACCGCGGTGGCTTAGCCAGCCCTCGACGGCGATGGTGCCATTCTGACGGCAGCGCCCGACGTTTCCACAACCGCGCGCCGCCGCGTGGCTCTCCGGCTTCTTCCGTACCTCGCGATCCTCTACATCATCGCATTTCTTGACCGCACGAATATTTCCACTGCTGCGCTGCAGATGCCGCACGATCTCGGGCTCGACGATCGCGTTCTTGGCCTCGGATCGGGAATTTTCTTTGCGGGATACTTTCTGCTCGAGATTCCGGGAGCGATGATCGTCGAGAAATGGGGCGCGCGGCGCTGGCTCGCTCGCATCATGGTGACGTGGGGAATCGTGAGCGTAGGGATGGCGTTCATCCATACCGAGCGCCAGTTCTACACGCTGCGATTTCTGCTTGGTTTGGCCGAGGCGGGATTCTTTCCCGGCGTACTCGTGTATCTGACGCACTGGTTTGTTCACGCCGACCGGTCGAAATCCGTGGCTGGATTCATGTGCGCGATTCCGCTCTCTTTTATTATCGGTTCGCCGATCTCGGGCTGGCTGCTCGGAGTGCACTGGTACGGAGTGAGCGGCTGGCGCTGGCTTTTTATTCTGGAAGGTTTGCCCGCGGTGGTTTTCGGCGTCGTTACGTGGTTCTACCTGACGGACTGGCCGCGCGACGCAAAGTGGCTTCCCGCCGAGGAGCGGGAATGGCTTTCAGCAAGTCTTGTGGCCGAAGCGGCGGCGAGAAAGGTTGCGGGTGCCTATACGGTGAGACAGGTATTCCGTGAGCCACGCGTGGTGCTGCTTACGTTCGCTTACTTTCTGCACGCTGCGATCGCTTATAGCTTCGTGTTTTGGCTACCGACGATTTTGAAACGGCTCACGCATCTGCCTGACTTCCGAGTGACGGTGGTCGTCTCCGTGATTTATTTCTTCAGCCTGGTTTCGATGCTGGCCAACGGCTGGCACTCCGACTACGTGCGCGAACATCGCTGGCACACCGCGGCGCCGACGTTTTTATGCAGCGCATGCCTGGTGGGAATACTCGCGTTCAACCCGGGGACGCTCACGACGGTGATCCTCCTGGGCATCGCCAATGCTTGCTTGCTGGCATTTGTGACCAGCTTCTGGGCGATTCCGTCGGCGTTTCTCGGCGAATCGGCGGGCGCCGCTTCCACTGGATTGATTAACTGCATTGCGATGATGGGCGGTTTTGCGGGGCCTTACGTGATTGGCGCGCTATCGGCTCGGTCGCACTCGTTTCATTCGGCTTTCGCATGCATGGTGATTGCGGCGCTTGTGGCGGGCATTTCGGTGATTGCCGTGCGCGTTGCGCCGCTCCGCGCATCCGCCGAGGAGTGACCTGCGCGTCAAAGTATTGGTTTCGCCGCCTTCGTCTCCTATACTGATTTCGCAAGCCGATGAGCACCGAAATCAATCTGCTCCTGATCAGCAGCTCCTTCACACCCGGAGGCTCCGCCTTTCTTGATTACTGCGCCGCGGACGTCCTGAGCTTCTACCGCACGATTACGCGCATCCTTTTCATTCCGTACGCTCTCAAAGATCACGCCGGCTACACCGCAAAAATCGCCGAACATTTTGCAGGAACAGGGCTCCTGGTCGAATCGCTTCACGCGGCTCCCAATCAGCGCGCGGCAATCGAAAACGCGGAAGGATTCTTCGTCGGCGGCGGTAATACGTTCCGGCTTCTCGACGCGCTCTACGCCGGCGGCCTTTTGCACGCGCTGCGGAATCGGGTTCGAGCCGGAGCGCCTTACCTGGGCGTGAGCGCCGGCACGAATCTCGCGGGCCCTACGATCAAAACTACGAACGACATGCCGATTCTTTTTCCGCCGAGCCTCGACGCGCTCGGCCTAGTCCCGTTCCAGATCAATCCGCATTTCATTGATGCGATCCCCGGCGCGCCGCAGGCGCACGAAACGCGCGAACAACGCATCCGCGAATTTCACGAAGAAAATTCGACGCCCGTCTTAGGCCTGCGCGAAGGCGCGTGGGTGGAAGTGGCCGGACACTCCATGACGATTCGGGGTTCGACCGGAGCGAAACTCTTCCAGAGGAACGCCGAGGCGATCGAGTGCCGGGAAAATCAGTCGCTCGATTCGCTGCTCGGTTAATTTCAGGGTTCACGCATCGCGTGTGATTCGCGAACGCGGCAAGCGGCGGAGACAGTAGGTTCGCGATAAGGCCGGTATCACTTCTGATAGTTTCAATTCGTCTAGTTTAAGATCCCCTATTTTAAGTTGATGGCAGATTGTGCGAAGATGCTGCCAATGCTGCCAGACTTGGAGCCTACGAGTCGCAGAGAGGAGAAGGAAAATGGGGCAAATCTCGCTCAAGTCACGAATGGGAGGCTTTGTCGGCTGCGCATTGCTGGCGCTTGGCCTTCTGACCATCGGAAATAATCCGACATCCGCGCAAGATCGATCGAAACCAGAGATTATTCAAGGCATCCTTACCGGTACCGGCTTGCAGGCTGGTGCGCTTACGAACTTTACGCTTGTGATCTACGAGTTCTCGACGCCCGACGACAAGCAAATCCTCGTCGATGCATTTCAAAAGGGGCAGAACACCGGGCTGTTCAATGCCTTGACCAAGATGCGCGCCGTCGGTCGAGTGGCAGTCACCGGCACGCTCGGCTATGACGTGAAATACATCCGTTGGTTTCCCACGCCCACCGGCCGCACGATCCGCTTCGTTACCGACCGTAAAATTTCCGGGGCTGAAGCGTGGACCGATTCGCGAAGCATGGACTACAACTTGACAGGCGGCATACTCGACATGCACGACAACGACATGAAGCAGAGCAGCGGAGTGGTGTATGGCGCAGCCCAGCTCGTGATCGATAAAGCTGGAGAGCCACAGATCGAACTCGCGAACAATCCATGGAAAGTTGCTTCCATCCGGGATCACAAGGGCAATCCCGGAGAAAATTAGCGATTTCCGCGGAGCTGAATTCGTAAGATCGGAATCGAAGGCGGAGAAGTCGCGGGCTTGTAGAGTTCAGGCGAGAGTTTCGCGGGGCGCACCTGTTATCCTTGTGTCCGTATGGATCTCACGCCTAAACAAGCCGCGCTGCTTCAACGCCTCCACTCGCTCGGCTTTGAGTTCGTCGCATTCCCGATTTACCCGAACCACATCGGCATCCGGAAAGGGAATTGCGCGGCGCTTCTCGCGCCGGTCGCGTCGGATACTTTTCGCGTCTTCACCGAGCCGGCGTATCTCGTAGAAGGGAACCTCAGCGCGAAAATCCGGCTCGACGGCCACGAGTACTACATCTGGAAAAAACAGAAACTCGAAGCGACTCCGGCGCGCCGCGCCGAGGTCGAGGAATTCGCGTCCGAACTCACAGAGGCGCTGCTGCCGACCGCCTAGCTGCGATTCAATCTTCCATTCCGCAATTTCGACCGCGCGCGCGTATCCTGTAACCTCGAAACGCACCTGAAGTAAAAAGCTATCGGCGAGGAGACGCCCAACCCCATGCGAGCAGACATTATTTCCGGCGGCAAATTCCCGGATTACGAGCTATCCGATCACACCGGCAAGCATCGCAAGCTTTCCGCGCTGCAGGGGCCGGATCCGATGATCCTGGTGCTCGGCCGTGGCGGCTTCTGCCCGAAGGATCGCCGCCAGGCGGAATCGCTCGTTCAGCTGGATCGCGAGATGGAGGTTGGGTATTGCCGCCTCGTCACGATCACGACCGACAACTTGCTCGAGACCAACGAATACCGCACGGGAATTGACGCTCACTGGCCGTTCTTGTCCGACCCGGGGCGCACCGTGCAGAAGGACCTCGATATTGCCGAGTACACCGATCCTCAGCACAATCCGATGATCCCGCACGTGCTCGTTCTCGAGCCGGGGCTCGTAGTCCACAAAATTTACAATGGATACTGGTTCTTCGGGCGGCCTACGATGGAGGAACTGCGGATGGATCTGCGCGCTGTGCTGAAGAAATGCCGGCCGGATTGGGACATCACTGCGCCCGAGCTGAAAGCCGCATGGTCACGCGGCGAAAAAGATCGCTTCTATCCCTACGGGAAAAGCTACGCCGAGATTTTCCGCGAACACGGCGAATGACCGCTCACTTCAGATAATGGCATGAAGCTCAAAGCCTAGCCACGTTCGAAAAAGTCCCAGGCATGTTCGTTACGCTCGCGTGGACCGTTCTGCTGGAGGTAGTTGAGGCAAATCGCAGCCAGCCGCCGAGCAGTGCCGGTGCGCAGCAAACCACTCGTAACCGGCCACGAGCAAACGGCGGACGGACGGCCACCGGCCCACTACGTAGAGAGGCCACGCCCACCAGATTTGCCCGGCGAGATAGACAATCGCGTCTGCTCCGCCGTACATTGCGCCCTCGGCTGTGACGACGCGCATCTCCCGCAGCATCTCTTCCTGCGGAAGCGCCAAGAGCGCGGCCACCCGCGGATCCTGCAGGGCCGCGAGGCCGAAACCGCGCGTCGCCAGGGTCGCGCGAAACCGTAGCGCGAGCCGCCTGCAGATGAGGCAGTCGCGGTCGAAGAAAACCCATCCGTTCGCTGCCCGGCTACCCTTCGTATCGGTTAGTTCAGAACTGAGAGAAATCATTGGCCATCCAAAAAGGCGGTTGCCCGCCTTCCTCCTTCGAACCCTAACCGTGCAAGAGCTTCCGAACGCCGCCGCGCAGCTTAGCCATTCCCTTGATCGTCGCGGGTGAAAGCGTGCGCAGCTCGTCGAACAGAAGGCTCATCGTCACGATGAATTCCAGCAGCTCTTCCATCCGCTCGCGCGCGTGCCCGTCCGCAGCACCCGCTTCTTTGGCCTCCGCTACACACTCGCGCACCACCGCGACGGTCGGATCGAATTCGCGCCGCTTCCGCTCCTCTGAAATTACGCGGAACATTTCCCACAGGTCCTTCATCGATTCGAAGTGCTGCCGCCGGTCGCCAAACACCGAGACGCCGCGTACGATTCGCCAACCTTGCAGCTCGCGCAGGCTGGTGCTCACGTTGGACCGCGCCACGGAAAGCGTCTCGGCAATTTTCTCAGCCGTGAGCGGCACCGCGGAAAGGAAGAGCAGGGCATGGATTTGCGCCACGGTGCGATTGATGCCCCAGCGGGTTCCCATTTCGCCCCAGTGCAAAATGAATTTCTGTTCGACGGGAGAAAGCTTCGCGCGTTTGTGGGTGTCTGTCATTTCTGTTACAACAGAATATACTGTATATTCGAGCTTTTGTCAAGGGCCGCCAGAAAGGGGACGAACGGCTGAGGCGCACGCAGTTCGTGGTCCTAGTACTTTGCGATAGTAAAAACCCCATACCCGGCCTAGGGGATTCCCTTAGCCAGAAATCAGGAGACACCCGATTGAGTCGAAACGGTACATGCTGTATTTCTCGACCGCTACTCTGAGGCCCTATCCGTCGGTCGTTAGTTTTGTTTTTTCCCCATCGTGCGGCGTGGCGTGTTCGTGTCCTCGTTCGAAAATCGGAGATGCGATCCGGCGACGAAGGGGAAACGAACGGGTTCGGTTTACAAGAATGCGGAACGATGCGAAACAACCGCATCCGTGCGATTCAGATGAAATGGCAGCAGGCAGTACAGCCGGCAGTTGATTGCGGTGATGTCTAACTGGAGGTTCCGATGGCGGACAAGTTTGAGCAAATGAAGGTGAAGTACCAATCGGTTTTGAATTTCATTCAGTCGAACGGCGTTCAACTCCAAAATCTCAACATGGAAGGCGACAAGCTTCTGATCCGCGCAAGCGCTCCTTCGGCGGACCTGAAAAACCGAGTGTGGGACCAGATCAAGCTCGTCGATCCGAGTTTCTCCGACCTCATAGCCGACATCCAGTCACCGGCCGCGGCAGCCGCGGCAGCTGGCGGCCCGCCGTCGACTGTCGAGGCGAGAACTTACACGGTTCAGCCCGGCGACAACCTATCGAAAATCAGCAAGCAGTTCTACGGCGACGCGAACAAGTACATGAAAATTTTCGAAGCTAACAAAGACAAGATGTCGGATCCCGACAAGGTGAGGGTGGGAACGGAACTTGTGATTCCCTAATCAAATGGCTCGATCTAGAAACCGGAACCCGCGCCCGCCCCAGGGACGGACTAAGTTTTAGATAGAAGGAGAAAAACGTATGACATGGACTGATCAGGTGGGAAATCTCTTGAAGCAATACACATCGGGCGGCGCGGCGGCGGCGCCGGCCCCGGACGTTCACGCTCATTACGATCAGGTCGCACAGGCTGCTCCGGCGAGCGCGATCGCCGATGGCCTTTCGGCCGCTTTCAATTCGGATAAGACGCCCGCGTTCGGACAGATGCTCTCAACGCTTTTCAACAATTCGACCGGAGAGCAGAAAGCCGGCGTAATCAACCAGATACTTTCATCGGTTCCGCCTGGAACACTTACGTCGCTTTTGTCGGGAGCGGGGCTCGCGAATATCCTGGGCCAGGGCAAGACGCAGCTGACTCCCGAACAGGCGCAGAATATTTCGCCCGAAGCCGTTCAACAACTTGCCACGCAGGCGCACAGCGCGAATCCTTCGATCGTCGATAGCGTGAGCAATTTCTACGCACAGCACACCACGCTCGTGAAGACTCTGGGCGCGAGCGCGCTGACGATTTGTCTCGCGAAGGTCGCCGAGAAGCAAAAACAGGCATAAAGTTTGCAGCAAGCACCGATGGTGTGCCGTGCCGAAGGGCTAGCGGACCGGCACACCTCGGGTGTTTTGTCCCCTCGGCGAATCGCGCGGCCATCCAATCATGGAAGTGCATACCGAAATCCAATTGGGGGGAAGCTAATGTTCAGTCTGCTTTGGGAACTGATTATCGGGTTGGTGGTCGGCGCGATCGCGAAGTTTCTGATGCCCGGAAAAGATCCGGGCGGCATCTGGATCACCATGATTATTGGAATTGCGGGCTCGATACTCGCTACCTATATTGGTCAATCCGTTGGCTGGTACCAGGCGGGGCAGGGAGCGGGGTTCATCATGTCGGTAGTGGGCGCGATTGTGCTGCTGATTATCTACCGCGTGATACGGGGCGCGATGTCGAAGGCGTGACCAAGTTCTGATCAAGCCCCGATGAAGCCTGATCAAGGCCTGATCAAGGCCTGATCAAGGCCGATTCGCTCGCGGCGACCCAATCTGCGCCTCGACGGCAGACTCTGGGCTAAAGCATTCTTCTTGGGTTCTTGGGAAATGACCGTAAGCTTCCGCCGCTCAAATTCCTGACGCGAAGGTCGTGTTGCAATTGAAGTTTTGCACGTGCTACCGTCATTCGGCGAGATGCGAACGGCGAATAAATTCGAAATTAGCTCCTGGGCGACGGGATCAGGGGCGTGTTCGAGCAGATATAGAGTTACCGGGTCAGCTCCGTCCAGTCCCGGCACCTTCACCTTCCGAAATTCAGCTCAAGGCCGGATCCATGCTTGACGCCTACGACGTCATTTGCATCGGCGCTGGTCCCACGGGGCTTGCCTGTGCCATTGAGGCCAAACGCGCCGGGATGCGCCCGCTCGTGATTGATAAGGGCTGCCTGTGCAATTCGCTGTACCACTACCCGGTCAACATGACGTTTTTCACCACGCCGGAGCGCATGGAAATCGGCGACCTGCCGATGACGATCGCGGCCGGGAAACCGACGCGCGCGGAGGCGCTCCACTACTACCGCCGCGCCGTGGAGCACTACGGAATCGAAACGCGGCTCTACGAAACGGTGGATGGTATCAGCGGACACGATGGCGCGTTCGCGGTGCACACGCACGACGAAGCCGGCGCGAAGCACGAATTTCGCGGGAAGAAAATCATCATCGCCACCGGGTATTACGACCGGCCGAACCCGCTCGGCATTCCCGGCGAAGATCTTCCGCACGTTTCGCACTATTTCACGGATGCGCATCCGTACTGGAAGCAGGACGTAGTCGTCATCGGCGGGAAAAACTCGGCTGCCGAAGCGGCGCTCGATTTATTTCGCGGCGGTGCGCGCGTTACGCTCGTTCATCGCGACGCGCAGATGGGTAAGAGCCTGAAATACTGGGTCAAGCCTGACATCGAGAATCGCATCCGCGCCGGGGAGATTGCGGCACTCTTCAACGCGCACGTGGCGCGCATCGAGCCGAATCAAATCTGGGTGAAAACCAATTCGCACGAACAGGCGCTGCCGGCGGTGCAGGTGTTTGCGATGACCGGCTACCATCCCGATTTCGATTTTCTCGAGCGGCAGGGCATTCGCCTCGATCCCGTCACCAAAAAGCCGCAAATCAATCCCGAGAGCCTTGAAAGCAATGTCCCGGGAATTCATGTCGCCGGAGTGGTCGTCGGAGGAATGCACACCGGCGAAATTTTCATCGAGAACGGCCGTTTCCACGGCAGGCAAATCATCACGGCGATGACAGGCAAGGGCGCTCTGACCGAAAAGCCGCCGGTGGCGCCGCCGGGGGAATGACGAGATGATTGCCGATGAATCGAATGGCCCGCACGGCGGTTGGTAAACCGCGCCCGCTGCCGCCCCGGACTTTTGCGCGCGTACGAATCGGCATTTGGTATAATCGGTTGTTGGCGAATATGTCCTCCACACCTGCACATCGAGTTTCCACCGGCGAGCGGATCAACGTTCACGAAGCACCCGGACGCCTGCAGCGCGAACTCGGGGCGCGGGGAATCCGGCTGACGAGACAGCGTCGCGTACTTCTTCAGGTGATGGAGACGGCGCGGCGGCACCTGGACGCGGGCGAAATTCTCGATCGCGCGCAGAGAATCGATTCCAACATCACGCGCGTCACCGTCTATCGCACGATCGATCTTCTGAAGCGCCATGGATTGATTGACGAGCTCGACCTGCTGCATCTCCGCGGCGACCGGCACTTTTACGAAAGCCACGGCCCGCGCGACCACATTCACGTGGCGTGCCTGCGCTGCGGGAAAGTGCGTGAAGTGGAGAGCCAGCTGTACGAAGAACTGAAGCAGCAGATTGCGCGCGATTGCAACATTGAGATCACGGTGAGCCGGACGGAAATCGGCGGCGTGTGTGCCGAGTGCCAGCGCCAGCAAAAGCAGCGCGCGACTTCTTAAAAAGATCGCCGGTGGCCGGAATGGGCCGAGCGTTGACAGATTTCGCCGACGCTCCTATACTTTTTCGAAATTTCGGTTTGGTTCGACGCTTGAGGAGACGCCATGAAAGCGGTAAAGACGTCCAAGAAGAAGTCTCCGGCGACTCGTAAACTTTCGCTGCGCGCCGTCCGGCTGCAGGAAATACGGTTTACTACCAGCAGCAAAACGAATAACTACCCGACCCCCCCGACCAATCCTGGCGAAATTTAGCGGCCGGCTCGGCCGGCCCGCACCGCTTCCTGACGAAATATCTTCGCAGTTAACGCGCCGGCGTGAGTGATGCGAAGTACGCTCGCACGCCGCTGATATCGCGCAGCACCTGTTCGCGCAAAGCCTCGGGTCCTGAGAATTTCTGCTCGTCTCGCACACGCTTCCAGAAGCGGACTTCCATCGGGCCATTCGTCAGAGTTTCGGAGAAATCAAAGAGATGCGATTCGATCGCGAGGCGCTGGCCGTCGAACGTAGGCCGCACTCCGAGGTTTGTAGCGGACCGGTAGGTCTTGCCGCCGACGACGCTCTCGGTCGCGTACACTCCGTACCTCGGCAAACACTCCTGCTCAGTGGCTAAGTTCAGCGTCGGCACCACGAGTTTCCGCCCTTGTCCGGTGCCGGTTATGATGTTTCCGCCAAGTTCAAACGGACGCCCGAGAAGGCGCGCCGCTTCTTCCATTCGTCCGTCGCGCACGGCGTTGCGCACCGATGTGCTCGAGACGACGCCCCCGTCCTGCACCACCGGCGGCACGACTTGAACGTCGAATCCCCAGCGCCGGCCGAATTCTTCGAGCAGTTTGACGTTGCCGGCCTGCTTGTGGCCGAACCGGAAATTTCCTCCGACCATCACGATGCGAGCGCGCAGCGCGTCCACCAAAAATCGCCGCGCGAATTCCTCTGCGCTCACTTTCGCGAGTTCCGCGTCGAATCGAAGAACGAGCGTCGCGTCCACGCCCGATTCGCGGAACCGATCGAGGCGTTGCGGGAGCGTCATCAACATCGGCGGAGCCTGGTCCGGGCGCAGCACTCGAGCCGGATGCGGAAAGAACGTGAGCACGGCGCTGAGGGTATCCGATTCGAGCGACCGCTCGATGACGCCGCGCAAAATTCTCTGATGACCGAGGTGCACGCCGTCGAAATTGCCGATCGTCACAGCGGTGCGCTTGCGGTCGGGGCCTAACTGCGCGATCCATTCTTCCGGGGAATGGAACACGAGGAACGGCGGGCTCCCGGCCGCATCACCCTGGGTGTCGTGCGTGCGCGCCATCAGATTTGCACCTCGAAGCGCAGGCCGTCGTGCGCGAGGCGCACATTTTCCGGGAGCTTCGCGTTGGTCTCGTGGTGCCCGAGGTCGTGGCAGATGTGAGTAAACCACGCGTGCTTCGGTTTCAGCGCGGCGACGAGCGCAAGCGACTGCTCGACGTTCGAGTGCATGGGGTGAGGCACGTAGCGCAGCGCGTCAAGAATGAAATGGTCGAGGCCGCGTAAGAGGTCCTTCGAGCTTTCCGGCACCGTACTGAAATCGGTGAGGTAGGCCGCCTTTCCAAATCGAAAGCCGAGCACCGATCCTGGTCCGTGCATCGCCGGTATGGGAATGATTTCTGTGCCGAATAGAGTGAACGGGCCGTCAATCGTGTGGAGTTCGACGCCAGGGAGCGAGCTGGCGGTTGGCGTGTCGTCGAAAATGTAGGCGAAGGATTTCTGAAGCACGCGCAAAGTAGATTCCGCTCCGTAAATCGGGATCGCGGCTTTCTGTTTCAGGTTGTAAGGGCGAATATCGTCGAGGCCGAAGATGTGATCCGCGTGGGCGTGGGTGTAAAGGATGGCGTCGAGCCGATCCATGCGCGCGGCCATCGCCTGGGAGCGGAAGTCAGGGGTCGTGTCGATCACGACGTTGCGGCCGTTGGAAGACAGGAGCACCGAGGGGCGCGTGCGCTTGTCGTGCGGATCGCTCGACTCGCAGACGGCGCAATGGCAACCGAGCGTAGGAACGCCCATCGAGGTGCCGGATCCGAGGACTGTCAGTTCTAGCGATTGCATTTCGATATGTGAGTGAAGAAATGTGGAACGATTATTTCTTCTGCGCGGCTTTCTTGGCCATCGCGTCGGCCGCGACTTTCGACATTTCCATGAAGGTGAGCTTGAGCTGGCCGAGCACCTCGATCAAAAGTTCGTCGTCGGCTTTCGAGAGGTTGCCGCGAGTTTTCTCGCGCAACGCATCGAGCATGTCAATCACTTCGCGCGCGCCTTCGAGGTCGAGGTAGGCTTGTCCCGTACGCGGATCGGCCATTCCGCCGAGCATCGCGGCCGCGTTGCGAACGAGGAAGTCGACGAGCATCTGAAAGCTGCGCGAACCTTCGGGCAGCGCCGCAGTTTGTTCGGGCGTCGCGTCCGGTGCGAGAGTGCCGACCGATGAGCCGG
Organism: uncultured Acidobacteriota bacterium; assembly: GCA_963711875.1. Lineage (GTDB taxonomy): Bacteria > Acidobacteriota > Terriglobia > Acidiferrales > UBA7541 > Palsa-295. The sequence continues at coordinate 1,041,868 of CAVQFW010000006.1, forward strand.
CGCTCGCGTCGGAGACCATCGCGCTTGCGGACTTCTTCGCATCCGCTTGCGCCTGGGTATTTGTGGCGGCACGCGTCGCGGCCTTTGCGGCTGCTTCTTCATCGCGCCGGGCTTCTTCTTCCACGACGTCTTTGCGGAGGTCGCCCTCCTCGGTGAACAGGCGCCGGTCGATTACCTTGAAAGATTCTTCCTGCTTGGGGTCAGCCACGGAGATTCCTTTGAATTCACTACGTATCGGTGATACTAAAGTTTAACACCCGCTCTGGGTCCTCACAAGTTGGCGCATTCTCACCTCCCGGCACTCGGGCTGCCACACGTAGACTCCGCTCGCGCATACGTAGAGAGCGGGTGCAGATTTCTGTTTGTGTGTAATGAGACTGGAAGTTTCGAGTAAACTGGCCAGCTTCTCCGGAGGGGGAATTCATGCCGTTCGCGCAGGCGAAACGATGGTTGATTGTGGCTGCTGCCTTCATGGCTTCGAGTATTTTTCCCGCGGCAGCACTTGCGCAGACCGAGCCGCCTGCCAAGCCGCTTACGGTGGAAGCGATCTACGGCGAGCCGGGCTTGAGTGGTCGTCTGGCGGGTGGGATTGCCTGGACACACGACAGTAAGCAGATCGCATTTCTCGAAACAACAGGTTCGGGGAAGGATGCGAAGCGTGACCTCTGGATGATGGACGCCGTGACCGGCGCGCGAAAGGTTCTGATCACGGCCGAGAAGCTGGAAAGCATTCTCCCGCCACGGCCGTACCCGCTGAGGCAGCGCACTGGAGCTGCGCGACGTCCGCCGGCGCCCTTTGAATTCTCGCCAGACGACAGCGCGATCCTGTTTCGAGGCCAGACGTCCATCGTTTGGTTCGACGTGAAATCGCAGGCCGCGCACACGCTTGTGTCGGGCTCGGCGCCGCTTCTGGACGAAAAAATCTCGCCGGACGGGCGCTGGGTCAGCTTCGTTCGCGACTACAACATTTGGATCGTGAGTACGGCCCGTGGCGATGCGCGGCCCGTCACGACCGGCGGCAATGAAACCCTGAGGAAGGGGCAACTCGATTGGGTGTACCCGGAGGAACTCGAAATCCGCACGGGATATTGGTGGGCGCCGGATTCGTCGGCGATAGCGTATCTGGAGATGGACGAACACGCCGTAACGAAATACACCATCCAAAACAACATCGACGATCTCGTCGAGGAAGAAACCGACCGCTACCCGCGCGCAGGTGAGCCGAATCCTGTGGTTCGGGTGCTCGTCCAGTCGATTTCTGCGCAGGGCAGCACTAACGGCGAGCCTCGCGCGATGGACGTCGGCGGCAACAAGGAAATTTTGATTCCGCGCGTGCAATGGCTGCCGGACGCGAAGCGCCTTGCGATCCAGCGGCTCGCGCGCATCGGCAACGTTCTCGAACTCACAATCGCCGATGCCGCCACAGGCGAGGCGCGGGTGGTGCTGACGGAAAAGAACAAGTGCTGGGTCAGCGTTACTGACATTTTGTGGTTCGCGAAAGACAGCACCTGGTTCATCTGGGGAAGCGAACGCACGGGTTATCGCCATCTTTACCTCTACAAGACTGACGGCACCGAAGTATCGCAAATCACCCACGGTGACTGGGAGGTGGAAACCCTCGACGCGCTCGATTCGCGCGGAATCGTTTACTTCACAGCGACGGAACGTGGCCCGCTCGAGCGCCAAATGTATCGCGTTGCGCTCGACGGCTCCGGCTTCGCGCGCCTCTCCAGCGAAATCGGAACGCACTCCGCGAATTTCTCTCCCGACGCCTCCGCATTCGTGGATACGCACTCGAATGTAATGACGCCGCCTCGTCAGGACCTGGTTCGAGCGGATGGAACGAAAGTGGCGATCGTCAACGAGAGCAAGACGGACCTCGCGAGCTACGGATTGTCGCCCGTTCAATATTTCACGGTGACTGCGAAGGACGGCACGGCGCTCAACGCATCCATGATCAAGCCGCCGGATTTCCACCCGTCGAAGAAGTATCCGGTGATTGTTTATACGTACGGCGGGCCATCACAAGTGGTGCGCAATGTCTGGCAGGGCGGAAATTTTCTATTCAACGAGATGATGGCGCAAAAAGGCTACATCGTTTTTTCGGTCGACAACCGGGGCTCGATGGGGCGCGGACATGCGTTCGAGGAGCAGGTTTACCGCCACGTCGGAGTGCTGGAGCTCGCAGATCAGCGAGACGGCGTCGCTTACCTGCGTTCGCTTCCGTTTGTCGATGGTGAGCGCATCGGCATCTGGGGTTGGAGCTATGGCGGACACATGACGCTCCACGCGCTTTTCGAAGCGCCGCAGGATTTCAAGGTGGGATTCGCTGGCGCGCCCGTTTCGGACTGGCTGCAGTACGACTCGATTGCGACGGAGAGGTTTCTCGGCCTGCCCAAAGACGATCCGGAGGGCTACCGGCAAGCTTCGCCGCTCAATTTCGTAAGTGGCCTTGAGGGGAAGTTGATGATCGGGCAGGGAACGGGGGATGACAACGTTCACTTGATTAACACCATGCTCGTGCTGGACCAGGCGATCAAGGATGGGAAGGACATTGAGATCGTGCTGCTGCCCGGACGCGGACATCCCGCGAGCGACACGGCCGGGCGGGTCTATTTGATGAATCGCGTGGCGGCTTTCTTTCAGAAGAATCTTTGAAGATGCCGACGGCCGGATTGGCTCTTGTTACTCGCGGCAGGTGACTGTAAATTGTCGAGTCGCCGGGAGCCCTCGAACTCACCGTGACTTCACGTCGGAAAACTCGATTGAAGCCTAAACGGACGGCCCACGCGAAAATGCAACGGGGCCGGGCGGGGCGTTCGCGCGCTCGCAACGCAGGTGGCGCGACTCGCGCGCTTGCGAAGCTCACCGCGGGCGAGTGGTTTGAGAATCTTGTGGCGCTGCAGGCTGCAATTGCGCGCGCCCGGCGGCTGTCCCTGGGACCGGGAGCAGACGCACGAATCGCTGCGGAAGTTTCTGGTGGAAGAGACGTACGAGGTGCTCGACGCAATGGAGAGCGGCAGTGCGCGCGAATTCGCGTCTGAGCTGGGGGACTTGCTGCTGCAAGTGGTTTTTCACTCGGCGCTGGCGGAGGAGGCTGGCCGGTTCACGATTGCCGACGTGATCGAATCGATTCATACGAAGATGGTCCGGCGCCATCCGCATGTGTTTGGCGATGTGAAGGCGGCGACTTCGGCGCAAGTGCTCAAGAATTGGGAACAGCTCAAGGCGGAGGAGCGAGCCGCGGAAGGAAAGGCGCCCGAAACGAAAGGCGCGGACGAATCGCTTCTTGCGGGAATTTCGAGGTCGCTTCCCGCTGCGCTCGAAGCGTATCAACTCACGGCCCGCGCGGCGCGAATCGGTTTCGACTGGGATGATCTCGCGGGCATCTTCGATAAGATTGACGAGGAGAAGCGCGAGATACTCGCCGCAATGGGTAAGGAAGGCAAACTGCTCGACGCACGGGGCGCGGCGAAAGCAACCGGCCGCCTGCACGCGCAAATCGAGGAAGAGGCTGGCGACCTTCTGTTTGCGGCTGTGAATGTGGCGCGGTATTTGGGAGTCGATCCTGAAATCGCACTCAAGAAAGCGAATCGCAAATTTCAGCAGCGGTTCCATTCCATGGAAGCCGCGGCCCGGCGCCAAGGAGAGCGACTCGCCGATTTGCCGCGGTCGCGGATGGAAGAATTGTGGGACGAATCGAAATTGAGGAAATCACCGCGTGCCTAACGTGAACGATTCAATCGAAATCCGGCATTGCCACGCGCTCGAGGAATTCGAAGCGGGTGTGCGTCTGGAGCAGATCATCTGGGGAGAAGCCATCACCGTGCCGGCTCCCATTTTCGTGGTCGCGGACCACACCGGCGGACAAGTGCTGGGCGCGTTTGACGGGAAAAAATTGGTCGGGATGACGCTGGCTCTCGCGGGATTTCGGAGCTCGCTGCAATTTCTGCATTCGCACATGACCGCTGTGCTGCCGGATTATCAGAATCGAGGCGTGGGCCGAAGATTGAAGCTGTTTCAGCGGCAGGACGCGCTCAAACGCGGCATCCCGCTCGTGGAATGGACATTCGATCCGCTCGAGCTGAAGAACGCGCATTTTAATCTCGTGCGGCTGGGCGCAGTGGCCCGCCGCTACATTCCCGATTGTTACGGCACCACCGAGAGCCCGTTGCACGCCGGGTTGCCGACCGACCGGCTGGTGGCCGAGTGGTGGCTTGATTCCGTGCGGGTGAAGGAAATTCTGGCGGGCAATCTGCCGCCCGCGAATGCCGGCGTGCAGCGCGTCTCCATCGCCGCCAACATTTCCGAGCAGAAGAGCAAAGACCGCGCGACGGGCGCGCGGGTACAGGCACTGACGCGCCAGCACTTTCTCAAATTGTTCGGCAAAGAATATGTCGCTACCGGTCTTGAAACTCGCGGCGACACGTCTGACTACCTTCTCGAGCCGCGCGATTCGGTAGCGGGACTTCACCTTCCTGCGTTGACCCCGGAGTAAGAGGCAACGAATAATTATGCGCCTTCGCAAAATCACACTTCGTGAAATTCATCTGCCGCTCATCGCGCCGTTTGAAACGAGCTTTGGCGTCTCAGAACTCCGCCGCATTCTGCTTGTCGAGACGGATGTGGACGGGGTGATCGGTTGGGGCGAATCAACCGCGGGCGAGGATCCTTACTATTCCTATGAGACGGTCGAGACCGCGTGGCACGTGATTCGCGATTACCTGTGGCCGCTCGTGCGCGGGAGGGAATTCGCGTCGGCGGAGGAAGTGTGGGACGTGCTTGAGCCCGTTCGCGGGCACAACATGGCGAAAGGCGGCCTCGAAGCCGCGATTTGGGACGCCGAAGCGAAACAGAAGAATGTGCCGCTCGCGAAGCTGATCGGGGGCACGCGCGACGAGATTATTTGCGGTGTCTCGATCGGAATTCAGCCGTCCATTGATGCGTTGCTCGCCAAGGTGGAGAAAGAACTGGCCGCGGGATACCAGCGAATCAAAATCAAGATCAAGCCCGGAATGGACATCGAGCCGGCCCGCGCGCTGCGCGAACGATTTCCGCGGATTCGCCTGATGGTGGATGCGAATTCAGCGTACACGCTGAAGGATGCACCGCTTCTGAAGCAGCTCGACGCGTTCTATCTGATCATGATCGAGCAGCCGCTCGGCTGGGACGACATCTACTCGCACGCGCGAACTGCAGCGGCAACTCGATACGCCGATCTGCCTCGACGAGTGCATTCACGATTTCGAGACACGCGCGCGCCGCGATCGAAGCTGGGGGCGTGCCGCATCATCAACATCAAGCTCGGACGAGTGGGCGGGCACACGGCGGCGCGACGGATACACAATCTCTGCCAGTCGAAAGGAATTCCGGTGTGGTGCGGCGGGATGCTCGAGTCGGGAATCGGCCGCGCGCACAACATCGCCATGTCCACGCTGCCGAATTTTTCGTTGCCGGGAGACGTGTCCGCAAGCCGCCGGTATTGGGCGGAGGATATCATCGAGCCCGAAGTGGAAGTGACGCGGCAGGGAACGATTCGCGTTCCGTCGGCGCCTGGAATCGGCTACACGCCGCGAATCGAGCGGATCGAATCGCTCACGCGCCGCCGCGAGGTCATCGAGTAAAACTTGAGTTCCCGCGCCGCCGAATCAACGGAAATTCCGTCTCCTCGTCCGAGCTCTTTCGTTCTCGGCCTTTCGCTCGCGGCTATGCTGGCGATGTGGTCGTTCAACTACGTGGCTGGGAAAACCGCGCTGCACTATTTCGATGGACTCACACTGGCCGCATTTCGAATCGAAATCGCCGCCGCGATTTTTCTGCCGATTTATTTCCTGCGTCGCGGACGGCCCGCTCTGGCAGCGCGCGACATCTGGACGCTGAGCTATCTTGGGTGGCTCCTCTGCGCGAACCAGGTTTTCTTCACGGTCGGTCTCGCTTTTACGACGTCCGGCCATTCATCGATGATCCTGGCGATCGGCCCGATCCTGGTCCTACTGCTGGCGCGGGCCATGAAGATTGAAGCGCTTACGACCGCCAAAATTCTGGGCATGGCGCTCGCGTTTACGGGAGCTACGATTCTCGCGGCCGAGCACGGATTTGATCTGCGGCGTTCGCCCACACTGTCGGGAGATCTCCTGACGCTGGTCGGAACTTCTTCGTTTACGTTTTACGCGGTCCTCGGCAAGAAAGTCGCGCGGAAATACGACAGCGTCACGATGAACGCCGTGAATACCTTCGCCGGGGCAGCGGTGCTGCTGCCTTTTGCGATCTGGCGAACCGCGCACTTCCCCTGGAGTAGCGTCCCCTGGGCGGGTTGGACGAGTCTTGTGTATATGGCGGCGATCAGCTCGGTGGCGGCATATACGCTCTTCTACTGGGCATTGCGCTATATGGAGGCGTCGCGAGTGGCGGCCGTGAATTATTTTCAGCCGATTGGAGCGATTCTCGTGGCGGCGGTTTTTCTGGGCGAGATACCGACGCAGCATCTACTGCTGGGCGGGTCGTTGATTCTGGTCGGCGTGTATTTAGCGGAGCGTGCGAAGGCGTAGAGGAGAGTCGTCGAAATGGGGGGCAGCGCGACTTTCGAAAGCGCTCAGGAAATCAGGATAGGAAGCGAGTTAGAAATTACGCATTTCCGACGCGAAGGCCAGATTTGCGTTGAGCCGTTCGTCGAGGACGGCGGCTGCGTAGCGCGCGCAGGCGACCAATTCTGTTTCAGCCCACTCAGAGATTGCAGGAATGTGCTTTACGCAAAGGCGATCGAGGGTCTCGACAATCCGGAAGTACAGACGCACCTCGCGCAGCCATACATCCTGTTTTTGCGTCGCGGGGCAGATTTGTTCCGAAGTGCGGGCCAGAAGTTCGAAATGGCTGGATTGAATTTGGCCCGGTGCTAGCCCGACGGCTGCCTGCAGGCACTCCGACAGCGGCTGGGCCGCGACCGTGATCCAGATCGACCTCCACTGGCAGACCGCGAACTGCACCAGGGCGGTGACTGAGATTGCGAGAATGAGTAAGGCGATCATTCCTTCGCTCTAGGTACATTTTCGGCCGGGGGCTTGGTTTCTACAATAGACCGGAGGTACCGCTGCTTTAAACTACCTAACATCTGTGCCTTCAGTGACTTACGAGACGACGGCGAACGCCGTTCGTTTTCGGAACATTTTCAGGCTCGCGCCGACGCCGAATCCGCGAATTCGTCCCATTACAAGTAGGAACCTACCGACTGAACTCAAATTGACCGCCCCGGTGGAATGAATATAACGTTCATTGATGGCGTATCCCTCGGGCCGGTCAAGCTGGCCCACTTATGGATGATTTGAAGTCTGAATTCGACGAAACTCCGGGCATTCCCCGCCAGGCGCAAGGCGGCTATTTCGCGCGCCTGGAGGAGCTGCAGCGGCGGGAATGGTGGACCTGGGGCGTTTCGGTTTGCGTGATGTTCGTGCTGACGGCCGGCGTCGCGTCGCTCGCGTTTCCCACAATCTTCGAAGCAGGAAAGTCGCCGCTTTCGTCGGGCGTTTTCCAGGCAGTGGCGGGACTGGTGTTCCTGATTTTGATCTTCGGCTGCTATCTGACGTACGAAAAATTCCTGATCAATCGTCTGCGGATGGAAATTGCAGAGCGGCAGGTGCATTCCGCGCAATGGCGCAATCTGGCGCTGGTGGATCCGTTGACGGGGCTCTATAACCGGCGATTCATGGAGCGAACGCTGAAAGCGGAGATCGGTCGCGCGCTACGCAAACACTACGATCTGACCGTTGTAGTCTTCGACCTCAACAAGTTTAAAGCAATCAACGATCGGCTCGGCCACCCGGCCGGAGATCAGGTGCTCAAGGCATTTGGCCGGCACCTGTGCACGGTGATTCGCGAAGCAGACACGGCGGCGCGGCTCGGCGGCGACGAATTCATGCTCATATTGCCCGAATGCAATGCGACGCAAGTTCCCAATTTGCTCCGTAGACTGGAACCCATCGCCGTGAACGTGAATGGCGAGAACGTGCCGATCCGTTTTGCGATTGGGTGGGCGGAGTATCGCCGCGGCAAAGAGCCGGAAGATCTGCTCGCCGAAGCGGATCGCGCGCTTTACGCAGACAAAGAAGCCCGTGGAAACCCGGTCGTGGCGCCCGTCCCGGCTTAGCATTTTCCCCCGGCCTGTCGAGCGCGACGCTGGGCGCTTTTTTTCTTCGCTTCGTCTCACAAGGATCGAGACGCTCATTATTTCCGTTCGCGGCCGCTTCTGGATTATTCTGTAGAACTGCATGGCGAACTGGGATTCAACTCAACCAAAACTGAAGCCAGGGATCGGAGAGGTTGTCCTCTACGCGTTGCGCTACCGCTGCCCCAATTGCCATCGCGGTCCGATTTTCAGTGGACGATTCAATCGAGTGCTTGTGCGCTGCCCGGATTGCGGGCTTGCCTACTTCCGCGAGGCTGGCTACTTCGTTGGCGGGATGATTCTGACGTACGGCTTTACAGTCGGCGTGTTGATCGTCGCGTATCTCCTGATGCCGTTGGTGCCGGATGTCACTTGGCTTTCGGAAAATATGAAGTACGCGGCATGGATCAGCTTCACTTTGATTCTGGCGGCGCTGTTCGTTCGCCCGGCCTATGCGCTGTGGCTGTCGCTCGACTACTGGCTCGAGCCCTGGCCTGCGCCCAAGGCGAAATAAGATGCACCGCGCACTAGGCGCGGGCGCTTGACTGCGCGTCCTTCGCAATGCGCAGTACGATCTTTCCCCGGACGTGCCCGGCGAGCCCCTTCTCGAATGCCTTTCGCGCTTGCTCCAGCGGAAATACTTCGGCGACCGTCGTTTTTACTTGCCCCGCGTCGATTAGTTTGCCGAGTTCCTGTAGCTCCGCGCGATTCGGCTCGACGATGAAAAACAACTCACGCGGGCTCTTCGTTGGCGCTCCCGCAGGAATGTCTTCGACGATCGTGATGAGCATCCCGGCCGGCTTCAGAACCAGTCGCGAGCGCTCGACGACGTCGCCGCCGACCGTGTCAATCACCAGATCCACGTCTTTCACCACCTCTTCGAATTTCTGCTCTGCGTAGTCGATCACTTCGTTCGCGCCCAGCCCGCGTAAAAAATCGGCGTGGCTTGCCGATGCGGTCGCTATCACGTACGCGCCCTTCCATCGCGCGAGTTGCACTGCAAAGATTCCCACGCCGCCCGCCCCGCCGTGAATCAGAACGCGCTGTCCGGCCGCGAGTTTTCCGTGATCGAAAAGAGCTTGCCAGGCCGTCAATCCGGCCAACGGAATCGTCGCGGCCTGCTCGAAGTCGAGCGTCTTCGGTTTCGGCGCAATATCGGAGGCCGCCACCGCCAAGTATTCAGCGGCGCTACCGTTCCTCCAGAAAGACGCCAGTCCGTACACCTCGTCGCCGATTTTCACGCCGCTAGCGTCGGGCGCTACCGCCTCGACCACTCCTGAAAACTCGTGTCCCGGAATCGTGGGCAGCCGAGGCTGTCCGTCCTTGGTCCGATACGTCGGGGTCCACGAAAGTTCATCCTTGGTGATCGACGATGCGATCACCCGTACCAGCGCATCTCCAGACTCGATCACTGGTTTCTCGGCCTCTTCGTAGATCAATTGCCCAGGACCGCCGAGCGAATGCATGCGGACTGCCTTCATGTAGTCCCCCCAAAAGTGAAAGAAATCTCGACCGTCGACGGTGCAATCCGAAAAGAGCGACTCGTGTGCCTCGAGTTTCCGTATGAACGTTGACGGATGCTATCACCGGTGGGTTACTTCGTTCAACCGACGCAAACCGGGATTGGGGGAAGGGAAGCGAGACTCGACGGGGAACAATGTGTTGATGCGGGACAGCCAGGCGGCCAAGGTGGTGCTACACCTAGCATTGCACGCCACCAGACACACCAATTCCGACGACGCGAATCTTCGACAGTGCCTGGCTTAAGCCAGATTTTGGCGCGAAGGAGCTGGTACCAGGGTGGGCGCCGGCGTGAAAACGTGCCAGAAATCGCCCTGTTCTTTGGTGAACTCGACCGCTACTTTTTTCTTCTTGCTGCGATGCTTCGAATCAACGTAAACCACGCGGCACTCGCGCTCTTCCTGCGTGAAACTATTCACCAGCAGGATCGTCTGACCGCGTTTTACCTGGGGAGCAAGCGGGAGGAGCGCCCCGTTCATATTCACGGATTTCGCAACGGTGACGCATCGGAATGGCAAGCCGCGTTCGGTGCGGCCGTATACATGTACCGGAATCGAAAGTGGAAGCCTCTTACAGCGCCGTTTGTCTTCCATTAGGTTTGCCCCCAAGGACTGCCAGGGTTGGATTTTGTTCCGCTGTGAATTCGCTCTACGATCAAACAAGTTAGAACGGCTTTCGAACCGATGCAATAGTACTTTGCCTGTAGGAGGCCGCGAATGTCCGGCGAAGGTCGCGGTCGACGTGGGCGCTCATCTTCAATCGATAGTTATATTTGGCCGGACTCGCAGCGCTCGGGCGCAAATCGACCGTCGAGGCACTAGATCGTGCGAGCCGGTCCAGCCGCCAACCCGGGCTTGATCTTTCGTTGTCGGCGGCTGTCCCCGAGGATTTCGCTCGGCGCTTACTTCGCCGGCTGCTTGGCGATAATCAGCTTGGAAATCTTGTCGTACGTTGCCTGCGGAATCACCTTTTTCTTCACGAGGTCGGTTTTCGCGTGATACGGACGCCCGTCAATAATCTTCTGCGAGTACGCAGCGCCGATTCCCGGCAGCGCGTCGAGTTGTGCTTTTGACGCCGAATTGATGTCCACCAGATCAGCGGACGAACTCGCGGCCGTCTTCGATTGAGCCGCTGGCGAAACGACAGCATTGTGCGCCTTGGCGCCGCCTGCGAACCCGGCTACAACCAACAGCGAACATAGAACTGCGATGCCGATTGCAATGGTGTGTCTCTTGTTCATTATCTTGACGCTCCTTTTTTGAGTTTCTTCCGGAAGAACGGCTACTCGTTCTTTGCCGCGCGGAAACCGGCTTTTTCGGCATCCGCTGCGGACATATACTTGCCAGCCTTCGTCTTGCCGTAGTAGCGCGTTCCTTCCTTGTGGTACACGCCTGAATCGGTGTTCACCCATACCATTCCGCTTCCGGCAGGGGGAGCAGCCTGGCTTGTATTGGCCTTCGGTGCCTCCGCGCTGCTCGATTTCGCTGGCTTCGTCGTGGCTGCCGAATTCGACGAGGCCGGAGCCGGCGAACTTGCCGGAGCGGGGGCCGCGGCGGACTTAGTGCTGGAAGAGGCTGGTGCTGGTGTGCTGGACGGGGTGCTTGACGACGGTGCGGCTGCCGCCGACTTGCTCTTCGAAGACGACTTCGTCGAAGCCGTGTCCGCCGGTGCCGCGCCGCCCGATGAGCCTGCATCAGCTGAGGACTTTGCCGACTTCGATTTTTTCGTGCTGGCAGTCTTCGTGCCGGTATCTGAGGTCGTCGCCGCGGTCGAGTCCGCGGAGGAGTCCTTGGCGGCTTTCGATTTCTTCGAGCTGGCAGTCTTGGTTCCCGAATCTGCCTTGGCCGAAGCCGTCGAGTCCGCGGAGGAGTCCTTGGCGGCTTTCGATTTCTTCGAGCTGGCAGTCTTGCTTCCCGCATCTGCTTTGGCTGAAGCTGTCGAATCCGCGGAGGAATCCTTCGCGGTCTTTGACTTCTTTGCACTCGCCGACGATGCGGACCCACTCGCGGACTTCGAGTCGCTGTCTGCATCCGTGGACTTCGACTTCTTCGACTTCGATGTGGATGATTTGGACGATGCGTCGGCCGAGTCTGCCGCATCGGTTGATTTCTTCTTCGACTTGCTTGTTTTCTTGGCGGGAGTCGTGGTGCTCGAGTCGCTCGAATCCGACGCTTGCGCCCTTACTGGCGTGGCGCTGGCGAGCCCCCAACCAAGTCCTGCTGAAATCAAAAATGCCAATACGTAATTCTTCCATCGCTTCATGGTGAATCCTCCCAAGTGGATGCGCGATTTTTACGCGTCTTGTCCGGACGTCTTGCTACCCAATCCTGCCGCGAAGCTTTTTGCTTTCTCGAAAAGCCCCTGGGCTTGAGGGGATTCGATGGTCGCGAGCAGTCCGTCCAAGTGGGAGCTGACCGATTCGGGAAGTTTCGCACGGCAATGGCTGATCACTACGTCAACCACTTCCTGCGCCTTGTCCTGAGGGAGTCCAGTCTTTTGCATCACGAGCTGTACGAGTTCGTTCATGTCGTGCCTCCGGTATGTCTCGGTCGGTGCTGCCCAGTTTGGTTATTGCGGCGCCGGGATCTGTGCCGCGTTTGGATTGGATTTGACGAATTTTCGACGAGGCCTTGCGGACGGGCTAGGAGCCGTAGGCCAAATCGCTATGACTGAACCCTTGTTGCCGCGGATTTTAGTTCCTGCTGGCACATAAAGCAACGCCGAATGCCGATTGGGGAGAAGTGTGGGGGAAGGGCGGGGCTGGTCGGGAAGGCGAGGCGCCTCGCGGGGACGGCGAAGCCAGACGTGGTTTTTACTCGGGTAGGCGGCTTCGACGGAGGAAGTTCTTGGGTCGCAGCGCTTGACAACCTCGAGGCAGTATACGAATATGAACTCATATTCATGTTATGAACACTCGACTGATTCGCACGGGGTTCGTTATCTGGCTCGCTGCCACAATCGCCTTGCGCCTCGCAGGGCAGGGCATCCTCCGCCCTGGCGACTGGAAGGGGACGCTGATTCTGTTCGCGATCACGTTTCCGGTGATGGCGTGGCTCGTGCGCCGCCTATGCACAAGCGCCCATGTTCCGCCCGCGGATTGGTTCGGCGCCGCGGTCTCGCTGATGCTTCCGACCCTGCTTCTCGATCCCTTCTCAAGCGCGTTTTTCCCCGTCGTGTTTCCGAACATGTCTCCGGAAGTGGCGGGAGTTTTCGGAGGGTGGATGTTGTGGTGTTGCGCAGGCGGCCTGGTAGGCGTGAGCATTCGACGGCCGGCGCGCGCGTGGGGCGGCTCCGGTGAACCAGGCACGGTGACGAGGCCACGATGAAAAAGCGTCCCAATCTGCTCGCAGGGGAAAAACTGCCGCCCGAGCCACGGCAGAAGCGTTCGCTCGACAAGCGCGAACGGCTGAAGGAAGCCGGGCTCGCGCTGTTTGGCGAGAAGGGCTACGAAAGCACTTCGATCGACGAAATCGCCCGGCGCGCGAATTTCCCCGTCGGCAGCTTCTACCAACACTATCGCTCAAAGCGCCAGCTTCTACTCGCGCTAATGGACGAACTGCTCGAGAAATTGGGTCAGCTGGAATTTCGACCGCAAGCCGCCAAGGATCCCATATCCGTGGTGCGCGAACTGCTCTCGCGGGCGTTCTCGCACGACCTGCGCTACCTGGGCGCCTACCGCGCCTGGCAGGAGGCGGCGCTCACGGATGCAGCCCTCGAGCGAAAGCAAAATCAAATTCATAGCTGGACCACGGCTCGCGTCACGGCCGTCTTCAAATTGCTGGAGGAGATGCCCGGTGCGCGTCGAGGCGTTGATATACCCGGCCTCGCTCGCGCAATGGATACCTTTTTCTGGAGCCTTCTGGCGCAAGCTGTGCGAATGCCTAAAGCGGAGCTCGATCGCTGGGTCGATTCCTCAACGCATCTCATCTATCACGCGATGTTCATGGACGCAGACCGGCCCCTTCATAGATAGCTTTAACATTGTTTCCACGGTGTGCGAGTCGCGCTTTCGGACTCAGATGCGAGCCTCGACATTCATCGCGAACCTAAAGAAGCACATGAGCTGGGACGAAGCTTCGCGCGAAGTCGCCTTGCCGACACTTCGAGTGAATTCTGAGCTACAGAATCGCCCGAGGCAGCTTCGGCGCTTTATCCCGTTCACAGATTTTAATCCGCACTCGTGCTTGAATTTTCGCCCCGCTCGTGCGAGCGTTACACCCGGCCAACACTCCATGACTCCTGAACCGAATTCATCCGCGAAGAAGCGCATCGCCGTTATTCCCGGTGACGGCATCGGCAAAGAAGTGATCCCCGAAGCTGTGAAGGTTCTGACAGCTGTAGCGGCAGCGGCGGGAAGGGAGATTGCGCTCACCGAGTTCGACTGGGGCGCGGATCGGTATCTTCGCGACGGCACCACGCTCCCCGCCGATGCTGTCGAAATGTTTCACCGCGATTTCGACTCCATTTTCCTCGGCGCAATGGGCGACCCCCGCGTCCCCACAAATGTTCACGCCGCCGACATTCTTCTCGGACTGCGCTTCAAGCTTGACCTCTACGTGAACGCTCGCCCCTGCGTCCTTTTCGATAAACGCTTTACGCCACTCAAGGATCGCACGGAGAAAGACATCAATTTCATCGTCTTCCGCGAGAACACCGAGGGTCTTTACGTTGGCATGGGCGGATTCTTCAAGAAGGGAACTCCCGACGAAATCGCCACGCAGGAAGATCTGAACACGCGCAAAGGCGTAGAGCGCATCATTCGTTACGCATTCGAATACGCGCGCCGGCGCGGTCTGAAGCGCGTCTGCATGTCCGACAAATCGAATGCGCTGGCCTTCGGTCACGATCTCTGGCAGCGCGTCTTCAAGCTCGTTCGTGCCGAATATCCGGAAATCGAGGCCTCGCACCAGTACATCGATAACCTGCTGATGCAAATGGTGCGCGACCCATCGCAGTTCCAGGTGATCGTCACCTCGAATCTTTTCGGCGATATCGCGAGCGATCTGGGCGCGCAACTCGCCGGGGGACTCGGCCTCGCACCCTCCGGCAACATACATCCCGGCCAGGTCTCGCTCTTCGAGCCAGTTCACGGCTCTGCTCCCACGATCGCCGGCAAAAACATCGCGAACCCCATGGGCGCGATCCTTACAATCGGGATGATGCTCGAATATCTCGGCTGGGCCTCCGAGTCTCAAGCCGTAGAGACCGCAGTGCGCGCCGCCCTCCGCGCGGGCAAAACTCCCGCTGAACTCGGCGGCGCTTTGGGCACGCGCGAAGTTGGAGACTGGATTTCAAATCATCTCGTGAAGGCCGGCATCCCTCGCGGGTGATAGTTCAAGTGGTAGTTGAATCCGATCACTTTTGAGCTGGAGAAAATTCGGACTGAAAGTTTTGACCTCGGGACCAGCTGCTGCCCGGGATTCAGGAATTCAATTTCTTCTTGAATAGTGGTTCGAGAACTGTCTGCGGATTCAGATCGTTTACGAAACGAATGTAATTCGTGAGATATCCGTGGAGGCCAGCAAAACTCCTACTCGAGGTTTCTTCAGCACAGCCCCCGCCCAGCCCCTCGCCTAGCAACGGCAATATCTCAACCATACGTATAGCTGTCGGCACGGCGACCGCCGCCATCAAATATCTTCGCCAGGATCAACCCCAGCACGAATCCGCCCACATGCGCCCACCAGGCGACGCCGCCCAGACTTGCCGCGTGCGGCGCGTTCAGCGCGCTCACTCCGCTGAAGAACTGCACCACAAACCAAAGCCCGATGAACACAATCGCGGGAATCTGCGCCGTAAAGAAAAACACGAACAAGGGCACAAGCGTCAAAATTCGCGACGAAGGATAGAACACCACATAGGCGCCAAGAATTCCGGAGATCGCGCCGCTCGCCCCGATCGAAGGCACATTTGAGCCCCAACTGAAAGCGGCCTGCGCGATTCCCGAACCAAGTCCGCAAACAAGATAGAAACACAAGTAGGGAATCGGGCCCAGCCGGTCCTCCACCGCTCCGCCGAAAATCCAAAGAAACCACATGTTCCCGAGGATGTGCAGAATTCCTCCATGAAGAAACATACAGGTAAACAGCGGCAGAAACGCAGTCACCAAAGTGTAGTGGTGGCCCGCGAGTGCCAGCTGCATTTTCAACGGAACCATACCGTACGTCCGGATGAATGTTTCGTTCGCGGCGTCCGAGATCGTGAATTGATGGACGAAGACAATTACATTGACGGCGATGATGAGGAGAGTGACGAGAGGCACGGACCGCCGCGTCATCATGTTCTTCAGGGGAATCATGGGCGCGCTTTCCGGCTTGCCTCAATAGCCGCTCGAGCCATCTCGACGTTGGAATCGAGCGCAGGCGAGTGAGCGAGGTGGCAGATTGCGCCGGCCGAATTGACCCCTATTCTGAATACGTCCACTCGCGAATAATTCGAGGCGTGCATGAAGCAATTATCTGCGCGAGCGTTGTGAAGTGCGAGCGGTTTTCTCGCGCGCGAATGAAAAGAATTCGTTCGACATGAATTGGAACCATTACTTGAAGCTTATTTTTCGAGTGAACCTTCAATATTTTTCTTTGCGAGTGCAATGCTAGTTGCTCGCCGATGCGTTTATCATTTGCGCCGCATCCTCTTGCTATGATAAAAATTTTTGTTTCGTACCACGCGCGTCGGCGCGCCGACACCTGATGCCAGTCCACGAATCCGAAGCCATCATTCTTCAAGGCTATCCGCTGGGCGAAGGCGATCGGCTTGTCAGTTTTCTTTCGCGAACGATGGGACGCGTGCGCGGAGTCGCTTCGGGAGCGCGCAAAACGAAGAGCCGCTTCGGCTCGACTCTCGAGCGCCTCTCGCACGTGCGCATCTGGTTTTTCGAGCGGCCGTCGCGCGAGCTGGTCCGCATTAATCAGTGCGAATTGATCGAATCGTTTCTCGACGCTTTTCGCGATTATGCCTCCGGCGTCGCGCTGGCCGTATTCAGCGAAGTGACAGAAGCGGTTCTGCCCGACCATGAAGCATCGGACGCGAATTTTCGTTTGTTGCTGCTCTCAGCGCAGGCCGTGAAGAAGACGGGCAAGCCCGAACTGCCGCTGGCGTATTTCACGCTCTGGACAGTGAAGCTCGGAGGCTGGCTTCCCGCGCTCGACGCTTGCGCGAAATGTGGACGAGCGCTCGTGGCGAGCGATGCGGCCTATTTTTCGCGCAGGGCTTCCGCCCTCGTGTGCGCGGCATGCCGCGTGCCGGGCTTGCGCGTGATATCGGCGGCGGCACTGGTGGTAGCGCGAAAGATGCTTGCGGAACGGTTGGATCGAATCAACGCAGAAATGATTCCGCCGAAAGTTGCGCGCGAGCTGAGCGATGTTATGCTCGACGTCATCGAACATCAGA
Source organism: uncultured Acidobacteriota bacterium (assembly GCA_963711875.1). Classification (GTDB taxonomy): domain Bacteria; phylum Acidobacteriota; class Terriglobia; order Acidiferrales; family UBA7541; genus Palsa-295. Next base: position 1,058,936 of record CAVQFW010000006.1, read on the forward strand.
TCGATCGCAAGCTGCAGGCAAGAGAACTCCTGGAGTCGCCAGCGTGAAGAAGCAAGTTCGCAGGGAAAATTGGGCGCGTGCGGTGAAGCAGCAGGGCCTGTCGTTTCAGGACCTTCTACTAACACTTGAAGAATACTGGACGAGGCGCGGCTGTATCCTTCAGCAGCCGTATGACGTCGAAGTTGGCGCAGGCACGATGCACCCTGAAACATTCCTGCGCGTTCTTGGCCCCGATCCTTACCGGGTTGTCTACGCGCAGCCGAGCCGCCGCCCTGCCGATGGTCGTTACGGCGAAAATCCCAATCGCCTGTACAAGCACACGCAACTTCAAGTAATACTCAAGCCTTCTCCCGCCGATGTTCAGAACCTTTATCTTGAGAGTCTCGCTGCGGTTGGAATCGACTTGAAGGAGCACGATATTAAATTTGAGGAAGATAACTGGGAAGCGCCGACGCTGAGCGCCTGGGGCATGGGATGGCAAGTAATGCTGGATGGTCTGGAGATCACGCAGTTCACGTATTTTCAGCAGTGCGGCGGAATTGACCTCGACCCGATTTCCGTCGAGCTTACGTACGGCCTCGATCGGATCGCTGCCTATTTACAGGGCGTCGACAATGTTTTCGATGTGCGCTGGTCGGACTCGGTCAGCTATTCGACCGTGCGCCTGGCGGAAGAGCAACAGTTTTCAGCGTACAACTTCGAATACGCCGACGCAGCCGCGACGCGTAAGCAATTCGATCTATACGAAGCGGACGCAGCGCGCCTGCTGGCGGCTTTTCCGAAGGCGAAAGGGAAGGACCGCATCCAATTTCCGCTGCTGCAGGCCTACGAGTTTTGCTTGAAGTGTTCGCACCTCTTCAACGTTCTCGACGCGCGCGGAGCAATCTCCGTGACCGAGCGCGCCGCAATGATCGCCCGCGTGCGAAAGCTCGCCACGCAGGCGGCGAAAGCGTGGCTCGAACAACAGTCCGGCACAGGACAGCCAGAAGCGGACGAGGTGCGAGCATGAGCGCGCGCGCGAAGAAGTCCCGCGCAAAGACGGTCGGCGCAAAGAAGCCGGCAGCGCCCGCAGTTGCCGATTTTCTATTCGAAATTGGCTGTGAAGAACTTCCTGCCGGGATGATCCCTAAGGCCGCGCACGAGCTTCAAGCAATACTTGAGAAGTATTTCGCGACGCACGGCTTGCTCGAAGCCAACGGATCGATCGAATCGCTCGGCGGGCCGCGCCGGCTCGCTGCGATTGCTCGGCGCTTGCGGCTTCGTCAGGAAGATGTGGTGCGCGAAGTCACCGGCCCGCCAAAATCCGTAGCCTATGACGCCGTCGGCGAGCCGACTCGCGCCGCGATGAGTTTCGCTGAGAAGCAGGGAATTCCAGTTTCGAAGCTCGCGATCGTAAACACGCCCAAAGGCGAGTACGTTTCTGCCACCCAAGTGATCGAAGGCCGCCCCGCATCGAAAATTCTGGCCGAAATTCTACCGCAAGCGATTCAGGAGATCAGTTGGCCGCGCTCGATGTACTGGACAGGCGCGCACGGGCCACGATTCATCCGCCCGATTCGCTGGATCGTGGCGCTGCTCGACGGGAAAGTTGTCCCGTTCACCTTTGCCGGCCTGAATTCAGGCAATCGCACCGACGGACACAGATTCCTCGGCAAGCGCAATATATCGCTCAGCGGTCCGAATGAATATGAATCAAAGCTCAAGAAGAACTTTGTACTCGTTCGTCCGGAAGAGCGCCGCAAGAAAATAGAAACAGAAATTCGCTCGATCGCCGGCCGCAAGAATCTGCGCGCACACGAAGATGAAGCTTTACTTGAAGTCGTAACTTACCTCAACGAATACCCAACGGTAATTACCGGTAGCTTCGACCCAGTGTTCCTCGCGTTGCCCGAAGAAATTCTGATCACGGTGATGCGTGATCACCAGAAATATTTCGGGCTCGAATCCCGCCGCGGCGAACTCGCTCCGAATTTTCTAGCCGTGATAAATCTCAACAAAGACTCGAAGGGTCTCGTGCGAGCCGGACACGAGCGCGTGCTTCGTGCACGCTTCGCCGACGCGCAATTTTTCTGGCGAACTGACCAGAAGTGTCGGCTGGCCGACTACCTGCCAAAGCTCGCGCACGTCACTTACGAGCGCCGCCTTGGAAGTTACTTCGACAAAGTAGAACGCATGCGCGCGATCGCACGTTGGCTCGCCGAACAGTGGTTCAGCTCCGGGATTACCGGCGGCGATGTGGCGGGATCGGACCGCGCCGCCGAACTCGCGAAGTGCGACCTCGTAACAGAGATGGTGAAAGAGTTTACGGAGCTGCAGGGGATTGTCGGAGGCCTCTACGCTCGTGCGCAAGGTGAGCCCGATGAAATTGCCTGGGCTGTCTACGATCACTATAAGCCGCTGGGCCTCGACGATCCGACTCCTCGAAACCTCACCGGCTGTGCCGTTGCGCTCGCCGACAAGCTCGATTCGCTGGTGGCTTGTTTTGCGGTAGGCGCAGCTCCCACCGGCTCGAGCGATCCTTTCGCACTTCGCCGGGCCGCGCTCGGAATCGTCAAAATCATCCTCGACCGGAAAATTTCGCTTTCCATTTCGGCCGCAGTTTCCGCAGCCGCGAAGGCGCTCCGCGAGCACGCGCCAAAAATCAACGCATCCGACGCAGTCGAGAAGCAAGTGCTCGATTTCCTCTTCGAGCGCGCGAAGTTCATCCTTCGGGAGCGCCGCGGATTCGCCTATGACGAAATTAACGCCGCCTTTGCCGCAGGCGCAGACGACCTGGTGGACGCCGCCGATCGGGTGGAAGCCCTCAAAGCCATCCGTAACACGAAAAATTTCGCTCCGCTCGCAGCATCGTTCAAGCGCATCCGAAACATTCTCGAGAAGTCCGCCGTCGCCGGCGACAAGAATCAACTTACGGTGAAACAGGAACTGCTGCGCGACCCGGCCGAGTTGCAATTGAATATGGTAGTGCAGAAGATCGGGGAAGAGGCCACGCGGCGCAAGAAATCGAAGAAGTACCGTGAGGCGCTCGAGAAGATTTCCGAGCTGCGGCCGGCTGTCGATTTCTTCTTCGACAAAGTTCTAGTAATGGCTGAAGAAGAGGATGTGCGCCGGAACCGCCTCGCTCTGCTCGGAACGCTGCTCCGGGAATTTTCAACCATCGCTGATTTTTCGGAACTGGGCGGAGAAGAATCGAAGGACGCCACGCGATCGGCGGCACGAACGTAAAGTTCCAGATTCAATGATTACTTTAGATGTCGAGCGGGCAGGTTTTCGTCGACGAGCCGACTCGTGATGTGAAGCTTGAAGGACGGCGCGAGGTCAACTTTAGCCAGATTTTCTTCGCTCGGCTGAGTTAAGGAGAAACATGAAATACGTCTACTTCTTCGGCGCGGGAAAAGCAGAAGGCAAGGGAGACATGAAATCTCTCCTGGGCGGCAAGGGCGCCGGCCTCGCCGAAATGACGCGCATCGGCCTACCCGTTCCCGCTGGTTTCACTATTACCACCGAAGCCTGCGACTATTATTTCAAGCACGGCCGCAAATATCCCAAAGAACTTCGTGCGCAAGTGGCGAAGAACCTCGCGCATCTCGAGAAGCTCACAAAGAAAAAACTGGGCGACGCCCGAAATCCTCTCCTCGTCAGCGTCCGTTCCGGCTCCGCAAAATCCATGCCCGGCATGATGGAGACGATCCTCAACCTCGGCCTCAACGAAAAATCCGTTGAAGCGCTCGCAAAGTCCACGCAGAACGAGCGATTCGCCTACGACGCCTACCGCCGATTCGTGCAGATGTACTCGAGCGTCGTGATCGGCTTGCCGAAGGAAGACCTCGAAACCCGCTTGCGCGCGATGAAAAAGCAGCTGAATGTCACCGACGATACGCAAGTCACCGCCCAGGGTTGGCGGCAGCTCGTCGGCGAATATAAGGATTATTACAAGCGGAAAACGGGCAACGCCTTCCCGGAAGATCCCGAGGAGCAGCTCTGGGGCGCGATTGGCGCAGTATTCGAATCTTGGATGGGGGAGAAAGCGGTCACATACCGCCGCGTCGAAAAAATCACCGGCCTTCTCGGCACTGCCGTTAACGTGGTGCAAATGGTGTTCGGCAATACCGGCGAGAATTCCGGCACCGGAGTCTGCTTCACGCGCGATCCCAGCACCGGAGAAAAAATATTTTTCGGCGACTTCCTGCTCAACGCGCAGGGCGAAGACGTGGTCGCTGGAATCCGCACGCCGATGCACTTGCGCGAACTCAAATCGCGCATGCCGAAGGTCTACCAGCAACTCGAGCGCGTCCGCACGAAACTGGAGAAGCACTATCGCGACATGCAGGACATGGAATTTACCGTCGAAAACGGCACCCTCTACATGCTGCAAACACGCGCAGGGAAGCGCACTCCGGCGGCGACCTTCACGATGGCCATGAACATGAAGAACGAGGGCCTCATCAAACTTGAAGAAGCACTTGAACGCATCAAGGAAGAAGATGTGGAGCGTCTTTTCTATCCGGTACTCGATCCCGCTCTCCCTCGAAAAGAATTTCAGAGCCGCAAGATCGCGGAAGGAATTAACGCAGTTCCGGGCGCGGCCGTAGGCAAGGCCGTGTTCACCGCAGCGGATGCCGAAGCATGGGCTGCGAAAGGCGAGAAAGTGATTCTGGTCCGCCGCGAAACAAGTCCCGAAGATGTCGGCGGCATGTACGTCGCGCAGGGAATTCTCACCGCCACAGGCGGGAAGACGAGCCACGCCGCAGTCGTCGCTCGCGGCTGGGGCAAGTGCTGCATCGTGGGCGCGGAGAAGATTGATATTGATGCCGAAGAAAAGCGAATGAGTTCGAATGGCCGCGTTGTTCGCGAAGGCGAATGGATTACGCTCGATGGAGGCGACGGTTCGGTGTACACGGGACAAATCGGGCTCGTGCGCCCCGAGCCTCCCAAAGCCTACGAAACCATCATGAAATGGGCCGATTCAGTGCGCACGATGGGCGTTCGCACGAATGCCGATACGCCGAAGGACGCGCGCCTCGCTCGCGAAATGGGCGCCGAAGGCATCGGACTCACGCGTACCGAGCACATGTTCTTCAAGGATTTCGAGCACCCGGAGCAGAGCATTCACCGCCAGCGCGCCATCCAGGAAATGATTCTTGCCGATACGCAGGAATCGCGCCGCACAGCACTCGACAAGCTCCTGCCATTCCAGCGCCGCGATTTCATCGGGCTATTCGAGGCAATGAACGGCCTGCCCGTAACGATTCGCCTGATCGATCCTCCGCTGCACGAGTTCGTCCCGCACGAACCGCAAAAGCAGGAAGAGTTGGCGAAGGAATTGGGCACCACGCGCGAGGCAATCGAGCGCCGGGTCGAACAGCTCCACGAAGCAAATCCCATGCTCGGCCATCGCGGCTGCCGGCTGTGCATCACGTATCCCGAAATTCTCGAGATGCAGGTGCGCGCCATCATCGAAGCAGCGATCGATTGCCAGAAGCGGGGCATTAAAGTGATACCTGAGATCATGCATCCGCTCACGCTCGATAAAAAAGAGATGAAAATCCTCGACGACGCCACTCGAAAGGTTGCCGACGAAATAATTTCGCAAGCTAAAGTGAAGCTTCACTATCTCGTGGGCACGATGATCGAGCTCCCACGAGCTGCGTTGCTTGCCGACCAAATCGCCGAGGTCGCCGAATTTTTTTCCTTTGGCACGAACGATCTCACGCAAACGACGATGGGCCTTTCCCGCGACGATGCCGGCCGCTTCCTCCCCGAATACGTGGACGAGCGCAAAGCCGGAATATTTCCCACCGACCCATTTCAGTCGCTCGATATCCCGGGCGTCGGCATGTTGGTCGAATGGGGCATCGAGCGCGGCCGTGCGACGCGCCCCGATCTCGAGGTCGGAATCTGCGGCGAACACGGCGGCGACAGCCCGAGCGTAAAATACTGCCACCGCGTCGGTATGGATTACGTGAGCGCGTCTCCATTCCGCGTTCCAATCGCGCGCCTGGCCGCCGCCCAGGCCGTAATCGAAGACAAGAGGTCCGGCAGAAAGCCCCCTAAACGCAGGAAACACAGCCACCACTAAGGCTAGTTTGGGTGCCGCCGGCTTCCAGCCGGGTTTTCTGAATTTTGGTTTGGGATTTTTTCAGCGAACGCTAAGGAGCCCGCGACCATTCGCCCACTCGATAGCCGTCCACTTATAATCGGCATCTGCGGCGGCACCGGTTCGGGTAAAACCACCATCACCGCCCGCATCATCGAAGCGCTCTCGGAAGCAAACGTAATCGTCCTCGAGCAGGATAACTACTACAAAGACTACCCCGGCATGCCATTCGAAGAGCGGGTGAAGCAGAATTTCGATCACCCCGATTCGATGGATACGCCGCTGCTGGTGGAACACGTTCGCCGCCTGCGCGAAGGCCAGTCGATCGAGCGCCCCACCTACGATTTCGCAAATTTCCGCCGCGCCGACGAAACAGTCCGCCTTGCCCCGCGCTCCGCGATTATCGTCGAGGGCATTCTCATTTTCGAAAGCAAAGCCCTGCGCGACCTGATGGATATCAAAATCTTCGTGGATACTGACGCCGACCTGCGCTTCATTCGCCGCCTGGTTCGCGATATCGGCGAGCGCGGCCGCACGATGGAAATGGTCATCGACCAATACATGACGACCGTGCGCCCCATGCACACCGAGTTCGTCGAACCCTCCAAGCGCCACGCCGACGTAATCATCCCGGAAGGCGGCTATAACGAAGTGGGAACTGATCTGGTAATTCAGAAAATCCGCTCGCTGGTCCCGCGGTAGAAGATGGCGCGCCGACAACTTCAGAAATCGTTGAAGATTTTTGAGGCGACTCGGCCTTAAACAATTACTTTAACTTCGAGATGGTTCCAAGGAATGATCTCTACGTGGGCATCTTCAAAAAGAAATAAACCGCGAGGAATCCAAATATCGCATCCGGCGCCCATGCCGCCATCACCGGCGGCAACTGCCCGGCCGAGCCCAACGATTCAAAAAGCGCCGCCGTGAACCAATAGACGACTCCCACTCCCACCGCGAGAGCAAGACCTCCGATCGCGCCTCGCGTTCCCACAAGAAACGCAAAGGGCGCGCCAAGGAAGACGATAATTGCAGCAATCAGCGGGTATGCAAATTTCTTTTGCCATTGCACCGAGAGTCGCGCTGTATCGAACCCTGCCTTTTGCAACCCGTCGATGTAATTGCCAAGCTGCCTCCAATTCATCTGGTAGAACTGGCGTACCTCGCGGCGGAAGTACCCCGGAGGCTCGGTCAATTCAGCGAGCGAAGAAACTTTGAAAGGAGCGTAGCGAGTGATGCGCCCGTCGCTGAAATCGCGCACCCAACCTCCGGCGAGCGCCCATGTGTTCTGGCTCGGCTCCCACGTGGCGCGGGCCGCGAAAACGCGCCGGCGAATCTGAAACGTGGCGGGATCGAGTTCGAAGACGTTCAGGCCGCCGAAGAGCTGGTGGTCCGGATCGAACAGCTCGTAGTTATAGACCTTATTATCCTCGCCCATGATCCATTGTCGCGCCGGCTGAAAATAGGTTTGTGCGGGGCGCCCCTTAATCTGGTTGCGAAGGGCATCCTGGCGCTGGTTCGCGTAGGGAAGGAATGTGTCGTCAAGCAAAAACATCCCGCCTGCGATCAGGCACCCGGCGAGCGTGAGCGGCAGAACGATTCGGTACAGGCTTATGCCGCTCGCCTTGAACGCGATCACCTCGTTATTTTTCGCCAGCACAGCGAGAGTCACGAGCGTTGCCACCAGCGTCGCAAGGGGCGCGAGTTGATATACGAAGTAGGGAATCAGATAGCGGAAAAATTCCAGCACCATCGAAATCGGTATGTGATTTTTTGAGATGTCTCCGAGCATGTCGAACAGCGTGAAGGCGTCGAAAATCAATACGAAGCCGGCGAGCAGCACGCCGAAGTAGTAGAAGAATCCTTGGAGCAAATAAAAATCGATCAACATCGGAAACCCGGCTGCCGTCCCGGGTCCGGCCCAGCGACGAATCCCCGCCACGGTTTGTATCCGGGCGAGGGTGCCGCCGGCCGTCAAGACGCCGCTTTTCGCGGCACCGTTCGGAACCGATCCGTTTTCCAACCGCCCGTTCGACGCAGGCATCGGTGCCGCTTCCGATTCCAGGCGCTGGCTCCTGCGGAATCGCGACCAGCGCGACTCAAACCACGCAACGATGAAATTCGGTTTGCGGATATTCTCGATCAGTCCCAGAAGATATAAACCAATTGCAACCGCCACGATATTTGCGATCCAGATTCCCAGCCACGGCGCGATCGAGCCCTGCTGCGCCATGTGCGCGCCCGTCACAAATAGAAAATAATAGCCGCCGATCAAGACGAGCGTGAGAATCAGGCCGGTCGCGCGTCCGCCGCGCCGTGGACGAACGCCCACCGGCACGCCAAGCAACGCAAACACCAAGCACGCCGCCGGAAACGCAATTCTTCGGTGGAGTTCCACTCGCGCGTCGCGCCAATCTTTTCCGCTCGCATGGAGGAGCGCCCAAACCGACTGCTCAGCGTTCGAGAAGGCTGCACTCTTCGGCCCCGGCCCCGCGCCCGGCGCGGATGAAATATCGATGGGAATGGCGCTCTCGCCAAACGTCGTCACGTTGTAGTGGTTCGGTTCGCGCGGGTCGTATTCATGCGTGCTGCCGGTGCCGAGGTGAAGCTCGAGGGCCGCCTTGTCGCTCGCCTTCTCGCCTGAGCTGTCGTTCTGAATAATCGTCGCGTCTTCGGCGATTGTAATCGTCGAGCCGTTCTGCGCGCCGGAAGCGGCCAGGAACACGCCGCGCCAGTGCGTCGCCGCCGCTTCCACGTCTTGCACGTATAAAATAAAGTGCGGGAAGCGCTCATCGAACACGCGCGGCTGCACGGCAAACGGCGCTTGCGAAGATCGCAGCTCGTCTTCAAGACTTCGCAGCGTTCGCACCGCGATCGGGCTGAGCCAGAACGTCATCAACAGCGTGATCAGAGTGGAAGCCGCCGCCACGAACCCGACCGGAAGCAACAGCCGCCGCAAGCTGATTCCGCAAGCATGCAGCGCGACGATTTCGCTGTCTGCCGACAGCCGCCCGAGGCCGATCAACACGCCCACAAGCACAGCCATCGGCAGGGTAAACGTGAGTACAGGAGGCAGGGAGCACAAGAATAGCTTCGCGACAGTCCAGGCGCCGCCCGAGTGGCGCACGATCAAGTCCATCAAACGCACCAATTGCGGCACAAAGAAGACAAATGTAAAGACAGCGAGGCCCAGCACAGCGTGGGACGCAACTTCGCGGGTAATGTATCGATCGAGCAGGCGCATATTTGCGCCCCGCCATTCTAGCACGCCCTAACTCTGGGTCGTTCCATCCCGACCCGCTTCCGCGCCGTCGCGCGACACTTGCAAAACCTCACGCGAACAACCATTTGATTTGCATTCGGCAGTTTGCTAGCGTCACCGCGGAAATATGGCAACCGTCAAAAACCCGGACAGTAGAAGCGGGGCGAAGCGAGTCATCGCCGTTCAGACGCTTCGCCGGCGTGCACTTCTAATCGCCATTGGCGCAAACGGTCGCGCCAGATGAGCCGCGTGAACCTCGTCATCCTCTGGCACATGCATCAGCCGCAGTACCGCGATCCCTCTACCGGCCAATACCTCCTCCCGTGGACGCGACTGCATGCCCTGAAAGACTACTGGGGGATGGTAAAAATCCTCGATCAATTTCCACGCGTCCACGCCACTTTCAATTTCGTCCCATCCCTGGCCGCGCAGATCGAGGAATACGCCGGCGGGAAGTTCCGCGAATCGTGGTTCGAAATCGCCTTCGCCCACGCTGGTTCGCTCGCCGCCGAGCAGAAACGCGAAGCCCTGATGCGTGCCTTTCAGCTCAACGAAAACTTCATTCAGCGCTGGCCCAGGTTTCAGGAACTGCGCTCCCAGGTTCTCTCTGCCGGCACGGAAGCCTGCGTCGCGCATTTCGGTCTTCACGACTGGCGCGACCTGCAAGTGCTCTCGCAGCTCGCGTGGATGGACGAAGAATATCTTGCCAAGGATCCGGTGGTTTCTGCGCTGGCGCGGAAGGGAAGCGGCTTCACGGAGGATGACAAATCAGCTCTACGCGAGAAACAACTCGAACTGATCTCCGCCGTGCTTCCCGAATACAGGCTCGCCTCGGAGCGCGGCCAGATCGAAATCTCAACCACGCCCTTCTATCATCCGATTCTCCCGCTGCTTTGCGATACCGACATTGCCCGCGTCTCAAATCCCCATACGCCGCTTCCGCACCCTGCCTTTCGATATCCCGAGGATGCGCGCGAGCAATTGCTTCGCGCCCGAAACTACCACGAGAAAATTTTCGGCAAGCCTCCCGCCGGGTTGTGGCCTTCGGAAGGCTCCGTGTCCGACCAGTCGCTTGAAATCGCGATGGAGCTGGGCTTTCAATGGTTTGCCACGGACGAGGGCGTTCTCGGCCGCACCCGCAATATCGGATTCTGGCGCGACGCCTCCGGCTACCCCGAAAACGGCGGCGACCTCTACACGCCGTGGCGACTCGAACGCAACGGCCGCTCAATGAACGGATTTTTCCGCGATCACTACCTCTCCGATCTCGTTGGCTTTGTGTACAGCCGCATGAGTGCGGACGCCGCCGCGGAGGATTTGCACCGCCGCATTCGAATGATCGGCGACCGCCAGCCCGCGGGAAAGACCGCGACGGTGAGCCTGATCCTCGACGGTGAAAATGCGTGGGAGCATTACGCCGGGAACGGCCGCGATTTCCTGCGCAAGATGTACGGCCTGTTCGAAAGCGATCCCGAAATTGTTCCGCTCACGATGACCGAAGCGATCGCAGCCGTGCCCGACATTCCGAAACTGGAGGGAATTTTCCCCGCGTCCTGGATCAGCGCGAATTTCGACGTTTGGATCGGACACAGCGAGGACGTGCGCGCCTGGGACCTGCTGCGCGACGCTCGCGAAACGTACGAGCGTGCGGCGCAACGCGCTAATACGGGCTCGGCCGCTCCCCAAGCGCGGCTCGCGAGTGCCTACGAAGCACTACTCGCCGCCGAAGGCAGTGACTGGTGCTGGTGGTTCGGGCCTGAGCACGGCTCGTCGAACGACGCTGAATTCGACGAGCTTTACCGCAAACATCTCGCCCAGGTTTATTTCGAGCTCGGCGAATCGGTCCCGGACGCGCTGGCGCTTCCCATCAAGCGCGCCGCCGAACGCGGCCAACGCGAAGTGCCGACTTCTTTCCTCGACGTGAATGTGGACGGCCGCGAAAGCAGTTACTTCGAATGGATGGGCGCGGGCATGTATTCCACCGACCAGCGAAGCGGGACGATGCATGGCAGAAGTTACGTCCTCGGCAATCTGTATTATGGTTTTGGGCCCGAGCGGTTTTACCTGCGCGTCGATCCCGTCGCCGAGGCGATTGCCGAGATCCCCGATTTTCAAATGCGCTTGACGATGTGGGATTCGCGCGAGACGCGCATCACGCTGCGCGTAAAGGATCGAAAAATAACGCAGTCGGTCGTTGAACAAGACGGCGCTTGCTACCTGCAGCCCGAAACGTTTGTCTCAGCAGCCTACGACAAAATCCTGGAAGTCGCCCTCAACCGCGGCTTGTTCGACCTGAAAAATCGCCGCGAATTGCTCCTCAGCGTCGCGCTCTGGGAAGGAGGCCTCCCGGTTGACGTCCTCCCGGTCGAAGGCATGCTCCAAGTCCAGCTCGGTGACGAGTCCTACGCTTGGCCCGCGGAGTAAGCAATCATAAAAAGCCGGCGGAAGGGGAATAGCACACGCCCATCGGAGCGCGGCGGATAGAGCGGACGAATCGCTGCTAGATACTCGGCCATGAACCGCTGCCGTTCGGGCTCAGAATCGATCGCTTCGAGGTAAGGCCGCATTCCCGAGCCCTTGTACCACTCGACGATATCCTTCGCGTCCGCGAAGATGTGAAGATACGAAGTCTCCCAGATTTCGAGACGAGCGGCGTGTGGCGCGAGCACGTCGTAGTAGTGCGCCAAATCACTCGTGTGCCACTCGCGCACCTCGCCGCTCGGGAAATACTTTCGCCAGGCGGACGACGCTGCGATGTCGCGCATCAGTTGGTGAGTTGGACCAGCGTGATTGCCGGGCATCTGCACCGCGAATGCGCCCGCAGGCGCGACGCGCGCGAGAAGTCGCGGGAAATTTGCAGCGTGGTCCGGAATCCATTGCAAGGAAGCGTTGGCGAACACAATATCGTAGCGCGGTGCGCCCTTCTCGTTCGCCCATTCGACAATGTCGCCTTGGATCCACTCGCGCTGGGGCTGCGATTTGCGCGCCGTCTCAAGCATCGCCGCGGAACTATCAAACCCGGTGATCTGGGCGCGAGGCCAGCGCGCCGCCAGCACTTCCGTGCTGTTCCCGGGGCCGCAGCCAAGATCAATGATGCGTCTTGATTCCGGTACCGCAATTCGCGCAACCAGATCGCGGCACGGCTGCGTCCTCTCATCGGCGAACTTCAGATATTGGTCTGCGCTCCAGGTCGGCATGTTGAGGCTAACAGAGTAGCGATCCATCGCCGCGAGTCAAGCCTCTTCCTCCTCCCGTTTGAATTGCGCAGCGAAGTTTGGTCGCAAGAAGCGGATAGAACGGCCCGCGCGATTCGTCCTACTCTGCATGCGGAGCAGCCAGGAGGCTCGCCATGTCAGAATTCGCATTCAGCGTTCGTGCCATTCCCGATGAAATCTCCCGCGCCGCACGCAGCACGCTCAAATCCCCGCAGTACGGACATCCGGCGCACGTCGAACTCGCCCGCGGAACCGGTCCGTGCAGGCAGTGCCTTCGCACTTTCGATGTCGGAAAGGAGAGGCGAATCCTCTTCACCTACAATCCGTTCGACGGAATCGATCGATATCCATCGCCCGGCCCGATTTTCGTTCACGAGGAGAAGTGCGGCACGTACTCGCTCGAAAACAAATTTCCCGACGGCCTCCGCGGCTTGCCGCTCATGCTCGAAGGATATAGCGGCGACCGATGGCTCCAAGCGCGCGAGAAAGTGGACGACGGAGCCGCGGAGCTCGCGATCTCGAAAATCTTCGAGCATCCCGAAATCGAATACATTCATGTGCGTCACGGCGAAGCCGGCTGCTTCATCGCGCACGTTGCGCGGATTCAGCCGAGAGCGAATGCGCCGACCTAGGAGGCGCCTTCGGTACCGGCATAACCTCCGCCGGAATCCCCTCTAATTCGTGTACACTGCCCGTGTACACGGCTACGATAACTCCCGCGCCGCGAGGAGCAACTCAGCGATGTTCTTGATTCTCACAATCGTGCTTATCATCGCGCTCGTCGGCAGCTTCCCGCGGTGGTCTCACAGCAAAAGCTGGGGCTATTTCCCAAGCGGCATCGTGGGAATCGTGCTGCTCGTGCTGATCATTCTGTACTTTATGGGCCGCCTGTAATCCGGTTTTCGCTGTATGGGCAATGCGCGCGGTCTCGTTATAGACTAGCGGCTCGAGCGCGGGTATTGCTCGTTGTTCCCTAACTCGTTGTTCCCGAATCGGAGCTGGTTGGTCGTCGCAATCGGCGGAACAGGTTCGCAAGATTCCAATCCGGAGGAGAATCCATGGCACCCAAGAAATGCGCGCACCCCATCTGTAGCTGCGAAGTTGCGGACGGCAAATACTGCAGCACTGAATGTGAAGCGATGGAAAAAATGCCGGACGTCAACTGCACCTGTCCCCATCGCGGTTGCAAAGGCCATACGGAATAGCAAGCGTTCCGCCGGGCGAGCGCCGGATGCAAGTCGCGCAGCGGGACGAAGGCCGGGGAACTCGACACGCGGGAGGTCTCAACGTGCTGCGTTGGGCTGTGATCTTTCTGATTATCGCAATTGTCGCGGGCATTCTCGGATTCGCCGGTCTGATGGTGGCAGCCGCGGGCATTGCCAAGCTTCTGTTCTACCTCTTTCTCATCCTTTTCCTCATCACCTTAATCTCAGGCCTCCTCCGAAAGTCCTGAAATGCAGTTTTTGTACCGCCGGCATCTTGCCGGCGCTTTTGCCGAAGCTTCTGCTTCCGCGCGCCACCAGCGTAGTTCCGCTCCGCCCCAACTCGGCGCGCCTGCCGCTCTGTGCTAGACTTTCGCGTGATTTGGGCGGAGGATCCCGTGCTCGTTTCATCTGTGCGTCGACATTGTTTTCAAGTCTTCATCATCATTGCGTTAGGAATCATTGGCGCGCTCTGCGTGCCTCTCGCGCGTGCCCAGGACGCCCCGGGTCTCTCTCCCGAAACCCGAAGCAAAATTGACCGCGCCGCCCAGGACGTTCTTCACACCACCGGCGTTCCCAGTGCATCGATCGCAATCGTAAAGGACGGCCAAATCGCCTACCTCCAGGCTTACGGCGACGCGCGGCTCGATCCCCGCACGGCCGCCCGGCCCGGAATGCGCTACAGCATCGGCTCGATCAGCAAACAATTCACGGCCACCGCGGTATTAATGCTCGCGGATCAGGGTAGACTTTCCCTCGAGAATCCCATCTCCAAATACCTTCCCGCCCTGACACGCGCGAACGAAATCACGATTCGCGAAGTCCTCTCGCATACTTCCGGATATCAGGATTACTGGCCGCAGGACTATGTGCCGCCGTTCATGACCCGTCCAATCAGCGCGGAAGAGATCCTGAAGATCTGGGCGCAGAAGCCACTGGATTTCGATCCCGGAACGAAGTGGGAATACAGCAACACGAACTACGTGATCGCGGGCCTGATCGTCGAGAAAGTAAGCGGCATGCCGCTGTTGCAATTTCTTGGCACGCAAATCTTCGCCCCGCTCGGCATGCAATCCGTCTCCAATATTGACCAGGACAGCCTCGGCGACACCGATGCCACCGGATACATGCGCTACGCGCTCGGCCCGCTTCGCGTCGCGCCGAAGGAAGGGAAAGGCTGGCTCTTCGCCGCCGGGGAACTCGCCATGCCCGCGCAAGATCTTGCTAAGTGGGACATCGGGATGCTCGATCAGCGGCTGCTGAATCCCGCCACTTACCGGGAGATGCAGACGGCCGTTCGTCTGAAAAATGGCGTGGGCGTTAAGTACGGTCTTGGCGTTTTCGTCGACAGCCAATCAGGACACCGCTTTCTCGACCACGGCGGCGAAGTCTCCGGTTTCACGTCTGACAACCTGGTATTCCCCGATGATCGCGCCGCGATTGTCGTTCTGACGAATCAGGATTCCACCGGCGCTCCCTCTGAGATCGGCCGGCAGATTGCCAAAGCGCTCTTTGCGGTGGATAGCGCGGAGTCAGCGAAAAAACGGCAGCAGGCCCAGCAAATTCTCGAAGACTTGCAGCACGGCAAAATCGACCGCTCCCTCTTTACGGACAATGCCAACAGTTATTTCTCGGAAGACGCGATCAAGGATTTCTCGAGCAGCCTTTTGCCGCTCGGGACCTTACAGGAGCTCACGCTTCAATCCACGGGGCATCGCGGAGGCATGACTTACTGGAACTACCAGGCCAAGTTCGCGCAGAAAGCGGTGGCCCTCTCGATTTACGAAATGCCAGACGGCAAGATCGAACAGTACGAAGTAATCGTTCCCAATTAGAAGACGTCTCGCTAGGCGGCTTTCACGAATACGAGAGACGCCGAATTCATGCAGTAGCGCAAACCGGTCGGCGGCGGCCCGTCGTCGAACAAATGCCCCAGGTGCGCATCGCAGCGCCGGCAGGCGACGGCAGTTCGCGTCACGCCGAAGCTATGATCCTCCACCGCATTGATATTTTCCTTCGCGATGGGCGCCCAAAAGCTCGGCCAACCCGTCCCCGAATCGAATTTCGTATCGGAGCTAAACAACGCCGTCTTGCAGCACACGCAGCGGAACAATCCCTTTTCGTGGAGATCCCAATACTCGCCGGAGAAGGCAAACTCGGTGTCGGCATGCCGAGTGATTTCGTACGCGCCTCTCGATAATTGCGCGCGCCACTCGTCGTCGCTCTTCACGATCTTCGGCACCTCGACGATTCCCAGGCGCGCGCCCGCGTCGGAAAATTCAACGGTCGCGACAATCGCCGGCGGACCCGCCGCCGCGGCCGCCGAAACAAGCGAGCTCCGCCGCCGATAACTCAATAACGCGAGCCCTCCAAGCGCGGAGCCTGCCAGCGCCAGAAACACACGACGCGTAACCTTGCCCGAGGACTCATCGCGCGCCGATCGCGGGTCGAATACCATCACCCCCAATTTTACACGAGCATGTCCGCAAACGCCCCAGTCACCCCCGCTTTTTACCCGTGCGCCGCCAGCCCAACCGCAACTTCGTGAAAGAGCTTCGTAAGGGAACTCGTGGGCAAACGCAGCGAGGGAACCGGGGCGGGGAACTGCGCACTCAGCGCAATATTCGCCAGGACCCAGCTTCGTTCCTAAGGCCAAGTCTTCGCTTTCGCAGGGCACGGCTTCAGCCGTGCCAGGGAAGAAAAAGCGGCTTTAGCCGCTGAGGGCAATCCTCGTCAGGCCACGGCTTCAGCCGTTCGCCACGTCACGCCATCGCCCTGCCGAAAGCGCTGAAGACGACCCCTCACGGTATTTCTACCAATAGACTTCGCAATTCTGCGTAATGACTCGCGTTGACGCCGTCGGATCGTCAGCAGATAGTTAGCGCGCTTTCACACTCGAGCGCATTTCGTCGTGAACTACCGGCAGTTGTCTCGGCAGTCACTGGGACGCCCAAGCCTGCGCGAGAAAGCATCTCTCGTCTCCGGCGGAGGGCCAAAATGAGCAGGGCGCGGTACCTTATATCTCTTTCGGCGCTAGCCAGTTGTGCCGCCCTCCTCATTGCGTTTAATTTTCCCGCGCGCCGCGGATCAAATCCCGCTTCACCCGTACCCCGAACTCGCCGTGTCAGGCCCGTATCAATTCCTCTTTCGCTCGAGGCCAACGTAGGACAGGCAGACTCACGGGTGGCATTGCTGGCCAGCGGCCGCCATCTTTCAACGTTTCTCACCAACCGCGGAATAGAAATCGAGCCCGCCGCCGGCGCGAACACACGCCACACGCACCCGCGCATCCACATCGGGTTCACAAACGCAGCGGCCGTGTCACCTTCCGTCTGGACTTCCATCCCGAACCCTGCGCCGCATAACAATGTCGTCTGGAAAGGCGTTGAACGCATTCGCACCGAGAGCAACTACTTCATCGGGGCCCGTCCCTCGAATTGGCACACGCACGTTCCTCACTTCGCGCGTGCCCAGGCGCGCTCTGTTCTCCCGGGAATTGACGTTGTCGCTCACACGACTGCAGGAGGCGGTGGCGTCGCTCCTGAATCCGACGAGGGCCAGGACGATACCCAGATCGAGTTCGACCTGCACATCGCTCCCACCGCAGACGCCGGCCATCTGCGGCTGGGAATCTCGGGCGCGAATCAACTGCGCTTGAGCCCCGAAGGCGATCTCCTGATGTTCCTCGACGGCGTCCAAGTGCGCATGCGCAAACCGACGCTGTACGAAGTAATGGCGGAGACGGGGCGCCAACGGCGAACAGCAGTTCGTACCGCCGGCATCCTGCCGGCTCTTTTGCCCTCGCCTCCGTTCGACAAACCCTCCACCCGCCGACGTCCGTCTACACTCAAGGCCGATCCACGCACCTCGCGGCTCATCCGATCCCCGATCGACGGAGCCTACCTGCTCGAACCAGATGGCTCGGTAGGCTTCCGGATCGGAAAGCGCAACCCGCGCGCCGCTCTCGTGATCGATCCTTCGCTCTCCGTCGTGTATTCCACTTTTCTCGGCGGCGCGGGAGAAGACACAGCTAACAGCATCGCGCTCGATTCAGCAGGGAAGCTCTACGTCGGAGGAACTACCACTTCGGCGTCTACATTCAGCGAGACCGTGACGAAGCAGAATGGCCCCGGCGGCGGCTCGACCGATTTCTTCGTCGCGAAGATCGATCCTTCAGCCAGCGGCGCCAGTTCCCTCGTCTATCTCACTTTTCTCGGCGGCAGCGGCGCCGAAAGCGGTGGCCTGGTCGCCGTAGACAAGTCCGGCAACCTCGCGATCACCGGCACTACCACGTCTCCCGACTTTCCCGTCACTGACGGAAGTAAGCTGACTACAGGCGCAAACGACATTGCCGTCGCCGAGCTGGGCCCGACAGGTGCCACGCTCGTCTACGCCACGCTTTTCGGCGGCAGCGGCGCCGAGTCCACCCAGAACTCCGGCGGCATCGCGCTCGATCCGGCAGGCGAAATCTACATCGCGTCCGACACTACTTCGAAAGACCTCCCAGTGACCGCGGGTGCGTTTCAAATTGCTAATGGAGGTGGCGTAAGCGACGGCTTTCTCGCCGTGTTTCGTACCACCACATCGCCGCACCTGAGATATTGCACATACCTGGGAATCAACGCGCAAGTGGGCGTCGGGGGAGTCGCGGTAGATTCCGGCAGCAACGCCTACATCGCTGGTTCTACTTCCGATCCCGGCACAACTTTTCCGACGCTCAATGGCTTTCAGACCACCTATGCCGGAGATCCCTCCGACGGTTTCGTGATCAAAATCAGGCCCTCGGGGACCGGCGCCTCCGATCTGGCCTATGGCACTTTTCTGGGCGGATCTTCACTCGACCAGGCCCTCGCGATTGCCGTCGGCACGGCAATGCCTGCCACCGCTTACGTCACCGGCACTACGCATTCCGCAAATTTTCCTACGAATGGTGCCAGCGCCCCGGCGCAAGCAACGCGGAAGGGAACTGCGAACTCTTTTTTCGCCGCCATCGCTCAGAATGCCACTACGGGGATGACCTCCCTTCTTTACTCAACTTATCTGGGCGGCACGCAATCCGATTTCGGGTTGAGCGTTTCGGCGGTCGCGCCCGCTGCGGTTTACATCACCGGCAAAACCACATCGTGGGATTTCCCCTGGCTGAATAATTTTCAGCCATTCAATGGAAACGAAGATGCGTTCGTAGCGAAATTCGATCCCACGTCCGCAGGCGCGGCGTCGCTGATCTACGCCACGCCACTCGCAGGCACCGCGCCACCTGGAGGCACAGCCATCACGGATGGCAACGCAATCGCTGCCGACGAGCTGGGACACGTTTACGTTGCGGGCCGCTCGACGGCCGCCGATTTCCCGCGCGCCGGAAATCCCGGAAACGGTTTCCAACCGGTCTGCGCGAGCTGCCAGCAATTGTTGCCGGCTGCGGATGCGTTTGTGTCGGCAATTCAGGAGAGCTCAATCCCCGCTCCGAGCGTTTCGTTTTCC
Source organism: uncultured Acidobacteriota bacterium (assembly GCA_963711875.1). Taxonomy (GTDB): domain Bacteria; phylum Acidobacteriota; class Terriglobia; order Acidiferrales; family UBA7541; genus Palsa-295. Next base: position 1,078,190 of record CAVQFW010000006.1, read on the forward strand.
GCCCTCAGCATCAATTTTGGTGCACAGTCCGTCGGCGCCCAAAATATCCCGCCGCTGTTCGCGTCGCTCATCAATACCGGCGACGCTCCGCTGACTGTTTCGAGCATCGCCATCGCCGGACCTGCGAGCTCCTCGTTTTCGTTCGTCGGCTCGGACCCCTGCATCGGAACGCCGCTTCCGCCGCGCGCCACGTGTTCCTTCGAGGTGAGCTTCTCGCCGATGGCAGTCGGTCCCGCGGAAGCTTTTGCTACCGTCACCGACGACGCGCCGGGCAGCCCGCAGGTTCTGGCGATCGTCGGACTCGGCGCCGGCCCGCTAGCCGTGCTTTCCACTTCGAACATCGATTTCGGCGCTCAGCCCCAGGGCTCGTCCAGCAGCTCTCAGACCGTAACGATCTTGAACGAAGGCAATCAGAACCTTGTCGTCAGCGTTCCTTCGCTCGCGGGAGCAAACCCCACCGAGTTCGGAGTCACCGCGTTTACTTGCGGCTCGAACGCGGTTCCCCCCGGCGGCAACTGCGAAATCAGCGTTGCATTTACGCCGCACGGCACCGGTTCCTTCCAGGCCGAGGTTGATGTGATCGATAATTCCGGAGGGATCGCCGGCGCGAAGCAGGTGATTGCTCTCAGCGGCACGGGAGTGGCCCCCGCGCCGATCGTGAACATTACCCCTCTCTCGCTCACCTTCGGAATGCTCGCCGTGGGGACGTCGAGTGCGCCTCAGATGATCACCCTGAAAAACCTCGGCAGCACTGCCTTGACGCTCTCGCAGCTGTTGCTCACAGGAAACGACGCAGCCAGTTTCGCCATCGCGCCAGGCGGCACCTCGTGCCCGACCAGCGGCGGTACCCTTGCCATCGCCGCGAGTTGCATCGTCGCCATAAACTTCTCACCGCAGACGCCCGGCCCGAATAACGCCAATCTGAGCTTCGTCGACAACGCCTCCGGCAGCCCGCAAATCATCCCACTCTCGGGCACGGCGATCGCACCGACCATATCGATCTCGCCAACCAGTTTGACGTTCGCGCCTCAAAGTGTCGGTACATCCAGCGCGCCGCAAACGTTGACGCTCCTGAACACGGGCACGAGCGCCGTCGCGATCAACCAGATTAGCCTCGCTGGTGCGAACGCGGGCGACTTCAGCCAAACGAACAATTGCTCGTCAGTCCTTGGAACGAGCAGTAGTTGCGTGGTGAACGTGATTTTCAAGCCCGTCGCAGCAGGGAATCGCGCCGCCTCAATTCTCGCGTCCGACAACGCGGCCGGCAATCCGCACTCGGTGCCTCTCGCAGGTACGGCCACTCAGGCCGCCATTTCAATTTCTCCCTCGGCCGCAAATTTTGCCAACCAACTCGTCGGCAGCGCCAGCCCGCCCCTCGCAATCACCGTAACGAATTCTGGAACAGGCGCTCTACAGGTCGGTGCCATTTCATTTTCTGGGCCAAACTCCGCAGACTTCGTCGAGAAGGACACCTGCAAGGGAACTGTTGCCCCAGCCGCAAACTGCGCAATTAATGTTACGTTCACCCCGGCGGCGTTGGGCGCCCGCACCGCCACCCTAACCCTCACCGACAACGCTCCGGACACTCCGCAGTCCGTAACACTTTCCGGCGCCGGCATCGATTTCGCCATCGACGCATCAGGCATCGGCGCCACGTCAGCCACGGTCGTAGCCGGTCAAACCGCCGCCTACATGCTCAACGTTCAATCCATGAACGGCTTCGCCGGCCAGGTCACATTCGCATGCGCCAGCTCCGGCCTCCCCGCCGGCGCCACGTGCTCCTTCGTCCCCGCCACACTAACAGTCCCCGCCAACGCGTCAGCCGCATTCCAAGTCAACATCTCAACCACCGCCCGCACCGCCGCCGCCGCAACCACCACACACGCCGCCACCGGCACCGCCGCCACGCACACTGGCGCTGGCACCGCCGTCTCGGCTACCGCCGTTGCAACCGCCGCCGCGACCTCGATCTTTCCTGATCTCGCTGCCGCTAACGCAAACACTAACGCCAACGCTAACGCTGACGCTGGCACTGCCGCTGCCGGAGACGCAGCCGCTAACTCCCTCCCGACCAACTCACCTTCGACGAAATCCGATTCTCCTCCGCATTCCATTGCCGAAATCGCCGTCCTGCAAAATCCACTTCGCGCCTCTCTAAATCGCCCCGAGCACCCGGCAACACTCCGCTCGCACTTCACGCGAACGCTCGCCGTCCTCGCCATCTTGCTATTGAGCCTAGCTGTCTTGCTGGTGCGCAGCGCCAGCGCGCCCTCTGTCCCCGGAAAGCTGCGCGCGCCCCAATCCCCACCCCCCGCAAGAATCGCCTACGCCACGGCTATAAAGTGCCTCTTCGCCATACCATCCCCGCCCCTATCCGTCGCGCTCACTGTCCCGCGAATATTGCGAACGCTTCAGTCGCAAGCATTCGCAAAGATAGCGGCCGCCATAGCCTTGGCGTGCATCCTCACCGTGGCCGAAGCCTCCTGCGGCGGAGCAGGCGGAGGAGGAATAGCCGGTCAAACCTCCGGCACCCCAGCTGGCACCTACGCGATCACACTCACAGCTTCCACCTCAGCACCATCCCCAGGATCAACCCATACCATCTCACTCACCCTAACCGTCCAGTAAATAAATGCTCCCGCCCCAAGTTCCCAAAGCGCCCTCCATCCCCTTGCACGCAGCTGAAGACAGCGCCCCCATTGCACGGCTCACTCCATCCCACGCATCTCATCCCCGCACAAACGCCCCAAATTTCACACCGTCCCGAAGACCCGATCCGTGCCCAATACCGTAAAAAGCGCCCTTGATCTATGTAACATAAGATTTGTTAGCGGATGTCAATGGGTAAATGTGATTTGTTTGTCGGCGGGGTGGCTGGCGGTTGTCGGAGGAGGTTGGGGTCGGCTGCGGTGCTTGTGGCGCGTCGGACGCTGGCGGCGGTGGCTGTGGCGATCACGAACTAGGGGGCGTTGGGCGTAGGCGCGGACAGGGGCTGCTGCGCGTTGCTGGTTGGATTGGGGCGTTGTGATTGCGGCTTCGGGTGGCGAGGTTTAGCGCGTGGCGTCGGTGGGACGGTGGGACGGGGGGCGGCGGCGAGGTCCTCTGCGGAGACTATGGCCGCGGGGACGCGCTAGCGGCAGTGGTTTGTGGCGCGGAGTGCTGTGGTCGCGGCTGCTGCGCCGACCGCTAACCAGAGGGCCTCGCGGCGGAGACGATGGCCGCGCGGGCGCGCTAGCGGCAGTGGTTTGTGGCGCGGAGTGCTGTGGTCGCGGCTGCTGCGCCAACCGCTAACCAGAGGTCCTCTGCGGAGACGATGGCCGGGCGGGCGCGCTAGCGGCAGTGGTTTGTGGCGCAGAGTGCTGTGGTTGCGGCTGCTGCGCCGACCGCTAACCAGAGGGCCTCGCGGCGGAGACGGAGCCAGAAGGGGCCTCCTTTGGAGGCTTGGAGGGCGGCGTCGCGTTCATGGGTTAGGGCTGTGAGTTTGAGGGCTGTGTCGGTGGCGTTTTGTTTGGCGGCGGCGAGCTCGAGTTGGCAGGCGCGGCAGTCTTGGACGTAGTCGTAGAGGGGCTTTAGATCGGCGGCGGGAATTTGTGCGATGGTGGCGGAGGGTGGCGAGGACGGTACGGAGGGATGTTGGCCTGGCGGGATGCCGGAGCTGGAGAGAGCGCGATTTTCTGTGGGAGCTGTCGAATTGCCGCGAGCGCCGGTGGTGGCGCCCGTTGCGGCGGGCGTTGCGGTGGGATTTGCGGAGGCCGCGCCGGGTTCGGTGGGGGACGACGAGGTGGAAGATGTTGTCGGTTCGCTGCTGAGCGTAGTTCCCTCTTGGTCTTGCGCTGGCGAAGTCGTGGAAGCGGGCGACGTGGTGGGTTCGGCGGCGGCGTCCGATGAGGTGGCGGCTGACGCGGCGGCGCGTCTGCTGCGTCGGCGTTCGCGTTGGCGGCGTGCGCTGCTGGTGCGACTGGCGTGCGCGTGGTTGGTTGCGGGAGGTGGAGATATTTCGCGAGGTCGCGAAGGATTTGAGTGGGGGTTTCGCGGGCCGCGGTAGTTCCCTGCTGGGCTGCTGTGTGCGCGCTCGCGGCGGTGGCGGCGGGCGACGTGGAAGTCGGCTCGGGAGATCCAGCGGCTGCTGCTGCTGCGGCTTCGTCGGTTGCTGTTGCTACTGGGGCTAGCGTGATTGGTTGTGGGAGGGGGAGATATTTCGGGAGGTCGCGGAGGATTTGTTCGGGGGTTTGCGTTTGGCGCTTTAGGATTTCGATTTGGGCGAGCGCGTCTTTGAGAGTGGCGTTGCGGTCGTGCTCGCGTGCGTCGGCCGCGTCGAGGACTTGCTTTTGGGAGGCGACGACGGATTGAAGGCGGAGCTGGTCGTCGTGCGCGGAGAGCCAGGCGTGGAAGGCGAGCGCGGCGAGAACGGCGGCGATGCAGATGGCGAGAATTTCGAGAGTGCGGCGAGTCATGATGTGGCGCCTTTTTTTTGCTTGTGGGTTTGGCGAGAGCGGGGGTGCAGCAAAAGAGCCGGCAGGATGCCGGCGGTACGAACGGCGATCGTCAGTGGCCCGGGTGGCGTGGCGTTGGGCTGGCTCGGGTGGCTCGCGTTACGCAGCGTTCGGCTGGCTCACGTTACGCGGCTTTCCGCTGGCCCGGCTCGCTCCGCTGGCTCCGCTTGTTTATTTCGCGGTGGCTTGGGGGGATGTCGGAGGCGCCGGCGGAAGGGACACCTGGACGAGAGCGGACGGGACGGACTCGAGTCCGTTGGCGAACGAGGTGACGTAGTAGCAGGAGAGGCCGATGAGCGGCGTCGCGTCGGTGAATGTGCCGGAGGTGATGGTGGTGGAATTGAGCTTTGTGAATCCGCTGGGCGACGAGGTGGGACATTGGCCTGCGCCGCGGTAGATGTTGGTTTGGGGCGTGTCGACGGAATTGGTCCAGGTGAGGGTGGCGGCGTGTTGCGCGCGAGCCGGCGCGGGGAGAGCGAGAAGGATTGCTGCGACGAGTGGTGCTGCGAGTGATTTCATTTCGTGGTGCTCCTTTGAGTTTTGAATTCGTGCTGCGGTTATTGCATGTCGCCGAAATTTGTGAGATTGCGCGGCGCGGGAATTCGGAAGGCCGGTGGTGCGGCGGTGCGCAACGGCCGACGATTCGCGCGAGCGTGCGGTGAAACTATTGGCGGCGGAGCGGTGCGCGCGGAGTGCCCGGAGTGCGCGCGATCTAGTTCGCGGCGAAGGCGCAGCCAACGATGGCGCGCGCCGGATATCCACCAGCGGCGAAAATCTGCGAGGGTCCAGGTCATGGTCAGGAATGTGCGAGATGTCAGGAATGTGCGAGATGTCGGGGATGCGCGAAATTGAAAATCGTTTGGCGTGTGCGGAGCGCACGAAATCGAACGTGATTCGGAAACCACGGAACTCGAGCATTTTTTGGAGCGCGCGAAATCGAATCTTGCGCAGAACGCACGGAAATCGAGCGGCGTTTGCAAATCGAGCGGCGTTTGACTCGCACGAGGCCGAGCGGCCCGAGCGGCCGCGGCTGCGCTTTCAATAATTCTTGAGGCGCGCGAGGACTTGCGCGACGTAGTTGGGATTGCCGCCGCCGTTCCAGAGATTGAGCGCGCGCGGCCAATCATTCGTCGCGGCGGCGAGCTTCGAAGCGAGGACGGCGCAGCCTACGTCGAGGCCCGTGGCCGGATCGCAGAGCGCGGCGAGATTCTTGCCTGAGAATCGGTGCTCGCGCGCTACCTGACCCATCACCTGCATGAGTCCCCAGGAAATCGAACGCGCGACTTCTTCCGTGGGCGCAAGGCCAAGCGGCGCGACGTATCGCGTGCGGAAAGCGGGCTCGTAGCGGATCGCGAATGGTTCCCAGGAGGATTCCTGCTCGGCGATGGCGCAGACGAGAGCTGCGTCGAGCGAATGTTGCGCGGCGGCGGAGCGGGCGAGTGCGACCAGTTCGGTGCGGGTGGGCGACATCATAATCTTGGGGGAGCTGTGCGGCATTTGGAATGCGGCAGGCGGCACGCGGCGCGCTCGTGCTCGTGCTGGTGGCGCTAGTCTTCGCCGCCGCTGTAATCGATCCAGCGGATGGGCGGCGCGGGGGAGCGTTCAATTCCCTGCTTGTCGCAGAGCTTGCCGAGCAATACGTAGAGATGCGGGAGGTGGTTGATGGCCATGTCTTCGACGAACGTGCGAGTGAGTTCGTCGTTGCGAATGCGGCGATAGATCCAGCGGATGAAGAGGACGAGTTGAATCACCGACGTGAGGACGATCGGCCACGCCGTGGATTCGATTAGTTTGAGCATGGAGGAGTGCGGAAAGCGACGGCGATGGCGACGGCGTTACGAAAACCACGTAGCGCGGGGGCGCCGGGAGGCGGCACTTGAGAACGACGCGTGCGCTATTTAACCGAAGAGTGAGGCAATGCTTGTGCCAACACCGAAGAGGCTGCCGAGGCCGCTTGTTGACGAGCCGGTGGAGGCGCGTTGGCGGACGCCGAGTAGCTGCGAGGGGACGCCCATGGCGTGGCCCAGGAGATTTGTGTCGATGCCGTAGGTTTGGCCCAGGGCGCTGAGGCCGGCGAGCTGGTCTTTGGTGCGCTGATTGGCGAAGGCGATTTGATTTTGTTGGGCTTGACTGGCGAGGGCTTGCGCCTGTTCGCGCCCGAGTTGCGCGGTGAGTTCGGGAGCGGCGGCGGTGTCGTTGGTGGCGGCGGCGCGATTGGCGGCGCGTTCGCGGAGTGCGTCGAAGGCGGTGTTGGCTGCGCCCATGCTTTGTTGCGTGATGGCGGATTGTTCGGCGGGCGTGTAGCCGGGACTCGTGAGCAAACTTTGAATCGAGGGCAGGAGGAGCGAGCGGTCCTGCGAATCCTGCTGATTCGATTGCGAGATGAGCTGATTTTGTTGGGCGAGCTGCTGATCGGTGAGCTGACGGGTGCTGCGTTCTGCGCCTCGTGACATGGGTGGCTCCTTGTTTACTGTGTGTGGTAGAGCGCGTGCTTGCGCGTTTACAGCAGGCGGCGGCAGTAGGGCGTCCAGGCGCTGTCGCGGACCCAGCCTAGCGCCTCGAGGCGGCGGCCGAAGCGTGCGGCAATTTCTGGAGGGAGCCAGGCGTGCGCGTCGTCGAGGCCGCGGGAGGCGAGATCGCGCGCGCCGGCGGAATGCAGGGTGAGGAGGCGGTCGTAACGATCGCGCGGCGTGCCAGCGTCGGGATCGGCAAGCAGGTACATTTCGCAGGTGAGTCGCGCGAGCGACGCCATCACCGCGCGGCCGGCGTGATCTTCGACGACGAGCTTCGAGATGAAAATCGGGTCGGCGAGATTTGGAAAAGTGTAATCGAAGCCCTGCGCTTCGTGCATGCGCTGGAGCGCGGCGAGATCGGATTCGTTGTACGGGCGGATGCGCATCGCGGTTGGTTAGAAGACTCGATGGCGCAAAAGTGGATGCGCGCGGGAGACGAGCTCGGTGGCGTCGAACGTGGTCGCGCCCGGTGCGACGCCGTGCGTTGCGAGGGCGGCTTGGGCGGCCGCGGAAATTGGTTTCGAAGCGAGCGGATGCGGCAGGGCTTCGAAAGCGGAGTCGTCTTCGAGCGCGAGGTGAACGCCTTCATCAGCTTCGACGAGGACGAGGATCCGCGTCGCGTCGGACCGCTGGGCGTCATGCGCGCTTGTATTCGCGGTGGCGTTGGGCGCAGCGCGCGACTCGTCCGCCAGTTCCCTGCTGGGGGCGGTATCGTCATGCCGAGCGCGAGCCAGTGCGAATTTGCGAAGCGCGCGGCGTGGCGGTGCCAGTCGGCGAGCGATGTGATGTAGTAGCGGCGGCCGGTCATGGGGTTGCAGTGCGTTTAATTCAGTAGGGGCACGGCATGCCGTGCCCCTACGAAGACAAAAGAACGATGTCGCGGGCGCGCCAAGCATCGCGATCGTGCTGTGTTGTTGCGCGGGCACAGGCAGGAATGCCTGTGCTACTGAAACAAACTCTAAATGGAATCGTTACTTATTGGATTATTATCGGGATTCGGCGATCGTGACACAGAAAAAGTGTGGGAATCTGTTTTGTAAGCTGACATGCCAGGTAACGGACCGCATAAGTTTTACTGGGTGGACAAGCCGCCGATTGTTTTCAATGTCTTGGCGGGCTTTCTTATAGCGAATACCGTTTTGACCCTGGGATTCGCTTTTCTGGGCCAATATATTTTCCCACCAGCCTCCGCTAGGTTGCCCGGCTGTCCAGAATTAACGGTCTCAAAGGTGGTCGTTCACGTCCCCGCTATTATTTGCCTCTACGCCAAGTGGGATATCGCAATCCAGTTTATTCTGCTCGGGTTGATCGCGATCACCATGCTCATCTATCGAGAGCGCGTCGAATACGTGTATACGGGCCACCGAAAGCGCTGAATATTATCTTTGATGATTTCACTTCCAGCGCGCTAGCTGCTGAAGGTGTAGTTGTGCGTTAGCACGCTGGCGGCGTAGTGGCCGGCGAAAAATTGTTGGGTGGGGGCGCAGCTGATGGTTACTTTTTGCGCGTTCTCGACGATTGTTTCGATGCGCTGCATGGTGACGCGGCCGAAGCGGCCGACGAGGATGTCGCTGAGGCAGAGGCGCTCGGCGCGCATGGGTGAGCCGTCGGCGAGAGTGAAAATGTGATGCGGCGTCACGTCGAGCATTTCGGCATTCGAGAAATGCAGCCGGATAAACGTGTCGGCGTCGCGCACTTCGTGGCGAATGATTTGCGTCCACGCTTCGCCGCGCGTGAGGCTGGGGCAGCGAAGGTGCTCGCCAATTTTGCAGGATTCGATTTCGACAGTGCCGCGTTCCTGCGTGAGCACGACGGTGCCGGCGCGCAGACAGCTGCCGCTTCCGCCTCCCGAGCCGCCGCCCGAGCCGGAACTTGTGGTGGCGGCGACGATGGCGCCTTGCGAAAGCGGAACGCGTCCCTGGAGCGATTGCTGCTGCGCGGACGAATTTGTTTTCGCGGGTTGCGCATTGGCGGGCGTGCCGGCGCCGCCCGGGACCCAGCCGATCGCGAGCGCGATTTCGTCCCAGTAAGGATAAAAATAATACGACGTGCCGGCGGTGAGTGCGGTGATGGCGAGCGAGCCGTTGGGAATCGCGGTCGTCGAGCCGTCGGCGCGAAATATTGTGAGCGCGGTCCAGGTCCACGTGATGCTCGCGGTGGTCGAGACGTAGGTGAACGAGCCGGACCACGTGGGCGGCACGGATCCTTTCATGAGGACGCCTGATTTCGCGGGATCGATTTTTCCTGCGGTGAGTGCGCCGGAAGTGACGCGCGCGAAAAGCGAGCCGTCGGTGATTTGGTCGTCGATGCTCCAGCCTTGATTGGGGCCGAGCGAGGCTTCGGCGAGTCGTTTGAGCGTTTCGTAGAGTTGCGGATTCGTGCGGCGGAGCGATTCGATTTGCGGGATTGTGAGCATTTTTTTGGTGGCAGAGGCGCGCCGGCCGGCGGTACGAAAGGCGAATGCGCTGCGGCGCAGCTGCTGCGGCTCGAGCGGCGTGCGTTCAATTGCTAATTTGTGCCGCGGACGATTGCGAAGGGATCTGGCTTGGCCCATGGGACTAATTTTGTGATCGAGAACCAGGAGCCGGGGGCGTTTGTGCCGAATTGGACGGAGATGCGCTCGGAGAGGACGTTGGTGAACTGCTCCATGTCGCGCGCGGCGGGAGAGGAAAGCGTCCAGAGGCCGAGCGGAAGGAGCGCGACGTCTCCGGGCGAAAACGCGGAGAGCGCGAGCGAGCCGGCGCCCTGCACGTACGCGGTGATGTAGCCGAAAAGATTTCTGCCGCTGATGCCGGTGCTCGAGAGGAACGCGGTGGTGTAGAAGGAATTGATGGCGGCGCCGTCGTCGGAAAATTGGCCCTTGGTGAGCGCGCGGATTTTGCTGGTGCCGTCGTTCGAGCCGAAGAAAATTTGCGCGGCGCCGCTGGGGCGTTCAATCAAGCCGCAGCAATTCGCGGCAATGAACCACGGCGCCCATTTTCGCGAACGCTCGGCGGATGAAAACGCCGCGACGAGCGGATCCTGCAGGCCCTCGGTATAGTCGAGCACAAGAATTTCATTCGGCTCGGTGGCCGTGCCCATCGGCACGCCGACGAGGATTCGCTTGTTCTGAATATCCACCTGGACCCACAGATTTTCACCGGCCTGCCAATTGATCGCGTCCCAGGTGGGCTGAATTTCCTGCGAAAGTTTTATGGGTTCGCCGCCGTCAAAATAATAAAGCCCCGAGCGGCCGGCCATCACCACCCATTCCTCGCCCAATCCGATTCCGTGCGCGGACGAAGTGCCAACGGCATTGGAAACTTCTTCGACGCTCCAGAGCGAAGGCTCGTTGACGCCGTCGGTGGCGGTGACGTAGAGGCTGCGCTCCTTGGCGAAATATAAATTATTGCGGAGCTTGAACGCGGCGCGAATTCCCTGCCCGTTGTTATTGGCGATTTCCATGATGCCGCTGACGCCGTCGTAAGCTTCCGGCGCGGCGGTGCCGGAGGCGCGGACGAGCGAAGAATTCTGCGCGGCGTTGGTCTCGAAGATTTCGATGTTGTCTACGAGAAACGATTCACCCGCGGGCCCGGGCGTGCCGTCGGCATACAGCCGGAGGACGAGATCGGAAGGAAGCGAAGTCTGCGCTGGAAAAAGATCGGCGGTGAATTCCTGATAGCTCGTGGTGGCTCCGCCGGAGGATACGGAAAGTCCGGTGCCGATGAGGCCGAGCGTGGGACTGAACGCGTTAATGCGCAGCGTGCCGGCGTTGAGGCCGGAGCTGCGCTTGATGCGCGCGCGCACGGAATAATCCACGCCGTTCAGGCAGAGCGGATCGCCGGCGTTGTCTACACTGGCGCTCTGCGAAATCGAAGCGCGAACGAGCGTTACGCCGTCGCCGGTAATTCTGTACGCGTCGCCCCACACCACATCCACCGGCTCGCGGCTGCCGCCCGCTCCGTTCGCCGGATCGAGTTGCCAGCCGAGCGGACGGCCGCTGACGGCGGCGTCCCATCCACCGTCGAACGAAAGATTATTCCACTGCGACATTTTCGAGCGCTCGCCCCACCAGAATAAACGTTCGGCGTAATCAATCACGCCGAGCTGGTCGGGCAACTCAATTTGCGCGAAGAGATAGTCCATGCTGATGCCGCTGAGCAGAATCGTGTCGGAAAAATCCACTTCGAGCGACGTGGTGGAATTGTCGTTGAGCACCATCGAAGCCGGGACGTGATAAAAACTCGCGCCGCCTTCCGCGGTGAACGCGAGCAAGCGCTGCACCACGTTCGCCGGGCCGGTGGGAATATTCGTGACGCTCACTTTTTTCGAGCCGGCGGCGCTCCAGGACGTGGCCGGCGAAGGCTCGGTCCAATATCCCTGGCGCGTGACGAAAACGACGGCGCACTGATGCACGCCCGGAGAAATATTTCCCGCGTTCACGGAATCGGCCAGCGCGGCGCCTTCGCCCGGGCCCATCTGGCTCACGCGATCGAAAAACGTATCGTCGAACTGTCGCGGGAGATCCTGGCCGACGAGGCCGTCGGAAAATGCCATGTACTCGCGGCCGAAGTGCGTCGTCGAATCGAAAAATAAATCAGGCGCAAGCCCGGCGGCGACGAGCGAAAGCGTTCCCGGCGAAGTTTCTTTGTAGATGGTTCCGTGCGAATCGAGAACGAGCAGGCGCTGGACGAGATTCGTGGTGATGTAGGTCTTGAGCGCGTTGACGTTGGGCGCGCCGGCGAGCGGCGTGAATTGCGAGACGAGCCCCGGGCGCGTGCGTACGCCGCCGGGAAAAAATTCCACGTCGCCGAGAGCGGGCGACATTCCGGCGGGCGCGTCGGAGGGGTCCAGCAGCGTGACCCAGGTTCCGAAAACAGTGAGCGGCAACGGCGAAAAAGTTTCGATCGACATGGCACCCTGTCCGCATCTGCGGCTTACTGAAGTTTTTTGAAAATTCCGTAGAACGTGACGGTGTCGGCGGTGATCGCGCCGGGGTAGGCGCCGGCGGCGAGCTCGGGAAATGCGCCGGCACTCGCGCCCTGCTGGAAGATTTTCACTTTGTTCGAATTCAGCGCCGCGCCGGGAATAAAAACGTAGTCGTAGCCGGCGAGCCCGTCCATCCAGGCCGTGCCGCTGATGGGCGGCTGGGTGGAAGCGACGAGCGGCGATTGAGAAAGATCGAGCGTGTCGCCATTCGTCGCATAATTTCCAGACGCGAGAACCGTGCCGGAGACGTGAATGCGCTTTCCGTCGTCCCACGAATCTACGAGCGTAAATGTGAGTGCCATACTGCCTCCTGGATGTTTTTGAGAATCGGGATGGTGCTGCGAAAGGGCGGTGCTACAAAGCGAAAGGCGTCGTGCTATGATTTCTGGTTTGCGACGCAACCCGAACGCTCGCATGCGAATCCAAACGCACGAGATTTGAGGAACCCCTCGCGGGGCTTCCAGCATTCAGGCCTGCAGCCAGGGCATCGAACGGGAACGGGAGAAACTTTTGCGGAGATTTCGAATTGTTTGTGCCTTGGCAGTGATTGGCGCGCTGGGTCTTTTTTATTTCCTGCCGAAACTTCGAGCGCAGAGCAATGCGGCGGGCGCGACTGGCAATGCCGGCGGCAACGTGTCTGCCGGCAACATCGTGGTGGCGAGCGGGATCTCGGTTCGCGCGCTCGCGCTTGCGCCCGCTTCCGGAGCTGCTGAAAATTCGGCGCGCCCGGAAATTTTCCTCACCGGCGCGGATCATCCGAACCGCGTGTTCGAACTTTCCGAGGCTCTTCGCGGCGGCGGCGCTGCTGTTACTGCCGCAGCCGCTGCTGCAGCGGCGGCGACTGCCGGCGCGAATCTGGCGCTCGTTGCCGGCGGTGGAGGCGCGGGATCGCTGGGCGATGGCGGAGCAGCTTCCGCCGCGCAGTTGAATTTGAAACTCGATTCGCTTTACGAGCGCAGCGGCGTGGCTGTGGCAGCGGACGGGTCGATCTTTATCGCGGATACGCGCAACGCGACGATTCGCCGCATCGCGGGAAGTTCTGCAAGCGATGCGGGCGTGATTCGCAGCGTCGCCGGGAAATGGGCGCCGGCGCAGAATGTGCAGCTCGCCGAGCCGATGGCGATCGCGCTCGATCGCGCGGGCAACCTCTATATTGCGGACCACGCCGCGAACGCCGTGATCGAATTGCGCGCGGCGACGGCGGCAGCGGTCGGGCGCCTGGAAGTAATTGCGCACGTGCCGCAGCCTGCGAGCATCGCCGTGACGGCGGATGGCGGCCGGATTTTCGTTGCGGCTCCGGAAGCGGGAAATGTGTTTGCGATCGACGCGCAGTCGCGCGCGATTTCGCAGCTAGTCGGCGCGAGTCAAATCAGCGCAAGCCCGGCCAGCGCGGCGTCTACCGCCGCTTCCGCGTCGCACGCGAGCGGATGCTCCAGCGCGAGTGCGGGCGCGGCGAATGGATCCGAAAGCATTTGCCCCGCGGGCCTGGCCGCTGACGGCGGCGGCAATCTTTTTGTTGCGGACGCGGCGGCCAATCGAATCCTTCGCGTGGACGCGCTCACCGGGAAAATCACCGCGGCTGCCACTGCGATCGCGGCGCCGGGAGAAATTGTGTTTGACGCGGACGGAAATCTTTTCGTCGCGGAGCAGGGCCGCAATCGCATCTCTGAAATTCGAAGCCTCGGCCAGCCGGTGTCGAATGTGACGCTCACGCCGCCACCCGCGCCGGTGCCGCCGGACGGAGTTCCCTGCCCCGCGCTCGCGCCGCCTCCGGGATTTTCGTCGGTGACGAATTTCTGCGCGGAGCCTTTGTCGGGAGCGACGCCGACCGCGCCGTTCATCGTGACGAACGGAACGAACGCGGACATCACCGGCCTCGCGATCACAACGATTGGCCTCAATCCCGGCGACTTCGTGAATTCGTCTTCGTCGTGCACCGCGACGCTGCGCGCCAATTCAAATTGCATCATCAATCTGGCGTTTGCGCCGATGGCGACGGGCTCGCGCAGGGCGACGCTCGTCGTAAATTACACGGGCGCCACGATTCCGCTCAGCTCGGCGGTGGCCGGAACGGGCGACGATTACCAGATCGCGCTCGCGAGCGGGCAGCTGACGCAAATTTCAATTCTCGCGGGACAAAAAGGCGTGTTCATGCTGCAGGTGGTGCCCGACAATATTTTCACGGGCACTGTAAATTTTGTTTGTCCCGGCAATATGCCGCTGCAAACCACGTGCAGCTTTTCGCCCGCCAATTCGGTCAACATTCCCACGCCGGGAACTCCCGTTCCTGTCTCGGTGACGTTTCAGACGACGTCGCGCTTGGGAACGGGTGCGTACTTGCCGCCTGGGCCGGGGCGAAATATTTCCGGCCGCGAGTTGGCGCGAATTCGGTCACCAAGGTCCTGCGATGGGAAGTCCTGAGTGGATACGCATGATCCGGCCGGGCGTGTGGGCGACGCTGGGCGGTGTCGCGTTGCTCGGCGTATTTACAAGTATGCTTGGAAGGGCGCGCGAGCGATCGCCGTTGCTGTCTTTTGTCGCAATGCTCGCGATCGTTTCCGTGATTGCATTCGTGATTGTCGGCTGCAGCGGCGGCAGCACGAAGGTGATAATCGGCACTCCGGCGGGTTCAACCACCATGATCGTGCAGGGCGCAACGCAAGGCGCCGCGCGCGGCATTACGGTGACGCTCGACGTCGAGTGAGCCGGGCGAGCACCTGCGGCGAGTAAATGCGCGAGTGACTGCGTCGAGTGAACGCGCCGAATCGCTGCTTCGCGTAACTGCGGCAAACATCCGCGTTGAACCCTTAGCAACTCCGCGCGCGCCAGTGCGCTACTTTGCGCATCGCGGCGCGCTCCGCATCGTGCCGCGCTCCGCTCGCTCACAAATAAATAACTCTGCGGTGGTAGCTGTAGGGTTTGCGGCGGCGGCCTTTCACCTGTTCCGGGCGAACGTAGCGCTGAATCAAATTTTCCGTGGCCAGCTGCGCGGTGGCGAGTAAATCCTGCGCCAGAGCGCGAGCGCCGCGCGAGCGTGCGGCCAGTGCCGCCGTCGCAAATGCGAGTGGATCGGTTGCCGCGCGGATCTGCACGGGATCGGTGCCGAGCGCGAGTGCGGGTAGAAGTTTTTCGTAGCGGACGCGCACCGTGATCGCCTGCGTCGCTCCGATCAGATTAATTTTGTCCTCGCGCCATTCCCACAGCCGCAAGAACGAGCTGGGCTGGAGATTCAGCATCCCGCCGCCGCTGGTGAATTTCTCCATGGGGACAAAAACGTCGGCGGTGTTGGCGGTCGCGCGCTCCCACATCGCGTGCGGCATCAGGCAATCGGTGGGAAGCTGCGGGCTCGAGACGTCGCTCAACTCGGTACTCGTAATTCCGCTCACCGGATCGGTTTCGAGGTCGAGGTCCTGCTGCTCGGCCAGGACGCTGACGCCATTTTCGGCGAGCTCGCGCTGCAGTCCGCGATAGGCGGAATTCAGCAGCGGCATCAGCAGCGCGTCTGTGAAAACGGAGGCGGAGGAATCGTTGACCAGCGCGCGTGCGAGAACGAGCGCGTCTTCCGCTTGCGCGTAAGCGGTTGTCGGTACCACGGGCATCGGGGCCTCCGGAAATCAGTGCGGCGAGCTGAGCGAGTAACAGCGTGCACAGGATTGCAATACGCGTCGCGAGGTGTTTTTTGGTAGCAGCGCGGCGTGGCGAGTCAGGTGGCACAGGGTCGCCGGCAGGCGTCGCTCGGAAACGAAGCTTGTGCCGCTTAATTCGGGTTGCCTACGCAGAGCCAATTGATTGTGTCGGTGCCGCTGGATTGCGTTAGCGTTAGGGCTGTGGCTGAGGGCGTCACCTTCACTGTTGCGATCGCGGATTGATCGTTGGCTACGCAGACGGGAGTGGACGCGAACGGAGTGGGGAACGTGACCGTTGCGGTGCCGCCGACGAGCGCTACCGTTCCGGCAAATTGGCCGGAGGCGCCCTGGTTCAAGTGCTGCGAGATCGCGAGCGATCCGTAGACGGCGGGCGTGCCGGAATCGCGGACGGATGCGGTGCGAATGTCCGGCGTCACCGGGCCTTGATTCAGAATCACGTCGTCGAAATAAACGTAGTTGCTCGCGGCGGCGGTGTTCTCGAGCAGGAAGACGCGCATCGAATGCGTGACGGTGGTGGAAACGCCGTAGGCATTCGGGACGCGAAATATTACGCCGAAATTTCGCGTGGGAGTCCAGGCGCTCGCGGTCGAAACTTGCCAGTCGGCTCCGGTGACGTTGCAATTGCAGGTGATTCCGTTGTTGTAGGTGAGTGACGCGTTGGTGGATTGCCAGTTGCCGGTGCTGGTGGAAGTGCCGGAGTAATTCACGGGGGCGAGGACGCGCGCATTCGACGATGCGGTGGTGATGCGATCGGCTTCGGTGCAGTTCGCGTCCCAATAAAATCGGAAGCCGGGGCGGAAATTATTCGACGTGGAGCCGGACGCGACGCGAAACATCAGAGTGTACTCGCGAGTCGCATCCACCTGCACGCAGGCGGAATTTACGCCGAGGCCGGCGGTGGCGCCGTCGCCGACGCGCACGTTCGAAAGTCCCTGCGTGTACGTATCCACTCCTGGATTCGCGCCCGCACTCGTTTCCTGCAAATAAATTCCGCTGCCGGCCTGATTGATGTTCGTTCCCGAGACGCCGCCCCAGTAATACAGCGCGGTGGAATTCTGCCAGCCTTCGAATCCGGAATTTCCGAGAAGGTTCGCGTCGGAAAGATCGTTCATGCCGTAGTGCATGGAGGGGAGCCAGTTGTGCCCGTTGTTATCAATCGCGATGGTGGAGGTGGCCGGCTCGTTGGGATTGATCTGATTGGTATTGCTGATGGAAAGATACGGGTCGAGAACGTGAATTCCATTGGCTGAGCCGTCGGAGGGAAACTGCAGGCAGTTGTACACTTTTTCGCAGCGGTTGTTGGGGCCGAAAGTGATCGAGAGAGCGCCGATGATGTTGTAGCAAACCTGCCCAAACGCCACCGACGAAGATTCGCAATCATTTCCGTAGATCTCATCGTTGTCGGGATAGTTGCCGCTGGAATCTTTTTTGAAAACGTAGCCGAAAGAGGAAGCGGGCGCGAGCGTGCAGACATTCTGCTCGATGACGATCGCGTTGTAGACGCCGGCGAGGCTGACGCACGTATCGCCGGCCGAGTTCAGGCCGATATTATTGTGGCGGATCAGCGAGTTCGTGCCGTCGAAGCCGCCCGTGGAAGTATCGCCAAAGACGCCGTAGGAAGTTCCGCCGGTGCCGAGCGCGAGATTATTACTTTCGATGATGGAGTGTCCGATGCTCGTGAGGTCCACAACTTTTGAATTCGCGCCGGTGGCGCCGAGGTACATGCCGACGACGTGAACGTAATTTATTTTCGACGTAGCGGCGTTGGGTTTGTGAACCGTGGTGCAGCCCGCGGTGGCGCAAGTGATGAAGCCCGACGTATCGGGCGCGGCGATAGTTCCGAGTCCGCTTTCCTGGTAGCCGTAGAGCGAAGCGCCGTCGCCCATCAATTCGATCGCGTCATTCGTCGAGCTGTCGGTGATGGTGAGCTGGCCCTGCCCCCAGAGAAGAGTGGTGCCGGCGGGAATGGCGATGTGGGCGGATCCGGTGAGCGTGCCGATCATGCCGCGCGCGTCGCAAACGCTCGAGGTGGTGGAAGCGGCGGTGAGGCAGGCATTAATTTTCGCGGCCGAATCGGATCCGGCGAAACGCTCTGCTTTCTGCACGAGGTTCAGCGAATTTACGGCGGCGCTGCCGTTGACGTCGAGATTCGATTGCGGATTCGCGGTATTCACGCCGAGCGACGTGGCGGTGAAACGGTGCGCGCCCGTGAACGAAGTGGCGACGGGAGCGCGCCGGACAGCGCCGCCCAATCCCGTGCCGATGTCCGTGTAAGTGGTGGTTCCCGCGCCGCTCACATAGCGCGTGTTGTACTGCGCGGCGGCGGCGTAGTGCGGGCCTTGTCCTGTGATTCCGCGCTCGATGCAGTAGCCGTTGACGGCGCCGGTTCCCGGATTCGCGGAAGGCGTCCAGGAAATAATCGCGGAATTATTCGCGCCGCTCACTACGGCGGTGGCCGCAAGCGATGGCGCGGAGAGCGAACCGGAACAACTGGCCGTGCCGGTGACGGCGCTCGCGAAGTAGTAGTAAGTATTTGCGGCAAGCGTGGCGCCGCCGGTGACAGCCGGCGTGGCGGAAACGCTCGCGGGCGCGTACGAGCCGGGAAACATCACATCCATCGAAGCGGCTGCGTTCGATTTGATGGCGGCTTCGGGGCCGTACGTGGTGGTCAATCCGGTTGCGTAGCCGAGAGACGGGTCCACATTCGTGACGGCGAAAGAATTTTGCGGAGCAGCACCGGAAACAAATGTGCGCAGCGCGCCACCCGAAGGAATTCCCTGCGGTTCGATGTCGGTGCGCGAGGAATTCAGAATGCTGCCGGATGGCGAAGCGATAAAATCCTGGCCGATGCCGTTGTCCACGAGCGCGGGGCCCAGCATGTTGCCGCTGCAATCTCCCACGGAGCCCGCGAGACTGGCGCCGCCGATCGTATGAATGAAACTGGCGGTGCCCTGGCAAAGGCGAATCGTAAACTGGCCGTTCGATTGGAGCTGGTTGACGGTGACGCCGTAGAGAGAACTTCCCGAGCCGGAATTGAGCGTGATGTAGGAGGTGTAGTTCGCGTCGGAAATTCCCGAAAAATCAAAACTCAAATCGCTGATCGAGCCCCAGGGATGCACGCCGTCATCATCCACGATCAGGAATCCGTTGCCGCAATTTTCGGCGGTGACGTTCCAGAAATGCCAGTTGCCGGAGTTCCCTGTTCCGCTGCTGGTGATGTTTTTCGCTTCGATGCAGCCGACGAGAGTCATGTCGCGCATGGAAATAATTCCAGGCTGCTCGATGAAATCGTTGAGGATCACGATCGAGGGCGATGTGCCGAGATTCGAGCTGGCGGTGCCGCCTTCAAAAAATGTCCAGAGGCTGCCGCCAATCACGTCGGCGGCATTCGGCTGAGCGGTGGTGGCGATTCCGCTGGGCGCGAAGACGGCTGCATTCACGTTGACGCGGCGATTATTGCCGGCGGCAGTGCCGGAGCCATCGGCGCTGCCCCAATAAATGCACTGGTTTACGCAAACGAGATCGAAATTCTCGATCGTGATGCCGTTGTGGCCGTTGACGGAAAAAATCGGACCGGGATTCGGGCTTGCGCCGGGGCCCGCGACGATGGCGACAGCGGGCGCGCGCGAGAACTGCGGAACTTCAATCGCGCTGTTCGCTCCCTGCAAATGCAAGTGATCGCACGGCATGGGAAAGATGGCGGCGGTGGCGGAAGTTCCCGTTTGCGTTTGCGTCACGCGGTAGTAAGCGGGAGCGGGCGGAAAAAATACGGTGGCGTTGTTGTTGGCGCAGGCAAAGGCGATCGCCGCGGCGATGGCAGCCGTGTCATCGTGCGCCGCGCCGGTTCCCGTGGCGCCGAATGCCGTGACGTCCACGCGGGGGCGCGGTCCCTGAACGGTTTCATTGCCGCCCACGCTGAGCGACGAGGGAGTGAACGAGCCCGGATTAAAATTCGTGGTGTTGAGAGTTCCGGTGATCGTAGCATTTCCGCCGACGGACAAATTGCCGCCGAGAGTGAGGCCGAATGCGGAGATATTGTTGCCCGAGCCATTCGAGGAAAGATCGGCGGGAAGAATAATGTCCGGATAGGTAACTGTGCCGGTGATTCCGGGACCGGTGATCTGCAATTCGTAGCGGCCGGCGGGCGCGTAGAAATGATAGTTGCCGATGCCGTCGCTTTGAAATGGATTGGGAGCGGCGACGGTGAGAGTCGCGTCGGTATAGATGGTGGCGAGCGGCGAACAGGGCGTGCCGGTGGCGGCGGGAGTGCAGACGCGGATCGTGGCGCCGGAAACGGGATGGCCGGAGGGGCCGAAGATGATGTCGTCCTTGCGCGATCCTTGCGCGCGAGCCGATGGCGCGGCGAAAGCTGCTGCGGCGGCGATCACTGCAAGCGCAAAAACGAACGCGCGGACGGTGGAATTCCTAGTCATTGCGATTCCCTTCCTCGAGAGTCGTTCGGCGAACCGAGTGGATTCCGATTACACGTAGCGCTAATTAATGTACTTCACTTCTTGCGCTCGACCGCCTTCTCTTTTTCCTCGGAGTCGGGCGCGAGTGATTTGAATTCGAGCGGAGAATCCGGCCTGGGCGAATGCGATTGTTTGGCGCTGGTGCTGGCGTTGGAATGGATGTTGGCGTTCGCGCTCGGATTATGGAGGCCGGGCAGTCCATGCAGGCCATGCTTCGCGGCTTTTTCCGCGTCGAGAATGGCGCCGCAGTGGCGGCAGACGGCGACGCCGGGCTTCAGCTTTTCACCGCACGCCGGGCAATCGCTCATGCGCGTGGGAACGTAAGCCCACTCGCGTTCGACTCCGAGGGCGATGGCGGCGCGGCGATGAAGATCGGAGATTTCGCGAAACGAATGGCCGCGCGCCCACATCGTGTCGCCGTCGCTGATCAGCGCGTGATAATAATTGTCGCGGCGGGTGGTGGCAGCGGCGAGCTCTTCGGCGGTGGGCCGCGCACCGGCGCAGACAAAGATTCCGTGGTCGTGGAGATCCTGCAGCAGATCTTCGGCGATGTCGCGCGCGGAAATCGTGAATGGGAAGCGGCGGTTATCTCCGAGATCGAGAGCGTCGCCGCGCGAAGTAATCAGAAGCAGAGCGAATGGCGCGTCTTTTGCGCAAGCGGGGATGTGATAGACGCCGTGCGTGCGCGAGATGTACCAGTCCTGGTCGGAGATGGACGCGACGGCCGCTGTTGCGGACGCGTCGCCATTGGAACGAGTGTCCACCAAAATATCCCGCGGACCGCGCTGATTGAATGTAGCCATGTTCAAGTGAGTGTCTTTTTGTTTTTGGCTGAACTCTGAAGCCTGTGCTACTCAAACCGGGTCGTTGTGCAGCATCATGTGAGGCAAAGCTGTCATCGAGTGTGGATACCGTTGCTATTCCGAACTCAGATCATGATTAGCTGACGCTCGAACGTGACGAGTGAGTTACACACTCATCATGAAGGCCCTACGATCCCATTCTCAACTGGCCGTCCCGGTTTCGAATCCTGTTTGCGATCCAGCGCAGGCGCACAAGTTGCAGCAGGTGGCGACACCTCAGTCGCAGATCGCTCATGCAAATGACGCCCCACATCGAATGGCGATATCATTCGCTGAGATCGCGCAGGCGTTCCTCTGGCGCGCTGAAAAAGCTTGCGCACGTGAAGCGAGTGATACATTCTGAAGATTTCGTCGTGCGTCGACGGGCAAGCGACGCCGTTCGGAGTCTGGCTCGGCGAGCCGACTTGCATCGGCGAACGGGACTGGTCATCGGTCGCCGATGTGCTTGATCGAACGACCGCGATGCGGTCGGAACTCGACGGCTGAAGTTGCCAGTCGATACAGAACGAATTCAACTCATGCAGAGACGAGTCAGAATCTTGCGTGCTGACGCAGAAAGCGCGATATCGTGACCGGAAGTTACGCACCGGCGGAAAGCGGCATCGGCGTAACGCTCTCGAGCATTGGGTGACGTAAAGTGAAATCATCGGAGCGTAATGGTGATTAGCGCAGAAGATCGAGATGACCAGACGAAATGCGAGGCGCATCTTCCGGGCTCGCTCGATTCCCTGGCTCCGCGCGATGGTATCTACTCGAGGGACAGGGCGGGCTCAGTCCCTGCGATTGCGACAACCAGGATTTCAACATGCCAGCGCACGCAGGCAGTGCCGAAAAAGGAAGCCAGCTTTTCGATGGTGATCCCAGCCGGACGCCAAATATCGGACTTCTCGGAATCCGCAAATCGAGTGGAACGCTTACGGCTGATCTGTTGCAAGGATTTACTGGACGCGCCGAAGCATACAGCTGGGCGTGCAAGTGTCCGGCTCAAGAACGTCGACGGCAGGCCTGTCCCGGCGCGTAAGTACATCCGCGTGTCGTACACTTGCGGCGAGAACTGGCACCTACAAGGCGCCAGTCGATCTACGCTGAAAGACCAATCACAGTCCGAGCGCCGACTGATGTTCGCTTCCGGCTGTGGAAAAGCGAAGTGACAACTGAGTGCCGGGCGCAGGCATCGCGCTTCGACGTGCCGGGTTATGACGCAAACACTTCATCGACTGCCGCGTCCCACTCGTGCTCGCGGCGCGCTTCGCGGTTTGCAATCGCTCCGCGCAATTCCCTGCGCGGCTGGCGACGCGCCCATTCCACCGCGCGCACAATCCAATCGCACGCCGCGGCCGTGAGCGGCATGAATTCGCCTGCGGCGTTCTCGAGCGTATGGCAATGTTCGTACTCGCCGCGCGAAGGATAGGGGCCGAGCGCCGCGATTCGAATGCCGTCTTCCACTTCCGTCGTTTGCCTGTGCCATTCTTCGGGCGAGCCGTAGGATTCCGGCGGCATCCATCGCTCGATGTGCCAGCGGTCTTCCGGCAAATATTTTGGAACGCGGCGCAGCTCGACGGATTCGCGCGTCGTGTTGCCGTGCGCGTCGCGGTCGGTCCATCGTCCGCCAATCCAGGCAAGGCGCGCGCCGCCCCAGACAACTCGAAAGTTCGGTTCGCCGAAGCGATTCGTTCCGCCGGCGCGCGCGACGCGTTCTGCGATCAGCGCCGGCGCATCGTGCGTTTCACGGGTAACGCGGATCCGCGGCGCATCGGATGGACGAGCGCGGGAAAATTTCGATGGCATGTGTGGGGGGCGTGGCGATTGGACGCGACTGCGTGAGCAAAAACGCCGGCTGGAAGCCGGCGGTACGAACGGCGACTCGAAATGCTTGCGTGGCGCTGCGCTTCATAGCGTGCTTAACAGCGTGCTTAACGCTGTGCGTGGCGGCGCAAAAAAATTGGGGCGGCGGCTCTTTGCCGAGCTGCCGCCCCGTTTCGTTTCGCCGCCATCCCCGGGGCCGATCGCGCGTCCGCCGGAGCGTGCTTCGCTTGTATCTCTTGCGAGATATCAGGGGCGAAGGTCACGGCTGCGCGGCAGGCGGTGCGAAAGGTCAGCTGAGAATGCGGCGAGGACGAACTTGTGTTTGATCTGGTGACGCGGGTTTAGTAACCGCTGGGAATCGCGAGATTATCAATGAACGCGCCGCTGCGAGGCGATTCGTTCCACACCTGAAATCCCGTGACGAAATAAAAGATGTACGCCGAAGCCAGGCCGCCGCTTGCGCCGTAAATCGGAAACACGGTCTGCCCGCCCACGTCGTAGAAATCAATGTCCTGCATCACGGCGCGTCCCCAGTGCGAAAGATCGAGGAAGTCGACGCGCGACTGGTTGGCGTTGATGGAAGATTTGATCGGAACGCCCGCCATCGATTTTTCGCCGGTGAAGAGCAGATCGAGATCGCTTGCGCGCCCGCCCGCGCCTTCCTTGATGATTTGCGAGATCGTGACGCCGAGCTGCTCCCACTGATGTTCCTGCTCGAGCGAGGTGTACGCAATCAGCTTGCTCACTTGATTCGAGCCGAGCGCTTTGCGGACTTTATTGATCGCAAGCCGCACGGCGCCGGGAGTGAGCGTGGAATTATTTCCGTTCACGCGCGGGGTGGCGAGTTCGACGGGATACGTGGCGCGATTCAAGTTGAGCCACGTGCCGGTGGTCGCGTTCGATTGATGATAGAGCAGACCGAAAAGCGAAACGGGCTGCGCTCCGGTGAGTCCATCGTGAACGATCACGTCATTCGCGGAAGTGCCGGCGGGAACCGCGTCCACCGTGATCGTGCTGCCGAAGGGATCGACAGCCGTGACGTTGCACGAGCCGCGATTGGTGGTGAGCGTGGGATCGTAGACCTGAATCGTCTGGTTGTAATACACGAGCATCGCGCCGGGCGGCTTGGCCATCGTGAATGTGGTGGAGGCGATCGAGCTGATGGTGCCGAGAACGCCGTTGCCGTTGGTCTGCATCACTTTGTCGAGAAACGCGCGAAACTGCGCCATCGCATTTTTTACTTCGCGCTTGGCGGCGTTCTCGATGGCTTTCTCGGGAGCGTTCGAAGCGTATTCGACGAGCTTCGTGATTTCGACGGCGTGCCGAAAAAAAATCGGGCTTACTTGCGCGACGTCGTACACCGTGCCCGAGCCGCGGCCCAAGTCGCCGCCGTCCATATTGGCGAGACCGGCCTTGCCTCCCGGACGAATTTGAAGCGGCAGGCGCATATTGCGCGAGCTGACGCGTTCGACATCTCCGCGCTGCTGGATCATCGTGAGGAGGATGTCGTCGCGTTCGTAGAGGAGTGGAAGTTTGTCGCGAACTTTTTCGAGTTGTAGCGCAACGGATTGAGAGTTCTGCATTTGAGCCATGTGATTGAATTCTCCCTTGGGATCGGAATTGTTTTACGCGGCGCGGAAAGCGCGTCGGCGGTGAGGGAAGCCAGCGGAGCTGGACGAAAGTGGAGCTGGACGACCGTTCTGCTCGACGACAACGCTGCGCGGGCGATTTCTGAACGGAAGCAGCGGAAAGAACGTAGCGGGGTGTCCTCCTCGGACGGTGGGTGGAAAATCCGGTGACCAACGAACTTCGCGCGGCGTCGTGACGAATCTCCTCTTCACGGGGTTTTGCTCGCGGCGCTACCTGAAACCCGCGCGGCTCGCCGACCGGCGCGATTCGGCGCGTGCGGAAAAAATTTAGAGATTCAGAATGTCGGCGTCCGAGAGGCGCGCGTAGTCGAGATCGCGGGGCGACATCGAGCGCCGGCCCTCGTTGCCTGCGCCGCCTGAGCCGGCGATGTCGACGCGGCGTTCGGCGGTGCGCTGGCGGGTGAGGCGCTGGCGGTTCGCGCTAACGAGAGTCGAGGTCCATTCATTCAGGACACGTTTGGCAACGGCGGGCAGCGCCTGACGCGCGCGGCCGGTGATCAACGAGACGATTGCGCGTTGATGATCCGCGTCGAGCGAACCGGAGCGGAAGGCGTCGCGCATTTGCGAGGCGAGCTGGTGATTCGAGCGCAGCGCGGTATCGAGTTCGCGGTAGATTTCGCCGACGACTCGCGTGCGCGCGCTTTTCGAAATGCCGTCGGGCAACAATCGCTCCACTTGCGATTCGATCGCGGAGAGCACGCTTTCGACGGCGGAGGCGTTTGCGGAATTGAGGAACTCGACTTGCGCTTCGCGGTGCGCGGCGGAGGAATTTTGCTGCGACGCTTCCCTGCTCGATTCGGAGGGCTGGTCGGCGGCGCGAGTTTGCGCATCGGCGTTTTGCGCTTGAGCGATTTGCGCTTGAATACGTGGCGCGGTTTCGCCGTGAGCTTCGCGGCGAGTGGGAGTCGGTCGGGCGTGCTCGTTGATGGCGCGCGCGAGCGATTGGAACGACGCGGGATCGAGATCGGCGATGGCGCGTGCGAGCGCGGCGTGGTCCTCGGGGCGGCGCGAGAAGAAAAGCGCGTCCATTCGATTCACGTCGGCGAGGAGCGCCGTGGCCTGGCGCGCTGCCGCGGGAGTGTCGAAGGCTTCGCGGTAGGCGTTTGCGTCGTGCCAGGCGGCGCGCAGCTCGGGGTTCGCGTCGAAAACGGCGCGGAGATGGGCAGGCTCGGCTGCGGCGGAGTCGTCGGCGCGGGGTGCGGAGGTGGCGTTGTCGTCGCGTGCGTCGTCGGCGTTTGCGTCGGCGGAGTTTGCTCGCCGGAATTTGCGCGGGCGCCGCGGGAAGAAGCGCTGGCGTCGGCGTCGGCGCCGATTTCGAGGCTGTCGTCGAAGGCCGCGTCGAACGCGGAGTCGAGCGCGCTGTCCAGGGCGTGTGCGCTTCGAGGGGTCGAACGGCGCGAAGACCCGATGCCGAGAATTTCGTCATCGGACGCGCGCGGAGTCGGCGTGGGATTGCGCGAGGGCGCGGGTGCGGGATTGTGCGTGTGTGCGGGCGTCGGGTTGCGCGAGGGCGCGGGTGCGGGCGTTGCGGTTGGTGCTTGTGGCATGAAGATTCCTCCGAGGCGTGATGAGGCGGCAGCGCTGACGAAAGCCGTGGCGGGGCGAAATCTGCTGCGTGGCGGGAGCTTGTTGGTCGCGCGGGCTGGGGCTTGTGCTACTTAACTGCTGGGATTTCTTTTTGGAGGAATGGCACCTTGGCGGCGGCCCAATCTACCATGCTGTCGCCTGAGAGGCCGAACATCGCGGCGGTGGCATGGCCTGGCTCGAGCGTGAGGTTGACCGGGAGGCCGACGGAGCCGATCAGATGAGTGGCGGCGTCGGGATGCGCGATCCAATAGGAGAAAGCCGCGGCGTTTACGAAAACGCGAATCACTAGATTGAGCGCGTTGGTGCGCAGCCATTCGACGCGCGTCTTTGTGCCGGAGAGAGTGGACTTGGCGGAGAGGCTGGCGCGTTTCCAGACGTGCAGGGCGTGGCCTGCAGCGAAGAGCGTCCAAAGGTGCGCGGATTCTGGGATGTGCATTTGCGATGATGGCGTTTTGTTGCGTTGGCACACGCTGAAGCCAGCGGCTAAAGCCGCGTATATCGTTGCGGACTTTTGGCACGGCTGAAGCCGTGCCCTGACGAACCACGGTTACGCCGGCAGGATGCCGGCGGTACGCAAAGATCTTTTGGCGGCGCGAGTGCAAAAGGTACAGGTCGTGTTCCAGAGGAGCACCTGTACCAACGTCACCTGTGCAAAACTTCGAGCCCGCAGGTGCAAGCGAATCCGCTACTTAGCGCGTACTGCTCAAATCAGTACGGACGATTTCCACTTTGAAACTAAGGTACTATTTCGCTGGCCTTCGCCGCGCTGTACATCTGTATCAACGGGGAGCACGTGATTCATTTCTGAGGAAGCGCCCCTGAATTCTGAGGTGCGGCATGAGCAGCGTTCCCACGACCTCCGCAGAGGCCCGAGTAAAATCCACGACATCGAATGCAGCCGGTATTGAACGGCGACGCCGCAAACGCGCGAAAATTTCCGCGCAAGTGCGGGTTCGCGTGCTGAATTCAGCCGAGCCTTTCGAAGAAGTGTGCACGAGCGTGGACGTCTCGCGCGATGGCCTGCTGTTTACCAGCGCGCGCGCCGGCTACTGGAAAGGGCAGCAACTCGAAGTTACGTTTCCGTATTCGAATGCCGCGGCCGCTCTGAATACGCCGCAGGCCGCTGAAGTGGTGCGAGTGGAATCGCTTCCCGGATCGCAGCACGGCGTGGCCGTGCAATTTAACGGCGCGAAAGCGGAAGCGAAGAGCGAGAAGAAAGGCGTGCAAGCGGATCCGTTCGCGCCGGGCGGTCCCACTCCGAAACCGGCGCTGGCGGCGAAACCGCAGACGGTGGTGCTGGCGGTCGAGTCCGATCCGCGCACTGCCGAAGTGATGCGCAATATTCTGCAGAGCGACGGTTACACGATCATCATCGTTTCCACCGCGCAAGCGGCGCTCGAAGTTCTGCGCACCACGGTTCCGGCTGTTTTTCTGGCGGAAGTGGAAGGCGAGGACATGAGCGGGCACGATTTGTGTTTGATCATCAAGCGGAACGATCGCTTGCAGCACGTGCCGGTGATTTTGTTGACGCGCTCGGCGCAACCCGCGGATTACTCGGCGAGCCATCAGCTGGGCGCAGTCGTGTGCATGGCGAAACCTTTTAAGCCGGAGCGGCTGTTGCATGTGGTGAGGCTGGTGGCGCCGCCGCCGTCGCAGAGAAGCGTGTACGGCGCGTCGCGAGTTTCCAATAGCACGATCGAGCGGACGCTGTAGCGCGTAGCGCGGCGCGGAAAATAGAAATTCGAAAATAGAAATTGGCTTCCCGCAAGACAGGCCTGCCTACCGCGGCAGGCTTTGCCTGTCGGTTTTCATTCCTCTTAAATTAGCCCCGATCCGTGTGTCGCACCTACGGCGCTCGGATAATTCGGGGCGACGTGTACCCAGGGCTTCCGCCCTGGGCTAGGTTTGTGCCGCGCCTACGGCGCTGGTGCGGTGACGAGCCTCGATCGAGCTTGCGCACTTGCGACGGGAGCGTCTACTAAGGTTCAAGCGAAGTACCGCGACCCGCCCCGCTCTCGATTCGTGCGATAATCTGGGCAATGAGTGAGTGAAGGGGGCTGCATGTTTTTTCTACTCAAGCTCTCGGTGTTGACCTGCCTGTTTTACCTCGGTGTTACGGTGCTGATGGAAGCGGCAATATTTTTGGCTGCTCGAATTGGGAGCGGCCTCATGTACTTCCTTCAGGCGGTGCCTTTCGGAATCATTTTCGGGGTCGTTTGGCTGGCCTCGTTCAGTCTTGCCTGGCACATTACGAACTCACAGTTCCTCGCGAAATTTCCGCAGTTGAAAAATTCCAGCTCGGTGTTCCTGAACCACTAGCTATTTCGGTGGGCGTGGGGGGGAGTGTACCCACTGCTTCCGCCCTGGGCTAGGTTTGTGCCGCGCCTACGGCGCTGGTGCGGGACGAGCCTCGATCGAGCTTGCGCACTTGCGACGGGAGCGTCTACTAAGGTTCAAGCGAAGTACCGCGACCCGCCCCGCTCCTGATTCGTGCGATAATCTGGGCAACGATTGAGTGAAGGGGGCTGCATGTTTTTTCTACTCAAGCTCTCGGTATTGACCTGCGTTTTTTATCTCGGTGTCACGCTGCTGCTCGAAGCCGGGATTCTCGCCGCGGCGCACACCTCCGGAATCGGCATCAACTTCTCTAGGTCACTTCCCTTCTGGATGTTCTTCGGTCTTGTTTGGATAGGTTCATTTGCTCTCGCTTGGCACATCACGTATTCCCAGCACCTCGCCAAATCGCGGGAAGTGAGAGCCGCGGCTTCGATGTTTATAAACGACTAACTGCGTGGCGTGTTCTGTCGCTGCAGGATGGCGGCGGGAGGATGCACGAGTGCGCCTTGCTGCTTCAGCAGGTAGGATTTGTGCAGCATGGCGTGGGCGCGGACGTTGGCGTAGCCGGCGGGGGCTTCGATTTTTGCTACCTGGCCGGCGTCGGACGAGAACCAGCGCATGCAAATTTCGAGTTCGACTGCGTGATTGTCGGCGAATTCGTCGGGCATGATGCTGGGTAGCATGGTGACGGAATCGGCGCGCAGACTGTCATCGGCGGAAGCGCCGCCGTTGTTCAGTAGGGGCACGGCACTGCCGTGCCCGGCGTTAGAACTTGGCAGGGGCGTGCCATTTGGCGTGGTTGTGGGATCGGTTGATGCGGGCGATACGAACATCGTGGTTGCGAGGTTGTGCTGGTGTGGCGCGAGTGTGCTGTTGGCTCGTTCGGGCACGGCATGCCGTGCCCCTACTGTTGATGTGGGCGGCGCGTCGCTCATTTTCATCACTGGGGATTCCGCGACAAGTTGCGCGATTTCGCGGTACTGCTTTGTGCGCGACTCTTCGTTCGGAATCACGAGTTCTTCGAGGCCGATCAGGCGCTTCACGAGCGCCATATTTTCCGGATGCGCCAGGACGGATTGAATCTCGGGATCCGGATTCGCGAGCAGCTGCAGCAGCACGCCGCGCTGTTGCGACCAGAGCGTGGGATATTGCTCGTCGGTTTCCGGGTAGCTGAACAAATTCCCTTTCAAGTCCGCCAGGCGAATCCATTTCGATTCGAAAGCCGAGCCCGCGCCGAGC
Source organism: uncultured Acidobacteriota bacterium (assembly GCA_963711875.1). Classification (GTDB taxonomy): domain Bacteria; phylum Acidobacteriota; class Terriglobia; order Acidiferrales; family UBA7541; genus Palsa-295. The sequence continues at coordinate 1,107,764 of CAVQFW010000006.1, forward strand.
AGCGTGACTTCCACATCATTCGGCCGGTTCCTGCGAAAGCAATCGACGGCGAGCAGCATCACGTCGGCGTGAAAAAATTTCATGCGGCGCCAGACAAGTCCGATGCGGCCCATGGCCTGGTCGCGCGCCATCGCGTAACCGGCGGCTGTGTCGTTGTTCGACATCGCTCCGCCGAAGAGCGCGGGAAACGCGCCGGTAAGAAATTGCGCCACCGGTCCCATTAAATTGGCGGCGTGCTGCGCGAGGTCGGGCGGCACTTCGGCGGCTTCCGGCTGAAAAAATCCGGAAGCGAGCGACTGGCCCGGCTTAGCGCGCGCGGGATAGTGCGCGCCGGGTTCGGCGGTTTGATTTTGCAGAGCGTCGAAATCGAGGACTTCGCTATCGGCGTAAATCGGCGGAATTCCGTATTCGTACGTTTCGATCTGCAAATTCGAGAGCGTGTTGAAACGTTCCTGCACGCTGATCAGCGCATCGCCGAGAGCGGGGCGGCCGCTCGAGCCGTCGCCCGGCAGAGCGTGAAGAACGCGCCAGTGGTCGTCCATATTTTCGGTGCGCGATTCGCAGTAGGTGTCGCCGGCGAATGCGACGTACGCGCCGTCGGGGAAAAGCTGGAGCAATTCGTCGCGGAGAGATTTGTCATCGAGCGCGAAGAAGGCCCACGGGCGGAGCCAGGTGCGCTGAAACGTGATGAGGTTGAGATTGAAATCGCCGCCCTCGGTGAGCGGACCGCCCTGCGATTGCGCGAGCCGCGCGAGGCGTTCATATTCCTGCGAGCCGCTTGCGACGGGCGAACCGATTTTGTCCGCAGCGTGCGGATAGGCCGCGCGCAGACGCGCTTGATGCACTTCCATATTCCACTGGAGGTAGGGATATTCGTGCATTTCGTTGGCCCACGGCGGAGTTTTTAGCTCGAGGCCGCCGACGGTGGTGATTACTTCCTGTCCATTCGGCACGCGCAATCGCGTTTCGGCGGCGGGCACGGTGACAGTCTCAGCAGCGACGAAATTTTCTTCGGTGAGAAGCGCCCCGCATGCGGTGCAGGCGGTTTCAGTGGCACAGGCTTCGTTTTCAGGAGCCGCCTGCTGGCGGGCCTGTGCAGCAATGGGATGGGAGCTCGGCGTAGCAATTCGAGAAGACGATGGCAGCGTCGAAGCCTGCACCACCTGGCCGCAATCGGGGCAAATATACGCATCGTCGCCGATTTTCACTTCGCGCGCGGCGATTTCCGATTCGGGATGAAAGCCGAAGCGTTGGCCGTCCACGACGAAGCGCACGTACGCGCCGACTTTTCCGTCGGTCCACAAATTAAACGCTTCGTCCACGATCAGATTGCCGATGCGATTGTTGCGCTCGACGAGGCCGGCAACTTCGGTAGCGGCTTTCGCGGCGGCCACATCTTCTTCCGCCTGCGCCGACGCGGGAAAAAATCGCACGCGCGGCACGTCTTGCGAGAGGACGGAGACGATCGAAAGCCCGAAGGCCTGGTAAATATTTGTGACGAATTCGTAGCGCGGCAAATCGTCGATCGAGGATCCATCCACCATTTTCTGCTCGAACGGGAGGTGCCAGTTCTGGTCGCGCTCGTTCCACCAGAGATATTGAAGGCCGCGCCAGAATTGGTGCGCCTGCTTGATGCGCCGGATTTCCTGGCGGCGCGTGGATTCCGATTCGCTCGAAAATTGCTGGACGATTCTTCGCAGCGCGGCTTGCAGGCGCTCGGGAAGCTGCTCGTTGTTCGCGCCGAATGGGGCGCTCGATTGCGCCGGGCCTTCGACGGGAACGATGGATGCGTCGGGAATCAAGGCGTGAGTCGGAATGGACATTCGTGTCTCTCTCTGGGGCGTGCGGAAGTGTGTTGCGCGGAGGAGGCTACTCGATTACGAGCGTGGTTTTGCCGGCGGCGATGGCTGAGGCGATGCGGGCGCCGCGGCCGTCGGTTGTGAAGCCGAACATGCAATGAACGAAGCGCACATTTTGCAGGTCCACTTCCCCGCCTTCGTAGCGGAGCCTGGTGCCGATAAAAATTACATTTTTCCAGTGCATGCCGTCGAGCGTCTGCGTGCCGCCGGCGATGGCGAGATTTTCGACGCGCACGTCGTCCACGAACAGGCGCGAGGATGGCGGCTCGAGGATCTCCGCGGTTGGCGGCATCGAGGTGGCGTCCAGATAATTTCCGCCGAGCGATGCGGGGTCGAGCTTCGAGCCGATGACGAGCGCTCGCGGAGCTCCGGCGAGGATGTGGCCTGCCGCCGGTTCGTCAGATTTTGCGCCGGACGATTTGCGCCCGATGGACTTCGCGCTGGACGAATTTGCACCGTGCGAAGCCGCACCTGGCGAATTCGCGGCAGACGCATTTGCGCCCGATGCATTTGCGCCGGCTGCATGAGCGCCCGATGGCACGCTCTCGAGCGACGAGCGCAGTTGCGCGAGTTCAATGCGAGCGAGAGTGACGTGCTCGATCAGCCGCGTATTCTCGTGGTAGGCGAGGAGAATCTGGTCGAGCTTCGCGAGCACCGTATCGTAGAAATCGAGCGGCACCGGCTTCGAATGGAGACGCGCGAAAGTGAGAAACGAAGTGGCGCGGTCAACGGAAATTTCCGTATCGGTTACATCGCCTTCGGTGGCGTGCCGCACCGCTTCATCGAGCGCCACGGCGACATCGCGTTGCCACGCATCTTGCGCGGGGAGAGGCGGCGCGGGAGTGGGCGTCTCCTGAACCGCGCCCGCATTTCCGCGGCGTTCGCGTTGTGCGTAACGCACGCCCTGCCACGCGAGGGTGGCGGCAAGAAGAAGGCTCAAGATGGTGAGCATCGGGCGCGCATACCACGGCACGCGAATGGATTCTTTGCGCCGAATCCATCGGCGCGCCCGTCCACTGGGCGAATCGTATAGCCGGTACGTCATTCGGACTTGCACCCCGCCGCGCGATGCTGCCGTGCTGCAGCGCTGCCGCGCTGCTGCGCGTACATGCAAGTATACGCGCTCGAGCGGCCGGCGGTTACAACGCGGTGGCTTGCGGCCCAGAGTGCGCGGCGGGGGTTTTCACGGACCTCTTCACGGAGCGCAGATGCTTGGCACAAATCGCGCGCACGGGAGTGTGCAAGTAAAGCCGCACCGCGAAATCTCAGGCGACGTCTTTCGCGAACTCGTCGTTCAGAAAATCCGTGAGGTCATTGTGGTGCGCGAAGACGTGCGTTTCGGGCGCCGGATTCGAAGCCGGCGTTGCACCGGCGGGACTCTTCCGGTGCACGCGTGCGACGAATCCTCGTTGCGCGCGGCCGGAGTGCGACGGCACGAGCTCCGCCGCTTCGATCTCGACGTGATGAATCGGAGCGGCCTCGCCGCGCGGCGAGCCATTGCCGCGGGAATCTTCCGGGTCGTCCGATTCCTGGCCGCGTTTCGCGGCGTGCTCGAGAGCCTGGAAAGCCGCTTCCGCCTGGCGCGCAGCTTCGAGCGCTTGTCCCGCGACCGGATTCATGTGGTAACGCCCGCGAATGAACGGCATGGTGCCTCCTGGTGGAATGATGGGCTGGAATTTGTTGTCGAGCCGCGACGCGCCGACCGCAGGTGCGTTTTTGTACCGCCGGCATCCTGCCGGCGCTTTTGCTGACGGCGCTTTTGCTCTGGCTTCTGCTTCCGCGCACCTCTTGGCGAGAGTTACGAACGGGTGGCGATTAATTCGTCGGCGGCGGCTTTATCTTTTTTCGCGGATTCGAATTCGAGCATGCGGTTGATCTGCGGCCAGGAACGGCGGCGCATCGGCGTCGCGAGCTGCTGGCGGCGGCCGGCAGCGGCGGCCGGTGACGATGGATGGGCTGGCGTGCGAGGAGGTGCGGCGCGGAAACCTCCGCCCGACGAATTTCCGCCGGAGCGATTTGCGCTCGACGAAGCCGCGCCGAACGCTCCGCGGCGTGGCGCCGCCGTTTCAGACGCCTCGAGATTTTGCGAATCCGCAGCGGGCGGGAGCCAGTCGGTTTGGTTCTGCACGGATGCGAGATCGTCTGCAGAAGCAGGCAGCGGCGGGACGCCGGCGATGCCCAGTATCGAATTCAGCAGAGCGCGATTTTCCGCGCGGAGGCGATCGTTGTGTGCTCGTTCGCGCGCGAGTTGTGATTCGAGAGCGCGCGTGTAACGCGTCGCGGTGATGCGGCGCCAGATTTCGCGGATGGTCATCGAGGTCCTTGGCAGCGCGGGCTTCGTTTTGAAGCGCCGCATGGCGGCGTTCGTTCTTGAGTTTGAGGCGTGCGCGGAAGCGGAGATTTGTACGCCACACTCAGCGGCGGCGGTGGCGGAAGGAGATTGGTTGGGTGCGGCGCGATTCTTCCAGCTGGGCTTGGCGGGCTTGCATGGCGCGAATTGTGGGATCGGCTGAGACGGTGCGGGCGGCGAGGCGCGCTTCGTAGGGGAGGCGCTCGAAGGCGTTTGCGGCGCGCGTGGCGTAGCGGGATTTTAGTCCGTAGCGCGCGGCGTCGGCGGGATCGTCGCCGTCCATTTTCTCGATGTCTTCGACGCGAGCCATGTCGCGAACGAGAGTGGGAATCGTGCGAATCAGTTCGACGCAATTATCGGTGAGCAGCCACTCGTTCGCGTCGAGCATTTGGTACATCAGCATCCAGCCGCCGATGCGATCGTTGTCGGCGGGAATCGGGCGCGGGAATCCGGCGGCGGCGAAGACGTCGCCCATTTGCTCGGCGATCGAGGCTTCGTCGGTGCGGCGCGCGAAGGCGTCGGGCGAAAGATAGATCGCGTCGATTTTTTCGCGGGCGGAGGTAGCGGACAGTTCATTTTCAACTGCCGCCTGCGGAGTGTCGCGTGCAACGGAGAGCGCGATAATTTCGCGCGCGAGATCGCGCGGAGCGGTGCGGTGCGTGACGTGTTCGCGATACGTCACGACGGTCTGGCGCGGTGAATTGGCTGCGCTGGCTTCGTTCTCAACTGCCGCCTGCCGGCGGGCCTGTGCGACCGGGGCCGCTGCGTGCCAGTACGTGGCGGCCGGGTGCTCGAAGCCCCAATCGATTGAGATCCAGCGCGGCCACCAGGGTTTCCAGGCGATTTCTTCGGCGCGCAGCACGTGGCGCGAGACATGGAAGCGGTCGAAATACTGCCCGGCGAAGACGTCCCAATCGCCATCGAGAAAAGTGCGGCGCATGTGCGACGGCAGCGCATGGAGCGCTTTCAAATAATTTTCATCGGCGGCGTAAATCGGATTGTCAACGACGCGCGCGGGAATGAAGCCGTAGTCGGAAGCGTCGTACGACTCGGGATTATCCATTCCCGGCGGCGCCTGGCGCTCGACCCACAGCGCTTTCACCCAGTTGTGGCCGATATTGCCGGGATTTGTGGCCGCGGCCATGCACGGAAAAGTTCCCGGCACAGGACAGCGATTGCGGCTGGTAAGAAATTGCCACTGGCGAAGCGTGAAGAGGGTGAGCTCGTCAATGCCGATGAAAAGAAATTCGGCGCCTTGATATTGGTACACGTCATTTTCCGCCTGGCAGTAGCCGAATCGCGTGGTCGATCCGTTGCGCCAGGTGACGACGTGCTTCGTGTCGTTGAAACTCGCGTAGAGCTCGCGCGGAACATCGCGGCGAAAATAGAGCAGCAACGTTTGCTCGAGCTCGGGAAAAGTGCGCCGCAGCAGAAGCGTGTTCGCGTCGGCGTGCTCGTTGGCTTGCAGAATCGCTTCCATCAGCAGCGCTTTCGATTTGCCCGGTCCGGCGGCACCGCCGAACAGGCGGTATTTTTCAGGCGCGGCGTGAAACAGGCGCTGCTTCGCGAACGGCTTGTAGAAAAGCGTGCACTGCAGCCGGCCGGGATTCTCGGCGGCGATGCGCGCGGACTCGTCTTCCAGCCAGCGATCGAGCCCAGAGGCGACGTCAACAAATGGATGGGAGCTGGAGGCCATGGAAGCATGAGTGGACGAGACGGGCGCTCGTAAGCATACCGACATGCAAAATTAAGCTTCAGGAAGTCTTCGTCTTCGCAGCAGCCGCCGGCGCGATCGCAATCGGGCTTGTCGGGAGAGTGCGAATCTTCTGTCCCACGAAATATGCGGCGGCGCCGCCGACGAAGGCCGCAGCGATGGCGGCGTGATGAAAGCTGAGAACGGCGCCTATTGCGAACGCGCCAATTCCGCCGAGTTGAACCATGTATCCGATCGTGGTTTTGCTTGCGCTCATGGCGCCTCCTTGGGTAAGGGGAGAAAAGATTTCACGTCGAGGACGGTGCCTGCGGGCTCAGCTTCGATCGGCGGCCGTGCATTCGGCGAACGGTCCGGACGCGGCACGCAATGAATCAGCGTGATCGGTCCGGTGAAATCTTTCGCGTCGCGGTCGGAGCTGGGCGCGTCGAGATGGCGGCTGCATTCTTTCAGAACATCCACGAGGAGTTTCTGCACGCCACCATCGCCGGCGGTCTTGCCGGAGAGCTTGTCCACCACGTTTGCGAATGTGGCGGCGACTTTGAATTCGTCGAGGCCGGTGGTGCGCATGGCGTCGCCGATGCGGACGCGGGGGTGCGGCGCCGCTTTTGCGCCGGCAGCGGATGCGGATCCGGCAGCGGCGCCGGCGGATGCGGACTGGTCAGCTGGCGGGTTCGAGGCGGCTTGGGTTTTCTTGCGAGCGCGTTTGGCCTTTTTGCGCGGCGCGGGAGCGGCGGAGTTTTGCTTTTTTGGCATGGTAGCGTTTCGCTTTCTGGGCGTTCACGGAAGGAAATTCCGGGAGTGTCGCAAGATTGTGAAATCCGAGGATCGCGCCGAGCAGTGCGTCGTGATGCTTCGAGCACAGGAGCGTACCGGGCTGGCGCGGGCGCAGACAGGGCGCCCAGCCGCGGCCGCAAGCGGTGGTGGGAATGACGGCGGCGCAGATGGGCGATGTACGAGACAAGCTATGACGGGCGATGAGCGGGCGATGAGTCGGGCGATGAGACGGGCGATACGGCAACGCGATCTTGTTACGCCCCGGCCGGAAGAACGAACGCGCGATTAGCCTAGCACCTGGACTGTAATTCCCGCGCCGCCGGTGATTGACGAAATTTTTGCGCGGACGAAATTGGCGTGGACGCCGGTGACGGTGCGCGCTTCGCCGGCTGTGGCTGTCGAGGTGTCGATCGTCGAGTACTGCGCGTCGGCGTCGGTCATCGCCGTTTGCAGCACGACGCTGATTGCCGAGGGCGCGGTGCCGAAAATTGTTTGCCACCGGACGCTGCGGCCGTTTTCAGGAAAGCCGGCGTAGCTGGGCATGGCGAATTGCTGGCTGGCTTGTCCGGCGCCGGGGGCTTCGCTGTTGAATGCGAGGGCGACGTCGCCCGGAAAAATCGAATACGGAGGGACTTGTGCGTTGTAGTTCGGCATGACATCTCCCGGAGGATTCGGATGCTGGCCTCGAGCGCAGCGGTGCGAGCGCGAGGCGCAGAGGAACGCGAAATGCGGCGGCGCGAATGCGTTGAAGCGGGTGGAAAGCTGCGGAGCGGGACGGTTTGAAACTTTTGGTTCGGATCGGTTAGCGCGAATTGGCGAGCTTGCAGGTGTGGACTCGAATTGATGGACTCGAATTGGTGGACTCGAATCGGTGGATTCCAATCGGCGCACTCGAATCGGTGATGCGAGTCGGAATGAATATTTGCTCGGCGGCGGCTTGCGTCAGGCTTTTTGGCCCGAGGCAACTTTTTGGCCCAAGGTAACTTTTGGTCGAAGCCGCGATTTCGAGTTCCCCGCACCGCAGCTCGGCGCTCGGACACACGATTACGCTCGGGTTAGTGATTTGCTGGGAAGCCGATGTGGATTCCATCGGCGCAGTACGAGGCTAACAAAAAGAATTATACGCGCAGTAAAGGTGAAATGCAAGTGGTTATTTGGGTAATCAAATTTTGATCCGAGGTGCTGCGGGCCAGCCGAGTCAGCTAGGATCGCGAGTGCGGCTATTTCTGGTTGTCGTTTGGCGCGGGATTTGGCGCGGGCGGCGGATTCTGCGGCGCGGGCGCGGGATCTTGCGGCGCTGGCGCTTGTGATTGCGCTGGGCGCAGCGTGATGTTGATTCCTCGCTTCGCGTTCACGTCGACCGTTTGTTGCATGTCGATCAGGTTGAGGTCGATTGAGTTTTCGCCGCCGTAGTTTGTTACGTAGTGGAGCTTGCCGCCGGCTACCCAGTAATCGTCAATGGAGTAGACTGTGCCGTCGCGGAGGAACAGCACCACTTCGGGCGCGGCTGCGGCGGACTCGCTGCCGCTGGCGGTGACTTCGCCTGGCGGGTAGGCGAAGTGGCTGGGGTTCGGCTCGTTCGAGGGCGCGGTTTCGTAACCGGTATCGCCGCCGGTGTCGCCGTAAATTGTGTTTCCGTAGCCGCCGCCGCCGTAGTAGCCGTAGTAGCCGAGGTAGCCCGACGGGCAGCCCCAGAAAGGATCGCAGGCCCAACTGTAGCCGTAGGGGCCGAAACCGAAGCCGCAACCGTAGCCGCAACCTGCGATGCCGCAGAAGCCGGGATAAAATCCGTAGGCGCACGCGCCGACTCCGCCGATGAAAATAACCGGCTGATTGCGACGTGGCGGAAAGCGCGGAATGTGCGGTGGCGCAGCAATCGCCTGCGCACCGGCAAACGAGTTGCGCATCGCCGTCGAAGCGCTCAGGGGGCCGCGCATCCCTTTTGGTTCGACGGGCGCGTTCATCGCGCGCGCGCCGGACGAATTCGTCGTGCGCGCGGCGGAAGCGTCGGCTTCGTCCATCGAAACAAAGTGCTGCGATGGCGGCGCGCTGCTTCGAGAAGCGGAAGGCGGCGCCTGCCACGTATTATTGCCGCCGATGAATCGAGAAGACGCAGCGCCCGAGCCCGGAACGTTGGCATGCGACCCGGTCGCGGAATTTGCTCCACCGTGACCTGCCGGCGCGCCGCCACGTTGTGTGCCAGAACCGCTCGGCGCGCCGCCGTGACTCGCGCCACCGCCGGAATATCCGCCGCCACCGCCGCCGCCGCGTGCCGCCACCACCGCCGCCGCCCGCGTGGCCACCACCGCCACCGCCGCCACGCTGAGCGAATGCGGAAGGCGGCGACACAACGAGCGCAAGCGCAAAGCTGAATCCGAGAATTAGGCGCCGAGATCCAAAAAGAGTTCCGAAGGACGTCTTTCGAGGTTCGCTTACAGCGGAGGTACTTGGCCCGTTCATCGTTTCACCCTCCTCGCTCTCTGGGACAAGCGAAGAAGAACCAGTGGCACAGGCACTTCTGCCTGTGCTCGGACGTACGTGAGAACCAACTGCCCAACTCTAATACATTCGATGCAGCGATGCACGTATTGGTTACAATTTCCGAAAGGCTGTAAACTGGCGGCCGATGATTCCCTTCCTTCACCTGGGCTGGCTCCAGATTCCCACGTTCGGACTGATGATCGCGCTCGCGATGCTGGCGGCATTTTTCGTGCTGCAAGCCGACCTCCGGCGCCGCGGAATCGCCGCCGACGCGGAATTGTTTATCGCGATTCCCTGCGTCGCCGGAATTGCCGGAGCGAAGCTTTACCACGTGCTTGAAACTCCGGCGGATTTTTTCGCGCACCCGCTGAGCGAACTTTTCAGCCAGTTCGGTTTCGCGTGGTTTGGCGGATTGCTGGCGGGGACGGCGGCGTTCGTGATTCTCGCGCGGCGGCACGGAATTCCGCTGCTCGAAATGATGGACGCAGGGTCGCCCGCCGCCGCCCTCGGCTATGGAATCGGCCGCATCGGATGTTTCCTGTCGGGCGATGGCGACTACGGCGTGCCGACTTCCCTCCCCTGGGGCATGAGCTTTCCGAACGGCCTCGTCCCGACCACGGAGCGAGTCCATCCCACGCCGATTTACGAATTGATCGCAGCCTGCGCAATCGCATGGGCGCTCTGGCGAATGGGCGCGCGGCAAATTGCGTCATCGCGCGGCGTGCCGGCAGAAGCGCAGCGCGGTGCGGCGTCGGCAGCGGCGCGCGTCGGCGCAGATTCGTCGCGCGGCGAGGCGGCGTTGGCGATTCCCCGCGGCGAGGTATTTGCGGCGTATCTTGTGCTTACCGGTGTGGCGCGGTTTTTGGTCGAATTTATACGCATCAATCCAAGGTCGTTTTTGGGGATGACGAATGCGCAGGCGGGCGCGTTGGTTTCCGTGGCGGCCGGCGCGGCGATTTGGTTGTCGCGGCGGAGAAGCCGCTAGGCAGCGTTACGGCTGGGACGATGCCCGGCCTGCGCCGGGGGTGCGCCGGGCTTGCGTCGCGCCTAGGGCTCTACCAGGCTTTTGCGGATTGCGAAGCGGACTAGTTCGCTGAAGCTTTCGAAATTCATTTTGTGCATGATGTGATTGCGATGGCTCTCGATGGTGCGCGTCGAGACGCCCAGGGCTGCCGCGGTCTCCTTATTGCTTTTGCCCTCGGCGAGGAGCTGCACGATTTCCACTTCGCGCGGCGTCAGCGGCGTGCCGGCGATCGTAGCTTCATCCGACCCGTCGCCGTTGCTGTCCGCGAACGACTGCGCCATCGTGGCGGCCAGGCGGTTCGTGAAGTACAGCTCGCCGCTGCGAATCCGGTGCAGCGCGGCCAGCAGCTCCGTTTCCGCGTCTGACTTCAACATGTAGCCGCGCGCGCCGCTGCGCAATACTTCGCGCGCGATTTCCTCGGAGAAGTGCATCGAGAGCACCAAAATTTCTGTCTGCGGCGAGACTTCGCGAATCGCGCGCGCCGCGTCGAGCCCGTTCATCTCCGGCATCGTCAAATCCAGCACCACCAGATCCGGTTTCGCTTTCTTCACCTGGTCAATCGCTTCGAGGCCGTTCGAAGCCTCGCAGCAAACTTCCACGCCGTTTTGCGACTCGAGCAGCATTCGCAAGCCGCCGCGAACCACCGCATGATCATCCGCGACCAGTACTTTGTACGATTTCTGTGCGACCGTCATAGTGGTGCCTCCTTGTTGCAATTTTCGGTTTCGCTCTGCGTCCGCGGCAAAATCAAAGGCAATGGCAACGTGGCGCAGACCGTCGTCCCTTCGCCGGGTGTGCTTCTGATTTCGAAAAATCCGCTCAATTGCGTCACGCGTTCTCGCATTCCCGCCGTCCCCACGCCCAGCCGAACTTCTCCGCCCGTCGCTTTCGACGACCGCGACATGCCGCGGCCATGATCCTCGACTTCCACGCGAACGATTCCAGCCTCGCGGCTGATGCGGATGATCGCGTCGGGACTGCCGGAATGGCGATGCACGTTCGTGAGCGCTTCCTGCACGATTCGAAATACAGCCAGCTCGGTCTCCCGTGGCAGCCGGCCGAACTCCTCGTCCATCTCGACGGCTGTCGGGATGCCGCTCCGCTCCGCGAATCCGCGTGCATACCAGCGCACCGCGGCGTTCAGGCCCATCTCATCGAGAAGCGGAGGGTGGAGCAGGTGCGAAATCGTGCGCACCTCGCCGATCGTTTCCTCGGCGATCTCCGCGGCCGAGTGAATCACCCGGCGGGCGCGCGCGTTTGTTTTGGGAACCAGATCAGCGGCGTTGCCGAGCAACAACTTCATCGACGCCAGGCCCTGCGCCACGGACTCGTGCAGCTCGCGCGCCACTCTTCGCCGCTCCTCGTCGCGAACGCTCAGCAATTGCTGCGAGAGCCGCTGCAATTCCACTTCGCGACGAACGCGCTCCGAAATGTCTTCCGTCGTTCCGATCAGCCGCACCGCTTCGCCCGATTCCCCGTAAATCGGAACGACTCGCGTGTAGAGAATCTTTTCGGTTCCATCCGGCAGCGGCCAGTGAACTTCTGCATCGAGCGACGCGCGATTCGTCATGCGCCGCAAGTTCCGGTGCAGGATCATTTGGCGGTGTTCGGGCCCTAGCAGCTGCGACAGCACCTCGATCGTCGGGGTCGTCTGCACCTGATTCAGCCCTAAAATGCGGTAGATCTGCACCGACCAGTCCACCGCGCCCGTATTTAAATCGAGCTCCCAGCTTCCCAGGTTTGCGAGAGTTTCGGCCTGCGCCAGCAGCGCTTCGCTCTGGCGTAATTTCGTTGCCACGATTTCGCGATCCGTGATGTCCTGCGTCGTTCCAATCAGGCGCACCGTGCGCCCAGAGGAATCCACAATCGGAATTCCGCGCGAATGAAGAACACGAATTTGACCGTCGGGCGCGTGATACCGGTCGGTGCGGTCCAGCATCTGGCGGTTCTGGATCGCATTCAACACACTCGTGCGACATTCCCCGGGATTCTCGAGCGTGACCATCCTCGCCACTTCGCGTAGCGGCGCCGGACTCGCCGGAGCTTCCAGGTGCAGCATGCGGAAGAAATGGTCCGACCAGGTGACGGTGAATGCGGCGGCGTCTATCTCCCAGCTTCCCATGTTCGCCAGCACTTCGGCCTGGCTCAGCAGCGCCTGGCGGTTGCGCAGTTCCTCGCTCGTGTTTCTTCGTTCCGTCGTGTCGCGAGTGACCTTCGCAAAGCCGATCAGGCTTCCCTGATCGTCGCGCAGGGAACTCAAGATCACATCGGACCAGAAGCGCGAACCGTCTTTGCGGATTCTCCAGCCTTCGGTTTCCAGCTCTCCGTCGCTCACCGCTTTTTGCAATTCCCGGATGGGCTTTTCGCTCGCGATATCTTCGGGCGGGAAAAAACAAGAGTAATGCCGGCCGAGAATTTCATCGGGCGCGTAGCCGAGGATATTTTCGGCGCCCGGATTCCAGCTCGTCACGTATCCGTCGCAATCGAGCGCGTAAATCGCGCAATCCTTCAAGCTGTCCACCACCAGGCGGTAGACCCCTTCGATTTCCTGGAGCGTTTCGAGCTGCGGCGGTTTCGACTGCGGGGATTTCAGTTGTGAAGATTTTTCGTGGGATGGTCCTACGGAATTGGTGCGGAGCTTGCGTATGGATCGAGCCGGGGGTCGGCGCGCGGGGGCTGACTTCTCGCTCGGGTTCCGCTTACGGCGGCGCTGCGAGGGCCGCTCGGATTTTTCCCTGCTCCGCGCCATTGTCTCCTTTCGAATTTTCGGAAGAGACGAGCGAACATCCGGCTTGAGCATTGAAACCAACGAAGGTGCGCGTCTGCCTGCCGTCCCGCGAGAAACCAATCCGGAGCCGCGATTCCGGGTGTTGGGAGACCGTAACTGATTCGGACATTACTGCCTTGTTAATAACGTGTCAAGAGATTTCTGTCGGCGTTCTAATCGATGGCTAAGTAGTACCCCGCACAGCCAAATTGCGTATTGTCCCGACTTGTAACCCCGCCGCTCCAAGCATAGGGTGGCCTTCTAGCTGGAAGGGGAGCGTCTCTCATGTTCCACACTGCACCTCCCGATCATCTTGCCGGGACGGGCGAGTGGATCAGCTATCTTGCCGGGGTGGCGCGCAGCACTCGTGCCTCCGCACGCCCAGATAACCTGCTGTGCGCGGCCTCGGCAGGATGGCGAGACCAATCTCGCCCGCGGCAAAGCACCACAGCCCAAGTTTGCACCCGCCACCCATCAGCGGCCCCACGTTACCCCAGCCCATTCCGAAGCCCAGCCCCAAGCAGCTTCTAGCGAGCCCCCCAATGCCCGAAAAACCAGTTCGCATCCTGATCGTCGGCCTGGAATCCCCGCACCTGCGCGCGCTCCTCGATCGGCTCGCGCGCGAAGGTTGGGCCTCCTACTCCGTCGAATCGCACCGCGAAGCGCGCACCGTCTTCGACACCCTCCGCTTCGATATCGTCCTCGCCTCCGAATATCTCGTCGACGGCAGCGGCTACGATCTCTCCCCCGAAGTCAGCCGCCGCTTCGCCACCCTGTTCGTCGAGCTGGCAGTATCCGAGGGCCAACTATGGGTGCCAGTAGTGCGCCACGGCACAAGAACGCTAGGCGACCCAGCCCTAGACGCCCCAACATTCGAGTCCGAACTCCGCACCCAACTCTCGAATCGCACCCCACCGAGGCGAATCGCAGTCGCCGCCGCAGCCCCGGCCGCCACCGCCGCGCCAAAAGCCGAATCCGCCGCCAGCTAGCATCCCCAGCCGCAAGCCGCGCGGGTGTCAGGCTTCGTCACGACGCCGCGCGAATATCGCCGGTCATCGGCGTCGGGCAAATTTCAAGTGGGCCCGGTCTCGGGTAAACCTCAGGGGTTAAACCTCAGGGGTTAAAACCCCTGAGTAACGCGTGATGAGGCGGCACGGCTGAAGCCGTGCCCTGACGAAAACCGTGGGGTGGCGAATGGCGTGGCGTTGCGTGACGAATGTCGTGGCGCGGTTGACGGCGTGGCGAATCGCGCGGCGAGGCTTGGCGCGGCGTGGCTTGGCGCGGCGTCGCGGATTGCTTTGCTGCGCACCTGTGCCTCAGGGCCGATTTATCGGCCTGAGGCAGTGGTGCGAGATTTGATTGGGATTGCGCGCGAACTACGCTGCTGCGGCTGCTTTCTTGGCGGACTTGCGACGGCCGCGACGACGCGTCGGAGGTTGTGCGGGGGGCTCACCAATCAACTCCGCGGTCCAGATGGAAGTCACGAACTTTTTTACGCCGTGATTGTCGAAATCGATGGTGGTGCGCTCGTTATTCGATTCGGTGACGACGCCCATGCCGTACTGCTCGTGCTTGATCGCCTGCCCTTCGACTAATGTCTGCACTGTTCCTCCTTCGTGAGTAAGACGAATTCGTGAATGAGACGAAACCCTGTATGTAAGCCGAATCGCGCGCCCGCCGAAATAAAAGCGGGCTGTCGCCTATAAAATTTCGCGATCTACCGTTGCCGTCGAACTGCCCGAATGGGGCGGCCTGGCCGCCCCCTCGAGTAAATCGTATCGAAGCTACTGCGCGTTCTGGACGGGTTAGAGGGCGGTAACGCTCTCTGCCTGCAGACCTTTCGGTCCTTGCTTCACTTCGAATTCAACCGCCTGCCCTTCGTTCAAGGACTTGTACCCCTCGGACTGAATCGCCGAGAAGTGCACGAAAACGTCCTCGCCCGACTGGCGCTGGATGAAACCATAGCCCTTGGCGGCGTTAAACCACTTGACTGTACCTTGCTCTCTGGCCACTTTCGCCACTCCTAATTCATTCATAGGAAACCTCTTAGCATCAGAAGCTTCCGGAAAGCTATTTGCGCTTTGTGTCCTTCACCCGTCACAAAAAAAAAGCCGCAGGGCAGTTGCCCAGCAGCCTTCCTTCCCGAACGCGTCAAAAGGATCTCAAGAGCAACAAACGCAAGGGCATTATAGCACACCAGGCGTGTTGCGACAACGGGCTTTAAGGGGGTTTTGCGTCGAAATTCGGGGCGTCTCGCAACGCCACCCTACCGCACCGTAATATTCAACGGCACCGAAACCGCCGGACCATTCCCAGCTGTCCCGCCAATCGTAATCGTCGCGCTACCGTGCCTCCCCGGGGTTCCCGCGCATCCCGCGACAATCGTCGCAACCGCGAGCATCATCACCACTAGATACGCAGCCTGCAGCCGCGTACGGTTCCCCACAAACTTCCGACGCCGCCACAAACCCGCAATCACAAGCATTTCGCATCCGAGCAACGGTACGAAGAGCCTCTTCGACGCCACCGCGAATCTCCCCGCTTCCCCGCTCCGCGGCCCCATCGCGATGCCAGCCGACTTCGCTCGCCGCGCGGCACTCTTGTCCTCGAGCTGCACCGAAAGATTCGTAGTCACCGGCGCGCCATCAGGCGTCACCGAACCCGGCTCAAACTCGCAATCAACGCCTTCCGGCAAATTCGAACACGAGAAACTCACCTGCTGGTTGAAGCCGTTCATCGGCGTCACTGTAACTACGGCCGTGCCCGGCTCGCCCTTCGCCACAATCACGCTCGTCGGCGCCACCGACAGCGAGAACGACGGAGCCGCCGTAATCACCAGCGATACCGCGGACGATGTAGACGTCGCAAAATTCGCATCACCACCATACGAAGCGGTGATCGAATGCGTCGCCGTCGAAAGTGACGACGTTTGTAACGTCGCAACTCCACCCGCGCCCACGCTACCTGTGCCGATCGAAACGCCGTTGTCGAGAAATGTCACCGTGCCCGTAATCGCGCCCGCCGTAGTAGATGTAACAGTCGCCGTAAGCGTAACCGTCGCACCTGCAGCCGCAGGATTCGGTGCCGCTCCAAGCGCCGTCGAAGTAGCGGCTTTCCCCGCCGCTGAATTTATGACGAGTGACACAGCCGTCGACGTAGACCCGGAGAAGTTCGCATCGCCGCCGTATTGCGCAGTGATCGAATGAGTCGCGACGCTCAGCGCAGAGGTCTCGAACGTCGCCACGCCGCCCGCTCCCACGCTTCCCGTCCCGATCGAATTAGCGCCATCGAAAAACGTGACAGTTCCCGTGATCGCGCCGGCGGTGGTCGACGTAACAGTCGCTGTCAACATCACGGTCTGCCCCGAGGTTGCTGGATTGGGCGCCGCACCTAGAGCCGTTGTGGTCGCAGCCTTCACCGGCGGCACCGAGCCGCTTTTATTCAGCAGCACCACGTTGCCGACGATCAAGTCTTGCTTTCCATCGCCATCCAGATCCAGAGCAGTCGCTGGCCCCCACACATTCAGCAGAATCGCTTGCGGCGCCAACACCAGTCCGTTCGTGAACGAAAAAGTCTGGAACGTCCCGTTCCCCACGCCAGGGAATATCCCCACAATCGACCCCGCGCCGGAGACGAAGAGATCGAGTTTATGATCGCCATCGAAATCGGCGAGCACCGGCTCAGTCATCGGACCAAAGCCTGGATATTGCTGAACCGTAGAAGGCTGAAACGTGCCGTCGCCGTTGCCCAGCGCAGTCGCGACCTCGGGGATGGTGCCGTCGGCACTCGAACCGGATGCAACCAGATCCGCTTTCCCGTCGCCATTCAAATCCCCGACCGCGATGGGCGATCCGCTCAGCGAGAAAGATGTAGGAGCGAGCATGTTGCCGGTGAGCGTCAGGTTCGTGGGCGCTTTGAAACTTCCATCGCCCTTCGCGATGAACAGCTCCACCTGGTGCTGCGCCGTTCCGTCGAGGATGACAGTCGGCGGGATCAGAAAAACGTCCGGAAAATTGTCGCCGTTCACATCGCCGACGGCGCCGAGAATATTGTTGAACGCAAACAGGGGCGGGGTGGTGCTGGAGTAGGTCAGGGTTAGCACCGCCGCCCCGAACGTGCCGTTGCCGTTGTTGAGTTGTACCGTAATTCCTTCGGTGATTACGCCCGTGTTGAAACTCGTGTCAGTGAAGGAGTAGATCAGATCTTGTTTGCCGTCGTGATTGAAATCCGCCGCGCGGATGCCGGTAATCTGCTGGTTTAAGTCGATGTCGCCGGGCGCTTCCATCGTCGGCGCAGGAATGAACACCGGCGTGTTGAAGCTGCCGTCGCCCTTTCCAGTGGCAAGAAAATAACCGGCCACGGGAATCTCGCTTGGCGCGGGAATGTAAATCAGATCGGGAATCTGGTCGCCATCAAAATCAGCGACGACAAACGAATCGGCGCCCGAAATTGGGTAGTGGGTGTTCACGTTGCTGACGTAATCTGGCGCGATCAGTTGCGGACCGTTCGTGAATACCCCGTTCGCATGCCCCAGTGACGTGGTGAAGACAAGCGTGCTGGGCGCGTTACCATTCGGAATGGACGAAGTTCCCACCAAGTCGGGATGTCCGTCGCCGTTCAAATCGGCAAGGTTCGTTCCGGTGAACGCGGCTGGCAGGCTCTGGGCGCCCTGAAACGTTCCGTCGCCATTTCCAAGCAGCGGGTTCGCGGCTTCCACCCCCGAAGGTCCGAAAACGCCGGCGCCAGAGTAGCCGCTCCAAATATCTATATTGCCGTCGCCATCGAGGTCGACGGCTTCCATAAAGGCGGAATCAGCGATCGTTGCGTAGGCATGGCCGACGGTAAACGTGCCGTCGCCCTTGCCGACGTAGGTGCGAATCGTCGTTCCATCGTTCGTCGCGATGTCGACCTTTCCGTCTTTATTGAAATCCGCTGCGAGAAGTTGCGGGCCAAAAGTGCTCGTGCCGTTGGTATTGGCAGGAAGGCCGGATTGCGCCACCGCCGTGAAGTCCACTCCGTCGCCTTCGCCGAGAAACACAGCGCCCTGCGCCGTGATGATGTCCGGGTGGTGATCGCCATTCACATCCGCAGTGATAAACGCGAGATTGGGATCCAGGTTGGCGACGCTTGGGGTGAATGTCTGCACGGGCTTGAATGTGCCGTTGCCGTTGCCAAGAAAAATCGAGAAACTGAACCCGGGAATGCCGGAACTCACCATCAGGTCGAGATTTCCGTCGCCATCGAGATCGTCAATCACTCCGAAGCGCGTGGCATTGCCCGGCACCGTCACATTCACTCCCGGCTGATACGTGCCATCCGCTTTTCCGAAGAAGATCGTGATCGACGACGCGAGCCCGCTCGAGTTCATCGAAACCAAATCCGGAATCCCGTCCTTGTTCAAATCTCCGGCCATAAGACCAATCGGCGGATTGTCGGTTGCAAGCGTGACGGGAGCGAGAAATGTTCCGTCGCCCTTCACGGAGCTGACGAGGACGCCGCCCTTGCCGATCGTGGCGACGCGCAAGGCTCCTCCGGCGTCAATGCCGGCGAATACAAGCGGACGAGCGCTGATGCCAAGCGCCGGGTCCGCGCAGCCGTTCGGGTAGACGCCGGGCGTGGTAGTAGAGAAAGCACTCGAGTGAATCGTATTTTCGTAGTGCGGAGTCTGCGCAACGGGCGTCACGGTCAAAGCCGTATGATTGTTATTCACGCTGGCGGTGAAATCGAGCCGCGTAAGCGAACAATCGGACTGGCGCTGCAAACCGAAAAAAAGGTCAGCCGGAGCTGCGGGATCCACGGTTACCACGGAAAGATTCCCGAAGAATGGAGCGGCTTCCTGGATCACCGGATTGTTGACCACGCCGGCAGGACGGCGACTTTCCGGCGCATGGTGCAACGACTGAATGCGCAATCGCGCGCTGGGCGAAACCGATATGTCGAGGAAATCAAGAATCAAATCGATGGTGGCGTCCTCGCCGTAATACGCTTCGTACATCAACAAAGGAACGCAGCTGGCCATCCCCGCAAGGGAGACGACAGCAAGGATCGTCGCAAGGTTCTTCTGAATTATTTTCCACAATTTCATTCCAGCCTCGCGGGCGGCTCATCCATGCAGGATGGCCGGGATTCGTTGCCGTACGACGGGAGAAACCGCGAAGAATGCGCGCACGCGCCGAACCGAAACAAAATGCGAGCAGGAACAATGTCGGCGCCACCGGTGGATTGGAGCAGAGAGCGGTTCGAAATTTCGTTGGCGCGCGAGGCGGACTCGTCCGCCGGAAAATTCCGGTGCAAGCGGCACTCCCAACAAGGATCCGTCAGGCCCAGGAAGGAAATCCCTGCCGGTCATAATCTTGCGCTGGCGATAATAACGGATACCGGCAAAATCAAACAAATAAATTTTGCGACCTTCAGGCAGGCCGCACACGCGTTACGCAATCCCGTCCCGTCACGCACGAACTCAAAACCAACGACCGTAGGGGCACGGCATGCCGTGCCCTCATACGCACAAATTCAAATCGTGACGCAAGATCACCGCGCCACAACTCGCGCCGGCAACGCCCCCAACCGAAACGCCTCAGCCAACAACTCATACGACCGCCGCCGGTCTCCGTGATCGTAAATCAACGACGTCACCATAATCTCGTCCACCCCAGCCCGATCCGCCAACGCCACAAGCTTTTCGCGCACGGTTTCGGGCGAGCCGACGAAAACGCGATCGCGATTCTGCGCGATTACCTGGCGTTCTTCGGGCGTGTAGGGGTAAGCGGCGGCGTCGGCGATGCTTGGAAGCTGGCCGAGTGTTCCCTGCCGCAGCCGCAAGAGGCTCAATTCCACGGGACGCGCCAGTTCGGCGGCGCGCGCATCCGTCTCCGCACACACCACGGACACGGCGACGAGCGCCTGCGGCTCCGCGAAATATTTTGACGGCCGGAAATTATCGAGGTAGAGACGCAGCGCCGGAATCGCGGGCGACGGTTGAATATGGTGCGCGAACGCGAAGCCGAGGCCGAGCCTTGCGGCGAGCTGCGCGCTGAAATCGCTCGAGCCCAGCAGCCAGATCGCGGGCATGCCCACGTCGGCGGGCATGGCGATCACGCGGCGGAAGGGATGATCGTCGGCGAAATCGTCGGAGAGAAAGCCGAGAAGCTCGGCGAGTTGTTGCGGAAATTCGTCGGCGTAAACGGCTTGCCGCGAGCGACGGAGCGCGAGAGCGGTGACCGTGTCGGTGCCGGGCGCGCGTCCGAGGCCCAGATCGATTCTGCCGGGCTCGAGCGCTTCGAGAACGCGAAACGCTTCCGCCACTTTCAGCGGCGAGTGATTGGGCAGCATCACGCCACCCGAGCCGACGCGAATGCGTTTCGTAGCAGTGGCCACCTGCGCAATCATAATTTCCGGCACGGAACTGGCGATGAGCGCAGTGTTGTGATGCTCCGCGAGCCAGTAGCGCGTGTAGCCGAGTTCGTCGGCGAGTTGCGCGAGGTTGATGGTGTTGCGCAACGCCTGCGCGCTGGTCGAGCCAGCCGAGACGGGCGAGAGGTCGAGCACGGAGAGGCGGTATTGCTTTGGCGCGATATGGTTCATACGACCAGATTGGATGAGAACGCGGGTCGAATTGATTCGAGCGATATTCCGGGAACGATTAACGAGGAAGTGCGGCGAGCACGTCCTCCACGGGAGCATTATCACCAAACGTCTGGCTCACATGCACAAAGCGGTCGACGTTCCCCGGCCCGAAAACAAAACTCGCGCCGAGCTGAAACGGATTTTCGCCGAGTTTATGCTGGTGATGCCCGGCCGCATTGGCGCGTTTCCGCGCAATTGCATTCTCGCGTCGCAACAGGTGAAGCAAGGAAGCTTTCTTGAGTTCGGCCGCGCGATAGGCTTCCCTCTTCGCGTCAACCAGCAGCGGAAACGTGATGCCTGTCTCTTCGCGGAAAATCCGCGCATAGCGCATATCACCAAGCCCGATCGCGGCGAGATTCGCGCCGCGCGCCTTGATTTCCTGCTCGTGCTCGCGCAACTGCGCGACGTGCTCGCGGCAAAACACTCAGCCGTAATGGCGCAGAAAAACGATCACCGCCGGACGCTCCGCCCAGAGCGAGCCGAGCCGCACGGGCCGCTCATTCGTGTCGGACCCGATGGGCGCATCCGGCAGAACGATCGCAGATAGTCTCGCGCTGAAAGTCTCGCCCACGCTATTTCTCGCCTTTCGGCCGCTCGCACGGAAATATGCAAATACTCTCTTTTGGGACGTTTTCGTGCAATCGCTATTTTACAACGTTGCGCGCATACAATCGCGTTTCATACGCCTATTCACCCACGAGAATGTTCACGCACATGCCGCGGGCCGGTGCCATTCACTCGCTTGCAGTCGCGAGCACAACAGTTACACTTACCGGCGGTTCGTTCGGCTGCAATCAAATCAGGCAACCGCTTTCGCTACACCATGGCCAGGAAGCAGGAGGGATAACACGATGCCGCAATCCCCAGGCGATTCGAAAACCACATTCCACATGACGCCCGATGAATTCCGGCGCCACGGCAAAGCCATGGTCGACTGGATTGCCGATTACTTCGAGCGCGTCGAATCCTTCCCGGTGCTCTCGCAAGTAAAGCCCGGAGAAATTCGCGCCGCGCTTCCGAAATCCGCGCCCGAACACGGCGAATCATTCGAAGCCATGCTCGCCGACGTCGATCGCCTTATCTTGCCCGGCATCACGCACTGGCAATCGCCGAATTTCTTCGCCTACTTCCCTTCCAACAATTCGTTCCCGTCGATACTCGGCGAAATGATTTCCGCCGGTCTCGGCGTGCAAGGAATGTTGTGGGCCACAAGCCCGGCTTGCACGGAACTTGAAACGCACGTGCTCGATTGGCTCGTCGAAATGCTCGGGCTGCCGGCGTCGTTCCGCTCCGCGGGAAAAGGCGGCGGCGTGATTCAGGATACTGCTTCGAGCTCCGCGCTGTGCGCGCTGCTTGCGGCCAGGGAGCGCGCCACGAATTACGCCGCGAACGAACACGGCTGCGACGGCCGGCTGGTTGTCTATACGTCGTCCGAAGCGCATTCGTCGATCGAGAAAGCCGTGAAGATCGCGGGACTCGGCCGCGCGAATCTGCGCCTCATCGAAACGGACGACGCGTTTGCGATGCGCCCCGAGGCACTTGCGCGCGCGATCCGCAGCGATCGCGACGCGGGACGCGTTCCCTCGTTCGTTTCCGCCACGATCGGCACCACCTCTTCGAACGCGATCGATCCGGTGCGAAAAATCGGAGAGATTTGCCGCGCGCACGGCGTGTGGCTGCACGTGGATGCGGCGATGTCCGGCACGGCGGCGCTGTGTCCCGAATTTCGCTGGACGCACGACGGCGCGGAGCTCGCGGACAGCTACTGCTTCAATCCGCACAAATGGATGTTCACGAATTTCGATTGCGATTGCCTGTATGTGGCCGATCGCGCCGCGCTGATTCGCACGCTCAGCGTGCTGCCCGAATATTTACGCAACCAGGCGACCGAAGCAGGCGCGGTGATCGATTACCGCGACTGGCATGTTCCGCTCGGCCGTCGTTTCCGCGCGCTGAAATTGTGGTTCGTGATTCGCCACTACGGCGTCGAGGGTTTGCGCCATCACGTGCGACGCCACGTGGAGCTCGCGCAGGAGTTTGCGGAATGGGTGCGCGCGGACGGTAATTTTGAACTCGCTGCGCCCGCGCCTTTGAATCTCGTCTGCTTCCGGCATCGCGGCGGCGACGCGGCGAACCAGAAAATCATGGACCGCCTGAATCAAAGCGGCGATCTGTATCTCACGCACACAAAGTTAAACGGCCGCATCACTCTTCGCATGAGCATCGGCCAATCGCAGACCGAGCACAGTCACGTGGAACGCGCGTGGAAGCGCATCCAGCAAGAGGGTGACGCTGTCCGGTAAGTAGCACAGGCTTCAAACTTCCGGTAGTGGGTCAGTTTCCGATTACGCGACAAATCAGGAGTTAGGCCGCCGTTGCAGAGCTAATGACCGTCGGTAATGCCTCATTTTGAACTCCTAACTGGCAGAAGGTCCCTTGACCGTTCCTTGTGACGCGGAGTAAATTTCGCCAATCGGAAGCGAGTCGCGTCTTTCGGATTACAAGGTGGTCTTCATGAGATCCATTGGTTTCTTCTCTGGCATTTGCGCGCTCTTGGTTTGTGGCTCAGCCGTCGCGCCATCCTCCACCCAAACTCAGTCGGCTAACGCAATGCCGCTCATCCTCGAAAAAGATGAAGGCGAACGCCGAGTGTGGAGGCCCATCGAGGGTCTCGATAGCAAACTTTCTCTCTTCATCCTCAAAGTTGACCCACAGAATGGCGGTTCGTCCCATCTGGTTTTCGGAACCGAAGACATTCCGGCCGGAGGAAAAATAGACGCTCATCGGCACCCTGGGTCGGACGAAATCCTTTTCCTACAGAATGGATCAGCGAAGGTAAGTCTGGGCAACAAGACCAGAGACGTACATGGGGGTGCCACCGTATTCATTCCGGCCGGCACCTGGATTTCTGCCGCCAATACCGGAAAGGAAGCCATCCACGTAGTGTTTATTTTCTCCGCGCCGGGTTTTGACGAATTCATGCGGGCGGAATCCGTTCTCGAAGGAGAGAAGGCCGTTCCGCTGACAAAGGCCGAGGATGCGGCGATCCTGGCGAAGCACGCCCACGCCGTGATCTACAAGCAACCTTGAATTCAGTCGCATTCACTGAGGGCTTAAGCCTGATAAACGCGCTAACCGGAAATTGACCCACTGCCAAACTTCCACGACGCGTGCGCGCCGTCACAAAACCGTGCATACTATCGCCTGCCCAAAATACCCAAGGAGTAACAAATGTTTCAGGAATCGCCATTGAATACGAATCGCAAAGTGCTACTCGTAGTCATCGGATTAGTTCTCGTTCTCGCGGGCTACACGTTGACGCGCGGGGCGGATTCGAAAACGCCGGGCGTTGGCTCGGTGGCGCCCGATTTCACGCTCAATTCGCAGGAAGGAACGCCGGTAAGCCTCCACGATTTCAAAGGCAAATGGGTCGTCCTCTATTTTTATCCCAAGGATTTTACGAGCGGCTGCACCACCGAAGCTCATAATTTCCAGCGCGACCTCGCGCAATATCAGGCGAAGAACGCGGTGATCCTCGGCGTCAGCGTGCAATCCTCCGATTCGCACAAGGAGTTTTGCGCGAAAGAAGGATTGAACTTCAAGCTACTCGCCGATACGGAGCACAAAGTATCGGCGATGTACGGCTCGCTCACGAATTACGGCCTCGCAAAACTTTCCGCGCGGCATACATTTTTGATTAATCCGGATGGCGTAATTGTGAAGGAGTATATGGACGTGAACGCGAGCAAGCACAGCGAAGAAGTGCTGGCAGCGCTCGCAGCGCTCGAGGCCACGGCTGGGAAGTAGCATACGTTTCGCCGCTTCCACCCTCTGCTTGATTCCGCTACCAGGAAACCGCGCGCAGCGCTCGCTGCGCTCCCAGGTGTCCGCACATGCCGTGGACGCCGGCGCCTGGGGGTGACGATGCCGAGCAGATATAAATTCGCCGGTCGGTCGTCGCGTACCGCCGCCACGTGGGGCGGGTGAAAAATTGCGCAAGGTTTGCGGCGCCGCCGCCGATGTCGCCGCCAATCAGGTTCGCGTTGTGCGCTTCGAGGTCGGCGGCGAGCAGCACGCTGCGCTTCAAAATCCGCGCGCGAAAGCCGGGAGCAAATCTTTCGATCTGCGCTTCGATCGCGTTCGATGCGTCCTCGCTCGAACCGTTCGGGACGTGGCAATACGCCCAGGCGATGTGTTTCCCGGCCGGCGCGCGCGTCGAATCGAAAAGCGTGGGCTGCGAGAGCAGCACGAAAGGCGCGCTCGAGTGCACGCCGCGGCACGCAGCATGCTCGGACGCCGCGATTTCTTCGAACGTTCCGCCCACGTGCACCGTTCCCGCGCGCGCGCATTCTTTCGCCGTCCACGGAATCGGCGCATCGAGCGCGTAATCCACTTTGCAGACGCCCGGGCCGTAGCGATAGCGCGCAAGCTGCGCGCGAAATCCCGCCGTGAAATGCGCGCCGGCGATGGCCGAGAGTTGCCGCGGCGAGACGTCGCACAGCACCGCCGATTTCGCGGGATACTCGTCAATATTACTGACGCGCGCGCCGGTGCGAATCTCGCCGCCGAGCGAGCGCAAGTGCGCCGCGAGCGCGTCGGCAATTTTCTGCGAGCCGCCGCGAACAATCGGCCAGCCCAGCGCGTGCGCGGTGATGGCCAGCACGAGTCCAAACGCGGCGCTCGGCGAATCTTCCAGCGGAAGCATCGAGTGCGCCGCCATTCCGGCGAAAAGCGCGCGCGCGCGCGTCTCGCGAAAGTGCGAGCGGGCCAGCGCGGAAGCGGATAGAAACGCGTGAAGGCCGAAGCGCGCGGCGGCAACGGGATATTTCGGGAATCGCAACGGACCAAGGATCAGCGATTCGAGTTTCGGCCAATCGCGCGCGAGCGTCCCGATCAGATTCGCATAGCTCCCGCGATCGCGTCCGAGGCCCGCGGCTGTCTGCTCGACGGAACGTTCGACGACGACGGCGGTGCCGTCATCGAGCGGATGCGCAAGCGGCGCGTCGGGCTGAATGAACGCGAGGCCGTATTTCGCGAGCGGCAGCGTGCGGAAAAATGGCGAGGCGAGCGCCATCGGGTGCACGGCCGAGCAAACGTCGTGCACGAATCCGGGCAGCGTGAGTTCGGCGGAACGCGTGCCGCCGCCGATCGTGTCTTCGGCTTCGAGCAGCAGCACGGAATGTCCGGCCTGCGCGATTGTGATCGCGGCCGAAAGGCCGTTGGGACCCGAGCCGATCACTACTGCGTCGTGTTTGATTTCAGCGGGCGTCACGGAGCGCGTTCACCGCAGATAGTATCTCAGAGAGTTTCGCAGACGAGCGGATGGTTTGAATCGCCTGCCATTATTTAATCGGCCGGTTCCGCGCGTGGCGCCGTCGGATATCCCACCAGGTAGACGACGCAAAACGGAATCCGCCCGCCCTTCTCTTCTCCAATTTCCCAGTGGTAGTCGCGTCCGCCGAGTCCGTTCGTCATCGCGCGGAGATCTGAGAGCGAATAGGTCCGCAGGCAGGAAACGAGCCCGTCGAAAAAAAGCACGAACGGAACCACGGGAAGCACGTAGGTCCACAGCAGGCGCGACCAGCGAAACGGCCGGCGAAACGGCGTCGCGATCCAATCGAGCACCGGAATAAAACAAATCACGAGCATCGTCAGCACGTGGCGCGACGCCACTTCGAACACGCCGACGCCGCGGCGTTTCTCGGCGCTGTCGCGCAAAAAGCCGAGCGCTTCGGCATTCGTGAAATGGTGGAAGGAAGAAAAAATCGTGCGGAAGCCGGCCAGGCGCGCGGGAATTGCCGTCGCGTCCACAGAATCGCGGCAGAATTCGAGATGCGCGGCTCGCGTGCCCGCGCCGTTTCCGTTCGCAGCGCTCGGGCTGGGATATTTATCGGTGAGCAGAACTTCCACCGGCATTTCGCCGCCCGGCCGGTCCAGCGCGCCGATGAGAGAGGGCCAGGGTCCGCCCGCGCCGGAAAAAAGATCGAGCACCTCGTGCGTGCCCGCGCGACGGATCGCATTCGCGAGCCGCGGCGCGATCGGCCGGTACGCGTTCGTCGTTTCCAGCACCATTTGCAGCGCGTCAACAACTTCCGCGCGCAAAAATTCCGGAAACCAGGCCTGGTCGTGAATCTCTAACAGTCGCAAACGAATTTCGGAGAATCGCAAGAGCGCCACCGGGCACCATTGTGCTCCCATTTCGCCGCCCCCGGCAAAACTTTCCCCCTTCGCCGGAGTATCGGCAGGCACAATCTCCGCAGCGTACGCCCTGCTTGCTGATTCGTTGACTTGCCTTCGAGCGCAGCCTAACATGCGTCGCCAAGGCGGCTGCGCTTGTGATCGGCGAAAACATTTCGCATTACAAGATCGTGGAGAAAATTGGCGGCGGAGGCATGGGCGTCGTGTACCGCGCGCTCGACGCCAAACTCGGACGGCCGGTCGCGTTGAAATTTCTTCCCGCCGATATGGCCGCCGACCCCGGCGCGCTCGAACGTTTCCAGCGCGAAGCGCGGGCCGCCTCGGCGCTGAACCATCCCAACATCTGCACGATTTACGAAATTGATGAATTTCACGGCCAGCATTTCATCGCCATGGAATTTCTCGAAGGCCACACGCTGAAGCACGCGATCGCGAAAGGCCCGATGCCGCTCGATGACCTGCTCGACACGGGCATTCAAGTGGCCAACGCGCTCGACGCAGCGCACTCCCGCGGCATCATCCATCGCGATATCAAACCCGCAAATATTTTCTGCGTGCGCGGCGGCGCCGTGAAAGTACTCGACTTCGGCCTGGCCAAGATTCTTTCTCCGCGACGCACCGCTTCGGGCATCACCGCGACGGGCTTGCCCACCGCGTCCGCCGAAGAATTGCTCAGCAGTCCCGGCACGGCGATGGGGACGGTGATGTATATGTCGCCCGAGCAAGCGATGGGCGAAGAACTCGACGCGCGCACCGATCTTTTTTCGTTCGGCGCGGTGCTCTACGAAATGTCCACCGGCGCTTTGCCTTCGCGCGGCACCACTTCGGCCGCGATTTTCGACGCCATCCTGCACCGAATGCCCGTGGCGCCGACGCGCCTGAATCCGGAATTGCCGGCGGAGTTCGAGCGCATCGTTCACAAAGCGCTCGAGAAGGATCGCAAGCTGCGCTATCAGCACGCCTCGGATTTGCGCGCGGACTTCGAGCGGCTCAAGCGCGACTCGGATTCCGGGCGCGCGCACGTCGAAGGCTCGGCGCCGGCGGCGGAACGCGCGACGCGGCGATCGGCTGCGGATGACGCGGCGGACGATGCTGCAGCCGCAAGCTCGAACCCGGTGCACGATTCAGCGGCTACGCCCGCACGAGACGTCCGGTCCGCGCGAGACATCCCCTCCCCGCCATCCGCTGCATCCGATCGCGCGTTTGCGGCCGCGGCGCGCGATTCGGCAACGCGCCTGAGCGGCAGCAGCAGCTCCGCGGTGGTCGAAGCCGCCAAACAACATAAAGGCAAGCTGCTGGCCGTTGCCGTGCTGGTGCTCGCGCTACTCGCAGCGGCCGCCTACGGAATCTTCGCGCTCGTGCGCAGCCGCCAGATATTTCCCTTCCAGAATTTCACGATCACGCAGCTCACCACCAACGGCAAATCCACTCTCGCCGCCATTTCACCCGACGGAAAATATCTTCTCAGCGTGGTCGGCGACAAAGGCAAGTCCAGCCTCTGGCTGCGCCACATCGACACGAACAGCGATACGCAAATCGTTCCGCCGGCCGGAGAGGATTACGACAATCTGGCATTTTCTCCCGACGGCGGCTACATCTACTTCGCAAAGACCGCCATGAATGGCGAGAGTGATCTGTATCGCGTGCCGGTGCTCGGCGGCGCGCCGCAAATGCTCGCGAAAGATGTGGACACGGCTCCCGCGTTTTCTCCCGACGGCATTCACCTCGCCTACGTTCGCGGCAACGATCCGGAGGCGGGACGTTTCCACATCCTGGTGGCGAATCTCGACGGCACAGAGGAGAAGTCCATCGTCAACGGCCTCTACCGCGACGTGCCGGTCGCGCTCGCCTGGGCGCCCGATCGCGCTCATATCTACGGCGCGGTTCCCGGCAAACCTGGCGACCGGAGTTCGATCGTTTCCTACGACGTAGCGTCGGGCGGGGCGCGCACGGTCGCCACCACGCCGGAGCTTTTGATAAGCATGGCAACGGTCCCGGACGAGGGCGGATTTCTGGTCCTCTACCGAAACCGCGCTACCGGTTCTCGCAATCCGCAGATCGGATATGTGGCGCTTTCTGACGGTAAGCTGCGCGCCATCACGCACGATACAAATTTTTACTCGCTACTGACGCTCTCGGCGGACCGAAGCAATCTCGCGACAGTCCAGCGGAAAAATAGCGTGGCGCTCGACGTCTACTCGGTGGCAGCGCTTGAGCCGCGCGCAGCCTCTGCCGCGGCGGCCGCCAATGCGACGCCCCATGGGGTGCTCCCGCAGGCCCATGAGGGGTCCCGCAGGCCCATGAGGTGTTTCCGCAGGCCGATGACGTGCTCGATTTCTCCTGGGCCGGCAATTCCGGATTTTATCTCAGCCACTCCAATCGCCTGGTGCGCAGCTCGAGCGACGGACGCGGCGAGGTGCAACTGGCCGTTGATCCGCACGCAGAAATTTCCCAGGTGTACGGTTGCAATGGCGGCGCGTTCGCGGTTTTCGTTTGGAGTGACCACGGAGGAACGAGCGGCCAAAATATCTGGCGCGCCGATGCGGACGGTTCGAACCTGCAGCAAATCAGCAACGGAGGCAAGGATGCAGGCCCCGCGTGCTCGCCCGACGGCCAATGGGTTTACTACATCACTGCCCAGGATCCCCAAATTCTATCAACTTCCCAATTGCGCCGCCAGCCGGCGTCGGGTGGCGCGAGCGAAACGAGCCCTGGGACCGCACTGCCCGGCTACATGATCCTGCTCGACGTTGCGAACCCCTCGGAGACTTGGCCCAGTCCGACCGTGGCGCTGGACGCTTCGTTTGACGGGAAGTGGCTCACTTACCTGGCGGGGCGGCACGACGCCACGAAACTTGTGGAGTTCAAGATCGCCGTGGCGGAGTGGGGAAACACCGATGCACGATCGCCGCGATCGCTCGATGCCGACGTGCGAGCCACGGGCAGTCCTCGCTTGACGCCCGACGGCAAAGCCGTGGTGACCTCGATTCGACAAGCCGGCAAAGACAGCTTGTGGATACAGCCGCTCGACGGCTCACCCGGCCGCTTGCTAGTCGGCCCAGTCGAAGGCACCATCCGCGATTACCAGTTTTCGCCCAACGGCAAATCGCTAGCGATCCTCGAGGTCCAGCGCCCGTCCGACGCGGTCCTCCTGCACGACACGGCGAAGTAGCGGTGCGAAGTAGCGGTGCGAAGTAGCGGTGAGAAGTAGCGCGCCGAAGCGCTTCCCTCTTCGCTCTCTGCCGACTACGCTCCCGCAGCCGCGGCCTGCGCTTTTTCCTCGGGCTTCAAAAACGCGCGGCTCGCCAGCTCGACCACCTGCTTCAAGTGCCACCATTCGCGCGCGGTCATCGGCTTGCCGTCATTATTCGAAAAATAAATCGACGCGAAGCTTTCCTCCGACAACGGCACGCGAATCACCAAAGTGCTCTTCTGCTCGGAAAACTGATTATCGGCCACGGTTCCCCCTCAGTTTGAGTACCACCAGAACTGACGCCCAGGTTCGGCGCCATTCTCTCTCTTAAGCACATTCCCGGCAAGCGCAAGTAGCACGCGACGTCGGTTCGTCAGCGCACGCCATTCGTCAGGGCACGGCCGTCAGCCGGCGTTCCTCGGCAAAAGAGCCGGCAGGATGCCGGCGGTACGAAAACCGTCGGCAAGCCGCGCGATTCGCGAATCTTGCTATGATCGAGCGCGGGGGTGGAACCGCGCATGGGCAAAGGGCGCCTCGAGGCATTTAGTGACGGCGTGATCGCGATCATCATCACCATCATGGTGCTCGAACTGCACGTGCCGCACGATGGTTCGCTTGCGGGCTTGCGGCCGGTGTTGCCGACGTTCCTCAGCTACGTGATGAGTTTCGTCTTCGTAGGAATTTACTGGAACAACCATCACCATCTGTTGCACGCAACTCAAAAGGTAAACGGCGCGATCCTCTGGGCGAATCTGCACTTGCTGTTCTGGCTTTCGCTCGTGCCGTTCGTCACCGGCTGGATGGGCGTGAATCAGTTCACCGCCGTGACGGTGGCGACGTACGGCTTCGTACTTCTGATGGCAGCCGTCGCGTTTGCGATTCTCGCAAGGGCATTGATCGCCTTTCACGGAAAGAGTTCGCCCATCGCAATCGCCATTGGCAAAGATCGCAAAGGGAATGCGTCGCTCGCGACGTACTTCCTCGCCATCCTGCTCGCGCGCGTGAATCCCTGGATTTCGATGGCTCTCTACATTTGCGTTGCAATCATGTGGTTTATCCCCGACCGCCGCATCGAGAAGGTTCTCGCCGATTAAACACTTGCGCCGATTTCAGCTACACTAATCGGATGTGCCAACGAGTCGAACCGAACAGGAGCGATGGATGGATTGGATGAAGGGCGCGTGCGCGCTACTGATTGTGAGTTTGGCGGGACTTGCCGGAATCGACGCCTCTGGAATTAACGCCGCGGGAACCCCCGCCTCTGGAAACAGCGCCGCTGGAATTAACGCCGCCGGGCACTCCAAAATAAAAGACCCGCCCCCGGATCTCGCGCCTGCGGACACTCTGTTTCAAGAGGGCCGCTTCGACGAAGCGAAAAAGATTTACGCCGACGCAGCGCTAAAAGACAAAAAAGACTTCCGCGCCGCGTTTCAGCTGGGACACATCGCGCTGCTCTCGAACAAGCTGGGCGACGCCGAAATGTGGCTCACGCGCGCGCTCGACCTGAAGCACCACGACGTGGACACCCGCATCCTGCTGGCCGAAACGCTCTACCGCAAAAACGATTTTTTCCACGCCGCGCGCGAGATCGCAGGCCTCGGCCCCGGCGATGCCGCGAAGCTCGCGAACTACGCCACGCTCAACGCCGCCAAACTCGACAGCTTTCGCGAAGAAGATCCCTACAAATTTGACAAGGGCGCGGGCGAAAGCACGCGTCTGCCATTCGTCGCGCGCGATCCGCTGCCCGTCGTCAAAGTCCGCGTGAACGGCGGGCCGGACGTCACGTTCTTCATTGACACGGGCGGCTCCGAGCTGCTGCTCGACGCGGAATTCGCGCGCGAGTTGAAACTGAAATCTTTCGGCGACGTGCAGGGCACATTTTCAGGCGGCCAGCACGCGCCGGTGGGCAACAGCCGCATCGAATCGCTCACGCTCGGCTCCTGGACAATCCGCAACCTCCCGGTTGGAACGCTGCCGATTCGCTCGATGTCCGCGAGCTTCGGCGTGAAGCAGCTCAATGGCTGCATCGGCACGAACGTCCTCTACCAATTTCTCTCTACGATTGACTATCGAGCCGGCGAGCTCATCCTGCGCAAAAAATCGCCCGCGAATTTGAAGCGCTTCGAAGCCGACAATGACGGAAAAGCGTACGTGATTCCCATGTGGATGGCCGGCGATCATTTCATGATCACCTGGGCGGAAGTCGATCGCATGCCGCCGGCGCTGATGTTTGTGGATAGCGGCCTCGCCGGGGCGGGCGTGAAGCTCGCCGAATCAACCATCCAGAAAGCCGGCATCCATCTCGACGAATCAAAAGCCACCGAAGGCCAGGGCGGCGGCGGTGCGCTAAAAATAATTCCCTACACGGTGGCGGAATTTGTCGTGGGCGGGCTGAAGCAGATCAACGTCGCCGGCTTGTACGACGGCCCCTTCCCGTGGGAGAACGAGTTTGGATTCCGTCTCGCGGGAATGTTCGGCAATGATTTTCTGAAGCAATATACGGTGACGTTCGACTTCACGAATATGCGCATCATTTTTCGCTGAGCCGTGCCCGCGAGCGATCGCAGAAGAAAGGAAACGTTTCGCCGCGCCAAGCATCGTATCTAGGGGCGGAGACCCGAAGCCGCCGAGGGCGGTTCATCAGAGCACGGCTTCAGCCGTGCCGAAAGCTTCGAACGGTAGAGCGGCTTCAGCCGCTGAGAGCAATGATCGCGAGGGCACATTGACGTACGCGAAGCGCCCCATTGGCGTTTACTACGAGCATCCGCGGTGGTTCGAGCCCGTGTTCGCGGAGATGGACCGGCGCGGCGTCCCGTACGTGCGCCTCGACGCGGCCCGTCATCACTTCGATCTCGTGCCCAACGGCACCCCGCAATTCGGGCTGATTTTCAATCGCATGAGCCCTTCGGCCTGGACGCGCGGCAACGCTCACGCCATTTTCTACACGCTCAGCTATCTCGCGCATCTCGAGCGCATGGGCGTGCGCGTCGTGAACGGCAGCGAAGGATTTCGCAACGAGACTTCCAAAGCTCTCCAGCTCTCGCTTCTGCAAACGCTCGGACTTCCCTACCCGCGCTCGGTGGTGATCAATCATCCGAGCCAGGCGGCCGACGCGGCGCGAGGAATGCGTTTTCCGATCGTGGTGAAGCCGAATATCGGCGGCAGCGGCGTGGGAATCGTGCGCTTCGATTCGCCGGAGCAAATCGAGAACGCGGCGCGGGAAAATAAACTCGAGTTCGGGCTCGATTCGACCGGAATCGTCCAGGAATTTATTCCCGCGCGCGGCGGACACATCACGCGCGTCGAAACCCTGGGCTACAAATATCTCTACGGAATTAAAGTGTTCACGGCGGGCGACACGTTTGACCTTTGCCCCATGGACATCTGCAAGACGACCGACGGAGCGAAAATCGAGACGGCGTGTGTGGTCGAAGGGCCGAAGACGGGATTGCGCGTCGAAGGCTACCGCCCGCCCGACGATGTGATCGCGGCCGTCGAGCGAATTTTCAGCGCCGCGAAAGTGGAAGTGGGCGGCGTCGAGTACATCATCGACGATCGCGACGGCCAGCTCTACTACTACGACATCAATGCGCTCTCCAATTTCGTTTCCGACGGCCCGCGCATCGTAGGCTTCAACCCCTTCGAGCGCCTGGTAGATTATCTCGTCGCGGAGGCGCGCTGATGCGCGGCGCCAAAATCACGCCGACCCCCTTCGCTGCCTCCCCTCGCTCAGTAGGGGCACGGCATGCCGTGCCCTATTGTGCAAGTTTCATCCAAGCGCAATGCTTTCACGCTGCCGCCAACACATCGACTCAATCGCAGGAGTCGCGCTGATGCGCTACGGATACTGGATGCCCGTCTTCGGCGGGTGGCTGCGCAACGTGGACGACGAGCAAATGGAAACGAGCTGGAGCTACGTTTCCCGCCTCGCGCGCCGCAGCGAAAAAATCGGCTTCGACCTCACTCTCATCGCCGAGCTGAATTTGAACGACATCAAGGGCGTGGACGCGCCGTCGCTCGACGCCTGGTCTACCGCCGCCGCGCTCGCCGCCGTCACCGAATCGCTCGAGCTGATGATTGCGGTGCGGCCCACGTTTCATCTGCCCGCGCTGCTCGCCAAGCAAGCCGCGAATATTGACAACATCTCGAACGGCCGCGTTTCGCTGAATGTGGTTTCGTCCTGGTGGGCCGAGGAAGCGAAAAAGTACGGCGTG
Source organism: uncultured Acidobacteriota bacterium (assembly GCA_963711875.1). Classification (GTDB taxonomy): domain Bacteria; phylum Acidobacteriota; class Terriglobia; order Acidiferrales; family UBA7541; genus Palsa-295. Next base: position 1,141,964 of record CAVQFW010000006.1, read on the forward strand.
AAATTCGACCAGCACGACGATCGCTACGCGCGCACATCGGAATGGCTCGACGTGGTGGACGCTGCGTGGAAGCAGGATCATTTTTCCTACAGCGGAAAATATTATTCGGTGGACGACCTCGTGCTGCAGCCGAAGCCGGTGGCGAAACCGCGTCCCACGATTTACGCGGGCGGTGAATCCGAAGCGGCCAAGGAATTAATCGCGCAGAAGTGCGACGCCTACGTCACGCACGGCGATCCGCCCGAGCGCATCGCGCCGAAACTTCGCGACATGGCCGAGCGCCGCGAGAAAAAAGGCCTCGCCCCGATGCAATATGGCGTCGCCGCCTACGCCGTGGTTCGCGACACGGAAGCCGAAGCGAAAAAAGAAGTCGCGCGCATCACCGACGTGAAGCAGAACGCCGCCGGCTACAAAAACTACGAGCAATGGCTCGCCGGCACGCAGCTCGAGCAACGCGTCTCGCTCGAGGATTATTCCGTTTCGAATCGCGGCCTGCGCACAGGCCTCGTCGGCACGCCGCAACAGGTAGCCGACCGCATCGGCGAATTCGAGCGCGCCGGCGTAAACCTGCTCCTGCTGCAATTCAGCCCGCAAGCCGAAGAAATGGACCGCTTCTCCCAGCAAGTAATCAAGCCAAGCACCGCAAGCGCGAAGCCGCCCAACGTCCCAGCGCGCACATAGCGCACCGCGCCGCGCGCCGATCGGCCTGTTCTAGCTAAAAGCACAGCGAGCCGTAACTGACGGTACACTTTCCGCACCTCCGCACCTCCGCACCGCGCGCGGTTTTTCGCCGTGGGCGCAGGCTCGAGGCTGTGCTACTTGCTGGCGGCTTTATCGCGGAGCAGGACGACGTCGGAGACGACGTGGCGTTGGAGGATGCCGAGTTGTTTGCCGTCGAGTGACCAGTGGTAGGAGTCGATCACGTCGGATGTGAAATTTGTGATTTGGCGGCCGGGGACTGCGGCGGGTTTCGCGGCGGCGTCGCCATGATGCGCGCCTTCGTGGCCCGTGTGGCCCGTGTGGCCTGATGCGCGGCGACCATCACGAGTTGGTAGCGCGAGCTTTCGGCTGGTATCGCTGGCTGCATCTCGGCGCTTGCACTCGTCGGCACATCGGCGCTGGCGTTCGCGCTTGCCGGCACGTCCGCGCTCGCGCTGGCGCTTGGTTGCGCGCTTCGATCGAGCGGCTGTTGCCACAAGTTGTCTACGCCCGCTTCGCGGATTGGGTAGACGATGGCTTTGCCGTCGGGCGTGAATTCTGGGGCGCCGCTGATGCGCTGATCGGGATTTACGATGCGCTTCGCTGCGTTCCCTGTTGCTGCGCCGCCGCCCGCGCCATTGCCGTTGCCACTGCCGCCGGATTTTGCTTCCAGGCTCAGCAGCACGATTTTCGTCTGATGCGTGGTTTCATCGCCGGTGGGCTCGACGTGAATCAGAAACGCTAGCGACTTCCCGTCGGGCGAAATGGCTACGGGCGAAATGTCGAGCGACGCATCGGGAATTTTCGTGCCTGGCACGATTTCGGTTTTTCCGCCGTCGATTGGGGCGCGCTTGATTTCCTGGCTGAAGAAATCGCGGAAATAAACCCATTGGCCGTCGGGCGAGCACACCGGCGCGCGCAAATCGCGTTCGCTGGTGATCTGTTTCGGATTCGTTCCGTCGGCATCCACGCGCCAGATATTCGCGAACGAGCTGCCGTGGTAGCCGGCCCATGTAAACACGATATATTTTCCGTTGGCGCAGGACGCGGGCAGAAACATCTCCGTATTCGCTTCGCTCAGCAGCACGGTTTCATCGCCGGCGCCATTGGCCGCGACGCGCAAAAGTTTTCCGGCGTCGTTCGCGTACAGCATTCCTCCGGGCGCCCAGTTAAATCCGGAAAGATCGCGCTCTTGCCGGATCCCCGCAGGCTCCGGAGCGGTCGGGGCGACGCCCGCGGCGGGAAGATCGAAAAATTGGTACGTGGCCTTCGACTGGATCGCCGAGAGCGTCTTGCCGTCGGCGGAAAGCCGCAGCGTCTTGTAATTGTTCGTGTCCTGCGTGACGAAGCGAATGCCCGCTTCGTCGGGAGAAAAATATCCGATCTGATCGCGGATGAATCCCGTGCCGCGCGCTTCCGCCGTCAGCAGCATTCCTTCGCCCGACGGCAGCCAGGTGAGAAATCCCGGCAAATAATCCTTGAAGCCGGCGAGCTTCGCGGCTTTCCCGCTCGCCACGTCGAACTTCACGATCTGCGAAAGCTCGTCGCCCACCTGATACACAGCCGCAGCAATCGATTTTCCGTCGGGCGTCCACGCCAGGTAGAACGGCTCTTCGGACATCGGGCCGGAAACTAGATTTTTTTCGTCGCTGCCGTCGGAATTGGCCGTCATCAGGCTGTATTTTTCGGGATCCGGATGGCCGGTGCGAACGTAGGCGATGCGTGCGCCGTCGGGCGAAAATGTGACGGTGTTGTCCGCTTCGTGCACGGTGAGCTGCGGCATGCCGCCGAGAATCGGCGCGCGGTAGAGATCGGCTTCGTCGGCCGACGCGGTTTCGCGCTTCAGGAAATAAACGAAATTGCCGTCGGGCGCAAAGATCGGGCCGAAGTAGTGCGCGTCGGACGGCGGAACCACCTGCGTATCGCTATCCGTGGGCAAGTGGCGCAGCCACAGGCTGGTCTGGCCTTTGTCGAGAACCACGCTGAGAACGTATTTTCCGTCGGGCGAAATCGCGGCAGCGATTGATTTTCCGTTCTTCGAAATCTGCGTGATCGAAAATTGTTGGAAGGGCGGCGGCGCCGCGCGGTGAAGGAGCGAGTAGATTCCGTAGGCCGCGCCGATCGCGAGCAACGCGACCGCGGCGATGGCCGCGATCATCGCGCCGCGGCTTCGCGGCTGCGCGCCCGTGACGACTGTCCCCGCGGTTCCCGATTCCGTGACGCGCCGCGCGACGCCCTGCGAAATCGAACGCGCGCCCGTGCGCGACGAGAGCGCCCGATCCGGTGCCCAAATTGGCGCTACGATCCGGCTCCTCTTCGCCATCCCGCTCATCGATTGTGGAAGCGGCCGCGCGAACCGTGCCCGAGCGGCCCGATTCGATCGTGCGCTTCAGACGCTGCAAGTCCGCGCGCATATCTCCCGCGGTGTGATAGCGAAGCTTGGGATCTTTTTCGAGCGCCTTCTCGATAATTTCTTCGAGCTTCGGCGGCACTTCGGGATTGAGCTGCGAAGGCGCCGCAGGCTCGCGCTCGAGAATCTGGTTGAACACCACGCCGGCCGTGGCGCCGTGGAACGCCTGCTTCGCCGTCGCCATTTCGTAGAGCACCAGGCCAAACGAAAAAAGATCGCTGCGGCCGTCGAGCTTTTCGCCGCGCACCTGCTCGGGCGACATGTAGGCAATCGTGCCGAGCGCTGTGCCCGGGCTCGTGAGATTGGGATCGCTGGTCTCGAGCATGCCCGCGGCGCCGGCGGTGACGGCCATCGTCTCGCCCACTTTGCGTCCGGTGGCGAGCTGCTTCGCGAGGCCGAAATCGAGAATCTTCGATTGTCCGCGCTCGGTGATGAAAATATTCGCGGGCTTGATGTCGCGATGAATGATGCCTCGGGAGTGCGCCGCATCGAGCGCGTCCGCGATCTCGATCGCGACGTCGAGCAGCGTGTCCATGCGCAGCGGCCCGTTCAGAATGCGGTGCTTCAGCGTGACGCCCTGCAGCAATTCCATGGCGATGAACGGAGTGTCGCCGTCTTCGTCAATATCGTAGATCGTGCAGATATTCGGATGGTTCAACGCGGATGCGGCTTGCGCCTCGCGCTGAAATCGTTCGAGAGCGGTTGGGTCAGCGGCGCCCGCCGGAAGAAATTTCAGCGCCACCTGGCGGCGCAGCTTCGTGTCTTCGGCCTTGTACACCACGCCCATTCCGCCGCCGCCCACTTTTTCGACGATGCGGTAGTGCGTAACAACGCGGCCAATGAAGGGGTCCGTCTCAGCCATGAAGTTTCATTATGCCCGAAGTAGCAAGCACCGCGCTACGGCGCCGAAGCGCGAAGTTTCGCGAAACGCGCGCCGCGCGCGGCCGCGCAGCAGGCGGGAACGTTCTTTCATCGCGCGCAGGATTGCGCGAGCGGTTATAGGTAGCACACGCCGATCGTCGGTCCGCGCTTGAAAACGACGCCTGTGCTGCTGAACGGAGCGGCGGGCGTCCGCGCCTGCTGCTTCGATGTTTGTCTACTCGATACGTTTACCACAAACTCACCGGCTGGGGCTTGGTACCTCGCGACGCGGCGCGCGCGCTATCTCCACTGCGCAAAGGCACTTACGTCGAGTTACCCCGGTACTACCCGGGCGCGCTGTGCGAGTACTGTGCGAATGTGACTTTCCCTCTAATGCCCTGCGCGGCTGCCGCATCCATTATCAGCGGAACCGGTCGGAGTCTTCTAAGCGGCGGGCGAAAAGAGGTTTCTCAGGGAATGAGCGACGCATTGCAGCCCTCGGGGCAAGAGCCGAGTCAGATCGAGTGGGAATTTTGTCTGGACGATATTTTCGAGGCGGCGAAATTTGCCGCCGCCTCCGCCGGGACCGGCGACACCGCGACGAACAGCGACGCCGAAGCTCGCCGCCACGAGGTTGCGACCGATCGCCGCAAACGCCGCCGGGCGCTGATTTCCGCGCCGGTGCGTGTGCGCGGAATTAACGTGACCGACGCAGTCGTCGATGAAATTTCAACGACCATCGACGTCTCGCGCGGCGGCATCCTGTTCGTTTCCTCGAGCCCCAACTACGCGCGCGGCATGGAAGTCGCGGTCGTATTTCCGTACAGCTCGGCGCCCGCTATTTTTCAGGCGGAGCAGCCGGGGCGCATCGCGCGCGTTTTTGAGACGCCGGATGGGCGCTACGCAGTGGCAATCGCGCTCGGCGAAGGAATCGGCGAAGACATCGTCGACGCCTGTGGGCGCAAATTCGAAAGCGCTTCGCCGAAAGCGTCGGACGCGCGAGACGCGAATGCGAAGCGGCCGCTCGTTCTGGTGGTGGATGCCGATGAAGCGGTACGCTCGTCGCTGCGATGTTACTTGACAAGTGAAGGGTACGAAGTAATGACTGCGCGCCACCCGCTCGACGCCCGAGAAATACTGAAATTGTTTACGCCCGGAATCATCATCGCCGAGGTCGAAGGCGAAGGGCTTCCCGGTTACGAGCTGTGTGCGCACGTGAAACAGAATCCGCGCTTGAAGCACATTCCCGTGGTGCTCACCACCAGCTCCGGCTATCCGAGCGATTACGCCAATGCGCATTCCCTCGGCGCGGTCGTCTGCATGACGAAACCTTATAAACAGGAACGGCTGGGCCACGTGGTGCGTTTGCTCGCGCCGCCGGCGCCGGAATTTTGCGCGCAGAAGGCCAACGCGCCTCGTCCGGCGGACCCGAGCCGCCGAGCCGGCTACGGAAACTCGGCGTCTGCGAAAGCGTCGTCGAACGGACTGCGCCGATTCCGCTTCCCGTCGTTCCGCTAAGCGAGCGAAGCCGACTGTACTTCCGTACAGTGTTATCAATGGGATGTCACCGCTCGCGACGAGCGCGCCGCCTGCTTCCCTACCCGCTACACTTTCCCTATGAGTGGAACCATCTCGGATAGATCCGGCGCGGGTGCGCCGAAAGTCGCGGAGAAGGCTGCCGCGGCCGCGTCCCCGGCGCCAGGCGCCGCTGCTTCGGCTACTGCGGCCACGATCAAATGTCCGAAGTGCGGCTCCGCCGTGCGCGAAGTGGCGCGCTTCTGCCAGCGCTGTCACCACACGATGCGCTACGAATGCCCCTCCTGCAAACACGCGCAGCGGGAAGGCGGCAAGTGCGAAAAATGCGGCGTCGATTTTCTGAAGTACATCTCGGCGGTCGTCACGCAGAAGCAATCCGAAGCGGACGTGATGCACGATCGTTTCGAGCAGCGCTCGAACTTCCTGAAAAATCTTCTGTGGCTCCCGTTTACGTTCGGCTTCCCAATCATCCGGGATTATTTCATCAAGCGCGATCGACGCAAGTAGCGACCAGCGTAAGTAGCGACCAGTGCCAGCCGGCGCGGCGTGCCTAAATTCCGGGCCGGAAATATCGCCACGGCGGAAATAATCCCGTGCGCGAGAACTCGCTTCCCACCGCCTTCTTGATTTGCGCCATCCAGTAGTCGAACGTTCCTTCCGCCACTCCCACCAGCGAAATCGCGCGCCGGTATTCCACGCTGTGCAGATAATAAATTTCGAAGAGTTTCAGCCTTCCCTTCCATTCCGGGCGGCGCAGCGCAGCGCGTCCGATGCGCTCGTAGTCAGCCACATATTCCGAGGCGCGCGCGCGAACCGGCCGCCACTGGTAACCGCTCGGCGTCGTTTCCGGATCGAGCGCGCGAATTTGTCCCGTGGATTCCGCGAGCCACTCCTGCAATCCGCGATAACGGCCGTGGCAAACATCGAAAACTTCGTTTGGTTTCATGCGCGATCCTTTCTTGCAGGCGCTCGCGCTGCAAGCCGCGGCCGGCGGGAATTGCGGGAGCTAGTTCGAACGCGGAGGCTTCGGCGCGATCGGCAACCACTCGCCCACTTCGATTTCGTCGTGCGCGCCTGCGATTTCGCCTTCCACCACCTCTAGGCACGCTTGAAAACATTCGCGCCAGCCCTGCATGTAGCCGTGGGAATATTCTTCGGCGAGCCGCATCCTTTCGCGATGCGTTCGCTGCATTTGGAACACTTGAGCGCGCTCGATTCCTGGCGCGTCCATCGCGATCTGCAGGCGATAGCGAATTTCGCGCAAAATGCGAAGCACCCAGTGCAGCGGAGCCGGATAGTAAACGCCGAGCCGGTGAGCCGGCTCGTACCAGGCCAATTCCCAGCCCGGCGGAACGATTCCCCCGTGGCCAATTTCCCTTCGCATGCTTCGAAATACATTCATGAGCGTCTCACTTCCGGGCCCGTGCCCACGTGGAGCTCGCGGCGCACTGCTTCGTCGCGTTCCCGTTGCAAAATCTGACGCAGGGTGCGAGCGTCAAAGGAGAAATGCTTTTCAAGGTTGTGCAGGCGAGTTTCGAAATCGTCTCCGGAGGGATGGTCTTCGGAAATGTTTTTTCGTGTTTTTTCCAAACAGGTGGGGTTTTGGGGGTGGTTTTGGGCGAAATTGTGAATTTCTTTGTGGAAATGCTTCTGATTTTTCGGCCGTAAGCTTTTATCTCTTATTCTTACTATCGATGAACTACCTATCCTGCCCGGAACTTGCTCGTTTTGCAGGCTTTCAGCCCCAATTGCTACGCAATTTCGCGTGGGGGGCTCCGCAAATCTGCGGGTACCCTCCGCGATTTTCCGGGCCGTCTGTGCAAATTTCTTGGCCTTGGTGATCCGTATTATGACGCCCGTGGGCGCCGCCTGCGTCTCGATGTAGCCGCCCTGGCGCAGTTTGCGAAACCAGCTCTCGAGCGTGCGCCGGTTGAAGCCCGTCTCCTCTTCAATTTCCCGGTAGCTGACAGGCGCACCCCCTAAAACCCAGCCAATTGCGCCGGATTGGTGCGTTTGTCGCAAAACCAGCCACGAGTAGAGCCAGAGCGCCGAGCCCATTTTCTCGTAGTGCTGGGCGTCGAGCAGCACGCCTCGCACTCCCGTGTTGTAATTCTTATCGCGCACTCGCCTCCGTTCGGTTCTCGGTGGTTCCCGCGATCGCTCGGCCTTGCATCAACATTTTTCGCAGCTCGGAATCAGTAGTTCCGAGCACCCGCCCGCCGCAGAACCCGGCTTGCCCGTCGCGCGGCCACACTCGACTTTGCGCGCTTGGCGCCGGGCGACGCGTTCCATTCGTTCGCGCGCGTGAAGCGCCCGGCCCGATCCGGCCGCGCAATTCGCACCCAACGCACAGCCTCGAGCGACCCTGAGTTAGCGCCTCCGCAAAAAGCGAAGGCCTCGCGTCGAAACCCGTAGTTCTACCCGACGCCACCCCACCCGCCTCGGCACGCTCCCGACCACCACCCCGGCTACGACCCTCATACTGTAACGGTAATAACTACCATGTTACTATCCTCGCCTGATGACCCAGCCGATCGCTACCTCGAACCGAATCGGAAAGCCGTCGTGGGCGCCCGCTCCCCTGCCCTTGAAGTACCTCTGCACCTCGTCCACTCCGTCACTGGAATCCTTCGAGCTCGCCCGCCTGAACGCGATCGCCAATCTCCGCAAAGAACTCTGCGAAGTCCTCGGCGAATGGGTCGAAGCCGAAATCCAGTCCCGCCTCGCCCGCAAACTACTACAGCGCGCCGAATCCGAAGGCATCGCGCTAGCTCCCGCGGACCTAAAGCTCGCCCAGCCACAACGCGCCGCCCGACGCCCCGCCGCGCCAAATCGCACAGAGCAATACCTCGCCGCGCCAAATCGCGTCGAGCGAGAACCCGCGAAGCCAACCCTCGTGCGGCCGACGCGAAGAATCCATCCCGCACGCGCGCCATGCGCGGCCGCGCCAAATCGCACGGAGCAATACCTCGCCGCGCCAAATCGCGTAGAGCAAGAACCCCCGAAGCCAACCCTCGTGCGGCCGACGCGAAGAATCCATCCCGCACGCGCGCCATGTGCGGCCGCGCCAAATCGCATCGAGCGAGAACCCGCGAAGCCAGCTCTCGTGCGGCCGACGCGAAGAATCCATCCCGCACGCGCGCCATTTGCGGCCGCGCCTCGCCCGCCAACTCTCGAAAGCTTCCCCAATTCGCGCCCCGGCAATTTCTACCAACTTTCAACCCTCCTCTTCGAACGTCGCCGCAAGTCCCAAAATCGGCCAGCAGCCCTCGCCCAGTAGCGATTGCCAATCCATCAGAAGCTCCCACCATCTCGTCCTTCCCGACTAATATCCGATTTGTTAGCGGATGTTGGATTGAATGGGTTGGGATGAGTTCTGGAGCGGAGGAGACTTGAGGGCAGGGACTCGTTGGGCGAGGTTTGTGTTCTCGGGCTGAGGGCGTGGGCGGCAGAGCGGCTGAGGGGGCGCGGGGTGCGATGCGTGCGGTGCGATGCGCGGGGTGCGGTTCGCGGTGCGACGCGTTGAGTGAATTTAGAACACTGAGAGTAGGGGCGCATGGCTTTGCGCGTTTAGCGCGCTAGCGGGATTGAGAGATGGTACGGCGGCTTTGATTGAGTTTTTGGCGCACGCTAATGGGCCGAAAGTATTTGAGCACGAAGACGAGGCCGGGAGAGGCAATCGACGCGAATCAAATTAGCGATGTAGTCGGGATCGTCTTACTGCTGGCATGCGATTGTGCAAAAGGGATTCGTCCGAAGAAATCACCGCGGCGTAATTGCAGAGCTGTTATTGAGCGAATGCTCTCAAGATAATGCGGCTGGGAACAGGCATCAACGCGATTCGATTAAGTAGATGCGGGCGAGATCGTCCGACCATGCGTGTGCTATCGCGCAAACAGGATTGGCCAAGCGGGCGTTGCGAGATAACACTAAGCTTGCGAGCTGCGGTTCGAACCGCGCGGCTAAGCGACCGCGGGAGTCGAGGCTGCGGGGCGCGGGGGGCCGAGGTTCGAGGAGTTGCTCCTTGCTGCCGATCATGGCATCGATGTCGTACGGGGCTAGGTCGAGGCTGCGGGGCGCGGGGGCCAGGGTTCGAGGAGTTGTTCCTTGCGGTAGATCATGGCGTTGATGTCGTACGGAGCTAGGTCGATGCTGTGGCCGTGGGTGATTGCGTCGGTGGGACACGCGTCGACGCAGTAGCCGCAGAAGATGCAGCGCGAGTAATCGATGTTGTAGACGCGGGCGTAGCGCTCGCCGGCGGAGATGCGGTTGGCGTCGGTGTTTTCTGCGGCTTCGATGTAGATGCAATTCGCCGGGCAGGCGGCGGCGCAAAGGAAGCAGCCGACGCATTTCTCGAAGCCGTTTTCGTCGCGTTGCAGGACGTGGATGCCGCGATATCGGGCTGCGACGGTGGGCGGAACTTCGGGATAACGCTCGGTGGTCGTCTTGCTGAACATGGTGCGCAACGTAATGCTGAAACCCTTGCAGAGGGTTGAAAAAGTTTCGCCGACTTCTCGAATTATGGACGGCATCGCACGTCCAATGTAGCAAAGTCTCGAAAGGTGAGCAAATCGGCGGTCGCTGAGCGAAACGCGGCGGGAAGATTTTCCCGTGGCATGGCACTCAAGGCGTTCCCGAGCAGGCTATCTACGCGCCATTTTCGCGAATCGTTTTCGCCCGTCATGCCCGTGAATGATTCTTGCGAATGGCGCTCGCGCGTTAGTGATGCTGAATGAGCTTGAGGATGTCGCTGTACATAACGAATCCGAAGATGCCCAGCAGGAACACCAGACCTACCTGGACGAATCGCTCTTTCACCGTGATGCTGAGATCGCGGCGCAGCACCCCTTCAATTGCGAGCAGCAGCACGTGACCACCATCCAGGATCGGAATTGGAAGCAGGTTGAGGAGGCCGAGGTTGAGGCTGATGATGGCCATGAATTCGATCAGGCGCATCGGGCCGCCTTTCGCGGCGCGTCCTGACTCGCGCGCGATACCCACTACGCTCTGCAACTGGCGGATCGAGACCTTCCCTGTAAATAGACCGGCGAGAACGTCAACGATCTGGCGCATGCCGCCTAGGGTAGCGAGCCCCGCGTCTCGAACGGATGCGACAAAACCTTGGCGGTGGTAATCGTCATTCGTGCGCGGCGAGACGCCTATTTGCCAGACCGATTCTCCGTCGCTGCCGAGACCGTGCGTCGGCGTAATTTCGAGGGGAATATCCTGTCCATCGCGCCGCACTACGAAATTAATGGCGCGGCCATCCGAGGCACGCACGACATCGACAAGCTGGTACCACGTCACGACCGGTTTGCCATCGATCGAAACGATCGTATCTCCCGGTTTCATTCCCGCCTTCTCCGCGGGATAACCGATCGCAATCTCGTCGGCAATTGGAGCCATGGCCGGATGTCCGACGACGTCGGAGGCATCGGATTTTGCGGACGGGACCGGAACAACGAGATTCTGCTCAGAATTGCCTCGGCTAATCGTGATGGTCGCGGAACCGCCGGGCCTGGCCTCACTAAGCAGATCGAAGACTTTGGTCCATGTGGGAGTTTTTACGCCGTTCACCGAGACGATGCGATCGCCTGGCTGAATTCCGCTCACCATCGGAGGATTCTCACGGATCGCGGCCACCACGGGCGCCTGCTGCATGAACTGTGACTCCGGCACGCCCACCATCCAAAAGATTCCCCAGAAGATGAGGAAGGCGAGGAGGATATTCATGGCCGGTCCGGCAATCGCGATTAGGACGCGCACCCAGCGAGGCTTCGAGAGGAATTCGTCCGGCGCGCCAGTGCGCTCTTCCACGGGATTGTCGCCGGCCATTCGGACGTAACCACCGAAAGGCAGCGCGCTCAGCCGATAATCCGTGTCGCCGCGCTTCACGCCAAAAAGACGCGTGCCAAAACCAAAAGAAAAAACCTCCACCCGAACGCCTGCGAGCTTGGCGGCGACGAAATGGCCCCATTCATGAACAAAAATCATAATACCGAGTACGACGCTTACGGATACGATCGCTATGAGTCCGTTCTGCAAGTTCACCATAGAGGCCTCGCATATATTGTACAGCGTCGCGCGGCAACACGCGAAGTGGCAATCGCTATTGGGTCGCGTGAATGTTCACGCATGGGGGGCCGAATTAATTTCTAAATTTCCTCCCGGTCATTCCCTTCCTGGCCTTCTTGGCCTCCTTGCCGCCGCTCTGGCGTCGCGCAATTTCTTCTCGGGCGAGGCGTCGAGCTTCGAGGTCCGCGGCCAATACCTCTTCGATCTTGCTCATCGGCGTTCGTGGCATAAGCTCCAGCACACGCTCGATCACCGCTGCGATGCCGAGAAAAGGCAGCTTGCGCTCGAGAAATGCCGCTACCGCGATTTCGTCAGCGGCATTCAGCGCGCACGGCAGAGGACCCCCTTGCCGCAGCGCTTCTTTTGCCAGTTCGAGGCACGGGAACTTCTGCTCCGGGACTTCCTCGAAGTCCAGCTTGCTCAGTGTGGACCAATCGAGGGCACAAGCCTTCGACGGAACGCGCTCCGGATAGGTTAGCGCATATTGAATCGGCATGCGCATGTCGGTTGGGCCCAGTTGTGCAAGGATGGAACCGTCCACAAATTCGACCATCGAGTGAATTGTAGATTGCGGGTGGATCACGACGCGAATCCTGTCGAGTTCCATGCGAAACAGCCAGCGAGCTTCGATGACTTCGAAGCCTTTGTTCATCAGCGTCGCGGAATCGATCGTAATTCGCTGTCCCATTTTCCAGTTCGGATGTGCCAGCGCCTGTTTCGGCGTCACTTTCGCGAGACTCGATATAGGAGTCTTTCGAAACGGGCCGCCGGATGCGGTAAGCACCAGGCGTTTCACCTCGCGATTTTCGCCGGCGCGGAGGCACTGGTGAATCGCGTTGTGTTCACTATCTACGGGGAGGAGCGAGACTCCCCGGCGCCGCACCGCTTCCATCACCACTTCCCCGGCCGCTACCATCACTTCTTTATTTGCCAGGGCGATTGCCTTGCCGCACTCGATGGCCTTGTATGTGGCGGGAAGGCCTACGACGCCCACGGCTGCGGAGACCACGAGCTCAGCGTCGGGATGAGTCGCGACACGCTCGATTCCCTCTGGGCCGAACAGAATCTCGGGCGGGGACCCCTTGTGGCGCGATTTCTTCAGCGCCTCGCGGAGTTCTGAGGCGCCCGCCTCCGTGCCGACCGAGACGATCTTCGGGTGATGCCGCGCGACCTGTTCAGCGGCGAGCGAGACGTTCGATCCGGCGGCTATCGCGACGACCTCGAATCGGCCCGACATCGAGTCGACTACATCGAGCGTCTGTCTGCCGATCGAGCCGGTTGAGCCCAGAATCGAGATGCGCTTCATGTGGCAGTAAGTTTATAGAGGATTTGTCGATATTGCGAATGGCTCGGGGGTGACTCGGCACGAGTCGCCGCCGGGCGAAGGCCGGGCAGACTTCCTTTCTGAGAGCGCCGGACACGTGTTGACGATTGGTACGCTAGCCATTGATATCCCGGGCGGCATCGGCTAGGCGCGGGTGTAGACTCTACACAGGGGTAGGGCGTGTGCGCCGCGCAAATTGACGATTCCGCGACGTTCCCCTCAACAATATCGGGAGATGGTTGATGGCTGAGATCAAGAGCTCCCCAATCGGAGCCACCGAAGGCGGTTCGGAAAGACGGCGCACGCAGCGAGTTCAGATTGCCATGCCGGTGATCGTCCGGGGGACGGCCGGGACGCAGAAGTTCGAGGAAGAGACCTATACCGTGGCCGTGAACGCCAACGGCTGCATGGTGAAAATGACGAATCGGGTCGCGCGAAACCAGGTGATCGCGATCGTGAATCCCAAGACTGCCGAAGAGCTTCCGTGCACGGTTTCCTTTATCGGCCAGAAAGACGCCGGCAAGATGGAAGTCGGAATCGAATTCTCCGAGCCATCGCCGCTTTTCTGGCGCATCGCATTTCCGCCCGAAGATTGGGATCCTTCCGAGCGCAAGCGCGCTTCGAACTCGCCGACTCCGAAATTGCCGTCGACCTCCACCCCTAGACGCTAGCCCGGCGAATCGCCACCCGCGAGACTCGCTCGATCGAAATCGCTCGCGAAATCGCGTCCAGAATCTTTCCGCTCCTTCACTCATCATTTCGCGAGCCATTGATAAGCGGCCCAGACGACAGGGCTTGCGAGTATGAGGCTGTCGATTCGGTCGAGCACGCCACCATGCCCGGGAAGCAGGTTGCTCGAATCTTTTACAGCAGCGCCGCGCTTATAGGCTGATTCCAGCAGGTCGCCGGCTTGTCCAGCGATGTTGGCGAGGCCGGCGATGATGAGCATCGTGAAAGCGTCGCGTTGCAGCCATTTCGCGCAGAAAACGCCCACTAGTAGTGACGCGAGCATATTGCCGAGCGCACCTTCCCAGGTTTTCTTGGGACTGAGCGCGGGCGCCATCGGAACGCGACCGAGGCCTTTGCCGACGAAGTACGCCAAGATGTCGCCGGCCCAGATAAGGCACAGCGTAAATAGGACGAGTTGACGGCCGAAGATACTAATTTCGTTGAGGCGCACGAGATAACTGAAAGGCAGCGCGACGAAGAGAAGCCCTGCGGAACTTATAGCGATGGCGGGCAGCACTTCGTGGAGAGCCCAGCGCGTGGCGAGTGCAATGCTAGCGGCGCCGAAAACGAAAATCAGCAGTACAGCGTCGAGCGAGAGGACGCCTCCCGCGGCATTGCGGACGATGGAATAGCCCGCGGCGAACGTGTGCGTTTCAACGAGCCCTTGAGAATATTGCGCGTAGAACAGAGCGGCGGTGCAGACGAATGTCCATTTGCGAAACGCTCGCATTCCAACTCGTTCGCCGAGATCGAAAAATTCCACGAGCGCGAGAATTGAAATCAGAGCCGCGATGGCCGCAAGCAACCAGGCGGGGCCCCACCACACAAGCGCGACTACGATTGGGATCAGGACGATGGCGGTGAGGATGCGTCGTAGCATGCGGCGCTAGCCCTTGGCCGCCGAGGAACGTTTGCCGGGCGAGGAGTGCGGGCGCTCTGCACGTGTAGCGCCGAGGCCGCCATAGCGGCGTTCCCTCTTTTGATAATCGAGTAGCGCTTCGATCAGCCGGGCGCGCGAAAAATCGGGCCAGAGTGTTTCGGTGACGTATATCTCGGCGTAGGCGATCTGCCAGAGCAGAAAATTGCTCACTCGCATTTCGCCGCTCGTGCGGATCAGGAGGTCGGGATCGGGCAGGCCGGCCGTGTAAAGGTGCGACGAGATGGTTTCTTCGTCGACGTGATATTCGGACTGGCCGTTGGTGCAAGCCTGCTTGAGCATGGCGTTGAAGGCGTCAACAAGTTCGGCGCGTGCGCCGTAATTGAGGGCGACCACCAGGTTCATCCCCGTATTGCTCGCGGTGAGGCGCATTGCGTGGTCGAGATCTTTGCGGACCGCGTCGGGCAGATCGGCGCCGCGGCCAATGACTACCAGGCGGATATTGTTTTTGTGGATGGAGGGCAATTCCCTCTTCAAGTATTCGCGGAGCAGGCGCATCAGGAAGTCGACCTCGGCCTGGGGGCGGCTCCAGTTCTCGCGGGAGAAAGCGTAGAGAGTGAGGCACGGCAGTTTCAAGCGGGCGCAGGCTTCGATGATCCCGCGAGCCGCTTTGACGCCGCGCTGGTGGCCCGCCACGCGTGGCAGGTGACGCCGTTCGGCCCAGCGGCCATTGCCGTCCATGATGATGGCGACGTGGTGCGGGAGGAGTTTCTGGTCGAGTTTCTCGAGGAGCGCCGCTTCCTCGCGGCTCGAAGGCTTCCAAAGATCGCTGGTTTTCACCGGGAATTCACTCGAGGGATGTCCGCGACGAAAAGTAGCACACGCGGAGAAACGGTGCAAGATTGTGGCGTGGGGAGGCGGGAGGCGAGGAATCTTCGCTCTCTTCCAAAATAAGGCGAAAAAACGCAATTTCTTCGGTCCCAGACTGAGGCTGTGCGCGCGGAGGCGCAGCTGCGAATGGAGGCAGAGACGCACGGGCGCGTTGACTTGGGTTTGGATGCAATCTAAGATGAGCGCCGCTCGTGGCTGATTTTCGTTCTTGAACTTCATGGCTAACTTCATGGCTGAGATTAATGGTTGAACCCCAGTCGCCGATTGGGCGCACCATCTCCCATTATCGCGTTGTCGAGAAACTCGGCGGTGGGGGCATGGGCGTCGTTTACAAGGCCGAGGACACCGAGCTCGGCCGATATGTCGCGCTGAAATTCCTTCCTGATGATGTGGCAGCTGATGCGCAGGCGCTTGAGAGATTTCGTCGCGAAGCGCGCGCTGCTTCCGCACTCAACCATCCGAACATCTGCACGATCTACGAAATTGGCCAGCACGATGGGCATCCCTTCATCGCGATGGAGTTCCTCGATGGCGAGACGCTGAAGCACCTGATTACGAACAAGCCGATGGAACTCGACCGCCTGCTGGAGATTGGAATCGAGGTAGCGGATGCGCTGGATGCCGCACACACGGAACGTATCGTGCATCGCGACATCAAGCCAGCGAATATTTTCGTTACCAAGCGCGGGCACGCGAAAATTCTGGATTTCGGACTTGCGAAAGTGGGCAGCGCCGCAAGAATCGGCGTGTCGTCGGAAGCTTCGAGCACGCACGGGGTGACCGAAGCCGATCTAACAAGTCCGGGGACGGCGCTCGGAACGGTAGCGTACATGTCGCCCGAGCAAGTGCGCGCG
Organism: uncultured Acidobacteriota bacterium; assembly: GCA_963711875.1. Classification (GTDB taxonomy): domain Bacteria; phylum Acidobacteriota; class Terriglobia; order Acidiferrales; family UBA7541; genus Palsa-295. The sequence continues at coordinate 1,158,220 of CAVQFW010000006.1, forward strand.
AAAGAGCTGGATCCGCGAACGGATATTTTTTCGTTTGGCGTGGTGCTGTACGAAATGTCCACCGGCGTATTGCCGTTTCGCGGCGAAAGCTCCGGGGTGGTGACGGAAGCGATTCTAAATCGCGCGCCGGTGGCGGCCGTTCGGCTGAATCCCGATCTTCCGCAGAAGCTCGAAGAGGTAATCAGCAAGGCGCTGGAAAAAGATCGCGAGCTGCGCTATCAGCATGCGTCGGAACTGCGCAGCGACCTGAAACGGTTGAAGCGAGACACGGATACGGGACGGACGGCGGTCCGGTCGCCGGACCGGTCGCCGGACGAAGAGGAAAAGCCAGCGTTGGACTCGGCACCGTCCGGAACCGCGCCGGGCCGCTCAGCCTCAGGTAGTTCGTCGGGGAGACGTACTGCAGCGGCAATTCCTCCGGAGCCAAAACGAACGCAGCCCAGCGAAGGCATTCCATGGGGAAAGGTTGCGCCGGCGGCCCTGGTGGTTGCTGCGCTGATTGCCGGCGGGATTTACTGGCGTTCGCGGCAATCGGGCATGCTCTCAGAAAAAGATACGATCGTGCTGGCGGATTTCACGAATACCACCGGGGATTCGGTTTTCGACGGCACGCTAAGGCAGGGCCTCGCGGTGCAGCTCGAGCAGTCGCCCTATTTGAGTTTGATTTCCGACGAGCGCATTCAACAAACGCTGAAGATGATGGGGCAGGCGCCCGATGCGCGAATTACGCCCGACGTATCCCGCGAAGTGTGCCAGCGAACGGGGAGCGCTGCTTCGCTGAACGGCTCGATCGCGCAGATTGGCTCGCAGTACACGCTCATCCTGAAAGCGATTAATTGCGCGAACGGCGAATCGCTGGCGAGCGCGGAAGCGGAGGCGGCTGACAAGAGCCACGTGCTGGATGCGCTCGGCAAGGCGGCGTCGGATATCCGCCGCAAGCTTGGGGAATCGCTGAGCACGGTGAAAAAATTTGAAACACCGGTGTACGAGGCGTCCACGCCTTCACTCGAAGCCTTGCAGTCTTTCAGCCGGGCCCGGCAGTTGGTGAGCGCCAACGATTTCCCCGGAGCGATCCCTCTTCTCAAACGTGCGATCGAGCTCGACCCCAATTTCGCGATGGCCTACGCGCTATTGGGAACGTGTTATTCGAATATCGGCGAACCGAGCTTGGCCGCCGAAAACTTGAAGAAATCCTACGAATTGAGGGACCGGGTTAGCGAGCGGGAAAAATACTATATCGATTCGCACTACCACATGATGGCAACAGGCAACCTGGATAAAGCCCGCCAAACTTTCGTGCTGTGGAAACAGAGCTATCCGCGAGATCAGGCGCTGATCACCAACATTGGTGTGATTGAAGGGACGCTGGGCGATTACGAGAAGGCCCTCGCGAGCGCTCAGGAAGCCTTCCGGCAGGACCCCAGCGGGTTGAATTACTCAAACCTCGTCGGCTCGTTCTTTACACTGAACCGTTTCGAAGAGGCCCGCGCCGTGTCCGACGAAGCGCAGGCAAGGAAACTCGACTCGGCGAATCTGCACCTCACGCTTTATCAGCTCGCGTTTATCCGGGGCGACCGGGAAGGGATGGCGAAAGAGGTAGCGTGGGCGACGGGAAAATCGGGCGTGGAAGATATCGCGCTGGCTGAGGCGGCCGACACGGCAGCTTATTCAGGGGACCTGCGCAAGGCGCGCGAACTCTCGAATCAGGCGACGGCATCCGCGCAGCGAGCCGACGAGAAAGAGACCGCCGCGACGTACGTGGCGCAAGCAGGATTGCGTGAGGCCCTATTCGGAAATTCTGCGCAGGCTCAGGAGCGCGCCTCCGCGGCGCTGAAGCTATCGGACGGCCGGGACGTGCAATTCCCCGCCGCGATGGCAATTGCACTCGCAGGTGACGCAACCCGGGCCCAGGCTCTCGTCAATGATTTCAACAAGAGGTTTGATGAGGACACGCTCGTCCAATTCAATTACCTCCCCTCGATCCGTTCGCAGATCGCACTCCTGCATCGGGATGCAGCGAAAGCGATTGAGCTGCTGCAGCCGGCGGGCCAATACGAGATCGGCCAGGTGAGCGGTTCCGGAGTGGGACCATCTTTGTATCCGGTGTGGATGCGAGGAGAAGCGTATCTAATGTTGGGACAGGGCGCGGAAGCGGCGCGCGAGTTCCAGAAGATCCTCGACCACCGGGGCGTCGTCATCAACGGGCCGATCGGAGCGCTGGCGCATCTGGGGCTTGGCCGCGCGTATGGGCTCGAAGCGCAAAATGCGACTGGCGCGGCGGCTGACGCGGCGACAGCCAAGGCGCGCGTGGCCTATCAGGATTTCTTCTCGTTGTGGAAAGATGCCGACCCGGATATTCCGATATTGATTGCCGCGAAATCGGAATACGCCAAATTGAAGTAGGAAGAATCCCGCCCGTCTCGCGCATCCACGCGCGGATGCAAACTGCGCGCCTGCCGGTTAGCTTCCCGTCGGAACTACTCCTGCACCTTCGATCATCAGGATCACTGTTTTCTCCGGAGCGCGGGTGCGATGGACGACGCCGCGGGGAACAGTGAATCCCTGCCTGGGCATCAGCTCGACGGTGCGATCTTCGAGGTCGATAAGAAAGCGGCCGTCGACGACGTAGAAAAATTCGTCTTCGTTGTCGTGTTTATGCCAGTGAAATTCGCCTTGCATGATGCCGAGGCGGACGACGGAGTCATTCACTTTGCAGAGTGTCTGGTTGTACCAGGGATCGGTGCAGGTCTGGACGAGGCTGTCGAGATCGACGAGTTCGAGCGGGGCGAATTTAGCGTTCAGATTGATTGCGTACGGGGCTTGGCTGGCCATGGTGGTCTCCCTTTGCTGCAACGCGGGACTTATTTTAGCGTGGGGTGGCGAGTGGGAATAGCGGGGCGGCGGTCGGCGCGGGAGGCAAAATGGCAGGCCAAAACTTGGACCGGACGAAATTCAAAAAAGGCGGCGAGACACCCGGGGCGCTCGAGCAGGCGCGCGTGATCCAAGGCTGCGGCTAAAGATGAGGATGCCAATGGCGGAATGGATTCAGGAGCGAGCCGGAGAGGCCGGCGGAGTTTGGTTGGGTGATCGTGGCGTACACGAGCACGATGGTGAGAGCGATCATGATGATGGACATGGTCCAGGCGACGACGTTGAAGGTGACTGAGTTGACGTGCTCACCCATCAGGTCGCGGCGGTTGATCAGCAGGAGGATGAAGATCAGGACGACAGGGAGCCAGACTCCGTTGGCCACCTGGGAGAGGACGAGAATTCTGAGTAGCGGGGCCTTGGGGATGAGAATGATTCCGGCGCCGACTACGATCAGGGCCGTGTAGAGCGAGTAGAACGCCGGGGCTTCTTTGAGTTTGCGGTCAATACCCGCTTCGAAGCCCAGACCTTCGCAGATTACGTGGGCTGTGGAGAGAGGCAGGATCGAAGCGGCGAAGAGAGAGGCGTTGAGAAGGCCGAAAGCGAAGAGGGCGCCGGCCCACTTCCCTGCCAGAGGTGTGAGGGCTTTGGCGGCTTCGGCTGCGTCGGTGATGCTGGTGAGGCCTTTGGCGTTGAGGGTGGCGGCGCAGCACACGATGATGAAGAAAACGATCGCCATGCAGGAGATGCTGCCGACCAGAACGTCGAGGCGCGCGTGCTTGTACTGGCGCGGGCCGACTTTTTTCTCGACGAAACCCGCCTGGAGATAAAAGAACTGCCAGGGCGCGATGGTGGTGCCGATGAGCGCGGTGAGCATGAGGAGATACTCAGCGTTGAAATGGAGAGTGGGCGCGACGGTTTCCTTGGCAGCGAGGAGCCAGTCGGGCTTGGCGAGAACTGCGGAGAGAACGTAGGAAAGATAGAAAGCGCAGGCGACCAGGAATATTTTCTCCACCTGGCTATACGTGCCGCGCACGACGAGCAGCCAGACGGCAATGGCCGCGATGGGTACCGCGATGTATTTGCTGATGCCGAAAATCTGCATCGAGGCGGCGACGCCGGCGAATTCGGCAACCGTGTTGCCGAGGTCAACGACGAGCGCGGCGGCCATCACGAAGAACGTGGAACGGAAGCCGAATTCCTCGCGGATCAGGTCGGAGAGGCCTTTGCCGGTTACGACGCCCATGCGCGCGCACATTTCTTCGCGAGACGTAGAGCGCGATAGTCATCGGAATCAGCGACCAGAGGAGGGTGTAGCCGAACTGCGCGCCGGCTGTGGTGTAAACGGTGATGCCGCCGGCGTCGTTGTCAACATTCGAGGTGATGAGGCCCGGGCCGATGACGGCGAGGAGCAGGGCGATGCGATTGCGCATGAAGCGGGTGCGCCGATTGAGTAGCTTGCCGCGCTGCTTCAGGTCGGCGAAGGTGCGCTCGATTGTGACCCACGTGTTCATTGCGGTTTCGTTTTCAGCTCGTTTAATGCGTTGATCGTGCTTTCTTTGCGCGCCGCGATCCTTCCGCGCGGGCATCCTGGCCGGATGCGTTCCCGGGTGACAGCGTTTTCGCGCCACGATTCGCGGCGTAGATTGCTAGAGCTTGGCGTTCATACGGCTTACGACGTCGTCTACCGTGATTGCGCCGATCGGGCGATTGTCACCGTCGACTACCGTCAAGCCGCGCAGATTGTACTTGTCAAAAAGCTCGAAGACTTCTTTTTCGCTCGTATCTGTGCGCACGGAGAGTATGGGCTCGAAGCGCAGCTCCTCCATGCGCTGTTCGGAATTCGCGATCACCAGTCGCGCGATTGGTACGGTGCCGGAAAGCGCGCCGTAGTGATTGATCAGGACCACGTTGTCGAGCTGATCGGGGATGATTTCGTTGAAGCGGATGTAATCCACTACTTCACCGCGAGTGGCATCTTCGCCGACGACAACGAGCTCCGTATTCATCATGCCGCCGGCCGTGTTTTCGTCGTATCGCATCAGGGCTTCCACTTCTGTTTTCTCGTGGCGCTCCATTTCCTGCATGACTTCTTTCGAAGTGTCTGGCGCGAGGCTGGCAATCAGGTCGGCGGCTTCGTCGGGGCTCATTTCTTCGAGAATGTCCGCGGCCTTTTCGGGATCGAGTTTTTCGACCACCTGCGTTTGGAGGCGCTTGTCGAGTTCGGCGATGGCTTCGGCGGCCGTTTCTTCCGGGAGCGAGTCAATGATGCCCTGCCGTTCGGCCGGCGAGAGCTCTTCCATGATCTCGGCGAGGTCCGCGGGGTGAAGTTCCGTAAGTTTTTGACTGGACATGCGGAGCTTCACGCGGCGGAGCGGGTCAGGCTCGATCAGGTTGACGAACTCCCAGCGGATGGAACGCGGCGGAAGCTTGCCCTCGAGGCGACGGATGGCCATGGGCGGGACGAGACCCTGCAACAGGCGGCGAACGGCCCCTTTCACTCCCACATCCACCTGGGTAATGCGCATTTCGACGTTGCCGTTGGTGCGCTGCTCGGAGAGGTCAATGTCGTTTACGCGGACGACTTTGCGGCCGTTGGTATCGATGATCTGCTGATCGAGGAGATCTTTGCGGACGGCGAGCCATGCTTCGTTGGGATGATACAGCTCGAGGGCGGATTCATCGGTCGAAAGGCCCACGCGGCCCGGGACGACCGATGCAATCTGGTCGTAGCGCGCGACGATGGGGCGATATTGCCCGCGGCCGAGAAGCAGGCGGGCGACCCGATTGGGCTGGTCCGCGGGCTCGATGAACATTTCCTTGACGCGGCCGACGAAATTGCCGGCCAGGTCGTAGGTTTCGGCGCCTAAGATTTCTGTGGCGTGCAGCATGGTGACTCCTTGAGCGGGCAAAAAAAAAGCCCGAGACCGGCGATAAATCCGGTCGCGGGCACAGACTGCCACCCTCGGTTTAAGTCAGACCGGGCCTCGCCTCCCTGCTCCCGTGAAGCGGCTGGGAGCAGCGATCGAATGCTGCCGGGAAGGCGTGAATGGCTTGCCAGGCGCCAGAGATGGGCGGTGCGAGGCGACTACTTCCCGGTTCCAAATTAGACGAACGCTCTTCCATTGCGCTGCGCTTGTCCCCGATTTGACTAGTAAAGGGATACGGAAATTTTGTCAAGCGAAGAGTGAGTGTTTCGCGAGATTTTTACGCGCCGAACACCATATTGCGCGGAGTCCGGCCGCGCCGGCGGCAATCGGCGGCATAAACGTCCCAGTAGGTGCCCCGATAATAGTCGCGCGCAGAGTAGCCAAGCGCGCGAGCGGCCCGATCGATGGCTCGCGGTCGGCCTTCCAGCTCGAGGAACGTGCCTGCGGGGGTCTCATCGAGGTCGAGAGCGAGGCCGGGAACGGTGCGGAGACGGAACGTGGTGCGGAATTTCTCGTAGCGGAAGGCCGGGCGGAGGCCGAGGGAGCGAAGGACGCGACGCCAGCGGGAAGGCGGCCCGGGCGCCACGAGTTCGCGCTCGAGCTTTTCTTTATAGCGCGGGGCGGAATCGTCATGACGAGGGCGCGCTGGGAACTTGGAGGTAAGGATGCAGCGCGGAAGCTTGGTGCCGGCGTACTTCTGGCGTCTGGCATCTCGGGACGCGGCCGTTTCGACTCGCAGGCGTAGAAGACCGCCGCGGTTGCGGAGGTCTGAATCGGGCGTGTCGAAGAGGGTGTTCCGTTCCAGGACACGGCCTTCGCAGATGGCTCCGAGATTTTCGAGATTGTGGAGCATCGCTTGCAGATCGGAAACCCGGAGCTTGACCTCAATTTCGCGATTTGTGGGCCGGCGCGCGGGCACGGCAACGAGTATAGCCTAGCCGCCCTTGGCAATATTGAGGCCAGAAACGAGGCCAAGAGCGAGGCCAGCGACAAGTCTAGCGATGACGGCGGGACCGGTCGCCGGAACGAGGTTGCCAGAGCGGGCGGGAGCCAGCATAATCGGCTCCCTACCATTCGCTTATGAAGCGTAGCGATGACTGAACCCACGACCCCACTGATGCAGCAGTACCACGCCGCGAAGAAGCAGCATCCCACGGCGCTGCTGCTTTTCCGCCTGGGGGATTTCTACGAGCTCTTTTACGACGATGCCAAGGTAGCCTCCAAAATTTTGCAAATTACGCTTACCGCGCGGAATAAAGAAAAAGACCACGCCGTGCCGATGTGCGGCGTTCCCTACCACGCGGCGGAAAACTACATCGCGAGGTTGATTCGCGCGGGCCACAAAGTGGCGATCTGCGAACAGATGGAGGAGCCGGGGCCGGGAAAAAAGATCGTGCGCCGCGAAGTGATTCGCGTGCTGACGCCGGGAACGGCGACGGGCGCTGGGTTGGTCGAGCCGAAGGAGAATAATTTCCTCGCGGCGGTGGCACGGGGGTCGGCGGCGAGTTTTGCAGCGGGTGCGGGCGGGCGCGCGTCTTCGCGCGGGAGTGCGGCGGCGGGGACGATTGGATTAGCTTTCGTGGATCTCTCGACCGGCGAATTTCGCGCCACGGAATTTGCGGGTGAGAAGGCCGAGGCGCGTTTGCGCGACGAGTTGGGGATTTTGCGGCCGAGGGAGGTGCTGCTGCCGCAGCCCGTGTCGCTCTTCCCCGCGGCGATGCCGGCCGCTTCGGAATTGAATGGATTGGAAGCGGTCGAGACGCGCCTCGATGACTGGATTTTCGAGACGAATCACGCGACGCGAATTCTCAAGGAGCATTTTCGCGTGGTCGCGCTCGAGGGGTTCGGGCTTAGCGAGCATCCGCAGGCGACTGCGGCGGCAGGCGCGCTGGTTCACTACCTGCGCGAGACTTCGGCAATCGGCGCGCGGAAACCGGAAGATGCGGCGGTGGTGCCGTCGATGCGTCCGGCAGGAACGGGGCTCGAGCACCTCGATCGAATCGCCTACTACGAGCAGCAGGACGCGATGGTTCTCGATCAGGTGACGGCGCGGAACCTTGAGCTTGTGGAGGCCTCGGCTGGAGATGACACACGCGCGACGCTTCTGGCGGCGATTGATGAAACGGCGACCGGAATGGGCGCGCGGCTGCTGCGGAGCTGGGTGCTGCGGCCCGAGGTCGTAATCGAGGAAATCGAAGCGCGGCTCGAGGCGGTGGCGGAATTAAAGTCCGGGACCGTCGCCCGCGAGGAGATTCACAGCGAGCTTCAGGGGATTCTCGACCTCGAGCGGTTGACGAGCCGCGTGACGCTGGGCATCGTGACGCCTCGCGATTTGCTGGCGCTCCGCGGGTCGCTTGAAAAGATACCGCGCGTGCGCTCGCTCGTCGCGGGTGGGCCGGGCGCTGCGGATCGAAATCCCGCCGCGAGGCTCGTGGCGATCCGCGAGCAATTGGATGAGTTGGCCGATGTGCGCGATTTGATTGCCCGCGGGATTTCGGACGATCCGCCGGCGGTGGCGAATGATTCCGGAGTGATCCGGCGCGGTTATCACGCCGAGCTCGACGAACTGCGCGATATCACGAAGCAAGGCCGGTTGATTATTGCCGCGATGGAAGAGCGCGAGCGGAAGCGCACCGGAATTGCATCGCTCAAGATTCGCTACAACCAGGTGTTCGGCTTCTACATCGAGATTTCGAAGGCCAACCTGCATCTGGCTCCCGCCGATTACGAGCGGAAGCAGACACTGGTAAACGCCGAGCGGTTTACTTCGAGCGAGCTGAAGGAATACGAGCGAAAAGTGCTGTCGGCCGAAGATCGTGTTCTCGAGATCGAGCGTCGACTTTACGGCGAGATTCGCGAGGCCATCGCGCGCGAAGCGGCGAGATTGCGGCGGACGGCAGCGGCTGTTGCGCAGCTCGACGTGCTCGTGAATTTCGCGCGCATTGCCGCTTCGCGGAACTATTCGCGGCCGGAATTCACCGATGCCGGTGCTGATCCTGGAAAGGACACTCACCGAGGCACATTGATGATTGCGGGCGGCCGGCATCCCGTGATCGAGCGGCTGCTCGAGGAGCGCGGCGAGCGTTTCGTCCCCAACGATTTGTATCTCGATGCGGAATCGCAATTTCTATTGATCATTACCGGGCCGAACATGGGTGGCAAGTCAACCTACCTGCGGCAAGCGGCGCTGATTTCAATTCTTGCGCAAATGGGTTCGTTCGTGCCGGCGGCGCAGGCGAAATTGCCGGTGCTGGACCGCGTGTTCACGCGAATCGGCGCGTCGGACAATCTGGCGCGCGGGCGTTCGACATTTCTGGTGGAAATGAGCGAGGTAGCTGCGATTTTGAATACGGCGACATCCGCGAGCCTGGTACTGCTCGACGAAGTGGGGCGCGGCACGTCAACCTTCGACGGATTGTCGATTGCGTGGGCAGTGGTCGAAGCGCTGCATGCAGGGGCGCGGCCGAAGACGCTCTTCGCAACTCATTATCACGAGTTGACGGAGCTTGAGCAGTTGCTCCCGGGGGTGAAGAACGTCCACGTATCCGTTCAGGAGTCGGGCAAGGAGATTGTGTTTTTGCGGCGTGTGGAGCCTGGGAGCGCAGATAAAAGCTACGGAATCGAAGTGGCGCGGCTCGCAGGATTGCCCAACCCCGTAATTCGGCGCGCGCGAGAAATTCTGAAGAAGCACGAAGAGAGCGAAGATAAATTGACGGAAGCGTTGTCGCCCGGCGCGGTTCCTGCGGCGGCTGAACAGGTGAGTTTTACGGCGATCGACGAGAAAGTGCTCGAAGCGTTGCGCGAGGCGGATTTGAACGAGTTGACCCCCCTCGAGGCGCTGAATTTGCTGGCGGCGCTGCAGAGGCAGTTGAAATGATGGCGAAGGCGCGAGCGATGCGGGTGCTGGGGATGATGTCGGGAACGTCGGCGGACGGGATTGACGTGGCACTGGCCCGGATTTCGGGTGCGCCGCCGCGGATTTGGGCGAAGCTCGAAGGACATCATCATGTAGCGTTCCCTGCCGCGGTGCGCGGCGCAATTCTACGGCTTGCGAACGGCGCTCCTACGACTCCTGCTGAAATCAGCCAGCTTAATTTTCTGCTGGGCGAAGAGTTTGCGCGAGCGGCATTTGCAGCATGCAAAAAGTGGCGGGTTCCGATGCGGCGAATTTCGCTGATTGGCTCCCACGGGCAGACAATGTTCCATCAGGGCATCGCCGAGCGATTCATCGGGTCGCGACGCGTGGCTTCGACGCTGCAGATTGGCGAGCCGAGCATCATTGCGGAACGGACGGGCGTTGACACGATTGGCGATTTTCGTCCCGCGGACATGGCTGCGGGAGGCCAGGGCGCACCATTAGTGCCGTTCGTTGACTATCTACTGTTTCGGGACGCGCGGCGTGGCCGGGTGGCACTAAACATTGGCGGAATTGCGAACGTGACCGTGATTCCTGCCGGCGCGCGGCCGGAGGATGTGTTTGCGTTTGATACCGGGCCGGGGAACATGATCGTCGACGCGATCGTAGAAAACGCGACTCGCGGCCGCGAGCGCTACGACCGCGACGCGCGAATGGCCCTCCGCGGAAAATTCATACCGAAGCTGCTCGACCGAATGATGCGCGAGCCATACTTACACAAAGGACCGCCGAAAACGGCCGGGCGGGAACAGTTCGGGCGGGCGTTCGCGGAAAAGATTATTGCACTGGGAAAGCGGGAGCGAGCAAAGACGGAAGACCTGGTGCGGACAGCGACCATGTTCACGTCGCTTTCGATTGCCGAGGCATTCCGGAAATTTATTGTGCCGCGGGCGCGCGTGGATGAACTGATCGTAGCGGGAGGCGGCGCGAAGAATCCGTTGATGATGGCGCAGCTGGCGGCGGCGCTGCCGAGGATTGAGATTCTGCCGGCGAGCGAATTTGGACTTCCGGCGGAAGCGAAGGAAGCGTTTGCCTTTGCCGTGCTGGCGTACGAGTGCTATCACGGGCGCGCGAATAATTTGCCTTCGGCTACGGGAGCGAGGCACGCGGCTGTGCTGGGCAAAATGGTGCATGGACGGGCGCGCTAGGATGCGTTCTGCGGCGCGGATTGCGATCGTCTTTCTCGTATTTGCCGCGGGGTGCTCGTCGAATCGCGGCGGCGGCGAATCGGGCACGGTGAATTTCCTGATCGAGTCGATGCCTCCGACGCTCGATCCGCGTATCGCAACCGATGCCGTGTCGCAGCACGTGTACGGCCTGATCTTCAATTCCCTTCTCGCACATGACGCCCAAATGAATATTATTCCGGACCTGGCGGAGCGCTGGGAACTGCGCGATCCGCTGACGTACGTCTTTCATTTGCGGCAGAACGTGAAATTCCACGATGGGCGGGCCCTCACGTCCGCGGACGTGAAGTTCACGTTCGACTCGATTCTCGACGGAACCGTGAAGACGGCGAAGCGCGGAGCGTTTCGCGCGGTAGATTCGATCGAAGCGCCGGATGAATGGACGATTGTGTTTCACCTGCGCGAGCCGTACGCGTCGTTTCTCTGGAACCTCACCCGGCCAGGAGTGGGGATCGTTCCGCGGGGCTCGGGCCCGGAGATTGCGCAACACCCGATCGGGACGGGCCCTTTTGAATTCGTGAGCGAGACGACGGACCAGGAAATCGTGCTAGGGCGCAATCACGATTACTTCGGCGGTGCCGGCAAGTCCGCTGCCGCGCAAGGAAACGTGGAGCGCATACGCTTTCGGATCGTGCCAGACGCGATCGTTAGGGCTCTGGAATTGCGCAAGGGTTCGGCGGATGTGGCGATTAACTCCCTCAGTCCGGATATGGTGGTGACGCTCGCCCAGGAACGCGGCATCGTTGCAGATGAGCAGCCGGGCACGACGATTCAATACATTGGATTCAATCTCGAGGATCCGATTTTGTCGCACCGCGAAGTTCGGCAGGCGCTCGCGTTCGCTACCGACCGCGCGACGCTGATCAAATACCTGTTGCGCGGACAGGCGCGAGCCGCCACGAGTTTGCTACCGCCGAATCACTGGGCGTTCAACCCGGATGTGGCGCAATACGATTTCGATCCGGCGCGCGCGGAACGGCTGCTCGATGCCGCGGGTTATCCGCGAGGGGCGGGCGGGGTGCGCTTTCACATCGAGTTTAAGACCTCGACGGAGGAATCGTCGCGGCTGATCAGCGAAGCGATCGCGGACGAATGGAAGAACGTGGGCGTTCGGGTGGATTTGCGGCCGCTTGAATTCGCGACTTTTTATGCCGATCTGCAGCGCGGCAGTTTCCAGCTCTCGACGCAGCGATGGGTGGGCGGGAATAACGATCCTGATATTTTCGAGCTGGTGTTCAGCTCGAAGAAAATTCCGCCCAACGGGTCGAACCGCGGGCGATACCGGAACCCCAAGCTCGATGCGCTGCTCGACCAGGCGCGGGTCGAGATGGATCGCGAGAAGCGGAAAGCGCTGCTCGGGGAAATCCAGTCAATCGTGGCGGAGGACGAGCCTTACATCAATTTGTGGTATCCGGATAATGTATGCGTGCATCGCGAGCGGTTGACGGGGATCGTGATACCGCCGGCCGGAGATTACGATTTTATTGAGGGCGCGAGGTTGCGATAGTTTGGTCGCGCGGCCTTTAGCCTGTGCCGCAAGTTGCCGGGTGCTGTGTGCAACTAACTCAAAGCAACTTCGGCTCAGTTCCCTTCCACCGACAGCGTGGGAAGCTCGCAGTCAAGCCACTGAAAGAACGAAGTCGTGGTGGCGCCAAGCATCCGCGATCTCGCTCCGTTTTTGCGGGCGCACAGGCTGAAGCCTGTGCCACGTAACGGCACAGCCCGGCGCTCTTTCCCGACGTGGAGTCCTAGAATGTCAGTTTCATACCAAATTCGATTGTGCGAGGCGCGCCCAGCGAGAACACGCCCGTGCCGACGCCGACTCGCACGCCGGTAGCATCGGCTCTGGTGGTTCCGTTGAGCGATCCGGCGCCGCCTGTGAGAATGCCGCTCAGGACGTTGCCCGGAATGTTGAAGTTCGAGAAATTGAACAAATTATAGAAGCTCACGCTCGGTTCGAACACGAATGCGCGATCCTTCACGGTCACTTTGCCAGACCATGTGAGGCTCGCGTCAAATGTTCTGAGCCACGTAAGTCCCACTTCCCCGGGCACGACCGGCGAAAGTGCCGGAGCGACGCCTCCCAGTGCCTGCAATTGGCCGAGCGTGAACAATCCATTGCTGATGAGCACGTTGCCAGCGGGAGTGGGATTGTTCGCGACCGTGTTGTTGTAGTTGTTCACGACGTTCGGCAGGTCACCGAGGGAAACTCCGCGCATAAACGAGCCCTGTTTCGTGCCGGGGATTGGATCGCCCACGGTTCCATCACCCGTGAAATCGGTGGCGAAGATTTCCCCCGCGCCGTTTCCGGTGGTAGGAACTGCGAGCGCGCTCGCGAGCGGGCTGTCGAAGTGGAAAATAGTTCCGAGACGGAAATGGTACGGCAGTTCGGCATAGCCCCCGAAAGAAAACTGGTGCGTTCGATCCAGCGCCGATGGGCCACTGAAGCCGCAGGGCCTGTCGTTATCCGTTGCCGGATTGACGAAATCCTGGTCGGCGGCGGCGGGAGACGTACCGGCGGAGGTGGACAATGCTGCGCCGCAGTTCGTGAATCGGGAGAAAGCGTACGCGAATTGGAAATTCAGATACTTCACTCCACGAATCGGATTTTTGACGTTCTCGACGAGTTTGATGTCGAGGGCGTTGTAAACGGAACGGCCGATCGGTTGCAGAAAAACCGCAGGCCCCACCGCTGGATTTACGCCCTGAAAGGCGCAGTCAAATCCGAATGCGGTCGCACAACTGCCGACACCCAGGTCCGCGGCGGAATCGAGTCCGAAACCGCCGAAGTCGGATATCGTCGCGCCGCCTGCGGGATTGCCGCCGGAGGGCGGGTGCAATCCGGGACAGGACGCAATCGCGGCGTCAATCGTAGCGGCGCCGCACTGGCTAAGCGTGGTGGCAATCGCCTGCTGCGCGGCTCCCTTGTTGAAGAATCGAACGTCACCGCTGTGATTCACGTCAACGCCGATCAGATAGTGGAGATTCACATTGCGCAGGTAGTCCACGCTCAGGACCATACCAGGCATGAGCTGCCGCTGAATCCCGGCGTTGATTTGTATCGAGTACGGGGTTCGATAATTTGGCGCGAGAGCTCCGAGCGGGATGGCGGAGCCGGATGAGATCAAGTTGGGTATGTAATTTGGATTCGGAGCGCTGGACCCAACCGTAGCCGTCGCCGCTTGATAAGTGGTCTGGAAATTGGCGACGCAAACAGCCGCGGTGAGCCCTTGGCACGTGCCTCCGCCCGCGTCGATCGTGGATCCAATCAGCGAAGAGCAAACGTCGTTGGCCGTGCTCTGGGTCCCGCCGAGAAATGTGTTTCCGGCGGGAAATGGAACGGCTTGGCCTGTGCCGTTGAAACAGGCCAAGGGATTCGCCAGGAAGGCCCCGGTCGCCAGGCGGAGCGGGCGATCGAATTCCGCGTTATTCCAGATGGCATTTTCGTAGAACATGCCGATACCGGCGCGAATCACCGTCTTCGCGTCTTTCTTCGGATCCCACGCGATTCCGAGTTGTGGAGCAAAGTTCAAATTTGGCTGGTGCACGCGATTGCCGAATCCGGGAAGCACTTCGTTCACGCCAGGCAGCGCCGGCAAGTCGCTATCGCTGCGTCCCGTGTCGCGGACGTAGCGCAAACCGTAGGTGACCATGAGGTTCGGCTTCACCTTCCAGCTGTCACCGACATAAAGACCCAAACGATTGTCGGGAGGAGTGCCGCTGCAAGGCGCGTTGAACGCTGGAATCTCCGTATCGCACCGGTCGCCGTTTCCAAGGGTTACAGTGTCGATTGGATAGTTGAGGGGATTACCGGCGCCGCCCGGCAGCAGGGCCGCATTCTCCATTTCGCTGGTACTCCCAATGGGTAGGACGTTGGCGGTGATAGCGCTAAATGAGAACAGGCCGCCCCCGCGCAAGCGATTGTACGAGACCCCGTAGCGCAGGATGTGAGCACCGAGAACTTTGCTGCCGTCATATTTGATCTGGCGATCGGTCTGGAATGTTTGTTGCGGCGCCAGGAAGTTCGGGCCCGTGAAAAAGTTCGACGCGAAGATATTGATGCTCACCGGGAAATTGGCGAAGGGCAGGTCGGAGCCCTGGACGATGTCTTTCAGGTTGTTGATGAATTTCAGATACTCAAACCGGAAACTATGGGTGAATCCGCCGGATGTGAAGTCCGCGCCGACTACGTGCGTCCGCGTGTAGTTCTTATCTTCGTAGGGCTGATAGCCGATTAAGCCGCCAGCTGAGACGGCAAGGCTGTCGAAATAACTGAAGCGGTAGAACATACGAATCCCTTTGCCGAAAATCCAGTCGAGCCGCGCGTCGTAGTCTGTCTCGTGAAAGGGGGCACCCGAATTGCCGGTAAAGGCCGTGAAGGGATCAGACGGCACAACGGGCGCAGTCAGGTTCTGATTGATATGTTCGGCATCGAGGAAGAAAAACAATTTGTCCTTTACGATTGCGCCGCCAAAATTGCCGCCGTCCTGATTGCGGGCGTAAGGGGACGCGAGAGGAGGGGCGGGCGGCGGAGGCGCAGGAAGCGCGGCTGAGAAAGCACTGCTGCGGAACAGCGCGAATCCTTCGCCGTGGAAGTCGTTCGTGCCGGACTTCGTTGTGACGTTCACGGCTCCCGACGACGTGAGCTCGTTCGACAGGTCGAGAGACGACTGGCTGACGCTGAATTCCTGAATGGCGCTCGCGGGGATGTTCTCCGTGGTCGTGCCGACCGTCTCGTCGCTTACGTCCACGCCGTCAACCGCAATGCGCGCGGTTCGGCCAAATCGCCCGCCGAATGAAATCGACGAGAAGCCTACCTTGGTGGGATCGAAATCACCTCCGTCCTGCACTTGAACGCCCGGCTCGAGTTGCGCGAGGTCCAGGAAATTTCGACCATTGACGGGCAAGTTTTCGATCTGCTCTCTGCCAAGAACTCCCTGGACGCTCGCCTGCTCGGTGTTCACTGTTACCGCCTGGGCTTCGACCTCGACGACCGTACTTCCCGAGCCAACCGATAAGGTGACATTCGCACCTGTCGTCTCGCCCACTTTCACGACCACCGAATCTTCGACTGTCTTGAAGCCCGCTGCCTCGACGCGAACCGCATAGTTTCCGGGCACAATTCCACCAGATGTGTACGCGCCCGTAGAGGAAGTGGCGACTTGAAAAAGCTGACCCGTGTCTTTGTTACGGATCGTCACCTTCGCGTCCGGTATCACAGCGCCACTCGAGTCGAGAATCGTGCCCTGGATGCTGCCCGTCGCGATGGTGCTCTGCGCGAGAGCCGAAATCGGAGCGATCACGGATGCGATCAGGACGATTGCCACGAAAAAGAAAAAGTAGCGGCGTAGAGTTGCGGCTGCATTCAACATTTGGCACCCCCGAGTTCATCGCTCCGCCTGAAATGCGGCGCGATTAGAGAGCGGGAATGCAAATTGGTGGCCAAAAAACGCGGGCCGCAAGCGGCCGGAGCAAGTCAGCTGGAGCGTTGCAAATACGCGTAGTTGCGCGAATCGGCTCGAGGTTCAAATCGTTGCCGGACAATATCATCCGGACCTATCCGAAAAGAGAAACCGGCGGGTAATGAAAATTCGGATGGTTCTTGTCGGAAGGTGTTCGGGCAAGCCGCCAAGTGTTCGGTCATTTGTCCCAGTTTCGCGCTATCTTCTCGTTAGAAAGTGGCGACTGCCATCTCGTACCGAGCTTGCATCACGTAGTGCGGCGCGTACACTTGAGTTATCCCGCCCGGAGATGCACCCATTCCAAACTTGCAGAAGGACGTGCCATGATTCGTGCTCCGATCGGCAGGCGGATACTCGCGGCCGCAGGGCTGCTACTCCTTGGATCCTCGGTTCAGGGCGACACCACTCGAAGGTTTCCCGAGCCCGAAGATAGCGGCGTAAAGAATGGCGTTTTCGTGGCGGAGTATTTTGGCATCCGCTATCCGCTTCCGGCAGGCTGGACCGAGGATCTAAAAGGCCCCGAGCCATCGGCCACGGGCTACTACTCGCTCGCCGCGCTCAAGCCCGAAGATGGGTTGGCGGCGACGATGCAAATTTCAGCGCAAGACAATTTCTTCGCCGCCGAGCCGGTGAAGCACTCCACGGATTTTCTCGTGGACATGAAGCAGCACCTCGATCCCAGTCTTGCGCCGATGGGCGCCGTGGTTTCCGTAGAGATTGGCGGACGCAGTTTCTCGCGATTGGAATATAGCGGAGCAGGACTGAATCACAGCGTGTTTGCCACCGAGATCCGCTGCCACACGCTGATCATCTCCATCACTTCCGGAAGCAAGGAGACGATCGCCGGACTTGTCCAATCGCTGCAGAAGATGACTTTCTCGCCGGAAGTTCGATCCGGAGGTTCATCGCGTTCAGACGCACCCAATCCCGCGTGGCCGCTCTGCCTCCGCGATTACGTTTCGGCCGCCGACACCGTACACAAAGTAGATCCCGAGATGACAGGCCCTCGCTATGGGAGCGTTCCACTGCGGATCATCATCGGGGCCGACGGAAAAATCGAGCACGTCCACGCGATCGCAGGATTTCCCGAGCAAATTCAGAGCGTCACGGGCGCTTTGGTGCAGTGGGAATTCAAACCGTACATGGTTGACGGCAAGCCGGTAGCGGTTGAGACGGGACTGCTTTTCCAATTCCCGAAAGCGCCGCAACAGCGAGAATCCGGCCGGTAGTATCGACCGTTCGTGCAAAAGCAACCGCACAAAAAAAAGAAGGCCGCGGATCGCGTGGGAGCCATTCTCCGCGGCCTTCTTCTCCAGCCCTGCCAGAGTGAATCTCTGCCGATTTACAACTCTAGAGCGAACGCAAGAAGGCCAGAAGTGCCGCCTCGCGTTGGTTTGAGAGTTGGTTGAAGTTATTGATCACCTGGTTCGCTTCCGAGCCTTGGCTGCGATGCGCCTCGATCGCTTGAACCATGTCCGAAGTGCGGCCATCGTGAAGGAAGAAAATGCGCTGGCCAACTCCCCACAAAGGAGCGGTTCGGAATTGCATACCGCTTGCGAGTCCCTGGCTCACCTGATCGGCCAGACCCGTTCCCATGTTGTGAACGAGGAAGTCCGAGAAGGCATTCACCGGCACATTGGATTGTCCGTTGCTATACAACGTGCTGCCGCTCTTGATGGACGGTGAATGGCAGAGGTTACAGCCGATCTGATTGAACACCTGCTGCCCGACCTGGGTCATCGCGGTTGCCGGAGCCGGAACCGGAGCGGCCGAAAGCCGGGCGAAGGCCGCGAAGTTGACGAGGTCCGAGGAATAGTCCGAAGCGGAAGAAACGGAGGTGCCGTTCGGAGTGAGCACGGTCGAATCTTCCGGCAACGCGTTGAGCATACAGCCGGGAGTTTCGTCGCGCTCGTTGGGAAAGAGTTCGTTCGTTACGCCCTGCTCCACGTTGTAGGCTTCGCCGGCGAACATCACGAGCGACTTGTTCTGGGCCTTCCAGCCGAAGCGCGTGATCGTGCCGTCGTTGCCGCTGCGATTCACCTGACCGGAAATGCCGAACGCCGCTTTTTGTGGATTCGCGGCATTGGCCAGAATCGCCGTGTCGGTGATGCTTTCCACCAGGCCAGCGCCGAAGATCGGCGTCGGGATCCGGAAGATCACGTTGTTACGTTCGAGGGCGGTTTCGAAGTCCGGCTGAGTGATGTTGCATCCGGACGCATCGGAACGGCCCGTAATCACGAAGAGATCGTGCACTCCTCCGTCGGGCGTTCCGTCCGGATTGCGAATGAACCGCGCCTCGCGCACTGGACCGTTGGCGGTGATGAAGCGCGGAATCTTGTTCGTGGCGCCGTCTGCCGTGGCCATCGCGATTTGCGGGTTGCTGGCGGGGCTTGAGCCACCGACGGCCGGAAACGCGTGGCAGCCGCTACAACTCGTGGCGTTGAATCGCGGCCCCAGGCCCTTCCCGTCTTCATTCGTAATCTGCCCAGATACCGAATCCACTTCCTGAAAGCGAGCCAGAGCGGCGTTGAAAAAGTTTTGATAGTCGGAGCTCATTCCTGCCAAAGGTCCGCCGACGCCCGGTGGGCCGGTACGCACGCCGGGATCCTGTACGTGGTTGCCGCTACTTGGGCCGCCCGAGAAATCGTGGCCATCTCGGTTGCCGTTGTTTTGAGCGATCGCCACCGTGGATCCGAAGCCAAACGCGACGGTGATAATCGCGAGTCGAGAGAACGCGCAACACTTGTTGCCGGAACCTGCCATATCACTCCCCTTCCCCTCTTTCCCAGGAACCGAGGGGCTATCCTCTGGATTGAGTTCGACCGCGGGATTGCGGTGCGGTCTCCGAACTAAGCAATCGGCGGGCGGGGTGTACTCGTGCGCATCCAAATCTCGAACCGATGCTGGATACGCCTATTGCCTTGCCGGGAAGTAAACGACGGGAATGGGATTTCGACAAGACCAGAAAGAGAACAGGGGACCGACACTGTCCCGCAGGTCAGGGAACGTAAATCGTAACGGCGTGAGAGCCTGATGCGTCGAATATAGTGCATACAGCGATTTTCGGGTGGACCTGCATCCATAGCTGTATGGCGGGCGCTGCTTCGGTGGATTAGATTTATGATGCGCAACTCGTTCAGCGCCGCCGGGTTTACGCCTGTGTAGAGTGGAACCTCGAGGAAACGGAACGTGGAAGAATCATCGATTACCGCGAAGAGACTCTGTCCGAACTGCCAAAGCAACGAGATTTTTCGGTCGCACCGGCGGGGAGCGCTCGAACGCTACCTGCTCCGTGCGATTGGCATGCGCGCCTATCGCTGCGTCGCCTGCGACGCCAGGTTTTACGGCTTTCCCAGCACTTACGAGCTACCTGCGCCCGAAAAACACGCCGCCTGACCGAGCCGCTCTAGCCGAGCGCTGCATGGATTTCAGACTCCGGAATCGCGCCTTCGCGCACGATCGTCCACTCGTCGCCGTTGAGCCGCACGATCGTTGACGCAAGAATTGCACCGGTGTCGCCCGAATCGAGAATCAGCGGCAGCCGGTCGCCGAGCTGCTTGACGATTTGCGGTGCATTCGTGCACGACGGAAATCCGGAGAGGTTTGCGCTCGTGCCGGTAATCGGGCCGTGAACCGCTTCGATCAGCGCAGTGGTAATCCTGGAATTGGGCCAGCGCAGTGCCACTCGTCCCGTATTTCCCGTCACCTTCAAAGGCAATCGGTGGGTCGCTTCGACTACGAGCGTCAACGCGCCGGGCCAGAACTTGTGGGCCAGCACGAGAAACGCGTTCGGAATATCCCGCGCCAGCGTGACCGCCTGCTCGATCGAATGCACCAGGATCGGGAGCGCCTTCGTTTCGGGGCGGCCTTTCACACGGTACACTTCTTCGATAGACGCGAGGTTAAACGGATCGGCGGAGAGAGCGTAGAACGTGTCGGTAGGCAGGCCTACCACTCGACCGCGGCGAATGAAGTCGGCCGCATAGTCCACGACGTTCGCTTCGGGCGCATCCGGCGAAATTTTTAGCACTTCAACGGGCAAATTGTTCGCTCACGGCGGGTTACGCCCCATTTCTAACTGCGCGGCAACGTACCATAGCCAACGCGAAGGACGCAAGGCGAAGCGAACGGGCACCTCCGCAATGCACTTGACTCCCCTCGTTCGCGCACCTAACATCAGCCTCCCGTTGACGTTTTCCGGTCACGTTTTTATCTGACGCGCGAATCTTCAACGGATCCAAAACACAATTTTCGGAGGATTCGAATGCTTCGCCAGGTCCGTCTGCTTGCCTTTCTTTCCGTGTTACTCGCCTCACCGCTCGCCGCCCAAACCGGACCAGCGAAGCCGCTCGTGTTCGAACTCTCGTTCCAGAAGGAGCTAGCGGCAACTCCCGTGGACGGCCACATCCTGGTGATCATCTCGAAGGACGATGGACACGAAGCGGCGTCAGACGGATTCGGGGTCATCGAAGGAATTGAATCGCAGCAAGCATTCGGAGTGGATGTGGACTCCTTGTCGCCAGGTGCGGTGGCGCGAGTGGATGCCGGGACGCTCGGTTATCCGCTCGAGAGCCTGCGCCAGCTAGTTCCCGGCGAATACACCGTGCAGGCCGTCCTCAACGTCTACGAGACATTTCATCTCGGCAACGGCAAAGTCGTGAAGCTCGCGCCAGACAAGGGCGAGGGCCAGCACTGGCAAACCAAGCCGGGAAATTTCCTGAGCCGCAAGCAGAAGATGCACCTCGATCCAGAACGTTCCGGCGTTGTCCGCATCACTTTCGATCACAAGATTCCGCCGATCGATCAAGAACTCGCCGCAGTGGAATCCATGCTCGACTGGCGTCCGATCAAGAATCCAGCGAGCGATGCGGACAATAAATGGGAAAAGCACGTTCACATGCAAAGCGAACTTCTCACCAAGTTCTGGGGACGCCCCACCGAAATCGGAGCAGTGGTTCTGCTGCCCGATGGTTGGGACGAGCACCCGGACGCGCGCTATCCCGTGCTGATCTCAGAGGACCACTATCATCGCCATTTCTTCCCGGGCTTTCGGATCACGCCACCCGATCCCGTCGCCGGTGCGCGGGCATCGGGAGATCGGACGGTCGAGGATTGGACGCTCGGACGCGACCGAGAACGAGAATTGCAGGAAACCGGTTGGAGATTATTTCAGGATTGGACGAGTGGACGCTTGCCGCGCGCGATCATCGTGATGCCGCAGCATGCGAATCCCTATTTCGACGACTCTTACGCCGTGAACTCCGCGAACCTGGGGCCCTACGGCGATGCGATCATGCACGAACTGCTGCCCATGATCGAAAAGAAATTCCACGGATTGGGGCAAGGCTGGGCGCGAACGACGTTCGGTGGATCGACAGGCGGCTGGGAAACCCTCGGCGTGCAAGTCTTTTACCCCGACGAGATCAACGGCGCATGGGCCGGATGCCCCGATCCAATCGATTTTCGCGCGTACGGGCAGGTGAATATTTATGAAGACACGAACGCGTATTTCCGCCAGGGTCCTTTTCTCCAGGTGCCGCGGCCGCAGAAACGCAAGACGAACGGAACAATCGACAACACCATGGAGCAGGAAAATCGTCATGAACTGGTGCTCGGCACCCACGGCCGTTCCGGCGAGCAGTGGGACATCTGGCAAGCCGTCTTCAGCCCGATGGGGGACGATGGCTATCCAAAGCCGATCTGGGACAAGCGCACCGGCCAAATCGATAAATCCGTCGCCGAGTATTGGCGCGAGCACTACGATCTGAGCTACATCATGAAACGAGACTGGGCCACGCTCGGCCCGAAGCTCGCAGGAAAACTCCGCTTCGCCGTCGGTGACATGGATACCTGGTATCTGAACAACGCAGTTCACCTGACGGAAGCGGTACTCACCGATCCGAAATTATTTCCGCCGGCGAATGCGACTTTCAAATACGGCCCGCTGCAGCCGCACTGCTACCAGGGCATGAATTTGGACGCTCCGGCGATTGAACGCTCGAACCAACTGCAAATGATGATCGGAGAGATGGTAAAGCACATCGAAGCCACCGCTCCTGCCGGTGCCGACCTGAAAAGCTGGAAATACTGAGCGCCACGATCGGGTACTGAGGGAGACGATCGAGACGACGGCGGCCGAATGTTCCTTCGTTTACGCGGAGGAATGCGTTTGCTACGCTTGCCGCATGGCGCAGCAACCGCGAAGCCGCTCCGAAGCTACTGACCTCATCACCAGCCGCGAAAACCGCTGGCTCAAGATGTTTCGGGCCGCGCTACGTGGCTCCGGACCTGCGGAGGGCGAACCAATCGGCGTCGAAGGTCCAAAGATCGTCGAGGACGCGCTGCGCTCGGGGCTCGAGGTCGAAGCGCTGCTTTTGAATGAGTCGGCCGAATCCGAACTCGAGCCGATTCTGCGCGCGGCAAGC
Source organism: uncultured Acidobacteriota bacterium (assembly GCA_963711875.1). Classification (GTDB taxonomy): domain Bacteria; phylum Acidobacteriota; class Terriglobia; order Acidiferrales; family UBA7541; genus Palsa-295. Next base: position 1,181,008 of record CAVQFW010000006.1, read on the forward strand.
GCGAGCGACGCGGGCATACCGCGCTCCCGGATATTTCGCACAACGGACAAGCTGTTTGCGGGCGTGGCCAGCACCGAAACTCCCCAAGGCGTCGCCGCGCTTTTTCGCGCGCCTGCGTGGGAATTTGACGATGTGCTGCGGGGCGTGCCGAACTCGGATGGCGCTCTGAGCGGTGACTCCGCACTCGTGATCGTCATGGCGGGCGTGCAAGATCCCGGAAACGTGGGCACCATCGTGCGCTCCGCTGAAGCGTTTGGAGCCACCGGTGCGATCGCCGCGCGCGGGACGGCAGATCCCTGGTCGCCTAAGGCGCTTCGCTCGTCCGCAGGTTCTGCGCTTCGGTTGCCGCTGCTCCGCGGAATTGCAATTCCAGTGCTGCTCGCGCAGCTGAAGATTTCGCGTGTGAAAATCGTGGCAACAAGCGGCACCTCAACCTCCAGCGCCGCGCAGTCCGCACCCGATCTCCGCGAGCCCGCCGCGATATTTATCGGCAGCGAAGGAGCCGGCCTGCCTGAGGAAGTACTGCATTCCGCGGAAGCCTCAATTTCGATTCCCATGCTTTCGTCTGTGGAATCGCTGAACGCCGGAGTCGCCGCCTCAGTGATTTTGTTTGACGCTGCCCGGCAGCGCAGAAATTCGGGGTGATCGCCGTCGGTTCTTTCTGGGCGGTGGGCTACCGCTGGATGGTGGTTGCGAAGAAAGCTTCCGCGAGATGATCGCCCCAGGCCTCGCGCACGTCGAGCGCAATCGCATACGGAAGGTATTCCACTTCGGCGTCGGGCTGTGCGGATGGCGCATTCAACCGATGCAGCCGGTCCTGCTCGACAGTCGTCAGGAATTGGCGAAATCCTTCCAGCGCATCGAGCACCGACCGCCCCTCCGCCGTCATCCGCTTCAGAAACGGCGCCCAGATCAGGTTGACCAGCACCAGCGTCGCCACCATCACCGCATATGCCGGCGAAATTCCCTGCGCCAGCTTCACGAGAAGAAAACCGAAGAAAAATAAGAACACGCTCACGGCGGCCGTTCCGGGCAGCAGCGGCATCAACCGGCCCGTGCCACGCACCACAGCGATCAACGCCGGTAGAAGCGCCGTCTCGACGATCACGCCGAGGATCAATCCACAGAAGAGCACCCACGTGGTCATGAAAAATGCGCCGCCAGTGTCTCGCCCTTGAGCCGTAGCGGCTAGCGAGAACGCCGCAACAAACGTCGCGAGCACACCCGCTGCAACATACCCGAGATGCCGCGTGAAGTACCGTCCTCCGAAACGCGACGCCAGATCGCTTTGGATAATTGCGATGTAGCGGCTGTTGCGCGCGCTGTTTTCCTGCGACATCGAAGGGCTGATATCCGTCGTAGGACCGTTCTCGAATAGATAATTCAACGCGCACGCTTCTTCCGGCGCTAGTTTGCTTTCCTCGGCGGGATCGGATGCGAGCCGAGTGAGTTTGTAGAAACCTTCAGCCGCTTCCACGCGAATGCAGTTGCGCGCCGCCAGCGCCGCGATCACCGCTGCCAGCGTTCGGCCGTCGCTTCCCGTCGTCGTTAGATACCGCGCCGCCGCAGCGGAAATTCCTGGAGGCGGCTCGTAACGCACCACCACGGTCCCGGGCTTTGGCGCGCGGCCGATCGCGAGCCACGCCAGAAAATAGTAAAGACAAAGCGCAGCAGGCGCGGCGAGATACCACCTGTCTCGATTCCAGATGCCCATCGAGGGCTTGTGTACGACGCCGGCGGGCCAGCTCACAACCACACTCAGACTTTGCCTCGGTTGCACCGCCATCGCCTTATACGACGCGCCAGCACTTCCGTCATCGATTGTATTTGCAACCGGCGTCGGCGCGTTCGAGTTATTGGAGACTCCCCGACCGCCCACTCGTGGCTCACTGGTCACGTCTTCGGCAGCGACGCCGGCCGGTAAATGAATCGTGACCTGCGCCACGCCAACCGGCAGCGTCCAGTAGTGGCCGATCGCATTCCAGTACAAGGTGTCGCGGGAAGCGCCAAACTCCACCGCGCCATCAACCGTGTACCGAATCACGTAGTGGTGATCGCCGCGATCGAGCGGCACATCGCGCGCCCCGATGCGAAGCTGCGGATAGCCCGCTCCACCCCCCTGCTGGTAGCTCACCGGTGCACCGTTCTCCGTGAGCTCGAGAATCTTCGCGCGGATTCCGTTGTCCGCTTTCCACTCGCCGGCGTAACGCTTGTCCCAGCGCGCTTCATCGTCAATCGGCAAATCGCGCGTGAATCCGTATTTGAAATACGAACCCTCGCTGTGCACCACGAAATCCTCGCGCACCGTAAGCGTCCCATCCGGATTCACGACGATGTCCGCATCGAACGAAACAATCTGTTCCCCCGGCGCAGCGACAAGCTTCGCCTCAACCACGGCGCACACCGCGAGTATCGCCGCAACGACCACCAATGGAATCATTCGCCGCATTGCCTCCAATTTTAACTTTTTCCGAGTCGCCGACCACGCCCGCGGCGCTGCTCTGCGCCGTTTCGTACACCCACCGCTTCGTGCTAGCCTGAATCAGTGATGCTTCGCCCCGAGAATCCGGCCTCCAACCCGATCCCGCCAAAGGTCCCTCGTGGGACTTTTTAACGCCGTCGAGCCCAAAGAAGAGCCGCTCGCAGGCCGGCCGCTCGCCGACCGGATGCGTCCGCAGACGCTCGACGAATTCATCGGCCAGGAAGAGCTGCTCGGGCCGGGCAAGCCGCTGCGCACGCAGATCGAGCGCGACGACATGAGCTCGATGCTCTTCTGGGGCCCGCCCGGCTGCGGCAAGACGACGCTCGCGCGCATCATCGCGCGGCGCACGCAATCCGAGTTCATTCCCTTCAGCGCCGTGCTCGCCGGAATCAAAGAAATTAAAGAAGTGATGGCGAAGGCCGAGGTGCGCGCGGCAATACGGCCGGCGCACCATCGTCTTCGTGGACGAAATGCACCGCTTCAATCGCGCGCAGCAGGACGCGTTTCTGCCGCACGTCGAGGCAGGAAACATTCTTCTGATCGGCGCGACCACCGAAAATCCTTCGTTCGAAGTGATCGCTCCGCTGCTTTCGCGGATGAAGGTCTACGTCCTGCAGGCGCTCTCCGATCGAGCAGATCGTCGCGCTTCTGCGAGCGCGCGATCGAAGATCCCGATGCGCGGCCTCGGAAACGAAACAAGTCGATATCAGCGACGAGATTCTCGAACGCATCGCGGTTCTCGCGAATGGCGATGCGCGCTCGGCCTACAACACGCTCGAAGCGCTGGTTCTCGGCACGGAGCCCGAGCGCTGGCGGCCGCCGGTCCGTCTCGCAGGCCGTCCTCGAGGACGTGCTGCAGAAAAAGCTTCTGCCCTACGACAAATCCGGCGAAGAGCATTTCAATCTCATTTCCGCGCTGCACAAATCGGTGCGCAATTCCGATCCGGATGCGGCGCTTTACTGGCTCGCGCGCATGCTCGAATCCGGCGAAGATCCTCTGTATCTCGCGCGGCGCATGGTGCGCATGGCGAGCGAGGATATCGGCCTTGCCGAGCCCGACGCGCTCGCCGTGACGCTCGCGGCGAAAGAAGCCTTCGAATTTATCGGGCCGCCCGAGGGATATCTGGCGCTGGCGCAGGCGGCGGTCTATTTGTCGCTCGCGCCGAAATCGAATGCGCTTATACACGGGCTACGGCGCCGTGCAGGAAGATTTGCAGAATACGATTGCGGAACCGGTGCCGCTGCATCTAAGAAATGCGGTGACGGGCCTGATGGGCAACTTGGGATACGGTAAGGGCTATCAATACGCGCACGACGCGGACGAGAAGGTGACGGACATGACCTGCTTGCCGGAAAGCCTGCTCGGGCGCACCTATTACAAACCGACCGATCAGGGCTTCGAAGCGCGCATCCGGCAGCGGCTCGAAGAAATCCGGCGGATTCAGAAGAAACCCGCCGAGCGAAAGTGAGGATCAATTCATACATGCGAGTTCCGTCTCTTCTCGCCGCGCTCGTGATCGGCGCTGCATTATTTGCTGGCTCGCTGGCCGCGCAGGAAAAACCGAAGCTCGTGATTGAAGAGGATTGCTCCCACTTCTCGGTCGCGCCGGACAATAAAATCGTCTTCGTCGTGCAGCGCCAGAAGCGAATAAAGAAAACCGTGATTCAGCGCGACGATATCTGGGTCGCTTCGCCCAGCGGCAGCAAGCGGCGAATCGTCGAAGGCGAGAAATTCATGCCCGCACCGCCGCCGCTGAGCTTTCAAGTGGACTCCATTTCCTGGTCGCCCGATAGCCGGCGCCTCGCCATGGATATTACGTTTCAGAAGCCCGCCGCGGATGATGAGTCTTCTCCCACGACCGAGAAAGGCATTGCGTTGCTTGACGAAAACGGGGGCGAGATTCGAGTGGCAGGCTCGAAGAATCGTTTTATTGAAGAGGCGGGAAACGCGACGTGGCTCGCCGACAGCCAGTCGATCGTCTACGTAACGGGAGGAGGCCCGTATCAAATTGTTCGCCTGAATCCCTCCGAAGGCAAGGCGGTGACGCTATTTGATGGCCACACGTTTGACGGAATTACCTGGGACGCGAAACACAATCAGGCCTTCGCGATCGGCCAGAATCTAAGCATCTCCGGGAGGAACGTACTCGTGCAGCTCGACCTGCTTCACGAAGGAGTGCGTGAACTGACCCGCATCCCCGCATTCCAGGGAAAACTCACGATCGCGCCCTCGGGAAACCGCATCGGCTACTTCGTGGATGCGGACACGATCGAAGTCCGCGAACTAGCCGCGCCGACCAAGCCCATTCGCACGCGCGCCGGGTTCGGCCGCTTCGAATTCGGCCGCGACGAAAACCGCGTGCTCTTGAAACACGGCGCAGACGATAAATCGGGCAATCTGGTGTGGGTCGGCCTGACGGACGGCACTTTCCGCCCCATCCTGCACGATCTCTTGGTAAATAATTTTCAGATCGCGCCGGACGGCGAGTCCATCACTATCGCTGAGCCCGGCAAACACATCTTGAAGGTGTATCCACTGAACTGATTGCGACGGGCGCGGGCGAGTTATCTGGCCAGGTGGTTCCGCCGCGCCATGTGCTCCTTGAGAATGCACGAATCTTCGATCACGAATAGCCCAGCGCCGCGCGCCCGCTCCGCCGCTGCCGCGTTAACGACGCCTTCCTGCATCCACACGCCGCGAGCGCCAATCCGAATCGCGGATTCGACGATCGGAAGCACGTATTCAGGCCGGCGGAAAATGTCGACGATGTCTACGCGCTCGGGAATATCTTCCAGCCGCGCGTAGCTCTTCTCGCCCAGCACTTCTGTCTCATTTGGATTCACGGGAATGATCCGGTAGCCCGCGGATTGCATGTATTCCGAAACGCCGTAGCTCGCCCGCATTTTTCTGCTCGACAGCCCGACCACCGCGATTGTCTTGCTCGACTCGAGAATCTCCAGGACGGGATCGCGTGGCTTCGGCACCGCGTTGGCCATCAAATTCCCTTCGGATGTTTTTCGGCCCTGTGATGCGCGGGCGCGTGCAGTTCTGCGAGCACGTCAAGAAACTTTGCGTTCTCCTCGCGGGTGCCAACCGACACGCGAATGCAATTCGGAAATCCCATCCAGCGCATGGGCCGTACGATGACGCCGCGCTTCAGCATCTGCTCAGAAAGCGGCTCCGTCTCGATTCCGAAATCAACGAGAACGAAGTTCGCGAACGACGGAACGAATTTCACGCCGAGCTCCTTGAGTCCGGCGGAAATCTGCTCCAGTCCGGCGCGATTCGATTCGATCGAGCGCCGCACGTGCTCCACGTCGTCAATGGCAGCGAGCGCGGCAGCCTGAGCGATATTCGAAGTATTGAACGGCCCACGAATCTTGTTCATCTCGTCGAGCAGCGCCGCCGGGCCAATTCCGTAGCCGATGCGCAATCCGGCAAGGCCGTACACCTTCGAAAAAGTGCGCAGGACGATCACGTTGCGGCCGCTGCGAACCAGCTCTATCGAGCGGGTATAATTCGCGTGATCCACATAGTCGCAATACGCTTCATCCAGGACGACCAGAACATGTTCGGGGATCCGCGCGAGAAATTTGTCGAGCGCATCCGCGGTAAACATCGTGCCGGTGGGATTATTCGGATTCGCGAGGAAGATGAGCTTCGTCTCCGGCGGCAAAAACTCGGCCATCGAGTCGAGGTCGAAATGATAGTCGCGATGAGGCACCTCGACGAATCGCGCTCCAGTGGCGCGAATCGCGATGTAATACAGGGGAAACGAGCCGTACGACGTGACGCCGCAATCCGCCTGCCGCAAAACCATACGCGCGGATAGATCGATCAGCTCCGTCGATCCGCCGCCGAGAATAATGTTTGCGGAGGGGATGGCGTGTTTCTTCGCAAGCGCTTCGCGCAGATAAAATCCACTGCCGTCGGGATATCGATTCGAGCCGGCGAGCGCTTTCCTGGCAGCCTGGATCGCAAGCGGAGATGGTCCCAGCGGATTTTCGTTCGACGCGAGTTTGATGGCGGTGGTTTTCAATTCCCGCTCGACCTCCTCGATCGGTTTGCCCGGAACATACGGAGCGAGCTCGCGGATATAGTCCGGGACGAGTTCGCGAATCAGCGACTTCATGCGCGGCTAGCTTTCAACGGGGTTTCCTCGGCGTTGGCCACGTGTGCTTGGTCTTTTTCGTCTGGTGACCCTGACCGGTCGAGCGGCGCTTTGAATCTGGCCGAGCATTGCGACGCGAGTCTGGCCGCGAGTCGCCGCGCCGGGTGGTGCGTTTTCCGGTGCGCTCATTCGGCTTGCCGGATGAGCGGTTGAATTCGCCGGGCCGCGAGCGCTCATCGCTCGCTTCCCCGTGTGAATGCCGGATCGGTTTCCGCGTAGAGCGGAAAATACCCTTATCGCGCGATGCTTTGCCACGAGTCTCGCCGATGATAGATGTTCGCTTCGCGGCGGCGGCTGCTTCTGGTTCCAACGTCCCCTGGATAGCGCGCGACAGCGAGGCAATGTCTTCCGAGGAGAGCGTGCGGTGCTCGCCAGGCTCGAGCGATCCGAGTTCAAGGTTGGCGAGGCGAATGCGCTTGATTTTCTCTACCGGGTGGCCTGTCTGAAATAGTTTATTGCGCAGCGCATCGCGGCGCGCTTCCTTGAGCGTCACCTCGTACCAAGGCGATTCCTTCCCCTTCAGCCTCGAAATACGCGCGCCCGTGGTGCGAGAAAGCTGCTCAATCTCTTCGAACGTGAGAAGCGTCTTCAATTTGAGCAGATAGCTCTGCTTCAAGTGGTGCGCCTTGAGCATTCGATTGGCGAGGTCGCCGTCGTTCGTTAGGAACACGAGCCCCGTCGAATGATATTCAAGCCGCCCCACGGGGAACACGCGCAGCGAAACTCCATGGAGAAGATCCTGAAGCGACCGGCGGCCCTCGGGATCGCTCATCGTGGAAACAACCTCAGGCGGCTTGTTCAGGACGATATAAATGCGCTCATGTTCCGGCCGCAGCAGTTTTCCGGAAACCTTGATGTGATCGGTCGACTCGTCCGCTTTCGAGCCAAGCTCCGTGACAATTTGTCCGTTCACGGTGACGAAGCCCGATTGGATGAGCTCTTCCGCGTGCCGCCGTGAGGCGATTCCGGCTCGCGCAATAATTTTCTGCAGGCGTTCTTGCATCAGCTTAGGCGTATAGACTTCATAAGTTCAATTTATACGCTATTAGAGTAGCGGAAAATTAGTGCGGACGCGAACTCGGAATTGACCCTTGAAAATCGAAGCGTCCATCGGAAGGCGCGTCGCCGGTCGGACGGTTCCTAGGCGGAAGTGCCCTTCGCTTGGGAATCGGATACGGGCAGATTCTCATCCGCAAGTCCCTCGGCGGCGGATTGGGCGGGCATTGCGCCCAGCTCGGCTTCGGCAGATTGCTGGCCTGAAGCATGGATTGCCTCGACGTTGACCTCGACGTCGGCCTCGGCATTGACCTCGACGCCGGCTTCGGCGGGCGCGTCCTCTGGCTCGATGGGCGCAACGCCTTCATCGGAGCCAAGCGCGGCTTGCGCTAGCTGCTCGAATTCCTTCAGGCTCGGAAGCTCGTCGAGGTCGGACAGACCGAAGCGCATCAGGAATTGCTTCGAGGTGCGGTAGAGGATGGGCCGTCCGATCACGTCTTTGCGTCCGGCCGTGGTAATCAGCCGCTTTTCAAGCAGCGTCTTGATCACGCCGCCGACGTTCACGCCGCGAATTTCATTGATCTCGGGCACCGTAGCGGGTTGCTTGTAGGCGATCACGGCGAGCGTTTCGAGCGCCGGCATCGTCAAGCGCAGCGGGGGCTGCAGGCTCTTGATGAATTTGCGGACCACGTCGTGATGCTGCGCCTTCGTGTAGAACTTCCAGCCGCCCGCGACTTTGCGGACTTCGATGCCGCGTTCGTCGGTCTGATAGGCCGCGACAAGCAGATCGAGCGCGGCGCGCGCTTCCGCTTTCTCGACGCCGAGGGCGCGAGCGATTTGCTCGAGCGTGGCGGGCTCGTCCGCGGCGTAGATAATGGCTTCGAGCGCGGCTTGGATTTCTTGTGGCGTCATCGTGCGCACCTTCGATTCCTGGTCGAGTTAAATCCGTTCTAGATGCGGCCGTTACAAATACTGCTCCTCGATTTGCGACATCGCGTCCGGACCGGCGAAAACTGCGTCGAACATTTTGTGTTTCCGCAGCCGAATATCCGCAAACAAGCTCCGACTGCACCAGCATCACGGCCTGCATGCGCACCATTTCGAGCACAGCCAGCAGCGCGACAATCATCGCGTTGCGCGTCGTCGCAGGTCTCGAAGAATTCGACGAGCGAGACGGGATCGTCCGATGCCGATCAGCCGCTGGCGCAGACGGTCCATCATCTGCGCGATGGTCACCGTGTCGTGGCGCAGCTCGAACTTCGGAATTTCCTTCCGGCGCTCGAGCACCTGCGAAAACACTTTCACCAGGTCTACGAGCGAAACCACCAGCTCGCCTTCCATCTCCTCGCCGCTGTAAAGCGATTTGTCCGGGTGCGACCACACGTGATCTTCAATCTGCTGCTTCTGATACAGAAGCTGCGCGGCATTCTTGAATTTTTCGTGTTCGAGCAGGCGATGGACGAGCTCGTCGCGCGGGTCCTGCTGCTCCTTCGGGGCCGGCCATCGGGTCGGCCGGCAGAAGCATCTTCGACTTCATGTGAATCAGCGTCGCGGCCATGTAGATGAAATCGGCGGAGACGTCGATATCGAGCTTTTCGAGCTGGTGGAGATAATCGAGGTACTGCTCGGTGATTTTCGCGATGGGAATATTGTGGATGTCCATCTCCTGCTTGCGAATCAGATCGAGCAGGAGATCGAGCGGGCCTTCGTAGATCGGCAAATTAATTCGATAGGGTGATGCCATTCGTCAGCCTGTAATCCCCCGTTTCATCTCGTGAACGGCGCTACTCACGCGCTTCGTCCCATTGAAAGATCGCGCTACGGACGCGCTTCATCGTGCGTCGCGCGGCCTTCTGCGCTTTCTTCGAACCGGCGTCGAGGATATCCCAAACCCGTCCAGGATGGGCCTCAAATTCTTTGCGACGTGCTTGAATAGGCTCGATCCAGGTAACCAGGTTTTCGGCCATCAGCTTCTTGCAATCGACGCACCCGATCTGCGCTGTGCGGCAGTCGCGGTCCACTTTCGCGATCGTCTCCGGCAGCGAGAATAATTTGTGGTACGCGAACACGGGACAGATTTCGGGCCGCCCGGGATCGGTGCGCTTCACGCGTTGCGGGTCCGTCATCATATTGCGGACCTTCGTGCGGATTTCATCGGGCGGATCGGAGAGCCAGATCGCGTTGCCATAGCTTTTCGCCATACGCCGGCCGTCGAGACCGGGAAGCCGCGGCGTTTCAGTCGGCAGATAGGCTGGCTCGCGAAGCACTGGCTCGACACGGAAAAACTTCTTGTGCTTGCCAACGCTCTCGAAGAAATTGTCGACGCCGATTTCGAGCGCGCGCTTCCGGAATGCAGCTGCCAGAGCGGCCTCGCGTTCTTTCCCGCGCAGCGGAACCTCGACGCGCGGCAAAGTAACTTTCGCGCTGTCGATCGCCTGCTCGAGCGGAGTCTGATTCGCCGGCTCAAACAGTTCGTCTTTCACCTGGAAGCCGAAGTGAGTGTCGAATCTGCGCACAACTTCGCGCGTCAGTTCCACATGGGGCACCTGATCTTCACCCACAGGGACGAGTAGTTCCTGCTTTGGCTCGCCGTACATCACGATGTCCGCCGATTGCAGCAGCGGATAGCCGAGAAAGCCGTAGGTGCCCAGGTCGCGGTCTTTCAGATTTTCGATTTGTTCCTTGTATGTGGGGACGCGCTCGAGCCAGCACAGCGGCGTGATCATGGAGAGCAGCACGTGCAGCTCGGCGTGCTCGAGAATATTCGATTGCACGAAAAGCGTGGACTTCGCTGGATCGAGGCCCACCGAGAGCCAGTCAATCGCCACCTGCAGCGTGTTTTCCGCGACCGACGACGTGTCTTCGTAGTGCGTCGTGAGCGCGTGCCAATCGGCGACGAAGAAAAAGCATTCGTATTCTTCCTGCAGCTTCAGCCAATTCGAGAGCGCGCCGAAGTAATGGCCGAGATGTAGGCGGCCGGTGGGCCGCATGCCGCTGAGAACTCGTTTCCGTTTGGCCAACCTAACGGCCTCCCGCGCCGCGGAGCAAGTCGCGCGCAATCACCAGGCGCTGCATCTCGCTCGTGCCTTCGTAGATCGTGAGCACGCGCGCATCGCGATAATAGCGTTCCACATCGCTCTCGCGCGAATAGCCGAGGCTGCCGTGCACTTGCACGGCCTTGTACGCCACGCGATTTGCCATCTCGCTCGCATACAGCTTCGCGCGCGCAGAATACGGACCGAGCCGCGAGGGTCCAGGAGCCGTGCCCGCAGGCTGCTTGCGCGATTCGACGTCGCGTACATGCGCCGCCTGATACGTCAGCATCCGCGCCGCGTCGATTTCGGTTTGCATATCGGCCAGCATCCACTGAATCGCCTGGTACTCGGCAATCGGATGCCCAAACGTGCTGCGCTGCTTCGCGTAGCGCGTCGCCGTCTCGAGCGCGCCTTGTGCCAGTCCCACCGACTGCGCCGCGATTCCGATTCGCCCGCCGTCCAGCGCCTCGAGCGCGATCCTCAGCCCCTGCCCTTCCTCGCCAAGCCGATTCTCGACCGGCACGCGACAATCTTCCAGCACGATCTCAACGGTAGGTGAGAGATGCATCCCCATCTTTTCTTCGTAGCGGCTGACGCGAAAACCGGGAAACGAGCCTTCGACCAAAAACGCGGTAATCCCGCGCGCGCCCGCTGCCGGATCGGTTTTCGCAAAAACAATATAAACGCCGGAAATATCGCCGTTCGATACCCAGATCTTCGTGCCATTCAGAACGTACTGATCGCCCTGGCGAACCGCCCGCGTCTGAATGCCTCCGGCGTCCGACCCCGCTTGCGGTTCTGTGAGGCAGAAAGCGCCAATAATTTCGCCGCGCGCGAGTCGCGAGAGGTACTTCTTCTTCTGCGCCTCGCTGCCGTGCTTTATCACAGGCCCGGCGGAAACCGTGTTCGTTACGCTCACCACGACCGCCGTCGAAGCGTCCACCCGCGCCACTTCTTCAATCATTACGGCATAGCTGATCGTGTCCGTTCCAGCGCCGCCCCATTCCTCTGGGATCATCATGCCGCAGCAGCCGAGTTCGCCGAGTTTCCGCAGCTCCGCGATGGGATACTTGTGCTCGCGTTCGTATTCGCGGATCTTCGGACGCATCTCCGTCTCCATAAACTGGCGGACGGTGTCGCGAATGAGAACCTGATCGCTTGTGAGAGAAAAATCCATTCTGAAAGGTGTACGAGCGATGCTAGCACAGCGAGGCCAAAAATCGAAAAGCGCAAACGGGCGTACCGAGCGCAGCGCTACAGTTTCAGTAATTCCCGCAGCCGCTTGGTCTGCGCTCGCGAGACGGGAATTTCCGACTGCCGCTTGTCATTCATCTTCAGCATGTAGCTTGACTTGAACCACGGCACCACTTCCTTAATGTGATTAATATTGATCAGATAGCTGCGGTGCGCGCGCCAGAACACGTCTCCGTCGAGCGCGGCCGCAAGCTCTTCGATGGTACGGTAGTTCGAGACGCCTTCCGCCTCGCGTGCGAAAATCGTAATCGTCCCGTCCTGAATCGACGCATAAATCATCTCTTCCGCGTCCACCAGGAACATCCGGGCCTGCGATTTCACCAGCAGTTTCACCGGCTGCGCCGATTTCGCCTTCGGCGCGCCCAGCTGCCCCACCAGATTTTCCAGGCGCTCGACTGGTGACGTATGGGCCTCGACCATCTTCTTCGCGCGCTGCATCGCTCTCGCGATGCGCGCCTTGTCGAAGGGCTTCAGCACGTAATCGACCGCATTCACCTCAAACGCCTGAATCGCATAGTTATCGAACGCCGTCGCGAACACAATCTGCGGCACTCGCAACTTGCGTTCAACGAGCTTCTTGATCACGCCAAATCCGTCGAGCCCCGGCATCTGCACATCGAGAAAAACGAGGTCGGGCTCGTGCTCCTTGATCAATGCGAGCGCTTCCAGGCCGTTCTTCCCCTGCGCGATCACTTCAATTTCTGGAAATCCGCGCAGCAGGAACGCAAGCTCGTCTCGTGCGGGCCGCTCGTCGTCAACGATCACTGTGCTGATAGCCATAGAATTTCCCGAACCAGTATAGGATAAAATCGCCGGGACAGTGCAAAGGAGCGAGCGTGCCGAAGAAAGCCGCGAAGATCAAAATTGTAAGAAGCCAGGTGATGTTCAAGGGCCGCGTGTTCGAGGTGCGGCGCGACGAGCTGATCGAGCCGGGCGTTCCGCAAGTGACTCGGGAAATTGTGGTGCACCCCGGCTCGGTGGTCGTGCTGCCCGTATTGGCGGACGGTCGAATCCTCGTCATCCGCCAGTATCGCCACGCCATCGGGCGATACATGTGGGAGTTGGTCGCCGGACACAAGGAGCCGAACGAGGACTTTCGACGCGGCGCTGCTCGCGAGCTACGCGAAGAAACCGGTTATACCGCGCGCCGCTATCGGAAGCTGCTTGAAATCTTTCCCAGCCCCGGACTGCTGAGCGAGCGCATGGTGATTTTCCTCGCCGAAGACCTGACGAAAGGCGAAGCGCAGCCGGAAGAAGACGAAAAGATAGAAGCACGCATCCTGACGTTGGCCGAAATCAAGCGCTGGATTCGCAGCGGCAAAATACAGGACGCGAAATCCGTCGCCGGAATCCTTTACTACGCCCAATTCGCTCGCCGCCAACGGTAGTCACAACGAAACCCGTTCTCCGCCATGAGCTCTTGCTCCCATTTCCACAAATCTCGCTATAATCTCCCGCGAGCCCTGCGCACCTCTCCCGAGGCCCTATGGAAAATCGAGAAGTAGCACTCATCCTCCGCGAAACAGCCCAACTCCTCGAAATCGATGGCGCCATCATCGGTCGCTACCGCAGCTACGAAAAAGTGGCGGACATGCTCTTCAGCCTCCACGACCGCATCGAGGAAATCGCCAAAGACTCGAAGAAACTCCGCGAACTCCCGGGCATTGGCGAAAACATGGCCGAGCACATCCAGGAAATACTCCAGACCGGCGACTACAAGCTCCGCCAGAAGCTGCTCAAGAAATATCCACCTACGCTGCTCGAACTCCTCGCCCTGCAATCGCTCGGGCCGAAGAAAGTCGCGTTCCTATGGGCGAATTTCCAGTGTGCCACCGTCGCCGACCTCGAGAAGCTGGCCCGCGAAGGTAAGCTGCGCGACCTCGCCGGCTTCGGCGAAAAGAGCGAACAGAATATTTTGAAAGCCACGGAGATGGCCAAGCGTTCCGCCGGCCGCTTCCATATCAACGTGGGCGATCTCGAGGCCGAACGCCTCGCCGGGTTCATCAAGGAAGTCGGCGATCGAGTCGAGTCCGTCACCGCCGCAGGCTCGCTCCGCCGCCGCCGCGAAACGATTGGCGACCTCGACTTGCTCGTCACGATGCGTCCGGGCAAGGACAAGCAGAACGACATTGACGCGGTGGCCGAGCACATCCTGAAGTATCCGCGAATCGAGCAAACCCTCGCCCACGGCGAAAACAAAGTCAGCATGCTTCTCGAAAGTGGATTGCAGGTGGATGTCCGCCTTCTCGATAAGAACAGCTTTGGCGCCGCGCTTCTTTACTTCACCGGTTCGAAGGACCACAACGTAGCGCTTCGCGGCCGGGCGAACGATATGGGCTGGACGCTCAACGAATACGCTCTCACGACGATCAAGGGCGGCCGCAACATCGGCAGCAAAACAGAGGAAGAAATTTACGCGAAGCTCAAACTCCCTTACATCGAGCCGGAGCTACGAGAAATGCGCGGCGAAATCGAAGCCGCCGAACTAGGCAAGTTGCCGGCGCTCGTGAAGCTCGCAGATATGCGCGGCGACGTGCAGATGCACTCCACCGCGTCCGATGGCCGCAATACCGTCGAAGATATGGGCGCCGCGGCCCTTGCGCTCGGCTACGAATACATCGCCATCACCGACCATTCGGCAGCCGTCACTGTCGCAAATGGCATGGACGAAAAGCGCACCCTCGAAAATATCCGGAAGATTCGCGCGGCACAGGAACGAGTTCCAGGCATCCGTCTGCTGGCCGGAATCGAAGTGGATATTCTTAAGAACGGCAAGCTTGATCTCGCCGACGAAGTACTTGCGCAGCTCGACGTAGTCGTCGCCTCGATTCACTCCCACATGAACATGGAGCGCGCGGAGATGACCGAGCGGCTGCTCGCCGGCATCGAAAATCCCTACACCCACATCATCGCCCATCCCACGGGACGGCTTCTCCTCCGCCGCGACCCGTATCTCTACGACATGGAAAAAATACTCGACGCCGCGAAGAAGAATTCCGTCGCCATGGAGTGCAATGCGGCGCCGGATCGCCTCGACCTCAACGACGTCCATCTCCGGATGGCGAAGCAGCGCGGCGTACAAATTACGATCTCAACCGATGCTCATTCGACTACGCATCTCAATTTCATGAAATACGGAGTGGGAACGGCGCGCCGCGCCTGGATCGAGAAGAAGGATGTAATCAACGCGCTGCCGCTCAAAAAGTTTCTCGCTGCTCTGCGCCCCAAGCCGGCCGAAGCCCGGGCCCGCGCAGCCGCTGGCTCCGCGGCGGGACCCGCAGTGCGCGACAAAGCTGCGAAGAAGAAATCGGCCTAGCCCTGCGGTGCGACGGAACTTTTCTGGCGTTTCCGGCGTACCTAATACAGTAAGCAATAAGGACGAAGTCGGTCCTTCAAGCTCGACGGAGAGACAGGGATGACGCGATCAACTTGGATGGCGGCCGGAATCGCAGCGGCGGTGATTACGATCGGCGCATCGGCAGCCCCGTCTCACGCCGACGAGTGGTCGAAGACCTACAAAGTTAGCGGCCGCCCGAATCTCCGCGTCGAGACCGACGATGGCGATGTAAATATCGTTGCGGGCGATTCGAGCCAGATCGAAGCCCGCGTCACCACCGACGGCCTCAAGATCGGCCCGAGCGACGTCCGCGTCGAAGAACATCAGGAAGGCGACAATGTCACCGTAAGCGTCAAGATGCCGCACTTCAATTTTTCTTTCTTCGGCGGCCACCACCGGTCGGTGCGCATTGATTTGCGCGTCCCGAAAGATCTCTCGCTTGATGTTCGCACCGGCGACGGCAACGTCAGCGCCCAGCCGCTTTCCGGCCGCATCCGGATTGACACCGGCGACGGTCGCATCACCGCCAGCGGCCTGAAGGGCGAGATCAGCATGCATTCGGGTGACGGGAATATTCAGTGCTCAGGGCTCGACGGCACTCTCGATGTGGACACCGGCGACGGCCACGTCACTGTGGATGGCCGCTTCGACTCTCTGAACTTGAAAACAGGGGACGGCAATATCGAAGCCCGCGCCATGAGCGGCTCGAAGGTCGCCAACAGTTGGCGCGTCCATTCCGGCGACGGCCACATCAACATGTGGCTTCCCGGCGATTTCAATGCCGACCTCGACGCGCACACTGGCGACGGGAAAATCACTCTCGATCTGCCAATCAAAGTTTCCGGTTCGCTTAGCCACTCCTCCATCCACGGTTCGCTGAACAACGGCGGCGGCTCCGTCTCCATCACCTCGGGCGACGGCTCGATCCATCTGCAGAAGCTCTAACTACGCGGCGCGGTGGCGGTGGCAGCGGCGTCGCGAGTATAAAAAACGGCGCGAGCAGCCCTCGCGAGTGCGCCGTCTCTCGATGAGCAGTCTGGCCGGCCCCGCAATTCATCGTGCCCCAGCAGCAGCACAGGCTCCAATTCTCTCCGTTCGCCGCACCAAGGTTGCAAATCGGGACGCGATGCCCCATCATGGTTTTCTTTCAATCGCACCGGTGCACCGCAAGAGCGTTCGCTTCGTCCCGAAATTCGGGCACGAAACGCGACCGTTCCTGCTCCCGCTTCCCGGGAGCCTTTGGGTGATCCGGCCATCAACCAACCATAGAAACGGGGGAAGCTGAATGCGCAGGCCTGTGAGTGTTGTTCCGCCAAAGGGAAAACTGGGAATCCTGACGCCGGGCATGGGGGCCGTCAGCACCACGTTCATGGCGGGCGTCGAACTGGTTCGGCGAAAAGAATCGGTGCCAGTGGGCTCGCTGACGCAAATGGGCACGATCCGCCTCGGCAAACGCACGGACAACCGCGTGCCGAGGATTAAAGAATTCGTGCCGCTCGCGAATCTCGACGATCTTGTCTTCGGCGGCTGGGATGTGTTTCCGGACGACGCCTACGAGGCGGCCTCGAAGGCGGGCGTTCTCGATGCCAAGGATCTGGCCAAAGTCCAAAAATTCCTCAAGAACATCAAGCCGATGAAGGCCGCGTTCGATCAGACCTACGTCAAGAACCTTCACGGCACCAACGTCAAGAAGGGCAAGACGAAATTCGATCTCGCCGAGCAGCTCCGCGAAGATATTCGCGACTTCAAAAAGAAGAACAAGCTGGATCGCCTGGTCATGGTCTGGTGCGCGTCTACCGAAGTCTTCCTCAAGCCGGAAGACGTCCACAAGGATCTCGCCTCGTTCGAAAAGGGAATGAAGTCGAATCACCCTTCGATCGCGCCCTCTATGCTCTACGCCTATGCCGCCATCAGCGAAGGCGTTCCCTTTGCCAATGGCGCTCCGAACCTGACCGTGGACATCCCGGCCCTGGAAGACTACGCCAAGGAAAAACGGTACCCATCGGCGGCAAAGATTTCAAGACCGGCCAAACGCTGATGAAAACCGTTCTCGCGCCCGGATTCAAAGCGCGCATGCTCGGCTTAAATGGATGGTTTTCCACCAATATTCTCGGTAATCGCGATGGCGAAGTGCTCGAAGATCCCGGCTCGTTTAAAACCAAGGAAGAATCGAAGCTCGGCGCGCTGGAGTATATTCTGCAGCCGAACCTCTATCCTGAGCTCTACGGCAAGATTCATCACAAGGTGAGGATCAATTACTACCCGCCGCGTGGCGACAATAAAGAAGGCTGGGACAATATCGACATCTTCGGTTGGCTCGGCTACCCGATGCAGATCAAGGTCGATTTTCTGTGCCGCGATTCGATTCTTGCGGCGCCCATCGTTCTCGACCTCGCGCTTTTCTTCGATCTCGCGAAGCGCGCCGGCATGCGCGGCATTCAGGAATGGCTGAGCTTCTATTTCAAGTCGCCCATGTGCGCCAAAGAACTTTACCCCGAGCACGATCTCTTCATTCAGTTGATGAAATTGAAGAACACGCTGCGATGGATGATGGGCGAAGAGCTGATCACCCACCTCGGCGCCGAGTATTACGACTAAATCGAACCATCATTCGCATATCGTGTGCTACGCCTACGCTCGGCTTGACACTATGCCGCTCGCGGAGTAGTGTCAACGCGGTACGATTCCTGGTCGCGCCAAATTCCAAACGAAAAATGACAATTCCTCCGCTCACGCGGACACTCTTGGCCCAATTCCTTCAAGGAGGAATGAATATGCATAGTAGCTTTCTGAAGACGCTCGTACTCGCCGCTGCGTTGCTGGCGACTGCCGTTGGTTCTTTGCCGGCGCACGCACAGGCCGACGCAAAGGATAAGTCCCCGATTTACACGTACGTCGCCCAGTGGGACGTCGCCCGCCCGAATTGGCCTGCGATCGAAAAGTACAACGCATCGCAGAAGCCGGTTTTCGACAAGCTCATCGCAGACGGAACGATCATCGGTTATGGCTATTACAAACTCGCAGCGCACTCCGAAGGTTCGCCGAATCACGGCACATGGTGGACGGCAACCTCCATGGCAAACCTCCTCAAGGTTCTTTCCCTCGTTGCAACGCAGCCGGCGGGGCCTGATGTGGATAGGATCGAGGCTGCGTCGAAACACTGGGACCTCGTCCTCGTGAGCCGGCAATACGGCGTCCACTCTGGAAGCTTCGACAATGGCTATCTGCGAGTTTCGACGTACAAGGTAAAGCCGGACAAGGCGAAACGCTGGACAAAGCGATTAACGCCTACATTCTCCCAATCCTGGACAAGTTGCTTGCCGACGGCACGCTCCACAGCTATTCGGTTGACCGTGAAGTCGTTCACTCCGACGATCCAGGGAATGTCGATATCGCGATCGTCACGAACGACGCCGATGGCCTCGACAAGTTCGCGGCGGCGCTCGACGCGGCTGGTAAAGCAAATCCGCTCGGCGGCCCGGCCTTCGGAAGCGCGACGGAGTCATCGGCCCATCGCGATTTTCTCGCGGTCGCGTCCGGAGCCTCGAAGTAAACACTCATAGAATCGCTTGGCAGCACATTTCAAATAGAAACGCCCTGGCTGCGTACCGGCAACCAGGGCGTTTTCGTTTGTGAAGCTCGAATCCGCAGCCTAAAACAAATTCCAGAGGAACTGGTTGTAGACCTCGTGGTGATATTGCACCTCGGGCGTTTTTACGAACGTGCCGAGTAAGCGCGGGCAGCGGTCGGCCGACGCCTGTTTCAAGTCCGCGTATCGGCTCTTTACGTCGTCGCCCAGCAATTTCGTCGTCCACTCCGCCTTGCGAAAATCCTGTAGCGCCGAGTAGATGTTGTCCGGCAAGTAGCGTTCGGCCTGGCGGAGATTTTTGATCTTCGCGGTTTCGCCGTCGAGCCCGGTCTTAAAGATCGAGAGCATCACCATGTACGGGCTCGCGTCCGGACTCACCGAGCGAACCTCCACGCGCATGCTCTTCTCGTTTCCAATCGGGATGCGAATCATTGAGCCGCGATCCACTGGCGACGCCTTGATCTGGTTCGGCGCCTCGAAGTGGGGATCGAGCCGGCGATACGCGTTTACGCTTGCGTTCAACAGCAAACAAAGGTCGTTGCCGTGCGTAAGGATCCGATCGACGAAAGCCCAACCGAACTTGCTGAGCTTCTCGTCGCCCTTCGGATCCCAAAACATATTTTTCGCGCCCTTGCTCACGGAGACGTTTGTGTGCATGCCGCTGCCGTTTACTCCCACCACCGGTTTCGGCAGAAAGCTCGCGGTCAATCCCATTCGTGTAGCCACCTGCCGGCAAATCAGCTTGTAGAGCTGGATCTGATCCGCCGCTGCCACCACTTCGCCGTAGCTGTAGTTGATTTCAAATTGTGAGGGCGCCACTTCCGGATGGTCCTTCTCGTTCTGGAATCCCATGGAGCGTTGCACTTCGGCGCAGGTATCAATGAACGTGCGCAATGGATCGCCGGGCAGAGAGTGGTAGTAACCGCCCGTATTGACGTACTCGAATTTACCCGTCTCGTTGTAACGGCTCTCCGCGTCCTTACCGTTGAAAAGGAATCCTTCGATTTCATTCGCGGCATTCAGCGTGTAGCCTTCCCTCTTGTGCAGCTCGTCCGGCATATCCTTTCAGAACGCCGCGAATGTCCGCGCTGTAGGGAGATCCGTCCTTGTCAATCACCTGGCCGAACACAAGCACTTTGCCCGAGCCAAACACGTCCGCAGGGGCCCAATAAAACGCGCCCCAGTCCATCGCCAGGCGCAAATCACTTTCCCGCTGCGCCGTGAAGCCGCGAATCGAAGAACCGTCGAAAGTAAGATTGTCCCAGCTCTTGATCAGGAACTTCTTGTCGTAGTCCAGCATGTGCAGGCGGCCTTCGAGGTCGCTGAATAGTACGGTGACAGCTTTAATGCGCTTCTCGTCCGTGAGGTACTTAATCCGCTCCTCCTGAATCTTGTGCGCGGCAACGCGGTTCTTGCGCTGCTCCTTGGCCTTCAGATTCAGTTCTTCGAGCTCGGCATAGGATATCGCCAGGAAATCGCGAAGTTCGTTCGACATGACCCTCCTTGAGTGTGGGTAAACCTCAACTCAGTGAAATCGCGATCGGGAAGTCACACTGAGCCGTTTGCCGCGCCAAGGGTATCGCGGCAAACTCGCACCGGTCAAATCCAAAAAATCGATAGATCGGTTCTTCGAATCGAAGCGATCACGAGTCGCAGAAGCTTGGCTGCGAGCGAGATCAGGCGTCTCCGAATGCGAGACGATAGGCGCCGGCGGCATCACGATGCGAACTGTTCGGCGAGGGCACAGATGGCCAACTTGCACGCGCAGTTGTCCTTCGCACGCGCCGCCCATTTGTCCGGCGGAGGTCGTTGCACAAGATTTCCCGCAGACGCACCCGGGCCTTATGAAGCTGCGACTTCGAATTCCCCACGGAGCATCCAGCGATTTCCGCAATCTCCTCGTGGCAATACCCGGCAACGTCGTGCAGAACGAACATCTCCTTGCATCCCGGCGGCAGCTGGTTGATTGCTCGCTCGAGGTTCACGCGATCGATCACTCCGCTCAGGCGCAGGTCTCGCGCACCAAATTGCATCGGCGGCTTTTCGTCGTTCTCGTCGAGTTCGCTCGTTTCACGTCCAGTCGAAAAGCAATACCGGTCTGAGACTTCAATTGTCGCCGCTTCATTTCCAGACCCAACTCGACGAAGAACAGCTCTTCAAAGATCATCCGGATATGCGCCGGGGTCCGGGCAGTTTGCAAATCTTGCAGGCTTTCTCCTTCGTCCGGCCAGTGAACTTGCTGCAACGCCTTGTAAGGCGAAATCAACCCCATGCGCTCCCGGACTTTGGCCGGGATGGGGTCGGCAAGATCGGGTGCGATGGCGTCGAGCGCAGTGCGAATCGTCCGCCGGAACCATCGCGGCGTCACCTTCCCCTGGCCGGCCGACTCGTAGATCGGGACAATCCTGCCCACCTCCAGCGACTGTTTGGCGGCATCTTCGGCGCCTGCCCCCGCAGCATTCCCCAAGACCTCGATCTGCGGCTGCATAATCTGCAACTCACCCGTCCGCTGGTCTTGTTCCACTTTCCCGTAGAGCGCCAGAAGCTGGCCGGGCTGGAACTTGCCCTGAAGATAAGTCGCGTTGAAGAAAATACAGCGCAGCCGGGAACGCCCCTGGCCCACGGTCAGCTGAAAGATCGGCATGCGGCGGGTCTTAAAAAGCCCGGAGTTTCTCACCTCGGCAATGACCGTGGCCATCTCCCCGGCGCGCAACTCCGCAATACCGCGAGGATTGAGGCGGTCCTCGTAGCGGAAAGGCAGGTAATGCAGAAGGTCGTCCACGGTGTGGATGCCTTTTTCGCCCAAAACCTCCGCCAGTCGCGGACCAATACCTTTGACGTATTGCACGGGAGTGGAGAGTTCAAGCATGTTGCTGGTTCTGCCGAATGTTAGCAGGATGCGACGCGCGCAGTCTCCGAGTCCCTGGAGGTGCTGGCCCGACCTAGGCTCGAAAACTGATTACTTTGGGCACCTCGTCCCGCTCCTCGCGTAACCATAGAATTTAGGAGGAAAATGCAAAGAATTGCCGTGCTTTACGACGCCGGCCAGGCAGTCCTCTCCACACTCGATCTGGACGAGGTGCTGCAGAGAATTCTGGCCATCGCGAGCGATTTCTTCCGCCTCCACAACGTGGCCGTCCGGCTGCTCGACAAGGAGACGCAGGAGTTGTGTCTTCGTTCGCAGATCGGGCGCGCTGATTCGCACCCGCGCGAGCGCCTCAAAGTGGGAGAGGGCATTTCCGGCGCCGCTGCGCTCAAGAAGCAGCCAGTCTACGTCCCCGATGTACGCAAAGACCCGCGATATGTCTGCTCCGTTGCCTCCACCATGTCGGAGCTTGCCATTCCTCTGATGGTCCGCGACGAAGTGGTGGGCGTACTCGATTGCCAGAGTGACCGCCTCGACCATTTCGACAGCGACACGATTGACCTGCTGACGCTGTTTTCCACGCAGGCATCGATGGCCCTGCAGAATGCGAAACTGCACGCCTTGGAACAACAGCGCGCACGCCAACTGCAGGCCATCAACGCCGTGGCCCAGCAATGTACCGCTGTCTTGGATCTGGAAGAACTGCTGGGTCGCGTATGCGAGTTGATTCATCAATCGTTCCAGGCCGAGCAGGTCTCGTTGCTGCTGCGAGACCAGGAAGAGTTGGTCCTGCGTGCCCATCACGGCAAGCTGACGCCACTGGTGCAGCCCGGCATGCGTTTCGCCGCTAGCGATCAGCCCTGGGCCCAGATTCTGTCCAACAGCTCTGCACTGATTCAAGACGGGGCTCCATGGAGAAGTGGACAGCAAAGCGCGGACGGATGTTCGGCGTCGCCTATGCCGAAGGATTTCGCCAATACACGGGCACGCCCTATCCGCGCACCAAACTGCTGCAGGAACTGGTCGGCGGCGCGTTGCTGCTTCCGTAGCTGCGCACATGCGCGTGAACGGCTTGCCGCCGGCGCGATCGGCCCATAGTTTCGCAGTCGACCGTCGAGTTCTTCATGATATTGCGATTTCCGTCGCTGTCTTTCGCCACTTGCTCGCGATTGTCGCGAGCGTTCCGGCGACGGCCCAGGATCGCAAGGAGCGCGAATTCCAGGAGTGCACCGACTGTCCGGTGATGGTCGGCATCCCGGCCGGCAACTTCGTGATGGGAAGCCCGGCCGACGAGCCGGGGCGCTTCGACGCCGAAGGTCCGCAGCATCGCGTCGCAATCCGCGCCTTTGCGCTCGGCAAGTTCGACGTCACGACCGCGCAGTTCCTCACCTTCCTGCGCGAGACCGGCTATCAGCCCGCGCCGTGCAACAAGACGCTGACCTTGGGCTGGCAATCGCCCGGCAACGGCCATGCCTATCCGCGCTCCGATGCCGAACCGCCGACCTGGCCGGCGACCTGCGTCGGCTGGAAGGACGCGCACGGCCTATATCGCCTGGCTGAACGCCAAGGCTCGCGCCGCGCATCCCGAGCTGGCGAGGCGCGACGGTCCCTATCGCTTGCCCAGCGAAGCGGAATGGGAATATGCCGCGCGCGCCGGCACGACGACGTCGCGCTGGTGGGGCAATGCGGTCGGAACGAACAATGCCAACTGCAATGGCTGCGGCAGCAAGTCCGACGATCGCGTGCTGACCGATGTCGACAGCTTCGCGCCCAATCCGTTCGGCCTCTACGGCATGCTCGGCAATGCCTGGCAGTGGACGGCGGATTGCTGGCACAAGAGTTATGTCGGCGCGCCGACGCGACGGCAGCGCCTGGCTCGGCGACGACTGCGGCAAGCACGTCTTGCGCGGCGGCTCGTGGGACAATGTTCCGATCTTCGTGCGCTCGGCGGCGCGCACGGCGGCGAGCGCGAACCAGGACGCGTACGACTATTCCAGTCTCGCCGGCTTTCGCGTCGCGCGTTCTCTTCCCTGACGCTGCTACTGCAGCGCGTCGCGCGGATTGAAGTTGAACGTCATGTCCATCACTTCGGGATAGTTGCCGACCGGCAGCGGCACGGGCGACGACAGCAGCACCGCGTTGCGCGCGCTGAGCGCGATGTCGCGAAAGACGGCATCGGTGCGATAGCGCTGCATGTCGACGATCTCGGCCTTCTCGATCGTGCCGGTCCGCGTCATCACGACATGAATTGCGATCTGGAAACTGCGCGCGCCAAGCACGTGCAGATCGAGGCTCCAGTGCCGCACGACCTGCTGGCGCACGAAATCGCGCACGGCATAGGCCGCCTGATCGCCCGGGCACGGCGTCGGCGCTGGTCGAGGTGACGTCCGCCTGTCCGGAATTGTCGATGACGCCGGCGGATCCGTTTCGGGCTGACGCAGTCGCGCCAACGCCCGCAGCTTCGCATCGAGATTGTCGAGCGGGACCGGCTTGGTGCCGTGCGGCGAGACGCCTTCGGGCGGAGCCGGGCTTGCCTGCTTCCCGCCGCGCCGCCGGGACGCGCTTTTGTTGCGGAATGGCCGATTTCAAGACGGCGACGGCAGCGATGCGGTCTGCTTCGCCGAACTGCACCACATCGACCGGTACGATGCGCAGCGCGGATCCGTTGCGGCGGCGATCCGATCTGCATGTGCAGGAGGATGATCAGCGCGATCGATGAGGCCGTGCAGAAACAGCGCGGAGACAAGACCCGGCGCCGGTTTCGCGCGCGCGCTTCTTGGCGACGCCGATGAAGGCGCCGTCATCGAGTTCGCTGAAGACGATGCTCTGCATTTCGGGCGGACTCTGAGCACGCGCGCTTCAGGCCGCGCGCGAAAGCTCCCCCGCCGCGAATGCTGCCTTCACGGCTCCATTGCGCAAGCTGCTTGCGCGGACGCTTGCGGCGCAAGGATCAGAGCAGATCGCCGCCGGCCGCCGACGCCGTCGTGCCGAACTGCTTGTAGGCCTTGATGACATTGCGGCCCGTGGTCCAGCGATGCACTTCGTCCGGTCCGTCGACCAGGCGCTGCGAGCGGATGTGCGTGTACCAGGCGGCCAGCGGCGTATCCTGGCTGTAGCCGAGCGCGCCGTGCAAGCTGGATCGCCGTGTCGACGACCTTGTGCACCATGTGCGCGAGGAACACCTTGGCGATGCCGTTCTCCTGGCGCAGGTCCATGCCCTTCTCGGCCTTGTAGGCGATGTGCAGCAGCATCAGGCGCGCGATGTAGAGCTCGCTGGCGCAATCGGCGAGCATGAACTGCACGCCCTGGCGTTCCGACAGCGGCTTGCCGAAGGTCGAGCGGCTGGTGACATGCTTGACCGCCATGTCGAGCGCGCGCTGCGCCATCGCGACATTGTGCATGCCGTGGCGCAGCCGCCCGTAGGCCAGGCGATGCTGGCCCATGTTGAAGCCGTTGCCTTCGCCGCCGAGCAGATTGTCCGCCGGCACTTCGAGGTCCTTGATTTCGATCTCGGCGTGTCCGCCGCCCAGGATGTGCGACAGCGGGCCTTCCACGCGCCATCGTCTTGATGTCGCGCTTGATCTTGTAGCCGGGGTTGGGCAGTTCGACGAGGAAGGTCGAGAATTGCTGATGGCGCGGCGCGTCCGGATCGGTCTTGGCCATGACGAGCGCGATGTCGGCGACGCTGGCGGCGCTCGAGAACCACTTCTCGCCGTTCAGCACATAGGTGTCGTTGCCCTTCTTCTCGGCGCGGGTCTGCATGCCGGTGGCGTCGGCGCCGGCCGCCTTCTCGGTCATCGAATAGCAGATGCGCTTTTCGCCGTTCAGCAGCGGCTTGAGGAACTTCTCCTTCTGGTACGGCGTGCCGTGCGTCAGCAGCGTCAGCATGGTGGCGTCGTCGGGTCCTTGCGTGTTCATCGACAGCGCGCCGAGATAGCTTTCGCCGAGCTCCATCTGCACCAGCGCGTTGGCGAGCGGGCCAAGGCCCATGCCGCCATGTTCCTTCGGAATGAACGGACACCACAGGCCCTGCGCGCGCGCCTTCTTGCGCAGTTCGGCCGAGCGTCGTCTTGTAGTCGGCGCCGGCCAGCAGCTTCTTCTCGGCCGGAATGCATTCGTCATGCACCCATTGGCGAACTTTTTCGCGGATGGCCTTGGCTTCGGCGGGAATTTCGAAATCGATCGACATGGGATTTCCTCTCCGGATGGCTTTGGCCGCGACTGTAGCGGGAAGGTGGGGGCCACCCGCCATCCTTTATGCTGTGCGACGAAGCTCAAACAACTCGGCCCCGCTGGAGCGCTGGCCTTGCAAATCGAGGCTCGTCGTCTGGAGTAGGGAGTGGTCGCACCGGTTGCGAACGCTACCGCGCAATTCTCACAGCAAGTTTGGAGAAGTGATGATCTGAGAAGCGCATCGCCACGCGGACAAAATTTGCGAGCGACCACTTGACCGAACTATTCGTTAGCTGAAGATCGAGTCAATGCCGGGCAGCGAGCGTTCTGGCTGTCTGATTGAACAAGCCGGCGTTGCAGATTCTGCAAAAGGCCGCGAGCCGGACGCTTGCGTTCGTCCGGCCCGGGCTGAGGTGCGCCACGTTTCTGGTTCAGGGGATTCTGCTGACCGCTTCGGCGGCGCAACGTCGAGCCTTACTTTATCTTACCAGAGACTGTCGTGAACGTTGTCGAGAGGGCGGTACCGACCGCCGTGACTGCGCTGATGATCACGACAGCGATGCGCCGCGATCAACCCGTATTCGATGGCGGTAGCGCCACTTTCGTTGGCGACGAAGCGTGCAAGTGTTTTCATCTGAATTGCTCCTAGGAAGACTACAACGCAAACATTGCACAAAGGTTTGAAGCAACAATTGAAGTTTTGTTTTCAATTTTAGCCAAATCGCCGGTTCAAATCGGGTCCACACAGAACCGTAGCGAATCTCTACCGTCAAAGCGCGTTGCATCGTCCCGCGCCATCGAGGTGTTGCGCTGTCAATCGAGCGGCTGATTGGAACGAGAAATCTCGGGGCACGAGATTTGTTTCAGCAGCGCGGCTGAGTGTGTTTGATTAAATCTGGTTAATCCCAGAGTTCGTGAAGGTTGGGCTCCGCAGCGCATGATTGGGTAGAGCATGATCCGGAAAAGTGGGAATCGGTTTTCCGATAAGATCATGCTCCAACAAAAAGGCTTTCAATGGCCCCGATAATCGAGACCAGATACGTCTTCACCATCACTGCCCGTATCGGCGAGGCGACCTCCGCGGGCGAGATCGGGACGGCGTTCGCCGCATCATCCCGATCATCGGCGGTGAGGTGAGGGGCGAAAACATCAACGGCAAGGTTTTGCCGTTTGGCGCCGACTTCCAGATCATCCGCCCCAACGAATTGATCGAACTGGAAGCGAAATACGCCTTCGAGACCGATGACGGCGCCGTGGTCTATGTCGAGAACAAGGGCATCCGCTTCGGTCCCGTCGATCTCCTGCAGAAATTGAAGCGCGGCGAGCCGGTCGATCCGAACCGGATCTATTGCCGCACCGTGCCGAAATTCGAAACCGGTGCTGAAAAATACCGCTGGCTGATGCAGCACATCTTCATAGCCTCCGCCGCTCGCCACGCCGACCGCGTCGTCATCGACGTCCATCAGGTGCTGTGACACATCGATCGAATCGCCCAACACGCGCTCTCGGGCTGTGGTTAAACAGCAACGTTAATATTGTTCCTCAGTGTGGAACCGCATTTTCTGACTGCCAAAATTCAAGGTTTGAGTTCATGATCCGGAGTAGCACCGGGGCAGGGGTACATTGCCTTTCGCGAAGACATTTTCCCGGCGGGCCGCTGGCAGTTCCGGCGGCCTTTTTATTGGATACTTCTTGCGGGGAATGCGATTGGCGGAGTTTGCGTCTGCTCCGAAGGGGGCGTGCCATGACACCAATTACTTGGCCCCAACCATCAGACCAGAGGAAGCTTGATCCGGAAAGACGCGCCGCCGTGATCCCGATTTTTTGCCCATATCAGCCCACCATGCGCCTCGATAATGGTGCGCGCGATGGACAGCCCCATGCCCATGCCCGCTTCCTTGCTGGTGAAGAACGGTTCGAAGACCTCTTTCAATTTGTCTGCGGGAATGCCTGAGCCGAAATCAGACACGGACAGCTGGGCAAACTTCTCGACGCGCGAAGTCCGGATGCTGACGATGCGGTTTTCGGCAGGCGTGTCCTTCATCGCGTCGATCCCGTTCACGACAAGGTTCAGAATGACTTGTTGAAGTTGAATGGGGTCGCCGAGGATCGGAAGCGCATTCGGTGTGATCAGACTATGCAGTTCGACTTTTCGTCCGATGGCCAGCGTCGAGAGAAATTCGACGGTTTCCCGCGCGACGTCGTTGAGGTCGAGATTTTTCAGTTCGAAAGGTGCCTTTGAAAGGAGGCTCCTAATCCTCCGGATGACTTCGCTGGCGCGTCGGTCATCCTGCAAAATATCGTCCAGAATATCCTTGAGTTCAACGATGTCGGGGCTCTGGGATTTCAGGATTGCCTGTGCGGTTTCGGCGTTAGTCAGAATGGCGCCGAGCGGCTGGTTTATTTCGTGAGCAATTGAGGCGGTCAGTTCACCGGCCGTCGAAAAGCGGTTGACACGGGCCAGTTCTGCCATGCGCTGCCGCGCCTGTACTTCGGCCCATTTGCGCCGGCGGTGTTCATTCAACAGGATTGCGATAAGTCCGGCCTGTATCAGAATAACCGCAGCGAAAAATGCAATTTGCCAGGAATACCGTTGCCACTCCGTTGGCTCCCGAAACAGGATTTCGCTGCCAGGCGGAAGCAGGCTTTCCTTGATTCCCCATTTCTGCAGTTGCCGCCAATCATACCGGGGGGCGGCCAATCCGACCGGCACGATCTTGATATCGCCGGGAAGTTCGCCATTGAGGAGTTGCACCGCAACCTTTGCGCAGGCGTCAGCCATCTCCTGGCTGGAAAACATCGGGCCGCCGACAATGCCGTGACCAAAAAGACTGTCGGTATGGGTGAAGATCGGTGCGCGATTCTCCTCGATGAACCGAAGCAGGAGAGCATCTCCCTCCTGCGGTACACCGTGGCCGTCCACCCGGATGGTCGGGTAAAAGATCGCGGAGTGCGCGGGCAACGCGGCGACACGCTTCACCATGTCGTCGGCCGCCAGACGGGTGAACCATTCGAGCGTCACACGGTGGGAAGTGCGCGCAAGCGCGCGCTGGAACAGGTCATTCCAGAACTGCTCCGTCGCGGAGGCGCCGCTCATCGCCACGACGATATGGTTGGTGTCGGGAAGCAGCCGCAGGATATGGTCGATATGGACGTGGGATCGTAGCTCGTAGGGCAGGCGGTGTCTCTGGCAGTGAGCGCAAGATCCTCGTAGGTGCTCACGTCGGAGACTGCGATCAGCAACGGCGACGACGGAAACAGTCGCGCCCTGTTCCGCAGCGCGAAGCGCGTGACGGGGGCGCCCATCACCACCACGAGCCTGGGTTCACGGCCAGCCAGAAGCGCGTTCAGATAATCGATGAACGGACTTTCCTCCCGGGCCGGGCTCTCGCCAAACCGTTCCGCCTGAAGCGAGGCTTCGTAAAGGTCGATCGGATTCGGAGCGAGCTTTCTCAGCGCTTCGCGAAACGGCGGCGTGATGGTGTTCCAGGGTGAGAAGTCCGGACCAAATGAGTGCAACAGAAGAACGCGATCCGGGTCCGCCGCATCAGCAGACCTGGCAAGCATGAGCAGGCACGTCATTCCAAAGCAGACACGACGTATCCACTTCATCGCTGATCCCGCCAGCTGGCGCTCGCAAAACGGCGCGAGCCTGTTTTTGCACTTGCACTCGCGAAATTGTACCGAAGCCGCTGCAGGGTATCATGTATCGTTGATCAACGGTTGTCCGCCTTGGGCCAATCGCAGCGAATTTAACATCTCTGCGGGATGTCCGGTCAGGGAGCAATCTCGGAAATGGCGGTCGTCGATTTGGGTGCGGCGCAAGCGGGTCTTTGAGGCGCCGTGCCCGCGGATAACCCACTGCGCGCTTACGAGTTCAGCGGCAAAAGTGCACTCCGCAGTATCGAGCTTGAAATCCCCATGAGTCCCGTGAACGGATCATCCAGCTCCAAAACCAGAAAGATCGCGCCGGCAAACGACAGCGCGCACACAAACAGCGAGATGGTGACGACCATGTTCGCCCGCGCAAACAGGGTGGCGCTCACAAAGATCGCGCTCAGCCAAAATACCATGATTATCAGAAAAGGCGTCGGAATCGAACTGCCGGCTTGCGTAAACAACTGCAGTCGCAACTGGGCGCCTTCCGTGAAGGCCGCGATAGCGCGAGACTGCAGGGAACGTTGCGTATCGTTGCTCGGCGATAGCCGTTCGAGCTCATTATAGAATGCCCACGCCTCGACGCTGGACTCGAAGCGAGCGGGTTTCCCGGTTGGGTTCACTTGCTCGTGCCAAATGCGATCAGCCATTGGTGATATGCTCTGCCGCAGGAGATTTCGGACAGAGGTTGCTTCCGGTCCGTATTGCGTAAGCAGATCGTCCAGAAGGATGACCGTCGCGGTCATCTCCCTGACCCGGTTTGTCTTCTGGTCGAACGTGGTTTTTGCGGATGCGATCAACAGACCCAGTACGAGTGCGGTCAGTGTGCCAATCAGTCCCGCGGTCAGCTTTACGACGTCCTTGAAGTCCGAGTGCAGATGGTGTTCCGACAACAACGGCCGAACGGCCATCCCAGCCAGGGCGCCGCCAGATATCAGTGCGAACACAAGCAACGAAATCAACAGATTTATCATAATTGCGAATGCCCCGCCTGCTCGCTGACTATGCTGATCCTAGCTCCGATTGTGCGGGCTTGTCCAAAGACCCGTTCGTCCCTCTTTCAGGAAGGTCAGACGTTCGGACAAATCTCGGGTACATCGTGCCGCGAGAAGGCGGATGCGTATCCTCTTTCGTTGAGTCAAAAAATTGAATCCGAAACCTCACCACGTCATTGCGAGGAGCGTCAGCGACGAAGCAATCCATGCCTCAGCAAGCGGAGAGATCGATTGCTTCGCTTCGCTCGTAATGACGTGGAGAGGGCGGTGCACATGAAACTCTATCCCCGTCAGCCCCGCGCAACGGCGAAGCCGTTGTCACTGGAGGAGGCCACGCTGCAGCCATTTCGAGCAACCGCGCGCACCAGATGCTGTGATTTTTCGATCGTACCCTACGGACCGTCGTCATTCCGGGATGGGCCCCTTGGCGCAGGCCCGGAATCCATAACCACGATCGTGAGTATCGGATTCCGGGCTCGATGCTTCGCATCGCCCCGGACGGATCAGCGCATCGGAGCCTGGCTCCTGCACAAACAATTTGGCGAAGGCCGTGGACTCGAAGAAAGAGGCCACCACATGTTCCCCCGTTCCTCTTCAATGGCCTCGGCGAGGCTTCGCCATGCAACGCGACCGGATGGAAGCGCTGCGCCTCCTCAGGCATGCCGGCCTCGGCGCGGTTGAGCCGGATGGTTGTGGTGGGATAAGCCGGAGTCTTTGGATTGGCGATCTTGCTGGTGATTACCACGCCGCGCTGGATGGCCTCAGCCAGCACCGACTGGCGCGACTCGGGGTGCTGATTCCAGCGGAAGGCCTTGCGCGGCAAAAAGGAATCGCGGAACCACTTGAGAGCGATAAAAGCATGCCCGCCCCGCTCGGCCTCGGCCAGCGCGGCGCACAGCTCTTTCACGCGCGCGTCCAAATCGGCGGGAAGCACCGCTTCCCGTCCGTCGTCGTCTTCGTCGTCGAACTGATGATTGGCCACTGCCCAGCCCGGCGCGCGGATGGGGCGCGGAGCAGCCTCGCCTTCGCTGCGCTCGAAGTGAATGCGCACCTCGTCGTCCTCCGGCGACCACGTATCCGCCAGGGCGTTGCGGCGCTTGCTGCGGCCGTTTCACCGCATAGTTCCACTGGCCTGGTAGCCCGGAGGCGCCAGGAATTGCAGAAGCCCTCGCCAAACCGGGGTCGGGGGAAAACGCCAATTCGTTTCAGGGCTTTTTCCAATAATCTCTTCTGCGTCGGGCATGTTCAGGTTGCTGATATCAATGCTGCTTTGTGCAGCTTTTTTCGATTTCATTTCTTTCTCTTCCGTATGCCGCGATTCCCGCCCGTTGTGCATTCAAATCGTCACCGGCGTCCTCATTGCCTTGAACCGGAGATCGTTTGTGCCCTGCACGGCAGGCGAAGTAGTGCAGCCATAGCTTTAAATTCGTTTCATTGCGTGGGGTAAGCCGCAGCCCATTCGGGCGCCGGTCAATGTGTTCTGTTAGCTGATTCCGCGGGCCTGTTCTTCTATTTTTTAAACGAATGCGGCCCTTTACATCTCCCGTATCTATGGTTGAAGACCCAAGTATTCTTGTGGCTTTTATTTGATGAAAACCATCTTCTACTTATTTCTTCAACCGTGCGTGGATCGGGAACAACTTTAGCTAGGATCCGAAAGCTCAAAGCTGTACACTCCACAGTGTAACCGATAATTCATGCCTGCGATCTATCTTTATGAAAATGTTGCTCTAGCGCAAGAATTCATTCGGCCGCCTGAATTCGTACCATAGGAGCATGCGCCATTTTATTGGCAGTTGTTATTGCTGTGGTGCCTGGCTTCAATCGGACTGCACGCCGTTGATATGCCCTTTGACCTCGTCGGGCCAAAGGTCGACGTTCATGTGAAGCGTGGAGAGGTCACCCTGCCCATCGGCGAGGTGCCCAACCTGCTGCCCGGTGACCGGCTCTGGATTCATCCCGACCTGCTGAGGGCCAGTCCACGCATTATGTGTTGATCGTCGGATTTTTGCGCGGGGTCACCAATCCTCCGCCCGCGGAGTGGTTTACGCGGGGTTGATCCTGGACCCGTAAGCGCGCGAAGAGGGTGTGTTTGTCACCGTACCCGCTGGGCGCCGCCGGCGCTGATTTATGGCGCCGGAGACCGGCGGCGACCTGAGCACCCTGCGCGCCGCCGTGCGCGGCCGCCCCGGCGCATTTGTCCGCGCCACCCAGGATCTGCAAGCCGCCAGTTGGGACCGCATGCGCCTGGAAGCCTATCTGGCCCTGGTCAAAGAGACCTCGCAGACCGACCCTAAAGCGCTCAAAGAGCGGACTTGAGAAGGCGGCGCACAGCCTGGGGATCCGCCTCGATCAGCAATGCTTTGACAAACCCAGCGATCAGCAGGCTCCCTGCCTGGTGCAGCACACTGACGGGATGGTGCTGGACGACGCCAACGCGCAATCGCTGGTGAATCAGCTGGTGACCGGTTCAACCAGCGACCTGATGAACCAGATCAGCAGCTCGTCCATGGGCGGAGGCGGCGCTTATAGCGCCTATGTCGGGGCCATCGTGGATACAGCCAAGATTCTCGCCTCGCTGCACACGGCGCATTTCCAGTACATTCCCGCGCTGGCGCTGCCAACCAAAGATACCCTCAATCTGCGCCTCAACATGCCGCCTTCGTTCCGCGTTCCCAAGTCGGTGGTGGTGGTTGCGCTGCCGCCGGTGATCTCGACCAAGGGCAAGCTGCCGCCGCTGCATCCGGTCAACCCGTCGGAGTATTTTTGCGCGCAGAAACCCGGCCTGGTGCTGCCCGTCGAGGGCGCTCCGCTGGTCTTTGCCACCCAGTTGGCCCACGAGCTGA